>JAXGPZ010000001.1:0-3337107 GCA_040766725.1 Anaerolineae bacterium | reverse complement strand
CCAGACTATTCCAGGATTTGGGTGAGGACGCCAGCGCCCACGGTGCGGCCGCCCTCGCGGATGGCAAAGTGCGAGCCCACTTCCAGCGCCACCGGCGTGATCAGCTCCACCGTCAGGTTGGCGTTGTCGCCCGGCATCACCATCTCCACGCCCGGATCGAGGATCACCTCGCCCGTCACGTCCATCGTCCGAATGAAGAACTGCGGACGGTACCCGGGGAAGAACGGCGTGTGTCGCCCGCCCTCTTCCTTCTTGAGCACGTACACCTCGCTGCGAAACTTGGTGTGCGGCGTGATCGACTTGGGCTTGGCCAACACCTGCCCGCGCTCCACGTCCTCGCGGTCGATGCCGCGCAACAGGCAGCCCACGTTGTCGCCCGCCAGACCCTCGTCCAGCGTCTTGCGGAACATCTCTACGCCCGTCACCACCGTGCTGCGAATGTCAGTGCGCAGCCCCACGATCTCCACCGTCTCGCCCGTGCGCACTCGCCCGCGCTCCACGCGCCCCGTCACCACCGTGCCCCGCCCCTTGATCCCAAATACGTCCTCGATCGGCATCAGGAACGGCTGGTCCACGTCGCGCACTGGCGTCGGTATGTACTCGTCCACCACTCGCATCAACTCTTTGATCGGCGCGTACACCGGATCGTTCGGGTCCATCGACGACGACTCGAGCGCCTGCAGCGCCGAGCCCCGCACGATCGGTATGTCGTCCCCAGGAAAACGCTGGTCCGATAGCAGCTCGCGCAGCTCTAGCTCCACCAGCTCCAGCAGCTCTTCGTCTTCCATCATGTCGCACTTGTTCAGGAACACCACCATCGCCGGCACTTCGACCTGCCGCGCCAGCAAGATGTGCTCCCGCGTCTGCGGCATCGGACCGTCGGGCGCTGAAACCACCAGAATCGCCCCGTCCATCTGCGCCGCACCCGTGATCATGTTCTTGATATAGTCCGCGTGCCCCGGGCAGTCCACATGCGCATAGTGCCGCTTCTCGGTCTCGTATTCCACGTGCGAGATCGCAATCGTCAGACCGCGCGCCTTTTCCTCTGGCGCATTGTCGATCTGATCATAGGCCATAAAACTGGCCCCACCCACCAAGCCGAGATACTTGGTGATGGCGGCCGTCAACGTCGTCTTGCCATGGTCCACGTGCCCGATGGTGCCCACGTTGACGTGCGGCTTGCTCCGCTCAAATACCTTCTTGCCCATGGAACGAACCTCCTGCCAACCTCTGCCGCTGGTGAACTGCGCTGAAGCCCACGATGGGAATTGAACCCATGACCACGTCCTTACCAAGAACGTGCTCTACCGGCTGAGCTACGTGGGCACGCTCACAAAAACAGGTGGGCAGAGAAGGATTCGAACCTCCGAAGGCTGTGCCAACTGATTTACAGTCAGTCCCCTTTGGCCGCTTGGGTATCTGCCCACGTATGAGAAACCTAGATTGTTGGAACGAGGCTGAGCCGACGGTGGGACTTGAACCCACAACCGATGGTTTACAAAACCATTGCTCTGCCGATTGAGCTACGTCGGCCAACGTAACCGACATTATAGCTCAAAGAGCCTCTCGGTCAAACTGCTTCCGACCGGAGATTATAGTGCAGGGTGGGCCGGTGTCAAATGCCCGGCGCTCTCGTGCCATGGCCCGCTCTGCCGCGCCTGCCAGGCCCGGTAGAGCATGATCGATCCTGCCACCGCCACGTTGAGCGAGTTGATTTGGCCGCGCATGGGCAAGCGCACCAGCAGGTCGCAGCGCTCGGCTGCCAGCCGATGCAGGCCTTCGCCTTCGCCCCCCAACACCAGCACCAGCGCCATGTCGAGATCGACCATGCCATAGTCCTGCGCGTCTGGATGGTCCTCGACGCCCACAGCCCAGACGCCGGCGCCCTTGAGGCCCTCGATGGCGCGCACCATGTTGGGCACGATGGCGATGTACAGATGTTCCACGGCCCCCGCCGAGGCACGGCTCACCGCCGGCGTGATGTGGGCCGCCCGCCGCTGCGGCAAGAGCACCCCATGCACGCCCACCGCCTCGGCGGTGCGCAGCAGCGTGCCCACATTCTGCGGATCCTGGACGCCGTCCAGGGCCAGCAGCAAGGGCGGCTCTTGTCGCTCGCCGGCCAGAGCCAGCATATCGGCCGCAGAGACATAGGGATAGCCCTCGCCCTCGGCGATGACCCCCTGATGGTGCAGGGCGCCGGCAGCCCGGTCGAGCTGTGCTCGATCGACGTAGCTCACCGGCAGGCCGCGCTCGGCCGCCAGCGCCAGCAGGTCGGCGAGGGTCTCGCGCTCTTGCGCGCCGCGGGCCACCAGCACCCGGTGCACCTGGCGGCGACCCGCGCGCAGCGCCTCATAGACCGAGTTGCGACCCGCTAGCACTTCCACCTAGAGCACCGTCCAGGTGGTGCCCTCAGGGCCATCCTGCAACTGCACCCCCAGCGCCTGCAGTTGGTCGCGGATGGCGTCGGCAGCGGCCCACTGACGCGCCAGACGCAGGCTCGTGCGCGTGTCCACCAGCAGGCGGATCAGCCCGTCGGTCAGCCCCGCGTGGGCCTCGGCCTCGAGCGTGGCCGGCACAATGCCCAGCACGTCGCCCAGCAGGCGGCCATAGAGGGCGTCGATGGCCTGCAGGGCGCCCTGGCTCAGCGGGGCAGGGGCGTTCAGCAGGGTGTTGATATCGCGCGTCAGGTCGAACATGGCCGCCAGCGCCCCGGCGGTGTTAAAGTCGTCGTCCATGCTGGCCTCAAAGGCCTGCCGGGCTGCGTCGAGGCGCGCGGCCAGCTCGGGGCTTGCTGCGCCGACCGGGGCCGCTGCGAGCCGCCGGCGCACACCACGGATGACATCCATGAGCCGCTCCCAGCCCCTTTGCGCGGCCAGCAGCGCCTCTCGAGTCAGGTCGAGCGGGTTGCGATAGTGCCCCTGCAGGATGAACGTGCGAATGACCAGCGGCTCCCATTCGTCCAGCGCCTGGGCCAGCGTGACAAAGTTGCCCGCTGATTTGTGCATCTCCTCGCCGCTGATCATCAGCATGCCATTGTGCAGCCAATAGCGCGCAAAGGGCTTTCCGGTGGCCGCCTCGGCCTGGGCGATCTCGCATTCGTGATGGGGGAACTTGTTGTCTATGCCACCGCCGTGGATGTCGAACGGCTGCCCCAGATACTTGATCGACATCACAGTGCACTCGATGTGCCAGCCAGGAAAGCCTTCGCCCCATGGGCTGGGCCAGCGCATGATGTGCTCGGGCTCGGCGCGCTTCCACAGCGCAAAGTCAGCGGGGTCTCGCTTTTCGTCGGCCACCTGCACGCGGGTGCCGCTCAACGCGTCGTCGATGCGGCGGCCCGATAGCTTGCCATAGCCCTCGAACGAGCGCACGTCAAAGTAGACCGAGCCGTTGACCTCATAGGCGTGCCCGGTGGCCAGCAGCTCTTGAATCCAGGCGATCATCTCGGGGATGTGCCCCGAGGCGCGGGGAGAGATGCTGGGCCGCCCCACATTGAGTCGATCCATGTCGCGAAAGTAGCGATAGGCGTATTGCTCGGCGAGCTGCATGGGGTGCACCTGCTCGCGGTGCGCGCCCTTGAGCATGCGGTCCTCGCCGCTGTCGAGCAGGTGGCCGACATCGGTGATGTTCTGCACATAGAGCACGTCATAGCCCAGGTAGCGCAGATAGCGCACCACCGTGTCAAAGTTCACATAGGTCTTGCCGTGCCCCAGGTGAGCGTCGTCATACACGGTGGGCCCGCAGACGTACATGGTCACACGGCCCGGGTGCAGGGGCACAAAGGTCTCTTTGCTGCGCGATAGTGAGTTATAGATCTGCAGTGTCATCTGTCTCTCCTGTCCATCAGTGTCGATGGTTGGTGGGCCGCGTGGGGGACGGGCGTCCCCACGTACAGATGCATCTGCAGTTCATGCCGACCGCAAACATGTCAACTGCTCCTCGAGGCGGTGTCGCGCGCGCGACGGGCCCAGCAAAGCGGCCACGATGCCCAGACAGGGGCCGCGCTGGCTGCCTGTCAGGCTGGCGCGGATGGCATCCATCACGTCTTGCCCGCGCAAGCCCTGGCTGGCGCGCAGCCTGCGTCTGAGCCGGGCAAAGAACGCCTTGGCGCTTTCGGGCGTGGCCAGGTCGCCAGGCTCCAGGCCGGCCAGCGCCTCTGTCAACACCATGGCTGCCGATGAGCGGCGCAATGACTCGACGGCCCAGGGTGTCTGCGCCGGCCCGTCGATCTCAGCTAGAGCAAAGCCGCACAGTTCGATGGCCACAGGCCAGTCGCCGGCCTCGGCCTGCACGGCATCGGCCAGCACTGCAAACCACTGCTCGGCATCCAGGCCGGTGCCCTCGGCGCGCTCCCAGGCGCCAAAGGCGGCCTGCAGCGCCTGGCGGAGCTGCTCACGAAACACTGTGGCGTCGAGGGCCGATAGCCGCTCAGACTCTCTTGGCATTCGGCATCTGGCCAAAGATCATCCGTCCAGCCACCGTCTGCAACACACGGGTGACCGTGATGTTGACGGTGCTGTTGAGGTGTCGCCGCCCCTCTTCGATGACGACCATGGTGCCGTCGTCAAGATAGCCAACACCCTGGCCCAGCTCCTTGCCTTCCTGGATGATGCGCACCCGTAGCGTCTCGCCGGGCAACACCACCGCTTTGACGGCGTTGGCCAGCTCATTGATGTTGAGCACCTCGATGCCCTGCAGCTCGGCAACGCGGTTGAGATTATAGTCGTTGGTCAAGATCGGGCAATCCAGTTCCTGAGCCAGGCGCGTGAGCTTGCCGTCCACCTCGCGGATCTCGGGGACCTCATCTTCGGTCATCTCGATGGCATAGCCATCGTCCTTTTGCATGCGCCCGAGGATCTCGAGGCCGCGACGCCCGCGGTTGCGGCGCAGAGCGTCGGGCGAATCGGCGATGTACTGCAGCTCGTCGAGCACAAAGCGTGGCACCAGCATGGTGCCGCGAACAAAGCCGGTCTTGCCGATATCGGCGATGCGACCATCGATGATGACGCTGGTGTCGAGCAGCAGCACTTCGCGCCGGCCCACGCTGACGTTGTGGGCCAGGCGCCAGCCGAACAGGCTGCATATCTCGGCGCCATGAACCGAGGCAATGACGATGCCCAACCCGCCGAGCAGCAAGGATGTGGCGATGGGCAACAATCTGCCCCACGGCGGTGATAGCAGGGCGAGCGCCGGCGCCAGCAATGCCCCGATGATCAGCCCCGGTATGATGCCCAGGACGACCATCACCAGCCCACGCACCGGCAACACTTGCACGCCACGCCGAATAGCACGAAAAGGCAGACTCACCAACAACGGAGCTGCCAAAAAACCGATCAGTGCGCCGAGAATGCCATACAGAGCAGGATAATAGCGTCCATCGATCAGGCCGGCTGCGAACGATAGCGATGATCCCGACTTGCCATACCACCAGCCAATGATGGACAGGATGATTGCCAATACCAGGCGCACCCCAACATGAACTGCCATAGAGACCCCTCCTCAGCACCGTAACCTGCGCCCTGGCTCTATTCAGTTGTTAGTGCACAGTGGTGTCCCCTCGTATAAAGCCCTCCCTTCTGCAGACTGACAGGCTAAGAGCCGCTGTGCCAGAGCCTTGCCGCGGGCCACAAGGTTGATCGTTGTCTATGCGCGACCGTGCCCGGCACGGGCACTATGCTGATCCTAGCATACGGCCTGCGTCAAGTCAATGGAATGCAGCGCGAGCCATTGACACCGTAAAGGCCATGCATTATGCTCATCGTGAAGGCCGCGTGAGCGCGCCCGGGGGCGAGGGTGTCTCTTGCCTCCCTGCGAACTGACCTGATCGATGGCTTATCACACAGGAGGTGACCATGACCACAGCACGAGCAGGGGCGCCTGCTCCGCAGTTCAGCGGCATGGCCTATGTCGACGGCGGCTTTAAGAAGGTCTCGCTGTCAGACTATGCCGGCAGATGGACGGTGCTCTGCTTTTATCCCGGTGACTTTACTTTTGTTTGACCGACCGAACTCGCAGCGGTCGCTGCGCGTAAGGCTCAGTTGGACGAGCTGGGTGTGCAGATGCTGGCCATCAGCACCAACAGCCATTTTGTCCACAAGGTCTGGCAAGAAGAAGAACTCTCCAAAATGGTCCCCGGGGGCTTTCCCTGGCCGATGATCGCGGACACCACCGGCGCCATCGGGCGTCTCTATGGTGTCTATGACGAAGAGGGCGGCGTTGATATCCGGGGCCGCTTTATCATCGACCCTGACGGTGTGGTGCAGGCGATGGAAGTGCTCACGCCCACGGTTGGTCGCAACGTAGGAGAGCTCATCCGTCAGGTCAAGGCCTACCAGCATGTCCGTGCCACCGGCGAGGTGACGCCCTCTGGCTGGCAGCCCGGCAAGCCCACCCTCAAGCCGTCTCCCGACCTGGTCGGCAAGGTGTGGAAGGTCTGGTCGGTCGACAACGACAAGTAGCTCGGTTGTAGTACCCCTGGCGGAGCACCCCGTCAGGGGTTCATTGAGGCCAGGATGCAGCTAACCTGCGTGGTGGAGAACTGTGCCGCCCGAGGCAGCGCCCTGTGGGCCGAGCATGGCCTGTCGTATTGGCTTACCTCGCAGGGCCGCCACGTGCTGCTCGACACCGGCCAGAGCGGGCAGGTGTTGCAGCACAACCTTGTAGCGCTAGGCCTGTGGGACGCCGACCTCGACGGCCTCGCCTTGAGCCACGCCCATGCCGACCACACCGGTGGCCTGGCGGTGGTGCAATCGCACTGGCCGCAGGCGCCCGTCCATGCGCATGTGGCCATCTCCGCGCCGCGCTACTCGGGAGCCGATGGCGCCCGGCAGATCGGCCTGCCGCCTGACGTTGCCGCCCGGGCTGCAGCGGGCGCCTGGCACCTGTCCGCCGAGCCGGTCGAGCTGGCCCCGAACATCTGGACCACCGGCGCCATCGCCTCGCGGCCCCATCCGATGGGCCGCAGCCCGCAACACCGGGTCGGGCGTGGCGGTCGCCTCGCGATCGACGACTATGGCGACGACCTGGCGCTGGTGCTACACGTCAAGGGTGGCGTGGCGCTGCTGTGCGGCTGCTGCCATGCCGGCCTGCGCAACACCCTGTTGCGCCTGCGCGAGATGACCTCGGCGCCCCTGCGGGCCGTGATCGGCGGCGCCCATCTCGAGTACGCTGACGCCACCGAGCTAGAGGCCGTCACCCGTTGCCTCGAGCGCGAAGGCGCCCCCGAGCTCTACCTGTGCCACTGCACGGGCGAGCGCGCCCTCTATGCGCTGCATGAGGCCTTTGGCGAACGCGTGCACCCCTGCCCTGCCGGCACGGTCATCGAGCTACCCGATGCCGAGCTGACTGCCTGACGGCTGCTGCACGCCGCGGCCCACTGCGCCGGCCACCGCCGAAATCTGGGCCATCAGCCGCGCAAAGCTCTTGGGCGTGAGGCTCTGCAGGCCATCTGACAGAGCGTCTTGAGGATGCGGGTGCACCTCGATCATCAGCCCATCGGCGCCGGCGGCCACTGCAGCCAGCGCCAGGGTGGGCACCAGCTCATGGTGGCCTGCCGCGTGGCTGGGGTCCACGATCACCGGCAGGTGCGACTCGCGCTTGACCACGCCGATCGCGCCCACATCGAGGGTAAAGCGTGTGCTCGTCTCAAAGGTGCGGATGCCTCGCTCGCACAAGATGACCCCACCTGTGCCCGCGGCCAGCAGATAATCGGCCGCCTGTAACCACTCGGTGACAGTCGCCGACAGGCCCCGCTTGAGGATGCAGGGCTTGCCCGTCTCACCCGCGGCGCGCAGCAGCACATAGTTCTGCATGTTGCGGGCGCCGATCTGCAGCACGTCGAGATGCTCGGCCATGGCCTCGATATAGTGCGCGTCGGTGACCTCGCTTACCACGGGCACGCCAAAAGCGGTGCGCGCCTCGCAGAGCAGGTCGACGCCCTCCATGCCCATGCCCTGGAAACTGAATGGCGAGGTGCGTGGTTTGAAGGCGCCGCCGCGCAGCATGCAGGCGCCCGCAGCCACCACAGCCGCGGTCGTCTCCATGAGCTGCTCGCGCGACTCGACGCTGCACGGGCCGGCAATGATCGCCAGGTCGTCGCCGCCGATCTCGACCGGGCCGGCGCGCACCACGGTGCGGTCCGGTCTGAACTCGCGCGACGCAAGCTTAAAGGGGCGCATGATGCGGGTGACCGACTGCACGCCCGGCAACACCGCAAAGCTCTCGGTGGGGCAGCGTCCAGTGTCGCTGCCCAGAATGGCCACCACGAACTTGTCGGTGCCAACGTTGACCTGCACGTCAAAGCCGAACTGCCTGGCGCGCTCAATCACGGCGTCCAGTTGCTCTTGCGTGGCCCCCATGCGCATCTCAACGATCATGGCGCACCCCCTGTAGATACGATCGAGAAGGAAAGCAGAGCCCGGCCAGCGGGCTCTGCTGTGCTCAGAGTATAGACGCCTCTCCACGCGTGGCAAGCGCCCGAGCGCAAGGCCGCGCCAGCAGCCCCTCGGACTGTGCCTTTTGACAGACAGGAGTGCTGACGACATAATGCCTACCTGTCATGCATAGCACAAAGCAATGGGTCGCTGCCGCTCGCAAGATCGCTGTGGCTTGGCCGCTGGCAGCCTTGGCGCTGGCTCTGGTGGCCATGGCCTGCAGCGCGCCCACAGCGACCGCGCCGACGCCCACACCCGACTATCACGCCCTCGAGACCCGCGTCGAGGCCATGCTGCACGCCACCTACACCGCCATGGCGCCGCCGCCCACCGAGACCCCCGTGGTGGCAGAGGGCCTGACCGAGGCGCAGCCGACGCCCACGCCCACCGTCACGCCCACCCGGCTGCCCGAGATCCACCGCCTGGCCTATGTGCAGGTTCCCGTCGATGGCGAGCCCAGCATTGTGCTGGAGCGCGAGCGCCCCGAGGACCTGCTCGAACTCGAGCACCTCACCGGCCCCGAGCGCATCACCAACCTGGCCTGGTCGGCCGATGGCGAGCAGTTGGTCTTTGTCAGCACCTATGGCGCCATCCTCAGCCGTGGCAACGAACGCAATGTGTTTATCGTGCGCAGCGACGGCACCGGCCTGCGCATGGTCACCGGCGACTATGTGCCCCCCGACCAGGCGCCCGGACCCTTTGTCTCGCTCGAAGGCCGCGTGGTGGGTGCGGTGGGCGCCTGCGTCGTCAGCGCTCAGGGCGTGTCCGGCCCGGTCGAGGTCGACGAAACCGGCTCATTCGAGTTGGTGGGCGTGCCGGTGGGCGCCACCTGGGCCAGAGTGGTGTGCACCTCAGACGGGCACACGCTGCGCGGCGATGTGGACCTGGTCGTCACCGACGGCGTCTTTGCGCCCGTGCTCATTCAGGTGGTCGATAGCGGCCAGGGCTGGAAGCAGGCCGATCTCTCGCGAGATGGCAACATCCTGGCAGGCACCTATTACCGGTGGGCGTTGGACGATGAGGGCAAGCCGCAGTATCTCTTTGAGGGGCGCATCGTGGGCCTCGCTTCGGGCTTTCGCGGCCAGCTCGAGGATGCGCCCGAGGGCAGCCTCGACGGCGTGGCCTGGTCGCCGGTGGAGGACGTACTGGTGGGCGCCGTCACCGGCAGCGATGGCGCCTGGCTCTGGCTGTGGGATGTGACCGGCGCTTCACTGCGCGAGTTGCTGGCGATGCCCAACCCCGATGACCAGATCCTGACGTTGGCCAACCCTGCCTGGTCGCCCGACGGGAGCCAGGTGGCCTTTGAGGTGCGGCGCTGGGCCTGGTGGGGCGAGGGCACACGGCGCACCGATCTAATGGTGGTGTCGGCCGATGGCGCAAATCTGCGCACGCTGGTAGAGCTCGATTGGGGTGAGCACGCCGTCGAGCCTGGCTGGATGCCCGACGGGCAGACCGTGACGTACCAGTACTCGCGCACTGCGCCCGATCAAGAGGTGACCGCAGCAGACAACGGCAGCATCTGGATGGTCGATGTGCAAACCGGCCTGCGGCTGCCCTGGACGAGCGGCCCCTACGACTATTGCCCGGCGCCACGCCCGGTCGGCGGCGCCGACAGGCCGTCGACAGAGTGAGTCTGTTCTGACAGCGCCCTCAAGGCGTGATATAATCCGTTGCCATAGCCCGCGGCCTGGGGCGTGCCCCGCGATGAGCCTCTCAGCCCGCGGCGTTTACCTTGCGCATAGGAGTAGCAGGCATGAAGTTGCCGCCGAACCTGAACGTCTACGTTTCTGCAGCCCTGTTTGTCATCGGGGCCTATGCAGTGGCGCTCTACCTTGGGCTGATCGTGTGGACCTTTCGCGACATTCGTTCGCGCAGCCGCGATGTGCTCGCTCACATCATGTCGGCGCTCTTGGTGGCCGTCTTCGGCCTGCCAGGCCTGGTGGTGTATCTTCTGGTGCGCCCCAAGACGACCCTGGCCGAAGAGTACGACCGCACCCTGGCCGAAGAGGCCGTGATGCACGAGCTCGACGCCAAGTTGCTGTGCCCCAACTGCCACCAATCGGTCGAGGCCGACTATGTGGTCTGCCCCAACTGCCATCACCAGCTCAAGCTGCGCTGCGTGGGCTGCGGGCACCTGGTGATGCCCAACTGGGACGTGTGCCCCTACTGCGGGCGCTTTCAGCATGAGGATGATGTCGAGGCTCAGGCAGCCCCCGTCGAGCCTGCCGTCGTCATCGAGGCACTGGACGCGCCTGCAGAGGCCGACGAGAGCATGCCTACGGCGGACGAGGGCGCTGCCTAGGGTCCTAGAGGTCGCCATCCACCGGCAGCCGTGGCCAGATGCCCCGCCCCTGCAGGGCCGAGATCAGCTCTTGAACGTCGTTCCGTCGCACCGCCATCAGTGTAGGCGTCAAAGCCTGCGCGATCAGCGGTGCGATCTGCTTGTCTCCGAGCGCCTCGCGGGCCGTCTCCTCATCGGCAAACTCCAGGAGCACCGCCTGCCGCAGCGTGGCGCGACCAAAGCGAGCTTCCCAGGCCTGGAGCGTGAGCTGTAGGCCCGCTGGCACCGCGCCGCCGGTGATGCGCCGCAGAAAGGCGGCTATCTGCGGCACCGAGATGCCGGCGTTGTCGCCGCCCCACACCGAGCTCTCGGTAAGCCGATAGCTCGCCACCTCATCCTGCCCCTGCCACTCGGCGATGCGCTCTAGCTGGTACCGTTCATAGCTCGACTGTGTCAGCGCCACGTTGATGGCGCCATCTGCGGCGATGCGCGCCAGGGGCTCGGTACGGCGGACGGGCGGCCGTGCGCCTCTACCCAGAATGGCAGCTCCCAGGTCGGTGAGCGCCAGCCTGTCTGCGAGCGCGCCCTCTGCGCTGCTGCCCAGGCGCACCATGCCGAGCCAGTGCAGCGGCTGGGTCAGCAAGTGCTCCGCCAGCCGGCCTTCCACCAGCTCCCACGAGGCAGGCCCGCTCAGATACTCGCCGCTGGCCGCATCGCGGATGAACCAGCTCGTCAGGTCAGCGTCGGGACGCAGATAGGTCGGCCGGTGGCGTTTGAGGGCCTGGACGACATCTGCGAGGCGATGCCAGCGGTTGGGTTCGAGCTGCCTCAGCAAGGCGCACAGGTTGCGGCGCGGCGCCGCCGGGTCGTGCGGGCAGCCGCCCGGATCGCACGTCAAAGCGGCCACGCGAGCGAGGTCGACCCACTGCGCGTCGTCGCGCCAGGCGCGATAGAGCCGGCCAGCGCGAGCGCCATCGAGGGCGCGCAGCCAGTCGCGAGCGGCCAGCGCGGGCCGCAGCCGCCCACCGTCGGCCGCGACGAGCCGCAGTTGCCACGTCAGGCGCCATAGCAGCGCCAGGCGGCCGGGCGTGGGCGAGCCGATCCAGCGGCCTGCCAGCGGGCCCTCGCCCAGCGGCCCAGATTCCGCCAGCCACGTGGGCAAGCGCTCGGGGGCGGCCTCGTCGATGCGCGGCTGGGCGCGCCGCAGATGGCTCAGCAGGGCGAGCAGATCTTCGGACAACGCCAGCCCCTGGTCATCCACCCGGTCGGGCAGGTCGGCCGGAGGCGCATCGACCACTGGAGGCTGCCCAGCCGCCGGCAGCCGTTCGAGGAGTTCACGGGGCGCCAAGAGCAGCTCGCCATGGCCGCCTGGGGCGGCGCCAAAGGCGCGAAAGGCGAGTCCGCTGTAGACCAGCTCTTCGAGAGGGGGCATCGGATGCTCCCAGGGGCGCTCACGCTCGAGCGCTGCTGGGCCGATGCGCCGCAGCTCGCCAAAGCGCAGCGCCAGGCTCTTGACCGTGGCGCGACCGCCTTCGCGACGCAGGATGCCGAGGGCCTCGCGGGCGCCCGGAGAGAGCGCGGCCACTCGACGCTCGACCGCCCCCGGAGCCAGCATGGCGTCGCCCAGCAACTGGGCTGCACGCATGGTGTCGCTCTCTGGGAGCGCCACCTGCCAGCTCTCGGCGATGGCGCCGAGCATCGCCAGGGGCTGTTCGGCCAGCAGTCGGTAGAGATCCAGCATGGCTCTAGTATAGAGGCCGATAGACCGCGCACCAAGCGCCTGCAACCGCGTTCGCAGCCCTGCGTATAGCAGCTGACATCTTGTGGGGGGAAAGATGAACAAGCACTCGGTTTCATTTTTCACAGACCTGTTGCAGAGCCTCAGGCTGGCATGGCGCTTGCTGTGGGATCGGCGTATGCCCTTGTGGACCAAGACAGTGCCGCTGGGCGCCGTCCTCTATCTACTGTGGCCCGCCGACCTGTTGTTGGACCCGATCCTCGGCCTGGGGCAGCTCGACGACCTGGCGCTGATCCTGCTGGCGACGCAGATCTTTATCGCGCTGGCCCCAGAGCCGCTCAAGGCAGAGCTGGGCGCCGGCGCTCAGCAGGTGCAGGTGTTTGATGCCACCTCTGCGTCGGTAGAGGTCGAGGGCAAGACCCGCTTGCTCAACGGCGATGTGCTCAAGAGGTGATGCCGTCGCAGAAACTTGTCGGTAGCAGACACAAGGAGTAACATAGGGTCACGGGCGAGATGCCGCGCCTGGCGCGGTCCTCTGGGATGAGGTAGGTGTGGCCCGAAAGTTCGCACTTGGAGACCTATTTCTGCTCAAGCACCTTGAGGAGCGAGGCGTAGGGTTTGACCTACGCAACTCGCTGGTTCATCCCGCCACGCCATCGCAGGCGGCACTCATCGGGCTTTTGACACGGCATCGTCTCGGCGCAGTCACCTGCATTCACGAGGGGGACGGCCAGAGCGGCTTTGTGCAGGTGTGGCCGCATGGCGGCTCTCTCTCGTGGCACCTCGCGTATATCGCCCCCTCTCTCGACGAACGCCCCAACTCAGCGGCCGTCTGGCACGCGATGCTCGGTCAGTTGCTACGCCTGGCCGCTTACGAGGGGGCCCTGCGCGTGTTTGCGCGCTGCGCCGAAGACGCCGAGATCGAGGACACGTTGCGGCAACGGGGCTTTGGCCTGGCCACGCGCGAAGAGGTCTTTGTGCTGACCCAGCCACCCTCGCCAGCGCCGGCGCCGCGCGGCTTGCGGCGCTTTGACGAGGCCGACCGCTGGCCGCTGCGACAGCTCTACGGGCAGGCGGTGCCTTCGCTGGTGCAGAAAGCAGAGGGCTTTAGCCCCCAGGAGCTGATCTCGCCGCTGCAGAGCCTGGCCTCGCCCCCTGAGGATCACCACGTGTGGGTCGATCGGGGCGAGATCATCGCTCACTTTGCAGTCAGTCGAGGGCGGGCGGCCACCTGGATGGACTGTGTAGTGCGGCCAGACCGCCGCGGCGATGCCCTGCCCTACATGCACCACATCCTGGCGCAGCAACCCTGCTCGCCCGAACGCCCGCTCTATGCTTGCGTGCCCGATTATGCCGTGGGGCTGGGCTGGCTCTTGCGGACGCTGGGCTTTGAGACCTTTGCTCGCCAGGCCGTGCTGGTGTCGCACACGGCTGCGCGCGAAACGGCGCCGCGGCCGGCGCTGATGCCCGGCCTCGAGGGCGTGGACTGTGGAGCCCAGGTGGCCACTGTAAGCAGGAATGGGCTGCGAGTCTGAGTAAGCCGTTCAGGGAGATGAATGTCACTGCAAATAACCGACAATATCGATGCGCTGATCGCCGTCTTGCCGCCCGACATCGCCAGGGCGCTCTACGAGGCCAACCGCTTTGACGACCTGCTAGAGGTCGTGCTCGATCTGGGGCGCCCCTGTGAGGCGCGCTATTCGGGCACTGAAGTGCGCCTCACTGAGCATGAGGTGGCGCAGGAAGATATCGACTATGTCGTGCAGCGGATCGGTGATTTTGGCGATGACAACCGTGCTGGCATCGAGCGCACGTTGCACCGCATCTCGGCCATCCGCAACCGTCGTGGTCGCATCATCGGCCTGACGTGCCGGGTGGGGCGAGCCGTGTTTGGCACCATCGATATCATCACCGACATCATCGAGTCTGGCCAGAGCGTGCTGCTGCTGGGCAAGCCCGGCGTGGGCAAAACGACCATGCTGCGCGAGGTGGCCCGGGTGCTGGCCGAGCACAAGCGCGTCGTCATCGTTGACACCTCTAGCGAGATCGGTGGCGATGGCGATATCGCCCATCCTGCCATCGGACGTGCCCGGCGCATGCACGTGCCCACGCCCGCGCTGCAGCATGCGGTGATGATCGAGGCCGTCGAGAACCATATGCCCGAGGTGATCGTCATCGACGAGATCGGCACCGAGCTCGAGGCGTCTGCTGCGCGCACCATCGCCGAGCGAGGCGTGCAGCTGGTGGGCACCGCCCACGGCCAGACGCTCGACAACCTGATGATGAACCCCACCTTGTGCGATCTGGTGGGGGGCATCCAGACGGTGACCCTCAGCGATGAAGAGGCGCGGCGTCGCGGCACGCAAAAGTCGGTGCTCGAGCGCAAGGCGCCGCCCACGTTCGACGTGGTGGTCGAAATTCAGGGCTATGACACCGTGGCCGTGCGCGACAATGTCGCCGAGGCGGTGGATATGATCCTGCGGGGGCGCACGCTGCCCGCCGAAGTGCGCGTGCGGCAAGATTCGGGGGCCATCCACAAGACGCAAGAGGTGGTGCAGCGCCTGCCCGCCATCGAACGCCACGAAGAGGCGCTGGCGGTGCGCCCCTCGTTTGCGCGGCGTGAGCACGAGACGTTGCACGTGTTCCCCTATGGGCTCAACCAGGATCGCATCCGCAGCGCGGCGCGGCGGTTGCGGCTCTCGGTCGAGCTCGTTACGCAACTGCGCGAGGCCGATGCCCTCTTTACACTACGCAACTATTACCGCAAGCGGCCCCAGGTGATCATCGACGCCGAGCGGCGTGGCATTCCGGTGTATGTGCTGCGCAACAACACCGAGGTGCAGATGGAGCGCTATCTGGTCGAGATCTTTGGGCTGGGCGAGATGCCCGATGATCAAGAGGTCACCGACGCCCTGGCGCAGGCGCGCGATGCCATCCTGCGCATCCAGGCCGGCGAACGCAATTCAGTGCAACTGCCCTCACAGGCGGCGCACATCCGCCGCATGCAGCACGAGCTGGCCCGGCAGGCCAACCTGACGTCGCGTTCTGGCGGCGATGAGCCGCAGCGCCACGTGACCATCTTTGCGAACCGCTAGGTGAGGCGCATGGGGGCCTTTATCGCACTCGAGGGACCAGATGGCAGCGGCAAATCCACCCAGATGCGGCTGCTTCGCGAGGCATTGCACGAGCGCGTGCTGGACGTGGTGTGGACGCGCGAGCCAGGCGGCACCGCCATCGGCGAGCAGATTCGCACCGTGTTGCACGACCTGACGAACGTGGCGATGTTGCCGATTACCGAAGCGCTGCTATACTCGGCAGCAAGGGCCCAACATGTGGCCGAGCTGATCGAGCCGGCGTTGGCCCGCGGAGCGCTGGTGATCACCGACCGCTTTGCCGCCTCGACGCTGGCCTATCAGGGGTATGGCCATGGCCTCGATGTCGCTATGCTGCGGCAGATCACGGCTCTGGTGACGGGCGGCCTGACGCCCGATCTGACCGTCTATCTGGACCTGCCGGCCGAGCGTGGTCTCGAGCGCAAGCTTGCCGATCGCTCTGCGGGGCAAGGCGAGTGGAACCGGATGGATCAGCAAGCGCTGGCCTTTCATCGTGCCGTGCGCGCAGGCTATCTGGACATGGCCCGGGCCGATGCCGCACGCTGGCTCGTTCTGGACGCAGATGATACCATGCAGGCAATTCACCAACAGATCATGGCGCGCATCGAGCCACTACTGAGATAAGGGGAGACAGCCCATGGGAACCAAGCTGATTGTGGCCATTGTGCACAGCGACGATGCTGACCAGCTCACCACGGCACTGCGCGAGGGGGGCTTTTCCTCGACCAAGATCAGCACCACCGGCGGCTTTTTGCGCGAGGGCAATGCCACCATGCTGGTGGGCACCGAGGAGCAGAACGTGCCTCAGGTGCTCGAGATCATCAAGAACAACTGCCATACGCGCACCCAGTATGTGAATCCGCTGCCCCCCGTGATGGAGCCCGGAGAGCTCTATATGCCCAACCCTGTCGAAGTGCAGGTGGGCGGGGCGGTCATCTTTGTCGTCGATGTGGAGCGCCTCATTCGCTACTGATCGGGTCAACATCTCGACACCATGACTCGCGCCCTGAAGACTTCGGTGGCGCGAGTCTGTCTAATCAAAGAGGTTGCGTGTGGAGCCAACAAACCTGGCCGACCGAGCGATAGAGCCTTATCTCAACCCGCCGCCCGTGCTGGCCATCATCACCGGGCCCAGCGGCGTGGGCAAAGACAGCGTCATGCACTGTATGGAGACGTTGGGCGCCCGGTTCCACTTTGTGGTGACGGCCACCGACCGGCTCAGGCGCAGCGGTGAGGTCCATGGCGAGGACTATTACTTTGTGACCACTGCCGAGTTCGAGGCCATGATCGATGCCGACGAGCTGTTCGAATATGCCTCGGTGTATGGCCAGTGGAAGGGCGTGCCCAAGCGCAAGGCCCGCGAGGCCCTCGCCAGCGGCCAGGACGTCATCATGCGGGTGGACCTGACGGGGGCCGACACCATCCGCGCCAAAGTGCCAGGCGCCGTGGCCATCTTTCTGGCGCCGCCCTCGTTGGCGGTGCTCGAGGCGCGCCTGCGTCAGCGCCAGACCGACACCGAAGAGGCCATTCGCGCCCGCCTGGACAGCGCCAGCCGTGAGATGGCCCGCGCCAAGAGCTATGACTATGTGGTCATCAACCGCCAGGATGACCTGGATGGCGCCGCGCGGCAGGTGATGGCCATCATGGAGGCTGAACGTCGCCGCGCCACCCGCACGCCGGTCGAGTTCTAGCCGATGAGTGCCAACGAGGACGACGGCGTGCAATCGTGGGAGCCTGCTCCGCGGCCGGCAGTGGTGAGGCTGCCGGTGCCCAGCACCCGGCCGCTGTGCACCTATGTGATGGCGGCGCTGCTGGTGTTGGTGTGGCTGGCCACCACGGTGGTGGGGCTGCTGGCCGGCTATGGGCTCAACGGCTCCCAGTCGATCCCGGTGCTGGTGGCGATGGGCGCCAAGGTCAACGAGCTGATCGTGCAGGGCCAGTACTGGCGGCTCTTGACGGCCAACTTTTTGCACATCGGCCTGCTGCATCTGGGGTTCAACACCTATGCGCTGCTGCTGTTTGGCACCGATATGGAGCGTCGGTTTGGGCATGGCCGCTTTCTGGTGCTCTACCTGGTGTCGGGGTTGGGGGGCAGCGTGCTCAGCTTTGTGGGCAACGAGGCCATTGCCGCCGGGGCGTCGGGGGCCGTGTTCGGGTTGCTGGGGGCCATGATCGCCTACTTTCTCAGCTACCGCAGCGAGTTTGGCAGCTACGGGCAGCGGCGGCTCAGCAGCCTGCTGTTGGTGGCGGGCTACAACCTGGTGATGGGCTTTGTGATGCCGGGCATCGACAACCTGGGGCACATCGGCGGGCTGGTGGTGGGCCTGGCTCTGGGTTGGGCCTATTGCCCGCGCTATGTGGTCGAGGCGAACTATGGGACGATGCCACGTCTGCGCGATCGCTTTTCGCCCATCAGGGCGCTGGTGCTTACCCTGCTGACCCTGCTGGTGCTGGCAGCGGTGGTGCTCTGGCGCGGGCGCGGCGGTGGATAGCGAGGTGACGCCATGACGGTGCGAGAGCCTGTGGTTGCCGGCATGTTCTACCCGGACGATGCGCGCCGCTGCACTCGCGAGATCGAGGCCTATCTCGATGCGGTGCAGTTGCCAGACCAAGAGCTGGATTGTGTGGGCGGGATCGTGCCTCATGCGGGTTGGACCTATTCGGCCGCGACGGCGGCGCACACGCTGCTGGCTCTGGCGCAGCAAGAGCCTCAAACGGTGGTGCTGTTCGGCGCGGTGCATATGTGGGGTGTGCCCGGGGCCAGTGTGTATGGCGAGGGCGCCTGGCGCACGCCGCTGGGCGATGTTCAGGTCGACGCCGAGCTGGCCCAGGCGGCGGTGACTGCGAGCGCGCTGGTGCGCCCTGGGGCCGCGGCGCACGCTCAGGAGCACTCTATCGAGGTGCAACTGCCCTTTGTGCAGCATCTGCTGCCCAGGGCCAGCATTCTGCCCATTGCCATGCCGCCCATCGCCGAGTCGCCCGATATCGGCCGTGCCGTGGCTCGGGCGGCGCAGCAGCTCGGGCGGCGCATCGTCGTTTTGGGCAGCACCGACCTGACCCACTATGGCCCGCGCTATGGCATGGCGCCCGCCGGCGTGGGCGAGGCCGGCCTGCAGTGGACTCACGAGAACGACCGTCGCATGCTGGCGCTGGTCGAGCAGCTCGATGCGCCCGGCGTGCTGCGCGAAGCGCGGGCGCATCACAACGCCTGCGGCGCGGGCGCTGTGGCCGCTGCCATCGCCTCGGCCGTCGAGCTGGGCGCCCAGCGCGGCGTGCTGCTGCACTATACCACCAGCCACGAGGTGCTGCCCCTGGGCGAGCCCTCTGACCTGGTGGGCTATGGTGCTGTGGCGCTGGTGAGATGATCGGCAATGCGCCGGCCGCCGATGGCCCGGCGTCGCCAGATGCTGCCGGCGAGCCGCCCTATGTGCGCATCGTCGTCGATTCGAGCCTGACCGTCAGCGGCATTGCCTTTGGCGGCGACGAGGCCGAGGCGGGCGAGGACCAGGGCTGGCTGCAGCGCGCCTTTCACTATGCCATCCCCGAGCCGCTGCGTGGCAGGCTGCGCCTGGGCCAACTGGTGTGGGTGCCTTTTGGGGCGCGCCAGTTGCAGGGCATCGTCATCGGCTTTGACGAGCGCTCGCCCGTGGCCGAGACCCGCGAGGTGCTCTCGATCCTCGACGAGGTGCCAGCCCTCTCGAGCGAGCAGTTGGCGCTGGGCCAGTGGATCAGCGTGCACTACCTCACGCCGCTCCATGCCGCGCTCTTTGCCATGGTGCCGCCGGGCCTGCAGCAGCGGGCCGAGGCGCGCTACGAACTCGCGGCCGACACGCCGCCCGGAGCCCTCAAGCCCACTCAGCAGCGGCTCTATGACCTGCTGCGCGAGCGGGGCCCCCTCACCGTCGGCGAGCTGGGTCCCCTTGCCCCCACTCGTCACTGGCGCACACATCTGCGGCCCCTGCTGGCGGCCGGGCATGTCCGCCAGACCATCACGTTGCAGCCCCCCTCGGTGCGGCCGCACTATGAGACGCTGGCGCGGCTGACCGAGCCCGACCGCCAACGCTGGCCCGATGGTCGTGCTGTCCGGCAGTTGGCCGTGCTCGAGCTGCTGGCGCTGCGCCGCAATGAGGACGCCGGATGGACGCGGCTGGCCGACCTGCGTCAGCAGGCCGGGGCCTCGCCGGCCATCCTGCGCGCCCTCGCCGACAGAGAGTTGGTCGAGCTGCGGCAAGAGCAGGTCTGGCGCGACCCGTTGGCGGGCACACGTTTTGTGCCCATCGCGCCACCGCAGCTCACGCCCGATCAAGAGGCCGCCTGGCAGGCGATCGCCGCCGACCTGGATGCGCCCGCCCGCCGCCCGTTCTTGCTGCAGGGCGTTACCGGTTCGGGCAAGACCGAGCTCTATCTGCGTGCTGTGGCTCGCGCGCTGGCCCAGGGGCGCAGCGCCATCGTGCTGGTGCCCGAGATCGCCCTGACGCCGCAGACCATCCGGCGGTTCGGGGCGCGCTTTCCCGAGCTGCTGGCGGTGATGCACGGCGCGCTCTCGCCGGGCGAGCGCTACGACCAGTGGCGGCGCATCCGCGCCGGCGAGCTGCGCGTGGTGGTGGGCGCGAGGTCGGCCATCTTTGCGCCCGTGCAACGGCTGGGCGTGGTGGTGGTCGATGAAGAGCACGAGTGGACCTACAAGCAGGATCAGCAGGCGCCGCACTATCACGCCCGCGAGGCGGCCATCGAGCGCGCGCGCCTGGCCGGCGCCACCGTGGTGCTGGGCAGCGCCACGCCCGATCTGGGCACCTATCACCGCGCTCGCCAGGGCGAGTTGGGGCTGATTGCGCTGCCCCGCCGCGTGTTGGGCCATCGCGGCGTCATCGACCAGTTGCTGGCTGAGAGCGGCGCCCCACGGTCGCGCTATGTGGCCAGCGGCGGCGACGCCCTCTATGCCGAACTGCCTCAGGTGCAGGTGGTGGATATGCGCGAGGAGCTGCGTGCTGGCCATAGCGGCATGTTCAGCCGGCCCCTCGATGCGGCCCTGCGCCAGACGTTGGCGGCCGACGAGCAGGCCATCCTCTTTGTCAACCGCCGCGGCACCGCCAGCGCCGTGGTCTGTCGCGACTGCGGGCGCGTCATCGAGTGCCCCCGTTGCCGCGTGGCCATGGCCTACCACGAGCGCCCCTTGAGCCTGCTGTGCCACCACTGTGGGCGCCGCGAGCCTGTTCCTCAGGTCTGTCCGCACTGCGGCAGTCGACGCATTCGCTACCTCAGCGCGGGCACCGAGCGGGTCGAGAGCGAGGTGCAACGCGGCTATGCCCAGGCCGTCACCCTGCGCTGGGATAGCGACACCGCCACCTCAGCGCAAGACCATGACGCGATCTTGGAGCGGTTCGTGCGGCGTGAGGCCAACGTGCTGGTGGGCACGCAGATGGTCGCTAAAGGTCTCGACCTGCCGCGCGTCACGCTGGTGGGCGTGGTGCTGGCCGACATATCGCTGCACCTGCCCGACCTCTATGCAGGCGAGCGCACCTTTCAACTGCTGACGCAGGTGGCGGGGCGTGCAGGCCGCAGCGTGCTCCCGGGCCGTGTCATCATTCAGACCTATCAGCCCGAGCACCCCGCCATCCGGGCCGCTGCGCAACACGACTATGAGGGCTTTGCCGAGGCCGAGCTGGCCTTTCGCCGCGAGCAGGGCTATCCACCTTACCGACGCCTGGCCCGGCTCGAATACGCCGATGCCAGCGCCACGCGCGCCCAGGACGAGGCCGAGCGGCTGGCCGGCCTGCTGAACGAGCGCATCGCCCTGCTCGGGCTCTATGGTGTCGATGTGATCGGGCCCACGCCCCCCTACTTTCAGCGCGAACGTGGCAGGTGGCGCTGGCAACTGCTGGTGCGCGGCCCAGACCCGTCCGTCCTGCTGGGCGACCTGCGGCTGCCGCTGGGCTGGCGGGTGGATATCGATCCCGTGAGCCTGGTCTAGCAGCAAGAAACGGGCCAGGCGTGCGCCTGGCCCGTGGCAGGTCTCGTCTCTCAGCCCAGAACCTCGGCTCGCAGGGCCTTGAGCCGCTTCATGACGTCGTTCTCGCCGCGCCCGAAATAATCGTGCAGGCGCACATATTCGGCATAGAGCCGGTCGTACACCGACTGATGCGCCGCCACGGGCCGGTAGACCACATCTTGCAGGCGCGCCATCCTGCTGGCGGCGTCGGCGATGGTGGCATAGCCGCCTGCGGCAGCGCCCGCCGCCACCGCGCCGTGCATGGCCGAGCCCAACGCGCCGGCTTGCGACGTGCCCACCACCTTGAACTCGCGCCCGGTGACGTCCGCATAGATCTGCATCAGCATGCGATTGCGCTCGGGCAGGCCGCCCGCGGCCACGATCTCGTGGACGGCCACGCCGTTGGCCTCAAAGGCCTCGATGATGACGCGCGTGCCATAGGCGGTGGCCTCGATCAGCGCGCGATAGATCTCCTCAGGGCGGGTGGCCAGGGTGGCGCCCAGCAACAGGCCGGTCAGGTCGACATCCACCAACACCGAACGGTTGCCGTTCCACCAGTCCAGCGCCAGCAGGCCAGATTCGCCCGGCTTGAGCGCAGCGGCCTTTTCCTCGAGCAGTTGGTGCAGGTTGATGCCCCGCGCCTCCGCCTCGCGCTCATAGGCCGCTGGCACGCAATGCTCGACGAACCAGGCAAAGTGGTCGCCCACGCAAGACTGGCCGGCCTCGAACCCGGCCAGGTTGGGCAAGATGCCGTCCTCGACCACGCCGCACATGCCCGGCACGATCTTGGGCTCTGCGCCCACCACCATGTGGCAGGTCGAGGTGCCCATGATCATCACCATGCGGCCGGTGCCGGTGACGGTGGCCGCGGGCACAGATACGTGCGCGTCGACGTTGGCCACGGCCACGGCAATGCCCGGCTCGAGGCCGGTAGCGGCGGCCATCTCGGCCGTGAGACCACCGGCGCGGGCGCCCAGCGGCAAGATGTCGGTGCTCATCTTTTCGGCCACGACGTTGCGCATGCGCGGGTGCAGCGCCGCGAAAAAGTCGGGGCTGGGAAAGCCGTCCTGCTTGCTCCAGATGGCCTTGTAGCCCGCGGTGCAACTGTTGCGCGTCTCGACGCCGGTGAGCTGCCACACGATCCAGTCGGCCGCCTCGATCAGCCGGTCGGCGGCCTCATAGATCTCTGGGGCTTCGTTGAGGATCTGCAGGGCCTTGGGAAAGAACCACTCCGACGAGATCTTGCCCCCATAGCGCGAGAGCCAGGGCTCGTTGCGCTCGGCAGCCACCTGGTTGATCAGGTTGGCCTCGGGCTGCGCGGCATGGTGCTTCCACAGCTTGACCCAGGCGTGGGGATTGCTGCGGCAGGCCGGCAGATAACACAACGGGGTGCCGTCGGCCTTGGTGGGCAGCATGGTGCAGGCGGTGAAATCGATGCCGATGCCGATGATGTCTCGCGGCGCCACGCCGCTGCTGGCCACCGCCTGACGCACGGCCTGCTGAAAGCAGGTCACATAGTCGGCCGGATTCTGCAGGGCCCAGTCGGGCTCGAGACGGATGCCGGTGCCCGGCAGCACCTCGTCGATGACGCCATCGGGATACTCACAGACCGCCTGTGAGACCTCGGCGCCATTGGCCAGATCGACCAACACGGCGCGAGCCGATTCGGTGCCGAAATCTACGCCCAGGGCATACTTGGCCATGGTGGACTCCTTTCGCCAGGCCTTGCGGTGGAACGAGCAGCTATGCCTGTCGGAAGTAGGCGACGGTGCGGTCCAGCCCCTCTTGCAGCGAGACGGTCGGCTCCCAGCCCAGCTCTTCGCGGGCCACCTGGTTGGTGATAAAGCTCTTGAACACCTCGCCCTGCTTGGCGGGCGCGTACGCCCGCGAGCCGGCATACCCCGTGCTCTGTTTGAGCAGGTCAAAGAGCTGGTTGATCGAGGTGCCCACGCCCGACCCGAGGTTGGCGATCAGGCCGCTGCCCTTTTCGAGAGCCAGCACATTGGCGCGGGCGATATCGGCCACATAGACAAAGTCGCGCTCCTGGTCGCCGCTGCCATTGATGCGCGCCTCTATGCCGGCCATCATCTGGGCCGTCCAGATGGCCACCACCCCGGCCTCGCCGTGCGGGTCCTGTCGCGGGCCATAGACGTTCGGAAAGCGGAGCACCACATAGTCGATGCCAAAGTGCAGCCGGTAGAGGTAGAGATAGTGCTCGACGTGATGCTTGCTGGCGCCATACGGATCCAACGGGTTGATGGGGTGTTGCTCATCGGCGGGCAGGTAGACCGGCTCGCCGTAGCAAGCGCCGCCCGTAGAGGCATACACCACTTTCTTGGCGCCGTACTGCCGGGCGAGCTGCAGCAGGTTGAGCGAGCCGATGATGTTCACCTCGGCATAGAGCACGGGCTTGGCCATCGACTCGCGGACGTTGGCCTTGGCAGCCAGGTGGCAAATGGCCTCGGGGCGCTCGCGCTCGAACACGCGCTCCAAAGCGGCCACATCACGCAGGTCAGCCTGGTAAAAGTGCGCCGCAACGTTGACATTGGCCTGCTTGCCAGTGGAGAGATCGTCCACCACACTTACGTCGTGGCCCGCCTCGATGCAGGCATCGACGACATGCGAACCGATGAAACCGGCGCCACCGGTGACGAGCACCTTCATCTGGGCAACCTCCGCGTGGTGATCCATGTGCTTTTGCCGACCCATTATAGAGCGATTCGACAAAGGGGCCAACGATGTGCGGTTTCCGCATCCGTAACGCGGCGCGCTGTGCTACAATGCCAGCACCATGCAGGGCAGAGTGAAGAGCCACCGGCTGACGGTGCGGGTCGCCGCCGTGCTGGCCGTCGTGGCGTTGCTGACGGGCTGTCGGGCTGATGTGCTGCCCACCGCGCACCGCCAGGTGCTGGTGGAGCAGTACCAGGACGGCTATGCCCAGGTGGCCGATGACGACCCGCGCTATGACGCCCTCGAGGCCTACCTGGCCGATGACGTCGAGCTGGCGCATCTGCTGAGCGCCTGCGAACGGGCCACGGCGGCCTTTTCGGCCTCGCACATGCACACGGCGGCTGCGACGGCGGCCAGGAACCTGACGGTGCTGGCGCTCGGCGAACAGGCCGGCCTGCTGCGCGATGTCCGCGTGCAGGGGCGCTATGGCGAGGTGCGGCTCGAGCTGGCCCTGGCGGCGCCCGTCGAGGACCCCGCGCAGTTGAGCGCGGCTGCTCCCGCGGTGGCGCGCGCGGTCGGCGAGGCGTTGCTGGTGTTGGCCGGGCAGGGCTATGCGGCGGGGGCCTGTCTCGATCTTGCCTGCGACAGCCTGCCTGCGCCGCCGGGCAGCGTGCTGACGCAGGGCCTGGGCGCCGCGCTAGAGGCGTTGTATGTCGAGGGCCTGGGTGCAGACGCGCGATCGCCGCATGCCGAGCACGCTGCGGCGTTGGAGCGGGCCCGCCGACTGGCCGCCGGAGAGTATCGCCGCGACGCCAGGTCGCTGGCCGAGGCGTTGCAGAGCCCTGGCGTAGCGGGCAGCGTCTTTTACCGGCTGCTCAACGAGGCGCCGACCGGCTATCCGCAGCGGTTCATGCTCTGGTTCGCCAACTATGATCCGCAAGACGAGGCGCTGGCCAAGATCGTGCTGGTGGCCTATCGAGTGGGCCGTCAGGCGACCATCGTCGAGTTCCTGGAGACCTACGGGGCGACCTTTCCTGGCGAGCGAGCGTTGGCGCTCGAGCTGCTGGCCGGGGTGACATCGCCAACAGAGGTGCGATGAACGACACACCATCACAGCGCAGCGACGCTACCGACCGGGCGGCCTCGACCTATGCGGTGCTGCAACTCTCGGGCTGCTCGGGCTGCGAGGTCTCGCTGCTCAATGCCGACGTGTGGACCAGGCTGCAGGGTCTGGTGTATATGCCCCTGGTGCTGTCGGCCGCAGATCTGCCGCCGGTGGACACGTTGCTGGTGAGCGGCGCCGTCTCTAGCGAAGATGACCTACACCGCCTGCAGCAGGCAGCGCCCCGTGCGCGCCGCGTGGTGGCGGTGGGCACCTGCGCCATCTCGGGTGGGGTGGCCAACCTGGGCAACCGAGAGAGCGCTCAACGGGTCTTTCTACACGATGTGGCCCGGCGACACCTGCCGCGGCTGCTGCCCCAATTGCGCCCTGTGGACGCTGTGGCGCCGGTCGATCTCTATCTGCCCGGTTGCCCGCCTACGCCGCGGCTGTTCGAGGCCGCGCTGGGGCTGGGCGAGCCGCTGCAGCCGGCCAAGACCGTCTGCCAGGACTGCGGCCGCGCCAAGACCCGCGAGCGCCCCGAACGCCTGGCGCTCTACAGCGGCGCGGCGATCGACCCCGAGGTGTGCCTGATCAACCAGGGGTATCTCTGCATCGGCTCGTCGACGCGTGGCGGCTGTGGCGCGCCTTGCACGCGCGCCGGGCACCCCTGCGTCGGCTGTCGTGGCCCGTCTGACGGGTTCATCTCGCGCTCGGCCAACGAGTGGTTTGAGGCCATCAAGCGGGTGTTCGAACGGATGACGGCCATCTCTGCCGACGAGATCGACGCCGAGCTACGCTCGCCAGGGCTGTCGCTCTTTGTATTCCAGTTCGCGGACTATGCTGCCGCGCGGCGCGACACGAACAAGGTGCTGTGATGACCACTCTGACCATTCCTCTGAGCCGCATCGAGGGCCACGCCCGCGTCGTCATCAACCTGTCGGGCGAGCAGGTGCTGTCGGCCCACTTTCAGGCCACCGAACTGCGCGGTTTCGAGCGGTTTGTGCAGGGAGCGCCCGCCGAGCAGATGCCCATCATCGTGCCGCGCATCTGCGGCGTATGCTCGACCGCGCATCATCTGGCGGCCGTCAAGGCGCTGGAGCATCTCGCCGGGGTCACGGTGCCGCCCAGGGCGGTGCGCATCCGCGAGTTGATGATGCTGGGGCAACTGATCCAGAACCAGGCCACATCGCTCTTTCTATTCACGATGCCAGACCTGCCGGGCCAGACGGGCGTTCCCAGCCTCCTTCACCTCGACGAGGTGCACGCCAAGATTGCGCCGCGAGCACTGGCCGTGCGGCGGGCGGGCACGCAGCTCATCACGCTGGCCGGCGGGCAGTTCATCCACCCGGTGCGGGCGGTGGTGGGGGGCGTGTCGGGCGGCATCGCGCGACAGGCCGCCGACGAGATGCGTGTCAGCCTTCAACAGGCCCTCGCTCGGGCCACGTTTCTCGTGGACGCCTACTGGGAGCTGTTCCGCGGCCTGCACGACCGCATTGGCACGCTGGGCGACGACAGCCCGACCTATTATCTGGCGGCCATCGAACAGGGGCATGCCTACTATGGCGAGCAGTTGCACGTCATGGCGCCCGATGGCACCGTGCAGATCGCCTTTGCGGCCTGTGACTATGCCGAGCACCTGACCGATGTGCCCATCGAGGGCAGCTATTCGGATGGCACGCTCTATCGGGGCGAGCTGCTGCGCGCCAACTCGCTGGCGCGGCTCAACATCGACCCGCAGCCGTCGACGCCGATAGCGCGGGCCTACACCGAGCGCTTTTGGCAAGAGTGGGGCTATCCGGCGCATGCCATTCTGCTGTTCGACGTGGCCCGCGGCATCGAGCTGGTCTATTCCATCGAGCGCGCCATCGAGCTGCTAGAGCAGGACCTCGAGGGCGGCGAGCTGCGCGTCGGCCACACCCCGCGCGACGGGCGAGCCTGTGGGCTGGTCGAGGCGCCGCGCGGGCCGCTGATCCATCACTATGAGGTGCAGCACGGGCTGGTCACGTCGGCGCGGTTCGTCATCCCCACCCAGCACAATATGCTGGCCATCGAGCGAGCGCTGCTGGTGGCGGCGCGCCGCTATGTCTCTGCCGCGGGCATCAGCCTCGAGCTGGAGCGAGCCGTGGGGCGCGTGGTGCGCGCTTTCGACCCATGTATCGCTTGCGCCACCCATTGAGCCCTATTCACCGCGCATGTGTCCTCGTGCTATAGTAAGCTGTCTGACAATATCGGATCGGGATGTGAAATGACGCAGACCTCTGTATCTGGCCGCGCCCGCGAGGACTATACCAAAGCGCAACGCAGCGCCAGGCTGCGGCGTCTTTGGGCCAACCTCACCGGGCAGAATGTCGGCCTGGTGCCCTATGAAGACCTCAAGCGCACCCTGCGCTTTACCACGCAACGCTACCGTGGCCTCGACGCCGTGCCCCTCGACAAAATCATCGGCAGCCTGGGCCGCAGCCGCGACTTTGACCGGGCCTTTTTGCCCACCCAGAGGCATTCGCGCAGCAAGTGGCTCAGTGTCGATTCGGCCATGCTCTCGGGCGTGTCGTTGCCCGCTGTGTCGCTCTACAAAGTCGGCGACGCCTACTTTGTCGTCGACGGGCACCACCGCGTGTCGGTGAGCCGTCAAAAAGGGCGCAAGTTCATCGACGCCGAGGTGATCGAGGTGCAGAGCCGCGTGCCCGTCACCGCTGATCTGACCCTCGACGACCTCGACCTGCTGGGCGCCTATCGGGACTTTCTCGAAGAGACCGGGCTCGACCGCCTGCGCCCCCAGCAGGATATCCGCCTCACTATGCCTGGCGATTACGTGCGGCTGCTGGAACACATCCGCATGCACCGCTTCTTTCTCGAGACCGACCAGTCGCGCTCGGTGCCCTGGTCAGAGGCGGTCGCCGACTGGTACGACAACGTCTACATGCCGGTCGTCGAGGCGCTGCGCACAGAGGACATCCTCAGCGAGTTCCCCGGCCACACCGAGGGCGACCTCTATTTCTGGATGATCGAGCATGCTCACTACGTGCGCGAAGAGACCGGGCAGCAGATCAGCTCATGGGAGGCGGTGCGCGACTATGCGCGGCGCTTTGGCCGCGCGCCGGGCAACCTGTGGCAACGGGTCCGCCGCCGGCTGTTGGCGCTGCTGCTGCCCTCGCACCTCGAGCCGGGCCCGCCAGCCGGCACCTGGCGATCAGAGCGGCTCAACGAAGAGGCGCCGCTGGTGCTCTTTCGAGATATCCTGGTCACGCTCACCGGCGCCGAGACGGGTTGGCTGGCCCTCAGCCAGGCCGCCGAGATCGCCCGGCGCGAGGGCAGCACACTGCGTGGCCTGCATGTGATGCACGAGGACACCCCTGACGCGCGCGCACATGGCCAGGCCATTCTAGACGAGTTTGCCTTCCGCTGTGAGGGGCTCGACGTTCCCCACAGTGCCAAGCTGGCCGTGGGCGATGTGGCCCACGAGATCGTCGATCGCGCTCGCTGGGCCGACCTGGTGGTCATCAACCAGCGCCGCGAGCACGGCCAGATCGTCGAGCGCCTGGGCACCATCTTCCAGGAGGTCGCTGTGCATGCCGCGCGGCCCGTGCTGGCGGTGCCCGGCGTCAAGAGCGGTTGCATCCAGCGGGTGCTGCTGGCCTTTGACGGCAGCCCCGAGGCGCGCGAGGGCCTGCATCTGCTCTGTCATTTACTCGACCGGTGGGGCGTCTCGGGCGTGATCCTCACAGTGGCGACTGCGAGCGGCGCTCAGCAGACCCTCGAGGAGGCTGTTGCCTTTGTGCGCGATTACGGACCGCACGAGGTGACGGCGCGCCTCGAGAACGGCCCCGTGGCCGAGACCATCATCCGCGTGGTGGCCGAGGAAAATGTCGATCTCCTCATTATGGGCAGCTATCGCCATCCCCCTTTGCTCAAGGCGGTGCTGGGCAGCATGGTCGACCAGGTGCTTCGCGAGGCCAGCTTCCCGGTGCTCATCAGCCGCTGACCGCCATGCGCCGCCCACTGCTGGCCTGCCTGCTCTGCGCCCTGATGGCGGCGGCTGCCCCAGAGGCGCGGGCCGATGAGCCGGCCCTGCGGCCAGACTATGGCGTGCCCGGTCTGTTCGCCCTGCCATGGGCCTGCGGTGAGGGGTACGTCGTCACCTGGGATCCTCAGGGCCACTGGTTGGCCAACAAGGCCAGCGGCCTGGCTTTTGACTTTCGCATAACTGCCGGCACGCCCCTCTTTGCGCCCGTCGATGCTGTGGCCAGCTTTGGCCACGACGAGCGGCCCCTCGAGACCAACCTGGGCCACTATGTCGACCTGGTGACGCTCGATGGCGCCTGGCTGGTTCGCCTGGCGCACCTGCAGGGCGCCCAGAGCGGCGAGCGTCAGGTCAAGGCCGGCGAACTGCTGGGGCATTCGGGCGCCTCGGGCGTCGAGGTCGAACATCTGCACCTGGAGCTGTTCGTGCGCTCGCACAACGCCTGGGTGGCCCCCGACCTGCAGCGGCTAACCCGCCTGTTTGGCCTGCCCCGCACGGCGTTCTTTGAGGGGGCCATGCTCACTAACGACACCTGCGCCAAGTCGGTGGCGGTGCAGGGCCAGGTGGCCTCTCCCGACTCGCCTGCGGCGCTGGGGCAACCACAGCGGCTACAGGTGCTGCTGCGCAATGACGGCCTCGAGCCTGTGCCGCTAGACTGGGTGCAGGTCTCGCTCTACTCGCCCGAGGGGCTGGCGCAGGCGGCCACCGCTCAAGGTAGCTGGCAGGTGCCCCCTCGTGAGACGCTCACAGTTGAGGTGCCCGCGGTGCCAGAGGCGGCCGGCCTGTGGTATGTGGGCCGGGTGACCGTCAGCTCGGCGGGGCGCGTGTCGGGCCAGCCGGCCAGCGGGTCGCTCTCGGTGGCGGCGCCCGACGTGCGAGTGCTGGCCGTCAGTCCGTCTCGTGCGGTGTATGGCGTGGGCGCTCTGATCACCGTCGACGTGCTGTTGCGCAACAGCGGCAGCCAGATGTGGCGCGCCGACGCCCTGGCCATCGAGGGTGTGCGCCCCGGTGGCGCCCATTGGGAGGCGCGCCATGAGGGTGCCATCGCTCTCGCTGGCGGCAAGGCGCAGCGGGTGACACTGACAGGCGCCTTTCTCCCTCAAGAGGTCGGACGCTGGCAGGGCGAGCGCATCGTCTGCTGGTGCGACGGGCAACGGCTGGTGCTTGGTGAGGCGGACCTGAGCTTTGGGGTGGCCGGCGTCCAGCTCGAGCTCGAGAGCATCAAGGCCAGCGCTGCACCGGGCCGGATTGTGGTGTCGGCGCAGCTACGCAATGTGGGGTCGGCCGTGGCCGTGGTCGATCGTGTCGAGGCGTGGGGCTGGCTGGGCGCTGATGAGGCTAGCTTTGTGGCCACCGCGTCGCTGGCCCCGTTGCTGCCGGGCCAGACGCGCTGGCTGAGGCTCGAGGCGCCCTGCCCACAGGGCGTGGCCTGGCGCCTGGCCGACGTGGGCTATTGGCTGGGCGGCGCACACTATTCGGCCGGCTTGCCCCGCTATGTCGAGCACCAGGAGAGCGGCGCGCAGTCGGTCGTCAGGTGATCTCAGGAGGGCCCAGCCGCGCCGCCACGAGCTTGAGGAGCCAGTGCAGGTCGCTGACCGTGCCCGGCTCGATGGTCATGGCATCCATCTGCCCATCGCCGCTGGATTCAGCGGTGATGATGTAGGCATAGGGCGGCAGCTTGGCGATGAGCCTGCTATCCACCAGCACGCGGCTCAGGCCGGCGATGCGCCCCAGCCGCGTCTGCCGAAAGGGCAGCAACTGCCGGTAAAAGCCAGTGGCCCGCGCCCACAGCAGCCGCTGATTGCCCCAATGCGAGCGACGCTCGAGGTAGCTATCGGTGACGACGGTCTCCTCGTCGCGCAGCAGCAGCCAGTAATAGACCCCAATGGCCAGCGGCGCCAGGCTCATCAGGCCATAGGCCACCATCCACCGCGAAGACCAGAACTGGCGATAGGCCGAGGCCCAACCCACGCGCAGTGCTGCAACGAGCCAGGCAAAGACGATCAGGGTGACAGAGAGCAGCGCCAGCACCCACAGATAGTGGGTGCCCTGCCCACCAAAGGTCTCTCGCTCGGGCACCGGCGTGCCACACGAGGGACAGGCGCTCCCGCCAGGAGCCACGGTTTCACACTGCGGACACAACATGCGATACTCCTGCGGCGCGTAAACGCGACCATCTACAGCCAGAGCATACGCCGCGCTGACGGTTGGGTCAAGCACTGCGACGGCGCGCCTGGCTTGACAGGCGGCCATGGCCGCCTATTTTATAGCCATTGACCTCTGGCTCGACGGACGTTAACGCAGTCAAAGGAGTTCCATGCCAGGCATCGACTATGGCGAGACACCGCACCGCCGCTACAATCCACTGACACGTGAGTGGGTGCTGGTCTCGCCACATCGCACCAAGAGACCCTGGCAGGGCCAGGTCGAGCGCGCCGCCGAGGAAAGGCGTCCCCGCTACGATCCGCGGTGCTATCTGTGCCCGGGCAACTCTAGGGCTGGGAGCGATGCCGGCAATCCGCAATACACCGGGACATACGTTTTCACCAACGACTTTGCGGCGCTGCTCGAGGATGTGCCTGCAGGCGAGGTGAACGACGGTGGCCTGCTGCAGGCGAGGTCAGAACGTGGCATCTGTCGGGTGGTGTGCTTTTCGCCCGATCACAGCCTGGGCATCCCCGAGCTGTCGGTGGCCGAGCTGGGCGCGGTGGTCGATGTCTGGGCGCAGGAGTATGCCGAGCTCGGCAACAAGCCGTTCATCAACTATGTGCAGATCTTTCAAAACAATGGCGCGATGATGGGCGCCAGCAACCCCCATCCGCACGGGCAGATCTGGGCCAACGAGACGGTGCCGCAGATCCCCGCCCTCGAGACGGCGTCGATGGCCGACTATATGCACCAGCGCGGCTCTTGCTTGCTGTGCGACTATACTGCCCTGGAGATGGGGCGGCGCGAGCGCCTGGTTTGCGAGAACGACCACTTTGCTGTGGTGGTGCCCTTCTGGGCCGTGTGGCCTTTCGAGACGCTGGTGCTGGCCAAGCGGCATGTGGGCAGCCTGCTCGAGATGAACGGCGACGAGCGCCTCGGCCTGGGCGAGATCATCAAGCGCCTCACCACCCGCTACGACAACCTCTTTGAGACCTCGTTCCCCTACTCGATGGGCCTGCACCAACGCCCGACCGATGGCGAGCCGCACGACGGGTGGCATTTCCACATGCACTATTACCCGCCGTTGCTGCGTTCGGCCACGGTGCGCAAGTTCATGGTGGGCTACGAGATGCTGGGCAACCCACAGCGCGACCTCACGGCCGAAGGCGCTGCTCAGCGGCTGGCTGCGCTCGGCGAGGTGCGCTTTAGCGAGCAGTGACAGCGGCCTAACGTGAAGGCAATATCACGCCGCCCTGGCCCGCGCCGCGCCGCGATTCGTCGTCGGGCCGCTCTAGTGACTCTAGCTCGTGCAGCCGGGCGGCCAGCTCCTCGATGACTCTCAGATCGAGCCCATAGCCCGGTGTGCCCTGCACCAACTCGGCGATCAGCGCTCGCTCAAAGTGCGCTGCAAACTCGCCCGCCGTGCCATAGCTCTCCCAATGGGCCCCCGATTCGCGCGCAAAAGACGCAGCAGCCGGCGACGCCACCCGGTCGCGACGTCGATAGGCGAAGCGGGTGACGCCCGCGTTCTCGGCAGCGGTCCACTCTACGCCCATGGGCGCCACCAGGTCAGCGCCCAGCAGCATCACATAGGCGGTCGCCGACCTGAGGGCCGTCAGGTCAGGGTTGGCCGGCTCGCCCGAGCCAGGCGTACGCTTGATCATCCACCGCGCCGAACGCGGCAGCGCCGCCAGCATCTGGCCCAGCAACTCGCACTCGGGGTCCATCTCTGCGGCTGCGCTCACATACAGCACCAGTTCCACCGCCATATCCACAGCCTCCTGCTACAGGTTGGGATCGATCAGCGCCTTGACGGCGCGATAGTGGCGGACGGCATCCAACGCCTCGTTGGCCTGCTCGAGGCTATAGCTGCCCGTGATAAAGCGCTCCCACTGAAAGCGCTCGCCATGCCTGGCCAGCACCCGCAGGCCTCGCCAAAAGTGGCTGAAATCGCTGCCCCACGAGCCGCGCACCTCGAGATGCTTCTGGTTGATGTCCAGGTGCGGGTTGACGCTGATATCGCCCAGGTTGGTGTATTGCCCCACGATCACATAGCGGCCGGCATCGCGCGTCATGGCGAATCCCTCGTTGACGGCGCGCGGATTGCCGCTCGCCTCGATGGTGACGTCGGCGCCGCGCCCCTGGGTGAGCTCGCGCACCCTGTCGATCCGCTCGGCCGGCGAGAGCGCGTCGATGTCGATCACGGCATCGGCGCCGATGCGCTGCGCCTCGGCCAGCCGCGCCGCTGGCCCGCCCACCACAATCACCTGCGTGGCGCCCGAGAGCTGCGCCAGGATGGCGGCGCTCAGCCCCACCGGCCCGCTGCCCTGCACCACCACGGCGTCGCCCAGCATGATCTCGGCGCGTTCGATGGCGTGCACGGCGGTGGGCAGGCCGCAGCCAGCGCCGATAAAGCGCCGCGGCGGCACACTGTCGGGCAGCGGCAGCACCTTGACGCCCGGCTTCAGGTAGATCAGCTCCGACCAGCCGCCCAGCAGCCCGTCGCGCGCCGAATAGGTGATGCCATAGACCTTGCGGTGCGGGCAGCGCGTGGTGGTCTTGGCCACGGTGCAATACCAGCAGTGACCGCAGGTCTCATGGACGTCCAGAAAGGTGGCCACCTGCCCCTTGCGCAGGGGCTGGCCGTCCAGGTCGACAGGCGCGCCGGCCAGGTCGACGATCTCGCCCACGTTGATGTGCCCGGGGATGATGGGGTAGGGCACGCCGGCCAGATGGCCCTGGTGCAGGTGCACGTCGGTGCCGCACACCTCGCTGTAGATGGTGCGCAAGAGCACGGCGCCATCCTCGAGGCGAGGCAGGGGGAACTCGGCCACCTCCAGGGGTTGCTGAGGCGCCTTCATCACGGCAGCTCTGACCATGCCAGCCCTCCGCCTGACGATCTGTAGCCGTCATTATAGCGGCGCCGGCGGCGCACAGAAAACGTCGCCAGCAGAGGCCCTCGTGCGGGCCTCTGGCGACGCGCGGATCGCTCGCCGCTAGTGCAAGATCTTGCTGAGGAACTGCCGTGTGCGCTCTTCGCGCGGAGACTCGAACAGCTCCTGGGGGGTGGTGTCCTCGACGATGTGCGCCTGGTCCATAAAGATGATGCGGTTGGCCGCGTTACGCGCAAAGCCCATCTCGTGCGAGACGGCCACCATCGTCATGCCGTCGTGGGCGAGCTCGAGCATCACGTCGAGGACCTCTTTGATCATCTCGGGGTCGAGTGCCGACGTGGGCTCGTCAAAGAGCATGATCTTGGGCTGCATGGCCAGGGCGCGGGCGATGGCCACCCGCTGCTGCTGGCCGCCCGAGAGCTGCCCTGGGTAGGCATAGGCCTTTTCGGGAATGCCCACCTTTTCGAGCAGGCGCTCGGCCACCGACTGCGCCTCGCCTTTGGACCGCTTGCGCACCACGCGCTGGGCCAACAGCAGGTTGTCCATCACCGTCAGGTGTGGAAACAGGTTGAACTGCTGGAACACCATGCCCACCTCGGCCCGCACCTTGTTGATGTCTTGGGCCGTCTCGAGCACGGTGCCGTCCACGGTCACGGTGCCCGAATCGGGCACTTCGAGGTGGTTGATGCAGCGCAGCATGGTGCTCTTGCCCGAGCCGCTGGGGCCGATGATCACCGTCACCTGCCCTTCGGGGATGGTGAGGCTGACATTGTCGAGCGCCACTATTCGCCCGTGATGAAAGCTCTTGCACAGGTTCTCGATGCGGATGATCTCTGCATTAGGGGACTTGGTCATGTCAGCAGCCTCTAGCGTTCAAAGCGCGTCTTGCTCTCGATGAACTCGACGGCCCGAGATGAGAACAGCGTCAGCACCAGGTAGCACAGGGCCACCATGATCCAGGTGTCAAAGCTCAGGAAGGTGCGAGCCATGTACTCGCGTCCGCGTCGCGTCAGGTCAGATACGGCCAGCACCGAGACCAACGACGAGTCCTTGAGCAGCGCCACAAACTCGTTGCCGATGGGCGGCAAGATCACGCGCACGGCCTGCGGCAGGATCACGTGGCGCATGGCCTGGAAATAGTTCATGCCCAGCGAACGGGCGGCTTCCATCTGCCCACGATGGATGGACGAGATGCCTGCACGAAAGATCTCTGAGCCATAGGCGCCATAGCAAAAGGTCAGGCCGAACACAGCCGCGGTAAAGGGGCTGAGTCGCAGGTCGATCAGGAACTGTCCCTGCGCTTGCAGGCTGGGCGAGATGGAGATGAGCACGTTGCCCAGCATGTCAAACACCTGCGGCAGCGCATACCAGATGAACAGCAACTGCACCAGCAGGGGGATGCCGCGGATCAGTTCCACATAGAGCGATGAGATAAAGTAGATCACGCGCGAACGCGAGATGCGCCCCAGGCCACCCAGCAGGCTGACCAGCAGGATAAAGCCAAAGGAGGTCGCCACGATGCGCAGGGTGACGAGGATGCCATCTTCAACAAAAGCCCAGATCTCGAGATAGGGAAAGGGCTTGAAGCGGATCAGCAGCCAGATGGTGAGCGCGACCGCAAAGACCAGCGCCCACCAGTCGAGCACGCCCTCATGCAGCGCCCGCCAAAAGGCGAACGCGCCCGCCAGCACCAGCACGGCGCCCAGGGCCGCGCCCCATACCCCCACACCCGGCGCGAACTCTGCGGCGTGCTGTTGCTGCAATGCAAAGCTAAAGTCGAACTGCTGGCACCACGCAAAGAACAGCCCCAGCAGCGCCGCCCAACTCAGGTTGATGGCCGCCGGCACCCAGGCCCGAGCCAGGCCTGCCGGCGCCCGCTGTGAGCGCACGACCAGGGCAATGCCAGCCCCGGCCGATAGCAGCGGCACCGCCAGGCAGAGCAGCAGTGACAGGAACCGGCGCAGCGAGGATGGCCGCTGGGCGATGGCCGCCATCCAGCCATAGGCCGAGGGCGCATGCGAGACAGGCGCCAGCTCGGCCGCCACGTCAACCAGTTGGGCATCGAGGGGGCGCTTGCTCATGGCGAGGTTCAGGTCTCGCACCAGAGTGTCATAAAAGCTGACGATGGTGGTGCCGTCGCTAAAGCTCACCGCCGCGCGGGTGAGCCTTTGAGCGTAGAAAGGCAGCGCGAACGACACCAGGATCAGTGCAGCGCCAGCCAGGATGACCACAAAGCGCCAGTCTCGCCAGCCACGAGCGAGCTGCTCGCTTTCGTTCTCGTACTCGGCATATGCCATTTCGTGTCCCCGCAAAAAAGATAGCAGCAGAGCGCCGGACCGAGCCAGACAAGCTCCGCTGCTTGATGGGTCGGGAGAGTTCGGGCTATTCGCCCAGGTAGGCCCGCCTCACTTGCGGGTTGTCCATCACCTGCCTGGCTAGGCCCTCCAGCACAATGCGCCCCGTTTCGAGCACATAGGCGCGGTTGGCGATGGACAGCGCCATGGCGGCATTCTGCTCGACGAGCAAGATGCTGGTGCCTTCGGCATTGATGCGCTTGATGATGTCAAAGATCTCGTCCACCAGGATGGGCGCCAGGCCCATCGAGGGCTCATCGAGCAGCAGCAACTGCGGCATCGACATCAGCCCGCGGCCCATAGACAGCATCTGCTGCTCACCACCCGAAAGCGTGCCGCCCTTTTGCTTGAGGCGCTCCTTGAGCCGCGGGAAACTGGCAAAGACGCGCTCCATCGAGTTCTCGATCTCATGGCGGTCTTTGCGGGTATAGGCCCCCATCTCCAGGTTCTCGCGCACCGTGAGCCCGCCAAAGATCTGGCGCCCCTCGGGCACCTGCGAGACGCCCAGCCTGACGATCGCCTCGGGCGAGGTCTTGATGATGCTGCGGCCCTGGTAGAGGATGTTGCCCTCGGTGGGGCGCAGCAGGCCCGAGATGGTGCGCAGCGTGGTGCTCTTGCCGGCGCCGTTAGCGCCGATCAGCGTGACGATCTCGCCCTGGTCAATGCCAAAAGAGATGCCCTGCACGGCTTGGATTGCGCCGTAAGAGACGTGAATGTCGTCAACTTGCAGCAACATCAGAGGCCAGCCCCCTTCCAAACTGTTTGCCCAGATAGGCTTCGATCACCTGAGTGTTGCTCTGGATGTCGTCAGCCGTGCCGCGGGCGATCACTTGCCCAAAGTCCATCACGGTGATCCACTCGCAGATGCCCATGACCACGCGCATCTGGTGCTCGATCAGCAGAATGGTGAGCTTGAACTCGTCGTGCACGAATCGGATGAGCTGCATCAGCGTCTCGGTTTCGATGGGGTTCATGCCGGCGGCTGGCTCGTCGAGCAATAGCAGTCGCGGCTGGGCAGCCAGCGCGCGGGCGATCTCGAGGCGGCGCTGCTCGCCATAGGGCAGGTTCTTGGCCAGCTCGAGCTGTCGGTCGTGCAGGCCAAAGACGGCTAAAAAGTCCTGCGCCCGTTCGGTCAGCAGGCGCTCTTCGCGGCGGAACCTGCCAAGCCGGCTGACCGCCTCGAGCAGGCCATAGCCGGCGTGCTGGTGGTAGGCGATGCGCACATTGTCCAGCACCGTCAGATTCCTGAACAGGCGGATGTTCTGGAAAGTGCGCGCAATGCCCAGGTGGGTGATGCTGTGCGGCTGCAGGCCGTTGAGCGTCTGGCCATCGAACCGGACCTCGCCACTGGTGGGCACATAGAGCCCGGTGATCATGTTGAACACCGTCGTCTTGCCTGCGCCGTTGGGGCCGATGAGCCCGTACAGACCATGCTCGGGCACGCCCATCGTGAAATCCGAGACGGCGCGCAGGCCGCCGAACTGGATCGTGAGATTGTCGATGTCGAGCAGCGCAGGAGCGCCTTGGTCGACAGGTGACAGGTCGGTCATGTCAGGCCTCCTCGCTGCTGTTGCTGCTAACCCTCTGAGCGGCGAGAGCCCGCGGTGGCACGGGGATGTCACGGTCAGGAGGCAGTGGCGCGCGCAGCCAGCCCCATTCTTTGGTGCCCAGCAGCCCTCCCGGCCGCAGCAACATCACCAACAGCAGCAGGATGGGGTAGATGACAAAGCGCCAGTCCTCAAAGCCCTGAGGCAAGACCACGCGCAGCCCCTCGATCAGCAAGGCAAAGCCGATCGAGGCAACGATGGTGCCCGTCATGCTGCCCAAGCCACCGAACACGATGATGATCAGCGGGTCAAAGCCCTTGATCATGTTAAAGCTGCTGGGGTGCAAAAAGCCATACAGGTGCGCAAACAGAGCCCCGGCCACGCCCGCGAAAAAGCCGCCAAAGCTAAAAGCCACGGCCTTTTGCTGGATCACGTTGATGCCCATGGTGCGTGCGGCGATCTCGTCCTCGCGCACCGAGATGATCGCGCGGCCCTGGCTCGAGCGAATCAGGTTGCGCATGATGACTGCACAGATCACCAGCGCGCCAAACGCCCAGGTCCAGTTGGTGTGGGGTGGAATACCCACCATGCCACGCGCGCCCTTCATCGTGTCGATGATCAGATCCGAGTTCTGCAGGGCGGTGTACATCATGATGGCAAAGCCAAGCGTGGCGATGCCGAAATAGTCCGAGCCCAGGCGCAGCAACGGCAGGCCCACCAGGTACGAGACCATGGCCGCCATAGTGCCGCCGTTGATGATGGCGACGGCAAAGTTGACCGCCTCGCCCAGTTTCTGGGGCAGCGCCGCATAGAGCGCGGCGTTGGCGTGATAAACAGCCCAATGCAGCGCAATGGTCGCATAGTAGCCGGCGGCCAGAATGAGTGCCGTCACCGCGAGAGTCACCAGGGTGCATATGACGCTACACTCGTGCGGCTGCAGCGACTGCGACAGCGCCGTTCGCAGGCGAGCGCGCAGTCGGCCGATGCGCAACAGGCGAAAGGCCGCCAGCACCAGCAGGATGCCGAGCTGGGCCGCGATCATCCATGAGAGGGCGCCCACGCGGTCGCCGCTCCAGGGGTTAGGGCCAAAGTCCTTGGTGATCAAGGCCGAACCGTAGGCGCCGATGGCGTAAAAGCCCACGTGCCCCAGCGAGAACTGCCCGTTGAACCCATAGATCAGGTTGAGCCCCAGGGCGCTGATGGCCGTGATGGCCGCGAACTGAATGACCTGATACCAGTAGCGAGTGATCGTCTGGGTCTGCGTGGCATAGCGCACAGCCAGGTATACGACGGCCGCAAAGACCAGTGTCGGGATCCAGGTCGGGATCGTTAAGCGTCTCTTCATCGCTGGGCCCTACACCTTCTCGATCTGCGTCTCGCCAAAGATGCCCGTAGGCTTGACGAGGAAAACCACGATCAGGATCAGGAATGCGAATAGATCGCGCAGGCGCGAGCCATTGGGCACAAAGCTCACCACCAGCACGTCGACGGTGCCCATGAGCAGCGAGCCCACCAGGGCGCCAAAGATGTTGCCGATGCCCCCCAGAACGGCCGCCACAAAGGCCTTGAGGCCCGGCATGATGCCCATAAAGGTCCAGATCTGTGGAAAGGCGATGGCGTAGAGCACACCACCAGCGCCAGCCAGTGCAGCGCCGATGGCAAAGGTGAGCGAGATGATGCCGTCGACATTGATGCCCATCAGACGTGACGCCGGTTTGTCGTCAGAGGTGGCGCGCATGGCCTTGCCCACCTTGGTGCGGTTGATGATGAACTGCAACAGCACCAGCAGGCCCACGGTGACGCCGACGATGATCACGGTGATGTTGGTGATGAGCACCCCTTTGAGGTTCCACACCACCACCTCAAACGGTCGCTGGTAGGTGATATAGTCAGCAGAGAACACCCAACGCAGGGCCGTAAAGTACTCGAGAAAGAAAGAGACGCCGATCGCGGTGATGAGTGCTGCGATGCGGGGCGCGTTGCGCAATGGCTTGTAGGCGACGCGCTCGATGATGACGTTCAGGAGCGTGCAGACGGTCATGGCCAGCAAGATGGCGGGCACAAAGCCCCAACCGTAGCGCGATATGGCAAAGAAACTCGTAAAGGCGCCTACCATGAACACGTCACCGTGGGCAAAGTTGATCAGCCGCACGATGCCATACACCATGGTATAGCCCAGCGCGATGAGTGCATAGACGAACCCGAGCCTGAGCCCGTCGATGACCGACTGCATAAAGTACACCGGCCCGTTGAGTCGCACCAGGTAGGCGATGCCCCAGACGATGCCGGCTGCGAGAGCAGCATAGATAAGCCAGACCAGGCCGCGTAGCGCCGTCCTCGTGATCGCATTGTTCATATGGTTGCCTCTCGTTGCGGAGCGCTCTCGCCCTATTCGGCCATGATGGAGAGGGCAGCAACAATGCTGCCCTCTCCGCTCGTGTGGCGCTAGCCTACGGCGCGACGGACTTGAAGAACTTGGGCACGCCGCCCTCGATCTTGATGATAGCGGCGTTCTTGATCGGGTTATGCTGTTGGTCGTAGGTGATGGCACCAGAGACGCCCTCGTACTTGATGGCGGCCATGGCATCCTTCACGAGGGCGGGGTCATCGACACCGGCCTCAGAGATACCCTGCAGCAGCAAGCGAGCGGCGTCATAGGCGAGGGTGGCGAGTGCATCGGGCACCGCGCCATACTTGGCCTTGTAGGCGGCGACAAAGCTCTGCAGGATGGGGCGCGGGTCCTCGGGCGAGTAGTGGTTGGAGAAGTAACCGCCCTCGAACTTGTCGATATCGAGGTCGGGGGAATCCCAGCCATCGCCACCGAGGAAGGTAGCGGTGATGCCCTTTTCGAGCGCCTGCGCCGCGATCAGGTTGTTCTTGGCGTAATAGTCGGGCAGGAAGAGGACATCGGGATCGGCGGCAGCGACCTTGCCGAGGATGGCGGAAAAGTCGGTGTCGTCCTTGGTGTAGGTCTCCTCAGCGACGATGGTGCCGCCGAGCTCGGTGAACTTGGCCATAAAGAACTCGGCCAGGCCCTTGGTATAGTCGTTGCCCACATCATAGAGGACTGCGGCGGTAGAGGCGCCGAGGTCGACAGCGGTCTGCGCCATGACGCTCCCCTGGAAGGGGTCGATGAAGCAGGCGCGGTAGACGTACTCCTTGGTGGAGCCGTCCTCGTTGATGGTGACACTGGGGTTGGTCGAGGTGGGCGAGATCTGGACGACGCCGTTGGCCTCGGCGATCTCCGAGACGGGGATGGAGGCGCTGGAGCAGACTTCGCCGATGATATAGTGGACGCCGTCCTCAAAGATGACCTTGTTGGCGGCGTTGGCGGCCTCCTGGGGGTCGCACTTGGAGTCGGCCAGGACGGTCTCGATCTCCCAGCCGGCGGCGATGGCCTCCTCAAAGGCCATCATGGCGCCATCGCGGGTCGACTCGCCAAAGGTCTTGACGTCGCCCGAGAGGGGGGCCAGGATGGCGACCTTGATGGGCACGCCGGGCGAGGGCGGCACAACCGACGTGGACGCCGCGGGCGCGGCCGGGGCACCCTCACCGCCGAGCCACTTGGCATAGAGCTCGTCGTACTTGCCGCTCGACTTGAGCTTGGCGAGGCCCTCATTGAACATCACGATGAACTCTGCGTTCTGGCCCTTGTTCACCAGCGCGCCATAGTGCTCTTCGGTGATCGGCTCGCCTACGATCTTGAGCTTGCCGGCGTACTCTTCCGAGGCCAACGCAAAGTCGGCAGCCACGGGGGTGTCGACGATCACGACCTCATTGGCCCCGGCCAGCAGGTCCATAAAGGCCAGGTCGATGGTGTCGTATTCTTTGACGGTGGCGCCGGGGATCTCTTGCGCGGTGAACGCACCGGTGGTGCCGATCTGCGTGCCGATGACCTTGCCTTCGAGGTCGGCCTTGCCGGCGATGGCATCGTCGTCGATGGTGACCACGATGGCCTGACCGGCGTTCACGTACGGCTCGCTAAAGTCGTACTTGGCCTGGCGGTCTTCGCGGATGGTCACGGCGGAGATGATGGCATCATAGTCGCCACTCTCGAGGCCGGCGAAGATGCCGTCCCAGGCCGTGTTCTTGAACTCGACCTCAAAGCCCATCTCGGCAGCGATGGCGTTCAGCAGGTCGATGTCAAAGCCAGCGAGGTTCTTGTTCTCGTCCACGAATTCCATGGGCGGGAAGGCGGCGTCAGTGGCAACGACATAGGTCTTGGCCTCGACAGCAGGCGCAGCGGGGGCCGCCGCAGCTCCTGATTCGGCGGGGGCAGCAGGCGCAGGCGCGGTGCACCCAGAGAGAACCAGGGCGATGGCCAGGGTGGCGGCCAGTACAGCGCCCAATCTGGACTTCATGACAGTGCTCCTCCTGGAATACCAAAGTGGATGAGACGCCGTTCGCCGGCCGGGCAGGCACGCCTCGACTCGGCGCACAAGAGGGGCTGCCAACCCCCTTCACCCCAACTCTGGGCAGGAGCACCGTCGCTCGCTTGTATTGACGACGCGGCTAGCTGAGCCTCCTGAGGAATCCTAAAGGTTGTTGAATATTATAGCACATGCATCGGATATCGTAAACCAACTCTGTGCTGATGACGCAATCGGCTTGTGGCCCCAAGGCAGCGCTCGGCGCCACGGCGGCCTCACCGCCGACGGGCTACGCCGGCCGCCCGGTATGATGCGCGCCTCTGCCCTTGGTTCACGCTGCCCCGTGGCCTATAATCCCGTCTACACTATCACAGCGTTGAGGCACGGTGCACCATGCCCCTGGCATCCATACTGCTCATGGCCGCCCTGGCCGCAATCTGGGGCGCCTCGTACCTGTTCATCAAGCTCATCCTCGCTGACCTGGGCCCGCTGGCTCTTAACGCCGCCCGCTGCCTGGTGGGGGCGGTGGTGCTCTGGGCGGTGGTGCTCTCTCGCCGTGTGCCTCTGCCGCAAAGCCGACAGGCGTGGGCCCGGCTGGCCTTTGTGGGCGCTGTCGGCATCGTCGTGCCGTTCACGGCCATTGCCTGGGGAACCCAGTACATCGCCTCGGGCATGTCGGCTATCCTCGCCGCGGTGATGCCCATCTTTACCTACCTGATCGTATTGCTGGTGGGTGCAGAGCGGCTGACCGGCCGTCGGGCGCTGGGCATTCTGGTGGGCTTTGGCGGGATCGTGGTGCTGGTACTGCCCGAGCTGAGTGGCGCCGGCGGCCGCATGGCGCTGTGGGGCGAGCTGGCCATCGTGGGCGCCTCGATCAGCTATGCCATCAGCATCACCTTTGCCCGCTTTAGGCTGCAAGGCTTGCCCTCGATCCTCATCGGCACTGGCCAGGTGACCTGGGCGCTGGCGCTCTTTATCCCCCTGGCCCTGCTCGAGGGGCTGCCCGCTCGATGGCCCGGGCTTGCCAGCCTCGTGGCGCTGCTGGTGCTGGGTGGGCTGGGCACCGGCGTAGCCTACCTCATCTATTACAAGCTGATGCGTGACATCGGCGTGACGGCGACATCGCTGGTCTCTTATCTCATCCCTGCGGTGGGCGTGTTCTGGGGATGGGCCGTGTTGCGTGAGCGGCTACACTGGACGGCCTTTGTGGCGTTGGCGCTGGTGGTGGCAGGCATGGTGCTGGTCAATAGCCGCCCCGCGGCGGCGACGCAGCCGGCGCAGGCGCGGCTGGCTCAGGAGAGCTGAATGGACGGTCGCGTGGAAGAGTCACCCTCTCTGTGGGCGCGGATACTGGGCCTCTGGGTGGCCTACATCAAGGGGCAGTTGCTGATCGCCCTGCTGATCGGCCTGCTCACCTGGGTGGTCAGCGCTGGCATCGGGCTCGAGGGCGCGGCCATCATGGGCGCACTGGCCGGCATCTTTGAGAGCATCCCCGGGCTGGGGCCGCTGGTGGCCATGGTGCCCGCCGTGGCGATGGCCTTGTGGAAGGGCTCGAGCGTCATCCCCGTGCATAGCTGGGTCTTTGCGCTGATCGTGGTGGGCGCCTATGCCGCCGTGCAGCAGATCGGCAACCTCATCATCCAGCCCCGGGTGCTGAGTGAGCGCCTGCAACTGCCGCCGCTGCTGGTGTTCGTGGCAGTGATCGCGGGCGCCGCGCTGGCGGGTGTGGCGGGCGCCTACCTGGCTGTGCCGCTGCTGGCCACGCTGCGCGAGCTCGCCGAGGCGCTGCGCCCCCGGCGCTGATGCCTTGTCCCTGGCCGGTGCGGGCGGTATACTCCCGCCACACATCACGCAGGGGGATGGCATGGCCCACACGAGCAACTACCTGGCCTTTGATCTGGGGGCAGAGAGCGGCCGCGCTGTGGTCGGGCGGTTCGATGGTCGTACGGTGCAGCTCGAGACCCTGCATCGCTTCGCCAACGGGCCGGTGCGCATCTTTGACCATCTGCATTGGGACGTGCTGCGGCTCTGGGCCGAGCTGAAGGCGGGCCTGTCGGCCTACCGCGCTGCTTTTGGCGCCGATCTCGACGGCATTGGGCTCGACACCTGGGGCGTCGACTATGCCCTGCTCGATGCACATGACGAGCTGCTGGGCACCCCCTATCACTATCGCGATGCCCGCACTGAGGGCATGATGGCCGTGGCGCTGGAGCGCGTGCCGCGCGCCGAGATCTTTGCGGCCACGGGCATCCAGTTCATGGAGATCAACACCCTCTATCAACTGCTGGCCATGCGCCAGCAGGGCAGTCCTCTGCTCGATGCGGCCAGGTCGCTGCTGATGATCCCCGACCTGCTCAACTACTGGCTCACCGGTGTCAAGACTTCCGAGTTCTCGATCGCCACCACCAGCCAGTTCTACGATCCCCGGGCCGGCGACTGGGCGCGTGGGCTGCTCGCACGGCTTGACCTGCCCACCGACATTCTGCAGCCGGTGATCCAGCCGGGCGGGCAACTGGGCCCGCTGCATCCGTCGGTCGCCGCCGAGCTGGGCCTGGGCGCGGCGCCGGTGATTGCGCCGGCCTGCCACGACACCGGGTCGGCGGTGGCCGCGGTGCCCGCCATCAGCGATAGCTTTGCCTATCTCAGCTCGGGCACCTGGTCGTTGATGGGCGTCGAGACCCTCGAGCCGGTCATCGACGACGAGAGCCTGGCGTTCAACTTTACGAACGAGGGCGGCGTCTTTGGCACCATCCGCCTGCTCAAGAACATCATGGGGCTGTGGCTACTGCAGGAATGCCGCCGTACCTGGGCCGTTCAGGGCCACGAGTGGAGCTATGACGACCTGACCCAGCTCGCGTCGGCAGCGCCTGCCTTTGGCCCGTTGGTCGACCCCGATCACCATGATTTCCTGCGGCCGGCAGACATGCCCACCTTGCTCTGTGAGGCTTGCCGGCGCACCGGTCAGCAGGCGCCCGGCTCTGAAGGCCAGATCGTGCGCTGCATCCTCGAGAGCCTGGCGCTCAAGTACCGCTGGACGCTGGACAAGCTGGAGCGCATGCAGGGGCGGCGACTCGACACCATCCACGTGGTAGGCGGCGGCTCGCAGAACGGGCTGCTCTGCCAGTTCACCGCCGACGCCACGCAGCGCCTGGTGGTGGCCGGGCCCATCGAGGCGACCGCCACCGGCAACTTGCTGCTGCAGGCCATCTCGCGTGGCGAGCTGTCCTCGCTCGCCGAGGCGCGTGAGGTGGTGCGCAACTCGTTCGCTCTCGTCACCTACGAGCCCGGCCCAGCCACCCCCTGGGACGAGGCCTATGGCCGCTTTCAACACCTATTGGAGCACAGCGTATGACGACGCATCTCTTTTACAATGGCGACATCGTGACGGAAGCCGGCACCCTGCGCGGCTGGGTGTTGGTAGAGGGCGGCCGCATCGCCGACCTCGGCACGGGTGGCATGCCCACGGCCATCCCCCGACGAACCGACCTGCAGGGGCGCTTGCTGGCTCCCGGCATGATCGACGTCCACGCCCACGGCGCGCTGGGCTGCGATGCGATGGATGCAAACCCCGCATCGTTGCGTCAGATGGCCGGCTATTACGCCTCTCATGGCGTCACCGCCTTTCTGCCCACCACCATGACGGCGCCTCATGCTGAGATCATGGCCGCGCTGACGGCCGTGCGCCAGGCGGCGGAACAGGGCACAGGCGGTGCGCAGGTGTTGGGGGCGCACGTCGAAGGCCCCTACCTCAACCGCGACAAGCGTGGCGCGCAGATCGACGGGCAGATTCGCCTGGCACAGCGCGACGAGTACGAGCAAATCCTCGGCACCGGCATGGCCAAGCTCATCACGGTGGCGCCCGAGTATCCCGAGAACCTGGAGCTCATCCGCGTGGCAGCGAGCCGTGGCGTGGCTGTGGCGGCCGGGCACACCACGGCCACCTATGAGCAGATGCGGCGGGCCGCCCTGTGCGGTCTATCGCAGGTGACGCATCTGTTCAACGGCATGGAGCCGCTGCATCACCGCCAGCCGGGGGCCGTGGGCGCCGCCCTGTCGCTGGATGCCATCCGCTGCCAGCTCATCGCCGACAACATCCACCTGCACCCTGGCGTGCTCAAGCTCGCGGTGCGCGCCAAGGGCGTCGAGGGCATCTTGCTGGTCACCGATGCCATGAGCGGCGCCGGCATGCCCGATGGCGACTATGATCTGGGCGGCCAACACGTCATCGTGCGCGATGGCGAGTGCCGGCTCGAGAACGGCGCTCTGGCGGGCAGCACCCTCACCATGGATCGCGCCGTGCGCAACATCATGGCGGCCTGCGGCCTGGGGCTCGAAGGGGCGCTGCCCATGGCCACGCGCGTGCCAGCGGCGTCGCTGGGCCTGGCAGGGCGCAAGGGGACCATTGCCGCGGGATATGACGCCGACCTGATCGTCATCGACCGTGATGTCAACGTCTACCTGACAATAGTGGGTGGCGACGTCGTCTATCGAGCCCCGGGCGCCTGACGGACGACCTGCCAGAGCCAACGCAAGGAGCGTGCGCGATGACCAAGAGCGACGAGCTGGCAAGCGTGGTCTTTCCCCGAGGCTCTGAGATCGCCAGCAACAACTTTGCCGGCAAGGTCTGGCTCGCGCGTCTCGTGACCGACGGCGTGTTTGGCTGCATGATCGGCCATGTGACCTTTGCGCCAGGTGCGCGCAACAGCTGGCACAGGCATCCCGGCGGCCAGATTCTGCTGGTCACAGGGGGCTCTGGCTGCTATCAGGAGCGGGGCCAGCCGGCGCGGATGTTGCAGGCGGGCGATGTGGTCGAAATCTCGCCCGGCGTGGAGCACTGGCACGGCGCCACGCCTGATTGCTGGTTCAGCCACCTCGCCATCAGCACCCACATCGATAGGGGCGAGGCACAGTGGCTCGAGCCGGTGACCGACCAGGAGTATGGCCGCAGCGGGGGCTGACGGGAGAGCGCTGCCCCGACGGCATCGCCGACCGGGTCTATGCACGTCAGAGCCGGTATGGCAGATAGAAACAAGGACGACGCCGTGAGGCGTCGCCCTGCTGCAGTCGTACGAGACTGGGCGCGCCGGCTAGGCGTCGTCGTGCGATGAACCGTGGGCCTCGGGGGCCTCGTCCTCAGCCAGGGCCGGCTGCGGCGGCTGCCAGGGCTCGCCGGGCGCATAGATCATGCCGGGCCGGCGCAGGCGATGCCGCACCGCCAGCAGCGCGGCGAAAAAGGCAAAGGCCACGATCGAGATCAGCCGCGCCATGGGCAGTCCGGCCACCATCCAGTTCGCCATCCGGTAGGCATCGGGCCTAAAGACTTCTTGCTCGATGAAAAAGCGGATCACCGGATAGATGAGGCCGTACAGGAAAAAGATGTCGCCCCACAGTCGCCCTTTGCGCCAGCGGGCGGCGAGATAGAACAGGACCATGGCGCCGATCAGGTTGAGCGCCGCCTCGTAGAAAAAGGTGGGGTGAAAGCGCTCGCAGTCGGCCAGCCACTCGAGCCGGTTGGCAGGGGGGATGTATACGCCCCAGGGCAGGTCGGTGCAGGCGCCGTACAGCTCCGAGTTGAAATAGTTGCCCAGGCGACCGATGGCCTGCGCCAGCAACAGGCCTGGCGCCACATAGTCGGTCCACTCCAAAAAGCGCAGCTTGTGGACGCGGCAAAAGATCCATAGCGCCACCAGGCCCCCGATGACCGAGCCATAGATGCCAAAGCCGCTCATCTGGATGCCGAACATCTCGCCGGGGTGCAGCCGGTAATAGTCCCAGCTCGAGAGGATATGATAGATGCGCCCCCCCAGAATGCCCGCCACCAGCAGCGCCAGCAGCATGTTCCAGGCGATCTCGGGGTTGTGGCCGTTGCGGCGCGAAAGCCAGCTGGCGATCTGCGCGGCCAGCATGGCGCCAGAGACGATCAACACGCCATACCAGTAGACGGTGAGCGGGCCGAGCCGGAACAGGACGGGGTTGGGGGCCATCGCTACCTCCCGACGAGATGGATACGCAGAGGCATTATAGCGCCGAGCCGCAGTTTACCAACACCAGCTCTGACTGCTCGCATGCAGCGGCGCGTGACGGTCACATGGCCATGCCGCCATCGACCACCAGCACGTGGCCGGTGATATAGGCGGCGTCATCAGAGGCCAAGAAGGCGACAGCGCAGGCCACATCTTCGGGCTGGCCCAGGCGCCCCAACGGAATCTGCTGGCGCGCTGCCTCGACCAGTTGCGGCGCCAGGTTGGCCGTCATATCGGTGGCGATATAGCCCGGCGCCACTGCATTGACGGTGATGTTGCGGCTGCCCAGCTCGCGCGCCAGCGCCTTGGTCAGCCCGATGAGGCCAGCCTTGGCTGCTGAGTAGTTGGCCTGCCCGGCGTTGCCCACCAGGCCCGACACCGAGCTGATATGGATGATGCGCCCTGAGCGCTGCTTGAGCATGGTGCGCTGCACCGCCTTGGCGCAGTGAAAGGCGCCGGTGAGATTGGTCTGGATCACCGCATCCCAGTCGTCGGGCGACATGCGCAGCAGCAAGGTGTCGCGCACGATGCCGGCGTTGCTCACCAGGATGTCGATGCGGCCATAGGTCTCCAAGGCGGCACGGGCCAACGCCTCGGCGCCGGCGGGGGTGCTCACGTCAGCCTGCACGGCCAGTGCCCGCGCGCCCAGCGCCTCGATCTCACGCACCACGCCGTCGGCGGCAACGGCGTCGCGGTGATAGTTGATCACCAGGCTGGCGCCGCGACGGGCGAGTTCGAGCGCGATGGCCCGCCCGATGCCTCGCGAGCTGCCAGTGACGATGGCTACGCGGTCGTCCAGAGGGCTGCTCATCGCTCCACCTCGCCCACAAATGCCTCGAGAGTGTCGGGGTCGGTGATGCCGCTGGTGCGGATGGCGTCGCTGATACGCGCCATCAGTCCCGAGACCACCGCCCTGGGGCCGATCTCGAGCGCGGCCGTCACCCCCTCGGCTGCGAGATAGCGCACGCCCTCTACCCAGCGCACGGGCGAGGTCAACTGCTGCAGCAGTGCGCTCTTGATCTCTTTGGGCTCTGACAGGGCCGAGGCCGTCACATTGCTGACCACCGGCGCCCAGGGGCGCCGAAACGAGGTGTCCTCCAGCGCCGCGTTGAGCTCTTCGGCGGCGTCGTGCATGTAGGCCGTGTGGCAAGCCACACTCACGGCCAACGGCAGCGCGCGCCGCGCCCGACGCTCTCTGGCGAGAGCCATGGCGCGCTCCAGAGCCGGCGCTGCGCCCGCGATGACCACCTGCCCCGGCGAGTTATAGTTGGCCACCCAACAATCGCCATCGTCGCCGCAAGCCTCGCCCGCGAGCTGCCGCACGGCATCGTCATCCAGCCCGATGATGGCTGCCATGCCGCCGGGGTGTCGCTCGCCCGCCTGGCGCATGGCCAGGCCTCTGCAACGCACCAGGCGGATGGCATCGGCCGTCGAGAGCGCCCCCGCTGCGGCCAGCGCCGAGAATTCGCCCAGGCTATGGCCGGCCACAAAACCCACTGCGTCGGCGGTGCCGTTCAGTCGCGGCTTTAGGGCGGCCCACAGCGCCAGTGACGTGGCCACGATGGCCGGCTGCGTGTTGGCCGTGTCGTTCAACTCGGCCTCGGGCCCCTCAAAGCAGAGCCTCGAAAGCGCGCAGCCCACGGCATCATCGGCCTCTTGATAGACGGCGCGCGCCTCAGGATAGCGCGCGTACAGCGCCGTCCCCATGCCCACATGCTGGCAACCCTGACCGGGGAACACCAGCGCGATGTTGCGCTCAGCACTCATGGATGGCCTCGGTTGCCGGTGCGCGCACCATGGCGCCCAGCCGGCCCAAGACCTGCTCGGCCTCGGCCACGGTGCGCCTCAGCACCTCGGCGGCCGGCACGATATCGCGCACCAGCCCCGAAATCTGCCCGGCCATCACCGAGCCGTGGATCACGTCGCCCAACATGACGGCGTTGCGCAGCCGCCCTGTGCCGAACTCGACCAGCTCCTGTTCGCTGGCGCCACGTCGCTCCAGCTCTTCATAGTCGCGCGCCATGGGGTTGCGCAGGCAGCGCACCGGGTGTCCCAGCGATGCTCCCGTGACCATGGTCGAGCGTTCGTTGGCCTTGAGGATGGCCTGTTTGTAGTTGTCGTGGGCGATGCACTCGGTGGTGCACACAAAGCGCGTGCCCATCTGCACGCCAGCGGCGCCCAGGGCCAGCGCCGCCGCCAGCCCGCGCCCGTCGCCGATGCCGCCCGCAGCGATCACGGGGATGCTGACCGCGTCGACGACCTGTGGCAGCAACGCCATGGTGGTCACGCTGCCGATGTGGCCGCCCGACTCTTCGCCCTCGGCGATGATGGCGTCGACGCCGGCGCGCTCGAGCCGACGGGCCAGTTGCACCGAAGCCACCACGGGGATAAAGGTGACGCCGGCGGCCTTGGCGGGCTCGACGTAAGGGGCCGGGTTGCCTGCGCCGGTGGTGAGCACCGGCACGCGCTGCTCGAGACAGTAGGCGATGAGCTCATCGGCCACCGTGTTGAACAGAGGCACGTTCACGCCAAAGGGCCTGTCGGTGTGGGCGCGAATGTGCGCCAGTTGCTCGGCCACCCAGCTCAACGGGGCGCTTCCCGCCCCCAGAATGCCCAGACCTCCGCCTTCCGAGACGGCCGTCACCAGCTCCCAGGTGCCCACCCAGGCCATGCCGCCCTGCAAGATCGGATATTCGATGTGCAGCAACTCGGTCAGTGGTGTCTTGAGCATCGAGCCCCCTCCGGTCCAGAGTGTCGAGCACTATAACACAGAGACGCGCCGGCGGTTGCGCTTTGGTGCGCCGCCGTGATGGTGCAACCATCGACCGGGCATTGTGTTAGATGCATTGACTCTACCCCTTGCCGCCGAGGCGGCAAACCGGCAAACTGGATTCGAGGTGTTGTGGCCATGAGAAAACGCGTGGTGGTGACGGGTCTGGGCGCGGTCTCGCCGTTGGGCAACGATGTCAACTCGACCTGGGACGGGATCGTCAACGGCCGCTCGGGCGTGGCCCCCGTGACCAAATTCGACGCCTCGGGCTATCGCGCCCGCATCGCGGCCGAGGCGCGAGGGTTCGATCCGAGCGCGCACTTTGAGGCCAAAGATCTGCGCCGCATGGACCCCGTGGTGCAGTTCGCGCTGGTGGCCGCGCGCGAGGCGGTGGCCGACGCCGGCATCGCGTTCGATGACGAGCTCAAGCAGCGCGCAGCGGTGATCATCGGCTCGGGCATCGGCGGCATGGATACGGTCACGCGCGAGGTGCGCACCCTCACCGAGCGCGGGCCTTCGCGGGTCAGCCCCTTTCTCATCCCCATGATCTTGCCCGAGACGCCGGCCAGCATGGCCGCCATCGAGTTCGGCCTCACCGGGCCCAACTTTGCCGTGACCTCAGCCTGCGCCTCAGGCGCCAACGCCATCGGCGAGGCGGCCAACATGCTGCGTCACGGGCTGGCCGATGTGGCCCTCTGCGGCGGCGCCGAGAACGGCGTCATCGAGATCGCCCTGGCCGGGTTCAGCGCCATGAAGGCCCTCTCGACGCGCAACGACGACCCCGCCAGCGCCTCGCGGCCGTTCGACCGCGACCGCGATGGCTTTGTGGTGGGCGAGGGCGCCGCCATCCTGATCATTGAAACGCTGGAGCATGCTCAGGCGCGTGGCGCCCACATCTATGCCGAGCTGCTGGGCTATGGCAGCAACGACGACGCCTTTCACATCACCGCGCCGACAGAGGATGGCGCCGGCGCGGCGGCCTGTATGCAGCTCGCCCTGCGCGACGCCGACCTGCAGCCTCAGCAGATCGGCTATATCAACGCCCACGGCACCAGCACCCCGCTGAACGATGCCACCGAGACGCGCGCCATCAAGCGGGCCCTGGGCGAGCACGCCTACCGCGTGCCGGTGTCGTCGACTAAATCGATGACCGGGCACCTGTTGGGCGCCGCAGGGGCGCTGGAGGCGGCCTTGTGCATCAAGGCTATCGAGACGGGCATCATCCCGCCCACCATGAATCTGCAGCATCGCGATCCCGAGTGTGACCTGGACTATGTGCCCAACGCTGCGCGCCAGGCGCAGGTGCAGGTCGTGCTCTCAAACTCGTTCGGTTTTGGCGGCCACAACGCCTGCCTGATCCTGGGCGCGCCGCAGGGAGGCCGTCGCTGAGCCCGCGCGCTGCGATCGCCGGCTGGGGCAAGTGCGTCCCCGAAAAGGTGGTCACCAACGACGACCTCGCCGCCGTGCTCGACACGTCCGACGCGTGGATCGTCGAGCGCACGGGCATCCGTCAGCGCCACATCGCCGCCGATGGCCAGGCGACCGCATCGCTGGCGCTGGGCGCCGCCCGTGCAGCCTTGGAGCGAGCCGACGCCGATCCGCGCGATCTGGATCTGATCATCGTGGCGACCATGACGCCCGACCACCCCATGCCGGCGGCCGCCTGCCAGGTGCAGAATGCGCTGGGCGCCGCTCGCGCCGGCGCCTTTGATCTCAACGCCGGTTGTTCAGGGTTCGTTTATGCGCTGGCGATGGGGCAGGCGGCCATCGAGGCCGGCAGCTATCGGTCGGTGCTGGTCATCGGCGCCGATACGATGAGCGCAGTGGTGAACTGGCAGGATCGCGCCACGGCGGTGCTCTTTGGCGATGGGGCCGGCGCCGTGCTGCTACGCGCCACCGACGAGGAACACGGCGTCCTTGCCTCGCGGCTGGGCGCCGACGGCGCTGGCGACGAACTGCTGATGATCCCCGCTGGCGGCAGCGCCCAGCGCGCCTCGCCCGAGACGGTGGCGGCTGGCCTGCACACCCTGCAGATGAACGGCCGGCAGGTCTATCGCTTTGCGGCGCGCGTCTTGCCCGAGGCCGCCGAGGCGGTAGCCAGCGACGCCGGTCTGAGCCTCGATGACGTGGACTGGATCATTCCTCACCAGGCCAACGCCCGCATCATCGAGGCGGCAGCGCAACGCCTGCAAATGCCGCTGGAGCGCTTTGTGATCAATGTGGATGCCTATGGCAACACTTCGGCGGCCTCGGTGCCCATCGCGCTCTGCGAGGCGGCCGACGACGGCCGCCTTCAGCCGGGGCAGCACGTGGTGCTGGTGGGCTTTGGCGCAGGGCTCACCTGGGCGGCAGCCGCCGTGCGCTGGGCCGCCGTCAAGCCCGAGGTGCAGCGAGCAACGTTGCACCGCCTCTGGCGCGAACTGCTGTATCGCTGGGCGGGGCTGCGCACCGGGCTGGTGCGGGGCATCAACCGCCTCGTGGGCAGGCTGAGCACGCTCTGGCGTCGACGCAAGCGTGGCGAATGAGCCCTGCCGACGCACGCTGCCTGCCGGCAGCGTTACTCGGCTGGCCGGCTCTTGATCAGCAACGACCACTGGCCGGCCTGCACCACCTGGCCATGCTGGTTGAGCAGGTCCATATCGACGGACACCATGCCGCCGCCCGTCGCGCGCATGGGGCGGATTCTGGCGACGGTGGCGCGATAACTGATGGTGTCGCCGATGAACACAGGGGCCCTGAACTTCCAGCCGAGGCTGGTGAATGCTAGCGTGTTGTCGGTCAGGCCCGCCTGGCAGGCCAGCCCGGCGGCCAACGACAGCCCCAGCAGGCCATGGGCGATTCGCTGGCCGAACCTGGTCTGGCTGGCATACGCCTCGTCGGTGTGCAGAAGGTTGTCATCGCCCGTCAACGTGGCAAAGGCCATGATGTCGGCCTCGGTGACCGTCCTGGAGGGGCCGTGCAGCACCTGTCCGACGGCCAGGTCCTCCAAGAAGACCCCCTCTTTCGCCTGGGTCATGTTAGCGCCTCCTAGATGGTGTCTGGCCTGAGAACCCGCGCTGCGCTGTCGAGTTGCGCCGCTCTCAAGCCGCCGGGAGTACGAGAGGATAGCGGCCGTAGGCCTGCACGGTTGCCATCATCGCGTCGTAATTGGCTTGCGGCCAGGGCATGGCCTGGTCGGGCCCGGCGACATAGCCCCCGCCCGGCGCCAGCAGCCTGAGCACGCGCAGCGTCTCGGCGCGCACCTCGGCAGGCGAGCCGAGGGTGAGCAGGTGCGAGTCGATGCCGCCCTCGAGCGCCAGCCCGACGGACGAAGCATCGGCCTTGAGACGCTCGAGATCGTTGGCGCGCGCCTGCACCGGGTTGAGCACGGTGGCGCCTGCCCCGGCCAGGTCTTGAGCGATCGCCTGAACGCAGCCGCAGGAGTGAAAGCGCACCACCGCGCCGGCCTGCACAGCATGGGCAAAGATGCGTTGGTAGCGCGGCACAAAAAAGGTGCGCAGGTCTTGCGGCGAGACGAGCAGGGCGCGTTGCGAGCCCAGGTCCTCGGAGAACGAGATGGCATCGACGCCCAGCTCGAGGTACCGGTCGAACACCTGGACGTCATAGTCGGCGATGGCGTCCAGCAGGGCGTGCATCTCGGCGGGATGGGTGCGCAACGCCAGCATAAAGTTGTCCATGCCCATCAGCGCCCAGGCGCGCTCAAAGAGCAGGTAGGTGAGGTTGCCGGTGACAAAGAGACGTCCGCGATCGCTGCGCCGCAAGGGCGCCAGCACCTCATCGTCGGCCAGCAGCGCGGCCGGGTCGGGCAGGCGATACGCGTCCAGCAGGTCGAGGCTGGGCAGCGGGTTGCCCTTGGGAAAGGGCACAAACTGGGCCAGCGTCGCCTCCCAGCGCACGCCCCAGGCATCGACCCAGTTGCCATGCCGAAAGTTGCCCTTGAGCTGCAAGCCGGCGAACAGCGCCTCATCAGAGCGGGGCACATAGGCCGGGTTGTCATAGTGTATGGCGCGTAGCAGGTTCTCTTTGGCGTCCATCATGTCCGTCGCTTTCGGCTGGGTCGCAGCCGGATGCTATACTATCGACAGCATGGCACACATCAAACGCAATACAGTCCAGAGGTGCCGATGGCTCGTTGCCCTGGCCGTGGGGCTAAGCGTCGCGGCGCTCGTCTTTCTGGTGGGGCTGCGCTGGTGGACCGATCGGCACTATAGCGGCCATATCTATGATCTCGAGAGCGCACCGCCGCGCAGCGTGGCCATCGTCTTTGGCGCCGGCTACTGGCCCGGTGGGCGCCTCAGCGACATCCTCGCCGACCGCGTCGAGACGGCCGTCGACCTGTACCACGCCGGCAAAGCATCCAAGCTGCTCATGACCGGCGACAACCGCACGGTGGACTATAACGAGCCGGGCCGTATGCTCGAGCATGCTGTGGCGCTGGGCGTGCCGCGTGACGATATCGTGCTCGACTATGCTGGACGGCGCACCTACGATAGCTGCTATCGCGCCAAGCACATCTTTATGGTGGACGACGCCATCCTGGTGACGCAGGCCTACCACCTCGACCGGGCGCTCTTTACGGCCGACAGCCTCGGGCTCGACGTGATCGGCGTCGCCGCCGACCGCCGCGACTATACCCTCGTGCAGGCCTATTGGTGGCGTGACGTCCTGGCCACCGCCAAGGCCTGGTGGGATGTCAGGATCGCTCGACCGCTGCCCGTGATGGGCGGGCCACTGCCGATCTTTGACTAGGGGCGCTCGCCCCAGGCCTCATAGGCCGCCATGATCTCAGCAGGCGACGCGGTGCCGGTGGTGCCCAGGCACTGGATGGTCACCGAGGCCGCCAGGTTGCCCAACAGCGCCGCCTCGAATGCGCTGGCCCCCGCACACAGCCCCGCAGTGATGGCCGCCAGCGCTGTATCGCCCGCCCCCACGATGTCGATCTCGCCGTGCACGGGCACAGCCGGCGCCAGCCGGGCGCTCTCAGCGGTGCACACCAGGCAGCCGCGCGCCCCCACCGTGCAGAACACGGTCCGCCCGGCGCGCTGCGCCAACGCCTGTCCCGCCGCCGCAATGCGCTCCAGATCGTCGCACTCGGGCCAGCCCAAGGCGTTCAACGTCTCGTGCTCGTTGGGCTTGAGCATCATCTGACTAAACAGGCCGATACGCCGGCGCGAATCCACCGTGATGGGCAGCTCGCGCCGGGCCGCGCCCAGGGCGGCCAGGGCCGCGCGCACCCGCGTGGTGATGGCGCCGTGGTCGGCCTCGGGCACCTGGTCATTGACGATGATGCCATCGACGGTGCCGACGAGGGCAGCGAGACGCTGCAGCAGCTCGATCTCGATTGACGCGGGCAGGGGCTGGCGGTTCTTGATGTCCAGCCGGCTCAGCTCGCGCACCGTGCCGTCAACGGCGCGCAGCAGCGGCTTGGTGTAAGTGGGCGTGACGAGCGCCTCAGCGCGCACCAGGGCGTCAGCGTGCACGCCTTGGGCCGCTAGCGCGCGCAGCAGGTCATAGCCGTTGCCGTCGTCGCCGATGGCGCCCAGGGCCACCACCTCGACGCCCAACGCCCGCGCGTTGGCGGCCACGTTGCCGGCCGCGCCCGGGCTGGCGCGCCGCGCCACCACCTGATGCGCTTCGAGGCCGGTCTCCAGCGAGGTCTCGGCCAGGCGCTGGTCGATCTCCAGGTAGAGATCGAGGAAATAGTCGCCGATGATGAGCAGGCGTCGGCCCGCCATGGCGCTGAGGAGCGTTTGTAGCCGTTCGCGGTTCATGCGCCTGCCCCCATGGCCTGCATGATGCGGTGGTGCAGCACAGGGATGGTGTGCTGGTGTGGCGCCTGAAAGTAGAGGCTCTCGCCGCCATCGGCCACAGTACGCACCAGAATGGTCTTGTAGGGCCTAAAGTAGTAGCGGGCGTCATCTTTGCCCGGCTCGTGGGCCAGGTCCTCGCCCAGCGGCTGCAGATCGAACACGGCGGTGGTCAGATGGCGGATCTCACGACCGTCCTGCCGCTCGACGTTGCGGGCCATCGAGAGCGCCTTGAGGTACACCTCGGGACCCATCACCGCCGTGCCCACATTGAGCAACACGCCGCCCTCCAGCCGCCGCACCTGTTCGGCCAGCACCAGGAAATCGGTGTACGAAGCAGCGCCCCAGGCGGCGCCATCGCAGTTGGGGTGCTCGTGCACGATGTCGTTGCCGATGCCCACGTGCACCGTCACCGGCACGCCGAGGCCATAGGCCTGTCCGAGGATGCTGACCTCACGGTGCGGCAGCCGCTCGCCCCAGATGGCGCGGCCGATGGCCTCGCCCAGGCCGAGCCCCTCGTCGGCGGCCAGCCGCGCCAGGTCGTTGAGACGACCCGTCTCGCGCCACAGGCCGAACTCGCCCTGTCGGATGTAGCGCGCCACACTCTCAGACGTGGCGCCGATCAGGGCCAGCTCATAGTCGTGGATGGCGCACGCGCCATTCACCCCCACGCAACTGATGGCGCCCCCACGCAGCAGGTCGATGATGTAGCGCGACAGCCCATACTTGATCAGGTGGGCGCCCATCATCAGGATCACGGCGCTGCCCCGGCGTCGGGCCGCCGCGATCCGCTCGGCCAACACCGTCAGCCGCGGGTCGTCATACTCTGGCAGGGGATCGCTCAGGTGGGCGAGCATGGCTATGTCATAGTCGTGGGTGCGCTCGGCCAGGGGGCGCAGCGCCAGGCGCGACCGATCGAACACAGGATAGGGCATGGCTCAGGACTCCTGCTGAATGTCGAACATGCGGCGATAGCTCTCATAGCGCAACGGGTCGATCTCGCCCCGTTCAGTGGCAGCCATCACGGCGCAACCCGGCTCGTGCATATGGGTGCAGGGCTGAAAGTGGCAATGTCCCAGATGCGGCCTGAACTCGGGGAAGAAGGCGTCGAGCTGTTCGCTGTCGATATCCCAAAAGTAGAACACACGCAGGCCAGGGGTATCGGCCACCAGGATGTCGGGCTCGGGGTTGAGCAGTTGCGCCACCACGGTGGTGTGCTTGCCCTTGTCGTGGTAGGCGCTGACCTCGCCCACGGCCAGATTCAGCCCGGGCCACAGGGCGTTGAGCAGGCTCGATTTGCCCACCCCCGACGGCCCGGTGAGGGCCGACAGCTTGCCCCGCAACAGCGCGCGCAGCGTCTCGAGGTTCTCGCCCGTCTCGGCGCTGGTAAAGATGACCGTGTAGCCGAGGTCGCGATAGCGACCCAGCAGCTCGCGCTCTTCATCCACCAGGGGCATGTCGGTCTTGTTGGCCACGATCACGGCGGGCAGGCCGGCGGCCTCGCAGGCCACCAGGTAGCGGTCGAGGGTGAGGGGGTTGAGCGGCGGGCTGCCCAGCGCAAACACCACCAGCACCTGGTCGGGGTTGGCCACGATGACCTGTTCGCGATCAGAGCGCGTGCCCGGCCGCGGCGGCGGGGTGCGCCGTGAGAGCACGCTGTGACGTGGCAACACCTCGGTGATGGTGCCGGTGCCGTCGGGGTTCATCTCAAACAGGACCTGGTCGCCGATCACCACCAGATCGGCCTGCTGTCGCTCCTTCTTGAGGCGGCCGCGCACGCCGCAGTCGACCGGCTCGGCCTGCCTGCCGGTCGCCTGTGGGTCGGTTTGCACGTAATAGTGGCCGCCATGGGTGCGCACCACCAAACCGCTCAAAGTAGCGCCCAAATGCCCTCCTGACGCCGATGCGCGCGTCGCCTACACCAGTCTAGCATCGGGCCCTCGGTACGACAAAGCGCCCGGGCTTTGACACCTGGCAGCGTAGCGTCTATCATGGCCCCGGTCCTGAGGACCGGCGCGGTCCTGAGGACCGGCGCGGTCCTGAGGATCGAAACGATCCTGGGGATCGTCAGGCCTCTGAGCATGTAGTACGGTTTGGCCAAAGGACACGCGACTTGATCAAGCTCTCTGTGCTGATGCCCGTTTACAATGAGGAACACGGCCTCGAGACGATCTTGCGGCGGGTGGCCGCCGTCGAGGTGGACAAAGAGATCATCGTGGTGGACGACTGCTCCAACGACGCCACGCCCGAGATCCTGGCCAGGCTCGACCTGCCCAACCTGCGCGTCGAGCGCCATGCTGTCAACCGGGGCAAGGGCGCCGGCATTCGCACCGCCCTGGCGGCGGCCAGCGGCGATGCCGTCATCATCCAGGATGCCGACCTGGAATACGATCCCGCCGACTATGGTGCGCTGCTGGCGCCCATCATCCGTGGAGAGGCCCAGGTGGTCTATGGCGTGCGCGATCTGTCGTCGCAAAAGCCGATGATGCGTCTGGGCAACCAGTTTCTCACCTGGCTCACCAATCTGCTCTATGGCACGCGCCTGCACGACATGGAGACCTGCTACAAGGTGATGACCATCGACGTGGCGCGCCGCCTCGATCTGGAATGCAACCGCTTTGATCTCGAGCCCGAGATCACCGCCAAAGTGGCGCGCATGGGCCAGCGCATCGTCGAGGTGCCCATCTCGTATTGGCCGCGCGAGGCCAAAAAGCTCTCGCCGTGGCGCGATGGCCTGCCGGCCGTGCGCGCTCTGCTGCGCTACCGCACCTGGAAGCCCGCTGCCTAGAGGCCAAGCATGCTGCACCAAGCCCTCGCTGACACCGCGCTCGTGGTGTTGCCCACCTACAACGAGGCCGAGAACATCGAGCGGCTCGTTGAGCTGATCCTGCAGCAGGATGCGCCGCTGCACGTGGTGGTGGTCGATGACAACTCGCCCGACGGCACCGGCGAGCTCGCCGATCGCCTCGCCGCCCGCGACCCCCGCGTCGCCGTCATCCACCGCAGCGGCAAGCTGGGCCTGGGCACCGCCTACATCGCCGGCTTTCAGCGCGCCCTGTCGCTCGGCTATGGCTATGCCATCACCATGGACGCCGACTTTTCGCACCATCCGCGCTACCTGCCCGGCCTGCTCGCGCTGATGCCGGGCTGCGACCTGGCCATCGGCTCGCGCTATGTGCCCGGCGGCGGCACCGAGGGCTGGCCGCTCAGACGGCGTGTCCTCAGCAGCGGCGCCAACGCCTTTGCGCGCACCCTGTTGGGCCTGCAGGCCCACGACTGCACCGCTGGCTTTCGCTGCTACCGCCGCCAGGTGCTCGAGAGAATCGAACTCGAGACGATCTTTTCCAGCGGCTACTCTTTCCTGGTTGAGATGCTCACACGCTGTGAGCGCCATGGCTTTCGGGTCGACGAGCTGCCCATCATCTTTCGCGATCGCGAAGCGGGCGCCTCCAAGATCTCGCGCGCCGAGATCTGGCGCTCCATCTACACCGTCTTCCGCCTCAAGTTCACCCGCCTCCCCTGGGATCGCTGGGCCGCCCGACGCAAGCGCACCCTCTGAGCCTCTGTGCGGCCAGCCTCCGCTCGCCTCTCCTTAGTTGACTAATACACTCAACTATTGTAGAATGTGAGTGAGGAATAGACCATGACGCACCACGTACAACTCGATGTCCTGGGCATGACCTGCGCCGCCTGTTCGCGCACGGTCGAGCGGAGCTTGAGCCGCGCGACGGGGGTAACCGACGCCGCCGTCAACATCGCCACCGAACAGGCCGCAGTAACCTATGATCCGACAGTGATCACTGGCGCCGGCCTGGTGGCGGCTGTGCGCGATGCAGGCTATGACGTCCGCACCGTCAAGCAGGCGCTGCCCATCGGCGGCATGACCTGCGCGGCGTGCGTGCGCCACGTCGAGCGCGCCCTTTCACGCGTCGACGGCGTGCTGAGCGCCCAGGCCAACCTGGCCACCGAACGTGCCACCGTAGAGTATCTGCCCGAGCTGGTCACCCTCGACACGCTGCGGCAGGCCATCACGGGGGCGGGCTATGAGCTGCTGCCCCTCGAAGAAGACCTTATCGCCCAGGGGCCAGACCTGGACGCCCTCAAGATGCAGGCCGCCCGCCGCCGCATGGTGATCGCCTGGGTCTTTACCGTGCCGGTGATGTTGCTGATGCTGGCGCACATGGCGTTCGGGTTCATGTGGCCCAGCATGACGGCCATCGAGGTGGCTCTGTCGCTGCTGGCCCTGCCGGTGCTGGTCTGGCCTGGCGGCGCCACCTTCCGCTCGGCCCTCAAGTCGATCACCCATGGCGGCGCCAACATGGATGTGCTCATCGCTGTGGGCACCACCGCCTCGTGGATCAGCGGCCCGCTGTCGTTGTTCACAGCGCTGTCGAGCTATAGCGCTGTCGCGGCCATGATCATGGCCATCCATCTGACGGGGCGTTACATCGAGGCCAGCGCCAAGGGGCGGGCCTCGCAGGCCATTCGCAAGCTGGCGCAGCTGGGCGCCAAAACCGCGCGGCTGCTGGTGGATGGCCAGGAGTACGAGGTGCCCATCTCGCAGGTGCGGGTGGGCGATGTGCTGGTGGTGCGGCCGGGCGAAAAGCTGCCCACCGACGCCGTGGTGGTGTGGGGCGAGAGCAGCGTGGACGAATCGATGGCCACCGGCGAGTCGCTACCGGTCGCCAAGCAGGTGGGTGACGCTGTGATCGGCGCGACGCTCAACCAGGAGGGCCTGTTGCAGGTGCAGGCCACGCGCGTGGGGGCCGACACGTTCCTGTCGCAGGTGGTCAAGCTCGTCGAGGCGGCCCAGGGCAGCCGGGTGCCCATTCAGGCCTTTGCCGACCGGGTGACGGCCGTCTTTGTGCCGGTCATCCTGGGGCTGGCGCTGCTGACGATGCTCGCCTGGTTGCTGTTCGGCGCGAGCCTGCAGCCGATGTTGGCCTGGGCGCAGCGTCTCTTGCCGTGGGTCGATCCCGGGCTGGCGCCGGTGACGCTGGCGATGGTGGCCACCATCGCCACGCTGGTGATCGCCTGCCCCTGCGCGCTCGGCCTGGCCACGCCCACAGCGCTGATGGTGGGCAGCGGCCTGGGCGCCGAGCACGGCATCCTCATCCGCGACGGAGCCGCCATCCAGACGATGGGGCAGGCGCGTCAGGTGGTGTTCGACAAGACCGGCACCCTCACGCTGGGGCGCCCCGAGGTGATGCAGGTGGTGGCTGCGCGAGGCAGTCAGGAAGAACTCGTGCGCCTGGCCGCAGCCGTCGAGTGGGGCAGCGAACACCCGCTGGGCCGCGCTGTGGCGGCCTATGCCGAGCGCCGCGCGCTGACTGTGCCCGAGGTAAGCGGGGTCACCGCCGAGCGAGGCCGTGGCATGCGGGGCCGCGTAGAGGGCCGTGAGGTGCTGGTGGGCAGCGCCCGCTGGCTGCAAGAGGTGGGCGTCGACACCTCGCTGCTGGAGGCCAGCGCCGATGAACTCGAGGCGCAGGCCATGACGGTGGTGCACGTGGCAGCAGACGGGCAGGCGCTGGGCCTGCTGGCGCTGGCCGATCCCATCAAGCCCGAAGCGCGCGAGGTGGTGCAGGCGCTGGCCTCGCTGGGCCTGCAGACGACGCTGCTCACCGGCGACAACGAGCGCACGGCGGCGGCCATCGCCAGGCAGGCCGGCATCGACCATGTGCTGGCAGGGGTGCTGCCCGCGGGCAAGGTGGCCGAGGTGGAGCGGCTGCAGGCCGAGCGGGGGGCCACCATCATGGTGGGCGACGGCATCAACGATGCGCCCGCCCTGACGGCGGCCGCGGTGGGCGTGGCAGTGGGCACCGGCACCGATATCGCCATCGAGGCTGCCGACGTCACTCTGGTGCGCAGTGACCTGTGGGCGCTGGTGGATGCGGTGCGGCTCTCGCGGGCCACCTTCCGCAAGATCAAGCAGAACCTCTTCTGGGCGTTCTTCTACAACCTGGTGATGCTGCCGCTGGCCATGCTGGGGCTGATGCACCCGGCGCTGGCCGAGGTGGCCATGGCCAGCAGCTCTATCACGGTGGTGACCAACGCCAACCTGTTGCGGCGCGTCAGGATCTTTCGCTAGAGCCCGGCGCGCCTAGCCTGCGATCAGCGCCATCACGCCCACCACGCCCTCGCCGCCGTGGCACGCCAGCACCTGGCCTGCCTCGCCCACGCTGATGCGGTCGATGGTCATCTGGGTGGCGGTGATGATCTCGGTGACCAGTGCAGCGGCCGCCTTGGCGGCCCGGATGTGCATGACCTGCACCATCTCCAGGGCCCCGAGAGCGCTCAGCTCTGACGCCATGCGAGCCAGACCTTTGCCGGTGGACCTTGCCGCCCCCAACAGGCGCAGCTGCCCCTCAGCCATGTTCAGGATCGGCTTGATGTTGAGCGCGCGCACCATGCGGTCGATGGCCGGCATCACCATGTTCAACCGCCCGCCGCGGCGGATGAACTCGATCGAGTCGAGTTGCACAAACAGGCGCATCCTCGACCGCATCGACATAACCATGGCAACGATCTCCTCGCGCGAGGCGCCTGCCAGCGCCATTTCGGCGGCTCGCATCACCTGCCAGCCCATCGCCAGCGAGATCGAGCGCGAGTCGAGCACCGTGACCTGCCCGGCAAAGCGGCTGGCAGCGCTCCAAGCCGAGTTGTAGGTGCCCGAGTGGACGCTGGTGAGGGTGATGCAGATCACGTCAAAGCCTGCGTCGATCAACTCCTCAAAGACCGCAATAAAGGCGCCGGTGGGTGGCTGTGAGGTCTTGGGGGGCGCGGCGCCATGGGCGCGCCGCCAGAAATCGTCGGGGGTCAGCTCTTGATCGCTAAAAGTCTGTTCGCCGAACGAGATGGCCATGGGCACCACGGTGACCTGCAGGCGCCTGGCAATATCTCGCGGAATGTCGCTGGCACTATCGGTGACGATGCGTATCGGTCTGGAGCTAGGCGTCATGCTCTCCTCTCGTGGGCACGTCATAGATGCGGTAGCGTTTGTACACCTCGCCTCCCATGCCCTCGATGCCTCGGATCACCTTGTAGTTGTCCTCGAGGATCCAGGACATCTCGGCCCATCCATAGCCCTTGCGAGCCGCTTCTTCACAGGCGGCCTTGTAAAAGAGAGCCTCGATGCCCTTCAGACGGTGCTCCTCGAGCACGCCCATGATCAGCACGCGAATGCCATCGATCTTGCGACGGTGCCAGAGGAACTTGATCCAGCCCAGAGGCAGCATACGGCCCCTCATATGGCGCAGGGGCTGGCAATAGTCGGGCAGCACCACGAACACGCCCACCGGCTTGTCGTCGATGAAAGCCAGGTAGCACATGTCATGGTCGGCGATGGTCTTGAGCCCGTTGGCCAGGTAGCTATACTCGGCATCGGTCATGGGCACCGCGCCCCAGTTCTTGGACCAGGCAGCGCGGTGGATCGGCTTGACCAGCTCGATCTCTTCGTCGAGCCGGCTGAAATCGATCGTGCGCATGGTGACGCGGTGACGCTCACTGGCGATCCTGGCAAAACGTGCCAGGCGCTCGGGCAGGCCTTTGACGTCGGGCCCAAACTCGTAGATGGCCGTCTTGAACGCGAGGATATCCTTGGCCTTGACCATGCCATACCGCTCGACGAACTCTTGATAGTAGGCCGGGCAGTAGGTCATCATGACCACGGGAGGGCTATCACGGCCTTCGATGAGCAGGCCGATCTCGTCGTTGACGTTCAGGTCGAATGGGCCGCGCATGGTCTCGACGCCCCGTGCCGCCAGCCAGGCGCGTGCCGCGTCGAACAGGGCTGCAGCGGCCTCATAGTCGGGCAGCACCTCGAGCGCGCCCCAAAACCCGACCGATTCATTCCAGGTGGCTTTGTGCGCCTCATCGTCGGTGGCGGCGATGGTGCCCACGATGCGGCCGTTGCGCCGCGCCACAAAGAGCTGCACAGCGGCATGCTGATAGAAAGGATTGTGGCGGGGGTCAAAGTGCGCCATACGGTCGCTGATGAGGGGTGGCACCCAGTTAGGGTCGCCGCGGTAGACCTGAAAGGGAAACAGTACAAACTCGCGCAGTTGTTTCCTGGTGCTGACCGGCTCGATGACGATACTCTCGGCCACCATTCACCCCCTAAGGCCCATCTGCCACACTGTGCATAAACCCACTCAAGATCAGAGGATACGCGAAACGGCGCGGATTGGGTAATCTCTGGCTTGACGCCAGGCGCGCCGGGTCGATAATGACCCCATCCAGCAGGCGAGGTTGTCATGAAGATACACTTCTATGGCGCAGCACGCACGGTTACCGGTTCGATGCACCTGCTAGAGGTCAACGGCAAACGCATTCTGCTGGAATGCGGCCTCTATCAAGGCCACCGCGCCGAAGCGTACAGACGCAACCGCGAGCTGCCCTTTGACGTGCGCCATGTGGATGCCATGGTGCTGTCGCATGCACACATCGACCACAGTGGCAACATCCCCAACCTGGTGCGCTCGGGGTTCCAGGGGCCTATCTATGCCACCCACGCCACCCGAGACCTGTGCAGCAGCATGCTGCGAGACTGCGCCCACATCATGGAATCAGACGCCACCTACCTCAACCGCAAGCAGGGCCTGCGCGGCGACGACGCCATCCAGCCGATCTACACCCAGCAGGACGCCACCCGCAGCCTCAGCCATTTTGTGTCCGTGGGCTACGAGCGCCGCCTGCCGATCAGCCCGGGAGTGGGCCTGACCTTCTATGACGCCGGGCACATCTTGGGCGCGGCCTTTGTGGCGCTCGACGTGCAAGAGGATGGCCGCGCCTACCGCCTCATGTTCACCGGCGACGTCGGCCGTGTCGACCTGCCCATCTTGCGAGACCCGCAGGTGGTGCCCGGCGTCGACTATCTCATCACCGAGAGCACCTATGGCGGGCGCCAGCACGATACGCCGCAGAACGCCGAGGCCAAGCTGATGCGGGTGATCAACGAGACGGTGGAGCGGGGCGGCAAGGTCATCATCCCTGCCTTTGCTGTGGGCCGCACGCAAGAGATCGTCTATGGGCTGCATCGCCTGACCAACAGCAGCGCCATCCCCGATGTGCCCATCTTTGTCGACTCGCCCCTGGCCATCGACGTCACCGAGATCTTTCGTCTGCACCCCGACTGCTATGACCGCGAGACGCGCGACTTTATGCAAGAGGTGCGCGACCCGTTCGGCTTTGGACGGCTGCACTACACGCGGTGGGTCGAGGAGAGCAAGCAGCTCAACTCTCTCGAGGGGCCGGCGGTGATCATCAGCGCCTCGGGCATGTGCGAGGCGGGCCGCATCCTGCACCATCTCAAGAACAACATCGAATCGCCGCGCAACACCATCCTATTCGTGGGCTTTCAGGCCGAGCACACCCTGGGGCGGCGCATTCTGGATGGCGCCGAAGAGGTGCCGATCCTCGGCGGGCGCTATAGGGTGCAGGCGCACATCGAGTCGATCGACGGCTATAGCGCCCACGCCGACGAGAAGGAGCTGTTAGGCTACATGCGACGCCTGGAGCCGCGCAACATCCAAAAGGCCTTTGCAGTCCATGGCGATCTCGAGGCCTGCCAGGCCGTGGCCAGCGGGCTCGATGGCCTGGGCGTGCGCAGTACGCACATCCCTGAAGAGGGCCAGGCGTTCGACATCTAGCCGTCGGTCTCTTCCCTGCCCAGCTCGCGGGGCGCCGGCGTGCTGCCATCGGCGGCGAGGCCCAGGCCAAAGGCCAGCAAGGGGCGCCAGGGATTCTGAGGGCGCTGCTCCAGCAGCCAGATCTCGCGCGCCTCGAAATGCGCTCGGAAAGGCGCCCTGCCGCTCTGCAGCAACGTCCGCCCTACCTGCGAAGGCAGGTTGAGGCCGATGGTCACGTGGGGGCGAAATGGCCCGCTACGCTGGTACTGCGGCGTGATGGCCTCGCCGAGCGCCATGAGCAACTGCTGACGCAGCGCCTGCAGGGGGCGCACCGGCCCGACGCCCAGAAACACGCCGCAATCATCGGGCGCGTTCTCAAAGACGTCGATGCCGCGTATCCTCAGCAACAGTGGCCTGGCATGGGCACAGGCGTGTCGCAGGCGGGCCAGAGGGGCTTGCTGGTCGTCAACGGCCCAGTAGAACGGCCCCACGATAGAGACATGATAGCCCATGGCCGGGCGCGTGGCGCCGATGCTCGGCAAGAAGCGGTCCTCGATGCGCACCTCCACAGCGCGCGGCAGGCGGACCATGAGCAGATAGCGGCTGCGTGGGGCGCTGTAGGGTGGCGTCGGCATGGGGCCATTCTATGGAATGAGGCCCCTGCTGTCCAGCGGCCAACGGTGTGTTCCCAGCCAGGCGCGCAGGCGCTGCATGGCGCTGTTGGCTGCGGTGCGCAGCGGGTCGCCGGCGGGCAGCGCCTCGAGCTCGTCGCGGTCCAGCTCAATGGCCGCGCCTTCGGGCAGCACCAGCAGGTCCAGCAGCCAGTCGCGCCAACGGATGGTGGCGTCGGCGATCTCGGCAGGCGCGGTGATGTTGCAGTAGAGGCCCTTGAAGCGGCCATCGGGGCTGTACACCGCCATGATGTTGAACGGCTCGCCCCGGTAGTAGTGCTCCATGAACAGGTCGCCTGCCTCGAGCACAAAGGAGCCGATGGCAAACGGCTTGGGCGCCTGCCACAGGCAGCGCACCACCACCACCTGCGCGTCGGCATAGACGCACTCGCCCTCATAGGTCAGCCGCTCGCGCCCCTCATAGTCAAGCTTGGTGATGGCGAACTGTGCACCCATCACAGCCCCAGCGCTGTCAACAGGCGCTGACGGATGCCTGCCGCCTCGGGCGTATCCAGTTGTGTCTGCTCACGCGGCCGCGGCAGGGGCACGTCCAGCGCAAGGGCGATGGTGCCTGGTCGGGGCGACATGACCAGCACACGTTCGGACAGGTAGATGGCCTCGTCGACGTCATGGGTCACAAAGAGCACCGTCTGCCCGAACCGCTCCCACACCTGCAGCAGCCAGTCTCGCATGCTGCGGCGCGTGAGGGCGTCGAGAGCGCCAAAGGGCTCGTCGAGCGCCAGCACGGTGGGGTGGGTGAGCATGGTGCGCAGCAGGGCGGCCCGTTGGCGCATGCCCCCCGAGAGCTGCGAAGGATAGCTCTCCTCAAACCCCTGCAGCCCGAATAGAGGCAACAGCGCCAGGGCCTCTTGCAGGGCCTCGGTGCGATCGCGGCGCTGGATCTCGGGGCCGAGCAGCAGGTTATCCATCACCCGCCGCCAGGGCATCAGCAGGTCTTGCTGCGGCATCAACCCCACGCGGCCCAGGCGCGGCAGCGCATCGCCCTGCAGCCTGATAGAGCCGCTATCGGGCTCCATCAGGCCACAGATCAGGTTGAGCAGCGTGCTCTTGCCGCAACCGCTTGGCCCCACCAGTGAGACGAACTCGCCCTCAGCCGCGTGCAGGGTCACGTCATCGAGCGCGTGGACGACGCGCCCATCTACCCGAAACAGCTTGCTGACCTGCTCGACCTCGACCGCAAAGTGGTTCACAGGCGCAGTCTACTCGGGCAGATAGTCGTTGGTATAGGCGGCGCCAGCGTCGATCTCAGCGGCCAGCAGGCCATGCTCGTACATCCAGTCGGCGAACTCTTGCCACACTTCGGCCCTTTGTACGCCCCAGCGAGGGGCATCGGCCTGATACTGAGCGCCCAGCCACGCCTGGCTGGCGCGCACCAGCTCGGGGTCGCTCTCGGGTGAGTGCTTGAGCAGGATATCGGCCGCTTCGACCGGGTGCTCGATGGCGTAGGCATAGCCGCGCGCAGTGGCGGCCAAAAAGCGGCGCGCCAGTTCGGGGCGCTGGGCCAGCGTATCCTCGCCGGCGATGATCACCGGCGTGTAATAGTCGGGCACGCAGTCGCCATACAGGGGCACGGCGTTCAGCTCCACGCCCATCAGGTCGGCGTGCACACCGTCCCACCCCAAAAAGATCCAGATCAGATCAGCCCGTCCGGCCACCAGCGCGGGAAAGGTGTCATAGCCCACATCCACGAACTCGAGCTTGTCGATGTCGGCGCCCTCGCATTGCATCAGGCCTTGCAGCAGCGGGCGCTCGATGGGCAGCCCAAAGGACGCATAGGTCTTGCCTTCAAAGTCGGCCGCGCTCTCGATGCCCGCCGAGGCCAGCGAGGCGATCGCCGAGGTGTTGTGCTGGATGAGGGCGGCGATAGAGACCACCGGAATGCCGCTGGCCCTGGCCACGGTGACCTCATCCTGAAAGCTGACGCCAAAGGGCGTATTGCCGGCTGCGACCTGTTTTAGCGCCGCCGACGGATCGGAAGGCACCTGAATGTCAACGTCGAGCCCCTCGTCAGCATACCAGCCCTTTTCGAGGGCCACGTAAAAGCCGGTGTGGTTGGTGTTGGGCACCCAGTCGAGCGACAACACCACCGGCTCGAGCTCCTGCGGGCGCGCACAGCCAGCCAGCAGCACCAGTACGATGGCCGCCAGCACCGCCAGACGATGCCATGTCAATTCCTTGGTCATCTCTATAGCTCCTCCCAATGCTCCTGCCGGCCAAAGCGCCAGGGCTGCAACAGCCGTTCGACCAGGTTGACCAGGCCAAACAGCCCCAGGCTCAGCACGGCACTGATAAAGATGCTCACAAACACCCAGTCGGTGCGGAACGAGTTGGTGGCGCGCAGCATGAAAATGCCCAGTCCACGGCTGGCGCCCACCCATTCGCCCAAGATGGCCCCCACCACACTGTAGGTGATGGCCACTTTGATGCCGGTAAAGATCATCGGCAGCGCCGAGGGGAGCCGCACCTTGAAAAAGAGGTCGCTGCGGCTGGCGCCCATGGTGCGCAACAGGGCCAACAGGTCGCCACTGGCCGAGCGCAGGCCATCGGCCGTGTTCACCACCACCGGGAAAAAGCAGACCAGCCCCACGACGATGATCTTGGGCAACAGCCCATAGCCGAACCAGATGACCAGCAGAGGCGCGATGGCGATGGTCGGCACCGTCTGCGAGGCCACCAACAGGGGATAGAGGGCGCGGCGCAGCAGCGGCGACAGGTCGAGAGCGATGCCCAGCCCGAGGCCCAGGGCCAGCGCGGCTGCAAAGCCCAGCAGGGTCTCGAGCAGCGTGCGCGCGACGTGTGGCCACAGCAGGCCCGCCGAGGCGATGCCTGCACGCCACACTGTGCTGGGCGCCGGCAGCAGCCAGTCCTGAATGTCGAGCGCGAGGGCCAGCACCTCCCAGAGCGCCAACAGCCCCACAATGAGGGCGGCGGCCGGCAGGGCCTGGGCTGCGCTGCGACGCAGACGCACTCTCATGGCGAGACCTCCTGCGCACCTGCCGCCTCGCTGGCCTCAGACGGGGTGTGCACCAGCAGCAGCCGCCCACTACGCACCGTGATGCGCGCCGTGCAACCCAGCATGACGTTGCTGACGCCACGCGCAGCCCCCACATAGAGCGATTCGTCGCACAAAGGGTAGGCCAGCCCGCTGGTGGTGATGCCGTGACAATCGCCGCCCAGAGGCAGCAACGACACGGTGTCGCCGGCGGCGCCGGCCAGCTCCGACGGCCCCTCGGGCAGCAGCCGCACCCAGGTGGCGCCATCATAGATGGCCGCCTGGAGCCCCTGCAGCTCGGGCAGGGCCAGCAGCATCAGGTTGGCCAGCTCGTGATCGATGCGCCCGCCCAGCGCGCCTATCAGGGTGATACGGCTGGGCGCTCGCTGCGCGGCATAGAGCAGTGCCAACTCGGCATCGGTCTCGTCTTTGGCGGTGGGGTGTCGCAACACCGTGCAGCCGGCCGCCTCGAGCGCGGCCAGCACCGTCGGTGTGACCGAGTCCAGGTCGCCGATCAGCACCGCCGGCGAGAGCCCATGCCGCCACAGCCAGTTGGCGCCGCCGTCGGCGGCCACCACCAGGTCGGCGCCACGAACCAGGCCTAGCAGCCGGTGGGCGCTGGTCAACGCGCCGTTGGCCACAACGACGATATGCATGGATGCTCGACTCCTGTGCGCACAAAAACAAACAGACCGCCATGCCAGCGGTCTGTGCGCATCACGCTTCCCTACGCTGGCATTACCCAGTTCAGGTGAAGGGGTCGATGGCTGCCGCCATCCTCTCAGCCCGCATGGAGCTCCCCCAGCATCTGCAGCAATCATACACCGCAACGGGTCGGCCGGCAAACCGTTCATGTGCCCTGTTCATCATGTTCACCAGGTGGCCGATGACTGTTGACACCTGGGTCTGGGCTCTGTACTATGGAAACATGACACGCACATCAGGGGCAGAACGCCGCAGGGTGGTGAACGAGCTGAACATGGCTACACTCTGGGAAGGCCAGCCCCGAGAAGGGGACGCGATGGACCGGTCAATGCAATTGCGGCCACAGTATGCCAAGATCAAGGTCATCGGCGTGGGAGGCGGTGGCTGCAATGCCGTCGACCGCATGATCGAGGCGGGCGTCGATGGGGTAGAGTTCATCGCTGTGAACACCGACGGCATGGCTCTGTCGCACTCTGCAGCGCCCAACAAGGTGACCATCGGCGAGGACGGACGCGGCGCCGGCGGCAGGCCCGAGGTGGGCCGCAGCGCCGCTGAAAAGAGTCGCGCCGAGATCCGAGAGCACCTCGAGGGCGCCGACATGGTCTTTGTGGCCTCGGGCCTGGGCGGTGGCACAGGCACCGGCGCTGCGCCGATCGTGGCCTCGCTGGCGCGCGAGTTGGGCGCGCTCACCGTGAGTATCGTCACCATGCCGTTTGGCTTTGAGGGCTCGCACCGTATGCGCCTGGCTAAAGAAGGGCTCGCCGCCCTCAAGAAGGAAAGCGACACCCTGATCGAGATCCAGAACGACCGCCTCAAGAACCTGGTGGACCCCAAAGCGCCCTTCAAGCAGGCCTTTATGGTGGCCGACGAGATGCTGCGCCAGGGCATTCAGGGCATCACCGACCTGATCACCATTGTGGGGCTCATCAACACCGACTTTGCCGATGTGAACGCGGTCATGCGCAACGGCGGCACGGCGATGATGACCATCGGCATCGGCGCCGGCGAAGACCGTGCCGCAACGGCTGCGCGCCAGGCCGTCACCAGCCCGCTGCTGAATCTGACCCTGAACGACGCCAAGGGCGTGCTGTTCAACGTCAAGGGCGGCGATGACCTGGGCCTCTTTGAGGCCTCTGAGGCGGCCGAGATCATCCGCAAGAGCGCGGCGCCCGACGCCAACATCATCTTTGGCGCCATGGTTGACCCGGCGATGAAGGACACGGTGCAGATCACGCTGATTGCCACCGGCTTTGGCATCGAGAGCGCCGCTGCAGAGCCTGCGACGCCGCCTGCACCCGGCCTGCCCGAGAAGCAGCCCAGCGAACCGGCCGGCTGGCCTGGCGGCGTGGTGTTCGAGGATCCGGACGTCGATATTCCGCCGTTCTTGCGCAAGTGAGACGCCAAGCGGGCCCGAACTACCGGGCCCGCTTTTTCCCTCTCAACCCGCCGTGGCGCCCCCGGCCGCGAACCACTCGATGGCCAGCAGATAGCCTCGCCAGCCCAGCCCCACGATTTGCCCGCGGCAGACCGGCGCCGTCACCGACGTGTGCCGAAACTCTTCACGGGCGTGGATGTTGGACAGGTGCACCTCGATGGCGGGCAGGGCGACGCTCGCCAGGGCGTCGCGCAGGGCATACGAGTAGTGGGTCAGAGCGCCCGGGTTGATGATGATGCCCTCGGCCCAGCCGCGCGCCTCGTGTAGGGCATCGATCAGCGCCCCCTCGTGATTCGATTGCCAGCAGTACAGCTCGACGCCCAGCCGCTCGGCGTGAGCGGTGGCGCGCGCCACGATCTCTTGCAGCGTGTCGCGCCCATAGACGTCAGGCTCGCGCGTGCCCAGCAGGTTCAGGTTGGGGCCGTTGAGCAGCAGCAGTTTCATCGGCAGGCCTCCAGAGTTTGGCGCAAGAGCGCTACGGGCACGTCGTCGCGCACCATGACACGCCCCACATCCTGAATCAGCACGAAACGGAGCCGGTCGGCGACCCGTTTCTTGTCGCGCTGCATGGCCGCCATGGCCGCATCAGCGTCGCAGCCGTGACGGGTGGGCAGGCCGTTGGCCGCCAGCGCCGCGATGATGCGGTCGCGTGTGGCCGCGCTGCACAGCTCCATACGCGCCGAGAGGTCGGCCGCCGCCGCCAGGCCCTGGCCGACGGCCAGGCCGTGAGGCAGGGCATAGTCGGCCAGCACCTCAAAGGCATGGGCAAAGGTGTGGCCCAGGTTGAGCACGGCGCGCAGGCCCTGCTCAAAGGGGTCTTGCTGCACGATATCGATCTTGACCTGCAGCGCACGCTTGAGCAGCCAGCGCATGGCGGGCCACTCGCCGCCCGGCGCCAGCCGCGCGAAGAGCTCGACATCGCCGATGACCCCATGCTTGATGATCTCGGCCAGCCCCGAGAGCAACGCCTGGCGCGGCAGCGTGCCCAGGAACTCGGGGTCGAGCAGCACCAGCTCGGCCTGCTTAAAGGCGCCCACCAGGTTCTTGCCCTGCGGCAGATCCACGGCCACCTTGCCGCCCACGCTGGCATCCACCATCGCAAGCAGCGTGGTGGGCGCCTGCGCCAGGCGCACGCCGCGCAGGTAGGTGGCCGCGGCAAAGCCGGCCATGTCGGTGGTCACGCCGCCGCCCAGCGCCACGATGAGCCCCTGGCGATCGAGCCCGGCCGCCAACAGGCCGTCATAGAGCTCGCGCACCGTCTCGAGGCGCTTGTGCTCCTCGCCCGAGGGCACGGTCAGCAGGCTCCAGCGCACGCTGCCCTCGAGCCCGGCGGCCACGCGCTCGCCGTGCAGGCGCCAGGCGGTCTCGTCAGCGATCACGACGACGCTGCTCGGCGCCAGCTCGTGCTGGATCAAAGGGCCGAGGTGGGCGGCGCCGTGCGGGTAGATGTGCACGCGATAGCTGCCGTCGGGTGTGCGCACCTCCAGCGGCTCGGGTTCGGCCCGGTAGAGCGCGAGCACCGCGTCGAGCACCTGCTCGGGCGTGAGGCGGGTCGTGTCGATGTGATAGGCGATGTGTCGGTACGCCTCCTGGCGCGCCTGCAGCAGCGCCTCGATGCGGCGCTCGGGCGCATCACCGCGCAACATGGGCCGGTTGGCGTCGGCGCCGATGCGCTGCACGATCTCCTCGGGGGCGCAGTCCAGGCAGATCAGCAGGCCCGCTCTGGCCAACGCCTCGCGGTTGCGCTCGTCCACCAGGGCGCCACCGCCCGTGGCGATGACCAGGCCCTGCTGCTGGGCCAGCTCGAGGCACAGGGCGCGCTCGAGCGCCCGAAAGGCGGCCTCGCCGAACTGCTCAAAGATCTCGGGGATCGTCTTGCCCATGCGCTGGGCGATGACCTGATCCATGTCGACAAAGCGCAAGCCCAGCCGGTCAGCGACGGCCTGGCCCACCGTGCTCTTGCCAGTGCCCATAAAGCCCGTGAGCACCAGACTAGGGGTGGACATGGGCGCCCCCCATGCGGTGCTGCAGTGCGGCCAGGCTGTCGCCGCCATAGCGCTCGATGATCGCCTCGGCCAACGTCAACGCCACCATCGCCTCGCCCACGACGGCCGCGGCTGGCACGGCGCAACCGTCAGAGCGCTGGTACTCGGTGTGCACCGGCTGACCGGTGTCCAGGTCGACGGTTGGTTGCGGCGTCAACGTGGTGGGGATGGGCTTTATCGCCGCGGTGAGGATCAGCGGCTCGCCGTTGGTCATGCCGCCCTCGAGGCCTCCGGCGCGGTTGGTGCGGCGCTGCAGGCCGGCGTCGCCCGGATAGAGGGCGTCGTGCACGGCGGTGCCGGGCAGGCGGGCGTTGGCAAAGGCCGGGCCGATCTCGACGCCCTTGACCGCCTGAATGCTCATCACCGCGGCCGCCAGACGGGCGTCGAGGCGTCGATCCCACTGCACGTAGCTGCCCAGCCCCACCGGCAAGCCCCAGGCCACCACATCGAACAGGCCGCCCAGCGAATCGCCAGCGGCCTGCGCCGCATCGATGGCGGCGCGCATGCGCTCAGCGGCGGCCTCGTCGGGGCAGGCCACGTTAGAGGCCCGCGCTCGCTCCACTCGCTGGGGCACCGGCAGCGTCTCTACGTCGGCTCGCACTGGGCCGATGGCGCGCACATAGCTGCCCACCTGCACGCCGACCTGCGCCAACAGCCTCACGGCCACGGCCCCCGCCGCGACGCGCGCGGCCGTCTCGCGGGCGCTGGCGCGCTCGGCCACCAGCCGCAGGTCGTCGAGGCCGTACTTGATGGCGCCGGCCAGGTCGGCATGGCCCGGCCTGGGGCGACGCCAGGGCGGCGTCTTGCGGTCGCGCCAGTTGGCATAGTCGCGGTTGGGCACCAGCAGCGCCAGCGGCGAGCCGATGGTGCGGCCATCCACCACGCCAGCGATGATCTCGGCATGGTCCTGCTCGATCTGCTGGCGTTGGCCGCGGCCATAGCCTTGCTGGCGGCGGGCCAGCATCGGCAGCAGGTCGTCGGCGCTCAGCGGCAGCCCCGCCGGAATGCCCTCCAGCAGCGCCACCAGCCCGGGGCCGTGAGACTCGCCCGCAGTGATGAATCGCAGCATATCAGCCTCCTCCCAGCGCCTGCAGGCAGGCGGCGAGCATGACGTCGGTGGGCGGCTCGATGCCGGTCCACACGGTAAACGAAGCCGCGCCCTGGTGCACCAACATGCGCAACCCATTGGCGGCGCGCGCGCCGGCCGCGCGCGCGGTCGCCATCCAGCGCGTCTCGCGGGGGTTGTAGATCAGATCATAGGCCAGCGCTTGCCGCGGAAAGGGCACGCCGTCGGGCCACGGCGAGGCGTCGACTCGCGGCCACATGCCCACATTGGTGGCGTTCACCACCAGGTCAGGCGCAGGGCTGGCGCGCAGGGCGTCAGCGTTGAGGGGGCCGCCCGAAAGCTGGGCGCCGTCCACCTCGGCGCTGATCGTGGCCGCCAGAGACGTGGCGCGCTCGGGCGTGCGGTTGAGCACCGTCACCCGGGCGCCGGCCGTTGCCAGGGCGTAGCATACTGCCCGCGCGGCGCCGCCGGCGCCCAGCACCAGCGCGTGGGCGCCCTGCAGAGCGAGTCCCTCGTCGCGCAGCGCGCGCGCAAAGCCCTCGGCGTCGGTGTTGTGGCCCCGCGTGCGGCCCGGCTCGAACAGCACCGTGTTGACCGCCTGAATGGCGCGGGCGGCGGGCGTCAGTGCGTCCATCAGGGGCAAGAGCGCCTGCTTGTGAGGCACGGTGGCGTTGATGCCACGCAGCCCCAGGGCGCGCGCGCCGGCCAGAGCCGCGGCGAGGTCGTCGGGGTGCACCGCAAAGGGCACATAGCACCAGGGCAGGCCCAGCACTCGAAAAGCGGCGTTGTGCATGGGCGGCGATACGCTGTGTTCCACCGGCCAGCCAAAGAGGCCCACCAGTCGCGTGTGGCCGTCGATGGGCACGGCATAGTCCAGGGTGGGCATCATGCCGCCCCCCCGCAGAGCGATAGCAGCAGCGGCGCGAACCCGGGAAAGGAATCGCCCATGCACTCGGCGCGCCCGATGGCCGTTTCGCCGCGCGCGATGAGCCCGGCCACGGCCAGCGTCATCGCCAGGCGATGGTCGCCGAAGCTGTCGATGGCCGCGCCCGTGAGCGGCGTGGGGCCCTCGATCACAAAGCCGTCGGCAGTGGGCTCGATGTGGGCGCCCAGGCCGCGCAGGGCCGCCACCGTGGTGACGATGCGGTCGGTCTCTTTGACGTGCAGGTCGGCGGCATCGGTCACGGTGGTGACGCCCTGTGCCTGCGAGGCCAACAGCGCCAGCAGGGGGAACTCGTCGATCATGCGCGGCACCAGCGCCCCGCCGATGGTGGCCCCGTGCAGTGGTTGCGCCTCGATGGCCAGGTCGCCCAGCGGCTCGCCGGCAGCGTCGCGCTCGTCGAGCACCGCGACTTGACCGCCCATCAGTGCGATGGCGTCGAGCAGGCCGGTGCGGGTGGGGTTAAGGTTGACATCGCGCAGCACCAGCCGCGAGCCGGGCGTCAGCAGTGCTGCGCCGATCAGGAACGCGGCCGAGGAAAGGTCGCCGGGCACGTCGACGTCGAGGCTGCCCAGCGCCTCGACCGGCCCCTGCACACGGTGCGTGAGGCCCTCGCTGGCCAGAGCCACGCCGCGGCCACGCAACATGCGCTCGGTGTGGTCGCGCGAGGGGCCCGGCTCGACGACCGCCGTCTCTCCCTGGGCATAGAGACCGGCCAGCAGAATGGCCGACTTGACCTGGGCGCTGGCCACCGCCAGATGGTGGGTGGCGCCCTGCAGTGTGGCGCCCTGGATGGCCAGCGGTGCATAGCGGTTGCCGTCGCGGCCCCAGACGTGTGCGCCCATGGCCGTCAGCGGCTGCACCACGCGGCCCATGGGCCGTCGCAGCAGTTGATCATCGCCTGAGAGCACCGTGAACAGAGGCTGGCCCGCCAGGAGGCCGGCCAGCAGTCGCATGGCCGTGCCCGAGCGCACACAATCGAGCACGCCGGCCGGCTCGACCAGCCCGCGCAGGCCCACGCCCTCGACCTGCAGCTCGCCCGGAGTAGTGTCGTCGATGGCGACCCCCAGGCCCCGCAGGCAGCCGATGGTGGCGCGACAGTCGCCGCCATCCAGATGGTTGCGCACCCGTGCGGGCCCATCGCCCAGAGCGGCGAGCAGCAGTGCGCGGTGAGTGATCGACTTGTCCCCGGGCACGCGAGCCTCGCCGCGCAACGGCCCACGCGGTGTGACGGTCAGGTTCATGGGAACACCTCTCTACGGCGCTGACGGGCCGTGCGCAGATGCGCCTGCAGGGCGTCGTCGTCGCCGGTGGCCAGCAGTTTTTCGAGCTCGTCCAGCTCTTGCTGGGCGCCGCGCACGGCCGCCAGAATCGGCGCGCGGTTCGTGGTCATGATGTCCATCATCATCGCCAGGTCGCCAGCCGCCACTCGGCTGGTGTCGCGAAAGCCGTTGGCTGCCAGCCGCCAGGGCGTGGCATCATCGCCCGCCAGGCGGGCGGCGGCGTTGACCAGCGTCACTGAGAGCATATAGGGCAGGTGTGAGATCAACGCTACCACCCGATCATGGTGTGCGGCGTCGAGCCGCAGCTCGCGGGCGCCGATGGCGGCGATCAACTCGCCTGCGAGCCGTTGCGCTTCAGGCGAGGTGCGCTCCAAGGGGATGAGCACAAAGACACGCCCGCGGTAGAGGCCCGCCTCGGCCACGTTCAGGCCCGAGGACTCTTTGCCGCACATGGGGTGCCCGCCCAGCGGTTGCACATGGGCCGGCATGGCGGCCATCGCCTCACAGATGGCCGCCTTGGTGCTGCCGATGTCGAGCAGCACGCAGCCCGGCTTGAGCAGCGGGCCGATGGTGGCGATCTTGTCCAGGATGTCGCCCACCGGCGTGCACAGCACGACGACGTCAGCGTCGGCCACCCCCTCGGCCAGGTCGAGGGCGCCGCGGTCGATGAACCCAAAGGTCAGGGCCATCGTGATGCTGTTGGGCCGGCGCGCAATGCCGATCACCTCGCGACAGGCCCGAGCCGCCTTCAGGGCGGCGGCCAGTGATCCGCCCATCAGGCCGAGGCCCACGATGGCCACACGCGCTTCGCGCAGAGGCAATGCCATGGCGCCCGCCTAGATCACGTCGCGGCCCACGGCCGCGGCGATCTGACGCACATCGCGCACCAGGTCGCTCAACTGCTCGGGCGTGAGGGATTGCGGGCCGTCGGATAGCGCCAGCTCGGGGTGTGGGTGGGCCTCGACGAGCAACCCATCGGCGCCGGCCGCAACTGCTGCGCGCGCCAGGGCGTTGACCCAACCGGCTTTGCCGCAGGCGTGGCTGGGGTCGATCAGCACCGGCAGATGGGTCAGCTCTTTGAGCACCGGCACGGCGCTGATATCCAGCGTGTTGCGCGTGTAGCGCTCAAAGGTGCGGATGCCGCGCTCGCACAGCATGACGTTGGGGTTGTCGTGCGACAGGATGTACTCGGCCGACATCAGCAGCTCTTCCATGGTCGACATCATGCCGCGTTTCAGCAGCGCCGGTTTGAGGCTGGCGCCCACGGCATGCAGCAGATTATAGTTCTGCATGTTGCGCGTGCCTATCTGCAGGATGTCGGCGGCAGCGGCTACGTCGGGCACCTGCTCGGGGGCCATCACCTCGGTGATGATCGCCAGGCCGGTCAGCTCGCGCACCTCGGCCAGCAGCGCAAGCCCCTCGAGGCCCAGGCCCTGAAAGCTGTAGGGTGAGGTGCGCGGCTTGAAGGCGCCGGCGCGAAAGATGCGCCCGCCCGCCTCTTTGACGGCCCAGGCTGACTCGATGATCTGCTCGCGGCTCTCGACAGCGCACGGCCCGGCGATGATCGCCACGCTGCGCGCGCCCAGGCAGATGCCGTTGATGGGCACGACAGTGTCCTCGGGCTGGAACTCGCGGCTGGCAAGCTTGTATGGCTTGAGCACTCGCACGACGGTGTCGACGCCGGGCATCATCCGAAAGACGTTCTCACTCACGCGGCGTTCGTCGCCGATGACGCCGACGATGGTCGTCTCGGCGCCCTGCGACACATGCGAGCGAAAGCCGAGCTCGCTGATGCGGCCGATGACGGCCTGCAACTGGTCAGGCGCTGCACCCTGCTTCATCACAATGATCATGATCGTGGCTCCTTGTGCGGGCCGGTGGCGAGGTCGGGCCGTAGCACCTGCGCATCGCGCAGGTAGACGTGCACGATCTCGTTCTGGGGGGTGGGGGTGTTCCAGAGCAGCAGCGCCCTGATGCAGCGTGGCAGGCTGCCGGGCACGGGGATCTCGCAAGCGTCGAGCAGGGGCACCTGCTGCCAGCCGAGTTCGCGCGCTGCACGCGCCGGAAAGGCGGCGTCCAGGTCGGGCGTCACCGTAAAAGTGACGCAGGCCAGGTCCTCGGGGGCCAGGCCATTGGCCCCGACGAGGGCGCGCAAGAGCTCGGCAGTGGCGGCGATGATCGCGTCGGCGCTGTTCTCGGCCACGGTGGTGGCGCCTCGGATGCCGCGTAGGGCCATGATCTCCTCCTTGGGAACAAAAAAGAGCGTGGGGCCTGCGCCTCACGCTCTTGCTGTCGGTTGGTTGCTGGTTGGCTACCGTCGGTCCCGTGCAGCGCAGGGTTGCCTGAACGTGACAGGATAATAGTAGCCGTCAAAGATGAACTGCTGCTGGCGCACACGCCGGTGGCCCCAGGCCCAAAGGCCGGGGCTGAAATGGTGGCGGTGCTCTACGTTCAGCCGTCGCATTTCATCTCCTTGCAGGCAACAATAGCACGCTCGCCTTGCGTTGTCAACCGCCGGCGGCACTTTGACGGTAGTCTCAGGCGACGCTATCATCGGCTGGCGCCAGAGATGCAGCACTTGACATAATCATTGTTTCACGTGAAACAATCCCGGGAGGAACCCTTGCCCGAGCCGCGCATCTGTGACTATGAAGGCAGCACCTATCGCACCGACTTTTGGGAGGGCCGGGGCCGCGAGTATGAAGACCTGGCCGAGCGGGTTGCCATCGGCGCCATGCTGCCGCCACGCGGGCGGCGCGTCGTCGATGTGGGCGCTGGGTTTGGACGGCTGGCGGGCCTCTACCAGGGCTATGATGAGGTGGTGCTGCTGGACTATTCTCAGTCGCAGCTCGAGTATGCGCGTCAGCAGCTCGGCGCCGAGCGCTTTGTTTATGTCGCCGCCGACATCTACCGGCTGCCGCTGGCCGATGCCGTGGCCGATGCCGTGGTGATGGTGCGCGTGTTGCACCACCTCGAAGACGTGCCGGCCGCCTTGGTGCATCTGGCTCGCGTGCTGGCCCCCGACGGCGCCTTTGTGCTCGAGTTCGCCAACAAGCGCCACCTCAAGAACATCATGCGCTGGATGCTGGGCCGCGGCGGCAATCCATTCACGCCCAAGCCGCTGCAGTTCGCCAACCTGCACTATGATTTTCATCCTCGCTGGGTGTGCGAGCACCTCGAGGCGCAGGGGTTGACGGTGGTGGCGCGGCGTTCGGTCTCACTGTTGCGCTCTGGCTGGCTCAAGCGGCATGTGCCGGCGCGCACGCTGGCCGCCCTCGATGCGGCGCAGCAACGGCTGCTGGCGCGCGCCTATCTGGCCCCCAGCGTGTTTGTGGCCAGCCGCAAGCCCGGCACGCCGCCGCCGACGCTGCCGCCACGCTCGGGGCTATTTCGCTGCCCAGACTGTGGCGCGCAGCCCCTGGCGCTGGTGGCCGAGGGGGCGCGGTGCACCTCTTGCGGGCGGCTCTGGCCGCTGATCAACGGCGTCTATTCGTTCAAGGGCTGACTACGAGGGTGCTGGCCGGTCGGCGCCACGTGCCCTTTGACGCCGCTCTGGCCTGACCCTATACTTGGCACGATTCATCGATATGGGAGGGTGCGATGAAGGTATCATGTCTGCAAGAAAACCTCGCCAGGGGGCTGGCGGTCGTCGGGCGCGCGGTGGCCGCGCGCAGCACCTTGCCGGTGCTCGGCAACATCATGCTGGCCACCGATGAGGGCCGGCTCAAGCTCTCGGCCACCAACCTCGAGATCGGCATCAATTGCCGGGTGGGCGCCAAGGTCGAACAGGAAGGCGCTATCACCATCCCCGCCCGGTTGCTGCAGGATTTCGTCAACTCCCTGCCGGCCGAGCGCATCGACCTGGAGCTCATCGCCCGCACGCAGACGCTCAACCTCAAGTGCGGACGGTTCGAGGCCAACATCCGCGGCATCGACGCGCAGGACTTTCCTGCGGTGGGCATGCCCGATGAGGATGGCAACATCATCTGCGATGCCGACGACTTGCGCGTGGTGATCGATCGAGTCGCCTTTGCCGCTGCCACCGATGAGAGCCGCCCCGTGCTCACCGGCGTGCTCGCCGAGCTCGCCACCGATCGCCTGACATTTGCCGCCGCCGACAGTTACCGGCTCTCGGTGGCCAGCGCGCCGCTCAGGCAGGGGCCCGCCAACCCGATCAACATCATCATCCCCGCGCGCGCCCTGCAAGAACTGCGGCGCATCAGCACCGAGGGTGACACCATCGAGATGCGGGTGGCGCCCAACCATAGTCAGGTGTTCTTCCACTTTGACGACATCGACCTCGTGTCGCAGCTCATCGAGGGCACCTTCCCCAACTATCGACAGATCATCCCGACCACCTCGAACACCAAGACGATCGTCAACACTGCCGAATTCCTGCAGGCGGCGCGCATGGCGGCCATCTTTGCCCGCGATGCGGCCAACATCGCGCGGCTGAACATCGTCCCTGGAGGCGATGGCGCCAGCAGCCAGATGATCTTGTCGGCCACCTCGTCGGAGCAGGGCGACAACGTTAGCGGGCTGGATGTGCAGGTCGAGGGCGCGCCCATCGAGATCGCCTTCAACGCGCGCTATCTCGTCGACGCCCTCAACGTGATCACCTCGGCGCAGGTGCAGCTCGAGACGCGCGATCCCTCGAGCCCGGGCGTGCTCAAACCGGTGGGCGATCCCGATTTCGTGCATATCGTCATGCCGATGCACATCGCTCGCTGAGGTGGCATGTACGTCAGCCATCTGTCGCTGACAGAGTTTCGCAACTATGCGCGCCTGGAGCTCGAACTCCCGGCGCGCATCCATCTGTTCCAGGGCGAGAACGCGCAGGGCAAGACCAATCTGCTCGAGGCCATCTACTATCTCGCCACCACCAAAAGCCCGCTGGCCAGCCTCGACCGCGAACTGATGCGTTGGGAGGCCGACGAGGATGTGTTGCCTCACAGTTATGTGGTGGGGCGCTTTGTGCGGCGCCAGCAAGAGCGCACCCTCGAGGTGACGCTGGTCAAGGAGCCGGCCCCCAATGGCGATGGCGAGTCGGTGTTTCGCCGGCAGATCAAGCTGGACGGCGCGGTGCGGCGGGCCATCGATGTCGTCGGGCAGCTCAACGTGGTGCTGTTTTTGCCGGAAGATATCGATCTGGTGGGCGGCGCCCCGGGCGGCCGACGGCGCTACCTCGACGTACTCCTCTGCCAGATCGACCCGGTCTACTGCCGCACGTTGTCTCGCTACAACCGTGTGCTGGCCCAGCGCAACGCCCTGCTCAAACAGATGCGCGAGGGCACAGTGGGGCAGGCCGAACTGCCCTATTGGGATGAGCAACTGTCCACGCTGGGCGCGGTGGTGTTGAGCCGTCGGCACGAGGCTTGCGTGGCCCTGGCCGAGCACGCGGCCAGCTATCAACGGCAGCTTACGGCGGGCCGCGAGGCGTTGGCGCTACGTTACGAGAGCTCGGCGGCTGCAGTGGCCATGGGCGTCGCGACCTCGCACGACACGACGGCCGAGGCTCAGAAGGATGTGCTCGCCCAGGCCCTCAAACGCAGCCTGCGCGATGATCGCGGCCGCGGTGTCACCCAGGTGGGGCCGCATCGCGACGACCTGCGCTTTGAGATCAACGGCCACGACGTCACCATCTATGGCTCGCGCGGGCAACAGCGCACCGTGGCGTTGGCGCTCAAGCTGGCCGAGGTGGAGCTGATGGCGGCCCGTGTGGGCGAGCCGCCGGTGTTACTGCTCGACGATGTCGTCTCAGAGCTGGATCGCCTGCGCAGCGATTGCCTCGTCGAGGCGCTGGACCGGGCCGAGCAGGTGCTGCTGACCACCACTGACCTGCACCACCTGCCGCCGGCCTTTCGCGAGCGTGGGCAGATCTGGCATGTCGAGGGCGGCACGGTCAGTCCGTTGTAGCGGCCTTCGGCGCCTGCAGCGGACGCTTGGCTGGAATGCCCGCGTTGCGAGGATACCTTTCGGGCGTGTGCGCCACCTTCTCGATGACCACCAGGCGGCGCTCCTCTTCGTCGGCAATGGCGATCGGCTTGTTGCACAGCAGGCGCCCGCCCAGCACCTCGATGGCATAGGCTGCTTCGTCGAGCTCGGCGGCCACCTCGCGCCCCTTGGGGGCGATCATGCGGCCGCCCAGGCGGCACAGCGGCAGGCAGTACTCGGCGAGCGTGCTGCAGGCCGACACCGCTCGCGCCAGCACCACGTCATGGTGCTCACGGTGCTCGGGCGAACGGCCCACATCCTCAGCGCGCGCGCACACCACCGTCACGTTGCCCAGCCCCAGCGTGCGCACGATGTGCTCGAGAAAGCCGGCCTTTTTCTGGATCGATTCGATCAGCACAAACGGGGCGTCGTTCAGCAAGATGGCGAGCGGGATGCCCGGAAAGCCGGCGCCGCTGCCCACATCGGCGCAGCGCAGCGGCTGCCCTGTGCGCTGCAACGGCAGATGGTTGGGCACATCGCCGCCCTGGCCACTGGGCATGGCCAGCATGCAGGTCAGTGAATCGACAAAGTGGCGCCGCTGCACCTCATCGTAGGCGGTGACAGCGGTGAGGTTGAACCGCCGGTTCCAGGTCACCAGTTCGCGATAGTAGCGCTCGAACTGCGCCAGGTGGCTGCTGTCGAGCGCAAACCCGAGCTGGGCGGCGCCTTTGGCCAGCAGCTCCATCATGCCGGCAAAAAGATCTTGCCCGGGTTCATGATGTTCTTGGGATCGATCAGGGCCTTGATCTGGCGCATCAACGCCAGCGCCGGGCCGTGCTCAGCGGCCATGAACTCGGCCTTGGCCACGCCGATGCCGTGCTCGCCGGCGATGGTGCCGCCCACCTCGAGCGAACGCCGCACCACCGCATCGCTGCCCGCCACAGCCCGCTCCAGCTCGCCGGGCACGCCGCGGTCGGCGATCACCTCGGTGTGGATGTTGCCATCGCCAGCATGCCCAAAGGCATAGATCGGCAGTCCGATCTCGGCGCTCACCTCTTGCGTATACTCGACCACCTCGCCAAAGCGCGAGATGGGCACGCACACGTCGCCCGAGATCATCGCCTTGCCCGGATGCGCGAACTTGATCGAGTCACGGGCCTCGCTGCGCGCCCGCCACAGCTCTTCGCGCTTTTCGGCATCGAACGAGACGTCGTACCCCTCACAATGGTTGTCATCGCAGATCTGCCTGAGATAGGCGAGCTGGTCCTCGACGCCCGACCTGGGCCCATGGAACTCGACGAACAGCGTGGGCGTTTCGCGCAGCCCCAGGTTGTGCTGCCGGTTCGAGGCCCGCACCGTGTTGGCGTCGAGGATCTCGAGAGCCGAGGGCTCGAGGCCATAGCGCACGCTCTCATACACAGCCTGGGTGGCGTCGCGCAGGCTGCCAAAGCCGGCGACCACCGAGGCCGTCGCCTCGGGCAGGCCCAGCAGGCGCAGGGTGATCTCGGTGACCACGCCCAGGGTGCCCTCAGAGCCGATGAACAGGCCCACCAGGTCATATCCGCTGGTGCTCTTTTTGGCGGCGCTGCCCACGTCGATCACGTCGCCGCTGGGGAGCACCACCTTGAGCTTGAGCACATAGTTGCGCGTGACGCCGTACCGCACGGCGCGCATGCCGCTCGAGTTGTTGGACACCATGCCGCCGATGGTGGCGACGGCGGCGCTGCCCGGTGCCGGCGGAAAGAACAGGCCCAGCCGGCGTAGCTTGGCATTGAGGGCGTCATAGACGATGCCCGGTTGCACCACCACCTGCAGGTCGTTCTCGCGAATCTCGAGGATGCGGTCCATGCGGTACATCGCCAGCAGAATGCCGCCACGCACCGGCACCGGGTTGCCCTCGAGGCTCGAGCCGCCGCTCCAGGGCACCACCGGGATCTCGTGCTCGTTGGCCAGTCGCACAATGGCGGCCACTTGCTCGGTGCTCGAAGGCCACACCACCACATCGGGGCGGTGCGGCGCAATATGCGACTCGTCGATCGAGTGCGCCTCGAGGTCGCTTTCGCGCACCGAGACACTATCTGGGCCGACGATGGCGATCAGTGCCTCAACTGGCATGGCGCTGGCTGGCATAACGCTCCTTATCTATGGTTCAATCCTGTCTTGTAATGTCTTTTGGCTTGACATAAACGTCGCGCGGCTTGCTCGAGCCGGTCGGCGGCCCCACGATGTTGCGATCTTCCATGGCGTCGACCAGGCGCGCCGCACGCGTATAGCCGATGCGCAGCCGGCGCTGCAGGTACGACACCGAGGCCTTGCCCTCGCGCGCCACAATCTCGATGGCCTCTTGCAGCAGCGGGTCCTCGCCGCCACTCTCCTCTTCGGGCTCCTCAGCGGGCCACAGCGGCGGTTGCTGCACGTGCACCGGCTCGGCCGTTGCAGACTCGGCCAGCACGGGCGTCTCATCGGCAACGCCCGTTTGCGCCCGCCAGAAACCAACCAGGCTGTTGATCTCGCTGTCTGACACCCAACAGCCCTGCACGCGCTCGAGCTTGGGCGAATCGGGCGGCATGTACAGGCTGTCGCCGCGCCCCAGTAGCTTGTCGGCGCCAGGGGCGTCGATGATCACGCGCGAGTCGACCAGCGAGGTGACGGCAAAGGCCACGCGCGCAGGAAAGTTGGCTTTGATCAGGCCGGTGACCACGTCGACCGAAGGACGCTGCGTGGCAATGACCAGGTGGATGCCGGTGGCGCGCGCCAATTGTGCGATGCGGCAAACCTGCTTTTCCACCTCTTCTGAGGCGATCATCATCAGGTCGGCCAACTCGTCGATGAACACGACGATGTAGGGCATCTTGGCTTCGCCCTGCTCAATGGCCTGGCGGTTGTAGACCTGGATGTTACGCGCTCCGGCCCTGGCAAACACCTTGTAGCGACGATCCATCTCACGCGACACATAGCGCAGCACCGCCGCGGCGCGCTGCGGCTCGACCACCACCGGCCCCAGCAGGTGGGGTATGCCGTTAAAGTTCGACAGCTCGACGCGCTTGGGGTCGATCATCAGCAGCCGCAGGTCGTCGGGCGTGTTGCGGCTCAGCAGGCAGGTCACCAGTGAGTTGATGCACACGCTCTTGCCCGTGCCGGTGGCGCCGGCGATCAGCAGGTGTGGCAGGCGACCCAGATCGGCCACCACCGCCTGCCCCGAGACATCGCGCCCCAGGCAGACCGCCAGATGCGAACTGGCGACCTTGCGAAACTGCTCCGACTCCATCACGCCGCGCAGGCCCACAATGGCGCTCTCGCGGTTGGGCACCTCGATGCCGACGATGCCTTTGCCGGGCACAGGCGCCTCGATGCGGATCGGCGAAGCAGCCAGCGCCAGCGCCAGGTCGTTCGACAAAGTGGCGATGCGGCTGACCTTGACCTTGGCCTGACGCACCCGCCCCTGGCGGTCGCGCTGTTCCACATAGCCTGGCTCTAGCCCGAACTGGGTGACCACCGGCCCGGGGTTCACCTCGACCACTGTGACGGGCACGCCCAGGCTGTTGAGGGTCTCTTCGATGATGGCCGTCTTTTCGCGGATGTCGGCCAGGCTCATCTGCACTTCTTGCGTCTCACCCAGGAACGCGGTGATGTCGGGCAACGCCCAGCGGCGCCCGCTGGCGGCCAGGGCGAACTCGGGAGCGATGTCCTCTTCCACTTCTGGCGCCCGCTGCTGGGCCGGCAGCCGTGGCGGCTCGCGCGTGACCACCTCATCGGGCAGCCGCACGGGCGCGCCCGAGACCTTTGGCTCCGACGAGGCGCCGATAACAGGCGCGCGCTGTCGGGGCTCGTCAGGCTCTTGGGCTGCGCGCAGAGCGCGTCGCTCACGTGCCCGCGTATCGACCTCGCGCAGCCAGGCTGCGCCTTCGGCCAACAGCTCGCTCATGGCGATGTCAAAGGTCAGGATGAGGCCGACCAGCGTCGACACGAGCAGCAGGATGACCGCGCCCCACCAACCCAGGGCGCGCGCGAGCGACTCGCTGAGCCAGCGGCCGGCCAGGCCCCCGCTGGTTCCGGTGGTCAGGGCTCGCACCGGGTCGTTGGCAAAGTGGTGCGCCAGCGCCAGATAGCTCCCAAAGAGAAGCAACGCCCCCGTGACCCGCAGCGCCGGCAGCGTAACGGGATGGGCGGTCGACCGCGTGATGACCCACACCCCCGCCACCGCCAACGACACCGGCACGCCCCATGCTCCTCGGCCCAGGGCACGACGCAGCTGCTGCACCCAGGCGCCGGTGAGGGTGCCCAGGTTGACCGAGAGCAGGCTGATGAAAGTGACCAGCGCAACGGTCAACAACATCGTGCCCAGGATCCAGTTGCGCTGCGCCGGCGTCAGGCGCGCAGGCGGTCGCCTGGTGGTGCGACGACGAGTTGTGCGGCTACGGCCAGATTTAGACGCGCTGACGCGTGAAGCGCCGCCACGCGACGCGTTGCCGCGCGCCGTGGACGTGCGTCTGGCGCCGGTCGAGCGGGGCGCCGTGGGGCGTTTGGTCATGACGGGAGCCTCTTGCTGGTGACTGCAGCCGCTGCCATTGGCCCCATTATACCACGCGGCAGCGACTATGTTTTCGACAGTACCGGGATGATCACCGGCCGACGTCCGGTCTCGCCATGGGCCACGCGGGCCAGCTCTTGCTCGAGGCGCGCCAGCAGCTCGACGCGGGTGCCGCCACGCGCCACCACCTGGGCGATGGCCTCTTGGGCGCGCCGCCGCACCGTCTCTTCCTCGCTGGGGTAGCAAAAGCCGCGCATCTCGAGGTGTGGCTCGCCGAGCAGGCTGCCGGTGTACTTGTTGATGAGCACCACCGCCACCAGCACGCCGTTGGTGGCCATCTCGGTGCGGTGCTGCATCACGCCGTTGTCGGCCTCTGCCAGGCCGTGGCGGTCCACCAGCACGCGCTCGCCCGAGACGTGCTCGACGACCCGGGCGCCCTGGCCGTCGAGCTCGAGCACGTCGCCGGTCTCGAGCAGAAAGGTGTTCTCGCGGGGAATGTCGCAGCGCTGCGCTAGCTCACGGTGCAGCACCAGGTGGCGATACTCGCCGTGAATGGGCACAAAGAACTCGGGCTGCACCAGGTTGATGAGCATCTTTTGCTCTTCCTGGCTGGCATGCCCCGATACGTGCACGTCGAGCACCTCGTCGTAGAACACCCGCGCGCCCAGACGAAAGAGGTTGTCGAGGGTGCGGTTGACATACTCTTCATTGCCGGGGATCGGCGAGGCTGACACGATGACCGTATCGCCGGGGGTGATGCTCACCGAGCGCAGGCTGCTCTGGCCCAGGCGCACCAGCGCCGATGTGGGTTCGCCCTGACTGCCGGTGCAGATCAGCGTCACCCGCTCTTCGGGCAGATGCTCCACCTGGTCGACCGGCACCAGGTCGTCGTCTTCCACCTGCAGATAGCCCAGCTCTCGCGCCACGCGCACGTTCTGCAACATGCTGCGCCCCACAATGGCTACGCGCCGCCCGTGTAGGCGCGAGGTGTCGATCACCTGCTGAATGCGCGAGATGTTGGACGCAAAGGTGGCCACGATGACGCGCCCCTGAGATGATCCGAAAACGCGGGCCAGCGTCTTGGCCAGCTCGGCCTCTGAGGGGGTATAGCCTGGGCTCTCGGCGTTGGTGCTATCTGAAAGCAGCAGTCGCACGCCCTGCCCGCCGAGCTGTGCCAGTTTGGTGAACTCGGTGCGCTGCCCGTTGATGGGGCTGTGGTCGAACTTGAAATCGCCCGAGTGCACCACCAACCCTACGGGCGTCTCGATGGCCAGGCCCACGCCGTCGGGAATACTGTGGCTGACGCGGAAGAACGACACCCCAAACGGCCCCAGCGCCAGCCGCTCGTCGGGGTCGATCACGCGCAGGTCTTCGCTATGGCCAAAGGCGGCCGGCAGCTTGACCTTGATGAGCCCCAGGGTCAGCTTGGTGGCATAGAGCGGCGCCGACACCTGCTCCAGCAGATAGGGCAGCGCGCCGATGTGGTCCTCGTGGCCATGGGTGATGATGATGGCGCGCACCCGGTCGGCGCGCTCGAACACGTACGACATGTCGGGGATCACCACGTCGATGCCCAGCATGTCGTTGTCGGGGAACATGATGCCGGCATCGACGATCAGCAGCTCGCCATCGTACTCGACTACCAGCATGTTGCGGCCGATCTCGCCCAGACCGCCGAGGGGGATGATACGCAAGGACGACATAGGGTGTGCGGGCTCCTAGAAGAGAGAGAGTTGCTCGGGCTGTGAGGGCTCGGCTGCGGGCGGCTGCTGCCCGGCCTTGATCTCGGCCAGGAGCCCGGGCAGGCGCAGCATGTCCTGTTCGATCATGGTGCGATAGCGTGGCTGATGCAACGCTGCCGCCGGGTGGAACATCGGAAAGTAGGTGATATCGCCGATGCGCAGCGGGTTGCCGTGGATCTGGCTGATGCTGGCGCCCGGAAAAGCGAGCTGCATCGAGATGCGGCCCAGCGTGACGATGATCTTGGGTTTGATCAGCGCAATCTGGCGATCGAGATAGGGGCGGCAGGCCTCGAGCTCGTCAGGCTGCGGATCGCGGTTGTTGGGCGGTCGGCACTTGATGACGTTGGCGATATAGACCTGCTGCCGCGTCAGATTGATCGACTGCAGCAGTTGATCCAGAAACTGGCCAGCGGCGCCCACAAAGGGCAGGCCCTGCTGGTCTTCGTGAAAGCCGGGGGCCTCGCCGATGAACAGGATCTCGGCCTGGGGCGACCCGCTGCCGGGCACCGCATGGGTGCGTCCGCGGGCCAGCCGGCACGCCTGGCAGGCGCGCACCTGTGCGCCGAGCGTTTGCAGATCGTCCATGCGGGCACCTCCCTTGTGAGGCCGACTGCCAGCGATTATAGCGTCGATCGGGGCCGAGTCCAAGCGCCTGCCCCTACGCAGCTTGACCACAGAGCGCCCTGTCCATAGAATCCCAGTCAAGGTCGAAATGGAAGCGAAAGGAACAAGCATGGACCAGCTCGCCAGCCCCCGGGTTGCTCGCGGTTCCCGCTTTCTGCGCCTGGCCCGAGAGGCCGGACTGGCCTATCTCTACATTCTGCCGGCTCTGATCATCACCATCGTCTTTGGCCTCTACCCCGTGTTCCGCGCCTTTTTCATCAGCTTACACGAGTGGAGCATCGTGAAAGGCGACTTTGTGGGCGCCGAGAACTACCGCACCCTGCTGAGCGACCCCAACGTGAGCAAGGCCTTTCAGGTGACGGTGTTCTATGTGGTGGCTACGGTGCCCGTGACCATGATGGTCTCGTTGCTGCTGGCCTATCTGCTCTTTCGCCCCATTCGCTTTCGCGCTCTCTTTCGCACCCTCTACTTCCTGCCCTATGTCACCTCGCTGGTGCCCGCGGCCATGGTGTGGCAGTGGATCTTCAACTATCAGGCGGGCGTGCTGAACTATATCGCCGGGGGGCTGTCCAAAGGCGCAGCCGCGGTGTTGACCGTGATCGGAAGCCCGCCCGGCATCTACATCTGGGTGGCGCTGGCCGGCGCCTGGCTGGTGTATCTACTGGCGACCTGTCGGCAACGGACCGCCCTGGCCACGCGAGTATGGTGTGTGGTTGGCGCCCTGTTGCTGGCGGCGGGGCTTTATCTGCTGCTGCGGCCCACGGCGCACGCCAACCTCGTGCAGGTGATGAACACCTTCTTCCCCGTGCGCTGGCTGCAAGAGCCGCGCGGCATCCTGCTCTATCTGGGCAAGCAGTTCGGCTACACGCCCCCCACCTGGCTGCAAGGCCCGAGCATGGCCTTGCTGGCGGTCTCGCTGGTGAGCATGTGGCACTTTACCGGCTATGATGTGGTGATCTATATGGCCGGGCTCTACAACGTGCCGCCCGATCTCTACGAGGCGGCGCGCATCGACGGCGCCACCGAGGGGCAGGTCTTTTGGAAGATCACGCTGCCCTTGCTCTCGCCCACAACTTTTTTCCTGCTGATCACCTCGACGATCGGCGCCTTTCGCTCCTTCACCATGTTCTATGTGCTCACCGACGGCGGCCCCCTGCGCACCACCACCTCGGTGACATTCATGATCTATGAGCAGTTCTACAATGCGAGCCGTTGGGGCTATGCCTCGGCCATCGCCATCGTACTGTTCGTGTGCATTCTGGTCCTCACCCTCATCAACCAGCGCCTCGCGGGCAACCGCGTGATCTACCAGTAGGGAGGGCGCCATGGCAGTATCAGCGCGTCGCACCATGCTGCTCGATCCGCACGCCAGGCGACAGCTCAACCGCGGATTGCTCTACGCCTTTCTGGGCCTCGGCGGCGTGGTGACCTGCTTTCCCTTTGTGTGGATGATCCTCACCTCGTTCAAGACGTATGCCGAGGCCATCGCCACACCGCCGACCATCTTCCCGGCCGAGTGGGGCGTGCGCCTGGGCATACTGGGCGCGATGCTCTGGTCGCGTCCGATATGGATGATCGCATTCGCAGCCTGGCTGGCGCTGGGCATCTGGGTCGTGCGCCTCATCCGTGATGGCCGTTGGCGCGCCCTCTACCTGCTGATCCATATCGCTCTGTTCCTTGCGGTGGGGCTGCTCGACTTTTGGGGGGATCGAAGCCTGGCCGCTGCCTGGCAGGCCGCTGTGGGCGAGCGTGGCGCACAGCTCAAGCCCTTCTGGGACAACTATGTCGAGGCGTGGGATCGCGCGCCATTCGCCTACTATTTCCGCAACTCGATCATTATGAGCGTGGCCACGCCGCTGCTGATCGTGGTCACCTCGGCGCCCGCTGCCTATGCCTTTGCGCGGATGCGCTTTCCCGGGGCCAACCTGCTCTTTATGCTCTTCCTGGCGACGATGATGGTGCCCTCTGAGGTGGTGCTCATCCCCAACTTTATCACCGTCAGCCAGTTGGGTTGGAAGAACACCTTTGCCGCCCTGGTGGTGCCCTACGCCGTCAGTGTGTTGTCGATCTTTTTCCTGCGGCAGTTCTTCAAGAGTGTCCCCGACGACCTCTTTGATGCCGCCACCATCGACGGCTGCGGACACACTCGCTTTCTGCTGTCCATCGCGCTGCCGCTGGCCCAGCCCGCGCTGGTGAGCACCGGCATGTTCAACTTTTTGAGCGCCTGGAACTCGTTGCTCTGGCCGCTGCTGGTCACCGACGAAGAAACGATGCGCCCCCTGGCGCTCGGCCTGGCGTCCTTTTCCACCGAGGCGGGCACCCAGTTCAACCTGTACATGGCCGCAGCGTCGTTCACCATCGTGCCGGTGATCGTGCTGTTCCTGTTTGTGCAAGAGCAGTTCATCGAAGGCATCGCCCGTACGGGCATCAAATAACCGTTTGGAAGGGAACATGTACCTCGACCTGGCCATCCAGGCGGCCCATGAGGCGGGCCGCGCCCTGTTGTCACGCTATCGTCAACCCCACGATGTCATCGTCAAGGGAGCCCGCGACATCACCACCGAAGCCGATCTCGAGGCCGAGGCGCTATCCATCGGCTGTATACGCCGCGGCTGCCCCAAGAGCCTGTTCGTCTCTGAAGAGAGCAACCAGGCGGCGCTGCAGAGCGCCACACAGCCGGTGTGGTACATCGACCCTCTCGACGGCACCACCAACTATGCCCGCGGGCTGGGTGGCTGGTGCGTGTCGGTGGCCGCTGCTGTGGCCGGGCAGGTCGTGTGTGGCGTCATCTATGACCCGGTGAGCGAGGAGCTGTTCACGGCAGTGCGCGGCCAGGGGGCGCGGCTCAATGGCGCGCCCATCGGCGTCAGCGTGCGCGACAGTCTGGACGACTGCATTGTGTTGATGGACTGGCCCCGCGACTCGGCCTGGCGCGAGCAAGGCATCCGCTTTTTCGGCAGGCTCACTCCACAGATCTTTGTGCCGCGCAGTGTCGGCAGCGCCGCTCTGGCCATGTGCTATGTGGCCGCGGGCTGGGCCGACGCTTACTATCAGTACACGCTCAAGTCGTGGGATACGGCCGCCGCCTCGCTGATCCTGGCCGAGGCGGGCGCAACGGCCACCGACATGAGCGGCCAACCCACCACGCTCGACACGCCCGACTGGCTGGTGAGCAATGGGCGCATCCACGCGGCGTTGCTGGCTCTGGGGCCGCTGGCTGTCGATGGCCCCAACCTGCGCTGACCGGCCGGCGCTAGCCGCTCTGGTAGCGGTAGTGCATCTCGCCGTGGGCGTCGAGGGCATAGTGCCCATAGACGAGCCCAGCCGTGCGCTGTGGGCCCACGAGCAACGGCAGCAGTTGGGGCAGGTCTGGCACCATCTGGTCGTAGGGCAGGGCGTCCAGGGGGTGCCATTCCAGGGCGCCCTCGTGTGATGGCCTCACGAGCCGCGAGAGCGCCTCGCCCGTGAATACAAAGAGCAACACGCCCGGGTCGGGGTGGCGTCCTGCCACGTGGATCAGCCCGCGCAGGTCGAGGCTGAGGAGATCCAGGCCGGCCTCTTCGCGCAGCTCGCGGAGCGCGCCCCCCAGAGGGTGCTCGCCCGGCTCCAGGTGGCCGCCGATGCCGTTGAGCTGGTTGGGCCAGATGCGCTTGTGGGGCGAGCCGCGCAACAACAAGAGGTGGCGCTCAGCGCTGACAAAGATGAGCGTGCGGGGCACCACGGTATAGCGTTCATTGTGCAGGGCGCCCTGATCTTCCCAACGCATCGACGGCCTCCCACTTGCAGATGCTTTCTGTGTCTGTGGCGCTTGTGCTATAATGGCGCTCGCTGCGCCTCGAGCCTCACCCGAGCATTATACTGCGATGGAGCTGTGCGACCGCGCATGATGACGAGACTTCGTTGCTGCTGGTTCCCGCTGCTGTTCGCTACGGCCATCGCGTTGCTGCTGGCAGGCTGCGAGGCCAAGCCGACACCCACAGCCGCCCAGGTTGAGCCCACTCGGACGGTCAGGCCCACCTTTACGCCGGCGCCCAGCGAGACGCCTGCCCCCACGGCCACACCCATGCCCACCATGACCCCCATGCCCACTGTCGACCCCAACGTCAATCCATTGACGGGGCTGTCGGTGGACGATCCGACGCTGTTGCGACGGCGGGTGTTGGCGATACGGGTGGGCAACGACCCCATCATCCGCCCACAAGATGGGCTCGGCGACGCCGAGATCGTCTATGAGGAGCTGATGGAGGGCTATTCGCTGACGCGCCTAACCGCCATCTATCTGGCGGCCCAGCCCGAACGCGTGCGGCCCATCCGCAGCGCTCGCCTGTCGAGCCTGGCCATTGCGCCCCAGTATAGCGCCGTCCTGGTGCATAGCGGCGCCAGCGATCGCATCCGCTGGTTCATCTCGCAGGCCAAGGATTTCACCGACCTCGACCAGTATTTCCACGACGAGCCCTATGCCATCTTGGCCGGCTATGACTGGCGTGGCCGCATGTACACCTCGGTCGAGCGAGTGCACGAGTATCTGCTCGGGTTGGGCGACGAACACGATGACCATGTCAAGGGCTACGACTTTGCGCCAGAGCCACCCGAGGGCCAGCCGGCCACGGCAGTCACCTTGCCCTATCCCCAGGTGTGCAAGGTGGATTGGTCCTATGATGCGGTCAAGGGCGTCTATTTGCGCAGCGTCGCCGGCGAGCCGCATGTGGACGGCATGAGTGGCGAACAGCTTTCGGCTGCCAATGTGATCGTTCTGTTCGCCGACCACAACAAGACGGACATCGTCGAGGATAGCCTGGGCAGCACGGCCATCGACATCGTGCTGACCGGCGCAGGCGATGCCTGGCTCTTTCGCGATGGCGTGATGGTGCCCTGCACCTGGCGTCGCCCCCAAGACGGCGGCCTGATCCAGTACTATGACGCCGCCGACGAGCTGGTGCCGCTCAAGCCGGGCCAAACCTGGATCGAGCTGGTGCCGCCCGACTATGATATCGCCTACAACTAGACGTAAGGGAGCCGGTCTGATTTGACGGTGACCTGCAGCCTGGTACAATGAAATCGGAGCACCAAGGAGGGGTTAGATGATTCCAAAGCTTCCTGGCGTGTGGGAACTGGTCATCATTCTGGTCATCGTGCTGGCGATCTTTGGCGCTGGCAAGTTGAGTACCGTGGGCGGCGCCGTGGGCAAGGCTGTTGCCGGCTTTCGCAAGGCCTCTCAAGAGGGCATCGTCGACGAAAAGAAGGATGACAAGAAGGAATCGCCAGACGCATAGCCCAAATGCCGTGCCATTGCGGCATGTCTGGCGGCATTCAACAGAGGAGCGATCGCTATGATGAAGCCCGGGATCTGGGAACTCGTCATCATCCTTGTCATCGTGATCATCATCTTTGGCGTGGGCAAGCTGCCAGAGCTTGGTGGCGCGTTGGGCAAGGGCATCCGCGAGTTCCGCCAGGCCACCAAGACGGCTGAAGACGCCACCGAAGAGGTCAAGCAGGCCGTCGACGAGGCCAAAGAGGACGCCGATAAAGAGTCCTAGTCTACGCTTTGCCCTGTTTGTGATTCATGCGCCCGGCAGTGGCTAGCTTGCTGACTGCCGGGCTCTCTTTATGCCCAGATCGATGCAGGAGGCGGGATGTTCACACTGAGCGGCTTTGCAGATGAGATCGATGCACAGCTCGAAGTGCAGCTCGAGGTGTTGGGCAGGCTCGGCATTCGCTACCTGGAGCTGCGCGGCGTGTGGGGCAAGAACGTGTTGCAGCTGGATGACGACGAGCTGGCGCGCGTCGGCCAGGGGCTGCAGGCCGCTGGCATCGGCGTTTCGGCCATCGGCTCGCCGATCGGCAAGATCGACATCGACGCCCCCATGGAGCCCCATCTGGCGGCCTTTGAGCAGGCGCTGCACGTGGCCGAGTATCTGCAGAGCCCGTACATCCGTCTCTTTTCCTTCTTTGTGGCCGAGGGCGAGGCCGACCGACGTCGTAGCGACGTGTTGCGCCGCATGGAGCAGCTTTTGAAGGCCGCCTCTGGCCACGCCGTCACGCTGCTGCACGAAAACGAGCGCCACATCTATGGCGATATCCCCCGGCGCTGCCATGACCTGCTGACCCACTTTGACTCGCCGCAACTGCGCTTTACCTTTGATCCGGCCAATTTCGTGATGTGCGGCGTCAGGCCCTTTGATGAAGGCTATGCGCTGCTGGCCGACTACACCGACTATCTGCACATCAAAGACGGTCTGCTGGCCGAACAGCGCGTGGTGCCGGCCGGCCAGGGCGATGGTCAGTTGCCCGAGCTGATTGCGGCGCTGGCCGCTCGCGGCTATGATGGCTTTGCGTCGCTCGAGCCGCACCTATCCAGCGCAGGCACCTTTAGCGGGTTCTCGGGGCCCGAGCTGTTCGAGGTGGCCACGAGGGCTTTTCGCGATGTGCTCCATCAGGTCGGCGCGCAAGAGGCGCAGAGGGAGGGCTAGATGACTCGGGTCGAGACGATCAACAAGGTCGTGGTGCCGGTGGCCGGCATGGGCACGCGCCTGCTGCCCGCCACCAAGTCGCAGCCCAAAGAGATGCTGCCTGTGGGGCGGCGCCCGGTGGTGCAATACGTCGTCGAAGAGATGGAGGCGGCGGGGGTCAACCAGATCCTCTTTGTCACCGGCCGCAAAAAGACGGCCATCGAGGATCACTTTGACACCGACCCCGAGCTGGTGCGCCTGCTCTCGTCGGGCGGCGGCTATACCCTGCTCGAAGAGCTGGCCTACACCGAGACCGAGGCGCGCTTTTACTATACGCGGCAGAGTGAGCCGCGCGGCCTCGCCGACGCGGTCTACCATGGACGCGAGTTCGTAGGGCAGGATCATTTCGTGGTGGCGCTGGGCGATTCCATCATCAAGAACAGCAACGGCGGCAGCTTTTTGCACAAGATGATCGATGCGCACCTGGCCAGCGGCGCTGCCTGCACCGTGGCCGTCGAAGAGGTCGATCCTGACGACGCCTACCGCTATGGCATCGTCAAGCCGGCCGAGGGGCAGGGCGACGCCGACGATTTTGCGGTCGACGATCTGATCGAAAAGCCACAGCCCGGCACGGCGCCGAGCAACCTGGCCATCGCCGCCCGCTACGTGTTCAGCCCGCTGATCTTTGACGCCATCAGCCGCACCGCGCCCGACCGCAAAGGCGAGCTGCAGCTCACCGATTCGATCCGCTTGCTCATTCAGCTCGGCCACCACGTGCGCGCCGTGCGCCTGCGCCAGGACGAGCGCCGCTATGACATCGGCAACTTTGAGAGCTACTTTAAGGCGTTCATCGACTTTGCCCTGGCCGACGAAAAGTACGGCTACATGGTGCGGCAATACGTCAAGCGCAAGGCGCGCGATCTCTAGCCCATGAAGACCGTTCACTGCTCGGCGCCGGGCCGCTGTGGTATCATCGGCAACCCCACCGACATGTACGGCGGGTCGGTCATCTCGTGCACCATTCCGTTTCGCGCCCATGTCACTGTCGAGCCCTGCGATGGCATCGAGGTGGTCACCGCCGGCCAAACCAGGCGCTTTGAGACTCGGGACGACCTCGACCTGCAGGACGATCTGTTCGACGTGGCGCGGGCTGTGCTGGGGTATCTCCGCCACGATACCCTGACCTGTCGCATCACCTACGCCTCGGACGTGCCCATCTCCTCGGGCGTGTCGAGCTCTACGGCGCTGCTGGTGGCGCTGGTGTTCGGGCTGATGCGCTATCAGGGCAACCAGGCCCACCTTTATACCGTGGCCGAAGTGGCCCGCTACATCGAGCTGAACCACTTTCGCGTGGTGTGCGGCTATCAAGATGCCTACATGTGCACCTTTGGCGGGCTCAACTATATGGACTTTCGCAACAAGCAGTTCTATCGCCATGCGGCCGAAGAGCTGTATGCCACCATCGAGCCACTGACCTCGTTTGTGACCGAGCTGCCCCTGGTGCTGGCCCACACCGGCGTGCAACACTCGTCAGACGCGGTGCACAAGCCCCTGCGCGAACGCTGGCTCGAGGGCGACCCTGAGGTGCGTCAGGGCTATGAGGAGATCGCGCGCCTGGCGCAAGAGGGGAAAAAGGCCCTGCTGGCCCGCGACTGGCCGCGGCTCGGCCTGCTGATGAACCGCAACCACGTCATCCAGCGCGACCTGGGCGGCTCGGGCGAATCGAATGAGCGGCTGATCAAGGCGGCGCTCGATGCCGGCGCGCTGGGGGCCAAGCTGGCCGGCGCCGGCGGCGGCGGCACCATCATTGCCCTGCACCCCGAGCCCGAGGTGCTGGAGCGCGCCTTTGAACAGGCCGGCAGCGAACGCATCTTTAGGCCGCAGCCCAGCCCAGGCGTCTGCCTGGACGAAGACCATGACCGCATCGCGGTCAGGCTGCAAAACAAACAGCCCGTCGGCTGACCGACGGGCTGTGCGCTGGTGGGCAGGATAGGACTCGAACCTACGGCCTCCACGATGTCAACGTGGCGCTCTAACCAGCTGGGCTACCTGCCCGGACGACCGTCATTATAACCGTTTGGCCCGCCGATGCAAGTTGACACCGCGCGATGCCCGTGCTAACCTATATATACCCCAACGGGGTATATACTGAGAGGGAGGGCGCCATGTCCGCATCGTCACCACAGCTCGTGGTCACCATTCTGGGCAACAGTCGCAACGAGGCCGCCTGTCGCGGCGGTTGAGGCCCGCGCCGGTCTTCGTCGGAGACCGCAGCCTTTACCCGCGACTATCTGCAGCGCTTTTACGGCGACCGCGTCAGCGTGCACTATGACGATGTGGCCGATCCCGAGGCCTACGCACGGCATCGCGACAAGATCGCCCGGGCTGAGCAGGGCTTTTGCGTCTATCCGCTGGTGTTCATCAACGATAACCTCGCCAGCGTCGGCAACGCCGAGTATTACCAGGTGCTGCGCTTTGTGCGCCGCTATTTCGAGGTGATGGAGCCGTCGTCCTGACCCAGATACGCAAGGTGAGAGCCCGCTCAGGCGGGCTCTCTGTCGTTTAGCTGGCGAGATCGTCAACCGATGGCTCTTTGGGGGGCACCTCGCTGTCGGCCGGAGATTCGTCTGGCGCAGTGCCGGCGCCGTTGCCGTTGCCCCTGGGCTTGGCCTCGGCCTTGAGCGCCTCCCGGTAGGCGTCCAGCTTGCGCTGCACCCGGTGATAGATGGTCCCCTCGGGATAGTCGCCGTTCTCGTCAGCCTCGCCCGCCGGCACGCCGGTGAGCAGCTCGATGCCCTCCTCGATGGTCGAGACGGCATGGATGTGGAACCGGCCCTCGCGCACCGCCGCGGTGACGTCGTCACGCAGCATCAGGTGCCGCACGTTGGATGCGGGGATGAGCACGCCCTGGTCGCCGGTCAGCCCGCGCTCCTGACAGAGATCGAAAAAGCCCTCGATCTTGGCGTTGACGCCGCCGATGGCCTGCACCTGGCCGAACTGGTTCACCGAGCCGGTGACGGCCAGGCTCTGCTTGATGGGCGCTTCGGCCAGGCTCGACAGCAGCGCGTACAGCTCCGTCGAAGAGGCGCTGTCGCCCTCGATGCCGCCGTACGATTGCTCGAACGTGAGGCTGGCCGCCACTGACAGGCTGTGGCGCTGCGCAAAGCGGCTGGCCAGATAGGACGAAAGGATGAGCTGCCCCTTGTCGTGGATGGGGCCGGTCATCTTGACCTCGCGGTCGATGCTGGCCACGCCCGCCCGCCCCAAAAAGGTGCGAGCGGTGACACGCGAGGGCATGCCAAAGGCAAACTCGGCCGTCTGCGCCACCGAGAGGCCGTTGATCTGCCCCACCACTGCGCCCTCGGTGTCGATCAGCACCGTGCCGTCGGTGATGCTCTGGCGATAGCGCTCGGCCAGATAGTCCAGTCGCTTGCGGCCTGCCTCGACCGCGCTCACGATGTCCTCGGCGGTGATCAGCTCCCGTTCTGCGCGTCCGGCCCAGAACGAGGCCTCGCGCACGATGTCGGCCACGGCCGAAAAGCGCGTCGTCATGCGCCCCTGATCGGAAACCAGGCGTGAGGCCTCGTCCACCAGGCGGGCCACGCCGCTGGGGTCCAGGTGACGCAGCCCCTCGCGACGGCAGAGATCGCCCGCGAACTGGGCATAGTCGCGCAGGTGGTCCTCTTCGCGGTCGATCAGCGTGACGAACTCGGCCTTGATCTTGAACAGCTCGCGCAGGTCCTCATCGTAGGCGGCCAAGAGCTGGTACAGGGCGGGGTCGCCGATCAGCACCACCTTGACATCGAGCGGGATCGGCTCGGGCTCGAGTGTCGACGCGGCCACCAGCCCATAGAACTGGGCCATCTCCTCGATCTTGATCTCGTGGTTGCGCAAGGCGCGCTTGAGCGCCTCCCACGAAAGCTGGTTGGTGAGCACCTGGCGCGCGTCGAGCACCAGATAGCCACCGTTGGCGGCGTGCAGCGCGCCTGCGCGGATCTGGGTGAAATCGGTGACCATCGTGCCAAACTCGGTGCGGTGCTCGATGCGGCCCACCAGGCGGTGATAGGTGGGGTTGTCCTCGACAGTCACCGGCGCGCAATTGCAGGTCGGCACATTCGAGAGCACGTTGACCTCATAGCGTCGGAACCAGCGCTCGCCACCATCTCTGCCCGGTATGGGCAGCGGCATGGGCTCCTCGTCGCGCCCCATGAAGCGATCGACGTTGGCCACCACGTCGTCGCGCACGGCGCGCAGAAAGACGACCACCTTTTCGCAATCGGCAAAGGCCTCGAGCATCTCGGCGATCAGGTTGTCCACGACAAAGCCGGCGATCTCGCCGTTGATGTTGTCGATGGCCTTGCGGCCCTCGCGGTCGAGATCGCGCGCCTCGCGCATGGCCCGGTCGAACTGCTCCTGTAGCTCTGGCCGGAACGATTCGTACTTTTTCTTGATCTCGGGATCCAGCTTTTGATAGGCTTCGGCGGTGAGCACCTCGCCGTTGAGCATCGGCGCGATGGCCAGGCCGGCCTGCGAGCGGATCAACGCAAAGTTGCGCTCGTTGAGGTAGCGCTCGAGCTCTTCATACAGAGCCTGCTGTCGCTGCTGCATCTGCAGCAAGAGCTGCCGCCGACGATCTTCGTAGGGCTGGCCCTCAAAGGTGCGAGGGATCTCTTCACGCAGGCGCTCGACCAGACGCGCCATCTGGTTGCGCAGCTCGACGGCACGCCCGGGCGGCAGGCTGATGGCTCTGGGCGCGCGGGCATCTTCAAAGTTGTACACATAGCACCACTCGGGCGGCGCGGGCCGCTTGGCGGCATGCTGATCCAGAAACTGCCTCACGGCCGTGGTGCGGCCCGAGCCGGCCGGCCCAACCGCAAAGATGTTGTAGCCGTCGCCCGGCATCTCGACGCCAAACTCGATGGCGCTGACCGCACGGTCCTGGCCGATGACGCGCCGCAGCGGCGCCAGCTCGGCCGTAGAGGCAAAGTCGAACAACGCAGGGTCGGTACGCCGGGTCAGTTGCTCTGGCGTCAGTTCGAGGCGATGGGTCATGGCGTCACCTCATGCATGGGTAATCGTGGCTCGATTATAGCACGCCGGTCACGAGGTAACAATGTTGACCGGCGTGCTTAGAAATACGTCCGATGCGCCCTCTAGCGTTCGTCCTGCTCGAGATCGAGCCAGGCGCACTCTGCGGGCGTCAGGGCGATCTCCAGTGCGCGCAGGTTCTCGGCGAACTCGGCGCCGTTGGCCGCGCCCACCAACGGAAAGACATTGAGCGGCGCGTGCAGCACATACGCCAGGGCCATCTGTGGAATGGTGCAGCCCCGTTCGGCCGCCAACTGCGCAACACGATCGAGGCGTTGCAGGTTGATCTCGTGCAGATAGGCGGTGCGGGCGGCGCCATCGAGCAACTGCTCGGCCTCAGCGAGGTTCTGCCGCGACAGGCGCCCCGAAAAGAGCCCGCGCCCCAACGACGAATAGGCGAAGACCGGCATCTGGTTGGCCTCATACCAGGCGCGCGCCTCCTGATTGGCGGGGCCGCTGATCGACACGCACCCCGGCCCCCAGGGGTCGAGCACCTGCTCGGCCAGGCCATAGTTGGGGCTGCTGGCCGCCATGGGCGCCAGGCCGTGTGCGGCTGCATACTCGTTGGCGGCAGCGATGCGCTCGTGCGTCCAGTTCGAGCCGCCAAAGGCGCGAATGCGACCCGCCGCATGGTGCTCGTTGAGCACATCCATGATGACGCCCACCGGCACCGTCGGGTCGTCACGGTGGAGCAGGTAGAGGTCGATATAGTCGGTCTGCAGGCGCGCCAGCGAGTCATACAGATCGGCGGTCAGATCAAAGGGCGTCACGCGCTTGCGGTCCTGGTTGTGATGGCAGCCCTTGCTGAGGATGAACACCTGCTCGCGATTGCCGCGCGCCTGCATCCAGGCGCCCAGACAACGCTCGCTCTGGCCGCCTGCATACACGTGGGCGGTGTCAAAGGCGTTGCCGCCCAGGCCAAAGACCGCGTCCAACAGCTCAAAGCTGCGCTCGCGCTCCTGGATGTTGACGATCATCGTGCCCAGCACCAGCCGCGCCACGGGCACCTTGACGCCGGCCACCTGGCCGTATCGCATCACACTGTTCATGGCACTACCTCGGATCAAAGGGATAGCGCACGCCTACGGCGCGCCGGGCCGCATCCAGCGTCGCGGCGATGGCAACCGACTCGTCCAGCGGCATGCTGGCGCTTTCGAGGCGCCCTGCTCGCACACAGGCCATCACCTCGGCGGCCTCATAGTGGTAGCTGGCGTCGCCGTGCACGGTGACGGGCTCGCCATCGTGGGGCTCGAGAGTAGCCTCAGTGGCATGCCAGAACGCAGGGATGGTAATGCGCCCCGCGGTGCCATCGATACGCGCCAGGTGCGGCGTGTTGGTGCGAATGGCGCAGGTGAGCGATGCCAGCCCGCCCCCGGCAAAAGCCAGCGAGAGCGCCGTCTGCTCGTCGACGCCCGTCTCGCCGACGGCCGCTGTGGCCTCGATGCGCGTGGGCGCCGAGCCATAGACCATGTGCGCCAACGACACCACATACACGCCCACGTCGAGCAAGGCGCCGCCGGCCAACGCCCGGTTGAACAGGCGCGCCTCGGGGTTCACCGCCGCAGCAAAGCCAAAGTCGGCGGTCACGATGCGCGGCTCGCCGATGCGCCCCTCGGCCAGCCAGGCCCGCACCTGCACCATGACGGGGTTAAAGCGCGTCCACATGGCCTCCATCAAAAAGGCGCCGTGCTGCCTGGCGCTGGCCGCCAGCGCCTCGGCCTGCGCCAGGTTGGCCGTGAGTGGCTTTTCGCAGAGCACCGCTTTGCCCTGCTGCAGGCAAAGCCGGGCCGTGTCGAGGTGCAGAGGGTGCGGGGTGGCCACATAGATGGCCTGCACGTCTGGATCGGATGCCAGGGCCGCATAGCTATCATAGGCGCGTGGCGCGCCATACTCGCGCGCAAAAGCCTCAGCGCGCCCAGCGTCGCGCGAGCCCACCGCCAGCAGACGGGCGTCGGGCAGGCGCTGTAGGTCGGTGGCAAAGCGATGGGCAATACGCCCGGGCCCCAGAATGCCCCAGTTGAACCGGTCTGACATGCGAACCCTCCGCTAGATGGATAGTGCGATCAACAACTGCGCCAGATAGTAGCTGCTCAGGCAGAACACCGGCAGCCAGGCCGTGCGCTGCACAAACCGTCTCCAGGCCAGCGACAGGTCTGACGCCACAAAGAGCCAGGCCCCCACCATCCCCAGCAGCGCGCGGGTCTCGCCGATGGCCACGTGCCGCACCAGCGCGCGCCAGGCCATGGCCACGATCACCAGCCCATAGACCGCCACTGGCACGCGCATCGACCCGGTCCGCGGCAGGATCGTCAGCCCCAGCACCACCAGCAGCACCGCGCTCGGCAGCAGCGCCCACGCGGGCTCGTGCCAGGCAACCTCGTTGACAAAGGCCACGGTATAGGCGACCTGTGCTGCCATAAAGCTCGCCAGGCCGGCCACAAACCGATCGCGCGGCAACATCAGCAGCACATCGCCCGCCAACGACAGGACCAGGCCCGCCACAATCCACAGCCCCACCTGCGGGCGCAACGGCGCTCGCAGAGCTGCCACGGCGACGATGAGCGCTGTGGCCAGCGGCTTGAGAATGTAGAACCGATGCTGGTGTTGTCGTGCCTGGGCGCGGACGGCCAGGGCGCCCGTTGCGAGTGCCAGCAGACTCAGGAACACTGTCGCGGTATTGCGGCTGTCCATCGGATCCTCGCTCTGGCTTTGGGCATACTAGGGCCTAGCGGCTGCGCCGTCAAGATGAGCGCGGCGCGATTGCCTCGGCGCCTGGCCAGCGGCTACAATGGGGCCATCGAGCCATGTAGGAGCGAGACCATGCGCGCGCTAGCTATCAGCCCCAACCGCCGCTTTCTGGTATATGACGACGGCACGCCCTTTTTCTACCTGGGCGACACCGCCTGGGAGCTCTTTCACCGCACCACCCGCGAAGAGGCCGGGCTGTATCTGGCCAACCGCGCCGCCAAGGGGTTCACGGCCGTGCAGGCGGTGGCCCTGGCCGAGGTCGAGGGCCTCGATGTGCCCAACGCCTATGGGCATCTGCCGCTGATCGACAAGGACCCGGCACGGCCCAACGAAGCCTACTTTGCGCATGTAGACTGGATCGTGCAGCGCGCCAACGCGCTGGGCATGTACGTGGCGCTGTTGCCCACCTGGGGCAAGTACGTTCAGCCCGACGCCTGGGACGCCGAGCAGATCATCTTTGACCCCGAGAAGGCTCGCGCCTATGGCGCGTTCCTGGGGCGCCGCTATGCCGACGCAGGCATCATCTGGATGCTGGGCGGCGACCGTCAGCCCACCGGTGTCGAAGACGTCTGGCGTGCCATGGCGGCCGGCATCAAGTCGGGCGGCGGCCAGCAGTTGATCACCTACCACCCCTATGGGCGGCACTCTTCCTCTTGCTGGCTGCACGGCGAGCCCTGGCTCGATCTCAACACGCTGCAGTCGGGCCACGATCGGCGCGCCAACGAGAATTATGCCATGATCGCCCATGACTATGACCTCGCGCCCACCAAGCCCTGTCTCGATTCCGAGCCGCGCTACGAGGACCATCCCATCAACTGGCAGCCCGGCAACGGCTGGTTCGACGACCTGGAGGTGCGCCAGGCGGCTTACTGGGCGCTCTTTGCGGGCGCGTGCGGCCACACCTACGGTTGCCATGACATCTGGCAGTTCTGGACGGCGCAGCGACAGCCCGTCAGCGCGGCGCGCACCGACTGGTGCGTGGCCCTCGACCTGCCCGGCGCCTATGACATGCGCCATGCCAGGGCGCTGCTGTTGTCGCGGCCTTACTTCACGCGCATCCCCGATCAGTCGCTGGTGGCCGACCCCGGCGAGGCCACCAACCATGTGCAGGCCACCCGCGATGGCACGCCCGGCCAGGCCGACGCCAGCTACATCATGGCCTATCTGCCCATGCTGCGCGCCGTCGACATCGACACCAGTGTCATTGCGGCGCCGCGCCTCCGCGCCTGGTGGTTCGATCCACGCGAGGGCGTGGCGCTGCCCCTGACCGAGTTTGAGAACAGCGGGCGCTGCGCGCTGCGCCCCCCGGCCAGCGGGCCAGACTGGGTGTTGGTGGTGGATGACGCCTCGCGCGGCTATCCGGCGCCCGGTGCGTGCGTCTGGAAGGAGGCAAGCCGATGAGACTGCGCGTCAGCGACAACCGCCGTTTCCTGGTGGACCAGGACGGCCGGCCTTTCTTTTACCTGGCCGACACCGCCTGGGAGCTGTTCCACCGTTGCGACCGCCAAGAGGTCGAGCTCTATCTGACCAACCGGGCGGCCAAGGGGTTCAACGTCATTCAGGCGGTGGCCCTGGCCGAGCTGGACGGCCTGACCGTGCCCAATGCCTATGGCGAGCTGCCGCTGGTGGACGCCGACCCCGTGCGCCCGCGCGAGGCCTACTTTGAGCATGTCGACCACGTGGTGCGCCGCGCCAACGCGCTCGGGCTGTGGATCGGCTTTCTGCCCACCTGGGGGCGCTGGGTGATCAACGCCGGCTGGACGCCACCGCGGCCCGACGAGCCCGTCTTCACGCCCGCCAACGCCCGCGCCTATGGCCGCTTTCTCGGTGAGCGCTATCGTCACGCGCAACTCATCTGGATTCTGGGCGGCGACCGCCAGGCGGCCGGCGTCGAACCGATCTGGCGAGCCATGGCGCAGGGCCTGGCCGAGGGCGACGGCGGCACGCATCTGATGACCTACCATCCCTACGGCCCCGAGGCGTCCTCAACCTGGCTGCACAACGAGCCCTGGCTCGACCTGAACATGATCCAATCGGGCCACTCGCGGCGGGCTATGCCTAACTATCGCATGATCGCCGCCGACTATGCCCGGCAGCCCACCAAGCCGGTGTTCGACGGTGAGCCTTGCTATGAGGATATCGCGGTGGGCATGGCCCCAGGAAACGGCTACTTTGGCGCGCACGATGTGCGTCAGGCCGCCTATTGGGGTGTGCTGGCGGGGGGCTGTGGCCACACCTATGGCTGCAACAACATCTGGCAGATGTATCGGCCGGACCGCCAGCCGGTTCTGGGGGCGCGCCGCTCATGGATGGACAGCCTCGACCTAGAGGGGGCCTTTGACATGCGGCACGTCAAAGCATTGCTGCTTTCGCGGCCCTATCTGACGCGCTTTCCCGCGCCCGAGCTGGTGCTGGCCGGCAGCAACGGCCTTACCGACCATGTGGAGGCGGCCCGCGACGGGCAGCGTGGCGCCGCCGACGCCACTTTTATCATGGCCTATACGCCGGCGCTCAACCGTCGCATAACGTTGGACACGCGTTGGCTGCGCGGTGGGCGTCTGCGGGCGTGGTGGTACGATCCACGCGAGGGCGTGGCGCTCGACCTGGGCGAGTCTGCCAACAGTGGCAACTATACGGCGCCGGCGCCGGCCACGGGCCCCGACTGGGCGCTGGTGATCGACGCCGCCGACGCGGGCTATGGCCCGCCTGGGCAAACAGCCTAGCCGACTGCGGTGAGCGGGGCTCGACAGCCCCGCTCGTGGGCTCTAGCGCTGGTCGACGAGCTGCAGCTCCACCTGGCCCACACCCCGCGACAGGGTGAGGGTCAGCGTGGGCGCCGTCGGGCTCACGTCGCGCCCCTCTGGCGAGATTCCGATGTAGTCGATCTCGCTGGCCGGGCGCCGAGTGACGAGCCTGATGTTCATATCGTCGGGCAACAGCACCGTAGCCGCGCCCAGGGCGACGTCCACGGTCACGGCCATGTCGCCGCTGTGGGCGCCGCGCAGGTCGAGCAGTAATGCGCCCAGGCCGACTCGCGCCAGGACGGTCGCGGGGCTGGCGTCGCGCAGGTCGAGCGTCGCCCGGCCGGCGTCGAGGCTGACCTGCAACGCCTCCAGAGCATGCTGCGGCAGCGTCAGATTCACCTGCTGCTTTTCGCCACGCAGGGCGCTGCGCCTGGCAGATGTGGACTGCGTAATGCTCAGCACGGCCTCGTCGCCGTCGGCATCGAGCGTGCATGTGGGGCGCGACAGGGGCGTATCATAGACCAGCGTCGCGCTAAGGTCACTGGCGGCGGCCACGGCAGACACCTCACCGGCCCGCAGCGTCACCGACACGGCGACGCGCTGGTCGCTATCCAGATTCAGAGGGCCGATCGTCTTGCTGACCGAGGCCCCCTGCGCATAGGCCACGGTGCAACCAGTAAGGATCAGCGCGGCCAGCAGAGCGATGGCCAGATGGTAGTGCTTCATGGTAACAACTCCTCGACAACGGTCGCCCTCATCGTAGCCGGGAGGCCCTGTGGGCGCATCGGGCAGGGGATGTGTTCGCAGATCGGCAGGCTGGCCAGTCCCCGCCTGGCCAAGGGGCCAGGCTATCGTCAGCGCGGCCACACGCTTTTTGACGCCGACAGGGGGCATCTCTATCATGAGCCGATGCAAAGAGAGTGCATGCTCGTGGGGCGCGCCCGACAGCGCGCGTTGGCGCTGCTGCTGTTGGCCGTCATTATCACGTCTGGTTGCGGCGCTGACCTGCCTCCGACGCCCACGCCCATCTCGCTGTTGGACCCTCCCACCGTGGCGCCCAGTGCAACGCCCAGCCCTACGGCCACGCTCACTCCGACGGCCACCGCCACGCCCATGCCGACGCCCACGGCCACGCCCATCGAGGTGAGCCTGCCGGTGGTCGTGGTGGCGCCCTCTGGGTCGAGCGCGACGGCCACGCCGACCCCGGCGCCCATTCCTACGGCCACGCCGGTGCCGCTGCCCACGCCCGATGGCACGGTGCGCACGCTGCAGGTGCCCATCCTGATGTATCACTATGTCTCCGAGCCGCCTGCCGGCGCTGGCGCCGTGCGGCGCGACCTTTCGGTGACGCCCGAGCGCTTTCGCGAGCACCTGCAGATGCTGCGCGCGAGAGGGTACGAAACCATCTCGCTGCGTCAGTTGACGCTCGCCTTGCAGACCGGCGCACCGCTGCCCGCCAGACCCATCATCCTTACCTTTGACGATGGCTATCGCGACAACTATCTGCATGCCTTTCGCATTCTGAAAGAAGAGGGCATGACGGGGACGTTCTTTGCGGTTACGCGCATGCTCGACGATGAACGCTCTGGCTACCTCACCTGGGGCATGTTGGTCGAGATGCACACGGCCGGCATGGAGATCGGCTCGCACAGCTACGAGCACGTCAACCTGGCACGTCAGTCCGACGCCTACCTGATCTACCAGGTGTTGGGCTCGCGTGAAGCCATCGAGGCGCGCACCGGCGAGCCGGTCCGCTTTTTCTGCTACCCGGCCGGCGCGTATGATGAGCACACGGTCGACATATTGCAGCAGGCGCACTATTGGGGCGCGGTGAGCCTCGACTATGGCGTCGAGCAGCGCTCTGACGAGCTCTTTGAACTGCGTCGCCTGCGGGTGCGGGGCAGCTATGACGCCCAGCGACTGGCGATGCTGATCGACTCCGCCTACGCCTCTGATGCCAGCCAGGTCGACCAATCTTACGACGACGGACTGGAACTGCCATGACGTTCGACGCGTTGACGCTCACGGCCCTGCGACAGGAGCTGGCCGGCCTGGTGGTGGGGGGCCGGGTGCAGCGAGTGGTGCGTGTCTCGCAACTGGCGCTCGGCCTGGAGGTGTACACCGGCGGCCGGCAGCAACTGCTCCTGAGCGCCGAGCCCGATGCGCCGCAGGTGCGGCTGGTGGCGTTCAAGCTGCGCCGTGGCGAGGACAAGCCCTCGCCGCTGTCGCTGCTCCTGAAAAAGTACGTCGAGGGCGCCCGGCTGACGGCCATCTCGCAGCCCGAGCTCGAGCGCGTGCTCGCGCTGCACTTTACTGGCGAGCATGGCGCCGTGCGCCTGATCTGTGAGCTGATGGGCAATCTCAGCAATCTCGTGCTGGTGGATGAGCAGCAGCGCATCATGGAGGCAGCCAAGCGAGTGCCGGGCAGCGTCAACCGCTACCGCGAAGTGCTGCCTCGACGGCCCTACGTGCCGCCGCCCCCGCAGAACAAGCTACATCCCCTCACGGCCTCGCCCCAAGAGCTGCTGGCGCAGTTGCAGGCCGTCGAGGGCCCACTGGCCCGGCGGCTGGCACAGTCGGTGGCCGGCGTGAGCCCTTTGCTGGCCCGCGAGGTCATCTTCCGGGCGGTCGCGGGCGACCCGCCAGTGCCCGATCTGGCGCTGGCCGAGAGTCTGCTCGCCGAGCTGGGTGCGCTCTGGCGTCTGCCCGAGACGGGCACGTGGCGGCCCACCGTCGGCTATGCGCTGGAAGAAGGCGAGCGCGTGCCGCGCGCCTTTGCGCCCTACGTGTTGTTGCACTGGCCTGAACGAGAGCACTGTGAGACGATCTCGGCGGCGGCGGCGCGAGTGCTCGATGGCGAGGCCGACCGCGTCGCCGTGGCGCGCCCGGGGCCCGTCGATGGCTATGGACGCGCCCGAGCGCGCCTGGACCAGATCATCGCCCAGCAACTGGCGCGCCGAGAGCGGCGCCTCGCCTCGCTGCGCGAGGGCTTGCTGTCGCCTCAAGAGCTGGAGACGTTGCGCCTGCAGGCCAGCGCCATCCTGGCGGTGGCCTGGCGCATCGAGCCTGGCCAGCGCGAGGTCGAGGTCACGCGCGCCGAGGTTACCGGCGAGCTGGGCGCCGAGGGCGAGCAGGCCTGGCGCGTGCCGCTCGATCCTGACCTGCTGCCTGCCGAGAATGCCGAGCGGCTCTTTGCCGCCTATCGCAAGCGTCAGGCCGCGCTGACGCAGGCGCCTCCCTTGATCGCACAGGTGGAGCTCGAGGTGGCCCAATTGCGCCAGTTTGCGACCGACGTGGCCCTGGCCGCAGACCGCGGCCAGCTCGACGAGGTGGAGGCGGCGCTGCAGGCCGAAGGCTATCTACGGCGCAAGGCCAAGGGTGGAGCAGCGGTCGGCTCGGCGCCGCTGGCCATGGTGGCGCCCGACGGCATGCAGATTCTGGTGGGGCGCAACAGCCGGCAGAACGCCGAGGTCACCTTTCATCGCGCGGCGCCCGACGACCTCTGGCTGCATGCCCACGGCGTGCCTGGCTCGCACGTGATCATCCGCTGCGGCCAGCGGCCCGTGAGTGCGGCGACGCTGGATCTCGCCGCGCGTCTGGCGGCCCGCTATTCGGCTGCGCGTGGCGACGCCCTGGTGCAGGTGGACTATACCGAACGCAAGCATGTGCGCCCCATAGCCGGCGCGGGCCCGGGCATGGTGACCTACCGCCACGAGCGCACCGTCACAGTGCCGCCCCAGGTGGCCGACGTCGAGGGAGCGTGAGCCGTTGATCGCCGTGACGCTCGAACGCTTTGAGGAGCTGCTCGATGCGGCGCTGGCCGCTCTGCCCGAGTGGGTCATCGCGCACATGGACAACGTGGTGGTGACCACCGCGGCGGGGCCCTCGCGCGAGCAGCAGCTCCGTGCGCGGCGCCAGGGGATGTTGCTGGGCCTCTATGAAGGCGTGCCGCTGAGCCGCCGTGGGGGCGGCTATCACCTCACGCCGCCCGACCGCATCACCCTCTTTCGCGGCGCGCTGCAATGGCTGGCCACAGATGAAGCCGACCTCGTGCGCCTGATCCAACGGACCGTGGCGCACGAGATCGGCCATCATTTCGGCATGAGCGAGGACGAGCTCCGGGCTGCCGGCGTCTAGTCGTTCGCGCCTCTAGTCTTCGGGGGGCTGCCAGTCCTTGGAGCCCACATAGACCGTCATCGTCTGAGTGATGGCCTGGTTGCCCGCCGCATCGTAGGCGATGGCAAAGATCGTGTGGCTGGCGCGGCTCTGGCCTTCTTGCCACGACACCGAGCCCTGCGGAGATTCGACGCGGAAGGTCAGCTTGCCATCAGCGCCACGCACCGCCTGCGTGCGGGTGACCTGGTCACCGCGCGTCACGGTGCGCTCATACAACAGGCCGTTCTCTACCTGGCGCACCTCTTCGCGGATGATGGCGTCGCCATCGACCGTTTCCACGGGCGCAGGCAGGTCAAAGTTGTAGCTGACCTGCGGCGCGCCACTCTTGAGGTCCCAGCGGAGCGAGTAGGGCGCCACCGTGCTCTGCCCCAACGAGACGCCGTTCATAAAGAACTCGACGTGGCTCATCTGCGTGTTGTCGAGCGCGTCGACGGTGATGTTGACCCACTCGTCCTCGCCCGTACGGTAGACATAGTCACGTTCTTCCATCTCATACGTCGGGTCTTGCTGGCGCTTGACGGTGATACGATAGGGCGTCGAGAGCTCCAGCCGGGCCTCAGGGGGCTCATTGTCAACCAGCACCGAGACGGCCGTCTGACGGAGCTGCCCTCCGTCTACCACGTTCAGGCGCAGCGTGTATAGGCCCGACATGCCGCGCGTGTCCCACGTCTCGAGCACGCCATTCTCCACACGTTCGCCGTGCTCGGGGCCGATGGGCGACCAGGGGCCGGGCGCCATGCCCTGGCCATACTCTACCCAGTAGCGCTCCTGGCTGCCCGCGCGAGCGTTCCCCATGATCGACACCATGCCACCAACGACGCCAAATGGGCCGGGCCTGGTGATGGCGACGTCGGCGCCGGCGCTGTTGGGGCCAAAGCGATCGTCGAACTCGGTGGGCGGCTTGGGGATGCCGGTCTCGCGCATCCAGTCTTCGGCTTCGGGCGGATAGATGGCATACACCACCGTCTCCACATCCTCAGGGGGCGTGTGGGGCGTGGCCAGCTTGCCCGTCGACTTGGCGATCTGGAAGGGGATATGGATGTCGTCCTTTTCGGTGGGCACCGTCCCCTCGATGAACAGCTCTTGCACACGATGCCCCGAGTGGTCGGTGGGCAGCTTGCCCGAGGCGGCGTCGACCACAGCCGTCACCAGGCCGGCCGGCCGCGAGAAGCCCTCCACCGGCAGGTCGCGGTGCAGATACTCCATGACGCCGTTCCAGATGGGCCCTGCCACCCGCACGCCGGGGCCGTTGACCATGCGCCCGCGCACCGAACGGCCGGCAGCATCGTGCTCCATGCGGCCCACCCACACGCCCACGGTGTATTGCGGGGTGTAGCCCATGGTCCAGCCGTCGATATAGTCGTTGGTGGTGCCGGTCTTGACGGCCGCCGGCCGGTCTTTGAGGACCATGGGGCTGTTGGCGCCAAAGCCCGGCGTGCGCGCGTTGTTGTCCGAGAGCACGTCGGTGATCAGATAGGCGACCTCGGGCCGCAACACCGGCTCGCGCTCTGGCTCGATCAGGCGGAACAGCTCGTTGCCCTTGCCGTCAAACACCTGGCGGATGACGGTCGGGTCCAGCCGACGATTGCCCTCCACGTATTGCTCGGGCAGCTTGCGGGTGCCCAGCATGGTGCCGCTGTTGGCAAACACGCTGTAGGCGTAGGTCATGTCGAGCAGGCGCACCTCAGCAGCGCCGAGGGCCAGCGACAGGTTGTACGAGGCCGCATTGAGCGTCTCGATGCCCATAGCACGACAGGTGCGCACGACGGCATCGGTGCCCACCAGCTCCATGACCGCCACTGCGGGGATATTGTACGAGCAGGCCAGGGCCTGCCGCAGCAACACCGGCCCGTGATAGTTACGCGAATAGTTCTCGGGCACATAGGGGATGGTGCTGGCCGGATCAGGGAAGGCCGTGCGCACATCCATGACCATCTGGGCCGTGGTATAGCCCTGGCCAAAGGCGGTGACATAGGTGAACGGCTTAAAGCTAGAGCCCGGCTGCAGGGGGGCCAGTGCCATGTTCACCTGGCCATCGATGTTGCGATCATAGTAGTCGAGGCTGCCCACCATGGCCACGATCTCGGACGTGCGATTGTCGATGGCAACCACGGCGGCATTGTTGGCCTGGTAGGTGTCGGCAATCGAGGCTATATGCTCGCGGGCGATGCGCTCGGCCTCGGCCTGTGCGTCCAGGTCGATGGAAGTGATCACCTGCAGGCCGCCGCCATACACGGCGTCGGCGCCATAGGCTGCCACGAGACGATCGCGCACGTACCACACATAGTGGGGCGCGATGGGCGCATTCTGCGGTGGCGCGATGACAAAGGGCTCTTGCTTGGCCTGCCAGGCTTCGTCTGCGGTGATGTACCCCTGCAGGTAGAGCTGATCGAGCACCACTTCCTGGCGCTTTTTGGCCTCTTCGGGCGCATCAAAGGGGTTTAGCGCTGGCGACTGGCCCAACGGCACCAGCATGGCTGCCTCGGCCACGGTCAGCTCGCTCACCGGCTTGCCAAAGTAGGTCTGCGCTGCAGCCTCGACGCCATAGGCCGAGTAGCCGTAAAAGATGTTGTTCAGATACCACTCGAGGATCGTATCGCGGCCCTCTTTGCCCGGAAAGCGCCGGGTGAGCTCGACCGAGAGCACCGCCTCGCGGACCTTGCGCAGATAGCTTTGTTCGGCGCGCTGTTCGTACGTCATGATGACGTTGCGCACCAACTGCATGGTGATCGAGCTGCCGCCGCCGGCATAGTCATCGGTCAACACGCCGCGGGCCGCGCGGGCCAGGCCCTCCCAGTTGATGCCGCCGATATTGGTGTAGAACGTCTTGTCTTCCATGGCGATGGTGGCATCGCGCAGAGACTGGGGAATCTGCTCCAGCGGCACCCAGGTGCGCCGACCCTTGTCCTGGTCGGGCGAGATGATCTCGTAGAGCACGTGCTGCCCGGTGCGATCATAGAGGCGGGTGGTCTCAAAGGTGTCGGTGCTGGCCCGCTGAATCTCCTCGGGGGTGGGGAGCTCTTCAGCGTAGCTGGTGTAGAGCGCAAAGCCGGCGCCGGCGGCCAGCGCAAGCGAACCCACTAGGGCGATAAGCGCTGCAAAAGATGCGATCAGAACAAAGCGGAGGGCAATCAGCCCCCCGCTTGTCTTTCTGCGCTTCTGACGCCTGATAGCACGCCAGTTCATACGACTATTCCTCGTCGTCCTCGTCATCATTCAGATTGAGGTCAAAGTCCATGCCCAAGCTCAGGCCCAGATCGCCCAGCGAAGGGGGTGCATTCTGGGCGCGCTTGGCCCGGAAGGCCGCCTCGAGGCGGTCGATCTCTTCGTCGGCGTCGCCCAGCAAGAGGGCCTCATCGGCGCCGCCAAAGACGTTGGCGCTGAGCGGTTCATAGATCGGCTCTTCGACCTCTTCGGCTGCGCCCTCGAGGCGAGACCGAAAGCCGGTGCCCGCGGGGATGAGCTTGCCGATCAACACCGACTCTTTGAGGCCCACCAGCTCGTCGACGCGCCCCTCGACGGCCGCTTCGGCCAGCACGCTGATGGTGTGCTGGAACGACGCTGCCGACAGGAAGCTGTCGGTGGTCAGCGCGGCCTTGGTGATGCCCATCACCACCGGCTCGGCCGTGGCCGGCTCGCCACCTGCTTCGATGATCTGTTGGTTGCGCTCTTCGATCTCCAGCCGGTCGACCAACTCGCCCGGCAAGAAGGTCGTGTCGCCATTCTCGAGCACGCGCACCCGGCGCAGCATCTGGCGGACGATGACCTCGATGTGCTTGTCGTTGATGGTCACGCCCTGCGTGCGATAAACGCGCTGGATCTCGTTGACCATGTACTCGCGCACGGCCTCGACGCCCAGTAGCTGCAAGATCTGATGCGGATCCTTCGAGCCCTCGGTGATCATGTCGCCAGGCTCGACCATCTCGCCCGAGCGCACCAACAGGCGCGCCGCGATGGGCACCTCGTACTCTTGCGTCTCGGTCTCTTCGTGGATCACGGTGACGCCGCTATCCTGCAAGAGCACGCGCCCTGACGTCTTGCTGACGACATCCTCGTCACCCTCATGGGTGGCCAGCACCTCGCCCTGCGCGACGACGTCTCCGTCCTCGACGCGGATGGTGTGCGTGGCGGGCACGGCGTGGCTCACCCGCTCGACCCTGGCACTGGTAACGATGGCCCAGCGCTGGTCGCCCTCAGAGCGGATCTCGACGATGCCACCGGCCTCGGCCACCACGGCCTGCCCACGGGGGATGCGAGCCTCAAAAACCTCTTGCACACGCGGCAAGCCCTGGGTGATGTCGCTGGTGCCCGCCACACCACCGGTGTGGAACGTGCGCAGCGTGAGCTGCGTGCCCGGCTCGCCGATCGACTGCGCTGCGATGGTGCCCACCGCCTCGCCCAACTCGACGATCTGGTTGCGGCCCAGGTCTTGCCCATAGCAGTGGGCGCAGATGCCGTGGCGCAGGCTGCAGGTGAGCGGCGAACGCACGCGCACCCGCTCGATGCCCAGCTCTTCGATCTTGACGGCCGTCGGCTCGTCGACGAACTCGTTGGTGTCGACGAGCAGCTCGCCGGTGTTCGGGTCGACGACGGGCGCCGCCACAAAGCGGCCCGCGATGCGCTCGTGCAGGTCCTCATGGGCATGCTTGCACGATTCGCGCGTGACCCAGATGCCCTGCGACGTCTCGCAGTCCTCGGCGTTGATGATCATATCCTGCGCCACGTCCACCAGGCGGCGGGTAAGATAGCCCGCGTCGGCGGTGCGCAGCGCCGTGTCGGCCAGGCCCTTGCGCGAGCCGTGCGCCGACAAAAAGTACTCGAGCGAGGTCAGCCCCTCACGAAAGTTCGAGCGGATGGGCATCTCGATGATGCGCCCCGACGGATCGGCCATCAGCCCGCGCATGCCAGCGAGCTGGCGGATGGGCGTCAGCCCGCCCTTGCTCGAGCCCGAGTTGACCATGATGCCCAGCGAGCTGTAGGGATCGAGTTCGCTGGCCACAGCGTTGGTCACGTCTTCGGTGGCCTTGGTCCACAGCTCGACGGTCTTGGTGTAGAGCTCGGTTTCGGTGATGAGGCCGCGATGATACTGCCGCTCGACCTCTGCCACCTCATTGTCGGCCGCCTGCAAAATGGCCTGCTTTTGGCCGGGCACGTGCAGGTCGTCGATGGCCATGGTGGTGCCCGAGAGCATGGCGTACTCGAAGCCGACGTCCTTGATGGCGTCCACCGCCTCGGGCGTGCCGTCCAGGCCCAGCGTCTCAAAGATACTGGCCACCAGGCGTTTGAGGGCGCCCTTGTCCAGCGGCTCGTTCACAAACCGCACCTCTTCGGGCAGGCGCGAATTGAACAGCACGCGGCCCACAGTCGTGTCGATGACCTCGGGCTCGCCGTTGCGCGGCTTGTACAGGAACTTGATGGCCGCATGGACGTGCACCTGGTCCAGGGCGTAGGCAAGCTCCACCTCTTGGAATGAGGAGAACATCTTACCCTCGCCCTTGACGCCGGGATGGTCCATGGTCAGATAGTAGCAGCCCATGACCATGTCTTTGGACGGGCCCACCTCGGGCTCGCCATTGGCCGGGCGCAGCAAGTTGCGGCTCGAGAGCATCAGCTCGCGCGCCTCGCGCACGGCCGGCTGCGACAGCGGCACGTGCACGGCCATCTGGTCGCCGTCAAAGTCGGCGTTGAACGCCGAGCACACCAGCGGATGCAGGTGAATGGCGCTGCCCTCGACCAACACCGGCTCAAAGGCCTGAATGCCGAGGCGGTGCAGCGTGGGCGCACGGTTCAGCAGCACGGGCCGCGTCTGGATGACCTCTTCCAGCGCCTCCCAAACCTCGGGCGTCTCGTGCTCGATCAGACGCTTGGCGCCCTTGACGTTGATGACGTGGTTGTACTCCACCAGCTTTTGCATCACAAAGGGCCTGAAGAGCTCCAGCGCCATGCGCTTGGGCAGGCCGCACTGGTGCAGCTTGAGCTTGGGGCCCACCACAATCACCGAGCGACCGGAATAGTCCACACGCTTGCCCAGTAGGTTGCGGCGAAAGCGCCCCTGTTTGCCCTTGAGCATGTCAGACAGCGACTTGAGCTGACGCCGCCCGCGCAGCGAGATGGCCTTGCCGCGTCGGCTGTTGTCGATCAGCGAGTCGACTGCCTCCTGCAGCATGCGCTTTTCGTTGCGCACGATCACCTCAGGCGCCTGCAGGTTGATGAGGTGCTTGAGGCGGTTGTTGCGGTTGACCACGCGACGGTAGAGATCGTTCAGGTCGCTGGTGGCAAAGCGGCCGCCGTCGAGCTGCACCATCGGGCGCAGGGCCGGCGGGATCACCGGCAACACCGTGAGGATCATCCACTCGGGGCGGTTGCCCGAGATGCGCAACGCCTCGACGATCTGCAGTTGCTTGATGGCTTTCTTGCGGCGCTGCTTGGAGCGCGTCGAGCGAATCTCTTCGCGCAGGGCGTCGCCCATCTTCTCCAGGTCGATGCGCTCGACGATCTCGCGGATAGCCTCGGCGCCCATGCCGGCGCGAAAGACGCGCCCCCAGTGCTCGCTCAGCTCGCGATACTCGACCTCGTTCAACAACTGCTTGACGCGAATGCCCATGAGCTCGGTGCGCTGCTCTTCAATGCGCGCATTGATCTTTTCGAGCTCGGGGTCGAGCTTTTCCTGGATGGCCGCGCGCCGCTCGTCGGCCTCGCGCAGCGCCACGTTCTCCTCATCGCCCAGTGGCGTAAGCAGCGACTCGCGCTCGCCGGCATACTTGAGCTCGATCTGGCTCAGGTGTTCCTGCACGATGCGGTTGAGTTCCGATACCTGCGGTCGCTCGATGGCCTCGCCCTCACGCGCGACAATCACCCCGCTGGGCTCAAAGACCAGGTCTTGCGGGGCGGGCTGACCCACCAGCGCGCTCAGCCGCTCGCGCAGCGTTGTCGCCGCGCTCATGACCTGCTCGGTCTCCTGATCGCGCCGCTGCTGCACAAGGTCGTCGATATCCTGCTGCCGCGCCTGCGCTTCCTGCTCCACCCGGTCGATCTCGCTCTGGATGGCCGCCAGCTGGTCGTTGGCCTCTTGCACCAGGCGCTGCTTCTCGCGCTCGGCCTCGTCCTCGAGGCGCTTGAGGGCGCGATCGCGGGCGTTCTCATCCACATGGGTCACGATGTACTGGGCATAGTAGAGCACGCGATCCAGGTAGCGCTGCGAGATGTTCAGCAGCAGCCCCAGGTAGCTGGGCGAGCGCCGCGTATACCAGATGTGCGCGATGGGCGTGGCCAGGTCGATGTGGCCCATGCGCTCGCGGCGCACGCGCGAATGGGTGACTTCGACACCGCACTTGTCGCAGATGATGCCGCGAAAGCGGACCTTTTTGTACTTGCCGCAATAGCACTGCCAGTCCTTGGTGGGGCCAAAGATGGCTTCACAGAAGAGGCCGTCCTTCTCGGGTCGCAACCGGCGGTAGTTGATCGTCTCGGGCTTGGTGACCTCACCATAGGACCAATTGTGGATTTGGTCGGGCGAAGCGAGGCTGATCTTCATGGCCTTGATGTCGTTGAGATCCAAGGTGCCCTCCTATCTGGTGGGTAACCGCCTAGTCTCTGTAAAGGAGACCGAGGGACGTGAAAAGAGTCCCGGTTAGCTGTCTCCCTTTGTTACGGAAAAACGAACTCCGAGACTCGTGTGTTCCAGGGTTGAACGCTGATCAGAGGATAGCGCAAGAGCGTACCTGTGCGCAGAATGGGGTCTTCTCACAGCATCTCAGTATAGCGCCTCTGTGCCAGGTTGTCAAATCATTCGCTGCGCCATGCTGCGGTCTCGTGCACGCTCAGAGGCCGAGTTCGCGATGCAGAAACGGCACTGCCGCTGCGATGTCGCGCTCGGGGATGATGAACGACACGCTATAGGCCGAGGCGGCCTGCGCCACCGCGATGATGCGCAGCCCCAGCTTGCTCAGCGCAGCAAAGGCTCGCTGGGTGATCGGCGTGCCCTGCGCGTCGGGCGTGCCCACCACCGAGAGCGCCGCCACCTCGACCTCTGCCGAGATGCCCGCGATGTTCGCCTCGCTCAACTCGCGCTGAAACTCGGTCTTGAGCAGGTGCACGCTGTGGCCATGGTCGCGCGAGCGCACCACCAGGTTGAGGCTCCGCTCGGAAAAGGACTGTGAGAACATAAAGACCTCGGCGCTGCCCTGCGCCAGCGCAGCCAGCGCCCTTGAGGCCATGGTCAGCGTCCAGCCGGCACCATTGCCCAGCACCTGGATGAGGCTCAGCTCTTCGGTAGTGACGATGGCGGGCAGCATGGGGCGGTCGGCGCTGGGCCTGGCGCTGATCAGTGTGCCGGCCTGCGTCGGGTTGAGGCTGTTCAGAATGCGCAGCGGCACGCCAGCCTGGGCCAGCGGCTTGACCGTCTTGGGGTGCAGCACGTCAGCCCCAAAGTAGGCCAGCTCCTCGGCCTCGGCATAGGACAGCTCTGGCAGACGATGGGCGCCCGGCACCAGCTTGGGGTCGGCCGTCAGAATGCCATCGACGTCAGACCAAACCCACACCTCGCGCGCGTTCAGCGACACGCCCAACAGCGCGGCGCTATAGTCGCTGCCACCCCGGCCCAATGTGGTGGTGACGCCCGTCGGCGTCGCACCAATGTAGCCTGTCACCACGGGGATGACGCCCTGCTCGAGCAAGGGCGCCAGGCGACTGCGCACCCTGCTGCGCGTGGCCGCCAGGTCGGGGCGCGCCTCGCCATGGTGGTCGTCGGTGACGATGAGCTCGGTCGCGCTCACCTGCTCGGCGGCTATGCCACGCGCTCGGAACAGGGCTGCCAGCAGGCGGCTCGAAAGCTCTTCGCCGATCGACGCCACCGCATCGTGCCCGCGCGGCGTGAGCTCGCCCAGCGTGGCCACGGCAAAACAGAGGCGCTCCATGTCGTCCAGCCGGGCGTTGATCTCGCCGGCGAGATGCTCACGCTCGGGCCCGGGCGGCAAGAGCTGCTCCAGGCAGGTCAGGTGCTTGTCGGCGAGCTGTTGCCGGGCGATGATATAGGTCTCGGCCGAACCCGCGGCGGCATCGCGCGCAGCGTTGATCAGTGCGTTGGTGGTGCCACTCATGGCCGATACGACCACCAGCCGCAGCGGGTCTGGCGATGAGGTGACCAGATCGGCAACGTGCCCGAACCGCTCGGCGTTGCCCAACGAGGTGCCGCCAAACTTGTGGACGATCATCGCTCACCTCCCTGCCGCAGACCGACGTGTGACGGGCACCTGCTCGAGGGCCTGCGCCAGATCGTCGAGCAGATCGGCGCTGTCTTCGACGCCCAGCGCGTAGCGCACCAGCTCGTCGCGCACGCCGATGGCGCGCCGCTCGTCCTCTGAGAGGGTAAAGTGCGACATCAGCGCCGGCTGTTCGATGATGCTTTCGACGCCGCCCAGGCTCGGCCCGATGTAGGGGATGCGCAGGGCGTCGATAAAGCGCCCGGTGCCCTCGGCATCGGTGTCCAGCTCAAAGCTCACCACGCCCCCAAAGCCCGACATGGTGCGCTTGGCGATCTCGTGGTCGGGGTGCGAGGCCAGCCCCGGGTACCACACCTGGCGCACGGCCGGGTGGCCCTCCAGAAAAGCGGCAACGCGTTGGCCGTTCTCGTTGTGGCGCGCCATGCGCAGGCCCAGTGTCTTGAGGCCGCGCTGCAGCAGAAAGAGGCTGTTCGGATCGCACGTGGCGCCAATGATGTGGTTGAGCTCGCGCACCTGGGCCACCAGGTCGGCGCGGCCCACCAGGGCACCGCCCAGCAGGTCGTTGTGCCCGCCCAGATACTTGGTGGCGCTGTGGATCACCAGGTCCATGCCCATGGGCAGCGGGCGCAAGTTGCAGGGCGTGCCAAAGGTGGCATCGACGATAGCAAGGAGCCCTCGACGGTGGGCCAGTGTGGCCAGTTGCTCCAGGTCGACGATCCGCAGATAGGGGTTGGTGGGCGTCTCGGTGAGGATCAGCCGCGTGTTGGGGCGGATGGCCTCTTCGAGGGCCTGCACATCGTTGATGGGCGCCAGCGTGCAAGTGATATCCAGTCGCGGCATGATCTCTTGCCCGAACTGGCGCGTACGTCGGTAGCAGTCGTCGGTCATGATATAGTGGTCGCCCGCGCCGAGAAAGGTCAACAGCGTCAACGCCGTGGCCGCCATGCCCGAGCTGAACACGCAGGCGGCGTCGCCGCCCTCGAGAGCCGCCAGCTTTCCTTCGACGGCGCGGGCGTTGGGGCTGCCATAGCGCGCATATTCGCCGCGCAGCAGGGGCAACCCCTGCTCTTTGCGCTCCATGTGCGCCACCAACGCGGCCGTGTTCTCAAAGCTATAAGTCGAGGTCTGTACGATGGGCGTGGCAATGGCGCCATAGGGGTTGGGCCTGGTCTCGCCAGCGTGCACAGCCTGCGTGTCGATGCCGCGAAACGGGGACTGATTGGTGCTCACGTGGGCCTCCTTGCTGTGGCGGCGCCGGGGTCTCGACATGGCGGTCTGCCAGGGCCCGGTCGTCCAGGATGAGGTCCATTGGGGGAAAGGAAAACCTCTCTATCGTGATCGATAAAGAGGCTGGTGTACATTCCCAGACCTTTCATCTTTCAGCTCACCCCCACGGGGGAGCTGCCGGAATTGGCACCATCGATTGCGAGCGACCTGCCGGCATTGCCGGATGAGTGGGGGCGCACGCGCTCAAGGTTGCCGAGGCTTCATCGGGCCGGTCCCTCTGCCTCTCTGGATAAGAGCGCCGCAATACCTATTCAATTGCCGCACATTCTACACCATCACTCCGCAACCGTCAACCAGCGGCTCACCGCACGATTTGACGCCGGTTGCCCCTTGTAGGATAATGATCACTGGTCATGCCGTATGAGACACCTGCAGGGAGATCCGTGCCCATGGACAATGAGAATACCCTGGCTGCCGAGAACCAGCCGCAGATCGATCTAGAGCAGGCTGGGACGCAAGCCGCAGCCAACGCCGCCACTGAAGAGCCCCAGGTGGCGGTAGAGTCGATTGAGACGAGTGGCGCCGTCGAGGCGCCTGCCAACTCGACCGGGCCCGAGGCCGCTTCAGAGGCTACTGCCTCAGCAGAGAGCGGCAGCCCCACGGCCATCGAGGACCTCAAGCCGGGCATGCGTCTCATGGGCAAGGTCAAGAACATTGTCGATTTTGGCGCCTTTATCGATGTCGGTGTCGGACGCGATGGCCTGGCCCACATCTCGACCCTCAAGCGCGCTGGCATCGACAAGACGTTGCAGGTTGGCGATGAGGTCGAGGTGCAGGTGCGCCGCGCCGATCTCGACAACAACCGCATTAGCCTGACGATCCCCGGTGCAGGCCGCGCCGACAAGACCCGCCTCGAAGACCTCGAGGTGGGCGCCACTGTCAACGGGCGTGTGGTTCGCCTGGTTGATTTCGGCGCCTTTGTCGATATCGACGCCCAGACTGACGGACTGCTGCACATCTCGCAGCTCTCTGACGGCTTTGTGAGCCAGGTCGGTGAGGTGCTCGAGGTGGGCCAAGAGGTGCAGGTGCGCATCCTCGAGGTCGACACCGAGCGCCGTCGCATCTCGCTCACCATGAAGTCTGAGGCGCCCGAGGCCCCAGCGCGCACCGAGTTCGTCGGCGCCCCCGAGGTCCAGGAGCGCCCGCGTCGCGACTCGTTTGGTGGCGAACGCAACAGGCGTTCGTGGCGCGACGACGATGGCGAAGACCGCCCGCCCCGCGAGCGCCGTGGCCGTGGCCGACGCCGTGAGCCGCAGGTGATCAGCACCGAACAAGAGCCGGCTGAGCCGGGCAGCACGGGCCTCTTTGCCGAGGCCTGGGAAAAGGCGATGCGCGACCGGCGCGATCGCGGCCGTCGCTAGTCGACGGGCGTCACAGAGCGTGCATTACAGGGCAGGCCACAGGGCTTGCCCTGTTTCGCTTTTCACAGCCCGCATTCGGCTCTACAATGCTGGCAAATGAGGGTAGGAGCGCCGACGATGTTGTTCAGCAAGGCGATGGGGGTCTTTTGGCAGACGCTCAAAGATAGCTGGGAAGAGCTGCTGCAACTGGCCGTCATGAACATGATCTGGGTGTTCTCGTGGGGCGGGCCCATCGCCCTCTCGACGGCCGTGGGCAGCAGTCCCGCAGTGGTGGTGCCGCTGCTCCTGCTGGGCCTGATCCTCTTTCCGTTGGCCACCGTGGGGCTGTTCTATGCCACCCACATCGTGGCCCGCGGGCGCACCATCCACCTGTCGGACTTTTTCGACGGCATCAAGGTCTACTGGTGGCGCAGCCTCGTCTGGATGGTGGCCAACATCGCTGTCGTGGCCATCCTCGTGTTGAACGTCACTTCTTATCCCCGCATGTTCTCGGGGTTTGTCGGCATGTTGCTCGGCAGCATGTCCATTGCAGCGTTAGTGTTCTGGGTCGTGATGCAGCTCTACTTTTGGCCGCTGCTCTTTAGCCAGGAAGAGCCCAAGCTGCTGCGCGCCTGGCGCAACTCGGCCTATCTCATCTTCGCCAACCCCTTTTACGCCTTTCTGATGCTCACCTTTGCCCTGACGATGCTGCTGCTGGCCGGGGCGCTGACCATCATCCTCATCTTTGCCGGCATGACGCTGCTCGGCCTCTTGTGTAACAATGCGGTGATCACCCTGCTCGTGCACTATGAGGTGATCGAAGACCCACGCCCCAAGCTGCCTCCGCAGCACTGACATCCTGGAGGTCTGTATGCTGCCACGCCCTGCACCGCGAGTCACCCTGCAGGTCGACGCTCTGCGCGTCGAGGTCTATGTCAGCCGAGCAGAGATGGGGCTCGCCGCCGCCCATGACGCCCTGGCTATCCTCGAGACGGCCCAGCATAACCACATCGCGCCCCGCGCCATCTTTGCCGCCGCCCCCTCGCAGAACGAGCTGCTGGCAGGCCTGCGCGAGGGCCGCCGCGTGCACTGGCCTACGGTGCACGCCTTTCACATGGACGAGTATCTGGGCCTGCCGGGCGATGCACCGCAAAGCTTTGGCCGCTTTCTGCGCGAGCGGCTCTTTGGCCGCCTGCCGTTCGGCAGCGTCGCCTACCTCGATGGCCAGGCGCAAGACGCCGCCGACGAATGCGGTCGCTATGCCGCGCTGCTGAGGGCTGCGCCCATCGACCTGGTGTGTGCTGGCATCGGAGAGAACGGCCACATGGCCTTTAACGATCCCCCGGTGGCCGACTTTGCGGATCCCGAGGGCGTCAAGGTGGTCGAGCTGGACGCCGTCTGCCGGCAGCAACAGGTCAACGATGGCGCCTTTGCCGCGCTAGAGCAGGTGCCCACCCACGCCATGACCTTGACCATGCCGTCACTGCTGGCGGCGCGTCGGATTGTGTGCGTGGTGCCGGGCCCCACCAAGGCCGCCGCCGTGCGCACAGCGCTCAGCGACCCCATCAGCACGGCCTGCCCGGCCAGCATCCTGCGGCGCCACGCGGGGGCCGTGCTCTATCTCGACCACGCTTCAGCCGCTCGGGTGCTCTAGCCCTTACAGGAGGCCCCGCATGCTCAGGTTGTCGGTCTGCATCGAGATGTTCTGGCGCGATCGCCCCTTTGCCGAGCGCATCCCGCTGGTAGCTGGCCAGGGCTATCAGGCGTTCGAGTTCTGGGGCTGGGATAACAAAGACATCCCCGCCATCGCGGCGGCGCGGAGCGCGTCTGGTCTGGCGGTGGCGGCCATCTGCCACGTGCCGGGCAATAGCCTCATCAAACGTGGCGCCGAGGCGGAGCTGGTGCAGGGCATGGTGCGCACGGCCGAGGTGGCCGCCGCCCTCGATTGCCCCACCGTAATCGTCACCACCGGCAACACGATCGACGACGAACGCTACGAGACCTCGCGACGGCGGGTGGTGCGCCATCTGCGGGCCATCGGCCAGGTGGCAGCAGACAGAGGGCTCACCCTCGTTGTGGAGCCGCTCAACACGCTGGTCAATCACCATGGCTACTGGCTCACCCGCATGGCCGAGGCGGCCGACATCGTCCAGGAAGTCGACTCGCCGGCCGTCAAGATTCTGATGGACATCTACCACCAGCAGGTCCAGGAAGGCCACATCATCGACAATCTGACGGCCTACTGCGCCCACATCGGCCACGTGCATGTGGCCGGCGTGCCCGGCCGGCACGAGCTGGTGGGGGGCGAGCTCGACTATCGGAGCATCTTTCGCGCGCTCGACGCCACAGGCTATGGCGGCTATGTGGGGCTCGAGTACACGCCGCTGCTGCCCGAAGCCGAGTCCCTGGCGCAGCCCCAACACCTCGCGAGGAGCTGACTGCAAGGCAGTTCGCAGATCACGCGTGCAGTTCTGAGCGCAGCCGGCTGATCTGCTGACGCAGCGCCTCGATGGTAGCGCTGTTGCCGCTTTCCTCGCCCATGTGGGCGAGCTGGTGCTTTTTCTGGGCCAGCTCGGCGGCGGTTCTGGAGAGCCGCAAGAAGGTGCGCGCGCGCGGCAGGCCGTCCTCGCGCAGGCGGCGTAGCGTGGCGCGATAGCGCTCGCGCGTGCTGACAGCGCGATAGAGCGACTCGCTGAGCACGCCCAGCGTCACCTCTTCGGCCAGGTACTCTTGCATCCACTCGGCCTCGCGGCGCCAGCTCAACACCACCATGGCCAGCACCAGCAGCGCGCCCACCCAGTTCAACAGCAGGCTGAAGAGGCACAGGCCGGCGTTGGCAAAGGCATTGTGGGCCATGTGTACGACCACCGCGAGCAGCAGCCACCTGATCACGATCGCACGTCTGCGCGTCGCGTCCTGAGCATAGCGCGCCCGCGCGAACCCCACCCCGGTGAACGCTGTGAACAGGGCGTGGTTCAGGCCAAAGGCCAGTGCGCGCACGGGGATGATCGTCGCCCAGGCTGAGAGGCCGCTCTTTTCGAGCGCCGACCAAAAGTAAAAGACGTTCTCGACCATCGCAAAACCCAGGCCCACCACAGCCCCATAGACGATGCCGTCGAGATCGCCATCCAACTCGGCTCGCGCCCAACGATAGAGCCCCCACAAGGCAAGCCCCTTGACGCCCTCTTCGACGGGTGGGGCGATGAGAGTGCCGCCCACGACGCTGACATAGGGCTGCCCAAAGGGAGTCAGTGGCCGAGCGAGCCAGCCTTCGACGATCAACGACAGGATGACGCTGGGCGCCGCGCCCCAAGCAAAAGCCCCCAGCAAAAGGGCGCGCGGCTCTTTTTCGTTGCGGTCGAGCCACCAAAAGAGTAGCACATACAGCGCTGTGGGCAGCGCGGCTGCCGCTACCGAGAGCACCCTCAAAAGGATCACGGCGCTCTGGCTCAGGGGCGTACGCTGCGGTAGCGCTGCCCCGGCGAGGCGGGCGCCACGATCGTCTTGGTGAGGCGGGCGGCCGTGCTCGACACGTGCACCAGCGGCGACGAGAGCCGCCCTTGGACGGCGCCATGCGCCAGCGCCGCGAGGAACGAGCGGGCGTCATCAAAGGCCGGCAGCTCTACATAGGCGCGGCCGATCTCGGTGGGTGAATGCGCATCGCTGCCCGCCGTGCGCGCCAGGCCATAGCGCCTGGCGATCGCCTCGGCGGCCGCCAGGTCAGCACGGTAGGTGGTGCGCGCGTTGAGCACTTCGATCATATCGACCCAGGGCAGCACCTCGCCCAGCGCCTGCGAGGTCAAGGCCGACGAACGCCGCGCCTGATCGCACGGGTGGGGGATGCAGACCAGCCCGCCCTGCGCCTTGATGGCGCGCACCGTGTCGAGCGGCGACAGCTCTGCAGGAATCTCTTCGTGCAAAAAAAGGCCGATGATCTCGCCCTGTGTGGTGGCGATCTCTTCGCCTACGATGACGCGCAACGTCGACCACCTGGCCAGCAACAGCGCCGCGCCGATGGTATTGTGATCCGTAATCGCCAGCACATCCAGCCCGCGGCGCTGCGCCGCACGCTCGATCTGAGGCAAGGTGCTGAGCGAATCGGGCGAATAAGCGGTGTGGACATGCAGGTCTGCCTTCACGCGGCCACTCCACGGCTATGCTTGGCGCAACGGCACCGGGCACTATTATAGCGGCTGCGCCCTGTGCTGCCCAACCACGCCCAGCGGTTGGGCAGGCTGCAGGCCCATGCTACAATCGCAGCAGGGTGGCCGCTGCGCCCGCCGTCAAGGGGCGGCGCGGCGCCAGGGCCACGGTGCTGGCATCAAGTGACACGGCTCTGGAGGGAGACGATGACGATTCCACGACCGGAATACCCGCGACCCCAGTTTGTGCGAGCAGACTGGCTTTGCCTCAACGGAGAGTGGCAATTCGAGATCGACCAGGGCGATAGCGGCCTCGAGCGCGGCCTGTTGACGCGCGAACTGTCGGGCGCCATCACGGTGCCCTTTTGCCCCGAGAGCCCCCTGTCGGGCGTAGGCTGCACCGACCAGCTCAATGCTGTCTGGTATCGCCGCGAGGTGACCATTCCTGCCGACTGGGCCGGGCGTGATGTGCTGTTGCACTTTCAGGCGGTGGACTATGACGCCACCGTGTGGGTCAACGGGGTCGAGGTGATGCGCCACCGCGGGGGCTTTACCCCGTTTACCTGCGACCTGCAGGCAGTCGTCTCAGCCGGCGAGACGGCCACCATTGTGGTGCGGGCGCGAGACCCACACGGCCAGCCACAGCCGCGCGGCAAGCAGGCCCACGAGTACGCCGGCTATGGCGCTATCTATGGGCGCACCACCGGCATCTGGCAGTCGGTCTGGCTCGAGCCGGTGGCTACGACTCGTATGAGGCGGCCGCGCATCACGCCTCACGTGGGCCGAAGCTGCTTTGTGGTCGAGGTGCCGCTGGTCTGCCCCCGGGCGGGGCTGTCGCTGGCGGTGGCGCTCACCAGTGCGGGCAAGCTCGTCTCCAGCGCCACGGTGCCGCTCGGCTCCGACATGTCTGCTGTGGCCGAGCTGCCCGTGCCCAGCTGGTCGCGCATCCTCTGGGAGCCGGGCAATCCGCACCTGTATGATCTGGAGTTTGCCCTGCTCGACGCCGACCAACAGGTGCTCGACCGGGCCACCAGCTATGCTGGCCTGCGCTCGGTGTCGCTCGACGGGCCTGCCGTCAGGATCAACGGCCAGACGATCTTTCAGCGGCTGGTGCTAGACCAGGGCTACTATCCCGACGGCATCATGACGGCGCCCAGCGATAGCGCGCTCAAGCACGACATCGAGTTGAGCATGGCCGCCGGGTTCAACGGCGCACGGCTGCATCAGAAGGTGTTCGAAGAGCGCTTTCTCTACTGGGCCGACCAGCTCGGCTATCTCGTGTGGGGTGAGTTCGGCGACTGGGGCTGCGGCGGGTTCGGCCCCGAACACGACCATCAGAAGCCCACGCCGAGCTACATCACCCAGTGGCTCGAAGCGCTGGAGCGTGACTACTCGCACCCCAGCATCATCGGCTGGTGCCCGCTCAACGAGACCTGGCAGTACCGCACCGATCGCATCGACCAGCTCGACGAGGTGACCCTGGGCATGTATCTGGCCACCAAGGCCATGGACCTCACCCGGCCGGTGCTCGATACGTCGGGCTACTCCCATCGCGTCTATGGTGCCGACATCTATGACTGCCATGACTATGAGCAGAACCCAGAGGCGTTCGCGGTCAACCACGCTGGCCTGGCCCACGGCGAGCCCTACTACAATGGGCGCGCCGAGCGCAGCCGCTGGCACGACCAGCGGCACTGGTCCATCCCCTATGCCGGGCAGCCCTTCTTTGTCAGCGAGTTCGGCGGCATCTGGTGGAACCCGCAGGCCGAGCACGGGCGCGACTCGTGGGGCTATGGCGAACGCTGCCGGACCATCGACGAGGTGTACGAGCGCTTTGAGGCGCTCTGCAACGTGCTCTTGGATGACCCTAACATGTTCGGCTACTGCTACACCCAGCTCACCGACATCTACCAGGAGCAGAACGGCGTCGTCAACTTTGACCGCTCGCCCAAGCTCGATCTGGAGCGCCTGCGCAAGGTGCAGCAGCGGCCGGCGGCCATCGAGCTGGCTGACCAGGCCTGACCTGGCCCGCAAAGCGCAACGCCCCCGGATTCCCGGGGGCGTTGGTGCGCTCAGAGCGTGGTGGCGTTCAGGCGCTGACGGCTGCGCGAGCCACCTCGACCAGCTTGGAGAAGGACGAGGGGTCGTTGACGGCCATCTCGGCCAGCATCTTGCGGTTCACTTCGACCTGCGCGTTGGTGAGGCCGTTGATGAAGCGGCTATAGCTCATCCCGTTGGCGCGGGCGGCGGCGTTGATGCGTGCGATCCACAGGCGACGCATGTCGCGCTTGCGGTTGCGACGATCGCGGGTTGCATAAGCGAGCGACTTGAGCATGGCCTCGTTCGCACGACGGAACAGGCGATGCTTGGTCAGACGCTGGCCCTTGGTAACCTGCAGGACCTTGACATGTCTGCGATGGGCGGCGACGCTTCTTTTGACTCTAGCCACGGTGACGATCCTTTCCAGTGACTCTCGGGCAGGCCGAGCCTAGCCCTTGAACTTTTTGATGTAAGGTACTAGTCGGCCGACGCGTTTCACTTCGCCGCTGCCCTGAACCTCGACCATCATCCACTGGCTGCGCTTGACGCGCTTGGAGCGTTTGCGTCGCAGGTGGCGCTTCTCAGCCTGAGAGCGCATCAGTTTTCCCGAGCCGGTTAGCTTGAATCGCTTAGCGGCGGCCTTATAAGTCTTTAACTTAGGCACTTGGTTTTCCTCCGACAGTTTAAAAGCACGAGCCGTACACGGACTGGCCTACTCGGCCTTGGTCGACTCGGTCTTTTTCATGGGTGAAAGCAGCATGATCAGCGCCGAGCCCTCCATCTTGGGCTGGCTCTCGACCACAGCAACATCGCGCATCTCGGCCATCACGCGGTCCATCAGCTCGTCGCCCAGCTCGGGGTGCGTGTGTTCACGCCCACGAAAGCGCACTCGCACCCGCACCTTGGCGCCCTCGGCCAGGAACTTGCGCGCGCGGTTGAGCTTGACCTGAATGTCATGGTCGGCCGTCTTGGGCCTGATCTGGATCTCCTTGACCTCGATCTGTTTCTGGGCCCGGCGAGCATCTCGCTCGCGCCGCTGCATCTCGTACATGAACTTGCCATAGTCGAGCAGACGGCAGACCGGCGGATTCGCCTGCGGCGCGATCTCCACGAGGTCGAGGCCACGCTCTTCGGCGACGCGCAGCGCTTCGCGGGTGGGGTAGATGCCCATCTGCTTGCCCTGCTCGTCGACCAGGCGCACCTCGCGCACGCGAATATCGCGGTTGATGCGGTGCTCTCTGTTACTGCTGATAGTGCCACCTCTCTGAATACTGGGACGCCAGCACAGGCGCCAGCGATAACCCCGGTACACCATAGTATAACATGGCGGTTAACTGCGGTCAAAATGAAGGGGCCAAACGGCCCACGGCTCGCAGTCGAGGCGCGACGGCCTGGCCGGCGGCGCCGACAAGAGGCCATTGCGACGGCAGGTGGTCGGTGCTAGAATACACTCTAGAGCCCATCGCGCTACATCACTGCTTGGCTCTGGCGAAGGGGTCGAGGGGCCGCGGTCAGCCGCGCAAGCGGCAAGAGGTGAAAGATGGATCTCTGGCTGTCGCTCTTCTGGGGTTCGCCTATCGGGCTGGGTGTCTTTTTCGCAGGGCTTGGCGTGCTCATCTGGGCGGCCACCTATGCCCGAGAACACGGTCGCAAGCAGTAAAGTTGACCCGACGCGAACCGACAGCCGTCCCCAGGACGGCTGTCCTTGTGTGAGGGGATAGACGGTGCGACAGGTTGTGGTGCAGCCCTATCGGCTGCAGTGGGTCGTTGCCTATGAGCGCGAGAACGCACTCCTTTGCGCTACGCTGGGCGGCGTCGTGCTTGCCGGCCATCATATCGGCAGCACGGCCATACCCGGCATGTGGGCCAAACCGATCATCGACATCCTGCTGGTGGTAAGCGCTCTGGACGCTCTCGATGCGCGTGACGGCGACATGGTCAGTCTGGGCTACCTGCCACGTGGCGAGAACGGCATATCGGGGCGCCGTTACTATCGCAAGGGCAGTGACGACGTGCACACCCATCACGTGCACGCCTTTCAGATGGGCCATCCCGAGATCGCGCGGCATCTGGCCTTTCGCGATTACATGATCGCGCATCCTTGCGAGGCGCGCGCCTACAGCGACCTCAAGCGCCAGCTCGCCGCCCGCCATTCTGACGATGTCGACGGCTATGTGGCTGGTAAAGACGCCTTTATCCGTGAGATGGACCGTCGGGCAGCAGCCTGGCGGCGATCAATACACGATTCGACGGGAGGGTTCTGATGCTCAAGATCGATCTGACGGGGCACACCGCCGTGGTTACCGGCGGCACCGGCCAACTCGGCCGCGCCATCGTTCGCACCCTGGCCGATTGTGGCGCCGATGTGGCCATCCACTATCACCACAACGAGCAGATGGCCCGCAAGCTGCTGGCTGAAGTGGCCGGCATGGGGCGCAACGCCTGCATCGTCAAAGCAGACGTCACCCAGGAAGCCGACGTGATGCACATGCGCGACGAGGTCGTGGCCAACATCGGCGCGCCCGACATCATCTGCTGCAACGCTGTCATTCAGTACAAGTGGACGCAGATCCTCGATCAGCCCCTGGCCGACTACCAGTCGCAGTTCGATAGCTGCGTGATCCACAACGTGCTGATGGCCAAGGCCTTTGTGCCGGCCATGATCGAAAAGGGGTGGGGCCGTGTCATTGGCACCAACACCGAGTGCTCGATGCAGTGCTTCCCCACCCAGTCGGCCTACGTGGCCGGCAAGCGTGGCATGGATGGCATCTACCGCATCCTGGCCAAAGAGGTCGGCAAGCACAACATCACCGTCAACCAGGTGGCCCCCGGATGGACCATCAGCGAAGACCACCCCAGGAGCGGACCCGGATTCGATGACGAGTACGTCAAGAATGTGCCGCTCGGCCATCGTGGCGAGGCGCAGAACATCGCCAACGCTGTGGCGTTTTTCGCGTCAGACCTGGCCAAGTTCATCACGGGCATGTACCTGCCGGTGTGCGGCGGCTATGTGATGCCGCGCATCTAGCCCGAGGCAACCGATGCGTCTTGTCACCGAGCGTCTGGTGCTGCGCGAGTTCGTCGCAGATGACTGGCCGGCCATGCTGGCCCACCATCGCGACCCGCGCTATCTGGCCCACTATCCGCAAGAGGCCGGCTCTGAGGTGACGCTGCGCGCGCTGCTGGACATGTTCGTAACGTGGCAGCGCGAGGAGCCGCGCTATCGCTGGCAACTGGCCATCACCCTGCGCGACAACGACGAGCTGATCGGCAACTGCGGCATCCGCCTGACGACGCCGGGCGCGCTGCAGGCCGAGCTGGGCTATGGCCTCAGTGCAGAGCACTGGCGACAGGGCTATGCCACCGAGGCCGCGCGGCGCATGTTGGCGCTGGCTTTCAACGAGCTGCACGTGCACCGCGTGGGCGCTCGCGTGGTGGTCAGCAACACGCGCTCGATCGCCCTGCTGGAGCGCCTGGGCTTTGCGCCCGAAGGGCGCCTGCGCGAGTATGAGCGCATCGGTGAGCAGTGGCGCGACATGCTGCTCTACGGCCTGTTGGCTCAAGAGTGGGCGGCCATGCCCTGAAAGACCAAGAGGACGGCCATGCGGCCGTCCTCTTGTGTTCGTTCAGGCGGACCTAACTTCGTTCCTTGTCGCGCTCGGCACGAGCCGTAGCATCGGCCTTGATCTGGTCGACCTGGTGGGCCGGCACGATGTCATAGCGCACAAACTCCATCTCATAGATGCCGCGCCCCTGCGTCATCGAGCGCAGGTCAGTGGCATAGCGCTGGATCTCGGCCAGCGGCACGATGGCCGTCACGATGCCGTTGCCGCGCGACTGCTCCATCCCTTGCACCTGGGCGCGACGCGTGTTCAGGTCGCCCAGGATGTCGCCCATGAACTCGTCGGGCACGGTCACCACGATCTTGTAGATCGGCTCGAGCAGCACCGGGCCGGCCTCGGGCAGTGCGTTCTTGAACGAAAGCTGCGCCGCCAGCTTGAAGGCGAGCTCGGACGAATCCACCGGGTGGAACGAGCCGTCATACAGCACGCAGCGGATGTCTACCACGGGGTAGCCGGCCAGCACGCCGCTCGTCAGCGCCTCGACCATGCCCTTTTCCACCGCAGGCACATAGTTCTTGGGCACAGAGCCGCCAAAGATCTCGCTGGCGAACTCGAACCCTGCGCCGCGCTCGAGGGGCTCAAAGCGGCAGTAGACGTCGCCGAACTGGCCACGCCCGCCGGTCTGCTTCTTGTGGCGGCCTTGCGCCGAGGCCGTCTTGCTGATGGTCTCGAGATAGGCGATCTTGGGCAGCGCCGTGTCGACGCTCACGCCAAACTTTTGCGCCATGCGCCGCGTGGCAATCTGGATGTGCGATTCACCCATGCCCGAGAGGATGGTCTCGCCGGTGTCTATGTTGCGCTCCACCACCAGGGTGGGGTCCTCTTCCACCAGTCTTTGCAGGCTCGACCCGAGCTTGTCCAGGTCGGCCTTGGAGCTGGGAAAGACGGCCACTGAAAAGAGCGGCCGCGGATAGGTGACGGCGGGCACGATGTAGGCGGCGCCCCGGTCGCAGAGGGTGTCGTTGGTGCCGGTCGAGGTGAGCTTGGTCACGACGCCGATATCGCCGGCTTTGATGGCCGTCGCTGGCTCCTGCTCTTTGCCGCGAATGTGGTAGAGCTGGCCGACGCGCTCTTCCTGGCCCTTGGTGACGTTCTGGACCCGCGAGTCCGGGTTAAAGGTGCCGCTGTACACTCGGAAATAGGTCAGCTTGCCCACAAACGGGTCGGCCAGCGTCTTGAACGCCTGCACCACCAACGGCCCGTTGGGGTTGGGCTCGAGCGCGATCTCGGTGTCATCCGACACCCGCGTGACTGTGCGGGCGCTGGGAGCCGGCAGATAGCTGCTGATGCCGTCCAGCAGTTGCCGCACGCCGACGGTCTTGGTCGCTGAACCGGCGAACACGAGAGTCAGATCGCCGCGGTTGACGCCGGTCTTGAGTGCCGCGCGGATCTCGTCGTTGGTAAGCTCTTCGCCATCGAGATAGCGCATCATCAGCTCATCGTCGACCTCGGCGGCATACTCCATCATGGTCGTACGAGCCGCCTCAGCGGCGTCGCGCATCTCGGCAGGGATGTCTGCCTCGACGTTCTTGTCGCCCAGGTAGGCCTTCATGGTGACGAGATCGACCACGCCGCTGAAACTGGCCTGCGAGCCGATCGGCAGGGTCACCGGCACGAACGTCGCCTCAAACTTGGTGCGCAGGCTCTCGAGGGTGCGATCGAAAGAGGCGTTGTCGCGGTCCATCTTGTTGATAAACACCAGGCGCGCCCTGGACCCCTCGTCTAGAAACGACCAGTGCAGCTCTGCTCCCACCTCGACGCCCGACGCCGCGCAGATCACCAGCACGGCGCCATCCGTCACGCCGACCGCTGACTTGACCTCGCCCACAAAGTCGGTATAGCCAGGCGTATCCAGCACGTTCAGCTTGCGGCCCTGCCATTCTATGGGCAGCACCGCGGCGTTCACTGAAAAGCCCCTGGCCTGTTCTTCATCGTCATAGTCTGAAACAGTGTTCTTATCCTCGACGCGGCCGAGGCGTGTGGTCGCGCCAGCGCCAAAGAGCATCGCCTCGCCGAGCGAGGTCTTGCCAGAGCTGCCATGCCCCAGCAATACGATGTTCCTTATGTCGGCTGTTTGGTACTCTTTCATTGCTCCCGACCCCTTCCTCGGCAGAGCCTATATGCATGCCTCCCTAGTATACCATTCGACCAACGCTTTACCAATCACGTCAAACGACGCGGGCCATTTCTTTGCCGGCCACGGGCTCGGGCAGCCGCCAGGTCACCAACAGAGCCATGCCCACCGCCAGCGTGGCCAGCGCAAAGAGGGCGATATAGCCGCCATGCTGCCAGCGGGCGTTGATCAGGTCGATCAACGGCCCCGCCAGGCGCGAGGTGGCGGCCGCTCCGGCCGTGGCCAGGTTCGACAGCCCCAGGTACCTGGCCGGCTCGTCGATGGGCACCAGGTCGGTGGCCCAGGCCCAGTTGACGCTCGTGAACACGCCCATGCCCAGCCCAATGACGCCTCCCAGCAGCCACAGATGGCCTGCCTGGCGCCATACCGCCAACCCCACCATGCCCAGGGCCACCACCGCCTCGGCCCACAGGCTCAGTCGGCGCCGCCCCAGATGCTCCGACAGCGCGCCTGCGGGCAGCGCGGCCAGCAACACACACACGGCGATGGCCGACATGATGTTGCCCATCGTGCGCCCGGGGTTGGCGAGCTGCAGCACGTCTTGCAGAAAGAAAAAAGCGAACGACTGCACCATATAGGTGCCCAGCAGCACGCAATAGCGCGACACGAGCAGTCTGGCGTATGCGCCCAGGCCCACTGTGCGTGGCCTCATGAGCCCCTGCAACATGTCGACGCCACGGACCCTGCTCTGGGGCGCAACGTGGGCGCCGTGCTCATGGGCGCCGCTCACGGTGATGAGCGTGCCCGCGGTTCACACCAGCGCGATGACCACCGCCGACAGGTGCACGCGCGGCAATACGCCGTCGAGTATCCGGCTGATGACCAGCGCAGCGGCCACCACCCCCAGCATGTCGATGGCGCTCTTGGCGCCCGATGCCACACCCCGCCGCCCGGGTGGCACCAGGTCGGGGATCAACCCCTGTGCGGCCCCGTGCAGGATATTCGAGCAGAGCTGCAACAGAATGTACCCGAGCGCCAGCCCGACAAAGCTGCGCGCCAGCACCATGGTCCACAGACTCGCCAGCCCGAGCCCCAGTCCCACGATCATCCAAGGGCGGCGCCTGCCCAGGCGATGCACGGTATGGTCAGACAGGGCGCCGCTCAGCGGCTGCACGGCCATCGCCACCAGCAGCCCACCAAAGGTTAGCAGGCCGTAGCGCGTATTGCGGGTGCCTTCGGTCTGGCTCAGCAGCATGGTGGGCAGCAGCAGGGGATGTATGGCATTCCACAGGAACGACGTGCCGAACCAGACGGCGTTGATGCTGAACAACTGCCAGCCGGGGGCTGCTTGTTCGGCGATGCGGTTGGCGCAGCGCCGCCACCACGCCATCGTCATGGCTGGCCGATCGCTGCTGAGATGGTGTCGACACCCTGACGGTTGCCGTCGACGACCAGGGCGCGCCACAATGCCAGCTCACCGCGCAGCGCAGAGCTGGGCACCTGCCGACAGCCGACGAGCGCCAGGCCTTCGGCCAGAGGCGCCCACGTCGCGCCGCCATCGTCCGAGGCCATGATGCGCACCTGGGCATCAGAACGGCTGGCAGCGGCCTGCCAGCAGAGCTCGACGGTCGCTCTGGGCAGCACGGGGCCGCTCAGGCTGAGATGCACGTTGGGCAACGCCTGCGGCTGGGCCAGCAGACGGTGCGTGAGCGATCTCGCCACCACGCCCTCGGCCGTCATCACCTCGGCCCGCAGCCACACCTGGCTGCCGTTGGGCAGCGAGGTGACATCCCACATGAACTGCCCGGCGAGTGGCAGCTCTTTGGCCAGTGAGCGCCATGCGCCGTTGGGCGCCGTACGATACCAGAGCGCGACGGTCGCGCCAGCGGGCGCGTGCGCGCTGCGCCAGTGGATGGCCACCTCGGCGCCACTCGCCTGCCCAGGCTGGGGCGTCACCAGCGAGATGGCAGCGGCCTGTCGAGGCTGTTGTGCCAGCCAGGGGCCGGCCTCGTAGACCGTCGAGCGGCTCGCGTCGCTGGCCTCGATGCGCAACCAGAGCGCGCCGCTCTGCTCACCGGCTTCGGTCCACACATACCGGCGCACCAGCCCGTCGAGCTGGGCCAGTTTGTGCCACGAGCGGCGACCATCGTCGCTCCACCAGAGTGACTGTTGCGTGGGCAGGCCGCCTGCCATCGGGTTGAGCCGCCAGCCCAGGGTGATCGTATCGGCCCAGTCGGCGAGGGGGCCGGGGGATAGCAGCTCGATTGCCCAGGGCGGCTGGTCCTCGATACCGGCGCAGGCCATGCGGGCCATGCGGCCATTGTCAGCCAGCACGCACACGGCCACCAAAGGCCGGTCGTCGCCCATTGCATCCAGAGAGAGCTCGCCCACCTCGGTGAGGCCCTGGGCCAGCAAGGTGTGGGCGCCCAGGTCGTCTACGCCGAGTACCGCCACCATCAGCTCGCGCTGGGCGCTGTCTTGCGCCAGCCAGCGCACCACGGGCTTGCCATCGCTCTGGGCCATGCTGAGCGCCAGCTCGGGCAGGGCCGAGTACGCCGGCGCCGGATGCACGGCCACCACGGTGCTCTGTGACGATCTGCCATCAGAAGCGGCCCGTAGGCGCAATAACGCCGGCCCGTCGTCTGGAGGCGGTCCCCAGATCGTGTACTCAGCCCCCGCGGGCGCCGTCTTGATGGGCCTCCAGGTCGCCCCCAGGTCTGCGCTGCCCTCGAGTTGCACCGCCAGCGGAGGTTTGCCCACATCGGTCGTCTGCCAGCTCAGCACAGTGGGCGAACCGTAGGGGCCCGTCGCCGGCGCTTTGGCCCACTCGATCTCTGGAGCCGCTGGCGTCAGGTTGGCTACGCTCACGCGGCGCGTCGATGTGCTACGGACCAGGCCGTCGCCGCCGCGGGCGTTGATCGTCAGCGCATACTGCCCGTCGGGCACATAGAGCGTATCCCAGGGGATGCACCCCGCGGGCGGCCCCCCGGCCACGATCGGCTCGATGGCGCCGCTACGCACCTCTCTGGCCTCGACCTGGACCGTGGCCAGATCGGCCGGCCGCAGCGTCTGCCAGCAGACCAGTGTCGTGCGGCGCAGCGGGGCCTCTGCGGCGGGCAAGGTCAGCCGCACATCGGGCGATGCGGCCCCCCCGATGGTGCTGAGGCCGCCGCTCTGCGCCCGCTGCTCAAAGAGGCCGTCGCGTGCCACAACGCGGATGCGATAGGCGTTGCCGGGCGGCACAAAAGCGGTCTCCCAGAGGTAATAGCCCGTGTTGGGCAAGTCCTCGGCCAGCGGATACCAGGCGTGGCCTGCGTTGTCGCTGTAGTAGAGGTCGATCGCCACGGTGTCGCCATCGAGGTCCAGAGCAGACCAGAGAATGGCGGTCTCGCCGTTGAGCATCACGTCGCTATCAGGCCACAGCAGGCGCACCCGTGGCGGCCGATTGCGGGTGACGGTCAGGTCAGAGATCAAGACGCTTTGGCGCTCGCCCTGGCCGCCCACCGCTGTGATCTCGAGCTCCCAGCCCGATCCAGGCTGCAGGCCCTCGGTGGCCCACAGGTGGCGCCCTGTTCCGGGCACGTCGGCCACGATCGGAGTCCAGGCATCGCTGCCCCGGCGCGCGGCGATCTCGACGGTGACCTCGCCACCGTCTGCAGCGCGCGCTTCCCAGGCGATGAGCGCCTCGGCCGGCAACACCTGTCCCGGCTGCGGCTCGAGCACCGTGAGGATGGGGGCCTGGGGCCAGTTGTTGACCACCAGCGGCCCGCTGTCCACCTGCCCCCAAACGCCGTCGCGGCTCCAGGTGAGGCGCAGGCGGCCATCGCGACTGTCCGGCAGCAACGTCGTGTCAAGCGTGGCGACCACGTCGCTGGTAGTCATTTCTGCCACCGGCAGCCAGTGTGCGCCGCCATCGGGGCTGTACGAGACGGTCAGTGCCAGGTCTTCCGGCAAGTCTGCGGCCTGCCAGTCGAGCGGCGCCTCGCCCTGCAGAGGCCCGAGCGTCGGCAGCACGCCCTCGAGCCCGTAGGGGGCGGTGAGGCGCAGCGGCCAGCCCTGCTGAGTCTGCTGGCCGTGCTCGTCGACCAGGGTACACAGTAAGGTGTACTCGCCCGGCAGATAGGCGCCGGCATCCCACTCGATGCCCAGGTCGCCATCGGCGGCCCGCCGCACGCCGAGCTGAGCGACCTCGCCGCGGCTGTCGACCAGGGCATAGTCGACCGATGTCAGGACCTGCGGCGGCTCGGCGCGCACCTCGTGCCGCACCATGTCGGGCGCCACGTCAGTGTCACCCAGCAGCTCGACATGCGGCTTGGCCGCGCTCACCTCTAGCTCGGGCCCCGGCCACCAGGACTGTCCGCCAGAGCCCTGCAGGTGGGCCAGCAGGCGGTAGCTCCCAGGCGCCAGCGAGCCGACATCCATCTCCAGCGAGACCAGCCGGCCCACCATCTCGCCCGCGCCCAGCGGTTGTAACGCATCCTGCGAATAGAGATAGAACGACGCCGACTCGACCTGATCGACGCCCTTGTCGATGATCGCCGTGATCGTGGGGTTGGCCCCCAGCACAGGCCCGCTGGCCGGCCGCAGAAAGCGCACGGCCAGCCCCGCCGGGGGCAACGCCACAGCGGCTGACTCGGCCCACTGGCTGGGATAGTCGTCGTTGTCATAGGCGATGGCGCGCACGGCCCACGAGCTGCCCCGCCACTCGGGCGCAATGGGGGCCTCGATGACCCAGCCGCCGTCGCTGCTGCCATCGCTGCCCAGCCAGATGGAGAACTCGCCGCTTGGGCCTACCACAGAACGTGCGACCAGGTAGGCATCGACGCGCTCCACCACCCCGTTGAGGTCGCTGGCCGTCACCGTCACGCGCAGCCGGTCTTGCAGCCTGCCCACCACCTCAGCGTCGACCTGGTCGATGGCGGGCGAGCAGGCGTTGTCGACCCAGGCCTCACCGGCGGCAGACAGTACCTGGCGTCGGCCGTCGAGCCAGCGCGTGGCATAGAGCCTGTAGTGACCATCGGGTACGGCACGCGCATCGACCGGCCACACGTGCCATGCGCCAGCCGGCGCCGTCGCCGGAAGCCGGTAGGCACCCAGATAGTACGATTCTGCAGCGGCCGTCTCTCTGGGCAACGGCTCGAGCCACAGCTCAAACAACTGCTCTTGCTGGCGCTCGGCCAGTGGCAAGAGCCTCACGCCGACCGTGCCACGCCAGGGGGACTCCTCGGGCAGCGCCAGCACCGCCTGCAGGCCAGACTCGGCCACCAACCACTCGCTCTGGCAAACCAGATGCGAGCCGTCGCGCAAGACAGCCTGCGCCACCAGCGCATAGCGCGAGCCCGCCACCAGGTTGTTTGGCAAGGCCACCGTCAGGCCGTCGCTGCTATCGGTGTCCTGGTCGATCTGTTGCCAGGCGCCTGCCGCCGGTCCGTCGGGCTCTGTGAGATAGAACCGCGCCTGCACGAAATCGCTCAGGGGCAGGTTGCTGACGGCTGCCCAGAGGGCGCCGGGCTGCATGCCGCCCGGTTGCCCCACCGGCAGCAGGCGCAGTTGGCGCAATGGGGCGGCCTGGGCCAGATAGCGCAGGTTAGCGGCAGTGGCGCCGCGAGCCGTCGCCCTCCAGAGCAGTTGCACGGCACCTGACGAGCTCACCGCCAGATCGATGGCCTCTGCCGGGCCGGTCTCCAACGGCTGCGGAGCGCTGGCCCAATCCCTGGAAGTGGCCACATACACCACCTCGCCCGCTGCCCAGGCCAGCCGCACGTGCGAGGCGCCATCGCCGGCCAGGGCCCAGGGGGCATCGGCCGGAGCCACAATGGTGTTCACAGCCGACCAATCGCTGCTGCTGGCCTGCTGCAGCCCGGTCGGCGATGGCCAGGCCAGGTGCACGCCGCCGTCGGCGCTGCACAGCAGGCGCGGCGTAGCCGTCGCGTCGGCCACTCGCACAGCCTGGCCCGAGGCGGGGATCAGATACAGCCCCGACTGCCCCTCGCTCGTGACGCCGGCCACCGCCACTGTGACGCCGCCCGCAGGCCCGGCACAGATGGTCAGCGCCGAGACCGTGCCAAAGGCGGCCACTTCGAATGGCTCGGGCTGGGCCTCTGAGGCGAGCCAGACCTGCCCTGCGCTGTGGCCTGCCCAATAGAGGCGGTCGTCGACGCCATAGGCCAGGGCCAGGGGCATGGCCCGCAGCGAGCGCTGCTGGATGGCGCCGCCGGGCTGGCGCTCATACAAACGAGCTGCCTCAGCATAGGGCAAGGCCCAAGCCAGTTTGCCGCCACGGCTGAGCGCCAGAGGGGCGTCGGCTGAGGCCGACGATGGGGCGGTGTGCACGACCATGGCGCGCTCGAACGAGCCGCTGGCGACGAGCAGGGCGCTGCGCCCATCGCGCGAAGACCACCAGGCGGCCGTCGGACTATCGAGAGAGTCGACGGACAGCGCCATGCGCCCCGGTGAGCCACTGTCGGGCAGGTCGATGATCTGCGGCCCCTGAGCCTGCACATCTCGACACAGCAAAGACAATGCGATCAGCGAGAAGAGGGCCAGGAAAATGTGACCGCGTCGGCTCAGAGCCATGACTGCTTGCCTATTCGCCGCCACGCTGCGGCTGCCCCTGCTGCACAGGACGCTCGCTGTCCCAGAGGCGCCTAGTCCAGCCGGGCGGGTATCTTGAGCTTGTCGCCAACGGCGATAGCGTTGCGGTTGCTGATCTTGTTGATCTCCATGATCTCGTCCACCGTCACGCCGAACTGCTCGGCGATCTTGGCCAGCGTGTCGCCCGACTCGACCTCATACAGGGCGGCAGTAGGATAGGGCGTGATCGATGGCGTCGGCCGCACGGTGGCCGTGGGCACCGCTGTGGGCGGGTTGCGCCGCACGGCCTGGGCGCGCCCACTTGCGGCGCTGTACAGGCCGAAAATGCCCCCCGAAAAGACGGCGGCCCGCTGGTATGACTCGGCGGCGGCGTCGATGGCGCCCATGCGCTCGAGGGCCATGCCCAGGAAGGCGTATGGCGCTGGCGACGCATCAGCAAGCCCCACCGCCTGTTGCGCCGCCTGCACGGCACGCTCGGCATCGAGCTTGGTGGCCAGCACGGCGCTCAGGCCGCAGTAGGCCGAAACGCTGGCAGGATCCAACTGCAGCGCCTGCAAGAACGCCCGCTCGGCGTCGTCCCATTCGCGGCGCGCAACGGCCACAGCGCCGGCTCCAACGGCCACGCTGCTGTTGGCGTTGGCGCCTCCGGCCGCGGCCAGATGGGTCTCGGCGAGGTCGGCGCGGCCCAGCGCCAGCATGGCAGCCGCGGCATATTCGTGGAGCACGGCCTGCTCCTGATGGTCGAGCCCATCGGCCGACAGCGCCTTGTCGAACAGGGTGGCCGCCAGTAGCGGATCATCGGCCGACCAAAAGGCAATGCCGATGGCCAGCGGCGCCACCGTCTCGCGCGCCAGTGGCCAGATGCCGGCGGCATCCTGGTTGTAGGTGCGCTCCAGGTCAAAGGTGCGGTCGAGCAGCATCACCACCAGCAGATCGAGCGGCTGCGCCACGATGGCGCTGGTGGCCACGCCCGGGCTGGTGACGTGGTACGACTCGGTGACCTTGCCGTGATAGCTGTCGGAACGCTTCCACACCACCACGCTGGCCCGTCGGTCAGCGGCCAGCACCCGCGCCTGCGGCTCGTCGATGACAGGGTAGGCCATCTGCACCTGGATGCGGCCATCGAGACCCGCGCCCGCCACGGTGCGCTCGATGAGCACCTGCAACTCGCGGGCCTCGCGCGAGGCCGCCGCCGAGTGGTTCGCCGGGCAGATCAGCACGCCCGTCTCGTTGGCATCAAAGGGGAGGCGACGCAACTGCTCTATAGAGCGGCTCATGCTCTGCCCCCAGGCCACGCGCACATACAGCATGCTGCCGATGAGGGCGACCAGCGCCAGGCCCGCCACCAGCCTCACGCCCAGGGCGTCTCGTCGTAGCGCCAGGTAGGCCGCTGCCCCTGCGCCCAGGCCGCCGCCCACCAACGCCACCACCACGCGGGCCGTCGAGCGGCTAAAGAGCTCCTGGCCGTTGATGGCATAGCCAGCCAGGAACAGCGCTGGCGTCACCAGGGCGAGTATCAGCAGGGCTAGGCTGACGATGCGGGCTCGTTGTCGCACACCCATCCTCCAGGCCGTGGTCACCGACGGCGTGTCATGCGGGGCCTATTCTAGGCACAACCCTGGCGACTGTAAAGCCTGCAGGCCTAGCGCCAGCTCGAGCTGACGCACGGTGAAACGGTCGCGCACATAGTGAGCCACCTGCACCGCCGCCTTCACCTCTGCTGCGTCAAAGCCGTATTGGGTAAGGTCCACCATGCCGCCGGCCGCCGCCAGGCGCTCTGCCAGCAACGCCGGAGACGGCACGCTGGCCGCCACGGCCTGCACATCGTCCCAACGCGCAACGATGCGGCCGTAGAATGCCTGTCGCCCCGCGCCCGTCAGGTCGATCATGGCGCGGTGGCTGGCAATGACCTGCTCGGCGATGTCGCCATAGGCGGCGCGGATCTCGGCCCGCTGCGCCTCGACGCTGGGCCAGGCGTCGGCCAGCAGGCGCCGGGCCGCCTCAGCGCGACTGATGGCGCGCAGCCGCTCGTACGAGCGCGCCATCAACACCGTGGCCGCGCCCACTTTGGCGCCATGCAGCACGGGCGGCCGTCCCTCGAGCAGCAGGCGCATCTCGAGATAGTGCGACACATGGTGCTCGGCGCCTGACGCCGGCCGCGAGCTGCCAGCCGTCGCCATGGCCTGGCCCGACGCGATCAGCGCCTCGGTCAGGGCGCGGATGGCCTCTGGCTCGGCGCCCCCGATGGCCTTGGCGAGCGGGGCAACCCGCCCCAGCGCGGTGCGCATCTCATGCTCCACGGCCTCGTCGATGGGCTCGTTCCACAGCAGGTGCCCCAGGCGCCAGTCGGCCAGGCAGGTGTACTTGGCGAGAATGTCGCCATAGCCCGCGGCGATCATGGCAGGGGGCGCGCTGCAGAGCACATCCAGGTCGCAAAAGATCGCCTCGGGGGCGTGGGCGTTGATCGTCTCTTTGAGACGGCGCAGCACCAGCGGCGAGTTGATCGAAGCGTAGGCGTCGACCGAGGGCGCCGTGGGCAAAGAGATGAACCGGCGTCCGGCACGGTGGCTCACAAAGCGCCCCAGGTCGGTCAGCGTGCCCGACCCTACGGCGATGAGGGCGCGTCGCGGGTCGCTGGCGCGCAACAGCACCTGCACGATGGCGTCTTCATCGGCGATCACCTCGCCCGGCAGGATGATCGGCCGCACATCGACGCCGGCGCTGCCCAAGGCGGCGGCCGCGCGTTGGCCGAGGGCTTCCCAGGTGTTGGCGTCGGCCAACAGGTCGAGCTGGTCCAGCCCCTGCTCGGCGACATGTGCGCACAGTGCCTCGACCGCCGCAACGCCGATATAGACTCGTGGCCTGATCATGATCGCAGGATGGTCGGGTCTTGGCGGGGGATGTAGTCTTGCGACGCCACCAGGTGCATGGCGATGGCCTCTACCGGGCACGACGACGCGCACAGCCCGCAGCCAAAGCATCTGGCCGTCACCACCATGTACCCGCCCTCGTCGGTCTCGGCGATGGCGCCAAAGGGGCACCGCTGCAAGCAGAGGCCGCACTGGCTGCAGGTATCCTGGTCGATCTCGGCGCGATAGCGGCTGCCGGCCACCACGTGGTCCTGCCCGTAGCGGTTGATGGCCACCAAAAAAGCGCAGCAGCAAGAACAGCAGTTGCACAGCACCGTGGGTCGGTCGGTGTTGTCGACCTGGTGCACCAGGCCGCGCTCTTCACACATGTCCAGCATCGCCTGCGCCTCGCTCACCGTGATCTCGCGCCCGATGCCGCGAGCGATGGCATAGTCGGCCACCGCATCAAACGACATGCACACTTCGAGAGGGTGATCGCACTTGCGCTCGCGTTGGCGGCAGGGGCAGTGCTCTACGGCGATGCGCCGCGCCGCCCTGAGGATGCCGCTCACCCGCTCGTAGGGCAGCACCTCGCGCGTATCGGCGATGCGCTCTTCGACGGGCACCACCCGCAGCGGCAGCCGTTCAGGCGAGCGCTCCATGTAGACCTCTTCCTCGTTGAAGAAGCGCGAGAATAGGTCGTAAAAGTGATCGCCCAGGGCGTGATAGCGCTGGTCAAAGAGCAGCAGGTCGACAAAGGTGCCCGAGCCGCGAGGCGTATCGTACACCGGCGCCTCGCCTGCAACGGCCTTGATCAGCACCAGCCCCCGCACGAACAGGTCTTGCAGCACAGCCCGGGCTGCGTCGAGCGCGAGGCCGGCGCGCTCGGCCAGCTCGTGGGCCGTGGCCGGCAGTAGCGTCATCCAGGCCAGTTCCTCAGGAGTGGCCACCAGCGTGAGGATCTCGGCCAGATGGGGCGAATCGGGGTAGCCGATCCGCTCGAGCAGAATGCGGATAGGGCCCTGCAGATCGGCTCGCTCGGTCGTCACGATGCTCTCCTTTGCCTTCCTTGCCATCGCGCGCAGCCAGCATACCTCAGGGCCCGCCATCTGCCCAACTGCGCGGAGCGCGTCAGCATGGCTTGCGGGCCAGGATCATGCCCGTGTCTTTGCTGATGCAGATGGCGCCCTCGGCAGCCAACAGGCCCTGCAGGTGCTCGCGCAGCCGGCCCAGATGGGGCTCCAGCCCAGCAAGGCCCATCGAGAGGTAATAGTCGAGCAGCGGCTGCACCGCCGTGATGCGCAGCTCGTCCCGATAGCGCCGCACCTCGACCCCCTCGAGCCACGCGGCCACCTGCGCGCCCCCGTTCTCGAGCGTAAAGCCCGCAAACGGCAGCGGACCGTGGGGCTCCAGGCCCGCGCCCAGCGCGCCCAGATGGGCGTACAGCTCGGCCATGTGGCCAGCGCCGATGGTGGTGGCGTAAAAGCGGCCGCCCGGCGCCAGCACACGGGCGATCTCGGCGAGCGCCGCCGGGCGGTCGGGCACGTGATAGAGCATGTGGTTGGCGATGACCACGTCAAAGCGTCCATCGGGGTAGGGCAACTGCTGGGCGTCGACGCAGGCCAGCGTGATGGCCAGCGGGCGGTCGGCCAGGCGCGCGGCGGCCTGGTCGAGCATGCCCTGCGACACGTCGGTGAGCAACAGCCGCACCCCGGCAGGCACCCGCATGGCATTGCCGGCCCACAGCTCGCCTGTGCCACAGCCCAGCTCGAGCACGCAATCGCCCGTGCGCAAGTCGAACTGATCATAGACCCAGCGAAACCAGCCATAGTCGTTGACGCTGTAGCGTGCGTGCAATGCCACGCGCGCATCGAGCCTGGCCGAGGTGCCATACTGGCTGGCCACAAAGCGTTGCTGATCCAGGTCGCTCACAGACACCCCCTTGAGCCGCCGCTGGCTGACGGCTATTATAGCATACACACACCCGGACTCTGGGAGGGCTGCCATGGAGATAGCGCTTCATGATCGCGACATCTTGCGCCGCCTGGCCGCCGCATGGGCCGAGGTGGCCGGCCTGCCGGTGCACGCCGAGACCGCACTGGGCTGGCAGCGCCTCAACGACCTGCAGCCCATCAGGCCCATGGTGTGGATCAACGAAATTCCCTGGCACGAGATGGATGTCGACGGCGAGCTGACCTGCGTTTGCGAAGATGCCTTCTGTCGCGAGCAGGAACGCGTCTTGCGCCAGACCCTCTACCAGTGGCGGCACCTGCCCGCCGATATGATCGTCAACCCTCATTTTGACCTGCCGTATGTGATCCACGACACCGGCCTGGGCCTGGCTGAAGATGTCGACGTCGCCGTCACCGATGCCAGCTCGGGCATCGTCTCGCGCCGCTTTCATGCGCAGATACGGCGCCCTGAGGACCTGGAGTTGATCCAGACGCCGGTGGTCACTGTAGATCGTGAGGCGAGCGCGGCGCGGTGCGATGCCCTCGAACGCGCCATCGGCGACCTGCTGCCGGTGCGCCTGCGTGGCGCGCCGGGATTCTGGTTCGCGCCGTGGGACGACTTGATCCGCTGGTGGGGCGTGCGCGAGGCCATGACCGATCTGGTCGATCGCCCCGAGCTGGTGCACGCCGCCATGGATCGACTGACCCGCGCCTATCTGGCGCGCCTCGATCAGTACGAGGCCCTGAACCTGCTCTCGCGCAACGACGACAACACCCGCGTCGGCTCCGGCGGCTATGGCTACACGACTCGTCTGCCTGGCGCGCCATATGACCCCGCCCATCTCCGGCCGCACAATCTGTGGGGCTGTGCCACGGCACAGATCTTTTCCGACGTGTCGCCGCGCATGCACCTGGAGTTTGCGCTGCAATACGAGCGCCGCTGGCTCGACCGTTGGGGGCTCACCTACTATGGCTGCTGCGAGCCGCTCCACCTCAAGCTGGGCATCCTGCAGACGGTGCCCAACCTGCGCAAGATCAGCATGAGCCCCTGGGCCGATCTCGATGCGGCCGTGGCGCAGGTGGGCGGTCGCTATGTGCTGTCATGCAAGCCCAACCCGGCGATCTTCTGCGAGGATGCATGGCATCCCGACCGCGCTCGTGAGGACCTGCGGGCCATCCTCGAGCGCACCCAGGGCTGCGCCGTGGAGCTCATCATGAAGGACATCTCCACCGTGCGCTATCGCCCTCAGCGCCTGTGGGCATGGTCGCAACTGGCCCAGCAGGCTGTGCTCGACCTGGCGGCCTAGCCCGTGGGCCCGGCAGCAGGCGCAGCATACCAGCTCTCGGCGTAGGCTGTGTCGAGCATGGCGACGATGTTCTCGGGGGGCACGTCGCCCAAGACGTTGTGCACCTGGCAAAAGACGAACCCGCCGCCGGGCTTCAGAGCGCCCACCAAAGCGCGCACGTTGGCGCGCACATCGTCGGGCGTGCCCACGCCCAGCACCCGCTGTGTGTCACAGCCACCGCCCCAAAAGACGATCCGGTGGCCGTGGTCGCGTTTGAGATCGGCCGCGTCCATGTCGTCGGCCGAGATCTGCACCGGGTTGAGCGCGTCGACGCCGGCCTCGGCCAGCATGCCGATCAGCGGGCGGATCGAGCCACAGCAATGCAGAAAGACCTTGCAGTCGCTGTGCCGGTGCACAAAGTCGCAGAAACGCGCGATGTAGGGCATGGTCAGCTCGGCCAGCAGCGAGGGCCGGCACATGGGGCCGGTCTGCAAGCCCATGTCGGCGTTGATGGTGATCAACTGGATGTACTGCCCCATGGCCTCGATGACGCGGGCGACGTGGGCGAGGTTGGCCTGCAGTTGCGCCTCGTGTCGCGCACGCACCTCGTCGGGGGCCAGCAACATCTGCACAGCCCCCTCGATGCCCTCAAAGTAGGCGCCATACCCCATATAGTTGCTGGCATAGGGCGTCTCTTTGAAGATGCGCTCCGCCTCGCGGGCCGTGGCCGCCAGCACCTCTTCGGGCGGCTCGGTGCGCCAGTCGCTGATCCACTCGCCGTCGAAAAAGTGCCCGCGCGCCGGCATCCGCATCTGCCGCCTGCCCTGGCGAACCTGCCAGCCGCCATCGGGCTGGCGCTGCAGGGGCATGGCGGCTGGCATGGCAAAACGGTAGGCGTCGTAAGGCTGCCAGCGCTGCTCGGCGCTCCAACGTGGCCAGAGCAGCACGCAGTCGCAGTGAAAGCGCTCCAGGATGTCGCCATCCACGTGGGCCAGCATCTGCACCACGTCGGGCACCCAGATGTCGTCGAGCGCCAGCCCCAGGTGGGCTCGCAGACGCCAGTAGGCAAAGGCCGAGATGCCGGTGGAAAAGTGGCTGCCCAGGTCGATAGGGTAGCGATCCACCGGCTGGCGGTTGAGCGTGCGCACCACTCGCTCGCGCGACGTGAGCGTCTCGCGGGGCGCCATGTTCATCGCAGCTCTCCCTGACGATGCAACCAACCGTCGAGGGCATCCAGGCCCCTGCACAGGCTGCGTCGGCCCAGGCCGATGCGCAAGTGACGGTCATAGCCCCAGAGGCTGCCCGGGGCCAACAGCACGCCCGCCTCTTCGCGGGCCGCACGGCAAAAGGCGTCGGCCCCCTCCTGGCCCCGATACTGCGGAAAGGCCACGCTCCCGCCCTGGGGCGGCAGCCACAGCAAGCGCTCGCCATGGCGGCTGAAGAAGGCATCGCACAGGGCGCGGTTTGAGGCGATGAGGGCGCGGTTGGCCGCCACGATCTGCTCTCGCGCCTGCAGCACCATCAGCGCCAGCACCTCGCCGGGGGCGCTGTTGCAGATGGTCGTATAGTCCTTCAGCGCCGCACAGCGCGCCAGCAGCGTCTCATTCTGGGTGGCCAGCCAGCCGATGCGCAGCCCCGGCGCCGACAGCGCCTTGGAGAGCCCGGCCAGCGTGATGGCCCGCGGATAGCGCTCGCATGCCGAGATAAGCTGCGCCCAACCATGCTGCTCGAGGCCGCGATACATCTCATCGGAAAAGAGGTTCAGCTCGCGCTCGGCGCACAGGGCCAGCAGCGCCTCCCAATCCTCAGGCGTGAGCAGCGCGCCGGTGGGGTTGTGGGGCAGGTTGATGATCAACAGACGCGTGTCGGGTCGTAGCAGCGCCAACAGGTCGTCCAGCGCAAAGGCCCAACCGTCGCCCTGCAGGCGGGGCTCCCAGCGCGTGACGATGCAGCCGCGCGCCTCGGCCACCGCATAGAGCGATTGATAGCCGGGGAACATGCACACCACGTGGTCGCCCGGCGACAGCAGGGCGTGCATCGCCAGGTAGATGCCCTCTTCGGGCGCCAGCACCAGCGTTTGCTCGGGGGCCAGGCCGGCATAGAGGCTGGCGATCTCCTGGCGCAGGCGCGGATGCCCGGCCGACTCCGTGTAGCCCAGCGCCAGCCCGTCCCACAGCGCGGCCGCCTCGGGCGTGGCCAGCGCCAGCACCTCGGCCAGCGTCAACGCCTCGCAGTCAGAGGCGCACAGGATGTGCGGCGTGGTGAACTCGTAGGCCGCAAAGAACCGCTCCAGGGCAAAAGGTGGCAGGCTCATGGCGTCGCGCCCTCGATGGCCTGGGCCTGTCGCAGCGCCGATGCCGCCAGCCGTTCGACATTCACATAGCCCGCATCGCTCGTATCCACCCGCATCAGCGGGCCGCGCAGGGCGAGCGGCCCGTAGACGCCAGCGCGTATGCGCTCGGCAACGGCTGCCTCGGTGCGGTCGTCGGCGTGGCCCGGATGACGCAGCCCCGCGGCCCAGCGCCGACGAAAACGCTCGATCAGCAGCTCGGGCGCGGCGCTGCAGTGCAGCTGGATGGCCTCAAAGCCCCACTGTTGTTGCAGCTCGGCATACACGGCGCCGTCGCGGTCGGGACGCAGGTTGCTCTCGAGGACGAACGGCCGGCCGGTGGCCAGCAGCAACCGCGCCACATCGAGCAGCAGCGCATTCGCGGCGCGGTTGAGATCGTCCGCGCGTTCGGCGTCGCCCCAGCCGAGCGTCTCGAAGAGACGCTCCTTGAGGGCGTCTTTGGTCAGCAGCGGCAGGCCAAGACGGCGGCCCAGCGCGGCGGCCACCCGCGACTTGCCGCTGCAGGGCGGCCCGTCGACGATGATGATCCAGGCCGGGCCGCGCGACGTGACCACGCTAGATCCTGCCCTCGAGCTGAAAGATCCGCATGGGGTTGTCATAGAACCACAGTCTGGCGATCTGGCAGGCCTTGTCCACATCGAACAGCCCCTGGTCGACCTTGGCGGCCAGCGCGCGCGACACGTTCTGGCGTGCCAGTTGCTGGTGCCCGTACACGGCGTCGACAAAGGAATAGTCGGCGCCAAAAGCGCTGATCTTGGAGACCGGCACGCTGTCGATCCACTCGACCATGGCGCTCACCGCCGCCTGCGGTGAGATGATGTGCGCCCAACACATGTCGATATAGACGTTGCGATAGTTCTTGGCCAACGCCGAAAGCACATGCTCGTAGGGATAGCCGATATGGAATAGATCAAAAGTGACGTCGGGGTATTGCACGAACAGGTTACTGAGCAACTCGGGGTTGCTGTTGGCGATCAGGTTGCCCGTGCCGTTCTGCAGGCCGGTGTGAAACTGAAAGGTCAGGCCGCGCTGGTTCGCCAGCCGCAAGACGTGGTGCATCATGTAATCCTGAAAGGCCTTGTCTACGTGAATGTAGGCCTCGAGCCAGTCGGGAAAGTGATACTGGTCGAAAAAGTGCGTGAAGGTCTCCTCGGCCTGCCAGCGCGGCGTCCGCTCATAGAGCAGCGAGCGCTGATAGGCCAGCGGGCTCTTGAGGGCCACGCACCCCTCTCGCAGGCCCAGGTTCAGGCCGACCTCGCAGGCCTGCAGCCAGTCCTCAAATGAGCAGACGCGCACACCTGTCCAGGCCTCGATGCCGCGCACCTGGGCCACGGTCTTGGGGAACACAAAAGCATCGAGGTTGAGCACGTTGCGAAAGTAGCGCTGATCGCTGGGGCGCCCGCCGTCGAGCAGGCTGATGACGATCTTGGACTTTGTCCTGAGCACGTACTCGTAGTGCCCGGGATGGTGACTGCCGCGCACGGCCGCATCGAGCGCTTCGATGGTGCCCTCGTGGACGCCGTCGAGCCCATACAGCCCCCTGGCCGAGATGTCGAGGGCGCGCCCATAGCCGGTGTAGCGCGCCAGCTCCCAGTAGGGGGCCACCAGCCGCCAACGCTCCATCAGCGGCATGGCCTCTTTCTTGACGCGCACCAGATCGTCCGGCGGCATCCCCGCCGAACGCAGGTCGCGGTTGAAATAGTCCATGATGTATTCCTGAATGCCGTCGAGCCCGGCGTCGCGCTGATCTTCGAACGGCGGCAGGTGTTCGTGGGTGTCGATGATGTCGAGCTCGGCGACGTAGGACAGAATGCGATCGTACGACGAGGGCATGCGGCTCCTTTCGGGGCAGGCATCTGGTATAAGAGCGGCGGTCACGACGCGGGGGTGGGTTTGACGGCGACCAGCGAGAGGTACCAGTTGTTGAACGCCCATTCGTCGCCCTGCTGCGTGAGCGCCAGCATCGTGCGCTCGTGGGGCGAGGCTGCGGCCAGGCGTTGGCGCATCCAAGCCACCTCGGCCGGGCCCGCGCCGTGGGCAAAGGCGCTCAACGGGCGATGCTGCACATAGCCTTCGATCTGCTGCACCTGCAGCCCCGCCGCGGTCACCAGGTCGCACCACTCACTGGCGCGATACTCGCGGATGTGCGAGGCATCGTGCCACACGTCGAGCTGGTTCATCAGCGCGTCCACAGCGTCGTCATCGGGGATGCTGCGGTCGTCGATCAACAGCAGGCCGCCAGGTGTCAACGCGCGCACCATCTCGCGCAACGCCCCCGTGATGTCGACAAAGTGGTGGGCGGCGCGACGGCAGGCCACCAGTTCAAAACTGCCATCGGCAAAGGGCAGTGCCTGGGCATCGGCCAGCGCCCACGTGACGGCCTGCGCCCTGGCGGCCGCCAGCTCTTGCGCCTGCAACAGCATCTCGACGGTGAGGTCGATGCCGATGCTCGCGGCAACATGCGGCGCCAGCGCGAGCGCTGTGTGCCCCGTGCCAGCGCCGATATCGAGCAGGCGCCAGTGGGGCTGGGCGTTGGCCAGTTCCACCAGGCGTTGCAGTTGTCCGGCATCGCTATGGGTCTGGCTGCTGACATAATAGGCGGCGCGTCGCCCAAAGACGTCTTGAGGACGCTCTGCGCTTGTCATGGCTCTCACTCCCGAACAGATGCCCCATTGTAGAGCCAGCGCCCTCTGGCTGCCAATTGACCCTCAGGGAACGGGCGGCTAGACTGGGCCCAGCGAGTGCCGGGAGAGGGACTGCCGTGAGCGACAGCGACTATCGGGTGGGCATCAAAGAGCTGCCCCAAGGCGACCGCCCCCGCGAGCGGCTCCTCGCCTTTGGCGCCGATGTGCTTTCTGACGCCGAGCTGATCGCCATTGCGCTGCGCTCGGGCACCAGGAGCCTGAACGCCATCCAGGCGGCACAGGGTTTGCTCAAACGATTCGATGGCCTCGCGGGCCTGTCACAGGCCACCCACGAGGAGATGGCGACCATCCCCGGGGTGGGGCCGGCCAAGGCAGCGCAGGTGCTGGCGGCCTTTGAGCTGGGCCGACGCCTGGCCATGAACCCCGATCAGGCCAGGCCGCGCATCAGCACCCCTGAGAACGCTGCGCGCATCTTGATGGCGCGCATCGGCAATCCTCGCCAAGAGGAGCTGTGGGTGATGCTGCTCGACACCAAGCACCAGGTGTTGCGTCTGCACAACGTCTACCGCGGGCAGGTCGATAGCGCCTCGGTGCGCGTGTGCGAGGTGTTCCGCGAGGCCGTGCGCGACAACGCCAAGGCCATCATCGTGGCGCACAATCACCCTTCTGAGGACGTCACGCCGTCGGTGGCCGACATCGACATCACTCGCGACCTGCGCCATGCCGGCGACCTGCTGGGCATCGAGCTGCTCGATCACATCATCGTCACCCGCACCACCTATCGCAGCCTCAAACAGCAACACGAGGGTTTCTAGATGGGCGACGTCAAACCGCCACAGCCGGTCAAGCTGATGGTGCCCATGCTGGCGTCCGAGGTGGCGCTTTTCAGCCAGGCCGAGGTGGCGCTGAGCGAGGCCTTTGGCGCCGTGGACTGGCGCAGCGAACTGCTGCCCTTTGAGGCCACCCCGTATTATGCGCGTGAGCTGGGCCTGCCTCAATGGCGATGCTTTGTGACGTTTGCCGAGTTGGTCGACCCGGGCTCTCTGGCCGAGATCAAGCTGTGCACCAACGCCATCGAACAGGTGCTGGCGGTGCAGGGCCAGCGCCGCATCAATCTCGACCCAGGCTATGTCTCGCTGGCCAAGCTGGTGCTGGCCACCACCAAGAATCAGTGGCACCGCATCTACGTCGGGCAGGGCATCTATGCCGAGGTGACGCTGAGCTACCAGCGTGGCGCCTGGCGGCCTCAACCCTGGACCTACCCCGACTATGCGTCGGCGCCCTATCTCGCCATCCTAGATGGCGTGCGCCGCCGCTACAAGGCCCAGCTCGAGCGCGAACGAGCTACTGGATGATCAGGTTGATGTCAGACACCAGGCTGTCATAGTCCCAGCCCGAGGCATACACGCGGACCGACATGATGCGCACAGGCTTGAGCGGCAGCGCCTCGAGCAGGTTCTCTGACTCGAATACGTACCAGCGGTCGTGGGGGATCTGCATCCCATAGGTCGTCGGGTTGCCATCCGCGTTCTGATAGTAAAAGCCCTGGATCCACTCGGCTTCGCTGTCATACTGGTCGCGATAGGTCAGGCGGATCATCAGGGGATACTCAGACGCAAGATAACCGCCGCCCGAGAGCTGCTGATAGCGCACCTTGAGGGTTGAGCGCACCACCAGCGATGTGACCGGCTCGGGCAGTGTGGCGTCGATCGCCTGTTCGAGCACGGTTTCGCAGTGGTTGCCCTCGCCGCCCGTGCGCCACAGCCGCACGGCGCTCACGCCACTATCCACCACGGCATCGGCCTGTCCGCCCACCTGGCCGTTGTCGGTGCCCTGCTCGTTGTAGACCACCCACTCGTCGAGCGGCGGGCGCAGGTTGTTGTTCTGCACCAGGTTGCGGGCCACGCCCACCACTTCGCCGGGGCGCTCGCCGGGCGAGACCGTGGTGCGTTCGCGCTCCATCACCAGCACGTTGCTGCCCTGAGCCGAGACGACCGCATGTCCGCGGTAGATCGCCACATCGGTGCCCGATGCGCCTACATCGACCAGGAAACTGCCATCTTCCGACAGCTCGACCCTGGCGCCGGCTGTGGTGACCACCATGTCCAGCTCGCGCTCGGGCAACACGGCGCTGCCGATGCGGATGCGCCCGCCCAACAGGGTTGCATAGATGATCACCGGGCTCTCGCCGGCACGATAGCGTGGCGACCGCAACTGGTCGAGCCGCACCGTCGACCCGGGATAGACGTGCATAAAGCTCTGGTCGGGAAAGGTGAGCAGCGCCTCTGACGTGTCATCCACGTACACCACCGTGCCCTCGGGCGCCAGCATGCCCGAGCCCTTGGTGAGGGGCACCGGCCCGGTGCCCGCCAGCGGCTCGACAGCGATTGTGCCCAGCAGCGATTCGATGGCGGCCTCATCCTTGACCTCGGCATGATGCACATGCCAACGAATGCCCAATGGCACCGCCACCACCAGCACGCAAAAGGTGGCAAAGGCGGCCACCAGCACGAGCCAGGCGAGCCGTTCGGGGTTATGCCTCATCTGCTACCGCACCTCAAAGCTGGTGAACTCTCCGTTGGCAGCCAACCACGACGCTTCTACGCGCAACACGCGGGCCATGCTCGGCCCCTCATGCAGCCAGGCCAGCAACCGTTCCAACTGGGGCCGAGGCCCCTCGGCTACCACCTCGACGGTGCGGTCGAGCCGGTTGCGCACCGTGCCGCACAGCCCCAACGCCCGCGCCTGAGACGCCGTATAGTAACGAAAGTTGACGCCCTGCACGCGCCCGTGCACTCTGGCCACCAGCCGCTCGTGCGCGCCGGTCGCTCGGCTAGTCGAGCGAGAGGAACTCGTCGGGCCACTCATCCTCGTCCTCGTCATCGTCGTGGGTGTATTCGCGAAACTCGGCCCGATACGCCTCTTGTTCGTCGTCGATGGGCTCATCCTGATCATCCATCACCAGGTCGGCGTCGAGCGGATCGACCACCAGCAGGTCAAAGACAGTATCGGCCAGCGAGCTCTCGGCCAGCGCCTCGTCGACAGCTTCGACCAGATCGGGATCGTCTGCATCCTGATACCGTTCGAGTGCCTTGCGCGCTCGCTCGCCGCCGATCTGCCCCAACGCCTGGACGGCCATATAGCGCAGTTCGATGTCGCGCTCGCCGACGATGCGTTCGAGCGTCTCTACCGCATCGCGCAACTGCAGCTCGCCGCTCGCCCGAACGGCCTCAAAGCGCATGGCAGGGCTGTCGCTGTACAACTCGCCCAACACGATATCGGCCCAGCACGCGTCGGCGCTGCGGCCCATGGCAAACACCGCACTGAGGCGCATCTCTTCCTGGTCGCCGCCATAGGCGCGATCGATATGGGCCTTGATGCTGTCATCGTTGATATAGGCCAGCGATTCGAGCGCTCTGCGGGCCACAACCAGCGGCGTGGCCGCCCCCAAGAGCTGTCGCTCGAGGGCCTGCCGGACGAGCATCGCGCGCGTCGCTGGGAGCTCATCCACCTCCCCCGCATACACATACCGCCCCAGGGCCTCGGCGGCGGCCGCCCTCACCGCGTGGTCAGGATCGGCCTCGAGCAAGCGGACCAGGGGGGCGATCAGATCGGGGTGATCGTCTTCCCACAGGCCCTCGATGCACAATCGTCGGATGTGCGCATCGACATGGTCGAGCAGCGCCCGATAGACCAGGCAAAAGTCCAGCTCAAAGCTGCGTTCGGCCTCGCCCACCAGGCTCTCGACGATCTGGCGTTGTCGGTCGATGGACAGGGCGGCCAGCAAGCCCGGCAGCCGCGCAGCGGCGGCTCGTTCCAGGCCAGACAGCGGCAACAGCAGCGCGCGCCCGATGGGCGCCTCGCCCGCCAGCGCCGACACCGCCTGCTGCAGTTCGTCAGTCATGGTTTGATGGTCTCCACATTACGTCAAACTATCTCATTGTAACACGGGCGCCCGATCGAGGCCATCTCTGTGGCCCACGGGCCCCGCAAGAGTCTCTGCCTAGTCGCCCCCGACGCCCAGCGCTGCAGGCGTGGCCGTCTCTGCCGGCTGGGGGGTGCCCGGTGGCGCTGGCTGCAACGGCTGTGTTGGCGTCGGCGTCGCACTCGGCCTGGCCGTGGCCGTGGGGGTGATGGTGGGGCCCAGCGGCGCCAGGGTGACCGTGGCTCTCCCGGCCTGCGACACCTCATAGAGCGCTGTGGGCAGGGCGCTCAGATACCTATCCAGGGTCTGATCATAGGTGCCATGCCCCAGCAAGAGCCCCCCGATGAGCGCCACAACGGCCAGGCCAACGGCCAGCCAGGGCCAGACTGGCCGCCTCGAGAGCGGCTGGCCACAGGCTGGGCACACACTCTGCGACCCCGCCAGGACCTGGCCACAGCGCTCGCAACGATGCCAGCTCAGACGCGGCCGCCGCAACCTGGCGCCGCACTCGGAACAGATGGTGGCGCGGGCGGGCGCCTCGGCGCCACACGCGTGACATTTCATAGACCGCCTCTGCCTTAGCCGGCGCCGCACTGGCCGGGCCTGTCGGCGCCTGTAGAGGTTCGTATGTGACAGATGCTAACCAAAGTAGCGCCGATAATCAAAAATGGTCACCACCACCATCAGCGCGATGAGGAGCATCATGCCGATGGCGTGCACCAGCCCTTCTTTCTCTGGCGGCACACGCTTGCCGCCGCGCAGCCACTCGAGCAACACAAACACCAGCCGGCCGCCATCGAGCGCCGGCAGGGGCAGCAGGTTCATCAGAAACAGGTTGGTGCTCAAGAAGGCGGTGAACTCGAGCAGGCGCACGATGCCGGTCTGCGCCACCTCGACGGTGGCGCGATAGATGCCGATGGGCCCGCTGACCTCAAACGCGATGGCGCCCCGGATGGCCTCTCCCACCGTGCGGAACAGGCCCACGATGACGTTGCGCACGGCCTGCACGCCCTTGGGCACCGCCTGCCAGATGGGGAAAGAGCGCGTCTCCAGCGGCAGGTCGATGACCACGCCGACGGCGCCCTCGTTGGGCGGCGGGTTGGCGCGCGGCACCAGCGTGACGGCGGGCAGCTCGACGCCATCGCGCCGCAGCACCAGCGCCGTCTCGCGGCCCAGGTTGGCCTCGATCAGGGCCTTGGCCTGCTCGGCATCGCGCACGCGCTCCCCGGCGATGGCCACGATGGTGTCGCCCGGGCGCAGCCCCGCCTGCTCGGCCGGCGAGTTCTCGCCCACCAGATAGACGCCGGCGCCTTCGCCCTCGACAGGCACTGGCGTGCCCACCATATACGTCGTGCTATAAAGGGCCACCGCCAGCACGATGTTCATCAGCGCTCCCGCCGAGAGCACCAGGGCGCGCGTGGCACGCCCCTTGCTGGCCAGGCTGCCTGGGGCCGAGGGATCGTCCTCGGCCATGCGCACAAACCCGCCCAACGGCAGCAGGTTCAGGGTGATCTCGGTCTCGCGCCAACGGAACAGCCGCACCAGCCGCGGTGGATAGCCAAAGCCGAACTCGGTGACCGCAACGCCCGAAGCCTTGGCGACCACAAAGTGCCCCAGCTCGTGGGCAAAGACGACCACACCGAAAACGATCACAAACCAGATAAAGCCAGGCATTGTCGCTTTGCCATTCTGCGCCCCCCAGGGCGCGCGAGGAATCTATGGATCATGCCGGTCGGCGCACAGCAGCGTGCCGATCTCGGCGCGTTCGTCGACGAGAGCCTGCGCCAGCACGCCCGGCTCGGCGCCGCCGACGATCTGCACGCGCAGCGCGGGCAGCTCTTGCACCAGTCGCAGCAGCAGCTCGACTTTGGAGCGCATGCCACCGGTCACATCCACCCCATGCGAGCCCTCTAGCCCGGCGCTGATGGCGCCCAGGCTTGCGGGCGTGATGCGCCGCAGCAGCCGCGCCTGTGGATGGCGATGCGGGTCGGCCGTGAACACGCCCTGCACCTCACCTACTTCGACGAGCCGCGTGGCCCCCAGGTTCCGCGCCACATAGGCCAGCACCTGCTCGGTCGAGACGATCGCTGCGCCGCGCGCTGTGTCGATGGCCACATCGCCGTACACCAGGGGCACCGCCCCGTGAGCCAACAGCTCGCGCATGGGCGTCAGGCACAGGCTGACCAGCTCGCCCTCGCAGCAGATGGCCGATGCCGAAGGCTGTAGCGACACCGCCCGCACGCCTGCGGCCAGCAGCGCATCGACGACCAGGTGGTTCAGGCGCTGAGCAGCAGCGCCCGTCTGCGCGTAGCCCATCCAGTCGTCCAGGGCGCCCTGGTGCACGCCATAGCGCTCGGCCACCACGTGCCCAAACGAACCTGAGCCGTGCCCCAACACCAGGCTGAGCTCGGGGCGCTGCGCCAGGGCCTGGGCGATCTCGCCGGCCAACCGCGCGATGACGTCGAGGCGAGGCGTCTCGGGCGCACGCTTATCGGTGATCAGCGAGCCACCCAGCTTGACCAGAATCGGCGTGGCCACGTCAGCGCTCGACCAGGGGCTCGGGCCCCGCCAGACGCTGGCGTTCGTCGTCATCGATGGCCACCACCTGCCCTCGCAAGATGCGGTACATGTCGAGGTCGCGTGGCACGATGGTGTTGTCGAACACGGCGCGCGCCTCGCGCAGGGTTTCGTATTCGGAGTAGCGCCGCGACAGATGCACCAGGAAGAGCGCTTTGACCTCGGCCTCAGCGGCCAGCTCGGCCGCCTGCCGCGCCGTGAGGTGCCCAAAACGCGTCGCCATCTCCTGATCGCGGCTGGTGTAGGTGGCCTCGATGATCAGCGCATCGGCCCCTCGCGCTACCTCTACCAGATTGTCGGTGCGACCGGCATCGCCCACGTGCACCAGCTTGGTGCCGGCAATCGGCGCGCCCAGCACATCGTCGGGTGAGACCACCCGCCCGTCGGCCAGAGTGATCTCGCGCCCCTCGACCAGCTCGCGCCGTTCGGGCCCGCTGGGAATGCCCAGCGCCTGCGCCGCATCGGCCAAAAAGGGGCGGTGCGTGCGCTCCTCAAAGCTAAAGCCATAGCAGCCTGGCCCCCGATGCGACACCGGAAAGGCCGTGACGGTCAGGCCGCCGCCCCGCCAGATGGGCCCGTTGCGGATCTCGATCAGCTCGACGTTCGTATCGACCTCGCCGCCGCGCAACACCACCTTCATCAGATCCTGGACGCGCTGCAGCGGCCAGTTGCCGCCATAGATGCTCAGCGTGTCGATCGATTCCCACCGCGAAAAGGTCGAGACGAGGCCACCCAGCCCCAGAATGTGATCCAGGTGGCCGTGAGTGAGCAGCACCTTGTCCAGCTTGCGAAAGCCCAGGCCGCTGCGCAGCAGTTGCCGCTGCGTGCCCTCGCCGCAGTCGATCAGAAAGCGCTGGTCGCGGTGCAGCACCAGCGTCGACGAAAGACCCCGCTCGACCGAAGGCGCCGAGGCCGAAGTGCCCAGGAAACAGACTTCGAACATCGATCCACTTTCCAGAGGCCGGCATGCCGTGCACGGCCCCGTTTCAGTCTGTGGCCAGCTCTTTGCCCATGGCGCAGATGCCGGTCATGTCGTTGTACCCCAGGGAGCGATAGAGCTCGATGGCATGGCTGTTCGCCTTGCGCACCAGCAGGTTGACCTTGAGACACCCTTTGGCGCGCAACGCCTCTTCGACGGCCGACACCAGCGCGCTGGCAATGCCCTGGCGCCGCCATGCCCTGTGCACGGCCAGATGGTGCAGCCAGCCGCGGCGGCCATCCCACGCCCCCAGGATGACGCCGACCACGCGGCCGTCGTCGGCCTCGGCCACCAGCAACAGGTCGGGATCGCGCGTCAACTTGAGCGCCAGCCCCTCGGGCCGGTCAGAAGGCCTGATCTCGAGGCCGTCGCCGGCCTCGCACCACAGTGCCAGCACCTGCGCATAGTCGGCCATGGCATAGCGGCGCAGGCGCCACGCGGCGCCGATGCTAGTCCTCCATCCCGACGACCTGGCGCCACTCGCCATGGATGCCGTCCTCGCTCACGCCGTAAAAGATGCGCAGCGAGCCATCGGCAGCACGCCTGACGAGGTCATAATGAGGCCGGCCCGAACGCAGATACTTGTGCCACAGGCCCCGCTCGCCAAACCAGGTGACCTTGTCGGCGGCAAAGGTGCCCTTTTCCTTGAGCGCGATGGCATAGCGCCACAGGCGACGCGCCGAGCTGCGGGTGACGTTGTTCACCTGGCTGCCGTCGCGCAGGTCGCGCATGGTGTGGTACTGTACGCCGCTGCGTGTCTCGGTCTCGGTGATCTCGACGCCGGTGCGCGGTGCGCTGTCTGACTCTTCGCTGCGCGGCTTGGGCTCTGGCCGCGACGCCTGCTTGGGCTCGCGCGTCGGCGAGGGCGCCGGCTCGCTACGGGCCGGCTTTTCTGCGGGGAGCGCCGCTGGCGCCTCCTTGACAGGTGTGGGAGCGATGACCTGCGCCGACGCCGCCACGATCAGTTGCACGATCTCATCGCGCATCGCCTGGCTGGTCTCGGCCTCTTTGCGGATATAGATGCGACTGCCCTCGAGCACATAGGGGCGCTGCGGGCCGCGGGGCACATTGATCCGCACGATGTTCTTGCCGCCGCTGGTGAGCCCCGAGAGCGTGACGTCGACCTGGGGGTAGACCATGCGGTCGATCTCTTCCTCGAGCTCTTTGATGGCGGCCTTGACATCATCCACACCCTTGGCGGGCACCTTGGTGTTGGGGCTGATGCCCACATAGATGGTGCCGCCGTTGGTGTTGGAAAAGGCCACCACGTCGCACAAGATCGCGTGCATGCAGCCGCCGCGACGCGTCATGTTCTCATGAAAGCTCTGCACGATGGTGGGGCCGCTGGCGCGCGCCGCCTCCACATGGTCAAAGGGCTCTTCGGTCGAGCGGCGCGCCGGCCGCGTGCGGGCAAAGTCGTTGCTCAAGAACGCCTCTTTGAGCGCCGCAAAGGTCATATCGGGGAGCAGCACCTCGGTGGCGCGCTCGCCCACGCCAAGGTTCTTGCCTGAGCCTGTCACGCGGTGCGCGTCTGACCCCTGGATGCAATGCATACGCCGCGGGTATTCGGGCTTGGAGCCATTGAAAAAGGAGGCGGTGTCGCGCCGCTTGCTGCTTTCGAGGTCGGTCACTTCCAGGGCATGCAGGTTGGGGTCTTGGGTGTAGGCGATGCGCGTCTGCCCGCCAAACCCAAGCCCGAACATGGCCACGCCGTGCGACGAGTTGGCATGGGGGGCGATCACCAGAGCGCCCGCCTCGGCCATGATGCGATAGGCCGTCACCACATCGGTGGTCGAGCCCACCTCGGTCTCGCCGGCGGTGAGCAGCCCGGCCGGCACGTTGAGGCGCAGCAGCGTTAGCTCGATGGTGCGCAGAGGCGTCGCCGGGTCAAAGATGGCCAGCACATGAAAGCCAAAGGTGGCCGTCAGCTCAAAGCCAGGCAACACCAGCAGCCTGTCCAGCAGACGACGGTACTCTTCCAGGCGACTGCGTTCCTCGGGGGTGATGCGGCCCGACTGTTCCCAGCGTTCCAGGTCGGTGATCTCTTGCCGCATGGCGGCATAGCCCTGCACGGTGTTGTGGTCGGTAAAGGCGATGGCGGCCAGGCCTTCTTTCTCGGCCTTGCGCAGGATGTCGAGGTAGGCCACGCCGCTCTGCTGATAGTCTTTGGATGCCGGCGTGTGCATGTGCAGGTCGACGGCATACCAGTCGAGGTTGGATGCGTTCGGTGTAGAGGGTCTCTTTCGTCTAGGCACGGTGGTTCCTTCCGAGTCTGCCACGCAGCGCCCATGGGCTCGCCACGGCGTGCGGCAGGCTCTGATGCGGCGCGGCAATGGCCGCCGCCGCTGGCCATACCACGTGCGCAGGGACGCGGAGGATGCTTGCAGGCCAGAGGGTGTCCTGTGGAACGCTGGGGGACACCACGCTATCGGCGAATAGGGCTGCGCATCTTGGCGCCCGGCAAAGCGGGTATGGTATGTTTGGATGGTTTGCGCGGCAGCCCAAGGCCGTCAGAGGCCGGTCATCGATAACAGCATCGTGATTGCGGGCCCAGGTGTACTCAGCCCGGTAGAGCGTCGTCCTCGAATCGCACGCGGCCACCAATAGTCACTATTCCGACTCTGGCACAGCCAGAGGGCCGCGTGAAAGTTGGCCCAAACGCTCTGCAATGGCGACTGGAGCGTGTGCGGCGTTCCACGCACACCACAGGGCGAGCTGTTCGCCCGGTCCTACAAACGCGCTCAGCGCGGGACCTGCGGGCTGGTCGGTGTGCAACTGTGCTCTCACAGACCGAGCCCAAAGCAAACAGTCACCGTTCGCAAGATTGCAGAGCGATGGCCTTGGCGACGCTCGAGGGCCCAACCCGCAGCCGCAGCATTGCGACCGAGTATCGGTGCACCCTCAGGCATCAGGCTACCACAGTGTCTATTCTACCACTTGTGCCACGCGATCACAAAGCAGCCCACAAGGATGCAGTGCTATCAGGTGCAGTAGTTGACGACGTCAATCAACTAATGTATCCTACCGCTTGCACAGTTGAGCGAGGTGAGCATCATGCAACTCGGCACGAGGAGCCGCTACGCTTTGCGGGCTCTGATCGAGCTGGCGCTGGACGGCGACAGCCGCGAGGACCCTGTTTCCAGGGCCCGGCTCGCCGATGCCCAGGGCATCTCGGCGGACTATATGGCGCAGCTCTTTCGCCAGTTGCAGGCTGCAGGCATCGTGCACAGCGTCAAAGGCCCGGGCGGCGGCTATGTGCTGGGCCGCGACGCGGCTGACATCTCGGCGGGCGATGTGGTGCGTGCCGTCGAAGGGGATATCGCCCTGGCGCCTTGCAACGAGTGCCCCGAGAAACCCTGCCCGCGGGCCGCAGACTGCGTGGCGCGCGTGGTGTGGCAAGATGCGGCGCAGGCCTTGAGCCAGCGACTGGATGCCTGGACGCTGGCGCTCATTGTGCAACGGGCTCGCGCTGGTGGTACAGCTCTCGATGGCAGATGAGGAGAGGTAGCATGGCTATGACAGGCAAAGAGCGAGTGTTTGCGGCGCTACGACATGAGACCCCAGACGCCGTGCCCTGGGTGCCCTTTGCGGGCGTGCACGCCGGCAAGCTCAAGGGGTATAACGCCACTGAGATGTTGACCGACGTCGACAAGCTGGTCGATGCTCTGCTGGCTGTCAACCAGCTCTACATGCCCGACGGGCAGCCGGTGGTGTTCGATCTGCAGATCGAGGCCGAGATCCTGGGGTGTGAGCTGCTCTGGGCCGACGAGGCGCCGCCCTCGGTGGCCACCCACCCGCTGGCCGCACAGATGGTGGTGCCCACCCACATCCCGGGCCCTGACGATGGCCGCCTGCCTATCGTGCTCGAGGGCATGCGTCGCCTCAAGGCCGCTGTGGGCGCCAACACCGCGCTCTATGGCCTGGTGACGGGGCCGCTCACGCTGGCCTCGCACCTGCGTGGCAGCGACATCTTTATGGACATGTTCGATCACCCCGAGTATGTGCGAGCGCTGCTGGCCTACACCACCGCGGTCGCCCGACGCATCGCCACGCTCTACCGCGAGGCCGGCATGGATGTCATCGCTGTGGTCGACCCGCTGGTGTCGCAGGTGTCGCCGCGCACGTTCAAACAGTACCTGCACGAGCCCTTTACCGATCTGTTTGGCGTTATCCGCGAGCTGGGCGCCTTTTCGTCGTTCTTTGTGTGTGGCGATGCCACCAAGAACATCGAGGTGATGTGCCTCACCGGGCCAGACTCGATCTCGGTGGACGAGAACATCAACCTGCCGGCCGCCAAGGCGATCACCGATCGCTACAACATCACCATCGGCGGCAACATCCCGTTGACCACCTGCATGTTGCTGGGCAACCAGCAGGACAACATCAAGTTCGTCGTCGACCTGCTGGCTGAGGTCGACCATCACAACCTCATTGTGGCCCCCGGCTGCGACATGCCCTATGACACGCCCATCGAGAACACGATCGGCGCAGCCCAGGCCACCCACGACCCCGACACCTATCGCGAGGTGGTGCGTAACTATCAACGCGCCGCCCTCGACATCGATGTCGAGCTGCCCGACTATGCCCACCTGGAGCGCCCGCTGATCGAGGTGTTCACGCTGGACTCGGCCACCTGTGCTGCCTGCGCCTACATGCTCGATGCGGCCCAGCGTGTGGCCGCCGAGCTGGGCGACCGCGTCGAAATGGTCGAGTACAAGATCACCGTGCCCGAGAACATCGCGCGCATGGCCAAGATGGGAATCACCAATCTGCCCAGCATCCTGATCAACGGCGAGCTGAAATACTCGTCCATCATCCCCAGCCACCGCGAGCTGCTCGAAGCGGTGAACGGGCATCTGACCGAAGCGTGAGACGAGCATGACGCGCTTGCACCTCGTCGGCGGGTTTCTGGGCAGCGGCAAGACCACAGCCATCGCCGGGGCCGCCAAGCAACTGCTTTCGCGGGGCGTGCGCGTGGGTGTGGTCACCAACGATCAGGGCAAGTACCTGGTGGATACGGCCTTTTTCGCGCTGCAAGACGTGCCCGCCGTCGAGGTCTCGGGTGGCTGTTTTTGCTGTGGCTACGACGATCTGGTGGCGCGCCTCTCCGAGTTGCGCGCCTCGGCGCGCCCCGAGGTCATCTTTGCCGAATCAGTCGGCTCGTGCGCGGATATCGTCGCGACCGTCGTCAAGCCACTGCTCGAGCTGCGCAACATCGACCTGCCGCCCTCGAGCCTGTCGGTGTTTGCCGATGCGCGGCTGCTGTTGCGCCGCCTGCGCGGCCAGCCGCTCCCCTTTAGCGATGACGTGGTGTACGTGTTTGACCAGCAGCTGGCCGAGGCGGGCCTGGTGGTGGTCAACAAGGTCGACCTGCTGACGGCAGAGCAGCGCGGCGAACTGGACGTTCTGCTCTTGGACGGGGGCATGTTGGCGGGCAAGCGTGTACGCCTGCAGAACTCGACCTCACCCGACAGTGTGGCGGCCTGGCTCGAGGCCATCGAGACCGAGGGCCTCGCCCTGCCAGAAACGCCGCTGGACATCGACTATGGCCGCTATGGCGCCGGCGAGGTGCGCCTCGCGTGGCTCGACCAGGTGGTCGATATCGCTGTGGCGCACGGGCCGGTGCGCCCTGCCGTCGAGGCGGCCCTGGCCAACATCGTGGCGACGCTGCGCACGGCCACGCCCGCGCTGGCGCACCTCAAGTTCGTCATCAGCGCCATCGACGGCGAGGCCAAGGTCAGCATCACCACGGCTGACGAGGGCGATGGCTGGCGGGCGGCCCTGCCGCCGCTCGCGGGCGAGACGGCGCGCCTGCTGATCAATGCGCGCGTCGAGCTGCCGGCCGACAGGGTGCCACGGCTGATGGAGGCGGCGCTCGCCGGCGTGCCTGGCCAGGTCACCACGGTCGCGAGCAGCGCCTTTCACCCCGCCATGCCCAAGCCAACGTTGCGGCTCTAACGTCTCGGTGCCCTGGCTTTGGGGGCCGTCGGGGCTGCTGCTATAATAGATGGTCGAGTCCTTGCCCATGTCTGGAGCGCCCCATGTTTGACAAGACCGACGCGCTCGTCGAGCGCTATGAGGAACTGAACCAACTGCTCTCTACGCCAGAGGTGGCCACCAACCCCGACCTTTTGCGCGCCTATGCGCAAGAGCAGGCCGAGCTGGAAGAGACCGTGCGCACCTATCAGCGCTATCGCGCGGCCGAGCGTGAGCTGGCCGATGCCCAGGCGCTGGCCGAGACCGAAGAAGACCCCGAGATGGTCGCGCTCATCCACGAGGAGATCGCGCGCCTCGAAAACGAGGTCACCGAGACGGGCGAGCAGCTCAAGCTGCTGCTGGTCCCAACGGATCCCCGCGACAGCAAGAACGTGATCGTCGAGGTCCGCGCCGGTGCAGGTGGCGACGAAGCCGGCCTGTTCGCGGCTGACCTGTTCCGCATGTACACCCTCTATGCCGCCGCGCACGGCTGGAAGACCGAGGTGATCTCGAGCAGCGAGACGGGCATCGGCGGCTACAAAGAGATGATCTTTGAGGTGCGCGGCAAGGGGGCGTATTCGCGGCTCAAGTTCGAGAGCGGCGTGCACCGCGTGCAGCGCGTGCCCGACACCGAAGCCAGCGGGCGCATTCACACCTCGACGGCCACCGTGGCGGTGCTGCCCGAGGCCGATGAGCTGGACGTCAACATCGACGAGAACGACATCCGCATCGATATCTACCGTGCTGGTGGGCACGGCGGGCAGGGGGTCAACACCACCGACTCGGCCGTGCGCCTCACGCACCTGCCCACCGGCATTGTGGTGCAGTGCCAGAATGAGCGCTCGCAGCTACAGAACAAGCTGCGCGCCATGGAAGTGTTGCGCGCCCGCATCTATGACCTGGAATACTCGCGCAGCTTTGGCGAGCGTGACGAGGCGCGTCGGCAGCAGGTGGGCAGCGGCGAACGCAGCGAAAAGATCCGCACCTACAACTTTCCGCAGAACCGCGTCACAGATCACCGCATCGGCATGTCCATCTACCGCCTCGAGGGCGTTCTGTCGGGAGAGCTCGATGCCTTTATCGATGAGCTGGCGCTGCAAGAGCAGGCCGAGCGGCTCGAGCAGGCCCAAGAGGCCTGACGCCCCGGGCTGCGCCCTGTGAGCGGCTCGCCCCTTCAGGTGGGCGACGCCCTGCACTGGGCCACGCGCCTGCTGGTGGCCGCCGGCGTCGATGCTCCGCGGCTCGATGCCGAACTGCTCTTGGGCCACGTGCTGAGCTGCGACCGCGCCCAACTGCACACGCGCTGGTCTGGTGCGTTGCCCGAGGCCGAGGCGGCCCGTTACACCGCGCTCATCCGTCGCCGCGTCGCCCGCGAACCGACCGCCTATCTGTTGGGCATGCGCCCCTTTTATGATGTCACCCTCGAGGTGACGCCGGCAGTGCTGGTGCCGCGCCCCGAGACCGAGCACCTGGTGGAGGCTGCCCTGGCATGGCTGCAGCGTCGAGCGCTCCCGCGCCCGCGGATCGTCGATGTGGGCGCCGGCTCGGGGGCCATCGCCATCGTGCTGGCGCGCCACCTGCCCGATGCGCAGGTGCTCGCCATCGACCTCTCGGCCGAGGCCCTGCAGGTGGCGCGGCGCAACATCGCGCGCCTGGGCCTCGCGAGACGCATTGTGCTGCTGCAGGCCGACCTCCTGGCGGCTCTCGATGGCGCCTTTGACCTCATCGCCGCCAACCTGCCCTATGTCGACCAGGACGAGCTGCCCACGCTGATGCCCGAGGTCTCTCGATACGAGCCCATTCTGGCGCTCGATGGCGGCCCGGGCGGGCTGACCATCATCGAGCGGCTGCTCGCCATGCTGCCAGAACGGCTGGCGCCGGGCGGCCTGGCGCTGCTCGAGCTCGATCCCCGACAGATGGCACGGGCCACCGCCCTGGCGCTGGCGGCGCTGCCCGCAGCGACGGTTGGTGCCATCGCCGACTATGCCGGGCAGGCCCGCATCCTCACCGTCGAACGAGAGGCAGGCTGAGCATGGCTATGGTGACAGCGCGCTTGTCAGCCGATGACCCCCAGGCCATCGCCGCGGCGCAGCAGGTGCTGCAGGCGGGGGGGCTGGTGGTGTTCCCCACCGATACCGTATATGGCGTGGCCTGCGACCTGTGGAACGAGTCGGCCATCGCGCGTCTCTATGAGGCCAAAGCGCGGCCGCGATCGCTGGCAGTGCCCGTGCTGGTGGCTAGGCCGGCCGACGTGTCGCAGGTGGCCAGGGACCTGCCTCTGGCCTTTTTCAGCGGCGTCGAGCGCTTCTGGCCGGGGGCGCTCACTCTGGTGGTGTTGCGCCGGTCCGAGGTGCCCGCCATCCTGTGTGCTGGTCAGGATAGCGTGGCCGTGCGTATGCCGGCGCACCCTCTGGCGCTCGAGCTATTGCGGCGGGCGGGCGGCGCGTTGGCCGTCACCAGCGCCAACCGCTCGGGAGAGCCATCCAGCGCCACCGCCGACGACGCCTATGACGATCTGCACGGCAAGGTGGAACTGCTCATCGATGGCGGCCCTTGCCCGGGCGGCATGGCCTCGGCCATCGTCGACCTGACCGTCGAGCCACCGCGTCTGCTGCGCCGTGGGCTGCTCACACCTCGAGAGCTGGCCGCCGTGTGGCCCGGCCTACAGGCCTAGAAAAAAGCCAAGGCCCGTCAACCTGACGGGCCTTGCGAGTACCCCCTAGGCGACTCGAACGCCTGCACCTGGCTCCGGAGGCCAGCGCTCTATCCACTGAGCTAAGGGGGCGAGCAGAGATCAGTATATCACCCGGCGGTGGCCGCCTGCAAATGTCAGCGACGATCGTTGGGCGGGCCATAGCTGCGGCGTTTGGGCGCCGCCAGCATGGCGCCGTTCAGATTGCCCGCCACCGCTACGATGGCCATCATCAGCAGAAAGATGTTGGGCCCCAGGACAAAAGCGCCCACCATGGGCACAAAAGCGCCCATGCTGGCCCAGAGTGCATGCTTGAGGGGCACGTTGTCAGCGATCTTGGCGATGGTAAAGCCGGATAGTCCACAGAGGACAAAGATCACCAACATGATGATCGGCTGCCCGTAGGCCTCGTAGGCTGCGCCAAACTCGGCGTGTTGCGCGAGGTACGAGCCCCCCAGGGCCACCATCAGGCTGAGCACAAAGTTCAGCCCCAGGCCGCCCAGCAGCGTCCACCAGTTGATGCCCTTTGTGTTGAACATGTCTTGGAACATGCAGCAGCCCTCCTAAAACAACAAGGCACCGCGGCTTTCCGCGGTGCCCACCAGGTGCGCCCGGCGCGACTCGAACGCGCAACTAACGGCTTCGTAGGCCGGCCCTCTATCCAATTGAGGTACGGGCGCTCACCAACGGGAACGAGTCTAGCACAGGGGGCCTGCGCTGGCAAATTGCGCCACGTCAAAAGACCAAGGCGGGGAGGCAGGGATTCGAACCCTGGGTAGGGATTAAGGCCCTACAACCACTTAGCAGGCGGCCCCGATCGTCCACTCCGGCACCTCCCCAGCGATCGTATATGCAGTTTTAAGGCGGAGGGAGAGGGATTCGAACCCCCGGATCGTGAGATCAACGGTTTTCAAGACCGCCGCAATCGACCGCTCTGCCATCCCTCCGGGCTTGGGGAGGCCCCTCCAGAGACAGCGCGAGTATAACAGAGCCCCCCCGCTTTGTCAATCGCACCTCACGGCGCGTGCCGCCGCCCCGATGTCACTTGACAGAGGGTGGGGCGGCGCTATAATGGCAGTGCATGGGCGGGTGTAGCTCAGTTGGCAGAGCGTCTGCTTCCCAAGCAGAATGTCGTGGGTTCGAATCCCATCACCCGCTCCTCAGCCTGGAGAGTCGTTGCTCTGATGGCCGGCCATTTGACACTGGCGGGCGACGGCCCTATACTAGGGCTCGTTTCTCGGGGCTGTAGCTCAGCTGGGAGAGCGCGGCAATCGCACTGCTGAGGTCAGGGGTTCGAATCCCCTCAGCTCCATCCGAGTGCGCTATCTGATCTGCTGAACGGGAGTAGGATGATCGATTTGGGGCTATAGCTCAGTTGGGAGAGCGCTTGAATGGCATTCAAGAGGCCAAGGGTTCGAATCCCTTTAGCTCCACTAATCAGCCGCGGCAGATAACACTATCAGAGAACCCCCTGCGCTCAGAGGGCCAGGGGGTTCTTTGCGTCTCTGCGCCTGAACTCAAGCCCAGCCCTGGGGCAGAATGGAGTGCTATATGACAGACAATGTGGCCGAGCCGCGCTACAACGCCATCGAGATCGAGGCCAAATGGCGGCAACGATGGGTAGAGACGGGCCTCTACAAGCGCGTCGAGGACCCCGAGCGACCCAAGCACTATGCCCTTACCATGCTGCCCTATACCTCGGGAGACCTGCACATCGGCCACTGGTATGCCATGGCGCCCTCTGACGCTCGGGCCCGCTATATGCGCATGAAGGGCTACAACGTCTGGTTCCCGCCCGGGTTCGATGCCTTTGGCCTGCCGGCCGAGAACGCCGCCATCAGCAAAGGCATTCACCCCTTCAAGTGGACCATGGCCAACATCGAGCACATGCGCACGCAACTGCGCGCCATGGGCGCCATGTGGGACTGGGACCACGAGGCCATCACCTGCCTGCCCGAGTACTATCGCTGGACCCAGTGGTTCTTTCTCAAGTTCTATGAGCATGGGCTGGCCTATCGCGCCGCAGGGTCGGTGGACTTTTGCCCCCACTGCAACACCACTCTGGCCCGCGAGCAGGTATGGGGCGAAGACCGCCATTGCGAGCGCTGCGGCACGCAGGTGATCAAGAAGGACCTGGAGCAATGGTACTTTCGGATCACCAACTATGCGCAGCAACTGCTCGACGACATGGCCGAGATCGACTGGCCCGAGCGCGTGCTGGCCATGCAGCGCAACTGGATCGGCCGCAGCGAGGGCGCGCATGTCGTCTTTCACTCTGAGCGGGGCGACGAGATCCCGGTGTATACGACACGGCCCGACACGCTGTGGGGCGCGTCGTTCATGGTGCTTGCGCCCGAGCATCCCCTGGTGCCACGGCTCACCACACCCGCGCAGCGCGAGCAGGTCGAGGCCTATCGGCAGGCCGCGGCCCGCCAGTCAGAGATCGAGCGCCTGTCCACCGAAAAGGTCAAGACCGGCGTGTTCATCGGCGCCTATGCCATCAACCCTGTCAGTCAAGAGCGCATCCCCATCTGGATCGCCGACTATGTGCTGATGGCCTATGGCACCGGCGCCATCATGGGCGTGCCCTCGCACGACGATCGCGACTTTGAGTTCGCCCTCAAGTTCGGCCTGCCCATCGTACCGGTGATCGAGCGCGTCGACGGCCTGGCCAAAAGCCTGGTGCTGCGCGACTCGGTGTCGCCTGATCTGGCATCTGGCCTTAGCCAGGCCGGCCTGGCCTATGAGCAGGACGCCGCTTTCTGGCGGGTGACGTTGCAGGGCGCCGAGCAGATCGACCGCTATGTGGCGCTGGTGCGCCAGAGCCTCAAGCCTGGCTACTGGGTCGATGTGGTGGGGGCGCGCTGGCTGTTCATCTTTGACGATGGCCTGGTCCCGTTCGATTCGTTCGCAGCCGATCGGGCGATCCTGGAGCGCTGCCAGGGCCTGGTGCGCGAGCAGGGCGCCGAGTTTGCGGCCGTCCTCAACGCCCGTACGACCATGGAGATGCTCCACTCCGTCGAGTGGTACCGCGATACACTCTATCATGCCGAGTACGGCGAGATGATCAACTCGGGCGCTTTCAGCGGGACGCCGGGCGCAACGGCCAAGGAGACGGTGACCGCCTGGCTCGAGGCGCAGGGTCTGGGGCACCCCGAGGTCAACTACAAGATGCACGACTGGCTGATCAGCCGCCAGCGTTACTGGGGCGCGCCCATCCCCATGGTCTACTGCGATGCCTGCGGCGTGGTGCCGGTGCCCTATGCGGACCTGCCCGTGCTGCTGCCCGAGGACGCCGAGTTCATGCCCACGGGCGAATCCCCGCTCAAGTACCATGAGGGCTTTTTGCACACCACCTGCCCCAAGTGCGGCGGGCCGGCGCGGCGCGAGACCGACACGATGGACACGTTCATGTGTTCCTCGTGGTATCACTATGCCTACGTGACGCCCTATCACCAGGGCGCCACGCCCTGGAACGTGGAAGAGGGCCAGTACTGGCTGCCCGTGGACCAGTACACCGGCGGCATCGAGCACGCCACCATGCACCTGCTCTACACGCGCTTTTTCACCAAAGTGCTGCACGATCTGGGCCTGGTCAACTTCGACGAGCCCATGAAGCGCCTCTTTTGCCAGGGCATGATCCTCGGTGAGGACAACGAAAAGATGAGCAAGTCGCGGGGCAATGTCGTCAACCCCGATGACTATGTATCGACCCTGGGCGCAGACTCGGTGCGCGCGTTCCTGATGTTCATCGGCCCCTGGGAGCTGGGCGGTAGCTGGAGCTCGACCGGCATCGAGGGCATCAACCGCTTTATCAACCGCGTGTGGAACGTGGTCGTCGATGCCCCTGTGGGCGCCGTGCGCGAGGCCGCCACGCCAGACCAGGTCCGCGAGCTGCAGCGCTGGACGCATCAGGCCATTCGCGAGGTGACCGAGGACTTTGAGGCCTTCAAGTTCAACACCGCGCTGGCCGCGATGATGAGGTTCAACAACAACCTCGTCAAGGCCAAGCAGACCGCCGTGTATGGCACGCCGGCCTGGCAAGAGGCCGTCTCGACGCTGGTGCTCTTGATGGCGCCCATCACACCCCACGTGAGCGAGGAACTGTGGCAGCGTCTGGGCCAGCCCTACAGCGTCCACCAGCAGCGCTGGCCCGTGCATGACGACGAGCTGGCCAAGGACGAGGAGATCACCCTCATCGTGCAGGTGAACGGCCGTGTCCGCGCGCGCCTCGATGTGCCTGCAGAGATCAGCGAGCAGGACGCGCGCGACCTGGCCCTGGCGCAGTCCAACGTGGCCCGCGCCCTCGAGGGCGTGCAGGTGCGCAAGGTCATCTTTGTGCCCGGCAAGCTCCTCAACATTGTCGCGCGCTGAGCCAGCCAACGCCGTGCGATCCCCCGACATCTTGACGTCGGGGGATCGCTGCATCTCGCGCCGTTCGCCGCACCGCCGCCCCATGCGGTATACTGCGCACACTACTGGTGGGTGAACGAGTGTGCTGGCGCCTGACACCATTCTGGCAGACAAGTATCGCATCGAACGGGCCATCGGCGAAGGGGGCTTTGGCCAGGTCTATCTGGGCCATGACCTCACCATGGAGCGCAAGGTGGCGATCAAAGAGCTGCTGCGGCCCAGCGGTGAGGCGTCGGCCGACGAGTGGCAGAGCTACCAGCTCCGTTTCAGGCGCGAGGCCCAGCTCCTTTCGCGCTTTGCCAACGAGCATGTCGTCACGGCCTACGCCCTCGAGACTACCGAGGCCGGCGATATGTACCTGGTGCTCGAGTATGTGGGCGGCGGCAGCCTCAAACAGGCGCTGGAGAGGCAGGGCGCCCTCGCCGTCGAGCAGGCCCTCGCCATCGCCATCGATCTCTGCCTGGCCGTCGATGCGCTCGCCAAAGAGGGCATCGTGCACCGCGACATCAAGCCGTCCAACATCCTGTTGACCGAGGATGGCCACGCCAAACTGACCGATCTGGGCGTGGCGCAGGTCGGCTCAGAGACGCACCGCACCCAGACCACGACCGCCCACCCGGGCACGCCCGCCTACAAATCGCCCGAACAGGCCGCATCCACTGCCGCCCTCGACCAGCGCTCTGATCTCTACGCGGTGGGCCTCGTGCTCTACGAGATGCTCACCGGGCAGCCTTATGGTCGCGATGGCGTGTCTCCGCATCAACGCGCTGAGCGCGTGCCGCCGGCGCTCAGCGCCGTCACCATGCGCGCCCTCGCCGAGGCTCTGGCCAACCGCTATCCTTCGGCGCAGGCGATGTTGCGCGATCTCGAGGCAGTGCGCTCTCAGAGCACCCTAGGGCAACTGCGCATCGTGCTGGCAGGCCTGCCCACAGCACGAGTGGCGATGTTGGCAGGCTTTGTGTTGCTGCTGGCGCTGTTGCTGGGCATGGGCCAGATCGCTGCTCTGGTGGCAGGGCGGCCAAGCCCTGCCGAGGCCAGCGCCAGGGCCGCCCTCGATGCCACGCCATCTCCGCAAGAGACCCATACGGCTGCCCCAACGGCGCCGCCGGACGTTTCGCTGCCCGCCTATGAGCTGGATGAGCAGGTGCCGATGCCCATCGCCGTGGGCGAGACGCAGCGACGCGTCTTTGAGACCGAGGGCGATGTAGACCGTGTCACCTTTCGCGCCAAGGCTGGCCAAACCTATGTCATCACCACCGGCAGCCTGGCGGTGGGCGTCGATACGGCGCTCGAGGTGCAGTACGATGGCCAGCGCCTCAACAACGATGACGCCTATGCTGGCACCATGGCGTCGCAGGTGGTGCTGGCGCCCCCGCAAGATGCCACTGTGGTGGTGCTCGTCAGCAACAGCGGGCTGTTTGGGCCCGAGCGTACCTACGAGCTGAGCGTCGTCCTCGCCGGCGGCGCCGAGGCCGTTGGCGCTCCGGCGCCGGCTGGGGCCTTGCCCACGGCTGCATCGCCCAACGAACAACAGGTGCGCGACCCCTGGCTCACGCTCACGCCGCGGCCCACCCTGACCTTGCGGGCCACCTGGACACGCGCTGCAACCTTGACGCCGCGCGCCACCTCGACGCCCGCGCCCACCAGCACGCGCCGCCCCACCTGGACGCGCGTGCCCACCTGGACGCGCACGCCCACACGCACCCGCACGCCTACCGCCACGCCCACAGCTACCAACACCGCCACCGCCACGGCAACGGCCACCGCAACGTTCACGGCGTCGCCGACGACGACTGAGACGCCCACTGAGACGCCCACGGCGACCAACACCGCCACCGCCACGGCAACGGCCACCGCAACGTTCACGGCGTCGCCGACCGCCACCGAGACGCCCATCACACCGGAGATCACCGCCACGCCCGAGGAGACGGTCACTGTAGAACCGACGGAGCAAGCAACCGAGGAGTCGCCGGCCTAGCGGCCAGCGGTGCTATCAGCACCGGTAAACACAGAGGGCCAGCCCTCGCGGGCTGACGAAACAGACAGATGGCCGCCGCGTTGGCAGCGAATGGTTGCACCACCGCTCGCGGGCCGATGCGTGCGAGCTATGAGCGCCTAGAACAGGATATCGTCGCCTTCGCGGGCAGTCTCGGTGGCGGCGTTCAACAGCTGATTCACTTTGAGTTCGGCGTCATCCAACTTGTGTCCACAATACTCCGCCAATTGCACGCCTTCCTCGTATAGCGCCACCGACTGCTCCAGCGAGAGATCGCCCTTTTCCAGTTGCTGGATGACCTGCTCCAGTCGGTCATAGCCCTCCTCAAAGGAAAGCGTTTCGAGCAGCTGCTTCTCCATACGATCTCCCATCCTCCTACTAAGACCCTTCAGAGTCTGTACTGACAACACTGGCATGGGCGCGGCCGTCGGATAGATGGATGTCCAGGGCCTGACCGCCTGCCAACTGCGTAATCGAATGGATGCGTGCGCCCGAGGCGCTATCTTGCACCACCGCAAAGCCTCTGGCCAGCACTCGACGCGGATCAAGGGCCTTGATGCGTGCCGAGTCGCCCTTGAGGCGCGCACGTTGCAGCTCGATCCGGCGCAGCATACTGTGTGTGGCGCGCTGCACCAGATCGTCGACTCGTTGACGCCGCTCGGCGAGCCGATGCCGCGGGTCAAACCGTCTCAAGAGGCGCTCGGCCTGGGTCAGCGCTTGTCGTTCGCTGCCCAACCGCGCCGCGACCAACTCGGTGAGCCGCTCGCGCCGCTCGGCCAGGTTCGCACGCAACTCATCGCCATCGGGAACGGCCGCTGCGGCCGCCGTCGATGGCGTTGCGGTGTGCACATCGGCTGCGAGATCGGTGATGGTCAGGTCGGTCTCGTGCCCCACGCCCGAGATCACCGGGGCCCGCGAGGCCACAATCGCCCTGGCGACCCCCTCGTCGTTAAAGGCCCAAAGGTCCTCGACCGAGCCACCGCCCCGCGCCACGATCACCACATCGATATCGGGCTGGGCATTCAGCCGCTCGATGGCGGCCACAATACCCGCCGGTGCCTCGTCGCCCTGCACCGGCGTGGGCGAGATGACCACCTCGACCAGTGGATACCGCGCCCCGATGACGCGCAAGATGTCGCGTATGGCCGCCCCGGTAGGCGAGGTCACCACGCCGATACGCCTGGGCCAGGCCGGCAGGCCGCGCTTGCGCTCAGGCGCAAACAGGCCCTCGGCCTCGAGGCGCTCTTTGAGCTGCAAGAACTGCAGCCAGCGTAACCCCACGCCGCCGCGCGCCAGTTGGTCGACATAGAACTGGTACGCACCGCCACGCTCGTACACCGAGACGCTGCCATGCGCCTCGGCCAGGTCGCCTTGTTGCGGCGCCCAGTCGAGCCTGGTTGCCTGCTGACGCCACATCACACAGCGTATCTCGGCCTGGCTGTCTTGCAGGGTAAAGTAGCAGTGCCCCGATGCGGCTCTCTTAAAGTTCGAAATCTCGCCTGTGATCCAGATATCGGCCAGCTCGGGGTCCCCGTCCAGCACATTCTTGATGTGTAGCGTGATCTCGCTGACCGTCCGCACCTGCATACCGGCATTATAGCATAGTTCGCTGACGGTGTGACCCCTTACGAGGGCGGCCCTCGGGGACGGCCTTGCTCGGGCAGGCGCCCGCCTCGCCGTGTGGTCTGGAGCCGCGCCAGCTACCTCTCGAACCCCAAAACTCAGGGCTTGCCCACAGGCCACAATGGCCTATAATAGTGGCGCGCTCGCAATGAGACGGCAAAGCGGACTGATATCATCCTGAATCACAGTGGCTGACCCTGTGACATCATATCGCTAGTGAAAGTATGGCCATGGATCTCAACGTCGAATTCCTTGGGCTTGCTCGCGAGCTGGTTGGCACAAGGTCGTGCACCATCCGCCTTGAGAGCGGATCGACCTTCCGCGACCTTCTCCTCAGCCTGGCCTCGACCCATCCAGCCTTGCTTGGCAAGATCATAGACCGTCACTCTGGCGAGCTTACGCGTGCGTTCATGTTGAACGTCGACGGACGGCGTGCGGTCAGTGATCTCGACATGCCCGCCGTCGACGGTCAGCGCATCTTGCTGATGTTTGCGGAAGCAGGAGGTTGATCTGATGTACGCCTATACGGGCAAGATCCTGCACATCGACGTCACGAACCGCAAGTCGTGGGTCGAGCAAGTGTCTCCCGAGTTCCTCAAGCGCTACCTCGGTGGGGTGGGCCTGGCCACCCGGCTGGTGTATGACAACACGCCCCGTGGTTGCGACCCGTTGGGCCCCGACAACGCCCTCTGCTTTGCCTGCAGTGCCTTTGCCGGCACTACCATGCCGGTGGGCACCAAACATGGCGTCGCCAGCAAGTCGCCTCTGACCGGCATGATCGGCGATTCGCTTTCGGGCAGCCACTTTTCCGAGATGCTGCGTCGGGCCGGCTGGGATGGCATCGTCATCAAGGGCCAGGCCCCCTCGTGGGTGGTGATCTTTGTCGATGACGATCAGGTGCGCTTTCTCGATGCCACGCCTTATCTCGGGAAGGGCACCATGGCCACGCAAGAGGCCATCCGCGAGACGATCGGCGACGAAAACGTGCGCGTCTCTGCCATCGGGCCGGCGGGCGAGAACCTCGTGCGCTATGCCCTGATCGACAACGACGGGCGCCAGGTGGGCCGCACGGGCAACGGCGCCGTCATGGGCTCCAAGCGCGTCAAGGCCCTGGCGATTCGTGGGTCGCAGGCCATCACTGTGGCCGACCCCGATGGCCTGATGGAGGCCACCCTCAAACTGATCAAGGTGGCGCAGGGGCCGGGCACGGTGAAATACCGCACGCTGGGCACGCCCTCGAACGTGCTTAACATGAACGCCATCGGTGTGTTGCCCACGCGCAACTTTTCGGAGACGGTATTCGAGCACGCCGAAGAGGTCAGTGGCGAGCGCCTGCGCGACCAATACAAGGCCAAGTCGGTGGCCTGCACGGGTTGCCCCATCGCCTGTGAACAGTGGGGCGCAGTGCGTGAGGGCAAATACAAGGGGGCGCGCATCGGGCTCGACTATGAGCCGCTCTTTGCGGTGGGGCCCAACTGCGGCATCGGCTCGATGCCGGCCGTCATCAAACTGGTGCAGATGTGTGACGACCTGGGCCTCGACGCCATGAGCGCCGGCGTGGTGGTGAGCTGGGCTATGGAATGCTACGAACGAGGCATCTTTAGCCAGGAGCAGTGCGACGGGCTCGATCTGCACTTTGGCAATGACGACGCCGCCCTCGCTCTCCTCGAAAAGATCGCGCGGCGCGACGGCATCGGCGACCTGCTGGCCGAGGGCGTTAAGCGCGCCTCGGAGCGCACCGGCCAGGGCAGCGAGCACTTTGCCATGCACTCCAAGGGGCTCGAACTGCCGGGCTATGATGTGCGCAGCCTCAAGACGTTCGCCATGGGCCTGGCCGTGGGCACGCGCGGCGCCTGTCACAACCGCGCCCTGTCCTACGAGCTGGACATCAAGGGCAAGGTCGATCGCTTTACCGTGGGCCCGGGCCGCGGCGCCATGGCCATGGAAACCGAGAACTTTGCCTGCATCCTCGACTGCCTGGTGCTGTGCAAGTTCCTGCGCAACTGCTTTGACGATTTCAACACCGAAGTGGCGCACATCTATACCATGACCACCGGCATCGAGCTGACGCCCGAGGAGCTGGTGGCCGTGGGCGAGCGCGTCTGCAACCTCAAGAAGGCTTTCAACATTCGCGAGGGCTGGACGCGCGCCGACGACTGGTTGCCCGGACGCGTGTTGTCAGACCCTATCCCCAGCGGGCCCGGCAAGGGCGTGTTCATCACCCCCGACGAGCTCAACTATCTGATCGACGATTACTATCAGGCGCGCGGCTGGACGCCAGAGGGGCTGATCCCCAAGGAGAAACTCATCGCGCTGGATCTGGCCGACGTGGCCGAGGATGTGGGCGTACAGGTGGCCGTGGCCGATCTGGCCGCAGGGGAGAGTTAGCATGGCAGAGATCGGGTACAAGCACATCATCTGCGATCCGACGTTGTGCACAGGCTGCCGCATCTGCGAATTTGCCTGCTCGATGACCAAGACGCGAACGTATGACCCCGCCTTTAGCCGCATTCGCGTGGTGCGCATCGAGCCCATCACCATGACGGCCATCAGTTGTCGTCTCTGCGAGGATGCCCCCTGCATCCTCGCTTGCCCGCGTGACGCCCTGTCACGTTCAGAGGTGAACGGCACCATTCTGGTGGATGAGGACAAGTGCGACGGCTGCGGCTGGTGTGTCGAGGCCTGCAACTTTGGCGCCATTATCCTCAACCCGGTGTCGCGGCACGCCGAGATCTGCGATCTGTGCGTCAACGAGAAGGATGGTCCGCCGTGCGTGGCCTACTGCCCCAAAGAGGCGCTCTCGCTGGCCACGCCCGAAGTGTTGCGTCAACAGGCGCGTCGCGACGTCGTCGCTCGCCTGATGGAAGAGCTGCTCTAGCCGAGTGCTCCCGAGCCCGGCTTGCCTGAGTGCAGGCCGGGCTTGCGTCTACAAGGAGTGACTGAATGCCCGCAAACGGCTCGCTGCGTATCGGCGTCTATGTCTGTAGCTGCGGCGCCAACATCGGCAGCGTCATCAGCCCGGCGGCGGTGGCCGACTATGCCGCGCGGCTCGACGATGTGGTGTTGACCCGCGACAATCTCTATCTGTGCGGCGACCCCGGACAGAACCAGATCAGCAAAGACATCGTCGACCATCGGCTGAACCGGGTGGTGATTGCCGCCTGCAGTGTGCGCATGCACGAACCGACCTTTCGCAACTGCGTGGCCCGGGCCGGGCTGAACCCGTTTCTCATGGAGATGACCAACATCCGTGAGCAGGATACGTGGGTGCACGCTCACGATCCTGAGGGTGCGCTGATCAAGGCCCAAGAGCTGGTGGCCGCAGCGGTGGCCAAGGTGCGCCACGTGCAGCCGTTGCAGCCGATCGAGGTGCCCGTCACCAAGACGGCCATGGTCATCGGTGGCGGCGTGGCAGGCATCAGCGCCGCGCTCGATCTGGGCGATATGGGCATCAAGACCTACCTGGTGGAACGTGAGCAGAGCATCGGCGGCACCATGGCGCAGCTCAACAAGACGTTCCCCACCATGGACTGTAGTATTTGAATTCTCGCACCCAAGATGGTTGACGCGGCGCGTCATCCTCAGGTCGAGATCATCAGCTACGCCGAAGTGGAGCGTGTAGACGGCTACATCGGCAACTTTCGCGTCCAGGTCACCAAAAAGCCGCGCTATGTCAAGATGGATCTGTGCACCGGCTGTGGCGAGTGCGCCACCGTATGCCCCATCGAGGTGCCCAACGACTTTGAGCTGGGCCTGGCGCCGCGCAAGGCCATCGACGTGCCGCACGGCCAGTCGGTGCCGCTGATCTATGCCATCGATCTGGATCATTGCATCCACTGCTACCAGTGCGTGACAGCCTGCGGCAAGCGCGACGCCATCGACTTTGGCATGGAGCCCGAGACGCTAGAGATCGAGGTCGGCTCCATCATCATGGCCACCGGCTTTGACAACTTTGACCCCACAGTCATCCCCGAGTACGGCTTTGGCCGCTATCCCAACGTCGTCACGGCCATGGAGATGGAGCGCCTGGCCAACTCGTCTGGCCCCACCGTGGGCAAACTGATTCGGCCCTCTGACGGGCGCCCGCCCAAGAGCCTGGCCATCATCCAGTGCGTGGGCTCGCGCGACAAGCGCTTTAACGAGTATTGCAGCGGCTTTTGCTGCATGTACGCCATCAAGAACGCCACGCTGCTCAAGCAGGCCGACCCTGAGATGGACATCACCATCTACTACATGGACATCCGCACCCCCTCCAAGGGCTATGAGGAGTTCTACAACCGCGCCCGCGAGATGGGCATTCGCTTCCTGCACGGGCGGCCCTCGCAGATCACCGAGGACCCCGAGACGCGTAACCTGCTGATTCTGGCCGAGGATCAGGAGCTGGGCGAGGTGGTCGAGAGTGACGCCGACATGGTCATGCTCTCGGCCGCGGCCATTCCGCGCATCGATACGGAGCAGATGGCCTCCAAGCTGGCGCTCTCGCGCAGCCCGAGCGGCTTTTTCATGGAGTATCACCCCAAGCTGCGGCCGGTGGATGCGCCCACCGATGGCGTGTTCCTGGCCGGGGCTGCGCAGGGGCCCAAGGATATCCCCGCCAGCGTGGCGCAGGGCAGCGCCGCCGCCTCGCGGGCAGCGCGGGTGCTCTCGCAAGACACGTGGGAGATCGAGCCGGTCATCGCCAGCGTCAACGCCGATCTGTGCATCAGCGCCCAGGGCAGAAAGTGCGGCCTGTGCGCCCTGGCCTGCCCCTATGGCGCCATCACCGTCGAGGTGGGCCAGCCGGCCGTCGTCACAACGGCCAAGTGCCACGGCTGCGGTGGGTGCGCTGCCGAGTGCCCCCACAACGCCATCACGCAAGATCACTTTACCGACGCCCAGATGGTGGCCCAACTCGATGCTCTGTTGGCCGACCGGCCCGAAGAAAAGATCATCGCCTTTATGTGCCACTGGTGCTCCTATGGCGGCGCTGACAATGCCGGCACCAGCCACTTTGAGTATCCGGCCAGCTCGCGCGGGCTGCGGGTGATGTGCTCAGCGCGTATGGACGAGGACTTTGTGCTCGAAGCGTTCCGGCGGGGCGCCGGCATGGTGCTGGTGTCGGGCTGCCATCCGCAAGACTGTCACTATATTTCGGGCCAGCAGGTGGCTGCCAGGCGCTTTGCGCGCATGGAGCGCCTGCTGCAGCGCGTGGGCATCAACCCCGAGCGCTTTAGGCTGGAATGGATCTCGGCCGCCGAGGGCGACAAGTACGCTCGCGTCATCACCGAGATGGACGCCAAGCTCAAGACGTTCGACCGCGAAACGCTGCTGGCCGAGACACACGCAGCGCGGCCGGCCATCGGCAAGCGCCTGGCCCGCTGGAAGGCGTCGCCGCTGATGGCCGGGCTGGCGCCTCTCGAAGAGGCCGAGGAGGTGCTGGCGTGACGGACGCGGCGCGGCTCGATGGCGATTTCGTCCGCGAGATTCTGGCCGAGCCGGGCGGCGAGCACCTGCTCACCTGCTGGTCTTGTGGCACCTGCGCGGCCACCTGCCTGGTGCGCCGCTTTGATCCAGCCTTTAACCCGCGGCTGCTGCTGCGACGCGCCGGCCTGGGCCTGCGCGAGCAGGTGCTGTCCAGCGCCGAGATCTGGCAGTGCTCGGCCTGCGACGCCTGCTACCCGCGTTGCCCGCAAAAGATCCACATCTCTGATGTGATCAAGGCTATTCGCAACATCGGCATCCGTGAGGGCTATCAGGCGCCTGGCCCTCACGCCGAGGTCGACCCCGAGCAGTGTTCGGGCTGCGCCGTGTGCACGCGGGCCTGCCCCTATGGGGCCATCGACCGGGTGACGACGTTGGTGCATGGCGAGGAGCGCACTATCGCGCGTGTCGACGCCAACCTCTGTCAGCACTGCGGCGTGTGCGTGGCGGCCTGCCCCTCGGGCGCCATGTCGCTCGAGACGGTCAACGACCGCGAGCTGGTGACGCGCATGGGCGCCGGTGGCTGGCTCGAACAGACCAGTGTGCTGCAGGGCGGTGCCGGCGAGCCGCGCATCCTGGCCTTTGTGTGCCAGTGGAGCATCCACGCCGACAGCGAATGGGCCGCCCTCGATGAGCACCAAAGCGACAGCCTGCGCATCGTACGGCTGCCCTGCTCGGGGCGCGTCGACTCCGCCATGATCCTGCTGGCGCTCACGCAGGGCGCCGACGGCGTGTTGGTGGTGGGCTGCGCCGAGGGCGAATGCCACTATCTGCGAGGCACCTATCTGGGGCGCGGCAAGGTGCTGTTGCTCAACGAGATGATGCAGCAACTCGGGCTGGCGGCCGAGCGGGTGACCTTTGCGTCATCGGGCGCGCTCGATCGACGCCTGTTGCCGCGGTTGGTGGGCCAAATGCGCGCTGAACTCACCAGACTGGCGCCCCAAGAGCTGTCGACCGCGACGGCGCCGGCTGTGGGCTGAGGGGGTAGATGGACAAGATCAAATTAGCCGTGTATTGGGCCTCGAGCTGTGGCGGATGCGATATCGCCATCGTCGAGCTGGGCGAGCATCTGCTGGAGCTGGCGCAGGTGGCCGATCTCGTCTTTTGGCCCGCAGCGATGGATTTCAAGTATCGCGACGTCGAGGCGATGCCTGACGGCAACATCGACGTGACGCTGTTCAATGGCGCCATCCGCACCGAGCATGACGCGCACATCGCCGCACTGCTACGCAACAAGAGCAAATACCTGGTGGCCCTGGGCTCGTGCGCCATGGAGGGCTGCATCGGCGCCCTGGCCAACATTCTGGGCGCAGAGCACGCGCTGCGCCGCGCCACCCTCGAGACGCCCACGACCGACAACCCGTCGGCGGCCATGCCGGCGCTGGTCACGGCCATGCCCGAGGGCAACCTGACGCTGCCCGCCCTGTGCGATCTGCTGCGCCCCCTCGAGCAGGTGGTGTCGGTGGATTACACCATCCCCGGATGCCCCCCCAACCACGACCAGATATGGCGCGCGCTGCAAGTGGTGCTTAGCGGCGAGCTGCCGGCTCGGGGCGCGTTGTTGGGCGTCGATCCGCTCACCGTGTGCGACCAGTGCCCGCGCACCCGCGAGGGCAAGGTGCGTGTCAGCCGCTTCTTGCGGCCCCACGAGTTCATCGCCGACCCCGACCGTTGCCTGCTAGAGCAGGGCCTGGTGTGCGCCGGTCCGGCCACCCATGCGGGCTGTGGCGCGCTATGCGTCAAGGCCAACATGCCCTGCCGGGGCTGCTACGGCCCGCCCGACGGTGTGGCAGACCAGGGCGCCGCACTGCTCGATGCCATCGTGGCCGCCATGGACGGTCAGTCCGATGCCGACATTCGCCGCGTGCTGGGCACCATCGTCGACCCCGTGGGCACCTTTTACCGCTTTAGCCTGGGCTCGTCCTTCTTGCAGCAGCTCAAGGCCATCGAGATGGGCGCGACGTCTTGCGCGACGCCCCACAGCGAGGAGGTGCGCGCATGAGACGGATAGAGATCGACCCCATCACCCGGCTCGAGGGGCATGGCAAGATCACCCTGTTCCTTGACGACCAGGGCGACGTGGCCAACGCCTACTTTCAGGTGCCCGAGTTTCGCGGCTTTGAGAGCTTTTGCGAGGGCCGGCCGGTGGAAGAGATGCCGCGCATCACGCAGCGCATCTGTGGCGTGTGCCCCACGGCGCACCATATGGCCTCGGCCAAGGCCGGCGACGCCGTCTATCACGTGCAGCCGCCGCTCACGGCGCGCATGATCCGCGAGCTGGTCTATGCGGCTTTTGTGGCGGGAGACCACGCCACGCACTTTTACGTGCTCTCGGGCCCCGACTTTATCGTTGGGCCCGACGCCGACCCGGCACAGCGCAATATCCTCGGCGTGGTGCACAAGGTGGGCCTGCAGATGGGCCGGCGCGTGCTGCAGCACCTGGCCGAATCGCACGAGGTGGTGTCGCTGTTGGGCGGGCGGTTCGTGCATCCGGTGATGGCGCTGCCCGGCGGCGTGGCCAAGGCCGTCACCCCCGAGATGCAGGCGCGGCTGATCGAGATCGGCCAGCACATGGTCGAATTCGGGCTCTTTTCGCTGCAGCTCTGGCAAGATGCCATCCTGGGCAGCGAGATGTTCCGCGACATGATCTGGAGCGAGGCGTTCCTGCATCGCACCCATAGCATTGGCCTGGTGGACGCCAACAAGCAGCTCAACTTTTACGACGGCAACGTGCGCATCGTCGACGTCGAGGGCCACGAGGTGGCGCTGTACCCCCCGGCCGACTATGCCGAGCACATCGCCGAGCGGGTCGAGCCGTGGACCTATGTCAAGTTTCCCTACCTCAAGCACTTTGGCTGGAAGGGGCTGGTCGACGGCATGGAGAGCGGCGTCTACCGGTCGACGCCGCTGGGGCGCCTGAACGTCTCAGAAGGCATGGCCACGCCCCGCGCCAACGAGGCCTATGAGGCGTTCTATGCCCGCATGGGCGGCAAGCCAGTGCACGCCACCCTGGCCACCCATTGGGCGCGCCTGATAGAGATGCTGTATGTGGCCGAGCGCATGCTCGAGCTGGCGTCGGACGAGCGCATCCTCGATCCGGATATCCGCGCCATCCCCACCGAGACACCCACCGAAGGTGTGGGCATCGTCGAGGCGCCGCGCGGTCTCTTGACCCATCACTATCAGACCGACGAGCGCGGCGTGCTCACCAAGGTGAACCTGATCGTGGGCACCACCAACAACAACGCCGCCATCTCGCTGTCCATCAAAAAGGCCGCTCAGGCGCTGATCGGCGGCGGGCGCGAGATCACCCAGGGGCTGCTCGATCGCATCGAGATGGCCTTTCGCGCCTACGATCCCTGCCTGGCCTGCGCCACCCACGCCGTGATGGGCGAGATGGCGCTGGACGTCACCGTGTTCGATAGCCACGGCGAGCAGGTCGCTCGCCTGATCCGCGACTAGCCGAGGGAGAGGGATCGATGCCCAGCAGAGGCCAGACCATCAAGACCGCCACCGACGCGCGCCTCACCCTCTTGCGTCCCATGGTGACCCGTCGCTTTGAGCTCACGTTGCGACACGGCGTCTGCTGTGGCTGCGGCACCTGCGCCACCGTGTGCCCCAAAGAGGCCGTCACCCTGTCAGACCCCGTCGTGGTCGACGGCCGCCTGCAGGCGCGCCCCCGCGTGGACATCGACGCCGTCAAATGCATCTACTGTGGCGAGTGCGTGGCCATGTGCCCCACCCATGCCCTGGATATGACCGTCAATGGCCAGGCCGAGATACCCGTGATCAAGGGCAAAGCCTTTCCCATGCTCATGCGGCGCATGTCGGTCAACCAGGCGGTGCTCGATGCGGCCCCCACAGCCGACTATATCGCCAACTGCCCCTCGGGTGCGCTTTCGGGCGACGTGCAGCGCGATGCCGGTGGCGCCGTGACAGGCGTGCGCAACGTCAAGCTCGATCGCGCCGTGTGCTACAACTGCACGCGGTGCATGCAAGAGGGGCCGGCCGGCGGGTTTGAGATCGTCAAGCCCTATCAGGGGCGCGTCGAGCTCGACGTAGCGCTCTGCCCCACGGGCTGTCAGGCCTGCGCCGATGCCTGTCCCACCCACGCCATCACCTTTGACGGCCAACGCGTTGCCGTCGATGAGCGTTTCTGCATCTACTGCGGAGTCTGCGAGCGGGTCTGCCCGGCGCCTGGCGCAGTCCGTAGTGTGCGCACCGGCTACCTGCACACGCCCGTCGAGTCGGCTGCCTGGTCGCAGGCGCTCGACAAGCTGGTCTCGTATCGCGAGGCGGTGCGCGAGTATGCCGTCAAGGCCCAGGTCAAGCGCCGCGACATGGTGGTGCGAGCGCTGCTGGCCGGCGAAGAAAGCAACGCCTGAGCGCCACACCCACCACGGGTAGCCCCTGCTCAGAGCCTCTGCCATGCCGACCATCTGAGGTGCAAGTGATGCTGTTGGACGAGCTGATCTGGGCCCTGCCGCGCTGCCAGAAGCTACACTGGCGGCCCGGCCTCGCTGTGCGGCAGTTGCAGTCCGACTCGCGCCAGGTGGCGCCGGGCGACCTGTTCATCGCCGTGCCCGGCGTGTCGGTCGATGGCCATCGATTCGCCGCTGGTGCAGTGCAGCGCGGCGCGGTTGCGTTGGTGCTTGAGCACGAGGTGGCTGGCTGCGAGGGCGTGCCCACGCTGTTGGTGCCCAACAGCCGCGAGGCGCTGGCCTGGCTTCACGCCGCCTGGCAGGGGCATCCCGGCCGTCAACTGCGCGTCATCGGCGTCACCGGCACTGACGGCAAGACCACCACCACGCGGCTCATCGCCGGCATCCTCAACGGCGCCGGGTACCCCACCGGCAGCGTCGACTCGGTGGGCGCCTTTGTGGGCGATCGCGAGCTCGACACCGGCTTTCACACCACTACGCCCGACGCCCCCGAGGTGCAGGCCTACCTGCGCCAGATGGTGGCCGCCGGCATGCAGTACGCCGTGCTCGAATCGACCTCTCACGGGCTGGCGCAGCATCGTGTCACCGGCAGCGAGTATGACGTGGCAGTGGTGACCAACATCACCCACGAGCACCTGGACTACCACAAGACCTACGAGGCCTATCGTGAGGCCAAGGCGAGCCTCTTTCGCTCGCTAGCGACCTCGCAACGCAAGCCCGGCGTGCCCAAGGTGGCGGTGCTCAACCGCGACGACAGCTCGTACGAGGTTCTGGCGCCCATTCCCGCCGACGTGCAGCTCACCTACGGCGTGGAGCATCCTGCCGATCTCACCGCCCACGGCAGCAGCGTATCACCGCAGGGGCTGCATTTCCTGCTCGAGACGCCGCGCGGATCGGTGCCCGTCAACTCGCCGCTGGTGGGGCGCTATAACGTGCTCAACATCCTGGCGGCGGCGGCGGTGGGGCTGTCGCAGGGCCTGTCGCCTGAGCAGATGGCAGCAGGCGTGGCGCAGGTGACGGCCGTGGTGGGCCGCATGGAGCGCATCGACATGGGCCAGCCCTTTACGCTGATCGTCGACTTTGCCCACACGCCCAACGCCCTCGACAACGCGCTGCACACCGCTCGCGACCTGGCTCAGGGCCGCGTCATCGCCCTGTTCGGCTGCGCCGGCCTGCGCGATGTGGCCAAGCGCCCCTGGATGGGCGAGATCTCGGGGCGGCTCGCCGATCTGACGGTGATTACCGCCGAGGACCCGCGCACCGAGTCGCTGGACGACATCATGGAGCAGATAGCCGTGGGCTGCCGCCGTGCCGGGCGCCAGGAGGGCGAGGGGTTCCTGCGGATCGGCGACCGCGCCGAGGCGATCGAGGCGGCCGCCTCGATCGCCCGACCCGGCGATGTGGTCATACTGTGCGGCAAGGGCCACGAGCGCTCGATGTGCTATGGCGAAATCGAGCACCCCTGGAGCGACCAGGAGGCCGCCCGCCGGGCCTTGCGGCGGCGGGGCTATGGCGCCTGACAGACGCTGAGGGCGCCCGCGAGTGGCCGTTACCTGCTCACGCCCTCGAACACCAACTTGCCCTCGCCCAGCGTCACTGCGGTGATCTCGAGGTTGGCGGGCAGCGATACCGAGATGGGAATGCCGTTGGGGCCGCTGTAGGCGCGCATGGCCTCGAGGATCAGGCTCTGGGCGAGGGTGCGCACCAGCCCGCTGAACTGTGGGCCCAGGGTCACGTCATCGATGGCGAAAAAGAGCTCGCCATCTACCAGGTGCGGCGCACCGCTGATAGAGATGTCGCCGGCAATGCCGGTGCTCTCGTGGCTGACATAGCCATCGATGCGCATCTCCTCGGGCGTGATGTCGACGCGCAGGTCGCTCACCTTGGCGCCCTGCTCGCTGAACGACTCACCGGCCAGGTACTCGTTGAGCTCTGCCTCGGTCATCTCCTTGACCACTTTCTGCGAGCCCTGAGGCGGGGGCGTGCGAACGGCGGTGGGCGCAGCGGTGGCTGTGGGCGGCACCGGCGTCGCGCTGGGCAGCGGCAGGGGCGTAGCCGTGGGCTGCAGCAGGGCCACCGCCGTGGCGGTGGGACGTGGCCTTACCAGCCCCCGCAAGCCTGGGCGAACGCAGCCCGTAACACCGATCGCTAGAACGAGAGCCGCCAGCAGAATGATCGGCCTCTTGCGTGACATCTGTTTCCTCGCTATTGAACTTGGCCATAGGACGTGCTGTCCTCGCCTGGTGTTCCCCCGCTACAGCAGTTGCTCGAGCGGCACGTGGGTCTGATCGAATGCCCCCGCCACAGCTGCGTGGGTGATGTGCCCCCGATAGGTGTTGACACCGCGGGCCAGGGTGGCGTCTGCCTTGACAGCCCCGACCAGGCCTCGCGCGGCCAGCGCACGGATATAGGGCAGCGTGGCGTTCGACAGGGCGTAGGTGGCCGTGCGCGGCACTGCGCTCGGGATGTTGGATACCGCATAGTGGATGACGTCGTGCACCCGATAGGTGGGCGCTGCGTGGGTGGTGGGGTGGATCGTCTCGATGCAGCCGCCCTGATCGACCGCTACGTCGAGCACCACCGAGCCGGGCGCCATGGCCGCGATCATTTCCTCGGTGACCAGCGTGGGCGTTTTGCCCCCCGGCAACAGCACGGCGCCGATGACGACCTCAGCGCGGCGCACGGCCTCAAAGATGTTGCGGCTGTTCGATGCCACGGTGGTGAGCTGGCCGCCAAACATGTTATCCAGATAGGCGAGTCGGTCCACGTTCAGGTCGATGACCGTGGTGCGCGCACCCAGGCCCAGGGCCACGCGGGCGGCATTCGTGCCCACCACGCCGCCTCCCAAGATGGCCACCGCACCGGCGCGCACACCAGGCACGCCGCTCAACAGAATGCCGCGGCCCCCTTGCGTCACCTCGAGATAGTGCGCCCCGATCTGCACGGCCATGCGGCCGGCGATCTCGCTCATGGGGGTGAGCAGCGGCAGCGAGCGGTCGTCGCGCTGCACCGTCTCATAGCCCACCGCTGCAACCTGAGCGTTCAGCAGCGTCTCGGTCAGCAACTTGTCGGCGGCCAGATGCAGATAGGTGAACACCACCAGCCCGGGGCGGAGCAGCTCATACTCGGCCGGCAAAGGCTCTTTGACCTTGACGACCATCTCACTCTCGCCATACACCTCGGCCGCTGTGGCGCGTAGCTGGGCGCCGGCGCGCTCGTACTCCTCATCGCCAAAGCCGCTGCCGACGCCAGCGCCCGTCTCGATGAGCACGGTGTGGCCGTCATGCACCAGCGATTCGACGGCGCCGGTTGTCACGGCGACGCGGAATTCATACTCCTTGAGCTCACGGGGAATGCCGATGATCAAGACTCTACCTCGTCCTATTGCTGAGTATGCGACAGCACGCTGCTATCGTCGCCGATGACCGTGGTGAGCGCAGAGCCGCGCACCGTCGCCCTTTGGCCCACCAGCGACCCGTCGATGATGGCGCCCTCGATGCGGGCCTCGGCATCGATGATGGCGTCAGATACGATCGAGCCCAACACCATCGCGCCCTCGGCGATGCTGACGTGCGGGCCGATCACCGAGCGCTCAATCCGCGCCGAGGGGTGCACGTGCACCGGCGGGATGATCACATTGCCTTCCAGATGCGCGGTGTTGGCGTGACCATGGTCGAGCAGGTAGCGGTTGGTCTGCAGCAGGGTCTCGGGTTGGCCGCAGTCCTGCCACATGGTGACGGGCAGCGACACAAAGCGCGCGCCTCGCTCGATCATGATGTTAAAGGCATCGGCGAGGTAATACTCGTTATTGCGCCGCAGGTCGCGCCGCATCTCCTCTTCGATGGCGGCGGCCAGCTCTGCGCCCTCGCGCACCCAAAAAGCGCCAACCGTCGTCTTGCGATAGGTGCAGTCGGGCGGCTTTTCGATATACCTCGTGACCCGCCCCTCTTCTTCCACCACCACGCCAAAGGGACGCGGGTCGTCGACCTCCATGGTAAAGATGACGCCATCGGCATCGATGTCGCGCAGGCGCGTCAGGTCGGCGTCAAAGAGGGTGTCGACGAACAGGATCAGGCAGGGGCCGGTGAGCGCCTCGCGGGCCAGATACACCGCGTGCGACTGCCCGCGCAGCTCGGTCTGCTCGAAAAAGCGCGTGCGAAAGGGGTACCGCTCGGCCACATGCTGCTCGATGCGCTCGCCGAGATAGCCGGTGATGAACACCAGCTCGTCGATGTCTAGCGACGAGAACTTGGCCAGCGTGTGCCCCAACACGGTGTTGCCGGCCACATACAGGAGCGGTTTAGGGCGCGACCAGGTGAGGGGGCGCATGCGCTTGCCATAACCGGCCATCGGCATGATGACTTTCATTGACTGTCCATCCCTTCAATTGCTGGCCCGGGCATGCTCGCCGCTCTTCCGCTAATGGATCGGCGGCCGCTGCGTGTGCCAGTCGGTGGCCTGTTCATAGGCGCGAGCCACGCGCAATAACGTAACCTCATCGTAGGCGCGACCCTGCACTTGCAGGCCCACCGGCAGGCCGCCGCTCAGGCCGCAGGGCAGCGAGATGCCGCAAACGCCGGCCAGGTTGAGGGCCAGCGTAAACACATCCTCGAGATACATCCGCAGCGGGTCGTCGATCAGCTCGCCGATCTTGAAGGCGACGTTGGGCGTGCTGGGCATCACCAGGGCATCGCATTGCTGCAAAGCCTCGTCATAGTCGCGCTTGATCAGCGTGCGCACCTTTTGCGCCTTGAGATAGTAGGCATCATAGTAGCCCGCCGATAGCGCATAGGTGCCCAGCATGATGCGCCGCTTGACCTCGTCGCCAAAGCCCTCGGAACGGGTGCGTCGGAACGCGTCCCAGATATCGCTGGCGTCGGGGTGCGAGTAGCCATAGCGCACGCCATCAAAGCGCGCCAGATTGGCCGAGGCCTCGGCCGGCGCGATCAGGTAGTACGCCGGCAAGGCGTACTCGGTATGGGGCATCGACACCTCGACGATCTCTGCGCCCAGCGCACGTAGCACATCCAGCGCCGCCAGCACCGCCTCGCGCACGCCCGTGGCCATCCCGTGGACGAAATACTCGCGCGGCAGGCCCAGGCGCATGCCCTCTACGCCCTGGCCGAGCGCTGCGACATAGTCGGGCACCGGCTCTTCGGCTGAGGTGGCATCCTGCGGATCGTGCCCGGCGATGGCCTGGAGCAGCAGCGCAGCGTCGGTCACATCTTTGGTGATGGGGCCGATCTGGTCGAGCGACGAGGCAAAGGCGATCAGACCATAGCGCGACACACGGCCATAGGTGGGCTTGAGGCCGACCACGCCACAATAGGCCGCCGGCTGGCGTATGCTGCCGCCGGTGTCAGAGCCGAGCGCCCCCAGGCAAAGGCCCGCTGCGACGGCGGCGCCGCTGCCACCGCTCGACCCGCCGGGCACGCGGCTCTGGTCCCACGGGTTGCGCGTCGTGCCAAAGCCCGAGTTCTCGGTCGACGAGCCCATGGCGAATTCGTCGGTGTTGGTCTTGCCCAAGATCACTGCCCCCGCGGCCCGCAGGCGTGCGACCACGGTGGCATCATAGACCGGCTGGAACCCCGCGAGCATGCGCGAGCCCGCCGTCGTCTCGAGGCCGGCGGTACAGATGACGTCCTTGATGGCCAGAGGAATGCCCAACAGCGGCGCCGTGGCGCCCCGAGCGCGGCGCTCGTCAGCCTCGTGGGCCTGCGCCAGGGCCGGCTCCGCCGCCACGTGGATATAGGCATGCAGACGGCCGTCGATGGCTGCGATGCGCGCCAGCAGCGCCTCGGTGAGGCCTACCGAGGTGATCTCGCCGCTCGCCAGCAACGTCAGGGCCTGGTGGATGGTCAGATCGTGTAGCTTCAAGCGGCGCTTCCTCCGCCAGGGTGTGAGCAGCTAGTCGAGGATCTGCTTGACACGAAAGAGGTCATCGCAGCGCTGCGGTGCATCGGCCAGGGCCTCGTCGGGGGCCAGCGATGCCCGCGGTTCGTCGGGCCGCATCACGTTGCGGCGGTAGATGGCCTGGGCCGTGGGGGCGATGCTGTCGGTGTCCAGCGCGTTCAGGCGCTCGGCATAGGCGAGGATCTCGGACAACTGCTCGACATAGAGCGCCGTCTCACGCTCGGTTAGCTCGAGCTTGGCCAGCTCGGCGATGTGGTGCACAGTCTCAGGTGTCAGCATGTCGTGCCCCCTTGATAGGGCCTGATTATAGCAGCCACCACCGCCGCTACAAACGCGCTGTCTTGCGGCTGCTATCAGGATAGCAGGTCCAGGTTCTCCCAGGGCACGAACAGCCGCTGCCCGCTGCGCAAGGCCACCAGCGCGCCAGGGGTCAGGCCCCCCAGGGCGGTGCGTTGCACGCCGCCAGGCAGGTCGACGATCTGGCCCTCGCGCCCCAGATGGGGCCTGCGCGTCAGCCTCACGCGGGCGCCCACCGCCACGCTGGGCGGCGTCTCCTCGTCGAGCGGGTGGACGATGCCGGCATAGGCCTCGCCCTCGGCGCCGCCGCCACGCAGGAGCGCCACGCAGCCAGCTAATCGTCGCAGCGCGGCATGGATGCTGGGCGCCATGTGCTGAACCCCCATGCCTTCGGTGACCACTATGGGCAGCCCCCAACCATCCTGGCGCATCAGCGGCGCGGCCAGGCCGCCCACCAGCAGGCCGCCGACGCCAAACTGCCGGGCGCGCATGATAGCGCGTTCGTCTCGCAGCCAGCCGCCCACCAACACCGCCCCGACGAGGTGGCGGCCCACCTGCTGCCAGGTGAGCTCGCCATCGGCGGCCTCGTTGGCGATCGTCAGGGCCCCCTGGCCCACGCCGCCGCAGCCCCAGGCGCCGGCGACGCGCGTGCCATGGCAGCTCAGGGCGACCTCACCCGCCGAAACCGCGGCCACCGTGCCGGCCAGGCCGGCCATAACCGGGCGCTCGCTGCCGGGCTGCCGCAGCAACACACAACCCGCCGCAACGCCTTGTACGACGCCATCGCTGGGGGCGAGTACAGCGCGACGTCTCAGCCGCCCTTTGAGTGCCGCCAGCGGCTGCCCGCGCCTGACAGCATCACCAACGCCGACGGCCATGGCCGTCAAGACCTGCGCCGGCTCCAGGCCCAGCGGCGCGGCAACATCCACCAGCAGCACCTGCCCGCGTGAGACGTCGATGCCCACGCACGCATCCGCGCCGACCGACTCGCCCGGCGAGACGAGCGCTCTGCTGCACCTGGCCACGTGTATCCACTCGCCTACCAGCAATGATCGGTTCATCGCACGCTCAGGCTGTCGAACCAGCGGCGCTGCAGCGCAGTGCGCTCTCTAGAATCAGCAGGCAGATGCAGCGGGCGGCCACGGGCGTCGATGATCAAGCCCAACAGCCCCCCCTGCACCTGCGCCTGCGCCGGAGCGCCCGGGCGGCCCAAACCCACGTCCAGCCGCGAGTGAGGCCACAGTTTGAGCGTGGCCCGCTCGTTGGCCCCGAGCGGCACGCAAAGCACCTCGCCCGCGGCCACCTCAAAGGTGCGTTGGGGCTGCCCGTGCGCCTCGATCTGGAGCCTCAGCGCCCGCGACCCGGCGCGCAGAGAGCCCCCCAGGCACACGGCAGTGCCCAACTCGGCCACGCCATCATGGTTGAGCACCTGGCTGGCCGCCAGAGGCGCCACGGCTGCCAGCGCGCCAAGCTGCGGCCAGAGGCTATCCCGATCGTAGACCAGACGCGCCAGGCCCACCGGCTGCAGGGCATCGAGCAACAGCAGCGCCACCAGGCCGGCGTGCGGGCAGCCCGACAGCACCCCGCCACGCGCGGCGATCAGGTCGAACGTCGGCGCCCCTGCCGCGGGCAGCCCCTCGCGCCACTGGGCATAGGTCTGTCGCAGAGCTTCGCGGGCCGCCGCCTGCACCACCAGCAGGTCGTCCAGTGTCTGCGGGATGGTGGCCGGCCACAGACGGGCGTTCTCGAGCGCGGCCAGCAGAGTGTCGGCGGGCATCTCGAGCGGCACCCATCGCGCCACCTGCTCGAGGCCATCGGCTCCCATCAGCCCGGCGATGCCGCTGGCCGTGCCCAGGCCGGGCCGCAACGTGGCGCGCCGCCCATCCTGGCCGGCGCCCAACAGGGCGGTGACACTGCCGCCGACATCCACGCCGAGCAGGCTGGCCGGCACGTCGCTGCGCCGTGCCAGGTATTGCAGGGCCACGCCCAGGGCATCATGAGAGCCCACGATGGGCGCGCGACACCAGCGCTGCAGCGCCTCCATGCCCGGCAGCAGCGCCAGTCGTTGGCCATAGAGCCGCAACAGCTCGCGCTGCAGCTCGCGAGGGCTCTCGGCGCCCTCGCTGGGGCGCACATTGTCGACCACAGACAGCGCCAACGACCCGCCCAGGGCGCGGGCCACCGGGCGGCGCGCCTCCTGGTTGCCGGCATAGATGATGGCCGGACGTCGCTCGGCCGGCAGGTCGGCCAGCACCGCCGCCAGCATCTCGGCTGCGGCCTCGAGGGGGGCCACCGGGCCGTTGTCAAAGCCGCCGGTGAGGACGAGCACCTCGGGCGGCGCCTCGGCCAGCCTGACCAGCGGCGCCAGGCCCGCCGCGCCGCGTTGCGCGCCCAGCGCCATGGTTTTCGTCACCTGGGTCAGGGCCCCGCTGCAGGCGCGCGCGGCGCTGGGCAGGCTCAGGTCGGCGGTCAGCCCGACCACGGCACAGTCCAGCGGCCTGGCGGCGCTGCTGCACGCGACCATGGCGTCGACACCCGCCCCGTCGTCTTGCTCGGGCGTGAGCAGCTCGTCGTCGCCGCTCAACAGCGCGCGCTGCGCGATCTGCTCGAGGCGCCGCACCGCACGCACTACGGCCCGTCGTGCGTCGATGCCTGCCTCGTCTCGCGTGGGATGCTGCGCGCGCGCAACCAGCCGGTACGTCCCCTCGACGCGGTCGATCAGGCAGGCTCGCGTGTGGGTGCTGCCGATGTCGGCGGCCAGCACCGACTCGATCTCGTGTGGCTGGGTCATGGCGCCCGGCTCCACAGGCCGATGATCTGCTCGACGAACCGCTGCACCACGGCTACGCGCCCCTGCAGCGCCGCGAAAAAGGTCACCCACGCGCCGGCCAGCACGGCGCCCAGGGCCACCATCACCAGGCGACGCCCCACGGCGCCCAGCGCATGGAACACGCGATCGATGGCGCCGGTCAGCCCGTGCGCTCGCTGCTGATGGTAAAAGGCCGCCAACGTCACGATGGTGGCCAGCGCCATCGTGAGCACGCTCGCGGTGCCGAGCCAGGGCGGCATCGTAGACGCCAGCGACGGGCCGCGCACGGCCGCCGCGGCCTGGGGTAGCAGCGTGCCCCGCATGGCGCCCACCAGCGCCAGGCCCACGCTCACGCCCAGCAAGACGCTCACCGGCGCGTCGCCCAGCGGCGAGGCAGGCTTGATGCCCCTGGCCAGCAGCAGCAAGCCCAACACCATGAACAGCGCCAGCGGCCAGTGACCCACAGGATCGGCCACCAGGGCCAGCAGGCGTGGCCAGAGGATGTGCCACCAGGCCAGGCCCACGGCATAGCCCGCCGCCACGCCCACAAAGAGGTGCTGGGCCAGGCGCGAGAAGAGGTTCTCGCCCAGCAGCCGGCTCATCACCGCCAGCGTCAGCAGCACCGCCACCAGGCCGCCGGCCAGGTTTACGGCCTGAGCGGCTGAGACGCCCAGCCAGCCCGAGAGGGCGTTCATCGTCGGCCTCCCCGGGGGGCGGGCCGGCCGGGGCCCACCAGCATGGCTGCCACGGCCACGACGATGATCACCCCGGCAAACGCTGCCAGCCCGCTCGTGCGGGCCAGCGCATGGCCCGCAAGGTCGGCGCAGACCTCGTACTCGGGGGCGGCCCAGCCCGCGCCCAGCACGGCCCGCAACTGGCCGCTTTGCTGATAGGGCAGCAGCGACGCCTCGCTGCGCGCCGGCACCAGCGCGTAGGGCGTCACGCCGCTCGCCGCCCCGGCCTGCTCGATCCATCCGCGGACCGTCGCGGCGCCGTCGGCCAGCAGCACCACCAGGTCATACTGCGCCAGCGATGCGACGGGGTGCTCGCGGTGGGCGCCCGGCAGCGCGATGGCAGCGCCCTGGGCCAGCAGCCGCCAGCCCGCCTCGCCGCCCGGCAGATAGCCCAGCAGTGCAACGTCTGCCGCCGGCTCGAGGGCCGACACCTGGCGAGCCTGCCCCAGGGCCGCCGGCGACATGGCGATGATGTCGATCTGCGCCGCGCGCCGCCCCAGGTCCTGCAACAGAGCGCCCGCCAGTGGATCGAGCTCGCCGCCATAGCTGGCGTCATAGGCCCACACCAACAACACGGGTGCACCGTCGGGCAGGTCGGCCACGGCCGCTGTGAGCGCGACCACCTCGCCGCGGGGGCGTATCCAGGAGCGATCGACGACCAGGAAGAGCGGCGCCAGCGCCGCGAGCAGCACCAGCAGGTGGAGCGCTGCTCGCCAGGGCCGCGACAGGGCCGCCTGTTCGGCCTGGGGCAGGCGGCGAGCGCCCTCGGCCAGCGGCGCGGGCTCGCCGGCGAGCTGCGCCAGGAGCTCGGCATCGTAGCGTTCGGCGTCGCCCGGCTCGCGCGGCACCAGCGGGGCAGCGCGCCTGGGCACGGCCACGGCCGCCGATAGGCCCAGCGGCGCGGTGATCTCGGCCAACGGATCGAGCGGCATGGCGGGCAGCGGCCTTGCAGCGGCCTGCAAGGCAACCGGCGGGGCAGGCTGTGCGGTGGTCTCTTCTGCTGGCTTTGGTGGCTCGGCGCCTACTGATGGGGCCGCGCCCCCCAAAGGCTCGCCGCAGTGGCGACACTGGCGATTGCCCGAGGCGTTGAGCGTCGCGCAGTGCGGGCACACCAGCAGGTGAGAGGCGCTGAGGTCGTGTCCGCAGGTGGCACAGAGGTTGGCGCCGGTCGGGTGTTGACTGCGGCAGACAGGGCAGGCGATGGTCATGCGCTCACCCGCCCAACTGAGGCCGATCGCGGCCCAACAGCACCCGCAACGACACGGTGATGGCGCCCAGTGCGGCGCCCATGAGCACGCCGCGCATGATGCCCGCGATGGGGGCTCGCAACAACCACGCGCGCAGGTCGCCCAGCGCCGGAGAGATGGCCGCTGCAAAGGGAAGCTGCAAGAGCAGCAACAGCACCGCGCTCACCATCAGTAGGATGGCGTCGGGCGTGCGCAGCGCCAGCGTGCGGTAGGCGGCCGACACGGCGTAGAACGCCAGCAGCGCCATCAGGCTGGCCTGCACCGGCTCGTAGAGGTGGGCATAAATCCAGTCGGTCGCCGTGCCGTCGGGTAGAGCGATGCTGACGGCGGCAGTGCCCAGCAATGCGACGATCAACAGTGCGCTCATCGAGGGCGAGGCCTGACGCAGGCGCATCTGCCGCAGGTGCCAACCGATCAGATTGAGCACGCCGGCGAGGAGCGCAAACGCGCCGAGCACGACAGCGCCTTCGACCAGCGCCTGCCGTATGGGCGCCAGCCCAAGCCCGGGCACAAAGCCGTCGATGACTACCGCCAGGGCGGTGACGGCGACGAGGGCCATCGACAGTGCGCGGCGCATTAGGCCCACCAGCCCAGCAGGCGCGCCACCGCGCCCGCCAGCATCGCCAGGGCAAGCAAAACCCTCAGCGCGTCCTGCACGGCCAGCCCGCCGGCATGGCTCGGGTCCAGGGTGTGGGCGCTTGCGGCATAATAGTCCTCGCCCACCGCCCAGGCCGAGCCGCCCAGCAGCAGCACGCCGGCATCGTCGATGTGGGCGGCGCCGCACAGCCGCTCGGGCGCGGCGGGCCGCCTGCCTTCGGCCAGCAGCAGTCCCTCGACGCCCAGCGGGCCCATCAGCACCTCGCCAGCCAGGCGCTGCTTTTCGAGCGCTGCCCACACGCCGGCTGCATAGGCGCCGGACGCACCGCCTTCTGGCGCTGTGCCCGCCAGGACCACTCTCGCGTCGAGGCCCGCCAGTGGCCCTGCGGTCAGGGTGTAGAGCGCGGGATCGCCGCACGAGGCGATGTTGGGGGCCCCATCGGGGCCACGCTCTGACGAGGCGGCGCGCACGATGGCCACGGCAGCGGCGGCCTCGGGGGCCGCGTTCAGCAGGGCGCGGCTGCCCATGGCCAGATGGATCGCCTGGCCCGTCTCTGTGGCGCGGTCGATGATGACGCGGAGCCGCGCATACAGTGGCGACGCGCGCAGCGGCGGCCGGTGCGGGTGGCGGCGCCATTCGAGCAGCAATAGCAGCGACGCCCAGGCCCCCAACAGCAGCAGCAGGGCGATGTCGACGATCTGCTGCGCAAGGGCAGGGGCGATCATGAGCCTGGCTCCTGCGCGAGCAGGGCGGTCAGCTCCTCCACGGCGCCTGGCTCGCCGAGCGCCCTGGCCCACGGTGCGATCTGGCTGGCCGCCCAGAGCGGCTGGCTCAAATGCAGGAATTGCTGCCCTACCATGGCCAGCGGCTCAATGGCCGACAACACCGCCAGCGCAAGCGCGCGCCAGCCGGCAGCGTCGATGCGCCCGGCCAGCTCGGCCAGTGAATGCGGTCCTTGGGGTTCTGTGGCTGCCATGCGGCTACTATAGCACAATCGTCGCCGAGGCGACAGCGCTATCTGTGGCGCTGGAGCGCTCTCTTGACCGCCCGGCCAAGCCAGAGCAGGGCGCGCAGCAGGCGACTCCACAGGTTGCCCTCGCGCTCGCGGATGCGGAACGCCGCCTGCCTGGCGGCGGCAGAGATGGTGCCGCCACAGATGGCCGTGTCATCGTCGTACAGCACTTCGAGGTGCGGCAGTGAGGCGATGCGGCCGACGCTCGCCAGCGAGTGGGCCGCAGCCCAGCGCACGTCGGGCAGGGGATCGGCGAGGGCGACATGGAGCCAGCCCAGTGTCTGCCTGCCAGGCAGGTTGCCCAGCGCCAACAGCGCCGTGCAGCGCACCAGTGGGTCGCCATCGCGGCGCAGCTCGGCAAGGATGTCGACGCCATCGCGCAAGCCGACGGCCCCCACCGCCGCGGCCACGTTGCGCCGCACATTTGGGTCGTCATCGCCAGCCGCGCGACGCAGAGGCGTCAGTGCGCCCACATCGTGCGTTTCGCCAAGCGCCTGCGCGGCGGCGGCGCGAACCGCCGGTGACGCATCGGCGGCCAGCGCGGTGAGCAGTGGCACCGCGCCCTGATGTCGCCACTGGCCCAGTGACTCGGCCCAGGCCTCACGGCAATGTTCACAGCGCTGGTCCACCTGGGCCGACAGCTCGTCGAGCAGCACCTGAGCCGTAAGGATGCCCGAGCGTGGTTGCCCTACATGGAGCATCAGGCGGCCGCCCTGGCGCAAAGCGCGCCCGATGCCGGCCAACTCACGGGCCGCCTCAGAGCGCACCAAAGGGCTGTCATGCTCCATCAGTTGGAGCAGTTCGGCGGCGGCCTGCCGGGTGCGGAGCTGTCCGAGCTCTGCGGCGCGTTCCACTCGCGCAAAGATGTCGTCGGCTGACGACGGCAGAGGCGTCAGTGTCGTGGTGTTTGCCATGTCTCGGTGGAGTATAGCAGCGTCGGCTGAGCGTGACAATAAAGCATCTGGAGCTCTATCGCGCTGTGGCCAGGGCCACCAGTGCAGGCGTCAGCGTAGATCGCGGGTGATTGACAGCAGGGGGCGATGAACCTATACTCGGCAACTGGCAGCGCCTCTGGAGCAACCATGGTCGAACAGGAATACCTCTCCCGGCTGGAATACGACAAGATCGTGGCGCGCCTCGCCGACAACACCTCTTTCTCGGCCGGGCGCCAGTTGGCTTTGGCGCTGACGCCCAGCCCCGATCCCCTGGTGGTGCGGCGCCGCTTGCAAGAGACCACCGAGGCCAAAGACCTGCTCTCGCGACGCAACGATATCACCATCGGCGGCGCCCACGATGTGCGCCCTCTGGCGCGACACGCTTCCATCGAGGGGACGCTCGATCCCCGCGAGCTGTTGGATGTGCGCGACACGCTGTTCAGTGCGCGCCGGCTGCGCTATCAGATCCTGGCGCACGAAGAGGCCTTTCCCGAGCTGGCCGAGCAGGCCTATGTCATCCAACCGCTCAGCCATATCATTGACGACATCACGCGCTGCCTCAGCGACGACGGCGAGGTGCTCGACACCGCCAGCACGGCGTTGGCGACCATTCGTAGGCAGCTTCAGATCGCGCGCGACCGCCTGCTGGACCGTCTGCGCAACATGGTCACCTCGGCCCAGTATGCCCAGTTTCTGCAAGAGCCGATCGTCACCGAGCGCAACGGCCGTTACGTCATTCCGCTGCGCGTCGAGTTCAAGGGGCGCATCAAGGGCATCGTGCACGACCAGTCGGCCAGTGGCCAGACGCTGTTCATCGAGCCGCTGCAGACGGTCGACCTCAACAACGAGTGGCAAGAGCTGCAACTCGCCGAGCGGCAAGAGGTGCTGCGCATTCTGCGCCAGCTCTCGCTGTCGGTGGGCCATGCCGCGGATGACATCATCGCGACCGTCGGCGCCCTGGCGGCCCTCGACCTGGCCTTTGCCAAGGCGCGCTTGAGCTATGAGATGCGTGCCTGGCCGGCCGAGATGACGCCGCAGCAGTGGCCGCTGGCGCCTGTGACGCAAGAGGAGCCCAACGCGCTGCGCCCCAGTGCGCATCCGGTCTATCTGCCCAAAGCGCGCCACCCCCTGCTCGATCCCAGGACGGTGGTGCCCATCGATGTCCACCTGGGCGGTCATTTCACCGCGCTGCTGGTGACGGGGCCCAACACAGGCGGCAAGACGGTCTCGCTCAAGACCGTCGGCTTGCTGGCGGCCATGAACCAGGCCGGCCTGCACATCCCTACCGGCGAGGATGCGCGCCTGCCTGTGTTCGACGGCATCTATGCCGATATCGGCGACGAGCAATCGATCGAGCAGAGCCTGTCGACCTTTTCTTCGCACCTGACGCACATTGTCGCCATCCTCGAGCGCGCCACGGCGGGCTCGCTGGTGCTGCTCGATGAGGTGGGCGCCGGCACCGATCCGGTGGAAGGCGCGGCGCTCGCTCAGGCGTTGGTGGCCGAATTGCTGACCAAGGGCTGTCTGGCGCTCTGTTCGACCCACTACTCGCAGCTCAAACTGTATGCCTTTGGCACGCCCGGCGTCGAGAACGCCTCGGTCGAGTTCGATGTCGAGACCCTCTCGCCCACCTATCGCCTGACCATCGGCCTGCCGGGGCGCAGCAATGCCTTTGCCATCGCCTCGCGGCTGGGCCTGCCCCAGCCGATCATCGCCGCGGCGCAGGCGCTGGTGGCGCCCGAGGCCATGGTCCACGACGCTCTGTTGGAGCGGGTGCGTGACACGCAAGACGCCGTCGATACGGCGCTCTCTGAGGCCGAGGCGCTGTGCGACCGCGTCCGTCGCATGGAGGCCGAACTGCGCGCCCGGCTCGCCCAGGCCGACGAAACGCGCCGCAACGCCCTCGCCGAGGCGCGCGCACAGGGCCAGCGCGAACTCGAGGTGCTGCGGGCCGAGATGGCCAAGCTTCGCGCTCAGGTGCTGCGCACCGGCTCGGCGCCCGAGGAGACGATCCAGCAGGTCATCGAGGTGATCGACCGTCTGGCCGAGACGATGGAGCCACCCGCGCCGCCTGCGCCCGAGCCCGAGCCGGGCCAGGACGAGCACGACCTGCGCGTGGGCGATCAGGTGCTGGTGAACTCGCTGGGACAGATGGGGCAGATCGTAGAGACCAGCGGCGACCAGGCTGTGGTGGCGGTGGGCGGCTTTCGCCTGCGCACGCCGCTCGGCGGGCTGGTCTTCCGCGGGCGCCAGGCCCCGAGGGTGACGCCAGAGACCCGGGTACAGCGCGTGACTGCCGGCTCGCCCGGCATGGAGCTGGACCTGCGTGGGCGTCGCGCCGAGGAGGCTCTGGCGCTGACCGATCGCTACCTGAACGATGCCTGCCTGGCAGGCCTGCCCTGGGTGCACATCATCCACGGCAAGGGCACGGGTGTGCTCAAACAGGTGGTGCGCGAACGCCTGGCGGGCCATCCGCTGGTGCAGTCGTTCCGCAATGGCGAGCTCGCCGAGGGCGGCGACGGCATCACCGTCGTCAAGCTGGTGTCGACCAGCGACGTCTAGCGCGCCAGGTGCTCGACCACCGCGGTGGCCGCCGCGCGCGTCATGCCTGGCACCGCCGCCAGTTCCTCCAGCGTGGCGCGGCGGATCCCCTCGATCGATTTGAAAGCTTTGAGCAGCGCCGTCCTGCGCGTAGGCCCGATGCCCGGCACCTCGTCGAGGATCGACTTGATGCCCGCCTTTTGCCGCAACTGGCGATTGTAGCTGATGGTAAAGCGGTGGGCCTCGTCGCGGATGCGCTGCAGCAGAAAGAGCCCTTGCGAGCCGCGCGGCAGCAGCAGCGATTCAGAGCGCCCGGGCACGAACAGCTCTTCCTCTTGCTTGGCCAGGCCCACGGTGGCGATGTGGTCGACGCCCAGCCTTTGCATGGCAGCGCGCACGGCGTTGAGCTGCCCCTTGCCGCCGTCGAGGATGATCAGGTCGGGCATGATGGCCCAGCGGTTCTCTCTGCCCGTAACGGCGCTGACCACGTCCTCCTCTTGCACCCGCCGGAAGCGACGCTCGATCACCTCGACCATCGAGGCATAGTCGTCGGCGCCCTCGACCGTCTTGACGCGGAACTTGCGATAGTCGCGCTTGGAGGGCACGCCCTGGGCGAACACCACCATACTCCCGGTGTTAAAGCTGCCCTGCAGCGTCGAGATGTCATAGCATTCGATGCGGCTGGGCGGCTCGGGCAGGCTGAGCGCCTCCTGTAGCTCGGCCAGCGCCTGCACGTGCTTGTTGGTGTCGGCCTGCCATTCGGCGCGCAGCCGCGTGAGCGTCTCGACGGCGTTCTCGGCGGCCATCTCCATCAGCTTGCGCCTGCCGCCTCGCTTGGGCACCTTGATGAGCACCTTTTGGCCCCGCTTGCGCCGCAGCCACTCTTGCAGCACGGCCAGGTCGTCCAGTTCGGTCTGCACCAACACCTCGGGCGGCACGGTCGGGGCGCCATCATAGAACTGCTGCAAGAACGAGGACATGATCTCGGCCTCGTCCTCGTCGCCGGCGCCCTGCAACACGAAGTACTCGCGCCCGATGAGCTTGCCGCTGCGCACAAAGAACACCTGCACGCAAGACTGGGCCTCATCGCGCGCCAACGCCACAAAGTCGTGATCGTGCAGGTTCTCTGACACGATGCGCTGCCCCTCGATCACGTGATGGATGGCGGCGATCTGGTCGCGCAACGCTGCGGCGCGCTCAAAGTTGAGCGCCTCGGCCGCCTGGCCCATCTCCTGATCCATCTCGGCGATCACCTGCTCCTGCTTGCCCTCGAGGAACAGGCAGGCGCGTTCGATGTTGGCGCGGTACGCCTCGCGACTGATGGCGCCGATGCACGGCCCGGTGCAACGTTTGATGTGATAGTAGAGGCAGGGGCGGGCATCCTGCCCGGTGATCACCCGGTTGCAGGTACGGTAGGGAAAGAGCCGCCGCAGCACGTCGAGCGTCTGATACACGGCGTGCGACGACGTAAAGGGGCCAAAGTAACGCGCCCCGTCGTCGAGCATCTGCCGCACAGTGTAGATGCGTGGATAGTCCTCTTGCATCGACACCTTGATGTAGGGGTAGCGTTTGTCGTCCTTGAGCCGCACGTTGTAGCGCGGTTGGTGGCGCTTGATCAGCTCGTTCTCGAGGATCAACGCCTCGAGCTCTGACTCGGTGACGATCCACTCCAGGTCGGCGATGTCGCCCACCAGGCGACGGGTGCGGTCCACGTCCTGGGCGGTCTGGTGGAAATACGAGCGCACCCGATTGCGCAACACGATGGCCTTGCCCACGTAGATGACCTTGCCGTTGGCGTCGCGCATGATATAGACGCCCGGCTTGTCGGGCAGGCCGGCGAGTTTGGCGCGCAGATGGTCTTCGGTGGTCATGGCTCTTGTTCAGTCGCTGTCGCTAGTGTTGCCGTCAGAATCCGACCCTTGTCGATCGACAATTATACCTCAGGGCGGCTCTACAGCCAACGGCGCGTCGGCCTCAGATGAGGACATTGTACGGCAGATGCGAACATTTGTCCTGTTTCCTCTTGCCAAATGCGAACATCTGTGCTATCTTGTGAGCACAAGAACGGATGTTCGCATGAGGAGGATGAGATGGCCATCCTGGTCGGAATCGTGCTGGTGTTGATCCTCTTTAGCGGCCTCGACAAGGCCCTGTGGGCCAGCAGCTATGAAGAGCAGCGCGAGCCAGTTGCCAGTCGGCGACGCACGTCGGGCGGCCAGGCCCGAGCGCGCTCTTCGCGCCGCAACAGCCCGGCTCGCGGCTGGACGCGCTAGCCGATGGTCGGCCTGGCGGGCACGGGGCGGCTGGCCTGCATGTCAACGCCCGTGCCCAAGATGTCGCGCACGATGACCTGGCCAGTGGTCACCGGCGCGCTCACCCGCACGCGACGCAGGGCGGCGGCCGCCTCGAGCAGCAGGGGCCTGGGCAGCGGCTTGCTCGAGTGCACCGGCACCAGCGGCAGCTCTCCGCCGTCGACCTGCACCGTGGTGGTCAGCATGCGCCGGGGATTGCTGATCTCTTCTTGCACAAAGACGATGCCCCGGCGGCAGGCGTTGCCCTTGAGCTCGAGCAGCTCCCCGCCTTGGATCACCGCCTCGATGGTGCAGCCCACCGGGCAGGTGACGCAGATGAACTCGCGGTTCTCTCTCACCTCAGGCCTCCAACGCATGGATGAGCAGCCGGCGGGCGCCCTCAAGCGCGCCACGATGCTCCTCTTGGAGCGTGACCGTCACCATCTCGGCTGGCCGCACATAGCGCAGGCGGCGACTCAACAGGCGACGGTCATCGGCCCATACCTCGATGCGCGTCGCCGCCTCGATCGGCCGACGCACGCGCAGGTGCAGCAGCACCTGGCCGTCTTCCAGGGCGTGCGGGTCTAGCCGGTGCGGCACCACGTGCCGCACGTTGTCGCCCGCCTCGAGCGCCACCTCTGAGCGTGGCCTGACATCGAGCCCCAGGGCGTGGCGCGCCGCGTGGCGGCCCGCCGTCAGCGCGCTCTCGGTGACATCGTCCACCAGGTCGTACACATGCACCACATTGCCCGCCGCATAGATGCCCGGCACGCTGGTGGCAAAGCGCTCGTCGACATAGGGGCCGCCCGTCACCGGGTCGATGGCCACGCCGGCCGCGCGCGAAAGCTCGTTCTCGGGGATCAGGCCCACCGACAACAGCAACGTGTCGCAGGGCACGCGCCGTTGACTGCCCGGCACCGGCCGCCAGCGTTCGTCGACCGCGCTCAGCTCCACCGCCTCCACGCGGTCACGGCCGAACACGTCGGTCACCGTGGTGCACAGGCTCAGCGAAATGTCGAAATCGCGGATGCACTGCACCAGGTTACGCCGCAGGCCCGAGATATAGGGCAGGATCTCCGCCATCTCGACCACCTCGGCGCCTTCCAACGTGAGCCGGCGCGCCATGATCATGCCGATATCGCCTGAGCCGAGGATGACATAGCGGTTGCCCGGCATGTAGCCTTCCATGTTCACCAGGCGCTGCGCCGTGCCGGCGGTGTACACGCCTGCCGGGCGCGCCCCCGGAATGGCCAGCGCCCCTCGCGGCCGCTCGCGGCAGCCCATGCACAGCACCACGGCGCGCGCGGCGATCTCGACCAGGCCCTCGCCAGGGCTGGCGACCAGGGCGCTCTGCGCCGAGAGCTCGAGCACCATCGCGCGGCCGAGGATGCCCACGCCCTCTTGGCGTGCGCGGTCGATCCAGCGATGGGCATACTCGGGGCCGGTGAGGTCCGAGCCAAAGACGCGCACGCCAAAGCCGTTGTGGATGCACTGCGGCAGGATGCCGCCGGCCTCGTCATTGCGCTCGACGATGATGACGCTGGCCGCACCCGTAAGGCGCGCCTCATAGGCCGCGGCCAGGCCGGCCGGCCCCGCGCCGATCACCAGCACATCACACCGCAGGTGCTTCATGCGCCCACCTCTTTGGTGCGGCGCACCACCATGCGCGACCGGCCGCCTTTTTTGGTGATCTCGAGGGGCGACACGCCCAGCTCGCGCGCCATGATGTCGATGACATAGGGCTGGTCAAAGCTGCCCTGGCAGCGGCCCGAGCCCACGCGCACGCGTCGTTTGAGCGCGTCGTAGGTGCAGGCGGGCACCGGCGCATGACACGCCGCCACGATCTCGGCCTCGCTGACCACCTCGCAACGACACACGATGCGCCCCCAGCGGGCGTCTTGGGCGATGAGCGCCTCACGCTCGTCGAGGCTCAGCTCGCTGAAACGGGGTATGCCCTGGCGGATGGGGTTGAACGCCGCCCTGGGCGCGAGGCGCAGTCCGCCTTCGCGCAACAGCTCAGCCACGTGGCGGGCGATGGCCGGCGCGGCGGTCAGCCCCGGCGATTCGATGCCCGCCAACACCACCAGGCCAGGCGTCTCATGCGGCGCCTCAACCACAAAATCGCCGCTGCTGCCGCCGGCGCGCAGGCCGGCAAAGGTGCGAATCACCTGGCGGCTGTCGAGGCCGGGCACCAGCTTGAGCGCGCCTGCCATCACCTCATTGAGGCCCGACGGCGTGGTGGCCAGGTCGCACTTGTCATCCTGGTCGACAGCGTTGGGCCCCAACATCACATTGCCGTGGATGGTGCGCGTCACCAGAATGCCCTTGCTCACCTCGGTGGGGCAGGGAAACAGCACGTTGCGCACCATGCTGCCGGCCACCTTATCCATGACAAAGTACTCGCCCTTGCGGGGCCTGATGCCAAAGCCGTTCAGCCCGGCCTGGTGCATCAGTTCATCGGCCCACAGGCCCGCGGCGATCACCACGCGGCGAGCGCGCAGCGCACCCGCCGGCGTCAGCACCCCGACGATGCATCCATCCTCGCGCCAGAGGCCGGTCACCATGGTGTTCAGGCGCAGCTCGACGCCATTGACGACAGCGTTCTCGGCCGCAGCGTAGCAGAGCTGAAAGGGATCGACCAGGCCGCCGGTGGCGGCATAGAGGGCCGCGCGGGCGTTGGGCGTGAGCGCCGGCTCGCGACGACGCATCTCGTCGCCCGAGATGATCTCGAGCCCCGGCACGCCGTTCACGCGGCCGCGCGCCTGCAGGTCGAGCAGGGTGGACTGATCGCCATCGGCCAGGCCCACCACATAGGTGCCGCAACGGTCGAAATCGACGTCCAGCTCGCCGCAGACCTCGTCGTAAAGGGCGTTGCCGGCCACGTTAAAGATCGCCTTGAGGCTGCCCGGCTTGGCATCATAGCCGGCGTGCACGATGGCGGTGTTGGCCTTGGTGGTGCCCTCGCCCACGTCCGCGTGCTTGTCGAGCAGCAGGATATCGAGCTGATAGCGAGCCAGCTCGCGGGCGCACAGGCTGCCCACCACGCCCGCGCCCACGATGATCACGTCATAGATGCGCTGCTGATCTGTCACCCGCTATTCCTCGATCCAGGCCCTGGCGCGGCTGACCGCCTTGTGCCAGCCGGCGTAGCCCCGGCGCCGCCGTTCCTCGTCCCAGCTCGGCGCAAAGCTGCGGTCGATGCCCCAGTTGGCGCGCAGGTCCTCGAGGTTCGACCAGTAGCCGCTGGCCAGCCCGGCCATATAGGCCGAACCCAGCGCCGTGGTCTCGCGCACCACCGGGCGGATGACCTCTTTGGCCAGGATATCGGCCTGCAACTGCATCAGCAGGTTGTTGGCGGCGGCGCCGCCATCCACCTTGAGCTTGAGCAGCTCGATGCCGGCGTCGGCCTCCATGGCCTCGAGCACCTCGCGCGACTGGTAACAGATCGCCTCGAGCGTGGCGCGCACCAGATGGGCCCTGGTCACATAGCGCGTCAGCCCCACGATGGCGCCGCGAGCGTACATATCCCAGTGGGGGGCGAACAGCCCCGAAAAGGCGGGCACGAAATAGGCTCCGCCGGTATCGGCCACAGTGCCCGCGACGGCCTCGGTCTCGGCGGCGCTCTGGATGAGCCCCAGGTTGTCGCGTAGCCACTGCACGGCCGCGCCCGTCACGGCGATCGAGCCCTCGAGGGCATAGGCGCACTTGCCGGGCCCCAGCCCATAGGCCACCGTGGTCAACAGGCCGCTATGTGAGGGCACGGGCTCGTCGCCGGTGTGCATCAGCAAGAACGAGCCGGTGCCATAGGTGTTCTTGGCCTCGCCGGCCGCAAAGCAGGCCTGGCCCACCAGCGCGCCCTGCTGGTCGCCCAGCACGCCACACACCGGCACGCTGGCCCCCAACAACGCCGCGGGCGTGGCGCCAAAGGTGCGTGCCTCGCTCGATGGGCGGATCTCGGGCAGCATCTGCCGCGGAATGCCCAGCATGTCGAGCAGCCCCTGATCCCACTCCAGGGTGCGCAGGTCCATCAGCATGGTGCGCGAGGCGTTGGTCACATCGGTGATGTGGGCGCCGCCGCTGGGGCCGCCGGTCAGGTTCCAGGTGAGCCAGCTATCCACCGTGCCAAAGAGGGCATCGCCGCGCTCGGCGGCGGCACGCAGGCCCGGGACGTTCTCGAGCAGCCACTTGAGCTTGGGCCCGGCGAAATAGGTGGCCACCACCAGGCCGGTGCGCTCGCGGATGAACGCCTCCAGTCCGTCGGCGATGAGCTGCTCGCAGATGGCCTGGGTGCGCATGCACTGCCACACGATCGCGTTGTGATAGGGCCGACCGGTGTGGCGATTCCACACCAACGTCGTCTCGCGCTGATTGGTGATGCCCAGCGCCTCGATAGCGCCGGCATCGACGCCAGCCTGGTCGAGGGCGCCATGCATCACCTCGAGCACCGCGTGCCAGATCTCTAGCGGATCATGCTCCACCCAGCCGGGCTGCGGAAAGATCTGCTGGTGCTCTTTGTAGGCCATGGCGGCGGCATGGCCGGCATGGTCGAACAGGATGCAGCGCGTGCCAGTGGTGCCCTGGTCGATGGCGGCGATGTACTTCACGAGTTCGCTCCTTTGCGCAAGCGTGATGCCCTACTCCCACGGATGCAACATGATCTTGGCCGTCTCGTGCGTGGCCGAGAGCGCCAGTGCCTGCTGCGCGCGACTCATGGGAAAGGTGTGGCTGATGAGCTGCGCCGCCACCGGCGAACGCTGGATCACCTGCATCACCTGAGGGTAGAGGTTCAGGTTATAGTGCCACGACCCGTGCACCGCAATTCCCTTGCGCAACAAGTCGGGGCTGACCTTGATCTCGAGCGGGTCGTTGCACTCGCCCACAAACGCCACTTGCCCTCGCCGCCGCACGGCGTCGAGGCAAAAGCGTTCGGCGCGCACGTTGCCTGAGCAGTCCAGCGCCTTGTCGACGCCCAGCCCGCCCGTCAGCTCGATGACCGCCTGCAGCGCCTGCGGGTCAGTCGGGTCGAGCACGGTCTCGGCGCCCAGCCGCCGCGCATAGTCGGCGCGGTACGGCACGGCATCCATGGCGATAGTGCGCGCCCCACGATAGGCGGCGTTGACCACCGCCCCCAGGCCCACGGGGCCCAGTCCGGTGATCAGGATGGTGTCGAGGGCGTCCACGTGCATACGGTCCATGGCGCCAAAAGAAGGCCCCAGCGCGCAGAGCGCCAGGCCGGCCAGGTCATAGGGCAGGCCAGCGGGGATGCGCGGCGCCATCCAGTCCGGTTTGAGCAGATACTGGGCGTAGGTGGCGCCACCCACCGCGGAGCCGGTGAACGCCTGCACGCTGGTGCCGCTCTGACAGTGGATAAAGTCACCGCTCACGCACAGCGCGCACTGGCCGCAGGCGTAGAGGGGCATCGCCACCACGCGGTCGCCCACGCGCAGCTTGCCTGGCTGCGCCACCTCGACCACCTCGCCCACCGCCTCGTGCCCCAGGCTCTGGGTGGGCGTGCCGGCCAGCCAGGCCTTGTACTCGGTGCACATGGGCGCAGTGTGCACCTTGATGACCACCCAGTTCTCACGAGCGTGCGGCTCGGGCAGATCGATCAACTCGGCCTGGCGAACAGCGGTGATGGCAACGGCTTGCATGGTCCCTCCAGGGGCGGCTGTGGCGCAGGCGTCGGGAGAATCCTGGCGTGCTGCTAGAGGCGACGCAGACTGGGGCCAATCGTAGCACGACATGGCCGATCAGGGCAACTTGCCGCTCGGGTTGGGGTTATCCAGGCAGGCAGGCGGCGCACGATGGAACCGCCACGCAGCGATAGACGTCTGCAGCGGTGGAAGGCCAAACAGGAGGAGAAGCAATGAGCGCAATGTTGACGATCGGCGTGCTGACGCTGGCGCTGCTGCTGCTGAGCGTGGCCGGTCGCGCCGAGGCGAGCGATCGGTGAGGCCCGCCTGCTGAGCAGGCAGCGGCCAACACGCCGCTGCTGACACCGCAACGACAAGCCGGCAGTCTACAAGACTGCCGGCTCTTTGTGTCCGCAGGCGCTAAAAGGCCCTGAAAGCTTCCTTCTTGGCGCCACAGACGGGGCACATCTCCGGGGCCTCGCCCACCAGTGTGTGGCCGCAGCGCGAGCAGACGTTCACGACCTCGAACGCAGGATCGTTGCCAGCCTCGACGGCTGCCTTGGCCTGGGTGTAGAGCGCAGCGTGTGTCTTCTCAGCCTCCAGCGCCCACTCAAAGCTGCGCACCGCGCTCGTCTCGCCCTGCAACTTGGCAACGGCGATGTAGGCGGGGTACATCTCGGCGACCTCGAACTCTTCGCCGCCGATGGCGCCCGTCAGGTTCTGAGCAGTGGGGCCATAGCCGAACACGGCGCCGGCCACGGTCTGGTCGTCGCCCACCTCATTGCGCAGCACCATAAAGTGGTTGGTGGCATGGATCTGTTCGGCCCACGAGACGGCCCTGAACAGCCGCGCCACCGCCGGGAACCCATCTCGCTCGGCCTTGTCGGCCCAGGCGAGATAGCGCATGTGCGCCTGGCTCTCACCGGCATAGGCGCTCTTGAGGTTGGCCTCGGTCATTGGGTGCATGAGAACTATCCTTTCGAGCAGGGCTGCGCCCTAACCGATCTTGATCTCTTTGCTCGCTTCCCACAGGCCGTGGATGTTGCAGAACGCCACGGCGTACAGGGTGCCCGGCTCGCTGGTCTTGACCTTGGTGGTCACGCCATGAAAGGTGTAGACGGGGCCCTGGTTGGGGCCGCTGACCGACTCGCCGTGAGCCGAGAACTCGAAATGCCCCACCTGATGCGGGTACTTGCCATCCACGGGCTTGAAAAAGACGGTGATGTAGCTGATGTGATGCTCGGTGGTGTTGGGGTGCGCCACTTCTTTGCCCAGGCTGACGGTCACGTCAAAGTACTCGTCGGCTTTGACGACGTCGGCGCACTCGATGACAGGGACGTGCTTTTCCTTCTTCCAGTCGGCCGACTGCAACAGCTCTCCGAACGACATGTCTGCTTCCTCCTATACTGTGTCGTTCCAATCGACAGCCCGACGCAGAGCGAGCTCTGCGCACTTCACGCTGGGTCGGTGGTTGCTAGCTCAACTGCGCAATGATGGCCGGCATAAAGACCGGCAGATCGGCAGGGGTGCGCGACGTGACGAGGTTGCCATCCACCACCACGGCCTCGTCAACGTATTCGGCCCCGGCATTGATCAGGTCGTCCTTGATAGCGGCCACACAAGTGGCGCGCTTGCCGGCGACCACCTTGGCCGAAATGGCCACCCAGGCAGCATGACAGATGGCCGCCACCACGCCGCCCTTGGCATCGATGCCCCGCACCAACGCCAACACCTCGGGATAACGGCGCAGCCGGTCGGGCGCAAAGCCGCCAGGGATGACGATGCCGTCAAAGTCGTCCGCCGAGACGTCCGCGGCCGCCACATCGGCCGTGGCGGGGTAGCCGTGCTTGCTGGCGTAGGTGGCCTTCTTGGGGCCCACCAGCGTCACCTCGGCGCCGGCCTCTTGCAGCCGATAGTAGGGGTACCACAGCTCCGGGTCCTCGTAGATGTCCTCGACGAGAACAGCCACACGTTTACCTTTGAGACTCATGCCAGAACCTCCTAGGGATAACGATCATCCGGTAGGATCACGTCTATTGTACTTGTCTCTCGTATCTTGCGCAAGTGCCCTGCACCAGGGCTACCAGGGGAAGGGCTTTCAATAGCTGTTATAGTCGATCAGAAAGGAGCGCAGGCGCTCGGTGCGCGTTGCCTGGCGACCGACGTCCACACTGCCGCAGACCGGGCACACTCTGTCGCCCAAGCGGTTCACTCGCGCGCCATCGCGCGCCAACTCGGCGCCACAGCGGTGGCAGACCAGGGGCCCTTCCTGGATCGTTCCCCAAGCGCGGAGTCTGTGGCTCAGCTTCATTCTGCCCTCGGGTCGTCAAGGTCGCGGACGTCGCCTGGGGCGCTCACGCCGGCCGACCCACTGCCGTCATGTAGAGCACCGACTCTAGCGTGCCGTCGACGCCGATGAGGGCATTGACTTCGTCGTCGTACAGAGCGCCCACCTGACAACTGCCCAGGCCCAGGCCCACCGCCGCCAATGCCACGTTCTGGGCAATGTGCCCGGCATCGAGGTAGACATAGCGGTAGGCGCGCTGGGCGTACTTCCAGGCCGAGCGCTCAAACAGGGCGCTCCACACGAACACACTGGCCGCGTCGCTGAGCATCTCCTGGTCGAGCCCGGAACGGGCCGTCGCCCCGGCATAGTCGCCCTTCTTGAGCTGCTCCAGCGCGTGCTCACCCAGCGCATAGTGATAGACGCCCGGCTCGACGCCCTCCACGCGGTTGATCACCACGTAGGTCTCGATCGGGTACAGCGCGCCGGCCGACGGCGCGGTGCGTTTGAGATGGTCACCGTGGCGCTCGGTGACGCCCTGCGCGGCCCAGCACAGCCGCGATAGCTCGTCCAACGTCAGCGGTGTGACGCTGTAACGCCGCACGCTGCGCCGGTCATGCAGCGCTTGCCACAGCGAGGCGCCGCCTCTGACCTGCGGCGCCTCGAGCGCCACCCGAGGCGCACCAGGGTAGCGCTTGAGCGGCTCGGGCTGGTGTGCCCAATCGAGTGCGTGCTGCGGCAGGCGCCCGCGCGAGTAACCTGTCTCGCGCTGAAAGACCTCGCCAACTCCCTGCAAGGGCGCCTCTGTCGGCATGGCTCCTCCTAGATGAACAGCGTGACCGCCGACTTGCGCGCATCGGCCAGGTAGGCCCCCACGGCGCCGTAATCGTCGATCAGCTCCTGACGCAGGTCCTCGCGTTTGATGCCCATGATCTCCATGGTCATCTCGCAGGCTAGCACCTTGCCGCCCAGCTCTCTAAAGTCGGCCATCAGGCGCTCCAGCGAGGCCACGCGCGCCGCCTTCATGCGGCGCTTGACCATCCACTTGCCCAGGCCGAGCAGATGCATCTTGGAGAGCGGCCCGCGTTCGAGGCCGCCCTTCTTGAGGCGTTCCAGCCCCCAGAAGGTAAAGTACAACGACACATCCATGCCCATGGCCAGCGATCCGTTGGCGATGATCAGCGCGCTATAGAGCTTGTCCATGTCACCGCTCTGCACGACGATGGTGGTGCGGTCTGCCATGCCTCTCCTAACGACGGATGCGAATGGTCCAGTCGTCGTCGGCCCCCTCGACGCCGAGCAGCTCCAGCTCGAGCGCCTCTGCGGCCATCGGTATCTCTTTCTTAGACGCCGGGTGAGTGCCGGCGATCACCAGCACATCGCCCGGCTGGGCGCGGCGTAACGCCTTGCGCGTCTCGACCAACGGCACGGGGCAGGTCTCGCCGCGCACGTCGACGTGTATCTCGGTCATGGTCAGTCTCTCCCAAAGACGATGTCCACCGAGCGGATATCCCAGATCGGCTCGATCCTCTCGAGGATCTCGTCGCGGATATTGTTGGCGAACTGGTGGTCACTCGGCAGGTCGAGCACCACACGCACAGCGCCATCGTCCAGGCTGAGCTCGCTCACGATCTTGGTGCGGATGATGTCGAGGCCCACTGCCGGGTTCATCACGTGCTTGAGGCGTCGTCGCAGCTCGTCAAGCGTGGTGGGCGTCTGCTCTTTGACCAGGCCATGCCGTTCCTCATAGTTCTGGATGGCCGAGCGCAAAGCGTCTACAGCCAGAACCGAACAGTGCACCTTGATGGGCGGCAGGCCGCCCAGGGCATCCGAAGCCTGCTTCCAGGTGATGTTGCGCGCCTCTTCGAGAGTCTTGCCTTTGGCCAGGTCGGTGATGATCGAGCCGGTGGCAATGTTCGACGCGCAGCCATAGGACTCGAACTTGATGTCGGTGATGCGCTGCTCGCCCTCATCCACCTTCAGATAGACCGCGACCATATCGCCGCACGCCGGGCTGCCCTCCACCGACTTGGCATCGGCGTCTTCGATGCGGCCGACATTGTGCGGGTCTCTAAAATGCTCCATCACGATTTCGCTATAGGGTAGCGGTGTCATGATCTACTCCTTCCCCAACGGGCTGATGGCCCGTAACTTGCTGACGATATCGGCCATGGCGTCGGCCACGGCGTCCACTTCCTCGCCGCTGTTGTAGCGTCCAAAGGTGAACCGCACCGAGCCGTGGGCGCGCTCGTGGTTGCCGCCGATCCCGAGGATGACGTGACTGCCCTCGAGCGAGCGGCTGAAACAGGCCGAGCCGGTGCTCACGCTAAAGCCTCGCATGTCGAGGTGCAGCAGCACCGATTCGCCTTCGACAAAGCGGAACGAGACGTTGGCGTTGTGCGGCAGCCGCTCCACCGGGTGGCCGTTGATGCGCGACTCGGGTATCTGCAGCAGCCGCGCCGTCACGCGATCGCGATAGCCCTGCAGGCGCGCCGTCTCCTCAGGCGTGATCAGCTCCACCGCCCTGGCAAAGCCCACCGCGCCCGGGATGTTCTCGACGCCACCGCGGCGGTTGTTCTCCTGAAAGCCGCCGTCCATCCATTTGGCCAGCGGCGTGCCCGGGCGCACATACAGCGCGCCGATGCCGCGGGGCCCGTGGATCAGGTGAGCCGTCAGGGTCACCAGGTCGACGGGCACCCGTGTCACGTCCAGCTCCACGCGTGGAAAGCTGTGGCTGGCGTCGGTGTGCAGCAGCACGCCGCGCTCACGGGTGATCTCGCCGATGGCCGCCAGGTTTTGCAGCGTGCCGATCTCCTGGTTGGCCGCCTGAATCGACACCAGCACGGTGTCTGGCCGCAGCGCGGCGCGCAGGGCGTCGAGATCGACCCGGCCGAACTCGTCCAGCGCCACCTGCGTCACCTCGAACCCCAGGCGTTCCAGGCTGCGCACGCTGTAGAGCACGGCGAAATCCTCGATGCCGGTGCTGACGATGTGGCGGCCCTTTTTCTCGCCCAGCGCCAGGGCCACGCCCTTGATGGCCATGTTGCTCGCCTCGGTGTCGCCCGAGGTGAACACGAGGCTGTCGGCCGGGGCCCGCAGGCGATCAGCGATGGTGGCGCGTGCGCCCTCCAGCGCCTCTTTGGCCTCGATGCCCAGGGAATAGCCAAACTGCGAGGTGGCCACGGCATAGGTGTCCAGATAGTAAGGGACCATGGCCTCGAGCACGCGCTCATCCAGCCGCGTTGCGGCCGCGTTGTCGAGGTAAACGGTGCTCGGTCTCACAGGAGCCTCCAACAGCGACAGGGTGTCAAATTGTTTAGTGACTCTATCTAGATTATAGCAGAATCGGTGTGTGATGCAAGTTTCGCTGAATAGTTGACCACTGCGCTACATTATAGGCGGTAGGGGCAGGGTGCGTCAAGTCGGGCCACGCGATGCTGAGGCCGCCGCAGGCTAGGGGTGCAGGCGATAGAGGGTTCCGAGGCTGCCCTGCCGCTGGCCTCCGCGGCCCATGCGCGGCAGGCTCAGCGTCTCGAGCGGCTCGATCTGTCCGGTGCGTTGCGCCAGCCAGACGGCCATCTCTTCGCCATCGTCCAGGGCATAGAGGGGGCGGCCCTGCTGCGCCAGCGCCCGGGCCAGCGCCTCGAACTCGGCGTCGCTCCAGATGGCGGGGCGCATCGTCTCGCGCCCCGCATAGAGGGTCACGGCGCCGGCATTCAGGCCGGTGGCGATGACGGCCTCGGCGGGGGTCAGCGTGGCCAGGCTCTCGAGGCCGGCCCGCTCGGCGGCGTTGACATAGCCAAAGGTCCAGACGGCCGGGCGCCCGGCCAGCCGCAGTGTGTCTGCACTGCGCGCCGCCAGGCCCAGCGCCAACGCCGCCGCCAGCAGCGTGCGGAGATAGCGTGGCCACCGCTGCCGGGCATGGCGCGCAACGCTCCAGGCGCCCCAGGCGCCCAGCAGCGCCAGCCAGGGGAACAGCGGCGTCAGGTCACGCAGGCGCAGGGCGCGGTAGCAGAGGTGAAAGAGCAGGCAGCCGCCATAGCCCAGCAGCAGGGCCAGCCAGCTGAGCCGACTCGCCCGTCGCCCCAGGCTGGCGACCAGCCCAGCGGCGACCCACGGCCAGAGGTAGCCCCATTCATTGCGCCGCCACCAGCCATCGCGCCACAGGGCGCCCCACATGGCGGGCACATTGCCGAGCGCGATCAGGGGCCACTCGCTCGACTCGGCCCGCCAGGGGGACCCCAAGGCGCTGGCATGGTGGGCCAGGTCGGGCAGCGCCAACGCCGCCGCGCCCAGCCCATAGAGCGCAACGTGGGCGAGACGGCGCGGCCACCTGCGGTCGGGGGCGCACAGCAGCGCCACAGCCCCCAGGCCCAACCATAACTGCGGGTGACGGACGGCATAGGCAGCTCCCCACAGCAGCCCGGCGACCAGGCTCAGCCTGAGGCGGTCTGTGCGCGCCGCCTTGACCAGGGCCAGGAGCATGGCCGCGCCGCACAGGCTGGCGGCGGCATCGGCCATGGGCACCAGCGCCCGCGTAACGCCTTCGTAAGAGGTGAGCATCAGCGCTGCCGTGAGGCCGCCCACCGCCCACCGCGCCGCGCGGCCCTCGCATCGGGCTAGTTCGGCGCCCAGCCATCCGCTCATTGCCGCGGCCCCCACATGGCACAGCGGCGCCAGCCATAGCGCCAGCGGTTCTCCGCCCAAGAGCAACGGCAGAGCCAGCGCTGCCGACCAGCCCGGTGGCCAGACGCTGGCGGCCAGGCCGCCCAGCGGCGCATGGTAGCCCACCGGCACGGTGGGCCAGGTGGCGATCTGCAACCGTTCGGCGAGCGTGCCCAGCTCGAAACGGTGCAGCGCGGCGCCACCGTGCGCCAGGTCCAGCGCCATCTGCATGTAGGCGTAGGGGTCGCTGCCCGTCACGCCGTGGCTGAGGTGCCGATAGGCCACGGCCCCGAACCAGCCCGCCAGGCCCAGCCCCATGAAGGCGATGATGCCCATACGCCGCCGCCCCCTGCTCAGCGTCGCCGCCCTGAGCCAACACCAGCCCAGGCTCGCCAACGCTGGCGCTGTGGGATGCAGCCAGGCCGACAGGGGATTGGGAAAGGCGGCGCCTGCGTAGGGGCTCAGGTCGACGCCGAGCGCCATCAGCGCCAGGCGGGTGAGCGCCGCGCCGTACGCTAGGCGCATGGGCGCGAGCACCGCCCGACGAGGTTGCCGGCGCGCACTGCCCAGGGTGGATGCCAGCGCCGCCAGGGCGGCCAGCGCCGCATATGGGCGCACGTTGGGCATCGCCAGCGCCCACAGCATCAACGCCACGACGCGGACCAGCATCGCCAGGGCCGCAGGGCCCCGAGCAGGCTGCGTGGCGCCGTGCAGCAGCGCGGCCACGAACAGATAGGCCGTCAAGCCGCTCAGCGAGGCAGCCCACACCCGGGCCGAGAGGGCGCCATGCCCATAGAGCTGCCAGCCGAGCGCCAGCAGCGCACAGAGCCCCGCCAGGGCCACGGCGCCCCAGGTGGCGCGTCGGGCAGGGCGCGCCACGCGCCAGGCGTGCCAGCCAGCGAGTCCAGCGATCAAAGCCAGAGAGGCGGCCCAGAAGTAGTGGCCCATGCCCGGCGGCGCGCCGACGTAAGGCGCCTGGCTCAGTAGATAAGCCGCGCTCAGATAGTGGCGCAGTCTGGCGAGCACGGTTTCCTGGTCCTCAACAGCCGGCACACCTGCCAGGCCCACAGCGCCAGCACGGGCGCCGCCTTGGAGCTGTGATAGAGCACATCCAGCCAGCGCGGCTCCAGCGGCATCCAACGCATGGGCGCATGCCAGGCGGCCAGGCCGGTGGGGTCGATCAGGCCGTAGGGCGTCCAGATGGCCAGCAAAGCCCAGCAGGCCAGCACCCAGCGTGAACGATAGCGATCGTAGAGCCAGACGCAGATGGGCATCGCCAGCACATAGTGGTGCTCCCACACATGGTGGTACACCAGAAAGAAGGCGCTCATCCACAGGCAGACGAGCGCGCCCACAGCGTTTTGCGGGGCGCGCCACGTGGCCAGTGCGCCCACCGCCAGCACAGCCAACACCCAGCCACGCGCCAGCCAGACGTGCCCCGCGGCCGACAGCCGGGGCGCCAGCCATGTGGTCACGCTGTAGAGCCACTGCCGCACACCGAGGTTGCCCAACTGGTGGCCGGGCTGGCCGGCGTCCAGGTTCCCCGCAAAGTCGGCCAACGAGCCGGGCACAGCCAGCCAGTAAGGCAGGCTCAACAGCAGCACCACGGCGCCCACGCCCAGCAACGGCAGCCAGCGACGTTCCTTGAGATACAGCGGCGCCAACAAGGCCGAGTTCTGCTTCCACAGCAAGCTCAGCGTCCACCAGACGTCGCTGCGGCGGTTGAGCCCGTACTGGCTCGATAGCAGCAGCGCCCACACCAGCGCCGCCTGGACCAGGGTGAACTGCCCCAGGTAGATCTCGAGGTAGAAGGGCGTGCACAGCAGCCACATGCTCGCCAGCAGCGCGGCCTGGTTGGGCTCGCGCGCCAGCCGCCAGGTGGATGCCACGCAGGCCAGCAGCGTGAGCTCGATGGCCAGCACCCAGAGACGCAAGGCCCACAGCGGCGTAAGGGCGTTGACCGCCACCCCCAACGTCAGCGCGGTGAAGGGCAGGTAGCGGTAGGGCGTATAACGAGGCACCACCACGTCGATGCGCTCATTGTCGCTCTCATAGATCGAGGCGCCGGTGAGGGCGTTGTGCCCCGCCTGATAGACGGCGTAAAAGTCCCAGCCGCGGCGCCCGTGGGTGGCTACCGAGTCAAAGGTCAGGCCGTGAAACCATCCAGCGCGCCACGAGATGAGCAGCGACAGATGCGCCAGCAACGCCAGCGCCAGCAGCAGGCGCCGGCCGGCGGAAAGCTGATGCCAGAATGAGCCAATGCGGCGGTCCATGGCGGCAGCTTAACACGACAGCGCATGAGGCGCGAACCTTTGACGACGGCACCTGCCCGTGCTAGAATCGCGCTGCAGACGTATAGGGGGGCCCATAGCTCAGCGGCAGAGCGACCGGCTCATAACCGGTTGGTCCTTGGTTCGAATCCAGGTGGGCCCATCGCAACCGCACTCGAGACCTGGGCGGCCCCGGGTCTTGTTCTTTTCGCAGCGGCCGCGCTTCTCAAGACGCCTCTGTGGGGCATCTTTGGGCGCGACAGTATGTATGGTAAAATGCAACTGGCGGCGGAATACGCCGCAACTGGGCCCATCAATGAAGGATCGGTAGCGGCATGAAGCCAGGCTTTCCCAAGAACGCCTTTGTATATCTCCTCATCATCGTTGCCAGCATCGCCTTGTTCTACAACTTTTTCGCGCCTACCGCCGAGACGCGCGAGGTCTCGATCAGCGAGGTCGCGCGGCTCGTCAAAGAGGGGCGCGTCGAGCGGTTGGCGTTCACTTCCGATGGTGAGATTCGCGTCACGACGACGACCGGCGGCGCCGGCGCCGCCCTCGTGTCGCGCAAAGAGCCCGATATCGGCATCGGCGAGACCCTGCTCAACCTGGGCGTGACGCCCGCGGAGCTGGGCGCCATCAAGGATCTGGTGGCCGAGCGCCCCGGTTTCTGGCAGAACTTTGGCATCGTCCTCATCCAGGTGGTGCCGCTGTTGCTGATCGGCCTCTTCCTCGTGTTCATGCTTCGGCAGGCGCAATCTGGCAACAACCAGGCCATGTCCTTTGGCAAGAGCAGGGCGCGCGTCTTTTCGGGCGACCGTCCGGCGATCACCTTCAATGACGTCGCCGGCGTCGAAGAGGCCAAGCAAGAGCTGCAAGAGGTGGTCGAGTTCCTCAAAGAGCCCGACAAGTTCACCCGCCTGGGCGCGCGCATTCCCAAGGGCGTGCTGCTGGTGGGCTCGCCGGGCACCGGCAAGACGCTCATGGCGCGCGCCGTGGCCGGCGAGGCGGGCGTGCCCTTCTTTAGCATCAGCGGCTCCGAGTTCGTCGAGATGTTCGTCGGCGTGGGCGCCAGCCGCGTGCGAGACCTGTTCGATCAGGCCAAGCGCAACAGCCCCTGCATCGTCTTTGTCGACGAGATCGACGCCGTAGGCCGCCAGCGCGGCGCCGGCCTGGGCGGCAGCCATGACGAGCGCGAGCAGACCCTGAACCAGATTCTGGTCGAGATGGACGGCTTTGACACCGACACCAACGTGATCGTGCTCGCCGCCACCAACCGGCCCGACATCCTCGACCCGGCCCTGTTGCGCCCTGGACGCTTTGACCGTCGTGTGACCATCGATCGGCCCGACCGTCGCGGCCGCGAGGCCATCTTGGGCGTGCACGTGCGCAACAAGCCGCTCTCGCCCGAGGTGGACCTTTCAAACCTCGCCAGACAGACGCCCGGCTTTACTGGCGCCGATATCGCCAACCTGGTCAACGAGGCGGCCATCCTGGCCGCGCGGCGCAACGCTCGCACCATCGGCATGCCCGAGTTCCAGGAAGCCATCGAGCGCGTCATCGCCGGGCCCGAGCGCCGCAGCCGGCTGATCAGCGAGCACGAGAAGCGTGTCATCGCCTACCACGAATCGGGCCATACGCTGGTGCAATACATGCTCCCGGGCTGCGATCCAGTGCACAAGGTGACGATCGTGGCGCGCGGGCAGGCCGGCGGCTATACCATGACGCTGCCTGAGGATGACCGCACGCTCTACTCCAAGGCCAAGTTCGAGGATGAGATGGCCGGGCTGTTGGGCGGGCGCGCCGCTGAAGAGCTGGCGTTTGGCGATGTGACCACCGGCGCCAGCGACGACCTGCGCCGCACGACGCGCATCGCGCGGTCCATGGTCACCGAGTACGCCATGGGTGAGTCGATGGGGCAGCGCACTTTCGGGCAGAAGGAAGAGCTGATCTTCCTGGGGCGCGAGATCTCGGAGCAGCGCGACTATGGCGAGGAGATCGCCGCGCAGATCGATCGCGAGATCGGCGTGCTGATCGAGCGGGCCTATGCCAAGGCCCGTGATGTGCTGGCCACCCATCGCGACAAGCTCGATGCTCTGGCCACCCGGCTGATTGAGGAAGAGACGTTGAGCTCGGAGCAGATCGAGGCGCTCATCGGGCTCCCGCCCGCCAACAACAAGGGCGCCTCACAGCGCACCTCTGACGACGCCGACGCCTGACCCCATGCCGACCCAACAAGGCCGAGTCATCGACTCGGCCTTTTGCATATCAGGAGGATGAATGGAATCGTTCGCTCCCCCTACGGGCACACAGGCCAGCGTCAGCCTGCTGGTCACAGCGGGCGACACCGCCCTGGCCGTACACAGCGGCGGCCTCCAGGTGCTGGCCTCGCCACGCATGGTGGCGTTGATGGAAGAGGCGGCAGTGGCCGCGCTGGCGCCTTACGTGCCGAGCGGCTGGCAGACGGTGGGCACCCGCCTCGACGTGCGCCACACAGCGGCCACGCCGGTGGGCTGCACGGTGACGGCCACCGCGCGACTGGTCGAGCTCGATCGGCGGCGGGTGGTGCTGGCCGTTTCGGCCCACGACGAGGCCGGACCGATCGGCGAGGGCGTCCACGAGCGCTTTCTGGTCGAGAGCGAACCCTTTATGCTGCGCGCCGCGGCCCGACGAGGCGTTGACGCTGCCACCTCCCCCCGCTAGAATCACTCACGATCAGGAGGGTGTTCACATGGCCGATGTGGTGGTGCTGGGCAGCATGAACATGGACCTGGTGGTGCGCACCAGGCAGCATCCTCGCCCTGGAGAGACGGTCCACGGCTCTGATTTTGTCACCGTGCCGGGCGGCAAGGGCGCCAACCAGGCCGCGGCTGCGGCGCGCCTGGGCGCGAGCGTGGCCATGGTCGGGCGCGTCGGCCATGACGACCTGGGGCAGGCTATCATCGACAACTTGCGGGCGCAGGGCGTGGATGTGGCGCACGTGCTGCGCGACGCCGAGCGGCCCAGTGGCATCGCCATGATCGTGGTGAACCAGGCCGGCGAGAACACCATCGTGGTGGCGCCCGGCGCCAATGGGGCGGTCTCGGCGGCCGACCTCGCAGGGGTGCGCGATCTGCTCGCCCGAGCGCGCTATCTGGTTATGCAGTTCGAGATTCCGCGCGACACGGTGTGCCAGGCCATCGGCCTTGCAGCCGAGCTGGGCGTGCGAGTCGTGCTCAACCCCGCGCCGGCCTATGCCGTGCCCGAGGGTTTTCTGTCGGGCGTCTATGCGCTGGTGGTGAACGAGACCGAGGCCGAGACGCTGGGAAGCGTGCCCGTGGCCGACGTGGCGGGGGCGGCGCGGGCCGCCAGGGCGTTGCAGGCCCTCGGCCCGCAGGTGGTGATCGTCACACTGGGCGCGGCCGGCGCCTATCTGCTGGGCCCCGACGGTGAGCAGCACGTGCCCGCCCATCAGGTGCGGGTGGTGGATACCACCGCCGCGGGCGACACCTTTGTTGGGGGTCTGGTGGCCGCGCTGCTGGCCGGTTTGACGTTGGGCGAGGCGGTGCGCTATGCCACCTGCGCCGGCACGCTGGCCACCATGCGGCTGGGCGCGCAGACGTCGATCCCCAGCGCAGCCGAGGTGCAGGCGCTATTCGAGCGCGGTGAGCTCATCATCTCATGAGCAGCGTCGTTGGCATCATCGCCAACCCGGCCTCGGGCAAAGACATTCGCCGTCTGGTGGCACAGGCCACCACGGTGGCCGATCATGCCAAAGTGAGCATCGTCACCCAGGCGTTGGTGGGCCTGGGCGCCGTCGGCGTCGAGCGGGCGCTGATCATGCCCGACCTGCAGCAGCTCGGGCGCAAGGCGCACCAACGGCTGCACCGCGGCGCAGGGCCACTGCCCGAGGTCGAGGTGCTCGATGCTCCCGTCAAGGGAACGGCGCTTGACTCGACCCTGGCGGCGCAGCAAATGTGCGCGCGCGGCGCGGGCGCCATCATCGTGCTGGGCGGCGACGGCACCGCGCGCGCCGTCAGCAAGGGCGCCGGCGAGGTGCCTCTGCTATGCGTCTCGACCGGCACCAACAACGTGCTGCCGGTGTTCGTCGAGGGCACCATCGCTGGCATGGCGGCCGGCGCCGTTGCGCTCGGCCTGGTGGGGCGCGATGCGGCTGCCTATCGCAGCAAGCGCCTCGTCGTGGCGGTGGACGGACGTGAGCTCGATTGTGCGCTGGTCGACGTGGGCTTGCTCAAGAGCCAGTTCGTGGGCGCTGGCGCCGTGTGGGACATGGCCTCTGTGCGCCACCTCTGGGTGACGCGGGCCGCAGCCCACAATGTGGGGCTCACGTCCATCGCGGCCACTCAGGGTATCATCGGCCCGCGCGAGCGGTGGGGACGCTGGGTGACGCTGGGCGAGCGCTCAGAGCCGGGGCCGTTGGCCGTGCTGGCTCCCGGCCTGGTAGAGCCGGCCCCTATCGTCGCCAGCCAGGAGCTGCACCAGGGCCGCCCCTGTGTGGTCGAGCTCAACGAGCCGGGGGTGCTCGCCCTGGATGGAGAGCGCGAACACACGTTGCGCCCCGGCGCGCACCTGCAGGTCACGTTGCTCCTCGATGGCCCCTGGCTGCTCGACCCGCAGGCGGCCATGCGTGCCTGGGCCGAGCGGGGCCTACAGCAGTTGAATGATCGAGGTGAAGCATGATACAGACCGACATCGCCATCATCGGCGCCGGCCCGGGCGGCTATATCGCCGCGCTGCGCGCGCGGCAGCTCGGGGCGCGCGTCATGGTCATCGAAAGAGAGCGGATCGGCGGTGTGTGCCTCAACTGGGGCTGCATCCCCACCAAGGCGCTCTTACACAGCGCCGAAGCGCTAGAGATGGCCCGCGGGGCGCGTCGCTTTGGCGTGCGCACCGGCGAGGTGAGCTACGACTGGGCGGCCGTGCAGGCCCACAAAGAGCGCGTCGTGGCGCAGTTGGTGGGGGGCGTCAGCAAGCTGCTCTCGCGGGCCGGGGCGCAGGTGCTCACAGGCGAGGCCCGTTTTGTGCGCGAGCGCACCCTGCGGGTGGCATCGCCCGCCGGTGACGAGACGGTAGAGGCCGAGACCATCATCATCGCCACCGGCTCGCGGACGCTGGTGGTGCCGGTGCCCGGGCTCGATGACCCCGGCATCCTGGACTCGACGACGGCGCTGGCGCTGGAGCGCCTGCCCGCCAGCCTGTGCATCATCGGCAGCGGCGCCATCGGCACCGAGTTCGCCTCGCTCCTGGCCACGTTCGGCGTACAGGTGACGCTGGTGGAGATGCTGCCGCGCATCGCGCCGCTGATGGATCACGGCGTGAGCGACGGCCTGGCCTGGTCGCTGGAGCGACGCGGTGTCGACATCAAGACGGGGGCTCGCGTGACGCAGGTCGAGCGTCTGGCCAGCGGCTATCGCACCACACTGCAGACGGCCACGGGGGCCGAGACGGTCGAGACCGAGCGGGTGTTGTCGGCCATCGGCCGCGCGCCCAACGTGGAGCATCTGGGCCTCGAGACCATCGGCCTGCAGCCCACGCGCAAGGGCATCCAGGTGGACGCTCGCCTGCGCACGGCGACGCCGGGGGTGTATGCCATCGGCGACGTCGCTGCCGAGGGCCCCATGCTGGCTCACGTGGCCACGCATCAGGGCATGGTGGCCGTCGAGGACGCCATGGGCCTGCCTGCCCGCATGGATTACGACGCCGTGCCGAGCTGCATCTTTTCGCTGCCCGAGGCGGCCAGCGTCGGCCTCACCGAAGAACAGGTGCGCGAGCGCCACGGCGAGGCGCTCACCGGTGTCTTTGCGCTGGTCAATAACGGCAAGGCGCTGGCCATGGGCGAGACCGAGGGCTTTGTCAAAGTCGTGGCCGAACCGCGCCATGGCGCCGTGCTGGGGGTGCACATCGTGGGGCCACATGCCAGCGATCTGATTCTGCAGGGGGTGCTGGGGCTGCAGCTCGAGCTGACCCTGGACGAGTGGACCCACACGATCCAGCCGCACCCGACCCTGGGCGAGGCGCTGGGCGAGGCGGCGCTGCTGGCCCTGAAACGCCCGCTGGCCGTGCCCAGCTAGGGCTGCCACCGAATGGCACGAGGGGCGCACAGGCGCCCCTCGTTTTGCTCGCTGTCAGGCGCTCAGTCGGGCAGCAATGCGACGAAATCGTCCAGCGACATGCGATAGTCGACGCGACTGCGCCCCAGGAACAGGGGATCGTCGGGCGCCTGATAGATGGTGGGATTGAGCGAGAACCCGGTGCGATAGCCGTTGGTCGCCACTGCTTCTTTGACGCGCTTGTTCACCCCGCCATAGGGGTAGCAGAATGCATCGACCTGGACGCCCAGCTGCTCCTCGAGCAGGCTTTTCGAGTCGGCCATCTGTCGGCGCAGCTCCTCGTCGTCGGCCTCGCGCGGATCGCGATGGTCGACGCTGTGCGAGCCGATGATGAACCCCTGCGCCGCCAGCCCGGCCAGCTCTTCCCAGGTCAGGTAGGCGCCGTACTCCACATAGTCGGTGACGATGAACAGCACCGGCATGAGGCCGCTCTCCACAAAGAGCGGGGCCACGGCGAGCACCTCTTTGTAGCCGTCGTCGATGGTGATCAGCAGCGAGCGCGGCGGCAGCGGCTCCCCGGCCGCCATGTAGGCGGCCAAGTCGTTGGGCGCAATGGCATGCCAGCCATGGGCGTGCAGATAGGTCAGCTGCTCGGCCAGCGCCTGCGGTGAGACGGTCCAGTCAAGCTGGCCCGGGGTGGCATCCTGCCCCAGCTCGGCCAGGTGGTGATACATCAGCGCCGGCACGGGCGCCCCCCGACCGCCCACAGCAAAAGCGAGCGTGTAAGGCTGCGCCAGCGACGCGCCATCGGCCGAGGTCGCGCCAACACCCAGCGTGATCGTATAGTCGGTCTCGGGTTGCCAGGGCTCTTGGGGCAACAGCTCGAGCCGCGTGGGCGCCGTCCAGGTGAGTTGCACGGCCGCCTCGGGCGAAAGGGCCAGGGCGGCGGCCACGCTCGGTTCGTCCATCGCCCGGTCAAAGACCAGCACCACAGGCCGCTCTGCGCTCATCGCGCGGTCGCCATTGATGGGATAGCTGGCGACCACCTCGGGCGGAGGTGCCGGCGTCGGCTGCGGCGTGGGGCTGGGCGCCTGCGTGGGCACGAGGGTCACCGTTGCGGTGGCTGTGGGTGCGCGCGTGGCGGGCTGTTGCGCCGCCGCGGGCGCCGGCTCGGCCCACGAGGGATCATTGCTGGCCGGCGTGCAGGCGGCCGCGAGCATCACCCCCAGGGCCAACAGGAGCCGGCGGCTAGTTCTCCACATTGATCACCACCTCGTACGGTGGTGGATAGTTGCCGGTGATATCGACCACCACCAGGCGCAGGGCGTAGACGCCATCGGGCACTGCCTGGCTGTTGAACACGCCCAGTGTGCCGCCATCCACGGGGCGCCGCACCACGTCGCCGATGGAACTCCATGAGGTGGGGTCGGCGCCGATGCCCAGCTCGATCTTGTAGAACTGGAACTGAGCGTGGTTGGCCGTGCCCGTGATGGTGACGCTGCCCGATACGGTAGCGCCATTGCGCGGTGAGGCGATGCAAGTGTTGGCGTCAGGGCAGCTCGACGCAGGCGGCGGTGGCGTGTTGGTGGCGAGCGAGGCCGGCACCCCTGCCGTCGGCGCAGGCTGACGCGTCGGCGTGGAGCGCGGCGTGGCGGTGGGCGCTTCGGTGGGCGGGGCCGTGGGCGTGGGCTGCAGCGTGGGCATGGCCAGCGTGACGGTGGGCGTGGGCTGTACCAACTCGTTGATATCGACGGTGGGCAGCACGAACTGCCGCAACGCCAGGGCCACCACGCACACGGCCAGCATCGCGCCGATCACCGACATGGCCTGCCCCTCGCGATGCGCGGCCACCTCGCGCTCAACGGGAAAGATCGTGTTCTTGCGATCGTTGCGGGCCAACAGATAACGACGCACGTTCCATAGAATGACGGCGCCGCAGATGATGTACACCCAGTAGATGTACTGCTGGACCATCTCGACGATAAAGGTCAGGACGTTTAGCACCCTCGCTGGCCTCAGTTCAGGTTGAGCTGCTGCAGAATCCCCTCGATCAAGCTCACCAGCCGGGGCAGGCTGGCCCGCCCCGCCTTGAGCACCTCGGCGTGGTCGGGCTGGGCTGCCGCCTCAAAGCTATCCACCGTCTCGTTGCTGATCAACGAGATGGCCAGCACCCGCATACCGCCGTGGCGCGCCACCACCACCTCGGGCGCCGTAGACATGCCCACCGCATCGGCGCCCAAAACGCGCAGCATGCGAATCTCGGCCGGGGTCTCAAAGCTGGGCCCCGACACGGTGGCATAGACGCCCTCGCGCAAAGCGATGCCCTTCTGACGCCCGACCTCGCGCGCAAGTTCCAGCAGTTCAGCATCATAGGCGCGCGACATCTCGGGAAAGCGCGTGCCCAGACGATCGTCATTGGGGCCATGTAGCGGGTGTGCGCCGGCCAACCCTGGAAAGTTGATGTGGTCGGTGATCAACATCAGATCGCCCGTATGCAGCGCCTTGTTGATGCCGCCGGCCGCGTTGGTGATGATGACCACCTGCAGGCCCAGGCACTGCATCATGCGGATGGGCAGCGTGATCTGCTGCGGGGTGTAGCCTTCGTAATAGTGCATACGCCCCTGCATCAGCAGCACCTCGCGGCCTGCCAGGCGCCCGATCAAGAGCCGCCCCGAGTGCCCCGGCACGGTGGAAACCGGCATGTGGGGCAACTCGTGGTAGGGGATGATCGTCGGATCCTCCAGCCGCTCGGCCAGAGGGCTCAGCCCCGAGCCTAACACCATGCCGATGCGCGGAGACAGACTGCAACGACTGCGCACCACGGCCGCGGCGGCCTGGGCCTGCTCCCAGATAGTGTGGTCAGACATCGACTCCCTCTCTATCTCTAGCTGGTCCGAGGGCGCATGGGCACGCCGCCTGCCTAGGACCCTACTCAGCCATCGGGTGAGCGTCGTCATACACCTCGCGCAGCTGCTCCTGGTTGAGGTGTGTGTAGACCTGGGTCGTCGAGACATTGGCGTGGCCCAGCAACCCCTGCACTTCGCGCACATCGGCGCCCCCGTGCAGCAGGTGCGTGGCGAACGAGTGCCGCAGCGTATGCGGGGTAACGGGCGTCTTGATGCCCGCCTCTTCGACATAGCGCTTGATAATGAGCCAAAGGCCCTGGCGGGTGAGCCGGCGGCCGCGATGGTTCAGGAAGAGCGCTGCCTCGCTGTCGTCCTTGAGCAGTCGTGTGCGACCCTTGGCCAGGTAGCGACGCAACGCGTCTTGGGCGCGCCGATAGATCGGGATCATGCGCTCGCGATGCTTGGCGCCGCGCGTGGCGCAGTGCACCGCGCCGGCGTCCAGGTCGATGTCCGACACGTCGAGCGCCACGACCTCGCTGACGCGCATGCCTGTGGCATACAGCAGCTCGAGCAGGGCGCGGTCGCGTTGGCCGTGCATCGACGTGTTTTCCGCGGGCGCCTGCAGCAGGCGCTCGACCTCGCTCTCGCTGATCGAGGTGGGCAGATACTTGCGCACCTTGGGCGAGTTCAGGTTGGCGCTGGGGTCTTGGTCGATGGCGCCCTGGTTCATCAGGAAGCGAAAGAACGACTTGGCGGCAGCCACCTTGCGAGCGACGGTTGCGGAGGCGTACTGATGGTCGTTTCGCAGGCTATCGACGTAGTGATCGAGATGCCCGTTGCCCACCTGTGGCCACGCCGCAACGCCGGCGCTATTCGTCAAAAAGTCGGCAAACTGGCCCAGGTCGTTGCGATAGGCGACGATGGTGTTGTTCGAGTACCCCTTCTCGTCGCGCAACGAGGCCAAGAACGCCTCGATCTGCTCACGCATGCACCCACTCTCCTCATAGGCTGCGGCTGCCGGACGCGCGGGCTATTGTACCATCACTTTGCATAAGGGCAAAAGGCCCTGCCAACTTGCCGGTCTGGACAACCCCCGCCATGTGGCCTACAATCGCGGCAATTCATCACTATCTACTGACCACACCCCGAACAACGGTGATCTGGAGGAGAGCATGGATCTCTTTGAAAAGTGCCGCACGTTCACCCGCGCGGCAGAAGCACGCGCCTCGGGCTATTATCCCTACTTTATCCCCCTAGAGGACACCGAGGGCACCGAGGTCGTGGTCAACGGCCAGCACATGATCATGATCGGCTCCAATAACTATCTCGGGCTGACCACGCACCCCCGCGTGCGCGAGGCGGCCATCGACGCCGTGCGCCGCTTTGGCACGAGCTGCACCGGCTCGCGCTTCTTGAACGGCAACCTGGCCTGGCACAATGAGCTGGAACAGGAACTGGCCGACTTTGTGGGCAAAGAGGCCGGCATCGTCTTTTCTACCGGCATGCAGGTCAACCTGGGCACGATCTCGGCGCTGATCGGGCGCGGCGATGTCGTCATCGCCGATCGCGATGACCACGCCAGCATCATCGACGGCTGTCGCCTCGGGTTCGGCGAGATGCGCCGCTTTCGTCACAATGATATGGCCCATCTGGAGAGCGTGTTGCAGTCTTGTGAAGAGCGCCCCACGCTGGTGGTGGTCGACGGCGTCTTTAGCATGGGCGGCGACATCGCGCCACTGCCCGAGATTGTGACGCTCTGCAACCGCTATGGCGCACGCCTGATGGTCGATGACGCGCACTCGATGGGGGTGCTGGCCGGCGGCCGTGGCACGGCGGCGCATTTTGGGCTCACCGATCAGGTTGACCTGGTGATGGGCACCTTCAGCAAGGCGTTTGCCTCTATCGGCGGCGTGGTGGTGGGCGATGCCGATGTGATCGACTATGTGCGGCACACGGCGCGCTCGCTGATCTTTTCGGCCAGCATGCCGCCGGCGCAGGTGGCGGCCGTGCGCGCTGCGCTGCAGATCATCAAAGAGGAGCCCGAGCGTACCGAACGCGTCATGCAGATCGGCGAGCGCATGCGCCAGGGCTACAAAGAGCTCGGCTTTGAGGTTGGCGATAGCCAGACGCCGATCGTCCCGGTCTTCATCCGCGACGACCTAAAGACCTTTGGCTTCTGGAAGGCCCTCTTTCAGGCCGGCATCTATGTCAACCCCATCGTGCCGCCCGCCGTGCCCCCCGAGGCCTCGCTGCTGCGCACCAGCTATATGGCCACGCACACCGACCAGCAGCTCGACCGGGTGCTCGACACCTTTGGCCGCGTGGGCAAGCAACTGGGCATCATCTAGCCCGCTCAGAGCGCCAGCGCCGCTCGCTGCAGCGCCAGTTGCAGCGAGCGGACCGTCCACACCGGCCGCACGACAGCCCACGCGGGCAGCTCCTCGATGGGCGCCAGCAGCATGTCGGCGTGGCGCCGCAGGGCCTCCCACGGCGCTGTCTCGGGCGCCAGCAGCGACTTGAGCTCCTGCCATGGTATGCGCACCAGCCCAAACAGGTCGCCACGCTCGGGCGCGCGTTCGAGACGCGCCCAGTAGGTGACGATGGCCAGCGTGGGGCAGCCAGGCAGCCAGGCCTGGCCGTGTAGGTTGGCGCTGACGGTGAGCAGCGCCGGCGCAGGTAGGCTCTCTGCGGCCGCGGCCACGCGCCTGATGGTGCGCTGTTCATAGACCACCACCGTCTCGGCGGCGCCATAGGGCGCGACGGCCTGCCCGATCTCTTCGCGGCACTCGCGCTGCAGGCAGGCGGGCACGGTCTCGTACGCCTCAAGACTGCCACCGATGGCGCCCAGGCCGATCTCGACGGCGCCATCGGGGCGCATCCGCCAGTGCTTGGGCTTGGTCAGCTCGAGCCAGAGGCCGACCTCGTCGTGCAGCAACGCTGACACCCCGGTGATGCACCAGGGCGGGCGCTCGCACAGAGTCTGCACTGCCGCTGCCAGCGACGCGTGCTGCTCTACAAAGCAACCATGGCCGTGAGGCGCTCCCGCGGGCATCTCCACCGTACTAGGGCCTCGGTAGGGCCGCCTCGGCCGCGGCCAGGGCCTCCTGGCCGTCGAGCACGGTCAGCTCCAGACTGTACTCGCGCGTCTCGCCCGGCTCGAGGAACTGCAGGATGCCCCGCTCGCGATCCTTGTCGCGCCCCTCGACCCAGCAGTTGGCCGGCTCGAGCCCCGTGACATAGGTGCCAGCACAGACCATCTTCCACTGGGTAAAGCAGGGCAGCTCGGCCTGCCGGTAGCGCAGCGCGATGCCCAGCCCCTGCCCGCACTGCAAGGCGCGGTTCACCAGCAAGGCGGTGGCATAGCCGTCCTCGGCCGCGATGGCGTCGTGATAAAAGCACTGCTCGGCATAGCCGTCGATGGGGGCCTCGTAGGTGTTGTGCACGTCGAGCCCCTGAGCGGCCACGGCATCGCGCGGCCTCACCGAGCGCGACGGCAGCAGCAGCTCTGCGCCCTCATCGAGCAGCGGAAAGCCAAAGTTGCAGTGATAGAGCATCATGTGAGGCGAGGTCTGGTAGCCCTCGTTGGCCACCACATCGCGCAGGTAGATGGTCGAGCTGCCCAGATGCGTCCACACGCGGCGGGTGAGGGTCAGGTTCTCGCCGAACACCACCGTCTCGCGCATGCGCCCACGCGCCCACAGCTCGTACGCATCGCCGCGCCACCCACCATCCACCCAGGCGTTGGCCGCGGGCAGATGCGAGATGCGCCCGTGCAGGCCCAACGGCTGCCCCTGGTCGACGCTGGGCGCGCCGGCGCTGGTCAGCCCGCAGGTGCACACCAACCCGCCATGGAAGGTGCGTAGCCAGCTCAGGCCGTCTTTCTCATAGTAGGCGGGGTGCGCCGGGCCCGGAGAGGCCTCCCAGGCCAGCGCCGCGCCTCGGAACTTGCAGGCGCCGATGTCCATGCCGCGGTCGAGCAGCACGGTAAAGGCCAGCCCACTGCCCGTCTCGAACTCGGCACAGCGCACGCCGCGCCCCGCGCCGTCGCGCAGCTCGACTTCGCGCACGCCGCCCAGTTGCGATGCCAGGCCCGCCCGGCGCATCAACTCGTCGCGGGTCCACTCTCGCCCGAATAGCTGAGCCATGGTGTCTCTCCTATCTGTTCGCTATCGCCGTTATCTAGCCCCACCGGCGCGGCGCTGTCAAACGACACGAGGCGGCCCGCCGGCCGCCTCGTGAGGGTGTGCAGGGCGTCAGGCTAGCAGCAGGTAGGGCTCCTCGACATAGCGCACGATGGTCTGCAAGAAGCGCGCCGCAGGGGCGCCATCGACCAGCCGGTGGTCAAAGGTCAGGCTGAGCCACACCATCTGGCGCACGGCCACCTGGCCGGCCACAACGGCCGGCTCGGGCCTGATGCGCCCCACGCCCAGGATCGCCGTCTCGGGCAGGTTGATGATGGGCGTGAACATGTCCACCCCGAACATGCCCAGGTTGGTGATGGTAAAGGTGCCGCCGGTGAGGTCGTCGGGTAGCGACTTGCCCTCGCGGGCGCGCGCCACCAGCTCGCGAAAGCGCACGGCAAACTCGCGCACGCCCAGCGTCTCGGCCTGGTGCACCACCGGCACCAACAGCCCGCGCGGGCTGTCGACGGCCAGGCCCAGGCTCACGCTGGGCATCTGCCGGATGCCTTCGGGCCCGAGCTGCACGTTCATGTAGGGCAGCTCTGCCAGGCAGCGCGCCACGATGACGGCCAGCAGGTCGTTGTAGCCGATGCCAAAGCCCAGCTCTTGCGCGTAAGCCTCCTTGAGCCGCTCGCGGGCCGCCACCAGTTGCGTGGCGTCGGCCTGGCTCTGGAGCGTCACGGCCGCCGTGGTGCGGGCCGACGCCGCCATGCGCTCGGCGATGATGCCGCGCAAGCCCGTCAGAGGCGTGGGCTCGACCGCAGCGATGCTCTCGGCGCCCCCCGGTCGAACCGCTGTAGGCGTCAGCACCTGCTCGGCGCGCACGCGCACGGCGCCTGGCTCGGGCTGCGGCAGGGCCACGCCCAGGTCACGTGCCACGCGCTGGGCCAACGGCGTGGCTGCCGGCCGAGCGGCCACATAGGCCGCCACATCGCGCTCCACGATGCGCCCCTCTGGCCCCGAGCCCGTCAACAGCGAGAGATCGACCCCTTCTTCGCGGGCCAGCCGACGTGCCCGGGGCGAGCTGAACACACGCTCGCCCGGCGCCTCGACGATGGCGGCCCCAGGCTCGCCCGCGGCCTCAGCCTGGGGCGCAGGCTGCCCCGGCGAGGCCTCGGCGGCCCCGCCGCCCGCCGTCGCTGTCAGCGCCGAGATGTCCTCGCCGGGCTCGCCGATGATCCCCACTGGCGTCAGCACCGGCACTTTGACGTTCGGCCCCACCAGGATCTTGAGCAGCACCCCTTTGTGGCGCGACTCGACCTCTAGCACCGCCTTGTCCGACTCGACCTGAAAGAGGATATCGCCTCGATTGACCGCGTCGCCCTCTCTCTTGAGCCACTCGACGATGATGCCCTCTTCCATGGTCTGCCCCAGTTTGGGCAGCATGATCGTGTTGGCCATGTTCACTGCTCCTGGTTGGCTAGGCGTGCTTTAGCACGCGGCGCACGCCGGCGATGATGGCGTCGGTGCTGGGGATGGCGGCATCCTCGAGCGTCTCGGCCATGGGCACCGGCACATCGGCGGCCGCCACGCGCACCATGGGCGCATCGAGCCAGTCAAAGGCGCTCTCATTGATGCGCACGAACAGCTCTGAGATGAACGAGCCCGTCTTGTACGCCTCGGTGACGCCCACCACGCGCCCCGTCTTGCGCACCGAAGCGACGATGGTCTCCATGTCCAGCGGTTTGAGGCTGCGCAGGTCGATCACTTCGACGCTGATGCCCTCTGCGGCCAGCTTTTCGGCAGCCTCGAGGCAGCGCAGCACCATACGCGAGTACGAGATCAGCGTCACGTCGCTGCCCTCGCGCTTGACGTCGGCCACGCCCAGCGGAATGGCATAGTCCTCGTCGGGCACGGGTCCCTTGGTGCCATAGAGCATCTTGTGCTCGATGAACATGATCGGGTTGTCGTCGCGGATGGCCGCCTTGAGCAGACCCTTGGCATCATAGGGCGTAGACGGCATCACCACATAGATGCCCGGAAAGTGCGTCCACAGCGCCTCGAGGCTCTGCGAGTGGTGCGCCGCGATGCTGCGGCCGGCGCCGCCCTCGGTGCGGATCACCATCGGCACGCGCGTCTTGCCGCCGAACATGTAGCGGTTCTTGGCGCCCTGGTTGGCGATCTGGTCCATGGCCAGGGGGGTAAAATCGACGTACATCAGCTCGGCCACGGGGCGCATGCCGGTCATGGCTGCCCCCACCGCCATGCCGCCGATCAGCGCCTCAGAGATGGGCGTATCGAACACGCGGCGGTCGCCGAACTCTTGCGCCAGGCCGCGCGTGGCCCCATAGGCGCCGCCATAGATGCCCACGTCCTCGCCCATCACGAACACGCCGGGATCGCGTAGTAGCTCCTCGCGCAGAGCGTCGCGCACCGCCTCCCAATAGAATCGCGTGGGCAACCCCTCCTCGCCGCGCACGCGCTGGCGCAGGCGCTGCTCGGCTTCGATCTGAGCCGGCGTGGGCGGGTCGAGCACATAGACGTCCTTCTCGAGCTCGGCCGGGTCGGGCATGGGCGAGCTCAGGGCGAACTCGGTGGCGCGCTCGACCGCCTTTTCGGCCGCGGCCTCGACGGCATCCACCTCTTCGCGGGTGGCAATGCCCTGGGCCACCAGCCGGTCGGCAAAGTTGGGGATCGGGTCGCGCTCGCGCCAGCTCAGTTCCTCTTCTTTGGTGCGATAGACGCGCGGGTCAGAGCGCGAGTGGCCGTACCAGCGGTAGGTCTTGCATTCGATCAGTGTGGGGCCCTGGCCACGACGGGCGTTGGCCAACGCCGCCGCGATGCCCTCGTACACGGCGATGGGGTCCATGCCGTCGAGCACGATGCCGGGCATGTCATAGGCGGCGGCGCGCGCCGCCACATCGGGCAGGGGGCTCACTTTGTCAAAGGGCACCGACATGCCATAGAGGTTGTTCTCGACCACATAGATCACGGGCAGCTTCCAGGCCGAGGCCAGGTTGAGCGACTCGTGAAAGTTGCCCGTGTTGGTGGCGCCGTCGCCGAAAAAGCAGACCACGCAGCGGTCGAGGCCCTGGAGCTGCATCGACAGGGCCGCGCCAGTGGCCACGGGGATATTGCCCCCCACGATGCCGGTGGCGCCCAGGTTGCCCTTTTCCACGTCGGCGATGTGCATCGAGCCGCCACGCCCGCCGCAATAGCCGGTGGCGCGACCGCACAGCTCGGCCATCATCTTGTTGAGGTGCTCTTGCTTGGCCTCGGCGCCCACGGCCAGGCTGTCGCCGCGCGCGTGGCAGTGGCCGTGGCCGCGGTGCGTGCTGGTGATCAGGTCATCGTCGCGCAGCGCGGCGATGGCGCCCACCGCCACGGCCTCTTGCCCTGCGTACAGGTGCGAGGCGCCCTTGATGATGTTCTGGCCCAGCAGGTCATAGACCGTGTTCTCAAAGATGCGGATCTCCCACATGCGCCGCAAGATGTCCAGCAGCTCGGCCTTGCCGAGTTCGACGGGCGTGCTCATGGCACCGGTCTGTGTGGTCATGTTCCCTCGGTTCGATAGGGTTTGCCGCCACTGCTCAGGCCAGGCGGCGTAGGGTGATGCGGCTCGCGATCCGTTCCACGTCGACGCGGGGCGGCATGGCGCTGCCTTCGGCCGACGCCTTGGCGCTGCCCATCGCCACGGCCCAGCGCAGGCAGTCGGCCGCAGCCAGGCCGCCTTGCAGGGCGTACACGGCGCCCGCCAGGGCGGCATCGCCGGCGCCCACCGGATTGATCTCGCAGATGGCGGGCGGGTGGGCCTGCCACACGGCCTGGCCGTCGGCCCACAGAGCGCCCTGCGCGCCCTGCGTGAGCAGCACCCGGCGCGGGCCGCTGCGCTGCACGGCCTGGGCGAGCGCAGCTCCGCCGGGCGTGTTGGATTGCCCCAGCAGTTCGAACGCCTCGCGTTCGTTCGGCTTGCACAGGTCGGGGCCAGCCTGCGCGCCAGCGACGAGCGCCTCGCCGCTGGTGTCGAGCGCCGTCAGCACGCCCGCGGCCCGCAGCCGTGCGATCAGCCGCGCGTAGGTGTCGGCTGGAGCGCCCGGCGGCAGGCTGCCCGACAGCACGCACCAGTCGCCGGGTGCGGCGCGCTCGAGCAGCAGGCGCTCGAGCGCGGCCAGGTGTTCGTCGCTCACCGCGGCGCCCGCCTCGTTGAGCTTGGTGGTGACGCCGCTGGCATCGTCGATCACGGTGACATTGCTGCGCGTCTCGCCCGCCAGCGTGATGCACAGGGGCTCGAGGCCTTGCGCTCGCAGGCCGTCGATCAACGCCCGGCCGGTGGCCCCGCCCACGCACACCAGGATCGTCGCCTCGACCCCCAGGCTGCGCAAGGCCGCAGCCACATTGACGCCCTTACCGCTGGGCTCGACGCGCACGCTGCTGGCGCGGTTGACCTCGCCCGGCACCAGCCGGTCATAGCGCAGTGTGCGGTCGAGCGACGGGTTGAGGGTGACGGTGTGGATCATGCCCCGGCCTAGTTCATCTCCTGCCCCCCGGTCACGTTGATCGCTTGACCGGTCATGTAGGCCGACTCGTCTGATGCCAGGAACACGAGCACGTTGGCCACATCCTCATAGGTGCAGCCGCGCTTCATGGGCACCTGGTCGACGTACCGCTGACGCACCTCGGCCTCGCTGATGCCCCAGCGCTTGGCATACTGGCTGTAGAGGCTGTTGACCCACAGCGGCGAGTCGAGCAGGTTGCCCGGGCAGATGGCGTTGCAGCGCACGTTGTGCTCGGCCAGCTCGAGCCCCAGGCTCTGGGTGAGGCCGATGCCGCCAAACTTGCTGGCCGCATAGGCCGAGTTCTTGCTGCTGCCCTTTTTGCCCGACTTGCTGTTGATCTGAATGATCACGCCGCTGCGCTGCGGGATCATCACCTTGGCGGCGGCGCGGGCTACGTTGAAGTAGCCCACCAGGTTGACCTGGATCACCTTCTCCCAGCGGGCGGGCTCGATCTCGGTGAGAGCGCCCGCGAACAGGATACCCGCGTTGGAGACGGCGATGTCGAGGCGCCCCCACTCAGCGGCCACGCGCTGGCAGAGGGCCTCGATCTGGGCGGCGTCGGTGACGTCGCCATGCGCCCACAGCGTGCGGCGGCCGGTCTCTGCGGCGATGGCCGTGGCCACCTGTTGCGCCGCATCGTCGGCGATATCGGCGATGACCACATCGGCGCCCTCGCGGGCCAGCCGCCAGGCCAGCGCCTCGCCCAAGCCTTGCGCCGCGCCGGTCACCAATGCGGTCTTGCCCAGCAAGCGCTGCAGGATGGGTGCGGTCATGGCAGCATCTCCTCCAAGAAGGCCTCTTCGGCGGCCACCGTCCACGATTCGTTGGGGCCGAGCCTGGCATACACGTTGGGGAGCGCCTCTCTGAGGTCGCTCAGCAGCGTCAACGGAAAGTCGAGCACCTGCGGGTAGATCACCACCTTGCCAGGATAGCGCTGGTGGATGACGCCGTCGAGCCCCTGCTTGGTGTCGCGCAGGCCCGAGATGGCCACCACCGAGAGGTTGGGGTCCAGCCGGCCGCTTTCGGCCTCGTTGAGCATCGAGCGCAGGTCGCCGATGCCCGAGCCGCTGGTGCCGGTAAAGCGCAGGTCGCGGCTCACCACCAGGCCCAGGTCGATGGCCGCCAGCGAGCCGATGGGCAGCCCGGCAAACACGTTCATGGTGGCGCCAGGGGCCATCATGGGCACCGCGCCCGCCACCACGCCCGTGCTGGGCGCCAACACGATGATGTCGTCAAAGCCAGCGCCACCGGTCTCGGCCAGCAGGCCATCGTTAAAGGCCCTGGCGTCGCGGTCGGGCGGCGCTTTGAGGATCACACGGGTGTCTTGCTCGTCCGACTCGATCACCGCCTGATACTTGTCATAGAGGGCCTGCAGGCGCTCGGCCAGCAGGTCGGTGCCCACCAGCAAGCGCGGCCCGCCGGTGAGCTGCAATGCGCGCTGGAAATGCATCTGACCCATGGGCCCGGCCACACCCAACATGGCCACTGCGCCGCCCGGTTTGAGTTGGGTGCGGATAGGCCGGTAGGCGGCGCCGATCTCTCCGCCCGCCGTCGAGACGAGCGCCAGGTTGTCATAGTGCAGCCGGCCCACATCCACGCGCGCAGCGCCCAGATAGCCCTGCCCGCCCACCAGGCAGATGAGAGCGTCTTTGCCGGCCAGCGGCTCGAGCGCCTCGTAGAGCGCCACGTCGCCGCCCAGGATGACCACATCGGCAAAAGAGCGGCCCGCCAGGCCATCGAGCGAGGGTGCTTTCTCGAGCGCCACGCCATCGCGGACGGCAGCGGCCTGTAGATCGGCGGCCAGCGCGCCGTCCACGCCCACGGTCACCACCCGGGCGGGCGCGTGGCCGTCGGCATAGGGGGCGCCCAGCCGCTCTTGGCCGGTGGCAGCCGGGCCCGCGACGATCAGCACGTCGCCCCGCGGCTGCCAGCTCGCGCGATAGACGACGTCATATGAGCGCGTGACGCAGGCCCAGGGCTCGGTCAGCGCCGACTGGGCATAGCCCAGGCCCTCGGCCACGGGCAGCAGGTAGCAGCCCTCGTCGCCGTCGAGGATCTCTTGGCCCACCACGTTGTACTGCGAAAGGCCGCCCTGCAGGGCATAGCCATAGGCCAGGCCCACGCCGTGATAGTAGATGTCAGCCTGCATGATAAAGCGGTCGCCCGGCTGAAAGCGATCGCGACGGTTCGCGCCCACCTGCATCACCGTCAAGGCCACCTCGTGGCCCAGCACCACGGGGTTGGCCTTCATGTCGCGGCCGGCCAGACGAGGATGGTGCTCGCCCGCGGCGATCACCTTGGTGTCTGAGAAGCACAGCCCCACGGCATCGTGGCGCACCAGCAGCTCATCGGGGCCGCAGACGGGCAGATCGACCTCGATCGGCTGGTCATCCTGCCCCAGATTCTCCAGTCCCTGGCCGTAGAGGGGCCAGAGCCAGTGACGCGCCGGCGGGGCGCTCTCGGCACGGCGGTAGGCAGCCAGTTTCGCCATCTCGCTATCCTCTCCTCGGCTGGAACAGCCTAACTGAGCTTGAGCTCGCGCCGACGATAGACCTCGTCGGGGCGGGTGTGGATGCGGTCGGCATTGCCCGCCGACATAAAGTGCGGCCCGCCAAAGGCGTAGGTGCCGGCGAGCACGCGGCAGGTCTTGACGAACATGTCGGTGATGCTGTCCACCTCTTGCGCCGAGCCGCCCAGGGCGATCAGCCCATGGTTCTGCATCACCACCACCCGCGGCGGCAGGCCATACTCGTCGGCATAGCGGCGCAACACCTGGCGCGTCTGGCGGGCCAGCTCAAAGCCGGGGTCGGTGTAGGGCACATAGGCTGGCGCCGGGCCACAGACCACGATCTCATCGGGGAACAGGCGGCCGCGCAACGCCTCTTCGGCAGCCACCGAGCACATGATGGCGTTGACAGCGATGGGGTGCGTATGCCCCACAAAGCGCGCGCCAAACTCGCCCAGGGCGATGGCGTGCAGCACCGTCTCGGTCGAGGGCCGCCGGGCGTCGCCAGGATCGACCTTAGTGGCGTCGAGCGCGGCCTTGAAGGCATCGTCGCTGAGATGCTGCTGGTCGGCGATAGCCGCGGTGGCCTCGATATGCAGGCGCACAAAGGAAGCCGGTGTGGCCTGCGGCAGTTGCGTGCCGCTGGCCTTGACGTAAAAGGTGCCATCGCCCACGGCGGCGCTGGTGTTGCCCTCGCCCAAGATCACCAGGTCGCGGTCGGGCCGCGCCAGGCTGAGCGACATCTCGACGAGTTGTTGCAGGATGGTGTCGGCGGTCGAGGTCATGCTATGCTCCCGGATATCCAGATTGCCCGCCGCTGGCGCTGCCGCGCTCGGCGCTCACGCGCTCCCAGTAGCCGCTGGCGCGAAAGGCCGTCAAAGGATCGGGCGCCAGGCCCATCTCCTCACGAACCACGCGCAGCAACGGGCGCACGTCGGTGCGAAAGGCGTCCAGCAGCGTCTCTTCGGCCAGCACCACGTCGCCATCGAGGCGCGCCGCCGCCAGCGTGGCGCGGTCGACGATCAGCGCCTTGGCATAGGTCTCCTGGCACACGAGCACCGACTGGATGGTGGCCTCGATCTTGGGCTTGATGTTGTGGCTCTGGTCGATCATGTAGGCCACGTTCATGTCGACAGCAGGGTCGAGCTCGCCGGCCACCAGCTCGTTAAAGATGAGAAAGAGCTCATAGGGGTTGACCGACCCGACGGTGAGGTCGTCGTCGGCGTACTTTTTGTTGTTAAAGTGAAAGCCGCCCAACCGGCCTTCGTCGATCAGAATGGCGACGATCTGCTCGATGTTGGTGCCCAGCGGGTGGTGCCCCAGGTCTACCAGCACCTGAGCGCGGTCGCCGAGCTTTTGGCACATGGTGAGGGCCATGCCCCAGTCGCCCAGATCGGTGTGGTAAAAGGCGGGCTCAAAGAACTTGTACTCGATGAGGTAGCGCATCGGGGCGGGCATGGCCGCATAGGTCTCTTGCAGGCCGGCGAGCAGCCGCTGCCGCCGCAGGCGCATGTCATCTTGCCCCGGGTAGTTGGTGCCATCGGCCAGCCACAGGCTGATCACCTGCGACCCGACGGTTTTGGCGATCTCGATGCACTCCAGAATGTGCTCCACCGCCTGCCGGCGCACCTCGCTGTCGGCGTTGCACAGGCTGCCCAGCTTGTAGGCGTCGTCCTGAAACAGGTTGGGGTTGATGGCGCCCAGCTCGAGGCCCACCGACCGGGCATAGGCCGACAGCTCGCCATAGTCGGGCACCTTGTCCCAGGGAATGTGCAGCGCCACCGACGGCGCGATGCCGGTGTAGCGCTGCACCTGGGCGGCGTCATCGAGCTTTTGGTAGGTGTTGTGCGCGGCGCCGGCCTGTGCGAACACCTTGAAGCGGGTGCCCGAGTCGCCATAGCCCCACGAGGGGGTCTCGATCCGCTGGCGCTTGAGCGCGGTCTTGACGCTCTCGACATCGACGCCTCGGCGGGCTAGCGTGTCGGCGAGCAGGCGGTACGCTTCCACTGGCATGTTGCTGCCTCCATGCGAGAGATGATGCTAGACGACGACAACCTCCACGCCCTGACTGCGCAGGTGAGCGACGATCTCGGGCTCGGCTTCGTCATCGGTGATGATGCGCTGTATGCCCGACAGCGGCACCACCGGCGCAAAGGATACCTTGCCCAGCTTGCTCGCGTCGATGATGACATTGACCTCGCGCACCGCTCCGAGGAACTGCCGCTTGAGCTCGGCCTCATCGGGGCTGGCGTCGGTAAGGCCCTCCTCAACAGTGAGGCCGCGCCCCCCGAAAAAGCCCCGTTGCAGGTTGCCCTGACGCAACACCCAGTCGTCGTACGAGCCCACCACGGCGGCGGCCTCGCGCCACAGGGGGCCACCGGGCATCATCACCGCCACGCCAGGCCAGCGCAACAGCTCAAGGGCCACGTGCAGCCCGTTGGTGATCACGGTGATATCGCGCTTTTCGTCGAGGCGGTGCGCCACGTGCCACGACGTGGTGCTGGCGTCCATCACAATGGCCTCGCCATCCTGGATCAGGCTCGCCGCATAGGCGCCGATGCGCTCTTTGGCCGGCACACGAATGCCACGGCGCACCGCAAATGAATAGCGCCCGCCCTCCAGGGGCACGGGCACTGCGCCACCGTGAGTGCGGATCAGCGCGCCCTCTTGCTCTAGCGCGTCCAGGTCGGCGCGCACGGTGACCGCCGACACGCCCAGGACCTCGGCCAGGTCGCCCACAGCGGCATAGCCGTTGCTGTCGAGCTCGCGCAGGATGTATTCGAACCGTTCTCTACGGTACAGTCGTCTTGCCATTGCGCCTTGCGTTTAGTTTCGTTTCGCTTTGGTCTCTTGCGGCGCGCGGATTCTAGCATGGCGCACAAGGTGTGTCAAAGCCAGGTCACGTGCGTGCGAGCATCGACAGCGGCGCCGTCGACGCGGGCGCCCCCCAGTCGCTCAGCCCAACGTGAGGCCGTTGCGCTTCATCCAGTCGTGTACGGCATGCATGCCCTGCTCAAAGGTGACGCGCGGCGCATAGCCCAGTTGCTCTTGCGCCTTGGCGATGGGATACACCTGGTCGGTGCCCATCAACTCGACCATCAGGCGGGTGAGCGGCGGCCGGTCGGTGCGGCCGCGCAGGTTATACCAGCCTTCCCACAGCGTGGCCAGGTTAAAGGCGCGTCGATAAGGGTAGCTCTTGCGAGGCGGCGGCAGCTCGGCCAGGGCGGCAAGGCGCTCGATATAGGCGGCCCAGGTGACGCCGCCGGGATCGGACGCGTTGTAGGCCTGCCCCACGGCCTGCTCGCTATCGGCGGCCAGCAGCATCAAGTCGACCAGGTTGGCCACATAAGTCAGCCCGGCGATGTGCTGTCCATCATCGATGTAGGGCAGTTGTCGGTGCCGCAGGAGGTCGACGAACCCCGAGACCAGCAGCCGGCTCCCCGGGCCATAGACCGTGGCCGGCCTCAAGACCACCACGGGCAGCCCCACGCTACGGTGGTGATTCCACACCAGCCGCTCGCCCTCGATCTTGCTGTCAGTGTAGGCGATGCCGCGCGGCGAGGGCCGCTCTGACTCGATGGTGGGCCGTCCGGGAAAACCATAGATGTCGGTGGTGCTCAGGAACACAAAGCGCGACACCCGTGCGCGCGTGGCGGCAGCCAGAATGTTGCGCACGCCGATGACGTTGGCCTGCTCAAAGGCCTCGGGGGGGCCATAGTCTTGCACCAGGGCGGCGCAGTGGTAAATGCGATCGACGCCCTGGGCGGCCGCCATCAGCGTGGCATTGTCGGTGAGGGCGCCGATGCGCAGCTCGATGCCCAGCTCGCGCAGGCGAGCTGCCTGGCTGGTGGGGCGCACCAGAGCGCGTACGCCCTCGCCGCGTGCCAGCAGCGCCTCGACCAGGTGTGAGCCGATCATGCCGGTGGCGCCGGTGACCAGGTTCAGCATGCTGCACCTCCGAACCAATCGTGCGGCGGCGACACTGCCGCCCACAGCCTGCAGTCGCTATTCAGCCTGCGCGTCGTCATAGAGATCGGGCCGCAAAAAGCGTGCCAGGGCCAGCCCCACGCCCACGCGAAAGGTGAGGTCTCGCGGCACCAGCCCCCGCGTGAGGATGCCGGCCGCCCCCAGACCATGTTTGGTGTCGCGCTCGCGGGTGAGACGATCCATGATCGGCCCGAGCTCGCCGCCGGCGCGCAACTCGCGGGCGATCTGTTCGGGCAGCGGCAGGCTGCCGCCGTTGGCCAGGCTCTGTCGCCCCTCGGGGTCGACCACGGCCACCCAATTGGTGAGGTAGAGCGTGCCACCGTCCTCCTGGGCTGCGCCCTCCATGCCGATGCCCAGCGCCGCGCCGGGCGTCATGGCCAGGGCCTGCCGGGCGCGCTCGATGGCGCCCCGCTGCCCCTCGGCAGCCGACATGGGCATCTCGCTCACGCCCGAAGGCGCCGCCACCGCCGCCAGCTCGGCATCGGGCCACACGGCCTCCACGGCGCTGCGCACCGCCCTGATCTTGGCGCGGTTGGTAGAGCCAATGGCGATGATCATGCGCTACCCTCGCAGCACATGCTGTTCGATGATCTGGGCCAGGCCGTCCTCTTGCACCGGCGGGGCCACGTGCGGCGCCGCCTGACGAACGTCCTTGGGCGCGTTGCCCATCACAAAGCCCAGGCCGGCCCTGGCCACAAAGGTAAGGTCGCTGGGCGAGTCTCCCACGGCCAGCACCTCGTCCCAACCTAGGCCCAGATGGGCCAGGGCGATCTCGAGGCCGGTGTCTTTGTCTTCGCCGGGCAGCATCACGTTGGCGAACCAACCCGGAAAGCCGGTCGACACGCCCCAACTGAGCACCGCCGAGCCGTCCAGCTCTTCGGCGGCGCGCAGCAGCAGCCGCCGCTGCGCCACACGTGGCAGCACGAACTGCGCCTTGAGGATGGGTACACTGCGATCGAGGGCGTCAAAGTGCGCCAGCACCTGGTCGTCGCCCAGCTTGGTCTGCTGAAAAACGCTCTCGGGGCCGACTCGCTCGATAAAGCAGTGCTCCATGGTGTGCAGCTCGAGGAAAAGACTATGACGACGCGCAATGGTGATCAACGCGTCGATCAGCGGCCAGTCCAGCGCACGTGCGTGCAATGTTGCCCCGCTGCCGTCGGCCGTCACCACGGCGCCGTTGAACACCACCTGCGGTGCGTCGAGGCCCAGCTCTTGCACATAGGGGCGGGTCGTCGGCCAGTTGCGCCCCGTGACCAGAGATACACGCACCCCCTGCGCCTGTGCAGCGGCGATGGCTGCCCGGGTGCGCGGGCTGACGACAAAGTCGGCGCCGATCAGGGTGCCGTCCACATCCAGGGCCAACAGCTTGACCATGGTCATCTCGGCCTCACACGCGCCATATAGTAGGCGTCCTGATAGCGCCCCTGGCCATAGGCATAGTCGCGCAGCGTGCCCTCGATCTCGAACCCAAAGCGCTGGTACAAGTGGATAGCCTCCTCATTGTCGGTGTACACCTGCAACTCGAGTCGGCGCAGGTTCAGCCAGTTGTCGGCGATGTCGAGCATGGCCGCCATCAGCTGGCTGCCGATGCCGCGCCGCGTATAGTCATCGTGGACCATGATGCCGATCTGCGCTACGTGAGCGCGACGATTGCGCATCGCCTCCAGGGTCACCGCGCCGACGATCTGCCCGGCCAGCAAGGCCACCAGGGTCCGTCGAGTGTCTAGGCCTTGCTCTAGATTGCGACGCGCGCTCTCCACCGAGGCAAAGGGCAGCCCAAGTGTGTGGCGTTGCACGTGCGGGCAGTTGCGCAGCGCTGCCCAGCCCTCGAGGTCGCTCATCTCCAGCGCCCGAATGGTGACCTGACCCTGGTCTGCCACGTTGTCCCCCTGATGCTCTCTTATCCCCATTCTACGGGCGGCGAGCCCTGGCGGCAAGCAGCCCGCCTTGTCGGGCTCGGGCTGAAGACGTAGAATGCACCCGAAGGAGGGTTGCCATGCCCGAGCGAGTGGTATTCGTGCTCTTTGCCGGCCCCGAGATGCCCTGCAAGCTGCAGCACGCGCTGCTGTTCGCCCGCGATATCGCGCGCAACGGCGGCGAGGCGCGCATCGTGTTCGAGGGCAATGCCCCCAGGGCGCTCGTCGAGCTGCAGCAGGGGCAGAGCAACGTCGCCGGCCTGTTCAAGATGTGCCTCGATGAAGGGCTCATCGCCGGAGTATGCAAGGGCTGCGCCATGGTGCATGGCGCGGTGCACGCCGCGCAAGAACTGGGCTTGCCGCTGCTCGACGACGCCTTTGGCCATGTCAGCCTGGTGCCCTACATCCGCGCTGGCATGCAGGTGATTACGCTATAGCGCACGGTGACGAGGAGACTGTCCATGGAGAACCCGATCTTTGCAAGGCTGGCCAGCGGTGAACTGATCATCGGCGATGGCGCCTTTGGCACCATGCTTCAATCCGTCGGTCTGCCCGCCGGCGCTATGCCCGAGGCCTGGACGCTCGAAAACCCCGCGGCCGTGCAGGCCGTGCACGAGCTGTATGTGGAGGCGGGCGCCGACTATGTGACCACCAACACCTTTGGGGCCAATGCGCCCCGCCTCGCCGATGGCGGCCTGGGCGGGCGCGTGGCCGAGCTGAACCGACGCGCGGTGGAGCTGGCCCGCGCCGCCACTGCGGGGCGCGCCTGGGTGGCCGGGTCGGTGGGGCCCACCGGGCAGCTGATGGAGCCCTATGGCCCCCTGAGCGTGGCACAGGCCGAGACGATCTATGCCGAGCAGGTGGTGGCCCTGGCTGAGGCAGGCGTGGACCTGTTCGTGGTCGAGACGCAGCACGACGCCGACGAAGCCTGCGCTGCTGTGCGCATGGCGCGCAAGCACACCGACCTGCCGATCTTTTGCACCTTTGCGTTCAACAAGCGCGGACGCACCATGATGGGCCTGCGCCCGGCCGACGCCGCCCAGCGCGTGGCCGAGGCGGGCGGCAATGTGGTGGGCGCCAACTGCGGCGATGGGCCCGAGGCGGTGGCCGCTGCACTGGCCGCGTTCAGGGTGGCCACTGATCTGCCGCTGCTGGCCAAGGCCAATGCCGGCATCCCCCAGGTGTCGGGCGAAGACACGCTGTGGGATGTCTCAGCGGTGGACATGGCGGCGCACGCCAGGCGCTTTGTCGAGCTGGGCGCCCGCATCATCGGCGGGTGCTGCGGCACCACGCCGGCCCACATCGTTGCGCTGGTGGGCGCGCTGAGGTAGAGCGCCAGCGGTCAGGCGTTGCAGCCGTGCAGGCCGGCGGCGAGCACAGCCCCGCGGATGGTGGTCCGGCGTTGCGCTGGGCTCATTCCCGTGCCTGCGGCAGGCCCCGCTCGGCACAGGGCTGAGTTCTGGTCTATGGTGTTCGCAAGTACGAGAGCTGACAGGAGGAGCGAGATGGCCATTCTGGCGATCGATGGCGGCGTGCCGGTGCGCCCCAAGCCGTTGCGAGGTGGTTTCCACGGCTCGGCTGAGATCGACGACAACGAGATCGGGCAGGTGTTGGAGGTGCTCAAGGGCAAGCTCCTGTTCCGCCATCTGGCCGAAGAGCAGGGCACCTCGCGAGCGGCCTGGCTCGAGGCGTGGTATTGCGAACGGCTAAAGCGCAAGCACGCCCTGGCGGTCAACGGCGGCACCTCGGCCCTCGTTGCGGCGCTCTTTGGCGTAGATGTCGGCCCTGGCGACGAGGTCATCTTGCCGGCCTACACCTATGTGGCTACGGCAGCGGCCATCATTGCAGCGGGCGCTGTGCCGGTCATCGCCGAGATCGATACATCGTTGAACATGGACCCGGCCGATTTGGAGCGCAAGATCACCCCGCACACGCGCGCGGTGGTGCCGGTGCACATGCGCGGCGTGCCCGCTCGCATGGACGAGATCATGGCGGTGGCCCGGGCGCACAACCTGATCGTCGTCGAGGATGTGGCCCAGTCCAACGGCGCCAGCTATCGCGGGCGGCCGCTGGGCACCATCGGCGATGTGGGCTGCTTTAGCTTTCAGCAGTACAAGATCATCACCTCGGGCGAGGGCGGCCTCGTGGTCACCGACGACGACCGCGTCTACAACCGTGCTCGCATGCAGGCCGACTGCGCCGCCCGCTTCTGGGAAGATTCGCATGCCGAGGCCGGCGCCTATGACTTTGTGCTCTCGGGCGAGAACTATCGCCTCTGCGAACTCTCGGCAGCGCTGGTGTGGGCGCAACGCCAGCGGCTCGACCCGATCATCGCTCGCTGCCGCGCCGTCAAGCGACGCGTGTTGGCTGCGATCGCGGGCGCGCCCGGACTCACCCCGCAGGATGTGCCCGATCCCGACGGCGAGTGCGGCATCACCCTGACCTTGCTGTGTGACGATGCCGCGGCAGCCCGGCGCTTTGCGCGGGCGCTGCGCGCTGAGAACATCATGTGCGGCACAGTGCACGATCAGGGCATTCCCGATCGTCACATCTACAGTCACTGGCCCTTTATGATGAGCGGCCTGGCCCCCGACCGGCGCGCCCCCTGGCTGCACCCGCTCTATCGCGGCGACGTCAAGGGCTATGCGCCCGATCAGTGCCCGCAGTCGCTCGGGATCTTGGGCCGCGCGGTGATGTTCCACTTTGACCAGTTCTTTAGCGACGATGACGCTGATTCGCTGGCCGAGGGCGTCTGGAAGGTCAGCAAGGCGCTGCTCAGCTAGGCGCCGGGCCACCCGAGTTGACAACGCCGGGTTGGCGCGCTACTATGTGAACAAAGCTGTGAGCCGGAAGAGTAACCGACAGGGCCGCGCACAGAGAGCCCCGGCAGGCTGTGAGAGGGGCGCGAGAGGCGGTCGGTGAATGGGCCGGGGAGCTGCGCGGGCGAAGTGAGTATCCCGCGCCGGGCGAGCGCCGTTAGCAGGCTCGAACGGCATGGGCCGTTCATGAGGGGGGCAGGTGAATCCTGCCCAACCAGGGTGGCACCGCGAGAGACGCCTCTCGTCCCTGTAACAACAGGGGGCGAGAGGCGTTTTGCTTAGCATCACCCAGGCCATGAGCCTGACAAGGAGCGTTGGAATGGAGCGAAAACGGATTCTCACAGGCGACCGACCCACGGGCAAGTTGCATCTGGGGCACTATGTGGGCAGCCTCGCCAACCGCGTGCGACTGCAGGACGAGTACGAGTGTTTCTTTATCATCGCCGACCTGCACACGCTGACGACCCGGCCCGAGAAAGAGCACGTGGCTGCGTTGCGCCAGAACGTCACCGACGTGGTGCTCGACTATCTCGCCGTGGGCATCGACCCCGCCAAGAGCACGATCTATCTGCAGTCGGCGGTGCATGCCGTCTACGAGATGAACCTGATCTTTGAGATGCTCGTGACGCTGCCGCGCCTGCAGCGGCTGCCCAGCATCAAAGACATGGCCCGTGCCGCCGATCTCAACGACGATACGCTGCCCTTTGGGCTGGTGGGCTATCCTGTGTTGCAGGCGGCCGATATCCTCATGCCGCGGGCGCACCTGGTGCCGGTGGGCAAGGATAACGAGTCACACGTCGAGATCACGCGCGAGATCGCGCGCCGGTTTAACCGCCTCTACGGCGCAGAGGTGCTGCCCGAGCCCGACGCCATGATCGGCGAAGTGCCCTCACTGATCGGCACCGACGGCCAGGCCAAGATGAGCAAGTCGCTGGGCAACGCCATCTTCTTGTCGGATGATGCCCGTACGGTCGAAAAGAAGGTGTACAGCATGTACACCGATCCGAACCGGATCAGCGCCGACGTGCCGGGGCAGGTTGAGGGCAATCCCGTGTTCATCTATCACGATGCCTTTAACCCCAACAGAGCCGAGGTCGAGGACCTCAAGGCGCGCTATCGCGAGGGCAAAGTGGGCGACGTCGAGGTCAAGGAAAAGCTTACGCGGGCCATCAACGCCTTTCTGGACCCGATGCGCGAGCGACGCGCGGCCTACGAGGCGCAGAGCGGCCTGGTCGAGCGCGTCATCTATGAGGGCACGCTGCGCGCCTCTCAAGAGGGAGACGCCACCCTGCTGGCCATGAAGCGCGCCATGGGCCTCTCGGGCATGTGGAACCGCATCTCGCGCAAGGCGCGCGAGGCGATCGCCCGCGATGAAAAGGCCGGCGCCTAACGCCACGGCCACGGTGGCCATCGCTCCAAGAGGCGCTCGAAACCGGGCGCCTCTTGGCCTCTGCGCGACACCATGCTATAGTGCGCGTATGGAAACGAGGCACTATCCACTGACCGCCAGGCGCCTATTGAGCTGCGCGACCGTGCTGCTGCTCGTGCTGCTGGTGGCGCCGGCGTCGCAGGCCGACTCCGGGGTGAACCTGCTCAAGAACCCGGGGTTCGAGGGTGGCTTTCGCAAGACCGAAGACATGGGCACCAGCGGCTCGTCCAAGGTCGGCGATGAGTGGTTCCCCTGGGCCATCAAAGGCGATGAGAGCTACAACCGCGAGCCCGAGTTCAAGGTGTTGCGCAAAAGCGACATCACCGATGGTTTCTACCGCATCTATGCCGGCGAGCAATGCCAGCAGTACTATACCACCTATGCCACGCACACGGCGGGCATCTACCAACGTGTGCCGGTGACGCCGGGCGACCGCCTGACCTTTTCGATATGGGTGCAAATCTACACCGGTCAGCGCGATCTGACCGTCGACGGCAAGTACCCAATCTCTGATCTGCACCAGCCGCTGACCGAGGCCACTCGTGCTGCCTACTGGGGGGCGGGCGATTACTATGCCTATGTTGGCATCGATCCCTACGGCAACACGCCCAGCGGGTTCGGCGTTGCGCCGCCCAACAGCATCGTGTGGTCAGAGCCGGTGCTGGACATCGAGACGCGCGGCGTGGACGCCAGCGGCAGAGAGATCGACAAATGGGTGCAACTGACGGTGTCGACGGTGGCGCAGGCCGACCATGTCACGGTCTACACCAAAGGCGCACCCGTGTACCGCGTCAAGCACAATGACACCTTCTGGGATGAAGCCGTGCTGGTGGTAGGGGCGGCTCCCACGGCCACCGTCGCTGCCACCTACACGCCACGCCCCACGTCGTCGCCGGCGCCCACGTCGACGCTGACACCTACGGCGACATTGACGCCGACCATCACCCCCACGCCCAGCAACACGCCCACACCGACGTTGACGCCGATGCCCACCGACACGCCCACGCCCACGGTCACCGCTACGCCGTCACGGGCGCCCACCATCCAGGTGCAGATCGTTACCCTCGCCCCTCTGGGCGAGGCGACACCAGCCACGGGCTCGCCAGAGGCCCTGCCTGCGAGCGAGGCTCGTGGCAAGCTGCGCGTGTGGCAGCTCGCGTTGGGTGGGCTGGCGGCGTTGCTGGTGTTGTGGGCCCTCAGCCAGAGCCTGCGTCAGCGCTGATTCGCACGCTGCGGTTGGCCTTGGCAGGCCCCTGTGGTATATTGGCGCCCGAATGAGCGCATGGTCAGGAGGCATCTGTGAAGCATCTTTTGGCAGTCTGTCTGATCCTTTCGCTGGCGCTGGTGCAGCCGCTTGCTGTCGCGGCCGATTGCCCCGGCAATCTACTGGCAGACCCCAGCTTTGAAGATGGCAAGTACAAAGGGGAAACGGTGGGCACCAGCCTCTCCTCTTGGCTGCCGGTGGGCTGGTTGCCCTGGTCGCTGTTGGGCGATGCCATGACCAACCGCGAGCCCGAATACTTTGTGGTCGATCGCAGTATCCTCAAAGATGGCGCCTATCGCGGGCACCACGGCAATTTCACGTTCAAGTTCTTTTCCGGGTATTCAACGCACACCTCTGGATTTTACCAGCAGGTGCGCGTGCCGCGTGGCAGCAAGGTGACCTTCACAATCTGGGTGCAGATTGCCACCGGCCAGACCGAGCAGTGGGCGGGCGGACATCCGGTCTCTGACCTGGATGCGCCGGGCAAATACCGTGTGGTGGCGGGCGTCGACCCCACCGGGGCTATACCGCCCGGCTTTGGCGCGCTACCGCCCGCTTCAGTGGTGTGGGGCAATGTGGTGCTCGACTCTGAGACGCGCACCGTTGGCCCACAAGGCGAGCCCTATGACGCCTGGGTGCAGTTGAGCGCCACCACCATCGCGCAGAGCGATGTGGTCACCGTCTACACCAAGGGCTGGCCAGAGTTCCCCGTCAAGAACAACAGCTCCTTCTGGGATGACGCCTGCCTGATCGCTGAGGCGCCGCCGACGCCCACGCCGCGGCCCACCAACACGCCGACGAATACGCCCGAGGCGACTGCAACGCCGTTGCCGACGGACACGCCAACGCCGACGATGACGCCGACGCCATCGCCTGAGCCTACCGATACGCCGGCTCCTACCGTGGCCCCCACTGATACGCCGGCGCCGACCGATACGCCCGCACCGACCGATACGCCTGCGCCGACGGCCGTGCCGCCTACGAGCGCACCCACCATCGCGCCCACTGTTGCGGCCGCAGCGGCCGGGGCGTCCTCGGGGCGCACCACTCAAACGGTCGCCATCGCGCTTGGCGTGCTGGTGTTGGGCGGCGTAGGCGCCTTCTGGTGGCGCAAGAACCGCAGCCGGTAATAGCAGCCAAGAGCCCCCCTCATCACTGATGAGGGGGGCTCTACTGCTTCTACTGTCAGGGCCTGAACGTGCCCGCTACGGCCAGCACATAGCGGTCGGGCGGCCAGTGACGTGCCATGACGTCGCGTACCTGCTCGCGCGTCACGCTACGCACCAGATCGGGGTAGCGCAACGTATAGTCGAGCCCCAGTCCATACTCTTCGATGTTGAGGATAAAGTGAGCCACGCCCCGGTTGGACTCCAGCCGCAACGGCAGCGCCCCGGTGAGGTAGGTCTGGCAGTCCTCGAGCTCGTCGACGTCCACCAGCTCGTCGCGCATGCGGGCCAGCTCGCCCTGAATGCTCTGCACCGCCTGCTCGGCATGGCTCAGGTTGACCCCGGCATAGATGTACCAGGGGCTCACCTGTGGCCCCGGCTGCAGGTCGCTGCTGACATAGTAGGCCAGACCCTGTTGATCGCGCACCACATCGCCCAGGCGGCCCATCAGCCCGAGCCTGCCCAGGATGGTGTCGGCCACTACCGCGGCGAAATAGCCGGGGCCATAGCGCACCATGCCCAGCACGCCCAGCACCAGGTCGGCCTGAGCCTTGCCCGGCACGTGCTCGCGCCGCTCGACGGGCCCTGCGGGCAACGCCACCGCAGGCACGCTGCGGGCAAGGCGCGACGGCTGAGGCTGCCAGTCGCCGAGCAGCGCCTCGAGCCGGCGCAGCACGGCGTCGGTCTGCACATCGCCCACCACCGCCAGCACCAGGCTGGCCGGATCGTAGCGCCGGTGAAAGGCGACCAGATCGTCGCGGCTGACGGCCTCGATGCTCTGACGCGTGCCCATGGCGGTGCGGCCGTAGGGGTGCTCGGCACCGTACAGGGCGGCCTCAAACGCGGTCTCGGCCCGGTAGGCCGTGTCCATGTTCAGCAAGCCGATCTGTGTGAGCGCCTGCCCGCGCAGCCGCTGCAGCTCGATCTCGGGAAAGCTGGGCTCTCTGAGCATCTCTGCCAGTAGGTCCATCAGCAGGTCGGCATCGGCTGCCAACGCGCGCCCGTCTAGGCTGGTCTCGTCGCGATCTGAGCTAAAGCCCAGAGCGGCGCCCACACTGTCGAGCAGGCGGTTGATGTCTTGGTGGCTGTGCTGCCCCGAGCCACGGCGCAGCATCGCGGCGGTGAGTGAGGCGATGCCCAGACGGTGGGCGGGCTCGTGGATGGCCCCCGGCAGCAGGTCGCCCGAGAGCGCCACGGTCGGGCTGCTGTGGTTCTCGTGCACCAGGACCACGATGCCGTTGCCGAGCTGGTGGCGGGTGATCGACGCTGGGCCCAGCCCGTCGCTGAGAAAGCGGGTGGTCTCTCGACCGGCCGGCAAGAGGGCCTGCACGCTGCCGTCACCGTCGCCGCCGTCGGCGCCGGGCTCACTGGGCACAAAGATGCCCACCACGCTCTCATCGGGCACCAGATAGGTTTGCGCCACGCGCTGCACATCGGCGGGCGTCACCTGCGCCAGCTCGGCGAGCACCGTGTCCATACGCTCGTGGCGGTCGACGATCTCCAGGAGCCCAAGTGTCAGCGCCTGGCTGGTCACCGTCTCGCTGCTGTAGGCGAACTGCGCCTGCGTCTGGCGGATGGCCACCGCCAGCTCGTCGGCCGATACCAGCTCTTGGCGCAGCCTGTCGACCTCGTTGAGGATCGCGCGCTCCACCGCCGCCGGATCCACGCCCTCGCGCACGGTAGCCCCGATGGTGAACAGATAGGGGTCGAGGCTGGCGTGGTAGCTGCTGCTGGCCGAGCTGGCCAGCTCGGTTTCCACCAGGGCGCGATAGAGCCTGGCGCTGCGCGCCTGCGTGGCCTGGAACGAGAACATCGCCTTGCCCCCCGACAAGACCGCGTCGGCCACCACCAGCGGCAGGTAATCGGCGTGCGACACCGGCGGCGTATGGTGGCTAACGCGCACCAGCGACGTCGAGCCGGGCAGCCGCACGGTCACGTGGCGCTCGCCGCGCTGAGGCGGCTCGGGGCGCGCTAACGCATGGGGCCTTGGCGCCGCCTCGAGCGCGCCAAAGAGCGCGTCGATGCGCGCCAGCCAGGCCTCTGGCTCGAGGTCGCCCACGGCCACGAGCACGGCGTTGTTGGGGGCATAGTGCTGGCGATAGTGCTCATACAGGTCGTCGCGCGAGAGGGCCAGCAGGTCTTCCTTCCAGCCGATGGTCTGGTGGTGGTAGGGATGCACGCGAAAGGCGGCGGCGGTCATCTCCTCGGTGAGCACATAGGCCGGCTCGTTCTCACTGCCCTCGCGCTCCGAGATGATCACGGTGCGCTCGGCGGCCACCTCGTCCGGGTCGAACAGGGCGCCGGTCATGCGGTCGGCCTCGATCTGCAGCGCGAGTTCGGCGGCTGCGCTCGGCAGGGTGGCATAGTAGGCGGTAAAGTCGTGACTGGTCATGGCGTTGACATAGCCGCCGTGGCGATCGACGGCGCGCATGATGCTGCCTTTGGGAAAGCGGGTCGAACCCTTGAACATCATGTGCTCGACCCAGTGCGAGAGGCCGGTGCGCCCCTCGACCTCATTGCGGCTGCCCACGCGATACCACATCCAGGTGCTGACGATGGGCACATGGCGCACCGGCTTGAGGATGACTTTCAGGCCATTCGGCAGGGTCGACTGCAGTACGGTCATGGCTGCTCCCCTCGCGGGTCAATTCTCTGGCATGATGCTCAAGTATAGCACCGCCTGTCGCTAGACGAAACAACACCCTTTTTGGCCGTCACGGCTGGCGCTCGTAGAATGCCCGTCGACATCTCTGGGAGCAGGACGCCATGACCGTGATTCGCCGCCAGACCGTAGACGACAAGACCAACATCGGCCTGTATGAGGGCGAGGAACGCCTGGCCGGGTTGACGGTGTTCGACTTGCCGATGCGCATCGGCAATTGCGTGGTGCGCTGCGGCGGCATCGGCGGCGTCGAGACGGCGCAGCAGCATCGCGGCAACGGCTATGCTTCGCAGGTGCTGAACGACACGCTCGCCCATATGCGCGAGGCCGGCATGGCGGTCTCGGTGCTCTTTGGCATCCCCGGCTTTTACCCCCGCTGGGGCTATACGCCCGCCATGGTCGAGGCGACGCTCGAGATCGAAACGGCCGTGGGGCTGCAGGCGCCGGCCGCGCTGGCCGTGCGCGACATGCTCCCTCAAGATGCGCCTGCCGTGGCGCGCCTCTACGAGCTCGAGAACGCCTCTCGCACGGGCACCATTGTGCGCCCGCCAGATCGCTGGCCGGGGTTTCGCTTTGGTGTCGACTGGAACGGCAATGTGGCAGCCTATGTGGCCGAGCATGATGGCCGGGTGGTGGGCTATGCAGCCTACAACAGCGAGCCGTGGGAGACGCAGGTGGCCGAGATCTGTGGCGGTCGCGCGGCGATGGGCGCGCTGTTGCGTCGGCTGGCCGAGCGTGCTGCTCAGCGCCATCGCGAAAAGATGCGCTTTCGCGTGCCGCCTGACCATCCCTTTGTTGCCTATGCCGTGGGTCTGGGCTGCTGCCTGACCATCGAGTACCCTCACGCGGGCGCGGGCATGGCGCGTATCATCGACCAACAGCGGCTGCTCGACATGCTGACGCCGCTGCTGGCCCGCCGGCTCGAGGCCGCTGGCAGCGCCTGGCGCGGCAGGCTGGCCTTTGAGACCCAGCTCGGCAGTGGGCAGGTCGATCTCGGTGCTGGCGAGTGCCAGGCCGTGGGACTGACACAGGAACGGCTCACCCAGCTCGTGTTGGGCTATCGCTCGGCGACCGACCTCTGGCTAGATAGGCAACTCGCCTGCGAGCCACACCTGCTGCCGGCGCTCGAGGCCATGCTGCCGGCGGGCGCGCCCTATATGTGGCACCCCGACCGCATCTAGGCGAGCACGATGGCGAGGACGACGCCCGCCAGCAGGGCGACGACGAACTCGGCCACGCTGCGCCGGTCGAGACGCTGCCACAGATGCTGCTGGATGATTCCGCTCAGCGCGTAAAGGGCTGCCAGCAAGAGCACGGCGCCGGCGCGAGGGCTCAACCGGGTATAGTTGAGCGCCCAGGTGGCCTCGCCGATCAGCAGGCCGACGAGAGCGCTCCAGCCCCACACCTGGTCGATGGGCGTGTCGGTATCGCGAAAGAGTTCGGCGGCGAGCAGCGTGGCGCTGACAGACAGCGCCGTCGCTGAGAGCATGCTGCGCAGCCGCATGCCATAGATGGCCGTGAACACCAGCAACGCCAGTGCATAGGTGATGGCGTTCAGGATCAGGCGCGCTCGACCGACGTCCTCTTCGGCCGACCGTGCCTGCAGCGCGACCACAATCGCCAGCACCACGCCCGTCAGCACAGCCAGGCCGATCTGAAACCCCCACCAGGAGAGGCTGTCGAGCAGCAGCAGCGCCGTCAGCACCAGTTGCAGCGGCAGGCCCCAGAAAGAAGCCGCCTCGACCAGGGTCCGCGACCGGGCGCGCCGCCCCGCCCTCAAGACAAACACGAGGCCAGAGCAGACGATGCCGGTGAGCAACAGCGTGTACTGTGCGGCTCCTGAGAACTCGTATGACACCTCGGAGCCGAGCGCGCGCAGAAACACCGTGCGCCCCGGCAGGCGCACGAACGAGGCCGTGGCCAGCGTGATCACCACCATGGACGCAAGAGCGGCGAGCTGGCGGGTGCGCACCTGGCGAACGAGGATGTCGCGATCGTCTGGATGATGCATCGATGCGACTATAGAGACACGCGCCGTCACTGTCAATCTGCGGTCGCCGACCTTTGACGCTCCCGGCGGCCGCCTCTATAATCGCCCTGTCTGGCGGGCGTGGGGAGTCCGCCGTCCCAATTATTCGTCGAGGTGGTGCTTGCGCAACCGACGCCTGCTCGCTGACCTCGCGGCCTGGGTGGTGTTTCTGCTCCTGGCGGTGCTGCTCTTCTGGCCGACCACCGTTGGCGGCAAGACGCTCATTCCAGCCGACAACGCTTTTGCCTGGGACCCGTGGCGCGCCTATGCCGCTGCTGAGGGGATTGCTGCACCCCACAACGGCTTGCTCAGCGACCTCTATCTCGAAAACTATGCCTGGAAGCGCCTGATCGTCGATGCCATCCGGCAGCACGAGCTGCCGCTGTGGAACCCCTATATCTTTACCGGGGTGCCCTTCCTGGCGGCGGGCCAACACTCAGCGCTGTATCCCCTGAGTGTGCTCTTTTATCTGCTGCCGCTGGGTGCGGCCTACGGCTGGTTTGCGGCCCTACACCTCGCTATGGCGGGGGCCTTCACCTATTTGTTGGCCCGCACCCTGCGCGTCTCGCAAGGCGGAGCGCTCGTGGCCGGCGTGGCGTTTGAACTGTGTGGCTTTCTCGTCATCAGCAACGTCTTTCCCATGATCGTGGCGGCAGCGGTATGGCTGCCGTTGCTGCTGGTGGCCATCGAGCGGATCGCCCAGCGCCAACTGCACGGCGCCAGCCTATGGCGGCATCTGCCCGACATGACGCTGGGGGCGGTGGCCTTTGGCATGGCGTTTCTCGCTGGCCACCCCGAGATGTACTTTTACATCGGCCTGGTGGCGGGGCTGTACGGCCTGTGGCGGCTGGTGGCGATCTGGCGACACGGGCGACGCTGGCGCGACATCGCCACTGCGGCGGGGGCCATGCTGGGCATGGCGGCGCTCGGCGTGGGGCTCGGTTGTGCACAATGGGTGCCCCTGCTCGACCTGCTGCAGGGCAACGTCCGCCAGGGCGGGGCAGGGCTCCAGCAGGTGCTCGGCTGGGCCTATCCCAAGCGGCATGTGCTGGCGCTGTTGATGCCAGACGTCTTTGGCAACCCGGCACACCACGCCACCTACGACCTGTGGGCGCGCGAGTGGCGCGCGGTGACCGTCAACGCCCTGGGCGAGAGCATCGACAATCCCTTCTGGGGCATCAAGAATTATGTCGAGGGTGCCGCCTATGTGGGTACGGTGACCCTGTTGTTGGCGCCCGTGGCGCTATTGCGGCGCAAGGGCGAGACGCGCTGGTTCTGGGCCGTGCTGGGCGCGCTGGCACTCGCCTTTAGCTTTGGTTCGCGACTCTATGCGCTGGTCTATGCCCTGCCGGGGTTTTCACAGGTGCGCACTGCCTTTCGCTGGGTGTATGTGTACAGCCTCTGCGCGGCCATGCTGGCGGGCATGGGGGCCGATGCGTTGTGGCAGTCGCGAGATGCCCTGGTTGGCCGCTGGCGCAGGGCAGCCGACTGGCTGGCCCGATGCGGCCTGGGCTGGCTGGGCGTCTTGGGCGGCCTGGGCGCTCTGGGGATGATCGCCGGCACGTTGCTGGCCCCCGAGCGTGCGGTGGCGCTGGCCACGCGGGTCATGGCCGCGCTCTCGGGCGCCGAACGCGGGTTCAGCGATGGGCGCGTGTTCCTGTCGTATCAGGCGCGCAACCTGGCCCTGTTGGGGGGCGCTCTGCTGGCCGGGGGCGGGCTGCTGCTACTGCGCAGGCGGGCGTCGCGGCCTGTGTGGTTCGCTCTGGTAGCGGCCGCCATCGCCATCGAGCTGCTGATCGTCGGCAGGCCCTTCTTCCCGGCTAACGATGAGCGTCTGCTGGCCTATGAGACGCCGGGCATTGCCTATCTGCGCGCACAGCAGCGACCGTTTCGCATCACGACGCTGGTGGCGCCCGACGAAAAGACTTTCAACGCCAACGCCGGCATGTTCTATGGGCTCGAGGACGTGCGCGGCTATGACTCGATCATCCCGCGGCAGTATGCCGACCTGATGCAACTGCTGCAGGACCAGACCGAGCTGCAATACAACCGCATCGCGCCGCTCTACACCTCGAACAGGGCCGCTCTCGAATCGCCGCTGCTCGATCTGCTCAATGTCCGCTACCTGCTGACCTCTCCGGCGCAGAGCGTGGACGCGCCGGGCTGGGCGTTGGTGTATGACGGCGAGATGCGCATCTACGAGAACCTGGATGTGCTACCCCGGGCTTTCTTGATGGGCCCAGCCGAGAACCTGGGCAGTCGCGAGGCCGTGCTGGGGGCCCTGCCGACGCACGATCCAAGCGAGGCGCTGCTGCTCGAAGTCGAGCCGCCGCTCGACGTCAAGGATGCGGGCGCAGGCCGGGTGCTCGCCCTGGAGCAGGGGCTGAACGAGGTAACGGTGACCGTCGATGCGCCGTCGGCCGGCTATCTCGTGCTGACCGACGCCTATGACCGCGGCTGGAAGGCCTTTGTCCGGCCGGCCGATGCCGCCGAGCCGAACCTTGCCGAACAGGAGACGACCATTCTGCGAGCCTATGGCCAGTTCCGGGCCGTGTCGGTGCCGGCCGGGCAGCAGGTGATCCGCTTCAAGTACACGCCCAACCCCGTCAAGTTCGGCCTCTATCTGACCTTTTTGGCGACGGCGGTGCTGCTGCTGGGCCTGGGCTTGTGGGCCTGGCGCCGACTCTATCGCGAGCCTGAGGAGGAGCACGAGGCGCAGCGCATCACCAAGAACACCGTGGCTCCGATCGTGCTGAACCTGGTGAACAAGGTCATCGACATGGCCTTTGCCATGCTGATGCTGCGCATTCTGGGGCCGGCCGAGGCGGGTAGCTACTACTTCGCCGTGGTGGTCATCAGCTGGTTCGACATCCTGACCAACTTTGGACTGAATACGCTGGTAACGCGCGAGGTGGCCAAGGCGCCCGAAGAGGCCAACCGGTATCTATCCAACACCATCGCGCTGCGCACGCGACTGTGGCTGGGCAGCATCCCCATCCTGGGCCTGTTCTGGGGACTGCGTGCTCTCACCGTGCCGCTGGACGGCGCCACCGGGCTCGCCATCGCGCTCTTTTTCGTGGGGCTGCTGCCCAGCAACATCTCGGCCAGCTACTCGGCGCTCTTTATGGCCCGCGAAAAGATGGAAGTTCCCGCTTCGGTCGCCACGCTCACCACCTTGTTGCGCGTCGCCTTGGGCACGGTGGCGCTGTTGGTGGGTGGCGGCTATGTGGGGTTGGCCATCGTGTCTATCGTTGTCAACCTCGTCACCGTGGGCGTGCTGCGGGCGCAACTGGTGGGACAAGTATTGCGCCCGCGCCACGAGCCCGATCGCGCACTGCAGAGCATCATGCTGCGCGATGCCTGGCCGCTGATGATCAATCAGTTGCTGGCTACCCTGTTCTTCAAGATGGCGGTCATGCTGCTCGAGCTGTTGACTCGCGAGGCCCGCGTGCTCGGCTGGTACAGCACGGCCTACAAGTACATCGATGCCGTCGGGCTCATCCCTGCCTACTTCACCCTGGCGCTATTCCCACTGATGGCGCGCTATGCCGCCACCGAAAAGGCCAACCTGATGCGCGCCTATCGCCTGGCCGTCAAGCTGCTGGCGGTGGCTGCTGCAGTGCTGGCGGCGACCATCTCGGCGCTCTCGACAGAGCTGATCGCGCTGTTGGGCGGCTCGCAATACCTGCCCCACGCCGCGGGGGTGCTACGGGTGATGATCTGGTACATGCCCATCGGGTTCATCAACTCGGTGACGCAGTATGTGCTCATCGCCCTCGATCAGCAGCGGTTCATCACGCGGGCCTTTGCCATCGCGCTGACGTTCAATGTGGTAGCCAACGTCGTGCTCATCACCTGGCTGGGCTATGAGTCGGCCGCCTATGTGGCTATCGCCTCAGAGCTGGCGTTGCTGATCCCCTTTTACGTGGGCATTCGACGGCATCTGGGCGCGGTGCCCTGGCTGCGGTTACTGCTGAGGCCGTGGGCTACGGCAGTGCCGGTGCTGGCTCTCTTCCTGGCGCCGAGCGGCGTCGTTCGCCTGGCGCTCACGCCGGTGGCCCTGGCGGCCAGTGGGCTGCTGGTGTGGCGGCTGCGCGTGTTCGACCCGGAAGAGGCGGCTGTCATCGCCAGAGTGCTGCCCATCAAAGAACTGTGGCAACGTCTGCGCGCTGCCGCCGGCAGGCGCCTGCGGGCGTCAGATTGACCGGGCGGCGCGCGATGCCTAGAATGGGCCAGACGGAGGCCGAGAGGGAGGGCAACGTGGCCGAGCAGGTCTACATCGAGAACATTGCTGCCCATGCGGGGCAAGAGGTGAACATCAAGGGCTGGGTCTATGCCAAGACGGGCAAAGGCCGGCTCCAGTTTCTACGATTGCGCGATGGCACCGGCATCATCCAGGGCGTTGCGTTCGAAAGAGAGATCGACGCGGCCTCGTTCGAGAACGCCAAGGCGCTCACCCAAGAGTCGGCGGTGAGTGTCACCGGCACGGTGCGCGCCGACGACCGCGCACCCGGCGGCTATGAGCTGGCGCTCAGCAGGGTCGAGATTGTGCACCTGGCGCAAGAGTATCCCATCACGCCCAAAGAGCACGGCGTCGAGTTTCTGATGGACAACCGGCACCTCTGGCTGCGCTCGACGCAGCAGTGGGCGGTGCTGCGTGTGCGCGCCACCGTCATCAAGGCAATCCGCGACTGGCTCGATGGCCACGGCTTTATTCTGATGGACACGCCCATCCTCACGCCGGCGGCCTGCGAGGGCACCACGACACTGTTTGAGACCGAGTACTTTGGCGAGAAGGCCTACCTGAGCCAGAGCGGCCAGCTCTACAACGAGGCCACCGCAGCCGCCTTTGGCCGCGTGTACTGCTTTGGCCCCACTTTTCGCGCCGAGAAGAGCAAGACGCGCCGTCACCTGATCGAGTTCTGGATGGTCGAGCCCGAGATGGCCTTTGCCGACCTGGACGAGTGCATGCGGGTGGAAGAGGAGCTGGTCAGCTATGTGGTGGGGCGGACGCTCGAGGAGCGCGCCGAGGAGCTCAAGGCGCTCGAGCGCGACACCACGCGCCTGCAGGCGGTGCAGCCGCCCTTCCCACGCATCAGCTACGATGACGCCCTCAAGCTGCTGACCGCCCAAGGCGAGCCCCTGCCCTGGGGCGAGGATTTCGGCGCGCCCCACGAGACGATCATCGGCGATGCCCACGACCGCCCGGTGTTCGTGCACCGCTACCCTGCGGCCTGCAAAGCCTTTTACATGGAGGCCGACGCCGACGACCCACGCCTGTCGCTGTCGGTGGATCTGATCGCCTCTGAGGGCTATGGTGAGATCATCGGCGGAGGCCAGCGCACCGCCAGCCTGGAGCTGTTGGAGCGACGGCTGGTGGAGCACAACCTGCCCCGCGAGGCGTTCGAGTGGTACCTGGACCTGCGGCGCTATGGCTCGGTGCCGCACTCGGGGTTTGGGCTGGGCGTCGAGCGCACTGTGAGCTGGATCACCGACACGCACCACATCCGCGAGACGATCCCCTTCCCGCGGACGCTGGGGCGGATGTATCCCTGAGCGGCGAGCTTGGAAGGATGGGGTGCGTCTGCTATAATGCGCTCGTAACGAGCCGTTAGCTCAGTTGGCAGAGCCCCTGCCTTTTAAGCAGGTTGTCACGCGTTCGAGTCGCGTACGGCTCATTGCGGGCCCTCCGGTGGCGTTGCCACAGGAGGGCCTTTTGACCAAGCGCCCTGCCGCCATCCTGCCCCGCCTGTTGCCCCACCACGCCCCTTGTGATCCGCACGCCACGCGGATACGATGCATCCTGTGCGGCCTGGCCTGCTGGCAACGCTGGCGTCGCACGAGACCCTGACCGGAGGCGCCATCATGTCCACGCTCGAGGGCGGCCGCGACCACAGGCAGGTCTTTCCCATCGCAAATCCGTTTGGTGTGCGGATGCAAGAGCGTGCACGGCTGCCGCTTCAGGGCGCCACCGATGTGGCCGTCGAGGCGGCCGGCGGTGTCGCCTATGTGGCCGCAAAGGGCTCCCTGTTCGTCGTCGACGTGTCTCGGCCTGAGCGCCCGGTGCTTGTGGGCCAGTTGCAGGGCCTCGGGCAGGGTCGCCAGGTGGAGGTGGCACGAGGCATCGCCGCCGTCACCACTCGCCCCGACGGCCTCTTTGTGTGCGACGTGAGCGACCCCGAGCACCCCTCACTGCTGAGCCACTATGACACCGTGGAGCTGGCCACCGGTGTGTGTCTGTCGGGCGCCCTTTGCCTGGTCGCCTGCCGCCACATGGGCGTCGAGATCGTCGATCTCTCTGATCCCAGGCGCCCCACACACGTGAGCAACGTGCTGGCAGGAGAGGCCCAGTCGGTGTTTGTGGATGGCAGCACCATGTATGTGGGCGCCTGGATGCAGCGCGAGGTGCACATTGTGGACATTGCCAACCCGGCAATGCCACGAACGCTGGGGGTCTGTCCACTCGACGGTTTTGGCGATGGCATCTATGTGCAGGATGGCCTCTGTTACGCCGCCACCGGCCACCATGCCAGGCGTTTCACCAACCGCCGCAAGTATCTGCATTATGACTTTGTCACCGCGCAGATGCTGGAGGAGGGCTATGGCGGGGGCCACGGGCTCGAGATCTTTGACGTGACAGACCCCGAGCGGCCACGGCTCTTGTCGCGCCTCAAGACGCCGCCGCTACACATGGCGGGCAACGACCTGTGGGATGTGATCGTGGCAGGCGATCACGCCTACCTCGTCGACACCTACAACGGCGTGTTTGTCGTGAATGTGGCCCATCCACAGGGCCCCTATTTCGAGGGCTATCACCGCCTTGATCCCCTGGACGATGGCGTCTATCGATCCGAGCCATCGATCCAGCAGCTCTGCCACCCGGCGACCGGCCTTGCGCTGGTCAAAGACCACCTGCTGGTGGTCAGCCCGCAGACGGGGCTGCATGTCATCGAGACGCCGGTCGAGACGCGGCCTCCCGAGCCTCCCCGGGCGGCGCCAAGGGCCATCAGCGCCAGCACAGCGGTGTCGGCGCCGCCAGAAGCGGTGTTCAGGCCAGGCGGGCAGGTGCATGGCCTGGCCGTGGTGGGCGGCCGCCTGGTGGTGGCCGCGGGCACCCACGGCCTCTATGCGCTCGCAAGCGGTCTGCCCTGCGGGGCCGCGACGCACGCCGACACCGAAGGCTTTGCCCTCGACGTCCAAGCGGCCGGGCCCTACATCTATGTGGCCGAGGGACGGGCAGGGCTGTCGGTTTGGGAGCTCGCGTCCGGTGGCCTGCGCATGGTTGCGCGCTGCCAGGATGGGTTTGCCGGTGAGGCCGTCAGGCAGGTCGTGCTGCTGGCAGACACCGGCCTGGCGGCGCTGCATGTCGGCACGAACCACCTCGCTCTGATGGATATCTCCACGCCCGAGGCGCCGCGTTGCCTCAGCGTCCTGCCCGTGGGCGGCATGATGTACTACAAGAGCATCGTCGATGGGCTCTTTGCAGGCCGCTATGTGGCGGTATTCCCCCTGTCGCCAGGCATCGTCTGGTACGATGTGCACGATCCGACCCGGCCTGTGAGGGCAGCCGTCAGCATCGGACAACAGCTCTGCACCATCGAAGAGGGCGCTGCCCTGGGCAACGACGGCATCTTTACCATCTTTCGGGGCAGATACGCCTTTTCACGAGCGATCGATGACATCCCCGGGGAGCGCGGCGCTCTGACGCTCTGGGATGATGAGGGCCGTACGCCGGGGCGCGAGGTCTATCTGACCGGCCGACCCACGCTCATCAACGACGTGTTGTATCTGCTCAACCGCCAGACTGGACAGCTCTCTCAGATCGATGTCCGCGATCCCGACCATCCGATCCTGAGGCGCACGCTGACGCTGACGGGCCATCCGGAGAGGATCATGTCGCACGACGGGGCGCTATGGCTGTGCTGTGGACACGGGGGACTGCAGCGCCTCGTCCTCTAGGGCGCTCCCTCGGCCCCGATATGCACCGCCACCGGCAGCAGCGCCGCGCCATCGTCCGATGGCGCGCCATGCTGCGTCACGGCCTCGCGCTGGCCGCTGATGGGGTCGTACAGCCCCACCCGTAGCTGATACGTGCCCGCCGCAGCGTCCTGCGGCACGGGCAACACGATCTCGTCGAGCACCACCTGCCCGGCCAGCCAGTCGCTGGTGGGCATAGCGCCGCCTTGTGGCGCGCCGTCGTGCTGCGCCACGATCTGACCATCCTGGCCCACCAGGTGGCAAAAGACCGACAGATTGCGGTTGATCTCGCCTGTGGCCTGCCAGGCCAGCGTCAGGCGCAGCTCACCGCCGGCCGAAGCCTGCAGGCCGTCGGCGTTCAGCGACGGCGATGACACCCCCGCCAACCTGGCCCAGTCGCCGATCTGAATGTCGGTGAGCACGTCGATGGCCGGCAGCGCCCACAGTCGTCGCGACGCGATGACCTCGACAGCGCCCAGAGCGACCGCCTCGCCCCGATCGAGCGAACTCAGCACGAGCGCATACTCGCCCGGCGCCACGTCGGTGACCGTGAGGTCATCGCTCAACACGAGAGCGTCCGCCTCGGCCCAGGCGTCGAGCTGAGGCAGCTCCAGCGAGCCAATGATCTGCGGGGCTGCGAGCGGCGCGCCCTCGAGCCGCACCTGCCACTCGGCGCCCTCCAGGGCTGCGCCAGGGGCGACGATGATGCTCAGCGGCGCAGGGGCCAGCAGCTCGAGCTGCTCGGGCGCGATGACGCCCTCCACCGGCCCGTCTTGGATCGGCTCGATCTCACGGCCGGCCAGGGCCCCTGCAGACACAGGCACGACGCCGCTCCAATCGATGGTGCCCGCATGGGTGGAGACCACCTGGTCGGCGATGTCGCCCTCGGCCGTCTCTCGCAGCTGGTAGACACCCACCTGCAGCGCATAGTCATCCTCGGGCATCACCGCAGGCAGGGGCACCTCAATGACGTCGAGCACGAGATCGCCTCGGCGCCACTCGTCGGTGGCATAGCTGCCCTGCAGCGGCTGTTGATCGGCCTGTGCGTAGCGCTGGCCGTCGGGCGCCACCAGGTGCACGAAAGAGGTGAGCTCCGGCGACGCCGGCTCAGCGCACTCCCAGAGCAGCGTCACGGCGAGATCGCCTTGAGCATCAGCCTCAGGCGCGGCCTGCCAGCCCCGCAATCTGACGCCATCGGCGAGGTCGCACCCCGTGGTGGCTGTCTCTGGCCGCCGCAGCGCGGCCAGCTCCACCTGGCGCAGCGCCTGCAACTGCGCCGGCGACATGGTAAACAGATGCAGCAGCACCTGCCCCTGGCTGTCGCAGACCGTCGAGAGCTTGCCCCACGCGCCCCAGCGCGCCTGCAGCGCCTGCGCACGCTCCTGTTGCTCGGGGGGATACGCATACAGTGCGCCGTGCCCCTCTTCGGCCGGAAATACGACGCCGGACAGTGTGTCTAGCGAGCGGATACCCTCGTTGCGCGTCAGCAGCCGAATGGTGGCATGCTGCGCCCACAGCTCGGCGAGAAAGACGGTGTGGTCCACGTTCGCCGCGGTCAGGTAGCTCACCGCCTCGATCTTGTCCTGGTCATACTGGTAAGGTGCCCGCGGGTCGCGCCCAAAGCGCACGAAATAGTCCCAGCCGGTCGATGCGCCGCCGACAGCCAAGACGGCGGCAACGATCGCCACGGCCCAGGTAGCGCCCGCGCGTGGCGCGATCAGGCGGTGGCCGGCGTCGAGGCCCAGCGCCGCCGTGATGATCAGCACGGGCAGGGCGCCCATCATCCGTGAAAAGTTGGGCGCCATGTCGGTCACCAGCGAGATGAGCGCCAACGTGATGCCCCAGCCCAGCAAGAGGCCATAGGGCAGGCGCTCGTGCCCTGGCGCCCGCACGGCGCGCCTGGCCACCACCACGGCGCCGGCCACAAAGGCGATGCCCGTGGGCACGTCGAAAACTGGCCTGCCAGGCAGGTTGTGAATCCACTCGAGGTCGCCGCGTAGATTGAACATGGACAGGATGCGCCAGCCGTTCTCGACGATGCGCTGCGCCGACCCGCGCCAGTCTCCCCAGTGGACGATGGCGACATCGCCGGCATGGCTGTAGAAGGTGAGTGGATGCCGGTAATAGTGCCACGCCAGGGGCGCATAGAGCGCCATGGCCACGGCGGCCGCGATGGCGATCCCAATGGCCAGTTGGCGTCGCCCCGGGGGATCGGCGCGCCAGGCCATCGTCGCGACGAGCAGCAGGATCACCGGGGCCAGGCGGCCCGCAGGGTGCGTCCACACATTGGCCGCCATCCACACGCCAGCCAGGGCATACCAGCCAGGCTTGCCTGTGGCGATGCCACGCCACACGGCATCAAAGGTCAGCAGGAACCACAAAGGCGTCAAAATGGAGCGGATGCCATACCGCGAAAAGTGCAGGTGCCAGTAAGAGCAGGCCAGCAGGACGCCGGCCAGCACCGCCACGCGCCGCTGGGGCCAGACGCGCCGCACGAACAAGTACAGCACGCATACGGTGACGATGCCCGCCAGGGCTGAGGCCAGGCGTCCCGCCGCGGCGGTGGGCCCGAACAGAGCCACCAGCGGCGCCTGTAGATAGGTGTAGAGCGCCTCGCGGCCGCCGTTGGCCGGCAGAAAGAGCCGGTGGTTGCCCGCCAGCACCTCGAGGGCATCGAGCGCGTTGTAGGCCTCGTCGAACTGATAGCCTGGCGGCATGCGATCTAGCGCCGGCAGCCTGAGCAGCGCTGCCAGCAGCGCAATGATCGCCAACCAGATGGCGTCTTGCCGATCCAGCCTGTGAGCCTCTTCCATGGACCCTCCCGGGCCAGAGTATAGACATGTCGAAAGGCGGTGCAAACCAGGCTGCCGGTTGACGTCGCCCGGGCCCTCGCCTATAACGTGCTCGTACGATGGCGCCCTCTGATGCACCTGTGCGAAAGGACCTACCGTGAGAGTTGCAGACCTTGCTCCGCGCACCCTCTTGGGCCCTGGCCCCTCCGACACCCATCCGCGCGTGCTCGCGGCCATGGCCAGGCCGACCATCGGCTATCTCGATCCGCAGTTGCTGACGCTGCTCGACGACATCCAGGACATGTTGCGCGCCGTGTTCAAGACGAGCAACGAGCTAACCCTGGCGGTCAGCGGCACCGGCATGGCCGGCATGGAGGCCTGCTTGGCGAACCTGCTCGAGCCGGGCGACCGCCTGCTGGTGGGTGTGGCCGGCTTTTTCGGGCAACGTCTGGTGCAGGTGGCGCAGCGCATGGGCGCGCAGGTGTGCACCGTCGAGGTGCCCTGGGGCGAGGTCATCAGCGGCGAGCAGATGCGCCAAGCCCTGCAAAAGCACGGCCCCGTCAAGCTCGTCGCCATCGTCAGCGGCGAGACCTCGACCGGCGCCTGGCAGCCCATCCCCGAGATCGCTGAGGCGGCGCACGCGGCTGGCGCCCTTTTGCTGGTCGACGCCGTCACCACGCTGGGCGGCGTGCCCGTGCTGGTGGATGAGTGGGGCATCGACGCCTGCTACAGCGGCTCGCAAAAGTGCCTCTCCTGTCCGCCCGGCCTCGCACCGGTGACGTTCGGCCCGGCCGCTCGCGCCGCCATGGCGCGCCGCAAGCGCCCGGTGCAGAGCTTTTACCTCGATATGGATCTACTCGCACGCTATTGGGGCCACGATCGCCAGTACCATCACACCATCCCGGTCAACATGATCTATGGTCTCCACGAGGCGCTGGTGCTGGTGCTGCAAGAGGGCCTCGAGGCGCGCTGGGCACGGCATCTGGCGCAGCATCAGGCGCTCAAGGCCGGCGTCGAGGCGCTGGGGCTGCGACTGACGGCCAATCCGGCGCACCTGCTGCCAAGCCTGAACGTCGTGGCCGCCCCTGAAGGCGTCGACGAAGGGGTGATCCGCAGGCAGTTGCTCGAGACCTATGGCATCGAGATCGGCGGTGGCCTGGGGGCGCTCAAGGGCAAAGCGTGGCGCATCGGCCTGATGGGCGAGAGCGCTCGCCCCGAAAAAGTGGATCATCTGCTGACGGCGCTGGGCGCGCTATTGGGGGGCTGATGGAATCCCGTCAACGCCTGGTGACGGCCTATGCACGTGGCGTGCCCGACCGCCTGCCGGTGACTACGCACCACGTGATGACCTACTTTTTGCAGCGCTACATGGACGGCATCTCGGTGGCCGCCTTTTTCGAGCATTTCGGCCTCGATCCGATCCGCTGGATCGGCCCGGTGGCCTGCAACCCGGATGCGGGCGAAGAGCTGTTGGGCGATGATCTGCTCAACCACCGTGTTATCAGCGCGCCGCAGTGGCGCGTGAGCAGCGAGGAGCTGCCGCATCCCCAATATCAGACCGTGCGCCACATCGTCACCACGCCGCGTGGCGCGCTCAGCATGGTGATTCAGTCCAACGAGCATACCGGCTGGGTCGTCGAGCGCCTGATCAAGGAAAAGCGCGACATCGAACTGATCGCCGATTATATGCCCACGCCGCGCTGCGATGTAGAGGTAGTCAACCGGGTCTCTTGTGAGGAGGGCGCCCGCTCGCTGGTGCGCAGCAATCTGCTGGCCTTTGACTTTTCGGGGCAGCCGGGCACCTGGCAAGACGCCGCCGTGCTCTATGGCATCGAGAACCTCATCTATGCCACCTATGACGATCCCGGGTGGGTGCACGCTTTTCTGGGCGTGTTGCACCGCCGCAAGATGGCCTTTGCGCGCTCGCTCGCCGGCGCCGAGTACGACGTGCTCGAGCTGGGCGGCGGCGATGCCTCGTCGACGGTGATCTCGCCGCGGCTGTTCGACCGCTTTGTGGCGCCCTATGACAGCGCACTCATCGCCGCGGCTCACGAGGCGGGGCAGCGCGTGGTCTATCACACCTGCGGCGGCATGATGCCCCTGTTGGAGCGCATCGCCGACATGGGGCCTGACGCTATGGAGACACTCACGCCACCGGGCATGGGCGGCGACGTCGACCTGGCCGAGGCCAAGCGGCGGGTGGGCGAGCGCGTCTGTCTGGTGGGCGGGTGGGACCAGTTTCACTTTTTCCAGGGCTGCACGCCCGCCGAAACGCGGGCCGAGGTGCGCCGCTGCTTTGCAGCCGCCGGCGAGGGCGGTGGCTTTATCCTCTCACCCTCTGACCACTTTTTCGATGCTGATCCCGAGCTGATCATGGCCTTTGCCGACGAGGCTCGACGCTGCGCGTACTGATGCGTAGGCTCGCACCGCGTCTGGTGGCCCCGTTGCGCTCGCGCGTAGCGGGGCCATCTCATGTCGAGACAGCGCCCTCAGCCCGCCCAGGCGCCCGCCAGCTCCGTTTGCCGTGCCAGCAGCAGGTCGAGGTAATCGCACTCCAGGGCCACCATCTCGCCGTCGCCCGAGCGCAGCCACTCTGACAGCCAGGCAAACCGCAGCGCCAGCACATAGGCGGGCAACGCGCGCCAGCACGCCTGGGGCAGATAGCCACTTGGGCGCAGATGCCGCACCAGCGCCAACACCAGCTCGCCGGTGAGCGCTGAGGGGTCCTCGACGCCCGCACAGCCGATCAGGTTGGCCAGGTCGTACAGCGCCACCTTGGGGCCGGTGAACTCCCAGTCGATCACGGCCCGCACGGCTGTGCCGTGCCACAGCACATTGAGCGGGTGAAAGTCGCCGTGGGCCCAGGCCACCGGCAAAGCCGGCTCGCCGAGCAGCGCCTGCTGGGCCAGCCGCAGCGGCGCGCGCACCCTGGCCAGCACGTCGGGGTCACGCCGGCGCATCAAGGTGACCAGCGTCGGCAGCCACAACTCGAGTCGAAAGACGCTCGCGCCCGACCAGCGCCAGCCCGCCGTCACCTCGCGCAGGCGCAGCAGCCACCCGGCGAGCGCTTCGCCCCGCGCGGCATCATGGGCCCAGTCGGGGCGCGGCAGCGGATCAGACGGCACAAAGGCCGCTGCCAGCCACCACGTCTGGGCCACGTGCGCCACAGGCTCGCCGTCCAGCGCAGGGCGATAGGCCAGCGCCGTGCTCAGCCCCGCGGCGTTGAGGCGAGCCAGCGTGGCGGCGATCTCGCTCTTGCGCGGCACCGACTCGGCCGCCACCTGTTCGAGGATGAACGCGCCCCCCCGGCTCTCGACGACGCAACGATAGATCGAGCGGTTGGGGCTGCCCGGTGGCTGCAGGGCCACCAGTTGCGCTCGCTCAAGGCCAAAGGCGCCGACAACCTGTTCGATCAACGCCCAGTCATAGTGCTCTGGCAAACCGGGGTCCTCCTCGCCGAGCGGGTCAGTGTTCGCAGACGCGCTCCTCATTGTGGCCGCAATGGCGTCACCTGCCAACCAGAGCCAAGGTCTTGCCGCCACCAGACGTCTGCGCTACGCTGGATCTGTGGAAAGCGATGTGCGGGGTAGAACGATGAACCAGGATTCGCAAGAACTCGTCTATGCGCAAGAGATCCGCGAAGAGATCCGCCGGCGCACTGCGCAACTGGCCAGCGTGTTCCTCGTCGTGCTCGGCCTGCTCGTGATTCTGGCGGCCGAGATGCACCGCAGCGGCTCGGGCATGGGCCTGGCCGGCATGATCGTCAGCCTCGCCGGGCTGACGGTGTGGGTGACGATGCAGCGCTGGACCAGTGTGAGCATCTGGCTGGCTATCATCGGCCAGATGGCCATGGCCATTGCAGCTTCGCGCTGGGAGCACAGCCTCTATCCGTTAGCGCTGCTGTGCTTGCCGGTGGGGCTGTTGGTGATCCATGGCGGGCCGTGGCCCGCGTTGGCACTGGCCGTGCCGATCACGGTGGTGGTGCTGATGGACGGAGCCCAGACGCCGCACTTTTGCATTCTGGCCAGTGTTTGGGGCGCCTTTGGCCTGACCTGGGTCTCGCTGCACCACGCCAACACAGCCACCCAGTGGTCCTGGTCGAGCTATGTGCGCATGCGCGATCTGCTCGAAGAGTCTCGCACGCAGCAGGTGCACCTCAAAGAGGTGCAAGAAGACCTCACCCACGCCAACGCCGAACTGGCGCGTCTATCTGACCGGCTGCTGGCGATGAGCCATATCGCCGAGGACGCCCGGCGCGCCAAGGAAGAGTTTGTCGCTAACGTCAGTCACGAGCTACGCACGCCCCTCAATATGATCATCGGCTTTAGCGAGATCATCACCGGGAGCCCTGAGCTGTATGATCGGGCGCTACCATCCGAGCTGCTCGCCGATGTCGAGGTCATCCAGCGCAACAGCCGCCACCTGGCCGGCCTGGTGGACGACGTGCTCGACCTGAGCCGCGCCGAGGCCGGACGCATGGCTCTTACCCGCGCGTATGCCTCGATCGGCGAGGTGCTGGAAGAGGCGGTCACCGTTGTGCGCCCGCTGTTCGAATCCAAACACCTCGCCCTGACGTTGGACGTAGCGGCCGATCTGCCGATGGTCTATTGCGACCGCACGCGCATCCGGCAGGTGGTCATCAACCTGTTGAGCAACGCCGGCCGCTACACCGAGCGCGGCGGGGCGCACGTTCGCGCCACGCGAGAAGGCGATGCGATCAGCATCACCGTGGCCGACACAGGGCCTGGGGTGCCGCGAGAGGAGCAGGCGCGCATCTTTGAGCCCTTTGAGCAGTACTATGGCGGCACAGCGCTGAACGTCGGCGGCTCGGGCCTGGGGCTGGCCATCAGCCGGCGCTTTGTCGAGATGCACGGCGGCAAGATGTGGCTCGAGAGCGAGCCCGGCCAGGGGGCTACCTTTGGCGCCACGCTGCCGTTGTCGCTGCCAGGCCCCAGCCACCACACCGACAGCCCGACCCGCTGGTTCAACCCCTACGAGAGCTACGAGCCACGAGCGCGCACCTCGCGGGCGCCTGGGCCGGTGGTGCGCCCCCGCCTGGTGGTGCTCGAGCAGGCCGATACGCTGCAGCACATCCTCGCGCGGTATGAGCCCGACGCCGAGGTCGCCGGCGTGACCTCGTTCGAACGGGCGGTGCAAGAGCTGGCCGCACGGCCGGCCCGAGCGCTGCTGATCAACTCGGCTGCATCTCCCCATGAGCTGCACGGCGCCGTCGCGGCCCAGGGGCTGCCCTATCGCACGCCGGTGATCCACTGCGCCATCCCCGACAAGCTCGAGGCTGCCGAAAAGCTCGGCATCGCAGCCTACCTGCTCAAGCCGATCCAGCAAGAGACGCTTTTTGCCGAGCTGGACCGGATCGGGCGGCCCATCCACTCCGTGCTCGTCGTCGATGACAACGCTGAGGCGCTGCAGCTCTTTGCCCGCATGCTCTCGGGGCGCCAGCAGCCGGTGGATATCCTTCAGGCCTCTGGTGGCCGTCGCGCGCTCGCCCTCATGCGCCAGCAACGCCCCGACGTGGTGTTGCTCGACCTGGTGATGCCCGGTATGGACGGGTTCGCGGTGTTGCGCGAGCGGCAAGAGGATGAGGCCCTGCGCGACATCCCCGTGATCGCCATCTCGGCGCTAGACACGATGCCGGGCGGCTATGCCACGCCGTTTCTCACCGTGTCACGTGGAGACGGCATCAATCTCCAAGACCTGCTGCATTGCGTTAGAATGCTGTCCTCGGTGCTGGCTCCGCCCGACGGAGGTGACGCTCGAGCGCCTGCAGAAACGCCTGTCGCGTGACAGGCTTGCGCAGATAGGCGCTCGCGCCAAGGGATAGGGCCAGCTCCTCTTGGGTGAGGATGCTGCACACCAGGATGGGCGCCTGCATGGTGAGGGGGTGATGCAGTAGCTGCGCCAACACCTGCCACCCATCCACGTTGGGCATCAGCACATCCAGCACGATGATCTGCGGGCGCGTCTGGGCGGCCAACACAAGGCCCTGGGTCAGCGTCGAGGCCGACAGAATGTGAAACGGCGTGCCGACGGCATAGCGCCGCAGCAGACGGAGCGCATCCTCGTTGTCGTCGATCACCAACACCGGCACGCCTGGCGTCTGTGGCAGGGTGAGCGTCGCCGTAAAGCAGTCGGACTCGAGACTGGCTTCGACGGCGACCCCGCAGCGCCGGGCGATCTGGCGTGCCATCTGTAGAGCGTACTGACATTCTGCGCGCGCCTCGGGGCGCAGCCCTTGCCAGGCCGCCTCGATCTCGATCTCGACAGCCTGTGCACTCGGCCGCACCTGCACCCGCATCGAGCTATCGGTGGTGTGACAGATGACCGCCGTGAGCAACTGCAGGATCATCTCGCGCAGCGCCACCGGCTGCATGGATACTACCACCGGAGCTGGCGGCACATCGACCTCGACGACGATCCGCCGGGCAACTGCCAGGGGATGGGCCAGGCCGACGGCCTCGCTCACAGCCGCAGCGATGTCGACCTGGCTTGCGAGGCCATGCTCACCGATCCAGGCAAGGTCGGTGCCCGCCGAAACAAGCTCCTCGGCGTTCGCGTTGCGCTCTGCCCCACGGCTGAGCAAGAGCGGGCGCAACGCCTGGGCCAGCACCTCGATCGCGCGGTGTTCCTCGCGCCGTAGGTGGCGCACGCTGAGGCCAAGCTGTCTGGCCAGCTCGATCTGCCCCATTTGCTGCAGAAAGCGATACTCGAGGATCTCGTAGATGCGCCAGGCGCCGGCCTCTGGCGGCACAGCAGCGTCAGGCCGCAGGGCGTGGATCGCCTCGGTGATGACCTGGCGCAGCTCTGAAGCGGCGATTTGCGAATCTGCCAACCCCAGGGCTGCTACCAGGGGATTGCTACGCAGCGCCTGCGAGTCATAGAGCTGTCGCAGAGCACCCTGTACCGCGTCGATGACTTGTTCGTCTGAGAGCATGTCCCTTCTATGGCCTGCTGCCGTCCTCGTGCACAGCCGATTCTGCCCCGAATCCGTGATACCATTGTACCTGAGGGGGCGAATGCACTCAAGAAGCGTGCGCCTACCTGCGATCTTTCGCATCAACCCATAGCACGCGGTCAGGCTCCAGGCCGTGACCCATCTGGCTCTGTTCAGCCCAAAGCTCTGCCTTGCAGACGCACGGTTGGGGTGGTTGGGATCTCGTAGCCGAGGTCCTGTCGAACATAGAAAGGAGAGTCGGAATGAACCTCATCGATCGGTTCAAGTACCTGCGCGTGGTGGACGTGGTGGATGCCATGGACGGCATCGGCTATTTCGACTATGGCCTGATGGACGCCGAGGTGCGGCCCCTGTGGCTGGGCATGAAGTTCTGGGGCCCGGCCGTCACGGTCCGTTGTGTCCCCTCGAACCGCCCCATGTGGAAGCTCGACACCACCGAGGACATCGTCCGCGACCACATGCACTGGTACACCAAGTACCCCCCCAAGTTCAGGCTCAATGACTATCTCACTCCCGGCTGCGTGGTGGTGATGGACACCGGCGGCTCAAAAGAGGTGGGCTACTGGGGCTCGAACAACTCGATGGACGTGATCGCTCGCGGCGCTGTGGGCATCGTCACCGATGGCTATTGCCGCGACACCTATGAAGTGGCCCTGCAAAAGACGCCTGTCTGCTGCCGCAAGCGCGGCCGACCCATCATCCCTGGCCGCATCATGGAGGTCGAGGCCAACACGGTCATCGCTTGCGGTGGGGTGCAGGTGGCCCCCGGCGACATCGTCGGCTGCGATGATGACGGCCTCGTTGTCGTTCCTCAGGACCTGGCCAAAGAGGTGGCCATCCATGCCGCGGCGGTGCTCTTGGCCGACATGCGCGGCCGCCGCCGGCTGTACGAGCGGCTCGGCATGGCCTACGACGAGACCGTCGACGTGGAAAAGGTCGAGGCGTATTACGCCCAGTTCGAGTAGACGCATCATGCCGCGGGGCGAGGACGGCGTCGCCCCGCGGATCACAAGGAGACGCATGAACGTTATCGACCGGTTCAAGTACCTGCGTGTGGTTGACGTGGTGGACGCCATGGATGGCATCGGCTACTTCAACTATGGCCTGATGGACCCCGAGGTGCGACCGCTATGGTTGGGCATCAAGTTCTGGGGCCCGGCCCTTACCGTCCGCTGCGTGCCTTCGAACCGCCCCATGTGGAAGCTCGACACCACTGAGGATATCGTGGCCGACCACGCGCGCTGGTACGCCAAGTATCCCAACCCGGTGCGCCTGGGCGAACTGGTGACGCCTGGTTGCGTGGTGGTGATGGACACCGGCGGCTCAAAAGAGGTGGGCTACTGGGGCTCGAACAACTCGCTGGGTATGATCGCCCGCGGCGCCGTGGGCATCGTCACCGATGGCGAATGCCGCGATACCTACGAGGTGGCCCTGCAAAAGACGCCCGTCTGCTGCCGTCGACGCGGCCGCCCCATCATCCCGGGACGCATCATGGCGGTGGAGGCCAACACGGTGATCGCCTGCGGCGGAGTGCAGGTGGCCCCCGGAGACATCGTCGGCTGCGACGACGATGGCGTGGTGGTGGTGCCTCAGGATATTGCCCAAGAGGTGGCCATCCACGCCGCGGCCGTGCTGCTGGCCGACATGCGCGGCCGTCGAGGGCTGTACGAGCGGCTCGGCATGCCCTACGACGAGACGGTCGACGTGGAAAAGGTCGAGGCGTATTACGCCCAGTTCGAGTAGCGCTGCAGGCGTCAGCAGGCGACGCGCATCGCCTGCTGACGCCCCGAGGAGGCCCATGAGTGTCATCGATCGGTTCAAGTATCTGCGGGTAACCGACGTGGTGGATGCCATGGACGGCATCGGCTATTTCGACATCGGGCTGATGGACCGCGCCGTGCGACCGCTGTGGCTGGGCATGAAGTTCTGGGGCCCGGCGCTCACCGTTCGTTGCGTGCCATCCAACCGCCCCATGTGGAAGCTGGACACCACCCAAGACATCGTCAACGACCACGGCCACTGGTACCGGCGCTACCCTGCCGCCGTCAACATCGGCAAGATCGGCGAGCTGGTGACCCCCGGCTGCGTGATCGTGCAGGATGTGGGTGGCAGCCCCGAGACGGGCTACTGGGGCTCGAACAGCGCCCTGGGCATGGTGGCCCGTGGTGCGGTGGGCATCGTCACCGATGGCGAGTGCCGCGACACCTACGAGGTGTGCCTGCAAAAGACGCCCGTGTGCTGCCGTGCTCGGGCGCGCACCATCATCCCCGGCCGCCTGATGGAGATCGAGGCCAACACGGTGATCGCCTGTGGCGGCGTACAGGTGGCGCCGGGCGACATCGTCGGCTGCGACGATGACGGCATCGTCGTCGTCCCGCAGGATCTCGCCGAAGAGGTGGCCACCCATGCGGCGGCAGTGCTCATCGCCGACATGCACGGACGCCGGCGCCTCTATGAACGTCTGGGTTTGCCGATGGACGAGACCGTCGACGTCGACAAGATCGCGGCCTATTATGCCCAGTTCGAGTAGGCTGTAGAGCGCCCGGCAGGTCGCCGGGCAGGGGATAGAAGGCCATACTCGGCCTGGGGTGTGAAAGGAGGAGAGCTAGCGCCCGACACCGGTGTGCACAAGATCATTGTCGGTCGGTGTTGCAGAGTCAAAGGAGATGAGCATGTTGACCAAAAAGATCTCTCGCCGTGATCTACTCAAGGCCTCTGGCCTGGGCATCGGGGCTGCCATCCTCGCCGCGTGCCAACCCAAGGTGGTCGAAAAGATCGTCGAGGTGGAAAAGGTCGTCACCCAGGTCGTCAAAGAGGAGGTGATCGTCGAGGGCACGCCCAAGATCGTCGAAAAGGTCGTGGAAAAGGTGGTCGAGGCTGCGCCCAAAGAGCGCGTCGAGATCAACTTCGCCACCCCTGGCGGCCTGGGTCTCGAACGCACCATGTACCAGAACTTTGTGTACGCGTTCATGGAGGAGAACCCGGACGTCAAAGTGAACGTCAGCTTTGAGTCGTGGGCCGACTATATGACCAAGCTGCCCACCATCCTGGCTGCCGGCATGACCCCCGACGTGTGCCACTCGCACTGGACCATCGCAATGGACTATATCTGCAACGGGGCGTTCCTCGACCACATGCCCTACATGGAGCGCGATGGCATCAAGCGCGAGGACTTTATCGTCGAGCTGATGGACGAGTTCGCGCATGACGGCAAGCAGTACTTGATCCCCAAGGATAGCGCTCTGTATGGGTGCTACTACAACAAAGACATGTTCGACCAGTGGGGCGTCGAGTATCCTGCGCTGGACTGGACCATCGATGACTTTGTCGAAAAGGCTACGCTGCTGACCCGCGACGACCAGGGCCGGCCGGCCAACGACCCGAACTTTGACAACACCAAGATCGTCCAGTTCGGGTGCGCCTTTATCGACCCCACCTTTGCGGGTGACATTCCGGCTGGCTTTACCAATGCACTGGGCAAGCACTGGTTCGAGCCTGACATGGTGACCTGCAACTTTGATGATCCGGCGATCATCGAGTACTGGGACCTGACGCGCCAGTGGCGCTGCGTCACCAACTTTATGCCCACGCCTGCCCAGGCGGTGGGCCAGGGCGACCTGTGGCGCAACGCCCGCCTGGTGGCCATGAAGTTCGATCACCAGCAGAACACCTTCTTTGCCAAGCAAGAGGCGGTGCAGTTCAAGTATGACGTCAACCCGCTGCCCGGTGGCCCCAACGGCCAGTTCTCGCCGGCGGCCTGCTCGGCCTTTGGCGTGACGGCCAAGGCGCCTCACAAGGAAGAGGGCTGGCGTCTGCTCAAGTTCCTCACCAGCGAGGACACGCAGCGGTGGATTGGCGAGCAGAAGCGGTGGAGCGTGAACCGCCCCAACATCATGGATGCGATCCTGCCCACCGACGGCGTCCCCGAGCACTACCCCGAGGTGCACGTGCTGCCCTGGTCTGAGGGCTATACCGGCAACCTGAAGCGCATTGCCATGAAGGCGCCGGTTGGCATGGCCAAGCTCAAGACGCTGTACCAGACCTATCTGGATCCGATCTTGACCTGCGGCTCAGAGGATGTGGCTGGCGCTGCCAAGAACATGAAGACCGAGGGCGACAAGGCCCTGAAAGAGTCTCTGACCACGTGCACGTGGTAGGCATCTCGCGACGAGGTCGAACGTCAGGTTGCGCGCTGGCGTGAACCTGGCCGGGCCGCTCTGTCCCACTCTACATGGGGCAGAGCGGCGCCCAGCAAGAGTCGTGCGGACTCGATCGGACGAGCTGTCGCGAGGATGTGACAGCAGGCAAGAGTCGGAGGTGATGGCAGAATGACCACCCCAACGGGCGCGGTCACAGCGGGTGCGCCCTTGCTGGCGCAGGGCAAGCGACGTCGCTCAAAGTTGGTCATGCGTGAGGCTCGGGACGGCTACCTGTTCATTTTGCCCTGGCTGTTGGGCTTTGCTCTTTTCACGGCCGGCCCCATGCTGGCCTCGGCCGTGCTGGCGTTGATGCGCTACAACCTGTTCAGCCCGCCGGTATGGGTGGGGCTCGAAAACATCAGGAAGCTGTTCAGCGACCACATCGTGTGGCTGTCGCTGTGGAATACGGCCTACTATACCTTCCTGAGCGTGCCCCTGCGCCTCATCGCCTCGCTGGTGCTCGCGCTGTTGTGCGTTCAACCAATGCGCTTTACGGCCTGGTTTCGCACCTTCTTTTATCTGCCCTCGGTGACGCCCGCGGTGGCCATGGCCATCGTCTGGTTCTGGATTCTGAACCCCGATGTGGGCCTGGCCAACACGGTGCTCAAAGCGGTGGGTCTGCCCCCGTCCAAGTGGATCTGGGATCCCAAGACCTCCAAGAGCACCTTTGTGCTGATGCAGCTCTGGGGCGCCGGCGGCAACACAATGGTGATCTTTTTGGCGGGACTGCAGAATATCCCGCAGTCGCTCTATGAAGCGGCGCAGATCGACGGCGCCAGCGGCTGGGCGCAGTTCAAGAACGTGACCGTGCCCATGCTGTCGCCAGTGATTCTGTTCAACCTGGTGATGGGCATCATTGGCTCGTTCCAGGTGTTCACGGGCGCGTTCTTGATGACGGCCGGCGGTCCGGCCAACTCGACCCTCTTCTCGGTGCTCTACATGTACCGGCTCGCCTTTGAGCAGTTCGAGATGGGCTATGCCTCGGCCTTTGCCTGGCTGCTGTTCCTGGTCATCCTGGTCTTTACGCTGATCCAACTGCGCATGTCCGAGTCCTGGGTGTACTACGAGGGAGGATGATCGATATGACGACAGTGACGCGCGCACGCAACGTCGGCGAGGCGACTGCGGCCGTGGGCGGCCACCATCCTTCCCTGTCGCACTATGTCAGACTGGCGCTGCTATACCTTGCCATGATCGCATTGAGCATCATCTTTATGGTGCCCATCGCCTGGATGCTGTCGACATCGCTCAAGCTACAAGGGCAGGTGTTCGCCCACCCGCCGATCTGGATACCCAAGCCGATCATGTGGTACAACTACATCGAGGTGCTGACCGTCGCCCCGATTCTGCGCTGGCTGGGCAACACCTGTGTGGTGACCGTATCGGCGACGCTGGGCACGATCATCTCGGCCTCGATGGTGGGGTTCGGCTTTGCCCGGCTGCGCTTTCCCGGGCGGGGGGCGCTCTTTGCGCTGCTGCTGGCCACGATGATGCTGCCGGGCATCGTGACGCAGATCCCCACCTTTATCATGTTCAAGTACATCAACTGGCACGACACCTTTCTGCCGCTGATCGTGCCTTCCTTCTTTGGCGGCGGGGCCTACAACATCTTTCTGGTGCGGCAGTTCTACCTCACCATCCCCACCGACTTTGATGATGCAGCGCGCATCGATGGTGCTAACAACTGGATGATCTGGGCGCGTATTATGCTGCCCCTGAACGCGCCGGTGCTGACCGCCGTCGCGATCTTTTCGTTCGTGGGCCACTGGAACGAGTTCATGGGGCCGCTGATCTACCTCTTTAGCGAGGAGAAAAAGACACTGGCGCTCGGCCTGCGTGCTTTTGTCGACCCCTTCCTGGCGTCGTACCACCTCAACATGGCGGGCGCCATGTATCTCACCCTGCCGATGATCATCATCTTTTTCTTCGGACAGCGGTACTTTTTGCGGGGTGTGGTGATGACGGGCATCACCGGTCGCTGAGCTGTGTGGGCGACCAGGGCGTCGAACAGGGCCGACCACGGTCCGGAGGATGTGAGCGCGTGACGGCAAAGCAACATCACGTCTGGGAAAAGATCGAGATCACTCTCACCGCTCAAAGCGATTATGCGAATCCTTACACGGCGGTCGACGTGTGGCTCGACCTGCGCGGCCCGGGGTTCGAGCGGCGTGTGTATGGTTTTTGGGATGGCGACCACACCTATCGCGTGCGCGTGGTGGCCACGGCGCCCGGCGAGTGGTCGTGGGTCAGCGGCGCGTCACAGCCCGATGCAGGCCTGAATGGACAGAGTGGCAGCTTGACCGCGGTCGCCTGGAGCCAGGCCGAGCTCGATGCCAACGCCTGTCGGCGCGGTTTTTTGCGCGCCACCGCCAACGGCCACGGCCTGGAGTATGCCGACGGCACGCCCTGCTTTCTCATCGGCGACACCTGGTGGGCGGTGCCGACGCACCGTTTCCGCTGGTACGAGGACGATGAAGAGCGCCCCATTGGCTCCGAGATGGGGCTCAAGGACCTGGTGCGCTTTCGCAAGGCGCAGGGCTATAACTGTATCGCCATGATCGCCGCCTTTCCCAACTGGGCGAACGACGGCCATCCGGCGCGCATCCCGCTCGGCGATGGCACCTTTCTGAGAGCTGCCTGGCGTCAGGCCGGCACGGCCAGCGCCAAGGATATGCACAACGAGGGCGGCAGGCCGTTCCACTTTCCCGGGCGCGTGCCCGGGTTTGAGGATGTGTACCCCGATGTCGACCGCCTCAACCCGGCCTACTTTCAGGCCATGGACCGCAAGATCGACTATCTGAACGCCCAGGGGTTCATCCCCTTTATCGAAGCGGCGCGTCGCGATGGTATCAATGCCTGGCAAGCCCACTATGACTGGCCAGATTCGTACACCCGCTACCTGCAATACCTGTTCGCCCGCTACCAGGCCAACAACGTGATCCTCAGCCCGATCCACTTTGACTCGGGGCATGCCACCATCTCGTCGCGCGACTATAACGCGCCGGCCAACTCGGTGGTGCAAAAAGGCATTCCCGCCTTTGGCACCCTGCTGTCATGCAATGCCGCGGGCTCGAGCTTGAGCAACTTTGGCAACTCGGACGAGGCGCCCTGGCTGACGCTGCACCAGATCGGCAACCGCCGACACCATAACAGCCACTGGTTCCTCACCGAGATCTACCACGAATCGGCGCCCCCCAAGCCTGCTCTCAATGGCGAGCCCGTCTACGATGTCCTCAGCGCGCCCTATGACGTGGGTTGGCCGCCGGGCCTCATACCCGGTACGGCTGAATCGGCGCGCTACTGCCGCTCGGGCCACTATGGCAGCTTTTTGTCGGGTGGGCTGGCCGGCGAGATCTATGGCGCCGCCGGCCTTTGGGGTGGCGATATCGAGCCCGAGGCGCCCTACCGCTTGTGGGATAGCCTCACCTGGCCATCGGGTGCCGAGATGACGCATTTCCGTGACTTTGTCTGGTCAGAGGGCCGCCGCTTTCAAGAGCTGGTGCCCAATGCCGAGCTGGTAGAGCCCAACCGCACCCATCAGTTGCAGGGCAACGTGGGTTGGGCCTATTGTGCGCGCACCCGCGAGCGCGACCTGTTCATGGTCTACTTTGAGGCAGAGTGCCCAACGGTGCGGCTGCGAGGCGCGGCCTATCAGGGGCGCTATTGTGCGCTGTGGTTCGATCCGCGCACCGGCGTGTGGGGCGAGCCGCTCGAGCTGCATGCCAGCGCCGAGTGCGAGATCGAATTGCCCGCCAAGCCCAGCGATGACGATTGGGCGCTCAAGCTGCGCCTGATCGGGCGCTAGCGGCCTTTCCCGAGTGACCCTGGAGTTGTGGCCACACCGGCCAAAGGAGGCCTGACATGCGGTATGTGAGGCTCGTCGCGCTGGTTCTGCTTCTCAGTCTGGGCATGGCAGCCTGCAAGAGCCAGGAGCTGCCCGCCGGCTGTCCGCCGACCTGCTCAGGTCTCTATCTCTACCAGTACAAACTCAATGAGGCCAAGCTGGCCGGCGCTGATCTGAGCCTGGCAGACCTGACGCGAGCCACCTTGATCGGCGCCGACCTCAGCGGCGCCAACCTGCGTGGAGCGATCATGCCCTACACCAACCTCGAAGGCGCCAACCTCACCAATGCCGACCTGTCTGGCGCCGACCTGCGCTTTGCCAAGCTCAAGAACGCCGATCTCACCGGCGCCAATCTCAAAGGCACCAACATGCTCAGCGCCACCTATCGACGCTCGACCAAGTGGCCTGAGGGGTTTGAGCCTCGATCTGCTGGAGCCGTGCTGGAGCCCGGCGATTAGCCTGTCGGCCGCAAGGGAGGCGCCTTGACCCAATCGACGCACACCATCGAGTTGAATGGACGCTGGCAACTGGTTCACTGGTCTGAGGCGCCGGCCAGTGGTGCCCTGGATCGCCCCGACCTCGCCTGGATGCCCGCAACGGTGCCCGGGGCGGTGCACGGCGATCTCGTCGCTGCCGGGCGGCTCGATAACCCGCTGGCGAGCCGACGCGCCGCCGCCGATGCCGCCTGGGTGGCCGATAGTGACTGGCTCTACCGCCGCACCTTCACGCTGCAAGAGGTCCCGTTGGCCGGGTGTTGCCCCGAGCTGCTGTTCGAGAGCATCGACACCTACGCCGGTATCTGGCTCAACGGTGTGCTGGTGGGTGCGAGCAGCAACATGTTTCGCCCGTGCCGCCTGCGCCTCGCGCCGCACCTGTTGCGCGCCGGCGAGAACACCCTGCTGGTGCACGTCAAGGCGCACCAGCGCATGCTCGCCGACCTGATCCCCGACTCGGAGCGCATCGCCGCAGGTCCGGGCTCTACGGCGCATCGCGACCGCTCGCTGATCCGCCGCTATCAGCGTAGCTATAACACCAGCCTGCTCAACCTCGGCGAGACCGTGCTGGGGATCGGCATCCCCGGCAGCGTCAGCCTGTCCCTCTATCCAGAAGCCCGTATCGCCGACGTCTGTCTCGTCACCGAGCGGCTGGACATGGATGCGGCCGACGTGCGCCTGCTGGCGCAGGCCGAGGGCGACGTCGTCGGCGCCGAGCTCGAGCTTGCGCTCTACATCGAGGGCGCGGCCGAGCCTGTGGCACGGGCGGGGGCGCCGGCCATCGCAGGCGAGGTGGTCTGCAATCTCAAGGTGCCTCGGCCCCGGCTGTGGTGGCCGGCGGGATACGGCCAGCCGCACCTCTACCGGCTCGAGGCGCGGCTGCTGCGCCAAGGGAGCGTGTTGCACAGCCTGGCGCGACGGGTGGGCATCAAGACCGTCTCGCTGGTGCGCACGCTGCCGAACGGCCGCGAGACTTTTCAGTTGCAGGTGAACGGTCGCGACATCTATGTGCGCGGCGGCAACATGATGCCCATCGACGCTATCCGCGGCCTGACGACGGCCGTAGCGTACGAGCGGATGCTGCAGCTCACCCTCAACGCCAACATGAACCTGATCCGCCTGTGGGGCGGCGGCCTGCCCGAGTCTGAGGCGTTCCTCGACCGCTGCGATGCGCTCGGCATCATGGTCTGGCAGGACTTTTTGTATCATTCCAGCACCTATCCCGACTATGATGCCGGTTTTATGGCCGAGGCTGAGGCCGAGGCCGCCGATCTCATCGCCAAGATGCGCCCGCATGCCTGCCTGGCCGTGCTCTGTGGAGGCAACGAGCAACAGCAGGGCTGGGATGAGTGGAACTGGCAGCAGGAAATGGACCGCTTCTACGGCGAGCGGCTCTTTACCGAGCTGTTGCCGCGCGTGTGCGCTGAGCGGGCGCCCGAGATCCCCTATGTGCCCAACTCGCCTCACGGAGGCCTGGGCGGCCAGTCGCCCACCACCGGCGACACCCACACCTGGGGCAACTACTATAACGCCACCAAGGATCCGCTCTTTGTCACCGAGACCTGCTGGATCAACGACTCGTACTCGCGCCCCGAGACTCTGCGCGAGGCCATGGGCCTGGATGTGGACGAGTTGGCGGCACGTGGCTGGCCGCGTCGTTGGCGAGAGCTCACGGGGCTGGGCCTGTTCACCAAGTTTCCGTTCACCCACTATGACGAGATCACCAGCCTGCGCGCCTACCTGCGCTCTCTGGAAGTCGAGCAGCTCGAGGCCGACTATCAGGCCCTGGTTTACCTGCGCACGCGCAGCCCCTCGTGCAACGGCCTGGTGTACTGGCCGCTGAACAAGGGCGGGCCGCTGTTCGGCTTTGGCTGCATCGACTATGCCGGGCGGCCGCTGATGGCCTACTATGCGGTGCAGCGGGTGTTTGCCGACGTCGTGTTGCACCTTTACCGCGATGGCGCCGACGTGCGCGTGGTCGCGGCCAATGCCGCCGAGCCGCTGGCCGGGACACTGCGCATCTGGCATGTGCACGCAGGCGGGCGCGTCATCGGCCGCTGGGAGCTGCCCACGACCATCGCCAGTGGCAACTGTGTGCGCCTGTTCGATCTGGTCGGCCTGGACGATGAGGTGATCGATCGCACGCGCGAGTGGCTCTATGCCGAGTTCGCGGTGGGGGGCGCTGCGGTCGCCCAGGCGCAACTGCTCTTTTGCCCGCTGGCCGAGCTCCGTGTCGAGCCGGGCGAGGTGACAGTACGGGCGCAGCGCCTTGCGCCCGACCGTTGGCGCCTGGACCTCACCACGACCAGGCCCACGCCGCTGCTCGAGATCGAGGCCGATGGGCGGGTGATCTACAGCGACGACTACTTTGCGCTGATCCCAGGCGTGAGTAGATCGGTCTGGGCCACGTTGCTCCAGGATCTGCCGCCGACCGGGCTGTCGGTCACCATCACCGCCTGGGATCGCTCTGCTCAGGCCACCGTCTCGCTGGCCTAGAGCTCTGGTCAGAGGAGGGCCCTATGCTCGTCCTGTCGACGCAACGTTTTCCGGCTGCCGACGTCGCCCGCCTCGAAGCGGCGGGCTGCACGTACCGCTATGTGCCCCCCGGCGGCGACCCTCACGGCGCCAGCTCGGAGCAGTTTCACGCCGGCATCTATGCCCTCGAGCAGGCCGTGCGCCGCGAGGCGGTGGTGCTCGTCACGCCCTGCTTTCACGTGACCCCGCGCCTGCTCGACGCTCTGCCAGCGTTGCAATGGGTGCACCACCCCGGAGCCGGCGTCAACTCGGGCCCGTTTTGGACGCAGTGGGACCTGCTCGACGCACACCACATCGTCGTCACCACCGCCAAGATCCACGCCACGCCCATCTCAGAGTGGATCGTGGCCGTGATGCTGGCCCTGGCCAAGAACCTCAAGCGGCACGCCGAGCGGCAACGGGCGCACATCTACCATGACGAGGAGCACCTGCCGAGCCTGATCCTCGAGGGCAAGACGGCGCTGGTGATCGGCGCCGGGCATGTGGGCGCCGAAACGGGGCGAAAGCTCAAGCTCGCCTTTGGCATGCGGACGCTGGGGGTCAACAGCGACGGCCGGCCGGTGCCCTACTTTGACGAAACGCACACGCTGGCGGCCCTCGACGAACTGCTGCCGCGCGCCGATTTCGTCATCTGCACCAGCGTGCTGGTCGAGGACACCCGCGGTATGATCGACGCCCGCAGGCTGGCGCTGATGCGCCCGAGCGCCTATATTATCAATCCATCGCGCGGCAGCCTGATCGTCGAAGAGGACCTGATCGCGGCTCTGCAAGCGCGCCGCATCGCCGGCGCCGGGCTCGACACCTTCGAGGTCGAACCGCTGTCGGCCGATAGCCCCCTGTGGGACCTGCAGAATGTGGTGCTGACGCCGCATTGCTCGGGGGGACGGCCTGACTATGCCACGGCGGTGATGGATCGCCTGCTGGCCAACCTGGATGCCTTTCGCGCTGGCCGTCGCGACCAGATGAGCGAGGTCGCCAACATCAAGCGCTATTAGCGCCCGCCTCTAGCGCCCGCTTACAGGCGCCCTCCATGAGTGCCCGCAGACGGCGGACGCGGCCAGCGCCCGCACGTGACGCAGCCGAGACGGCGAGGGCTCAAGGCCAACGGCAGAGCAATACGACGAGAGAGGAGCACACGATGCAGCGGATCATCCAGGACATCAAGCGCGCGCCGAAGGAGCTGGTGGCGGCCTTTGCGCCGTTGGCGGCGGCGACGGTGTACGAGTCGAACGCACAGTCGGGGGCCATGGACCACACCATCAAGGCCAACGTATGGGGGCAGCGCATGTGCGGCAGCGCCCTCACGGTGCGCTGTTTTCCGGCCGACAATCTGATGCTGCACACGGCCATCGCCATTGCGCAGCCGGGCGACGTGATCGTGGCGGACGTGGGCGGGCTGCTCGATGCCGGCTACTGGGGCGAGATCACCACGGTGGCGGCGCAGGCCAAGGGGGTGGTGGGGCTGGTCATAGCGGGGGGCACGCGCGACCACGAGGTGATTGCGGGGCGGGGGTTTCCGGTGTGGTCGTCGTCCATCTGCATGCGCGCCACGGTGAAAAAGAATCTGGGCTGGGTGAACCACCCGGTGAGCGTGGGCGGGGTGCTGGTGCATCCGGGCGACCTGGTGCTGGGCGATGACGACGGCGTGGTGGTGGTGCCGCAGGCGCGGTTGGCCGAGGTGTTGGCGCGAGCGCAGGCCAAAGAGGCCAGCGAGGCGGAGGTGATGCGACGCCTGCAAGAGGGCGAGCTGACGCTCGACATTCTGGGCTTTCGGCAGGCGCTCACCGACCTGGGGGTGACGCTGTAGGGCGCCTGAGACCGCTGGCAGCGGGCGGCATTCACAAGGAGCGTGCATGAGCCAGAACCAGAGTGCCTATCGCATCGACGGCGCCGAGCTGCAGCAGTTCACCGCGGCGGTGCTGCGAGCGGCGGGGCTGACCCGCGAGCATGCGGCCATTGTGGCCGACGGCCTGACGCAGGCCGAGCTGCGCGGGCAGGGCAGCCACGGGGTGTCGCGTCTGCTGGATATCTACGTGAAGCGGCTGCGCCTGGGGGCCACCAATGCGCGTCCGCAGCCGGCCATCGTCTCGCAAAGGGGTGGCACGGCGTTGGTGGACGGCGACAACGGCCCCGGCCAGGTGGCGGGCGCGTATGCCATGGCGCTGGCCATCGACCTGGCGCGCGAGCACGGCGTGGGGTGTGTGGCGGTGCGCCGCAGCAACCACTATGGCGCGGCGGCCTTTTACCTGCAGCAGGCGCTAGCGGCCGGCATGATCGGCCTGACCACCACCAACGCCCCGCCCAACATGCCGCCCACCGGGGGGCGGGCGCCCTTCCTGGGCACCAACCCGCTGGCGGTGGCCGTGCCCAGTGCCACGCAGGGGCCGGTGCTGCTCGACATGGCCACCAGCGTGGTGGCCAAGGGCAAGATCCAGCTCATGGCCAAAGAGGGGCAGCAGACCATCCCGCCGGGCTGGGCGCTGGATGCGGACGGCAACCCCACCACCGACGTGCAGGCTGCACTGGGGGGCATGATGCTGCCGGTGGGCGGCCACAAGGGGTACGGCCTGGCGTTGATCGTCGAGATCCTCAGCGCGGTGGTGGCGGGGGCGGCCTTTGGGCCGCATCTGGGCACGCTGTACGCCGATTTCGACCGCGGGCAAGACGTGGGCCACTTTTTCGCGGCGCTGGACCCGAGCGGCTTTGGGCCGCTGAGCGGCTTTTTGGGGCGGATGGACGCCCTGTTGGCCGAGGTGCGCGCCGTGCCCAGGCAGGCCGGGGTGAGCGAGATCCTGCTGCCGGGCGAGGTGGAAAGCCGCTGCCAGGCGCGCTATGCTGTCGAGGGCATCCCCTTCGATCGGGCCGTATATCGCGAGGTGTGTGGCATGGCCCGCGAGCTGGGCGTGCCGCCGCTCAGGGCCCTGTCGCAGGGCGTCGCCAGCACATGATGGGAGAGAGGCAACGATGAAGACACAGAGCAGCCGCATCGAGCAGATCATCGTCATCCGGCTGAACTCGGGCGAGGACATCCTGCTCGGCATCCGCGCGGCGGTGGCGCAGCACGGCCTCAAGAGCGCGCTCCTCCTGGGGGCCATGGGGTCGGTGCAGCGCTATCACGTGCACGTGGTCGAGTCGAACGAGCTGCCGCCCAAGGACATCTTTCTGAAGGGCGAGGAGCCGCTGGACATCCTGTCGCTCAACGGCGTGGTGATGAACGGCCGCGTGCACGCTCACATCAGCTTTTCGGGGCCCAAGCTGACCCTGGGCGGCCATCTCGAGGAGGGCTGCCAGATCCTCTCCTTCGGGCAGGTGTGGCTGGTGCCGGCCCCAGAGGCCGACCTGACCGACTGGGACCGCATCGGCAAGATCGAATAGCGGGCGCGCGGGGCGCCTGAGCGTGGAGGTGGCCATGGCAACGACATCGACCGTAGCGATGCTGCGCGCGATACGGCCGCCGGCCGAACGGCCCTTTGTGCTCGAAGAGGTGGCGATCCCGCCGCTGGCCGAGGGGGCGGTGCTGGGGCGCATGGTGATGGCGGGCGTGTGTGGCACCGACGTGCACATCTTGCACGGCAAGGTGCCCATCAAACTGCCGGCCATCCTCGGCCACGAGAACGTCTGCCGGGTGGTCGAGATCGGCGGCGACGGGCCCCTGACCGACATCACCGGCCGGCCGGTCCAGGTGGGCGATCTGATCACCTGGCTGCCCAAGTCATGCATGCAGTGCTACAACTGCACCATCCTCAAAGACCAGAGCAAGTGCGAGCGGCGCATCGGCTATGGCGGCTGGCTGCCGGCGTGGCAGCACCCCTACCTGGTGGGCGGCTTTGCCGAGTACGTCTGGCTGCTGCCGGGCAGCGACATCGTGGTGGTCAACGACGTGGCGCCCGAGGCGGTGGTGCTGGGCGACGCGCTGCGGGTGATGGTGCACGCGGTCGAGAATGTGGGCGGCATCCGCTATGGCGACACGGTGGTGGTGCAGGGCTCAGGGGCGGTGGGGATGATGGGCATCCTGTTGGCGCTGGATGCGGGCGCCGGTCAGGTGATCGTCACGGGCGGGCCGGCTGCGCGCCTCGACCTGGTGCGCGCGCTGGGCGTGGAGGCGGCCATCGACATCTTTAGCGTCAGGGCGTCCGAGCGCATCGCCCAGGTGCTGGAGCTGACGCACGGCCGCGGCGCCGATGTGATCATCGAGGCCACCGGGGTGCCCGCGGCGGTGGCCGAGGGGCTCGAGATGGTGCGCATCAACGGGCGCTATGTGATCGCCGGCCACTATGGCGACGCGGGCACGGTGCCGCTCAACCCGCACCTGATCAATCGCAAGCAGGTGACCATCACCGGGGCCTGGTCGGCCGACAACAGCCACTTTCTGCGGGGGCTGGCGCTGTTGCGCAAGCTCTCGCGCGAGACGCTGGACCAGCTGGTCCGGCCCAGGTACGGCCTGGCCGACATCAACGAGGCGCTGATCGTCACCGAACGGCAAGAGACCGTCAAGGTGGTCATCACGCCCTGAATCGTCACGATGCGCGGCGGCGGCAGCGCCCGAGCGGCATCGCGATCGAAAGGAGAGGCATGAAGATCGGCTTTATCGGACTGGGGAACATGGGCGGGCCGATGGCTCGCAATATCCTCGAGGCCGGGCATGAACTGACCGTCTACAACCGCACCGCCAGCAAGATGCAGCCGCTGGCCGAGCTGGGAGCCCGCACCGCCGGCACCCCGCGCGAGGCCGCGTCGGGCGCCGAGATCGTGTGCACCTGCGTGTCGGTGCCTGCCGCGCTGTGGGCGGTGATCGAGGGACCCGACGGCGTGCTGGCCGGCATGACGGCGGGCCAGACGCTGATCGACTTTTCCACCGTCGACCCGGGCACCAGCCAACGCCTGGCCGAGCTGTGCGCAGCCCGCGGCATCGGCTGCCTGGACGCGCCGGTGAGTGGCGGGGTGGCGGGCGCCGCCGAGGGCACCCTCACGGTGGTGGTGGGCGGCGCAAAAGAGACCTTTGAGCGCGTCGGCCCGGTGATGGCGGCCGTGGGCAAGAACATCGTGCATGTGGGCGGCCCAGGCGCGGGCAGCACCTTCAAGCTCATCAACCAGATTCTGGTGGGCGTCAACCTGGCGGGCGTGCTCGAGGCGTTCGTGTTGGCCCGTAAGGTGGGGCTCGATCTCAACGTGCTCTTCGACGTGCTGCGCACCTCGGCCGGCAACTCGAACATGCTCAACTATGCTGTGCCCGACCACATCATCGGGCGCGATTTCGAGGGCGGGTTCATCCTGAGGCTGCTGATCAAGGACCTCGACCTGGCCCTGCAGATGGGCAAGGACGCCCATGCCACGCTGTTCCTGCCGGCCGTTGCGCGGCAGCTCTATGAGCAGGCGAACCTCATGGGCTATGGCGACAAGAACATGACGGCTGCGCTCCTGACGATGGAGCAGTTGCAGGGCATGGATTAGCGGGCCGGGGCGGCCCTGCGCATAGGCCCATGGCCCCGTCGGCGAGCGGTTGGCGACATCCAGAGCGTCGCTATACTGTGTGTGCCTGCCGATGACATCACACAACGAGAGAGGTGCGCCGATGCTGCCAGTTGGCCCGTTGATGATCGAGCACAGGCTGATCGAAAAGATGCTCGACCGCGTGAGCATCATCGTCGAGGGCATCGAGCAAAAACACTCGGTTGACCCCGTGGTCATTGACACGGTCGTCGATTTCATTCGCATGTATGCCGATCGCACCCACCATGGCAAGGAAGAGGACATCCTCTTCCGCGACATGGCGGCCAAGGAGCTCGACGAGAATGAGCAGCGCATTGTGGCCGAGCTGGTGGAGGAGCACAAGACCGGCCGGCGCCTGACAGCCGAACTCGTGGCCGACCGGGAACGCTATGCCGCAGGCGATGCCTCTGCCCTCGACAGGATTGTGGCGAACCTCAAGGCCCTGTGCGCGTTCTACCCGGAGCATATCCGTAAAGAGGACGTCGGCTTTTTCATCCCGGTGATGCGGCATTTCACCCGTGAGGAACAGGATGCCATGATCGCCGAGATGTGGGAGTTCGACCGCAAGATGATCCATGAAAAGTATCGTGCGGTCGTCGAAAGGCTGCCGAGCTAGCGCGGCCTCTCGTCGGCCCGGACGCTAGGTCAGCATGCTGCGCTGCCGGTATTGCAGCGCCTCGGCCAGGTGCGCCGCCTGAATGCCATCGGCCCGGTCGAGATCGGCGATGGTGCGCGCCAGCTTGAGCACGCGGTGGTAGGCGCGGGCGCTCAAACCCAACTGACGCATGGCCGCTTTGATGAGCGCCTGGCCAGCGCTGTCGAGCTGGCAGTGCTGTCGTATCTGTGCTGGGCCCATGTCGGCGTTGCAGTGCAGCGGCGTGTCTGCGAGGCGCTGCTGCTGCCGGGCACGCGCCGCCTCTACTCGCTGCCGAACCGCGAGCGAGCTCTCGCCGGGCGTGTGGCCGGCGAGCTTTTCATAGTCGACCGCCGGCACCTCGGCGTGGATGTCGATACGATCGAGCAACGGCCCCGAGATGCGCTTCTGATACGCCTCTATGACGCCGCGCGAACAGGTGCACTCGTGGGTGGCGTCGCCATAGTAGCCGCACGGACAGGGATTCATGGCCGCCACGAGCTGAAAGCTGGCCGGAAAGACGACCGAGCCGGTGGAGCGGGCGATGGTGACCAGCTTGTCTTCCAACGGCTGCCGCAACACCTCGAGCGTGCGCGCCCCGAACTCGGGCAACTCGTCGAGAAAGAGCACCCCTCGATGCGCCAGCGAGATCTCGCCCGGGCGCGGCCAGTGCCCGCCGCCTACCAACCCGGCCTGTGAGATGGTGTGGTGTGGCGCCCTAAAAGGCCGCTGCCGTAACAGTGGCTGCCCCGGCGGCAACTGCCCGGTGATCGAGTAGATCTTGGTGACCTCGAGCGCCTCGTGAACCTCCATGCGCGGCAAGATCGAGGGCAGCGCCCGCGCCATCAGCGTTTTGCCCGAGCCGGGCGGCCCCACCATCAGCATGCAGTGCCCGCCCGCCGCCGCCACCTCGAGGGCGCGCTTGACGTGCTCTTGACCGCGCACCTCGCTCAGGTCCACCGCCACCGGCAGATCGTCCACGGCCGCGTCGAGCTGCTCGCGCGGGTAGGGCTCGATGAGCAACAGGGCGTTGAGGTGCATCGCGAGTTGCCCCAGTGATTCGACGGGGTAGACGGTGATATCGGGCACCAGGGCTGCCTCGGCCGCGTCAGCCGCCGGCACATACAGCTCGCTGAACCCCTCGGCCCGCGCAATGGCCGCCATCGGAAGGACGCCATCGACATGCCGCACAGTGCCGTCCAGCGACAGCTCGCCGATGAACATCCAGGTGTCCTCGCAGGGGCGGATCTGGTTCGAGGCCGACAGAATGCCCACGGCGATGGGCAGGTCGTAGGAGGGGCCCTCTTTGTGCAGATCGGCGGGCGCCAGGTTGATGGTGACCCGCTTAGTGCCCGGATAGGTCAACAGCGAGTTGGTGATGGCAGCACGCACCCGCTGCCGGGATTCCTGGATGGCGGCGTCGGGCAGGCCCACGATGTCGATCACCCCGGCCATGCCTGTGTGCACATCGATCTCGACATCGACCGGCACGCCATCGAGCCCCACCACCGCACAGCTCTTGATCTTGGCCAACATGCCGCCACACCTCGTCAGAATGTGCGGCAGTCTAGCACACTGGGTAGATCGTATCAAGGGCGTGTTTACCACAGAGGCCGGGATTTACGGACGGGCAACTCAGCGGTGCACGCCCACGATCGGCAGCGCATGGCGGTATCTCACGGGCCAAAAGGCGTTGTTCGACACCGCCGACCAGACCTCGCCGGGGCGATGCACGCTATCCGCCCGCAAGGCCAGGTAGAGTGTGCCCCCCGCATAGGGGAGATCGCTGACAGTCAGCGCGGCGCTGTCGGCGGGCAGGCCCTGGACCACTACGGCGGTGCTCTCCCAGGTGTCGGCGGTGATCGGCGCCGTCGAGCGGCGAATCCCGATAGAGCTGGCGCGTAGAGGCGGCGTCCAGGCCAGATCGAGCGTGACGCGATCGTCGCCCACGGGGATGGCCCGAACGATGCTGAGGTCGCGCACCTGAGTTGGCGTCACCGAGGCAACGGCTGCGCCCACAGCGATGCGCCCCCAGCCATAGTCTCCATCCCAGCCGCTGGCGCCCAGGTCGACGGCGGTGCCCGCCATGGTGTCCTCGACGCCCTCGGGTGTGAGCCCGGGATGGGCGCTCAACAGCAGGGCGCTGAGGCCCGAGACCAGCGCGGCCGACATCGACGTGCCCTGCCAGTACTCATATTCATAATCCATGCCCAGCAGCGAGTTGGCCGTCACCCTGTAGGTGGGCATGGTGCTGTAGATGCCATCGGCCGTGGGCCGGTCTGTTCCCCATTCGCCGCCCGGGGCCGCCAGGTCGACATGGGCGCCATAGTTCGAGTAGCTCGCATAGCGGTCAAGGCGCGTGGTGGCCGCCACCGCGATGACATGGTTGCAGGCTGCCGGGTAGTAGGGCGTGTCGACGCCCTCATTGCCCATGGCAGCCACCACCACCACGCCGGCTGCATGGGCGCGGTCGATGGCCGGCTGCAGCATCGCACCGCCCTTGGGGCCGCCCAGGCTCAGGTTGATGATGTCAGCGCCGTGGGCCACCGCATAGTCGATGGCCTGGACGATGTCGGCGACATAGCCCTGGCCGTTGGCGTCTAACGTGCGGATGATCAGCAGCCGAGCCTGCCAGTCTACGGCGGCGATGCCGACGGCGTTGTTGGTCACCGCGCCGATCAGCCCCGCCACGTGGGTGCCATGGCCGAACTCGTCCAGCGGCTGGCCGCCGTCGACATAGTCCTGGCCGGGCAAAAGGCGCGCGGCCAGGTCGGGATGGCTCAGGTCAGCCCCCGAGTCGATCACTGCGATGGTGAGGGCAGCGCTGCCGGTGACCGCGGCCCAGCCTTCGGATGACCGCATCAGGGGGTGATACCACTGTCGGCTTAGATAGGGGTCGTTGGGCCCGCCCATGGCCTGGACGCGATAGTTGGGCGCAGCCTCAACCACGCCAGGCCGGGTGCGCAGGCGCTCGGCCAGCGCGAGCTCGTCGCCCGCGGGCACGGCCACCAACTGCAGGTCGGGGGCGACGTCTTTCACCGGCGCCACTCCAGCCGTCGCCAGAGCCTGCGAGCGCTCTACCGGCGCGGACCCGCGCTCGTAGAGCACCAACACCTCGCCGGGCCGATAGTCTGGCGCCGCATCGAGCTGCGACTGCCACTCGGGCGGCAGCGCCATCGGTCGACGCTCGGCGGGCGCCTGGCCCTGAACAGGGGACGCCAGGGCCGCGCAGAGCAGCAACAACCCCAGCAGCCAACGCACGGCCCAACGTCGCCACCACGGGCTCATGGCCGGGTCTCGCTTTCTGCAGAATCTCTATCCTACATACGTGCACCGACGCGGCGCGGTTCCCTGAACGCCTAGCCTGCGAGTCTCAGCGGCGCAGCGCCCCAGCCGAACAGGAACCGCAGGCCGAGCAGCGTGGCCGCCGCCAGTGCGATGGCGATCGCGCTCCAGAGATCGACCCGCCGCAGGTGCAGTTGCTGCAGCGATGAGCGGTGCGGCGAGGCTCCAAAGGCGCGCGTCTCGAGCGCGTGGGCCAGGTTGGTGGCCGCGCGCAGGGCTGAGATCAGCATGGCGATGGTGATGGGCACATAGGCGCGCGCCCGTGCCACCGGTCCGCTGCGTGAGAGGTCGAGCCCGCGAGCCTGCTGCGCCTCTGCAGTCATGCGGAATAGCTCGGCCATGGTGGGCACATAGCGCAGGCCCATGGCCAGCGTGAGCCCCCAACTGTAGGGCAGGCCCAGCCACTGCAGGCCAAGCACCAGGTGCGTCTCTGAGGTGGTGAACAGCCAGGTGAACAGCATGAACGCGACGGCCGCCAGCCGCAACGCCACCACGCCGCCGCGTGCCAGGCCGTCCCAGGTGAGGTGCAGGCGCCACCAGGTCAGCAAGGCCGGCCCTTGGCCCTGATAGAACAGCACCCATAGCACAAAGACCAGCGCGATGGTGACCCACAGCACCTGCCACACGCCGCGCAGACGTTCGCCGCTGATGCCCGCCGAAAGCAGCAGGGCCTGTTCAGCCACGATGATCGCTACCATCACCCACAGGTTGCCGCTGCAAAAGATCAACGTGAGCCCACAGACCGCCAGCAGCAGCTTGACGCGCGCGTCCATGCGATGCAGCCACGAATCGCCCGCCACATAGAGGCTAGCCAGCATGGCGGCCCTCGCGCAAGAGCGCCACAAAGGCGTCTGCAAAGGCGTCTGCAGTGAGGGCGTCGGGTGGCATGCCCAGGTCGGCGAGACGTTGCGCCAGGCGCATGATCTGCGGCGGCGAGAGGCGCGTCTCTTGCAGCAGGGCCGTTTGCCCGAAAAAGGCGGCAGGGGGCACGTCGGCCACGATGCGGCCCGCACGCATCAGCAGCACCCGCTGGGCATACTCGGCCACCAGTTCCATATCGTGCGAGATGAGCACGATGGTGTGCCCCTGCCGATGCAGGCGTCGAAAGTGATCCAGCAGCTCGTGGGCGCTGCGCCAGTCCAGCTCGGCAGTAGGCTCGTCAAGCACGAAAAAGCGCGGCCGCATGGCAAACACCGCCGCCACGCTCACCAGGCGTCGCAGGCCAAAGCCCAGCGTGGCCGGCGGCAGGTCGGCGTAGGGGCGCAGCCCAAAGCCGTCCAGCGCCTCGTCGACCCTGCGCCGCACCTCATCGGGCGTCAACCCGAGATTGCGCGGGCCAAAGGCCAGCTCATCGCGCACGCGGGCGCTGAATATCTGATGGTCGGGGTTCTGAAACACATAGCCCACATCGCGGGCCAGCTCGCCCACCGACAGCGTACGCGTGTCGCGGCCCAACACCTCGACCGTGCCCGAGACCGGCTTGAGCAGGCCGTTGAGGTGCTTGGCAAGGGTGCTCTTGCCCGCTCCGTTCTGACCCACCAGGGCGCAGAACTCGCCGGCGTAGAGCTCCAGGTCGACGCCCTCGAGCGCGGGCACGCCCGGATAGTGATAGTGCACATCGGTCAGGCGGGCGGCGATCTCAGGCACGGGCCTGTTCCCATAGCGCCCGCAGCGCCCGCTCGGCGTCGTCGAGCCGGTAGAGCGCCGGCATCTCGCCCAGGCGCTCTCTGAGGGCGGCCGCCACCCGACTGACCTGTGGCGGCGCCACCCCTGCCTGCGCCAGCAGCTCGGGTTGCGCAAAGGCCGCGGCTGTGGCCGCGTCGAGCACGACGCGGCCCTCGCTCAGCACCACCACGCGGTGCGCGAACTGAGCCACCTGCTCGGCGTCTTGGGTGGCCAGCACCACCGTCACCTCGCGCTCCAGGCACAGCCGCTCGATGGCGGCAAAGACCTCGGCCGTGCCCAGGGGATCGAGCCCCGACGTGGGCTCGTCGAGCACCAGCAGTTGCGGCTCCATGGCCAGCGCGGCGGCAATGGCTACGCGCTGCTTCTGCCCGCCTGAAAGCTGCGTGGGGCCGCGCTGGCGCAGCGCCTGCAGCTCTAGCAGGTCGAGCGCCCAGTCGACGCGCTCGCGGATCACCTCCACTGGCAGCCCGAGGTTCTCGGGGCCAAAGGCGACCTCTTGCTCGACCGTGGGGCTGAACAACTGGCTTTCGGGGTCCTGGAACACCAGCCCCACCTGCCGTGCCAGGCGCGCCACCGGCACGGCGCGCACATCATGGCCCAGCACGCGCTGCAGGCCGCGGATGGCGCCTCCGGTGGCCTGGGGCACCAGGCCGTTCAACGCCATACAGAGCGTCGACTTGCCGGCGCCGGTGTGGCCCATCAGCGCCACAAACTCGCCGGCCTCGACCTCGAGATCGATGCCCTGCAGGGCATAGGGCGCCACCTCGTGGGGGCGCGCGGCAGGGTAGCGATAGTACAGGTCGCGAAGCTCGATCGCCAGCACCGGTGGCCTATTCCTCGTGCCAGCCGCCCGGCTCGCGTAGCTGGGCGATCGCGGGGTAGGCGCGGGCCACGGCATAGTAAAGGGGCAGGCCCACCAGACCGCCCACCAGTCCCTGGAGCAGGTTGAACGGCACGCCGACCAGGGCCGGCTTCCAACCCGTAAAGACCAACGCCTCACCTGCATAGTAGGCAAACACCATAAAGAGGGCGCCGATGGCCCATCCCAAGACGGCCGACCAACGCCTGCCCTGTCGGGCGAACAGGCCGATCAAAAAGCCCTCGAGGCCATGCGCCAGCAGCGAGATGCCGGCCCACTGCCCATAGCCGCCCATCAGGTCGGCCAGAGCGGTGCCCACGCCACCGGCCACCAGGCCGACGATCGGGCCAAAGGCCACGCCTGCAAACGTGATGGCTACATCCGAGAGGTTCAGATAGCCCTCGGTGCCGGGGATCGGGATCTTGGGGATGACGGTGAAAACGGTCGTGACGGCGATCATGATCGCCAACAGCGCGATGCGCATGGTCGGGCTCTTCATGCGGTCCCCCTCTCGCCCAGGCTCAGCATTCGTCGGCTTTGGCCTGCTCCCAGATGGCATCCATCTCGGCCAGCGTCATGGCCGCGAGCTCACGTCCGGTGGCCGCGGCCTGCGCCTCGATGGCGGCAAACCGCCTGGCAAAGCGGGCATTAGTCTGCCGCAAGACGTCCTCCGGGTTGATGCCCTGCCAGCGCGCCACATTCACCAGCGCAAACAGCACGTCGCCCAGCTCGCGACCACGAGCGGCCGCGTTGGGAGCGTGGGCGTACTCGGCCAGTTCCTCATCCAGTTTGGCGCGCACCTGGCTTTCATCGGCCCAGTCAAAGCCCACGCGGGCCACGCGCTCCTGGATCTTGAGCGCCTGCGCGAGGGCAGGTAGCGCCTGGTTAATGCCATCGAGCATCGAGCGGCGCTCCTGGCCGTTGGCCAGCCGCTCCTCGCGCTTGATCTGCTCCCAGCTCTGCAGCACCTCATCGGGGCTCGCGGCCTGCGCCTCGCCAAAGACGTGCGGATGCCGGCGCACCAGCTTGGCGATGGCATACTGGATGCTGTCGGTCAGGCGAAAGTCGCCATTCTCGGTGGCGATCTGGGCGTGGAACAGAACCTGCAGCAGCAGATCGCCCAGCTCCTGGCACACCTCGTCCAGGTCACCGGCGTCGATGGCCGCCAGCACCTCGTAGGTCTCTTCGAGCAGATAGGTCCGCAAGCTCTCGTGGGTCTGTTCGCGATCCCAGGGGCAGCCGTCGGGGGCGCGCAGGCGCGCCATGACCTCCTGATAGCTCGACAACGAGCCAGGCGCTGGCAGGGCTGGCACCAGTAGCGAGCTGAGGTGGTCGAGGTCGGGCTGGCGGTCGAGCTCGTACAGTGGCAGCTCGCGCACCTGCTGCCCAGGCAGGCCGGCGTGGAGCACCAGCCTCACGAGGTGCTCGTCGGGGTAGAGCGCCATCAGCGTGAGCTTGCAGTCAGAGGCGAGCTGCTGGTTGTACACCTGCACGATCAGCGCGGGCACGTCGGGGTCGAGAGGCGGGTGCAGCCGCTTGGCCAGCAGCGTCGCGTCGCAGAGCTGTAGCCCGTCAAAGGCATCGATATGCAGCGCCGCCAGCGTCGGCTCGGCAAAGCTGACGCCATGTATGATGCGCACCGGCAGACCGCGTGACGGCGCCTCTGTCAGCAAAGCCTGCACGGTGGCCTCGCCCACCAAAGGATCGCCGGGCACGGCATAGACCACGCCCTGCCCACGCTCGCCAAGGGCCAGCACCTGCGCGACGATGGCGGCGTACACTGCTTCAAAGGTGTCGTAGGTCTCGTAGAGGGCGTCAAAGGCATGGAGGCGGCCCTGCAACTGCGCTGCGATGCCCGAGTCGTCGAGGGTCGGGTGCTGCTCGGTGCGCACATAGACCTCGTCGGCTTCTGCCAGCGCACGGGCAGCCGCCAGGGTCAGTAGCTCTGGGTCGCCCGGGCCGAGCCCCACGATAGTGATGCCCTGTGCCATGCGCTCTCCCTCAGTAGTCTAGGCTGCATTATACCCTCCCGTTGGGCCGGGCCCAAGTGTGCGCCTCCGAGGCGCTCTTGCGCTTGACACAGCGCTCTCCTACCTCTACAATCTAGACGGTGTTTCATCAGAGAACCCATCGAGAATGGATGCATGAGCAACGCAGTTGAGCAAGCGCTACAGACGGCCATCCTGCGCGAGATCGCGGCCTACGAGCTATATGCCTCGACCGCCAAGCGCGTGGAGCCGGGCCCGTCGCAGGACATGTTGCTGGATTTGGCCGCTCAAGAGCGCGGTCACCGTCGCCGACTCGAGAACCTGCTTTCACGCGGCGCCTTTGCACGGCTGACCGACGCCCAGGAAGAGCAGGTGATCGACCTCAAGATCACAGACTATCTCGTTGCTGCACCGCTATCGCCCGACGCTTCGCTGCAGGACATCCTGATTGTGGCGGGGCAAAGAGAGGGCAACAGTCACGCGCTGTATGGCGCTCTGGCACAGGTGGCCGGCGACGAGCAGACGCGAGGCCTGTTCGAGTTCCTGGCCAACGAGGAGCTCAAGCACAAGCAGTTGGTCGAAAAGCTGTACGATGAGCTGTTCTACGCCGAGAACTAGTCGTCCGTGGCCCAGCCGTTGGGTTGGGCCGTCATTCTTTGGAACAGGAGAGCGAAATGGCCAAGTGGGAGTGTCTGGTCTGCGGGTATATCTATGACCCCGAGTTGGGTGACCCTGACAACGGCGTCGAGCCGGGGACTGCCTTTGAGGACCTGCCGGACGACTGGGTGTGCCCCGAGTGCGGCGCCGCAAAGGACATGTTCGAGCAGCTAGACTAGCACCAACCTCGATACGTTGACGACCGCCGTCCGGCCCATGGCGGCGGTCGCTTTCTAGAGAGCGGCGGTAAACGACGGCAAGGCTAGGAGCCGCGCCGGCCCACAGGCGACCATTTCGGGAGGGGGCGATGCGGGTCATCATCATCGGCAACGGCGTCGCTGGCGTGAACGTTGCCAGGGCGATCGCCGAATGTGGGGTTGCCAGCGAGATCGTCATCTACTCGCGCGAGGCGTACAGCTACTATCCGCGCCCACGGCTGATCGAGCTCTTGACGGGTGATCAGCCGCTGGACGCCATCGCCCAGTATCCCGACGACTGGTATCAGCGCCGCAACATCGATGTGCGCCTGGGCCGCGAGGCCGTGGCGATCGATCGCCACGGCCACCGCGTGACCTTTGCCGACGGCAGCGTCGACACCTATGACAAGTTGGTGCTGGCCATCGGCGCCAGGGGCTGGGTGCCTCCTATTGAGGGCGCCGACCAAGAGGGCGTCTATACGCTGCGCACCGTTGTAGATGCCGACGCCATTCGCGCCGAGGCCCACCGAGCCAAGAACGTGGTCTGTATCGGCGGTGGGCTGCTCGGGCTCGACACCTCGATGGCGCTGGCGCGCTCTGGAGCCAGGCCCGTCATTCTGGAGGCATTGCCCTGGCTCATGCCGCGCCAGCTCGACCGTGAGGGTGCGGCCGTGCTGCAGGCGCTGATCGAGGCCAGAGGGGTTCGCGTGTACACCGGCGTGCAGGTGCAAGAGATCGTGGGCAACGGCCATGCGCGCGCCGTCAGGCTCAAGAGCGGCCAGGAGCATCCCGCCGATCTGGTGGTCATCTCGGCGGGCGTGCGCAGCAATATCTCTCTTGCGCAGACGGCAGCGCTGAGCTGCAATCGGGGCATCATCGTCAATGAGCACATGCAGACCGATGACCCCGACATCTATGCCGTGGGCGATTGCGCCGAATACCACGGCATCGTGTGGGCCATTATTCCCGTGGCGCTGGCCCAGGCGCGCATCGCCGGCGCCCAGATATGCGGGCAGAGCGGCGTTCTCTATGAGGACCTGCCACCCAGCACTACTCTCAAAGTGACCGGCATCGACCTCACCAGCATCGGCGAGGTCAACCCGCAAGAGGGCGCCTACATCGAAAAGCGCTACCAGAATGCGGGAGGCACGGTCTACAAGAAGCTGGTCATCCGTGACGGCCACATCGTGGGCGCCATTCTGCTGGGCGATCGTGACGATGTGCGGGCCGTCAATCAGCTCATGTCGCGAGGCATTGATGTGGGGCCCTATCTCGACAGGCTCTTTACCGATGGCCTGTCGCTGGCAGACATCGTCAAGGCCCACTAGCATCCAGGTGGAGGCGGCTATGGACAAGAAGGAGATCATCGCGCTGTTGCGCAAAGACATGATGGGCGAGCAGCAGGCCATCATCCAGTATCTCAACCACGCCTATAGCATGCCCGAGGGCGTGGTGCCCGCCGAGATCGAGGCCATTGCTCGTGAGGAGATGTACCATCTCGACTGGCTTGCCGACAAGATCGTGGAGCTCGGGGGCGACCCCGCCATGGAGCGCGATCCGGTGGATTTCAGCCCGGGGACGGCCGAACAGCAGCTACTCAAAGATGTCGACCTCGAGCAGGCGGCCATCGACCAGTATCGCGCCCACATCGCCATGATCGACGACGAGGGCGTGCGTCGGCTGTTGTCGCGCATTCTGCAAGACGAGCTGGTGCACCAGGAGCAGTTCCGTGGCCTGGCCGACGAGGTGGCCGGCGAGCAAGCCGCCTCGGACGCAGAGGCCGAGGAGCCTGCTGCCCCGCCCGCGCATCTGCAAGAGATGCTCAACAAGGGCGTCCGTCACGAGTATTCGGTGGTGTTGCAGTATCTCTATCACTCGTTCGTGGCCGAGGATTGCGAGACGGCCGAGGAGCTCCAGAACGCAGCCATCAACGAGATGCAGCATCTTGGCTGGCTGGCCGAGCACCTGGCCGAGGAGGGTGGCGAGCCCGACTTTACCCATGAGGAGCTGGTGCTGACCCGCGACCCCATCGCCAACCTCGAGGCCGATATCGCCATCGAGAACCAGGTCACGCAGATGTACACCTCGCAGGTGCCCGCGGCCGAGGATGAGGGCCTCAAGAAGCTGCTCACCCGCATCCGCGATCACGAGATCTACCATGAAGCGGTGTTCAGTGATCTGCTGGCCGAGGCACAAGAGGCCGCCGAGGGCAAGACAGAGGCTGCGGATGAGGCCGAGTCGCCGGCGCCTCAACGCCCGAGCATTCCCAGCGTGGGCAGCCTCAAAGACTGAGTATTCCTAGCGCAACCCTAGAGGAGGACGTCATGAGCGACTATTTCATGCGAGATGCAGCGCCCTTCTGCGCTGACACCTGGGCCAAGATCGACGACATGGTGGTGACCGTTGCCAAGAAGAACCTCATCGGCCGCCGCCTGCTGAGCCTGGTGGGCCCACTGGGCTGGGGCGTCGAGCTCGCCCCCAAGTTCGGTTTTACGCAGGAAGGCGGCGCCGACGTGGTGGCGGGCGAGGCCCAGTACCTCAAGCTTGGCGAGGTGAGCGCCGAGTTCATCATCACGGCCAAGCAGTTGCTGATGGCCGAGCAGACGCCCTTTGGCCTCGATCTGGGTGCGGTGGCCACGGCGGTGTCGCGGCTCGCCCGCCAAGAGGACGAGGTGTTGATCGGCGGCCTCTTGAGGGAGGCCGGCGGCCACGCTGCGCTGGGCGATTGGGAGACGTTGGGTGGCCCCTTCAAGGCCATCGCTGACGCCATCGCTGCACTGCAGAACAAGGGCGTCGACGGGCCCTTTGCGCTGGTGCTGAGCCCGGCCATGTTCGCCCGCCTGGCGAGCTTGATGTCGCACGGGCGGCGCGAGCAGGAGATGGTGTCCGAGCTGGTCGAGGACGGCCTCTTCCAGTCGCGTAACATGCCCGATGATCAGGCCTTGCTGCTGAGCCCGCAGCCGTGGAACACCGACATGGTGGTCGGGCAGGATATCGTCACCAGCTATCTGGGCAACGAGGGGCTCGACCATCGTTGTCGGGTCTTTGAGACGCTGACGCTGCGCGTCAAGCGGCCCGAGGCGATCTGCATTCTCAAGTAGTGGCCGTCGCCCCAGCAGGCGGGCCCAGGCCCGTCTGCTGGGGCTGCAGCGCGCCTATCGATACCAGACCCTTTGCGCACAACGGAGGTACAACGTGTCGGCTGTGGACATCACCTTCCGCATCGGCGGCGAAGCTGGCCAGGGCGTCGAATCGGGCGGCGCAGGTTTCGCCAAAGCACTCGCCCGCGCCGGCTATCACGTAGTGGGCACGCCCGACTATTACGAGCGCATTCGCGGCGGGCACAACTCTTTCACCATTCGCGTCAGCGACGAGCCGGTGTATGCCGTGGGCGAGAGCGTCGACGTGCTGATCGCCATGGACAGCGAATCGCTGGTGCGCCATGTCGACAAGCTCACCCCTCAGAGCGCCATCGTGATCGATGAAGAGACCAGGGTGCCCGACGGTGCCCTGGACGCCTACGGTGGCGTGGTGGCCCGGCTGCCGCTGCTCAAGATCGCCACCGACCATGGCGCGCCGGTGATGGTCAACACCGGGGCGCTGGCCGCTGCCGCACAACTGGCGGGGTTCGATCTCGAGTTTATCGTTGGCGTCATCGCCGACAACTTTGGGCGCAAGGGCGGCGAGGTCGTCGAGGCCAACCGCAGGGTGGCGCAGGACGTCGCTCGCGTGGCGCATGAGCGCTATGGCCAGGTCATCCAGCCCGGCCTGCCGGCTCGTGAGGAGGTCCCACAGGCCGTCCTCGACTGCAACCGCGCTTTTGCCATGGGGGCTGTGATGGCGGGCTGCAAGTTCGTCGGGGGCTACCCCATGACGCCGTGGAGCAGCGTGCTGGAGTACTGCGCCGGCCATGCCGATGACTATGGCCTGGTGGTCAAGCATGCCGAGGATGAGATCGCCGCCATCAACATGGTGGTGGGGGCCTCGCACGCGGGCGTGCGCGCCATGACGGGCAGCTCGGGTGGCGGGTTTGACCTGATGGTCGAGGGCCTGAGCCTGGCCGCCTCTATCGAGGTGCCCGTGGTGGTCTTTCTGGCGCAGCGGCCTGGCCCGGCCACAGGCCTATCGACCCGCACGGCCCAGGGCGACCTGATGATGGCCATCTACTCCTCACACGGCGAGTGGCCCCGCATCGTGTTGGCGCCACACACGGCCGAAGAGTTCTGGGCCAGCGCTGGCCGGGCCTTTAACCTGGCCGAGCGCTACCAGTGCCTCGTCATCGTGTTGGCCGACGACTATGCATCGACGACGGTGGCATCGCGCCCCGCGGCCCTGTTCGATTTCGACCAGGTGACCGTCGATCGCGGCAAGCTGCTGACGCGCGAGACGGTTGAAGCGCTGGATGGCCCCTATCTGCGCTTCAAGGCGACCGATGATGGCGTCTCGCCGCGGCTGCCGCCTGGTAACGGCCCCAAGTCGGTCTATCTCGCCTCGAGCAACCTGCACACCGAAGACGGGCACATCACCGAAGACCCGGGCGTGGCGGTGCGCGTCGCCGATATGCGCAAGCGCAAGGGTGCGCTCATGCTCGCCGAGATGCAGGCCCCCCGTCGGTTTGGCCCCGAGAGCGCCGAGCTGACCCTGTTGGCCTGGGGCTCGAGCTATGGCCCCGTGCGCGAGGCGATGGAACGGATCAACGCTCAGGGCGGCTCGGCCAACCTCGTGCAGTTCGTCGATCTGTGGCCGATGCCCGTTGAGCAGGTGCGCGCTGCGCTCAGCGGCGCCAGGCGCCTGGTGTGCGTCGAGACGAACGCCACCGGGCAGCTCGCGCACCTGCTGCAGTCCGAGGCGGGCATTGTGGCCGAGCGGCTCTTGCGCTACGATGGGCGCCCCCTGACGGCCAGCTACATCCTCGAGCACCTGGAGGCGTAACATGGCAACGGTCAAGGACTTTAGCAACGACATCCGCCCGACCTGGTGCCCCGGCTGCGGCGACTATGGCATCTGGAATGCACTCAAACGGGCGTTCGCTGCTTCAGGCTACGGGCCCGACGAGATCATGATGGTCACGGGCATCGGTTGCGGCAGCAAGATGAACGACTATATGCACATCAGCGGCCTGCACACGCTGCACGGGCGATCGCTGGCGGTGGCCACCGGCTTCAAGCTGGCCAACCCCGCCATGAAGGTCGTGTGCGTGCATGGCGATGGCGACGGCTATGGCGAAGGCGGCAACCACCTGCTGCACACGGTGCGCCGCAACATGGGGCTGGTCGACATCATCGAGAACAACCATGTCTATGGCCTCACACGCGGGCAATACTCACCCACCAGCCGCCCAGGATTCAGGACGCGCACGTCGCCCTCTGGGGCCATCGACGGGCCCATGAACCCCGTGGCACTGGCCATTGCCGAGGGCGCCACTTTTGTGGCCCGCAGCTTTGCCCTCGACCTGGAGCAGCTCTCTGGGCTGGTGGTTCAGGCGCTCGAGCACCGCGGCTATGCCCTCATCGACGTGATGCAGCCATGCGTGAGCTTTAACCGGGCCATGGACTATGACTGGTTCCGCAGTCGCGTCTACAAGGTCGAGGACGAAGGGCATGACCCTTCCGACCGGTTGGCGGCCATGGCCAGGGCGTTCGAGTATCCCGGCGAGGGCGACCGCATCCCCACGGGCATCCTCTACCGTCGCGAGGATGTGCCCTCGTATGAGGAGCAGGTGGCCGCGATCTCCAAGCAGCCGCTGGTGACCCAGCCGGTGCACGCCCGTTCGGCCGAGGACTATCGGGCGCTCGTGCAGGCCTTTATATGAGGGCGCCATGAACGCTAGCACGCCGGTGGCCACGGTCTATACGTCGCCCACTTGACCGTACTGCACCCAGGTGAAAGAGTATCTTTCATCACGGAATGTGCGCATCATCGAGCGCGACGTCACGGCAGACCGCGAGGCGGCCGCCGAGATGATCCGTCTGACGCAACAGCGGGGCGTGCCAGTGGTGGTCATCGAGGGCCAGGTGGTCGTCGGCTTTAACCGCCCGCAGTTGGAGCGCCTGCTGAGCACGGTGGGGCGCCCGCGTCTGGGTGCGGCCGTGGCCGATGCCGCCACTATGGCCGAGCGTGGCCTCACCGAGCAGCGTAGCGGCGCCTATGTCGGGCGCGTGCAGCCCGGCGGCGTGGCCGATGCGGCCGGGCTGCATCAAGGCGATGTGATCATCCGGTTTGGCGGGCGGCCCGTAGCCAGTGCGGTGCAGTTGCAGCAGTTGCTGGCCGGGCTGCAGGTGCACCAGCCGGTGCCGATCGATCTGGTGCGTGAAGGGCGCACCCTCGAGGTTGTCCTTGCATTCTAGTCTCAAGGAGTGAACAAGATGGATAGTCAAGCACAGGCGCTGCAGGTGTTGAGCCAGGCGCTGCAGCTCGAAAAGGACGGCGAGGCGTTCTATCTGGAGGCTGCCAACCAGGTCAAAGACGAGCGCTGCCAGCGCACCTTTCGATCGTTGGCCGACGACGAGCGCCAGCATCAAGAGATGATTCTGCGGCAGCTCCACGCCGTAGAGGGCGATGGCAAGTATGTGCTGCTCCCCGACGTGACGGCGGAGCGCATCGACCTGCAAGAGCGCCTCTTTCCGCCCGCGGGGCCCGAGCTCAAAGACAGGCTGCGGCGCGCCTATGACGAGCTGAGTGCCCTGCAGGTGGCCCTGGAGAACGAGATCAAGAGCTTTGATCTCTATCGCCGGGCGGCCGCCGAGGCCGACCAGGACGCGGCGCGACAGATGTACACCTGGTTGGCGGGTGCCGAGCGCACGCACTTTAACATGCTCATGGCCAACTATGAGACCATCTCTTCCGAGGCTTCCTGGGTCTAGTCGGTGTTGCCGACCTCCATTGGCCGCGACACCCATCGATTTCCATCAAGGAGCATAGCATGGACGTCATCGAGGTTCTAAAGACGGGCATGAGCACAGAGCTTTGGGGCATGCGCTTTTACGAGCAGGCTGCGACGCGCACGGCCGACGAGACCGGCAAGGCGGTGTTCCAGTCACTGGTCAAAGAAGAGCAAAGCCACCTGGACATCATCTGCGGGCAGTACGCCGCCGTCACGGCCGGCGAGGGCTGCGTTTCCGTCGAGCGCGCCAAAGAGCTTGCCGATAGCGTCGACCCCATGACGATCTTTCCGGCGGCCGGCGTGGCCGAAGATCTGATCCCCCCCGAGTTCACCGACGAACAGGCGCTGCAGATGGCGATGGACTTTGAGCAGCGCGGCTTTGACATCTATACGCGGGCCGAGGCCGAGGCTGAGGCCGGCGACGTCAAGAAGATGTGGGGCTACCTGGCCAGGGCCGAAGACAAGCACTATGCCTTCCTGCAAGAGACGCTCGAGTATCTGACCACCAACGGCGTCTGGTATTTCGACGAGCAGGAACTGCCCTTCTTCGAAGGCTAGCAGCACCTCCTGTAGAGGGCGGAGACACCGTTGATCGGCACCATCATCAATGTGGCCACGGTTCTGGTAGGCGGCGGGCTGGGCGTCGCCATGGGGGCACGCCTGCCCGAGCGCATGCGCGAAACGGTCATGCACGGCCTGGGTCTGGTGACGCTCGTCGTGGGCATCGACCTGGCCCTGGGCACCCAGAATATCCTGATTCCGATGGGCAGTGTGCTGGTGGGGGCTATCCTCGGCGAGTGGCTGCGTATCGACCTGGGCCTGGAGCGCCTCAGCGAACGCCTCAGACAGCGCGTTTCGCGGCGCCTCAAGCACGCGTCGATGGCGCACTTTACCGAAGGGTTCATCACCGCCAGCCTGGTGTTCTGTGTGGGGCCGCTCACCGTGCTGGGCTCGATTCAGGATGGGCTCAGCGGCGACTATTCGCTGCTGGCCATCAAGTCGATGCTCGACGGCTTTGCCGCCCTGGCCTTTGCGTCGTCGCTGGGCGTGGGCGTGCTTTTCTCCGTGCTGACCGTGCTGGTCTACCAGGGCGGCCTGACGTTGCTGGCGGGCGTGGCGCAACAAGCCCTCAACGATGCGATGATCGCCGAGATGTCTGCCGTGGGCGGCATCATGATCATTGCCATCGGGCTGCTGCTGCTCGATCTCAAGCGCATCCGCGTGGCCAACATGCTCCCCGGCCTGGTCATCGCGCCGTTGGTGGTGGCCTTGTTGCAGGCGTTGGGCGTGGCGCTCTGAACGATACAACGAACGCGGCCCTCTCTCCAGAGAGGGCCGCGCTGCTGTGCCATCGCTAGCTCTTGGTGGGGATGTACTTGCGGATCTCGTTGGCCAGGTTGACCAGCGGCATGCTCTGCAGCCACACTTTGCCGGGGCCCGTGAGCGTCGCCAGGAAGAGCCCCTCGCCCGAAAAGAGCGCGTTCTTCAGGCTGCCCACCGAGGCGATGTCGTAGGCCATGCCCGGTTCGTAGAGCGCAATGTGCCCCGGGTCGATGCGCATCGTCTCGCCTGCCTGCAGCGTGTACTCGCGCACGTCGCCAGCGATCTCGAGGAATACCATGCCCGGGCCGCTGACCTTTTGCAGGATGAAACCCTCGCCCCCAAAGAAGCCAGTGCCCAGATTCTTGCGGAAATGCATCTCCACAGTGGCGCCGTCCTGGGCCACCATGAAGGCGTCTTTCTGGCAGATCAGGCTCTGGCCGGCCTGCAGGTTGAACGCCAGAATGCGGCCAGGCGCCTCGGGGGTAAAGGTGACCATCGCCTGCCCACTGCGGCAGGTGTAAGAGGTCATAAAGATCGACTCCCCCGCCAGCTTGCGGCCCAGGCTCGCCATCAACCCACCGCGCGCGTTGGTCTCCATGGCCACGTCGCCACGCATCCAGGCCATGCCGCCGCGCTCGGTGAACACCGATTCGCCGGCCTCCAGATAGATATCGACCGAGGGCAATACCGAACCGACGATCTCGTACCGCATTGTCTGCTCCTTGTCTGACTGGATAGCGGGGGCGCGCCTAGCGCGCGAGCCCGATCCCTGTACGACTCAGACCCCCGTTCGGTGGCGGTGCGGGCCGCCCAAAATGCCTCGCTCCTGCATCTCGCGTGTCGTGCGCTCAAAGCGCGCCAGGGTCGCGGCGAGGTCGCTCTGGAGCCCTGCCACGCTCTGCGCCAGGGCCTGCTGCACCGCCGTGATGAACGCCTCGCCAGCCGCCGTCCACGGCGTGGCGCCATCGGGCGCCAGCTCTCGAGGGTCGCCCTGCACCAGGCGCCGCCGCAAAGCGGCCGGCAAGGTGAGCTGCGCCCCGCCGGCGCGCCCGCGATTGTAGCAGTGCAAGGGCAGCCGCTCGGCCTCGATGCGTGGCGTCATGGCAGCCGGCAGGCCCACGGCCGTCAGGCCGGTGAGCAGCGCGACGGTGAGCCGCTCGCTGCTGCCGCCGACCAGCGTCGCCTCGCCTGCATCGCAGCCCGTCACCGCCAGGGCCAGCTCGCTGTGGGCCAGCAGGGCATCGCAACGCACCTCGGCCAGCCGTAGCGTGGGCAGGCGCAGTCGCTGACCATCGCCGGGCCGCAGCCCGCGCAGCAGATACAGGTTCCAGGCCTCGCCGGCGATGGCGCTGGCGAGCTGGCCGGTCAGCGGCTCGATGTGCCCGCCATGCAGGGCGAGCACGGTGATGGCCGCGCCGCGCTCGCGCACGACGACATCATAGTCCTCGCCCTGTTGCGCCTGCAGCACCAGATCGGCAAAGCTCCTCAACGGCCTGCTCATGCGCGCTCGGCCGTCTCGGTGGGATAGGCCGCCAACGATTCGTCGCGCACCTGGCCCCGCTCGTCCTCGTAGGTGATGACCCAGAAGGGGCGCCAGGCGAGCCCATAGGCCGAGACACGGATATCGGTCTTGCGCGGCCGCAAGGGCTGTTCGCTGACCTGGTCGGGCACGTTCTCCCAACTCTTGCGCACCTCGTTGAGGGCCTCATCGCGTTGACGTTCGAGCTGGGCGATGTCGGTTTGCAGCTTGGCGATGGTCTCCTCAGACTCGCGTACATTGGCCCTGGCGCGACTGGTGGTGGTGCGTCGCCGTGCGGCGCTCGACAGGGCGCTGCTGCGCCGACGCCCGGTGAGCACGCTGATCAGGGTCTCAGCCCCCGAGATCAACTCCTCGCCGCGCCGGCCGCTCAGGGTGGCGCGGTCCTGCTCGAGCTCGAGCTCTTCCTTGCGCAGGCGCTCTTGTAGCCGCTCGATCTCTTTGGTCAGGCGGTTGCGCTCCAGTGCCTCGGCGTCTCGCGCCTGCGTTTCGGCCTCTCGACGGCAGCGCTGCACAAAGGCCTCGCGACTCTCGCCGATCTCTGACGTCAGCTTGAGCCGCTCGTTGACGAACAGCGGCAGACTGTGCTGTCGGAACACAAAGTCGACCAGATCGTCGCGCATGCGGGTGTAGGGCGGCGAGTCAGTCATGCCGCTGGGCAATGTGGCGTAGATGGCGCCGGGAACGGGCGCGGTGCCCAGATCGCGCGGCCCCAACGCATTCGACTGGCCGGCTTCCCATTCCACCAGGCCGTGAGCCTCGGGCAGCGGCACCAGGTAGCCCAGGTCCTCTTGCTGCGTCTGCGTGCGGCGTGTGTCGGCATAGGTGACGGCGGCCAGCGCCGTAAAGTGCGGCTCGTAGGCCACATAGGCGCCCTTGACGATCGGTTTGCCACGATACCCCTGGGCAAAGCGCTGCAGGGCGCGCTGCTCTGAGACGTCGACCGGCAAAAAGTACTGCGGCACACGGCTGTTGACCATCGGCTGCACCGGCGTATAGCCAGGCGGGAGCTCGGGACCTGCGGGCGTGACGGCCGCCGACACGGCGGCGCTGACCGCAGGCTGGGCAAACGTCGCTGACGGGGCCGTGCGGCTGGCCGGTGCAGCGGCGCCCGCGATGGTCGCCTTGTGGTCGCGCATCAGCTCGCGCACCTGGTCGCGCGTCATGGGGCCACGCAGATACGAGAGCGCCCAGCGCGTGCTATACAGGATAGGTTGCTCCTCGTGCACGTTGTGCAGAATGAACACACGCGAGCTGAGCGACGAGATCAGACGATCGAGGTAGCGCGGATCGAGCATGGTGCCCGCCTCAGACACCACGCCGGCCATCCCCTCGAGCACGCGCGCCTTGTCGCGGTCGGTCTGCAGCTTGCCCACAAACCAGGTACCGGTGTTGGTGAGCCCTTTGTAGTCGAGGTCGACCGGGTTCTGTGTGGCCAGCATGATGCCGATGCCAAAGGCGCGCGCCATCTTGAGCAGCGTCAACAAGGGCGTCTTGGAGGGCGGATTGAGCGGGTAGGGCGGAAAGTAGCCAAAGATCTCGTCAAAGTAGACCAGGCAACGCAGCGAAGTGGTGCCCGATAGCCGACGCATCCATCCGATGATCTGCTGCAGCAGCAGTGTCACAAAGAACATGCGCTCGGCATCGGCCAGATGTGCGATGTAAAAGACAGCCACGCGCGGCTTGCCCGCCGGCGTGTGCACGATCTGCTCGATATCGAGCGGCTGGCCCGTGATCCAGTTCTGGAACGACGGCGAGGCTACCAGGCGGTTGAGCGCCATGGCGAGCCCAAAACGTTCTTTGGGCGGGTAGAAGGTGTCGATGTCAAAAACACCCATCTTGGCCATAGGGGGCGCCTGGATCTGGCCGATCAGGGTGGCCATGTCGAGGCTCTGGCCTTGCTTCCAGGCGTGCTCAAAGATGCTCGACAGCAAGATGTGCTCGCGGCTCTGCACAGGGTCGGCTGCAATGCCCACCAGCCCGAGCAGGCCCGAGACGGTGCCCGCGATCAGCTCGCGCAGGGTCTCGGCGTCCTCGTCCCATGACAGGTTGGGCGCCGCAAAGGTCTGCAGCACGCTGACGGGCAGGCCAGCATCGCTGCCTGGCGTATAGATGGCAAACTCGGCCGCCTCGCGCAGCCGGCGGATGCGGTCGCCGTCCTGGCCCCAGGCGGCCAGGCCCTCGCGCCACTGCTTGGCCGTGGCCGCCGCAAACTCGGCCGTAGTCTGACCTTTGCGGTGCGCGTCGTCGGGGTTCACCCAGGGCTCGAAATCCTCGGGGCGCAGCTCTGGGAAGGTGAGCAGCAGGTTGGTGAGGTCGCCCTTGGGGTCGATGACGATGGCGGGCACTCCGTCGAGCGCCGCCTCTTCGAGCACGGTCACACCCAGGCCCGTCTTGCCCGAGCCCGTCATGCCGATGCAAACCGCATGGGTGGTCAGGTCGCGGGCGTCATACATGACGTGGGCGTCATCGACGACCTTGCCCTTTTCCAGGTCAAACTCTTTGCCCAGATAGAACGATACCTTGCGTTCGATATCGGCCATGGCACCCTCTCCCACCATTGCAGGTGGCGTGATCTCCCGATCTGACTAGAGCTCTGACAGCCCGCTGCCAATATCCTTCGAACGGCGCCCGCCGTGCCGGGCGCTCAGGCCCAGCCCGGCGCCGCCGGTGATGGCGTTCATCACGCGCAGCCAGACATCGCCCTCGGGGCCCATCTTTTCGCTGCGAAAGCGGTGATCGCGCTTGCGGATGTACTCGTCGAGATCGCTCAACATGCCCTGGTAGCGCGCCACCTGGGGCTCTACCAGCAGGCGCAACGTCTCGGCATCTTGCACGTCTGCCAGCGCCTGGCGCAGGTGGGGCAGGCACAGCCCGTCACCGGCCGCATAGGCGGCATACAGCGTTTCGTCGTTCAGGTGAGCCAGCAACAGCCCGACATAGTCGGCCGCAGCGCTGGCTTTGATCTTGCAGGCCGGGCACGGGCGGCTCGGTTCGAGCGCGCTGCCGCTGTCTCGGCGCCGGCCGCGCAAGCGCTGCCACAGGGTGGGCGGCCGTAGCGACGACGCATCCAGCGTCTCGGTGAGCATGCGCAGGGCGTCGCGGTAGATCAGTGCCGAGCCCAGAGCGCGGCCGGGCTTGGCGCGCATCATCTCTACATGCTCAGGGCAAAAGCCGTGCGAGTGCTTGAGATCGAGGCGCACCCTCGGGTCGAGCGTGGCCTCGTAGAGGATGGCATCCAGGAAGCGGTCACACGACTTGAACACCAGGCGGCAGATGGGGCAGCCTGCCTGAGCCTGGGCGTCCACCAGCTCAAAGTAGGGGGTGTGTTTGCCCTGTGCCTTCACTGCGCCTCCCTTCGGTCCTTTGGGTGAGTATAGCATGTCAACGGAGCTCACCGCAAAGGCCGTCGGGCCTGGCGCCAGGGGTTGACACCCAGAGATGACCGACCGATAATGAACCTGAATGGTCAACAATCCGCCGCAGGCAGAGGGAGCATTATGGACCTCAAGCTCAACGGTCGTGTGGCCCTGGTATCGGCAGCCAGCAAGGGGCTGGGCAAGGCGGCCGCCTGGGCTCTGGCGCGCGAGGGGGCCGATCTGGTGATCGCAGCGCGCGGTGATGTGGCGCTGGCTCAGACAGCCGCAGAGATTCACGCCGACACCGGGCGCGCTGTGTTGGCCGTGACGGCCGACGTCTCGCAGGCCGCCGACATCGAGCGGCTGGCAGAACAGGCGCAGGCGCGGTTTGGTCGGGTGGATGTGCTCGTCAACAACGCGGGTGGCCCGCCCCCGGGCCTCTTTGTCGAGATGAGCGACGACGACTGGCTGGGCGCCGTGGAACTGAACCTGCTCAGCGCCGTGCGGCTGACCCGCGCCGTGCTGCCCGGCATGCAGGCCAGACGCTGGGGGCGCATCATCAACATGACCTCGATCGCCGTCAAGCAGCCGCTGCCCAACCTCATTCTGAGCAACACGGCGCGGGCGGGGCTGGTGGCCATGGCCAAAACGCTGGCGGGGCAGGTGGCCGCTCAGGGCATCACCGTCAACAATGTCTGCCCCGGCTATATGCTCACCGACCGCGTGCGCAGCCTGGCCGAGGCCACGGCCACGGCCGAAGGCATCACCATCGATGAGGCCATCGCCCGCAATGAGCGAGCCATTCCCATGGGGCGCATGGGTCGCCCCGAGGAGCTGGCCGCGTTGATCGCCTTTCTGGCCTCAGAGCAGGCGGGTTACCTCACCGGCGCCACCATCCAAGTGGATGGCGGGCTGTATCAGGGCCTGATGTGAGCGGCTTGGCTCGTTGGCGGCGCCACGCCCGGTCAACTGTGGCCGGCACGTGCAGGCCGTCGTCAGTGGTCACTGGGCACGCCCGCGCAGCAAGCGGCGGGGGCCGGTTTGCGGCCCACCGGGCTCGATGCTATACTAACACCTGGTTTGCGGCAGTTGGGCCGCACGGCAAGTTCCTTCTGCCCCTCGGGATCGTGGCTGGCCGGCCTCGAGATTGACCAGGGGGGCAAATTCCAGAGGAGGAGGCTCATTTTGCGTACTTACGAGTTGATGTGCATCGTTCAGCCCGAGCTGGACGAAGAAGGCATGACCGCTCTGAACGCCAGGATCGCCGAGGTGATCGCTGGTTCGGGCGGTCAGGTGCTCACCACCGAGATCCTCGGCCGCAGGCGCCTGGCATTCCCCATTCGCAAAAAGACTGAAGGCGTCTATGTGCTCACTTACGCCAACATGGACTCTGCCGGCATGGCCGAGCTACAGCGTCGCCTGCGTCTCACCGAAGAGGTCATCCGCTACCTGATCGTTCGCCCCGACGAGGACGAGGTTCCGCTCCCCAGCGAAGGCGAGGAGGCGGAAGAGGGCGGCCTGGGCGCCGAGGACGTCGACGATGAGGACTATGGCGACGACGATGATGACGATGACGATGCCTACGGCGACGACTCGGACGACGAAACCGACGACTAGATCATTGCACCGGGCGCCGAGCCCAGTGGCCTGATATGGGGAGGCTACCTTGACAGAGTACGATGCCCGCAACAGGGATTCCGAAGGCGAAGACCGTCCGTCGCGCGGTGGACGTGATGGTGGCAGGGGTGGCTACCGTGGACGCGGCGGCGGCAATCGCATGCGGCGACGCCGCGTGTGCCAGTTCTGCGCCGAAAAAGTGAGCTCGATCGACTACAAAGACATTCGTCTGCTCCAGAACTTTGTGGCCCCCAGTGGGCGCATCAATGGGCGCCGCCGGTCGGGCACCTGCGCCAAGCATCAGCGCATGGTCTCGCGCGCTATCAAGCGTGCTCGTTTCCTGGCGCTTTTGCCCTATGCGCCCTCGCACGCGCGCGGCCAGAGATAGGCATTGCTGCAGCGGCCGCAAGGCGACCGCTGGGCATAATGTGCGGGGCATGGGATGCACGGATCCTGTGCCCCGTTGTCATAGGAGCAAGAGATGGCGAAACGCGCCCAACCACCCGAGCCACTATCGCGCAAGCAACACTCTCGCCGCGAAAAAGAGGCGCTCTACCGCCGCTGGCTGATCATCGGCACTGCCATCGTGCTGGGCGTCTCGGCGGCCTTGCTCGGCTGGGGCCTGGTGCAAGAGTATGTGGTCAAGCCCCGCCGCCCTGTGGCCATCGTCAACGGCGACAAGATCGCTCTGGACGACTATCAACGTCTGGTGCAATACCGCCGGCTCGCCTATCAGAGCAACCTCAACCAGGCGCAGGCTCAGCTCGACGCGACCGACGCGACCGACGAGACGATGTCCTTCATGCGGCAGATCTATGAGCAGCAGGTGCAGTATTACCAGAACCAGCTCATGGGCGTGGGCGCCAACACCCTCGAAGAAATGATCACGGACCGAGTCATCCGCCAGGAGGCTGCGCGCCGTGGCATCACCGTGACGGATGAAGAGGTGCAGCTCGAGATCGAGCAGCAGTTCGACTATCACCGCACCCCGCCGACGCCGGCGCCCACCAGCGAGCCAACGCCCACGGCTACGTCACCTGCAGTGGCAGAGATCGCTCTCGAGAGCACCGCCACGCCAGCGCCAACGCTGACGCCGCTGCCGACGCCCACCCCTGTCACGCTCGAAAGCTTTGAGCAGAGCTGGAAGGCCTATCTGGAGACCATCCAGCGCCTGAGTGGGTTCACCGAGGATGACTATCGCGGTCAGGTGGCCTCGCAGCTCTATCGCGAGCGGGTGCAAGAGGCCATCGAAGCCGAGACGCCGGCCGTGGCCGAGCAGGTCTGGGCGCGCCACATTCTGGTGGCCACGGCGGAAGAAGCGCAGGCCGTCATCGAGCGGCTGGACGCCGGCGAGGACTTTGCCACGCTGGCCCAAGAGCTGTCGCTGGACACCGGTTCGGGCGCCCAGGGCGGCGACCTGGGCTGGTTCACCTATGGGCGCATGGTGCCCGAGTTCAGCGCGGCCGCCTTTAGCCTGACGCCGGGCGAGGTGAGCGAGCCGGTCAAGAGCGACTATGGCTACCACATCATCAAGGTTGAGGCGCACGAACAGGACCGACCGGTCGACGAGGCCGACATGGCCGCGGTGCGACGCGAACACTTTGACGCCTGGCTCGAGCTGCAGGTGCAAGGCGAGGGCGTGGAGCGACTGTGGACCTCTGACATGGTGCCCGTAGCACAGGGCTACGGCGGGTAATCCCGAGGTCAGCGCGAAATAGCCGCCCGAGCGGGCGGCTATTTGCTTGTGCCAGAGCGCAGACGACGCACGTCCAGCACGTCGCGGACGTTCAGCAGGCGCGTCATCACATCCGATAGCTGCCCCAGGCCCTTGATGCCGATGGTGCAGATGATGTGGGCCTGATGGTCGCGGTCAGTGGTCACGTGCACCGAGCTCATGTTGATGCCCATGTTCATGATCTCGCCCGAGATGTCGTGCAGCAGGCCTGGCCGGTCAAAGCCCAGGATCTCGACGGCGACCGGATACTGCTCCTGAGCGCCACCCCACTCGACCGCGATCAGACGCTCGGTGTCTCGCAGGTTGACCACGTTGGGGCAGTCCACCCGATGGACCGTCACCCCTTTGCCGCGGGTGATATAGCCGACGATCCTGTCTCCTGGCACGGGCTGGCAGCACGAGGCGATCTGGGTGTACAGGTCGCCCACGCCCGCCACCGTGACCTCGGATACGGCGCGCTCGGGGATGGCGGTAAGCCGCAACTCGTCGGTATCCGACGAGGACTCGTCCAGCTTGTGGGCAATCTGCGAGGCGCTGATATCGCCATAGCCCAGCGCCGCCATAAAGCTGTCGATATCGCGGTACTTGAACAACTCAGCGATCTTGGCATAGGCTTCCTGGTCGAGCCCAAGCCGGCGTATCTCGCGCTCGAGGATGTCGCGTCCGGCAGCGATGTTCTGCTCGCGCCGCTCGCGCCGAAACCACTGGCGGATCTTTTGACGGGCGCGCTGCGTGGCCACAAAGTTGAGGTGCGGGTTGAGCCAGTCGCGGCTGGGGCCGCCCTGCTTGGCGGTGATGATCTCGACCCGTTCACCGCTCTGCAGTTGATAGTCCAGCGAGACCAGCCGACCGTCCACCTTGGCGCCACGGCAGCGATGGCCGATCTCGCTGTGGATCTCGTAGGCAAAGTCCACCGGTGTCGAGCCGCGCGGCAGGTCGACGATGTCGCCCTTGGGCGTGAACACATAGACCCGCTCGGCGATGATGTCTTCGCGGAACAGGTCGACGAACTGCCGCGCGTCGAGGTCCGACGAATCCAGGTCCAGCGCCTGCCGCAGCAGGTGCACACGCGACTCGACCTCGGCGTCGGCGTCCACCTGCTCTTTGTAGCGCCAGTGGGCCGCCACGCCGTACTCGGCCACGTTGTGCATCTCTTCGGTGCGAATCTGCACCTCGAGCGGGTGGCCGCCCTCGGTCATCACGGCCGTGTGCAACGACTGGTAGCCGTTCTCTTTGGGCGCGGCGATATAGTCATCGAACTCGCCATGGATCGGCCGCCACATGCTGTGCACTGTGCCCAGGATGTGGTAGCAGTCGCCCTTGGTCTTGGTGATGACCCGTATGCCGTGTAGATCATAGATCTCTTCAAAGCGGCGCTGCTTTTCCTGCATCTTGTGATAGATGCTGTAGATGTGCTTGGGGCGCCCGGTGATGCGATAGGTCAGCCCCTCGCCCGCAAGCTGGCGGTGCAGCCGGGCGATGACGCGCTCGAGGAAGGCCGCGCGCTCGACGCGTTTCTCGGCCAACAGGCGGGCCACCTCGCGATAGTGCTCGGGGTCGAGGTAGCGGAACGAGAGGTCCTCGAGCTGCCACTTGAGCTGCCAGATGCCCAGCCGGTTGGCGAGCGGCGCAAAGATGTCCAGCGTCTCGCGCGCGTTGCGGCGTTGCTTCTCGGGGGCCAGATACTGCAGGGTGCGCATGTTGTGCAGGCGGTCGGCCAGCTTGATGATGACCACTCGCACATCGTCGACCATCGCCAGGAACATCTTGCGAAGGTTCTCGGCCTGCTCCTCGCTGAGGTCTTCCTCGTCGACGCGGCTCTTGCGCTTGACGCGCCGCAGCTTGGTAACACCCTGCACCAGCTTGCTGACGGCCGGGCCAAAGGCCTCTTCGAGCTCTTCGGCGGTGACGTCGGTGTCCTCGAGGATGTCGTGCAGCAGCCCTGCCACAATCGAGTCCACATCCATCTGCAGGTCGCACAGGATCATGGCCACTTCGAGCGGGTGGACGATGTAGGGATCGCCCGAGGCCCGCAGTTGGCTGCCGTGGTGCTCGATGGCATAGCGAATCGCTCGCTCGATCGCGTCGATGCCATGGGCATACTGCACCTTGACGCGCGTGAGGAGCTGTTCGTGGATAGGGATCTCGATCACATCGGTCATCTTGACACCCATTATAGCCCATCGAGGCTGCCCCAACAACGCCTGTGGTATACTCGTGCCATGTCATCGATATCAAGACGCAAGCCCCTCAGCCTCATCAGCGTGCATGCCCTGGCCGATATCCTGACGGCGGCGGGGCTATCACGGCATCAGCAGATCGCCCTGCTGCGCTCTGAACGCGTGAGCGTGGATGGCAGGCCCACCCGCAACCCCCTGGAGCCGGTGGATCTGCTCGCTGGCGAGGTGTGCGTCGATGGCGCTCGCCTTGCCGGCCTGCTCACCTGCCGCTATCTGCTGCTATTCAAGCCATACCGGGTGCTGTGCGCGTTTACCGACCCTGAGGGGCGCGCCACCCTGGCCGACTATGTGGCGGCGCCCGACGTCTATGCTGTGGGGCGGCTGGACTATGACAGCGAGGGGCTCATGCTGCTCACCGACGACGGCTGGCTCAATCACCGGTTGGCCCACCCCGAATATGACCATCCCAAAACCTATCTGGCGCAGGTCGAACGCGTGCCCGACGAGGCGGCCTTGCGCGAGCTGGCGCGGGGGGTCGTTGTCAAAGGACAGCGCACACTGCCGGCCGAGGTCACTCTGCTGACCGAGGCGCCAGTGCTGCCGGAGCGGCCCACGCCCGTGCGCTACCGCGCCAACGTGCCCACCGCCTGGCTGCGCCTGGTGTTGCGTGAAGGCAAGAAACGGCAGGTGCGCCACATGACGGCCGCCGTGGGTTACCCCACACTTCGGCTGGTGCGCGTGGCCATCGGGCCGTTGACGGTGGGCAGCCTGGAGCCCGGCGAGTGGCGCCACCTGACGCGCGACGAACTGCTGACGTTGCGCGCTTCGGTGCAGCCCCGTGGTCACCGACGCAGCTAGCGCTTGCGGCGGCTGGCCCAGCGGTCAAAGTAGTTCATCACCACCAACGCCACAAACAGCGCGATCACAAAGTCCCACTGCTGCGCCAGCACCAGCAGGCTGATCACGATGAGGATGAGGACATCCAGCCAAAAGATCAATCGTGTGCCGTCTTGCATATCTGGCGATTATAGCACGCTCTGCCGCCCCTGCCTGTGCGGCGGCGTCCACGGGTGTGCTACAATGATCACACCACTCCACAAAGGAGCGTTGATGGGCACCCTGCTGATCGAACCGATCGCCTTGCTGGCCACCATGGACGCCGAGGGGCGCGAGCTGCGCGATGCGGCCGTGCTCATCCGCGACGGCGTCATCGCTGCGGTGGGGCCGCACGGCACGCTTGGCAGGGCCGATAGCGTGGTCGACGCCAGCCGACGGCTGGTGATGCCCGGCATGGTCAACACCCACCATCACCTCTTTCAGAGCCTCACCCGCGCCACGCCCGGCGCCCAGGATGTTCCGCTCTTTGGCTGGCTCACCACCCACTATCCCATCTGGCGACACATCACGCCGGCGATGATCACCAGCAGTGCGCGGCTGGCCCTGGCCGAACTGCTGCTGTCGGGGGCCACCACCGTTGCCGACCATCTCTATCTGTACCCCAACGGCGTCCGCATCGATGACGAGATAGAGGCTGCACAAGAGCTGGGCGTGCGCTTTTGCCCCACACGAGGCAGCATGTCGATGGGCGCGTCGCGCGGGGGGCTGCCGCCCGATCAGGTGGTCGAGGATGAGGATGCCATTCTGCGCGAAACGCGTCGCACCATCGAGGCCTGGCACGATCCTGCACCCTACAGCATGTGCCAGATCGCCGTGGCGCCCTGCGCGCCCTTTAACGTCAGCGAGGACCTGATGGCCGAGTCGGCCAAGCTGGCGCGCAGCTATGGCGTGCGTCTGCACACCCATGTGGCCGAGACCCTCGACGAAGAGCGCTACACCCTCGAGCGCGTCGGCCTCAAACCCGTGGCCTATATGGCCTCCCTGGGGTGGATGGGCCCCGACGTCTGGTGGACCCATGCCGTCAAGCTGGATGCCGACGAGATCGCCTTGATGGCCGAGACCCAAACGGGCGTGGCCCACTGCCCGGCCAGCAATATGCGGCTGGGCTCGGGCATCGCGCCGGTGCGCGCCTACCTCGACGCTGGCGTGCCGGTGGGGCTGTCGGTGGATGGCAGCGCTTCGAATGATGCTGGACACATGCTGGCCGAGGCGCGGCTGGCGATGCTGCTGCAGCGCGTCGAGCATGGCGCCGGCGCCCTCTCGGCGCGTGAGGCGCTGCGCATGGCCACTGTGGGCGGGGCGCGCGTGCTCGGCCGCAGCGACATCGGCCAGGTGGCGCCCGGCAAGGCCGCTGACCTGATCGCCTATGACCTCGACCGCCATGAGCTGGCGGGGGCACAGGCCGATCCGTTGGCCGCGCTGCTCTTTTGCGCGCCTGTGGGCGTCGACTGGAGCCTGATCGCTGGCCGCTTTGTGGTGCGCGATGGCGTCCTGGTGGGCCACGACCTGGGGCGCATCGTAGCCGAGCACAACCGGGCCAGCCGACAGCTCATGGCGCACGCCTGAGCCACCGGCCAGCCCGGTGCGGTCGGGCTAGTCTTCTCTGCGGCGCGACCGCGAGCCCATGATCCCGCCGCCGCCCAGCAGGCCGGTGCCCAACACAAAGCCCAGGTCATACCAGTTGCCGTTGTTGTGCACCTCATACAAGTTCACGCTATCGGTGAACAGCGAGATGATAAAGGTGACGGGCGCGATGACGCCATGCCACAGGCCGCGCCAAAAGCCCGCCAGGTCGCCATCGGGGCCGGGCGTGCGCACCAGACTGTTGGGGCCGGCAGCGCAGGCGCTCAGGGCCAGCACCGCCAATACCAGTACCGCCACCAGCAAGACTCGTTTCATGGTCATCGCTCCTTCACACTCGTCGATCACGCCTCGCTGTCTGTACGCTACCGCTGGCCCGGCGGTTGCGTCAATGCTTGACGCCCCGGAGCGCAGCGGCTAACATCCGACCGCAGACGCCGGCGCGTCTGCTCTGGCCGATGCCTTTCTCCGAATGACCCCAACAGGAGGTTGCCATGACACTCCAGTGCTGGCTGGCGATGCTGGAGCGATACTATCCGCGCGACGACCGCCGCGCCGGCGCTGTTCCGGCGCTCGACCTGGCCCTCAACGAGCAGGGCAGTTTCCAGGTGGTGATGCGCGACCCGGACGTCGAGCGGATGCCGGTCACCGTCAGCGTCAGTGGTCCTGAGGGCTGGACGGTGCGCCTGCGCCGCGTGGGCTATGTGCCCGTGCGACATCTGAACATGCCCGTGCTCGGAGACCCGCTCGAGACCGACGGCCTCGGCAAGGTGCCCGGCTATGTGCCCGACCCCCTCTTTGACGACGACCGCGCGGTGCTGCGCGATGGCGAGACGCACGCCTTTTGGGTGACGGTGCGGCCGGCGGGCGCTGCTCGTGCCGGCGACTATGCCATCGACGTGGCCGTGGCTGGCCCCGAGGGCGACAACCTGGCCAGCCTGCACATGCCGGTCAGGCTGCACGATATCCGCCTGGGGGCGCGCCGCGGGTTCAATATCACCCATCTGTTCTATGTCGACGCCATCCTCGACTGGTATCGCACCGCTGGGTTCGATGAGCGGTTCTGGGGGCTGGCCCGGGCCTATATGCAAGACATGGCAGCCCACGAGCAGAATGTCATCCTCGTGCCGGCCTTTACGGTGCCGATGGATGGCATCAAGACGCCCAGCCAGTTGGTGCGCGTCGAGACGGTGGCGCCGGGCGAGTATCGCTTTGACTGGTCGGATGTGCGCCGCTACGTCCGCATGGCGGCCCAGGCGGGCCTGGATCGCTTCGAATGGGGGCACTTTTTCGGGCAGTGGGGCGCCAAGTATGCGCTGCGCGTGTACGAGGGGCAGGGGCGCGACGAGCGCCTGCTATGGCCCGGCGACACGCCTGCCACCGCCGAGCCGTATCGCCGCTTTCTGGCGCAATATCTGCCGCAGTTCAAGGCGTTTCTCGAGCAAGAGGGCATCCTCGAGCAGTCGCTGTTCCACATCTCGGATGAGCCCCACGGCGAGCAGATCACCCAGTACCGCCGCGTGCGCGAGATGATGCGCGAGTTGGCGCCGTGGATCCGCACCATGGACGCGCTGACCGACATCACCTTTGCGCAGCAGGGCCTGGTGGACATGCCCATTCCGTCGGTGCACACCGCCCTCGGGTTCGTCGAGGCGGGCATTCCGTCCTACTGCTATTACTGCTGCTTCCCACGAGCCGGCTATGTGCAGCGCTTGCTCGATACGCCTCTGCCCAAGATCGCCATGCACGGCATGCTGTTCTACCGCTGGCCGTTCAAGGGCTTTTTGCACTGGGGCTACAACTACTGGTACCAGTCGCAGACGCGCAATCTGATCGACCCCTTCTGTGTGCAAGACGGCCTGGCTTCGGACGAGGGCGGCTGGGCCTATGGCGACACCTTCCAGGTGTATCCCGGGCCCGACGGGCCCATCGCCTCGCTGCGCTGGGAGGTGCTGGGCGAGGCGCTGCAAGACTATCGCCTGCTGCAGACGCTGGGCATCGAGCGCGAGGACCCGGTCTTGGGCGAGCTGGTGGCGTTCGACCAGTTCCCCAAGACGCGCGACTGGCGCCTCGCGCTGCGGCGCGAGCTGTTCAGGCGCGCAGACCGCGGCTGATGCCGCGGCGAGGCGAGCAGCGCTGATGTCCATTGAGTTGGCCATCGTGGGCGCGGGCGCCGCGGGCACCCTGGCGGCCATCGAGGCCGCCAGCCGTGGCGCCCGGGTGAACCTGTACGACACCAACGCCCGCGTGGGCCGCAAACTGCTCATCACCGGCAATGGCCGCTGCAACCTGAGCAACCACCGGGCGGCGGCCGAGCGGTACACCTGTGCCGATCCGCAAGCCCTGGCTACCGCGCTACAAGCGTTTGGCGTCGACCAGACCCTGGCGCTCTTTGGCGAGCTGGGCATCCCCACCTATGCCACTGCCGATGGCTGGTGCTATCCCCGCTCCGACTCGGCCGCAGCCGTGGCCGACATCCTGGCCGCGCGCCTCGACGAGCTGGGCGTGCAGGTGCGCCTGCAGACCAAGGTGGCCGATCTCAGACCGCACGGCGCAGGCTGGGCGCTGGCTCTGGGCGGCCCCGAAAAGTGGGTGCCTGCAGACCGCGTCATTGTGGCCTGTGGCGGGGCCGCCTATCCCGCCCTGGGCTCCAAGGGCGAGCTCTGGCCCGTGCTCGAGCGGCTGGGCCACAGCATGGCGCCGGCCAGGCCGGCGCTGGCGCCCATCGTGGCCGACGTGCGGCACCTGCAGCCGCTGCAAGGCGTGCGGCTCGACGTGACCAGCTCGCTCTGGCTGGGCGGAGCCGTACTCGCCTGTACGCGCGGCAACATCATGTTCACCCAGTACGGCTTTAGCGGGCCTGCCGCCATGGACCTGGCGCACCTCGTGCCTCGTCACCCTGCCCAGGCGCTGACGCTGCAGCTCGACCTGCTGGACGGGCAGCGAGACCTGCTGCGCGCCCTGGCCGAGGCGCGGCCCGCGGCGCCGCTTTCGTTGGCCCTGGCAGGGTTGCTGCCGCTCAAGCTCGCACAGGCGCTGCCCGGGCTGCATGGGCTGTCAGGTGAGGCACGCGCCAGCGTGCTGCTCGATGGCGACCTGCTCGCCGACATCGGCCTGTTGCGGTTGCAGGCCAAGGGCACGCGCGACCTCAAAGAGGCGCAACTGTCGAGCGGCGGTGTGCCGCTTACCGAGATCGAGCCGTTGACGATGGCCTCACTACGAGCGCCCGGTCTGTACGCCTGCGGCGAGGTGCTCGATGTGGTGGGCCCCTGCGGCGGCTACAATCTACAGTGGGCCTGGACCTCAGGTGTGCTCGCCGGCAGGGCAGCCGCCGGCGGATAGACGCCACAGCCACTCTGAGGTATGCTCTCGGCGACCACCAGATCTTTTGGGGGAGGTTTGATGGACACGATACAGACGATCATGTCACGACGCAGTATCCGTCGCTTTCGGCCCGAGCCGATCTCCGAGGCAGATCTGCGCACCATCCTCGAAGCCGTGCGCCAGGCGCCGTCGGCGGCCAATCGGCAGCCATGGCACTTTGTGGTGGTGGGCGAGGCCGAAGCCAAGCAGCGCCTCGCTCAGGCCTGCAATGGGCAGATGTGGTTGAGTGATGCGGCCTACATCCTGGTCGCGTGCGGCCTGCCACAGGTCAGCGCCAAGTGGTTCCAGGTGGATGTGGCCATTGCCATGCAGAACATGGTGCTGGCTGCCCATGCCCTGGGCTATGGCACCTGCTGGATCGGCGCCTTTGATGCCGCTGCCGTGCGCCAGGTCTGTGGCATCCCCGACGATGCGCAGGTGGTCGTCTGCGCGCCGCTGGGCGTGCCCGACAGCAACCCGCCCGCGCGCGCGCGCAAAGACTGGGGACAGGTCTTTTCGCGCGACACCTACGGCCAGGCCCTCTGATCCTTCGACACTCTGCAGCCTGTAGCGCGTTCTCTGGCCGCGTTGGGCCCGGGAACCTATCGCCGACCCAGATCGTCATGTTGATAGCGTATCTTGGCATAACGGCGAGTGTGAGTAGAGGTTAGTGATGGACATGCGCAAGCTGGTTTGGATTTCGGGCGGCGTCGGTGCTGCCTTGATTGTGGTCGCGGCCGCTCTGATGGGCCCGGCCCGAGGCCTGATCGAGCGCCCCGTCGAGCCTGCAACCACGCCCACGGCGGTCAGCACCATCACGCCTGCGGCGCAGCCGGGCGAGCAGCCCGCCACGTCGACGCCCGGCCCGGCCTCGCTGCAGTGGGAGCGCAACGGCGGTCGGCAGGCGAGTTGCGACCGGCTGGCGGTGGACGCCGAGGGGCAGGTGCACTTTGGCACCTGTGACGCCGGCATGCAGTTGGCCGAGCTAACCGAGGACGAACTGCGGCGCTATCAGGCCTACATTGCTCGGCACGCCGACTTTAGCTATGACATTGCCGACCCCGCCGACGCCAACCTGCGGCTGAGCCTGCGCCTGTCTGGCGAGGGCGACCGTGCGCCGACCTCCATCGAGCAAGAGGCGATCATGTTCTGGGCGCAGACGGTTTTCGAACGGCTGCAGGCCCAGGAGCAACGCTCGACCGCGGTTGCTGCGGCGCGCGCGCAGCTCGCGAATGCGCTCCAGGTCGACGCCGAGTCGATCGCGGTGCTCGCCGTTGAAGAGACCACCTGGCCCGATGCGTGCCTTGGCATCGCAGGGCAGGGGCAGTCTTGCACGCCAACGCAGACGCCGGGCTACCGCATCATGCTCGGCGCCGGCGACGACACCTACGAGTACCGCGCCGATGAGCACGGCCTGGTGCTGGCGCTGGCCGCGCCGGCCTTGCCCACGGCTGCCGTTTCACCCACTGCTGGTCCCACGGCCACGCCCTACGTCTGGCCCACGACGCAGCCTGCGCCCACGTGGACGCCCGCATCGACGCCGGCGCCCACTCGCGCCCCGGCGCCCACCGGCTACTGGCGCGCCGAATACTATGCCAACGACCAGCTCATGGGCTACCCGCTGCTGGTGCGCAATGAGGATTGGATCGACTATGACTGGGGCTATGGCAGCCCGGCCGCTGGCCTGCCTGCCGACCACTTTTCAGTGCGATGGTCGCGACGGGCGAGCTTTAGCGCCGGCGACTATAACTGGAAGGTGCGCGCCGATGACGGTGTGAGGGTGTATGTCGACGGCGTGCTGATCCTCGATCGCTGGTATGGCGGCTATACCGAGGACGTCGTCAAACGCTACATCGGCGCCGGCGAGCACGAGATCGTGGTCGAGTACTTTGAGCTCGCGGGCATCGCCCGGGCTCGCATGACCTGGGAAAAGCTCTACCCGCCCAAGACGCCCGTGCCCAGCGCCACGCCCACTGTGCAGATCACCGAGTGGCGCGGCGAGTATTTCGCCAACAACGAACTCAAGGGAACGCCCAAGCTGGTGCGCAACGACGAACGCATCGACTTTGACTGGGGGCTCGGTAAACCGCACAGCAGCTTGCCCAGCGACAACTTCTCGGTGCGGTGGACGCGCACCTATGATCTGCCCGAGGGGCCCTACCGCTTTGACGTGCGCGCCGATGATGGCGTGCGGCTGTATGTCGATGGCCTGCTGGTGCTCGACGAATGGCGCACTCAGAGCGTGCGCAGTTTTGCAGGGCACGCCTGGCTGTCGGCCGGCAAGCACACCATCGTGCTCGAGTACGTGGAGTACACCTTGAATGCCACCGTCTCGCTGCAGGGGGGCATCATCCCCACCTTCCGAGGGTGGCAGGGCGCCTACTATCCGAACCGTGAGCTGACCGGCAACCCGCGCCTGGTGCGCGACGACGCGGCCATCGACTTTGACTGGGGCGCTGCTCAGCTTGCGCCCAACATGCCGGCCGACAACTGGTCGGCCCGCTGGATCAAGGATGTGTACACCGAGGCGGGCACGCACCGCTTCACGGCCAGGGCCGACGATGGCGTGCGCGTCTATGTCGATGGCGTGCGCGTCGTCGATCACTGGGTTGTCTCGGCGGCGAGCGAACACAGTGGCGATATCGTGCTGCCCGCGGGCAACCACCGCATCACGGTCGAGTACTTTGACGCGGGAGGCAATGCCGAGGTCGCTCTGGAGTGGTCTCGAGTGTCGGGCGCCGAGGCCACGCCCACCAGCACGTCGACGGTGACGCCGACCGCGACCCACACGTCGACGCCCACAGCGACCCATACGCCGACGTCGACCCACACGCCGACCAACACCCCCACCGGCACGCTGACGCCGACGTCGACGCCCACGGCCACCCACACGCCGACGAGCACACCAACGTCGACGAACACGGCAACGCCCACGAACACACCGACGCCAACCAACACACCGACGGCCACCAACACGCCCACCGACACGCCAACGCCGACGGATACACCGACGCCGACGGATACGCCGACCAATACACCGACGCCGACCTCGACGTCGACACCCACGTCGACGCCCACGCCTACCGCCACCCCAGAGCCTCTCTGGTGGGACGTCGCCTACTTTGACAACGTCGAACTGACGGGCGAACCGGTGCTGGTGGATCGCACCACGAGCATCGACTATGACTGGGAGGCGGGCGCGCCTGACCCCGCCCTGCCGACCGATGGCTTTGGCGCGCGCTGGACGCTGCTGCTCGATCTGGACGAGCCCGCTACGCGCTACGCTGTTTCCATCGTGGCTCAGGGCGGCGTGCGCATGTATATCGGCGAGACGCTGGTGGTGGATGATTGGGCGCATGGCATGCACCGCGAGTTTGTGCGCGGCGTCTTGCCGGCCGGCCAGTATCCCATCGTGATCGAGTACATGAATGTCTCTGGCCCAGCTTCCATCACGGTGGTTTGGGCGCGGCCTGCCTGGCTCACCCTGACGCCCACGCCAACGCCTGTGGCTTCAGGGCCGCTCTTTAGAAGACTCCCGACGTGGCCCTTCAGGTCGGCGCCTGAGGGGTCCTAGCCCCGATCGTTGAGGCCAGGCCATGGCGCATGCCATGGCTTGGCCTTGCTGCTTCCCCGCGATATACTGCCTCAGCGTCAGAGTGGCCGAGACGCAGCCAACACCACGAGAAGGATCGGTGTGCGTGAACAAGGGAACGCTTCGACGCGTCCTGCGACACATCCGTCATAGCATTACCCACCCTTACCCTATTGCCGGCACCACAGCGCAGCAACGCGAAGGCATCAAGTACCTGTGGTGGGACCTGCTCTTTGCCAACATGAGCGTCGCCTTCTATGCCGAGTTCGTGACGCTCTTTATCCTCGAGCTGGGCGGCACCAGCGGCATGATCGGCACGATGAGCTCCTTCAACAACGCCATGACGTTGCTGGGGCCGCTCATCGGCGCCATGCTGGTGGCGCGCACAGGCAAACGCAAGATCTGGGTGGTGCTGAGCTCTGGCGGCCTGGGGCGGCTCACGCTGGCGCTATCGGCGGTGGTGCCGCTGCTCTTCAACGGGCTCACCGCCGTCATCATCGTCATTGTGCTGATGTGCATCCGCTCTCTCGCCGGGTCGATCTCAGGTCCGCCCGCGCAGTCGCTTCAGGGCGACGTGTTCCCGCCCGGCATACGCAGCCGCTGGAACTCCCTGGCTATGGTGGCCGGCAATGTGATCGTCGTCGGCGTGGTGCCCCTGGCCGGCTACATCATCCGGCTGATCTCGGGCGCAGCCGGCTACCAGGTGACGATGCTCATCGCCGCCGTGCTGGGTTTTGTGGCCACCTGGTTCTATGCCCAGATCCCCGAGCCTGAGAGCGCAGAGCGCTCTTCCAGGGTGCAGGCCAAGTCCAGAGGCGGTCTGGCGCTATTCCTGGGCGACCGGCGCTTTTTGCTCTACTGCGGGGTGCAGTTCGTGTGGCAGTTTGGCATCCAGATCTCGGCCCCCTTTTTCACTGTGCACATGCGCGAGAACCTGGGGCTGAGCGTGGACACCATCGCCCTCTTGGCCACGGCCACGGCGGTGGTCAACGTGTTTGCCCTCACGGCCGCCGGCAGGCTGGTCAATGACAGGAACTATGCCAAGATGACGGCCCTGGGCATGCTGCTCGTGCCCTTTATGCCGCTGGCATGGTACCTGGCCCAGTCGGCCTGGGGTGTGTTGGCCGCCAAGGCGTATGGCGTCGTTGCCTGGGCCTGTGTGCATGTGGCTGGCTTGCCGCTCATCCTGAGCATCACGCCGCGCGAGCACCGCGCCCAGTTCATCGCCCTGGCCAACGCCGTCAGCGCCATCGCGGCGATCATCGTGCCCATCCCGGCAGGCTGGATCTATGAGGCCTATGGCTTTCGCGCCAACCTGCTGCTCTCGGCGGCGGGCCGCGGCGCCGCTGCGTTGATGTTCCTGGCGATGTATCTGCGGGGTGCATTCGACTGGAGCTACGAGGAGCGTCACGAGCCCGGCGGCGCCACACAGCAACCCGCGTGAGTGGCGGTGAGGCAGGCGCCACGGGCTATCGGTCTGGGGAGATGCGCATGGGGATGCGGGCGCGATGATCGTCATCGCCTGGGCCATCGGTGGCTGGCTGGTCGGCCTGGCCCTGCTCTGGCTGGCCGTGCTGGCGCTGAGCAGAGCAGCCGAGCGACACCCCGCAGTGTCCGATCGGCTACCCGCTGAACGCACCACCACCGCCGAACGCGCCCTCTTGACGGCTCATCACGCCGCCATCGTGGCGGTGACGGCGCACATGCACTGCGCCGTGCCCTGCGGCATCCTGCTGGCGGCGCTGGTCGCCGGCCTCGTGTGGCGCGCCTATCGCCTGAGCGGGCATGTCTCTACGGCGGGCACGCTGCTGCTGGTCTATCTCGTCTACACGCTGTGGTCGTGGCTGGCGGCCATAGCCCGGCGAGCGCCTCTGCGCCCTCCGGGCCGGCCCCTTTCGCGCCTGGAGGCGCCTGGCCTGTGGGCCGAGGTGGACGCCGTCGCGAACCGACTGGGCGCCCGCCCGGTGGATGCCATCTATGTATCCCCCTGGTCAGAGATCGGCGTGGTGCGCGGGAAAAGCCTCAGACGGGCCCTGCGCGGCGCCGAAGAGCGCTACCTGATCATCGGCCTGGGCGCCCTGCGCAACCTGGACGTGGCCGAACTGCGGCCGATCCTGGCCCACGAGCTGGCGCACCTGCTCGAACGCGACCTGGTCGGCGGACACCTTGCCTGGCATCTGCGCGAGCAGATCCAAAAGGGCCAGGATGCGCTGCGCGAACGCGGGCTGGCGGGGTCGTGGCACCCGGCCTGGGTCATCCTGGGCCAATACGAGCGCCTGGGTCGGAGGCTGACGCTGGCGGTTGACCGCTATCGCGAGGTGGTCGCCGATCGCTATGCGGCGCTCTATGGCGCCGAAAGGGCGCTGGCGGCCATCAACAAGCAGGTGCATAACAGCGCGGTGCACCTGGCGTTGGCCGAGGCCGAGCTGACAGAGGCGGCCGTGACGGGCCGGCCGGTGCGCAACCTCTACCGCCTGCCCGAGCCCAGCGCTGGAGCTGACCCGACCTTTGAACAGCGCTATCAGGCGGCGCTGCGGGCCAGCGAGCCACCGGCCGACGCACACCCGCCCCTCGGCGAGCGCACCGCCATGCTGCGTCGCCTGGCCAACAGACAGCCTTCGCCGCCGTGCGAAGCGCCAGCCTGGCAGCTCTTTGCGTCGCCCGAGGCGCTGCAGCTCGAAATGACCCAGGTGGCAGCCGCCACCAACGCCGCCCAATCGGCGCCGCGCGCCGCCGAACCCGATGGCCCGCGCGGCCTGCACGGCATCCGGCGTGGCTAGCCCAGCACCGCCATGATCTTGAGAAAGTTCGTCGGCCCGCCCTGCACGATGGGGTGCCCCCCCGTGACCACCACACAATCGCCCTCGGCGGCATAGCCCCCCGCCACCAGGGCGGTCTGGATCTGCTGGTAATAGTCCTCTTCGGTGTAGGCGTAGGCGTTCTTCAGCGGTGTCACACCCCACATCAGGCTCAGCCGTCGGTAGGTGGCCTCGATGGGCGTGAACGCGAGGATGGGCACGTGGGGGCGCCGCTGCGAGAGCAGCCGAGCTGTGTTGCCGGTCTTGGTGACGACGCAGATCGCTCGCGTTGGCAGCGCTCTGACCAGCGCACTGACCGCCGCCGCGATCGCCTCGGGCATCGATGGCACATCCTCGAACAGCGTGTCATCGGCCGAGGTGGGCACCAGGCCACGCCGCTCCACTTCCTCGGCGATGCGCACCATCATCTCAACGGCCGCGACGGGATAGTGGCCGATGGCCGTCTCGCCACTGAGCATGATAGCGTCGCTGCCATCGATGATGGCGTTGGCCACGTCGCTGACCTCGGCGCGAGTGGGCTGCGGGCTCTCGATCATCGACTGTAGCATCTGCGTGGCCGTGATGACCGGCCGCCCATAGTGGTTGGCCTTGCGGATGATCTCCTTTTGCACCGCGGGCACGGTTTCGGGCGCCATCTCTACGCCCATATCGCCGCGTGCCACCATGACGGCGTCGCACACCTTGAGGATTTCGTCGAGGGCGTGCACCGCTTCCGGCTTTTCGAGCTTGGCGATCACCGGCGTGTCGTGGCCCTGGCGCGCGATCAGGTCGCGCACCTGCGTGACGTCGCTGGCGCGCCGCACGAACGAGATGGCGACATAGTCCACCTCTTGCTCGAGCCCGAACATCAGGTCCTCGAGGTCTTTGTCGGTCACTGCGGGCGTGCTCAGAGGCGCGCCCGGCAGGTTGATGCCCTGATGCTCGCGCAGTTCGCCGCCGTGCACCACCTCGCAGCGCACCTGTTCACTATCGACGGCCACGACGCGCAGTTCGATGAGCCCGTCAGAGATGAGGATGCGTGCCCCTGGCGACACGTCGTGGGGCAGCGAGGCGTAGGTGGTGCTCACAGTGTGCGCTGTGCCCACCACTTCGCGCGTGGTGATGGTGAGCGTGTCACCATCCACCAACGGCACGGGCCCGCCCCCTGCCAGGGCGCCCGTGCGGATTTTGGGGCCCTGCAGGTCGAGCAAGATCGCCAGCGGCGTATCGGCCTCTTGCGCGCAGGCCCGCAACATGGTGATGTTGCGCGCATGCTCGGCGTGAGAGCCATGCGAGAGGTTCAGCCGCGCCACGTTCATGCCGGCGCGCAGCAGCGCGCCGATGCGCTCGGGCGTGCTAGAGGCGGGGCCGATGGTCGCCACGATCTTGGTCTTGGGCATCGCTCACTCCTGTGCGGCGGGCTGGCGACATTATCGCCATAGCCCGGTCCTGCAGCAAGCGGGCAGACGCTTTGGCCCGCCGCAGGCGCAAGGGTACAATTCGCCCATGCCGAGGTGGGAGGTCACCATGCGCGTACGCTTGCTGGTCTGTGTGTTGCTGGTGGGGCTGCTGTTGGGCTGCTCGAAGGCCCCCACGCCCGAGGCGGCGGTTCAGCCGCCGGAAAGCCAGGCGACGCCCACGGCGCCTGGCGCCACCGCGACGCCCTCGCCGCAGCCTAGCGCCACGCCAGAGCCCACCGCTACGCCCATGCCTACGCCCACTCCACCGCAGGTGGCCGTGCGCATCCCCGCCGAGTTGCAGCAGGGGCTCGACGCCTTGAGCCTTGCGCTGCCCGAAACACTGACCGCCGGGGGGCGCGACGCGCAGGTTGCCGTTGTTGCCGATGGCGAGGCTCCTGTCACTCTGGCGCTGACCCCGCTGCAGCAGGCGCCGGCAGCGGCTCCCGCGCGGTACATCGCCGCTGTCTCGCCCTTTCGGGGGCTAGAAGACGAGGTGACCAGCGCCGAGCTCGCTGCGGCCTGGGCCGGCGACCAGGCCCTGCCGCTGATCGTCGATCCGGCGGCTGTGGCCGTGGCCACGGCGCTATGGGGCGCCCCGGCCGAGGCGGTCACCATCGCGCCCGTCGAGGCTGCTCTGCTCGCAGAGCAGGGGGCCATCGGCCTGCTGGGCTTTGAACAGCTCGAGCCTACCCTCAAAGTATTGCGCGTCGACGGGCAGGACGTGCTGAGCAACCAGTTCGACGCGGCGAGCTACCCTCTGGCGGTGGCGCTGGTGGCCGAGGGTGAGGCCGGGTTGGTGACTCAGCTCGACGACGCGCTGGCTGCCTGGGCCAACCGCGATGCCGAGCGCCTGACGCAACTGGTGATGACCGGCGTGACCGCCATGTGTCGCCTCACCGCCGCCAAGATGGAGGAGCGCGGCTATACCTACCCCGCTGAGATCGTAGGGCCGGTGCTGCGCCAGGCCGACATCACCCACGTGAGCAACGAGGTGCCCTTTGTCAAAGGCTGCCCCGTGAACGCCAGTTCGGGCAACCTCACCTTCTGCAGCGACTATAGCTACTGGCAGGCGCTGGCTGCGGTGGGCGCCGATATCATCGGCCTGAGCGGCAACCATGTGAACGACTATGGCTATGATGGCGCCCTCGAGTCGCTGGCCTACTACCAGTCGCTGGGCGTGCCGGTCTATGGCAGCGGCGTTGACGAGGAGGCCGCCTGCGAGCCGCTGCTATGGGAGGATCACGGCAACACCTTTGCCTTTATCGCAGCCCTGGCCTTTGATCCGCAATATGCCTGGGCCACCGCCGACAAGCCGGGCGCCTGCTACTATTACCACAACAAGGAGCGCATCCTCGACCGGGTGCGCCAGCTCAGCGCCCAGGTGGATGTGGTCTCGGTCGAGCTGCAATACTATGAGACCTACCATCCTTTCCCCACGGCGCAGCAGGTGGTGGAATTCCGCGAGCTGCGCGCCGCCGGCGCCGACCTGGTGACGGGCGTCCAGAGCCACGTGCCCCAGGCCTGGGAGCCCTACGGCGCGGACGACGAGGGCGGCCCGGGCATGATCCTGTACGGCCTGGGCAACCTGTTCTTTGACCAGATGTGGAGCTGGGAGACGCGCACCGGCCTCATCGCACGCCACACGATCTATGAGGGGCGGCTGCTCAGTAGCGAGATTCTGACCACCGTGCTCGAGGACTCGGCCCAGCCGCGCTGGGCCACGCCCCAAGAGCGCCGCGAGATACTGGAGCGGGTGCATGGCGGCGCTCCGGCCATGGAGACGTCGCAATACGAGGGCGCCGGCGGCATGGCGGTGTATGCCGTCGAGCTCGCGCTACATGGCTGGCTGCAGGGCGAGTATGGCACGGCGGCTTACTGGGGGCTGGATACGCTCACCGATGAGGCCTTTGCCCACGACGCCCGTGGCGGGCGCGTGGTTAGCACGCGCTGGCAGGTCGTTGCTGTGCAGCCGGCCGCTGAAGTGCAACACGTGATCATTGCCTTTCGCGACACGGTCTGCCAGCTCGACGGCGTCGAGTACGCCTACCCCGAGACGCACCTGGCCGCTGCCAGCGTCACGGTCGAGGGCGATGTCGTGCAGATTCATGAGCTCGGACCATGGCGCTCGACGAACCCGGGGGCCTGAAGGCAGCGCCGATAGACAAAGATGACATGCGGGCCGGGCTATGCCGGCACAACCTGCAAGGAGGAGTGTCGATGGCAATCCCCAAGACGATGAAGGCCGTGCGCGTGCATGGCGTTCGCGACTATCGCCTCGAAGAGGTGCCCGTGCCGCAGCCGGGGCCGGGCGAGGTGCTGGTCAGGGTGCTGGCGACGGGCATCTGCGCATCCGACGTCAAGACGTATGAGGGACACCGCGTGTGGGGCAGCGACGAGATCGCGTCCTATATCGACGTGCCGGTGACGCCGGGGCACGAGTTTGTGGGTGAGGTGGTGGCGCTGGGCGAGGGCGCCACCGAAAAGTATGGCCTGCAGATCGGCGACCATGCCATCTCTGAGCAGATCGTGCCCTGCTGGCAGTGTCGCTTCTGCCGGCGCGGGCAATACTGGATGTGCGAGCGCCATGCCATCTATGGCTTCAAACGGGGCCTGGCCGAAGGCTCCTGGGCCGAGTACATGCTCTTTCCGGCAGGCGCCATCAACCACCGCGTGCCTCGCGAGCTGCCGGCCCACCATGCCGCGCTGATCGAGCCGATGGCCTGCGCCATCCATGCCGTCGATCGCGCCGAGATCGGGTTGGGCGACACGGTGGTGGTGGCGGGCATGGGGCCCATCGGGCTGGGCATGCTGGCCGTGGCGCGGCTCAAGAGCCCTGGCTTGCTGATCGCCCTCGATGTCAAGCCCCATCGGCTGCGTCTGGCCGAGTATATGGGCGCCGACCTGGCCATCAACGTGGCCGCAGAGGACGCCATCGCGCGTATCAAGGGCCTCACCGAGGGCTATGGCTGCGACGTCTACATTGAGGCCACCGGCGCCGGGCCCGCTGTGGGCCAGGGGCTGCAGATGATCCGCCGCCTGGGCACCTTTGTCGAGTTCAGCGTGCATGCCGGGCCGGTGGCCGTCGACTGGTCGATCATCGGCGACCAGAAAGAGCTCAACATCCACGGCTCGCACTTGGGACCCTACTGCTATCCGCTGGCCATCGACTATCTGCTCAAGGGCCAGCTCGATGGCGAGGCGCTGGCAACGCACCGTCTGCCGCTGGCCGAGTTTCAACGCGGGCTCGATCTGGCGCACGCCGGCGACGAGTCGATCAAGGTGATCCTCGAGCCCTAACGGTTGCACAACGCGGTGGACAGACGCCCGCAAGCGGACGATAATCCGTTGATCGCAACGCTCGTTTTGCCGCAGGGGCCCCAGGAGGTGAGGCGGCGATGAACGACGAGGTCGAGTCTCGCTATATCGTACCCGATCGGTTGCTGGTCGCCCGCCTGGCCGCGCTGCGGGCTCTGGGCGCCTATACCCTCAAGCCCCGGGGTGAGACCCGCACGACCGACGAATACCTCGACTCGCAGGGCCGCGCCCTCACGAGGCAGGGCTGGGCCTGCCGCCTGCGCCACGACGGCATGCGCTGGTTGGCCACACTCAAGGGGCCGCGCACCGGCGAGGGCGCGGTGCACACGCGCCCCGAGATCGAGATCACGCTGCCCGGCGCCATCCGCGACTATGCCCAGTGGCCTCAGGGCGAACTGCGCGACAGAGTGGGCGAGCTGTGTGGCGGCAGCCCGCTGGGCACACTGCTCGTCATCAGGCAGCGCCGGCGCGCCCTGACCGTGCTCGACGGCGATCGGGTGGTGGCGACGCTATCGCTCGATCGCGTGCGCTGCCAGGGCCGCGGGCTGCATCACCAGAGCTATATGCTCGAATGCGAGCTCGAGCCCGATGGCGCCCTGGACGACCTCCACAGGCTCGACGCGCTGCTGGTGGCTGACTATGACCTGCTGCCCGAGCCCCGCAGCAAGCTGCGCCGCGCGCTGGAGCTGATCGAGCGCGGTGGCCTGCCCGAGATCGATCTGCGCGAACGGCTGCGCCCGGTGACTTCGCGCGAGCTGCTGGCGCGCTATGGGGCCGACCTGGCCGAGGCCGAGGCCGTCGCCAGGCTGGCCTTGCAGCTCTATGACGGGCTGCAGACGGCCCATGGGCTCGACGAGGGCGCGCGAGGCCTCGTGGAGACCGCTGCGCTGCTGACGGCGCTCAGCGGCGTCGCGTTACAACAGCCGGGCCATCTGGTGGCGCGCGACCTGGCCCTGCGCCACCGGCTGGTGGGGCTCTGCGACGAAGACGAGCAGGTGGTGGCTGCCGCGCTCTTTTTGCAGCGTCAGGCAGTCTCTCCAGACCGCATCGTCGAGGCGCTGCCGGGCACTTTTGGCGCAGAGATGCGCCGACGGGCTTTGGCCGTGGCGGCGTTGGTGCGTCTGGCCGTTGCCATCGGTCGCCAGCCTCAGGTGTCGATTGCCGACATCCGCCCGGTCGATGGCGCCATGCGCATCTTGCTGGCCGGCGCGGGCAACGAGCAGGCAGCGAGCCGTGCTAGCCGGCGCGGCGACCTGTGGGCCATGCTCCATGCCGCGCGGCTCGAGTGGGGGCTGCTCTCGGCCGACGGCGACGTGGTGCTCTCGGCGTCAGCGGGCCAGAAGCTGTTGGGCCTCAACCCCTGGGATGCTATGCCTACCGCCGCGCGCAAGGTGCTGGGCTACTGGTATCGGCAGATGCGCGCCCATGAGGCGGGCACGCGCCTGGGCGAGGACCCCGAAGAGCTTCACGACATGCGCGTGGCGACCCGGCGCATGCGTTCGGCGCTGGGGCTGTTTCGCGGCTATCTGAGCGGTGCAGCGGTGGCCCGCTGCAACGAGCGGCTGCGCAGGGCTGGCAATGTCCTGGGGGCCGTGCGCGACCTCGATGTGGCCATCGCCAGGGCCGAGACCTTTGCCGCCGACCATGACACCGTCGACCTGGAGCCCCTGTTGAGGCGTTGGCGCCGCCAACGCGACCGCGCCCGCCAGGCGCTGGTGCGCTATCTCGATGGCCGCGAGTACACGCGTTTTCAGCAGAGCATGGCCGAGCTGCTGGCCAGTCTTGCGGTTGAAGACGCGTGGGCCGAGGGCGCTCAGGCCGTCGGGCAGCTCGCGCCCAAGATGCTGTATGTGCAGAACGCCGTCGTGGCCAGCTATGATGCTGTGCTCGCCGACGCGCCGGTGCAGATGCTGCACGCGCTGCGCATCGACGCCAAACGGCTGCGCTATGGGCTCGAGTTCTTTCGCGAGGTGCTGCCCGACGAGGTGCAGGCGCTGATTCCGGCCGTGGTGCGGCTGCAGGATCATCTGGGCGAGCTGCACGATCAGCATGTGGCCGCCATGATGATCGACGACACGCTGCGCGGCCACGAGCGCTCGCGTTCCAGCGCCGGGGCGCTGGCCTATCGCGAGGCCTGTGTGGTCCGCCAGGAGACGCTGGCGGGTTCCTTTGCCGAGGTGTGGGGCGCCTTTCGGGCTCAGCGCAGCCGGCGGCTGCTCAGGCGCCTGGTGAGTGGCAAAGGCGCAGCATAACAAAAAGAGCCCCCTGGCAAGGCCAGGGGGCTCGTGAGTTCAGTGGCTGTGGCCGTGATGGCCGCAATCGCACCCCTCGTCTTCGCAGTCGCACTCTTGGTCGCCGCACGAGCAGCCGCTGCACCCGGCGCAACTGGCCAGGTCTTCGTCGGTGGCCTCACGCGCATCCACGATCTTGACATGAAAGTGCAGCGTCTCGCCGGCCAGCGGATGGTTCAGGTCCACCACCACCGTGTCGTCGGTGACGCTATCGACATAGACGATCACCGTATGCCCCGATTCGGTGCGCATGCGGAACGAGTCGCCTTCCTCGACATCGGGGGGAAAGACGTCGCGCGGCAGGCTCTCTGTGAGGCCCGGCTCGGCCTCGCCATAGCCCTCGGCGGGCGCCACGGTGATGTCCTTTTCCTCGCCAACGACCATGCCCAGCAGAGCCTTCTCGAGGCCGGGGATGATCTGCCCCTGACCCTGGATGAACTCGAGCGGCTCGCGGCCTTCGGAAGTGTCCACTACCTCGCCGTTGGCAAGGCGCAACGTATAGTCCATGCTAACGACCCAGTTGTCCTGAACAGTGACGGCCATCATGCACTCCTTGTAAACAAGAGCACCCCGGGCGCTATGCACCCGGGGTATGCACATTAGCGACCAGTATACCATGTAGAGGTATGGGCGCCAATTCGGCCTAGCGTGGCCGTTCGATGGTGAGCCGCTCACCTGCCAGCAGTTCGAACGATCTGGCCGCGCGGGCCGCCACCGCGACCTCTGCGCCACGGTGCACGGCCGTGCAGGCGTGAGGCGACCACAGAGAGCAGGCGCCATCGACGGTGGCGCGCAGCTCGGCCCGCTCGATCTGCCCCTGGCGCCACGCCAGGTCGACGATCAAGCCGCCGCGGGCGCGCAGGCCCCTCACGCTACCCTGGGGCCACGCTGCGGGCAGCGCCGGCAACAGCCGTACGACGCCGTCGTGGCTCTGCAGCAGCATCTCGACGATGCCCGCAGCTCCACCAAAGTTGCCGTCGATCTGGAACGGCGGGTGGACGTCGAACAGGTTGGGGTAGGTCGAGCGCCGCAGCAGGATGTTGAGCTGTTCATGGGCCCGCTCGGCCCTGTGCAACCGCGCCCACTGGTTGATGATCCAGGAGCAGCTCCAGCCGGTGTGGCCGCCCCCGTTGGCCAGGCGCAGCTCCAGCGAGCGCTCGACAGCGGCCGCCAGCTCCGGCGTGCCATCGGGCGTGATCTGGTGCCCCGGATAGACCCCGTAGAGATGCGAGATGTGGCGATGGCCTGGCTCGGCCTCGCCGAAATCCTGATCCCATTCCTGCAGTTGGCCGCGGCTGCCGATCTGATAGGGCGCCAGCCGCTCGCGCGCTGCCAGGCACCGGTCGCGCAAAGGCTGGTCGACGCCCAGGACCTCGGCAGCCTGCGCCGTGTGGGTCAGTAGCTCCCAGGCCAGGGCCATGTCCATAGCGCTGGCGCGCGTCACGGCGCAGCGGCGCCCCTCGGCGTCCAGGAACTTGTTCTCGGGCGATGTCGAGGGGCAGGTGATCAGGCGCCCGTCCGCATCCTCATAGAGCCAGGCCAGCATGAACAGCGCAGCGCCCTTGAGCAGCGGGTAGGCCCGGCTCTGCAAGTAGCCGCGGTCGCCGGTAAAGGCGTACTGATCCCACAGGTTCTGGCAGAGCCAGGCGCCGGCCATGGGCCACATCGACCAGACGGGATCGCCGTCGCCGCCGCCCACGGGCGCCGCGGTGCGCCAGATGTCGGTGTTGTGGTGGGCCGTCCAGCCAGGCAGGCCATACAGGCGCCGGGCCATGCGGGCGCCCTCGCTGGCCAGCTCGCTCACCATGTCGACAAAGGGCTCGAAACACTCTAGCAGGCCGGTGCTCTGCGCATGCCAATAGTTCATCTCGGCGTTGATGTTGAGCGTCCAGTTGGCGCTCCAGGCAGGGCGCAGCTCCTGGGCCCAGATGCCCTGCAGGTTGGCAGGTTGGCTGCCCGGCCGCGAGCTGGCGATCAACAGGTAGCGCCCGAACTGCAGATACTGAGCGGCCAGCAGGGCGTCGTCGGCGCCGGCGATGACGCGCTCCAGGCGCTCGTCGGTGGCCAGGTCCTCGCCAGGATCGCCCCCCAGGTCGAGCGCCATGGCGCCATAGAGCCGGCGGTGGTCGGCCACATGCCGGGCGCGCAACGCCTCCCAACCCAGCTCAGCCGCTCGGTCGAGCGTGTCGCGGCAGGCGGCATCGAGCGGCTCAAAGGAGCGCCCGGGCTCCTGGTCGGGCCCGCGAAAACTGCTGGCCGCAGCCAGCAGCAGCGTCACCTCGTCGGCCCCTGCGACGGTCAACGTCGCGCCCTCGCTGGTGACGCTGCCGCCGCGCGTCAACAGGCGCACCCAACACGCGGCGCGCATGCCGGCGGCGTCATCGCCGTCGTCGAACAGGACCGCGTTGGGCACAGCGCCCAGGTAGCTGGGCTCGACGTGGACCGGGCAGCGCCCGTGCAGCCGCAAGGTCTGCCAGCCGACGCAGGCCACCTCGTGGCGCAGCAGCGAATCGAGCCGCAACGTGAACGAGAGCGCGCCCGGCCGGTCGGCCGTCAGGCGCAGGGCGATGACCTGGTCGGGATAGCTGGCAAAGGCCTCGCGCGCCAGGCACGCCTCGCCCAGCCGATAGCTGACCCGCAGGACGCCGCTGGCCATATCCAACTCGCGCCGATAGTCGCTCACCTTGGCGTGGCACAGGTCGAGGTGGAGATAGCCCAGCGGCTGATACGACTCGTTGTATGGCCCCTGCAGCCGACGGGTGACCTCGCCGGCCTCGGCATAGCGCCCGGCCTGCACCAGTCGGCGAATCTCGCGCAGGCTGGCGCCGCCGTCGGGCGCCACCGTCTCGCGTGGCCCGCCAGACCAGAGCGTATCCTCATTGAGTTGCAGCGTTTCACGCTCACGGCCGCCAAAGACCATCGCGCCCAACCGCCCGTTGCCGATGGGCAACGCCCGCAGCCAGTCGTCGGCCGGGGCGCGATACCAGAGGATGTCTGCCGTTCGCTTTGTCATCGCTCGACCTCACTCGCGTTTCAGCTTGCCGAGCTCAGTATAGCCGCCCCGCCGCACTTGCGAAAGGACGCTGGCTCTGACGGGGTCGGCATGCTATGCTCGTGCCGGTCAAACCCACAGGAACCCTGGCCAGGAGAGCAGCATGAAGAGACCGCACATCGTCATTTTCAACCCCGATCAGTGGCGCAGCGACGTGATGGGCCACATGGGCAACCCTGCCGCCTACACGCCGGTGCTCGACCGCTGGGTCGAGAACGAGGCCGTCTCGTTCAGCAACGCCTTCTGCCAGAACACGGTCTGCACGCCCAGCCGCTGCTCCTTCATGTCGGGGTGGTACCCACATGTGCGCGGGCACCGCACCATGTTCCACATGATGCACCCCGACGAGCCGGTGCTCTTGCGCACGCTCAAAGAGGAAGGCTACCTGGTCTGGTGGGGCGGCAAGAACGACCTGGTGCCCGGGCAAGACGGGCCAGACGCCTTCTGCGACGTGTACCATGTGGCCGAGCGGCGTCCGCGCCCGCCCTGGGAGGTGCATCGCGCCAACGAATGGCGCGGCGATCCTCAGGGGTCACGGTATTACTCTTTCCTGCGGGGCAGGCTCGAGACCGAGGAAGAAGAGCCCTACTATGACGGCGACTGGGCGCACGTGCTGGGCGCTGTGGAGATGATCGCGAACGCGCCCGACGATCGGCCGTTGTGCATCTACCTGCCATTGACCTATCCCCATCCGCCGTATGCCGTCGAAGAGCCCTGGTTCAGCATCACCGATCGTGCCAAGCTGCCGCCGCGCATCCCGGCGCCCGATGACTGGACGGGCAAGCCCAGCATCCTCAAGGGTATCCATGAGAAGCAGCACCTGATGGGCCTGCCCGAGGAGACCTGGGACGAGCTGCGCGCCACCTACTATGGCATGTGTTCGCGCGTCGATCACCAGTTCGGCTTGATTCTGCAGGCCCTGCGCGACAAGGGCATCTATGACGACACGGCTATCTTTCTCTTTTCCGACCATGGCGATTTCACCGGTGACTATGGGCTGGTGGAAAAGACGCAGAACACCTTTGAGGACTGTCTCTCGCGGGTGCCGTTCATCATCAAGCCGCCCAAGGGCGTGCCCTGCCAGCCCGGCGTGCGCCATGCGCTGGTCGAACTGATCGATTTCCCCGCCACTGTTGAGGATCTGGCGGGTTTTCGCCCGCAGCACACACATTTCGGCCGTTCGCTGCTGCCGGTCATCGCCGGTGAGAGCGACGTGCACCGCGACGCGGTCTTCTGCGAGGGCGGCCGGCTGGCCGGCGAGGAGCAGGCCATGGAGCTCGAGTCGTTTACGGGCCAAGAGCCCAGCGACTTTTACTGGCCGCGCCTGGTGTGGCAGGCGGGCGACGGCCCCGAGCATACCAAGGCGGCCATGTGCCGCACCGAGCGGTTCAAGTACGTGCAGCGGCTCTATGAGCAGGACGAGCTGTATGAGCTCGAGGCCGACCCGGGCGAGCTCCACAACCGCATCGACGACCCCACTCTGGCCGAGGTCAAAGCGGCGCTGCAGCAGCGCATGTTGCGCTGGTACCTGGAGACCTGCGATGTGGTGCCCGCCCAGCCAGACCAGCGTAACTTTAGGTCACCGCGTGGATCGCTCGAGGAGTGGCTGCAGGCCCATGGCGAGCGGCTGACGGCCGAGGAGATCGCGCGTTTGCGGCGGCGGATGCAGGGACGGCTCTAGAGGCGAACACGACGGCTCTGCCGGGCCCCAGAGGCAACCTGAACGCTCAGAGGCCTGCCCGGCTCCACCTGAGAAGGGTCGAGCCGGGCAAGGCTTTGACTCTGTCTGACGGCTAGTCGGTGACGCGTGCGGCCCACAGCATGCCGCGCGCCATGATCTCGATCACCTGTGGATCCTGGTCGAACACCTGCGCCACGTGGCCCAGCGAGCAGTAAAAGACGCGGCCCTCGCCATAGGAGCGCTTCCAGGCCACTGGCATGACCACGTCGCCGTTCTCGGTGTGGAAGGTGGTGGTCATCAGCACGCGGTTGCTGGGGTCCACGTGCATATAATACTGCTCAGAGACGATGGTCATGTCGTGCAGGCCCTCGACGAGCGGGTCGTCGATGTCGCAGATGTTGACCTCGTAGGTGATGCCGTCGTTGCCCGGATGAGCCACCCACTGGCCGCCCACCATGAACTGATAGTCGGTGGCCTCGCGGAAAGAATCGCCCAGGCCGCCGTGCAACCCGGCCACGCCGATGCCGCCCTTGATGGCGTCGAGCAGCCCCTTGAGCTGGGCATTCGTGATCTTGCCCATGGTCCACTCGGGCACCAGCAGGTCAAAGGTACGCAGATACTCGACATCTTGAAAGCTGTCGAGGGTGTCTGACATGACCACCTCAAAGCCGTTGCGTGTCAACGCCCCGGCCAGAATGCACGACACCTGCTTGGGCTCATGCCCCTGCCAGCCCCCCTGTACGATCAACGCCCTCTTCATGGCATGCTCCTCTCGCGTGCTGAGCGGCCCTTCCGCTTTGACGTGGTTATAGCACGGGAGCGCGGCCACCGTCAACGAGAGGGCCCCTCAGGTTGAACGGCAACGGCCTCTGGGCTACACTCTCGCTCAGACTGGAGGGAGCATGGCCGATCTGCGCTATCAGAGCTTTATGGGCCTCGGCCCGCGCCGCCTGGCGCACTGGGAGCACTGGTCCTGTCCCGATGCCGAGACCTATCTGACCGGCATCGACTATTACGCCCACCCGCGCCTCTGTCGCCAACGGCTGGCCGAGCTCTATCCGCAGCTCGACCTGCCCATCCCCGTGAGCGACGCCCCGATTGCGCGGCCTGCCATGGACCTGGTGGGCGTCAGCGCCAACCCCGAGCGGCAAACCGTACGATGGGGCGATGGTGAATCGTGGACATTCGAGCACGGCCAGTCGCGCTTTCTCGACCCCGAGGACGTGTTCGCCTACAGCCCACTGGCCAACGCCGACCGGCGCCAGGGCGAGGTGGTCGAGAATCTGGACTTCCGCACCGAAGAGGCCATCTACCAACACTATCGTGCCCTGTACCCCGCCGAGTGGGAGCGCGCCCCCCAGGACCAGGCGGCGACGGTGGGCTTTTACAACACGACCTTCATGTGGCCGCTGCTCACCTTTGGCTGGGAGATGTTTCTGCGCTGCTGTCTCGATGCCCGCTTTGAGCGCATCATGGACGAGTTCGCCGAGATCAACCGGCGCGTCTTCCGCGCCTTTAGCCGGCTGCCGATCAACTTTTGCGTGTGCCACGACGACATCGTCTGCACGCGCGGTCCGGTCTGCTCGCCCCGCTGGATGCACAAGTACGTGTTTCCACGCTATGAGGAGTACTGGGCCATCCTAGAGCAGGCGGGCATCGAGGTCTTGTTCATGTCCGATGGCAACATGGACGCCTATGCCGACGACGTGATGGCCTGTGGCGCCCGTGGCATCATCAGTGAGCCCTACACCGACTGGAAAGCGCTGGCCCGGCGCTACCCCAACGCCTTTTTGGCGGGCGAGGGCGATAATCGCGTGCTGATGGGCAACCGCTCCGACGAGATCCGCGCCATGGTGGATCGCATGGTGGAGACGGGCCGCATGTGCTCGGGCTATATGATGTGCATCGGCAACCACATCCCCTGGAACACGCCGCCGGCCGCCATCAAGCTCTATCTGGACTATGCCGCCGAGGTGGCCTACCGGTACTAGCGCCCGCTTTTGGCGCCCATCTTGTCCACGGCTATCATCTGGGCCTGGGGGCGCAACGGGAGGTGCTACCATCATCGCCGCAAGCCTGGCGCAGGCCAGCTACACCTATCTGACCCAGCCGATCTTTAGCGGCCTGAACTGGGAGGTGCACGACGACCGTGTCGTAGGGCTCGTTGGGCCCAACGGCAGCGGCAAGTCGACCCTGCTGCGCCTCATCGCCGGCGAGCTGACGCCGCTCGAAGGCGTGCGGGTGATCGCCAGTGGCCTCACCATCGGCTATCTCGCCCAAGAGCCGCGCTTTGACCCGCAGCACACCGTGTGGCAAGAGGCGTTGGGCGCTTCCGAGAGGGTGGCGACGCTCGATCGTCGCCTGCACGAGGTGGAGCGTCGCCTGACTGATCCGGCGGTGTACAGCGACGAGCGCCTCTTGACGCGAGCCCTGGCCGAACAGGAACGTCTGCTGGTGGCCTTTGAACAGGCCGGCGGCCCCAGCTATGAGGGGCGGGTGCGCTCGACGCTGATCGAGTTGGGGCTCGACGAATCCACCTTTGGGCTGCCCACCCCTGCCCTCAGCGGCGGACAGCAAAAGCTGCTCGGCATCGCCCGGCAGGTGATCCGCCAGCCCGGCCTCTTGCTGCTCGACGAGCCTGACAACCACCTGGACCTCGCCGGCAAGGCCATGCTCGAGCGCTTTATCCGCGGGTTCAAGGGGGGCGTGGTGGTGGTCTCGCACGACCGCTACCTGCTCGATATGGTGGCCGACGAGATCGTCGACCTCGAGGATGGCCGCCTCAAGCGCTACCGGGGCAACTATTCCGAGTTTGTGGTCGAAAAGCAGCAGGCGCTCTTGCGACAGCAGACCCTCTTTCAGGTGCAGCAGCGCGAGATCACCCGCCTGGAGCAATCGGCCAAGCGCCTGATGATGTGGGGCAAGGTCTACGACAACGCCAAGTTCTCGCGGCGCGGGCAGGCGATTATGAAGCGGCTCGACAAGATCGAACGCATCGAGCGGCCCACCCTCGAGCGGCGACGGATGGGCTTGCGGCTCGAAGGCTGGCGCGGCAGCAGCAAGGTGCTCGAGCTGCAGGGCATCGCCAAGGCGTTTGAGGCGGATGAGGGCGAGAACCGCGTGCTCGAAGGCGTCAACCTGCTGGTGTGGCATGGCGAGCGGGTGGGGCTGGTGGGGCCCAACGGCGCCGGCAAGTCGGTGCTGTTTCGCATCATCCGCGGCCAGGAGGCTCCGAGCGCTGGCACGGTCTACATCGGGCCCAGCGTGGTGGCTGGCTACTATGCCCAGCAGCACGAGACGCTCGACGGGGATCTGACGTTGTTCGACACTCTGGCGCGACAGGCCAACCTGCCCGAGTCGCCAGCCATGGCACACCTCAACCGTTTCATGTTCACCTATGAGCAGGCCCGCTCGCCGGTGCGCACGCTGTCGGGCGGCGAGCGCAGCCGCCTGCAGATGGCTTTGCTGATGCTCGGCGGGGCCAACCTGCTGCTGCTCGACGAGCCCACCAACAATCTGGACATCGCCTCGGCCGAGGTGCTCGAAGATGCCCTGGAAGATTTCAATGGGACGGTGCTGGTGATCTCTCACGACCGCTACTTTTTGGACCGTGTGGCCGATCGCGTGGTTGAGCTGGATGGCGGCTGTCTCACCGAGTTCATCGGCGGCTATAGCGACTATGAATCTGCCCGCATAGGTCAGGGGGTGGGGCGATGAGCCGCCAGCACATATGGGTTGCCCTGGTGGGGCTGGCGCTGCTGACGCTGAGCGGCTGTGCCGGCGCCGCGCCCACCGGTGAGGCGGCCGAGCGGCCCGCTCTGCCCCAACTCATTCAGATCACCATCGTCCCCGAGCCCACCGCGACGTCGGCCCCCACGGCTACGGCCGCGCCGACCATCAACGCATCCACGCCTACGGCAGCGCCCGCCACGCCGGCGCCCACGCCCGAGCCGATGGCGATCGCGCCAGCCCGTGTCGCGTCGTTCGACGTGGTCTATGGCGAGGGCTTTCCGGTGCCGGTCACCCTCGTCGTGCGGGGCGAGTTCGACGACGACTGCAGCGAGGTGGGGCGTGTGACGCAGACCCGCACGGCCCAAGGACTGGCCGTGGGCGTCTACGCGGTACACTCCCTGGAGCAGGTGTGTGAGGCCGCCGTCAGACCCTACGAGTTCGAGGCGCCCCTCGACATCAGCATGCTCGACGTAGGCGAGTATACCGTGACGGTCAACGGCGTCGCCGGGCAGCTCAGCCTCAAGCTGGGCATGCTCGAAACGCACAACCCCGATCTGCTGTGCGCCACCGCCGCCAAAGGACAGAAGCAAGGCCGCTTTGAGTCTGACGAGGAGGCGTATTGCTTCCTGTATCCCGAGGACTATACGGCCACCGACACCGGCGTCGGGGTGCTGGTGACGGCCCGCCAACGCAGCGACGTGCCCGTGCCGCTCATCGGCGAGGTGCGCATCTACAGCCTGGGCCCGGCCACCGAGCTCAGCCCGCGCGAGTGGGCAGAGCGCACTCTGGCCGAGAGCATGGACGACATACCGGCCGATGCCTGGAGCGAAACGACCTTTGCCGAGCAGCCGGCCGCGGTGGTGGTGCCTGTCCCGGGCGATGAGCCCACGCGCCAGGTGTTCTTTGTGCACAAAGACAGCGCCTATCGGGTGGTGTTTGCGCCTCATCTGCCGCCTGGCGCCGGCGAGCAGGCGATGCTCGCCCGCGAGCTCTTTGATCTGGTGGGCGCCAGCTTTGTCTTTTACCGCTAGGGGCAGACGGCATTTTTGACTGAATTGGTCAAGATTTGCTATCATCAGGGTGTCTGCATCTTTCGGAGGCCCTGATGAAAGCCCTAGCCCTATTGCTGCTAACTCTAGCCCTCTTGATGGCTGGCTGTGCACCGTCTGCGACGCCGGCGGCCGAGGGGGCGATGACGCCTACGACTGCTCGCCCGACGCCCCACGATGCGACGCCTACTCAGGCCGTGCCGACCATCCCCATGGCCCCGACCGATTCGGCGACGTCGACAGCGCCGACGGCTCCTACGCGGCCAGCTGAGCCCGCAGCCGGCGCTGCCGAGTTCGAGCGGGAGTCGACGCCCACTCCGCTGCCCTTTGCGCCGCGCATCGAGGCGGTGGCCGCCGGCCTCGAGGTGCCCTGGTCGCTCGCCTTTGCGCCCGACGGACGCCTGTTCTTCACTGAACGGCCCGGCAGGCTGCGGTTGATCGTCGACGGCGTGCTGCAGCCCGCGCCGTTGGCCACGTTTGAGGTGGTCGACGCAGGAGAGGGCGGGCTGCTCGGCATCGCCCTCGACCCCGATTTCGACCACAACGCCCTGCTCTATGCCGTCTACACCTACCGCGCAGGGGGAGCGAGCTGGAACCGCGTGGCCCGCTATGAGGTGACCGCCGCTGGCCTGGGCCCTGAGCAGGTGCTGCTCGAGGGCATCCCCGGCGCGCAGGTGCACGATGGCGGTCGGCTGGCCTTTGGCCCCGATGGCAAACTCTATATCACCACAGGCGATGCGCGCGTGCCCGCTCTGGCCCAGGAAGCCGACTCGCTGGCCGGCAAGATCCTGCGGCTGAACCCCGATGGCACGGTGCCCGTCGACAACCCTTTTCCAGGCTCGCCGGTCTACTCGCTGGGGCATCGCAACCCGCAGGGGCTCGCCTGGGATGTCAACACCGGTGCACTGTACAGCACCGAACACGGCCCCAGCGGCGAGCAGAGCCTCTGCTGTCGCGATGAGCTGAACCGCATCGAGCCGAGAGGCAACTATGGCTGGCCGCTGGTCACCGCCGCACCGGGCGAGGCAGGCTATCTAGACCCGCTGCTGCACAGCGGCGACGACACCTGGGCGCCCGCCGGCCTGTTGGTGTATGACGGCGAGGCGCTGGCCCCCTGGCGAGGCAGCCTCTTGTTTGGAGCATTGCGCGGCCAGCATCTGCAGCGCGTCGAGTTGGCCGACGATGGCGTCACCGTGGTGGCCGTCGAGCGGCTATTCGTGGGCGAGCTGGGTCGCATCCGCGATGTGGCTCAGGGGCCAGACGGATACGTCTACCTCACCACCAGCAACCGGGATGGTCGTGGCCGGCCGGCGGCTGAAGACGACCGCATCCTGCGCATCGTGCCGCGCTAGGCCTTGCGCCACCCACGTCCCGCGGGCTACACTGCGACGATCGAGCCAGACCCATCGGCAGCCTGGCAATGGAGGTGTGACCATGGCAATAGATTACTACACCGGCGTGGGGCCCGGCTTCTATGACCTGTTCAGCACGGGCCTGCCCGGCGATGTGGCCTTTTACGTGGCGCAGGCACAGGCGGCCGGGTCGCCGGTGCTCGAGCTGGCCTGTGGCACAGGCCGTGTCACCATCGCCATCGCCGAGGCTGGCGCGCAGGTGGTGGGGCTCGACCTGTCGCCGCAGATGCTGGCCCGTTTCGAGGCCAAGCTGCCTGCTCTGCCCGTCGAGGTGCGTGAGCGGATCACGCTGGTGCAGGGCGATATGCGCTCGTTCGACCTGGGGCAGCGCTTTCCGCTGGTGATCATCCCCTACCGCGCCTTTTTGCACAACCTGACGGTGGACGACCAACTGGCGGCGCTGCAGGCCATCGGCCGGCATCTGTCGCCGGGCGGCCGGCTGGTGCTCAACGTGTTCGACCCCAACCTGCGCATCATCGTCGAACGCAGCAGTCAGATCGGCCAGGCGCTCACCCATGCGGGCGAGTTCACCCGGCCTGATAACGGGCATCAGGTGGTGGTCTGGGAGTCGCTGCACTATGACCTGGCGGCGCAGATGGTGCATGTGCGCTGGCTATACGACGAGCTGGGCGACGACGGCTTTGTGCTCTCGCGGGCCTATACCGATCTACGCCTGCGCTGGATCTACCGCCACGAGATGGAGCATCTGCTGGCGCGCTGTGGGTTCACCGTCGAGGCGCTCTACGGCGATTTCGAGGGCGGGCCCTTTGTCGCCGGCGGCGAGCAGGTGTGGGTGGCGCGCATGGCCTAGCCCGCGCGCTCGAAGGGCCGCCACACGCCGGCGACGCTGTTTCGGTCGGGCGAAGCCGCTGCGGTATACTCTCGCCCTGAACGACTCTGCGTGGGGGGCGGTTGCCGACGTGAAGAACAGCGCTCGATGGATGACCCTGTCCAAAGGATTCTACTTTGCCTTCTTTGGAGCAGGGGCCTCGCTTTCGCCCTTTCTGGCCCTGTACTATCAGAGCCTCGGCCTGGGCGGTGAACAGATCGGCTTGCTGAGGGCCATCCCCTCGCTCTTTACCCTGCTGGTGGCGCCAGTGTGGGCCGGCCTGGCCGACGCGACCCATCAGCACAAGCGCCTGCTGGTGCTGGCGATGAGCGGCACCCTCTCGATGGCCGGCTTGATGTATCTGGCGCGCAGCTTTTGGGCGCTGGTGCCGGTGGTGATGCTGTATGCCGTCTTTGCCGCGCCGGTGATGTCGCTGGTCGACAGCTCGGTGGTGGCCATGCTCAAGGGCGAACGCGCACGCTATGGACGCCTGCGCCTATGGGGCGCCGTGGGCTGGGGCATCATGGGGCCGCTGGTGGGTGTGCTGGTCGAGCGCTACTCACTGGGTTGGGCGTTCTACGGCTACTGGTTGCTGCTGGGCGTCGGCCTGCTGCTGGCGGCCGCCATGCCCATTCAGGCGGCCCGGCTGAGGACCTCGTACTGGAGCGGCTTTCGCCAACTGGCGCGCAATCGCGGTTGGCTGCTCTTTCTGACGACCATGTTCCTCTTTACCGCCGGGCGCTCGACGCTCGACGGCTTTCTCTTTCTGCACCTCGACGCCATCGGTGTGCCTCAGAGCTTGATGGGCTTTTCGCTGGCCGTGGCCTCGCTGAGCGAGCTGCCCATCTACTTTTGGTCTGACCGGCTGCTCGTGCACATGGGGCCCAGGCGCCTGTTGCTGGTGAGCATGATCTCGACGGCGATCATGCTGGTGGCGGTGGGCTGGATGCGCACGCCCTGGCTCATCCTCGTCATCCAACTGCTGCATGGCCCATCCTTCTCGGCCATGTGGGTGGCGAGCATCAGTCTGGTGGCCGCGATGGCGCCCGAAGGCATGGGCGCTACGGCGCAGGGCATCTTTGGGTCGGTGTCGATGGGCGTCGGCTCGGCGGTGGCCGCCCTGGTGGGCGGGATGCTCTTTCAGGCTCTGGGCGGCACGATGATGTACACCATCGACGCGGGCCTGGTGATGCTGTCGCTCGCCTTTTTCGCCTTTACCATGCGGCGCGTGCGCACGCCCCATGCGCCGGCTGCGACGGCTGCCGAGTAAGCGTCCTTGTCGGCCACGCCACTAGGGCTTGACGATGTGGAGCAGCTCGCGGTGTTCATTGCTGACGATGCCCCGCGCGTCGCTGTGTTCGGCGATGATCGCGGCCACCACGGGCCAGTGTCGCTCTAGATCATAGTCCTCGGGGATGCCCACGCCCTGGAGCAAAAAGAGCAGCGAGGAGACGTCGAGCAGGCGGTAGGGCACATCGTACTCGGCTGCCACCAGCACCCGGCAGCCGCGCGCCCGAAAGCGGTCGGCCAGGGCGTAGACATCGAGCTCATCCCAGACATACTCCCCGCCTGGGCCACAGCCAAAGGCCTGGCAGATGTTCTGCAGGTTGCGTGCCCCCACCTGCTGCGTCACCAACTGGCCGCCAGTGGCCAGCACCCGCAGCGCCTCGTCCACGTCCAGGTTGGCGTGGCGGCAGAGCACCAGATCAAACACGCCATCGGCCAGCGCTAGCGCCTCGGCGGGCATCTGGGCCAGCCACACGCGATCTGCTGCTGCGCTGGCGGCACGGTTCTCGCAGGCGTCGGCCACCATCTCGGGGGCAGGGTCGATGCCCAGGCCCCAGCTGAAGCGCGGCGACGCTGCCAGCCGCAGCAACTTTTCGGCGCCGCCCATGCCGATATCCAGCACGCGCTGCCCGGGGTGCAACAGGGCGGCCGTGTAGGCTTCATAGTCCCACGGCACGGGGGCGCGATCGTCACACACCACGCCGTAATCCCAGCCGTGACGCGCCTGCACCCCTGCGGCGATGGCGCGCAACTGCTCGTAGGTGTACATGCTCATTCCTTGATGGCGAGCAGACGGGCGTTGGTCCAGCGGCCGGCCTGCATGGCGACGATCTCGTCGGCAAACTCGGCGCGCGCGGCCGAAACCCAGGCATGGCCGCGCACCGCGGCGTAATCTTCTTCGCGTGCGTCGAGCCGGGCCAGCAGGCCGCCCCAGCCGTGGGCGATCTCGCGCTCCGTCAGGTCAGCGCAGTGCACGATGCGCAGCCCGCGCCGCTGCCACTGGGCGGCCATCTCGGCGATGGACCAGCGGGGCGAGCCCGCCTGGGCCGCGCCCGGCCGAGCCTCAAAGGTGATGGCCAGGCGGCCTCCGGGCTTGAGCACGCGGGCCATCTCATCGAGCCAGGCGTCCTCGTGAGAGAGCGAGGCCTGGTTCCACACCACGTCAAAGCTTGCTTCGTCGAATGGCAGCGCCGCCGCATCGGCCACGACATAGTCGAGATGCTCCGTCAGGCCGCCCAGGGCGGCGATGCGCCGTGCGCCGGCGATGGCTACGGGCGAGATGTCGACGCCAGTGACGTGGCACCTGCGCTCGAGGGCGAGCTGCATCGCCGGCCCGCCCAGAAAGCAGGCCACATCGAGCACGTGATCATCGGGGCCGATGGCGGCCAACTGTGCCAGCTCGCGGGTGTCGCCGACGCCGCAGAGGTGATACTGCAGCCCGGCCACCTGTAACGTGGCGCTCTCGCCGAACAGGCCGCGCCAAAGCGCGGGCTCGACCATGGCCTCAACACGGTCGAGCAATGGTCGGTCGTCAGTGGGCAGCGCCCAGTCGGCCACCTCGGCGAGCGCCTCGGCCTGGCTCGCGGTCTCGCGGCGCGGGATGACGTAGGTGCGCTCCAGGCAGCGTACAAAGCCCAGCTTCTCAGCCACGCGCTGCGAGGCCCAGTTATCCTCGCCGGTGCTCCAGCTGGGCGTCAGGCCGCGCGCCTGGATCCACCGGGCCACCAGCGCAGCGGCGGCGCTCGCATAGCCTCGCTCGCGGTGGCCCTCCAGCGTCTCGACGCCGATCTCGGCATACTGCGCGGTGATGGCGACGGTAAAGGCGGTCGCGACAATCTCGCCGGCAACGATGGCTGCGGCCAGCGCCCCCTGGCGCAACAGTCTTTCGGGGTCGCCAAAGCCGGTGCCCTGCAGGTCATCGGGCGCCGCCGTCAGCAGGGGCAGATCGTCGGGCGTCAACAGCCGCACGTCGGGGTGCTCGAACACGTTGGCGGGCCTGGTCAGGGTATAGTAGACGCCGCCATACAGGCGGCAGGGTTGCCCCGTCTGAGCAGAGAGCAGATCTGCGAGCGCCTCGGCTACATCGCGTTCCACCTCGACGCAGGCCCAACCCTGCGCCGCCCGCAACAGCGTGTGCAAGGCCCCGGCGTCGCTGCCGATGCCGGTCGGCTCGATGACGGCGTCATACGGCTGCACCAATGCGGCCACGGGGCCATCCGGGTTGCCCACGCAATAGGCCGTGCACGAACCGCGCAACAGGTGGTGCCGCGCGATGGTGAACTCCGAACGCTCGCCTAACGCCCGAGCCAAGGCCAGGCATTCTGCTGCTGTGAGGGGGCCACGCACGTCAAGAGTGGACATGGCTTGCTCCCTTTCGAGTCGCGACCCGCCTGTGCCGGGCGGGCAGACAGAGGGCCGTCACCGGCGCGGCAGGCTCAGCTTCCGGTGGAATGATAGTGCCGCACGCCCACCTGCCAAAAGAGCGTTGCCCCTGCCAGAAATGCCAACCCTGCCGCCGGCACGATGGCCTGAAACAGTCGCGACGTGCCCAGCGGATCGTCCTTGGCCAGGATGGCCACCGCTGGGAAATAGGTGATGGCGGCCAGGGGCACCGCGTAGGTAAAGAACTTGCGGAACCAATCCTCATACAGTGTCAGCGGGAACTGGGCGGTCTGCACGCCGCCGTAGGTGAGGGTGTTCCACACCTCGAGCGACTCGGTGGTCCAAAAGGCGCTGGTGGCCTGCAGCACGAACAGGCCGGTGAACAGCGCGGCGCCGCACAGCAGCGTCCAGAGCAGCAGAGCGATGCGCCAGGACGCCCACACCAGGTTGAGCGCGGCGGCGCCCCAAATGAGCGCGGCCAGCCCCTGGCTCAGTCGGCCGATGCGCATGATCTGGAACTCGCTGGCGCCGATCTGCAGCAGGGTGCTACGCGGCCGCAACAGGATGCGGTCAAAGTCGCCCCGCTTGACGAGAGCAGCAAAGGTGTCAAAGCCGCGGCCGACGCCCTCGGCGATGGCAAAGGCGACATTGCCCAGCCCGTAAAAGAGCGCCACCTCGGGCAGCGTCCAGCCGGCGATCTGCCCAAAACGCCCAAAGAGGGCCCACAGCGCCACAAACTCGATGCCGGTGGCCACAAAGTTGCCCAGCGTCAGCATGATGAACGAGGCCCGATAGGCCATCTGGCCGCGAATCGAGGCCCGCGTGTAGGCCCAGTAGAGCCGCAACGTGCTGCCCATGCTAGCCCCCCTGCAGCACCAGGCGCCGCAGCCCGCGCCCCAGCAGCGCACGCCCCAGCACCATCAGGGCCAGCGCCCAGCCGAGCTGAAAGGCCAGCTCGCGAGGAAAGGCCGCCAGCGGAATGTTGCCACTGTAGAGCCGAAAGGGGATGTCCATCAGGCCGCGAAACGGCAATATGTTCAGCACAGGCTGCATGCTGTCGGGAAAGAGCGGCAGGGGGATGATGCTGCCCGAGAGCACGGTGGCCACGGTGGCCGTCAGGCGCGAAAGGCCATCGCCCGCCAACGTCCACATCAGCGAGATGGTCATCAGTGCGCTGATGGCTGCGCTCAGCAGAAAGGCCGCCAGCACCGAGAGCACAAACGCGCCCGCAGCGGCCAGGCTGGGCGGCAGACGCAGCCCAAAAAAGAGCGCCGCCAGGCCATAGATCAGCGGCAACCGCAACAGCATCGGCGCGGCCCGCCCGCCCAGGATGCGTGCGAACCACAGGCCATACAGGTCCGCCGGCTTGGCCAGCTCATAGGCCACGTTGCCTGAACGGATCATGTTCTGAAGCTCGATGTCGATGCGCCAGGGGGTCAGCAGCAGCAGCGCCTGCACCAGCCAGAGATAGTCCACCGTCTCGGGCAGGCTCATCGGCTGGGCCGTCGTCGAAGAGCGGTAGAACGCCTGAAAGATCATCAGGCGGATCAACCCCCAGAACACCTGCGTCACCATGCCGGCCACCGCCGCGGTGCGATACTGGAGCATCTCGCGCAGACGCGCCGACATGACGGCACGGTAGGCTCGCCAGCCCTTGGCCGTGGCCAGGGCGCTCACAGCCCTGCCCCCTGGTAGACCTCGGCCACGATCTCCTCGATGGGCAGGTTCTCGACGTAAAGGTCACGCACGCCATAGGCGCTGGTGAGGTGATGAATCAAGTCCGGCGCCGAGATGCGCTCGGGGTCGAACTCCAGCGTCACCTGCGGGCCCTGGCGCCCGATGACGCGCGCCTTGTCGGTTTCGATCCAGTCCTTTTCCTCGCGGAGCACCACCACCAGCCTGCGCAGACGAGAGACTTGCGCCCGCAGGTCGGCCACGGTGCCGTCCAGCAGTATCTTGCCCTTGTTGATGAGCAGGATGCGCCGGCAGAGCGCCTCGACGTCGTCCATGTCGTGGGTGGTGAGCAGGACGGTGATGTCTCGCTCTTTGTTGAGCCGCTTGATGAACTGGCGCACGGCGAGCTTGGAGACGGCGTCGAGGCCGATGGTGGGCTCGTCGAGGTAGAGCAGCGCAGGGCTGTGCAGCAGTGCGGCGGCCAGGTCGCAGCGCATGCGCTGGCCCAGGCTGAGCTGCCGCACCGGTGTATCGAGCAGCTCGCTCAGCCCCAAGAGCGCCACCATCTCGTCCACGTTGGCGCGATAGACAGCAGGGGGGATGCGGTAGATCTCGCGCAGCAGCTCGAACGACTCGATCACCGGCAGATCCCACCAGAGCTGCGTGCGTTGCCCAAAGACGACGCCGATGTGCGCCACGTGGGCCACGCGCTGCTTCCAGGGCGTGCGCCCCATCACCTGGCAGGTGCCGCTATCGGGCACCAAGATGCCCGCCAGCACCTTGACGGTGGTGGACTTGCCGGCGCCGTTGGGGCCGATATAGCCCACCAGCTCGCCCGTCTCGATGGTGAAAGAGATGTGGTCCAGTGCCGGCACATGGCGATAGCGTCGCCGAACCAGGCCCTTGACGGCGCCCCAGGCGCCCGGGTCGCGTTCGGCGACGCTAAAGGTCTTGCAGAGGTCCTGGACGATGATCTGTGGCATTGGTTCGCTCGTGGTGCGGCAGTGGACAAAAGCCGGGTGATTATAGAAGCGTATGAAAAGGGCGCAAGTCGGGGCCGTCGCGCCTACCAGCGGTCAGGGCTGCGCCGAGGATGTAGATGGGCAGCCAAGCCAGCGACCCGCCCGTGACCGTGGATCAGCCCGCGCCTTGGGCCCGCCTGGGGGGCCGACGCATGGCCAGGCGCAGCACGCCGTTGGGGCAAACATCGGCGCAGGCGCCGCAGAGGATGCACTCGTCATCGTAGAGCTTGCCGGCGCGCACCATGCTGTGAACGTCCAGGCTCATCGAGCAGGCGCCGTTGCAGCGCTGGCAGTCGCTGCAGCGCATGGCGTCGGCGGCCAGGTGGAGCATCGGCGCGCGCAACGCCCGGCCCAGCCGCGTGCCCAGGATCATAAAGGGCGCCATCCAGCACACATAGTGGCAAAAGGCACGCCGACCGGCCACCAGCGACAACGTGACGATCAGGCCGATGACGAGGTAGTAGACGATATACGCCTCGGGCGCGGCCAACGAGACGCCGCGCTCGGTCATAAAGAAAGGCTCGACCGCCCGCAGGCCGCCCCCCGCCACGAGGGCCAACGCTACGGCGGCCAGCCAGACGGCCCAGAGTCCGTGCCTGATCCAATTGGCGCGCCGCCCGCGGGCTGGCTTGGCCTGGGCGAGGACCAGACACTCTGCCAGGCCGCCGGCCGGGCACGCCCAGCCACAGAATGCTCGCCCCAGCACCATCCCACTGAGGAACTGCAGCGCGAACAGCAGCATGCTGCCCGCAGCCACGCCCGCCAGCGCGCCGGCGATGATCACATAGGGCGAAAAGTAGTAAAAGGTGACCGGAAACAGCAGCAATGAGCCGATGATGAGACCGCGACGGATAGACCGGCGCCTGCTCGACACCGCCCACCTCCACGGGGGAGGCTCAGCCCCCGACAGCCCCCATATGCATGGCCAACGCCATGTAGCCCACCACACCCTCGATCAGCTCGTCCACCGCCAGGCGCTCGTCGAACACGTGCGCCATGCGCGGATCTCCGGGGCCAAAGCCGATGCAGGGCACGCCTGCCCCGTACAAAAAGCCGCCGTCGGTGTAGAACTGCCACACATCCACGCCCACCTCGCGGCCCAGCGCCTGCTGGAGCTGCGCGCGCGCAGCGAGCAACAAAGGATCATCCTCTTCCATCCAGAAGGGGGCCACAGCCTGGCGCACATCCTGCTCATAGCCAGTGTAGCTGACCACATGGTCGGTGCGCACCGACAGGCTATAGATGGTCTCACCGCCGAGCGTGTCGTCCAGCAGCGCCTGCAGGCGCTCCATGGCATCCTCGGGAGACTCGCCAGGTGCGTTGCGCCAGTCGAGATGCAGCGTCAGCTGGCCGGGGATGACGTTGGCGCTGCGCTGGTCAGAGCGCAGCAGGGTGGGCGCCACGGTAGAGCCGCCCGTCACCGGCTCATGGTGCATGTCGAGTTCGCGCAGGGCCAGCACCAGTCTTGCCAGGTCGTAATGCGGGTTGATGGCCTGCGCCGGCACCGAAGCGTGGGCCGAGCGGCCCTGCAGCGTGACGATGAACTCGCAGCGCCCGCGATGTCCGCGCCGCAGCGTGTTGGCCGAGGGCTCGCCGATGATGGCCAGATCGGGGTGGAACGAGCCCGCCAGGTAGCGCGAGCCCAGCCCGCCGATCTCTTCTCCGACCACCGCCGCCACATACACGTCGCCAGCAGGCGCCAGCCCAGCCTCTTTGAGGAGCGCGGCTGCAAACACCTGGGCGGCCAGGCAGCCCTTGTCGTCTGAGGCGCCGCGCCCCCAGATGTAGCCGTCGCGCAGCGCGCCGCTGTAGGGGCCGTCGGTCCAGCGGCGTGGATCGCCCGGGTCGACGATGTCGAGGTGGGCGTGCAGCAGCGTCGAGCGCCCCGATCCCCCGCGGATGTGGCCGATGACGTTGCCGGCCGAGTCGATGAGCGCCTCGTCATAGCCGAGGGCCTCCATCGTCTCGAGCACGAACTCGGCTAGGCGACCCTCTTCGCCGGTCAGGCTGGGCGTGCGCACCAGCTCGCGACAGAAGGCGATGATGCGCTCGCGATTGGCCTGTGCAAGGCGCTGCAGTTCGCTCTGGTCCATGTTAGCCTCCGGGCTGGGTAGGTGAGGTTGTGTCGCGGCTCGGCAGGCGGGGTCGCCTGCGGCGCGCCAGCGCGGCCTCGTCGATCTCGATGAGCTGGTACCCGAACACGTTCATCACCGTCGTATCCAGATAGCGCGTGACGCGCACGGTATCGGGGCGGTAGATGTGGATGTGTCCGTGCAGCCAGTAGAGCGGGCGATGCCGCCTGATAAAGCGCAAGAAGGTGCCAAAGCCACGATGGCAGCGATCGGGCTGGTCGTGAATGCCGCGCGGGGGCGCATGGCTGATCATGATGTCGATGTCGCGCCCATAGCGCAGGCGGTTGTAGAGCAGCGCTGGCGCCATCGTGCGGGCCAGGGCGCGCATGTGCAACTCGCTGTACTGGTGCAGGCCGTTATTGTATTCCATCGACCCCTCGAGCCCGCCGATCAACAGCCCCTTGTGGTTGACCACGCGCCGGTGCAGGTTGGTGCAACCTTCGGCCTCGGTCTTGCGGGTGCCATCGCTCTGGAGCACCTGCTTTTGCACATGGTTGCCATTCACATAATAGAGCGTGCCCTTGCCGATGCGCGTGACTAGGTACTCCATATAGTCCAGGGGCAGGTCGCCGCAGCTCAGGATCACATCGACATCGCGGAAGCGCTCGGACACGACCGAGGCGGTGAGTTGGCCTACCACTTGATCGCTGACGGCCAGGATTTTCATGCACAGCCACCGGGGTATGGGGACATTGTCCTATTATAGACGACGCCGGGGCCGGCTCCAAGGTCGTGGCGCTGGCAGCCTACTCCTCGGTCAGGTCGCCCAGGTGGATCCAGCCGCGCTTGAGCCCCACCATCACCGCCTCGGTGCGTGAGCCCACGTTCAGCTTGCCAAAGATGTTGGCCATGTGAGACTGCACCGTGCGCGGGCTGACATAAAGCTGGTCGGCGATCTCGCGGTTCGAGTGGCCCAGCGCTGCCAGGCGCAGCACCTCGAGCTCACGTTCGGTCAGCGACTCGACGGGCGTCTCCTCGGCAGGGCTTTCGCGTCGCGACACGCGGTTGAGCACCTTGGCGGCGATGGCCGGGTGGAGCACCGACTCGCCGGCAGCCACCCGTCGCACGGCCTCGATCAGCTCCGACCCGCGCGAGTTCTTGAGCAGGTATCCTGCTGCGCCCGCTTCGAGGATGGCAAAGACATACTCGTCATAGTCATAGGCGGTAAAGACCAGCACCGCGGTAGAGGGCAACAGCTCTTTGATCTTGCGGGTCGCCTCGATGCCGTTGACGCCCGGCATGCTGATATCGAGCACCGCCACGCGCGGCTGCTCTTTCACCGCCAGGTCGATGGCCTCCTGGCCGTCGGCGGCCTGGGCAACCACGCGCATGTCTGCCTCGCGATCGAGGATCTGACGCGTACCCTCGCGCACCACGGCATGGTCATCGGCAATCAGAATGCGGATCGGTTCCATCGCTGACCCACCCCTGAAGATAGTCAGGTGCATTATAGGTCGGGGCACATGCTCCGCAAGGAGCGCCCGAGAGCGCGTAGAGCTGGGGCGCCTTGGGCCAACACGCTGACGGGCCTCGATGACCGCCGCCCAATGCGGTCATCGAGGCCCGCCAAACCAAGGAGGAGAAGAGTGCTGATCCCACGCCGGATGGAATTCAGCTTGTTGCAGGAAAGCCGTCGTCTCCTTCCCGCCACGACCCTATCATACCGGGGATCGACCTGGGAACCATCCGCCAAATTAGCCATTCGATATCCGCATTTATGCCGATGTTAGCGCTCAAGCCTGACCCTGGTGGGCCGAGGCCGCTCTGCTAGCGGCCGCGTCCATCGGCAAGGTGACCCGGATGGTGGTGCCTTGGCCCTCGGCTGAAGTGATTTTCGCGGTGCCGCCCAACAGACGGGCGCGCTCATAGATGCCCATGAGCCCCAGACGCCCGCCTGCCACCAGCGCCGAGGTGTCTTGCGGCACGCTAAAGCCGACGCCGTCGTCGGTGATGGTCAGGGTGACGGCTGCGGGCTCGTAGCGCAGCGCCATGTCGACCCGGGTGGCACTGGCATGGCGGCGCACGTTGCTGAGGCCCTCTTGCGCCAGCCGATACAGCGCCAGCTCATGTTCAGGCGGCAAGGCCTGTGGCTCGCCGCTGATCTCGACCTCCACATCGAGGTTGTCTTCGCGGGCTGTGCGTCGCCCGAGGATCTCGATGGTGTTGGCCAGTCCCAGCTCCTCAAGCAAGGGCGGGCGCAGGTCGCTGGTAAAGCGACGCACGCCCTCGAGGGTGTTGTCGACCATGTCGCGTAGCTCGCCCAACGAGGCCTTGAGGGGCGCGTCGGTGGCCTGCTCCTGGGCATCCTCGATGCGCCGACCGATGACGATCAACATCTGCGCCGTCTCGTCATGCAGCTCGCGGGCAATGCGCTTGCGCTCCTCTTCCTGGCCGTTCAGCACCGAGGTGACATAGTTCTGGATGTCGGCCTGGTAGCGCCGCAGTTGCGCCACCATCTCGTTGAACTTGAGCTCGAGGTTGCGCACCTCGCTCGGCCCACGGTTGACCGAGACCTGCGTGCTGAACTCGCCAGCCGCCACCCGGTCGACCTGCGCCACCAACGATTGTAGCGGGGCGATCACCTGCTGGCTGCTAAAGGCGAGCAGCAACAGTGGCACCAGCACCATCAGCGTGATCAGCAACGACACCAGCACCAAGAAGGGGCGGAAGGGCGCCGTGATGTCCTCCCAGCGTTCGCTGACGAACAGCATCCACCCCTGCCAGCTCGGGTCGGCAAAGAGCGAGCTGCTGAGCGCGTTGGCAGGGATGGGCCCATAGCCCACCACCAGGGTGCGGCCGCCATCGGCCACTGTTTCGGCGCCCGTGGCCCCAGAGAGCGCTCGCGCCACAGCGGGGTGGTCGGCGACCACCTGCCCCACCAGGGCGGCCTGCGGGTGCCACAAGACGCGCCCCTCTTCATCGACCAGATAGGAGAAAGCAGCCGAGCCCGCTCTGACGAGCCTGAGGGGCGCAGCGATGCCGTCGCCACCCAGCTCCCACACGCCCACCAGGCAGCCGCCAAAGCGCCGGTTCTGGTCATAGACCGGCACCGCTACCAGGATCACGTCGGCGCCCTGCTCTGAGCGCAAGACCGTCGAGCGCACCGGACGGCGATCGTCGCGCGCCCGCACGAACACGGGCTGATCGGCGAGCGTGGGCAGAGGGGTGGCGCCGGTGCTGGCCATCACCTCGCCACTGGCATTGGTGGCCAGCAGGTCGTCAAAGCGACGGAGCAGCGCATCGTTGGCGGCCAGAATCTGCCCGGCGCTGACAGGATCGCCGCTGCGCAACTCATTGGAGCCGGCCACTTGCGAGAGGAGCAGCAATGTCTCGGCCCAGTGGTCGGCCACCTGACGCGCCGAGAGCCCTGCCAGCTCGGCGTCACGATCCTGGACGAGAGACTGCGTCATGTGCGTATAGGTCGTCAGGCCCACCACCGCCACGATCGCCATCAGAATCAGCAGCGGCAACGCTGTGGTGGCCAGCAGTTGCGCCCGTAGGCCGGCGCGTTGCAGCCAGCGCCATGGCGGCAGGGCACTGCCGGCCGACCACGCCGGTCGGTTCGCCTCGGTGGGCTCGATGAGCTGCTGACGTGCTTTCATCGTCTCATTATAGCAGCGTTGAGGCGGATGCTGCACCCCGCGCCTTGCCGGCAACCGGCGGATGGAGACTGGCTAGGTTGCCAGCCGCCGACACACTATTGACGACACCCCTGGATTATGTTATGTTGTAAGTGAGAGCGGGTTGAGCCTTGGTCGCACCCAGTCGGCCCGCGTCATGCGTCGTGCCGGTTGCGGCCTGCTCTCGAGGAGGTGCTGTCATGGATAGCAGAGTGGGTTGGGGTATGACGATCTGGCTGGGCCTCTTTCTGCCGCTGATCTGCGCTTCGGCGCGTGGCTGTGTGAACATACCCATCGTTGTGCCGGTGCTGCTGGGCCTGGGAGCGCCGGCGGCATTGCTCTTGTGGTTGCATCGCCGCCACCTGTCGATGCTGCTTGCGCCCAGGCGACACTGACATCCCCCCCAATGCGACGGCTGGCTCTGGCCAGCCGTCTTTGCGTTCAGATGGCGATGCCCATAGACTAAGTTGTCGGCGTAGGCCTGATTGAGGGGCCGCAACCTGAACTTGCGCGAGGTGTTACTGACTGTTGAACGAGCCGGACGTGCACGAGTGGCAAGACCAGGAGCGCGTGCGGGCGGCGCAGGCCGATCCGGCGGCTTTTGGCGCCATCTATGAGCACTATGTCGATCGCATCTACAACTATATCTACCATCGCGTGGGCAATGCGCACGACGCTGAGGATCTGACCTCACGCACCTTTTTCCGCGCCTTTGCTCACCTCGATGATTACCAGGACAAGGGTTTTGCCTTTTCAGCCTGGCTCTATCGCATTGCGCACAATCTGGTGGCCAACTGGTATCGAGATAGCAAACGGCGTCAGATGGTGGCGCTCGATGACCTGGTTATCCACAGCGATCCGCAGTTGCACCCGGAGCATCTTGCGGCCAGCAGTGACGAGGCGCGCCTGCTGGGTGAACTGATGGCCACCCTCGACGCGACGCGGCAGGAGTTGCTTTATCTCAAGTTCCACGAGGAGCTGTCGAACGCCGAGGTGGGGCGCATCATGGGGCGCACCGAAGGCGCCATCAAGTCATTGTACCACCGCACGCTGCTGCAGTTGCGCCGCGAGATAGAAAAGCGGGGGATGTTGGGTGATGAGAGTCGACCTTAGGGCTCGATTTCGGCAAGAGCTCGCATCTGGCTGGTATAGGTTGAGGCGCGCGCTGAGCGGGGCGCCGGCGCCCGAAGAGGTGACCCAACTCGAGTGCGCCCTGCACGGGGCCGTCACTCAGGTGCGCCCGCCCGAGCCCTTTCGACGCCAGTTGGCCGAGAGGCTCGACATGGCCGCTCGTACGCGCAGCATCGGCGTGACGGTGCAGCGCGCCCCTGCGCCCAGCCGCTGGTTGATCTTGACCTCTGCCGTGGCCATCGCATTGAGCCTCACGGGCGTGGCGCTGCTGATGCGACGCGTGGCCCGCCAATGAAGAGAGGGAGAGCGCCTGGCGCTCTCCCTCTTGAGTCTTACCTCTGCCCGGTTCAGCTGGCCGTGGGGCGCCCCAGCTCGCGTTCGACGCGATGGCAGGCGCAAAAGTGCCCCGGCTTGTACTCGACAAAGTCCGGCTCGACCGTGTCGCACATCTCCAGCTTGACGGGGCAACGCGTGCAAAAGTTGCAGCCCAAGGGCGGGTTTGCCGGGCTGGGCACATCGCCCTGCAAGATGATGCGCTGGCGATGGTCCTCGACTTCCGGGTCGGGGATGGGCACGGCTGAGAGCAACGCCTGCGTGTAGGGGTGCATGGGCTCGGTGTACAGCTCACGGCGGCTGGCCAGCTCGACAATCTTGCCAAGATACATCACCGCGATGCGGGTGCTGATGTGCCGCACCACCGAGAGGTCATGGGCGATGAACAGATAGGTCAGGTTGAACTGCTCCTGGAGCTCTTCCAGAAGGTTGATCACCTGCGCCTGAATCGACACGTCGAGCGCCGAGATCGGCTCGTCGCAGACGATGAAATCGGGGTTCACAGCCAGGGCGCGCGCCACACCGATGCGCTGGCGCTGCCCCCCTGAGAACTCGTGGGGATAGCGGTTGATGAAATACGGGTTGAGCCCCACGATCTCGAGCAGCTCTTGGACGCGCTGCCGGCGCTGGCTCTTGGGCAAGATGTTGTGCACCTCGAACGGCTCGCCCACGATGCCACCCACCGTCATGCGCGGGTTCAGCGAGGCGTAGGGATCCTGAAAGATCATCTGCATGCTGCGACGCATCTTGCGGAGCGGCTCACCCTTGAGTTCGGTGAGGTTCTGGCCCTGGAACAGCACTTGGCCGGCGGTGGGCCGGTAGAGCTGCAAGATGGCGCGACCTGTGGTCGACTTGCCGCAACCGCTCTCGCCCACCAGGCCCAGCGTCTCGCCGCGGAACACATCAAAACTCACACCGTCGACAGCCTTGATGTCGCCCACGTGGCGCTGCACCAGAATGCCTCGGGTGATCGGAAAGTACATCTTTAGGTCGCGAACCTGCAAAAGTGCTTCCTGCGTCATGACCGTGCACGCTCCTCGTCGATGTCGACCCAGCAGGCGATAATGTGGTTGTCAGCCCCCACCTCACGCAGCTCGGGCATCTCGTTGAGGCACTTTTCGATGCGATAGCTGCAACGCGCATAGAAAGGGCAGCCTGTCGGCAAAGCGATCAGGTCAGGCGGCAGCCCGTCGATGGGGATCAGCTTGGTCTTGGTCTCAGCATCGAGCCGCGGCAACGAACGCATCAGGCCCAGCGAGTAGGGGTGTTTGGGGTGGGCATAGAACTCGTGCACCTCGGCGCGCTCGACCACATAGCCAGCATACATCACCTGCACCCGCTCGACGAGGCCAGCGACGATGCCCAGGTCATGGGTGATCCAGATGATGGCCATGCCCAGCTTGTCGCGCAGGTCGCGCACCAGGTCGACGATCTGCGCCTGGATGGTCACATCCAGGGCGGTGGTGGGCTCGTCGGCAATCAGCAATTGCGGGTTGCACGAGAGCGCCATGGCGATCATCACGCGCTGGCGCATGCCGCCCGAGAACTGGTGCGGATAGTCGTCGATGCGGTTGCGCGCCTCGGGGATGTTGACCAGCTCGAGCAGCTCAATCGCGCGCTCGCGCGCTTGCTGCGCATCCATGCCCAGGTGCAGCTCCAGCGCCTCGGTGATCTGCTGGCAGATGGTCAGCACCGGGTTGAGCGAGGTCATGGGGTCCTGAAAGATCATGGCGATCTGGTTGCCACGCACCTTGCGCAGCTCTTCCTGGCTCAACCTGGTGAGGTCGCGCCCCTGAAACATGACGCTGCCCCCCGAAATGCGGCCCGGCGGCTGAGGGATGAGCCCCATCATCGAGAGCATGCTCACGCTCTTGCCACAACCGCTCTCGCCCACGATGCCGAGCGTCTCGCCTTCGTCCAGGTCAAAGCTGATGCCGTTGACTGCATGGACGATGCCGTCCTGAGTCACGAACTCGGTCTTGAGATCTGTCACCGATAGCATTGGCGCCATAGAATCGCTGCCTCCTGAGGGGAAAGTGCTCCCCCTAATTAAAGATGTAGATATCACACAACCAGGGGTGGAGGGCAGCGTTGCCTCTGAACCCCCGGACGTACGGTTTGACGAGATAATAAGCATAGCCGTGGGTCAGGGTGACCCACGGAGCATCACTGAGGATGAGCCGCTCTGCTTCGGCGTAGAGGGCCATCCGCTGCGCCTGATCTTGCTCTACGCGGGCCTGCTCCAGCAGTCGATCGACCTCTGCGTTAGCATAGCCCGTGTCATTGTGCGGACTGGCGCTGTGAAACTGCACATCGATAAAGTTCTGCGGGTCGGGAAAATCCGCGATCCAGCCAGCCGAGTATACCTGAAAACGTCGTTCGTTCATATCTTGCAGCATGTCGGCCCACTCGACCTGCTCGACGGTCATCTTGATGCCCAGGGTCTCTTCGAACATGGCCAGCAGGGCCCGGTCGACTGCGCTCATGTGGCCGGTGGTGCCGGCCACGGTGAGGACGATAGGCGGCAACTGTTCGGGGCCGCCGTACGACGACGCCGCGAGCAGTTGCCGTGCCTTCTCAGGGTCATACATGGGCACGGCGCCGGGCGTTGCGGCCACGTAGCCGGGCATGTTGGGCGGCAACACGGTGTAGGCGGCCACGGCCGAGCGATTGAGCACCAGCGTGGCCAGCTTTTCGCGGTCGACCGCATGGGCCAGGGCCTGACGCACCAGCGGATCATCGAACGGGGGCGCATCCAGGTTAAAGCCCAGGTATTGCACGCTCAACTCTGGCACGGCCAGATACTCGTCATGCAGCGGATTGTAGGGGTCGAGCACCCGGTCGAGCTCAGAGCCGCCGAACTGGGTGATGTCGATCTCGCCCATCTCGTATTGGGTGATCGGCAGCCTGGGCGTCAGGTCGTACGTGGCCCGCGTGATGCTGGCCTGGCGGCCCACATAGCGCTCGTTGCGCACCAGCACGATGCGGTCGCGCGAGATCTCTTCGAGCGCAAAGGGGCCGCTCGGGTTGGGCTCGACGAACCAGGTCTGCGGATTGCGCTCGGCCTGCTCGACGTCGATCACCGCTGCCGTAGGATAGGTCAGCTTGGGCAAAAAGTAGCTCTTGGGGCTATCGATGGTGATGCGCACCGTGTGCCCGTCTACCACCTCGAGGCCGGCGATGCTGTCGGCTTGACCGTAGTGATAGGCGGCAGCGCCCACGATGTCGTCCAGATAGCTGAGCGCCACCGGCGACGCCAGCTCGGGGCTGCAGGCGCGTTCGAGCGACGCCACCACCGCTGCCGCGTCAAGCGGTTTGCCATCGCCAAACGCAGCCTCAGGATGCAGGTAGAATGTAAAGGTGCAACCGTCTGCACTGGTGTCCCAGCGCTCGGCCAGCGCGGGGATCACCTCTAGATCGGCATTCAGCGCCACCAGGCCACTGAACAGGTGCACCACGTACTCGCCCGAGGTGCTATCCTGCACCAGCGCTGGATCGAGGGTGGGCGGCATGCTGCCTACCAGGCGCACCTGGCCGCCGCCGGCCCCTGCCGGGATGACTGCCGCCGGCGCCGTGGCCGTTGGCGCTGCGCCTTGAGCGCCCTGGCCACTACCCATGGAGCGATAGGCCACCACCGCCGCCACGCCGCCACACAAGATGAGCGTCAGCAACGCTGATACGATGACTGCGGTAATGATCCAGCCCTTGCGCGACATAGACCTCTCGCCTGTCTCCAGGCCGCAACGCTCAGGTTGCCCCGATGCGTGCGACGCCGACCCTACTTGGTGCCGCGCATACGCGGATCGAGCGCGTCACGCAGGCCGTCGCCCAGAAAGTTGAACGCGAACATGGTGACGGCCAGGAACAACGCCGGCAGCAACACCTGGTGCGGGTATGAGCGCAAGGCTTTGGCGCCGTCAGAGATCATCGACCCCCAGCTCGGGGCCGGCGGATCGACGCCCAGTCCGATAAAGCTCAGGAACACTTCGGTCGAAATGTACCCAGGAATGGCGAGGGTGATCGACACGAGGATAGGGCCGATGATGTTCGGCAGAATATGCCGCCAGATGATGCGGCCATCGCGGGCCCCGATCATGTGCGACGCGAGGATGAACTCTTTCTCTTTGAGCGACAGGATCTGGCCACGCGCCAACCTGGCGATGCCCATCCAGGCCGTGAGGCCGATGCCGATAAAGATAAAGAGCATGCCGCCGCTCTGCAGGCCCAGGATCTTGTCAACCACAGCGTTGATGCGGTTGAACTCGTAGGCCAGCGAGCCAGGCCGGGCAGCCCCGCCAAAACTGCTCTTGAAGAACGCCATCATCAAAATGATCAGCAGCATGGTGGGAAAGGCGTACATGATGTCGACGATGCGCATCATCACATTGTCCACCCTGCCGCCATAGTACCCAGAGATCGAGCCATAGATCAGCCCGATGATGAGCGCGGTGATAGCGCCCACAAAGCCGACCGGCAGCGACACTCGCGTGCCATAGATCACGCGGCTAAGCAGGTCTCGCCCCAGATAGTCTGCACCAACGGGGTAGATACTGCTGATCTGGGCGTAGGTCTCCATGTGGCCCGGCAGCACTTTGGTGAGCCACAGCGGCACGGCGTTGTTGAGGGCGGCATCTCCGGCAGTAAAGTGCATCGGCGCCACCACATGGGCAAAGGTCGACATCAAGATGAGCAGGACGATCAAGATCAGGCCCAACACAGCGGCACGGTTACGAGTCAAACGGTAAAGAGCATCTTGCCAGAGGTTGGTGACTTTTTGCTGACCCACGCCGGCGGGGGTCTGCGCGTCAACTCGGCCTGAGGCCAGGGCTCGCACAGCGGTTTCTTGCTTGGTCATCGCGCTAGCCTTCTTTTCACTCGTACTGGATGCGAGGATCGAGGAATGCGTACGTGATGTCGACGAACAGGTTCGAGGCCACCAGGAAGAGGGCATAGAGCAGGGTGGTGCCCATCACCACCGAATAGTCGCGGTTGGTGATGCTGCTGATAAAGTACTTGCCCAACCCCGGGATGGCAAAGATCTGCTCGACCACAAAGGTCCCGGTCACCAGCGCCGCAAACATCGGCCCCAGCACCGTGGCCACGGGAATAAAGGCGTTCTTGAGCGCATGGCGCACGATGACGACCTTTTCACTGAGGCCCTTGGAGCGCGCGGTGCGAATATAGTCTTCGCGGATGACCTGCAGCATGCTCGCTCGCGTGAGCCGCGCGATGATGGCCGAGGAGCCGAGCCCCAGGGCCAGGGCGGGCATGATGATGTGTCTGAACGTGCCCCACCCCGCCACCGGCAGCCACCCCAACGTGAGGGCGAACACGAGAATCAGCAAAGGACCAATGACGATGCTGGGCACAGAGACGCCCACGATCGCGATGGCCATGCTCAAATAGTCCCACAGCGAGTTCTGTTTCAGGGCCGCAACGATGCCCAGAGGCACTCCCAGTCCGACAGCAATCGCCAAGGCGGCCACGCCCAGCACTGCCGAAACAGGGAGATGGGCTTTAAAGATCTCATTGACGGTGCGGCTGCGCTGCGCAATCGAGGGCCCGAAATCCCACTGCAAGATGCCCGCGAACTTGCCGCTGGGGTTGCGCGTCACACCCATATAGTCGGTGTACTGCTTCCACAGGGGCTGGTCGAGGCCATAGTGCCGCATCAAGTTGGCCTGGATCTCGGCCGGACGCGGCTTTTCCTTGTCAAAAGGGCCCCCAGGCACCGAATGCACCAGCAAAAACGTCACAATCGAGATGAACAGTATGACGGGTATGGTCCATAGCAGACGTCGAATGATGAAGCGGCTCATCGCACCATTCCTTCAGCCAACGCGATGGGAGACGTCGTGTGGCCCGGGCGCCCATCGCGGCCAGATCGATAATGTGTGCAGTATAGCACCAAAGAGCGAGTTGACAACAAAAGAAGAGACACGTGGCCCTGCGGCCACGTGTCTCTTTGGCACTGACGCGCAGGGGCTACTTGCCCTCGATGCTCCACTTGTCGATATGCTCGCCGCCCAACGGGGCATAGGTGCGGTTCACATACGGCTTGGTGAGCACAACGCGGGTGTAGTAGTAGATCGGCGCGATAACGGCCTCATCCACAGTCAGAATCTGCTCGGCCTCATGGTAGAGCTGTTGACGCTCTTCGGGATCGGAAGAGGCAGCAGCGTCTTCCACCAGCTGCATGTAGCGCTTGGCCGACTCTGACTCGGGGTCCCACTTGGGCTCGTTGGAGCCCTTGATCGGGTGAAAGACCTCGCCGACCCAGTTGTTCTCGTCGGGGTAGTCGGCGCACCAACCCATGCGGTAGACCTGCGGCGCATCCTCATGCACCGTCTTCAGGTAGACCGCCCACTCTTGGTTGGCGAGCTGCACTTCGACGCCCAGGTTCTCCTTCCAGGATGCCTGGATGAACTCGGCGATCTTCTGGTGGCCTTCGGACGTGTTGATCATGAGGGTGATCTCGGGCAGGCCCTCGCCGTTGGGGAAGCCAGCGTCCGAGAGGAGCTGCTTGGCCCTGGCCGGGTCAAACGTGATACCCTCAAAGTTGGGGTCTTCAGCGGGGCTGCCAAAGATGCCCGGGCATGCAAAGGTCTTGGCCGGCTTCTGCTCGCCCTTGAGCACCGTGTCGATCAACTTCTGACGGTCGATGGCCGCCGAGAAGGCCTGACGCACCAGCTTGTTGTCAAAGGGCGGCTTGGTGTTGTTGAACCCGTAGTAGTAGGTGCACAGGTTCGGCGCAATGTACAGCTCGGCAGACAGCGTCGCGTCGGCCTTGATGCGGTCGATGTCGGCCAGCGGCGCGGCCGCCACATCCAGTTCGCCGTTCTCGTACATGGCAAAGGAGGTCGATTCCTCGACGACCATGGCCCAGTTGATCTTGCCGATCTGGACGTTCTTGGCATCGAAATAGTGCGGGTTCTTGATCATCGTCATGTGGCTCTCGTGCGCCCATTCGGTCATCACGTACGAGCCGTTGGTGACGATGTTGCCGGGCTCCGTCCACTTTTCGGCGTAGGTCTCGATGGCCTCGCGCGGCTGCGCGCGGTTGACCCACATGCCGGCGATGCCGGGGAAGTAACCGGCCGGCTGCTCGAGGGTGAACTTGACTGTAAAGTCGTCCACCGCCTCAACGCCCACCGAGTCGAGATCGGTCGACTCGCCCGTGTTCACGGCATAGGCATTCTTGATGATATAGTCGACGTAGGCATAGTCCGAAGCCGTGTTGGGGTCGATGGTGCGCTTGACGCCATAGACCACGTCATGGGCGGTGACCTTGTCGAGCTTTTCGACCTTGCCGTTCTCGGGGTTGTAGCGGACCCAGAACACGTCATCGCGCATCTTGAAGGTCCACTCGAGACCGTCGGCCGAGACGCTCCACTCGGTGGCCAACTCGGGGATGACCTCGAGCGTCTGGTCATCAAAGTCGGTCAGACCGAGGAACAGCAGCTCATCGACCTGCACCGAGGTGGTGTCGGTGGCCAACGAGGGGTCGGCCGTCGGCGGCTCGGTGTTCAGGTTCATGTTGAGCTCGGGGCCCGTGGCGCCGCCCTTGGCACAGCCGCTGAGGACGATTGCCAGCGCCATCAAGACCGCCAGCACTGCGAACAACGACTTTTTCCGCAACATCTTTCCTCCTGAAGTACTCGGAAACTACGACGCAGGTAGGTTGTGACCAGCCCGAGACTGTGGCTGTTGCCCCCACCCCTTGCCTGCTTGGCACTACCCATACCCGCCCGGGCGTCTCGCCCCCGGGCCATCCGGCAGCACTTGTCGACTATTATAGGCTGTTATTGCCAAACGCACAATGGGGCGCGTCCATAAAGAGGCTCAGCTCTGGCTACTCGGGAATGATCAGGACCTGTCCGGCATAGATCTGGTTGGCGTTGCGCAGCCCATTGGCCTGCACGATGCTGCGCACCGTGACGCCATAGCGGGCCGCGATGCCGCTCAATGACTCTCCGTAGCGCACCTGATGCGTTCGCTGAGGGGCCGTGTTTACCGGCACCACCATGCGCATGCCCGGATAGATCTGGTCCTCATCAGAGATGCCCGGGTTGGCCGCCATGATCTCGTCGACCGTCGTCTTGTAGCGGCGCGCGATCATACTCAGGTTCTCGCCCTGCCGCACCCAGTAGTCGGTGGTGCGAACTTGGGGGCCGCTATCGGGCGAGGCATCGGCCGGCAAGCAGAGCACTTGCCCGAACTCGATGTGGTCAGAGGCGCCCAACCCGTTCGCCGCTTGCAGCGCCTCGACAGTGGTGCCGTGGCGTTTGGCCAGTGAATAGAGCGTGTCGCCTTCGGCCACCAGAACCGTGGCCAAGGGAGCCGTGGTCGGCGTGGCCGTGGCGCCGACGCCCGGCGTTGGCGATACACTTGCCATGGCTGTGGGCGTGGCAGCCAGCGTTGGCGTGGTCGAGTAAGGCGCCGCCATGGCGGTGGCCGTGGCGGCCACGATCGTCAAAGCGGCGGCTGGCGTCGGCGTGGCCTCGGCCGCTGGCTGGGGCTCGGCTTGTTGCTCGGCCTGTGCCGCCAGCGCGCCCTGCGCAAACACCTCTTCGACCGGGGGCAACTCGCGCGCAGGCTTGCTGCGCGCGCAACCGCTCTGTAGCGCCAGAGTCAACGCCACGAGAGCTACAAGTGTGATTCGGCGCGTTGTAGATGCTGGCATCCGGCCTCCCGCATACGGCTCTGCCTGGGGCGCATTGTAGCACGTCTTGCGCGCGCCTCAAGTGCAGCCAGAACGTATGCCTGCCTCGTGAGGCGGCGCGGTGCTCGCGCGCCCCACTTGTACTATAATAGCGGCACGTCTGCCGGCGCCAGTCTGCCGGCGGGCATCTACGAGGGCGGGGCTCGCAACCCGCATCAGGAGGAAGCATGATCGTCGGAATCGCGCACGTCTGTTACGTCGTCGCCGATCTGGATGCCGCCCTGGATTTCTACTGCGGCAAGCTCGGGCTGCAAGAGGCCTTTGGCTTTTACAGAGACGACGGCACGCGCTTTGGCCAGTATGTCCATGCCGGCGGCCGCAACTTTATCGAGCTGTTCCAGCGCGAGCTGGCTCCGCGCGCCGAGAAGCAGTCCTATCAGCATCTCTGCCTCGAAGTCGACGACGTCCACCAGACGGTCCAAGAGCTGCGCGCTCAGGGCGTCGAGGTCTCAGACGCCAAGCTCGGTGGCGACAACGCTTGGCAGGCGTGGATCACCGATCCCGACGGCAACCGTATCGAGCTTCACGGCTACACCGAGACCAGCAAGCAAAAGCCGTATCTGGCCTAGCCCCAGGGAGGCCCTGTCATGAGAATCCTGGTTACGGGCGCGGCCGGCTTTATCGGCTCGCACCTGTGCGAGCGGCTTTGCGTGCTTGGGCATGAGGTGCTGGGGCTGGACTGCTTTAGTCCCTACTATGCTCGCGCGCTCAAAGAACTGAACGCACAAGACGTGCGCGCCGCCGGCGCCACCCTGCTCGAGCTGGACCTGGCCGCCGATGACCTGGCCGGCGCCGTCGAGGGGGTCGACGCTGTGTACCATCTGGCGGCGCAGCCGGGCATCGCCGAGCACGTGTCCTTCTACGACTATGAGCGGAACAACGTGCAGGCCACTCACCGCCTGCTCGATGCGCTGCGCGGCTCTCGTAGCATAGAGCTGTTCGTCAACGTGGGCACCTCGTCGATCTATGGCGCCGACGCCACCCGCGACGAGACGACAGCGCCGGCGCCCACCTCTTACTATGGCGTCACCAAGTTGGCTGCCGAGCAGTTGGCGTTGGCGCTCTGCCGTGACAAGGGCTTTCCCGCCTGCTCGTTGCGCCTTTTCTCGGTGTACGGCCCGCGCGAGCGCCCCGAAAAGCTCTATCCCAAGCTGATCCGGGCCATCCTCGAGGAGCAAGAGTTCCCGCTGTTCGAGGGCAGCCGCGACCATCTGCGCAGCTTTACCTATGTGAGCGACATCATCGACGGTTTTTGCAGCGTGCTCGAGCACCGCGACGCGGTGTTAGGTGAGATTCTGAACATCGGCACCGACACCGCCATCACCACGGGCGAGGGTATTGATCTGGTGCAAGAGATCATCGGCCAAGAGGCGCGCATCGTCATGAGGCCTAGGCGCAGTGGGGACCAGCTGCGCACCCACGCCGATATCGCCAAGGCCAGGCGCCTGTTGGGCTATGAGCCCAAGACTCTGCCGCGCGAGGGCCTGGCCGAGACAGTGCGTTGGTACCGCGAGCGCATCTGGGGGAGGGTGGATTTCTGATGACGACCGACATCGAGCGGCTCTTTGAGCCGCTGACGGTGCGCGGCCAGACGCTGCGCAACCGTATTGTGCTGCCGCCGATGATGGCCAATCGCCCGCTGACCTCGCCCGCTGCGATAGCGTGGTATGGCGAGCGGGCGCATGGTGGGGCTGCGCTGGTCATCGTCGAGGCCACGCGCCTGTTCCAGTTCGATGAGGAGTTGACCGCGGCCAACCTGCGCCCGCTGGTCGCTGCCATCCACGGCGGTGGCGCCATGGCGGCCATTCAGCTCTACCCCATGCTCGCCAACCGCCTGCGCCAGCCCCACGAGCTGTCTATGGCCGATATCGAGGAGTTGGTGTCGGCCTATGGGCGCGTTGGTCAGGTCTGTCGAGAGGCGGGGTTCGACGCCATCGAGCCGCACGGCGCCCACGGATACCTGCTGAACCGCTTTTTCTCGCCGCTGCAGAATGAGCGCCGCGATGCCTACGGCGGGCACAGCCTCGCCACGCGCGCGCGGCTGGCCGAGCGCGTGGTCACGGCGTTGCGGCCCGTGTGTGGCGACGCGATGCTGCTGCTCTATCGGCACACGCCGCAGGGGCAGGGCTATGGCGTTGACGACAGCCTCGAGCTGGCGCGCCGCCTGGTGGCGGCCGGTGTCGACATCCTGGACCTATCACCCTCGTCGATCGATGCGCCCGGCGACCTGGCAGCGCCGTTCGTCCGGCTTGGCGTGCCGGTCATCGCGGTCAATGACCTCGACGTCGTGCCCCGCGCCGTCGAGGTGTTGCGCGAGGGCCGCGCCCATCTGGTCGCCGTCGGCCGTGGCCTGATCGCCGACCCCGACTGGCCCGCCAAAGTGCGCGCTGGGCGTGAGCATGAGATCGTGCGTTGCATCAAGTGCGGTGCTTGCTCTGATGATCAGCAGCGCGGGGCGCCGGTGGGTTGCACCCAGTGGCCCGAGGAGGTTCGCCATTAGCCGCGGCCGTGGCGCGCTCTATCTCTCCATTACCGTGCTCATCTGGGGCTCGACGCTGGTTGTGACCCAGGCGGCGATGCGCCACTTTGGGCCGGTGCTACTGGTGTTGTTGCGGTTTGGCATCGCCTTTGTGCTGCTCCTGCCGTTGGCCTGGCGACGCGGTTTCAGGTGGCGGCATGCCCTGCAGCCCGACAGCCTGCTGCTGGGGCTGACCGGCCTGGCGCTCTTTTACATGCTGCAGAACCTGGGGCTGGCCTATACAAGTGCGGCCAGCGCGTCGCTGATTCTGGCCGGCGTGCCCATCGCCACGGCGCTGCTCGAGGCGCTGGTGCAACGGCAACGGCTGCGCCGCACGCAATGGCTGGGCATCTCACTGGCGGTCCTGGGCACGGCCATGGTCGGCGGCGCCCAGCAGGCGACGACGGCGACCAATCCTGCGCTGGGCAACCTGCTCATGCTCGGCTGTGTGGGCGCTTGGGCGGCCTACACCCTGCTGCTCAAGCGGGTGCCGGCGGGCCGCGATATCCTGTGTGTGACGGTGGGCAGCTTTGGCGCGGGCATCCTGATGGTGTTGCCCTTTGCCATCTGGGAGACGGTGGCCGCCGGGCTGCCGCAGCCCGATCTGCTGGCGGTGGGCGCCGTGCTCTATCTCAGTGTGGCGGCTTCGGGGCTGACGATGTGGTTCTGGAACATGGGCGTGCAGGTGCTCGAGGCCAGCACCGCCACCACCTTTGTCAACCTGGTGCCGGTGATGGGCCTGGGCATTGCCCTGCTGGCCGGCGACAGCGTGTCGCTGTGGCAGGCCCTCGGCGGCGTGTTGGCGCTGGGCGGCGTGTGGATCAGCGCGCGCCGGCCGCGCCCTGCGCCCGAACCCGCTCGGGAGGCCGCCTGATGGCTGCGCCAACGTCTCGCGATGCCGCCACAGTGCGCCGTCTGCTGGCCGAGGCGCGGTCGAGCGACCCTGCCGGTCAGCAGGCCCTCGAGCGCCTCTATCGCCACTATGATCCTCTGATCAGGGCGGCGCTGCCCAAGGGCCTGGCGCCCGACGATGCCGAGGACCTGGTGATGGACACCTGGGCCGAGGTGGTCGGCGAGCTGCGACGGGGGCGTGGCCTGCGCGGCCATGACGAGGTGGTGGCGCTGCTTGCCGCCCATCTGCAGGGCGCCGGCCGGCCCGCCAGCGTTGCGCGGCCCCCGACGCGACGGCATGGCAGCCTGTGGCCGGCGCTAAGGCGCTTTGTGCGGCTGCTATTGCCTGTGGAAGATGAGTGAGATCGTGCAGCTCGTGTGAGTGGCGGCAGCGCAACCATGATGCGCATCGGGCGTATTGTGGCTGTGGTGTGACAGAGAGGAGCGATCGCGATGCAAACGCCACAGGTCTATACCCCCGATCCCCGTTACCGCACGCTGTTGGCGGTGACCGTACTGCTGATCTTTGTCGTCTTCTTTGCGCCCTGGGCCCTGCTGGCCCTGGTCCCCGAAATCGGCGCTGGCTTTCTGGCCTGGTTCTTTGCCGCCAACGCCGTGTGGGTGATTACGGTCTTGCTGCTGATCGGCCCGTATGTGCGCTCGATCAGCTACGAACTGGGCGCCCAAGAGTTGATCGTGCGCAGGGGCATCATCACCAAGGCGACCGATGTGGTGCCCTACCACATGATCACCAACGTGGCCCTGCGGCGCGGGCCGGTGGCGCGGGCGCTGGGGCTGGGCACGCTCAGGGTGCACACCGCCGGCTATTCGGCCAGCAGCAACGCCGAGGCCACCGTCAGCGGCATGGCCAGCTACGAGGAACTGCGCCAGGCGATCATCCAGCACCTGTATACTGCGCCGCGCCAGCCAAGGACGCTGCCCGTGGGCTCGGAAGGCGAACTGCTGGCCACGCTGGTGGATGAGGTGCGCGGCCTGCGCGCCGACCTCAAGCGCTGACGGTAACACCTGGCCAGGCAGCGGCCCTGGGGAGAAGCCAGGGCCGCTGTGGCCCCATCGTTTGGACGGTGGTGGGGAGGAGGACCGACATGAAGCGGCCACGCGCCCGGCCCAGCACGCGCGCCTTTTGGCGGTTGGCCCGCCAGTCCAGGCGCCCCCTCTACACCTTCCTGCACGGCTATGTCTACACCCGCTGGGCCTATGGCTATATCGGGGCGGGCATCGGCGAGCGGCGCGACCTGCGCCGGAAGCGGCTGCTGTTCGCGCCCTTTCTGGCCCGCGCCCTGTCGCCACGGCGCTGGGCGGCCGAGTATCACGGCAAGGTGCTGCCCACCGCCGCGGTCACGCGCTTGCTGGCCGTCGACGAGCCGGTAGCGCTTGATCTCCCCGAGCAGGTCATCCCGTTTGAGGCAGCGCGCCACCTGATGCTCGCGGGCCAGGGGCCCTTTGTGGCGCTCGACTGCCCCTGTCGTCTGGCGAGGAAGCATCCTTGCTCGCCCGTCGACGTCTGCCTGATCGTGGGCGAGCCCTTTGCGTCGTTTGTGCTCGAGCACCATCCCGCTCACGCCCGCGCCATCGCCCGCGAGGAGGCCATAGACATCGTCGCCGCCGAAGCGCGCCGCGGTCATGTGCACCATGCCTTTTTCAAGCAGGCCATGCTCGGCCGGTTCTATGCCATCTGCAACTGCTGCTCTTGCTGTTGCGGCGCCATCAGCGCTCACCGCAATGGCACCCCCATGCTCATCTCATCGGGCTATGTGGCCCGCGTAGACACAACGACCTGCATCGCCTGTGGCCTTTGCGAGCGCACCTGCGCCTTTGCTGCCATCCACGTGCAAGGCGCGGCGCAGGTGAACGCGGCCGCCTGCATGGGCTGCGGAGCCTGCGTCAACCTCTGTCCGGCGGGCGCACTGCAACTCGAGCGCGACGCGACCAAGCCCACGCCCCTCGACGTCCATCTGTTCGACCCTGCGGAGAGCCTGCCGCTTGAGATGGCCAGACTGCTCGACTGAGTTTGCGCTGTGCGCGATACCGGCCTAGCATCCTGCCCAGTCTCGCTCGCAGGGAGGATGCCATGTCGCTGTGCGCCATCAGCTACTACAGCCCCGCGTTGGGCCGCGAAGCCGAGATGAACGTCATCGTGCCCGAGGCGCCCGGCCCCTGGCCGGTGCTGTTCATGCTGCACGGCCTCACCGGCAGCTACGCCAGCATGGTGCGCCACCATCAGGCCGCGCGGCTCTTGCGCAATGCCGACGCCCTGGTGGTGATGCCCGACGGCGGGCGGTCGTTCTACTGCAACGAGCCCTGGTCGGGCGGCATCCGCTGGGAGGACGCCATCTGGCAAGACGCCCTGGGCTATGTCGAACGGGTCTTTCCCACGCAGCGGCGTCGCGAATCTCGCGCCGTGATGGGGCTGTCGATGGGCGGCTACGGCGCGCTCTTGCTGGCGCTGCGCCACCCCGACCTGTTTGGCGCTTGCGCATCGGTGTCTGGCTCGACCTACTTTGCCCACGAGCCCTCTGAACGACACGCTGACGACGACGTAGGCCGGCTCGGCGCGGCGTTGCCCCCCGACAACGACCTGTTTGTGCTGGCCGAACGTGTGGCGGCGAGTCCGGCGCCTGCGCCCGCCATTCGTCAGAGCTGCGGCACCGAGGACTTTTTGTGGCGCACCAACCTCGCCTGGCACGAGCACCTGCTGGGCCTGGGGCGGGCGCACGAGTGGGTCGTCCATCCCGGTGCGCATGATGACTTTACCTGGGACGCGCAGGTGCCCGCGGCTGCGCAGTTCTGCCTCGATCACATCTGTCGGGAGGGCTGAGTAGTGACCGTTATTCTGACCAACGGCGGCGGCAATGTGGGCATCGGGCGCTCGTGGGAGCTGCTGTCTCAGGGCGCGCCGGCCCTCGATGCCATCGAGCAGGGCATCCGGCTGGTCGAGGACGACGAGACCAACCACTCGGTAGGCAAGAGCGGCTGGCCCAACCTGCTGGGGCAGGTGGAGCTGGATGCGGCCATCATGGACGGCGCCACGCTGAACGCTGGCGCGGTGGGCGCGGTGATCGGCCAGCTACACCCCATCAGCCTGGCCCGGCGCGTGATGACCGATCTGCCCCACGTGATGCTGGTGGGCCGTGGCGCCGAGCGCTTTGCCCAAGAGATCGGCGGCGAGGCGGGCGACAACCGCACACCCGAGATCACCGCCCGCTGGCGCGCCTGGATTGAGCGCTGGGCGCCCCAGCAGATGACGCTCTGCGGGCCAACAGGGCCGCTGGCGCCCCTTGCGCGCCTGACCACCGATCCACAAAAGGCGCATGGCACCACTGTCTTTCTGGCGCTCGACCAGGCCGGCCATATCGGCGCCGGCGTGAGCACCAGCGGCTGGGCGCTCAAATACCCCGGCCGCCTGGGCGATTCGCCCGTGATCGGCGCGGGCATCTATGCCGACGACCGCTATGGCGCGGCGGGCTGCATCGGCCATGGCGAGCTGACCATTCGTGCGGGCACGGCGCGCGCCGTGGTGCTCTATCTAAAGATGGGGCTCACGCTGCCCGAGGCCCTGCGCGAAGCCGCCCGCGACCTCGACGCGCTGAGCACCACTTTTGCGGGCTCGGTGACCATCTTTGCGCTCGATCGCGACGGCAACACCGCCGTATTGGGCTGGGGGGTGCACCCAGACAGCGGCTGGGTCTGGCGCCCGGGCATGGCGGCCGCACAGCCGGCCACCATCGAGCGCGCTGAGAGGAGCCGCTAGACCTCGGCGATGGTGTTGATCTCTGACGCCAGTGTGGCGACGCCTTCTTGAGCGGCGGCCTCGGTGCTCAGCACTTCCGCGTCGATGGCACTGCCGATCGTCTGCACGGCGCTCTCGCCCTGGCCGGCGCCGATCTCTGCCTCCTGGACGATCTCGGGCGCAAACTCGCGGGCGCCTTCGAGGATAGGCGCCAGGCTCATCCGCATAAAGCCTGCCGCACTGCGGTAGGCGCTGGCCAGGGGATCGACGACCGCTCGCAGCGCCTCGCGGATGCCCCGGCCGGCCGCTCTTGCAGCGCGGGTCAGCGCCTGGCCGAGCGCCTGCAGTGGCGGCAGGCCTACGCGGCGCAAGCGCTCTCGCACCCAACGCGCCGCGGCCTCGGGCGCCGGCGGCTCGCCGTTCAGCAATATCTCGATGGCGGTGCGAATCGCGAGGCGTAGCAGCCGGATCCGCTCGGTGATCTGCATCAACAGACGCTGCACCATCTGGCGCAGTTGCTGGCCGCGCTGCCTGATCGCGCTCACCACATAGTTGGTGAGAGTGGCCAACGCTCGCTCGGCTCCCAGGCGCATGTTGCGCACCATGGGCACCAACCGCCGGTAGGCGCCCTGCAGAAACGACGTGACGCCGTTGCGGATGCGCTCGCCCACATCGCCCATCAGCGAGAGCACCCAGTTAACGGCGCGGCCAGCGGCCTCGCGGATCTCGCGGGCAACGCCCTGGGCGCGCGAGACGAGCGCTGAGATGGTGCTGCTCAGGGTGGCCAGCAGCCGGGTGATGGAGCCCGAGATCATAGCACCGGCTGTGCGGATGGCGTTGGTGGCCGCCTGCACGCCCTGGCGGGCCAGGTCGACGATGCGCGTGCCCAGGCCATCGACCAGGTGCAGGGCCTGCCGCGCGCGGTCGCTGACATAGCCCAGCACACGTTGCAGCGTTTGCCGCGCCGCGTCCATCCACGAGGGCTCGCGCTCGGCTGCTGCCGCTGCGGGCGCCTCGGCCTCGGTGGCCTGCGCCTCGGCAGTCGCTTCCTCGACGCCAGCCCCGGCCGTCTGCGCCTCGGACGTGACCGCCTGGCCTGCCGACTCGGCCTGCGTCGCACCCTGCGTCTCAGCGGTGCGAGTGGCAGCGTTGGTCTCGGCCTCGACGGGGGTCTGCCCCGTGGCCGCAGTGGTCTCCGGCGCGGCGGGTGCCGCCTCTGCTGTGGCTCCTGCTGGAGCCGGCGCGGCTGCGCCGACTGCCGGCGTCTGGGTCGACGGCGTCATCCCGGCGGCCGTGGACGGAGCGGCCGGTATGGCGGGCACCGCCTCGGGGCGGCTGATGGCGCCCGGCCCCTTGAGGCCGCCCTCCATGGGCTGACCACCTGCAGCGCCCGGCTTGGGCGGCCAGGGCTGCTTCTTGGGCTCAAAGGCGCCCGCAGGCGGCTTGACGCCTGCCACGGGCCCGGCGGGCACGAGGCCCTCTTGTGGGCCGCCGCCCGTGATATTCCGAGGCGGGAGCACCGGGCTCAACACACGTACAGGCGGAGTGGGCTTGGCTTCAGGGGCAGTTGGCTGCTCGCCCTCAGCCGCCGTAGGGGCGCCGGCAGCTTCGGGCGGCGCGGCCCCGGCCTCTTCAGGGCCCGCCGCTGTGGCGGGCTCGGGCGCAGGGGCTGTCTCAGAGGGCGGTGGCGCGGCGACCCCAGTGCTGGGAGCCTGGGCGGCGGTGGGTCCGCCGCCCAGCAGGGCATCTAGGTCCTCGTCGCCCGGCACACGGGCCACATAGGCGCCGGCGGCGCGGTTGCCGATCTGTCGCACCAGGGCCGCAAGGCCCCCGTTCGACAACATGGCTGGCGCCGCGCGCCCCCTGGCGCGCAGCATGGCCAACTCATCGGGCGAAAGCGCCTGCCCAGGCGGGCGGGTGTCTTTCGCCGGCCGGCGGTCAGACCTGGGGCGCACCAGCGGCTTGAGCTGGGGCATCGTCGTGCACCAGACCCTTTACTCACTCGACACCAGTATATCACACCGGCGGGCTGCACGGTAGAGGCAGCCGCGCTAGATCACCTCGATGGCCCGCTCGCCGCTATCGGCCGGCAACACCTGGCCGATGACCCAGGCCGCCTGGCCCAGTTCGCGGCAGCGCGCTACATAGCGCTCGGCGTCGGCCGGCGATAGGCTCACGAATAGCCCCCCCGACGTCTCGGGGCAAAAGAGCAGCAAACGGTCCTCATACTCCAGCCGGTCGTCAAAGCGCACCTGGGGACCATAGTCGCTCATGTTCTTGCTGGCCATGGCGGGAAAGAGCAGGTCCTGCGCATAGGCCCGTGCGCCCGGCAGAAAGGGGAGCGTGCCCCACTGCAGACGCAGACGCACGCCGCCCTGCTGAGCCACCTCGTAGGCGTGGCCCAGCAGGCCAAAGCCGGTGATATCGGTGACAGCATGAGGCCTGACCTCTGCAAGGGCCTCGGCAGCCGCGCGATTGAGCTGTTTCATCGAGGCTACCGCCGCAGCCACGTGCTCTGGCGCAGCGACATCGCCCTTGTACGCCGTGGTGATAATGCCAACGCCCAGAGGTTTGGTGAGCACCAGCACGTCGCCCGGCTGTGCGCCGGCTTTGGTGCTGATCTGCTCGGGCGAGGTCATGCCCAGCACGGCCAGGCCGAACTTGGGCTCTTCATCGTCGATGGTGTGCCCGCCTGCCACGATGGCCCCCGCCTCGCGCACCTTCTCCGCGCTGCCCAGCAGCACCCGCGCGATGATCTCCTCGGGCAGAGTGGCGGGAAAGGCCGCCAGGTTGAGCGCCAGGAACGGTCGCCCCCCCATTGCATAGATGTCGCTGAGGGCGTTGGCGGCAGCGATGGCTCCCCAGTCGTAAGGATCATCGACCACCGGCGTGAAAAAGTCGACGGTGAAGACCAGCGCACGTTGCGCGTCGAGCCGCCAGACGGCGGCGTCGTCGGGGGCGCTCAGGCCTACCAGCAGATCGGGGTAGAGCGACTCGTCAAAGACCTGGCTCAGTTGACGCGTGACCCGCGCCAGGGCCGCAGAGGCCCGTTTGGCGCCTCAACCCGCCGCCTTGGCCATCTTGGTGAGACGGATAGCGTTTTGGGCATCGGTGGGCGGTAGCTCACAATCGGTCATGGCGCTCTCCTGTGCTCGACGCCTTTAGTATAGCGCGCCCCGGCCACGCCACACAACGGGCACGCGCACGCTTTGACACCCTGGCGCCCGCTCACTATGCTGCCCCTTACGATAGGGGGCCAAGATGCGCATCTGCGTATTCTGTTCGTCGAGTGGCGCGGTGGACCAGGCTTACGTGCACGCGACCGTCGAGTTCGGGCGCCTGCTGGGCGAGCACGGGCACAGCCTCGTGTTCGGCGGCAGCTGCGTGGGGCTGATGGGCGAGCTGGCGCGTGCCGCTCAGGCGGCCGGCGCCAGGGTGCACGGCATCATCCCCCAGTTGATGGTCGACCACGGCGTGGCCTACGAAGCAGCCGACGAGCTGACCATCACGGCGACGATGGCCGAGCGCAAGGAGCTGATGGAGCGCGAGGCCGAAGCCTTTGTGGCCTTGCCCGGCGGCTTTGGCACCCTCGAAGAGATCGCCCAGGTCATCACCCTCAAACAGTTGCGCTATCTCCAGGGCCCGGTGGCCTTTGTAAACACGCATGGCTTTTACGATGGGCTGCTGCGCTTTTTCGAGCAGCTCTATAGCCAGCGCTTTGCCCATGCCGCCTATCGCGACAGCTACTATGTCGGCGCTGCCCCGGCGGCGGTGCTCGACTATATCGAGGGCTATGTGCCGCCCGAGGCGCCGCTCAAATGGGTGGAGCGTGAGGTGCGGCCTGCCCGCGCGCTGAACAGCGACTAGCGCGACATCACCTTGCGGCGAACCGCGCTCCAGAGCTCCTCGAGCTCGGCGATGTGTAACCAGCGCGCCGCGAGCAGATAGCCGGCAGCCCCGAGCACCAACGGCACGCCCACCCGCACGACCTCGCCAGGCAGGCCACCTATGGGCAAGCTGCGCAGCCCCACATAGCTGCCACCCGCCAGCAAGGCCACCGGCGCCGAGCCGACCAGCGCCTTGAGCGCCACTGCACCAACGCCCAGCCCGGCCAGGCCGCCATAGCGCCGACGAAAGAGCCAGAGCATGATCAACGCATGGGCCGTGAGCTGCACCGAGTTGGCCGCCACCAGCCCGTAAAAGCCCCAGTCCAGCGCAAAGGCCAGGGTGGGCGCCACCACCAGATAGAGCAGGACCGTGGCAATGCCCACCAGCACGGGGCGCACGGTGTCCTTTTGCGCGTAAAAGCTAAAGACCAGCGGCAGGTCGATGGCGGCAAAAGGCAACCCTACGAGGTAGAGCTGCAGGGCGCGGACCGTCTGCGCCGTGTCGATGGCGGTGTAGGCGCCATGCTCATAGATCAGCTCGATGATGGGCCGGCCCAGCGCCGCCAGGCCCACGCCGGCGGGGATGATCACCGCCAGCACCAGCCGCAGCCCCCTGGCCAACGTGGCCTTGAAGCGTGTATCGTCGCGGGCGGCGTCGAGCTGCGACAGGGTGGGCAGCACCGCCAACGAGACCGCCATCGACACCGGCCCCAGCGGCAACTGGATGAGGAACGTGGCCTTGTTCATGTAGGTGATCGCCTCGGCGATGGTGCGCGAGGCCAGGTTGCGATCGATGATCACGCCCACGTTCTGCACGACGATGCTGAGCACCACCGGCGCATAGAGCACCAGCAGCCGGCGGATCACGCGGTGTCGCCAGTCGAGGCTGAGGCGCAGGCGCACGCCTTTGAGCCCCGGAAGCTGCACCACGAGCTGCGTGACGGCGGCCACCACGATCGCCAGGCTCAACGCTGGCACGCCCAGCCGCGTCGCCAGCAGCAGCACGGCCACGATGACGCCCAGATTGTGCGCTGGCGCGCCGAGCGCCGGATAGGCAAAGCGCTTGCGCGCATAGTGAAAGGCCTGCAGGATGCCCGAGAGCCCATAGATCAGGATCGACGGCACGATCAGGCGGATGAGCAGGGTGGTGGTGGCCAACAGCTCGGCGTCAAAGCCGCCCACCAGCGCCGGGGCAATCCACGGTGCGCCGATCTCGAGCAACAGCACCACGACCAGCAGCACCGCCGCCCACAGAGTAAAGAGCACCGAGAGCACGTGATCGCGCTCACGTTCTTGCTGAGGGGTGGTGTACTCGCTGAGCACGGGGACCAGCGCCGACGAGAGCATGCCGCCCACCAGCAGCTCGTACACCATCTTGGGGACGGCGCTGACGGCGTCAAAGGCGCTGGTGGCGCCCGAGGCGCCAAACGAGCCGGCGATGACCGCCTCGCGCACCAGCCCGAGCAAGCGGCTGGCGATGTTGCCCGCCGAGTTGATGGCCGCGTCGCGCGCTACCGACCCGGTGCTCGTCGCCCCAGGCGGCGGAACGTCGACGCCCGCGTCGATGCCGGCTGTCTGCGTCACGATGCCGTCGACAGGATGTCGCCCAGCGCAGCAAACACGGCGTCGAGATCGGCGATGCTGCAATAGCCCATGTGGCCGATGCGGATGACGCCCACCCGCGGGTCTTTGGTGGAGCCACAGTGAATGTCGTACCGCTCGACGAGAGTCTTGAGCACTGCGTCGGGCTGATACCCGGCAGGCAGAGTGAGCGCCGTCACTGTGGGCGAATAGTGCCCGGCCTGGGCATAGAGCCCCATGCCGAGTGCCAGGGCACGCTCACGGCAGTGGGCGGCCAGGGCCTCGTGGCGCGCGGCCACCGCTGCCACGCCCTCGGCGGCCATACGTTGCAGCGCGGTGTGCAGCCCATAGAGCGTGGCCAGCGCCGGCGTAGACGGCGTCTGCCCGCGGGCCGCATACTGGCGGGCCAGCCCCAGGTCAAAGTAGTAGCGCGGATTCTGCGCCGTCTCATAGGCCCGCCAGGCGCGCGCGCTCAGCGCGATCATCGCCAGGCCCGGCGGGGCCATCCAGGCCTTCTGCGAGCCGGTGAGCACCACATCTACGTCCCAGGCATCCATCTGCAGGCGGGCGCCGCCCAGGCCGCTGATGCTGTCGACCATGATGAGCGTGTCGGGCCCGGCTGCGCGCACCGCAGCGGCGATGGCCTGCACGTCATTCAGCACCCCCGTCGAGGTCTCGTTGTGAGTCAGGATGGCTGCCTTGAACGGCCCCTCTGCTCTGGCGGCCTCGCCCACCCGGTCGGGGTCTACGGCCCGCCCTGCGGCGAACTTGAGGCTGGTCACGTCGGCGCGATAGGCGCGCGCGATCTCGTCATAGCGGTCGCCAAACGAGCCGCAGGAAATGGCCAGCACTCGGTCGCCTGGCGAGAGGGTGTTGGCGATGCTGGCCTCCATGGCGCCCGTGCCCGACGAGGTGAGGATATAGACCTGTTGCTCAGTCTCGAAAAAGAGCCTGAGCCAGCCGCTCGTCTCGCGCAAGAGCTGCTCGAACGCGGCGCCGCGATGGTTGATCATCTGCTGCCCAACGGACGCCTGCACGTCGGGCGGCAAGGGCGTGGGCCCGGGAATGCGCAAGTTGATCATCACATGCCTCCGCGATCAGGCGTCTTGCAGCACGACATAGCGTTTGGCCTTATCGAGATTGTCGGCCAGCGCCAGATAGTAGGTGGTCTCATGAGTCATGTTCGCGGCCAGGCGCGCCTCACAGCCGCCAGCGAATAGCCGGCCTGCCTGCGCGGTGGCCCAGAGTCCGACGGCATCGCGATTGCAGACCAGCAATGCTGCTCGGCCGTCGCGCGGGTTGACCACCGCGCCCCAGCGCTGGCCCGAGCGCATGTTCCCCACCAGCGTATCCTGATGCCAGTTATCGGCGCCCACCAACACGAGGTCCTGCACACGCCCGCCCAGGTTGGGCACGGCGTTGAGCCCGGCAATGCACTCGCGGGCTGCGGCTCGCAGGTTGATCAGTCGGTAGACGATCTTGAGCAGCGGTGCGCGGCCCAGCGTCAGCACGTCGAACTCGACCTGCAGGTCGCGCAACCCCTCCTGCTCGGGCCGCGCCGTGACGCGCACCCCTACCCAGTTGAGCCCCCAGCGATCGGTGGCCTGCACCGGGGCCGCGCTGCGGGGGGCCGTGTGCAGGAACCCCTCAAAGCACCATGACCCCTTGGGCAGCAACATCGGATGGATGCCGCCAAAGAAGGGGTGCATCCACGCCAGGCCCCGCGTCTCCGGGAAAAAGCTGGTGAGCTGCTCCTCGCCGCGCACCTGCCAGGAGTAGGCCGAAGGGCCATAGTCGGCCGAGACTCTGACCTGCCCCAGGCCGTTATCGATCTGCCAGACATCATAGCCGCCATCGACCATGGGGCTGATGCGCACGTCGCCGCCCAGGCCCAGGCGGGCCACATGGAACGGAGAGCTGCTGTGGAGCATGGGCAGCGCCAACTGCGCCTCGCCGCCGAACACGCCGATCTGGTTGGCGGGCAAGGTCAGTCGCACAGCGCGCTCCACCGCCTGCCCCTGAATGAGGGCGGGGGTGTCGAGCTCGGTCCAATCGGCGCGCAAGGCCGGCTCACAGGCCAGCGTGACGCGGCCATCAAAGGCGCGGTTCAGCACACTGCAGGCGCGCACCGTGGCCTCGGCCTCATCCCGATCGGTCAGGATCAGGCCAGGCTCGACCGTCGCCACGGCCGCCTCACGTACGCGCAAGGGCTTTGGCTCTGTGCCCGCCCAGGCGCACAGGCGGGTGCGCACCTCTGGCCAGTCGCCGTGATGGCCATAGACGGCCACCGTCAGCGGCGTTGAGCGGGCGCCAGCCTCGAGGTGCTCCAGCGCACCCCGGGCGGTCAGCCCATGGCCAGGGCGCACGTCGCGCACGCCACTGCCCCAGGCCACGCCGGCAGACACGCCACGACCTTGCCAGGCCTGCCAGGGCTCGGCAAAGGCGGCAGGGTCGCGCGGCAGGTCGCCATCCAGGCGCGGCCACCAGTTGGCGTTGGAGCTGATGATGCCCTCGGGTAACGGCACCATCGCCCGCAGCGTGTCGCTATCGCCGCGGTCGAACCACTGGCGGATGGTCGCCTCGCGCTTGACGCTGCCGCGATTCTCGAGCCAGGCGGTGGCCTCAACCAGCCCCGTGGGCGCGATGCCGACGCGCTGCTGTAGCATCAGGCCGGGTTGCGCTTTGCTTTCGGCCGTCAGGCTCACCAAAACGCGCCCATTGGCCTGTTCCAGCGCCACGGTGAACTCGCGGCGTTGTGCCTCAGAATAGTAAAACGGCGGCCCCATGGCAGGGCCAAAGCTGACCAGCTTGCTGCGCGTGGCCTTGTCGGTGAGGGTGATCTCGCCGCGCTTGGCGGCCACACTGATGCGCAGTCCGTCGGTCTCGATGCGCGCCGACTTTTCGTCGGCTTGCGAGACCAGGCCGCCCGGGCCCACGCTAAAGAGCCGTAGGGTTTCGGTCAAAGGAGTTTCGTTGCCTGTCAGCAACAGCCGCGCCTCGAGCGCGTAGACGCGCTCGCCCGCCGCGGTCACCTCCACCGGCAGGCTCACGTACCCTTGAGCGGGGACCTCTACCTCGCGCTCTTGCCACGAGAGCGACAGGCCCTCTGCCCCAGACAGGCGCAGGGCGCCTGTCACTGCCTCTGGCCGGCGGTTCTGCAACTGCAGCGTCACGGTTGTGGGTCGCTGGAGCGCCAACGACAGCTCGGGCACATCGGTCGAGAACTCGACCGGCTTGCGGGCGCGAATGCCCGAGTAGAGCTCGACATCGTCATGGCCAAAGGTGATGACCGAGCGCACGGCGGGCGCATCGCCGTTATCCTTGGCATAGGGCGCCTCGCCGGTGACCTTGACCGTGGCCACATGCTCCACGGTGGCGCCGGCCTGCACCACGAACATCTCACGGTGGTCGATCTCGAGGCCGTCGGCGCCGCGAGCGTCCACCAGAAAGCGCTGCACCGTATCGGTCTTGTTGGTGATGCGCCAGTTGATGGCCACCTCGTCGCCCTGCAGCGCCTCGATGGCGCGCGGAATGGCCGCCACAAAGAGCTCGTCGGTCTCAACGGCCACCGGCGCCTGAGCCTCGCGGTCGATCCACACGGCTAGCGACTCGCCGTTGGCCTGCCAGCGCATCGGGTAGACCTTGAGGCCCTCCCAACGATAGTCGTCTGCGTGTTGAGTCACGTTGGGCACATAGGCGTCATACCAGTCGTGGCGCTCAAAGAAGGGCTTGCAGATCGGCATCTGCACCACGCCCGGCACATAGTTCTGCATCCAGACCGACGTCTCAGGCCGCCAAAAGTGTCCCGTCTTTTTGTAGGCTGGTACGGCCTTGAGGTTGTTCGACCAGGTGCCCAGCGTGTGCCGCTTAAAGCCCTCTTGGATGGCGCGGTTGACGCAGGTTTGCACCAGCTTGCGCCCGATCGAGAGCCCGTGGAACCTGGGATTGACGTCGAGCAGGTCGAGGTAGCCCTCGCCTTGCTGCCCCTCAGACCCTTCCATGAAACTGGCATACCCGGCGATCTCGCCGTCGACCACCGCCAGGTACACGGCGATAAAGGCCACGTCGGTGTGCCATTCGCGGACCATCTCGCCCGTCATCGGCTGCCCCTCGATAAAGGTGCCCGGCCAGGCGAGGTCGCTCTCATTGAGCATGCGGGCGATGCCATCGGCATCGCGCTCCAGATCCAGCTCGCGGATGATGAGTTCCATGCGTGCTCCAACCAGAGGCATTCCAGAGTGCGATTGTAGCACGCTGGCACAGTGGGTGTCGAATCTGCAGACCAGCGCAACCCGGAGCCACCCGCCGCGTATTGCCCATGCTAAGGATACGTGATGAGGAGCATGTCGCATGAAAACCAACCGTTCCGCCGATTCGATAGGGGCGGGCATCTTTTTGATCGGCCTGGGTGTCGTCTTTTTGCTGCGCAACCGGATCGACTTTTTGCCGTGGGTGCTGGCGGTGATCGCCATCTCACGGGTGCCGGCGGCGCTGGCCAGTGACCGCGGCTGGGAGGCCTGGCAGGCGCCCTTCTGGCTGCTCGGCCTGGCCATCCTGTTCGGCACGGGTCTGCTGTGGCCCGGCATTCTGGTGCTGGTGGGCTTGAGCATGCTGCTGAGGGCGGCCGCCGCCAAGGCCAAAGCCCCGGCAGCCGAGCTGTCTGACGAGCCGGTGACCGTGGCGCCGCTGCCCTCTGCCATGCGTGGCCAGGCAGCCCAGGCGCCCGACCTGAGCGACGAGCCCACACCCGCAACACCGGCCGGCGCGGCCGAGACGGTGAGCGAGTACGTCGCCGACGAAGGGGGCACCCGGCCGCTGAGCAGCGCTGACGTACACGCCCTCGAGCGCGAGCTGGCCCACGAGGTCGAGGGCGCCGCGCCGGCCGGCGGCGTTCCGGCAGGCGAGCCACTGACTGACGGGCCCGCGCTTGAGCCCGAGACAGGGGCTGAGGCCGACCAGTCAGATGCCCCCTGTGCTGATGATGCCACGACGTAGCCTGACCATGGCGGTTGTGACCGGCCCCTGCCAAAGCAGGGGTCGTGTCTTTTTATGCCGCATTTGCTCGCAATCCGGCGCAAAGATGGACGCTGGCGACGATGCGCCCGCTGCGTAGCAACTCTGGAAAACGATTGACATCCGATTGGGCAGTTGATATACTGGTTTTGCTTGCGACGCTGGCCTTCGTCGCGCATGGCGTTGGCGCCATTCTACCCGAATCCCAACGATCTCATGGCACTTGACGGCCATCTTCGCACGCAGCTTCTGGCAGACCACAGAGAAGCCCCGTTCTCTGCCCGGTCTCGAAAATCTCGTGACAGGCTAGCCTGTCGAGGGAGGCGCAATCGAGCTCAATCACACGTTCAACACCGTCACTAATTGCCCGACTAGTATCCCTGGAGGAAGGAAATGAGCCTGGAGAGGTTGTCCCGTCGCAGTTTCCTGATCGCTAGCGCCGCCACTGGCCTCGCCGCCGCGCTTGCGGCTTGCGCGCCCAAGGCCACGCCGGCTCCCGCCGCTGAAAAGCCCGCCGAACAGCCCGCTGAAAAGCCGGCCGAAAAGCCCGCCGAGCAGCCCGCCGCGGCCACCAAAGAAGAGTACACCGTGCGGTTTATGTGCCGCGCTGGCGCTCGCAACATCCCCACGTATGAGAAGGTCCTCAAGGAAGACTTTGAGCCGAACCATCCGGGCATCAAGGTGCAGGTCGAGCCGGCCCCCGATGGCTGGGTCGAGAAGCTGCTGGCCCAGATGATCGCCGGCACGGCTGTGGACCTGTTCCAGGCGTGGGGCAACATCTTCTTCAACTGGGTCGAGCGTGACCTGCTGCTGGATTGCCAGCCGTACGTCGAAGCGACGATGACGGACGCAGAGATCGCCGACTATAACGACTTTCAGTGGGAAGGCCTGATGATGCGCGGCAAGCGCGTCGGCATGCCCAAGTACATTAACATCATGACCATCCGCCTCAACAAGGACTGCTTTGAGGAGTATGGCGTGCCCTTGCCGCCCGAGGACGGCGAGTGGGACCATGACGACTATCGCGAGATGGTCTGCGCTCTGACCGAGGGCGCCCGCTCCAAGGGCAACGACGGACAGTGGGGCGGCTGGCTGCCTGGTTGGTCGTGGGACCGGTTCTGGAACCACATCCACATGTTCGGCGGCAAGGTCGTCGACGAAAAGTACGGCAAAAAGTGCATGCTGGGCGCGCCCGAGGCCCAGGAAGCGCTCAAGTGGATGTACGATCTCGAGTGGACTGACAACTGCCATGCGCAGCCGAGCCAGGTAGAGAACCAGTGGCCGAACGCCTCGTTCGTCTCTGGCTTTATCTGCACGGCTGAGGACGGCACCTATCCCATCAACGTCGACGTGGACTATGAGGGTAGCGTGCCTAACTGGGATATCCGTCACGTGCCCAAGGGCCCGACGGGCATCCGCTCAGTGCTGGGCACCACCGACGCCTGGTCGATCACCAAGCAGACCAAGAACGCCGATGCGTCTTGGGAAGTGCTCAAGTTCATCTCGGGCCCGGTGTTCCAGCTCAAGGCCGTCGTCAGCCAGGAGGGCATCATCCCGGTGCTCAAGTCGCTGCAGGCTGACTTTATCAAGAAGGTTCGCGAGATTCGTCCGAACCTGAACAATGTCCGCCTGGAGACCATCACCGAGGCGCTCGAGTGGGGCTATCCTGAGGACACGCCCTGGTTTGACAAGCAGACCGAGGCGACTCAGATCATCAGCCCTGCCCTCGAGAAGGTGTTCACGGTGGGCGACGAGGGCCCCGAGTACTTTATCGACATTGCCAAGCAAGTCGACGCCACGCAGGTCTAGCGATCTGCACCTCAAGCGGTGTGGGGCCACAGCCCCACACCGCTGTTACCATTGACTCGCCTGCCGGGGTGAGTGCCAGAGCCACGATCCAACGGAGGATTGCCAATATGGCCGAACGAGCTGTGGAGCGCAAGGAGCGGCGCACTCTATCTCCACGTGCGCGCGACAACCTTGCCGCCCTCTTTTTCCTCAGTCCCTGGCTGATCCACTTTGTATTCCTCATCGCTTTTGCCATGATCTTTTCCTTTGTGATCAGCCTCACCAAGACCGACCTTCTGACCGGGTTCACCTGGATGGGCCTCAAGAACTATGGCCAGTTGTTCCGCGACCCGCTGTTCACCAAGTCGCTGCAAGTCACGGCCTACTATACCTTCCTGGTGGTGCCGTTGGGGATCGTGGTGGCACTGTCCATCGCGTTGTTGCTCAACCAGAAGGTCAAGGGACTCGGCTTCTGGCGACTGGTGTACTACCTGCCCTCCGTCGTGTCGGGCGTGGCCGTGGCGATCCTGTGGGGCTGGGTGCTGAACCCGCGGTTTGGGCTGCTCAACGCCGGCCTGATGCGGCTGGGCATCCAGAACCCGCCCAAGTGGATGTACTCGGAGCAGTGGGCCGTCCCAGGCTTTATCATCATGGGCCTGTGGGGCGCGGGCGGCGGCATGCTGCTCTATCTGGCCGGCCTGCAGGGCATCCCCACGGCGCTCTACGAGGCCGCCGAGATCGACGGCGCCAGCTCGTGGCAGCGGTTCTGGCAGATCACCATCCCTATGCTCACGCCGACCATCTACTTTAACCTGCTGATGAACATCATCGGCTCGTTCCAGGTGTTCACGCAGGTCTATATCATGACGAATGGTGGCCCCAACAACGCCACTCTGACGATGGTGCTCTACCTGTACCGTCTGGGATTCATCAACCTGAGGTTTGGCTACGCCTCAGCATTGGCCTGGATTCTGTTCGCGATCATCCTCATCTTTACCATGGGCGTGGTTCGCTCGTCGGCCGCCTGGGTCTACTATGAGGGGGAGTTGAAACGGTGAACGTCCAACTTGCGACTCGACAGACCGCGGGCTCCCAACCCGATGTATTGCGCCGCAAGACGCTTCACATCATCGGGCGGGTGGCTCTCTATGCCATCCTGACCATCGGAGCGATCGTCTTCTCTCTCCCATTCCTTTGGATGCTCTCGTCATCGGTCAAGCCCAATGCCCTCACCTACGTGGTGCCAGTGGTCTGGCTGCCGCCCCCAGGCGAGTGGCACTGGGAGCGGTACGTGGAATCATGGGACCTGATGACGGTGCCGTTCACCACCTTTTACCTCAACACGCTCAAGATCACGGTGGCCAACATCATCGGACTCGTGCTTTCAAGCTCGATGGTGGCGTTCGCCTTTGCGCGTATTCGCTTCTGGGGTCGTGACGTGCTGTTCCTGATCTTGCTGTCGACCATGATGCTGCCGGCCCAGGTGACGCTGATCCCGATCTACCTTTTCTGGACTCAGTTCGGCCTGGTGAACACCTTCTGGCCGTTGATCGTGCCCGAGTGGCTGTCCAACGCCTACAACGTGTTCCTGCTGCGGCAGTTCATGATGACGATCTCGCTCGAGATGGACGATGCCGCGCGCATCGATGGCGCCGGCTGGTTCCGCATCTACTGGCAGATCATCGTGCCGATGTCCAAGGCCGCCCTGGGCGTCATTGCCATCCAGGCGTTCCAGTGGAACTGGAACAACTTTCTGGGGCCGCTGATCTATCTCAACGAGACGCCCAAGTTCACCATCGCCATCGGCCTGCGCCTCTTCCAGACGCAGCAGTCGCAGAACATGCCTACCACCATGGCCATGTCGGTGGTGGCCATGCTGCCGCCCCTGCTGATGTTCTTCTTCGCGCAGCGCTACTTTATCCAGGGCATCGTCATCAGCGGCGTCAAGGGCTGATCGTTCGCACCTCTTGCGATCACAGGGGCATGGCTGCGGCCGTGCCCCTGTTGCGTTGGCGGCCTTTGATGTATGATGAATCTGCTTGCATGGCGAACAGCTCTGTCTGTGATGGCGGGCATTCGCAACCCAATACTCTGGAGGTACGGCATGGGCAAGGTTCTGATCACCGGTGGCAGCGGGCGCTTTGCCAGGTACATGGCGCAAGTGCTGCGTGACAAATACGAAGTGGTGCTCTTTTCGCGCACTCAGCCCCCCGAGGATCGCGCCGACCTGCCGTGGGTCGAGGGCGACCTCAATAGCTTTGAGGATTGCGTCAAGGCCGTGCAGGGCGTCGAGGTCATCCATCACCTCGGCGCGGTGCCCTGGCCCAGCGATCACGAAGCCACCCGCGAGCGCATCGCCGCCGCTGGTCGCCCCGTGCCGCCCTGGGATCAGACCATGAAGACCAACATCATGGGCACCTACTACCTGATGAAGGCCGCGGTCGACGCAGGCGTCAAGACGGTGGTGATGACCGGCTCCAACTGTGCCTTTGGGCACTGCTGGCGCCGCTCAGATCGGCCCTATCCCATCCACTATCTGCCGCTCGACGAAAAGCATCCCTCTGACTGCGAAGTGTCGTATGGCTGGAGCAAATGGGCGGGCGAGCAGATGCTGGCCCAGTTCAGCCGGGCCTATGGCATTCGCACCTATGTGACGCGCCCGGCGCACATCAGCGATGCCGAGATACGGCAGCGTATGGCCGAGAATGCCAGGCCCGCCACACAGTGGAGCGGTGGGCTGTGGGGCTGGGTGGCCTCTGAAGACCTGGCCGATCTGCAGGTGCTCATCCAAGAGGCGGCCGACGACCTGCCCGTGCACGACATCTTTGTGGGCAACAACCTCGACACCGAGGCGCTCGAGCCTACGATGGAGTTGATCGAGCGCTTCCGTCCCGATCTGCTGCCGGTGACCCATGGCCTCAGCGGCCACGACGCGCTCTTCTCACCCCAACACGCCTATGAGATGGTGGGTTGGGTGCCGGCCATCACCTGGCGTGACTACCTGCCGAAATAGGACCATCAGCGAGCACCGGGCGCGGGCGATGGGTTTGCGCCCTGGCTGCATGACAGGGAGGACACTGTGGGTAAGGTTCTGGTCACAGGCGCCAGCGGGCGCTTTGCGAAATACATGGTGGCCGCGCTCCGCGACGACTATGAGGTGGTGCTCTTTTCGCGGTCACCCATCCCTGAGGACCGCGCCGATCTGCCCGCCGTCATGGGCGACCTCAACAACTACGAGGATTGTGTCAAGGCCGTGCAGGGCGTCGAGGTCATCCAGCACCTCGGCGCCGTGCCGTGGGCCAGCGACGACGAGGCCGGCCGCAAGCGCCGCGCCGAGCGCGGCCTGCCCGTGCCGCCTTTTGATGCCACCATGAAGACCAACATCATGGGCACCTACTATCTCATGAAGGCGGCCGTCGAGGCGGGCGTCAAGGCCGTGGTGATGACCGGCTCCAACTGCGCCTTTGGGCATTGCGGCTATGGCGTCACGGGCGACTTTTACCCGGTGCACTATCTGCCGCTCGACGAAAAGCACCCCTCGGCCTGTGTGAACTCCTACTCCTGGAGCAAGTTCGCCGGCGAGGACCTGCTGCATACCTTCACACGTGCTTTTGGCATTCGCACCTACATCACGCGGCCGGCGCACATCTGCGATGAGGCCAAACGCCGCGATATGGCCGCCACCGTCAAGCCCGCCACCGAGTGGAGCGGCGGGCTGTGGGGCTGGGTGGCCTCAGAGGACCTGGCAGAGCTGCAACTGCGCATTCAGCAGGCGGCCAACGATCTGCCACTGCACGATGTGTTTGTGGGCAATAACCTCGACACCGAAGCGCTCGAGCCCACCATGGAGCTGATCGAGCGCTTTCGGCCCGAACTATTGCCCGTGACCCACGGGCTCACCGGCTATGACGCCCTCTTTTCCAGTGCGCACGTCGAGGAGATGCTGGGCTGGCTGCCCAACCGCAGTTGGCGCGAGTATCTGCCCACGCCCTAGAGCTCCCGAGAGGCCACGAGCGGCGCAGGATCTACCCCTGCGCCGCTCGTCGTAGACTGTGGACGGCTTGCTCAGAGCGCCAGGCTGGCCAGCAGCGTGCGCAGCATGCCGACCAGACGCTCCTTCTGCATCGCGATGATGCGCAGCCCCAACTCGCGCGAGGCGTGCACTCGCGGGTCCTGGCCGCCTACGCCCACAGGCCACTCTTTGGCGTCGGCTGGCAACGTCGAGAGGTCGACCAGCTCGGGGCGCAGCGCCATCACCAGTGAGGTCTCGTTCATGGCGGCGTGATCGACCTGAATCCCCAGGCCCTCGCGATCGACGTCGCTGCCCCAACAGGTAAGGGTCTCGAGCCCCAGGTCGCCACGCCACTCGTCGTGGCCGGCGGCGAACGCCTTGGTCGAGGGGCCGTGCCCGTGCCCCACGACGATGCGAAAGCCCGCCCGTGCGAGCTGTGTCAGCACGGCACGCAACAGGTCATGAAACAGCCCATCGGGCACCCAGTAGGCGCTGCCGGCGAGTTGTTGGGTGGGATATCGATGGCGTGGATCGTCGGTCAGGCAGAGGTCCATGCCAAACAGCGGGCCATCGGGCGTATCGCGCTGGCGGTCGGGCCCCACAAAGAGCATCGGCAGCACGATGCCGCCAACCTCCTGCGCCAGCTCTACGAAAAACCCCTGCGACTGCAGCCCGTCGGACCCGAGCGGCAGGTGTTCGCCGTGCCATTCCAGCGTGCCCAGCGGCAGGTAGGCGATGGGCGCTGTGGCCAGGCGCTCGCGAAACTGCTGCGGGCGCAGCTCGGTGTATAGTACGGTCATGCAGTGACCTCCTCGTGCACGTGGCTGTGTGACGGCGCGCAGGCGTGCTCGTCGGCAGGGTCGGTCGCATCCTCGAGGCATTCGTCGCAGCAGGCCCCCATGGAGCAATCCTGATCGCTGTATTCGACCTCGATGGTGACGTGATCAAAGCCATGGGCGGCCACCACGTGCTTGGCGCGGTGCTTGATCTCAAGCGCCTGTTGCAGTGGGGTGTCGCTAGAGACGACCAGATGGCTCGAAAAGACGTTGTGGTCGCCATCGAGCGACCAGGCGTGGGCGTGATGCACCTCGCAGACGCCCTCCAGTGCGCTCAGGGCCTGCTCGACGCTGCGCAGGTCGACGCTGGGCGGCACGCCCTGCAGAAACAGGCGCATTGTGCTCACCAGGCCAACCACGGCGCGGTAGAGCACATACACCGAGATGACCACCGAGAGCAGCGGGTCGAGCACCGGCACATCCCAGATCAGCAGCGCGCCTGAAACCACCAGCACCGCGACCCAGCCCAAGACGTCTTCGAGCAGGTGCAGGGCGGCCGTGCGGGCGTTGAGTGAACGCTGCTTCCGCAGGCGTAGCACGGCCAGGCCGTTGATGGCGATGCCCACCACGGCCAAGAGCGCCATGCCCGGCGCATCGGGCCGCTCTGGCGCCCACAGCGCAGGAATCGCGCGCCTCAGCACCAGGCCGCCGCCCACGATGAGCACCAGCGTGTTGATCAGCGCCCCCAGCAGCGAAAAGCGCCGGTACCCGTACGAGTAGCGGGCATCTTCGCTGCGCTCTGACACGCGCGCCAGAAACCACGCCAGGCCCAGGCTCACACTGTCGCCCAGATCATGCACGGCATCAGACACGACGGCCAGGCTCGAGGTCCAGATACCGCCGACGATCTCAAACAGCGCAAAGCCCAGGTTCAGCCAAAAGGCCACCTTGAGGTTAGTCACATCGCCATGGTGATGATGATGGTCGTGATGATGCGTCATGGTGCCTCTATTGCCCATCCTGATCGGCTGTCAGCGCCACGCTCACGGCCTCGGCCAGCGAGCGCACGCCCAGCGGCTCGGTGCCATCGCCTCGCAACAGCGCGCTCTGTGCCGCGCGGGGCACCAGCACGCGCCCAAAGCCCAGCTTGGCCGCCTCGCGCAGGCGCCGCTCGGGCTGGCCCACGCTGCGCAGCTCTCCGGCCAGGCCCACCTCGCCGAACATGGCCAGGTCGGCCATCACCGGCCGGTTGTAGAACGAGGAGGCGATGGCCACCGCCACCGCCAGGTCGACGGCCGGCTCGTTGATGCGCAGCCCGCCGACCACGTTGACGAACACATCCTGGTTGCCCAGGCGCAGGCCCACACGCTTGGTGAGCACGGCGATCAGCAACACCATGCGGTTATAGTCGATGCCGTTGCAGGTGCGGTAGGGGCGCTCGGGGTTGCCCTGCGACACCAGCGCCTGCACCTCGACCAGGATGGGCCGCGTGCCCTCCATGGTCACTGCCACGGCCGAGCCGGTCGCCTGGCCGATGCGCTCTTCTAGAAAGACCTGCGAGGGATTGGTGACCTCCACCAGGCCGGTCTCGCGCATCTCGAACACGCCCACCTCGTTGGTCGAGCCATAGCGGTTCTTGACGCTGCGCAGCAGGCGAAAGCTGTGAAAGCGCTCGCCCTCGAGGTAGAGCACGGCGTCGACGATGTGCTCGAGCACCCTGGGGCCGGCGATGGCGCCCGTCTTGGTGACATGGCCCACCAGGAAGGTGGGCACGTTCAGCTCCTTGGCCTGTCGTAGCAGGGCGGCCGCGCTCTCGCGCACCTGGGTCACGCTGCCCGTGGTCGACTTGACCCCATCGGCGTACACGGCCTGGATCGAGTCGACGATGGTCATGCGGGGCCTGGTCTGCTCTACGTGGCCCATGATCTGCTCGAGCCGCGTCTCGGCCAGCATCAACAGGTTGGGGGTGCGAATGCCCAGGCGTTCGGCGCGCATCTTGAGCTGGTGCAGTGACTCTTCGCCCGATGCATAGAGCACCGGGCCATAGACGCGCGCCACCTGATCGGCCAGTTGCAGCAAGAGCGTCGACTTGCCGATGCCGGGGTCGCCGCCCACCAGTACCACGCCGCCGGGGACGATGCCGCCGCCCAGCACGCGGTTGAGCTCCTCCATGGGCACCGGATAGCGCTGGTCGCCGGTGAGCGCTATCTCGGTGACTGGCTGAGGGCGCGCTGTGAGCACCGTCTCGGGCGCGCGGCCCGAGACGGCAGGCGGCGAGTCTTCCACGATGGTTTCGACCAGCGTGTTCCACTCGCCGCACTCGGGGCATTTGCCCATCCAGCGTGACTGGACGGCCCCACAACTCTCACAGACGAAACGACGCCGACTCTTGGCCATGATCAGCTTGGGTCGGCCGACACCAGCGCTTGAGGCTCGTCCACGCCTTCGGGCGCCCGAAAGACGATCTCACCATCGGCCGCGTCCACAATCACCACTCTGCCAGGGGCCTCTTTTGCCAGCAGCCTCTCGGCCAGCGGGTCCTCGATCAACCGCTGAATGGCCCGGCGCAACGGCCGCGCCCCAAACTGCGGATCATAGCCCTCTTGCACCAGCACCTCATGAGCGGCCTCGGTGAGCTCGATCGACACCCCATGCTCGGCCAGACGCTCGTTGAGCTGCGTCACCTGGATGTTCACGATCGCATGGATGTCGTCGCGTGTGAGCTCGTGGAACACCACCGTCTCGTCCACCCGGTTGAGAAACTCGGGGCGGAAAAGACGCTTGAGCTCTCGCATGAGCCGAGCCTTCATCTCGCGATAGTTGGCCTCCGAACCCTCGGCGTGCGCCGCGGCTGCAAACCCCAGCGTCGCCTCGCGCCGGATCGCCTCACTGCCCACGTTCGACGTCATGATGATGATGGTGTTGCGAAAGTCCACCTTGCGCCCCTTGGCGTCGGTCAGGTGGCCGTCCTCCATGATCTGCAGGAGCATGTTGAACGCCTCGGGGTGAGCCTTTTCGATCTCGTCAAAGCACACCACCGAATAGGGCCGGCGCCGAATCGCCTCGGTGAGCTGTCCCGCTTCGTCATAGCCGATATAGCCTGGGGGAGCGCCCACCAGGCGCGACACCGAATGCCGCTCCATGAACTCGGACATGTCGAGCTGCACCAGCGCCTCGTCGGTGCCGAACATGAACTCGGCCAGCGCCTTGCAGAGCTCGGTCTTGCCCACGCCCGTCGGCCCCAGAAAGATGAACGAGCCGATGGGGCGTCGCGGGTCTTTGAGGCCGGCCCGCGCACGGCGCACCGAGCGCGCCAGCGACTCGATGGCCTGCTCTTGCCCCACCACGCGCTTGTGCAGCGCCGACTCCATCTTGAGCAGCCGCAGCGACTCTTCCTCAGCGATGCTCGACACCGGCACGCCCGTCCACATCGCCACGATCTCGGCGATGTCGTCCGGCGTCACGCGCAAGCCCAGGTCCTCGGCCTGCTCGGTCTTGAGGCGGAGCGGCTCGCCAAAGAGCGTCGGCTGCGTCTCGTCGGCGTCCAGATCGAACTCGACGTCATCGGCAAACGGATTGCCAGACTCGGTCAGGCTGCGGCGGCGCACAGTGCCGTTGGCCTGCCGCGTGACACGAAAGACGCGCACGCGCGACGCCGCCTCATCGACCAGGTCGATGGCCTTGTCGGGCAAGAAGCGGTCGGGCACAAAGCGCGCCGCCAGGCGCGCCGCGGCTTCCAGCGCCTCGTCGGTGATGGTGAGCTTGTGGTGCTCTTCATAGCGGTCGCGGATGCCCTTTAGGATCTCGAGCGTCTCTTCGACCGTGGGCTCGTCGACGAACACCGGCTGAAAGCGGCGCTCCAGGGCGGCATCGCTCTCGATGTGCTTGCGATACTCGTCTAGCGTGGTGGCGCCGATGCACTGCAGCTCGCCGCGCGAAAGGGCGGGCTTGAGGATGTTGGCGGCGTCCATCGAGCTGCCGGCCGAGCCGGCGCCCACCAGCATATGCAGCTCGTCGATGAACAGCACCGTCTCGGTCGACTCGATCTCGTCGATGACCTTCTTGAGTCGCTCTTCAAACTGGCCGCGGTACATGGTGCCCGCCACCAGCGAGCCTACGTCGAGCCGCACCAGGCGCTTACGGCGCAGGTCAGACGGCACGTGGCCGTCGACGATGCGCTGCGCCAGGCCTTCGACGATGGCGGTCTTGCCTACGCCGGGCTCGCCGATCAGCGCCGGGTTGTTCTTGGTGCGACGCGCCAGGATCTGGATCACCCGCTCGATCTCGGTCTCGCGGCCGATCACGGGGTCCAGCTCGCCATTCTGCGCCTTGGCCGTCAGGTCCACGCTCAACTGCTCGAGCACCGACTCTTCGCTCTTTTTGCCGCGCGATCGGCGCTCGGGCAGGGCCGGCGTGCGGTCGGCCGGGCTATCCTGGCTCATGCGGGCGCCCAGACGGCGGCGCACCACTTCGGTGCTGATGTTGAGGCTCTCGAGCACAGCCGAGGCCATTGACTTGTCCAGCCGCAGCAGCGCCATCAGCAGGTGCTGCGTGTCGACCATCTCGTCGCCCGCGTTGCGGGCCTCTTCGATGGCCGTTTTCATCACATCCTTGGTCTGATCGGTGAGCTGCAACCGCGTGGTGTGTTGCTCGCCGCGACCGACCACTCGCGCCACTGCGATGCGCACCTGGCCCAACGTCAGGCCCAGGTCGGCGAGGGTGCTCGCCGCGGCGCTGGCTTCATTGCGCATCAGGCCCAACAAGAGGTGCTCGGTGCCGATATAACCATGGTTAAGACGCAGCGCTTCTTCCTGAGCCATCTTCAGGGACTGCAGCGCGTCCTTGGTGAACTTTTCGTCAAATGCAAAAGCCATCTCCCACCCTGCTTTCGTTGGCTGTGGTCGCGAAAAGCGTTCCACGATGCCTGGTAAGGCGTTCGCCTTGCGGGTCGACCGTCATCACGTCATCGTCGCCCAGCCAATCTGCACCTTAATTATAACACCTATGACGACATTCAGCCGTTTTCGGTTGCGGAAGCTGCGAGGGCCGGTGTGTACCACACACCGGCCCTCGTCATATGGCGCAGAGACAAGAGCCGGCCACCTCAGGCCAGCCCTCCTCCTGTCAGCGGTTAGTCCTCGTCGTCATTACCGATGGAGGAAAGCTGGCTGGCATCTTCCCAGTCGTAATCCTCGAAATAGGTATCATCGTTGACGCGCCTTAGCGATAGGCCCAGACGTTGGCGCGCCGAGTCGATGCGGATCACCCGCAGCTCGACCTGATCGCCCACCTTGACCACCTCGCTGGGGTGCCCAATACGCTGATCGGACAGCTCAGAGATGTGAATCAAGCCCTCGATGTCCTCGTCGAGGCGAGCAAAGGCGCCAAAGTCGGTCACATTCGTGATGGTGCCCGTCACCCGCTGGCCGATGCTATAGTTCTGCTCGACCATGGTCCAGGGCTCGGCCTTGAGCCGCTTGAGGCTCAGGGCGATGCGACGACGCTCATGGTCCACGCCCAGCACATACACCTCAACCTGCTGGCCCACCTGCAGCACCTGCTTGGGATGGCCCACACGGCTGTAGGAGAGCTCGGACAGGTGGATGAGGCCGTCGGCCCCGCCCAGGTCGACAAAAGCGCCGAAATCGCACAGGCTGCTGACCACGCCCTTGCGCACGTCGCCTTCCTTGAGCTCGTCGAGCAGGCGCTCCTTTTGCTCCAGGCGCCACTCACGTGCCGCCGCGCGCTCTGACAGGATCAGCCGGTTACGGCGACGATCGAGCTCCATGACCTTGACGGCGATCGGGTTGCCCGTCAGCTCCTTGAGGGCCTGTTCGCGCTCGTCGTCGTTCATGCCACGCGGCAGGCGCAGGCTGGCCACCTGCGAGGCCGGCACAAAGCCGCGCACACGGCCAACGTTGACGATCAAGCCGCCACGGTTGGCGTCGGCCACAGTGCCCTCGTACACCTCGCCCGAAGCGAGCAGGTCTTCTGCCAGCTTCCAGTCAGACTCGGACAGCGCTCTCGACAGCGATAGGACGCTGTGCCCATTAGCATCTTCAGGGCGCAATACAAAAACATGCACCTTGGCGCCTGGTCGCAACTTGGCTTTGACCTCGGGGGGCACGCGCTCCAGGTCGCGCGCCGACACGATGCCCTCAGCCTTGCAGCCAATATCCACCACCACCTCGTTGGGCGTCACATCGAGAATGATGCCCTCCATGATCTCGTTGCGACGAGGTACGACCTGGCCAAACTCTTGTTCCAGGTACTGGTGCATCGGATTCGACTCGTGCCCCTGCGCCTCCTCATCCGTCGTCGGCAGAGCCCTCTTGTCCTGCTCGTCCACGCTATCTCTCCTCGCTGATCTCCCGGGTCCGTATATTATACCGCCATGCCTACATCTGGCAAAGTGCGCTCTGTATGCGCGCGGGCCCGCTGGGGCGACGCAGAGGCGCGCCTAATAGAGCCAGACGGTGGCCAGCCCCGCCACATGCAGGCTGTGTTCGGTAAAGAGCACCACCCTGACATCGAGCCGCAAGCTGGCATGCTCGTTGAGGCGTCCCTCCCAGAAGATCGAGTCTCCGCTGCGGCGATAGGGGTACTCGAGCAGGCCGCCGAGCTGGGCGCCATCGTCTGTCATGCCCTCGTAGGTCAGGTTGGTGCCCGGCAAGGTCTCGCTCCGGTTGACGGTGTAGGTCACCGGGCCGGTATAGTGCACCGAGGCCGCTGTGTTGGGAGCGCCGACCGCCGGAGCCACATCTTGGAGCAGCAGTTCGGCGGTGCCGGCCAGCCGGGCAGCGCTGGCGTTGGCGTGCACCAGGCGCAGCTTGAGCTCCACGTCGGCGCCTGGAGCCTGCGTGCCGCGCCACTCTACCGAATCGCCGGTGCGTTTGAGGGCGGTCTGCCCTTTGACGAGGAAACGTGCGCCCTGTTCGGTGTATTCACTGTAGACCACGTCGGTGCCAGGGAGCGCCTCACCGAGCGATATGCTCAGGGTGGCAGGCAGGTTGTACGAGAGGGTGTTGGGGGCTCGGTTTTGAGGCCACAGACATCCGTGCAGTAGAGCAGTCAGGCTCGCCAGTATCAGCACGACCCGCCAACGCAGGCCCATTTCGTACCTCCTTGCGCGCGGCGCAATCCATTCTAGCCGCAGTGTGCGCGCCATGTCAAGCAATCGGAGCGCCGACCGCGTAAACGCCCCGCCGCACTTGCCGGCTGGCGCAGAAAGCGGTAACCTCCCGCAGCGGAGATCGCGAGCACGGGTTGTCCATCCACGGAGGGGAGCGCATGGCGTCAAGACGTGCCCAACGAATCGAGAGGCGCGCTCGACGCGCCACGCATCGCGAACGGGTCGCCTGGTATCTGTACGACTTTGGCAATTCAGCCTACGCGTCGGTGGTGCTGCTGGCGGTCTTTGCAGCCTACTTTAAAGAGCAGGTGGTGGGCACCACTCAGGGCACCTACCTGTGGGGCCTGGCCATCGGCATCGCCATGCTGGTTGTCACGGTCATCTCGCCGGTGCTGGGCACCATCGCCGACTATTCTGGCGCCAAAAAGCGGCTGCTGCTCTTTTTCACCGCGATGTCGGTCATCTGCACCGGGTCGCTCTTTTTCGTGCAAAAGGGCGATATCTGGCAGGCGATGGTCCTCTTTATCCTGGCCGAGATCGGCTATCGCAGCGCCCAGGTCTACTATGACAGCCTGCTCCCCGAGATCGCCGGCCTGGACGAAGTGGCCGAGGTCTCAGGCAAGGGGTGGGCCATCGGGTCGGTGGGCGGTGTCGTCATCCTGCTGATCATCCTGCCGCTGATCCTGCTCTTTCCGGGCACCCTGATGGTGCGGCTCTCGCTGCCCATCACGGCGCTCTACTTTGCGCTTGCGACGCTGCCGCTCATCTTTAACCTCAAGGAGCGCGCCGCCAGCCGCTCGCTGCCGCCCGGCGAGACCTATATCACACTGGCCTATCGACGTCTGGGCAGCACCTTTCGCGGCGTGCGCTCCTTTGCCGAGTTCGGCAAGTATCTGCTGGCCTTCTTGGTCTACAACGATGGCGTCATCATGGCCCTCGACTTTGCAGCCATCATCGGCGCCGTGCTCTTTGGCATGGGGCAGCAAGAGCTGATCCTCTTTGTGATCATGGTGAACGTCACGAACGCGATCGGCGCCTGGGCCTTTGGCCTGTTGGCCTCGCGCACCACCTCCAAGCGGGCCTTGTTGGCCTCGCTGGTGATGATGATCCTCGTCATCCTGTGGATGTTCCTGGCGCAGACCATGGTCGAGTTCTTTGTCATCGGCGCCTTTGCAGGCCTGGCCATGGCGGGCATCCAGTCACTGAGCCGCACCATGCTGAGCGAGTTCGCCCCCGAAGGGCGTAGCGCCGAGTTCTTTGGCTTTTTCGCTGTGGCGGGGCGCACGTCTTCGTTCATCGGCCCCTACGTGTATGGGGTGATCGCCACTTTCAGCGCCAACCGCATGGTGCGGCTGGGCACGAGTGTCGTGGCGGCTGAGCAGCAGGGGCAGCGCTGGGCCATTCTCTCCATCGGCGCGTTCCTGCTCGTCGGCTCGGTGATACTGCTGACGGTCAACGAGCGACGCGCCATCCAGGTGGCGCAGTCCTACACTGAAAAGATCGTGCCCCTGCAGCACTAGGCTCATAGGGCCTGGAGAGGTGCGCCATGACAACCGATGTTACGCTTCGGCTACGCTACCCCAGGCGGCGCACCATACGCGCCGTGTTGAGCAAACTGTCGCGGTGGGCGTTTGAGTGCCTCGCCGACCTCGAGATCGTCGGGCAAGAGCACCTGCCCAAGGACGGCCCGCTGATCGTGGTGGCCAACCACTTTTTCGCGGTCGATCCGGCCCTGATGATCGGCATCGCCCCCTGGCCGATGGAGTTCCTCAGCGCCCAGCACGTGGTGTCGGGGCCGCAATGGCTGCATCTGTTCCCCATCCTGTGGGGCGTGATCACCGTGGCGCGTGGCTCGGTGGCCTCGCGGCTGGCGCTGCGGGCCGCCGAAGCGGTGTTGCAGCAAGACGGCGTGTTGGGCATCTACCCCGAGGCCGGCGCCTGGTCGCGCATCCTGAGGCCGCCCAGGCCGGGCACCGCCTTCATCGCCGTGCGTTCGGGCGCCAGGCTGCTGCCGGTCGGAGTGGATGGCGTGCCCAACATCTTCAGGGCGCTGCTCAAGGGCAAGCGCGCCAGGGTCACGGTGCGCATTGGCCAACCCTTTGGCCCCTATCAGGTGTCGGGCAGCGGCCGCGAACGGCGGCAGCAGCTCGAGGACGTGGGCCACGACATCATGCGGCACATCGCCGCGCTGCTGCCCGCAGAGAGCCGCGGCTACTATGGCGACGACCCGGCCATGCGCGAGCGCGCTCTGGCCGAGGCCGAGTACCCCGAGCGCGCGCTCGACGGCTGAACTTCGGCAGGCACTGCCATAGCTGGGGGGACGCGTGGCGTTCCCCCTTTTTCGTTAGCCGTCGGGCGCGTGGTACCATCTGGCCATGCGCATCTACTTTGAGACTCTGGGCTGCCGCCTGAACCAGGCCGAGGTCGAGTCGTTGGGCCGCGAGGCGGCGCGACGCGGCCACGAGGTGGTGGGCGCGCCCGACGACGCCGACTGGGCCATCATCAACACCTGTACGGTGACGCATATCGCTGCGCGCAAGTCGCGCCAGGCCATCCGACGGCTGCACCGCGACCATCCCGGGCTGCGCATTGCCGTGGTGGGCTGCTATGGCGACAACTCGGCCGCCGAGGCGCAAGGGCTCCCCGGCGTGGCCCTGGTGGTGCCCAACCTGCACAAAGACGAGGCCCTCGACTGCATCTGCGCCCTGCCGCTGGGCGCTCACCCCCAGCGCGAGCGCGCCGCTCTGCCGCACCTGCCCTGCGAACGGACGCGTGCCTTTATCAAGGTGCAAGATGGCTGCGAGAACGCCTGCACCTACTGCGTCGTCACCATCGCGCGGGGGCCGGCCCGCAGCGTACGCCCCGAGGCGGTGCTGGCCGTGGCGCAGCAACGACGGTCCGAGGGCGCCAACGAGCTGGTGCTCAGCGGCGTCAACATCGGCTCTTACGGGCGCGATTGCGGGCCGCTGGCTGTGGTGAGGCCCGCCGAGGGCTGGACCCTGGCGCGCCTGGCCCGCGCCATCCTCGACACCTGCGACGTGCCGCGCCTGCGCCTCTCGTCCATCGAGCCGTGGGATGTGACGCCCGAGCTGCTGGACGCCTGGCGAGACGCGCGCGTATGCCGTCAGCTCCACCTGCCCATCCAGAGCGGCTGCGCGGCCACCCTGGCGCGCATGGGACGGCGCATGGCGCCCGCTGAACTGGCCGCGCTGGCGGCGCAGGCGCGCACCGTGGCGCCTGGCCTGGCGCTTACCGCCGACGTGATGGTGGGCTTTCCCGGCGAGACCGATGACGAGTTCGCGGCCAGCCTGTGCTACATCGAGGCGCTGGCGCCCAGCCGGCTGCACGTCTTCCGCTACTCGCCACGGCCCGGCACCCTGGCGGCCACGATGGACGGGCAGGTGCCCCCCGCCGTGGCTACGGCGCGCAGCCAGCAGATGGCGGCGCTCGGCCGCCGACTGGCGCAGCGCTTTCACGCGCAGCTGGTGGGGCAAGAGGTCGAGGTGCTATTTGAGAGCGTGGGCGCCGGCGCCGCGCCCTTGTGGGAAGGGCTCACCGACACCTATGTGCGCGTGCGAGCCGCTGCCGACGATGATCTTGCTAACAAGCTGCGGCTCGTGCGCATCACCGCCGCTGACTCCATCGGCGTCACCGGCGAACTGGCCTAGCCGCAAGCCCCCACGGTCAATCGCTCAGCGGCGCCAGCAGGTAGGGCTCGGTCACACCGACAGTGGCGCGCACCTTGCCATAGACATCGGCACGGTACTCGTACACGCGGTCGCCCGCTTGCAGGGTGATCTGGTAACCTGCGGTGGGCACGTGCGCACAATAGACCCCCTCCTCACGGATGCCCAGACAGGCGTCGGGCCAGCGCACCTCGTGCATCTCCAGCGGCTGCACCTGCTCGGGGGCCAGGCCGAGCCGCGCCGCCAGGTCAACACGACAGCGCGCCTGCAGATCGTCGCGCGCCTCGCTGGCGGCAAGACGGCCATACACCTGGGCGGCCCAGGCGGCGATCTCGGCGCGCACCTGGGGGTTGGCCGTCTGCCCGCCTTGCCCGGCAAAAGACATCTGCACCGCCTGCTCGGCAGTGGTGGCCGCGTCCTCGAGCACGGCATAGTCGAACGGCCGGTAGCGCACCAGGTAGAGCAGCAGGGGCTCTAGCTCTGCCTGGGTGAGCGGCGCCAGCCGCTGGCCTGCGCTGCAGGGGCCATAGTGCGCCTGGCGCGCGGCGTCGACCTCGAGGCGGGCGCAAGCGTCGGCCCCGACGCCCTGGCTGGTCCAGGCCAACAGCGCGTCGCCACGCTCCACCGGCTGCAGCGTGGGGGTCTCTGCTGCGCTCCAGGCCGAGTCGGGCAAGGTCGCCGTGGGCACCACCCGGGCCGCGGCGTTCTGCTGGTTGAGATCGTGGATGGCCCACAGGCCACCGGCGGCCAGCAGCCCCAGCGTGACGATGAACCCGCCCACAAACCACAAGAACCTCTGCATCAGCTCTCCTGGCCCTTCGCTGACCCTATGACGCCTGCACGTCGGTCGCGGTTCCTGGCACGGTTTGACGACGCCTCACACCGGACGATAATAGGATATGTCTTATCTGATTCATATGCTTATTAGGAGAGATCCACATGGCAACCTCACTGCGCATCCGCCCAGGCCTCGTCGGCATCATCGTGCTCGCCCTGCTGGGCATCGGCGCCTGGGCCGCCTGGGGGCGCCCCAGCGGCCGCCGCACGACGATGCCGCTCGATCCGCTGGCGCCGGCCAGCATCCCCCCGATCGACGCCCAGATGCCCGCCGGCCTTGCAACGGCGACCTTCTCGTTGGGTTGATTCTGGGGCGCCGACGCCCAGTTCGGGCGTCTCCCGGGAGTATACCGCACTCGCGTGGGATATGCCGGCGGCAGCACGCCCCATCCGGCCTACCATGCCATCGGTGATCACAGCGAGACCGTGCAGATCGACTATGACCCTACGGCGATCACCTACGAGGCGCTGCTGGACGAGTTTCTGGCGGCCCACAACCCGTCGGAGCATGCCTACTCGCGGCAGTATGCGTCGCTGATCCACTATCACGATCAGGCCCAGCGCCTGGCTGCCGAGCGCGCCCTGGCCGACTATCACCAGCGCACCGGCCGGCCGGTCTACACGCAGCTCGTGCCGCTGGGCGTCTTTACCCTCGCCGAGGACTATCATCAAAAGTACCAGCTTCGCCAGGTGCCCGAGCTCGAGGCGTTGTTCGAGGCCATCTATCCTGACTATCGCGATCTGGCCAACTCGACGGCAGCCATGCGGCTCAACGCCTATGCCGGCGGCTATCTGCCCCTCGATGGCCTGGCTGCCGAAGCCCAGGTGCTGGGCCTCACGCGCGAGGCTCAGGATGCGCTGGCGGCGTCCATGACACGGTGGTATCCTTAGGCCGCGGCCAGGGGAGCCTACGCCATGCCCACCAACAAGCCCACCAACCTGCGCGAGATGGAGCGCCGTCACGAGCGACAGCTCGTGTGGCTGGCGGCCGGCATGCTGGCCATTGGCGGCGGCGTGCTCATCGCGCTCATCTGGGGCTGGGGGCGGCTGCTCGGCGCGTTGCCCTTTCTGATCCTGGGCGCGGCCGCCATTGTGGCGCTCTATGCCCTGGTGGGGTGGCTCACCGGCTGGGCAAACAAGTGATGGCCTGGCTGTATGGCGCGCAACTCGTCGCTGGTTCGCCCGTATAGGTACCCGAGCGCTGAATACCGACCGGCACTGTTCCGCCGGCCCAAGGAGAGACCCCATGTCTGACGAATTCGATACACGCAAGCTGGACGAAGAGATGGCCGCGGCAGGCGCCGAGCCGCGAGAGCAGGCCACGCAAGACACCACCTGGGAAGAGTTCAAGGTGGCCGGCTCTGAGATCGTGGACAAGGTCAAAGAGCTGCTCCACGAGGGCAACGTGCGGCGCATCGTCATCAAGCAGGATGGCCGCACCGTGTTCGAGTTGCCTCTGACCATCGCGGCGGTGGGCGTCATTGTGGCGCCGGTGCTGGCCGCTATCGGTGCGTTCGCTGCGCTCGCCACCAACTGCAGCATCGTGGTCGAGCGCATCGTCGAATAGGGGTCACAGACCCCACCCATGCCAACCGCGGGGCAGGGCGCAGGCTCTGCCCCGCGGTCTCTTGTCTCGCGGCTCAGCGAGCGCGCAGCGTGGGGATGGTCTGCGGGCCCTCGGGCAACACGCAGAGGCGCGCCCCCGGCCCGGCCTGCTGCAACAACGCCTCTACGCAGGCCGCCACATCGTGGCACGGCTCAAAGTACATGCGCCGCAGCTCGTCGTCATCGATGCCGTCGCAGTGCACATACACGCTCGCGTGGAGCTGCGACATGGCCTGCAGCTGCGCCTGCCACTGGTCGTGGCGACGGTAGCCCGGTTGCCCCACCAGCGCCATGATGCCCTGCGGAGAGCCGCCCTCGAGCACGATGGTGCGATACTCGCCCCACTCGGGCACGCCGTCGCGGCACTCGCTGGCCACCACGATGGCGCCCCCCTTCTTGGTGATCTGCTGCGCCGCCGAGATGCCCTTGCCCGTCTGATACAGGTTCAGGTCAAGGGGGTAGCCGGTGTTGGTGGTCACCACCACATCATATGGCTCGTCCACCTCGACGATGGCCGAGCGTCGCACGTGGGCCACACCCACCTCATGGGCGGCGTCCAGGTTGCCCGCAAAGACGCCGGTGAGCTGCTTTTCGCGGTTGATCGACACGTTGAGCAAAAAGTCGACTGTGGCGGCGCTGGCCACCTCGTGCAGCTCGTTCCAGATGGGGTTGTCGTGCGTGTGGCCCCAGGTGGCGGTGGGCTGCGCCAGCATGTCAAAGCCATGGTTGCGCATGATCGTCTCGATGCCGGCGATGCCGGGCATCACGCCCTTGGGCCCGCCCGAAAAGCCGGCAAAGATGTGCGGCTCGATAAAGCCCGTCACGATCCGGAACGCGGCCTCGACGTAGGTCTTGTTGACCGCGATCGGCACGCCGCGGCTGGTCTCGCCCAGAGGCACCAGGCGCTCGGGGTCAAAGGCGTTATGCTGCTCGATCCGGTAGCGCGACACGATCTCTTCGCCCAGCATCCACACCAGCTCTTCTCGGGTGCTGGGGCGGTGTGTGCCCAGGGCGTTGATCAGCACGATGTGATCATCGGAGATGTGACCCAGCTCCTCGAGGAGCACCGGCAAGACCCGCCGGTTGGGCATGGGGCGCGTCAGGTCGCTGAATACGATGGCGATGGCGCCCTCAACGGGCGCCAGCTCGCGCAACGGCGCCGATCCGATCGGGTTGCGTAGCGCCTGGCGGAGGGCACGGGGCTCGTCGGCCAGCCCCTCTAGGTGATGAGGATAGATGACATCGGCGTGATCGGGCAGGTCGACGACCAGGCCATCGCTGCCATAGGCCAGTTTCACACGCATGGGCTATGCTCCGCAGAGATTTCGCACAGTGTAGGGGCGGCGGCCGTCAGGCGCAAACTGCCCACCGTCGCTGGGGCCGTCCGAGGGCGACCGCTTGCCGGCCGCAGCGGTTGCGTCTATGCTAACGGCACCACCTGCACAGCAAGGAGCAAGGCAAGATGGCATTCAACGGCTTGGGCATGAACATGGGCAACATCTGGCGGCTGTCGAGCGCCAAGACGCGCTCCATCAGCCCCGAAAACATGACCGGCGCCAAAGGCGCGGGCGGCATGGCCACCACCGGCCTGGGCGCCGAGGCAGCGCGTGACCTGGGGCAGGGCTGGAAGGTCTCTCCCTGCGTGCGCATCCAGCCGGGCGAGACCTTTGAGCTGGCCGATATCGAGGGCCCTGGGGCCATTCAGCAGATCTGGATGACGCCCACCGGCCACTGGCGATTCAGCATCCTGCGCATCTACTGGGACGATCAAGAGCAGCCGTCGGTCGAGTGCCCGATCGGCGACTTTTTCGCGTGCGGTTGGGGCGAGTATGCCCCACTGAACTCGCTGGCGGTGTGCGTCAACCCCGGCAGCGCCCTCAACTGCTACTGGGAGATGCCCTTTCGCAAGCGTTGTCGCATGACTTTTACCAACATCGCCGCCGAGCCGATGGTGCTGTTCTACCAGATCAACTACACGCTCACCGAGGTGCCCCAGGACGCCGCCTATTTCCATGCCCAGTTCCGGCGCGTCAACCCGCTGCCCTACAAGGATGTCTACACGATCCTCGATGGCGTCAAGGGGCAGGGGCAGTATGTGGGCACCTACATGGCCTGGGGCGTCAACAACCGCGGCTGGTGGGGCGAGGGCGAGATCAAGTTCTACCTCGATGGCGATGGCCAGTGGCCCACCATCTGCGGCACCGGCACCGAGGACTATTTCTGCGGCTCGTACGACTTTGAGAACCAGGTCACTCACGAGTACGAAGAGTTTACCACGCCCTATGCAGGACTCTGCCAGGTGATCCGGCCCAATACGCTCTACAAGTCGCAGATGCGCTTTGGCATGTATCGCTGGCACATCGTCGACCCCGTGCGCTTTGAGCAAGACGTGCGCGTCACCATCCAGGCGCTGGGCTGGCGCTCGGGCCGGCGCTACCTGCCGCTGCAAGACGACATCGCTTCGGTGGCCTACTGGTATCAGACGCTGCCCACGGCGCCCTTCCCCGAGCTGCCCGACAAGGATTGCCTCGAGGTCATCTAGGTGGCTGCGTGCGGCGAGATCATGCCCAAGGAGTTCAAAGCGATGAAGACGTTGCCGATCCAGAACATCACCCGCGAGACCTTTGCGCCCTATGGCACGGTGATCGACTACAACGAGGACCTCGAGGCCGAGCAGGTGCGCTTTAGGGTGCTGCTGCGCTCTGAAGAGCCCACCGGTTGGCGCATGGCCACCCTCAAGGTGCGCACCCACGAGGCCACCCACATGGAGCACCACGACACCACCCAGGAGCTGTTCGCGCCCGTCAAGGGAGTGTGCATCATGTTGGTGCACCCCGCTGGCGAGCTGGTGGAAGACAACATCGCGGCCTTCTTGCTCGACCGCCCGGTGAGTGTGGGCCCCGGCGTGTGGCACGAGGTGTTCACTCTGTCCGAGTGGTCCACCATCCTGATTGCCGAGAACGACGCCTTTACCGGCGGCCGCCAACCGCTGTCGCACCCCTTTACGGCAACGCTGGTCTGGTAGCCTCGCGTCAGTGCGTTGCAAAGCAAACGGGGCGAGCCCAGCGGCTCGCCCCGTTGACGTTAGTGCTCTCTACGCCTCGGGCACCGGGCGGATGCCCCCCTCGGCCATCAGCATCGTGATCATATCACGCGCCTCGGCGATCTTGGCCCGCGCCATGCCGTACAGCTCCTGGCGGGTGGCGGTGATCCGCGCCAGCCCTTGCTCCACGGCCTTGGCGCCCACGGCAGCGGCTTCGCGCGGAAAGATGTCCTCTTGCTCCATGGTGGGCACCAGGTGGTCATCGTCCAGCCCCAACTCTTCGCCATAGGCCGCGATCTCGGCGGCAGCCGCCAGGCACATCTCATCGGTGATGGTGCGAGCGCGCACGTCCAGCGCCCCGCGAAAGATGCCCGGGAACCCCAGCGAGTTATTGAGCTGGTTGGGGAAATCGGAGCGACCTGTGCCCACGATGCGCGCGCCGGCCTCTTTGGCCTCCCACGGCCAGATCTCGGGCACCGGGTTGCTGCACGGAAAAACGATGCTATCGGGCGCCATGCGCGCCACCCACTCGGGCTTGATGGTGCCCGGCCCGGGCTGCGCAAAGGCGATGCACACCTCGGCCCCTTGCAGCGCCTCGGCAACGCCCCCGCGCACATCGTCGGGGTTGCTGCCCAGGCAGACGCGCCACTTGTCGGGGTAGTCCTCGGCCTGTGCGGCAATGTCGCTGCGGTCGCGATGCAGAATGCCGCGGCTGTCAGTGGCGATGACCTGCTCCAGCGAGACGCCGCTGGCCTCGAGCAGGCGTAGCGTGGCCACGTTGGCGGCCCCCATGCCCACCAGCGCAAAGCGGGTGTTGCGGATGTCGCGGTTGGTGACCTTGAGGGCGTTGAGCAGCCCCGCCAGCAGCACGGTGGCCGTGCCCTGCTGATCGTCGTGAAAAACCGGGATCTGCACCGTCGGGTCGGCGCGCAGGGTGTCGAGCACCCTGAAGCACTTGGGCTGGGCGATGTCTTCGAGGTTGATGCCGCCATAGGTGGGCTGGATCAGCCGCACCGTGCGGATGATGTCGTCGGCATCCTCGGTGTCGAGGCAGAGGGGCACGGCGTCGACGCCGCCCAGATACTTGAACAGCAGCGCCTTGCCCTCCATCACCGGCATGCCCGCCTGCGCGCCGATGTTGCCCAGCCCCAGCACGCGGGTGCCATCGGTGACCACCGCCACGGTGTTGGCCTTGTTGGTGTATTCATAGGCCAGGGCCGGGTCTGCCTGGATGGCCTTGCAGGGCGCGGCCACGCCGGGTGTGTACCAGATCGAGAAATCGTCAAAGGTGCGCACCGGGCACTTGAGCATCGTCTGCACCTTGCCGCGATAGTAGGGGTGCAGGCGCAGGGCTTCAGACGAAGGCTGGTTGGCTCTGGCGAGCAGCTCTTCTCTAGATGACATGGGCGGGCTCCTCGTTGGAGATCGTGTCGGCAGGCGCGGGCTCGGCCGTGGCGGCCTGCGGTACCGCGGTTGCTGGCTCCTCTTCAGGGGCCAGCCCCTCAGAGCGCAGCACGAGCTGCAGCGAGCGGATGCTCACCGCGAGCATGTCGAGCGATGGCTCGCGGGTGGTGAGCTGCTGCAGCGCCAGGCTGGGGGCCATCACCACGCGCACAGCCCGCGAACGGTCATAGAGCCGCGCCGACAGTCGGATGATCTCATAGGCGATGCCCGACACGATCGGGATCATGACCACGCGCGACAACAGTCGTAGCCAAAAGGCGGGCCGGCCCAGTACAGTCGATACAATCACAAAGATCACCAACACGATCAGCATAAAGCCGGTGCCGCAGCGGGTGTGCACCCGCGAATAGGTCGCCACAGCCTCGGGCGTCAGGTCGGCGCCCGCCTCGTAGGCGTTGATGGTCTTGTGCTCGGCCCCGTGGTAGGCAAACACGCGGCGGATGTCGGGCATCAGGCCGATGGCCCACAGGTACAGCACAAAGATGCCCAGCCGTACCAGCCCCTCCAGCAGATTGCTCAGCAGGGCGCCGTGGATATACCGATCGACCAGGCCGACGAGAAAGGTCGGCAGCAGGAAAAAGAGCCCCACGCCCAACAGCAGCGAGAGGGCCACCGTGCCCCAGGCCAACGGCCCCGAGAAGCTGACATCGTCCTCTTCGCTGAGCGCCACATCGGCCGACCAGTTGAGGGCGCGCATGCCCAGGCCGAGCGAATCCCACAGCAGCACCAGGCCGCGCAACAGGGGCAGCTTGAGCACGGGGTTGTCGTACACCGCCTTGGGCAGGCGGTCGGTGTGGGTAACCACCTCGCCATTAGGGGCGCGCACGGCCACCGCCCACTCGCGGGCGCCGCGCATCATCACGCCTTCCATCACGGCCTGGCCGCCATAGTTCAGACGGCTCATAGCGCCCCCCTGTGGGGCACCTGATGGCAGGCACGGCAGCGGGCCTCATAGACCTCGCTGGCGCCCACCAGGATGACAGGGTCCTCATAATAGGCCGGCCGCCCGTCGATCAAGCGTTGGGTGCGCGTGGCCGGCGCCCCGCAACGCACGCAGATGGCCTGCAGCTTGAGCACGTCTTCGGCCTGAGCCAGCAGCAGGGGCATGGGCCCAAAGGGCTCGCCGCGAAAGTCCTGATCCAGGCCGGCGACGATCACCCGGCGACCGCTGTTGGCCAGTTGTGCGCAGATGTCGGCCACCGTCCAGTCATAGAACTGCACCTCGTCGATGGCCACCACGCTCGTCTCGGGCTCCACCTGCGCCAGAATGTCGAGCGCCGACGTGGCGGCCTGCGCGCCCGTCTGATAGCCCGAGTGCGAGGCGATGCGCTCGGCGCCATAGCGGTTGTCGATGGCGTGATGGAACACCTGCACCTGCTGACGGGCGATCTGTGCGCGGCGCACCCGCCGGATGAGCTCCTCACTCTTGCCGCTGAACATGCAGCCGCAGATCACCTCGAGCCAGCCGCCGTTGTAGCGCTGAAGGAACACCCGACCTCCTCATGGATATAGCAAAAGGGCAGAGTGCGCGCACTCTGCCCTGCATCAAGCCCTTTGCGGATTCACCCGCTGCCTGGACCTTTGCGGGCAGCAGGTGCTGCCTGACCGTGATGATACGCGGTGGGCAGCCAGGGTGTCAAACTGTAAGGCCTAGGCCTCGTCATCCTCAGCGCCGGTGGCCAGAGGCTCCACGTCCGGCTCATCGACGATCTCGACGAGCCGACGCGCGTCGGCGCGCTTGCGGCGCTCGGTGTTACGGGTGGCCTGCTCGGCCCGCAGCTCTTGCGCCACCTGAAAGCGGCGGTTGAAGCGGTCGACCTGGCCGGCACGGTCGACGAGGCGCAGTTGCTGGCCGGTAAAGAACGGATGACAAGCGCTGCAGACGTCGACGCGTATCTCGGGCAGCGTGGAGCCGGTGGTCCACGTGTTGCCGCAGGCGCACGTCACCTGCGCCTCGGCGTAGAACTTGGGATGGATCTTTGCTTTCATGGTGTCTTACGCTTTCTCGGGATAGACCGAGATCAACCTGCGGCCGCGAGTGCCCGGCTCGAAGGTGACATAGCCATCGATGGTGGCATAGATGGTATGGTCTCTGCCCAGGCCGACATTCGTGCCCGGGTGAAAGTACGTGCCGCGCTGACGGACGATGATGCTGCCCGCCGAAATCAGCTCGCCCCCAAATGCCTTGACACCGAGGCGCTTTGCGCGACTATCTTTGCCGTTAGTGGTCGAACCGCCACCTTTTTTGTGTGCCATATCGTAGCTCCTCCAAGCGCCTAGGCCTGAATGCCATCAATGCGTAGCCGGGTAAAGTCCTGGCGATGGCCTTTCTTTACGCGGTAACGCTGCTTGGCGCGGTATTTAAAGATGATCACCTTGGGGGCCTTGGCCTGCTCGACCACGGTCGCGCTGACAGCGGCGCCATCGATGGCGGGCTGACCCACACGCACACCGTTCTCGTCGGCCACCAGCAGAACGCGATCCAACGCCACGGCCGCGCCGACCTCTGCGTCCAGGCGCTCGACGTCGACGGTGTCGCCAATGGCGACCTTGTATTGCTTGCCGCCGGTCTCGACTATCGCATACATCTGTTGCGTCCTCCCACAGTAACGACCGGCTGTGCGTTTGCTGTCCGGCCTGCCAAGTGCACAGTATACCTTACGGCCGCCGGCCTGTCAAAAGCTCGCCGTGATGGCTTGCGTAGGCTGCACCGGACATCGTGGTATAATGCGCGGCAACTGAGGAGGAACGCAATGGCAGGTAACTATCCCTATCCGGTCGAGGGAGGGCGACCTGCGCCTCTGGGCGCCACGCTGCGCGATGGCGGCGTCAACTTTTCGCTCTTTAGCGCTAACGCCACCGCCGTGCACCTGCTGCTCTTTGAGCGCCACGACCAGGACGAGCCGAGCCAGGTCATTGCGCTCGATCCAAGCCGCAACAAGACCTACTACTACTGGCACTGCTTTGTGCCCGGCCTGGGCGACGGCCAGCTCTATGGCTATCGCGTCTTTGGCCCTTACGAGGAGGAGCTGGGCCTGCGCTTCAACCCGAGCAAGGTGTTGCTCGACCCCTACACCCGGGCCGTGGCCTATGGCGACAACTGGTCGCGCGCCCAAGCGCATGGCGTGAGCGATAACTGCCGCGCGGCGCTCAAGAGTGTGGTCGTCGACATGGCCCCCTATGACTGGGAAGGCGACCGTCCGCTGCAGCGCCCCATGGGCCAGACCATCATCTATGAAACGCACCTCAAGGGCCTGACCGCGCATCCGTCTTCGGGCGTGAGCAAACCGGGCACCTATTGCGGTGTGATCGAAAAGATCCCCTACCTGCAAGACCTGGGCATCACGGCCATCGAGTTCCTGCCGCTGCAGCAGTTCGACGAGCAAGAGGTCGAGCGCAACAATCCCCTCACCGGTGAGCCTCTGACCAACTACTGGGGGTATGCGCCGGTGGCCTATTTCGCCCCGCACCTGGGCTATGCCTGCGATCGCAACCCGCGCGCCATGCTCGACGAGTTCCGCGACATGGTCAAGGCGCTGCACCGCGCCGGCATCGAGGTGATCGTCGACGTGGTGTTCAACCACACAGCCGAGAACGACCACACCGGCCCGACGATCTCCTTCCGCGGCCTCGAGAATGTCGCCTACTATTTGCTGCAAAAGGACCGTCGCTACTACCAGGACTATACGGGCACGGGCAACACTGTGGCCTGTAACCACTCGGTGATGCGCCGTCTGATCCGCGAGTGTCTGCGCTATGGCGTCGAGGAGCTGCATCTCGATGGCTTTCGCTTTGACCTGGCCTCGGTCATGTCGCGCGACGAGTATGGGCACATCCCCAACTCGCCGCCGCTGCTGTGGGAGCTGGAGTCTGATCCGGTGCTGGCGGGCAGCAAACTGATCGCCGAGGCGTGGGATGCCGCCGGCCTCTATGAGCTGGGTGGCTTTACCGGCGACCGCTGGGCCGAGTGGAATGGCCAGTTCCGCGACGACGTGCGCCGCTTTGTGCGCATGGATAACGGCACCGTGCGCAATCTCGCCTGGCGGCTCACCGGCAGCATGGATGTCTTTCGCGACAAGGGCAGCTACTCGACGCACCGTTCGGTCAACTTTATCACCTGCCACGATGGCTTTACCCTCGGCGATCTCGTCAGCTACAACGTCAAGCACAACCAGGCCAACGGCGAGAACGAGCGCGATGGCGCCGACGAGAACTATTCGTGGAACTGCGGCGTCGAAGGGCCCACCGACCGGCCCGAGGTGCTGGCGCTGCGCTGCCGCCAGATAAAGAATCTATTGACGCTGCTGCTGATTTCGCGCGGCACGCCCATGCTGCTGGGCGGCGACGAGTTCGCTCGCACTCAACAGGGCAACAACAACGCCTACTGCCAGGATAACGAGATCAGTTGGTTCGACTGGTCACTGCTCGAGGAATACCGCGATGTGCACCGCCTGGTGCGCGGGCTGATCGCGCTGCGCAAGGCCCACCCTACATTGCACGCCGATGTGCGCCTTAATGGCCGCTCGTTCGAGTGCGGCCTCACCGACTGCGTCAGCTTTCACGGCGTGCAGCTCGACCGGCCCGACTGGAGCCACCAGTCTCACTCGTTGGCCATGCGCCTCGAGGGCATGGCGGGCGACGTGGGCTTTTACCTGATTGCCAACGCCTACCGCGAAGCCCTCGAGTTCGAGCTGCCGCCCGATGTGCGCTGGAGGCGGGTCGTAGACACGGCGCTCACGCCGCCCGACGACTTTCGAGCGCCTGACGAGGCCCCGCTGGTGAGCGCCTCGCGCTATGCCGCGGCGGCACACTCGGTGGTGCTACTGATCGAGGACCGCCCCTAACGCCGTAGCGTGGCCACCAGCCGGGCGTCGCTCAAGAGCAGGTCGAGCGCGTCGCTCACCCGGGTCACGGCCACATCGGCGCTGGCCAGCGTCACGGTCGCGGCGCCCTCTGGGCCGATGACGGCGATGCCCAGCCGGGCCGCGCTGAGCAGCAAGGCGTCGACCGCGCCATTGCCGATGGCGGCCACATACTCGGCCCCCAGCCGGCGGGCCACCTCGGCCTTGGCGCTGGCTTCGTCGGGGCCCGTCACCACCTCGAGCGGCAGGCCGAGCGCGCTGGCCACCAGCGAGGCATCGCCGCGCGTGTCGGCCGACACCAGGCGCACGCTGAGGCGCTGGCGCAACAGGGCGATGCGCTCGGGCACGCCCGGCAAGAGCACGCCGTCCACGGTCAGGGTGCCGTTCAGGTCGAGCAGCAGGTGCTCGAGCGCCAGCGTGTTCTGGCCCGGTATGGTCAGGCTGATCATGCCGCCTCCCGCAAGATCTGATGGCCGCAGTATAGTCCAGGGCCGAGCCTTGAGCCCACCGCCGCCCTGTGATATACTCCGCCTGTCGTCTAACCCGGGCGCCGCAGAGAGGTGATGGCGATGCACATCCTTGAGGCCCTGAGGCAGTTGCGAGACGTCGATCAAGAATGGTCGGTCAGCGGCCAGGAGTATGTGGCTCTGCGTGAGCGCCTCGCTGACCAGTCGACGCTGCAGGCCGCGCGTCAGGCGCAGGCGCAGCGCGAGGCCGATCTTGCCCACACGCGTGGCCGACTCACCGCTGCCGAGCTCGAGTTGCACTCTACCGAGACGCGCCTGCAAGAGGCCAACCGGCAGCTCTATGCCGATGGCAACCTGTCGCCGCGCGAGCTGGATCACCTGCGCCGCGATGCCGAGCACCAGGCCCGTCGTGTCGACGAGCTCGAAGAGCGCGTGCTCGACCTGATTGCCAACCAGGAGCACCAGACCGCCGAGGTCGAGCGCGGCGCAGCGGCGCTGCTGGCCCTCGAGGCCGAGACCGCCGCCGAGAGCGCCGCCGATATGGCCCGCTATCGCGACCTGCGCACGGCACTGCAGGAGCTCAAAGATCGTCGCGAGGCGCTGCGAGGCGCCCTCGCGTCTCAGGCGTTGCACCTGTATGATGACCTGTGGCGCAGCAAGCAGGGCACGCCCCTGGCCAACCTGCAGGATGGGCGCTGTCAGGTCTGTCGCGTGCAGGTGCCCCGCGAAAAGGCGCGCAGCGTCGAAAGCTTTGAGGCCCGTCTCGTCACCTGCGACGGCTGCGGCCGCATACTCATTCCAGGCTAGTCCCAGCGGTACAACCCTTGAGAAACCCTTACATCGTCGATCGCCCTCTCAACGAAGAGGACTTTTTCATCGGCCGCTCGGCCATTCTGGACACCATTCAGAGCCAGCTCGTCGAAGACGAGCGGCTCTTTGTGCTGTTTGGCAAGTCGCAGATCGGCAAGACCTCGCTCCTCAACCAGCTCGGCCTGCGCCTGGGCAGCGGCTACGACGTGCGCCTGTTGCCCTGGCCAGGGCTGGGCGACGCCTCGCCGCTCGCCAGGCTGATCGAGCTCATCGCCGAGGCGGCGGGCGGTCCCATCCCCGAGCCCGAGGTGGTCCGCGCGGCGCTCGAGGCCGTGACGGCCGCGGACGGCTCTCCCACCGCCCCCTCGCCGTTGCTCGGAGCGCTGGCGCGCCGCGACGACGCACCAACGCTGGTGTGCTGCATCGATGCCGTTGACCTGTTCGACCTGGCCGACACAGAGGCCTGGCAGAGCGCTCTCTGCGCTCTGCGCGCCGCGCTCACGCCCGCTCTGGGCATCGCCGTGGTGCTGGCGGTGCGCGCGCGGCCGGCGCAGGTGGCGCTCGCTCTGCCCCACATCACCTGCCTGCTGCTCGAACGCTTCAGCTCGCGTGAGACCGAGGACCTGCTCATGGTGCCGGTGCGCGGCGATATGACGTTTGACCTCGATGCGGTGACCCAGATCCACCGCCTGGCCGGCGGTGAGCCCCACTTTGTGCAGCTCTTTGGCCGAGTGCTGTTCGAGCAACGCTTGCGACGCGGCTGGGTTGATGTGCCCGAGGTCTCGCACGCCGCCGATCAGGTGCTGGCGCTGGGCACGCCGCAATTCGAGGCGCACTGGCAGGACTCTAGCTGGGCAGCGCGCATCGTGATGAGCGTCTTTGGCGAGCGTGTGGGCAGCGACGGCGTCGTCAGCGCCCTCGAACTGGGCCAGTATCTGCAGCAACTGCGCGTCGATATGTCCACGCCGCACCTCGACGTCGCCCTTGACGAACTGATGAACCGCGACCTCATCGAGATGCTCGGCGGGCGCACCTATCGCTTTATCAACACCCTCTTCCTGCGGTGGATCAAGCGCGAGCACGGTACCCTGGCCACGGTGCGCGCCAGCCGCGTCTATCATCAGCGGCGCCTCGAGCCAGCGTCGGGCTGGGGCGTGCGCAAGATCGACTGGCTGAGCATCCTGCTGTGGTGCCTGGCACTGGCCCTGGCCATGGGCGTGTTCTATGTGTGGCGCTCGCGCGAACGCGAGGTTGTCTGGACGGCCAGGCCCACGCCCTCGGCTAGAGAGGCGGGCGCCGAGCGCACCACACCCGCTCTGCCCACGCCAGAGCGAGGCGTTGCGCCCGGGCGCATCGTCTATATGGCCAAGGCCGTGCCCGACGACAACTGGGCCATCTTTGTGATGCGCAGCGACGGCAGCGACCCCACCCAGCTTACCGAGCGAGGGGCCAACGACACCTCGCCGCTTTGGTCGCCCGATGGTCGCAAGCTCCTGTTCGTCTCTGACCGCGACGGCAACCGCGAGGTGTATGTGATGAGCGCGGATGGCAGCAGCCAGCTCAACCTCACGCGCGACGCCGCCGAGGATTGGACGCCCTGCTGGTCGCCCGATGGCGAGCGCATCGCCTTTGCGTCGTATCGCGATGGCAACTGGGAGATCTATGCGATGGACGCCGATGGCGCCAACGTGCGACGCCTGACACGCTCGCCAGCGGCTGACTATGCGCCGGCGTGGTCGCCCGATGGCGAGCGCATCGCCTTTGTGTCAGATCGTTCGGGCAATCTGGACATCTGGACCATGGCCGTCGACGGCAGCGACTTGCGCCGCTTCACCGATGACCCGGCGACCGACCAGTCGCCGGCCTGGTCGCCCGATGGCACGATGCTGGCCTGGGAGTCGTATCGCGACGGCAATATGGAGATCTATGCCGCTAGCATCGATGGCGGCGAGCTGCGCAATCTCAGCCAGGACGTCTATGCCGACGATCACGGCGTCACCTGGTCGCCCTGGGGCGATGGCATCGCCTACTATACCAACCGCTTCAAAGGTTGGGACATCATGACGCTGGACCTCGAGACGGGCCAGCGCGCCAACATCACCCAGAGCGACGACCTGGAACAGGCGCCGCACTGGGGCCCTTAAAAGGCCGTCGCCGACGCACAGGCGCCGGCGACGATGGTTGCGGAGCGAGCCGATAAGCCGAATTCTGTGCCCCGTGGGGTGGCGGTCATCTCTCTGGGACGGCGATTGCTCGCCGCCTCTAGCGACCTACCCGGAGACTGGGGCGAGCGACCCCTGTACGCCAGAACCTGGCGCCGCGCTCCTGTTTGGTCTTGCTCTCGGTGGGGTTTGCCGGGCCGGCCCAGTCGCCTGCGCCGCCGGTGGTCTCTTACACCACCCTTTCACCCTTACCGCCCTGATGGGCGGCGGTCTGCTCTCTGTTGCACTGTCCGTCGGGTCGCCCCGCCTGGACGTTATCCAGCACCGTGCCCTGTAGAGTTCGGACTTTCCTCATGCCCGCCGGCCGTGGCCGGCCGACACGCGACCGCCTGGCTCACTCTGCAATCCTATGATAGCACACGCGCCTGCCGAGGCCAAGCCCTGCGTCAGAGATCGGCCTGGCGCACCGCCGCAACAAAAGCGGCCAGTTTGGCCCGGTCGAGTGCGCCGGCCGTGCGCACCCCCGAGCAGATATCCACGCCGTAGGGGCGCACCATGCGGATCGCCGCGCCGACATTGCTGGCGTCGAGCCCCCCGGCCAAAAACACCGGCCGGCCGCAGCGCTGCACGATCTCGCGACTGATCTCCCAGTTGTGGGTGCGGCCCGTGCCCCCCAGCTCCTTGATGGGCAGGTTGGGGTTGCCCGAGTCGAGCAGCAGCCCGTGCACCTGCGGCGCCACCAGCAAGGCCTCGTCCAGCGCCTCGGGCCCGGTGATGTGGACCACCTGCACAATGGCCACGCCCGGCAGCGCAGCGCGCAGCTCTGCATGGGCGCCCCCCACCAGCCGGTCGACCAACTGCAGTGTGTTGGCGCCGCAGCGCCGCTGTTGAGCGATGATCTCGCCGACCGACACCTTGCTGGTGAGCAGGAACGAGCCGATGGCCGGCGGCAGGTCGGCGGTGATGGCGGCGATGCGCTCTTCGCTGATCACCCCGGGCCCCGAGGGCATGGCCGACACCAGGCCGACCGCCGCGGCGCCCGCTGCGATAGCGAGCTGGGCTTCCTCGCGATCGGCGATGCAGCAGATCTTGATGCGGGTCGGGCTCATCTTGCCACCTCAGTGGTTGGTGCGGCCTGGTCGGCCACCGCTCGCCGCACGAAAGCCTCGATGCGGGCGTTGGCGCGGTCGGCCGCCGGAAAGGGAAACGCCAGAAAGGCATGCGGGCAGCCCGGGTAGACCGCCAGCTCCGCCGGGCTGCCGGCCGCCGCCCAACGATAGGCCATCATCACTGAATCGTCCAGCAACGGGTCGGCCGTGCCCACGGTGAATATCGCCGGCGGCAGGCCATGCAGGCGGGCATACAGCGGCGACACCTCAGGATGGGTCTCCAGGCCGCAGGGCGCGTACTGCTGCCAGAACCAGGCTATCTCGCCCGGCGACAGGATGGGGCAGTCTTCGCCCAGATGTACACGGCTGGGCAGGGGCGGCAGGCTATAGCAGCCGTACTCGAGGCTGGCGGCCGCATACCCGGTGTGACCATAGCGCTCGCGCAGGCGCGTCAACGCCACCACGGCCAGGTTCGCTCCTGCCGAGGAGCCGCTGATCACCAGGCGATTGCTGCCCAAGGCCTCGCCGGCGTGCGTCAACAGCCAGGCTGCCACCGCCGTGCAGTCGTTGACGGCCGCCGGAAAGCGATGCTCGGGCGCCAGGCGATAGTCGACGCTGACGATGGCCAGGCTGAGGCGGTCGGCCAGGTCCACCAGGGCATCGTCAGACTGGTGCGGAAAGCCCAGGCAGAACCCGCCGCCATGCAGATCGAGGCAGACACCGCGCACCTCTTGGGGCGCATAGACGGCCACCGGCACCTGCAGGCCGTCGTGGCAGATGACGCGGTCCTCCACCTGCGGCAGTCGCGGCGAAAGACCCCACAGCCCGTCACCCGCGGCCAGCTCGTCGCGCAGCGCAGCGATACCTCGCTCGTACAGGCGTCGCTCGCCACCAGCCTCATCGGCGAGCCACTGCACAAAGCCTCGCGTCTCGGGCTCGACGGCCTCGGGGCGCAGCAGGTCGGGGTCGATCAGGCCATCAGCCATCGCCCTGGCCCTTGCAGGCGATCATGAGGATGTGCCCACTGGTGGCGACGATGGCCGGGTGGGTGGCCAGCGCCAGGTGCGCCTCGAGGCCATCGGGCACCCGGGCTGCTGGCGACAGCACGGGTGTGAGAAAGCGCAGCGTGGGGTCATACTCGAGGCGCTGGAATGGGTCTTGATCCAGTCGCGCCCACTCACGATCGGGGTCTTGGCCGTACAGACTGGTGATCTGCGGCATGCGGCTCCTCTCTGGCAGCCAGGCGCGCGTCAGGCCTCTTCGGGGGCGTCGACGCCGGGCTCGAGGATGGCGCGCGCGAGCGCCTCGTCTTGGGGGTGAACACACACTTCCACACGCCCCAGGCCATCCACCGTCAGGCCCAGAGCGCGCCCGAGCGCCTCGTAGCGCAACAGCACGTGCAGGCCCTCGGCCTCGAGCTTGCTGCGCGCCACCTCGGCGCCCAGCGGCCCCTGCGAAACATACACCACCACCGGCTCGGGCTGAGCGCTCATAGCTCTACGTACTGTACGTTGAGCGCCTCGTCCTCTGCAAAGCCCAGCAGGGCCATGGGGATGCGCTCGCAAAGGGCGGGGTTCACCAGGCAGGTGATGTCCTCGCGCGTCGTCAGCACTCGCTCCAGGCGGCCGTCGACCATCTGGATGACGCGGTCGCAATACTCGACCATGCGCAGGTCATGCGTCACCATGATGGCGGCGCGGCCTTCGGCGTGCACCAACTGCGCCATCGTCTCGACCACCTGAAAGGCCCGCTCGGTGTCGAGCGATGCGGTAGGCTCGTCGGCCAGCACCAGCGTGGGTTGGTTGATGAGCGACCGTGCGATGGCTACGCGCTGTTGCTGCCCGCCCGAGAGCTGCCGTGGGAGCGACTGCAGACGGTCCTCGAGCCCCAGGCGCACCAGCAGCTCGCGGGCCCGCTCGCGGCCCTGGCGGTCGTACGCACTGTTGATGCGCAGCATGTACTCGACGTTCTCGATCGCCGTCAGATAGGGCACGAGGTTGTTGTCCTGAAAGGTAAAGCCGATCTCACGCCGGCGAAAGGCCGTGCGCTCGCGCTCCTTCATCATGGTCAGGTCCTGCCCGGCGATGCGAATGGCGCCCGCGGTGGGCATCAGCAGCCCGGCCAGCATCGCCAGCATCGTCGTCTTGCCCGAGCCGCTGGGCCCCACCAGCGCCACAAACTCGCCGTGCTCCAGCGCCATCTCCATGCCATCCACGGCCATGATGGCGCCATCGCCCGATGGCGCCGTATACTCCTTGGTGACCTGCACAGCCTCGAGTGCCAGCGACATGTGTCCTCCTAGGCCGACAGGCCGAGCGCGGTAAGCGGCTCGACCTGGAGCGCATAGCGAATCGACGCCAGGCCGCCCAACGGGCCCATCAATAGGATCGAGGCGATCGCCGCCAGGCCCGACTGCCATGTGAAGACGATGGGCACGTTGCCGGGGAACACCTGGGCCAGCCCCAACGCCGCCCCGCCGCCGATCAGCACGCCGATCAGCGTCACCAGCACAATCTGCAGCAGCGCCGCCACGGCGATGGTGCGGTTGGGCGTGCCAACCGCCTTGAGCATGCCGATCTGCCCGACCTTTTGCAGCGTCTGGATCTGGAAAAAGCCGCCGATGACCAGCACGCCGATCAGCAGCGCAAAACCGCGCTGGGTGTTGAGCGTGCTCTGCTGCTCACTATAGCCGGGCGCGTTCTCCCAGGCGGTCTGACGGTCGGCGATGGCGATGCGGTCGACCTGCTCGAGCAGAGCCCGCTGCACCTCGTTGGCCTGCGCGGGATCGGTCAGCCGGATGGCGGCGATGTTGTGCGGCAGTTCGCCCATCGTCGAGCCGCCCGCCATGGCCTGGCTGCGGATGCGAGCCCACGTATCGACGGGCACGAACACGGCCGAGCGAATGCTGTACTTGCGGCTATCGGTGATGCCGATGACCGTCAGGTCGTAAAAAGTCTCCTGGTCTTCCTGGATGCTGCGAATGGTGATCTGGTCGCCTACGGCCAACCCGGTCATCTGGGCCACCACGCTGTCGAGCACGGCATCGTCGCTGCCCCTGCGATAGAGCGCCCGGCCGGCGAACACCGGCGGTGAGCCGGGCAGGTCGGGCTCCACGCCGATCAGGCTGATGTCCATCGGCTCGGCGCCGGCCCGTGGAATCGACGCCCCGGCAAAGGCGATGGCGCCGGCAGCATCGACGCCGCGCACCCGACGGATGGCGCGGAGCTGCGCCGCGCTGACCTGGCTGGCGGCGATCTGAAGCTGAGCGGTGTCCTGGAAAGCGATCAGGTCGGCATCGAGCTTTTCCAGATACTCGCGGTTGCCCAGGCCAAGCCCCTCACCCAAAGCGGCCACAAACAGAATCAGCAGCGTGATCAGGGCGATGACCAGGCTGAACAACAGGAACCGCGCGCGGTTGCGCCATACCTCGAGCCATGCCAGATGGAAACTGTTGGGCATCGTATGCTCCCCTCTGCGAGCCACCACACCCAAGTATAGCACCGTTGGCCCCAAGCACGTACGTCGGGCAGGCGCTCGGTGGCCTGCCCGAGCGGGCCGGTGTGTCACGACTGCAAGGCGCCTGTTGGGCAGGTGCGCTGACAACGACCGCAATCGGTGCACAGGCGCGCATCCACCCTGGGCGCGCTATGGCCATCCTGTGAGAGGGCGCCTACAGGGCAGACGCGCACGGCAGGGCAGCGGTGGTTCTGAGGACAACGTTCTGACGCGATGCGCACGGACATGAGAGCCTCCTGGCGATCATATACCCCTATGGGGTACCTGATCGTCAGGATAGCAGAGCTGGCGGGCAGTGCCAAATCGGGCGCGACGCGGCAGGCGCTCGACCTGATGCCATGGCGCGCAGAGGGGGCAGTGGCCCAGTGCGGCCTCTGGGCCGCACCGGGGCCGCCAGGCGCGCCGCCTACGCCCGTCCCGCTACTCCATGATCGCCAGCCCCACAAGGGCCAGGCCAAACGCCAACAGGTTGTTGACCAGGTGCACCAGCGCCGGCGCCCACAATGATCCGCTGCGTTCATACACCCAGCACAGCACGAGGCCAAGCAGCATGGCGGTCAGCACCTGCAAGGGGATCACATGAAACAGGCCGAACGCCAACGAGGACACCAAAGCGGCCCCCCAAAAGCCCCAGCGCCTGCGCAGGGCGCCATAGAGCATGCCGCGGTAGAGTAGCTCTTCGCCCAGAGGCGCGCCCAACCCGCCCAAAAGCAGCAGGGCGACTCGAGCGCCCCGGCCCTCGGGCAACAGCGATTGACTCAACAGCTCGGCGCCCTGCTGCAGCTCAGGCAAGGCCGTCACCGCGGCAAAGGCCAGCAACTGCCGCAACACCAGGGCCGCCACGCCCACGCCTGCGCAGCGCCCGATCCAGGCCCACGACAGCCGTATGAGCCCGATATCGTGTAGCGAGAGGCGGCGCCACGCAGCCCATGCCAGCACCAGCCCCGCCGACGAGATCACCGAGAATGACAGCGTGAAAATGACCAGCTCTTGCTGCGGGATGTCGCCCAGCACCACAGCCAGGACGGCCACCACGAGCTGCGCTGCAAAGAACAGGCCGATGGCGATGACGGCCTCTCGCAGGCGCCACACCGTCGAGACGCGCGGGGCCTGGTCAGCGGGCAAAGACGACTGCTCCATGGCTATACCACCTGTCGGAGAGGCGCTATGCGGGCGGGTGCGGGCGTCGGTTGCGTTCGGGTGCCTGCCAGGCGGCTGGAAGCGCTCCTTTTGGGTCCCGCTCGTACTCTTCGCGGCAGCTCTGGCAGATCACGTGGGAGACGATGACGCCGCCTTCGTGGCGCAGCCAGGTGGCCAGCGGTTGCCACGAGCCGCCTGGCGTGCGCGCCTGGCCACACCAGGCGCATACGGGGATGTAGCTGGCCAGTTCGCGCAGGCGTGCTCGCGCCTCGAGCTCGGGCGTGAGGTCGCGCACCACCAGGGCCTTGCCGCTGATCTGCCCTTGGTCGCTACGGATGTCGATGGTGGTCACTTCATAGGGCTGGGGCTGATCGCCTCTGTCGAGCTCCACGGGGGTGGTCTTGCGTTCGAGGGCGGCCACCAGCGGGGGCAGCGACGCCAGCGCCTGCTGGGCAGGCCGGTGTACGAGCTTGCGCAGAGGCACCCCCAGATACTCGACGGCCGTCGCATTGGCGTCCAGCACCTCGCCGACGGCATTGAGGGTGATGACCCCCAGGGGCAATTGCTGTAGCACCTGCGCCCGCGCCAGCGGCAAGAGGTCAAAGGCATTGTAGCGAAATGCCACCCACATGGCGCCCGAAAGCCCCACCACCGTGGCGCTGGTCACCACATCAGACGAGCGGCCCTGCATCAAACCGAGGTTGACGCCCACGTGCACCAGGTTCACCAACAGCAGGCTGGCCAGCGCCAGCAGCGGAAAGGTGCGGTAGGGCGCCGGCAGCCGCGTGATCCGATCGCCCAGCAGCACCAGGCTGGCCAAGAAGAGGCCATAGCTGTAGATGCTGTGCACCCAGAACCATCCGCCTGGCATCAGATCCAGTTGCCGGTATTGGCCGCGCTGCGCCATGGTGGCCCCGGCTACCATGGCATTGGGCGTTGCCCTCACGAGCACCAGGTAGAGCGTGACCAAAGGGACCACCGAGAGCACCGCCAAAGGGATCAGCCCCCACTTGTTGTGGCGCATACTGGCAGGCGCCACGGCCACTATCAGCAAGATCGGCACCACCACCGTGCCGACCATGCTCACCCTAAAGCCGAGCAGAGCGTTGACGACATCCGTGCTCGATAGCTGCAGGGCGTGGGCCATGCCCATGGCCGCCACCAACACCTGCGTGGCCACAAAGATGCCAGCGCTGGGCCGGTGCCGGTCTCGCCAGCCGTAGTAGACCATAAAGCTGGCCACGACCGTGCCCGACAGCGAAATGAGCACGAGGGGGTTGAATTGCCAGGACATCTCGCAAGCTCACCTCTAGATGCAGTGAGGCCTATCATGGACATCTGCGACATGCACGTCAAGCGCGCCTGCCCTGTGCGGCCCGGGGCGGCGCCTGGCGGCTCAGGGGCTGTCGCAGATGACCAGCGGGCCTAGTCGAACTCTGTGGGCAATGAGGGTTGGCGCCAGTGGGCGAACATCCGCGCCAGTTGCGCTGGCGTCACCCGCCCCAACGATAGTGGCGGCAGGTCGTGCTCGGCAAAAAAGCCCACCGCAGCGGTCTCGATCGAGCTCTGCGCCGCACCGCCGGCCAGTTGGCAAACGAAGAACAGCTTGTAGATGCTGAACGGATGCGGCCGTTCGACGTGGCGCGAGCGCTCGTGCACCAGCGCCAGCTTGATGGGCGTTGCCTCATAGCCCGACTCTTCGCGCACCTCGCGAACGGTGTTCTCGGCCGGCGAGAACCCGGGATCGGCCCATCCGCCCGGCAAGGTCCACAGCCCGTCGCTGCGCTCTTGCACCAGCAACACCTTGCCTTGGTGGAACACCGCACCGCGCACATCGACCTTGGGCGTGGCATAGCCGGCCTCGGCCTCGAACAGGCCGGCGATGGTCGGCAGCGGGGTATCAGAGCCGGCCGCATATATCTCTGCCGCCAGCGCGCGGATCATCTCGTACCGCTCGCGGTCAAAGACGTTGTCGCTATAGGCAAGGCCGTCTTGCGCAATGGCCTGCAGTTGCCGCGCCCAGGCCAGCCAGCGTGGTTCAATGAGGGGCATCGTCATGTCATCAACCGTTCGAGCAGCGGCGCCACGGCCTCGTAGGAATAGTGCTTGGCGGCGATGGCATAGTTGTGTGCGGCGGTGGCCTGGACGCGCGCCGGATCGTCGAGTAGGGCTTGCACCGCCGTCACGGCCTCGGCGGTCAGCACGCCGTCTGACACCTCGATGCAGTCGAAACCCTTGGTGGCCAGGTCGGCCACGTACACCTCATACCGGTTGACGAGCAGCGGCCGCCGAAAGTAGATCGCCTCGAGAAAGGCGTTGCCAAAGCCCTCGATGGCCGAAGGATACGAAACCAGGTTGGCCAGAGGGTAGGCATCCCACAGGGCGTACACCTTGCTGCCATCGGCGGCGACGCCCCGGGTGGGTGCAAACCGGTCGGCCACATAGCGCAGGTCCACGCCGCGCTCTTGGGCCAGCATGTGCAGGCGATGCAGATAGTCGAGCCCCTCGTCGCCAGCGTGATGCGTGATGACCAGCTTGACGCGCGGATCGGCCAGGCGCGCCACCAGCTCGATCGATAGCTCGATATTCTTGCGGGGCACCACGCGCGTGGGCTGCAACACCACGCGATCGTCGGGCGCCAGGCCGATGGCCGCGCGCAGATCGGCCACATAACTGTCGGGGGGCGCCGGTGGGTGGGCATAGTCGAAGATGTTGGGCAAGAGATCGGCCTGCACGCCCTTGCGCGCCTGCAGCTCGCGCGCGGCCAGCGAGTTGATCACCAGGTGCCGCACCGAGGGCAGCGCCGGGGGAAAGCAGCGCTCGAGGATATCCTGCACGGCGCACTCGGCAAAGCGAGGCCGCTCCCAGTACAGATCATGGTTGTGCGCGATGGTGCGGATGCCCGTTGTCTGGATATAGTCGGTCAGCGCCACGCCCAGAGGAATCTGCATCGGTATGGCCACGGCGTTCTGGACAAAGAGCACGTCGATGGCATAGCGCCGCACATAGGCCGCGATGGCGTCTTGCAGGCGCAGCGCCATGGCTTTGATGCGCGGGCGCAGGTCGGCGGGCGCGGGGCCCACAAAGGCCTCGTCGTGGATGCGGCGCGCCTCGGGCCACTCAAAGTGCATCTCGGGCACCAGCATGCCCGGCGGCGCGTCGGTGTCGAGCTCGCCGGCGCAGTAAAAGATGCGATGGCCGTGCGACTGCAGGATGCTGGCGATCTTGGCCGTCTCGAGCGAGACGCCATCGGTGCCGGCCAGCCGAGTAGAGATGAACCCGATGTTCATGCCGCCACCTCCTTGAGCCACAGAACCCCATAGGGCGGCAGGGTGACCTCGGCATGCCCCTGCACCGCCGCATGGGTGCACCCCGAGAGCAGATCGACGGCGCTTGCGGCGAGGGGAGCCCGACAGGCCACGGTGTGGGCGGTGACGTTGATCAGGCAGAGCACTGCTGCACCCCCAACGGGCCGTCGTCGCAACGCCAGCAGCTCGGGCCCCAGGTCGAGCACCTCTTGGTCTGCCCCCGGATGAAAGGCCGGCTCGGCTCGACGCGCTTTGAGCAACCGCTCAAAGCCAGCCAGCACCGCAGCCCGCAGCGAGCCCGTTCGGTCCAACTCGGCCTCCAGGTCGGCGCGGGCCAGCTTTTCGCGGTTGATCGAACGGTAGCGCCCTGTCTGCCGCACGCCCTCATGGTCGTTGCGCGAGCCGAGCAGGCTATGCACATAGATGGCGGGAATGCCCTGCAACGACAGGATCACGGCGTGCGCGGCCATGAAACGGGCCACCTGCAGCGCCTGCGGCTCGCCTGCCTGTGGATCAGACAGGGCGTCGAAATAGGAGATGTTGAGCTCGTAGGCCGTTTGGCTGCCATCGGGGTTGTTGCGGAAGGACACATGTCCGCCATGCCGCTGCACCCTGTCGGCCAGCGCCTGCACCGCCGCCGCCGGCAAGATGCCCTCTACCGGCCGCACGCCCACGCCGTCGTGCGACGCCAAAAAGTTGTAAAAGGTCGCCTCGGGGCCCGGGTGCTCCAGGCCCTGCGCCCAGCGGGTGAGATAGCTGGCGTCTGCAGTGGCGATGGCGTGCAATGTCAGCGGCGGCAATGGAAACTGGTAGACGAGCTGCGCCTCGTCGGCGCCATCGCCAAAGTAAGAGATGTTCTCGGCGTGAGGCACGTTCGTCTCGGTGATGATCATCACCCCCGGCGCCACCTGGTCGAGTATGGCGCGCAAGAGCTTGACCACGCGATGCGTCTCTTCGAGGTGAATGCAGGTGGTGCCGATGCGCTTCCACAGATAGGCGATGGCATCGAGGCGGATGATCTCGGCGCCCTGCGCCGCATAGTAGAGCAGCACATCGACCATACGCAGCAACAGGGCTGGCTCGCCAAAGTTCAGGTCGATCTGGTCATCGCTGAAGGTGGTCCATACCCATTGCGGCCCAGCAGCGGTCTCGACCTCGGTGAGCAGCGGCAGTGTGCGTGGCCGCGTCACCTGCGATAGGTCGACGCCCGGCTCGACCACGATGAAATGGTTGGCATACTCGGGGTCGCCAGCGCAAAAGCGCCTGAACCACTCGCTCTGTCGTGACATGTGGTTGAGCACCAGGTCGAACATCAGCCGGAACGAACGCCCCACCGCAGCGACGTCGTCCCAGGTGCCCCAGTCAGGGTTGACCTGCATATAGTCGATGACCGCAAAGCCGTCGTCTGAAGAGTAGGGGCAAAAGGGCAGGATGTGCACGATGCTCACCAGGCCCTGCAGGCGCTCGGCGGCAAACTCGGCCAGGCTGCGCAGCGGCGACACGCCGGGCTCGCGCACCTGGTCGCCGTAGGTGATCAACACCGCGTCGCGCTCGGTCAGCCGCTCGCGCGCCGACCGCTGCCCAGCAGACAGCTCTGGATGTTGCCGCGTGTAGGCCGCGAGCCGCTCTTGCAGCCTCGCCCACACCGCAGGGCCGCGGTCGCCATAGAGGGCCATCAGATGATCGCGGATGCTTTGGGTGTTGGCCGGCATGGGCCACCTCCAGCTAGGCTGTGGGCCTGCCATAGCAGGCGGAACGAGCGCGTCTACCGGGCCATTATGGCGCGCGAGTGCCAGCGCGACAAGGCCCGCCCTGCCGACCTACGGACGATACAGCGAGAGCTCGATGGTGCCCCAGTCGGCCAGGGCAAGGGTAAAGGGCGCGGTGATGTCGGCCGGCGGGGGAAACATCCACCAGAACGAGACTGACTCGCCGCCGGCCAGGTCCCAGGACTCTTGCCGCCACTGCTGGCAGGCCCACTGCGTGGGCAACAGCCGCTGGCCGTTGGCGGTCAGCAGATAGTAGCGCGGGGCGTCGGGTCCATTCTGCAAGCACGACAGGTGGTTGCGCATGGTGGTGGTGTTGGTGGCCGTCACGCGCACCAACAGGGCGCCCTCGGGGCGCACCTCCACCGAATCGAGCCGCAGCGCCCATCCGCGGTCGGTGCCCACGATACGGTTGACTGGGTGCACCCCCACCAGCTCGCCGCGGGCGCCCTGGCGCGCCTCATCGGCCAGGCGCTGCGCGCTGCGATAACCGCCGTCACAGGCCAGCACCGCAGACAAGAGGCGCAAGGCCTCAGCATCCTGGCCCGCGGCCAGCGCCGTCTCGGCGGCCCGATAGGCCTCGCGCAGGTAGCGCTGGCCCAGGCGAACGACGTTGCGGTAGTGGGGCGCGGTGGTTGTCAGACGCTGATAGTGCCCCAGCGCCGCGGCCCAGTCGTGTCTGTCGGCGGCGCCGCACATCTCATCGTAGCGTAGGGCCAGCTCATCGGCCCGCGCCGCCAGCTCGGCAGCCCGTGCGTCGGCCTCGCGATAGTCGCCCAGCCCGGCATAGAGCTCGGCCGCACGGTCATAGTCATCCTCGGCGGCGCTGGTCTGGGCCTGGGCGTAGCGTTCATCGAGCCGGGCGATCACCCGTGGCAGGTCGGCCTGCACAGCCCGGTGCTGCGGATCCAGCTCGGCGATGCGCTCCAGGGCCACATAGGCGTCATACCAGCGTCGTTGGCGCATGGCCGCGCGGGCCTCGTCGAGGTGCAGCTCTACCGTCTCGATGTGCGTCAGGGCGTCGGCGGCGCGTTCGGCGGCGTCGGCGAGGGCGCCGGCCTTGCTGAATGCCCTGGCAGCGCCGGCCCAGTCGCTGCGGTTGCAGGCCAACACGCCGCGAGCATACCACTCCTCGGGGGTAGGCTGACAGCCAACGAGTGCTCCCAGCAAGAGAGCACAACACAGCAACAGCGTATAACGTAAACGACGTGACATGGGCTGTGATCCGGCCGGCGTTTGGCTCGTATCCTAGGCCAGCCGTCTGCCGTCGTCAACTGCAGGGGACGGCTCGTGCCGCCCCCTGCAAGCGTGCGTGGCGCTCAGCCGCCGGCCAGGCGGGTGAGGTCGAAATCGCTGGCGGCCCAGGCTTCGTCCTGCCCATAGCGCCGCCAAAAGACATCGGTGATGGTCTCGGCGTCGCAATCGACGCCCTGCCGTGCAAAGTAATCGCATATGCGCTGCACGTCGCGCGCCAGGATGGCGTGCGACCGCCGGTTGGTCTCGAGCAGCGTCACCTGTGGCAGGTCGATGATCTGCAGTGCGCCTTGCCAGTAGAGGATGTTGTAGGCCGAGAGGTCGCCGTGGATCATGCCATGTTCCAGCATGATCTCGATGTTCTGCAGCACGCGCTCAAAGAGCGCCTCGGCCTCGCGCGGGCCCAGACGCACGCTGTTGAGGGTGGGCGCCGCAGACCGATCGTCGCCCACAAAGGCCATCAGAATGGCGTTGGCCTCGGCCGCGTGTGGTTGCGGCACATCGGCCCCCGCCGCATAGAGCGTCTGCATGGCGGTGAACTCGTACATCAACCACGACGTGTGGCGCAGGGTCTCGCCAAAGCGCGTGCGCCCGGCGATGGCGCGCATCTCACGCTGGTCGCGCTCGGTCAACGGCTTGCCCGAGAGGGTCAACGGCGCGCGCCCCTCGAGGTAGGCCGAGTCGTTGCGCAGGTTGCGGAACTGGCGCGGCCGGTAGACCTTGGCTGCCACCAGCGGCTCGGCGATCGGCCCTGCCGAGACGCAGCGGTAGACGCAGGCCTCTTTGCCGCCCTTGACCATCCCCAGCACATCAGCGATCAGCTCACGGTCGAAAAAGCCGCGCAGGGCGCCCTCGAGCCAGGGCCGCTCAAAGCGGCTGGGCGCATAGGTCATCGGCAGGCCAGCCTCCAGAGGCGTAGGTTCGGCCAGAGCGTTGACCTCCGCCTGATGGCCCGGCGCGGGCTTGCGTCGACGCCTATGCGGGCGCTCATCCTCGATAGCGATGTTGTAGCGTCGCTCATAGTAAGCAACAGGGTCCAGTTCGTCGTCCAAGGTGGTGTTCCTTATCCTTTGCGGTCTGATGCGATGGTGCAGCCTGCTCGCGGAACCGGCGCCCATGGGCGCCCGCGCCGCCATAGCGGCAAACGTGATCATTTCCCATCTCCACTCACCTCCTTGGCGTAGGCCACAGGCGTATCGGCAGCAAAACGGCCGCGGAGCGCTCCGCGGCCGTCGACAGGCTCAGAATGGCCTGCAGGCACAAAAAGACCGCGGGTGCCATGTGCACCCGCGGCCGTGTCGAGCAGCTATGATGCTCGCCGACGCTAGCCTCTCAGGCGCACAATACGGACGCAAGCAGATACAGCATAGACCTGGGTCATCTTGTGCGCCTCCTTTCTAGCCTCAAGCTGCGGCCAGCATAGCACGCCGAGGCCGCGTTGTCAAGCATTGCCGTTGCTTGCGGACGTCACCACCCGATCAGCAGCAGCACCGCCATGACGACCTCTGAGCCGAGGCTGACCCAGTTGGAGCGCATCTGGGCGCCATCGACATAGATGGCGGCCAGCCGCACGATGGCGATGACGGCATAGGTCAGCCCCAACACCTGCAGCGCCTCCATGCGCCTGAACACCAGCGGCGCCAGTGCCAGCGCCACAAACACGCCGCCCATCACGGCCCGAATCTCGGATGTGGCCCGCGGGCTGTCGGCCTTGAGGCCCGTAAAGCCCTCGATGCGCTCGGGCCACACAATGGAATAGACGCCCACCAGCGCGGTGAAAACAGCGATGACGATGCGGATGATGTTGAGTAGCATCAGAGACCTCCTGTCGGGGCCACGGCTGCGAGCATCATAGCGCACGGCCGCATGGCCATGCAAGCCCCCTGCGCTCCGTTTGACGCTCAGCGGCCCGGGCAGTAGCATGAGCCGATACCGCAGGAGTGAAAGATGAGCTGGCAGTCGGTGGATGCGGCCAGGCGTTTGCTGGCCGGCGAGCAGGGGGCGGTGCGCCGAGACTGGGGCGGCCAGTTGCCCATTGTGCTGGTCTATCCCAACAGCTATGGCGTGGGTATGTCCAGCCTGGCCATCCACAGCCTGTACGGCCACTTTAACGCCCAGCCGGGGGTGGTGTGCGAGCGAGCCTTTGCCTGGCTGGGGCGCGGCCCGCGGGACGCCGAACCGCCGCTGACCCTGGAATCACAACGGCCTCTGGCCGAGGCCGCCGTGGTGGCCATCTCGGTCTCGTTCGAGATGGACTATTTCCACGTCGTCGACCTGTTGCGGCGCGCTAACATCCCCGTGCGGGCCGAGGAGCGCGATGATCGCCACCCGCTGGTGCTGTTGGGCGGGCCGGCGGTGTCGGCCAATCCAGCGCCCCTGGCGGCGTTGGCCGATGCCGTGCTGATCGGCGAGGCCGAGCCAGCGCTGCTCGAGCTCACGGCGACCCTGCGCGAGGTGGCCCATGATGGCCGCCGGGCGCTCCTCGAGGCGCTGGGCGAGATGCGCGGCCTCTACGTCCCGCTGGTGCAGGGTGGCTCGCCGGTGCAGCGCCTCTGCCTCGATGACCTCGACGCGTGGCCCACCGCCTCCACGGTGTATGCCCCCCAGGCCGAGTTCGGCGATATGCACCTGATCGAGATCGCACGCGGCTGCCTGCGCGGCTGCCGCTTCTGCCTGGCGGGCTATCTCTATCGCCCCATGCGCCAACGATCGGTGGCGCACATCCTCGAGCGCGCGCGCGAGGGCCGGGCATGGCACCGCAAGGTGGGGCTGGTGGCCGCGGCCGTGTCGGACTATGACGAGATCGAGGCGCTGCTGGACGGACTGCGCGCCCTCGATATGGGCATCTCGGCTTCGTCGCTGCGCGTCAGGCCGCTCTCATCGGCGCTGGTGCAGGCGCTGCAGGATAGCGGTTCGCGCTCGATCACCCTGGCGCCTGAGGCAGGCTCCGATCGGCTGCGGCGTGCGATCGCCAAGGGCGTCACCCGCGACGATGTGCTGCAGGCAGCCGAGCGGCTGGCCGGGCGCTTTGGCTCGCTCAAGCTCTACTACATGGTGGGGTTGCCTGGCGAGACCGACGCCGACGTAGCCGAGATCGCCGCGCTCTCGGTCGAGGTGCAGCGCCTGTTCGGCCGCCACGTGGTGGTGAACGTGACCCCCTTTGTGCCCAAGGCGCACACGCCCTTTGAACGCGAGGCCTTTGCGCCGCTGGCGGCCCTCGAGGCACGCCTGCGCGATCTGCAGCGCCGGTGCCGCTCTGCCGGGCTACAGTTCCGCAGCGAAGCCGCCTGGCAGGCCCAGGTGCAGGCCGTGTTGGCGCGTGGAGACGCCGCTGTGGGCGAGGTCCTGCTGGCTCAGGCGCGCCCTGGGCCGCGGAGCCTGTGGCGCGCTCTGGCGGCGCAGGGCATCGATGCCGAACGCTACCTGCAGGCGCTGCCATCCCACGAGCCTCTGCCCTGGGATTTCATCTCGCTCGACGCCCCCCATGGGGTGGCGCCGTGATCTGGCATCAAGGGCCGCCGCCCTGTCTCACTTTTGCGTCTCTGGGGCCGGGCCAGCGACATGCGGTGTTCACCCGGCTCGGCGGCGTCAGCGAGGGACATCTGGCCTCGCTCAATCAGAGCCCCATGGTGGGCGACGAGCTCGCGCACGTGCACGATAATCAGCGTCGTGCGCAAGCTGTGCTACACTGTGGGCCAGAGCAGGTGGTCAATTGCCAGCAGGTGCACGGCTGTCATGTGGCCGTCGTTGGCGCGGCCGATGGCGGCAGCGTGGCGCCAGCCACTGACGGCCTGGTGACCGCCGACCCAGGCGTGGTGTTGACGATGCGCTATGCCGACTGCGTGCCGGTGCTGCTGCACTGTGCAGCCAGGCGGGTGGTGGGCATTGCCCACGCCGGCTGGCGCGGCACCGTGCAGCGCGTGGCTGCGCAGACGGCGCTCACGATGATGCAGGCGTTTGGCTGTCAGCCAGGCGAGATCGTGGCGGGCATCGGGCCATCCATCGGCCCCTGCTGTTATGAGGTGGGGCCGCAGGTGGTCGCGGCTTTTGCCGCGGCCTTTCCAGGCGAGGCGGTGGTTGGTGCGGCCAACCGCCAGGGCCATGCGCACGTCGATCTGTGGCAGGCCAACGCTGTGCAGTTGCGCGCCGTGGGCGTGCAGGCCGTCGAGGTGAGCCGCTACTGCACCCGCTGCCGGCGTGACGTGTTCTACTCGCACCGCGGCGATGGCGGGCGCACCGGTCGCTTTGCGGCCTATATCGGATTGATGCCAGTTGCGGGGGAATAGAGATGCGCTCGGTTCACGCTGAGATCGCGAGCAGGCTGGTGCGCGTCGAAGGGCGCATCGCAGCAGCGTGCAGACGCAGCGGCCGTCCCCGCGAGGCGGTGACGCTGGTCGCCGTCACCAAGACCTGCTCGCTGGAGCAGGTGCAGGCCGCCTATGCCTGTGGCCAGCGAGACCTGGGAGAGAACCGCATCGAGGAGCTGCTGCTGCGCATCGAGGCGCTCGAGGGCGCATATGCCTCCGACCCGGTGCGCTGGCATATGATCGGCCACGTGCAGAGCCGCAAGGCCGCCGCAGTGGCCGCTGTGGCCGGTGTGCTGCACTCGCTTGATTCGCTGCGGTTGGCCCAGCGGCTCGATCGCTTTGCGCAAGAGGCCGAGCGCACCCTGCCCGTGTTGGTGCAGCTCAACGTCTCGGGCGAGGCCAGCAAAGAGGGCTGGCCCGCCTGGTCTGACGAGCTCCTGGCCGAGGCGACCGTTGCGCTGGCGGCTCTGGAGCAGTTGCCGCATCTGGCCGTGCGAGGCCTGATGACCATGGCGCCCTATGTGGCCCACCCAGAACAGGCCCGGCCGGCCTTTCGACGGCTGCGGCAGGCGCAATCCCTCTTCCGGGAGCGGCTGCCCTTTGCCGCCTGGGACGAGCTATCGATGGGCATGACCAACGATTTTGAGGTGGCCATCGAAGAGGGAGCCACCCTGGTTCGCATCGGGCGCGCCATCTTTGGCGAGCGCTAACAGAAAGGATGATGATGGGCATATCGGCGTTGAATGAGGCGCGGCTCGCCCTGGTGGGCGGTGGCGTGATGGGCACGGCCATCGCCGCGGGGCTGCTGCAGCGCGGCCTGGTGCAGCCGGCACAAGTGACCATCAGCGAGCCGCTGGCGGCGCGGCGTCAGACGCTCGCCGCAGAGCTGGGCGTGATCACCACGGCCGACAACGCGCAGGCCGTGTCTGCCGCCGATCTGGTGCTGCTGGCCGTCAAGCCGCAGGTGCTGGCCGAGGTGCTGGGCGGCCTCAAAGACGCTCTGCGGCCTGATGCGCTCGTGCTCTCGATTGTGGCCGGGGCGACGCTTGACACACTGTGCGAGGGGCTCGGCGTTGCAGCCGTGGTGCGGGTGATGCCCAACACGCCTGCACAGGTGGGCCAGGGCGCCACCGTGTGGACGGCCACGCCCGCGGTGTCGGCCGGCCAGCGCGAGATGGTGGCCCAGATCCTGGAGGCGCTGGGCATCGCCGTCTATGTCGAGAGTGAGCGCTATCTCGATGCCGCCACCGCTCTGAGCGGCTCGGGCCCGGCCTATGTGCTGCTCTTTATCGAAGCGCTCACCGACGTGGGCGTCGAGATGGGCTTTACCCGCGACGTGGCGGCGCGCCTGGCATTGCAGACCGTCAAAGGGACGGCCATCTATGCTGAGCAGAGCGGGCAGCATCCGGCCATCCTGCGCAATCAGGTTACTTCGCCAGGTGGCACCACGGCGGCGGCGCTGTTCGCTTTCGAGCAGGGCGCCTTTCGTGCGGTGGTGGCCGCGGCGGTCAAGGCAGCCTGGCGGCGCGCCACCGAACTAGGAGCCAGATAGCCATGCCAGGTACGCCTCAGGGGTTTGTGCTGCTATTCCTGCGCTTTCTCGCCAGCGCGTTCAACATCTGCCTGTTGGTGCGCATCTTCCTGCCCTTTTTCACCGGTGCACAGGGGGGCAGGCTCTATCAGTTCGTCTACGAGATCACCGAGCCGGTGCTGGGGCCCATCCGCCGGGTCATCCCGCCCGTCATGGGGCTGGATTTTTCGCCGATGATCGCCATGATCGTGGTGGGCCTGCTGCGCTCGGTGATCAGCACCCTGGTGCTGCGCCTCTCTTAGGGGTAGTGCGTAAGGTGATTCAGGAGGAGGCATCGTGAGCAAACGCTATGCAGTGGTGGGCGCGGGGTCGCGCGGGCTGGGCATGTTCGCAAGGCCCCTGCTGCGCGACCTGAGTGACTGCGCCGAGCTGGTGGGACTGTGCGACCTGAACCCTCTGCGACTGGCCAACGCGGCCCGTGAACTGGCGCCGCTGACGCCAGGCGAGCTGCCCACCTTTACGTCGTTGGCCGAGATGCTGGCCACCGTCGCGCCCGACGCCCTCATCGTGGCCACGATGGACCGCACTCACGCCGACCTGGCCGTGCAAGCCATGCGGGCCGGCTGCGACGTGATTCTTGAGAAGCCGATGGCCACCACTGCCGAAGGCGTGCTCGCCATCCTCAACGCCGAGCGCGAGACGGGCCGTCAGGTCAGGGTCAGCTTTAACGCGCGCTATGGCGCCGCCGCCGAGACGATCGCGCGGCTGTTGCGGCAGGGCGCCATCGGACAGGTGCTCTCGGCCGAGTTTGTCGAGTATCTGGACACCTCGCACGGGGCCGACTATTTCCGACGCTGGCATCGGCGCAAAGAGAACTCGGGCGGCCTGCTGGTGCACAAGGCCTCGCACCACTTTGACCAGCTCAACTGGTGGCTGGGCGACGACCCCGTGCGCGTCTATGCCGATGGCGGCCTGCGCTACTATGGCCCCACGCGCATCGAGCGCGGCGAGCGCTGCCGCACCTGCTCCTACTATGGCGAGTGCCCCTTTTACCTCGATATCGAGGCCGATGACCACCTGCGCGCCATGTACCTCGAGACCGAGTCGGCCGACAACTACTGGCGCGACCGCTGCGTGTTCGCCAGCGAGATCGATATCGAGGACGCCCTCGCGCTGGTGATACGATATCAGGGCGGCGCCACGGTCACCTATTCGTTGTGCGCCTTTGCGCCGTATGAGGGGCAGCGCATCGGCTTTAGCGGCACCCTGGGCAGGCTCGAGGTCGATCTGGTCGACCGCTACCACGGGCCCGACGACCAGGGCACCCTGCGCGAGTATGCGCTCGGCACGCCCGCTGTGGTGCGGGTTAGCCCGTTGTTCGGCCGGCCCTTTGAGGTGCCCATCGAGCAACGCAACGAGGGCGGCCACGGTGGCGCCGATGCGCGCATCCGCAACCACCTGTTTCGGCCCGAGGCCGAGGATCCGCTGGCACAGCGTGCCGACGCTCGCGCGGGCGCGCTTTCGGCGCTCGTGGGCATTGCGGGCAACCGCTCGTTGGCCACCGGCGAGCCGATCTCTATCGCGACTGTGCTCGGGGGCTAGGTCAGAATCAGGGAGCGCCCATGGCCCGCCAGCCGCACACAAAGCATTGGCGCTTTAGGGTGTACGCGGCTTTTGCCGCGCTGCTGGCGCTATCGCTGTTCATCCTGGGGCTGGACCAGTTTGAGATGTGGCTGATCATCCTGGCCATCGGCTATGCATATTGGGTCCTGAAAATGGACTAGGGGGAGGCGTGGTGATTCGTGCGGTGACATTCGACCACTGGGGCACCCTGGTGGATGCCGACCACAGCAACAAGGGCGAACGCATCGGCTTCTTGATGCCCTATCTGCCTACAACCGACAGCGCGCAGGCGGCCCTGGCGTGGGACCGGAGCTGGGAGCGGTTCCACAAGCTGCTGTTCAGTGGCCTGAGCCCCAGCACGCCCACCTTTCTGAGCTTTGTGCTCGACGAGCTGGGCGTCGCCCTTGAGCCTGAGGCCTATGGGCGGGTGGTGAGCTACTGGCAAGAGGCCATGCTCGATGCGCCGCCGCGGCTGCTGCCCGGCGTGGCCGATGTGCTCGAGGCGGTGCGCGGCCGCGGGCTGCGCGTGGGGCTCATCTCTGACACCGGTGTCACGCCCGGCAACGTGCTCCGCGAGCGGTTGCGTCAGACGGGGCTCTTGCCGTGCTTTGACCATCTCACCTTTTCCGATGAGATCGGCGTCACCAAGACGCGGCCATATCCCTTTCGCCACACCGCGCAAGCGCTCGGCGTGGCGCCGGCAGACATGTTGCACGTGGGCGACCTGCCCGAGACCGACATCCGCGGGGGCAGGGCAGCGGGCTGCCGCACGGCCCTGCTGCTCGAGGTCTCGAACCGGCGCGACGGCATCGCCGACGCCGACCTGGTGCTCGACCGCCTCACCGACCTGCCTGCGGCGCTCGACACCCTCTAGCGCACTTGGCGTTGGCCTACATCGGCCCATGAACAACGCCCCGCTCTGCAGAGCGGGGCGTTGCCATTGTGAGCGGTAAAAGCGTTACCTGGCGCAGCGAAACCCGAGCGTGCTGAACCTGAAGGCCGGCTCGCCCGAGCCACGGGTGGTGGTGGTGACGCTATCGGCGCCGTCGAACCAGGAGCCACCGCGGTACACCTTGTGGGTCTCGCCAAAACGATCCATGTAGTAGAGGCTGCCGCGGTAGGCGTCGAACCAGTCGGCCGTCCACTCCCACACGTTGCCCACCATGTCCTCGGCGCCATAGGGGCTCGCGCCGGCCGCATAGCGGTCCACCGGCGAGGTGTCTCGCAGCCCCGACTCAGACGAGTTGACGTTGGCGCTGCTAAAGGCGTCGCCCCAGGGATACTTGCGCCCATCTTGGCCACGCGCAGCCTTTTCCCACTCCATCTCGGTGGGCAGGCGCTTGCCGGCCCAGGCGCAGTAGGCGTTGGCATCTTCCCAGCTCACCCACACGACGGGGTGGTTCTCTTTGCCGGCGGGGATGACGCCCCCCTCCCAGTGGCGGGGCGCCTCGGCGCCGGTGGCCTGTACGTAGGCCTGATAGTCGGTGTTGGTCACCGGGTAGCTGTCGATGTTAAAGCCGTCGATCTGGGCCTCTTGGCGGGGCGACTCTTCGGCCTTGTCCATGCTGCCAAAGATGAACGTGCCGCCCGGCACGTACACCATGGCGGGATCGTCCGACGGGGCTGACGTGGGAGCTTTGGTGGGCCAGGGCGTGCGCGTGGGCAGCGCCGTGCCCGTGGCTCCCGGCGTCGCGGTCGGCATCACTGTGCCGTTGACCACCACCGGCGTCGGCGTGTCTGTGACCGGCAGCTCGACCTTGAAGGCCATGGTGTTGGTGGCCGTGGGCTGACTCCCGGCCTGGCCCCCGCCGCCTCCGCCAGCGCCTCCGCTACAGCCGCCCAGCGCGGCCATCAGTGCGAGGCTCAGCACGGAGCCCAGCAGCAGATATCGGGTCCCCAACCTCAGACGCATGGTCTCTGCTCCTTGTTGCTCACAGCAGGATCGGACAAACAGCCATCGCCGTTGATGGACCTTGCGGCATTATAGTAACGTGCAGGTCGCGCTACAAACAAGGCCGGGTGCGCAAAACGCACCAAGAGCAGTCGAGAGGGCCGGCTTTCGCCTTGACAGGGCCGAAATGTGCTGATAAACTGACTTATCATATCCCTGCGGCGTCTGGCGGGTGCGCTCGACCGAGTTGGGCGGACGAGCTGCCCGCATTACGATGGGATGATCACGGGTGGACTGCTATTGGGGAAGGAGAGAGGCCCATGAAGTCTGTGCGCGTCCTGGTTGCAATGGCGCTGCTGGCTATCAGCCTGCTCGCCGTGATGCCGGCGGCCGCTGAGGAGCCTGCTGGCACCTACACCGTCGTAGAGGGAGACACCCTTTACGAAATCTCCCTCGCTCAGCTCGGTGATGGTTTTCGCTACCTGGAGATCGTCGAGCTCACCAACAAGCTCCACGAGACCGATGACAAGTATGCCTTTGTCGAAAACCCCGACCTGATCGAAATCGGCTGGTTGTTGGCTCTGCCCGAGGCGGGCGCTGCCAAGGTCGTCGCCGAGAAGGTGATCGCCGACACCATCCCGGCTGGCGCCAAGCCTGTGGGCAACCTCAAGTCGATCAGCAAGATCGACGACTATACCGTGCAGTTCGAGTTCTACACGCCGCAGCCTGCACTTCCTGCGCAGCTCGCGACGCCGATGATGTCGATGCACAGCCCCACCGCCATTGCCAAGCTGGGCAAGGACTATATGTACAACCCCGTTGGCACGGGCGCCTATGTCTTCAAGGAGTGGATCCCCGACGACAAGATCACCCTTGAGATCAACCCCAACTGGTGGGGCGCCAAGAAGCCGAGCATCGACACGCTCGTGTACCGCGTGGTGACCGAGCCCACCGCTCGCTTGCTCGAACTGCAGGCCGGCACCGTCGATTTTGCCTACAACCTGAACATCGACGACATCCCGACGGCTGAGGCCGACCCCAACCTGGTGACCTACGCGTTGCCGCCTCTCAGCATTGGCTACGTTTCCATTAACCAGGATTGGGTCGATGCCAAGGGCGACAAGCCCTTTGCCAAGCTCGAGGTGCGCCAGGCGATTGCCCATGCCATCAACAAGCAGGCCATCGTCGACGCCCTCTACCCGGGCACCGGCATCCCCGCCAAGTCGTTCATGCCGCCTGCCCTCTGGGGCTACAACGACGACGTCGAGGACTATGCCTACGACCCCGCCAAGGCCAAGGACCTGCTCGAGACGGCTGGCTATGGCGCCGGCCTCAAGACCAACCTGTGGGTGATGCCCGTCTCGCGTGGTTACTATCCCGATCCGCCCAAGGTGGGCGAGGCCATCCAGGCCGACCTCAAGGCCGTGGGCATCGATGCCGAGATCGTGACCTACGACTGGGGCACCTACCTCGAAAAGGCGCGCCTGGGCGAGCCGGCGCTGTGCATGTTGGGCTGGATGCCCGACTTTCCTGACCCGGACAACTATCTATTCACCTTCTTCAGTGGCAACACCAAGCAGTGGGCAGTCGGCGTGCCCGATCAGCAACTGTACGACATCCTCGACGAGGCCAACAGCGTGATGGACCTCGCCGAACGCGAGCGCCTGTACAAACAGGCCAACCTGCGCGTCAATGAGGTGGTGCCGGGCATCCCTGTTGTCCACAACGGCGCGGTCTTTGCCTCGCTCAAGGGGCTGGCCGGCTACAACGCCTCGCCGCTGTTCGACTACTGGTATCCCGTGAGCTACACCAAAGACACGCTGATCATCGCTCGCAGCGGTGATTCGCCCGGCCTGGATGTGGCTGACGAGACCGACGGCGAGTCGTTCTACATCGGCTGCCAGGTCTTTGACTCGCTGCTCACCTTTGAGCCCGGTACGACACGTGTCAAGCCCGCGCTTGCCGTGAGCTGGACCGCCAACGCCGACGGCACGGTCTGGACGTTCAAGCTGCGCCAGGGCGTCAAGTTCCATGATGGCACCGATTTCAATGCCGATGCCGTCCTGTTCAACTTTGACCGCATCTGGGACACGGCGCATCCCAACCGAGCCGGCCACACCGGCGCCTTTGAGTACTTTACGTACTTCTTTGGTGGGTTCAAGGGCGAGGTGGCTGAGTAATCCTGACCGCAGCGCTGGAGGGTGGGGAGACTCACCCTCCAGCCCTTTGCACGGAGACGACAGTGCGGCCTCCGGCCTGAATCAGCGCTATCGCCATCTGGAGAGTCTCTGTGACACGCTACATCATCCGTCGCCTGTTGCTCATCGTGCCGGTGTTGATCGGCATTTCGATCGTGACGTTCGCGCTGCTGCGCCTCATCCCCGGTGATCCCGCCACGGTGATGTTGGGCGAGCACGCCACCGCCGACAGCATCGCCGAGTTCCGCGAGCGAACAGGGCTGAACAAGCCGATCTATGTGCAGTACGGCATCTACCTGCGCGACCTGCTGCGCTTTGACCTCGGCCGCTCAATCATGACCAATCGGCCCGTCACCGAAGAGATACGGCAGCGCTTTCCGGCGACGGTGGAGCTCACCCTCGGAGCTATGGGCTTTGCCATCCTGTTTGGGGTCTCCTTTGGCATCATCGCCGCCTATCGGCACAACTCGATCTTTGACGTGAGCGTCATGCTGGTGGCCCTGCTGGGCGTCTCGATGCCCATCTTTTGGCTGGGCTTGATGCTCGCCTATCTGTTCGGCTTCAAGCTGCAATGGCTGCCGCCCTCGGGGCGGCTGCAGGTGGGCATCGAGCTCTTGCCGCTGGCCAATGCCTGGCGACTCGGCGACTGGGCGGCCACGCACCGCGTGGGGCGCAACCTGCTGGAGTTCTTTTCGGGGTTCAACGTCCTGTCCTCGATCCTCACCGCCAACTGGCAGGCGCTCTGGAGCTCGATCAAGCACCTGATCCTGCCCTCGGTCGCGCTCGGCTCGATCCCGATGGCCATCATCGCACGCATGACGCGCTCGAGCCTGCTCGATACGCTTGGCGAGGACTATATCCGGACGGCGCGCGCCAAGGGCCTCAAGGAACGCATGGTGCTGTGGCGACACGCGCTGCGCAATGCTTTGCTGCCCATCATCACCGTCATGGGTCTGCAGCTCGGCTTTTTGCTGGGCGGTGCCATCCTCACCGAGACGATCTTCTCATGGCCAGGCCTGGGGCGCCTGGTGGTCAACCGCATCCTGGCGCGCGACTATCCTGCCGTGCAGGGCAGCGTGATCTTTATCGCCTTTGTCTTTGTGATGGTCAACCTGATCGTGGACATCTCTTACGCCTACCTCGATCCGCGCATCCACTATGAGTAGGGCGAGACGAGTGCTACACCGATGATGACAGCAACGACCAGCAAGCGGCGCCGGGCCGGAGTAGACAAGCCCTACCGCAGCAGCCTGTTCCTCGATGCACTGCAGCGCCTCTTGCGCGACAAGGTGGCGCTGGCAGGCCTGGCGATCATGGGCATCTTTTTGCTGACGGCCGCCCTTGCGCCGCTGTTGACGCCCTATGACCCCATCGCGCAGACGCTCACCCTGCGTCGGCAGCCGCCCTCGTGGGCGCACCCGCTGGGCATGGACGATCTCGGCCGCGACATCCTCAGCCGGATTATCTTTGGCACACGACGCTCGCTGCAGGTGGGCGTGCTCTCGGTGGGGCTGGCCATCGTGGTGGGCATGCTCATCGGGGCGATCGCGGGGTTTCTCGGCGGCTGGCTCGACACGATCGTCATGCGGCTCATGGACATCATGCTGGCGTTTCCTGCGCTGCTGCTGGCCATCGCCATCGTCACCATCCTGGGGCCGGGCCTGATGAACATGCTCTATGCCATCGGCATCGTGTCGATCCCGGCCTATGCCCGCATCGTGCGCGCTTCGGTGCTCAGCATCAAGCAACAGGACTATGTCCTGGCGGCGCGCTCGCTGGGCGTGCGCCAACTGCGCATTCTCTTTAGGCACATTCTGCCCAACTGCCTGACGCCGCTCATCGTGCAGGGCACGCTGGGCATCGGCACGGCCATCCTCGACGCCGCCGGCCTCTCCTTCCTGGGCCTGGGCGCTCAGCCGCCTGACCCCGAATGGGGCGCCATGCTGGGGCAGGGGCGCTTTGCGGTCTTTTCGGCGCCCCATATCGTGCTGTTTCCGGGCATCGCCATCATGCTGACGGTGTTGGGGTTCAACCTGCTGGGCGATGGCCTGCGCGACGCCCTCGACCCGCGCCTACGCATCTAGCCGCCTATCACAGGACGCAAAACGGGGCCGCCACGGCGACCCCGTTCCTCATGCACGGCCCCGGTTAGCTCGCCAGGATCTCTTCGATGGTGTTCAGCTCGTCCTCGCTCAGGCTCAGATTCGCCAGCGCGCCCACGTTGTCTTCGATCTGCGCCGGCGACGAGGCCCCCACCAGCACCGACGTGATCACCGGCTGCCGCAAGATCCAGGCGATGGCCATCTCTGCCAACGTCTGCCCGCGCTCTCGGGCCAGGTCGTTGAGCTGCGCCACCTTCTGCAGCTTGTCGGGCGTGATGTTGCGAGCCCTTAAAAAGCCCCACGGCTTGGCCGCTCGCGAGTCCTCGGGGATGCCATCCAGGTAGCGCGCGGTGAGCAGCCCCTGGGCCAGCGGCGAAAAGACGATCGCGCCCATGCCCTCGTCGGCGAGCACGTCCAGCAGGCCGTCTTCGACCCAACGGTTGAACATGCTGTAGGAAGGCTGATGGATCAGGCAGGGCGTGCCTAGCTCTCTGAGAATAGCCGCCGCGCGTTGCGTCTGCTCGGGCGTATACGACGAGATGCCCGCATAGAGGGCGCGGCCCGAGCGCACGATATAGTCCAGCGCGCCCATCGTCTCTTCCAGGGGCGTCTCGGGGTCGGGGCGGTGCGAGTAAAAGATGTCCACATACTCGAGCCCCATGCGCCGCAGCGACTGGTCGCACGAGGCCACCAGGTTCTTGCGCGAGCCCCACTCGCCATAGGGCCCCGGCCACATGCGGTAGCCGGCCTTGGACGAGACGATCAGCTCGTCGCGAAAGGGCTTGAGGTCCTGCTTGAACAGCACCCCAAAGCTCTCCTCAGCCGAGCCGGGCGGGGGGCCATAGTTGTTGGCCAGGTCAAAGTGAGTGATGCCCAGGTCAAAGGCGCGGCGCACCATGGCGCGGGCGTTTTCGAGAGTGTCGACGCCGCCAAAGTTGTGCCACAGGCCCAGCGAGATGGCCGGCAACATGAGGCCACTCTTGCCACAGCGGCGATAGACCATGCTCTCGTAACGATTCTCTGCCGGTTGATACACCATCGGTCATACCTCCATGCATGCTACGGTGGGCGCACCCGGGCCCGGCTGACAGGAACTGTCGACGCTGCGCGGCCCGGCGGTCTCGGGAGCGCCATCAGTATAGCGCACTCGCGCGGCAGGGCGCCAGCGCCGGCCGAGCGGTTGCGGTGCGACGACATTACCGGCTATGCTGCCGGCAACAATCCAGGGGAGGGCGGGCATGAACCACATCCGCGCGCGCATCGAGGTGCTCGACGAGCACGACCTGCAGCGCATCCACGAAGCCACGCTGACGGTGCTTTGGCGCACCGGCTGCCGGCTGCCGCATCGCCGCGTCCTCGATCGACTGGCCGCGGCCGGCGCAACCGTGGATCGGCAGACGGCCGTCGTGCATCTGCCGCCTGCCCTGGTGACGGCGGCCATGGATGCGCTCGGCCGCGAGCGAGTCGGCCCCGAGGAGCGCTTTGAGCAGGGCGTGTTGCGCGGGCGCCGGCTGACCATCGCCCCGGGCAACGAGGCCAACATCGTCGACTATGGCGCCAATGAGCGCCGCCGCGGCGCCACCGAAGACGTGCTCAAGGGCCTGGCGCTGTGCAACAACCTCTCGCACGTGCGCAGCGCAATGCCGCTGGTGACGCCCAGCGACTGCCCCGCGGCCATGGCCGACGTCTATGGCTACTACCTGTGCGCGCTCTACTCGGCCAAGCCCTTTGGCGTCTATCTGATGTCGCCCGGGGCCGCCGACGCCATTCTGGCGCTCTCAACGGCCCGCTACGGCGTCGAGGCCCGCCGCCCGAGCTACCTGCTCGAGCCCAACGGCGCCCTCTCATACGACGACATCAGCCTGGAGCTGGCGATCCGCTTTGCCGAGGCGGGCGGCTCGTTTCACATCGGCCCCATGGCCATGGCGGGCCTCGATGCCCCTGTGACGCTGGCTGGCACCCTGGTGCTGCAGAACGCCTATAACTGGATCGGCAACGTGGTGGCCCATCTGTGGGGCGCGGCAGGCTCGTGGGGCGGCGGCGCCCACGCCGTGGACCTGCGCTCGGCGCTGTGCTCCTTTGGCTCGCCCAACCAGGTGTTGCTGGGCCTGGGCGCGGCGCAACTGGGGCAATGGTACGGCTTTGACGTGAGCGTCAACTCGGCCCTCACCGACGCCTGTGTGCCCGACTTTCAGGGCGGCTTTGAGAAGGGCCTCTCAGCCCTGACGGCGCTGCTGGCGGGCGCCAGCTTTGGCGCGCAGGGCATCGTGGGCGCCGACCAGGGCACCAGCCTCGAACAGTTGGTCATCGACAACGAGTGGGCCAGCTACCTCGACCATGTGTTGTCGCATGGCATTCCGGTGGATGACGCCACCCTGGCCCTGGACGAGATCGACCATGCCGGCATCCTGGGCAGCCACATCGCCAGCGAGCACACCGTGCGCCACATGCGCCAGACCTACTGGCGCTCGACGATCTTTAACCACGAGGGCTTTGACGCCTGGGCCGACCGCGGCGCGCACGACGTCTATGCGCGCGCCCACCAAGAGGTGGAGCGAATCCTGGCCGAGCACTATCCACCAACGCTGCAGGTCAGCGAGACGGTGCGCGGCCTGTTGGACGCCATCATGGATGACGCGCGCGCTCACCCCGAGCGCTTTCGCGTCGAGCGTTATACGCCGTAGCGCACGCCGCCGGGCAACGAGCGAAACTCCACCGGCCGCTCGACCTCGTCGGCCAGCATCTTGCGGCCCAGTTCATCGCCGTACTGGGTGAGCAACTGCACCTGGGTGGGGTCGTCCATCTCGATGGGTGCGCGCAGATCGACCTGGAACCGCCGAAAGTCGAGTTGATCGTAAAAGGTGTCCACCAGGTGCACCTGCTGGTCGTCGGCCGAGTGCTGGAACGCCCCTAGCGCGGGGCCGATCCAATCCCACGGCCACAGGCGCTCGGCCTCGCCCTCGTGCAGCGACGATGGCGCGCGCCCGGTGCCCACGCTGATGAGCGTCGTCTCGGCGGGGTGCCAGCGCAACACCTCTTGCAGCTCAAAGGCGGCCAGGTAGCAGGGGTTGCCATAGGAGCCCACACCGCCGTCGACAAAGCGCCCGGCCACCACCGGAAAGTAGGTGGGCACCGCACACGAGGCCAGCACCGCCGTGCGGAGCGCAAGCTGGGCATACTCGGCCTTCCACGGCTTGAAGAAGCGGGTGCGGTTCTCGACGAGGTCAAAGGCGGTGATGACCAGGTCCATGCCCTGGCTCCTGGCCCACAGCTCGGCCATGGTGATGTCGCCCAGCACGCCGCGCAGGGCGTCTTCTAGCGGCGCGAGGGGATACTTGAACCGGACCAGCGGCCACAGGCGCGTGCGCCAGCTCTGCCGAAAGATCGCCGGCCCCATCGCCACGTACAGCTCGTACATCTGCTGCGCGGTGAGCCCCATGGCCAGCCCGGACGAGACGATCGACCCGGTGGACGTGCCCGTGGCGAGGCCCACCACGTTGTGTAGCGGCTGCTGCAGATAAGACTCGACGATGGCCAGCGCCCGCGTGACGACGATGCCCTTGATGCCGCCGCCGTCGATCGAGATGGCCACGTTCTTGCGCAGAGGTCTCATGATGTTGGCTCCCGGCGTGAGGCGTGGAATGCAGCGCGCGCCTGTGCCTGACATCGATCATAGGGCGCTGGCTGAGGAGCGTCAAGACCCGCTGGGGCCGGCTGGGGCGGCTGCGCCCGAGGCCGATGACCGCGTCACTCCTAGGAGACGTCCTGGCGACGCGGCGCGGCGCGGCTTGACGGCCGCCACGCGCTGGCGCAACATCGCTGCGAGCCTGACCGGAGGGAGAGAGCTGGCATGAAGATCACCGATCTCAAGTGCGCGGTCATCGGCGACAACCCGATCGTGCGCGTGGTCACCGACGACGGGCTGGATGGCTTTGGCGAGGTCGAGTCGTCCAAGCCCTATCTCAAGCCGCATGTGCTGTTCTATCGTGACCTGATCCTGGGGCTGGACCCGACCGATGTCGAGAGCGTCATGCTGCGCATCCGCAAGCTCGGCAGCTTCAAGCCCTGGGGCAGCGCCGTCAGCGCCATCGAGATGGCCCTGTGGGACATCGCCGGCAAGGCTGCCGGCCTGCCGGTCTACAAGCTGCTGGGCGGCAAGGTGCGCGACCGCGTGCGTGTCTACAACGGCGCGGTGCGCTTTCGCATGCAAGGCTACGAGCCCGAGCACTTTGCCGACGTCATGGCCAGGATGAAGGCCCGCCCCGAAAAGTTCTCGCTCATCAAGCAGGGCATTTCGTTCCACAGCCGCATGCCGCAAGATCGCCCCGAGTTCTTTGGGTTCGACGCCCGCCCCGGCGCCCGGCATTTCGCCCGCGGCCCGCTGAACGAGCGCGGGCTCAAGCACATTGTGGCCTGCGTCGAGGCGATGAAAGACGTGCTGGGCGATGAGGTCGGTCTGGCGCTTGACTGCGGCCCCGGTTGGATGGTGCCCGACGCCATCCGCCTGGCGCGCGCGCTCGAGCCGCTCAACATCGCCTGGCTCGAAGACATGCTGACCGGCGACTATACGCCCTATGTGATGGCCGACACGTACCGCGAGCTAACGCAGAGCACCATCACACCCATCCACACCGGCGAGCAGATCTATCTGCGGCACCACTTTAAGGAGCTGTTCGAGAAACAGGCCGTGCGCATCGTGGGGCCAGACCCGTGCGATGTGGGCGGCATCGCCGAGCTCAAGTGGGTGGCCGAATACGCCGATCTACACGGCATCATGATGGCGCCTCACGGCACCAACGACGGCCTGCTGGGGCTGGCCGCGCTGGTGCAGGTGGCCGCCACCCTGCCCGAGAACTATATCGCCTTCGAGTACCCCATCGGCAAGCCGGACTGGTGGTACGACATCGTCACTGGCCTGCCCGATCCGATCGTGGTCGACAGCCATATCGCTGTGTGGGATCGGCCCGGCATGGGCGTAGAGCTGGTTCCCGAGGCCGCTGAGCGCTATCTGGCGCCCGAGGACGCCGGCTTTTTCGTGTGGTGATCTCAGGAGATGGCAGAGGGGCGCCGGTGGGCGCCCCTCTGCTATGGGTCGTGGCTATTCCTTGTTGAGGTCGTACTTCATGATGCCGGCGTGCCTGCCGCCTTTGATGCGCTCCAGGCCGTAGACGGGCCCGAGCGGCCCGCGCGCCTGCGCGATGACGGCGTCGATGACGGCCAGGTCGTCGGCGTCCAGCGTGAACTCGAACAGCCGCAGCGTGTCGGGCAGGTGACGGGCATGGCGTGCCCCCACGATGGCCCCGGCGACACGCTCTTGCTGCAACACATAGCGCGTGGCTACCGTGGCGGTGCTGGCCCCGTGTCGGTCGGCCACGGCGCGCAGGGCGCGCAGCAGCTCCTGGAACAGCTCCCACCCGCCCAAGTCGTCGATGATCAGTTTGTACTTGGTCAGAGAGCGGTTCTCGAGCGGCTCTGGCGGTTCGGGCGCGCCCAGGTAGCGGTCGCTCAAAAAGCCGCCCGCCACCGTGCCATAGCACAGCAGCCAGATGTCGCGCTCGCGGCACAGCCCTAGCAGGTCGCCCCGCGGGCGCCGGTCGAGCACCGAGTATTGCACCTGACATGCGCGCACCTGCACCCCCGCGGCGAGGATCTCGCCCAGGCGCTCGGCGTCAAAGTTGGTCACCGCCACGTGCTTGATCTTGCCAGCCTCGTGCAGGCGCTGCAGATGCTGTGCGGTCTCGACATAGCCCGGCACGTCATAGTCCCACCAGTGGAACTGCACCAGATCGACGCGCTCCACGCCCAGCCGCGCGAGAGTGCGCTCGATGATGGCGGCCGTGTCGGCGTAGGTGAGGGTGGCCAGCGCGGTCAGGTCGGGCACGTATTTCGTGTGGATCTGCACCGCGGGCAGGTCGCCGGCGCGCATGGCCGGACCGTAGCGCCGCAAAAAGGCGCCGATCAGCTCTTCGACGCCGGTGTAGATGTCGGCGCAGTCAAAGGTGGTGATGCCGGCGCGCACATAGGCGGCCATGTCTTCGATGGCCTGCGCCCGATCGACGGCGCCATGGCCGCCGGCAAGCTGCCAGCCGCCTTTGATGACGCGCGAGATCTCGTGCTGGTCTGTGAGCCGAAAGCGTTCGACCAGAGGCATGCTCAGTCCTCCTTCAGGGGCACCACGGTCACATCGCCGTGGTAAAAGGTGCGTCTGCCGACGCGCTGGATCTCGAATAGCCCGCCACAGTTGGGGTCGGGGCAGGCGATCAGCGTGTCGGTGGTCATCCAGTCATGGGCGTGGGTCTCGCGCTGCTTGGCGGGGATGAGGGGCAGCAGGGCTGCCAGGGGGTAGATGGGAAAGCTCTGCCCCGCTGGCAGCGACAGCTCCTCGCCGCACACGTCAAAGTAGCTACCGATGGGGTGGTTGCACACCATGCGCTTGCCTGGCTGGCAGCCCACCACGACCACGCGGATGTCGTACAGCTCAAAGGCGCCCTCGCGCTCTTGATCAACTGGCATGGGCAACCTCCTCCTGCGGCGCGAGCGTCTGATCGGTGATGGCGAGCACGACGCCGATGCCGATCGCGATCAGACCTGCCATGGCCCAGAACACCGGCCTGAGACCCCAGGCCTGGGCGATCAACCCCAGCAAGAACGGCCCGCCCGTGGAGCCGATGCCCCCGGCCGTCGAGTAGACGCCCACGGCCGTGCCCCGCAGCTCGTCAGAGAACTGGTGGGTGACAAAGGCCTGGCCCGAGGTCAGAAACATGCCATAGGCCACGCCCTCGAGCGCCAGCAGCGCCGTTAGGAGCGCCGCCGAACCGGTCGACTGGATGCCGACGATGGCCGCCGCTGCCAGGCCCAGCGCGATGACCATCAGCCGCCGCGCCGACAGCCGCCCCGAAACCAGGCCGGTGGGCAGGCGAGCGGCCGTCGACATCACCGCTCGCAACGCGAACATGCTACCGATGGCGGCCGTGCTGATGCCCAGCTGGGCGGCGTACACGGCGAAAAAGCTTGCCACCAGGCCGCTGTACCACATGTTGTTACAGAGGTTGGCCACGCTGGCCGCCAGCAGCGGCTTGCTGCCGGTGAGCAGCGCCCAGGCGTCGGCGCCCGCCGTGCGGCCGGTGGTCGTGGCTTGCGCCTGGCCCGTGGGCCTGCTCTGCAGGCCCCAGGCCGCAATGCCGGCGCCCAGTGCCGCGATGCCCGCGGCCAGATAGTAAGAGCCCTCAAAGCCCCAGCGAGCAGAGGCGCCACCGCCGATAGCGCTGCCCAGCGCAAAGCCAGAGCCCATGAAGGTGGCATACAGCCCGATGGCCATGCCCCGGTCGTCGCCGGCCACGGTGTCGCCGATGTAGGCCATGCCCATGAAAAAGGTCGAAACCATAGCCACGCCCACCAGCGCCTTCATCGGCAGCAGCCAGTAGGCGTTGGGCGCCAGGGTATAACCCAGCGACGCCAGCCCGAACAGCAACATGCCCACGATCAGCACCGGCTTGCGACCCCGCCGGTCAGAGAGCATGCCGATGGGCACCGATACCACGATGCGGCTCAGACCCTCGACGGCCGTCAACACGCCCACCAGCGCCATGGTGGCGCCGATGCCGGTGGCATACAGGGCAAAGTTGGGGGCGATGATGCCGGCCACGGTGTCGGCCGCAAAGATCATCAGACAGAGCGACAGCAGGTCTTTGCGGGTCAGCACCCGCAGCAGTCGTTGCCAGGGGGTGATCAAGAGTGCTCTCCTCCAGGGATGGTCTGATACAAGAACGCCGCGACCCGACGGCCGCGGCGTCATGATCGATCTGCCGGCGCCTACAGCCTGACGAGCCAGAGCTCTTTTTGCGGGGGCACCAGCCACTCAGCGCCGTGCTCGCGCAGCACGATCATCTCCTCGATGCTGATATAGCCCCACTCGGTGCGCACGCCAAACTCGAGGGTGAACACCTGCCCAGCGGCCACACGGCCATAGGGCTTGCTGCCATAGCGCTCCCAGCGCGGGTAAAAGCCCACGCCGCCGTCGTGGGCATAGCGGCCCACCTGATGGCCCAGCGCATGCGGGTATTCGGGATAGCCCGCGGCGACGATGAACTTGCGCGCCACAGCATCCACTTCCCAGCCCTGCATGCCCGGCTTGACGGCGTCGAACGCCCCCTGGATGCCATCGCGCACCGACGCAAAGGCGTGCTTGACGCCCTCGGGTGCGTCGGTCTCGCCCTCACGCATAAAGTACCACACGCGCTGATTGTCGGAACAAAAGCCGTTCTGCTTGACGCCGAAATCCATGTTCAGCGTGATGCCTGGCCTGACGACCTCGTCGCTGGGGCCCGCATGCCCCCACGGCGAGTTGGGGCCCGCGTTCAGGCCGGGGCAATGGTCGTCTTCCCACGAGTTCTCCAGGCCCATCTCTTTGACCTGCGCGTGCACACGGGCGGCGATCTCTTTCTCTGGCATGCCATGGCGCAGCCAGCCGGCCATGCCCTCAAAGATGCCGAGCGCGCTCGTGGCCGCCGTGCGCATGGCCTCGATCTCGGTGGGCGTCTTGCGGCTGCGCACCGCCTCACACACCTCTTCGGCCGAAACCAGCCGGTTGGCGTAGGGCGTGTCGGCGAGATAGCTCTGCAGATTGAGCAGCATGCCATAGGTCAGGCCGTCGGCTGCGACGTCGCTCTGCGAATAGTTGACGCCGATCGACTTGGGCTGCCACTTGTTGATGACCTCGAGCAGCGGCTCCTTGATGCTGAGCTGGTAAGGGATCACCTCGTCGAACAGCCCGTGCGAGCGCACGGCCTCATCGTCGCCCATGCCGGTGATGGCGATGCGCGCCCCCGAGCGATGGAACATGAATGCGGCCGGCCACACGGCGTTGAGCGGCCCCAGCACCTTGAGCACGGGGTCGGTGTGCTCGGCCGTCTCGCGGACAAAGATCAACCACATATCGAGGTCGAACTCGTTCAGCAGCCCGGCAACCTGTTGCACCTTTTCCTGGTAGACAGACATGATCATCTCCTTCGACAAAGTGTGGCCCCCGACGGTAGAGTCGGGGGCAAGAGCGGGCTAGAGCTTCATGCGCGGATCGAGGGCATCCCTCAGGGCGTCGCCCATAAAGTTGATGCACAGGGTGGTGAAAAAGATCATCAACCCCGGAAAGGTGGCCACCCAGGGCGCCGACCAGATCACATCCTGCGCGTTCTTGAGCATATTGCCCCAACTCGGCAGCGGCGGCTGAATGCCGAGGCCCAGGTAGCTCACCGCGGTCTCGGTGAGAATGGCCGAGCCGATCGATAGCGTGGCCGCCACGGCCAACGGCGCGATGGCATTGGGCAGAATGTGCGTCCACATGATGCGGCCATTGCGGGCGCCCACGCAGCGCGCCGCAGTGACAAACTCTTGCTCTTTGAGCTGCAGGAACATCGAGCGCACGATGCGCGCCACCGTCATCCAGTTGAGCAGGCCGATGGCCAGCACAATGGTCGACACCGACGGCCCAAAGAACACCGACAGGGCGATGATCAAAAAGATGCCCGGGATGCTCAACATGATGTCGGTGAAGCGCATGATGATGCTATCCACCAGGCCGCCAAAATAGCCGGCGGTGGCGCCGAGCACCGTGCCCACCGAGAGGGCCACGACCATGGCCAGCACGCCCACCGTCAGCGAGATGCGCCCGCCATAGATCAGCCGCGCCAGAATATCGCGCCCCACCTCGTCGGTGCCCAGCAGGTGCTCAGACGAAGGTGCACTGTTGACCAGCAACGGGTTGGGGCGAAAGGCCGCGTCATAGCTGATGAACGTCAGCGGCCCCACGGCGACGATCAGCACGATCAGTAGGAAAACGGTCGAGGCGATGACGCCCGCCCGGTGCCTCAGAAACCGCCGCAGAGCCAGACCCCAGATGCTGGGCGGGTTTCTGTGCGGGACGTTGAGACGATCCAGGGCTGTTGTCGTTTCAGTCATGCTGTGCTCCTGACTGCAGGATATCGGGTGAACACTGCGATCTCGGATCGCAGGCGGCTAGCTGTCGACGCGGATGCGCGGGTCGATGAGCGCGTATGAGACGTCGGCAATCAGGTTACAGACCACCACCAGGCTCGACACCAACAGAATGATGCCCATCAACACCGGATAGTCCACCCAGTTGGCGTGCTCCCAATACATGCGGCCCATGCCGGGCCAGGCAAACACCTGCTCGGTGATCAGTGCGCCGCTGAACAGGAAGGGGATATCGAGCATCACCAGGGTGACCAAGGGGATGATGGCGTTCTTGAAGGCATGCCGCCATAGCACCGTCCGCTCGCTGAGGCCCTTGGCCCGCGCGGTGCGAACATAGTCCTGCGAGATGACCTCGAGCATGCTCGAGCGCAGGTAGCGGGTGTACTTGGCGACTGAACTCAACGACAGCACGGTGACCGGCAGGATCAGGTGCAACAGCAGTTGCCCAAAGGTGCGATCCCCACGGATGGGGTACATGCCGGCGGCCGGCAGGTAGGGCAGGCCGGCCTCTCGCGCTTTGACCGCAAAGATGATAATGAGCATGAGTCCAAACCAGAACGTCGGCATGGCATAGCCGAAAAACGAGAACCCGGTCACGAAATAGTCGCTGAACGAGTACTGGTGTGTGGCGGTATAGATGCCCAGCAAGAGCGAGATGGTCAGCGTCACCAGCAGTGAGGTGAACATCAGGATGAGCGTGTTGCCCAGGCGCTCACCGATCATCGTAAAGACGTCCTGATGGGTCAGGAAAGACTGGCCCCAGTCGCCTTTGAGGGTGTTGCGGAGCCAGTACAAATACTGCACAGTCTTGGGCTTGTCAAAGCCGTAGGTCTTTTCCAGGCGGATGAGGTCTTCTGAACCGATGTTGGGGTTGGAGACATAGATGGCCATGGGGTCGCCAGACGCCTGCACCAGGAAAAAGGCCACCAGTGAAACGCCCAGCAGCACCGGGATAGAGATTAGCAGGCGCTTGACGATGTATCGGAACATGCATGCCTCCGGGTTTGTCAGGTGGTGAGAGGGGGCCGCGCGGCCCCCTCTCGAGAGTCACAGACTACTCGACGACTTGCCAGTCGGTGTAGCTGTAGGTGTGGCCACCAAAGATGGTGGGGTTCACGCCCTTGACGCGGTCCGACACGGCGAACACGTCGAGGCGATCGTACACGTACAGCGTAAAGTAGTCGTTGTAGATGGTCTCTTGGGCGGCCTTGATGCACTCCACGCGCTTGGCCGAGTCGAGCTCGTTCAGCGCGCAGGCCATCTGCTCGTCCAGCGTCGGGTTCGAGTAACCCCAGGCATTAGAGCCGGCGGGGTTGGTCTCGCAATCCTTCAACGCCGACGTCAGGAAAAAGTCAGACCATTCCTGCGCCAGGTCGATGCTGGCCGGGCGGTTGGTAAAGCCCATCACGTCAAAGTTGCTGGTGCCAAAGATGCCATCGGTGGCGCAGCCGCCAAAGAAGGTGGCCGACTGATAGTTGTCGATGACCATCTCGACGCCGATGTCTTTGAGGTTCTGCTGGAAGAGCAGTTGCAGGTTCTCGCGCACCTGGTTGCCCGCGGTGGTCGAGTGTCGGAAGCTCAGGCGCACGCCATCCTTGGCGCGAATGCCATCGCTGCCGACCACCCAGCCGGCCTGATCCAGCAGCGCCGCAGCGGCTTCGGGGTCGTAGGGCACCGGCTCCAGATCAGTGTTCGCCCACGGATGATTGTCGAGCTCGGTGGTCGCCACCTCGCCATAGCCCTGCAAGATGCCCGACACAGCCGACCAGCGGTCCATGCCCATCATGAGCGCCTTGCGAACATTGATGTCGCTAAAGATCGGGTGCGGCTGCGTGAGGTCCTTGGGATCGCGCAGGTAAAAGTAGTAGCGCTCGATGCCCAGGCCAGGCAGCGCGATGACCTCGACGTTCTGCATCTTGACGATGTCAGCGATCTGGGTCTCGCGCAGGTCGTAGGCCACGTCCACGTCACCGGTGCGCAGTAGCGCCAGCAGCGTGTTCATGTCGGGCACGAACTTGAAGATGATCTCCTCGATCTTGGGCGGAATCGGGGCGTCGGGGTTGGCCTTGACCACGATCCGGTCGCCGGGGATCCACTCCTGGAAGACGAACGGGCCGTTGCCCAACGGGGCACGCGCAAATTCGCTGTTGCCAGGATCAGCCACGCCCTCGAGCGCATGCTTGGGCAGGATGGGGAACACCAGCGTCGAGGCCACAAAGGGCACATAGGACTCGGTGAGCGTCACCACGGCGGTGAGCTCATCGGTCACCTCGATGTTCTCGATCATGTTCCAGCCGGCGGTCGTTTGCGACACGGTGGCCGGGTCCATGATAAACTCCCAGGTGAACTTGTAGTCCTCGGCCGTCACGGGCACGCCGTCATGCCAGGCAAAGCCGGGCTTGAACTTGACCGTGATCGTCTTGCCGTCAGCCGAAACGCCGCCGTTCTCCAGGGTCGGCAGCTCTTCGAGCATCTGCGGAACGAGATGGTCGTTCTCGTCGGTTGTCGCCGGTGTGTAGTACATCGATGCGACGATATCGTTGGCATGGGCATCGTAAAAGATGTTCCAGATCAAGCCCTTGGGCTCTTGCCAAACGCCCACGACGGCAGTGCCCTTTGGCGTGGTGTCCTCGGCCTTTTCGACCTCGACCACCTTCTCGACGACCTTTTCGACCTCTTTCTCGACGACGACCGTCTCTTTGACGATCTTCTCGACCTCTTTTTCGATCACCTGAGGCGCGGGCGTCGAGCAGGCGCCGAGCACCAGGCTTGCCACCACGAGCATGGCAACGATCAAACCGGCTCTCTTGGACATTCTGACGTCACTCCTCTGCTTGTTCACTGTCCAACCTGAGTTGTGCGGCGGGCCATTGACATCATTGTCTGGGCAGGCAGATGATGCTCTCACCTCCACTCTGAACCGTGATGGTCTCCAGATCAGGCAGCGACAGACAGCCCTACGCTGCCGCTGTCACCTATCGGTTCGGCGGCACCAGCATGAGCTCTTTCTGGGGTGGCCAGAACCACTCGGCGCCACCGGCCGTGATGAGCGCCTCTTCCTCGAGGCCAAAGTAGCCCAGCTCGGTGGTGATGCCCAGCTCGAGGGTGAGCAGTTGCCCCGCCTCGAGCGGCGTATGCGCCTGCTCGCCATAGGAGGGCCAGGGCGGCGCCAGCATGGCGATGCCGCCATCGTGAGCGTAGGTGCCGACATTGTGCCCCAGGGCGTGCAGATACTCGGGGTAGCCGCGCTCGGTCAGATAGCGCCGCGCCGCCGCGTCGACCTCACAGCCGGCGATGCCTGGGCGCAGTGCGTCAAAGCCAGCCTGGATGGCGCCCACCACCGCCTCGAACGGGTCGAGGACCTCGCGCGGTGGCAGCGACTCGCCCGGGCGCAGCAGATACCACATGCGCTGCTGGTCAGATGAATAGCCGTTGGCCTTGACGCCAAAGTCGACGTTGAGAATGTCGCCAGGCTGGATGACCACGTGGGGCAGCGGGCCCACGTGCCCCCTGCCGGTGTGAGGCCCGGCATTCATGTTGGGGCACATGGCCGCCTCCCACGAGGGGGCCACCCCCAGCGCCGCCATGCGCTCGCGAAAGATGTCTGCCATGGCTGTTTCAGACAGGCTCGGCCGCAGCCGTGCTTCGAAATAGTCAAAGACGTCCTGCGCCAGCCGGCAGGCCTCCTGGCAGCGGGCCAGCTCTTCGGGCAGCTTACGCTGCCGCAGCCGGCCGATGATGCCCTCGGCGCTCGCCAGGCGCTCGACATAGGGTGTGCCCGCCAGCATCGCCTGCAGCCTGAGGTACAGGCCGTGCGACAGGCCGTCGGCGGCCACGTTGCCGGTCGAATAGTTGAGCGCAATGGTGTTGGGGTCGAGCGCCGTCAGCAGGCCGGGCAGCGTCTCCTCGACCACCTTGGTAAAGGGAACGACTTGGGTGAACAACCCCGACCGCTCGAGGGTGGGCACATCGTGCACCACAGCCGTGGCGATGCGTTGCCCATCGGCCGTGATGATGAACGCCGCCGGCCAGATCACGGCGAAATCCCACAACAGCGCGGTGATGGGGTCCGGGTTGAGCGCTGTCTCCCGCACATAGATGAGCCAGGCATCGACGCCGAGTTCGCGCAGGATGCCAGAGGCTTGCTCGAGCTTGTGCAGGTGCAGTGTGTTGTCGATCACTGCGCACGCTCTGCCAGCCGCAGTGCTGTAGCGGCCATGACGGCCACGCCCAGCACCAGGCCTTGCTCGTCCAGGTCGAACGTCTCGCTGTGATGGGGCCGCAACGGCCCGGGCAGGGCCACGCCCGTTTGGAACATGGCGCCCGGCACGGCCGCCGTCATCAGGCCAAAGTCCTCGGCGCCCATCGACGGCTCCATCGCGGCCACGGCCTCGTCGCCCCCCAGCTCGCGGGCCACCTGAGCGATCGTCTCGGCTACCACGGCGTCGTTGTGGGTGGCGGGGTAGCCGCCCTCGATCCGCAGCGTATAATCGCCGCCCAGCGCCCGGGCCACGCTCATGGCGCGCTCCAACTCTTGCCAGAGCTGGTCGCGCACGGCGGGGCTGTAGGCGCGCAACGTGCCGGCCAGCGTCACCCGCTCGGGGATCACGTTTTCGGCCAGGCCGCCGTGCACCGCGCCGATGGTCACCACCGCCGGCTCTTGGGGCTTGACGCGACGCGCCACAATGCCCTGCACCGCAGCGATCACCTGCCCCAGCAGAAAGATCGGGTCGACGCTCTGGTGGGGGTAGGCTCCATGCGCACCGCGCCCGGTAAGGGTGGCCTCAAACGAATCGGCCGAGGCCATGATATATCCCGGTGAGACACGCACCTGGCCCACCGGCACGTCGCTGTGGACATGCTGGCCGATGACATAGTCCAGCCCCTCGAGGGCGCCCTCGGCAAGCATGCGCATGGCGCCGCTCTGCCCGTCGGCGTCCTGGTTCTCCTCGCTGGGCTGCAGCAAAAAGCGGAACTCGGCCGCCGGCCGGTCCGTCAGCTCGCTCAGCAGCCGGGCGGCGCCCAGCACCACCGTCATGTTGCCATCGTGACCACAAGCATGCATCACGCCCCGGTGGCGCGAGGCAAAGGGCGCGTCGTTCGCTTCGGCGATGGGCAATGCGTCCATGTCGCCACGCAAGCCGATGGCCGGCCTGCCCGTGCCGATGGTGCCCACCAGCCCCGTCTTGGCCACGCCAGCGCGCACGGCCACGCCCATGGCCTCGAGCGCCTCGGCGAGGTAGAGGGCGGTCTCGCGCTCCTCAAAGCCCAACTCGGCCCGCTCGTGCAGGTCTCGACGCCAGCGACATAGCTCTGGAGCCAGCGCCTGGGCTCGTGCCATCAACTGTGCAGGTCGCATACCTCTCCTTGATCGGCGTGGTCTGGTGGCTATCGAGCGGAGACGGCGGCAAATAAAAAACAGGCCCTTCAGACGGGGCCTGTACCGCGCAGAGGATCCAGTCGCCTACCGCCATCCGATCCGCTGCGTTGCGGCTCACAGGCAATGCGTGTGGCCTGTGAGTGTGCGCTCTCGATGCGCTTGTCGGTCAGGCGGCGATACACGCAACGCGGGCTGCCGCTCGACCGATTAGGGCCAGTCTAGCGGATTGCGCTGCAGGCGTCAAGTTGCGCCGTAAAGACGCATCAAACTACATCAAGCGGAAATGATCAATCGGGGGTGACGAACGCAATGCCCACCATGCCCGACCCGGTGTGCACCGAGAGCCCGGGCATCAGCTCGCAGATCATGATGTTGGCGGGGCAGCTCAGGCTGGCACGCACCTCGGCCTCGAACTCGCTGGCCGCATCGGGCGCAGCCGCATGGAGCACGGCCAACTGCTGCGGACTGCAGCCATTCAGGCGCTCGGTGGCCAGGTCGATGACCCGCGCCCAGGCGCGCTTGCGTGTGCGAGACTTTTCGAGCAGGTCGAGCTTGCCGTCGCGCACCGTCAGGATGGGGCGAATGCTCAACACATTGCCCGCCATGGCCGCAAACTGGCTGACCCGCCCGCCCAGCGCCAGATACTTGAGCGTGGACAGCGCGCCAAACAGGTGGGCGCGCTCGCCGGTGGCCGTGGCTGCGGCCAGCGCCTGCTCGACGGTGGCGCCCTGGGCCGCCGCTCTGGCGGCCGCCAGCACCATAAAGCCCTGGCTCATCGAAAGCTGGCGTGTGTCTACGACGGTGATCTCACGCCCCTCGAACTCGCGCGCAGCCAGCCGGGCCGCATCGCAGGTGCCGCTCACTTCAGAGGAGATGTTCAGGCAGAGGATGGCCTCAGCACCGCCGGCAAACGCGCCCTCAAAGGCGCTGGCGAACTCGCCCGGCGACGGGGCTGCCGTCTGCGGCAGACTGCCCTCACGATCGACGCGCGCAAAGACGGCGGCGGCGTCGATGTCATAGCCATCGCGAAAGGTCTCGTTGCCAAAGCGGACGCTGATGGGCACCTGCACAACGCTGTGACGCTCCGCCACGTCAAACGGCAGGCTGCTGTCGGTGTCGGTGATGACGGCGATCTTGGCCATGGGTCTTTCCTCGCCACAGAAGGTGATACACCACACTCACTAACACGTCCGCCTGTCGCGAGTTACGGTCGTGCGTCATGCCCTGCGCGCGACGACGATATCTCGTGGTGTCTCAGCGCCGGGCTCCAGCGACATGTCGCGCCCGTAAAAGCCCACTGGCTCCAGGCCGGCTGTCGCCAGCATGCGGCGCATCTCGGGCACGGTGTAGCAGCGGATGCGCTCGTCGGCGGTATAGTAGCCCGGCTCGGGCGAGGGCCGCAGCATCGTGCCGTCGTCCTGGATGATGGCGATCCATCCGCAACGGGTGCTGGTCTCATGGTCGAACCAATCCTCGGTCAGTTGCAGGCCCTGCCTGACGCGCCCCCAGGTGCGCTCGCGCTGCGGCTTGACGGGCGGGCACAGGTACATGATGAACGCTCTGCCGCCCGGCTTGAGGGCGCGCGCGATCTTGCCCAACAGCTCCTGGTCGCCTTCATCGCCAAAGAACCCGAACGAGCCCGACAGCACCAGCACGGCATCGAACTCGCCGTCATAGGCGATCTTGCGCATGTCGTCACAGATGAACTCGCCATGCAGCCCCTCACGCCCAAAGCGCTCACGGGCGTACGCCACCAGCGGCGGTGCAATGTCGAGGCCCACGACGCCATACCCCCTCGCGGCCAGCAGCGCCGCCTGATCGCCACCACCACAGGCCAGGTCGAGCAGGCGCATCCCGGGCCGCAGCTCGCACGCCTGCTCGATAAAGGCGACCAGTTGCTCGTCCCACGCCATGATGCCCGGGATGGCATGGCGATGCTCCACCCGCCAGTAGTAGGCCCAAAACTCGGCCCAGCTCTTTTCGATCACCTGCATGGTTCCTCCTCGATGTGGCCGGGCGGCGCCTGCATCAGGGGCATAGCGCCGCCCGGCGCCACGCACAGACCGGGGATGCGGCAGTGCCGGTGGCGCCCTTCGTGCGCTCTGAAGAGGTCGACAGTCTGGCGGCCGTCCGCATCGTGCATGTCGACTCTTGGCGCGGCGCCAGGCCTGGCGCGCTGCTACCAGCGGTCGTGGTGGACGATCTGCTCCAGCGGCTTGCGCAGGCGGGGCGGCTTGCGTGCCTCGGCCGAGGCATAGCCCAGCGGAGTCATCGCCACCGGCTCGACGCCCTCAGGCAGGCCAAACACCTCGCGCGCGGCCGCCGGGTCAAAGGCGCCGATCCAGCAGGTGCCGAGGCCCTCGGCCGTGGCCGCCAACACCAGCGTCTGAAAAGCGATGGCCGCGTCGACGTCGGCATAGTTCTTGCCATCAGAGCGCACCCAGGCGCTACCCGGCACCGAGCACACCACGGCCACCAGCGGCGCAGCGGTGAACCAGGCGCGGCCGTAGACTCGTTTGAGCTCTTGCTCGCGGCCGGCCGTCTTGACGAGCAGCAGGCCAAACGGCTGGCGGTTGGCGGCGGTGGGGGCGGCATTGAACGCAGCCACGATGCGGTCCAGCGCCTCGGCGGGCACCTCACGGGCGGCATAGCTGCGCACACTGTAGCGGGCCTCGAGGATGTCATACAGGTCCACGATGAACTCCTTTCTGCGTATCAAAGGCTTGTTCGACGGCATGGCAGCCGCGGGCTCATAGAGTGATCTCCAGGTGGATGTCGTCCGGTTCGCGCGCCAGCAGTTCGGCGTCCACCTGGTGAGCCAGGCGCGCGCCCTGGCTCTGGTAAAAGCTCACCGCCGAGCTGAGCGGCGTGGCCGAGATGTACAGGTAGCGCGCGCCACGCTCGCGAGCGACCGTCTTGCAGAGCGCCATCAGATGTGTGGCGACGCCCAGCCGCCGATAGGGCCGGCTGACAGCCAGGAAACATAGCTGGATGGTGTCGCGCTCGCTGCCGCGCAGCCGCGTGCCCACCTGGGCCACGCCGACCAGCTCCTGCTCGTCAAAGGCCCCATACAAGATGGCGCCATCGTCCGACTGCTCCTGCACAAATCGCAGTGTGTCCTGGAGCCATGCGCCCGACCACTGCGGCACCTCGATGGTGCGTTCGTTGGCCACCAACTCGGCGCCCTGCAGGGCGTACTCGGCCGTGGCCGTCTCTGTGCGGTCGAGCGTCGCGATGTCTGCAATCCAGGTGGCGTCCAACACACGATAGGCGATCTCGTTCATGGCCCCTCAACTCCACCGCTGCCATGCGATCATGTGGCCCTCGGCGTCGGCAGTGTCGACGCCACCTGCGCCGCAGGCAGAGCGGCGCCACTCGCTGGCCGCCATGCGGGTGCGCAAGTGCCACGCCGGCATAGCCGCGGCACCTCACTCCACCAGCACGGCCGCGAGGTCGACCCGACCGTCTGCGCCCGCCGGGCTGGCCAGGCGCTGTAGCGTCTCGGCGTCATAGAGGCCCACCAGCAGGCGATAGCTGCCCGCTGGCAGGTCGCCCGGCAGCGCCAGAGGCTGCGGATCGCTCACCACCTCGCCCTCGACCCAGCCCGACGTAGGCCGCGTCCAGTCGACCGGGGCAGCGTCACGCTGCGCGACGATGGCGCCGGCGGCATCCACCAGGTGCACGAACACCTTGTTGTCGCGCGCGGGCTGCGCCTTGGCCTGCCAGTGCAGCGTCAGCGGCAGCACGTCGCCTGCATGGTACGGCCCCGCTGGCAGGCTATAGCCCAGCAGCGCGATCTCGCCGCCGAACAGGGCGTCGACGGCCCCGTCCATGGCAGGCGGCGCAAAGGCGCGCTCGACGGCCTCGATGGTGAGCTCGCCCAGCGCCAGCGTCGCCTCGCCAAGCCGCAGCACCAGCCGCTGATGTCCAGCCGGCGCGTCGCGCAACGCCAGCGCGTAGCGGGCCTGCACCACCTCTTGCGGACGCCACTCGCTGGTGGGGTAGCCCTGGGCCAAAGCGTGGCGCTGCGACCACACGTCGCGGCCGTGCTCATCCTGCAGCGCCAGCGTAACCTCGAGGTCACTATCGGGCGTGGCCAGCGCCTGCCAAAGGATGGCCACGCTGATGGTGTCGCCCTGGCGCGCTGCTGTGGGCAGCGCCTCGCGCTCGATGACGCGCAGCAGCCCCGGCAGCAGATCGACGTACGCGCCCTCGTGGAGCGGCTCGATGGCGCCCCCCTCGGGCGTCAGGGTGAACCAGCCCAGGTCCATGTACGAGCCGGCCAGCTCGTCGTCCATCACCACGGGCAAGGCCCCCAGCCCGCCCTCACGGCTCATCAGCAGGCGCGCCTGATAGCGCCCAGCGGGGATGCCGCGCGGCAGCTCGAGCTCGTAGAGTTGATAGACCGTGTCGCCCGGCTGCCACTGCTCGGGGATGTAGCCGAGAGAGGTCTTTTCCATCCAGCGCCAGCCCTGCTCGTCATAGACATGCAGAGACAGCACGCGCCCCGCATCGGGATGGGCCAGGGCGCGCCAGTGTAGCAGCAGGCGCAGCGGCTTGGTCCGGGGCATGGTGCGGCTCAGGCTCCAGTCGAGCACGGCCAGCTCTTGCCCAAAAGAGGCATGCGCAGGCTGGGCGGCCTCGGCAGCCAGTGCCTCGGGCGGCAACGTGAACACGCGCACCATGGCGTTGCCACGCGGGTCGGTCAGCGGCGCCTGCTCTTGCGCCAGCGTCAGCAACCGCTCACGCAGTTCCTGACGCAGGGGGCTGTCGTTGAACGGCCAGAGATAGACCAGCTCGGCCCCCTCGCGGTTGGGCAGCGGCAGGGTCTTGTCGCCCACCGACCAGACGGCGTACAGCGAGCGCGGCTGCAGATAGGCGCTGGTGGGGTGTTTGTAGTGCTGCGCGATGACCACCGGCACGCGGCCGGCATCCAGCTCTTGCACGGCGCGGGCGGCCACGAGTTCGTAGGGGCCGTGCTCGTCGATGTACACGTCGGTGCGGCGCGCCCACACGCCGAAATAGTCCCACGCGGCCGCGGCGCCGTCGACGCACAGCAAGAGCGCCACCAGCGTAACCGGCAGCCAGCGTCGCACCTTGGGGCCGCGCTCGAGCCACGACCAGGCTTCGTCGAGCCCCAATGCAGCCAGGGCAAAGACGGCTGGCATGATGCCCGACATGCGCTGCGACTGGGGCATGGCGTCGTCGGTCAGGATGGCGGGTAGGCACATGCCCAACAGCCAGATGGGCAGCAGCATCACGTCGCTGCGGCGCCAGCGGCGCAGGGCGCGAATCAGGCCCCACAGCAAGAAGGGAGCCATCCACGGCGTGAATGCGGGACGCCCCGGCAGGTTGAAGGTGGTTCGGGGGTCTCCGCGCACGATCAGGCCACCCAGCGTGGCCAGCAGGTTGCGCCCCAACAACGCCGGAATCTGCGCCGGCGGCGTCTGGGTAAACACCAGCACTTGGCCGGCCCGCTCGAGAAAGTCCTCAGGGTGCAGGTAAAAGTGCGCCCCCAGGGGCGCGAATACGGCCAGACAGGCCAGCACGGCCAACACCCACCCCTGCCAGCGCGACAGGGTGTGGCGCGGCTCGACGGCCAGCGTGTAGAGCGCCCACAGCGCCACGGTGACGGGCCAAAGCCGCGCGGCCAGATAGGTCCACAGCACCAAACCGATCAGAGCGCCGCCCAGGGCCATGCGCCAACGCGCGCCCGAGCGGTAGCCTGTGAGCAGGTAAAAGGCCGCCAGGCACTCGATGGGGGGGATCAGCACGTTGGGGTAGCCCGCGCGGCTGACTGACAGGTGCCAGTAAGAGACCGCGGTGAGCGCGGCAGTGAGCAGGCCTACGCGCTGCCCATAGAGCCTGGCAAAGAGCAGGTAGGCCAGCGGAATGGTGGCGATGCCGATCAGCGCCGACGTGAGGCGCAGCGTCCAGTCGGTCGAGCCCAACAGCCGAAAGACGCCCGCCATGATGTACATGTAGAGCGGCTCGCGCCCGGTGTAGGCTGAAAAGTAGACCGGCCAGTTGCCCGGGCCGATCTCGCGGGCCATGAGGCCATAGACGGCCTCATCAAAGTGCAGCGCGGGCGGCGCGGCCGTGAGGGTGACCAGCCGCAAGGCCGCGCCCACGGCCGTGATCAGCCCCAGCCACAGCCCGGCGCGCGCCACCGCTCGTGGCTCGATGTCCTGCAGCATTGCTCGCTCCTGACAGTAGATCAAGGGCTAGGATAGGTGAAAGGGCTCCTGGGGGCAAGAGCCAGCGCCGTGCAGAGGGGCTTTGACAGTCACGCACGGCGGGCGATAATGCTGACTAGTTCGAGCCAAGGGGAGTGTCATGACCAACCTGGTCGTTCTGACGATCATCGGCTTTATCATGTTCATGTCGCAGGGCGTGGTGGGCCCTGTGAGTTCACTGTATGCTCAGGAGTTGGGCGCCAGCTATGTGCTGCTGAGTGTGCTGGGCACCACCACCTCGGTCTTTACCGTGATCGCCAGCTACATGTGGGGGCGCACCTCAGACGTGATGGGCAGCCGCAAGGCCTTTATGCTGGGCGGGCTGGGCGTGCTGGCCGTCCAGGCCGCGCTCACCGCCTCGATCCCCGCCTTTGCCCCTGCCTTCAGCGCCATCAAGCCCTTTGTATGGCTCTTTCCGTTGCGCCTGCTGGGCACCATCGGCTCGGCGGCCTACTCTACGGCCAACCTCGCCATGCTGGGCGACCTGCTCGAGTCGCGTGCCAGCGGGCGTGGCCAGCGCGTGGGCTGGGTGCGGGGCAGCTCATCGGCGGGCTTTGGGCTGATGGCCTTTACCGCCGGCAAGATCGCCGACACCTTTGCCATCAACATCCCCTTCTATATCTCGGCGGCGCTGCTGGCCGTGGCCTTTGTGCTGGCGTTGGGCCTCAAAGAGGAGCGCTTTAAGCGTGACAGAGTGCCAGCGACCTTTGAGTGGCGCTCAGCGTGGCAGGCCTTCTTGGCGCGCTTTCGCGATGCCTGGGCGGTGATCGGCGGGCGCGACGAGGCCTTTGACCGCGACACCGTCAGCACCGGCCCCAAGCTGCCGTTGGCGCCGCTGCTGGTCTCGTCGTTCCTTTTCTCGCTGATGATGGGCTCGGTCTATGAGGTGTGGGCCAACTATATGAAGCACGAGGCGGGCTTTAGCACCACCGTGGTGACCATGCTTTGGGCCACCGCCTCCACCTCCGAATTCCCCTTTATGATCCTGGCGGGCTGGGTGTCAGACCGCGTCGGCCGCCTGCCCATGCTCAGCCTCGGCTTCTTGGGGTGGGCCATCGTCATCATGGGCTATATCTTTGCGCCGGTGATGCCGTGGATCATCGCCATCCAGTTGACGCGCGGCCTCGCCTTCTCCGCCGTTACGGCCACGGGAATGACCTACGCGGCCGAGGCCCGCGGGCGCTCGCAGCGCGGACAGGTGGCCGGCCTCTATGGCGCCATGGGCGGCGTAGGCTCGATCTTGGGGGCGGCCATGGGCGGCACCCTCACTCAGTGGGTGAGTTTTCACTTTATGTTTGCCGTGGCCACGGCGGCCATGCTCGCCGGCGCTGTATACTTTGCTACCGTAGAGTGGCGGCGGCGGCAGGCCGCACTGGCTACGCCGGTGCAGCCGCAATAGGATACGAACATGTCTGCTGGCCAATGGATCACTCTGGTTGTGGCGGGGCTCGGCGTGCTCTTGCTCGTCTGGTGGTGGCTGCACCGTGGCGAGCAAGATGCGCTGACGCCACCGCCGGCCGCGTCAGCCGTCGAGTCGTCGCCTCCCAAAGATGGGGCGCCCGACCAGAGCGGAGACGAGCCAGCCTGACCCAGCGGTGGGCGCCCGCCGCGCGAGAGCGAGGGACGATGGCAACAACGCTGCAACTCGACGACCTGATCGATCGCACCCTGCCACCCGAGCCCTGGGCCGAGGGCGACAACATCCCCTGGGATGACCCCGAGTTCAGCCAGCGCATGCTGGCCGAGCACTTGTCGCAAGAGCACGACAAGGCCAGCCGTCGCGGCGCCAAGATCGACCGCCAGGTGGACTGGGTCCACCGCGAGCTGCTGCGCGAGCAGCCGGCCCAGGTGCTCGATCTTGCCTGTGGCCCCGGCCTGTATGCCACGCGCCTGGCCAGGCTGGGCCACACCTGTCGCGGCATCGACTTTGGCCCTGCCGCCATCGCCTATGCCCGTGACCAGGCCGGCCACCTGCCCTGCACCTATGTCCTGGGCGATATTCGCTGCGAGCCCTACGGCGGCCCGTACGACCTGGCCATGCTGCTCTACGGGCAATTCAATGTGTTCCGACCGTCCGAGGCGCGCGACATTCTGGCCCGCGCCTGCGTAGCACTGCGCCCCGGCGGCCTGCTGCTGCTCGAGCCCCACACCTTTGAGGGTGCGCGCAGCATCGTCGGCGCGGCCGGCAGCGCCCGCGACTGGTCGGCGGCCGCCAGCGGCCTGTTCGCCGCCGAGCCACACCTGCTGCTCCGCGAATCGTTCTGGGATGACCAGCGCGCCGTGGCCACCGAGCGGTTCTATGTGGTCGCCGCGCGCACGGCCCTGGTCACCCGTCACGCCTTGAGCACCCAGGCTTACACGCAAGAGCAGTATGCCGCATTGCTCGAGGGCGCCGGCCTGACGCACCCGTCGTTCTACCCGTCGCTCGTGGGCGAGCCCGACCACGAGCAGGCCGGGCTGTTCGCCGTCACGGCGCGCCGGCCGGGCTGATCTCCATTCATCATCTGGAGGCGCCGATGCACAGGATACCTCGTCTGGCCGGGCCGTGGGTCAACGTCTACCAGCCGCAGCCGGCCGTCTACCCGGGGCCCGATGCGCCCACCTTTCGCGCTGGCCAGTGCTATGAACGCTGGGTTCCCAACGACTTTACCATGATCGCCGGCCCCGACGGCCGCTGGCATGCGCTCGGCATCACGCACCCCGACGGCGGCGCCAACGTGCACGAGGCCGAGTGGCTCGCCTTTCACGCGGCCGCGCCTGTGGGCCCCTTTGCAGCGCACCTGCGCGAGGGCGCCTGGGAGCAGCTGCCTCACGTGCTGCCGCCCGGCGAGCGGCCCGGCGAGCGGCCCGAGCTGTGGGCGCCCTTCTGCTACGCCCACAATGGCGTCTACTATCTCTACTATGGGCCCACCGAGATGCGCCTGGCCACCTCGACCGATCTCTACCGCTGGGAGCCGCAGGGCATGGTCTTTGGCGGTGAAGAGGGTGCGCGCGACCCCTGCGTGGTGTGGCGCCATGGGCGCCACGTGATGGTCTACATCGCCGGCCATACGCTCTATGTGCGCGAGTCGCACGACTTGCGCCACTGGGGCGAGCGCCGCGCGATCTTTACTCTGGGCCGGCCCGGCTCGCCCGAGTCGCCCTACCTGGTGCTGCGCCCCGAAGGCAACTATCTCTTTTACTGCATCTGGGATGGCACCAACACCGACTATGACGATCGCACCAGCGTGCTGTTCAGCGAGACGCTAGACTTTACGCAGGCGCCGGTGGTGGCCGAGCTGCGCGCTCACGCGCCCGAGGTGGTCTGCGACGAGCGCGGTGACTGGTATCTGGCCAGCGTCGAGCGGCCTTACCGCGGCGTCAGCGTGGCGCCGCTGGCCTGGGTCTGACGAACTAGCTAGGAGGGGGAGATGGCTAAACGCTCGCTCCGTGGTCTGCCCCGCAACATCTGGGCGGTGAGCCTGACCAGCTTTTTCATGGACGTCTCATCAGAGATGGTGCTGAACGTGCTGCCGCTCTTCTTGAGCACGGTGCTGGGCACGCCCACGGCCATCATCGGGCTGATCGAGGGGTTGGCCGAGGCAACGGCCAGCGTGCTCAAGGTGTTCTCAGGGTGGCTCTCTGACCGATTGGGCAGCCGCAAGTGGCTGGCCGTGGCCGGATACGGGATCTCGGCGCTGTCCAAGCCGTTCTTTTACCTCTCGAGCAGTTGGGGCACGGTGCTGGCCGCTCGCTGGAGCGACCGCGTGGGCAAGGGCGTGCGCACCGCACCGCGCGATGCGCTGGTCGCCGATTCGGTGACGCCGTCACAGCGTGGCCTCGCCTTTGGCTTTCATCGCGCGGCCGACACGGCTGGCGCCATGTTGGGCCTGGTCATCGCCCTGCTGGTGGTGCTGCTGGCGCGCAACCCCGGCGGCGAGCTCACTCGCTCGACCTTCCAGACGCTGGTGCTCATCAGCCTGGCGCCCGCCGCCATCGCCGTGCTGTCGCTGGCGATCGGCGCTCGCGAGGTCAAGTCCGAGGGGCCGCGTGCGCGCGTGGAGGTGACCTTCAGGGGCCTGGGCAAGCCCTTTCTGGTGTTCATGCTGATCGTGGGCCTGTTCGACGTCGGCAACTCCTCCGATGCCTTTTTGGTGCTGCGCGCCCAGGAGCGTGGCCTGGAGCTGCCCGGCATCCTGGGCATGCTGATCACGTTCAACCTGATCTACACTCTGGTGTCGGCGCCGGCCGGGGCCCTCTCAGACCGGGTGGGGCGCCGCAAGCTGATCGTCGGGGGCTGGCTGGCGTATGCGGCGATCTATCTCGGCTTTGCCCTAGCGGGCGCCGGGTGGCACGTGTGGGTGCTCTATGGCCTCTATGGCATCTACTATGGGCTGGCCTATGGCACGGCCAAGGCCATGGTGGCCGACCTGGTGCCGGTGGCGTTGCGCGGCACCGCCTTTGGCACCTACAACTTTGTGCTGGGCCTGCTCGACCTGCCGGCCTCGCTCATTGCGGGCCTGCTCTGGCAGGGCGCGGGGCGCTGGTCGGGGTTTGGCGCTGCGGCGCCATTCTACTTTGGCGCCGCGGCCGCGCTGCTGGCCAGTCTGCTGCTGATGGCCTGGAAGCCGCCTCAGGCCGTGGCTCCTCAGTCGTAAAGGCGGTCTTTACTGGAGGTATGGAGATGACCGTGAAACTGGACGCGCGTCGGCTCGAGGCCGCTGCCACCCCGGCGCTGCAGGCTCTGATCGACAACCAGACCTACGCCGGGTGCAGTGCGGCCGTGTGGCAGGGCGATGAGCTCGTCTACCAACGCTTCTTTGGACAGCGCGACCGCGAGGCAGACATCGCCTACGATGGCGACGCCATCGTGCGCATCTACTCGATGAGCAAGCCCATCACCGGCGCGCTGATGGCCTTCTTGTGGGACCGCGGGCTGTGGCACATCGACGACCCCGTGGCTCACTACATCCCCGAGTTCGCCCAGGCACGTGTATATGTCAGCGGCGGGCCCGATGGCTACCGCACCGAGCCGGCCAAGACCACCATGACGCTGCGCCACCTGTTCACGCACACGGCCGGCCTCTCGTACGGCTTTGCCGAGGACGACCCGGTCGACCAGATCTATCGGCACGGGCCTCCTGGCGGCTATCTCGAGGGCGACTATAACCCCGATCTGCAAGAGTTTGTGGCCATGCTGGCACAGATGCCGCTGCGCTTCGATCCCGGCGCCGGCTACAACTACTCGTTCGCCATCGACGTGCTGGGGCGGGTGGCTGAGGTTATTACCGACACCTCCTTCCGCGACCTGCTGCGCGCCGACCTGTTCGAGCCGCTGGGCATGGTCGACACCGATTTCATCGTCGACGACGCCAGGCTCGCGCGGTTTGCGCCCTGCTACAGCCCCACCGCCAGCGGCGGCCTGGCGCGCATGGCGGGCGAGGGCGATGCGCGCTATCGGCCCGGCTATCGCCTCTGGTCGGGCGGCGGCGGGCTCACCTCGACGCTGCGCGACTATGGGCGCTTTCTACGCATGCTGCTCAACAGCGGCGAGCTGGATGGCGTGCGCGTGCTCAGCCCAGAGGCGGTGCGCTACATGATGACCGATCACCTGCCACCGGCCCTGTTTCCCTTTGAGGCCACGAGCCCCGGCATGGGCTATGGGCTGTGTGGCTCGGTGCGCGTCGACGCCGATCCGCTCCGCGCCTGGGATCCCGTCGGCGTCTACAGCTGGGGTGGGGCCGCCTCGACGTCGATGTGGGTCGACCCGGTCAATCGCATCGCGGGCATTACGCTGCCGCAGCTCATGCCCGGCAACTTTGCCGCGGGCGACCTCCTGCGGCGCACGGTGTACCAGATAGCCTGACCGAGCCGCCGGACGATGCCAGGCAGCACAGGGCCGCCCCGGCAGGGCGGCCCTGTGCTACGTCGGCTGGCTAGAGAGACTTTTTGCACAGATACCAGTCAACGCACTCGTACCCTTCGTTGACCCGCGCCTCGGCCGCCGCCTGTGTGGTGGGTGGCGGCACGATCACCTTGTCGCCCGGACGCCAGTTGGCGGGCGTGGCCACGCCATGCCGGTCGCTGGTCTGCAAGGCGTCGATCAGCCGCAGAATCTCGTCCATGTTGCGGCCGTTGCTGAGTGGGTAATAGATCATCGCGCGCAATACGCCGCGGTCGTCGATCACAAATACGGCGCGCACGGCCTGCGTCGACGAGGCACTTGGATGCACCATGCCATACTTGCTGGCCACCTGCATGCCGATGTCGGCGATGACCGGGAAGGGGATGCGCACCCCCAGGTTGGCCTCGATGTTGCGCACCCAGGCGATGTGGCTGTAGTTGCTGTCGATCGACAGCCCCAGCAGCTCGACACTGCGCTTCTGCAGCTCGGGATAGATCTCGGCAAAAGCGACGAACTCGGTGGTGCACACCGGCGTAAAGTCGGCCGGGTGCGAGAACAGCACCAACCATTTGCCGCGATAGTCCGATAGCTTGACAGGCCCGTGCGTACTGACCGCTTCGAACTCTGGCGCTGGTTCATTCAGGAGAGGCAGATGAGCACGCTCGCAGTCACAATCCTCGTGGCAATCACAATGTGCTTGTGCAGACATAGCCAAACCTCCTCAGGAACGCGCGGTAATAGATACTAATTCCTATTTGCTAGTGTATCATCGTTTTGCGCTAATGGCAAAGATCACCCGGTCAATCCTGACCGCGTCGTTTGCCGAGGGGTGCACTCTTGGCTAGACTGCATCTCCGTGTCTCGGTCACCTGGAAGGTGGAGGTGTCATCATGCAGTACCGTCGTCTGGGGCGCACAGGCTTGCGGGTCAGCGAAATCGGCCTGGGCACCGAGTACCTACTGAACCAGCCCGCCGAGGTGATGCGCGATGTCGTCGCTGCGGCCACGGCGGCTGGCTGCAACTATATGGACATCCTCTATGTCACCCGCGCCTTCTGGCGCGACTTTGGCCCAGCGCTGCGGCCCTTCCGCGACAAGTGGCATGTGCAGGCGCACTTTGAGGCCGAGGGCGGCACGTCGGGCCCGCCCGACCTGCAGCAGTCGGTCGAGACGTTTGAGTGGCTGCTATCCGAGCTGGGCGGCTATGCCGACGTGGCCTTGCTCAGCATGATGGACTGGGACACTCTGTGGGATGGCTGGGCCCAAGAGGCGCTGGCGCTGCTGCGGCCCTATCAGGCCCGCGGGCAGGTGGGGCACATCGCCGTGGCGGGGCACCACGCTCACGTCATGCGGCGCGTCGTCGAGAGCGGCAAAGTGGACATTGTGATGTACCCCATCAACCTCGCCTCCCACGCCGTGGAGGGCAACCCTGCGCTGTACGAAGCCTGCCGCGCCCATGATGTGGGCCTGGTGGCCATGAAGCCCTACGCCGGCGGCATGTTCTTTGTGGCCGACAGCTCTGTGTTTCTGCACTGGGTGCAGGCCGGCGGCCAGGCGCTGCAGATCGACAAGGTGGGCAAGATCACCCCGCCGCGCTGCCTGGCCTACGTACTGGAGCAGCCGGTGGACACGATCGTGCCCGGCGTCAAAAGCGTGAGCGAGCTGCAAGCGGCGCTGGCCTACTATGACACGCCGCCCGCCGAGCGCGACTATAGCCAGATCATCGCGCACATCCACCACTTCACGCCCGGGCAGTGCGTCTATTGCAATCACTGCCTGCCGTGCGCGGTCGACATCAACATCGGCGAAACGCTGCGCCTGCTCGACGAGGCCATCCATGGCGTTACCGCCGAGCTGCAGGCGCGCTATGACGCGCTGGAGGTCAAGGCGTCGGCTTGCACCGCCTGCGGCCAGTGCGAGCTGCGCTGTCCCTACGAGGTGAGCATCCCCGACCGCATGGCCAAGGCGGCAGCGGTCTACGAGTAGCCCCGACAGACACCATGGCGCCCCACGGGCTCGCCTGCGGGGCGCCATGCCATGTGCCTGCGAGTCGTGCGGCTAGAGCAGCGAGCGCCCTTCCCATTCGTCGGGCGTCGAGAGCCCCTGCAGTGCGGCGATGGTGGGCGCCACATCCAGGATCGATGCCTGCCCATCCAGCGCGGCGGGCGCAATGCCCTTGCCCGCCATGATCAGCGGGATGGTCATATCCTCGGGCGCCTCGGTGCCATGGCTGCGCTCGTGGCCGCCATGGTCGGCCACCACCAGCGCCGTCCAGCCCTCGGGCAGGGCGGCCAGCACCTGGCCGATGCAGGCATCGGCGTTGGCCACGGCCGCCGCATAGTAGGGCGAGAGCCAGCCGTCGCGGTGCCCGGCAGAATCGGTGTGCCCCAAATAGATGAACGCCAGATCATAGGCTTCGGACGCCAGGCGCGCAGCCGCCGCTGCGGCGATGACGCCGTCTCCATCGGGCGTCTTGTTGTCGTGCCAGTAGCAGGCGGTCTCGACGGCGCCGGGCCGCCAGAGGTCGCGCAGCTCTTCCCAGTTGTAAAAGGCCGCCGCCTTTAGGCCGGCCTGCCGCGCCAGGTCGAACAGCCCGGGCACGGGGCGCACCTGAGGCGTCCAGGTGTTGGTGGTCACGCCATGGCGGCCAGGGTCGACGCTGTGGAATAGTGACATGTGGCAGGGCAGCGTGACCGAGGGCATGACGGTGCGCGCCGACAGGGTGTACCGGCCGCTGGCCATCAGACTGGCCAGCACCGGCGTCGCCTGCGGCGAGACGGCGTCGGGGCGCAGTCCGTCCACGACAAAGAGGATGACAGGGGGCATAGCGGTCCTCCAGGCTGAGCTGTCTGCAGCATAGCTGCCGCTTGGCGGCCGTCAAACCATGGCGGCGCAACGTTGGGCCGGTCGCTGCGTAGGGGTAGCTGTGGCAAGCAAACGACGACAGCCGTTGTCGCCGATGAGACCGTATGGAGCACCGCACATGAGTTTGTTGGGGAATCTGATCTGGCTGATCTTTGGCGGGCTGATCGTCGGCCTGCTCTACATTGTGGGGGGCGCGCTGCTGTGCCTGACCATCGTGGGCATCCCCTTTGGCCTGCAATCGATCAAGCTGGGCGTGGCCGCCCTGTTGCCCTTTGGCAAGGCGGTGGTCGTCTCGCGGCGCACGGGCGGCCTCAAGGTGGTGTTCGACATCCTGTGGCTGGTCGCCTTTGGTTGGGAGATCGCCATGACGCACCTGACGTTTGGCCTCATCCTGGCCATCACCATCATCGGGCTGCCCTTTGCCAGGCAGCATTTCAAGCTGGTGCCGATGGCGCTGATGCCCTTCAACCACGATCTGCGCTAGACGCAGCCGACCGTCGACGGCCGCGCCCGGGGACGACTCTGGGGCGCGGCCTTTGCCTGCCGGGCCTGGCTGCGGGATAATGCCCCCATCTTGCCCGGAGGCGCCCCATGTTCCTGCTGAAAAAGATCGTCTCCCAGTTCCTGATGCCGCTGCCGGCCAGCGTGCTGCTGCTGCTGGCCGGCCTGCTGGTGCTCTGGTGCGCGCGGCGCCGGCAGACGCTGGGCAAGGTGCTGGTCAGCCTGGGCCTGGCGTTGTTGCTGGTCTGCTCGTACGTGTGGCCGGCCAGCGCCCTGCTGCGCCCTCTGGAGCGCACCTACCCTGCGCTCGACCTCGACCGGCCGCTCGAGCCGGCGCCCCGGTATGTGATGGTACTGGGCAGCGGCAACATCTCTGACCCGGCCCTGCCGCTCACCAGCCAGCTCGACGAGGCCGCGGTCGTTCGCGTGGCCGAAGGGGTGCGCATCTACCGCCGCTACCCCGGCGCCAGGATCATCGTCAGCGGCGGCGATCGTTATGACATCCACTCCCATGCCTCGCAGCTCGCGCGCCTGGCGCAAGACCTGGGCGTGCCGCCCGATGATCTCATCGTGCTGACAGAGCCCGACGACACCGAGCAAGAGGCCGCTGCGGCGGCGCCCATCGTGGACGAGGCGCCGCTGGTGCTGGTGACGTCGGCCAGCCACATGCGGCGCGCCATGGCCATCTTTCAGGCGGCCGGCATGCAGCCGGTGGCGGCCCCCACGGTTCATCGCATCAAAGAGGGGCCGGTGGTCGAGTTCTGGCCCGGCACGGCTTTTCCGCAGCCGCACAACCTCGAGAACGCCACCCGCGCGGTCTACGAGTATCTGGGCTATGTGTGGGGTTGGCTCATCGGCGCGCTCTAGGCGAGCAGAGGCTGGGGGCAGCTCTGGCAGGCCCTCGCCGGCGTGGCGCCGCTCGCCTTGGGCCGGCTTCGCCAGCGCCTTGCGTCGCCCGTGAAGACCGAGTATAATGGCCGTATGCAAGAGCTGCTTTGGGGCGACGAGCGCCTGGAGGCCGCCGACCGCGATCCGTCGGTGCTGGTGGCCGTGGTGCCGCGCCCGAGCGACTGGGCCCACATCGTCGACCAGGGCTGGTATCACCTGCCCGTGGCGCGCGCGCCGCGCCGCATCGCCGCCGACTATATCGCCTTCTACCTGCCCGCCTGCTTTGGCGCCAACGGCCACGCCGTGCGCTACTATGCCGAGGTGCGCGGCTATGACCTGCTGCCGCGCACGGCGCTCTTTCCCGACGAGCCGGAGCACCCTCGCGCGCAGGCGGCCTACTATTGCCTGCGGCTGGGGCCCGTGCAAGAGCTCCCCTGGCCCGTGCCGGCAGCCCGGCTCAGACGCATCACCTTTATCCGCACCACTTGGCAGCGGCTGCTGCAAGCCGGCGATGTGACCGACCTCTGGCTGCACGAGCCGCGCAACGCCCGCCTGGCCGAGTTGCGCGAGAGCTGCCGGCCCTACCTCTGCCTGGCCACGGCCGCAGCCTCGCTTTGACCCCTGTTCGCGACGGCTCGCCCACCCGCTACTCTGGCCGCGGCGCTGCGTAGTGGGGTTGTGATCGCGTTACGGGGGACGAGCAGATGCTAACAGAGATTGCGAGACGCTTGCTGCGGGTGTTGACCTTCAAACCGGACGTTTTCGTCGAGATCCGCGACGACGAGCAGGCCACACTACAGGCCGCCATCGTCGTCCTGGTCACCTCGGTGTTGTGGGCCATCGGCATCGGCACGCGTGCGGGCCTGTTGGTGGGCCTGCTGGTGGGCCCGCTGGTGCTGTGGCTGCTGTGGACCTCGGTGGCCTGGCTGCTGGGCACGCGCCTGCTGGGCGGTCAGGGCTCCTGGCTGGGGCTGGCGCGTGTGCTTGGCTATGTGACGGCGCCCCTGGCCATCGGCGTGCTGGGGCTCGTGCCCTGCGGCGGCCTGCTAGCGGCGCCCATCTCGTGGCTCCTGGCCGCTGCCTTGAGCTATCTCGCCATGCGTGAGGCGCTCGAGCTCTCCTCAGAGCGCGCGCTGCTCACCGCTCTGCTGTCCATCAGCGTGGTGCCCATCGCCTGGACGCTGCTGCGTCATCTGCTCTAGGCGCAGCCTGCCTCAGGGCGGCCTGCGCTAGCGGGCCGACACCTTCTCCAGGCGGGCGTACTGCGCCAGCAGGCGCTTGACGCCCTGCTCGGCAAACGCCACGGTCACCTCTTCATCGCTGCCCACCACGCGGCTCGAAACCACCGTGCCCTCGCCAAAGAGGGGGTGCCGCACCACGTCGCCCGGGCCGAAGGCCGCCTCGTGGCGGGCCGGCGCAGGGCGTGCCGGCGCAGGCGCCGGCATGGCGGCGCGAGCCGTGCGCCGCTCGTCGTCGGGGGCCGCCAGCTCGACCCGCCGCCGACGGACGGCCTCGCTCTGCTCGCGGCGGCGTTGCACCCACAGGCCCGCCGCCGGCAAGCCCGCCCCGCGCGCGCCGCTGCCATCCGGCGACGAGGGCGCCGACGGACGGCCCAACGCCTGGCCGCCGGCGCGAGGGCCTGCGGCTCGCAGCCCGCCCGCCAGCACCCCGCGGGGGATATCTGCCAGAAAGCGCGAGGGGTCGCGCACCTCGGCGCTGCCGTACAGCGTGCGCCTGAACGCCCTCACCAGGTAGAGCCGCTGCTTGGCCCGCGTCACGCCCACATAGCACAGGCGCCGCTCCTCTTCCATCTGCTCGGGGTCCTCGAGCGAGCGCACGTGTGGGCAGATGCCCTCTTCCATGCCCACCATAAAGACGGTGTCGAACTCGAGCCCCTTGGCCGAATGCAGCGTCAGCATGGTGACGGCATCTTGCTGCCAGTCGGCCTCATCAGTGTCCGATACCAGCGCGGCATCCTCAAGAAAGCTGCGCAGAGCGTCCTCGGGCGGCAGGGCGCTGTAACGCTCGACGGCGGTAAAGAGCTCGCGCACGTTGCTGATGCGCTCCTCGCCCTCTTCGGTGCCGTCGCGCAGGTAGCCGAGGTAGCCGCTGTCGTGCAGCAGCCGTTCGAGCAGTTGCGGCAGCGTGAGCGCCTCGCGCACCGCCTCCAGGCCGGCCAGCAGTTGCGCAAACGACTGCAGGCTGTTGGCCGCGCCAGTCGACAGAGCGCCGCCCTGGGCGATCTCGCGCGGTGAGCGCGCGTCGGCCAGCTCGAGCAGAGCGCGGCCCATCGACAGCCCGCGCGCGCGGGCGTGCGCCTGCAACTGCTCGACCGTGCGCTCGCCGATCTTGCGCGCGGGCACATTGATGATGCGTCGCAGGCTGACCTCGTCGTCGATATTGTGGATCAGCCGCAGGTAGCAGAGCACATCTTTGATCTCGCGCCGCTGGTAAAAGCGCACCGCCCCCACCAGGCGATAGGTGATGTTGTGCTGCATAAAGGCGTCTTCCAGGGCGCGCGACTGGGCGTTGGTGCGGAACATGACGGCACACTCACCCGCCGTCACCTCGCGGTTTGAGATCAGCCTGCGCAGCTCGGTGACCACGTAGGCCGCCTCTTCGCGCTCGTCATAGGCCTCAAAGAGCTGGATGGGCGCCCCGGCCGCCGCCTCGGTCCACAGCGTCTTTTTGATGCGATGCTGGTTGCGCGAGATGACGCCCTGGGCGGCGTCGAGGATGTTCTGCGTCGAGCGATAGTTGCGCTCGAGCAAGACGACGCGTGCCTCGCCGAAATCTGCGCGAAAGCGCTGCACGTTGCGATAGTCGGCGCCGCGCCACGAGTAGATGCTCTGGTCCTCGTCGCCCACCACAAACGCCTGCCGGTGCTCGCTCGCCAGGTGCAGCACCAGGTCATACTGGGCGCGGTTGGTGTCCTGAAACTCGTCCACCAGCACCTGCCGCCAGCGACGCTGGTAGCGAGCGCGCACATCGGCGTGCTCGCGCAAGAGCTCTTCGGCCTTTTGCAGCAGGTCGTCGAAATCGAGGGCGTTGTTCGCGTGCTTGAACTCTTCATAGCGGGCAAACACCCGCGCCACGGCCTCGTGCCAGTAGGTGGGCGGCGCATAGGTTGCGGGCGTGATCAGTTCGTTCTTGGCCCGTGAGATGGCGTTGGCGATGGCGCTGGGCCGGTACTGCTTGCTGTCGAGGTCGAGCTCTTTGACCAGCCGCGCGATGACACGGTCCTGATCGTCAGCGTCATAGATGGTAAAGTCGGCGCCAAAGCCCACGTGCGGCGCCTCGCGTCGCAAGATGCGCACGCAGATGGCGTGAAAGGTGCCCACGGTGAGTTGCGCGGCCAGCGGGCCCACCAGTTGCCGCAAGCGGTTGGTCATCTCGCCCGCCGCTTTGTTGGTAAAGGTCACCGCCAGGATATCGTGAGGTGGAACGTGCAGCTCGTTCACCAGGTAGGCGATGCGGTAGGTCAACACGCGCGTCTTGCCAGACCCGGGCCCGGCCAACACCAGCGCCGGCCCCAGCGGCGCGGTGACCGCCTCCAACTGCCTCTCGTTCAGTTCGTCTGCCCACCGTCTGCCCGTCGACACAGTGCCGCACACCTCCGTCCCCTGCTCATTGTGGCCCGCTAGCCTAACACGGCGGCCTTTGTGTGTCAAAGCGCCCCGACCCTCGCCGCACAGCCGCCCAGCCATGCCGGTCACCCTTGACACCGCCCCGCGCAGGTGACTAGAATAGTACCAACTAGACTGGACAAGGCTCCTAGCGCCTTGATGCGAGGTGACACAACCATGCTCGACAAGCGCCGCCTGTTCATCCTGATCGCTGTGCTGGTGGGCTCTGTGGCGGTGGCCTTTGCGTTGCAGGCCTGGCTGGTGAGCGGGCCAGGCGAACTGGCTGCTTCTCCGATGGTCGAGGCTCAGCACCTGCTGGCCTATCGACAGGGCGGCGACGTGTGGCTGGCCTCTGCGACCGGCGACGAGCACTGGCGCATGACCGACAACGGCGATGCGCGCGATCCGGCGCTTTCGCCCGACGGGCAGCGGCTCGCTTACGTGCTGGTCGACCAGGGCCGCGATGGCGCCATCGCCCAACTGTGGGTGGCCAACCTGGTCGAGGGCAAGCGCCGGCTGGCGGCTGAGGGCGAGCTGCCCTGGGCTGCCCCAGTCTGGTCGCCCGATGGCCGGCGTATCGCGTGGGCCGCCGGCTCGTGGGTGGTGACGGTGCCCAACGAAGGCCGCCCGCAGACCCTGCTCAAGGATGCGCAACTTGGCATCGCCGGGCGGCCACAACTGGCCTGGGCCGCCGACGGTGAGACCGTGTTGGCGGTGCTGATCCGCGACGAGCAACGCGGTCTCTACGCGCTGCCGCTCAAGGGCCGCTCGGCGCTGCTGCAGCCGCTGGACGCCTCTGGCCCGGCGCTGTTGGCCGCCTCGCCCACCACCGCGCAGCTCGCGCTGTGGCACGAGGGCGCTCTGCGCCTGTTCGCCGACGCCAGCGGTGAGGGCCAGCCGGTCGATCTGGCCACCGACATGCTGCCGCCCGACGTCACCCAGGTCGCCTTCTGGGCCGATGGCGATGGCCTGCTCATCGCCACCGCTTTTTCGGGCATCTGGACGAGCCGCCTCGATGCGTGGCAGCTCGCGCCCATCGAGGCGCAGGCTGCTGCCCTGGCGGCCGCGCCTGTGGGCGCTCTGGCCACCGGCGATGAGGCGCTGATCTTGCGCCAGGCCCTGGGAGCCAACGACGAATCGCTGGCGCTGGTGTCGCCCCAGACGGGCGCCGTCCGCTGGCTACTGCCGCCCGCTGCGGTCGAGGCCGCCGCCGTGCCCGCCTGTGTCGAATGCGCCAATCTGAGCGCCCAGGCCCGCGGCTATGACTGGTATCGCTACCAGGGCGCTCCCGAGAGCGGCCCGGTGGCCCATAGCAACTGCGGTCCCAGTTGCGTGGCCATGGGTGTGCAGTTCGCCACCGAGCAGGTGGTGCCCATCGCCGAGGTCCGCAGCTACATCGGGGGCAGCTCATGGACCAACGCCAACGACCTGCTGCGCGCCCTCAAACACTATGGCGTGGTGCACCAGCGGCTCAGCTCTATGTCCGCCGTCGAGGCCGCCATCCGCGACCGTGGCTCCGTGGTGCTGGCGCACCTGTGGATGCACTGGATCACCCCCGGGCGCGACCTGCAGGCGCCCTTTTCGCCGCCTGAGCTGTCGACCGGACGTTACTATGCCTACGACCAAAGCCACTGGGTGGTGCTCAAGGGCTTTAGCGCCGACGGCAGCGCCTTTGTGGCCTATGACCCCAACGTGTGGGATGGCAACGGCGTCTACTGGTATGCCAACAACGCCGCCAAGGGCAAAGACCGGCTCTATCCCTATGCTCAGGTGGCGGGCTCGATCGCGGCCTACGGCTTTGAGGTGATCGAGGTCTTTGCCGATCAGGCCATCTCGCCGGCGCCCCAGCCGACCGCCACGCCGCTGCCGGCCGTCGAACGTGGCAAGGACCAGGGCTTTTGGTACCGCGTGCAGCCCGGCGATATGCTCTACCTGCTGGCCGAGCAGCACGGCGTGTCGGTGGCCGATATCGTGGCCGCCAATGAGCTGGCGAGCGGCAATCTGATCTATATCGGGCAGCGGCTGTGGATTCCGCAGGGCGGCGCGCCCCGGCCCGAGCCCACGCCGACGGCCGTGGCCCCGGCGGCTACGCCCACAGCGCCCACTTTGCCGACGCTGGAACCCAGCCCGACGGGCACACCTGCGGCGCCCGAGCAGGCCGATGAGGAACCCACGCTCGCCGCGCCCGAGCCGACGCCCACCGTGCCCTCGCCCGAAGAGGGACAGTGGCACACAGTGACAGCCGGCGAGACCATGGCCGTCATCGCGGCGCAGTATGGCCTCTCGGTCGACGAGCTGCTGGCGGCCAACCCGGACGTCAACCCGCTGCTGCTGCAGATCGGCCAGCGCATCTGGGTGCCGGTGCCGGCGGCGCTGACGCCGGCGGCGCTGACGCCGGTGGTGCTGACGCCGGCGGCGCAGGCAGGCGAGGGCGAAGGCGAGCCCCCGGCGAGCCCGGCGCTCACGCCCACTGTCGAGGGCCTGCTGCACGTGGTGCAGCCCGGCGACACGCTCTGGAACCTGTCGCTCCACTATGGCGTCACCGTCGAGGAGATTGCCGCGGCCAACGGCATCCAGGCCGGCGCGCCTCTCAGGGTGGGTCAGGAGTTGTGGATACCGCGCTGAGCGCTCAGTGACACGTAGCGAAGAGCGGGGGGCCATGCCCCCCGCTCTTGCTGTCTCCATGTGTTGGCGGGCCGGCGCCGACGTTAGCGCAGTCGCTGCGCTGCTCGCAACAGACGGGCGCGCAACTGCTCATACGACTGCGGCGGGCCGATGTTGGCCCCACGCCCATCGATATAGAGCCCGTCGCTGATGCCCCACACCAGGAACGTCTCGCGGTCGCTGGTGTCGATGCCCTCGAACACCACCGGCGCGCCGATCTCGGCGGCCGCCCTGCGGGCGCGCTCGTAGGTGATGGCCTGCGCCGGGCACCAGCCGTTGATGAACGCGGTGACCGTCACCTGTCCGGGCACGCGCGCAGGCCTGCGCACCGGATGGATCCAGCGCGGAGCCTGCGCCGCGGGCGTGAATGGCTTCCACACCAACAGGCTGATGCCGTCGCGCTCCGCCGGGCGGTAGCCGTGCCGGCGATACCAGCGAGCGCGCATCCACACGGGGATGGTCAGCCCCCAGGCCGACATGCCGTTGGCGCCCAGGCGACGGGCATCCTCCTCCGCGTCGTGCAACAACAAGGCGCCCAGGCCATGTCCTTGCCTGCGACCCACGCCCTCGGCATAGCCATGCACCCACACACAGAGCACGTGATAGAGCCCCGTGCCCTGTATGAACGATTCCTCGATGGGCAGGTAGTGGATCATGCCGGCCACCGCGCCGTCATCGTCCACGGCCAGCTTGACGCGCAGGCCCCGCTCCTTCATGCGGGCATACCAGCGCGCCTTGTGATCGCCGGCCTCGGCCATCTCCGACGACCACTCTTCGAGACAGCACAGATACGGGGGCAGATGGGCCTCATCCAGGTCGATCGTGTGCATCATGGGCCTCCTAGATCTCAAGCCACCCGGTAGCCTGCGGATAGCGGTCGAGTAGCTCTGCACGGCCTGGCCTCGAGCGGTTGCCCACCAGCGTGCGCAGCAGGCAGCCTGCCAGCCAGTCCTTGGCCGGCGAATGAGCACCGAGCAGCTCGTTGACCCTTCGCATGACCGCCAGGCTGCGCTCCTGGTCGACAAAGATCGTACCGCTTGGCCACGCGAACAGCAGCGCCGGCTCTGCGGTCAACCAGGCATTGACCGCAGCGGCGTAGGCCAACACCTGCTCTTGTCGAAAGCGACGGTGCCGTTCCGACAGCGTGGTCACGTCACCGGCCTCAGCGCCCGCACACAGCAGCGCCGCGTCGAGCAGCATGCCGATGTTGCAGCCGGTCGCTTCGTAGCCAGACGCATTCGTGACCGCCGCGCAGCCAAAACAGCCGAATGGGAAAGGGGCTGGCTTGGGCAGTCGCTCGAGGTCGATGACTCGCCCACAGATCGCCCGCGTGACGCCTGCCAGCGTGGCGAGGGCAGGCAGGCTGTTGCCCAGGAGAGCGAGCAACTCACGGGCTACCTGAGCACGGCCGGCGCTATGGGCGCCGAGGAAGCCGCTGACTCTCACGTCGCCGACGCTATCCCCCGCCTCGCAGGCCAGCCAGCGCCCGAGCGCCTCGGCGTACATCTGACGGATGTCCTCGCGCCCGTCGGCGATGGTCTCATCCGAGTGCCAGCCGACGCTCTGGAGCAGCCCGCGTCCTTCGCAGCCCAGCAGAACATGGTAGAGGGGCCTTTCGGCGCCGATCTCGGCCAGTATCAGATCGGCGCTGTGCGGAAAGCGGGGATGCCGCGGGCAGAACTCGGCGAGATGTGCGCGCACCAGCCGGAGACCATCGCAGAGCGCCCCCAGGGCGCTCTGGCGGGCGTTGAGGCGCAGCACGGCCCCATCCCAGGCCGCCGGATCGTCGCTCAACCAAACGTTCCACCAGGAGCTGGTGCAGAGGGCCTCGCCGTGGCGCAGCGCCAGCTCGAACCCAGGGGGGACATACTGCCGCGGCAACAGAGGCATCGCCGGCCTCCTCACCAGAACGCGGGGCGCAGCCCCGCAAGCCGCCATCGGCCCAGCGTCCGGCCCGTACGATGGCGCTCGCGTTGTGCGCCGTCGCCAGTTGCTCTGCGTCGATCCTAGCGCCGTCAGGGGGGCGCTGTCAACGGCTGGCACGCCGCGCTAGAACCCGCGCGACTGGCCCTGCCAGGGCGGAGGCCTTTGCTCACGGTATTCCTGCACGCTTGGCCCGCGCAACTGCCCGAGCCGCCAGGTGCCGTAGAGGTAGCTCGCTATCAGCACGGCCACGGTCGCCGGCCAGCCGGTGAACAGGTTGAACAGCCCCAGGGCGGTGGTGCGCCCCTGGCGGTAGATCAGGTATTGCGACGCCACTTTGGCCATGAACAGCGCGCCCCATGCCAGGGTGACCTCGCTGTAGGCCGGGCGCACGCGCCGGTGCCAGTACCAGCTCAAAGGCCAGCCGCGCGCCAGGTGCGACGTGAACGCCACCAGCGGCCGCCCCACCAGCGCGCTGCCAACGCAGGCGATAGCGGTCAACGCGCTCGACGCGATCTGCGCCAGGAAATAGTCTTTGGCGCGGCCCGAGGCATAGGCTGAGAGCACGGCCACGCTCGTGCCCACCAGGCCGCCGGCCACATAGGCGAGCCCCTGTCGGCGAGCCAGCCGCCAGACGCCCAGCCCCACGCTGATGGCCAGCGAGCCGATCAGCGCCGGCTCGAGGCCCAGGGCCGCGTTCAGCACCACAAAGCCCAACGGCGGCAGCACCGCGTCGACCAGGTTGTTGCGCCCCGTGCTGATGGTGCGCAGCTCGCCCCGGATCTCGGCGACCCGTGAACGCCAGTCGCTCATGCCAGGAACCCCAACAACAGCGGTATGTCCATCTCGTGCTGTGCCCCGGCGGTGACCGCCAGCGCGATGGCTCCGGGCGCGCCGAGCGCGCGATAGATGGCCCTCAGCTCTTCGACCGATGGCGTCACGGTCTCGTTGTACGACGCCGAATGGTTGCCGGGCCCGGGCACGTCCAGCTCGCCAAAGTGCAGCAGGGTCGGTCGGGGCGCGTTCAGCCCGGCGATGTCGCTGCGGTCGAACCACTGCAGCACCCCGGGGATGGCGTGCGCCGGGGCGTTGTAGCAGCGGTCAAAGATGACGCTGAACGAGCCCAGCGTGCCGCTGGCCATGATGCGCTCGACGCGCTGGCTGAACACCGGGTAGGTCAGCGCCAGGTCGCCGCCATATGAGATGCCGGCCACATCGAGCCGCTCCACGCCATGGACGCCCGCCAGCCAGCTCTCCCAGCGCAGCAGGTCGACCACAGTGTCGCCGACCATCGTGCGGCCATAGAGCAACCCGTCGGTCACCAGCGAGTAGGCCTTGTACCCCGGCCACAGCCAGTAGTCCAGGCGGCGGCCCCTGTCGCCGGCTGCCAGATCGACCAGCGCGCCAAAGCCCCGCAGTTCGGGGCAGAGCACCAGGTGCCCCGCCTGGGCCAGGCGCAGGGCAAAGCAGTGGTGATAGTCGTCGGTCTGCCCCACCGCGGGCTCCACGCGGCCGTGCCCATGGATGGCCAGCACCGCGCTGGCGGTGGGCTCGCCCAGGGGGCGCAGCAGATAGGCTGGCAGGCTCAACCCGCCCGGCAGCGCCATCACCAGCGCCTCGAGGCGCACGCCCTCGTGGTCGGTGGTCCTCAACGCTGTCACCGCGGCGTCGCCCACCGCCGGCAGGGCGATGAGCTCGGCCAGCCTGGCTCGCGCTGCGGCGCGCCACTCCTCGGGAGCCCCACGCCATGCGGCAAACCGCAGCCGCCGCTCGGGTGCGGCGAAGCGAAAGGAGAGCTCCAGTTCGCTGCGCTGGACGAAAAAGGCGGCCTCCATGCGTTCTGCCTCCTGCATGGCTCTGCGCGTATTGTAGGCGGCGCCAGGCGCGACGACCAGCCGCGTTTGCGCCGCATGGCGGCCCTGTCTACACTGCAGCCAGCCGCTCAGTGTCGAGGGAGCCGCCCATGCGTATCGTCCCGGTCGAACTCCAGAACCGCCGCCAGGTGCGCCAGTTCCTACGCCTGCCCTATCGTCTCTACCAAGACAACCAGCAATGGGTGCCGCCTTTCTGGGGTGATGCCAGGACCATGCTCGACCCCACGCGCCACCCCTTCTATGAGCACTCGCAGGCCGCCTTCTGGCTGGCCCTCGATGGCGACCGCGTGGTGGGGCGCATCGCTGCGCTCGAGAACCGCGTCTACAACCGCTCTCATGACTGTCAAAAGGGCATGTTCGCCCTGTGGGAGCAGGTGGATGACGCGTTGCTGGCGCAGGCGCTGTTCGACACCGCCGAGGGCTGGTGCCGCCATCGCGGGCTCACCCACATCATCGGGCCCATGGGCCTGTCGGCGCTCGATGGCTTTGGCGTGCTGATCAAGGGTTTTGAGCATCGCGCCGCCCTGGGCATGCCCTACAACCCGCCCTCTTACCAGCCGCTGATCGAGTCGCGCGGCTATGAGGTCTTTGAGGACGCCCTCTCTGGGTACATCGACCCGCACGCGCCCTTTCCCGAACGGGTGCATCGCGCCGCTGAGGCGATCCAAGCGCGCCGCCATCTGACGGTGCGCGCCCTGCAGAGCCGCGCCGACGTGATGGCCCTCTTGCCATCGTTTCGCGAGCTGTACAACAACGCGCTGGGCAACACCTATGACATGATGCCCCTCACCGAGCGTGAGGTGCAGGTGCTGGCCAAACAGGTGCTCTCTTTTGCCGACCCGCGGCTCATCAAGGTGGTGCAGCGCGGCGATGAGTTGATCGGCTTTGTGCTGGCTTATCCCGATGTCACCGCGGCCGTGCAGCGCTGTCGTGGGCGGCTCTTTCCGCTGGGCTGGCTCTGGCTGCTGCGCGAGATCAAGCGCACTGACTGGGTCAATGTGAACGGCATGGGCATCGTCGAGCAGTACCGCGGCCTGGGCGGCGCCACCATCCTGTTCAGTGAGCTGCAAAAGAGCATCACCTCGCAGCCGTTCAACCATGCCGAGGTGATCCAGATCCGCACCGACAATGACCGCATGCTGGCCGAGCTGCGCGACATCGGCGTCGACTTTTACAAGCTGCACCGCGTCTATCAGAAGGCCCTGCTCTGAGTCACGGCCAGCGCCGCGGGCGAACAGCGATCCACACACAGGGGGATGCCATGCAGAGGATCATGACCGGCGCCGTGCTGCCGGGCAACAGCACCGTCGAGCTCAAGCAGTTTCCCGTGCCGCGGCCGGGCCCCGGGCAGGTGCTCGTCAAGATAAAGGCCTCGACCATCTGCGGCAGCGACATCCGCGCCATCTACCGCGAACACCTGGGCAAGGGGCCCGAGGGCTACCAGGGCGTCATCTGCGGCCACGAGCCGTGCGGGCAGATCGTTGAGGTGGGGCCGGGCTGCAAGCGTTTTGGCGTCGGCGACCGCGTGATCCTCTATCACATCGCGGGCTGCGGTGTGTGCAACGACTGTCGCCAGGGGTACATGATCTCGTGCACCAGCCCGCTGCGTGCCGCCTACGGCTGGCAGCGCGATGGCGGCATGGCCGAGTATCTGCTGGCCGAGGAGAGCACCTGCGTGGCGCTGAGCGAGCCGCTCACCTATCTGGATGGCGCCAACATCGCCTGCGGCTTTGGCACCGTGTGGGAGGCGTTGACGCGCATCGGCGTCTCGGGCCGTGATCATCTGCTGGTGGTGGGCCTGGGGCCGGTGGGCATGGCGGCCCTGCTGCTGGGCAAGGCGTTAGGCGCACGGCAGGTGATCGGCGTAGAGGCCTCGCCAGCGCGGCTGGCCATCTGCCGCGACAAGGGGCTGGGCGACCTGCTCATCGAGGCCGGGCCCAACGCGCTGGCGCAGATCCAGGCGGCCACCCATGGCGAGGGGTGCGAGCGCGCCATCGACTGTTCAGGCAACCCCGGCGGCCGGCTGCTGGCCATTCAGGGCACGCGTCGCTGGGGGCGCATGGTGTTCGTGGGCGAAGGCAGCACGGTGAGCTTTGCGCCCAGCGAGGACATCATGCACAAGCAGATCACGCTCTATGGCTCGTGGGTGACGAGCCTGGGGCACATGGAGGACCTGGTGGCCTTCCTGGCTGAGCGCGAATTGCACCCTGAGCAGATCGTGACGCACCGCTTTGCCCTGAGCGACATCGCCACTGCCTTTGACCTGATGGACAAGGGCCAGTGCGGCAAGGTGGCCATTCTGTTCGACGACCCCACAGTGGGCTGACGCCCGCAAAAGCAAGCGACCCCGCCTCATCGGCGGGGTCGCTGTGTTGCAGGGGTGCGTTCAGTCGCCATGGTGGGCGTCGCGGATGGCCTTGAGCCGACGCAACGCTGCCAGCAGACAGCCGCTCTCATAGGAATGGCCCAGATGGCCCTCATCCATGCGCTCGCCGCGCACTAACACCGTGAGCAGCCGTCGCACGGCGGTCAGATCGGCATCCTCGAGCAGCTCTGGGCTGGCGTGATAGCGCTCGGCGGCCGCGCTCCAGCTCAGCCAGTCGCCGCCCTGCAAGATGCCCTGCTCATAGAGCACGTCGATGAACTCGCGCGCCTCAGGGCTGTAGCGAAAGTGCGGAATGGCGCTGCCGCCGCTCACCCAGCGGCCGAACTCAAAGCCGTCGTGCTCAAAGAGGGGCAGAAACGCCAACACTGCGTCCAGTTGCTGCCGAGACAGGCCCAGGTCCGATTCAGGCATGTGCGCATCTCTCCCGATGGCGAACGGCACGAGTTTGTGAAGAACAGCACAAACTGCCGTCCATTATGCATGCCCGCCGGATGGGCGTCAAGTCTGCCAGCAGCAGACGATCAGTTGCTCTCGGGGGTGACGTCGAACCAGAGGCGCTGCTCGCGCTCGTCCGCGGTGATGATCACCAGGCATTCGAGCGAGCGGCCGGCCCGCTCCTCGTGCTCGGCGCGCACCAGGCGCCAGCGGCGCCCAAAGCAGCAGCGCGCATACCGCAGCATCAGATCATAACGGTCAGGCTGGTATGCAAACTGCTGCAAGGGGATGGCCGTCTCGGGCGAGCGCCCGCCAACGTCCTTGCAGTCGATGCTCAGCAACTGCTGGGCCACCCACCAGCGCAGACGTGCGGCCGTGCGCGTCTTGGTACGGCTCAGGTTCGAACCCATGCTACCCAGCATCGTCGGTCCTTTCGCCGTCGGCAGACGGCGTCTATCACGCTCTGCTTGTCACCGCTGCAGCGCCAGCACCTCTTGCAGGTTGTTCACGGTCAAGACCATGCTGCGCACGGTGTGGTAGCAGATCTTCCACTCGTGTCCCGCATAGTCCCACAGCACGTTGCCCGTCTCGTCCAGCAGTGCGAACCACTCGCCTATCGCCCAGTTGATCACCTTTTCGAATACAAAGGCGTGCACGTTGCGAAAGGCGGCCAGATAGGCCGCATTGCCGGTGAGCAGGTAGGCATCGAGAAAGCCGACCAACGCCTCGGCCTGTTGCCAGAACTCTTTGTTGCGCTCGGTGGGGCCGCCGCTGCGCTGGCCCTCGACCCACAGGCCGCCGTGGGCCCAATCCACGCCGTGCTCGAGCGTGTGGCGCATCGTCGGCTCCACGCGGGCTCGCCGCGCCTGCCGGTCGATGCCCAGCACGTCCAACGCGTGCAGATAGAGCCAGGTCAGCTCGATGTTGTGCCCGTACGAGGTGATGTCGGGCGCCTTTTCCTGGGCAAAGCGATCCGAGCCCCACACGGTCTCGAGCTCGACGTTGGCGATGGGCGTCCAGTCAGGACGAAACATGCTGATGCCCGCCCCCGTATCCGGGTCGACCATGCGCGACCAGATCAGCTCGGCCACCTCGACCAGCGCTGCGCGGTGCCGTGGGTCGCCGGTAAGCTCATAAAGGGTGGTGAACGCCTCCATGAGGTGCATGTGCACGTCCAGTGACTTGTGCAGTGGCTGGTCGCCGCGCGCTCGCTTGGGGCGCCAGTCCCGATAGAAATGCTCCAGGTAGCCGCCATGCTCGTCATCGCGGCAACGGGCCTGCAGCAGGTCGAACAGGCGCACGGCTTCATCGGCGGCGCGCTGCTCGCCGGTGAGCAGCGCCAGCTCGGCCAGTGCGTAGATGACGAACGAGTGGCCATAGACGACTTTGCTGTCGTCGACCGGGTTGCCGCGCAGGTCGACGATCCAGTAATAGCCGTCGTGCTCGGCGTCGCGGCAGTGTTCCAGCAGAAACTCGAGTCCCCCGGCGAGCTGCTCTTCGGCGTGCGCCCAGTCCAGGCCCTGCCGCCGCACAAAGGCGATGGTGAACAGGCTGCGCCCCTGGCAGAGCAATGTCTTGGCCTCTGACGGTGACCGTACGCCGTGGCGATCATAGTTGGTTTGAAACCCGCCATAGCGGGGCTCATAGATGCGCTCGGCCCAGAACGGGATCAGCCGCTCGGTGAGATACGCGCGGGTCTGCTGCAAAAGCTGTTCCAGCGAGGGTTCGTGTTGATTTGGCATGGCTCCATTATGGCAGCCAACGAGCCGTTTGTCGATCCTTGCGCGGGGCAACTGCGGCAGGTCTGCATCGAGGTCGACAGTCGCAACGCCCTCTATGGAGCGCCGATCTTGCGGCCCAGGCGGAGCCCGTGACGAGTGCGCCTGGGCCCGTGCAGCCGGTCAGCATCGCGCGCTGAGCGCCCGCTCCAGGACGCACTGGCCAACGCGCCGTTTCCCTCTCACGGCCGAGCGCCCTACAATGGCGGCATCACTGCCCGGAGGCAAGTCATGCCGTTGAACGCTGCGCTCGCCCGCGCCTATCCCCCCGTCGATGCGTACCGTGAACGCATCCTACCCTTGAGACAGCGCGTCGATGTGGTGAACGCCTGGCTGCGCGACCGTCTGGACAACTACCTGCCCGAGCTGATGGCCCGCGAAGGGATCGATCTGTGGGTGATCAACACCCGCGAGTACAACGAGGACCCCGTCGTCCTGACGCTCATGCCCGCGCCGACGATGAGCGCTCGGCGGCGCACCATCCTCGTGTTCGCGCGCCATGCCGATGGCTCGGTCGACCGCCTGGCCGTGGGCCGCTACAGCCAAAAGGGCTACTTTGAGCGCGTATGGGATCCGGCCGTCGAGGAGCAGTACGCCTGCCTGGCGCGTGTCATCCGCGAGCACAACCCGCAGCGCATCGCCATCAATACCTCGTCCACCTTTGCGTTTGGCGACGGCCTGAGCCACAGCGATTATGAGGAGCTGGCCGCCGCCCTGGGCCCCGACCTGATGGCGCGCACCTGCAGCGCCGAGCGTCTGTGCGTGGGGTGGCTCGAGCACCGCACCGACGCCGAGCTGACTGTCTACCCCGGGCTGATCGAGATCGGCCATGCCCTCATCGCCGAGGCCTTTTCGTCGCGAGTGATCCAGCCGGGCATCACCACCACCGACGACGTGGCCTGGTGGATGATGCAAAAGATGACTGACCTGGGGCTGCGGCCCTGGTTCCCGCCCACGGTAGACATCCAGGCCGTGGACTCGGGGTTCTCGATGGACTTTTCGGACCACCAGACGCCGCGCGAGCTGATCATGCCGGGCGACGTGCTGCACTGCGACGTGGGGTTCAACTACCTGGGCCTGTGCAGCGATCAGCAGCAGATGGCCTATGTGCTCAAGCCGGGCGAGAGCGACGTCCCCGAGGGGCTGCGCGCGGCGCTGGCCGCGGGCAATCGCCTCCAAGACCATCTGTTTGCGGCCATGCGTGTGGGCCAGACGGGCAACCAGGCGCTGCTCGAGGCCCTCGCGGCGGCGCGCGCCGACGGCCTCAATCCGCAGATCTACACTCACCCCATCGGCTATCACGGCCACGCGGCCGGCCCCACCATCGGCCTGTGGGATCAGCAAGAGGGCGTACCGCACAACGGTGACTATCCTCTGTTCGACCACACCGCCTATAGCATCGAGCTCAACGTGCGCACCACTGTCCCCGAGTGGAATGACCAACCGTTCCTCGTGATGCTCGAAGAGGAAGCCGCGTTGGTGGATGGCGCCATGCGCTGGCTCGACGGGCGCCAGGAGAGCTGGCACCTGATCGGCTGAGGGTCGCACCACGCCAAGAGCGGCGGCCCCATGGCCGCCGCTCTGTGTTACACGTGAGGCTCAGTCGAGCAGCGCCGTGTCTAGCCGCGTGATGCCGGCGCTGGTGCCCATCCAGAGCACGCCCTGGCCGTCGGTCGCCAGGGCGGCGACCTGGCCGCTGGCCGGGCCTTCGCTGCTCGGCCAGCGGCTCCAGGCGCCGTCGGCATAGCGCGTTAGCCCGTGCCCCGACGTGCCCACCCACAGCCAGCCCTGATCGTCCAGCAGGGCGATGGGATCGCCGTCGGGCAGGCCGTCGGCCGGCATCAGCAGCTCCCAGTTGGCGCCGTCATAGATCGCGAGCTGGCGCTCGGTCGAGCGCGAGGCGCCATAGCCCAACACCACACCGTCGCCGCTCGCGGCCATGCTGGCGGGGCGCAGGGCGGGCAGGCCGTCGCCGGGACCAAAGATCGCCCACGAGGCGCCGTCGTAGCGCGCCACCTCGCCCTTGATGCCGGCCACCCACACGATGCGCTGGCCCGCAGCGTTGCCGCCGGCGGCCACCAGCGCCAGCTCGTTGGCCGGCAGCCCCTGCCGGGTGGTGTAGTTGCGCCACTCCGCGCCGTCCCACACCGAGAGGCCCTTGAGGGTAGCCACCCAGAGCGCGCCCTCGGCATCGACCGCCAGGCCCGTGATCTGGGCCGAGGCGATGCCCTGGCGCTCGGTGAGCAGGCGAGAGGTGTCGCCCTGCACCTGCCAGAGCCCCTTGCCCGGCTCGGCCGCCCACACCAGGCCGTCAGGCGTCTGGGCCAACGCCGACACATTCATCGGGCGCGGCTCGCCCGGGCGGCCGACCTCTTGCCACGAAGCGTCGTTGTAGGCCGAGAGGGGGCGACCGCGAGCCGCAGCCCACAGCACGCCGTCCATATCGAGCAGCAGGGCGCGGATGTCGTTACCCGCTGGCCCGCCGCCCACCTGATAGGCCCGCCAGCCATCGCGCAGCTGTTCATAGATGCCCTGATCGGTGGCCAATAGCAGCCGACCGTCGTGCAGCGTCGTAAAGCGCCGCACGGCCGTTACGGGCAGGCCATCGGCCGCCGTCAACTGGCGCCACTGGCGGCCGTCGACGATCCACGCGCCGCCCTTTTCGGTGCCCAACCACAGGCGCTCTTGACTGTCTCGCCAGATGGCGCGCACAGTGTGCAGCGCCTGCCCGGGAAAGTTGTGCGTCGTAAAGGTCCGCCCGTCATAGCCCACCAGGTCGAAGGCGGTGCCAAACCAGAGCTGATCGCCGCCATCGGCCTCGATGCCATCGGCCGCGATGGCCAGCACCCCGCGCCCCGCCACCGCCTTGTCGGTGAACACCTGCCAGTCGTCGCCAGCGAGCCGCGCAAGGCCCATGCCGCCGAACCAGATGCGTCCCTCGCCGTCCTCGTACAGGCTGTAGACGTTGTTGGCCTGCTGGCTGGTGGCAAAGTGCAGCGGCTGCCAGCTCTCGCCGTCATAGCGCACCGCGCCAGCGCCCTGCGTGCCCACCCACAGGCGCCCGTCGCGATCGACCAGCAACGCCTGCACGTCGGCGCTGCCCAACACAGCGCTGCCCAGATGGCCCACCACACGTCCCTCTTCGATGCGCGCCAGGCCGGCCGAGGTGCCGATCCAGATGGCGCCGTCGGGCGTCTGGGCGATGGCGCGGGCGTCGTTGGCGGGCAAACCGTCCTCGACGCGCAGCAGGGTGTGGCTGGCGGCAGCGAGATCCCAAACCACCACACCGCCGCTGGTGGCCGCCCATATGCGGCCGTCGCTGGCCTCGAGCAGGTCGTTCACATCGTCGAGGTTCGAGTGCGACGTCCACGCGGGGGGCTCGGGGGTGGCCGTGGGCGTCGGCGTGAGGGTGGCCTCGGCCGCCGGCGCCGTCGCGGTGACGACAGGCTCCTCGGCCGTCGCGGCCTGCGTAGGCGTGGCCGAGGGCACGAGGGTCGCCGTCGGCGGAGCGGCCGCGATGGGCTCCTGCGGCGCCAGGGTGGTCGCCGGCGCGCCGCACCCCACCAACAGTACGAGCGCTAGCGCCAGCGCGAGCGATCTCTTCACGGCCGCGCCTCTGCCTGGTTGTCAGGCTGGGTCACCTGGGTCTGATCGCCGCTGCCCCAGGGCAGGCCCGCTGGAAAGCGCAGCGCGTTGCGCGCCATCTTGGTGCGAAAGGCCTCGCTCAGGTCGATGTCCGCCACGTTGGCGAACTGCAGCAGGTAGATGAGCACATCGGCCACCTCGGCCGTCACCTCGACACGAGCGGCCTCATCGTCGAGCAGTGCCAGCGACTCGGCGCGGTCGAGCCACTGAAAGTGCTCCAGCAGCTCGGCGGCCTCGATGGCCACCGAGACCGCCAGGCTCTTGAGGTCGTGATTGCGCGACCAGTCGCGGGCCGCAACAAAGGCGGCGATCTCGCCCCTCAGCTCGGCCAGAGTCGTGTTGGCATCCATCATGCTCAAGGTATGCGCGGCTTGGCCAGGATCTCGCGCACCTGCATGTCGAGGTACGTTCGCGTGTAGGCGGGCCAGCAGACGATCGCCGTGTCGGCGCCGCCGCCCGTGCCGGCAATGCCGATGACCTCGCGGTCCATGGCCAACAGCCCGGCCTCCGCGGCCATCAGGATGCTCTCCACCGCCACCTTCATGCCCTGGCTAAAGGTGTACAGCGTCTGCCGCACGATCTCGTCGGGGGTTCGGCCGCCGTGCTTTTCGCTAAAGGCCGAGCCAACGCCATCGCCCAGGGCGTGGATGCCCGTGACCACCCGTACGCCGGCCGCCTCGACCCTGGCGCGCTCCTCGGGCGTCATGCACCAGCCCAGCGAGGCCCACCCGTGCCCGATGGACACGGCGATGACCTGGATGCCGTGCGGGCCAAAGCGCGCCGCCGCCTCGAGGGCCGTGGTGCCATGAGACGATGCCACCACCACCTGCTCGATGCCCAGCGCCAGGGCGCGCTGCAGGGCATGGTCGAGCGTGGCGGCCGTGTGCTCGGGGCCGCCCTTGCCAAAGCAAAGTGTCTCGAGTTTCATATCCCTCTCCTCGTCACTAGACGCCGATCACCGATTCGGGCAAAGCATACCATGGCGCCCGCACGCCCACCAGCAGCCGTTCGCCGGCGCCGCACAGCGGGGCCAGCATGGCCGCCTCGCGGCCGATCTCGACCCAACCGGCGCCCGCCAGCAGTCGCCCCAACGCCGCGTCGCTCTCGGGGGCCAGCAGGCGCGCCTCTGCGTCGCGAGGAAGGGCCTGTAACAGGGCCCCGGCGCGCTCCAAGCCCGCTTCGCTGGGCAGCCAGGCCAGGTCGGTCACCACCAGCGAGCGCCCCCGCCCCCCGATGACCGGCGCCTCGCAATAGTTGGCCGCCGCTACAATGGCGCTGTCGACCTCGCAAAGGTGCGTTTGCGCCGGCAGAATGGCCGGCCGCTCGAGCCGACGCCAGCGCCACAGCGCGCCATCGAGGGGCACATAGCCCTCGTGGGCGCCATAGACGTGATTCCAAAAGGCCATCAGCCGGGCGGCATCATCGGCGCCGGCCACGCGAGCGCCGCCTGCCGGCCGCCCCTGGCCCTGCCGCGCCAGCACGCGGATCTGCTCGACGGGCATGAACCCGAGCGTCTGGTAGAACCGATAGGGCATAGACGCCGGCACCGTGAACAAGAGCGCAGCGGCAGCGCCTGCCGCTCGCGAGGCCTCGAGGGCGGCGCCAAGCGCCTGGCGGGCCAGGCCGTGCTGGCGGTGAGCCGGGTCGGTCATCACCGTATCCACCAGGGCGATGGGGGCCAGTTGGCCCCCCAGACGCACCTGCTCGAGGGTGATGTAGACGCTGCTGACCAGCGTGCCATCGGCCGTCAGCGCGCCCATCGACAGGTCGCGACGCATGCGCGGTCGCGCCAGATACCAGTTGACCTTGCCCTCGGTGGGCAACGTGACGCCGGCATAGCCCGCAAAGGCCGCGCTGGCCAGCCTGAGCGCCTGCGCCGGCAGGTTGGCCACCTGCTCGTGGGGCGCGATGGTGTACTGCGTCGACCTGCAGCGCTCAGCCATAGGCGGTCACCATCAGTAGCGGCTGCGGGGCGCGCCAGTAGGGCTTCCACTGGCGCCCGGCAAAGCGGCCGTGATAGAGCTGCTCGCCGACGACGGCCCAGCCGTCGCCGCGGGCGTCAAAGACGATCTGGTGCGTGTCGATGTTGGCCGCGGTCGAGGCGACCAAGCCGTCGACCACCTGACGCCAGTTGTAGCCGCCATCCTCGGAGCGGTAGAGCCGCCCGTGGACGTCATCGCCATGAGGGCCGTCACTGGTGGTGGCGAGCATCACGGCCGGGTCCTTGGGGTGCACGGCGATGGCGCGGCCATAGCGGCCGCCCAGGCGGTCGCCCACATAGGCCCAGCTATCGCCGCGGTCGCGACTGATCCATACGCCGTTGGCGGTGTTCGCGTAAACTCCCTTGGCGCCGCCTGCGCTCACGGCCACCTGATGCACATCCTCGTGCAGCGTCGGCGTCACCGGCTCCCAGATGATGCCGCCGTCGGCAGAGCGCATGATGCTGCCCACGTGGATGTTGGCATATACCCACCCGTCGCTGGTGACCGCCAACGAGCGCACCGCCGGCGGCCCGCCCCAGGGCGTGTGCCAGCCCGCGCGCGCCGGCAAACGGTCGAACGACATGCTGGCGCGCGGCTCGCCGCTGCCCGGTAACAGGCGGTAGACCCGCGGTGGCTCGGTGCCCAGCACGAGCGTCAGCGGCTGTTCTTGCAGAATGGCCAGCGAGGTGATCGTCTCCTCGATGCCCGACGGCATCTGGGTGGTGTGGCCGCCGCTCTGAATCAGCAACCCGTTGTCGGCCGTCACCAGCACGCGGTGCCGTCGGCCCTCGGCCGCCAGACGCAGCGCCTGGCCTTCGACCACCGCCTCGGGCAGGGTGGGCGGAGGCCCCTGGGGGTTGAGCGGCAGATGATAGGCCGCGTCGGGCGCGATGATGAGCATCGGTGCTATCCTTCCAGCAGGTGGTGTGGCGCCGATTCTAGGAAGGGCGTCGGGGCCTGTCAAAGACCGACACCGGGCCGGCTCAACCCATATACTGCCCGCCGTTGATGTCGAGCACGAGGCCGGTCATGTAAGCCGACAGCTCAGAGGCCAGAAACAGCACCACGTTGGCCACATCCTGAGGCTGGCCCAGGCGGCGCAGGGGAATCTGCCGCACATAGTCCTCTTCGTGCCCCGACACCTGGCGCTGCACCGGCGCGGTGGCGATGATGCCCGGCGCGATGGCGTTCACGGTGATGGCCGCGGGGCCACACTCTTTGGCCAGCGTGCGCGTCAGGCCGATCAGCCCTGCCTTGGCGCTGGCATAGTGAATGCCCACCTCGATGCCGCCCACTCGCGCCGCCAGCGAGGCGCTGTTGATGATGCGCCCCCATCTGCGCTGCTTCATGCCCTCGACCAGGGCGCGGCACAGCAGGAACGGCCCGCGCAGATTCACATCGAGCAGTCGATCCCACGCCGGCAGATCGACGGCGCCGATGCCAGCGGTGTAGGCGATGATGCCGGCGTTGTTGAACAGGATGTCGGGCCCGTCAGTCTCACGCTGCACCCAGGCCGCCAGTCGCTCGATATCGGCCGGTTCGCCGAGATCGCACCGCATGGCCAGGCCGTCGCCGCAGCCGGCGGCCGTGGCCAGCGCTCCCTCGAGGTCGAGGTCGGCGATCGCCAGCCGGGCCCCGGCCTGGGCCAGCGTCAGCGCCGCGGTGCGCCCGATGCCGCTGGCGCCGCCTGTCACGAGAGCGGTCCTGCCGCTGAGATCGATGGTGTACATGGCTTTCCTCGGTGGCCGCCTGGTGGCCCGCTGTCTGTCGCCGCCAGATAATAGAGCCGCGCCCCGAGTCGGTCAACCGTGGGGGGGGGCGGGCAGGTGTGACAGTAATGTCACGGACAGCCGCATCTGGCACGATTCCTGCCCCCGGTTGTGCACGCTATTTGCACCAAAGAGGCTAATAATGCGGGCGCCTGTAGGGGAGCAGGTGCTCACCCAGCACATGTGGGAGGATAGTGATGCCGTACGCTTTTTGCCCAGGCTGCGACCAGCGCATTTTCCTGCGCAAAGACCCCAAGGTTGGGGATATGGTCTACTGCCCCAACTGCGAGGATCAGCTCGAGGTCGTCGCCGTCGACCCCATCGAGCTTGACTGGCCGTGGGATGAGGATGAGGACGAGACGACCGAGTGGGAAGAGGAAGAGGAAGAGGACGAGTGGGAGGATGAGGACGAGGAGGAGTAGACTCCTCGTTCCGCATCGATGTCACGATGCGCGGCCCTCGCCAGAAGCCTGGCGAGGGCCGCTATGTTTCCTGCGAGATTGGCGCTGACGTCACCCTTGCCTACAATGCCGCTGTAGGGAGGCGATGGTCATGCATGCGCTGATCGTTTGTGACGATGAAGACGAGACAGCCCTGCTCAGCTTTGTGCTGCAGCGGGTGGGTGTGACGCAGCATACCGCCACCAGCCTCGACCGCGCCCTGCAGCGCTGGACTGAACAGCCGGCCGACCTGGTGGTGCTGGCCACGCGGCCCCGCGTGCTCGATGACGAGGTTCGCTCGGTGCGGCGCATCACCGAGGCGCCCATCGCCCTGGTGACCGAGCCGCTGAGCGAGGATCGCCTCTGCGCCCACTATGATGCCGGCATCGACGTGCTGGTGGTGCGCCCCTTCTCAGCCCGGCTGCTGGCAGCCCAACTGCGGGCGCTCATGCGCCGAGCCAAGGGCACCACGCTGCTGGCGCTGCCTCTGCTGGCGGTGGGCGATCTGACTCTAGACCCCAGCACCCGCACAGTGACCGTCACCGGCGGCCAGCGTCGTCGACTGACGCCCCTCGAATTCCGCCTGCTCTATACGCTCATCCTCTATCGCGGGCAGACGTTGCCCACCGCACTGCTCGTCGAGCGGGTGTGGGGCTATGAAGGCGACGGCTCCACCGACCTCGTCCGCGGCCTGGTGCGCCGTCTGCGCACCAAGGTCGAGCAAGACCCGCGCCAGCCACGGCACGTGCTCACTGTGCCCGGCGTGGGCTATCGACTGAACACAGGCGTCGACTAAAGCCCCGCGCCCTGGCCATTCGGCCAGGGCCTTCTCTCCCTCTCTGGCCAGACCAAAAACTCGCCGTGCTGCCGGTGGATGGCCGCATTTTGGGTGCTATTATGCCAATGAAATTGGTAATCGTAGCAACAAAGTGTGTGTGACCACGTATGGAAGGTGAGTTCCTGACGCACCTACAGGGCTCGCTCGAGCAGGAGCAGCGATGGGTGCGCGGGTTCGATGAGAGGAGAGGGACATGTTGACGTGCGAGATCGAGTATGTGATGCGCGAGGTCTATAACGACAGGCTGCGCGAGGCCCGCAACGAGCGTCTGGCCCGCCAGGCCGAGCGCAGGGCCCGGCGCCTCGGGCTCCGCGCCTGGTTGGCGTCTGTCCTGGCGACCGCTCTGACCAGGAACGCGTAGGTCAAGGCTGGCGCCTGAAATGTGCAGGTCGGTCGTTGGACCAGAGCGCGGCAGACAGCGCCGGGATCGAAGGGCGCCAGAGCACCTTCGGTCCCGGCGGCGTGCCGCTTGGCGACGCCGTTCAGGCAACGATCGCAAGCCCCGCTCTGCGAGACACCTCGCCTGATGAACGTGCGTACTACAGGTGAACCGTGAGGAGAGATGTGATGAAAGCCAATCGTCAGCACCGGTGGGCTTTGCGCTTTTTCCCGATCTGGTCGGGGCAGGCCCTCTCGCTGTTGGGCAGCGCCGTAGCGCAGTTTGCGGTGGTCTGGTGGCTGACCGACACAACCGGTTCGGCCGTGGTGCTGGCCACAGCCTCGCTGGTGGCCATGCTGCCACAGGTAGCGCTGGGGCCGTTCATCGGCGCCCTGGTCGACCGCCTCGATCGGCGCAAGGTGATGATCATCGCCGACAGCGCCGTGGCGCTGCTGGGCCTCGTGCTGGCTGTGCTCTTTTGGGCCGGGCGCGCCGAGATCTGGCATCTTTATGTGATCATGATGCTGCGCTCGTTCGGCGGGGCCTTTCACTGGCCCGCCATGCAGGCCTCGACGACCCAGCTCGTGCCCGAAGAGCACCTGCCGCGCATCTCGGGGCTCAACCAGGCGCTGCAGGGCGCCTCACAGATCATCGCACCGCCGCTGGGGGCGTTGTTGCTCGCAGTGCTGCCGCTGCACGGCATGATGGGCATCGACGCGGCCACGGCCATCATGGCTATCGTGCCGCTCTTTTTCGTGCAGATCCCTCAACCGAGGCTCGAGGCCGCGCCGGGCGCCGGCACCTCGACAATCTGGCGCACAATGTGGCATGACACTCGCGAGGGCCTGGGCTACATCTGGAACTGGGGGGCGCTGCGCTACCTGGTGACCATCGCCGCCATCCTCAATCTGCTGTACGCGCCCGCCTTTACCCTGATTCCCCTGCTGGTGCGCGACTATTTCCAGCAGGGCGCCCTCGAGCTGGGCTATCTGAATGCGGCCTGGGGCGCGGGCATCGTGTTGGGCGGCCTGCTGCTGATGACACTGGGCGGCGGCAAGCGTGGCATGCGCACGTCGGTGCTCGCGCTCATCGGGCAGGGGCTGATGTTGGTGCTGCTGCCCGCCTCGCCGCCCAACCTGATCGCGCTGGCGGTCGTGGGGATGTTCCTGGCGGCACTGTTGAACGCCATCACCAATGGGCTGGTCAATGCCTTTATGCTGCGGCAGGTTGACCCGAGCAAGCAGGGGCGCGTCTTTACGGCCCTGTCGAGCTTTTGCGGCGCCATGATGCCGCTGGGCATGGCCATGGCCGGGCCTGTGGCCGAGGCGCTGGGCATTCGCGCCTGGTTTTTTGCCGCGTCGATCATGACGGTGGTGCTGGGCATCTGGACGCTCGGCGGCCCGATGCTTCGCGAGCTGGAGCGGAGCGAGCAACGCCAGCGCGAGGAACGAGACGACCAGGCTCTGGTGATGGCCAACGCCGAGTAGATCGCTGGCTGCCGTAGCACGCGTGGCGCCTGTTGCGAGGCGCCACGCGTGCTATAATGGGCGGCACAATGGAGGAGCCCATGGCCGACCAGATCGTCCCCAATGCGCTGCCCTTGCTCGAGTATGATCCCGCCGAACGCGGCATCATCGATCCCCGCGCCTTTGCATACGGCGAACCGTTGCCGCCGCACGCCGTGCTCTGTTTCTTTGCCGACCGCCTGAGGCTGCTGGCCGAGCGTGGCGAGCTCGTGCACGTGGCCGACATGGGCACCGAGATGGGCCCCATGCCCATCTACACGCTCGAACGACAGGGCCGCAAGGTGGTGGTCATGCAGCCCGGTGTGGGCGGCCCGCTGGTGGCCGGGGTCGTCGAGGAGCTCTGGGCCCGTGGCTGCGACCGCCTTGTCGTCTGCGGTGGCTGTGGGGTGCTCGATCGACAGGTGGCGGCTGGCCACCTGCTGCTGCCTACCGAGGCGCTCCGCGACGAGGGCACCAGCTACCACTATCTGCCCGCAGCGCGGTGGGTCGAGCCGACGCCGCGCGCTCTGCAGGCGCTGCGCGATGAGTTGGAGGGGCGTGGCCTGGCCTACCTGCCCTGCCGCACCTGGACGACCGACGCCTTTTTCCGCGAGACGCCCGCCAAGGTGGCATACCGGCGCGAGCACGACGGCTGCCTGGCCGTGGAGATGGAGGCAGCGACGCTGTTTGCTGTAGCGCGGTTCCGCCGCCTCGAGCTGGCGCAAGTGCTCTATGCCGGCGACGATGTCAGTGGGATCGAGTGGGATGCCCGCGCCTGGGACGGCCGCCATGACCTGCGCGAGGCGCTGATCTACCTCGCCGCCGACGCCGTCCTGCGCCTGTGAGTCGCTCATGCGGAGGCCTCATGTCCATCTATGACGAGCCCTATGTGCATTCGAGCGCCGGCCTCGCCGAGCTGGAGGTGTTTCTCAAGCGCACCGCTCGGTTTGGAGACATGCCGGCCAACTGGCTGCACGGCCAGTTGCAGAACTGGGCCTATGCCGGCAAGCCGACCTCGCTCTTTTACGGCGACAACGTGCGGCTGTGGCGGCACAGCAGCGGCACGTTGGTCGGCTTTTGCATCTCAGAGAGCGGCAACGAGCTGCACCTGCAGGTGCATCCGGCGCAACGCGAGATCGAGGCCGACATGCTGCGCTGGGGCCTGGAGGTGTGGGGCTCTGGCCGGGCCGGCGTCGACGTGCTGTGCCTGACCGGTGATGCCCATCGTGAGGCGCTGCTGGTGGAGCGGGGCTTTGTGGACCAGGGCGAGAGCGGCCGCCTGCGCCAGTACGACCTGACGCGTCATTATGCTGCACCGGCGCTGCCGCCCGGCTTTCGATTTCTGTCGGTGGCCGAGGGGGGCAACATTTCCGGGCGCATTCGCACCGAGGCGCTCACCTTTGGCAGCGAGGCCATCGACGCCGCCTGGTACGCCGGCAAGTCGTCGGCGCCCGGCTATGCCTCCGCCTGGGATCTGGGCGTGATGGCCCCTTCGGGCGAGTGGGTGGCCTTTGCCCTGGCCTGGCCTGACCACGACAATGCGCTGGCCGAGATCGACCCCGTGGGCACGCACCCCGACCATCGCCAGCGCGGTTTCGCGCGGGCCCTGTTGGCCGAGCTGTTTGCGCGCCTGCGTGCGTCCGGCGTGCAGCAGGCCTACATCGGCTCGGCCGCCGAGCCCTACTATGCCAATCGGCTCTACGAGGCGCTGGGTCCGGCTCGCACGCAGGTGCAGCATTGCTGGCGCAAAGAGCAAGGCGAGGTGCGTTCATGAACGAAGGTCCGGCCTACCGCCCCATCCCGGTCATTGCCACCGAGCGGCTGATCCTGCGCCCCTTTGCGCTCGACGACGCGCCCGAGGTGCAGCGCCTGGCGGGCGCGCGCGAGATCGCCGAGGTCACCGCCAATCTGCCGCATCCTTACCCTGATGGCGCGGCTGAGCTGTGGATCGCCACCCATGCGCCCACCTTTGACAGCGGCAGGGCCATCGTCGAGGCGCTGACGTTGCGCACAACAGGGGCGCTCATCGGCGCCATCAGCCTCTCCGTCGAGCCCAAGCACGAACGCGCTGAACTGGGCTACTGGTTAGGCGTGCCCTACTGGGGGCATGGCTACTGCACCGAGGCGGCGCGCGCGCTGGTGGACTATGGCTTTGGCGAGATGGGCCTGCGACGCATCTATGCGCGACACTTTGGCTCCAACCCCGCCTCGGGGCGAGTGATGCAGAAGGTGGGCATGCTGCTCGAGGGGGTGCTGCGCGAGCATGCCCTCAAGTGGGGGCGGGTCGAGGACGATGTCTACTATGGGCTGTTGCGCAGCGACTGGGAGCAAGCGCGGCGCTGAGGGTGACGGGCCGCCGCTTGACCGGCGCCGTCGTCGACGCCCATAATGTGTCAGGGAGGAGCGATGTCGCTGCACCCGTTTCGAGTTAGCCGTCACCTGAGCGCAGGCGAGCCGCTGGAAGCCTGTGGCTGGCGTGTTACGCCGCTGGCGCGGGCGTTGCTGTGGCGTGGGCGCGGCGGCCTGGTGGGGCTGCGGCCCTGCGCCGTGCATGCGCAGCGCGGCGACGAGCGCGCCCTGGTGCCCGTGCCCGATGCCACGTGTCGCTGGCAACTGGGCGCGTTTGGGGCGGGCCTGGTGGTGGCCTGGCTGCTGGCGTGGGCGCTCCGCAAGAGGGCAGGGCGATGAACAGTGTGAACGGCGCGCTGCGCGTCAGGGCCGAGGCCGCGATGGCCGCCGTGATCGAGGGGCGCTGCCAGGCGCTGGCCAGCGCCGATCGCGTGTATGGCGAGCCCCTGTGCGGTGAAGGCTATGCTGTGATGGCGGCCAGCGACCGGCTGACGCTGCTGGGCTGTGACGGCGCCGTGCGGCTCGACCACGAGCGCCTGTCTGCGGTGCTCACCGTCACGCCCGCCGGCGTGACCGTAGAGCCGATCGTTGACCGCAAAAGGGTGGTGATGACATTCCTGGCCGCGCTGTGCGCCGGCCTGCTGGCGTTCTCGCGCCGCTGATAGGGGGTTGCATGCTGCAGTACCAACATACACTCACCGCCGACATCGTGCGGCGCCTGATGGACCTCATCCGGCTGGTGCGCGCCGTACTGATCGTGGTCTTTCTGGTCGGCGTGGGGGGCATGGGCGCCCTCATCGGCCGGGCCGTCGGCCTGGGCTATGTCGGCGGCGGTTTTGTGGGCATCATCCTGGGCCTGCTGTTGGGCACCTTTTTCGCGTCGCTGGCCACCATCGGCATCGAGTGGATGGCGCAGGTGCTGGTGGCGCAGGGGGTCATCATCTCGGCGCTGCAGGGGCGCCCGGGGCCCGAAGCCTGAGGATGCCACCCAGGGCACGCACGGCCGAGCGCACCGCCCGCAGAGCTGTGTTGCGGCGCCGCCGCCTGGCCGTGGGCGCTGCGCTGGCGTTGCTGGTGGGCGTGGGCCTGATGGCCACCGTCGATCAGACGCTCGGCATCGCTGCGGGCGTGCTCATCGCTCTGGCGGCGGTCTATCTGGAGCAGCGCGCCTAGCGCCGCCAGTTGGCGCGTAGCCAGGCATACATCAAGATGCCGCCGGCTACAGCCACATTCAACGATTCGGCCCGGCCCACCATGGGCAGGCTGGCCCAGGCCTCCACTTCTGTGCGCAGGTCGGGGCTGAGCCCCTGCGCCTCGTTGCCCAACACCAGCGCCACGCCGCCCGGCCAGATGCTCTCGTCCCACGGCCGGCCTAGGTGAGCGTCGGCGCCCACCACACGCAAGCCTGCCGCCCTGGCCCTGGCAAACAGCGCCGACGGGTCGCTCGCCTCGAACAGGGGCACGTTGAACACCGAGCCCATGGTGGCGCGCACGGTGCGCGGGTCAAAGGCGTCCACGCACGGCGTCACCAGCGCCAGCGCCGCGGCGCCCACGGCATCGGCCGTGCGGATCAGCGTGCCCAGGTTGCCGGGGTCGTTGAGGCGGTCGACCACTACCAGCAGCGTGTCGGGCGCCAGCACCAGTTGGTCGAGCGGCCGCTGCAGCAGTGGAAAGGTGGCCACCAGCCCCTGCGGATCGGTGCGCTCCGACAGGCCGTGCATGACCTCGGCCGACACGGGTGTGATGTCGCTGCCCAGAGAGGCGATGCGCGCCAGCAGGGCGGGCGCCTGCTCGCCGGCAAAGAGCGCCTGCGCGTAGAATAGCTCCAGCGGGCGCAGGCCGGCGTCGAGGGCCATGTGCAGCAGTTGCAGCCCCTCTACGGCAAAGCGGCCCTGTCGCTCGCGGTGTTTGCGCTGGTCGAGCTTGCGCAGCGTCACGATGCGCGGGTTGCGCAGGCTGGTGATGGTCGTGGGCGTGTCTGGCAAGGCAGCAGCTCCTCTAGCCGGCGGCGCGGCTACGCCTCAGGGCAGTTCCCGCATCTCCAACACTTCGCCGTCGGGCCCGTAAAAGTAAGCCACCCACACGTCCGGGCGGATCTCGGTCGGCTCGCCCAAGAAGCGCACCCCTTGCGCGCGCAATGCCTCATAGGCCGCCTCAAACCCCTCTACTCGCAGGCCGATATGGGTGATGCCATGGGCCCATTGGGGCACTGCCTCTCGTGGCGCCCCGGGCGGCGTGCGATACTCGAACAGCTCGACGACGCCATCGCCCAGCTTCATGTGCACGATGCGCACCTCGGCCTGCGGCACGCCCAGGATGCGTGCCATGCCCGCGGTGAACACACGGTCGAACACCTGCTCAAAGCCGAGCGTGTCGCGGTAAAAGGCGATGCTGCGCGCCATATCGCTGACGCAGACGGCCGCGTGATCCATGCGAGTGAACATCGTGCTAGGCCTCCAGATCGAGCAGCACCTTGACCGCCTGCCCGCTGCGCAGCAGCTCGAACCCCTCGCGCCACTGTGACAGCGGCAGGATGTGGGTCGCCAGCCGGCGCAGGCGGCCCTCTTCCTCGGGCTCGGCCTGCAGGGCCAGTTGCCACGCGCTCCAGGGCGAGCTAAAGCAGCCCACCAGGTCCAGCTCGCGGTAGAGAAACTGGTTCCACGGTACGCCGGCCAGCTCTGGCCCCACCAGGCCGATGAGCACCACCGTGCCGGTCTTTTTCACGAGCTCGACCCCACTGCGGATGGCCGCCTGCGAGCCAGAGCACTCGACCCACACGTCGGCGCCGCGCCCGCCGGTGAGGTCGAGCACGACCTCGCGCAGGCTCTGGCGTTCTATGTTCACTACCGTGGTGGCGCCCATCGCCGGCGCCAGCGGAAAGCGCACCGCCTCGTCGATGGCGGTGCCCGCCACGATGATCTGCTCATAGCCCAGTCGCGCTGCCCAGATCGTGCTCATCAGCCCCATCGTGGCCGCGCCGGTGATCAGCACGTTGCGCGCGCCGCGGGCCCGCGCAGCCGGCAGCTTGCCGCGCTCCACCAGGCAGTGCCCGGCGATGGCAAACGGCTCGCTGAGAGCGGCCACTTCGGGCGCCACGCCCGGCGCTGCTGCATGCACCAGCCTGGCGGGCAGTGTGAGATACTCGGCAAAGGCGCCGTGGTGCCGCGACCCCAGCGCCTCCTTCTGGTCGCAGATGTGCACGTTGCCCGAGAGGCACAGGTGGCAGCGCAGGCAAGAGCCGGTGTGCAGTTCGCCCACCACCGGCTGGCCCAGTGTCCAGTCATGGATGAACCAGTCGCCGCCGCCGGCCACCTGACCATAGAACTCGTGCCCCATGATCACCGGCGGGTCGTTGGGGAACTCGTCGTCGTGGATGTGCAGGTCGGTGCCGCAGATGCCACAGTACTTGACCTTGATCAGCAGCTCATCGCGGGCGGGCGTGGGCAGTGGCATGTCGACGATGTCGACATGGCCCTTGCCCGGCGCGGTCTTGACCAGGGCTCGCATGGCGCCTCCTAGGGGCAGTGGGCGTTCAGCCAGGCGATGAGATCGGCCACCACCTGCTCGCGTTGCGGCTCGTTGAGCACCTCGTGCAGCAGGCCGTCGTAGAGGCGCAACGTCTTGTCGGCGGCGCCGGCACGCTCGACCAGCGCGCGGCTTGCATCTGGAGAGACGATCGGGTCGCCCGCGCCCTGCAGCACCAGCAGCGGCAACACCAGGCGCTCGACTTGCGCCTGGATGCGCGTGGATGCGTCGCGGAAGGCAAGCAGCGTCGCCGGCGGCAGGCCTCCGCGATAGACCAGCGGGTCGCTGTCATAGCCGGCTACCACACCGGCGTCGCGCGAAAGGCCTTTGGAGCGCAGCCTCAGCAAAGGCAGTCGGGGAGCCACCGCGTTGAGGGCGCCCACCAGGGCCAGCAGCGCCCGGGGCTCGCCGAGACCGGAGCGCACGGACGGTGCGCTCAAGATCAGCCCGCGCAGCTCCGGCTGCCGCTCGATGGCATACAGCGTCGCGATCTGCCCGCCCATGCTGTGCCCCATCAAGAAGAGCGGCTGCCCTCCTGAGCGGCTGCGCGCCCGCTCGAGGAATGAGGCGAGGTCGTCCAGGTGAGTGTCAAAGGAGCGCACAACAGCACGAGGACCTTCAGAGCGTCCATGCCCGCGCAGGTCGAACGCCGTCAGGGCGTATCCTGCCGCGCACAGCTCGGCGGCCAACCGGGCATAGCGCCCGCTGTGTTCGGCCACGCCATGCACCAGGGCCACCACGCCACTCACGCGGCGTGGCTGCCAGGTTTGCTCGAACAGAGCGGCGCCGTCGCGCGCGCGAAATAGACCCGTCTGATGGTCAAACCGCTGTTGATTGCTCATCTGGCCCTCACCCATGGGGTGCAGCAAGCTTAGCCACGGGCCCGGCGACCGTCAAACCATCAGGCTCTGGAGAGGCCCTCGCTGTGTCGCCGCTTGGCGTGGGCGACGATTGGGCGCATCATGCAGCTGGAGATTGCACCTGGAGGAGCGCCCATGCCAGACCCACTCATCAGTGACCAGACTGTGGCCGGGCTCGTCGCGCAGCCGTCAGACGTCTACGACCTGACCAGCACGCCGCCCGAGCGCGCCGTGCTGCGGGCGTTGGCGGGTGCAGTGGGCGAGTTGGCCGCGCTCCCCATCGAGGCCGAAAAGGCGCGCCTGTGGACCCGCCACAACGACCTGCACCCCGAGCGGCCGATGGTGTTCATCGATCCCGAAAACGGGTGGAACGAGATCATCACCCAGGATCAGCTCCAGTGTCGCGCTCCTCTGTTGCGCGCCTGGGAGATGGCCCTGCGCAAAGAGATCCACTGGGCCACGGTGCTGCGCGATGACCGCGTCATCGAGCCCTTCTTCAATGTGCCCTATGTCTACCGCGATACCGGCTGGGGGCTGACGGAGACCCAGATTCGCACTGGCATGGCCGGCGGTGCTTACACCTGGGACTATCCGCTCAAGGACTATGACCGCGACTGGGCCGGGCTGCACTACCCCGAGATCATCATCGACTGGGAGCAGACGCATGCGCTGTTCACCTTTGCCGATGATCTGCTCGGCGACCTGCTCACGGTGCGCCAGCGCAACGCGTGGTGGTGGTCGCTGGGCATGACCTGGACCTTTATCAAGCTGCGCGGCCTCGAGAACCTGATGCTCGACATGTACGACCATCCTGACGGCGTGCACCGTCTGATGGCCTTCTTGTGCGAGGGCAATCTGCGCAGTATGCGATTCCTCGAGTCTCAGGGGCTGCTATCGCTGAACAACGCCGGCAGTTATGTGGGCTCGGGCGGGTTTGGCTGGACCACTCAGCTTCCGCAGCCGGACTATGCCGGGCATGTGCGCACCGTCGACATGTGGGGCTTTACCGAGAGCCAGGAGACGGTGGGCGTCTCGCCCAGGCTGTTTGCCGAGTTCATCTACCCCTACCAGCGCACCATCGCCGCGCACTTTGGCCTCAACTGCTATGGCTGCTGCGAGCCGGTCGACGGTCGCTGGCACGTGATCCGCGATCTGCCGCGGCTGCGACGCCTGTCCGTGTCACCCTGGGCGAGCGTGCCCCGTATGGCTGCCACCTTGGGGCGCGACTGCATCCTCTCGCGCAAGCCGTCGCCGACGCCGCTGTCGATGCCGGTCATGGACGAGGATAGCGTGCGGGCCGATGTTCGGCAGGACCTGCACGATGGTCGTGATGCTGTGCTCGAGATGATCATGAAGGACAACCACACCCTGGGCGGCAACCCGCGCAATGCCGAGCGTTGGGTGGCCATCGTCCGTGAGGAGATCGATCGACTCTGGGGCTAAGATGACTGTGACGGCGGCCTCGGCTTTTGCCGGCGGCCCTGGCGTGGCTATAATCCGAGGCAATGCTATCGCTGGTAGTGGGAGGTTGAGGCCATGGCCAAACGCAGCAAGACGCGTGTCGCAGCGGTGCGTCGTCGTCAAGAGGTGACCGGCGCCCGGCCCGAGCCCGCCGTGGCCCCGGTCGACCTGCATGAAGAGTACCGCTACGTCATCGCCGACCTCAAGCGCTTTGGCATTCTGGCGGCCTCGATGTTCGTGCTGCTGATCGTGCTGGCGCTGGTGCTCTAGGGGCACTCGGCGGCGACAGGTGCACAAGCCCTGAGGATCAGGCCTGCGTCGTCGATGCTCTGCTTGCGCTGCGGCGCCATGCCCAAGCGCAAGCGACCGCCGCGACGCCCAGCAACAAAAGCCGCGTCACTGCGGAGACCCAGACACTCCCCGTCATGATGACCACCACCGTCGACGCCAGGTCCAACGCGCGCTGCAGCCACCAGGTGGCGCGCTCGACGTCTGTGAGCGGACGGCGGGCCGCCGGGTAGCAGCGCCCGACGACGAGACGCAGGGCCGACGCCAGCCAGGCGCCCCAGTAGGGCCCCGCCAGAGGCACCAGCGCCCCGCGCAACGCCATCAAGAGCGCTTCGTCGCGCAGCGCTCGCGCGATCGGTGGCGCCACGCCCTCGCGCGGCCCGGCCGACGGCGCCAACCGCTGCCATAGGCCGCCCCAAAGCAGTCCGATCCACAGCGCCATGCCCCCAACGAACCCGGGCAGCCAGGGCACCAAGTTGGCCCAGACGGGCGCTGCCAGGCCGGCATCGTCGGGAGACCACAGGCCGAACGCCAGGCCACCCACCAGCGCCAACGCCGCGCCGAGCAGCGCAAGCGGGTAGGCCAGCCAACGCCAGCCCAGCCAGCGGCGTTCAGCCGCAGGAAGCAGGCGCACCGCCGCCTTTTCGGCGGCATACCAGCCGGCCAGCAGTGCCAGCCCGGCCAGGGCAGCGGGGATCCGGATGGTCTGTTCAGGCATCATAGGGCGATTCTAGGGCAGCGAGCAGCGCCGTCAAATTGCCCCGTGTAGGCTTGGCCGTTGCAGCAGGCTGCGGCATACTGCTGCCGGAGGTGCCGAGGCCATGGGGTTGCTGCTAGTTGGCGCGGGCGCATTGCTGAGCCTGGTGCTGGGCGCCTGGCATTGGCTGCGGGCCGACACCCTGACCGCCTTTGTCCTCTATCAGTCTGCGCTGGGCCTGGCCGACCTGCTGAGCCAGTGGCTGCGCGGCAGCCAGCACAGCCGCTGGGCGACGGCCGCGGCAGGTCTGTGGCTTGCCAGCCTGGTGGCGCTGGCCGCCTGGCCGCAGCCAGAGTGCACGCTGGTTGCCCTCGCTGCGGCGGCCCTGCTGGCGGCCGTGCATCGCCCCGATGCGGCTCTGTTCGCCGCCATGACACTGCCGGTCTCGCTACTGCTGATCGGCACGGCGTTGTGGCGTGGAGAGCCTCTCCCCTACGGCCTGTTGACGTTGCTGGTGGCCATGGCCGGCGTGGTCTGGTGGCGCCGGCGAGGCTCCACGTAGGCCACCCCTCGCGAGGCCGCAAGCCCAAAGCTCTGCAACACGAATGGCTATGCCATTGACCAGGCTGGCTACTCGCTGGATGCATGATGCGTCTGCACGGCCGTCCTGCTAGATTGATATCGACGGGGTCAACGACGCCATGCAACGTAATGACAACTATGCGCTATTCGGGCTCATCATGGGCACGATATCGGGCGGCCTGTTGGGGGGCTTGCTCTATTGGGCCACTCGCCAGAGCGGCTTTGCCTGGCTGCTGCCCATCGGCGCGGGCATCGGGCTCTGGCTGGGCTCGCTCGTCGACCGCGGCCAGCGCTGGCGCCCCTAGGTGGGTTCGTCTAGCAGCCGGCGCTGGGTGACCACGTGGCCGGGTCGGCCGTGAGGATCGCCTCCGCCCAGTTGCAGGCGCCGTTCTGCTGTGGCCAGGGGCAGGCCTGCAGCGGGTGCCGCGGCGGCGTGAGCCCCCAGGCGGCCAGTTGCCGATGCACATGGCACAGAGGCAGGCCCATCACGTTGGAGTAGCAGTCGCCATAGGCCTCGACTGGCCTGAACTCGGGATGCTGGCAGGCATAGCCGCCGGCCTTGTCGAGCGGGTCGCCACTGGCCACATAGCCGGCGATCTCGGCATCATCGTAGGGGCGCATCAACACCGGAGACGAGGCCAGTTGCAGCGCCAGCTCGCCGCGATAGCAAAGGGCGATGCCGGTGTGCACCACATGAGCACGGCCTCGCAAGGCGGTGAGCATGGCGATCGCTTCGGCGGCATCGCGGGGCTTGCCCAGCACCACGCCGTCGAGCACCACCAGCGTATCGGCGGCGATGACCAGCCCCTGCTGAACGCTGGCGCAGGCGGCGCGGGCCTTGGCCGCTGCCAGGCGGCAGGCCATCGTAGCAGGAGATTCGCCAGGCAGAGGCGTCTCGTCCACGTCAGCCGGCGCGATCACAGCGTTGATGCCCAGCGCGCGCAGCAGCTCAGAACGGCGCGGTGAGGCCGAGGCCAACACGATCTGCAACCCAGCCACCCCCAGATACGGATGGCGTCATTATAGCAGTGATCGCACGTACGCCCGCTATGGGGCAATCGGGGCAAACTCGTACACGGCTTCGCCCTCTGTCACCGGCAGACGAGCGCTGGCCACCCAGTAATCCTGCCACGGGCAGACGCCCTCGAGATCGCCCTCGATCAGCACTTCGTCGGCCTCTGGCCCGCTGACAACATGGCTGATCGGCGCGACCACGCGTGCCACCTCTTGCGCCTCGCGGTAAAAGATGATCGTCAGGCAGGCCAGTTGCTCGTCGGGCAAGCCAGAGATCGCCACCTGCGTGCCAGGCAAGACCGTCAGCGCTGCGGGCGGCGGCGGCAGGTTGGGCTGAATGGCGGCGACGCTGATCTCGACCAGCTGCTCGCTGTTGTGTGCGGGGCGCGCCAACACGCGCAGGCCCTGTCGGCGCTGCTCGTGCACCTGCCCCGCCAGGGCGGTGCGGACGGCCATCTCGGCCCAGGCCGGGCCATCGCCCCAGTTGGGCAGCGCCACGGCCATCAGGCGTTGCGCCAAAGCGACCGCCTGCGTCTCGGCCTCAGAAGTGGGCACTGCCAGGCTCAGGTTGATGAACACCAGCTCTTCCTCGGGCCCTACCAGGGTCACGGTGCCGAGGCTGTCCTGGCTGGTGCCCACCACGGCGGGTTGGCCCATCCGCTCGGTTGAGCGGCTAAAGCTCAGGCGCAGCTCTGGGGGCAGCCCCTCATAGCTCCACTGCAGCGCCTGTCGCGACAGCCCCGTGCCCAGAGTGGGGTCATACAGCCATAGGTCGCCCGGGCTGGGCGTCGACGTGCACGATAGCTCGCTGAGCGCCAGAGCAGCGCCCTGCTCGTGGGCCACCAAGCTTATGCGCACCGCCTCGGTGGGCTCAGCCTGGATCACAGCGCCATCAGGCTCGGCGGTCGACAGCGCCTCATGCAGCCATGCGCTACGCTCGGGCCAACGGGGCAGCGCGGCGTCGAGCAGGCCGGCAAAGGCATGCTCCGTGTCCTCGCTGCTGGCGACAAGGTGTGCTTCGAAACAGAGCAGCTGCGTGCCACGCAAGATGGCGCTGAACCGGGCCTGCCCGTCGGGGCTGGTGGCCTCGAGCCGACGCAGGCCGCCAAGGCTGCTGACCTCATCGAGCGGCAACGGCCCATAGCCCACCGCAGCCAGCAGTGCCGGCACATCGTCCGAGTCGAGCCCCAGTCCGACGATCGGCGTGGCCGTAGGCGCTGGCGTCGCCGTTGAAGTGGGCGTGGGCGGCAGCGGCGTGACCGTGGGCGCCGGCTGCGGCGTGGCCGTGGGCACCGACAGAGTGGCCGTTGGCACAGGCTGAGGGGTGGGTCTGCAGGCGGCCAGACTCAACACCAAACTCAGCGCGACCACAGCAATCCGTTGTCGCGGAGCAAGCATCATGATCGATTCCCGTCGTCGACTGGCCCGGCGTGGGGTCGGCCTCTTGCGGGGCACGCTACGGTCCATCCCTGGGCGGAGATGGGCGCGGCCCTCTTGCGCAAGAGGGCCGCGCCAGGCGCGTCCTAGAACGGGAACAGAATACCCTTGTTCTCATCAGTGAGAGGCGAGCCATACTCGCTGCCTTCGTATACCTCGACGGCGATGGCGGCGCGGCCACGCTCTTGGCCATAGCGTGCGATCAGCTCGGCGCGGTACTTGTCGGCCAGCTTGATGGCGCTCTTGTGATAGTACTCGTGCAACCAGGCGCTGCGCTCGGCTTCGCCCTCGGGCACCAGCTCCAGCTCGCGGCGGTTGTAGGGCAACCACTCGTACATCTGCGAGGTGTGGCAGCCCAACGCGTCGATCTTCTGATCGAGCACCGAGCTGATGTCCACCACCACATCGGGCTGGATGGGGTAGGGCTTCTGGAAGTGATCATAGCCATAGGCGATGACCGGCATCTTGCGCAGGTGCTCGACGTGTGACACGACGTTGGGCACCGTGGCCATGTACATGGCGTCGACCACGACGGTGCCGCAGGCGCGGTGATCGGGATGATAGTCCCACATGCGTGGCGAGAGCACCAGATCGGGCTTGAACTCGCGGGTGATGGCGATGACTTGATCGCGCACGTCGAGGGTGGGCAGCAACATGCCATCGTGATAATCGAGGGTGATGTACTCGCAGCCCAGGGTCTTGCCCGAGTTGGCTGCCTCGATGCGCCGCCGCCAGGCCAGGGGCGCGCCGCCTTCCCACATGTGGCCCGCATCGCCGTTGGTCAACGAAACCATCTTGACGATATGGCCGTGCTTGGCATAGAGCGCTGCCGTGCCGCCCGACTTGCTGTCCGGGTCGTCAGGGTGTGCGCCAAAAATCAGAACGCGCAACTGCTGTTTCTCTGCCATGATGCCTCCTCGAATCCCGATGTGTACTCTCGCCTGCGATGGCGTCAGGCCTATCCTAGTGCAGACTGCAAAGCCTTGTCAACTCGGCCCGAGCCGCTGGCCACATCCTCTGTGTAAGCAAGCCGAGCTCGCTGGCTCTGTCGAGCTTCACACCGGTGTCACGTCACCAATTTTATTGGCGCAGAGCAAATCTGGTGGCAATAATATTGACATAGGACACAAAATACGCTAAGATAGCAGCGAAAGGAGACATCCTATGCGCAAACTACTGGAACAGTGCCCCAACTGCGGCGGAGAGCTCGAGATCACCGAGGTGCGTTGCACCCAATGTGACACCACCATCCGCGCCCACTATGCGCCTTGCCCCTTTTGCCGTCTCGATGAAGACACGCTCGCCTTCATCGAGGACTTTATGAGGTCGCGTGGCAACTTGCGCGAGATGGCGCGCGAAAGCGGCGAATCGTACTGGACGTTGCGCGCGCGGCTGAACGACGTGGTGCGCACCATGGGCCTCGAGGCCGAAGAGGCGGTCGAGGAGGATGCGCTGGCCGAAAGGCGGCGCGAGGTCTTGCTGCAGGTGCAGCAGGGCAAACTGGCTGCGGCCGAGGCGGCCACGGTGCTGGCCGCGCTCAGCGCAGACAACGAGTAAAGGAAGGGCGGTCACATGAACGAACAGGAACTGCAAATCCTCGAGCTGCTCTCGCAGGGCAAGCTCACCATCGAGGAAGCGAACGAGCTGCTGGCCTCACTCAAGCGCGAGGGTGCCGCCGACCTGGCTGAGCCAACCGGCGAGGCCCCGCGCGAGACGCGGCTGCTCTCTGAGCAGGAGCTGACCAGGGCCGAGCCCAAGCCCTCACCCTCGCCACGAGAGACCGCTCGCCTGGCCGGCGAGCCGTTTGAGGCCGGCGCAGAAGCGGCCGAGGAGTCGGCGGCCGAGGAGTCGGCGGGCGAGGCCGAGCCCTTTGGGCTGGCCGATGAAGAGACGGTGCGCCGCGAAGAGGCCGCCAGAGACTGGGGCCGCGAGGCTGCTTCGACAGCCGAGTCGGCGGCGCGCTGGGGCGAGCGGCTGGGCGAACGGGTGGCCCAGGCCATCGAGCGCCTGATGGACGGTCCCGATGGGCTGGGCACGCGCCTGGACCGCGCCTTTGCCCGGTGGGAAGAGGTGGAGCCTGCTGTGCAGGATACGGTGCGCTCGGCCATGGGGTCGGCTCAGGCGGCGGCCGAGGCGGCGGCCCAGGCGGCCACCGAGGCGGTGCGCGAGGCCTTTGAGGGCCTGGACGTGGGCGAGGCGCAGCGTGTGCAGGGCAAGCGGCTGGCAGGCATCGACCTGAGCGGCCGCGACCTGCGCGAAATGGACCTGCGCGGCGCTGACCTCTCTCGCGCCAACCTCTCCGAGTGCGACTTGCGAGGCGTCGACCTGCGCGGGGCCAATCTCAACCGCGCCAGGCTACGGGGCGCGAACCTCGAAGGGGCGCAGCTCAAGAACGCCAATCTGGCGGGCGCTGACCTGGCAGGGGCCAAGCTCAAAGACGCCGACATCAGGCACGGCAATCTGCATGGCGCCAAGCTGCAGGGTGTGGTGCTCGATGGCCTCGATCTGACGCACGTCAACCTCCACGGCGCCAACCTGGCTGGCGCCAGCCTGCGTGGCGCGTCGATGGACCACACCAACCTGCACGGCGCCGCCTTGCAGCATGCCGACCTCACCGAGGCCAGCCTCACTCATGCCAATATGCCGGGCGTCGACCTGACCGGCGCCAAACTGGGCGGGGTGAACCTCGATCAGGCCAACCTGATGGGCGCCGTGCTGCCCGGCCTCGACATGACCGGGTTGAATCTCGACCACGCCAACCTGGCCGGCGCGAGCCTCAGCGGGAGCATCCTGAATGAGGCCGACCTCGACCACGCCAACCTGTTGGGGGCGCAACTGGTGGGCGCGCAACTGCGCGGCGCCAACTGCGAGCACGCCAACCTGATGGGCGCCGTCATGCGCGAAGCCGACTGCCGCGAGGCCAACTTTGCCAAAGCCAACCTCATCGGCGTCGATCTCAGCGGGGCCGATGTGACCGGGGCCGACTTTGAGAAGGCCAGCCGTATGGGCGCCAACATCCCGCCCGTCGGGTAGGGGCGACTGATGGATGGACGGGCGGCCTCTCAGAGGCCGCCCGTGCTGCCTGCCCGTCGATGCTGAGCCGCTACTCGGAGGCGCTGACCTCCAGGTGCGCCGCGATGAACTCGAGCGCGGCGGCCGCCGTGAGCCACTTGTTGCCGTCACGGTCGCTCTGCCACACCCGATGCAGCACCTCGTCGCCCTGGGGCGTGGCCAGCCCGATGTAGACGGTGCCCACCGGCTTGGTGGGCGTGCCCCCCAGCGGCCCGGCGATGCCAGTGACCGCGATGCCTACCTGGGCCCCGGTAGCCGCGCAGGCGCCACGGGCCATCTGCAGGGCCACCGGCGCGCTGACGGCGCCGTGGGTCTCCAGGTCGCAAGGGCTGACGCCCAGTAGCCCCTCTTTGACGCTGTTGGCATAGGCGATGACGCCGCCCAGATAGTAGGCCGAGCTGCCCGACACCTGCGTCACCAGGTGCCCGATGAGCCCGCCCGTGCATGATTCGGCCGTTGCCAACGTCAGGCCGTGCGCCAGCAACGCCTGGCCCACCGCCACAGCGGCGGCCTCGGCGCGTTGTGTCAGCTCGTCCATTGCTTATCTCTCTCCGTGCTGCATGCCACGATTCTATGCCGCGGCACCGGGGCGTCAACGCGCTGTTTGACAGCCCCAGAGCCGCCGCCTAAGCTGGCGCGAATGCCTTCCGAGGAGACTGTATGCGCGACCAGTCGCTGCGCGTCATCTGGACCCTGACGGGGTGCACGGCCCTGGCGCTGCTGGGCGATGCCACGCTCTATGCGGTGCTGCCCACGAGCTATGCCGCTGTGGGCGTCACCGCCATGCAGGTAGGCTGGCTGCTGAGCATCAACCGGCTGGCGCGCATCCCCATCAACCTGCTTTCGGGCCGGCTGTGCGCGCGCTGGGGGGCGCGCTGGCCCTATATCATCGGCGTGGGCGTGGGCGCGCTGTCGACGGCCGGCTATGCCCTTTCAACCGGCTTTGCGCCGTTGCTGGCGCTGCGAGCGCTGTGGGGCGTCTCATGGGCGCTGCTGGTGGTGGCCGCCAACACGCTGGTGCTGCAGGTGAGCACCGCTGCCAACCGGGGGCGCAACTCGGGCATCTATACGCCCTATTCCTTCTTTGGCGGCGCCCTGGGCGCTGTGCTGGGCGGCGTGCTCGTCGATCATCTGGGCTTTCACACCGCTATGGCCATTCTGGGGGGCCTGACGGGCGTCGGCTGTGTGCTGGCGCTGACGTTGCCGCACGTCGATCCGCCGGCGCGCACCCGGCCTACGCGCACCTTTCACTGGAATGACCTGCGCGGGCTCGATCGGCGCCTGGTGCTGGTGCTGGCCACCATCTTTGTGCATCGCCTGTTCTTTGCAGGCGTGTTCTATGCCACCTTTGGCTACTATCTCAAGTCGCGCCTGCCCGACGGCGTGGCTTTGGGGACGCTGGTGCTGGGCGGCGCCACGCTGACCTCGGTGTTGCTATGGGCCAAAGACCTGGTCACTGTGACGGCAGGCCCCACGCTCGGGCGGCTCTCGGACCGCCTGCAAGATCGGCCGCTGGTGCTGGTGTTGTCGCTGGGCTGTGGCGTGACGGGGCTGCTGTTGCTGGCCATCACCGGCCACATCGTGCCGGTGCTGATCTCGGTGGCGCTGGTGGCAGTGGCCTATGGCATGCTGCCCCCGCTGCTGGTGGCCTGGGTGGGCGATATCACCATTGCCGAGCGCCGCAGCAGCGTGCTGGGCGTCTTTCAGGCCATCGGCGACCTGGGCTCGGGTCTGGGGCCGCTCTTTGCCTACCGCCTCGTCGAGTCGATCGACATCGGCGTGGTGTATGCGGCCTGCGCCGCCCTGCTGGTGACGTTGGCGCCGCCCATCTTGCGGGCGCGCAGACGCGCCGCTCGCGGCGGCGCGTCATAGCTTGCCCCTGCTGTTCCCCAACGGCCTCAGGTGCGATAGTGGGCGTTGATGCTGACATAGTCGTGAGAGAGGTCGCTGGTCCACACCGTGACAGCGCTCTCGCCCTGGCCCAGGTCTACCACGATGGCGATGTCGCTCTGGTCGAGGATCTGGCTGGCGCGCGCCTCGTCGGTGTCATAGGGCTCGCCGGCGCGCACCAGCTCGAGGTCGCCCAGCCACAGCGACACCCTGGCCGGCTCGAAGGTGATGCCGCTATAGCCCACGGCGCATAGAATACGCCCCCAGTTCGCGTCGCGGCCATAGATGGCCGTCTTGACCAGCGACGACGTGGCCACCGACATGGCCGCTTGTTTGGCCTCTGAACGGCTGCGCGCGCCCCTGACGGTGATCTCGACAAAGCGCGTGGCGCCCTCGCCATCGCGGGCGATGTCCCTGGCCAGGTCGACCAGCAGCGTGGTGAGCCCGGCGCGAAAGGCCATGTAGGCCTCGCAAGAGGCCTCCTCGATCGAGCGCATGCTGGCGGCGCCGTTGCACAGCAGCAGTGCCGTGTCGTTGGTCGAGGTGTCGCCATCGATGGTGACCATGTTGAGCGACGCGTCCACCGCCTCGCGCAGGGCGGCCTGGGCCAACGTCGGGGCCACGCGCGCATCGCTGGTCAGGGTGCACAGCAGCGTGGCCATGTTGGGGTGAATCATCCCCGAGCCCTTGGCCATGCCTGCGATGGTGAACCCCGTGCCATCGTCGAGCCGTACGTACAGGGCATGCTGTTTGGGGCGGGTGTCAGTGGTCATGATGGCGCGGGCAGCGTCGTGGCCGCCGGCCACGTCGGCGCTCAGCCTGGCGGCCGCCGCCTGAACGCCCGCAGCGATCTTGTCCATGGGCAGCTTTTTGCCGATGACGCCGGTCGACATGACCGCCATGGTGCCTGCGGCGCAGCCGGCGGCCTGTTCGGCCAGCAGGGCCATCTGTGCTGCGTCGTGGTCGCCCTGCACGCCGGTGCAGGCGTTGGCCACGCCGGCATTGATGGCTACGCCGCGCAGGCCGGCGGGATTGCGCTCGACCAACTGACGGTCATAGAGCACCGGGGCCGCTTTGAAGAGGTTGGTGGTGAACACCGCAGCGGCCGTGCAGGGGCTCAGTGAAACGACCAACGCCAGGTCCGCCGCCTCATTCTTCTTGAGGCCGCAGGCCACGCCTGCCGCCCTGAACCCGGGCACGCTGGTGATGCTGCCGTCTGGGATCTCCTGAAGGGTCCACGCCATGGATGTGCCTCCCGCAAGCCACTGGTGGCGAGAGTCTAGGCAGGGCGGGGCTGGCTGTCAATCGCGAGGCGCCTACAGCCACACGTTTGGTGTAACCGCCCCCATGCCTATAATGCGCCCATGATCGCTCTCCTGGTTGCCACGTTCTTTTCCGCCGCCTTTGGCCTGGTGCTACGCTGGGCGCAGCAACGTCGGTGCAACGTGTTTGCCGTTGGCTTTGTCAACTATCTCATCGCCACGCTCTATCAGGTGGTGCGGCAGGCCTCGGCAGGCCCGCCGCCGCAGGTCACGCCCATCACGCTGTGGCTGGGCGCCATCGTGGGCGCCATCTACGCGCTCAACTTTGGCATCTTTAGCCCCCTCATCGCCAAACGCGGGGTGTCGATCACCACGGCTATCGTGCGGCTGGCGGTGATCGTGCCCATCGTCGGCGCCATCGTATGGTGGCACGAGACGCCGCTGCCCATTCAGTATGCCGGCATCGCCCTCACGCTGTTGGCCATGCCGCTGATCACCCTAAAGCCCAATGTGCCCGGCGCCCTCGAGAGCAGCGCCGTGCCCCTGCTGGTGGCCATGTTCCTCGGCAACGGCATTTCGATGCTCCTGTTCCAGGCCTACCAGAAGCTGGCCTTGCCCGGCGAGGATGCCCTGTTCCTGGCCTGCCTGTTCGGCGCTGCGATGCTGGTGACCCTGGTCGCCTGGCGGCTGCGCTCGGCCGGCAGCTCGCGTCGCGACATCATCCCCGGGGTGGTGCTGGGGCTCACCAACGCCCTGGCCAATGCCGCGTTGCTCGAATCGATGCACCAGTTGCCCAGCGTGATCGTGTTCCCGTTCTACAGCGCCGTGGGCCTGGTGGTGGCCGTGGTGGCGGCCCGCCTCTTGTGGGGCGAACGCATCTCGCAGCGCGAGACGCTGGGCCTCGGCCTGGCCATCGTCGCCGTGGCGCTGGTGAACATGGCGTAGGCACGGCCGCCTGCCCCTCTGCGGCAGGCGGGGCGTTCCTTGACGGCGCCACTCTGCCGGTCTATGCTCCAGGCGGTGTCCGGTCGCGCACTTGTAGCGAGGTGCACAGATGGCCAAGGGCAAAGACGCTGCGCCTGCGAAACCCGCCGAGCCCCCTTCCGCCACAGGCATTCGGCTCGACAAAAAGACCTACGAGGCCGAGCTGCAGCGCCTGCACGTCGAACTGGTCAAGCTGCAATACTGGATCAGAGACCAGGGGCTGAGGGTGGTGGTGATCTTTGAGGGGCGCGATGCCGCCGGCAAGGGTGGCGTCATCAAGCGCATCACCGAGCCGCTGAACCCGCGCAACGTGCGCGTGGTGGCGTTGGCCGTGCCCACCGAGCGCGAGGCCTCGCAATGGTACTTTCAGCGCTATGTGGCCCAGCTCCCGGCCGCCGGCGAGATGGTGCTCTTTGACCGCTCCTGGTACAACCGCGCTGGCGTCGAGCGCGTGATGGGCTTTTGCACTGAGGATCAGTATCAAGAGTTTCTGCGCTCTTGCCCCGAGTTCGAGCGGATGCTCATCCGCGCAGGCATCATCCTGATCAAGTACTGGTTCTCGGTGAGCGATGAGGAGCAGGAGCGGCGCTTTCGTGAGCGCATCCAGGACCCTACCAAGCGCTGGAAGCTCAGCCCCATGGACCTCGAGAGCCGCACCCGCTGGATCGAGTACTCCAAGGCCAAAGACGAGATGTTCAAGTTCACCGACACCAAGCAGTCGCCCTGGTTTGTGGTCAACGCTGATGACAAGCGCTGCGCGCGGCTCAACTGCATCGCCCACCTGCTGTCGATGATCCCCTATCAGGACCTCACGCCCGAGCCGATCGCGCTACCGCCGCGCCAACAGGACACGGGCTATGTGCGGCCGCCGATAGAGTATCAGACCTTTGTGCCCGAGGTATATGTGCCGGGCTGATGGCCGGCCGCCCGTGCTCCACAAACAGAGAGGCCGCCGTTCACACGGCGGCCTCTGCGCTGCAGGGCAGAGCTAGACTTCGGTGCCTGTCTCGACCACGGTGCGGCCGATCAGGTTGGCGGTGGCCACGCACAGCCAGGGCGTCGTCACCAGAATGCCGATGCCACAGGCGATGCCGCCCACCAGCGACGCCACAATGCTGGCCGCCCAGATGATCACGGCGGTGATGATCCACTGGTTGAGATGCGGGTTGAGCAGGTTCCAGGCGTTGACAGGGTTGATGGCCCGCACAAAGTCGCCTGTCTGCGCCACGATGATGAACGCGCCGATGATCAGAAATGCCACCGGGATCGAGGCGATGACGCCCAACGGATCCCAGATGGCGCCCAGGATCGCCACGGGAATGTACCAGGCGATGGCCACGCCCGCGAACTTGAGTCCGTCAGCCAGAAAGGCGGCCCAACCCTCCCAGCCCGGGAGCTTTTCCTCGGCGCCCTGGATCACGCGGCGATAGGCCTCCATGGCCCACCCCGCGAGCGCCAGGCCGCCCACCACGAGAAAACTCAGGAAGGTTGCCAGGGCGCCCAGGCCGATCTTTTGGACCCACTTTTCGTCTCTGGTGACAAAGGTTACCGACTCAACATAGTCCATCTGCATCCCTCCCGAGTCTGGCGCGGACTCTGCCGCACTGCCCAAAACTGCCGCATAGTACACGACATGCAACAGAGGCGCAAGTGCCTAGAGCTCGGCGCCGGCCTCCACAAAGGTCTGGCCGAGCAAGTTGCCCTGGGTGGCCGAGAGCCACGGCATGGCTACGAAAGCGCCTACGCCGCAGAGCACAGAGCCGATCAGCGACAGGATGACGCTGATCACGATCAGCGCCAGGGCCGTGAGCACCCACTTGCCCAGGTTGCGGCTGAGCACGTTCCAGGCGTTGACCGGGTTGAGGGCCTGCCCCAGGTTCCCCGTCTGCGCCAGGATGACAAAGGCGCCCATGCTGAGCAACCCGACCGCGATGGCATAGAGCATCGCCAGCAGCCAGAGCACAAGGGTCATGCCCACCATCGCGGCTTCGCCAGCCGAAACGCTGTACGAGGACGCGGTCGCGGCTGTTCCGGCCACGATCGCGACGATGACGATCATGGGCAGGCTCCACACCAGCGACACCACAAAGTACTTGAGGCCCTGGCCGATGTACCCGCCGAGATCGTCCCAGCCCGGCAGCTTTTCATCAGAGCCACGCACCACGCGCCGAAAGGCCTCCATCGACCAGCCGTAGAGCGCCCAGTTGCCCACCAGCACGAAACTGAGCAGGCCCATCAGCACGCCGATGCCCAGCTTCTTGAGCCAATCCCGATCTTGCGCCACATAAGTGACCGATCCTACATAGTCCATCTTTTGCTCCTCAGTCCTCAGTTGATGCCATCATAGGCCATACGTCGGGGCGCGTCTAGCGTTGCGCGGCGTGAACGAAAAAGAGGCACAGTCATCTGTGCCTCTTGCGAATCAGGGCCTGATGCGCCCGTTTACCACCTGTTCCAGCGGGCGCGGTCTGCAAACGGCCGACGGCCATGGTCCTCGAGGGGCTCGGCAGGCACGCCGATGGGCAACAACACGCGCACCTCTTTCTGCGGCGGCACGCCCAGCAGATCGCCCACCAGGCGGGCCCGGCCCTCGCTGCGCAGAACCCCATCGAACCAGACCGAGGCATAGCCCAGCGCCGTGATGGCCAGCAGCATGTTCTGCACTGCCGCTGAATAGTCCTCGATGCCGAAAAAGGTCCGCCCCGCCGGTATCTCCTCAGGGGCATCCATCACCACGGCGATCAGCGCCGGGCAGGTGGCCAGCGCCAGAGTGTCGGGCGAAATGGGCCGAATCTGACCCAGCAGCGCCGGGTCGGTCACCACCACAAAGCTGGTGGTCTGCCCGTTGTAACCCGAGGGCGCCAGGATACCGGCCTCGACGATCTGCCGCAGGTGCGCCTCGGGCACCTGGGCGCTCGTGTAGGGCCCTCGATAGCTGTGGCGTGCTCGTATGGCTTGCAGGCAGTCCATGAGGCCTCCTAGCGGATGATCGAGCGGGCGCTCGGCTCGATGCGCTTGACGACGATCTCTTGCACCGTGTCGCCCAACTGAGGCTTGACCTCATTCAGCCAGCCGTCGGACTGGTACACGGCTTCGTACAGCTTGGCACGCTCTGCCTCGCTCTCAAAGCGGCGCATCCAGTAGTAGAGCGAGGGGTCTTCCTCGTCGACCCAGGCGCCCACCACCACCATGCCCTTGCTCACCTGGAAGGGAATGACGACCGTGTCCATCAACTCGGCGAAACGGGCGCGCTTGGCGGGGTCCATCTTGTACTGGCGGAACTCGAAGAACATCGCAGTCTCCTTAGGGTAGTACCTGAGTGCGTCCGATTATGGCGTCGTCGCCGCGCCGGTGTCAACTGGTGGCCGCACGCGCACCATGTCCAGGGCCCCCAGTGCGGCGCTGGCCAACAACACCCTGCGGTCAAAATGATCCGTCGAGACAAGCCCTCTGGCGCACTATTCGGTCGACCAGGCCGTGCGAAAGTCGGGATAGAGGGTGAGGCCCCCGTCCACATAGAGCGTCTGCCCGGTGATGTAGGCTGCCTCGTCAGACGCCAAAAAGGCCGCCGCTGCCGCCATCTCGGCCGCTTCGCCGGCGCGCCCCATCGGGATGTGGCGCTCGACTTCGGCTCGTTTCGCGGGATCGTCGACCCAGGCGCGGTTGATGGGGGTCACCGTGGCACCCGGCCCGATGCCGTTGACGCGGATGCCCTGGCCGGCGTACTCGAGCGCCAGCGTGCGCGTCAGGTTGCCCAGGCCCCCCTTGCTCACCGCGTAGCTGGCGTAGCGTGGCTTGGGGATGACCTCGTGCACGCTCGATACGTTGAGGAGTACCCCCGGCTGGCCCACCTCGAGCCAGTGGCGAATGGCCGCCTGCGCGCACACAAAGGCGCCCCGTAGGTTGACCGCGATGACGCGATCGAACTGCTCGAGGGTCATCTCGTGCGAGGCGGCGCCCACAGCAATGCCCGCATTGTTGATGAGGATGTCGAGCCCACCGAGCCCGGCAACCGTCTCGGCAACCATGCGCGCCACCTGGTCGGGCTGCGAGACATCGGCCTGCACCAGCATGTGCCTTGCGCCGCAGCCGCGAATGGTAGCCACACACTCCTCGAGGGCGGCCTGCACGAGCGCGTTGGTCTCGGCGGCGCTGGCCTCATCGCGACGGTAGTTGATGGCCACCAGCGCCCCTTCGGCGGCAAAGCGCACTGCCATCGCCTGGCCGATGCCCGAGGTGCCGCCCGTCACCAGCACCCGCTTGCCCACCAGCCCCTTCACGGCCGGGCGCCGACCCCACGCGGGCTGTAGGCCAGATGCTTGTCGACCACATTGATCAGTGGCTCTCCCACCAGGTAGCGCCGCAGGTTCTCCTCGAAGAGGGCAAACGCGCGCTCCTCATAGGCCGGCGTCGACCCCGAGTAGTGCGGCGAGATGATGACATTGTCGAGATCCCACAACGGCGCATCGGCCGGCAACGGCTCGGGCGTGGTCACGTCGAGGCCAGCGCCTCCCAGACGCCCGGCGCGCAGGGCGGCGATCAACGCCTCCTGGTCGATGATCGCCCCGCGCCCGATATTGATGATGCAGGCCGTCGGCTTCGTGGCGGCCAGCTCGCGCGCTCCGATCAGGTGGCGCGTCTCGGGCGTGAGCGGCGCCGTGATCACCACCCAGTCCGCCTCGGGCAGCACCGCCAGGAGCTCGTCGGGGCCCACCAGGCGCTCGACGCCCTGGGCAGGGACGCTCGGGTTGCGGCGCACGCCGATCACATGCACATCGTGAGCATGCAGCAGGCGGGCGGTGCGCCCACCGATGGCGCCCAGGCCGATGACCACGGCGGTGCTGCCGGCCAACTCGCGCACCCGTTGCCGGTCGGGGCGACGCCACTCGTGGCTGGGCTGCCGGCGGATCACCTCGGGCAGATGGCGCGCCAGCGCCAGCATCAGCGCCAGGATGTGCTCGCTGATGGGGATGGCGTGGATGCCCGAGGCGTTGGTGAGCACAAAGGGGTGCGCCACGGCCTCGGGGTCGTTCATGAGCCAGTCGGCGCCTGCGCCCCACTGCTGCATCCAGCGCAGGTTCTTGCCCCTGGCGGTGAGGTTGCGAGGCACCCGCGCAGCGGCGATCTCGATCTCGTCCAGCGCCGCTTCAATCTCGGCATCGTCCACCGTCACCAGCAGGCGATACTCGGGCGCCAGCGCGCGCACTCGCTGCAGGCGCTCCTCCAGGCGATCCTCGGGGGGTAGGCCGAGCAGTATGGTCTTCATCGGTGATGCTCCTATCGATCGGTTGCGGATTCGAGCAGGGCCGCCCAGGCGACCTCCCAACAGACCTCATTATCACCTATTCTTGAGCGCGATGTCAAACAATCGAGGGCTGGGTCGTTTGACACGGCCCTCAACGTGACGCATTATTGCCATCATTCGCAACAATGAGGATGATCGCTATGGCGTGTGAGACGGTTTTTCGCCAGGAGCTGCGGCGTCGAGGGCTGCGCGTGACGCCACAGCGCGAGCTGGTGCTCTCGGCGCTGCACGAGGCCGCCACGCCCGTCTCGGCAGAAGAGCTATACAACAGCGTCGCGGCGCGCAACCCCAACGTCGATCTGTCGACTGTCTATCGCACCCTGGGCCTGCTGCAAGAGCTGCGGCTCGTGTCGGGCTATGACAGTGAGGGTGAGGCTCGCTACGAGTTGCTCTCGCTGCACGGCCCGCATCTGCACCTGCTATGCCAGAGCTGTGGCGCGATCGAGGGCGTGCCGCCCGACGAGGCGCGTGACTTTGCGGCGTCGTTGGCCGCGCGTTTCGGGTTCGAGGTGCAGGTGGAGCAGCTGGTGGTTCCCGGGCTGTGCCAGGTCTGTCGGGCGCGTGGCGAGCTGGCGCATCCGCCCTGGGTGCGCTTTGTTGAGCCTTCCTGAGGCGCTCTGCCCGGCGCAAAGGGCGCACGCATGACGCGAGGCGGGGCCCGTTGCACCAGAACGGACCCCGCCTCGCTGTGATGAGGAGAGAAGCGCGTCATGCCGCTCCGCAGGGTGTACCCTTTGAGAGCTGCATCTACCAGACGCTTTCGGTGGCCCTGAGGTTCCACAGATCGACGGGGGAGCCGTCCTCTGCTCCCCCGTCGGCGTGCGCTGCCTCGTCAGTTGACCTTGGTAAAGCGGATGGACACCACGGGCGTGGTTGGGGTGGTGGCGCCCATCGGCCCAAAGATCATGGCCTGCATGTCGTCATAGTACTCGTTGGCGATCATCGCGCTATAGCCCCCCGAGGCATAGGCGCTGGCCAGGTTGTTCCACACGCCCGGCTGCATATAGACCTCGGCCTTGAGCTCGGCCTGGGTGCCATCTTCGACCACGTTGTCGTAGCAGGTGGGTTTGCTGCCGCACGAGACCCACGACTGCGACCCCCGCACAACGATGCGCATGCGCCAGTTGGCGCCGCTGCGGCCGGCCTGCGTCCAGGCGGCCTGCATCGCAGCCTGCGATTCAGCCGTGCTGATAAAGCCCAGCTCGCACTGGTAGCGGCCCGCAGGCGTGTCGGCAAAGATCCCGTCGCGGTGCTCGACCCAGACGTTGTTGGTGCCAAAGGCGCCGTTGCTGACGGTGAGCGTGGTGCTAAAGCTCAGGGGCTGCGGCGTATTCGTGGCCGTGGGCCCGGTGGTGGGTGTCTGCGTCGGCGTCGACGTCGCCGTCGGCGTGGCTGTCGCGGGCTGCGGTGTAAGGGTGGGCGTGGCGGTGGCTGTGGCTGTGGGGGGCGCGCTGGTGGGCGTCGGCGTGGCCGCCACCACCTGGATGACGGTGGGGTCGCCATAAGGGGCGGTGTCGGGGTCGTCGCTCAAGGCCAGCTCGACCTCGTCGCTGGTGACCTCGGCCTGGGCCGAGACCTGCGACATCTGGCCGACAGCGCCCTCGCGCAGCCGCACGTGATACGCGACCCACCAGTCGCCCCCCGCCTCGAGCCTGGGCAGGGTGACCACCACCTCGCGGCCGCCGCGACCACCGCGCACGATGCGCCCCGAGCCGATCTCCACATCGCCAACCAGCTCAACGGCGTCGTCCAGCCGGGCGGTAAGCACCACCCCGGTGGCATCGCTCTCGCCCACGTTGAGCACGCTTACACGGTAGCGCAACACATCGCCGGCATCGAGCATCGCCTTGGTGCCCTCATCCTGCACAAAGCGCGCCTGCTGCTCGACCCTGAGGACCGGCGCGCCGGGTTCGGGCGTCACGGTGGGCGTGGCCGTCGCCACAGCAGCCGCTGGCGTGGTGGCGTTGGGCGTCAGCGTGGGTGCGACGGTCGCTGTTGGCTCGCCTGTGGGCGGCTGGTCGAGCCCAAAGAGCCGGGTGGCCGCCAGGTATCCCAGGCCGACCACAAGCAACGGCCCTACCACCGCGAGGGCGGCCAGCAACCAGCGCGGCAGTCGTCGGCCGCCGCCCTGTGGCGGGGCCGCAGAAGCGCGTCGAGGCGGCGGTGGCGGCGGCGGTGGCGGCGGCGGTGGCGGTGGCTGAACGGTGCCGCCCGACGACGTGCCAGGCGGTGGCTGCAGATCAACATGGCTGGCGATGCGCGCTGCGCCCTGGACCGATGGCGGACCTGGGGGCACGGCGGCCATGCTGGGCGCTGCCGGCGGGGCTGACATCGGCGGCGGCTGCAGCGTGGGCCGCGGCGCCGGCGGCTGGTCACCTCGGCCTGCAGCCGTGGACGAGGCCGGGGCCGGAGCGCTGGCCCTGAAGGCGGCTGGCTCGACGGCAGGCGCTGCCGGCGTCTGCGCCACCGGTGCCGGCGTCTGCGCCACCGGTGCCGGCGTCTGCGCCACCGGTGCCGGCGTCTGCGCCACCGGTGCCGGCGTCTGCGCCACCGGTGCCGGCGTCTGCGGCTCTGGTTCTGCTGGCGTGGGCGGGGTGCCCGATGGCTCCTCGGTGGGCATCTGCGGCGCAGGTTGCTCGGCCGCTGTCAGGCTGGCGCCGCCCAACGGCTCGATCAAGGTGGGCACCACGGGCGGCAGGGCCTCTGGTGGCTCTGGCGCCTCATGCTCGAGCGCTGGCGGCGCCTCTGGCGCAGAGGGCGCGGCCAGCGACGGCTCCGCCGCGAGACCGCCGACCAGAGTGGCGCCCTGCTCGATCGGGGGCTCGCTCACCGGGCTGATCGCCTCGGGCGTCAGGCCGCCAGGGCGCTGGACATCGGGCACCGCGGCTGCGGGGGCTGGCGCGCCCACGCGCTGACCGCAGTTGCGGCAAAAGCGCTCGCCAGGTTGGAGCTCGGCGCCACACTGAGCGCAGCGCGGCGGGCCCGCTGGCGTCACCGGCTGGCCGCAGTTGCCACAGAAATGCGCGCCAGGCAAGAGGGGCTCGCCGCAGTGGGCGCAGACAGCCGTCGCCGGCGGCGTGGCCGCAGACGGTGCGCTCAACCCCGGTGGCGTGGCCGCGACCATGTTGCCGCCCTGCCACACATACCACTGGCCATCGCGTGCCCCGATCATCCACCACTGGCCCTGCTCGTCGCGCAGGGTCAGCTCGCTCACCTGGTCAAGGAACGCATCCTCGTCGAGCCGGCCGGCCCGCAACGCCTGCAGAAGCTCACGATATCGGCGGTCCATCGCCTCGAATGACATGGTGGCCTCCCTGGCACAGCCTGTTGAGCGATTGTAGCACAGCCCATCGACCTCTGTCATACGCGCGGCGCTTGCGGTACCCCTGCCGACAGGTGACAATCTGGCTGCAGATCGACATCGGGAGGCAAAGATGATCACCCTGCATGACAAGATCCGTGGCTGCATCGCCGGGTCGTGGGTGGGATCGGCGATGGGCGCCGCTGTCGAAGGCTGGGCCCACGAGCGCATCGTCGCGACCCACGGCTGGCTCGACCGCCTGCTGCCCTACAAGCACTATACCGCCTACACCGACTGGCAACGCCCTGCCGGCACCACCGAGGACGGCATCGAGCGGCAAAAGCTGATGAACACCGCCGCCATCGAAAAAGGCGGCCGCTTTACCGCCGAAGACCTGGTGGCCGTCTGGGTGCGCGATCTGCAGCCCGCGCGCATGGTCTACAAGCAAGAGCCCTTTGACCAGACCCTGCTCGAGATGGCCCGCGCCGGCGTGCCGGCCCGCGAACTGGGCAGGCTGTGGCCGTTCAACAACGTGAACTCGTTGGCCCGCGCCGGCCACACCATCGGCATCGTCAACGCAGGCGATCCGGCCGGTGCTGCCGCCGACGTGTATGATGTGGGGCTGGTGTATGCCAGCGCCCAGACCTATGCGCTGCGCTGGGCGGCGCTGTATCACGCCAGCATCGCCGCTGCGCTGCGCCCCGATGCCAGCGTGGCGGCGGTGTGCGACACGGCGCTGGCCTATGCCGACTATCACGCCCAGCACGACACGCCCTATGCGCGCTACGACTCGGTCAGGCGCGAGGTCGAGCGCGCCCTGGAGATCGCCGCGCGCCATGTGGGCGACCCGATGGGTATGTTGCCCGAGTTCGACGCGCTCTACTATGGCGGCACGCACATGGTCTATGCCATGTCGCAGGCCAACGAGGTGGTGTGCAAGGGGTTGGCCATCTTTTACGCCAGCGAGGGCGACGCGCGCACGGCGCTGCTGGCGGCCGTCAACTATGGCCGCGACACCGACTGCGTGGCGGCGGTGACGGCTGGCCTGGCCGGGGCCTACTCGGGCGCCAGTGCGCTGGACGTGGCGTGGATCGAACAGGTCAACGCGGCCACCGCGGCCGACCCCTACACCAACAGCTACCGCGACATCGACGCCACCGCCGACGGCCTGCACGGCGCGGTGCTCAAGGGCATCGAGGCACGCCGCGCCCATGTCGACTTGATGGCGAGCGTTCCGGGGTGGCTGGAAAAGTAGGCCAACTGCAGGCGCTATTCGACGGCAATCACCGCGTCGAGCAGCACCGCGTCGTCGGCGCACCGCTGGCCGCCAGCGTCCAGAGCGGGCAACCGTGCCAGCGTGGCGGCATCGTACAGCCCCACGGCAAGGCGGTAGACGCCCGGCGGCGCGGCGGCGTCCAGCGCCACCTGATGGGCATCGACGATGATCTCGCCCGGCGCCCAGCTCGAGGTGGGCCGCGCGCCGCCGGCAGGCCAGGCGTCGACCTGGCCACGCACCTGGCCCTCGGCATCGACCAGATGCACAAAAACCGTCAGGTCGCGCGGCTCGGCGGCCAGCGCCTGCCAGTAGAGGGTCAGAGACAGCGCCTCGCCGGGCGATAGCGTGGCGGCGGGCAGATCGTAACCCAGCAGGCGCGCCGTACCGCCCAGCGTGGCCGTCTGGGCATATTGCAGCGCGGGTGGCCCGTACACCCGCTCGATGCGCGTCACGGTCACGTCGGTCAGCGCCACCGGCTGGGCCAGCAGCGACTCGCCGTTGGGGCCGGCGCGCACGTCGAGCAGCAAGGTGTGCTCGCCGGCCGCCAGCTGGTCGGGCACGGGCACGCGGTGGTGGATCTCGAGCGCCTCGCCGCTGCGCCAGTCCTCAGAGCGACGGCCTGGGCCGGCCAGCGGCTGCGGGGGCGTCCAGGCCACCACGCCATGCGAGCCGCGCCAGCCCAGCACGGCCTGCACCTCGGGCGCGAGCTGCCCCCTGGGCCTGATGAACAGCGCCACGTCAGCCTGTTGGCCGGTGGCATAGGCCTCGCGGTCGAGCCGGTAGCCGAGCAGCGTCACGCCGCCCAGGTCGATCTCCAGCGCCGTGTGCTCGCTCAGCTCCTCGTCGCTGGCCGGGATGAGCGCTGGCCCTACCCGCACCGTGCCCAGCGCGAGCTCGGCGCCCGCCGCACGGCCCGTTGCGTCGAGCAGGGCGAGCGGCTGCTGGTCGTCGAGGGCATAGAGCCCCATCACCACGCGATACTCGCCCCAGGGAATGCCCGCCTTTAGTGGGATGGCCACCTGCGCTAGATAGGCCTGGCCCGGCTGCCAGGCTGTGGCGGGCAGGCCGTCGCGCGCCACAAGCCGCTCGTCGAGGCTGCCCCACACGCGCCCCTGATCGTCGAGCACGCGTGCGTACAAGTGCCAGTTCTCGGGCTGTGGCGCCTGCGGCGCAAACTGCAGCGCCACGCCCACGGCCTGCCGATACTGCGCCGATTCGGCCACCCCATAGGCCTGTAGCGTCAGGCCGCCCTGCCACTCGGCGTTCGCCGGCTTCTCGGGCGCCACCAGCGTCGGCGGCCGCCCGGGAACCTGCACATAGCGCCGCGCCGTGCCCAGGCGAAAGGGCCGCGTCTCGACGAGCAAAGCGCTCTGGTCGAGCTGCGTCTGAATCAGGCGGCCCGCCGTATTGTGCCAGTTGTAGCGCAGATAGATGACGCTGTCGGCGCCAGCCGTGGCTGCGGGCAATGCCTGTTCGATGGCCGCAGGGTCATCCCGCGGCAGCTCGGCCCAGGGCAGTTCGGGGTGCCGTGCGGTCAGCGCAGTGTCCATGTTGCTCAAGACGACCATCTGCCCTGCCTGGCTCCGCTGCAGCCAGGCGCTCAGAGCGGGGTCGTCGTTGGCAAACACCCAGGCCACCGGCACGCCCTCGATGCGCACCACGTATTGGGCCGGCCGCACCCCGAAAAAGTAGCGGTTTGCGGCCGCGTTCTCGTTCTGCGCGTCGGCAATGTACACCAATACATAGTCGGCCTCGGGCAGGCGCTCCTCGACGAGGGGCACGGTGTGCCCTGGAAAGTAGGGCGCCACGCCAGCGGTGGACCAGGTGGCCACGGTGAGGCGTTCGGCGGCGGGCAGCCCCGCCAGATAGGTCGCCGCCTCGGGCACGCCCTCGCCCCAGCCCACGGGCAGGGTCTCACCGGCGCGCGCGAGGCCGCCAGCCACCGGGTTATAGTAGGCCAGCAGCTGCCCGGGGTAGAGCGGCAACGCCTCGCCTACCCAGCCCAGCGCCAGTAGCAGGGCGCCCAGCAGCGCCACGCCCAACGAGCGCCACACCAGCCGCAGGGTCCCCGGACGCAGCACGCGCTCGGCCACCAGGTCTAGCGCCAGGGCCAGGCCCAGGCCACCCAGCGTCTCTAGCGCCAGCAGGGCGGGCAGGGCGTAGCGGTCGAACTTTTTGCCGGCCAGAGCGAGGGCGGCCAGCAGCAGCACGGCGAACAGGGTCAGCGCCAGGGTGAGTCGACGGCGGGCGCCATCGCGCTGCAGGGGCAGGCGCACCGCAGCGGCCGCCAGCGAGAACCCGCCAAAGAGCAGCGCCAGAGGCGTCATCCGCAACCACACAGCCAACGGGTAGAACAGGGCGCCAGCCTCGTCCACCACCTCGCCCCTGAAGAAGGTGGCGGTGGCTCCGGGATCCAGCGCTGCGTACTCTACCGAGAGACTGAGCAAGGTGGTGATCGCCCGTTGTGGCGCCACCCACAGGGCGGGCCACAGCGCGACAAAGCAGGCGATCCATCCGGCGGCCCACAGCCCGACCGCCCGGGCCAGGTCGAGCGGCCGGCGCTCGCGACGACGCCACCAGGCCCAGACGATGACCATGGCGGCTGCGGGCGCCATCAAGAGGCCCACCGAGCGGGTGAGGGTGGCCAGTGCCGCCAGCGCTCCCGAGAGCAGGAGCGCACCACGGCGACCGCGCTCCAGGTGCAGCAACGCTGCCAGCAATGACAGCAGCATCAGGCCCGCCGTCAGCGCGTCGAGGTGCAGCAGCCGGCCCAACGCCGTATAGTAGGGGCTCAGCGCCAGGGCCAGCCCGGCCACAACGGCCATACGGCGCGTCAACAGCCGGCTCAGCAGCAGATAGGCGCCGATGACCACCAGGGCGTTGGCCAGCCAGATGCCAGGCTTGGCATCTGGCAGCAGCGCGGCCAGCTCGCGTAACGCCGCAGCGTCGTGTAACTGCTCGGGAAACTGGATGCGCGCGGCGCTTTCGAGGGCCGCCAGGCTGACGCGCCCCGTCACCAGCCGGTGCCAGTCGAGCGACAGCGCACCCATCCACATGGTGGTGACGCCCGGGTGGCCGGTCTGCAGCGTCTGCGCCAGGTCGCCGGCCCGCAGCCCCAACAGAAAGCGGACCGACCGCAGCACCCAGGCGGGCTCGTCCCATGAGACCATCGCCAGGGGCGCCACAGCTCGCAGCCCATAGGCCAGCGCGCCCAGCACGACCGCGATCAACCCATCATAGAGCCGACCGAGCCAGCACGGGACGGAGGGCTCGGTGGGTGCGTCGACCTGGTTGCCTGGCGCTGGTGACATCACTGTGCGCTTTCCCACTCAGGCGCGTCGGACCAGGGCGCGGAGGGCCTGCTTGACGCGTTCGACGTCGGGCAGCACGGCGGCCTCGAGGGCGCGCGACACCGGCGGCGGCACGTCGAGCGCGGTAACGTGCGCCACGGGGGCATCCAGGTGGTCGAAATACCGCGCCTGCACCTCGTCGGCGATGCGCGCGGCCAGGGCCATGCTGCGCGGCGCATACTCGACCGTCAGCAGCGCGCCCGTCTTGGCCACCGACGCGCCCAAGGCCGCATAGTCCATGCCCATATAGTCGAGGGTGCGCAGGTCGATCACCTCGACGCTGATGCCCTCGGCGGCCAGCTCGTCGGCGGCCTGTAGCGCCAGCCGGCAGCCCAGCAGGTAGGTGGCCACGGACACATCGCTGCCCTCGCGCAGCGTGGTGGCCCGGCCGTAGGGCAACTGATAGTCCAGATCGTCGGCGGGGATCGGCCCCCGATCGGCGTACATCAGCCCATGCTCGATGACCAGCACGGGGTCTGGCAGGGCGAGCGCGGTGTTGAACAGCCCCACATAGTCAAAGGGCGTCGAGGGCGCCACCACGCGCCACCCGGGAAACAGCCCGAAATAGCCGGCGGGCTCCATCGAGTGCTGGCCGCCATACCCATAGCCGGTGGCCACGCGGGTGCGCACCACCAGCGGAAAGCTCGCCCGCCCGCCGTACATGTGGCGCAGCTTGCCGATCTGGTTGAACAGCTGGTCCGACGCCATCAGCGCAAAGTCGGGGAACATGATCTCGACGATAGGGCGCATGCCGGCCAGGGCCAGGCCGCCGGCCATGCCCACAAAGCCGGTCTCAGAGATGGGCGTGTTGATCAAGCGCCAGGGGTACACCTCAGCGATGCCGCGCGTGGCGCCATAGGCGCCACCGCCCAGGTTAGCCACTTCCTCGCCCAGCACCACCACCCGCTCGTCGCGCACCATACTGCGCAGCGTGACGCCGGCGATGGCCTCGACCAGCGTCACCTCGCGCGTGGCGCTGGCCTCGTCGGGCGAGGCGTAGCGCACGGCAGCCAGCTCGACGCCATTGCTGCGCAGGTCGCGGCCCGCTGAATCGCCGCCCGGCCAGTGGCTGGCCGGGATGAATCGGCGCCCGTCCTGGGCGTCGGTGCAGGCCGCCAGAGCCTCGTCTACCAGGCGGTCGGCGGGCGCATAGAGCCGTTGTTGCTCCTCGGGCGTGAGCAGGCCCGCCGCGACGAGCCGAGCGGGGAAGGTGACCAGCGGGTCGAGCTGCAGCCAGCGCTCCTCTTCCTCGCGCGAGCGGTAGCCATAGACGCTGCCGCGCTGCCGCCCGGCGTGGTGGTAGTGGCGGTAGGTCTTGGCCTCGATCAGGAAGGGCGCCGGTGCGGCCCGCATGCGCTCGGCTGCCTGGTGCACCGCCAGATAGATGGCCAGGGGATCCATGCCATCGACGATCCAGCTCGAGATGCCGTTGCCCAGCGCCCGCAACGCCAGGTCGGCGATGGCCGACGACTCGCCGGCGGTGGTGCCCACGGCATAGAGGTTGTTCTCGACGAGATAGAGCACCGGCACGCCCCACAGCGCCGCCATGTTCGACGCCTCATGCAGGCAGCCCTGGTTGATGGCGCCGTCGCCAAAGAAAGAGACGACGACGGTGTCGCGGCCGCGCAGGCGCTCGGCCCAGGCGGCGCCGGTTGCCAGGGGAATGCCCCCGCCCACGATGGCGTTCGAGCCCAGGTTGCCCGACTCGCCGTCGTAGAGATGCATCGAGCCGCCGCGCCCGCCACACCAGCCCTGTTGCAGCCCCATGATCTCGGCCAGGGTGCGCGTGACAGCGCGTTGCATGGGCGGGGTGACGTCGTCGCGTAGCGGGTCATAGCCGTGCGGTGCATAGTAGACCAGCGCCTTGGCCAAAAAGTGGCCGTGCGCGCGGTGCGTCGAGCCGATCCAGTCGCCGGGGCGCAGGGCCAGCGCCACGCCTGCTGCCACCGCCTCTTGGCCCACGCTGGTGTGAGCCGGGCCATGCACCAGGTCAGCTTCTTTGAGATCGAGCACGCTCTCCTCAAAGCGACGAATGAGATGCATGAGCTGCAGCATCCACAGCAGCTCACGCCGGCCCACCTGACGCAGATCGTCGTGCGTCACCGTCAGGCGGTGGCAGGTGGCCGGGCTATAGAGCGGGGTCAATGCGGGCATGGCCGACCTCATGGGCAGTGCTCTGCTGCGCAGATAGCCCGATTATAGCCGTGCTCTCGGGCCGTGTCGATGCAGCGCCTTGGAGCCGTTGACAACGCCCACAGCGCGCTCTAACATCAGCCCATCCTGCCTTGAGGGGCTCACTGCGAGGAGGCCGTAAATGAAAAAGTGGAAGGTCGCGTTGGTGGGTGCGGGCACCATCGCCAAGGATCACTACATGCCGCAGATCCAGGCCATGGAGAACGCCGAGCTCGTGGCCGTGGCCGATACGGTGCCCGAGGCGGTGGCGTACGCGCAAAAGGCGTTCGACATCCCCAAGGGCTACACCGACCTGGACAGGCTGCTCGACGAGGTCGACTTTGACATCCTGGCCGACATCGCCGCCATCCAGGCGCACTATGAGATCAACCTCAAGGCGCTCCAGGCCGGCAAGCACATCTACACTCAAAAGCCGATGGCTCTGACGGTGGAGCAGGCGACCGAGCTGATCGAGACGGCCAAGGCCAACAACGTCAAGATCAGCGCCTCGCCCATCCACATGCTGCGGCCTACGGTGCAGGCCACGCGCGACTATGTCAGGGGCGGCCTGATCGGCAAAGTGCACTTTGCCACCATGCGCTCGTCGCACGGCGGCCCCGAGTACTATCAGACGTCGCGCCTGACCGACGCCTCCTGGTTCTACCAGCCGGGCGCTGGCCCCATCTATGACCTGGGCGTGCACGGTCTCCATCAACTCACGGGCATCTTGGGCCCCGCCAAGCGCGTCACCTGCTTTGCCGGCATCTCGGAGCCGATGCGCATGGCGCTGGGCTGCTGCGGCGACTTTGAGCGGGTGCCCTTCCCCGTCGACACGCCCGACAATGTGCTCATGCTGCTGGACTTTGGCGAGAGCACCTTTGCCTTTCTCGACTGCACCTTTTGCGTCAAGGCCGCCAAAGGCCCCAACCTGCAGATCTTTGGCAACCGCGGCACCATCGCCCTTGAGCGCGGCGACGAGAGCATGTTCTTCCGCGGCCACCCCGACGACGGCGAGCGCGGCTGGTATCCACTGGAGATGCCCGAGGAGCTGCGCTATCAGTCGATCGGCGTCAAAGACCTGATCGCTGCCATCGAAGAGGACCGCGCGCCGGTGCTGTCGGCCGAGCAGGCCCGCCACGTCATCGAGATCATGGTCAAGGCGCCCATCTCGGCTAGAGAGGGCTGCGCCATGGAGCTCGAGACGACCTTCTAGCCCGTCTGTGTGAGCACGGCAATCTATGGGGCCGGTCGCGGGCGATCGGCCCCTTTTAGCGTGCCAGCAGGGCGTCGATCTGCGCCGCCAGGTCGGCGGCCAGGCGCCAGGTGGCCGCGCCGGCCAGCTCGCGCGCGGCGCGGCGTCGCAGGCCCAGGCGCACCGCCAGCGAAACGATCACCTGTAGCACCACAAAAGCGGCCAGCCACACAGCAAGCAGCGCGATGCCCGCATTCTGGAAATACGAGCCCGAGAGGTAGCGTGCCGTCGCAAAGGCTGCCACAGTCTGATAGCCCACCCAACCCAGTAGAGCCAACACCGGCGCGTTGAGCACGAGCTGCAGCAGCGGGTGCGCCAGCCGTCCTGCGCTCACATCGAGGGCGGCGCTCAGGGCCAGGGGCGTCCTCGCTGCGAGGCGCTCGCGGGTGGCACGTGCCTCGGTCTCCCAGCGCTGGCGATCGCGCATGCCGGCCCAGCCGGCGGCTGCGAGCGCATCGGCCACCGGCGGCCAGCGCTCGGCATACAGCTGCGCCAGCGCGTCTTCGACGCCGGCGACGTCGATGAGCAGCGCGCTGTCGCCCTCGTCGCTGCCCAGCAGGCGGCCCCGCCGACCGATGCCCGCCACCCAGGCGGCGCCGCGCACCAGCACGCCCCAGATGGCCACCAACCAGCCCACCGGCCCCCACCAGCGCGAGCTCAGACGGCCGTACAGGGCGGCGTGCAGGTCCAGGCCACGCAGCTCGCCGGCGCGGGACTCGAGAGCCTGCCGCAGAGCATCGCTGGTGGTCTGGGCCAGGCGGGCGAGTTGCTGTCGCGCTTGCTCGAGCGCCGAGCGATGCTGGTCGAGGGCGGCGTCGAGGTCTTTGCAGACCATCTCAACCAGCCGACGAGCGCGCGCCAGGCGCCGATCGACCACCTGCGTGGCGGTGTTGAGCGCCTCAAAGAGGAACCGGCGCAGCGCGCCAAACTCGTTCACCGTATGCAGCGGTAGCTCGTCCGCGGCAAAGGTCGCGTCGGGCAGGCTGGCACGCGCCGAGACGAGGTAGATGCGCTGGCCCTGCAGGCCCCACTCCTCGGCCAGGGTCTGCTGCAGATCGGGCAGCACCTGCTGGCGCAGCTCGTCGAGCGGCGCGCGGTCGACCATGTTGATCACCGGCACCACCGACGCGGCCGCCAGGCGCCGCAGGTAGGGCGCCAGAAAGCGGATGTTGTCGTGGAGGCGTGGATTCTGGGCCGCAAACACGGCCACCACCACATCGGCAGTGTCGAGCACCTGCCCCAGGGCCACCAGGCCCGCAGGGGTGGTGTTGGTGTCGGGCGCATCCACCAGCACGAGATGCTGCAGGCCTTGCGCTGTGGGCTCTACCTGCACCTGCACCTCGCCGCCCCCCCAGCGCGGGCGCAGCGCCTCGACGTCCTCGGCCTGCGCCACAAAGGCGATGATGCCCTGAGTGGTGGGGCGGGCCAGGCCGGTGCGCGAGACCTCACGCCCGGCCAGGGCGTTGAGCAGCGTCGACTTGCCCGCGCCCGAGGGCCCCACCAGGGCCACCACCAGCTTGCCGCTCCAAGAGGCGGCCATCTGGTCGAGCTGCTGGCGCACCCAGGCGGCCTCGGCCAACAGTGGCTCGGCGGGGCGCCAGTCGGGCGCGCTCGCCAAGCGGGCCTGCAGCGCAGCGAGCTCGGCCGACACCTCGGCCAGAGCGCCGGCGCTGCGCAGGGCCAGACGGTCGTGGTCGGCCCATGGCGGGGAGCTGTCCATCCTATCCCTCCACGTGATGCAACGCCTGCTGCAGGCCTTGCAGGCGGGGGTCATCGGGTCTGGGCAGCGCTGCCAGCGCCGCGGTGACGGGCGCCGCCACCGTATCGCCCAGCAGCGCCACGATGGCATCGGTACGACGCTGCAGCCAGAGCCTGAACACGGGCGCGATCATCTGCTGCAACTGCTTCTGGTCTTGCTCGCTCAGCCCGGCCGATGCCGGAATCGACAGCAGCGCCCACAGATCGTTGACGCCGAACACGCCCTCCAGCTTGATCAGCAAGCCGGCGCCGCCCGCAGCATCGGCCGTCAACAGGGTGTAGGTGACGCCGAGCAGCGGTGGCAGCGCCGACAGCGAGGCGAAAAAGGCCTCGCGCAGCCGCTGCCCCAGGCCCATGTCGCGACGAAAGGCCAGCACCGAATCGGTGAGCTCGCGCTCGATATCGCCGGGCAGCCCCACCAGCGAGCCCGCCGCCTCGCGCAGCCGGGCGGTGGTAGCCTGCCAATCCTGACGCATCAGGGTGGCCTCTTGCTGTTGCACCGCACTGGGGGCGGGCACATGCAGATTGTAGCGGCCATCGCCCAGCGCCTCGATGGTGACTGACAGAGCGCCCTTGCTGCGGGCCGCCTGCAGCTCGACCAGCAGAGCGTCGTCGCGCGACACGGACACAATCAGGTGATCGTCGAGCAGGCGATTGCGCACCTCGTTGGCGGCCAGCAGCAGGCCCTGCGTGACGGCATCCGAAAGGTCGGGCGCCGGCTCGACTCGCTCGCGCAGGCCCAACGCCTCGGCGCCACGCTGCACCACGGCGCGCACCGCGCGAAAGGGCGCGCCGACGATGCGGCCGGTCTGCCGCATGGCACGCACATAGGCGGGGCTCGTTCCCAAAAAGACGCGCGTGGCCAGCGCCACGGCCTCGTTGACCGGGAATGCCTTGAGCGACTCGATGCCCTGCAGGGCCATCAGATGCTGCAGGGCGCGCGTGTAGACGTCGACCTCCTGTGCGAGCTCTTGCATGCGACGCAGATCGGCGGTCGCGCCCTCGCGGATGACAGCCAGGTCAGCGGCAAATACCTGTCGCTTGACGGCGGCCACGTCCAGGTCGGCCAGCAGCGCCGGCAGCGAGCGGCCTTGCGACAGGGTGCCCACCGGCAACGGCTCGGGCGAGGCGATGCCCTGCGCCACGCGGTCTGATTCGTGGATGCGGTACACGCCCACGATCTGGGCCGGCCACCCTTCATGGGCGCCGTAGAGGCGCTGCGCCACATGCTGGCAGTGTTCGAGCACCACGTCGTCGGGGGCTGTCCGCGAGATGCGATAGATCAGCACCATGGCCCGCCCGCCGATGCCGCCCACGACGTCGGCCATGAACTGTAGATTCGACAGGTTGTTGTAGACGGCGTTGGTAAAGAGGTAGACGATCACCTCGGCGGTGCGCAGGATGGGCTCGGCCCGCTCGCGGTTGACCAGCCGGTCGCCCTCGCCGGTGTCGAAATCGGGCGTATCGAGCAGCATCAGGCTCCTGGGCAGTGCGGCGGTGGCAGCATAGAGGGGCGGCCCGGGTTCCGAGGCCTGCTCGGCCGAACGCCAGGGCTCGGGGCGCGCCGGCAGACGGTGAAGCAAGGCTGCGGCGATCTCGCCGCTGGCCAGCACCTCGGGATGGCCCGCCAGGATGACGCGCCGCGTCAATCCGGCGCGAAAGGCCACCTGCGAGAGCTCACGGCCCGCCAGGGCGTTGAACAGGCTCGACTTGCCGGTGGAGCCACCGCCGCAGATGGCGGTCAGCAGCACGGGCACGTCGAAATCGAGCGCGGGGAGCACGCTGCGCTCGAGCCGGTCGAGCCAGTCCGGCCGCTCGGGCTGCGCCAGGGCCGCTGCCAGGGCGGGATAGCCCGCGCGCAAAACGCGCAGGTTGTCGCGCAGCGCCAGAGTCGAGGCAACCGGTCGAGGGCGGCTCTTGAGCATGCGGCTAGTATAGGCCGGGCCCTACCCGCTGCAAGGGCTCTTAGCCCAGGCTTGCCATCGCCTGGGCGGCGGCGCGCACCGTATCGACCTTGTAGGCCGCGTTCCAGCGGTTGATGGCGATCATGTCAAAGCGGCGGGCGCGCACATGGCCCAGCCAGCGCTCCATCTGCTCGAGGCAACTGATCATGCCGCCACCCCCACCGCCCGCCGCGGCCACGCAGATGATCGGCTTGTTGGCCAGGGCGCTCTGGTCGCCGCAGGGCGCTTCGCAACGGCGCAGGCGATCGGTAAAGGCCTTGAGCGACTCGCTCATGTCGCCCCAGTACACGGGCGTGACGAATACGTAGGCATCGGCCTCGCGCACTGCCTGGTGCAGGGCCTGGAAATCGTCTTGCACGCCGAAACACTCGTGGCGTGACCGGCAGCCGCCCCAGCCATCGTTGCACTGGTTGCAGCGGGCAATCGCTCGACGAGCGATGGGCGTCAGCGTGGCCTGGCCGCCCGCGGCCTGCACGCCCTCGGCCGCGGCCCGCGCACAAGAGGCCGTCAGCCCGCCCTCATTGGGACTGGCCGAGATGATGAGCACGTTCATGCTGGTTCCTCCTGGTGACAGCGCGTCACGATCGTGGCTATTCTAGGGTCTGGAAGAGGCGCCTGTCAACGACGCGCATGTGGCAGCCAGCTCTAGAGAGGAAGGCGGCTGCTCGCGGGCAAGCGGCAGGGGAGCGGCCACGCGCGGAAAAGCGCGAACCCGCGCCAGGTGGCGGTCACCTGGGCGCGGGCTCTGTTGTGTGTCGACCCGCAGGCTGAACACTGAAAGGAGCGGTGAGCTCTCCGTTGCCATAAGCAACATTGGCGGTCACCGTCCGTGGTGTCAAGCCACCCTCGAGAGTTGAACTCGAAACCTGGCGCTTACGAAGCGTCTGCTCTGCCGATTGAGCTAGGGTGGCAACGCCGGGCAGTATACTATGATGCCCAAGCGCCGTCAAGTCGTTGCCCCAGCGCGCCTCTGATGGCGTGGCGAGGGTGCGATCTGAGGCCTGCGTCGCCGGCGGCTGCCAGCAGATGCGCTGCAGGCACACCAACCATTGAGCGGCGGTTCGATATGCGGTACATTGCCAGCAGAGCTGAGGCACAAAGGAGTCGCACGTGGGCGCCTGGTATCATGGCTCGCCGCTGGCGCTCGACACGCTGGCCGCCGGCAGCACCATCACCACCGATCGCGAGCTGGCGCGGCTGTTCTCGCACAAGCCCACGCTGTTGCTGTGGGACGACGACGGTCGCCGTCGCCACGATGGCGCTCTGCCGGGCTATCTCTACCAGATCGACGAGCCCGTAGACGAGTGCGATGTGGAGCCGCATCCCCGCTCGACCATGCCGCCGGGGGCCGAGTGGCTCACACGGCGACCGCTGCGCCTGCGCTTGCTCGAGCCCACCGCCGTGCGCGCCGAAGAACGGCTGTCGCCCGCCGATGTCGCCGCGCTGCGCGCCCGCGTGGCCTGCGAGCGCGGCTGCAAACGTGAATCTCCGTTTACTGCGAGCTGCCGGTAGGGTATAATGGCGCCATGAGCGAAACAGGCGTCCCAGGCCACCTGGCTGCTGTGGCGGGGCAGGGCCGCGACGAGATCAGCACGGCCGTGCTGCGCACGCTGCTCTATGCTGACGTGTTTGGATACCCGCTGACGCTCGAGGAGCTCCACCGCTATCTCATAGGTCTCGCTGCCACGCGACGACAGGTGGCTACGGCGCTGCAGAGCCCGGATCTATGCCCGTGGCTGGTGTCAGAGCCGCCTTACTATGCTTTGGCCGCAGGCGGCCTGCACTTTGATCGGCGTCGCCAGCGCCAGCAGGCCAGCGGCGCTCTGTGGTTGACGGCCAGGCGCTATGCCCGACGCCTCGCCACGCTGCCCTATGTGCGCATGGTGGCGGTCACCGGCTCGCTGGCGGTCGACAATCCCCAGGCCGTGGCCGATGACCTCGACTATGCGATCGTGACGGCGCCAGGGCGCACCTGGCTGGTGCGGGTGCTGGCCATCGCCCTGGTGCGCCTGGCACGTCTCCGACGGGTCCACCTCTGCCCCAACTATATCATGGACAGCGACCACTTGCTGATGGCCGATCACACCCTGTTCACCGCCCATGAGCTGACCCAGATGGTGCCGTGTTACGGGCTCGATATGCATGCCCGGCTGCTCGCCGTCAACGCCTGGGCGTGGGCCTATCTGCCGAACGCAGCCGACGTGAACGTCACCTGCCAGATAGAGCTCACTGGCGCCCAGCGCAGGCTCAAGCGCCTGGCAGAATGGCTGCTGGGGGGGTGGCTCGGCGATCTCCTCGAACGGCGCGAACGCGAACACAAGATCAGGCAGCTTTCGAGCGAGGCCGTGGAGACAGGCACGTTGGCCGCCTGCTTTTCTGAGGGTGTGTGCAAGGGACACATGAACGACTATGGCCGACGCATACAGCTTGCCTACGAGGAGCGGTTGAGCGCTGCCGGCTTGCGGCCGCACGAGCCGCCTGCGACAGGGGGCTGACGCCGATGGCGGTGGACATATTGCTGTGCCATGCGCTGGTTCTGGCGCGCGACCCGGTTGAGCGCCGGTTGATGACGCCCTACTTTCCACTGGGCATCCTCTATCTCGCTGCCACCCTGCACGAGGCGGGCTACACGGTGGCGCTCTATGACGGCTGCTTTGAGCCCGACCTGGAGAGCTTTGAGCGCGCGCTCGACGACCATCAGCCGCGCCTGGTGGGCATCACGGCGTTGAGCACGGTGCGCGCCAACGCGCTCGAGCTGGCTGCACGGGCACGTCGCCGCGGCTTGCCGGTGATCGTGGGCGGCTCGGACCCTACCGGCCAGCCCGAGCACTATCTGGCGCCGCGTGACGGCGAGCGCTATCTGGTGGACGTGGTGGTGGTGGGCGAGGGCGAGGAGACCATCCTCGAGCTGCTGCCGGCCCTGCTGAGCGTCCCCGGGGCGCACGACCTGGCCGCCATCCGGGGCATCGCCTACCGCCGTGCTGACGAGCCGGTGCGCACGGCGCCAAGGCCTTTGCGGCGCGATGTGGATGCCATTCCGCTGCCGGCCCGCGACCTGGCCGACCTGGATGCCTACCAGCGCGCCTGGCGAGCCGCGCACGGGTATTCCTCGCTGTCGATCATCGCCTCACGGGGCTGCCCCTTTGAGTGCGCCTGGTGCCAAAAGTCGGTCTTTGGGCGCTCGTGCCGCCTGCGCCATCCAGAGGCGGTGGCGCAAGAGCTGGCCCTGTTGCGCGAGGTCTACCAACCCGACCAGGTGCGCATCGTCGATGACGTGGTGGGCATCGACCGACGCTGGGTGTGCGCTTTCCGCGATGCCGTGGTGGCTCGTGGGCCGGTCGTGCCTTTCGAGTGCCTCTCGCGCGTCGACCTCGTCGACCGTGAGGTGCTCACCTGGCTCCAAGAGGCAGGTTGCGTGCGCATCCAGTTCGGCGCCGAGTCGGGCTCGCAAAAGGTGCTCGACGCCATGCACAAGGGCACGCGGGTGGAACAGATACACACTGCTGCCGCGCTCTGCCGCGATCTGGGCATCGAGGTCTACTTTTTCATCATGGTGGGCTACCCGGGCGAGGAGTGGGACGATATTCGCGCCACCGTGCGGCTGCTCCGCAAGACGCGCCCCACGCGCTTTAGCTCGACCATCGCCTACCCGTTGCCGGGCACGCCCTTTTACGGGCAGGTGCGCGACCGGTTGGTCGCGGCGCCTGACTGGGACTATACGGCCGAGAACCGCATGATCTACCGCGGGCGCTACAGCACGCGCTTTTACCGCTGGGTGCAGCGCTTGCTCCAGCACGAGTGGCAGTGGGCGCGGCTGCGTGCCGGCGAGCTGCGTCTGGGGCCTTGGCCGCGCCTGCGTGCAGTGGCCGGGCTGTGGCTGACGCGCATGGCCGTGTGGGTGCTGCGCTTTGACGCCGCCGGCCGTCGAGCGCTGCCAGCGGACGGGGCCTAGGAGGGCCGCATGCATCGACGCGTTGTGGTGCTGCTGCTGTTGCTGCTGCTCCCTCTGGCCGGCTGCCAGGGGAGCCCTGCGGCGCCCGTGCAGCTCCGCTCGATGGGGCAGCATTTCCGTGAGACCAAAGAGGCGGTGATCTCCTCGCCCGCTGTGGCCGACCTGGACGGCGACGGCGTGATGGAGATCGCTATCGGTTCGTGGGACGGCTACTTTTACCTGCTCGATGCACGCCTCAACTCACTGCCGGGCTGGCCCAAGCACAGCCCCCAGGGCTTTTTCGCGTCGCCAGCCCTGACCGACCTCGACGGCGACGGCGAGCTCGAAGTGTTGGTCTCGGCCGAGGCTGGCAAGCTCTATGCCTGGAACAAGGACGGCTCTGATGTGCCAGGGTGGCCTATCTCGCTGGGCTATCGCGCCTGGTCGTCGCCCACAGTGCTGCCCGATGGCCGCATCGCCATCGGCGGGCTGCGCCAGACGATGGTCATGGAGCCCGATGGCCAGCCGTCGCCCGGCTGGCCGCAGCCGCACCCCAACTGGGCCGATGCCACGGTGGCCGTGGGGCCAGACCTGCTCGTGGTGACCACGCTGACCACGGGCCGCCACGTTGGCGGTGCGCTCAATGCCTGGCACCTGGACGGCAGGCCCTATCCCTGGTCGCCGCGCATCATGGCCAACGACTCGGACTCGTCGCCGGCCATCGCCGACCTGGATGACGACGGCGCCTACGAGATCGTCTATGGCGACGACGCAGGCTATGTGTATGTCATCGGCCTCGATGGCGTCGATCGGCCCGGCTGGCCGCAGCGCACCGCCAGCCTCGTCGAGGCCTCGCCAGCGATCGCCGACCTCGATGGCGATGGTCTGCTCGAGGTGGTGTGCGGCTCGTGGGATGGGCGCATGTACGTGTGGGATCACGCCGGCCGCCTGCTGCCGGGCTGGCCACAGGCGGCGCGCGACCAGTTCATCTCCTCGGCGGCGCTTGTCGACCTGGATGGCGATGGCGCGCCCGATATCATCGCGGGCTCCAAAGATGGCCAGGTCTATGGCTGGACCGCTCGCGGTGAGGCGTTGCCCGGCTTTCCCATCGACTTGGGGCACCACGTCTTCTCGTCGCCGTGGGTGGGCGATCTGGAGGGTGACGGCCGCGCTGACATGGTGGTGGGGGCCAACAACGGCATCCACCTGCTACGCGATGTGGGCAGCATGGGCGAGGCGCCCTGGCCGCGCTTTCACCGCGATCTGCACAACACGGGCTTTGTGCCGTGAGCCCAGTGTCAGCAACGCGCCGTGCACCCCGACCCTGGTGGGCGCTCATCGTGCTGCTCGTTGCGGCGGCGTTGAGCGCGGTCGTCGTCGGCGGGCTCCTTTTGGTGTGGCAGGCAGCGGCCGAGATCGTCGAGCCCTACTGGACGCTGCAGCTCTACGGCCGGCTGACTGCGAGCAAGGCGGGCATCGAGGTGGCCACTGGGCCCGGTAGCAGCCTAATCCTCTATGAAGAGCCACGCCCCCACAACGGCAAGATAGCCTCTCTGCAAAAGGGCCTCGTATGGAAGGTCGCCGGGCACGAGCTGATCGAAGAGGGCTATGGCTTTGGCGCGCCCATCATTGTGGCGCAGGGCCAGGCCTACAACTCTCGGCGGGCGTCGATCGCGTTCGAGCCCAGCGCCGAGGCGTTCGTGATGCGCAAGGTGTTTGTGATGGACACCATCGACACACCCGCGCAGTTCATGCGCCGCAAATACCGCCCCGTCGAGCCGATCGGTGAGGTGGCGGTCACCTATCGACTGCTGCGCGACGGCGTCATCGCGGTCGAGGTGGACTTTGGCGGGCTCACCGTGCCCTGGGAGCGCGCCTATCTGGCCAACGAGCAGGGGGCGAAGCGCTTTCGGTGCTACCGCGATGCCGCCAGGCTGTCGCTGTGCGACGACGAGATCGGGATCTGGAGCGAGACCGCGGCCATGAGCGGCTGCATGCTCAGCGAGGCGCCGCAGGTCCGATTCTGTGTGGCTGCCGAGCCCGGCGGTCGTCTGCTGTATGGGCGCGAACGCTACCTGCAGTGGAACTGGCGGGGCTGCTACAGCCTCTCGTGGGCCGGGGTGGAGATCGAGGTCGATGGCCCGGTCGACAGTTACGGCTACCAGATCACGCTCCACGATGCGGGGGCTCTGCGCTGATGGTGCGACGCGAGAGGTTGGCGCTGGCGCTATTGACGCTGCTGGCGGCCGCTCTGCGCTGCTGGCGGCTGGGGGCGCTGGCGCTGGTGGGCGATGAGGCCTACTACTGGGCCTGGTCGCGGCACCTGGCGCTGTCGTACTATGATCATCCCGCCGGCGTGGCGCTGCTGGTGCGCCTTTCCACGCTGCTGGGCGGGCAAAGCGAGGCGGGCATTCGCTGGCTCAACGCAATGCTGGGCGTCGGGGCTGTGCCGCTGGCCTGGCGACTCTCCAGGCGCCTGGTGAGCGCACGTGCCGCCTGGACCACGGCCGCGCTCGTGGCGGTGGGCAAGCCGTTCGTGATCATCTCGCGGCACGTCTATCCCGACGGGCTGTTGCTGGTCATGCTGCTGGTGGTGCTGCTGTCGATCGACCGCTGGCTGTCGGTCGACGAGCGTCCGTCGTTGACGCTGGCGCTGAGCCTGGGCGTGGCCATGGCTTTGGCGTTCGCCGCCAAGTACACGGCCTATGTCTTGGCCGGCGTGGCGCTGCTCTATGGGCTACTGCTGCGCCCCCGTCTCGCCCGCGAGCCGCGCTTCTGGCTCGCGATCGCTGTGGCGGCGCTGGGCCTGGCGCCCACGTTGGTGTGGAATGCGCAGCGCGATTGGGCCTCATTCCGCTGGCAACTGGGTCACCTGAGCCACGGCGTGCTAACGCCCGTGGGGCCATGGGCGCGGCTGGGCAACCTGCTCGATTATGTGAGCTGGCCACTGGCGCTGCTGGCCGGCTGCGGCGTGCTCTTCTGGCGGTGGCCGCGCGCCCGCCTGCTGAGTGTGGTGGGCGTGGCGCTGGCGTTGCCGGTGCTGCTCAGCCCGGCCAACACCCCGCGCAGCCTGGTGGTGGCGCTGCCACTGCTATTGGGGCCGGGCATCGAGGGGCTGTGGCGCCTGGCCGAGCGACACGCCATGGTCCTGCCGCTCACTGCAGTGCTGGGGCTGGCGACGCTGGCGGCGCTGGGCGGCGGCCTGTCGGCAGCCACGGTCTATCGCCAGCTCGACGAACGCCCCTGTCCCTGGAGTGGCGCTCTCGAACGACGCATGGCGCTCGACGCGCAAGGCCTGCGCGCCCTGGCCGGGTCGCGCCTGGATGACGACGAGACGATCCTGTGCCTGGACTATTCGCTGGCCGCACAGTTCACCTACTACCTGGGCCGGCCTGCCGTCACAAGCTGGCCACAATACTTGGAGTGGCCGCTGCCGCCGATCGAGCGCGTACGCGTGGTCTCAGCAGGCTATCTCGACGACGTCTGCGCAGGCCGAGCCCTCGCCGAGGCCTATGACCAGGTGTCGTTGCCCGAGTCGCTGGCGATTGACAAGCGCACTTTTGACACGTGGCGCGCCGAACGGCCTGCGTTGCCGCCAGGCGAACTGCTGGCGCGGCTGGATCTGCTGCGTCTGGCTGCCGAAGGCTGTGTCCGGTGAACACCTTGCGATCGTTGTCGGCAGGGCGCGGCGGCGTACGGCGCATTGGGCGCAATGCCCTCGCCCTGGGGGCGCTACAGGTGGGCGGCAGCCTGGCCACCATGGCGCTGGCGGCCGTGTTGACGCGTCGGGTGGGGCTGTCGGGGCTCAACCGCGCTCTGCTGGCTCTGAGCGCCGAGGCGATCGCTGCGGCCGTTGCCGATGTAGGCCTGAGCACCTACCTGATGCGCGAACTGGCGCGCGATCCTGGCTCAGCCCAGCGGCTGATCGGCGTGGCCTTGCCCGTCAAGCTGCTGACGGGCTTGGGAGCGATGCTGCTGGTGGCCACGCTGGTGGGCGCCGCCTTTGGCCCTCAACGCTGGGCCGGGGTGGCCATTGCAGCAGTGGCCCTGCCGTTCGAGTCTTGCATCGCAGTGGTGATCGTATGGCTCAAGGCGCGTCAGGAGATGCACATATCGAGCGCGGCGCAGCTCGCGCTGCGGTGGCTGTTCGCCGGGGCGGGCATCGCCTTGCTGCTGCTCGGGTTCGATGAACGTGCCGCCATCGCCTGTTGGCCGGGCGCGAATCTGCTGGGGGCGTTCTGGGCATGGTGGCTGCTGGCGCGTCGCGGCGTGCGGCCGCAATGGCGGCTGGCCCAAGGTGCAGCGCTGCGGTTGCTGCGTGGGGCGGCGCCCTTTGCGGTCACCAGCATCTCGGCCATGCTCTACCGACGGCTCGACCTGCTGGTGCTATCGTTCTTCCGGGGCGACGCTGAGGCGGGCGCCTATGGCGCCGCCTATCGCATGTACGAGCTGCTCACTTTGCCCACAGTGGCGCTCCTCGATGCGCTTTTCCCCGAGTTGGCGCGCCGGGCGGTGGCCGATGCAACGCGGGCGGCCCTGTTGGCCGCCTATCGGCTGGGGCAGCGTGTGCTACTGATTCTGTCGGGCCTCATCACATTGGCGACGCTGGCGCTGGCGCCGCTGGCCGTGCAGATCGTCTATGGGGCGGGCGCCCTGGCCAGCGACAGCGCCATCCTGCTGCGCCTGCTGGCCTTGGCACTGCCGCTGGCGGCGGGCTATCTGCTCGCCGGGCACCTGCTGATCGTGCTCAACCGGCAGCGGCGGGTGTCGCACGCCATGCTGGTGGCTACAGTCCTTAATGGTGCGCTCAATCTGCTGCTCGCGCCTCGGTTTGGCCACTGGGGGACGGTGTCGGTGGCGCTGCTGTCAGAGCTGGTGCTGTTGCTGCTGCTGCGCTCGATGGTGCGGCAGGCGGTCGGCCAGCCGCATATTGGTGGAGATGCAGCACAGTGAAGGCCGGTGCGCGGGTCGTCATCTATGCTTCGCGGGCGCTCTTCTGCGCCGCGCTGGTGTTGGCTTGCCTGACGCCTTCGTGGCAGCACGGCGCCTTTGCGCTCTGGCCTCTGGGCACGGTGCGGCTGCTGGGGCATGACTATGCGCCGGGGGCACTGATGCTTGTACCCCTGGCGGTGGCCGTGACGTGGTTGTGGGGCACGCTGGCAGGGCAACGCTGGCGCCACTGGGCGCGTCCGGCCTGGTGGGCGGTAGGCCCGGCGTTGGGCCTGGGAACTCTGGCGTTGGTGCGCGTGTGGCCCGTCCACGTTGCGCGCGCCGCTTTTGTGACAGTGACGTCGATCGGCTTTTTCTGGGCCATTGGCCTCTTTGCGCACACCGAGTTGCCGATCCGCTATCTGGCCGCTGCTATGGCGGCCGTGCTGGTGCTCCAGGGGCTGGTGGCGGTGGGGCAGTTCGCCTTGCAGGGGCCGGTGGGCCTCGAAGCGTTGGGCGAGGCCGCCAAGGCGCCTAGCGAACTGGGCGCTTATGTTCTGGTCGTGGGTGGCCGACGCTGGCTCCGCGCTCAGGGGATGGCGCCACACCCCAACGTCCTCGGCGGACAGATGACGATGGGCCTTCTGGTGGTGGCGGGGAGGGCACAAGCCACGCGCGACCGCGTCGAACGTGCTCTGCTGCTGGGCAGCATGGCGCCGGGCATGGCCGGGCTGCTGCTGTCCTTCTCGCGCTCGGCGCTGTTGGCGCTGCTCCTGAGCATGGCGGGCTGCGGGCTGGTGCTGCGGCGCGCTTACTGGGGCGAACTCCAGCCCGCGATGCGGCGCTGGCTGTTGGGCGGGCTCGGAGCGTGCATACTGCTGTTAGGGGCCGCGCTGTCTCTGCGGCTGTGCGGGCTGGGCAATCTTCTCGAGCAGAACTCGCTGCGCGAGCGCCTCGAGGACTATCGGCTGGCGTGGACGCTGATCCGCGCTCGGCCATGGCTGGGGGTAGGGTCTGGTTACTATGTCAGGGCGCTGTGGGCGACCGTGGGTAGCCAGATGGGCCCCAAGTTCCCCGGCTTTCGCACGGTGCATAGCATTCCGCTGCTCACGGCGGCCGAGCTCGGCGTCGGCGGCGCGCTGCTCTGGGTGGCGCTGCTGGTGGGCCCGGCCGTCGTGGGTCTGCACCGAGGCGCCACGGGGCATGATTGGGAGCTGGTCGGACTCTGCGTGGCGCTGCTGGCGGGTTTTCTGGCGACGCTGGTCGATGTCTATCTCTATCTACCGGTCGCCTGGTGGCCGGCGCTGATCCTCGGGGCCATGCTGGGGGCCTGGTCGCGGCATGGGTCCCAGGGGTGCGACGATGTCCGGCGATAATGGGGCGCCGGCCTTCGAGCGCGCCGCCGCCACTTACGACGCCGAGGCACGGGCCAACCCGGCGATGGTCTATATGCGTGCGGTCAGCCTGGCCACCCTCAAGCGCGCCTTTGGGCCCGGGCAGCGCTTGCTCGAGATCGGCTGCGGCACCGGCGAGGAGGCGGTAGCGCTGGCGCGGCTGGGCTGCTGCGTGCTTGCCACCGACGTCTCGCCGGCCATGCTCGCGCTGACTGAGGCCAGGGCCGCTGGAGCCGGCGTGGCGTCACAGGTGCAGACCCTGTTGCTGAGCGCAGCGGAGCTGAGCCGTCTGTCGGCCGGCTCGCTCTTTGATGGCGCCTATTCCTCTTTTGGGCCCCTCAACGCCCTGGCCGACCTGGAGCCATTCGTCCAGACGTTGGCCGGCCTGGTGCGGCCTGGCGGGCGGGTGGTGCTCTCGGTGATGAACCGCTGCTACCCGCTCGAGGTGTGCTGGCTTCTGGCGCATGGCCAGGTGCGCCAGGCGTTCAGAAGGTGGAGCACAGCCCGGGCGTCTGTCTCTAGGGCGGTGGTGCAGCAAATGTGCACTCACTACCACAGTCTGGCCGCACTACGGCGCGCCGCACGGCCCTGGTTCCGCGTGCAGAGCAGCCGTGCGCTGCCGCTGCTGCTGCCGCCCCCCTATCTGGCTGGGGTCTGGCAGCGCCATCCCTGGCTGGTGGCAAGTTTGCAGCCCTGCGAGGCGCGGCTAGCGACGCGTTGGCCCTGGGCGGCGCTGGGCGACCACTGGCTCGTGGAACTGGAACGCCTGGCCGCCTCAGCGCGTAGGCAATTTGGCTGATTTCGCCGCAGAGGCCCGTCAGAAGGGTTGACATCGGCAACCCGATCTGCTACTATACTGGCACAGGGTCACGAGAGATTGATGTGATCCGACCCAGACATCTGGTGGATAGATGGCCGGGGAGTGGGGAGCCAGAGGTCGCGAAAGCAAGCCCGAGGAGCCCACGGCAAAGGGAACAGAGAGCGCAAGCTCAACGGGAACGGCGCCTAGCAAGTAGATCGGTCAAGGCTGGTCGAAAGCGATCCAAGAGGTCGTCTGCGGAGGAGACACTCCACCACAACGACGCCAGGTTGGAGGGAAGGAAGAACAGGTCACTTGTGGCCCTGTTACCTGTCTCGGAATCGGCCGTCCACACGCTGGGTGGCCGATTTGCCGTGTTGGCCCCAGAAGCGCCCAAAAACCCTTGACACCCTTGCACCTCTGTGCTACTATACAGGTGCAAAGCCTCGAGGGGTTGATGAGACTCTTCGGGAGACGCAGAAAGCGTCGTCAGCGAGCGGTGAGTCGCCTGAAACGTGAGGATCAGTCGGCGTAACCGACAGCGGTAGCAAGAGGCGGCGAGAGCGGTCGATTGAGAGCCGCCGAGTGAGTAGCTTGGAGACAGGCGAAAGCGAGCTGACGAGACTCTGGAGAAGACACTCCATAACAACGATGCGCACCGAGAGTTGGCAGGTCACTTGAGGCTTTGCTTATTGTGTACAGCGGGCATGCTCGATGAGCGTGCCCTTTTTGCTGTTCTTTGACGTTGACACAGCGGCTGCGGAGTCTATAATGGTGCCAAGTCTTCCGACGACAACCGGGGAGTAATAGCCTGTTGACGACTGCCCAACGTCTACGACCGATTGCCAACCCGTTCGTGGCCCGTGAGGAGATCGCCTTCTCTCACCCCAGTGAGGCCGAGTTCGCTCGACTGCTCGACTTTTACGGCATCGAATGGCGCTATGAACCGATGGTCTTCCCCATCGACTGGGACGGCGCAGGCGCCGTCAGCGAGGCCTTTACGCCCGATTTTTATCTGGTCGCTCAAGACTGCTATATCGAGCTCACCACCATGCGGCAAAGCCTCACGCGGACCAAGCGCCGCAAGATCCAGCGGTTGCAGTCACTCTATCCCGAAGTGCGCATCAGGCTGTGGAACCGGCGCGATTTCGAGCGCCTGCTATCCAAGTACGGCCTGGCCAGCCGCCGCTCGCAACTGGTGGGGCAGGATGCACTGACCAATGACCATGAGCACGCCGTCTAGCTCGCTGTTCGACGACATCGGCCAGGTCGTCTTTGATGCCGAGACGATCCAGCAGACGGTGGCCCGCCTGGGCGCGGCCATCTCCGCCGACTATGTCGGCCTCAACCCCCTGCTGGTGGGCTCGCTCACCGGTGTGGTGATCTTTATGGCCGATCTGCTGCGCCATATCACCGTGCCGGTGGCGGTCGATTTCATGGCCATCTCGCACTATGCCGCCAGCGAACACAGCGGCACCGTGCGCATCACCAAGGACCTGGACCTGCTCATCACCGACCGGCACGTGCTCTTTGTCGAGGATGTCATCGACACCGGCCTGACCTGCGACTATCTCTTGCGCACGCTGCGCACGCGGCGGCCGGCCAGTCTCAAGGTCTGCACGCTCTTTGAGCGACCCTACATGCGGCTGCTCGAGGTGCCTATCGACTATGTGGGCCTCACCTTGCCCGACCAGTTCGTGGTGGGCTATGGTCTCGACGCCGACGAGTACTATCGTAATCTGCCCTTTGTGGCCACCCTCAAGCCGGGCATTCGCGCCTAGCACTCCGCCGCTCAACCACTACTGCGACAGCACCGCCTCGATCAGCGCCGACCAGGCCGCGTCGGGGCGCCACACGGCCAGCATATCGGCGCGCGCCACGGGCTCTGGTTCTCCATGCCGCACGCGCCACAGATAGGCGAACACGCTGGCGCGATAGTTCTTGCGACAGTGCACCAGCACCCGCGCCCCGGCCAGCGCGGCGAGTCGCTGCTCAAAGATGGCATAGTCTCCCACCGTGGGGCGCTCATAGTTCACCGGCAGATGCTGATAGCGCAGGCCGAGTCGCGAGCAGATGTCGGCCTCGTCGGCCAGGCACGGCTCGCCCCCGGCTGTCGCCAGGTTGATCACCGCGCCGCAGCCCACCCGCCTGAGGGCCTGCAACTGGCTCGCGTTGGGCATGCCGCCCGTCCACAGCGTGGGGCTGAGCTGGCGGCAGTTGAACGTCGTCGCACTGGGCCTGCCCTGTTGCGCCTCGGTCGAGACCACGAACGGCGGCAACGGGCTCCAGTTGGGCAGGCGCGGCGGAAAGGTATCCACGTCCTCGACGACAAAGGGGTCCTGCGCCTGGCCGATGACGGCGCGCTCGGCCAGCGCCCGCCGGATCTGGGCGCCCACCTGCGGCATCAGGGGCGCGCGCTCGAGCTCACCCAACGGCACCCAGCAGACATCGATCTGGTGCTCGTCGGCGGTGGGCGGCAGGCGAGGCTCTTGGCCCCAGGGCAGTGCGCACAGAAAGAACAGGCCCAGGCCGTGGATGGCATAGGGCGGCACCTGCAGCGCCGGCGCGGGACGGTTCTCGTAGGCCAGCAGCAGTGGCCCGATCTCAACCTCGCAGCCCAGCTCCTCGCGCACCTCGCGCCGCAGCCCCTCGTAGAGGCCCTCACCTGGCTCGAGCCCGCCTCCGGGCAGGTTATAGTGGTACCCCGACTCGTCATCAAAGGCCGCCAGGGCCACCATGCCGTCGCGCACGATCACCGCGCGCACTGCCACACGCAATGCTGGCGTCATCGTGCGCCCCCCAACGCCATGGTCGCCACCTCGAGGCCTGTCACGGCGCATCAGCGCCCTGTAGATAGGGCGCGGCCAGCGATAGATCGTCGCTGGCCCAGGCCTCGTCGAGCAGCCCGCGCACCGCATGGGCCAGCGCCTCGGGATAGAGCAAGGGCAGCGCCTGGCCGCCATCGGTGAACCATTCGATGCGCGCGCCCAGCCGCTCGGCCAGCAGAGCGGCGTCGTGGGCCGTGCGCCAGTCGTCCGAGGCGGTGACCACCAGACTGCGCCCCTGCCACCCGGCCAGGACGCGCCGTTCAAAGCGCGCCTGCCGACAGGCTTTGGCCGTGGCGTCGCTGAGAGCCAGCCAGGCCTTGCGGGGGGCGATGACGCCGGGCGCCTCGAGCAGCGCCTGGGTGTAGGCCGCCCAGGGCGTGCGCGGCAGGCGCCTGGGGCCCACGCTGCTCAGGGCCGCGCCGAGCCAGCGCCACGGCAGATGCTCGGCCAGCCAGCGTGCTGCGCGGGTCAAGCGGTCAACGCCGGTGCGAGCATCGAGCAGCGGGCTGTTGATCAGCGCCAGCGCCTGCACGCGATGCGGATAGCTCTGCAGCAGGTATTGAGCTGCCAGGCCCGCCTCGCCGTGCGCCACCACCGCCGCACCCAGGGCGCCCAGCGCGTCCAGCAGGCCGACCAGCCCCTCGGCCGCCGCGCGCGGATCGAGCAGCCCCAACCGGGCTGGCGCGTCGATGGCCACCACGCGGTGCTCGCGCTCCAGCTCCTCGCTCAACCCAAACCAGAACTGGGCGGGGAGATGCCCCCCGGGCACCAGCAGCACCAGCCGCTGCCCCTGGCCGCCCTCGAGATAGCGCCAGGCCGTGGCGCCCACCTGCGCACGGCGATAGGGGTGCGCCCACCAAAAGGCGCGCAGGCGTTCGCGCTGCGCCTCGGGCACGGCCTGATAGCGCTGTTCAGAGCGTTCATATTGCATGGGCGCCAGTATAGGTCTGCGAGGGTGGCCAGGGCAAGACGGCGCCGCGACTGGCGCGCTGCGGCGCTGGGGCGGGCATCAAGCCCTGAGCGAAGGCACGCCCTAGTATGGCCGCGCCGGCGGCGTCCAGGCATAGGCGCCGTCGCTCTCGCGACGCCAGGCGGCGCGCCGCACCCACTCTTCGATGCCGTGCACCGCTGCGCTCGGGCCGCCCATGGCCCGGAGCCGCGCACCCAGACGGGCGGCCTGTCTGGCTGGCTCGTCGGCCTGCGCCAGGTGCGCCCGCAGCCAGGCGGCCTGCCAGTCGTCCGGCTCGCCTACAAAGCCTGCCCCCTGGGCTTGCACACTGGCGGCATTGTGGCGCCGCTCGGCGTTGCTGCCCGGAAAGATGAGCAGCGGCACACCGGCCTGCAGCGACTGCACGATGGTGCTCTGCCCGCCATGGCAGATAGTCCACACGCACTGTGGCAGCAGCACGCGCACATCGACAAAGGTGCAGTAGCGCACGTTGCCGGCGTCTTGCCGTCGGCCAACAGCCGGCCCCGACACAATGCAGGTCAGGTCGCCGTCGGCAAAGACCTCGGGCAGCACGCGCCGCAACGCAGCCGCCGACACCGAGCCGCTGCCCATATAGCAGAACACATAGCGCCGTCCTGGCTCGGGCTGAAAGGCGTCGGCCGGGCCTGGCTCGATGGCGCCGAGCAGCGGCCCCACATAGCGGATGTCATCGCTGACGGCGTCGGCGCCGTCCAGCTCGGGGATCGACGGCACCAGCTTGAGCACATCGGGCCCGAAAAAGAGGGCATCCGGGTCGAGGTCGGCCAGGCCGCAGCGAGCCAGCAACGGCGCAATGGCTCGCCGGGTGCGACGCCAGGCCCAACTGCCGCTGTCAGCGGCCATCGGGGTGGCGTAGGCCGTGGCGACGGGCACGTTGAGCGAACGCGCCACGATGAATGCTGCGGGGTCGAGGTCGGTGAAGATGGCGTCGGTGTGATAGTCGCGGGCGGCCCGCAGTTCGGCAGAGACGAGGCGGCCAAGATAGCGCGGAGCGATGACCCCCGAGAAAAAGAGCACGCCCCAGATCGACCCCAGCAGGCGGCCCAGCCAGGCCGTTGCCGTCATTTGCGCCATGGCCCTCGCGACGAGCGCGGCGCACCAGCGGGGCAGGCCGAACAGGGTGGGCGCTGGCATGGGGTAGACGCGATAGCCGCGTCCCCGCAGATTGCCGGCCAGGTAGCCCGAGGCGCAAAAGGCCACGCGATGCCCCGCCGCCTCGGCCGCGTGCGCCACCGCCACGGCCCGCGTAAGGCCGCCCCAGGTGCCGGTGGCCGGTGAAAAGAGCGGAATGAGCACGTTCATCGCGACGCGTCCCCACGGCGTCCAGGATCCACCATCAGTCTACATGGTGCGTGCGAGGTGTCAATGGCCTCGTCAGGCGCGCCGCAGCCGCCCGCGAGCGATCAATACGCGCGTGGTGACGGCATATAGCAGCACGGCCACACCCGAGACGGCAGCCGATAGCCAAAAGACCGCCTGGTAGCCGTGACTGGCCGCCAAACGGCCGCCCACGAAACTGAGAGCGGTGCCGCACAGGCCTGCACTGGTGAACAGCACCGCCGACAGCAACGGCCGCTCGTGCTGGCGCACCTGCGCCATGGCGAACATCTGCGTGAGCGGAAAGCGGATGGTGTAGAGCGCCGACGAGACGATGCGGCTGAACACCGCTGCCGACCAGTGAGCAAAGGCAGCCATAGGCAAGAGTGTGAGCGTCATGCCGAGGCCGGCGAGGATATCGCCGCGGCGGCTCGTCAGCCGACGGGCCAGCCAGGGCGTGGCGCCCGTGCCCAGCACGGCCAGGGCCTGACTGATGGTCGTCACCAGGCCGATGGCCTCGGTGCTGAGATGCAGCTCCTGATCGAGGTAGGGCGCTGCAAAGGTGCTCACCGCGCTCGATGCCGCCGGTATGAACAGCCCGAACAGCCCCACGACCAGCAACGGCGTGGCACTCTGCGGTGCGCCGCCGGCCAACCTGGGCGCGATGACGGTTGGCCGATCGGGCAGGGCCAACACCAGGCCGATGACGACGACGCCAAAGAGCAGCGCCGTGCTGATAGCGAGGCGAAAGCCGTCGTTGGTCACTACAGTGGCGCCCAGCAGCGCCGAGAACGCGCGCGGCAGGGCGCCGCCCAGCAGGTTGCCCAGCAAAATGCCCAGGCCGTTCAGCGTATTCGCCAGGCCGATGGCGCGGTCGCGGTTCTCCTCTGCGGTAACGCCGGTGAGCGCCGGGACCGTGTTGACGCTGACAAAGGCCCACGCCCAAGACAGCAGCAGGTTGGACGCGATGGGCCAGTAGGGCCAGAGCGAGGCGTCAAAGAACTCGGTGAGCGGCATGAGGCCCGAGCCCAGCAGGCAACCGATAGTGCCCAGCATCAGGCTGCGCCGCGCCCCCAGGCGCATGCCCAGCCAGCCCGCTCCTAGACTGCCCGCCATAAACGCCAGCGAGCCCAGCGCCGAATAGACGCCATAGTAGGCCGGCCCCAGGCCCAACCGCAAGACATACAGGGGGCGCAGCATCAGGCCGATGCCGCCATAGCCAAAGCCGAACAGGGTGGTCATCAACAGCAGCAGGCGCGATTCGCGCGATAGGGCCGCCATGCCGCTCAGGCGTGCACGCAGAAAGGTCAAGCCCGGCCTCCGCGATGTAGTGTCGACAGTATAGCGGCTTTTAGCAGCGCACCCATTTCGGCAGGCGGTCAGGCCCGCTCTAGCAGGCCGTGCGCGATGAGGGCCCGCGTGGTGGTGGCAAACAGCGCCACGGCAGCGGCCGTCACCGCCGCTGAAATCCAGAACACGGCGCGATAGCCATGCACCGCAGCTACCTGGCCGCCCAGATAGCCCATCAGGGTGAGGCATAGCCCGCCACCGGTGAGCAAGATGCCCGACATCAACGAGCGACGGCTCTGTGGCACCTGGGCCATGGCGAACATCTGCATGAGGGGCATGCGCATCATGTTGAACACGCCCAGCACGATGCGGCTGGCCACTGCGGCCAGCCAGTGCGGGATGGCGGCCATCGGCAGCAGGGCCACCGATGCGCCCAGGCCCACCCATATCGTGCCGCCGCGGCTGGTGACGCGCCGCGCCACCCACGGCGTGATGCCCATGCCGAACACCGCCAGCGCCTGCCCCGCCGTGGTCACCAGCCCGATCGCCTCGGTGCTGAGCTGCAGGTCCTGGCTCAAGTAGGGCGAGGCAAAGGTGGCCATGGCGGCGGGAGCGGCCTGGATCAGCATCGAGAACAGGCCGATGAGCAGCAACAGCGGCAACTCCAGCGGCGCCTGGGTGACGGTCGCCTGCCGTTCAACCGCGGGCCGGTCGGGCAGACGCCACAGCAGCACCGTCGGCGCCGCGCCCGACAGCAACACCACGCTGATGGCCAGACGGAAGCCCGCGTTGGTGGTCGTGCTGCTGCCCAGCAGAGACGAAAAGGCCCTGGGCAGCAGGCCGCCCACCAGGTTGCCCGCCAGAATGCCAAGGCCGCTGAGTGTGCTCGACAGGCCGATGATCCGCTCGCGATGAGCCTCATCGGTGAGGCCGATCAGCGCTGGCACCATGGGCACAATCGCCAGCGCCCAGAACACCGACAGCACCACGTTGGAGACGATGGGCAAGGGCCTCCACCACGCCGGGTCGAACCACTCAACCATGGGCATGAGGGCGCTCCCGGCCAGGCAGCCGAACGCGCCAACGAGCATCGTCCTGCGCTCGCCCAGATGCATGCCCAGCCAGCCCGCCACCAGGCTGGCCAGCATGTAGGCGAACGACCCCGCGGCCGCGTACAGGCCATAGTGGCCGGCCCCCAGGCCCAAACGCAGCACATAGAGCGGCCGCAGCATCAGGCCAACGCCGTTATAGCCCAGGGCAAAGAGCAAGCCGATGGTCAGCAAACGTCGTGCGTCACCAGGCAGCGAGCGCCAGCCCGCCAGCCGGGCGCGCAGAGTCGTCATGTCGCAGCTCCTTGAGGTGTGTCGCGGCCCAAGATTGCGACCGCAGGCCCGAGCCGGCCGGGCCGGTTCAGCCCGACTCGGCCAGGTGCGGCCCGGGCTTGTCGACGCCCACCCACACGGTCAGGGCGTCACGGCGTCGCATCCAGGGATGGCAGCCTCGCGCGCGCAAGGCGGCCATGATCTGCTCAGGCGACCAGAAGCGACTGCGCATGAGCGCCAGTTTCTCGGCCAGGGCGATCAGTTTGACGCGGCGCGCTCCGATGTCTGGCTCCTCGATCACCAGGCGGCCACCCGGCCGCAGCACGCGTAGCAGCTCGTCGATGGCCGCCTCCTGGTCGCCAAAGTGGTGCAGCGCGTCTACCACGACGATACGGTGAAAGGCGCCGTCGGCAAAGGGGAGGCGTTGTACACGGGAGCGCACCGGCAGCAGCCCGCCCTTTTGGGCAGACTGGAGCAGCATGCCGTGGGCCACATCGCAGACCACATAGTGGCCCACGTAGGGCTGCAGGCGCGCCGCCACGCGGCCCGTGCCGCCGCCGGCGTCGAGCAGCCAGCAGTCCTCGCAGGGCGCCTCGCGGGGCGGCAGCCGCAACACGCTCCGCAGCGCCTCGGCGTCGGGCGGGCGTATCACTCGCTCGTAGAGCGGGGCCAGCAGATCAAAGTGATCGGGCACGATCAGGCTGCCTGCACGCGCACGCGAACGGTGATGGCCTCTTTGGGGCCCGCCGCGATGGCGAGCGCGCCCTGGGCATCGATCTCTAGCGGAGCGATGACGGTCTCGTCGAGCCGGCAGCGGTCGGCCGATAGCGGCGTCTGCCAGAAGGTGAGGCGCGCTGTGGTGGGGGTGTCGCCGCGATTCCAAAAGCGCACGATCAGCCCGTCGCCATCCTCGGCGGCCTTGAGGGCCGAGAGCTCGAGGCCGAGCGGCTCGAGCCGCACAAAGGCGCCCTGTAGCGGCAGGACGCCGGGGAAGGCGGTGGCCAGCGCCGCCCGCAGCGGCAATGCATGGCCCAGGGCCAGCTCCACATCGCCGTCAGCACAGGCGCTCACCGGCGCCAGGCAGTAGCGACAGGTGATGGGCCCCAGGCACTGCGCCGCCGGCGTGGGCACTTCGGGGCCCACGTGGGTGGGGCGCGAGGCCAGGTCATCGCGCGAGAGCCAGCCCACCGACCGCAGCAGGGTCAGGGCTAGCTCGGCGCCCTCGGGTGTGGGCAGCGCTTCGATCTCGGGCAGGCCGTTGTTGCCCAGCACCAGGCCCACGCCATCCACCGCCAGGCGGCTCCAGCGGCGCTGTGGGTGGGTGCCGATGGGCTGCTCGACCCAGTCGTCGGTCTCGGCCGGCAGCTCGAGCGGGCGAACAATCACATCCCAGTGGCCCTCGGTCTCGAACGTGTCCGCCTCGACCGGCACGGGAAAGTGAGCGCGCACGCGGTGATCGCGGGCGTCGTTGGCCAGCACCGTCTCGATGTCGACGCGGCGCACGCCCGGCGCGACCGTGGCGCGGCAGCGGATGGGGAGCTCGACCCATTCGTTGGAGCGCTGCTTGCGAGTGGCGCCCAGGCTGGCCGGCACCCGGCAGCTCAGCTCGTACGAGAGGGTCTGGCGGCCACAGGGCTCTACCTGGACGCGCGCCCCCGTCACCGCGCTGGCGGTCACGGCATAGCCGTGCTCGACGGGGCAATAGTTGTAGGTGTCGCCGCGGTCGCCCTCATCGACGATGCGGTTGAGGCCGCCATATGCCTGCCCGCTCTGCAGGTCGGTGAGCGTCAGTGTGCCGTCGCCGGCCAGCTCGATGCGCACGAACTCGTTCTCGGCCACGCCCTGACGCTCATACGGCGGGCGCGAGCTGCTGGTCTGAGGCAGCACCTCGTAGGTCTTCCAGCCCATGCCCGGCACGTCGCGAGCGACAAAGCGCACCACCGCTTGCGGCTCTTGCTCGACGTGCATGTAGAGCGCTGGGGGCTGGGTGGCCAACAGCGCCTGCGCGGCCTCGAGTTGCGCCTGCACGACGGCGGGATCGGTCGGGGCCGCCAGCCCCAGCCAGGCATCCACGCGCGGTGGGTTGCCCTCGGGCTGCACGTCGACACGCTGCACCTGTAGGCCGCGCCAGCCGGCGGTGATCATGCCCATCACAAACTCGGCCACCCCTGGCGTCACGGGGCCATCCCATACCGGCTCCTGGAGCGTGCCCAGCAGCGTCACCAACTGGATCTCGTCGTCGCAGCGCATGGCGACCGTGGCGAGATCGGCCGGCAGCGGCACGGCCACCTCGACACAGTCGGTGCGGGCGCAGGTCGAAGGGTTGAACACCGCCACCGACAGGGGCCCGGCATGGCGCGTATCCAACAGGCCTGCCAGCGCGCTCAGGTTCTGGCCCACGAGGCGCTCGGCCGCCTGCTCCACCCGGTCAAAGCGCACGTCCATCTCTTTGTGGACCTGATCGAGGCTGCAGCCGCAGATCGAATCGTGGGGATGGTTGAGCAGCAGCGTCTTCCAGATCGAACGCACGACGCCGGCCTGGTGCTTGAGGGGCGTGTCGGCGCCCAGCGCATCCGCGAGCGCTGAGTACGGCTCGGCCCAGTGAGTGAGCAGGTGCTCGCAGGCGGCATTGCGCTGCTTGAGCCACACGCGCGCCGAGAGCACCCCGGGCAAGAGCGGCGCGGCCTTGCCCGAGCGCAGCTCGCCCTCGACCGTCACCAGCTCGGGCCCCGCCGCGCGCACGGCAGCCACAAACTGCGGCAGCGTGCCATGCACCAGTTCGATCTCGGGCAGGGCGGTCTGCGCATGGGCCAGCAGAGTGGGGAGCGCGGGCATCGGCTCCACATGGTCCGAGCCGTTCATGGCCAGCAAGTAGGGCGTGGTGGCCGTAGGCGCCAGGCTGGCGATGATCCGCCGTGTGCGCGCCACAAAAGCGTCGGGGTCGGGAGGCATCTCGCTGGCGTTGCTGTAGCCGTCGCGCTCGAACAGCACCAGCACCTCGCTGCCATCGGGGCTGCGCCAGGTGAACTCGTTGGGCAGGTCGGCCACACCGCGCCAGAACGCCATCGTGTCCATGCCAAAGCCGCGCATGATCTGCGGCATCTGACTGATGTGCCCAAAGGGGTCGGCGATGTTGCCCAGCCGCATCTCGCCGCCAAAGCGGGCCGCCGTGGCGCGCCCGCGCAACAGGTTGCGCACGGTGGATTCGGGCGACACCAGAAACTCGTCAGGCGAGATGTGGAAAGGGCCGATCAGTAGCCGTCCGGCCATGACCAGGGCGCGCAGGCGGCCCTCGTTCTCGGGCCGCACCTCGAGATAGTCATCGAGCACGACCGTCTGGCCGTCGAGCATAAAGTAGCGGTAGGCCGGGTCGCCCTCGAGCAGGTCGAGCAGACGGTCCACCAGGCGCACCAGCCGCAGACGAAAGCCCTCAAAGGGCTCGTACCACTCGCGATCCCAGTGAGTGTGCGAGACGAACATCAACACGCGCGGCTCGACCATGCTGCTCCTCCTGCGGGCTCTGTCCGCATTGTAGCGTGAGAGGGTCGGCCAAGGCAACAGGGCCGAGCTCGGGGCCCGCCCCCCACAGCGCCCGAGCGCGCCCCGAGGACGTCGTGAGCTGCTAGCGTTCGATGTTGAGGTTGTAGGTCAGCGTGACACCCGGCGCATAGTTGTGCACCTGCAGCGTATACTCGCCGGTGAGCGGCGCCATCAGGGTATCCCACCAGTAGAATGGGCGCATCTCGACGCCCTTGGCCGCCAGCTTGCCATCGGGCCCATACATGCGAAAGCCGATCGATTGCCCAAAGGCAGGGTCGATGGGCAGGTTCTCCATGGTGATGGTGAGCTGTTCGCCGGCCACGGCCTCGAGGCGGTATGCGGCAAAGCTGCCGGCGCGGTCGCCCACCAGCGCGCCCTGCAGGGTGGTCACGCCGCCCTCGTCAGCGATCACCTCAGCCGGGGCCGGCGCCTCGGGAGCGGTGGGCTCGGTCAACAGCGCAGCGCTGCCATCGGCGGGCTCCAGGCCGACGACCGCCAGCTCGTAGGTGATGGCCATGCGCGAAAAGTTGTAGAGCTGCACCGTCAGCACGCCGGCATCGGGGCTCGAGTAGCCCACCTCACGATAGGCGCCGCCGGCCGTCACGCCCGCCTCGAGGGGGCCGGCGTAGGGCCGGTAGAGCACAAGGCCAAAGGCCTGCTCGGCCACCACATCGCCCGTCAGGCTGCGCACGCGGATGAGCAGGTCGACATTCCCACCGGGGTACTGGATCTCATAGAGGTGATAGGCGCCCGCATAGGGATTGCCGCGCAGCGTGGCGCTGATGGGCGCTGCTCCCAGAGGGTGCGTCTCTTCGGCGGATGCGACGGGGGTGACGAACACCACCGTCAACAGCATCAGCGCTGCCAACACCCAGCGACATCGTAGCGATGGCATATGCACTCCTTTCGATGGAGCCGACACAGGCCAGCCATGGCCCTCCTATCATACGCAAGACGGCGCCTGTGCACAGGCGCCGTCTCTCTCTCCGAAACAGCTTGTACTATGGCGCCTCTGCTGAGGCGGCCGCAGGTGACTACTGGGCTACCTTCAGGGTGTAGGCCAGCGGCTGGCCGGCGGCATAGTTGTACACCTGCACCAGGAACGACTCGTCGACGTCACCAGAGAAGGTGGCGCTAAAGCCGCCCTTGCCGTCAGAGATGCCGCGCGCGACGAGGCTACCCTCGGCGCCATAGACCACAAACCCAGAGGCCTTGCCAAAGGACGGATCCAGAGGCACGGTCTCGAGAGTGATCGTCAGGTCCTCGTCGGCGCTCGTGGAAACCACAGTGGCCTCAACATAGGCGCCGTTGCTCTCGCCCACCAGCACGCCCGTGGCGAGAACACCCTCGGGCAGCTCAGTGGCCTCTTCGGCTACTGGGGCGGCCGGCTCCTCAGCAGCGACCTCTTCCTCAGCGACGGCTTCTTCAGCGGCCGGCTGCTCAGCCGCCGGCTCCTCAGCCGCCGCTTCTTCAGCCGCTGGCTGCTCAGTCGCCGGCTGCTCAGCCGCCGGCTCCTCAGCCACCACCGGCGTCACGGCCGTGGCGCCGTCGACCTTGAGGTCGAACGACACGGCATCGGCGCTGTAGTTGAACACCTGCAGGAAGAGCGTGGCGGCGTCACCGGTGTAGAGCACCTCTTTGTAGGCGCCATCGGCACGGGTGATGTCCTTGACGGCGCTGCCATCAGGCAGATAGAGCTTCATGCCAAAGGCAGGGCCCTGGCTGGCATCGCGATAGAGCGGCGTCACCGTAGCCGTCAACAGCTCGGCGCCCGCGTAGGAAACCTCATACACCGCAAACGAGCCGGTGTCACGGTTGCCAGGCAGCGTGCCACTGAACGTTCCGACTTCGGCCACCTCGACGGCGGCCTCCTCGGCCAGGGCCACCAGGCCGCCCAGGCCACTCAACACCAGCGCCAGCGATAGGACCACTGGCAGTGCCCGACGAAGGCCGGGCAACACTTGCTTGTCTGCGAACCTCAACATAAGAACCTCCTCTTTGCCGTTCTACCTGGTGGCCCGAGGGCCACCGCAAACGCGTCCTCATTATACACCGGGATCTGTTCAGGCACAATAAAGATGCCTGTAGCGCCGAGTGCTTTCTATGCATAGCCCCTGCAGGCACAAGCTCTGCAGGGGCTAGCACTGAGGAGAAGATGTGTGGTTGCGGGCATTGTCTGTCGCCCGGGTTCCCTCACACTTGCATGATACACTGTCTGCCCAGGCTGGGCAGGTAGCAACAGTCACCTATCGCCCGTGACCAGCGTCATATGACGGCGCCCGTCAGTGCTACCGCGCAGCGGCCAGGCCCTCAAAGGCGTAAAAGCGATAGCCCCAGGCCTCGGGCACCGTCTCTTGCGACACGAGCACTCCATCGTGAGGCAGCAGCCGCTTCACCACCGGATCGGCGAACGCCTGGCCGCCCTCCATCGAGGTGAATGTGACGGTCACGCCCTGGGCGTCTTTCTGCCACGTGCCAAGGTCGGCGATCGGCTCATCGCCGTTCATATAGTCGGTCACCTCGCGCGCCGTGCCATCCTGGTTCAGGTAGAGAGTGATGTCCTGCCCGCAGCACGACGCCGCCGGCAGATAGGCCTTGTAGGCTCCCGTGTACTCACCCGCCTTGAACCGCGACGCCATCGCCGTGGCGTCATACGGCGGGTCGAGGCGATCCCACGCCATTGACGCGAAGGCTGTCAGCGTCGGCAGTGCGCCATCTTGCGAGAGGAGCGCGTTGCCCTTGATCGCCAGGCTATGGGTCTGCGGCTCGGCCAGGGGCTTGCCATCCTGAGTGGTGAGCACAACTTTGACAGCATCCCCCGCATACTCCCAGGTGCCATCGACGACGACAGGCGGTTCGCCATTCATAAAGTCGGTCTTGAGGTGAGCCTGCCCGTCAACGTCCAGATAGAGCGAGAGGTCGCGCCCGCAGCAGCCCGCCGAAGGCGCAGCGCCCTTGTAGGCCCAGTCGGCCACCGCCTCTGTCCAGGCGCCGCTCTCCAGGCGCAGCGTCTTGGTGGCCGGCGCGCTCGGGCAACAGAGCGGGTCGTCGGGCCCCGCGGTCAGCATGTTCACGCTGACGATGCCCCCTCCGGCCGAGAGGCTCTGCAGGCGAATACGGTCGCCCAACAGGTGCGTCGCGGTGTGCACCAGCGCGTCGCCCTGGCTCAGAAAGGCCTCGAGCGTGTAAAAGGTGCCGCTGCCTCCTGGATCGGTGGCCACCACAGCCGCAACGTCGCTGTGGCTATCGCCGTCAAGATCGGCATAGGTAGCGCCGATCAGTCTGATCTCGACCTTGCTCGCCGAGCCCGGAACGGCCGCGACGCTGGCCGCGCCGTTCACCAGGCTGACGGGCTGCTCGACCCATTCGCTGTTGAGCGTGGCCTTTTGGAGCTGCGCCCACAGCGCCACACTGTCTCCCGGCGCCCACAGGCGCTGGCCAACCTCGATGCGGTTGGGGTCGGCGATGGCGTCCACATCGCCCGCGGTCTGGGCGCGCTCGTTGGTGGCGGTGACGATCTCGGTAAAGCGCAGCGGGTCGCCGAGCAGAGATGCGGCGATCTTGCTGAGCCAGTCGCCTGGCTGAACGACATACACGGCGCCTGCAGTGTCAACTGGGGCCGAGACGGCCGTAGGCGTATCAGCGGCCACGGCCAGCGGGGTGATCGTCAGCAAGATGAGAGCAATAACGAGACAGAGGGAATTCTTCATAGCTCCTCCCATTTGTGTTTCACTCTAGACGGGAGTCAAGAGAAGAAGGTTCCCCACGGGCATTTGCACGAGGCCGTTGCACCCCGGGCGCGATCACGGTATGCTCAACGAACAAGTGGCCACGGACGAGATGCTGCGGTGGGAGGAGCGGCCATGAAACCGACGACGAGACGATGGATCAATGTGGGTGCGTTCGTGCTGGCGTTGGTGGTCAATGGTCTGGCGAACGTGTTGCGCTTTGGCGGCAACACTACCGGCGATGTGTCGAACGCGATCAATGCCGTGTTCACGCCAGCGCCCTACGTGTTCCGCATCTGGGGCGTCATCTATCTCTGGTTGCTGATCTATGTCGTCTACCAGGCGCTGGCCTCGACCGCTGAGGAGCCCTTTCAGCGGCAGATCGGCCTGCTTTTTGCCATCAACTTGGTGGCCAACGCCATCTGGATGCCCTGCTGGCACATGGAGTGGATCAGCGCAGCCATGGTGTTGATGGTCGTCATCCTGGTGACGCTGTTGCTGATCTATGTGCGCCTGGGCACCGGCATGAGGCGCGTCAGGCCGCTGGTGCAATGGTTGGTGCGGGCGCCGTTCAGTATCTATCTCGGCTGGATCTGCGTGGCCACCATCGCCAACGCCTCGGCGCTGCTGATCGATCTGGACTGGGCCCGCTGGGGCCTGCGCGACACCGACTGGGCCGTGATCATGCTGCTGGTGGGCACCGGGCTGTCGGCGGCCGTCTCGCTGCTGCGGCGCGATTGGCTGTTCAACCTGGTAATCGTCTGGGCCTTTGTCGGCGTTTTTATGCAGAACAGAGGTGTGGAGGGGCGTACGGCTGCGGCCATTGTGGCCCTGGTGTGCGCGGCGCTCGCTGCCGCCGGGCTGGTGGCGGGGCTCGTTTGGGGCAAGCGCCCCAAGCCTGCGCCGCTGGCTGCAGAGTAGCATGAACAAGACGTTTAGTTTGGCCGCTGCGTAAATTTCCGAAGGCACTTTCTTTTCGTAGGTCGGTCCCGTCGGCGTCACGCGCGCGCCCACGCCTTGTGGGCGGGGCGCGCGCGGCCGCCTAGGCGTTGTGGTATTGCCTACCGCACCGCTCGACAATCTGACGGTCGTTAGGCGCACCCCTTGTCATCTCGGCTGGCTCCTGGTATGATCAGGGCGATTCGGTGGCGGACGTCTCATCGCAGGCCGACCGCCACCAACAGCCTATCTCTGGGCTGTGGGAAGAGAACACCGCAACGGCTCGCGGTTGGGCGTCTCTGACCGCGAGCAGGTGCTCTTTACGTACACCCTGTCGGCGCCATCGGCACAGCCCTGGCCTACCTGCCAGACTGCTGCGAAGGCCGTGTCCAGATGAGACGGTTTCGAGGCCGGAGCCCTCACGCACCCGGCCCTGGTCACCGTCGGTCTGGAGTGTACGCCGATGTGGCAGGTCGAGGTCACTGCGGCACCATAGTGGGGGATGATGACCGATGGATGCATACCAGGTCTGGCAGGCGACGCTGGGCCAACTGCAACTACAGCTCGAACGTCCTACGTTCGATACCTGGGTGCGCGACACGCGCGCGCTATCGTACGAGGACGGCGTGCTGGTGGTGGGGGTGCACAACGCGTTCGCCCAGAGCTACCTCGAGGGCCGCATGTATGGCGACATCCAGCGCACCGCCTCGGCTGTGGCCCGACGCACCGTCACGCTCCGCTTTGTGGTGCAGCGCAATGGCCCCGTCGACGAGGCCGAGCCGCTCTCGGGGCCCATCTGGGCGGGGCAACAGGAGCTCATCGAGAACCCGGCCCTGGGCGGCACCGATCCCAAAGATAGCCACCTCAACCCGCGCTACACCTTTGACGACTTTGTCGTCGGACAGTCGAACCGGTTGGCGCACGCCGGCAGCCTCGCTGTGGCCGAAAAGCCCGGCCAGGCCTATAACCCGCTGTTCATTTACGGCGGCGCCGGGCTGGGCAAGACCCACCTGCTGCACGCCATCGGCAACCGCGCGGTTTCGCGCGGTCTGCGCACGCTCTATGTCTCGACCGAGACTTTTACCAACGACCTTATCAACGCCATCCGCCTGCGGACCACCGACGAGTTCCGTGCCAAGTACCGCACCATCGAGCTGTTGCTGCTCGATGACGTCCAGTTCCTGATCAGCAAGGACGCCACTCAAGAAGAGTTCTTTCACACCTTTAACGATCTCTATCAAGAGAACCGTCAGATCGTGCTGTCGAGCGATCGACCGCCCAAGGCGTTCATCAGCCTCGAAGAGCGGCTGCGCTCGCGCTTTGAGTGGGGGCTGATCGCCGACGTCAAGGCGCCCGATTTCGAGACGCGCATGGCCATCCTGGCCACCAAGGCCGAGACCCAGGGCTTGTTCGTGCCCAACGAAGTGTTCGAGGCCATTGCCAGCCAGATCGAGTCCAACATCCGCGAGCTCGAGGGCGCCCTCACCCGGGTGACGGCCTACGCGAGCATGCTGGGCGAGCCACTCACGCTCGCCACCGTCGAACGCGCCCTGGGCGAAACGGCGATGCCTGCTCCGCGCGTGACCGTCGATGACGTGCAACGAGTGGCGTGCGAGTATTTCGGGGTGACACGCGAGCAGCTCTTGGGCCGCAGGCGCAGCCAGAACATCGCCCTCTGCCGGCAGGTGGCCATGTACCTGGTGCGCGATCTGCTGGGCCTTTCCTATCCGCAGATCGGGCAGTCGTTCGGCGGGCGCGATCACACCACGGCGCTCTATGCCTGCGACAAACTGGCCGCCCTCTATGACGAGGATGACACCATTCGGCAGCAGATCATCGAGGTCAAGAATCGGCTCGCGGGCCGGCCTTCGTCAGCCACGCCCGAGCGGATCGGCCGCCCCATGCAAGCCCGCCGCGTGGGGGCGGCGTCTCAGCGTTGACAGCGGGCCGACCGCTCACTCTGGCCGCAACGGGCCAGGTGGGGCGATCGTGTCCGTGCGGCCAGTCAGGCCTGCCGGTGCTCACCGGCTGCTCTTGGGGGACATCCATGCCCTGCCACGGCCAGGCGCCATCGGCCTGTGTGCGCAGCAGGGCATCGTCGCGCCGCGACGCGCGCTGAGCCCACGCGGGCGGCGCAGCATGCCGAGTCTGCCCGGGGCCGTTGGCGATACGATGGAGCAAGGCCGACGGCCACAACACTGCGTAGGATGGAGAGCGATGCATCGCAGACTGATCGCAATCGCGCTGCTGGCGGCGCTATCGACATGGCCGCTGGCAGGCTGTCAGCCCGCCGTGGTGGACGTCGACGTCGCGACGCTCACCCAGGTGCCCGGCCTGCCGACGCCTGCCGACTATGTGACCGAGACCGTGCCCTGGGAGCTCGATGGCGATCAGGCGCAGATGGTCGAGGCGCAAACCACGCACTATCACCGGCCTGGCAGCCCTGCTGGCAGCGCACAGCTCTTGATCCCGGACGTCGGCAATGCGGTCCGGGCTGCGGACGACCCGCAGGCCATCACCGGCGCCGTCGGCATTGCGGCCCTGCGCTACACGACCGCAGGAGTGGCACGGCAAGACGCGCGCCGGCTCGAGCGATCGCTGCGGAGCCACGGCTGCCAGCCCGAGTCTGCGCGCGACCTGCTATCGGGCTCGAACTGGGCCGATGAGCTCTTCGCCTGCCAGAATCTGGCTAACGGCGGCTATGTGCGCGTCATGTGGCGCTATCGCAACGTCATCATCAGGGCCGCGCTAGACGAGGCCGACCCAGCACAGGCCCACCGCCTGCCCGAGCTGTTCATCGCCGTCGATGCCCATGCCCGCAACGTGCTCGGCGTGGGCCAATAGGCGCCTCGGCCTCACGCGTGCTCATATGCTGCCGCGGCCTGACGAGCAAAGTCGGCGACGCTCTGGCGTAGCGACTCGGGCGCCAGCACCACGGCGGCGCCGCCCCACGGCAGGATGCGCGCTCGGGCGGCTTCGAGGCTGCCAAAGGGCAGCGTGACGGTCAGCCAGCCGTCGGCCTGGGCGGCCAGCGCTCTGTCCAGGGCGGCGCGCTGCCCGCGAAACTCGCGCCGCAAGCCCTCGATCAGCGCCGTGTGCACGCGCAGGCTGGCCCAGTAGGGCTGCTGGTCGGCCACCAATGCGCGCCACGACCGCTCCCAGTATGCCTTGAGGTCGAAATCAGCGGGCAGAATGGCGCGCACGCCTAACGGCTCGGCGGCCAGCAGATGGTCGACGCGCAACACCACGGTGGCCGGGCCAGCGGCGGCGCTGTCAGCCCGGGGCGCCACGATGCCCGCCAGCAGATACCAGCGCCCCTCCTTGGACACCAGCCCATAGGGGTCCAGGTCGAGCCACAGGCGTTCGCCACGCGGGCCAGGTCGGGCCACGCGCAGGCGCTGGCCGGCGTTCACGGCGCCATAGACTTCGGCCAGCAGCGGCACGGCCGGCTGTGCCTCGTTGCCCCACGGCTCCGGGTCGAGATAGAGCCGCGCCGGCGGCCGGCCGGTGCTCTGTGAGGCCACCACCTTGAGCAACGCCTGTCGCAGGGCGCCGCCCAGGCCGAGCTGCTCGAGCGGCGCAGGCACCGCCAGCACGGCCAGCGCGCTCGCCTCGGTGGCGGTGAGGCCGGTCAGGTCGCTGCGGTAGCCCTCGAGCAGGCTGCAGCCCCCGCCCGGGCCACGCTCGGCCACCACCGGCACGCCCGCCATGCTCAGTGCGTCGACGTCGCGGTAGATCGTGCGCTCTGACACCTCCAGCTCTTGCGCGAGCGCCGCGGCGGTCATCTTGCCGCGCGACTGCAGGAGCATCAGCAGTGCCAGCAGGCGGTCGGCGCGCACGGGCCCTCCTCAAGTATGCGACGATCTCGATGCATGGCCATCATAGCACAAAATCATGACAGTAGATGTCAGGTATGATGTGACATCATGCAGATGTTGCGCAACGAGGTAACGGTCGCGTTATGTTCGCGAGGAGGACGCCATGTCTATGCAGTTCAACGTCCGCATCGTAACCCTGTCGCCCATGCGGGTGGCGAGCTTTTACGGCTATGGCGCAGCGCCCGAGGGCGTTGCCCATGAAAAACTGGCTGCCTGGGCGCGCCCACGAGGCCTGCTGCAGCCGAACTCGGGCCGGCTCGTGTTCGGGTTCAACAACCCCAGTCCGTCACCGGGCAGCCCGAACTATGGCTACGAGTTCTGGATGACGCTGGACCCCGGCGAGGACCCGGGCGAGGGCGTTCAGGTCAAGCAGTTCGGCGGTGGCCTCTATGCCGTCACGCGCTGCGTGGGTGTCGCCATCATCGGTGAGGTGTGGGAGCGCCTGGGGGCCTGGCGCAACGGCACGCACTATCGCTTTGGCAGCCACCAGTGGCTCGAAGAGCACATCGACATCTGGAACGACGATCAGTTCGTGCTCGACCTGTTTCTGCCTATCGCCCAGTAGGGTCGCAGACCGCGGCCAGGGGCCGGCTATGCCCGGCCCCTGGCACGTGTGGCGCTAGGCCACCCTTGCGAGCGCCCCGGCGATGAGCCGAGCGGCGCGCACGTCCCATTCGCGGCTCTGCTCGAGCAGCGCCACAACCTGCCGCCGCACGCGCGGCTGCATCAGCATGGCCACCTTGTCCTGATCGCGGCCATTGCCGCCCACCGCTCCCCAGACATCCCACATCAGATCATGCTCGTGCTTGAAGCAGTCGGCGGCCTCTTCGAGGCCGATGAGCTCGGGCGCGGCCACAGCCGCCTCGCGCAGGAACAGAGAGCCGTACCAGCGCGCTTCGGCCAGCCAGCCCACGTTGTTGTTGTGGGCATCGTAGAGCCGCCACTGCAGGGCGGCGTCGGCGGCGCCAAAGATGGCGTCGTCCAGCAGGTCGGCCATCCAGGCATCGAACGCGGCGATGCCGTTGGCCTTGTTGCCCCAGGTGATGGCGCTGCGCATCACCTCGAGCCCAAAGCGCAGGCTGTCGATGTAGGTCTCGCGCAGCGCTGGCCTGGCGACTTGCCCCTGGAACACCGCCAGGGCCTGGGTGCCGGCGTACCAGTCGCGCAGGCGGTACATGCCGTTGGGCTCGGTGTCGACCGGGGGCACGTTCCCAAAGTCACGCTGAAAGTAGCTCCAACCGATGAGCACGTCGCCACCTTCATCATAGCCACACACCAGGCTGGCCTCGGGCGGCCCGATGGGGCCAAAGGCGATCAACGGCCGACCCAGGCCGCGGATACTGCTTACGATCGCCGTGCGAAAACTCGCCTCATCGTCTGTGCGCCGATCGAAGTAGCGCATCTGCCAGCCGATGTGGCGTGCGCTGCGCTCAAAGGGCGCCCAGGGGTCATCAGACATGTACATGATTTCGACGTTGTCGCCCTGCCAGCCCGGCGCCCAGTTGAGCTTGAAGGCGGCGCCGCACACCCCCACCAGATGGGCATAGCCGCACTGGGTGCGACAGGGGGTGTCAAAGGCCAGATGTTCGCAGCCCACCGGATCGCCCATGTATTCCAGGGCAGCTCGCAGGCACGAGGGATAGGGGATGTCCTCGGGGCAGCGTTCGACCTTGTCGAGCGCCCTGATCTGCGGGTAAAAGGCGACGGGCGGCACTCCCTCGAGGACGCATCGCGACGACTCGTTCGTCGACATGACACACCTCCACCAACCACCACACCGACATGAGCATACTGCGAAACTGCGGTGCCTACAAAGATTCGCGCGTAAAGCCGGCGCGCCTGCAGGCATCTTTACACCGCGCTCAGGTCGCAGTACAGTGTCTGCGTGCGGCCTTTTGGAGCGAAAGCCCGGCAGCATGGCGGGGCAGCGCAGAGGAGTGAATGAGATGCAGGCACTGGTGGTCTACGAGTCCTTCTTTGGCAACACCGAGCGGGTGGCCAACGCCGTGGGCGTCGCCATAGGCGCGGCGGCCGTCGGCGAGCCAGGGGCCGTGGCCGTTCGCAAGGTGAGTGAGGTGTCGCCGGCCGACCTGGCAGGGCTGCAGTTGCTGGTGGTGGGCGCGCCCACACGCGCCTTTCGGCCTTCGCCGGGGGTGGCGCAATGGCTGCGGGACCTACCGGCGGGCGCCCTGGGCGGCGTGGCCGTGGCCGCCTTTGACACGCGCATCTCGCCTCAAGACGCCAACTCGGCCGTGCTGCGCTTTATGGTCAAGTTGTTCGGCTGGGCGGCTGAAAAGATCGCCAAAGGGCTGGCAGCCCGGGGCGGACACGAGGCGGCGCCCGCGATGGGCTTTTTCGTGGCCGCATCCGAAGGGCCGCTCAAAGAGGGCGAACTCGATCGCGCCGCGGCCTGGGCGCGACAGGTGGTGGCAGGGGCCTAGCGGGCGTGCGCCCTATCGAGGGTGGTGGCCGCCAGAGACTCGCTGGCGGCCACGTTGGGTGCCTGAGGTGGGCGCCCAATTGCCGCTACCCCGCGCGGTTGGCAGTGGCGCCGGCGATGTCAACCCACCTTTTTGGTGTGCATCTCACCGCGGCGCTTTTCGATGATGTCGCCCACTTCCCAGTCGTTGGATGGACTGACATCTTTGGTGCGGCCGTTCTCCAACTGCAGCCGGGCGTAGGCGACGTGGCGATAGCTCACCGTTCCGTCATCGTCGTCGGTCTCGCGCACGCGCTTGGTGCCGAACTCGACGATGCGCCCGCGCCACTGGCCGCTCAGCGTGCAAAAGCTGATCACGGTCGCCAACAGCACCGGCGCGATCATCACCTTGGGGATATCGCCGTAGGCAAAGTCGTCGGCAAAAGTGGCGATGAGCACGCCGATGACGGCAAAGATCACCACCGCGATGAGCAACGCCTTGATGGTGCCGGCCCAGAGCTTGCCCCAGCCGCCCTCTAGCGGGGGCAGCGCCTGCGGGTAGCCCGCCACTTGCGCCCGAGTCGGCGCACTGGGCGCCGCCGGGTAGGGCGAAGCCGCCTGCCACTGGCCATCTTGCCACACGAACCAGCGGCCGCTGCCCTGCTGCAGCATCCAGATGCGGCCCTGGGCGTCGGTCACGCGGATTGCGGCCAGGCGGCTGGTGAACTCCTCGGGGCTGATCTGTCCGGCCGTCAGCGCGTTGGTGAGCTGCTGGTAGTGCGCTTCGGCCTGACGAAACGGGTCCTTCATGTCATCCTCCTGCAATGGGTGTCGACGCGCGCTATTCTACACAGCATGTTCACGATGCACCAGCCGGAAAAGCAAATGCAGGGCTGCCACAGAGGGGCTGCGCTTGCCGAGGTCGCCCAGTGCGCCTACCATGGCGCCATATGGCTAAAGAGTGCAGACACTCGGGCCGGTTCGGTCGCATTCTGCTATCTGGCGCTCTGCTGAGCGGCTGGCTCGCGCTGGCGACGATCGGCGTTGCGCCCGTCGCCGCGCAAGACCCGCCGCCCACGCCGACGCCCACTCATAGCGTGACCGTGTGCGCCACAGGCTGCGACTATGCGACGCTGGCTGCGGCCCTGTCGGCCGGCGCCGATGAGCTGCTGTTGAGCGACCCCCTGTATGAGGCGGCGGGCCTGATCATCGACCGGCGAGTGGTCATCCACGGGCCGAGCGCAGGAGGCACTGCCCTGCAGGCTGGCGACCGCGCAGCCGTGGCCAGCGACCGGCTCTTTTGGGTGCGTTCTGGCGGGCAGCTCATTCTGCATGGCCTGACCTTGCAGCACGGCCGTGTAACGGCCGGCGAGGGAGGCGGGCTGGTGCTCAACGAGGGACGCCTCGCAGCCCATGACTGTGAGCTGCGCGACGGGTTGGCCTGGATGGGCGGCGCCCTGCTCAACCGCGGCGAGGCGCTCCTGACCCGCTGCTGGCTCGACGACAACGCCGCTGACGGGGCGGCAGGCGCTGAGCTGGCCGGTTCGGGCGGGGGCGTGCTCAGCGTGGACGGCAGCAGCCTCAGCATGCGCGACTGTACCCTGTCGAACAACCGCGCCCAGCTTTCGGGCGGCGGCATCCATCTGGCCAGGGCCGCCAAGGCGTGGCTCAGCAACGTCACTCTGACCGACAACGAGGCGCGCGCCAGGGGCGGCGGCTTGGTTGTGTATGGCGAAGCGCATCTGGATCACTGCACGGTGGCGCGCAACCGCGTCGCAGCCGCGGGCGGCGCCTATGTCGCTGGCCTGCTCAAGACGGGCGCCGGCCTCTTTGCAGAGAATCAGGGCGGCGACCTGGTGATGGCGCCCCGCAGTGGCGCCGACGAAGAGCTCGACCTGCTGCTCGACGGCCCCAACCTGGTGGCCGATGGACGGGTTGCGGGGGCGCTGTATGGGGCGGCGCATCTCGGCGAGTTCGGCGACATGGGCGGCCAGGTGCCGGTGGTGGCGCTCTTGCCCGGCAGCGCGGCCATCGACCGCGTGCCCCATGATAACACGGCGCCGCAGACCGACGCTCGCGGCCAGCCCCGCTTTGCGCCCTATCTCAGCCTGGCCGGCAAGAGGGGGCCAGGCGATCTGGGCGCCTTTGAGCTGCAGCCCGAACATGCCGGCGCCTGGCAGGGGCTGAAGCGAAGCCTGCAGCATGTCTGGATACGCCTGGTCGGGCGGTAGCAGCCCCGCAACGGTTGATCCTCTCCACGCCTGGCGGTATAATGGCTGCTGGCGAGATGCCATCTGGAGGAAGCCATGATCGCCTGGTGGTCGAGCCTGTCGGCGTTGGCGCAGACCTTTGTCGCCGTGGCGCTCTTCTTCAGCGTCGTCTTTCTGTGGCAGTTCTTCGCGGCCCTGTCGGGTGTGGGCGGCGACGGCGGCCACTCGATCGATGCCGCCCACCAGTTTGAGGTGGGCTCCACCCCTCACACCGACCTCATCAGCGACGTCCACGGGTTGGACGTCTTTCGCCTGCTATCGATTCGCTCGCTGCTCGCCTTTGCGCTGCTTTTTAGCTGGGCCGGCGCGCTTTACCTGGGTCAGGGGCTGGCCGTCGGCGCTGCGCTGGGCCGAGCGCTGCTGTGGGGCCTGGCCGGAATGGTGGTGGTGGGTGCGTTCTTTTGGATGCTGCCGCGGCTTACCGAAGAGGGCACCGGTCGGGCGCATAGCGCTGTGGGGCAGAGCGGCGAGGTCTATATCGCCATCCCCGCCGGCGGCACGGGCCAGGTGCGCGTGCTGCTGGGCGGGCAGGTGCGGTTCGTCAAGGCCCGTAGCGTTGACGGCGCTGCCCTCGCCGTTGGCTGCGCGGTCAAGGTCGTTGGCGTGGCCGATGGCGCCACACTGTTGGTGCAAGAGACTGCATAGGAGGCATGATGGGAGCGACCTGGCTGATTCTGGCACTTATTCTGGCGCTGATCGTTGTCGCGCTCTTTGCCACTCTGGTGGGGCGCTATCGACGCTGTCCCTCTAACCGCATTCTGGTGATCTATGGCAAGACCGGCCGTGGCGCTGCCAAGACCATCCATGGCGGCGCGGCCTTTGTGTGGCCCTTGTTGCAAGACTATGCCTACCTCGATCTCGAGCCGTTTGTGGTGCCCATCGAGCTCACCAACGCCCTGTCGCAAGAGAACATCCGCGTATCGGTGCCCACCACCGTCACCGCGGCCATCTCTATCGACGAGGGGCTCATGCAGAATGCTGCCGTGCGTCTGCTGGGGCTGACGCAGGACGAGATCAGGAACCAGGTGCAGGATATCATCCTGGGCCAGATGCGCGCGGTGATCGCCACCATGGCCATCGAAGAGATCAACCGCGACCGCCAGGCCTTTATGGCCAAAGTGAACGATGCGGTCTCCACCGAGCTCGAAAAGATCGGTGTGACGGTGATCAACGTGAACATCCGTGACATCCAGGACGAGAGTGGCTACATCGAGGCGCTGGGCCGCAAGGCCGCCGCCGAGGCGATCAACCAGGCCAACGTCGATGTGGCCGAGCAGGAAAAGCGCGGCGAGACCGGCGTGGCCGAGCGCGAGCGCGACCGCCGCCGTGCAGTGGCAGCCGCTGAGGCCGAGGCCGTGATCGGCGAAAAGGTAGCCGAGCGCGATCGACGTAGCCGCACAGCCGAGTATGACGCCGAGGCGGTGCAGGTTGAGACCGTCAACCTTTCCAAACGGGCCGCCTATCTGGCCGACCAGCACGTGGCCGAGCAGGAGGCGCGCCGGCGTGGCGAAGAGGCCGGCCGTGTGGCTGACGGCGCCATTCGTGTGGCCGAGCAGAACGCCCAGCGCGCTGCTGAACAGGCCCGGGCCACTCGCGAAGAGGCCCGGCTGCGCGCTGAGGTGGTGGTGCCCGCCGAGGCCGAGCGCAGCAGCATTCTGGTGAGCGCCGATGCCGAGCGCGAGCGGCAGATCCGCGTGGCGCAAGGCCAGGCTGAGGCCATCAAGCTGCGGCTGCTGGCCGAGGCCGAGGGCGCCCAAGCCGTGCTCGAAGCCAAGGCGCTGGGCTATCGCGAGCTGGTCCAGGCCAGCGAGGGCGCCGCTCAGGCCGCCTCGTTCCTGGTGGTCGAGCGCCTGGTGGATGTGGCCAGGGTGCAGGCCGAGGCTATCAAGAACCTGCCGCTCGACAAGGTCATCGTGTGGGACAGCGGCAGCGGCGATGGTGGCCTGTCGAACCTGGGCAAGCGCGTCATCGGGGCCTTGCCGCCTATGCATGATGTGGCCCGTCTGGCCGGGCTGGAGCTGCCCGACTATCTGGGCAAGGTGCGCGAAGAGCCTGCAGCCGCAGCGAGCGATGCCAGGCCCGCGGCAAAGGCAGACGACCAGACGGCCTCGACCGAGAGCGAGTAGATCGCAGAGCCAGCGGGCCGTGCACGTCTGCGCGGCCCGCTGGCGATATTCCGGCTGACCTCATGGAACTGTCCATGCCCAGATCGCTGCCCGAACGTGGCGTCGGCCCGACGCTGTTCCTGCTCACGGCCCTGGCCGGGTTGCTTGGGCACGCTCTGCACGTCGCTCTCTGGCCGCGCTCGCTGATCGGCATGGTGCCGGCGGCCCCTCTCTATGCCCTGGGCGGGGCCCTGATCGGTGTTAGCCTGCCGCTCTGGCTGGCGACGGCGCGACTGCTGGCGGCCTGCCAGCCTCAGGGCATTCTACTGACTGAGGGCGTCTATCGCCTGTGCCGCCACCCCATGTATGGCAATGCGATCTGCTTTACCCTGACCGGCCTGTGCCTCTTGTGGCGGTCGTGGGTGATGCTGTTGGTGCCCCTGCTCGCCCTGGCGATGGCGCGCCTGCTGGTGCGCCGCGAGGAGCGGCTGCTGGCGCGGCGGTACGGCGCCGCCTGGGCGCGCTATGCCGCCCGCACGCCCTGCCTGATACCGCGACTATCGCGGGGTCGCCTGCCCTTTGCGGCGCCGCTGCGCACCGGTTGCGTGGAGTCCGGCGTGTGGGGCATCCACAACCTGACGGCCAGCCTGTTCATCGTCGCGACCGAAACGGGCTATCTCGCCATCGATGCCGGCCAGCAGCCGCACCTGCTGCGGCGCCAGCTCGCGCGGCTGGGCATCGACGGCGAGCGTGTCAGCGATGTGCTGCTCACTCACTGCGATCCCGACCACGTAGGCGGTCTGGCGGCCTTTCCTCGGGCGCGTGTGCACCTGGGCCGCGCTGAACTGCCGCTGCTCGATGGCAGGCTGGCACGCACGCCGGGCCACCACAACGCCCCCATTCCACGACCGCTCCATCTGCTGGATGACGGCGAAACCCTCGCCATCGCCGGCCGCGAGGTGCGCGTCATCGCTGCGCCGGGCCACACGCCCGGCTCGCTGGCCTACCTGATCGATGGCACGATGCTCTTTGTGGGCGATGCCCTGAACCTCAAGAATGGCCGGGCCTGTCGGGTGCTCAAGGTGTTCATCATGGACATGGAGGCGCATCTGGCCTCCATCCGCAGGCTGGCGGCCATCGAGGGGGTCGAGCTGCTCTGCACTGCCCACGGCGGCTGCACGGCCAACCTGGCGCAGGCCTTTTGCGACTGGCGCCAGAGGAGCCACGAGCAGCTAGGCTGAGCCGACGGCAGGGCGACGGCGCCATATGAGCGCCATCGTCAGGACTGTGGGCAGGGCGACGAGCACGGCCAGATGGGCGCCATGCAGGGGCAGCCCGGTCATGATCACTGCCTCGAGCGCGGGCAGGCGCAGCAACCCGACGAACTCGCCCCATGGCGTGTGCGCCAGCGTGAAAGCCCACAGCAGGCCCCAACCGCCCACCCAGGCCCACGACGCGAACCGCGCCCAGCGTCGGCCGGCCAGCCAGGCCCAGGCCAGGCCGCAGTTGCCCACGCCACAGGCGATATCCAACGCCAGCGCGACAGGACCCGTCAGCCAGCTTGTCAGCAGGGGCGCAAGGCCGCGAAAGAGGGCTGGCACGGCCCAGCAGGCGCACCCGATGATCAGGAGCAGTGCGGCCGCCAGCCCCCGCGCGCTGTGAGACCAGTCGGTGGCCTGGCCAGCGACATCGAGCAGCCTTGCCAGCACCCGCGAACGGTACAGCCGCAAGAGCATCAGCGGTGCTGCCGGGTAGGTCAACACGGCCAGGGCTGCAGCGGCCAGACCCGTGGCGAGGGAGACGTTCTTTTGCGCGTAGAGCAGAGCCAGCGCCATCACGGCCAGTGGCAGGCCGAGCGCGAGCCAGGCCAGCAGCGCCGCCGACATCAGCGTCCGCGACCAGGGCCGCAGCCGCAGGTGCCCATAACCCAGCGGCACGAGCAAGGTTGCCAGCAGCCCATAGGCCACGATCTGCAGGGTGATGTTGGCGAACATGAGCGCGCCATAGCCAAAACCCTGGTAGTGAAAGCGGCCGCCCGGCGCAAACAGAGCAAAGCAACGCACCTCGAGCAGCGCCAGCGCCGCCAGGCCCACGCCGGCCAACAGCATGCCCAGCCCCGCCAGGCGATAGCCCGCTCCAACGCCTCGGTGGCGCATGTCCACGGCTCCTCCACTCACGGCCGCCATTGTAGGCCGAGCGAGGGCCGTGCGCCAACGTTGCCCGGCGGTAGGCGGGGCGCTATACTTTGTTCAGGCGAGTGCAGACACGAGGAGGTGTCCATGGCGCGGTGGCGGATGTACCTGCTACTGCTGCTGGTCATGGTCGCCCTTGGCGGCCTGGCCACCTGGCGCATCGCCAGCTATCCGCGCGAGTATCGCCTGGCTCACGCGACCGCCCGCCCGTTGCTGGCGCTGCGCGGCGTGCAGGCTCTGGCCGCGCTGGGCGCGTTGGCCGGCCTGGGGCTGTTCGTCTATGAGCGCCTGAACATGGCCGACGAATCGCCGCGCCTCAACTGGCTGTGCCCGGGCTGCAACCAGATCGTCTCGGCCGAACACGACGTGTGCCCCCTGTGCGGATGCCCGCGGGGCGGGCTGCGCCGCATCTAGAGGCTGGGGCGTGGCACCGTCACCGGCACCGAGATGTCGGCGTGCTCGCTATCAGCGCGCACCGTCAATGGCACGGCCAGGGCCACTCGGTGGATCAGACACACGGCGGCCTCATCCTCGCAGTAGTAGACCGTTAGCTCGCCGCGCAGCGTGCCGCTGCCGGCCATGAACTGTGCGGGCGTATCGACTGGAAAAGCCTTGCCCTGCAGTGAGATGTCCCGCTCGCCCTCGGCGATGTGCACCGGGCCAGTGGCCTCTGGCTGCCACACCAGCCGCGACGCGGCCTGAGCGTTCACTTTGTGGCCCGCGGGCAGGCCCACCCGCAGCCGTATGCGTCCCGAACCCGGCCGCACCTCCTGCGGCGGCGTCTGCAGTATGGGCAGCGCAACGCCGGGCACGCCCTGCGCCAACAGCCCATCGAGATCGGCCAGCGCCAGCGTCGAGGCGGTATGCTCGGCCAGGTCGACCAGGCGCACGACGTGATTGTTGGTGTCGGCAACATACAGCCGCCCATCGGCCCCCGAAAGGCCCGCAGGCTCGTAGAACCGCGCTCTGGGCCCGTCGACCCAGCCCGGCTCGCCGTCACCCAGCAGAGTGCGCACCGTGCCTGCCACCACGTCGATCGCCTTTAGCTTGTGGTTGTAGGTGTCGGCAACATAGAGCTGCCCTCGATAGTAGGCCACGCCCAGCGGGTGTTGCAGGCGAGCGTCGCTCCAGCCGCCGTCGGCATCTCCAAAGACGAACAGCCCCTGGCCGATGATGGTGTGCACGCGGTCGTCGGGCTCCCAGCCCACCGCGCGGATGGCGCTGGCCTCGCTGTCGGCCACATAGAGCCGCTCGCCGTCGGTGGCCAGCCCCGAGGGCTGCGCCAGCAAGGCGCTCGGCCGCGGGCCGTCGTGCAGGCCCTCGCGCCCCGAGCCTGCAAAGGGGCCGATCTGGCGCGTATCCAGGTTGAGCGCCCAGAGCTGGTGTGCGCCTGCCATAGCGATAAAGAGCATACGGCCCACGCGCGCCAGGTCCCACGGCGAGTTGAGCCGCGCCTCGGCGGCTGGCCCGGCGGCCTGCCCGTAAGCCAGGCTGCCATCGCCCGCTATGGTGGACAGTGTCTGCGCCGTCAGGTCGGCCATGCGCACAGCGTGGTTGCCGGTGTCGGCGATGTACAGGCGATCGCCATCGAGCGCCATGCCCTGGGGCTGGTGCAGCGCCGCCTGGCTCCAGGCGCCGTCGCGCAGTCCGACCTCGCCGCTGCCGATGACCGCCAGCACCCGACCGGCCAGGGTGGCCATCACCACACGGTGGTGGCCGCTGTCGGCGATAAAGAGGCGATCGCGACTGGCGTCGGCAAGCACCTTGCCGGGAAAGCGCAGCGCCGTCTCGGGGGGTGCCTCGGGCGCCAGCGACAGCGGGCCGCGCACCAAGGTGCCGCGCTGCTCGTGCGCAACGATGGTTTCGGCAAGGAGCTCATGCAGTGCCTCATACACGCCCTCGCCCGAGCGTTGGGCGATGATGCGCCCGGTCGGGTCGATCAGCACGGTGGTGGGCCAGGCCCGCACGGCATACGCCTGCCAGACGGCATACTCAGGATCGGCCACCACTGGATGGGTGATGCCATAGCGCTGCACCACACGACGCAGATTCTCGACGTGGGCCTCGTTGGCGAACTTGCTCGAGTGCACGCCGATCACCAGCAGGGCGTCGCCGAACTCGTGCTCGAGGCGTTGCAGGTCGGGGATGACGTGCAGGCAGTTGATGCAACCATAGGTCCAGAAATCGAGCAGCACCAGTCGTCCGCGCAGTTCAGCGAGCGTCAGGGGCCGAGCGGTGTTGATCCAGGCGAGGCCGGGCGGGAGTTCGGGCGCGCGCACTGTGGCGGTTGTGGCATGGAGAGGCATCACGATCCTCCTCTTCTGCCGAGACGGCAATCCCCCGCAGAGGCGGGGGACTACCGTGTGGCGTGTTGCGCTTCAGGAGCCATGCCAGGCGCCAGCTTGAGACGCTGAGGCTGACCCCGGGAGCGCAGAGTGCAGAGCACTCACAGCCTTGAGGGCTGTAAGCCAAGTATACCCGTTATGCCCTATTGTGTCAATCTCCACTCAAGAATGCTTTACGGAGGCGCCCAGGCATCGCCCGCACAGATGGTTGACAGAGGCCGTCAGCGGGCTAACATCAGGCCAAACCCACCACGCGAGGCGCCCATGAACAGCCGTGAACGGATTCGCACCATCATCGCTGGCGGCGTGCCTGATCGCTGCGGCTTTTGGATGGGCAACCCCTATCCCGACACCTGGCCGCTGCTGCTGGCGCACTTTGGCGTGGACGACGACGAGAGCCTGCGCCAAAAGCTGCATGATGACTATCGCTGGATCAACCCCGACGCCGACTATGCTCACCCCGAAGGGCGCACGATGTGGCATACCGAGAAGGCGTCACACGGCGCAGCGGGGCCGCTTGCCCACGCCGAGACCATGGCCGACGTGGACGCGTTCGACTGGCCCAGCCTCGATTATCTCAACTTTGAGCCCACCCTGGAGCGGCTGCGCAGCCTGGGCGACGTCTACCGCGCCAGCGGCTACTGGACGCCCTTTTACCACATCGTGATGGACCTGTTCGGCATGGACACGTATATGATGAACATGTACCTGAACAAGGCCGTGGTGCATGCCGTCACCGACCGGGTCTGCTCCTTCTTTTACGAGGCCAACGAGCGCTTTTTTGCTGAGGCCGGCGACCTGGTGGATGGCTTTTTCTTTGGCAACGACTTTGGCACGCAGCGCGGGCTGATCTGCGGGCCTCGTCAGTTCGACGAGTTTGTGATGCCCTGGTTCAGGCGGTTCACGGAACAGGGCCACCGCTGGGGCTATCAGGTCATCCTGCACTCTTGCGGCTCGATCTATCAGGTCATCGATCGGCTCATCGACGCCGGAGTGGATTGCCTGCACCCCCTGCAGGCCCTGGCCGAGCGCATGGACGCCGACACGTTGGCGCGCGAGTTCAAGGGGCGGATCGCCTTTCTGGGGGGCATCGACACACAGCAACTGCTCGACCATGGCACGCCCGACGAGGTGCGCGCCGAAGTGCGCCGCGTGCGCGACTTGCTGGGCCCTAACCTGATCATCAGCCCCAGCCACGAGGCCATCTTGCCCAACGTGCCGCTGGAGAACATCCGCGCCATGGCCGAAGAGGCTACGGGACTGCTGGTCGAATGAGCAGCGCAGACGCCAGCCCGCTGGTGGTGGGGGCGAGGCCTTCAGATGCGGGCGTGACCGAGTCGCCTTTGCGTGCATAGCGCGCGCGACTAGGCGCTGTTGCCAGGTCGAGCGGTGGAGGGAGCAGGATGAACGTGATCCCCAACCTCGTGCAGGCGGTGCCCTTTCTTTGGGTGGCCGACGTGGCCGCCTCGTCGCGCTTTTTCTGCGATGGCCTGGGGTTCGCCCTGACCAGACAATGGGCTCCTGACGGCAAGCCGCGTTGGTGCTGGCTGGAGCGCGACGGCGTGGCGCTGATGCTGCAAGAGTTCTGGGCCGATGGCCCCGACGCCAACCGCACCGACGATCCGTTGGGGCGCGGCGTCTCGATCTGCTTCATCTGCCGTGATGCGCTGGCACTGTATCGCGAGCTCACAGCACGGGGCCTCGCTCCTCGCCGGCCCTTTGTGGGCAACGGCATGTGGGTGGTCGAGCTGCGCGACCCCGACGGCTATCACCTCGTGTTCGAGAGCCCCACCGACGCGCCAGAAGAGTCGGTGTACAGCGGCTGAGCCCCTGCCCATGGCCCTCTAGCGCGCTGGATGCACCACCACCCACTGCACGGCGGTGTCGCTGACATCGCCACGCGCCACGGTGAGCTGGACGGCATAGGCGCCCGGCTCGCCAAAGGCGATCTCGGCATAGGGCGAGCGCTCGACGTGGCCGTCGCAGGCCCACAGCACGTCTGGCTCGTCCCCGCGGTAGACGAGCGCCATCGGCTCGCCGACGCGTTGCGGCGTAAAGGGCGGCATCTCGGCGACGGGCAGCCCTTCGCGTCGGCGCGCGTCACGCCCGGCTTGCCAACGCAGCAGCGCCGGGTTGAGCGCGTACTCGCTCTCGGCCTGGTACACGTACCATGACAGGTCGCTGCCGCTGGCCTTGAGGCGCCACAACGACCCATCTGGCCAGGCCTCGAGGCCTTCCCAACCGTCGGGCGTCTCGTGGATATCGCTGATGGGGATGGGGGGCGCCGCCGCGGCTCGCGGCCAGAGCGCCTGCGGGGGGCAGATGCGCCCGTCCACCTCAAAGAGCCCCAAGCGCAGGCCGCTGCCCACCGCCCGATCGAGCCAGAGCTGCATGCCGTCGACGGCCAGCGGCGTCTCACGCCCCATCTCGATGGCCAGCAGGTGGCCATCGACGCGCAGTGGCGCCCGGGCGGTCGGCTCGCCCAGCAGATCGATCTCGTGCACGCCGCTCGAGCGGGTGCTGTAGAACAGCGTGTCGCCGGGCTGCAGGTCGATCACGATCAGGGTGTCTTGCCAACCGCGCTGATAGTACAAGTCAGGGCTCCTTCAGTGCAGGCCGACTGGGATGGGCGATTCCAGGGTGACGGCAGAGCGGATGTGGCGCTTGCGAACGAGGCCAGTCTAGCGCGGTGCGGCCAATTCCGCTAGCAGCGCGCAATGGTCCGATACGTCGCCGCAGAGCACCCGAGCTCGCGTGGCGCGCAGAGGGGCCGAGTAGAGCACATAGTCGATGCGCACGATGGCGCAGGGGATCGATTGTCCCCGCAGCGAGCCTCCCCGGGGGAAGGTAAACCCCAGGCCCCAACCGGCGCGGGCGTGGGCATCTCGCAGCCTGGCCTGTGCCGCGCGATAGGCCAATGACTGTTCGCTGGCGTTGAGGTCGCCCAGCAGCACCACCGGCAGCCCAGCGGCCAACTGCTCGTCTAGCAGCGCGGCCAGGTCGTGCTCCAGGTCGCGATACGATACCCCCAGGGGCAACGACATCCCCAGGAAGCGCACCGTACGCGGCGAATAGGGGTGCACCACGATGACGCGCCAGGCTCCACCGGGCATCGCCACCGTGGTCAGCAGAACGCCGCCGGGTTTGTGGGCCAGCGTGCGCCATTCGTGGTCGATGATGGGGTAACGGGCATAGAGCGCCACGTCGGAATGCCAACCGTCGCTCACCTGGTGCGGATAGCGCTCGCTCAAGGCCGCGGCCAGATGCGCCTCGACGCTGGGCGCCAGCTCTTGCACCGCCAGCAGATCGGCCGGCTGGGCCAGCAAGGCAGCGGCCAGCTCGTCGGGGTCATGCGCCAGGTAGTGCAGGTTGTGCGTCAGCACGGGCACCGCCTGCTCGTGCGCCTGCGGTGGACGCACACGCAGTGACGGCGGCACTAAATGGGGGCCATACAGCGCCACAAAGAGGCCCAGCGCCACGCCATGCAGCGCCAGGCTCACGCGGGCCCGGGCCGCCCAGGCCAACGGCAGCGTCAGCAGCAGCGGCGCGAACATAAAGGGCAGAAAGGCTGCCGCCAGCGCCAACGGCGCGAACTCGCGGGGCAGCCAGAGTTGCCAACCCACAAACGCAATCAGCCCGCAGGCGTACAACCCGGTGAGCAGCCCGATGGCTGCGGCCAGCCGACGCCGCAGCGCTGACCAACGCACGAGGCGCTTCATCGTGAGACGCGACCGGGGCAGGCTTGCCGCGCAGGCGCCGACGACATGCTCAGTACCACACGCTGGCTGCCGGGGCCTGCACACGGCCGCCGTGGAACGTGTGGCCCTCCAGCTCGAGCAGCGCGCCTTTCATCGCCAGCCCGCCCTGATAGCCGCCCAACGACAGGTCGCTGCGCAGCGCGCGGTGGCAGGGGATCAGCAGCGGATAGGGGTTGCGCGCCAAGGCCGCACCAACGGCGCGTGCCGCCCTGGGGGCGCCGAGGTGGGCCGCCAGGCGCCCGTAGGTGGTGACGCACCCGCGCGGCACGGCATGCTCGGCCAGCAGCACCCGCTGCTGAAACTCGGGGCACTGGGCCAGGTCGGCCAGGGCGAGATTGAGCGCCACCAGCTCGCCGTGCAGGTAGCGGTTCAGGATAGCGGCGAGCGAAGCGATGACCGGATGTTCGCCCAGCCGCAGGCCCGCATAGTCGGCCCTGGCCTGTGGCAACGGCGAGGCGCCATCGCACGGCAGGTAGATGCGTCGCAGCAGAGCGCGATAGTGCCCCTCGTGCAGCCGCTCCTGTCGCCAGACGATCACCAGCTCGCCAAAGGGCGTGGCAACTGCGCGCGCCCAGAGCCCGACGCCGTTCATGGGTCAGCCCTCTCTAGCGGATCGATGGCGCCGAGCATAGTCGCCGCCTGCTCCTGATGCCAACGCAACCAGAGCACGTCGACGCCAAGTGCGATGAGCATGCCGGCCAGGTCGGCGGCCAGGTCGCGCCACGAGGCGCTGCGCAGCGGGGCAAGCCCTTGCAGCAGCTCCTCGACGGCCGCCAACGTGAACACCGAGGGCAGCGCCAGGGGCAGCGTCAGTGCGCCGCGCTGTAGGCCTGCACGCTGCAGCCCACGGTGGGTGAGATAGGCCAGCAGGCCGTAAAGGACGAGGTGTCCCCAGACGTCATAGTGGGGCAGCAGAGCGATGATCCTCGGTATCCTGCCGACATAGGCCAGTGCAAAGATGCCCGCGAGCAGCCCGGCAAAGGTCAGCCAGGCCAGCTGCCAGCGTCGCACGTGCGGGTCGGGCCGCCGCGTCAGCCGCATGACGCCTCCCAGTAAAAGCTACGACAATGACGCCGCTACCGCGCGCTAGGTTCCCCGGCCGCCGGCAGCTCAGGTCGCCATGCCATCGCGCAACCGGCCCTCGATGGCCAGCACGGCGCACGGCGGCACGCGCAATGGCTCGCCCGCCGGCCAGGCCCTTTCGACCGGCGCGAACTGGTCGGGCTGGTACTCGTCCACCTCGTCAAAGGGTGGCGCGGCGATCTGCCATGCGGTCAGGTCGGACACCGAGTGTTCCGCAGCCTGCACGTCGATCTCGACGGCCGTGTTGGCGCTGGGATTGACCAGATGCACGAACAGACGGTTGCCGGTGCGGCTGGCGGTGACATCGAGGCCGCCCGCCGCCTCGACGGCCACGGCCTGTGAGCCCACGTGGTGGCGATAGAGGGCCATCACGCTGCCCACCGGCATCAGGTAGGCGCGGCCCGCATAGGGCGGCGTCGGCAGCATCAGGGCGTTGACGAGCCAGCGGTTGCCGCAAAAGTCGGCTGCGGTGGCGATGGCCAGGGCGTCGCCGTGGCGCTCGTGCACGTTGAGCAGCCGGGCGTTGGCCACGCCGGCGGCCCAGGTGGATAGCACATCGTTGCGGTTGCGCCCCGGCAGCGCCAGGTGACACTCGGTCAGCGCCAGAGGGATGTCGGCGCCGCCCAGGCTGGCGCGCATCTGCTGGATGCGCGCATCATGCAGGGCGCTCGCCCCCATCAGCAGCTCATAGGCGCGGCCGGGATCGCGCCGCCAGCGCGGCCATGCCCAGCCGTCGGCGGGTAGGTCGAACATATGGTGAAAGGCCAGCATGTCCAGCTCTTGGCCGGCCAGATCGAGCATGGTGCGCGACCAGAACGCGCCGTCGTGCTGGCGGTCGCCCCAGCCGATGAGCGCGATGCCTGCATCGACGGCGCGCATGGCTCGCGCAAAGGCGAGCGTGCGCTTGGCGGCCGTGTCAGCATCCCAGCCATCGCGGCCATACGAGGTCTCGTTGCCGAGCTGCCAGTAACGCACGTTGTAGGGCGCACCGACGCCATGGCTGCGCCGCAGGGCATCGTCGGGGTCGTTGCAATAGGCCACCCAGGCGGCGGCCTCCTCGGGGCTGCCCGCCCGCAGGCGCCCGTCGGGATCGACCCGCCAGTGGCTACGGCCGTCGCCTTCGAGGTTGACGCAGTAGAGGGGCGCTGCGCCCACCTCGCGGCAGAGCGTGAGGAACTCGTGGGTGCCCACGCGGTGGCTCTCGATGCCGCCCCAGAGCAGGTTGTGATAGGGCGCCCGCTGGCTGATGGGCCCGACGCCCTCGCGCCAGCGGTAGTACGAGGCCAGGCAGCCACCCCAACGGAGCATCGTGGGGGCCAGCGCGCGCGTGGCGGTCAGCATGTCTGCGCGCCAATCGCCGTGAGCCAGGTCCCAGGCGGCCTCTACAGAGCTGTCGGTGGCGCCCAGCGGCTCCATGAACTGCATATAGAGGTACGGCGAAAGCGGAAAGCGTGGCGTTGGGTCGATGCGCAACGTGTACACGGCCATAGCAGCTCCTGCAGGCCCCCTGCGTCGTTTGCGAGAGTCGAGTGTGCCCATGATATAATCCTCGACGGTGTTTGTCACGGAGAGCGGATGCGCCCTTGCGCCAGACCGTGGCTCCTGCCATCGCCCTGAGGCGCGACACGGCGGGCGTTGGCCTGGTGGTGGGCAGAGTGCAGGGCAGCGTGGCTTTGGCTTGCGCTGCTGCGCCATGCCGTCTATCGTCTGGAACCTCGGGGCCCCAACGAGGAGCAACGGCGCAACGCGCTCGATCTGGCGCGCTGGCGCCGGCCCCACGTGATCACCGGCCTCGACGAGCCGACGGCGGGCATGGCCTGCGTGCCGCCCTCAAGATACTGCTGAAAGGGCTCAAGTAAAAGCATCGATGCGATCATGACACTGGCAACCACTTTGCTCATCGCCCTCGGGCTGGCGATGGACTCGTTCTCGGTTTCGGTCTGCTCAGGGGCGCTGAACGGGCGGGTCGACGTCAGGCAGGCCCTGCGCGTAGGGTTCACCATGGGCGGCTTTCAGGCGCTGATGCCGGCCATCGGCTGGGTAGGGGCCTCGCTGCTGGCGGGCTATGTGGAGAACGTCGACCACTGGATCGCCTTTGGGCTGCTGGCTGTGATCGGCGGCAAGATGTTGTGGGAGGCGTTACGCGGCGACGGCAAGTGCGAGTTCCTGTCGCTCGATAGCTGGCGCGTGCTCGCACTGCTGGGCCTGGCCACCAGCATCGACGCGCTCGCGGTGGGCATCTCTCTCGCCTTTTTGGGCGTCGGTATCGCGGTGCCCGCAGCCGTCATCGGGGTGGTGTGTTTGGTGCTGTCGGTGGCAGGCGTCTACCTCGGGCGCCGGGCCGGCGACTGGTTGCGCGAGTGGACCCCCGCCGTAGGCGGCGTGGTGCTGATCTCTATTGGCATCCGCATCCTGATCGAGCATCTCAGCGTGGCGGCCACCTGACAGATGATGATCACCTACCGTGCGCTGGCCCCCCAGGAGCCTGGCCGCATCGGCGAGATCGATCGCTCTGAGCGGGTGGCGCGCGTCCTCTAGGCCCAGCGCGGCGGTCGCACCTCTGAGCAGGGCCGCACCAACTGAGCAAAGGAGCGCCTTGGATCCCTTCTGGTACAAGCTCGGACTGAGCTTTCTCGTGGGCGGGCTCTGGATCACCCTGACGACCGTGGTGGCAGAGCGTTTTGGCAGCCGCATCGGCGGGTTCCTGGGCGGCGTGCCGTCGACCATCGTGGTGGCGTTGCTGTTCATCGGCTGGAGCGACGGGCTCGCCACGGCCCGTGAGACGACGACGGCCTTTCCCCTGGCGTTCAGCGTCAACGCCCTCTACCTGATCGCCTATGCCGCGCTGGCGCGCTACGGCGCCGCAGCAGCGCTGGGCGGGGCGGTGGGCGCGTGGGCGCTGGGGCAGGGCGCGGTGCTGCTGCTGCCCCGCACGCCCTTTGGCCTCAACCTGATCGTGGTGGCGGTGGCCCTGGTAGGCGGCTATCTGGTTCTGGAGCACGGGCTGGCCGTGCGGGCTGCGGCAGGGTACCAGGTGCGCTACACCTGGGGCTCGATCCTGTGGCGCGGTTTGCTGGCAGGTAGTATCATTGCACTGACGGTGGGAATGGCACGCGTCGGAGGGCCTGTGGTGGGGGCGGCCATGGGCGCATTTCCGGCGGTTTTCACCTCCACGCTGCTCATTGCCTCGCGACAGGCGGGCGCCCCCTTTGCCCGCGGCATGACCACCTCGATGCTGGTCAGCGCCCTGATCAACGTCGTCGTGTATGTGGCGGCGTTTCGGTTCTGGTCGGCGCAGATGGGGTTGGTGGCGAGCACGCTGGCAGCGCTGGCGGTGTCGTTGGTCACCGTGGCGCTGACCCTGCAGTTCGTGCGGCGCCATGTGAGCTAGTCGTAGTAGAGCGCCCGTGACAGTGGGTGGGTTTTGGGCTAGGATTGGCGCGGTCTGTGAAAGGGGTGGCCACGATGGACGTCTTTCGTTCGCCAGCGCCGGTCGAATGGCGCTTTCCTGTGGCGACGGCCCATGACGGTTTGCCGCTGGGGAATGGTCTCTTTGGAGCCCTGCTCTGGGGCAGTGGCAACACGCTGCGGCTAACCATCAACCGTGCAGACTACTGGCATCACGAGACCGGCTTTGATCCTGGCCCCGAAGCCACCTGGGATAACCTGCTGGCCTGGGCGTCGGCGGGCAACGAGCGCGAGCTCATCAGGGTGTTTGAGGGGCGCGACGAGGCCGGGCAGACGCCAGAGCGACCCACCCGCCTGCCCATGGGGCGGATCGAGCTGGTCTTTCCCGAGCTGCTGACGCTGGGCGACGGCAGCCTGGACCTGGCCGCCGGCTGCGCAGGGGTCATTGTACAGGGGCCGTCACGGGTCAACGTAGAAGCGGTGGTGCCTCGCAAGGGTGCACTGCTGGCGCTGCGCATGCACGGCTGCTGCTTTCAGCAGGTCAATCCCAAGCTGCGCCCCGCTGGTGCAGCGCCCGGCGAAGTGCAGACCTACCTGGACGGCCACGGCCTCGGCCGCCCCGAGCTGCGTAGCGGTGACCATGTCACCGGCTGGGTGCAGGCGTTGCCACATGACCCGGCCATGGCGGTGGCCTATCTGGTAAGCGACGATGGCGAGGGACACGTCACCATCTACATCGCCGCCGAGCCTGGCTCTACAGCAGACCTGGCCTGGGAGCGCGCCACCAGGGCTGTTTCGGCAGCGCGAGATTGCGGCTTTGACCAGTTGGCCGATGATGAGGCCGCCTGGTGGCGCTACTTCTGGGCCCACTGTGCGCGTCTGCAGCTCGACGATCCCACCTACCAGTCGCTGTACGATGTGGGCATGTATCGCCTGGCCTGTGCGAGCATGGCGGGCGGGCCTGCCATGGGCTTGCAGGGCCCGTGGATCGAGGACGACCGTCTGGCGCCCTGGCAGGGCGACTATCATTTCAACATCAACGTGCAGATGTGCCACTGGCCGGCACTGGCGGGCAACTGGCCCAGCAGCCTCGAGCCGTTGTGGGCGATGGTGCGCGGCTGGCTGCCGCGGCTCGCCGATAATGCCCGGCGCCTGGTGGGCATCGACGACGGCTACAGCCTGCCGCACGCCGTGGATGACCGTGGCGTGGCCATGGGCGGGTTCTGGACGGGGCACGTGGACCACGGCTGCACCGCCTGGCTGGGCCATCTGATGTGGCGCTACTATCGGTTCACCCTCGACCGCGAGTTTCTGCGCGACCTCGCCTATCCCTTTATGCGGGGAGCGCTACGGGTGTATGAGGAAATGCTCGTCGAGCAGGCGGACGGACGCCTGTCGCTGCCCCTGGGCGTATCGGCCGAGTGGGGCGGACGCGCGCCCGATGCCTGGGGCCGCAATGCGAGCTACCAGCTCGCCCTGATCCACGCTCTCGCGAGGGCCGTGCCCGATGCGGCGCATGAGCTGGGGCTCGACGACCCCATCGTGGCGCGCTGCCAGAGCCTGCGCAACCGCCTGCCCATGTTCGCTGTGGGGGGTGGCGGGCCGCAAGCGGGCGACTGGGCAGGCGAGCCCGCCGACCCGGAGCAAGCAGAGATCGCTGTGTGGGAGGGGCTCACGCCCGTCACCTCGCACCGGCACTTTTCACACCTCATCGGCCTCTACCCGCTCGACCTGTTCGACCTGCGCCGCAGCCGTGAGTTGCTGCAGCTCGTGGCGCGTTCCCTCGACCGGCTGACGAGGGCCGGCAAGGGCGAGTGGTGTGGCTGGTCGTTCCCCTGGGCGGCGCTGCTCATGGCGCGTCTGGGCATGGGCAACGGGGCCGCCCTGAACCTCGAGGCCTTTCGACGCGCGTTCACCACACCCAACGGTGGACCGCTGATCTTTCCGCGGCTCGAGGGGCTGACCGCCATGGGGCCCGACGCGGTCACGATGCAGCTCGACGGTGGCCTGGGCCTCACCGCGGCGCTGCAAGAAATGATGCTGCACACCAGCCGTGGCGTGTTGCGCGTCTTTCCCGCGGTGCCCGGCGACTGGCGCCTGGTGCGCCTGCTGCGCTTTCGCGCCGAGGGCGGCCTGATCGTCTCGGCTGAGCGGGTGGATGGCGTGACGCGCTGGGTGCGCGTGTTGGCCACCGACGAAACCGAGCTGCGCATGGCGCTGCCCTTCAACGACAGCGCCGTGGCCATGATCAGCAGCCGTGACGAGCAGCCCGCCACCTGGATCGGCGCGGGCATCATCCGCCGGCACATGCACCCCGGCGAAGAGATCACCCTGACGCCTGTGATGCGTTTGGAGCAACGCTAGGGAGGAGCTGCAATGACCGAGCTGTTTCATCGCTTGCGCGCTGCCAACCCCGGCCTCGACATCCTGCCGGTGGGCGACCCTGCCTTTCGGCGCTATGGCCGCCTGTTGACAGCGTATGATCCGAGCGAGATGATCTCGCGGGCCAGCCAGATGCTGCCGGCTGTCGACGGCGTGGCCTACGAGCCATCGGTAGAGGCGCTCGAAGCGGCGAGCCTGTTCAACCGCGCCATCATCCAGGAGGTCTTTGGCGGCATGCCCACACAGGTGGGCTGGTGCTATGGGCAGAATCTGGTCCTGAACGCGCTCGAGTATCACCGCGGCAGCGAGGTGAATGTGTGCCTCACCGATGTGCTGCTGCTGGTGGGCCATGTGCAGGACATCTGCTGGGGCGACGATGAGCGGCTCGGCCAGATCAGCTATGACACCGCGCAGGTGGCGGCCTTTTTTGCGCCGGCGGGCGCCGTGGTCGAGTTATCGCCTTGGAATCTGCACTATGCGCCGATCCACTGTGCGCAAGGGGGCAGCTTTGCCACGCTGGTGTATCTGCCCAAGTTCACCAATGAGCCGTTGAGCTTTGAGGTGCCCCCGGTGGGCGAGAATCGGCTGCTCTTTGCCGTCAACAAGTGGCTGCTGGCGCACCCCGAAGTGCCGTCGCTCAAAGCGGCCGGAGCCTATCAAGGATTGGCGGGCGACAACCTGCTGGTGGTGCCCGCACCACCAGACGCCTAGCGTCTCGGCCAGGGATCTCGTGCGGGCGCCATCTCCAGCGGTGGCGCCCGCGATGATGGTAGCGACCTGTGCTGATGGTGCCAGGCCGGTCGGCCGGCAAGCGGTGGTTGCCACCCGAGCAGTGCGCCAGAGGGCGCCGTTCTCACATGCCATGCTGCGTCCATGCTGCCGGCAGACACGCAGCGCCGCCACGCTGGGCATGCTCACCTCACGGCATATGGTCGACGTGATCCTGGCTCGTTTCTAAAGACATCCGCCTCGATGCCGTTGACTCAAACGTCGTTACGAGGTATAATATGTACTGGTGGCTCGGCGGAAAGACCGGGCTGCGGCACAAGAGGGAGCTATATCACCGGATGCTCAAGGACTCGAAGGAAAAGATCGCGGTAGAAGGGACGGTCACCGAGCCGTTGCCCAACACCCAGTTCCGTGTGGAGCTGGACAATGGACACGAGGTGCTGGCCTATATCTCGGGCAAGATGCGCAAGTACTATATCCGCATCCTCAAAGGGGATCGCGTACGCGTCGAACTCTCGCCCTATGACCTGACCAAGGGGCGCATCGTCTACCGCTTCAAATAGGCACACGCCAACAACCGGGCCGTAATATCGCATGCTCGAGGCGTGGCTGTACAAGCCACGCCTTTTGCTGTTAGGAGCTCTTGCCGCGACGACGCCGGCCATCGTCGGCAGGGCCGTTCGGAGATCGCGGTTGGACACAACCGTGCGCTGGGGGGTGAGGGCATGGTCGAGCACAACGATGCGGGTGCAGGCGCCCAGGCGGGCCTCTTGCCCAACACGCTGCGGCGCGAGCTAACCCTGCTGGATGCCGTGGCGGTGGGCCTGGGGGCCATCATCGGCGCTGGCATCTATGTGGTCACGGGTGTGGCCGCGGGCGTAGCGGGCCCGGCGTTCGTGGTGGGCCTGGCCATCGCGGGGCTGGTGGCGGCGTGCAACGCGCTGAGCTCGGCGCAACTGGCGGCCACCTATCCGCAGGCCGGTGGCACCTACGAGTATGGCTATCAGGTGCTGCACCCATGGGCTGGCTTTGGCGCCGGCTGGATGTTTCTGGCCAGCAAGCTGGCGGCGGCCGGCACCGTGGCACTGGGCTTTGCCGGCTACCTATCGGCGCTCTGGCCCGGGCTGCCCGGGCGGCTGGTCGCTGTGAGCAGCATCGTCGTGCTCACGGCCGTCAACCTGGTCGGCATCAAGAAGGCCGGCCGCCTGAACCTCGCCATCGTGGTGGTTTCGGTGGGCGCGCTCGTCTACCTGATCGTCGCCGGGGCGCCGGCGTTCGACGTCGCCAACCTGAGGCCCTTTGCGCCCCAGGGCGCTCGCGGCGTGCTGCGGTCGGCGGCCCTGCTCTTTTTCGCCTATACCGGCTACGCTCGACTGGCCACGTTGGGTGAGGAGGTGCAGGCGCCCCGACGCACCATCCCGCGAGCCATCGCCATTTCGCTCGGCATCGCCTCGCTGCTCTATGTGCTGGTGTCGCTGGTGGCAGTTGGCGGCGTCGGCGCCGAGGCCCTGGCGGGCACCAGTGCGCCACTGCAGCGCGCGGCCGCGTCGTTCAGGCTGCCAGGCGTGGGCCAGGCGGTGGCTGCGGGCGCCACGGTGGCGATGCTGGGCGTGCTGCTGAGCCAGCTCCTCGGCATCAGCCGCATGCTCTATGCCATGGCGCGGCGTGGCGACCTGCCCGCCGCGATGGGCCACGTCGATGCGCGCTTTGGTGTGCCTGATCGAGCCATCGTGCTCACCGGGCTGGTGGCCATCACCGTGGCGCTCTTTGGCACGCTAGAGTCGATCGTGGCCGCGGCCTCGTTCGCCATCCTGTTCTACTATGGCGTGGCCAACCTGGCAGCATGGCGCATGCCTCGCGAGGACAAGCTCTATCCCGACGGGGTGCCTCTCCTGGGGTTGGTTAGCTGCATCCTTCTGGCGACAACTCTGCCGCTGCGGACCATCGTGAGCGGCCTGATCCTCTTGGCTGTGGGCGCCCTGTGGCGATGGCTGTGGAGACGTAGGACGCCGCCAAACCAGCAATAGCCGGGCCGGCCTGATTCCTGCGCACCGACAGGCTAAGGTATAATCCAGAGACTTGGTCTGGAGGATGCCATGCCGCTGCGCCGCCTGCGCCTCGAACTGAACCGCGATGCCCGGCTAATTCTGCTCAGCTCGTTGCTCTACGGCGTCGGGTTCCGCGGCGTCGGCTCGCTGTTGCGCCCGTTATATGTGCTGCGCGTGGGCTATGGCCCCGAGCTGTTCGGCATCTGGTCGTCGATGGGGCCGCTCGCCTTTATGACCTTTGCGCTGCTGGCGGGTGTGCTGGGCACGCGGCTGGGCGTGCGGCGCTGTCAGTTGCTGGGTGGGGCGGTCCTGGTCGCAGGCTATGCCATTCTGCCGTTGTGCCAGTTGGTCTCGGGGCCGTGGGTGCAGGTGCTGTCCTTTGCCTCGAATCTGATAGCCTCAGGCGCCTGGTCGTTCTTGAACACCAACCAGCTCCCTGCTTTGACGCGCGCGACACACCCCGATCGCCGCATGCAGGCCTATGCGCTGTTCAACGCACTGTTCGGGCTGGGCGCTTTTGTGGGCAGCCTGCTGGCCGGCGTCATGCCCGGGCTGCTGAGCCGCTGGCTGTCTCTGGCGCCCGACGGCCCCGGGGCCTATGCGGCCGGCCTGTGGGTGAGCGTGGGCCTCTTGGCGATCGCTCTGCTGCCACTGCTGCTATTGAAGCCCGATGAGCGCCCCGCAGCGAGGCCGGCGGGTCAACCGCGGACCTGGCCGCCGGCGGCGGTGCTGTTGCCGCTGCTGGTGATCGCTTTTCTGGCGCAGACGGGGATTGCCGCCTACCAGATGTTCGGCACCGCGTACATGGACCAGGCTCTGCAGTTGCGCGCCGAGGCCATCGGGTCGGTGGTGAGCGTGGGGCAGATCGGCGCCATGGTGGCGGCGTTGGCGGCTCCGCGGCTGTCTCGGCGCTGGCGCCCGGGTCGCGATGTGATGTGGGCCTCGTGGGTGGTGGTGCTGGCGCTCGCTCCTGTGACGCTGTGGGCCCACTGGCTGCCGGCTGCGGCCAGCTATTGCCTGTTGCTGGCCAGCAACAGTCTGTGGCTATCGATGTACCAGGGCTGGTCGATGGCCGCCGTGGCCGAAGATGAGCGCGCCATGGTGTCGGGCATCTCGAACATGGCCTTTGGGGCGGCGTTTGCGACCCTGAGCTTTGGCGGCGGGTTTGTGGTGGCGGCGGTGGGCTACCGCTGGCTCTTTGCCGTGGGCATGGTGCTCAGCGCCATCGGCGCGGCCTGGCTGGCCCTGTTGCTGGGCCGCGCCCGTGGCGTCGAGCCGTCAGCCCAAGGCTAGGGCTCGTAACTCAACGGCTGGCCCCAGCGCTCGGCCATAAAGAGCTCCTCGGGGGCCTTGCGTGGCCGCCTGGCCGGCGTGTCGGCGGCGATGCCCACCGGTGTGACGTTCTGCACCACGTACCCCTCGGGCAGGCCCAACAGCGCCCCCAGCTCTGCGCGATTGATGGCGCCAACCCAGCAGGTGCCATATCCCAGGCTGGTGGCCGCCAGAATGGCGTGGTCGAGCACGATGGCGCCGTTGGTGTCGCCCTGATCGGGCAGCTTGACCAGCACGAGGATGGCGCCGGCGTCGCCGATCCAGGCCTGGTCCATGCACAGCGCAGCCACCTGCTTCTTGAGGGCCGACTCGGTGACCACGATCAGCCGCCAGTTCTGCCGGTTGGAGCCGGTGGGCGCGCGACGCGCCGCCTCGAGGATCAGCTTGAGGTGCTCGGCGGGCACCGCTTCGTCGCGATACTGGCGGATGCTCTGACGCTGCCACATCGTCTGCAACGTGGGGTTGAGTGCGGTCATGGTTTGCCTCCTGGTGGGTGTGCCGATCGCTGCTGCAGGCTACCACCTTGGCCCCCGTTCAGCAAGCCCCTGGCGGCAAAGCTCTGCGTGGCTATGATAGGGAGCGTCACCCTGTCTCACCGAGGTGCGCCATGTACGTTGGTGTTGCGTTGCTGGCCGACCAGGCGACGCAGCGGCTCGTCGCCCGGCTGCGGCGCGACCTGCGTGCCCACGGTGCGGCCGTGCCACATCTGCCATTGCCTGCGCACATCAGCCTCAAGCAGCCCTTTGTGTGCGACGAGCTGGCGCCCGTCGAGGCCTGGTGCGAGCGCCTGGTCGCCTCGCTGCCGCCGGTCTCGATCGCACTCGACTGCCTCTACTATGGCGAGTACGCGGGCCAGGGCATCGTGGGGCTGCAGGTCGTCGAGACACCCTTCTTGAGGGCGCTGCACAACCGCATCAACGCTGAGCTGGCCGCCGTGGTGGCCGATCCCTCGGCGCCCTTTGATGGCGACGCCTACCGCTTTCACATGACGGTGGCCATGGGCCCGCTGGATGCCGACCGCCTCTATCGCCGCTACTGTGACGCGCTCGCCCACCCGCGCCTCGACCACACCATGGTCGCTCGCCGTCTGGGGCTTGCTGTGTGCCAACGTGCGCATCCCACTCCTCAAGACTGGCGCCTCCATCGGCAGATGCCGCTGACAGACCCGCCACAACGCTGACCGTGGCGGTGGACGCACTCTACGCCTGGTGACTCGAGTGCAGCGGGGCTGGCGAAGGCCGCCATCTGCTGGTCGACGGCGTCCTCTATAGAGCGACGCCGCTGCGGCGCACGGCCCAGGCCACCGCCAGCGCCACGGCAAAGCCGATGGCCATGTTGCTCAGCAGCGACACCCCAGCCGTGAGCGCGGCCAGCGCCAGTGGCCAGCGCTTGAGCCGCGCGGCCGGCAGCGCCATCTGGATGCCCACCATGAACATCATCCCGCCAACCAGCGGCATGGGAAAGGCGCTGAGGATGGCCAGCAACGAGTGCCCCAGAAAGATGCCCAGCGCGAGCTCGATCAGCCCCTCGAGGATGTTGGTGCCGCCGGTGCGCGCCCCGAAATAGTACTGGCCGGCCAGCCCGCCCGAGCCATGGCACATAGGCATGCCCCCAAAGAACGACGAGGCCACATTCATGGCACCCATGTTCACCAGCAGGCGCTCTTCGCTGACAGCCTTGTGGGGAAAGAGGTCGCGGATCATGGCAGCGGTGGCCAGGCAGGCGTTGGTGATGGTGAGCGGAATCTGCGCAAAGCCCGCCAGCACCATGCTCCGCCACACGTCGCTCAGGGTGGGCACGGTGAACCTGGGCAGGCTGACACGCAACTGCAGGTGTGGCAATAGGTCGCCGCGGATGGCCATCAGCCCTACGCCCAGCGCCATGATCACCAGCGAAGCCGGCGCGTAGCGGCTCTGGCGCTGCAGCACGATAATAACGATGGCGATCAGCGCCCACCAGAACTCGGGCAGGCTCATATGCACGCCCTGCACCGCCAGCGTGATGCCCAGGGCGAGCTGGATGCCGCGGATCACGCCGTCGGGCGTCACCTGAACCAGCTTGCGCACGGCGCCCGTGGTCGCCAGTGCAAACCAGACCAGTCCCAGGCCCAGGCCCGAGGCCGCCACCATCGAGGCCGGCCAGCCCTGGCCGATGGCGGCCACCGAGACGACCTTCTTGGGCTCGACGGGCATCGGCAGGCGGTAGATGAGGCCCGTCACAATGTTGGTGAGGCCCAGCATCACAAAGAGGCCCACCGGGTCCATCCGGTTGACGGCGATCAGGCCGATGGCCAGCGGAAAGAGGGTGCCGAAATCCCCCATCGAGCCGGCCAGCTCGCGCACATTGAACTCGAAATCCCGATAGGGCCGCGGGTCTCGCTGCATGGCGCTCTCCTGCGTGAAAGTGTGGTTCCGCATGCCGGCCCGTGGCTGCCAAAACCACGGCGGTGTACAGAGCGAGGGCAACCCTCAGGCTGCCCTCGTCATAGACCGTGCTGGCGCGCTACTCGGCCGTCTTGACGGGCTGGCCGCACTCGGGGCAAAAGGCGCTTTTCTCTGGCAAGGTGGCCCCACAGTTGGTGCAGTGGCGCACCTCAGCGGCGGGCGCCGGCTCGGGCGCGCTCTGAGCCACCGGTTGGATGGGCGCCGCAGCGGCGACGGGGGCCGCAGGCGCGGCCGGCTGGCCCGAAGACTCGGTCACCGAGGCATCGGCGCCCACCGGCGCCTCGGGCTCATACTCCTCGGTTTTGATCAGCTCGAGCTCGTGCTGCAGTTGGGCCACCTGCTGCTCCAGGGCCGACATCTGCTGATGCGCGGCGGCGATGGTGGGGTGGTCGACCATGCCTTTGCGGTAAAGATCGAGCACAGACTCTCCCAGGCTGACAAAGTGCTCACGAACCTGTTTTTCCACTTCGGCGATGGCCTGTTCCTGTTTGCGAACCCTGACCATCTTGTCGGCCTCAAAAGCCACCTTGGCAGCGCCCTGACGAACGGAACCCCACAGCTTCATGTCTACCTCCTCCAGTGCCGAATAGCCCACAGCCTCATTGTAGCGCATTTGCCCAGGGCTGTCGCTCTCTGTCGATACTCTGGCCTGAATTGCGCGCGCGACTGCCCGTGCTATGATGCACCTAGCTTCACAGCGGGAGAGAGAAGCATGCGACTCTACTTTGCTCGACACGGCGAGAGCGAGGCCAACACGACGGGCGTCTTTAGCAACCGGCCTCCAGGGCATGCGCTCACGGCTGCCGGCCGCGAGCAGGCCCAGGGCCTGGCAGACCGTCTGCGCGCCGAGGGCATCGCCCAGATCTATAGCAGCCCACTGTTGCGGGCGCAACAGACGGCCGAGATCCTGGCCGCTACAGTCGGCGCGCCGGTCGAGGTCACTGACGCCCTGCGCGAGTACGACATGGGCATCTACGAGGGCACCAAGGATCCGGTGGGCTGGGAGGCCAACCGCACCCTCTTTATGGCGTGGACCATCCACAAGCAGTGGGGCCAACGCGTGGAGGGTGGCGAAAGCATGGATGATATGCGGCGGCGTTTCGAGCCGTTCGTGAATGGCCTGGTGGAGGCGCACCGCGATAGCGACCTGCGCGTGGCGCTGGTGGGTCATGGAGGGCTCTATCTGGCGCTGCTGCCGATGCTGTTCGAGAATGTGCGCTATCGCTGGGCGCTGGCGCACCCGTTTGGCAACGCCGACGTGGCGGTGGCCGAGCCCGGCGACCGCGGGCTCGTGTGCCTGAGCTGGTGCGGGCTCGAGCCCGGTGTCGAATGACGAGGCTGTCCTCAGGGGCGCTCTGCACGGGCAGAGCAGCCAGCACAACTGGGGCGAGAAGACGGTAGACGGGAGCCGGTTTGCGCTATAATAGCAACAGTAGCCGCAGTGGTTTGAAGACTCGAAGCGAGGTTTGAAACATGAAGCGATGGTGGATGGTTGCGCTCCTGTTGGCGCTATCGCTGGCCGTGAGCGTTGAGGCTGCTGCGGCGCCCAAGGCGGCGCCGTTCGTGGGCGCCTGGCAGGCCATCGATGGCGACACCGATGGCGACGGCGACCGCGACGACAATGATCATGACGGCAGCCGCATGCGGCTGAGCATCTCGGCGGGCCCCAAGGGCCGCTATCACTTTAACCTGCGCGATGATGCCGCCAGCATGTGCTCTGATGACGATGACGATGGCCCCTATGCCTGCCTCGTCAAGGGCTGGCTGACCATCGATGGTGAAGGGCGGCTGGTGGGCAAGGCGCCCGTCAAGTGCCTGGGCAAGCCCGCCTTTACGCTCGAGGACGACGCCACCGTTCGGTTCGTCTACGACGCCAAAGAGGACACTCTGGTCGACAACGGTGGCACGATGTGGCGGCGCATGGGCGCGCGCGACAAGGATGATGTCGAGCCCAAACGCAACGTCAAATCTGAGAACGAGCTCAAGCCGGCGCCGCCGCGTGGCCGCAGCGATAGCGTGCGTCCCGGCAAATAGCGCGGCGCACCTGAGGCGCGCTCGCTGAGAGGGGTGCGATGCCAACAGACACGGCTTTGAGGCTGGCTGCGGGCGCCGCGATTCTGTTTCAAACGGTGCTGCTGGTGCACTTTGCCGTGCGGCGTTGGGCCATGCCTGTTGCTCTGCGCTGGGGCTGGATCGTCTATGCGCTGAGCATACCCGTGGCCGCCCTGAGCGTCTTGCTGCGGCGATGGGGCCTGGCCTGGCCCCTGTGGGCCGGCGGGCTCCTCTACCTGGTGTGGTCCGTCCTGGGCTATACGGTCGAGTACGTCCTGCGCATCCCCTGGCGCAGCCCGCCGCGTTGGCCGATTCTGGTGCCCTATCTGCTGCTTTACCTGGCGACGGCGATGTTCTACTGGTGGCCGTTCGCTGCCGTCAGCCGACGCTTGTGGCTGCTGCTTGGCGCGCTGTTCGTGATCAGCAGCGCGCTGAACCTGGCCTCGCACCGCCTCAGGACGTCAGCATCGACCTGACCCGACACCTGAAGAGGGGCGCGCACTGCGCGCCCCTCTTGCTCTGTCCCCTTGCTGTCGCACTTACGGTGCACAAGGCGCCCCGCAGCCGCCCGCTGCTAGGCGGCGCCAGCCGCCGGCGTCAGCGCCGCGGCCGCCTCTACGACGGCGTGGCCGTTGCTCTCGTCCTCTCCGTGCCACAGTGCCTGCATCTCGGGCGAAGTGACCAGCAGCTCGTCGAGCCTGCCGCGGGCCGCCACGTGCCCATCTTTGAGCACGATGATGCGGTTGGCCCGACGTAGCACCGAGCGGCGATGGCTCACCACCAGGCAGGTGGCGCCGGCCAGCCGGCCGATGCGCTGCCATAGCTTGGCCTCGGTCTCGACATCGAGCGCGCTGGAGAGGTCGTCAAAGACATACAGCTCGGGCTCGCGCACGAACATGCGCGCTGCTGCCGTGCGCTGCATCTGCCCACCTGACAGCTTGACGCCGCGTGGGCCCACCTGCGTGTCGAGCCCACGGTCGAGCTCGGTCAGGTCATAGTCCATCACCGCCCGGTCGAGTGCGCTCTCGAGGTTGCCGTTCATCTCGGGCAGCCCGGCCAGCACGTTCTCGCGCAGCGTCTCGCTAAAGAGGCGCGGCACCTGCGGCGTATAGGCAGTGCGAGGCGGCCGGAACCAGGTGGCCGGGTCGCTCACCGGCTTGCCGTTCCACAGGATGGCCCCCTGCTGCGTGGGCACCAGGCCCAGCAGGGCGCGCAGCAGCGTCGTCTTGCCGGCGCCGATGCGCCCGGTGACCACCACCAGCTCGCCACGCTCGAGCGACAGGTCGATAGCGTGGATGCCGCGGCCGGTGCTGGGGTGCACGTAGGTGAGCCCCGACACCACCAGGCTGTCCAGACGGTCTGCCGGCGTGGGCTGCGGCAGCGGCACGGCGGGCAGCTCGCCCTTGAGATAGACCGCCTCGTGAGCCACGAGCTGGCCTTCGGGCGCGTCGACCATCAGCTTGGTCAGCCGGTCGAACGAGACCGATACTCGCTTCTGCCGCGCCATGATGTTGCCCACATAGCGCATATAAAAGCCCAGCGGCCAGATATAGCTCACGAACAGGGCAAAGTCGCCGACGGTAAAGTCGCCGGTGCGCATCGACTGCGCGCCGAGCAGCAGCACCGCCGTGATGCTCAGCTCGATCAGCAGGTGCGTGGCCGAGTTGAACAGCTCGCTGGCCAGGGTGTCTTGCACGGCCGCCACGCGGCGCCTCTCGTTCAGCTTGCGAAAGTAGCGCGTGGTGTTGTCCTCGGCGCAGGCCACCTTGACGGGCTGGGCAGCGCCGAACACCTCGCCGATGAACCCGGTCACTCGTGAGGTGGCAGCGCGGTTGGCGCGGCGATACTTGCGGATACGCTGCGCCATGGTGATGCCCAGCACAGCCGAGCCCAGCACCGGCAGCATGATCACCAGGGTGATCACCCAGTTGATGCTGAACATGACCGCCAGCGACGAGCTGACGAACACCACCAGGCCACCCAGATCGGTGAGCCCCTCGACCCAGTCGCCCACGTCGTGGATGTCGTCGCGCAGGGTGGTGACGGCCGCGCCCGACGAATCGGGCAGCAGCCGGGCGCCCGCCGCGTTGAGCAGGTGGTCCATCACGTTGCGTCGCACCAGCGACTCGAGGATGAACCACTGATCGATGAAAATGCCAAAGGCAACGCGAAAGGCGCCCAGCCGCAACATCTCGGCCACAAACAGGGCCACCACAAAGGCCCATGGGCTCCAGCCCCAACGAGAGCCGCCCTCGAGGGCGTCAAAGATCTCTCGCCCGGCCAGGCCCGTGAGCACGGGCAGGCCATGGAAGACACCCCAGGTCAACAGGTTGGCCGCAAACAGCCAGGGCTTGTAGGTGATCAGCCGCCAGGTGTACTTGAGCCAGGGCACCCGGGGGCTCTGTTCTACGTGCATGGTCAGATTCTCCACTATGCAAAGGCCTCTTCGAGGCCGGTGGTCAACAGTTGATGGAAACGTGAGCTGTGGTCGGCCACCAGGGCGGCGCGACGCCCGTGCTCTTGGATGGCGCCCTGATCCATGATCATGATCTCGTCGACACGCTGCACCGTGGCCAGCCGATGGGCGATGATGATGCCCGTACGGCCCCGCAACAGGCGATCCATGGCGTGCTCCAGGCGCTGCTCGGTGGCCGGGTCGAGCCGCGAAGAGGGCTCGTCGAGCACCACCAGGCCCGGGTCTTGCAGGAACACCCGCCCAAAGGCCAGCAGTTGCTGTTCGCCGGCCGACAGGCCACCGCCGCCCGGCGGGAGCATGGTGTCGAGCCCCTTCTCGAGGCTGTCGAACCAGGCGCCCATGCCCAGCTCGCGGATCACGGCGATCACCCGCTCGTCGGGGATCGTCTCGTCGAAAAAGGTCAGGTTGTCGCGCACGCTGGCCTCAAAGAGCTGCACCTCTTGCGTCACCATGCCCACGCGCTGGCGCAGGTTCTCCAGGTTGACGCGGGGCAGCGCCTGTCCGGCCAGACGCACGGCGCCCGACTTGGGGTCCCAAAGGCGAAACAGCAGCCGCGTCAGCGTCGTCTTGCCGCTGCCGGTGCGACCCAGCAGCCCCAGCGTGGTGCCGGGCTCGAGCTCGAACGAGATGTGCTGCAGCACTGGCTCGTTGGGGTCGCCGTCGTCATAGTGAAAGACCACGTCCTCGAACTGCACCGGCAACGCGCCGGCGGGCAGCAGCTCGCCGTGCCCGTTGGAGATGCTGGGCTGCAGAGCGAACAGGTCGCGCACCCTTTCGATGGCGGCCAGAGCCTTCTGCAGATCCTGGATCTGGTGCGAGATGCGCTCGATCGGATCGCCCAGCATCATGCTGTACTGGTTGAGCATGAACACCGTGCCAATGCTGAACTGGCCTCGCAGGTAAAACAGGATGCCCAGACTCAGCGAGAGGACGCCGGCCATGCCCCAAAAGCCCATCATGAACACCCACAGATAGCCACGGCGCTTCCAGGCGCGCGTGGTGCGCTCGTACCAGGAGCGGCCGATCTCATAGAGCCGCCGCATGGTGTAGGGGCCGGCGCCGTTGGCGCGGATCTCGTCCAGCCCCGCGAGACGCTCCTCGACAAAGCCGAACAGCTCGGCGTTGGCCTGGCGCTCCTCTTCAGACTCGTGCACTGCATAGCGGCTGAGGTAGACCATCAGCCCCAGCGAGCCAAAGGCGAACAGGCCCATGACCAGGCCCACGCGCCAGTCGGTAGCGAACATCACCAGCACCACACCCAGGATCAGCAAAAAGGCGCCCACCAGCCGCACGGCGAACTGACTGAAAAAGTTCGTCAACGACGTCACATCGCCGTCGATGCGCTCGATCAGCTCGCCCGAGGTGTGGCTGTTGTGGAACTCCATGTCGAGCCCCAGCAGGTGTCGCGCCAGGTCCTCGCGCAGGCGGTTGGTGGTGGCATAGCCCAGGTTGGTGCCCAGGTAGGCAACAGACACGTCCATGCCGCGCACCGCCAAACCGATGCCCAGGTAGGTGAGGGCGGCATAGATGAGCAGGCTCAGGTCGGCCTGCGACTGGGCCAGGTCAATGAAGCGTCGCACCACCTGCGGGCTGACCAGCGACAGGCCGATGCTGCCCAGCAGGATGACGGTCAGCGCCAGGGCCTGGCGCCAGTAAGGCTTGACATAGTGCGCCAGCAGCGCAGCATAGGCGCGTAGACTGTTTCGAGTTGCTGTGTTCACGGTCTCGACCTCGTGCAGGTGTAAAAGAGCGAACGCGTTAGCCAGGGGCCTCGGGGTCCAGAGACGTGAGGCCATGCTGCCGGGCCATGTGCGAACTGCGGTTCATCACTCTTCTCCTTGTGTGCGCATAGGGCGGATGGTCACAGCGTTGCGTCGGGCAGGCCCAAGGGCGCCTGCACGGCCATAAAGAGTCAACGGCCGGGGCTGGTTCCCACGGCCGTTGTGAGCCAATCAAAAAGGCTCGGCCGCGGGACTGATGGCGCCCCGGGCCGAGCCTCGCATGCAAGCGAGTCACTCAGCGTTCAGGCGCACCTCGCCCACGCACGACGGCGCCCAGGACGCCGAACTTGCAGAGATGGGCGATGAGACGCATGTGAACCACTGGATAGACCTCCTGTGAATGTCAGCCGAACCACAGCATAGCAGATGCGGGGGGGCCTTGTCAAGGGTTTTTGGCGCGAACTTGGCATAGCAGGCCAGAGACCATGGCCGGCGGCGCCAGACGTGCTGCCAGCTATGCCGCTGGCGCTGGCAGGCGGCGCGCGGCGCTGCTCAAACGCTGCCAACGTCGGCCGTGCCTTTCGGGGCTGGGGCGCCACCGCGAGCGGACGACCGACGCCTGGGTGCGTTTGCCGCCCCTGAGTTCAGCGGATAACGTGAGAACCCGAAAAAGCCCCCTGTAGATACTTGACAAACTTGATTGACTTTGCTAATATATAGGTGTCGGTGAGGACGGCGCCGACACGGACAACCAGATAGGAGCTGGAGCGGACGGGGACCCGCAAAGGCTCCAGACGGGTACATCGTATCTCCTTTCCAACTCACACTTCTCCTTGCCTCGAGGCCCAGCCAGCAATGGCTGGGCCTCATGCTTTGGCGCCTTGACCACCGGCCATACTTACGCTACAGTAAGCGCGCACCGGGTTGCCAACGATCGACTGCTGCGCGCTGGGTGCACACCCGCAAGGTGGAGGCAAGCCATGGTGGAACCTACCGCTCCTGACGACACTCGCATCGAGGTACGTCCGGCCAGTATCGATCAGATCCATCTGATCCCCTGGCGCTGCTGGGGAGACGACGTCGAGGTGCTCAACAAGCTCTTTGCCGCCCAAGAGACCATCGGCATGGCAGCCTGGGAGGGCGATCGGTGTGTGGGCGTGCTGCACACCTTTCGCATCGAGCTGCCCACCACGCCCGACCGCCTGCCTGACGAGCGCCTTCGGTATGTCATGAGCGCGGGCTTTGAGGGGGTGGCCTGGTGCCATGCGTGCTTTCACGTCGGGCGCACCGTCGACACCTACGCCGCCGAGTTGGCCACCCACGATCGCGCGCGCACCATCTTTGATGGCACCGACCAGCGCTACTTTTCACGGGGCATTGGCACGGCGCTGCTGCAAGAGTCGATCCGCTGGGCGCGCACCCACGACTATGAGGGCATCATCGGGCCGGGGGCGCCCTCCGGGCTGTTCAACTTTTGCGTGTGGGCGGGAGCGCTGCCCTACACCACCTATGCTCGCCTCGGCTTTGAGGCAGTCAGGCCGCCGCAGGAAGGCGATCCACTGCCGGGCTGGGCGCAGGGCGACGCCCCACCCGAGGTGCTGATCGAGGCGCGGGCGGCGCTGCGGCAGGGGCGCCCCCCGCACACGCTCAACAGCCGCGTGATGGTGCTGCGCCTGCCGCCCTACCACCAGGGCGGCTGAGGCCGCTGGCGTGGGCACGCTTGAGCCGCTGTAGCTTGACAGGCGTCGCGCCCGTTCGCTAGAATCGAAAGCACTGAGTCGTGCAACAGGAGGGGAGATGGTCGAATTCCGTCAGGGCAAAGAGCGTGGCAAGATCGTGCTGTTCGGCGTGCTGTGCCTGGTAGGCATCGTCATCAGCGCCTATTTCCTGTTCAGTGGCGTGGTCACGGGCTTTATGGATGTGCTCTTTTCGATCATCGGCCTGGCGCTGCTCTACGTGCTGTTTCGCCAGACAGTTGACTACCTGAGCGATCCGGTCATCAAGGTCGACGATGTCGGCATGTCGGCGGCCGGCTATTTCCCCAAGAGCCAGGATTTCTCCTTTGCGTGGGCCGACGTGGGCAAGGCGTACGCCCGCGCCACCACTGCGGGCGGCGGCACCGTGAGCTTTCACGCCAAGAGCGACCCCAACCGGGTGCTCGGCGTCATCCACGGCTACAGCCGGTTTGTGAACCTGCCCGAGCTGCGCGACCTCATCAAGAAGTACCTGGGCGAGTCACCCAGCTACGCCTAACACAGTCGCATGTGCACCGGGGTGGCCGTCTACAGCGGTCGCCCCGGTACTTCTATGTCCATCGCACGCAGAGCGTAAAGAGAATGTGATCTCGGTCCATCTTGTGATATAATGGCGATATCGGAACGGAAGCGTGGCTCGCGCCGTGAGGCGGCAGAGCTGGGGGGCTCTGGAGCCACGCTCAGTGGACAAGATGTGGGGATGGGGATGGGCATAACCATGTGGCGCCTTGTGGAGCGCCTGGCGTGATGGCGCGTCGAGTGAACACCTCTGGCTCTTGCTCTATGGATGACCCCGTCGTACGTCGCCTGCTAGATCTCGCCGCCGAGGCGGTGGTGATCGTCTCTCCTCATGGCCTGGTGATGGGCCAGAGCCTGGCCGTTGCGCGCCTGTTCGGCGAGGCCGTGCAGGGCATAGTCGGCCAACCGTTGGGCCAGTGGCTGCAGGTTGTCGCTGGCCCGGCAAGGCTGCCCGACATGACGGCTTGGCTGGAGCGGGCCAGGCAGGGGGGGCAGCAGAGCCTGGACCTCGAGGCTGAGCGCTCGCCCGACGGGCCGCAACGACTGCATCTGACCGTCGAGCCGGTGCTCCGCGGTGATGACACGCTGGTGGCCTATCTGGTGCGCATCAGCCCTATGCCTGGGGCCGGCGCGCCGCTGTCGAGCGCCCAACTGCCGTGGGCCGAGCGCGGCCAGCTCTTGGAGCGGCTCCCGGTGGGCGTGATCGCCGTGGACGCAGAGGGCGACCCCGTGTTGGCCAACGCGGCGGCCTATCGGCTGCTGGGCAAAGAACCGGGCGCGCTCGCGATCGATGAGCTCGTGCGCCGCATCGAGACCGTGCAGCATCCCGACGGCGTCCCCTTTGCGCCTGAGGAGCTGACGAACCTGTGGGAGACGATGCGTGGCGAGCTGGCCGCCGAGGTACAGCTCGGGCTCACCGTCGACACGGGAGCGGTGCGATGGCTAGATGTCACCGTGTTGCCTCTGTCCGATGATGGTAACCCACAAGGCGCGTTGTTGGTGCTGCAAGACGCCTCGGCCGACATAGACGAACGGCAACGGCTGGGGCGTCGTGTCAGAGAGCAAGCGGCCGCTCTGCAATACGTCCGCGGCCAGGCGCAGGCTGAGCATGAAGCCTGGGCGCGCGATGCCGCCCTGCTCAACGCTCAGCTCGATTCGACCATCGAGGGGGTGCTCATCACCGGCCTTGGCCGCGAGGTGTTGGCCTGGAATGGCCGCTTTCGCGATCTGTTTGACCTCCCCGGCATCGAGCTTCAGGAGCTCTCGTGGGATTACGTCTATCGTTTGATCAGTCCTCTGTTCCGCACTCCGGCCGCGTTTGGCGACCACGTGGCCGCCATGTACGCCGATCCCGTCGCCGAGAGCCTGACGTGGTGGGAGCTCGCCGATGGCCGCTGGCTCGTGCTGCACACCCTGCCGGCGAGGCATGAAGCCGACGGGCGCGAGTTGGGGCGCATCTGGGCCTTTAGGGATATCACGGCAAATCGTAGGATGGCACTGCGAGCCGAGGAGCAGCGGGTGCTCTTCCAGGCGATCCTCGACCTCATGCCGGCCAACGTATGCGTGCGTGACGAGCAAGGCCGCTATCTGTTGGCCAACCAGGCCGCTGCTCGCGCCTATGATGCCACCGTCGAGCATGTGCTGGGCAGAACCGACGCCGAGCTGCGTGCTGCACTGGGACGTATCCCCTATACGCCGGCCGCCATGAGCCGCACCGACGCCGAGATCATCTCGGGCGTGCGCGACGAGACGCAGTTCGAGCTGCTCGCCGACCACACCGTGGGCGGTAACGTCGATTACCTCACGACCAAGACCGCCTTCACCTGGCCCGATGGCCGTCGGGTGGTGCTGGCGGTGTCTCAGGATATCACCGCCTTGCTGCGAGCGGAGCGCGATAGCGCCGAGCGCGAGCGTCTGCTCCAAGAGGTGATCGACCTGCTGCCGGCGCAGGTCTTTATGAAGGATGGGGCGGGCCGCTATGTCATCGCCAACCAGACCATGGCCGATCTCCTGGGCGTGCCGATGGAGGCCTTGCTCGGCAAGATGAACGCCGAGCTGGACGGCATCGCTCGACTCTCGGCTGACCACCGTGCCAAGATCGAACGCACCGATGCCGAGGTGCTGCGTGGCGCCACCCAGGTCAGCTATCATGTGACGCACGACGATGTCCAAGGCCAGACCCGCGCCTATCTCATCACCAAGCGTTCGTTTGAGTATCGCGGTGGCCCCGCGGTGCTCGGCGTGGGGCTCGATGTGACCGTCCAGTACGAGGTGGAGCGACGTCTGGAGGCGCAGCGCAACTGGTTCCAACAGATCTCTGACTTTATCCCCGGCACCGTGTTTGTGCGCGATGCCGCCGGGCGCTACGCGCTGGCCAACCGTGGCCTGGGGCTCTCCTATCCACGTTCAGGAGCCGACCTGTTGGGCAAGACCGACGCCGAGCTGGCCATCACGATGGGCGTGGACCCGGCGACTGTGCGGCAGATCGAGGCCGCCGACCGGGCGATCCTCGCGGGCCGGTCTACCCACGAGCGCTACATGCTGAGCGCCATCGACCTCGACGGCCGCACATCGCAGTTCATGGTCACCCAGGTGCCCTTTGCGCTAGAAGATGGCTCGCCGGCGGTGCTGGGCGTGTCTGTGGATATTACCCGCGCGCAAGAGGCCGACCTGATGGAAAAGCAGTTGGAGCTGATCTATGACAGCGCGCCGGTGGGCATTCTGCTGATCGACCGACGCGGAATTATCACGCGCGCCAACCGTCGCCTCGCCGAGATGCTGGGCAGGCCCATTCAGGCCATCGAGGGCTATGACCTGTTCGGCAGCCACGCCACCCGAGACCTGGGCGTTACTGCACAGGTGGCCAAGTGCCTGCGCGAGGGCATTGAGGTCATAGGCGAGACGAGCGATGTGGCCATCGGTGGCGGCAACCTGCGGGTGCGCTATGGCCTCGCGGCGCGGCGCGACCCCAGCGGGCGCATCGAGGGGGTGCTCGGCATCGTTGAAGACATCACGGCCTACCACCGCCTGCAAGAGCGCCTGCGCGAAGCGGCCAAGCTCGAGGCCCTGGGCCAGCTCGCCGGCGGGCTGGCGCACTCGTTCCGCAACCTGCTCACCGTCATCAACGGCTATACCGAGATGGCGCTGCTCAATCGGCGCCTCAGCAGCCATCTGCGCCGGGATCTCACTCAGGTGCTCGAGGCAGGCCAGAGGGCGGCCGAGCTGGCGCGGCAGCTGTTGGCCTTTTCGCGGCACAACGTGCTCGAGTTGAGTGTGTTCGACCTCAACGAGGTGTTGCGTGAGATGGCGCTGATGCTGCGCCCGGTGCTGGGCGACACAGTGACGCTCAACATGAGCCTGTCGAAGGAGCCGTTGCTGGTGCGCGCCGACCGTGCGCAGGTGGAGCAGATGATCATCAACCTGGCCATCAACGCCCGCCAGGCGATGCCTCAGGGCGGCGCCATCGCCTTTAGGTCTCAGGCTCGCCGCTTCACCAAGCCAGGGCGCACCGACTATCTCGACCCGTTGCCGGGCTCGTATGCTCTGTTCGAGATATCGGACATGGGCATCGGCATCGAGCCCGACGTGCGGCGGCATCTGTTCGAGCCCTTCTACACCACCAAGCCAAATGGCGAGGGCACAGGGCTGGGCCTGTCGATGGTCTATGGACTGGTGCAGGGGCTCGGCGGCGGCATCGACGTGCGCAGCGTGCCCGGACACGGAGCCACCTTCCGCATCTACCTGCCACGCGCCGGCCGCGACGCCGCCATCGACCAGGGCAACGGCTCGCGTCGGCTGCCTCGCGCTCGACGCGGCGAGCTGGTGCTGCTGGTGGATGGGCACAGCGAGCAGCGCGAACTGCTCAGGCGCATGTTGGGCCCGCAACTCGGCTACACGGTGTTCGATGCCGAGAGCGGCGCCGAGGCGCTGTCGCTTTGCCAGGAGCTGCGCGAGCAGTTCGACCTGCTGCTCGCCGATGTCAGGCTGCCCGACATGACGGGGCCCGAACTCGCCGCCCAGATGCGAACGTTGTGCGGTCTGCGCCGCACCGTCTATCTCACGGCGACCGAGCAGGCGGCGCGTGGAGAGATTCCGGCCGATGCGCGCTGCCTCGTCAGACCCTATCAGAAAGAACGCGTGGCCCGCGCCGTGCGCGAGGTGCTCGACGCGCCTCTGACCACCGATGTCACCGCATCGTCGACGGGGGATTGCAGTGCCCAAGGCACAGCCGCCACGTAACAATGTGACCCGACTGCTCGATGCGCGCGGCGTGGCCTATGTAGCCCACGCCTACGCGGCCGAGCGTCACTCGGCCGAAGCAGTGGCCGATCTGCTGGGGCTGGCCCACGAGCAGGTGTTCAAGACGCTGGTGGCGCTCGCCGAGACGCCGCGCAGCAAGCCGCTGCTGGCCATCGTCCCCGGCCCGGCCGAACTGGACCTCAAGAAGCTGGCCCTGGCGGTGGGTGAAAAGCGCGTTCGCATGGCCACCCAGCGCGAGGCCGAGCAGCTCACCGGCCTACAGGTGGGGGGCATCTCGGCGCTGGCGCTGCTGCACAAGGGGTTTCGCGTGCTGCTGGACGATTCGGCTCTGTTGCTCGAGCACATCGTCGTCAGCGGCGGCCAGCGCGGGCTCAATATCGAGCTGGCGGCCGACGACCTGATCGCCATCACCGGGGCATCGCTCGCTGCGCTGACCTAGCCGCCAGGCTGCGCTCACAGCGCCTGTCATACCAGCAGCTCGCCTCGCAGCACGGTGATGGCCTGGCCGCGCAACAACACGCGCTCGCCGCGCCATTCGCAGCCCACCAGCCCGCCGCGCGCCGATGCCTGATAGCCCACCAGATCGACTTTGCCCAGCCGCTCGGCCCAGAAGGGCGCCAGATAGCAGTGCGCCGAGCCCGTCACGGGGTCTTCGTCGATGCCGATGCCAGGCGCAAAGAACCGCGAGACAAAGTCGCAGGGCGGCAGGTCGCCTGGGGCGGGCTGGGCCTGAGCGGTGAGGATGACGGCGCGGATGCCCATGGCCCGTACCGCGGCCAGGTTGGGCTGCGCGGCCCGCACGACCTCTGGCTCGCTCACCTCCACCAGATACATCGGCCCGCTCTGCCGTTGCGCCACGTAGAGCCCGCAGGCGGTCACGCCCAGCGCCGCCGCGACGCCGGGATCTCTGTCCGCTGGGGAGACGTGCCGGGCTGGAAAGTCCAGCTCGATCCAGCCGTCGCGCCAGTGCGCCACCAGCTCGCCCGAGAGCGTGTGCAGCTGCAGGCTGGCCTCTACAGGCGCATGGCCCTCGGTCCACAGCGCGTGCGCGCTGGCCAGCGTGGCGTGGCCGCAGAGCGACACCTCAGTGACCGGCGTGAACCAGCGCAGCCGCCAGCCCTCGCCCTCGCGCAGCAGAAAGGCCGTCTCTGAGAGGTTCATCTCGGCGGCCAGCGCCAGCATCCAGCCGTCAGGCCGCGGCGCATCGAGCAGGCACACGGCGGCCGGATTGCCACGAAAGGGCATGGTGGTAAAGGCATCGACCTGGTAGAGGTGCATCTTTATGCCTCCCTGGTACGTTGCAGTACGGCGCCCATTCTAGGTGCGTGCGCGTTCGCGTGCCAGCAGGCCACCGTGGGCTGGCGCGGCTGCCCGGGCTGGCCTAGAATCGTGCATACCATTGCGCGGAGGCCGCCATGACCGACCACGATGCCTGGCTCGCCCTTGTCGTCGAAGAGCCGCTCGAGCCCGACCTGCCCATCTGCGACCCGCACCACCACCTGTGGGACCGCGCGGGCCAACGCTACTTTCTGCCCGACCTGCAGGCTGACCTGGCCTGCGGGCACAACATCGTCAGCACCGTGTTCGTCGAATGCACGGCGTTCTATCGCCAAGGCGGCCCCGAGGCGCTGCGCCCTGTGGGCGAGCTCGAGTTCGTCGAGCGTGAGGTGGCGCCTGCCAGTGGCGGGCCGGTGGCCATCGTCGAGGGCATCGTCGCCTATGCCGACCTGCGGCTGGGTGCCGCCGTCGACGACGTGCTCGAGGCTCTGCGCGCCGCCAGCCCGACACGGTTGCGCGGCATTCGCCACGCCGTGGCGTGGGATGCCTCGCCCGACATCGGCGGCTACAAGAACATGCCGCCCGGCACCCTGCTCGACGCCCGCTTTCGCGAGGGCTTTGCGCGGCTCGCGCCCCATGGCCTCTCTTTCGATGCCTGGCTCTACCATCCGCAGATCGCCGAGTTGATCGACCTGGCGAGGGCCTTTCCCGAGACGACCATTGTGCTCGACCATGTGGGCGGGCCCCTGCATCTGGGCGTCTATGGCGCCTTTCGCGAGGACGCCTATCGCCACTGGCGCCATGCCATCGCGGCCGCGGCGCGCTGCGCCAACGTGGTCGTCAAGGTGGGCGGGCTGGGGCAGCCGAACCCGGCGCTGGGCCTGAACCTGCGCCCCACGCCGCCTACCTCGGTCGAGCTGGCCGAGGCGCTGACGCCCTATGTGGCGCCGGTCATCGACGCGTTCGGGCCTGAGCGCTGCATGTTCGAGAGCAACTTTCCGGTGGACAAGGCCTCCTTCTCGTATGGCATCATGTGGAATGCGTTCAAGCGGCTGGCAGCGCGCTACAGCCCCGAGGAGCGGGCGGCGCTCTTTTACGGGACGGCGGCGCGAGTCTACCGCCTGGGGTGAGAGGCGGGATTCGTGGCTTGCGGGCGCCGGACTCTGCCGGCGCTTTGTGCGCTGCGCCGGGCGGCTTTTGGGGAGACGGGGTCCATCGACTAGAATGGGCCCGGCTCTTTCAGCACATGCCCCGAGAGGCTGCCATGTCTACGCGCCCCTTTGACCGCACCGTCGTCATCATCGCCTACCTCAGCTTTGTGGTGCTGGGCATGCCCACGGCCTTGCTCGGGGTGGTCTGGTCGCCGCACATGCGCGACGCCTTTGCGCTCAGTCTGGACGCCGTGGCCACGCTGTACTTTACGACCAGTTGCGGCTACTTTGCAGCGAGCTTTGTCAGCGGACGGCTCTTTGCACGGCACAGCATCGGACTGCTGCTGGCCGCTGGCTCGGCCATGGGTGCGCTGGCCTTTGCTGGCTATGCCCTGGCGCCCGCCTGGACGCCGATCGTGGCGCTGGGTTTGGTGGCGGGCTTTGGCGCGGGCATCCTCGATGGCGGCATGAACATCTACTTTGCCGCCCACTTTGATGCCCGGTTGATGAACTGGCTACATGCCTCGTTTGGCATTGGCTCTACCCTGGCGCCGCTGCTGATCAACCTGGTGCTGGCGCAGCAGGGCTCTTGGCGGCTGGGCTACTGGCTGGTGGCGGTGCTCTATCTGGCGATGGCGGCGCTCTTTGTCCTCTCGCGGTCACGATGGCTGCCTCTGGTGAGCGGCGTCAACACAGCCGGCGCGCATCACACCACGGCCAGCGCCACGCTGCGGCTGCCGGTGGTGTGGGTGGGCATCGCCATCTTTGTCCTCTTTGCCGGCCTCGAGAGCGCCACCGGCCAGTGGAGCAAGAGCATCTTTGCCGAGTCGCGCGGTGTGGCCGAGACGGTGGCCAGCAACTGGGTGGCGCTCTACTGGTTGAGCTTTACCATCGGGCGCATCGTGTTCGGGTTTGCGGCGCACCGCATCCCATCGCGGCGCCTCCTAAAGGTGTCGATGGTGGGCGCGCTGGCAGGCATGGCGCTACTGGTTTGGAACCCCTTTGCCACCAGTGGGGTGCTCGCCGTATCGCTCTTTGGGTTCATGTTCGGGCCCATCTTTGCCATGCTGGTGACCGCCACCCAGGAGCGTCTGGGCGGTGAACATGCCGCCAACGCCATCGGCTTTCAGGTGGCGGCAGCCACTATCGGCATTGGGCTGCTCCCCGGGGCGCTGGGCATGCTGGGCGTGGCCCTGGGCCTCGAGACCATCAGCGTGGCGTTGCTGGTGCTGGTGGCGGCTATGGCCGCGCTGTACACGGTGTGGCAGCGCATGTCCACCGGGCGCCGCGAGGCCGTAGCGGCCGACGAGCCTGAGCCCGCGGCCGCCAAGCCTGGCGTCTAGACCTTGCAGGGCCCTCAGCCCGTGCGCTCAAAGCGCTCCGCGAGGCGCGCGATGCGTGTCAGTTGATGCGCCACCGCCTCGGGCGGCAGCCAGTCAAAGTAGTGGGGCCACTCGAGCAGGCGCATGTGCAGCTCGCTAACGTCCATCACGCGCCGGGTGTCGACGGGGTCAGGGCGCGGCCTGGCCGTTGCGGCCAACAGCGCTGCATAATGCTCGGCCCAACACTCAAAGGCAGCGTCGTCTTGGGGGCCGCAGCCGCGCTGTAGCAGGAATGACATATCGGCTGGCCCCACGCCCACACGCACCTCTTGCCAGTCGCCCCAAACCGGGTTGTTGGCGCTCCACAGCACGTTGCCCAGGTGGCAGTCGCCATGCACCAGTGTGCAGGGATAGCTCGCGACCGTCCGCTCCACGCGCTGCAGTACGTCGAACCAGCCCGGCAGCGCCGCCAGGATGGCCGGCGTGATGACCCGCTGCAGTGGCGCAGAGGCCGCCTGTGTCTGCCACAGCCACATGGCATGGGCCCAGTCGGGTGGCTCGCCCTGCGCGGCGCCACGCCGCAGCCAGGGATAGCGCTCGAGCAGATCATCTTGCCCCCAGAAAGCCGCGTGCAGGCCGGCCACTTGCGCCACCACCGCGGCCATCTGGTCGTCGTTCAGCTCGTTCAACGCCCGGGGCGCGTCATAGGCCTGCAGCAACAGCAGCAGGTCGCCGTCATCGTCAGCCTGCAGGCCCAGCAGCCTTGGCGTGGGCACCGGCAAACATGGCGCCAGCTCGCGGTAGAACGCGATCTCGCGGCGTGCGCGCTGTCGCAACCCCGCGTCGGCGGCCGCTGTGACCATCTTGAGCACGGCCTCACCGGCCGGCAGCGACACCCTCAGGCTCCAGGCCCCCGATATGCCCTGGTCTAGGGGCACAATCGCGCCCACGCCCTGTTCATAGCCCAGGCGCGCCAACGCAGTGCCAGCCAGTTCGAGCAGTGTTTCGTCCATGGTGCCTCCACAACGACACAACGCACAGGCCCATTGTACGTCAATTCCACGCCCGGCGCACCAAGCGATGGGGTGGCCGCCGAGCTTTTGACACCGCCTCTGGCGCTGTCTATACTTGCTCGGCTCAACGTGCGATTCACTGGCTGGTGAACTGGCCATGAGGAGACGCTTATGCGGCAGCGTGATATCCGTTTGCTCGTCATGATCATACTGGTGGCGGCTTTTGCCGCCTGGGTGTCATTGCCCGCCAACCCGGGCATCCACCTCAAGCTCGGCGGCCTGCAGATCGACCGCGTCATCAAGGTGCACCAAGGGCTGGACCTGCAGGGCGGTATGGAAGTGCTGCTCGAGGCCGATCCCCTCGAGGGCCAGACGGTGAGCGCCGACGCCATGGCCTCGGTACGCGGTATCGTCGAGAACCGCGTCAACGGTCTCGGCGTCACCGAGCCGGTGGTACAGTCGGTGGGCACTAGCCGCATTCTGGTGCAGTTGCCAGGCATCGACGATCCGGTGGCCGCCGCTGAGATGATCAAAGAGACCGGGCAGATGGAGTGGGTGGATACGGGCGTGTTCGTTGAGCCCGGTACGCGCATCCGCACCAATCTGGGCGACCCAGAGGGCGCCGATCCCGCGGCGCCGGTCTATACGGCCATCCTGACCGGCAAGAACCTCAAGAGCGCCGATGTGGCCTTTGACCAGAGCAACCTGCCGGTGATCGCCTTTGAGCTGGACGCCGAGGGCGGCCAGATCTTTGCCGCTCACACCGCTGCCAACGTCGGGCGCTATCTCGCCATCGTGCTCGACAAAGAGGTCATCTCGTGCCCCAGAATTCACACCGCCATTCCCGACGGGCGTGGCCAGATCACTGGCTCGTTCACCACGGCCGAGGCCAAGTCGATGGTGCTGCAGTTGCGCTATGGCGCGCTGCCGGTGCCGCTCTCGATTGTGGACATGCGCGCCGTTGGGCCCACGCTGGGCGAAGAGTCGGTGGACCGCAGCATCCGCGCCGGGGCCATCGGCCTCGTCATCGTGCTGCTGTTCATGCTGATCTACTACCGACTGCCCGGGCTGCTGGCCGACCTGGCGCTGATCATCTATGCGCTGATGACTTTGGCGCTGTACAAGCTCATTCCGGTGACGCTCACCTTGCCAGGCATCGCCGGCTTTCTGCTATCGGTGGGCATGGCCGTGGATGCCAACATCCTCATCTTTGAGCGCATGCGCGAGGAACTGCGCGCCGGCCGCACGCTCGAGCGCGCCATCGAGGCGGGCTTTCAGCGGGCGTGGACCTCGATCCTCGACTCGAACATCTCCACCTGGATCACCTGCGCCATCCTGTGGCTGTTTGGCAACAGCTTTGGGGCCAGCGTGGTCAAGGGTTTTGCGGTGACGCTGGCCATCGGCGTCTTTGTAAGCATGTTCACGGCTGTGACGGTGACGCGCACCTTCTTGCGGGCCACCTTTGCAGTCGGCGGCGAGGACCTGCGCGCCAAAAAGTGGCTGCTGGGCGTCTAGCAGAGCGACGACTGGGGAGGCAACATGTTTGAACTCGTCCAAAAGCGCCACTGGTTTTTCCTCATCTCGGCCATTCTGCTGGGCGCGAGCATCATCGCCATGGTCTATTCGGCGGCCGTCTACGGCTCGCCGCTGAACCTGGGCATCGACTTTACCAGCGGCTCACGGCTCGAGCTTTCGTTCGCCCAGCCGGTGACCGACGAAGCGGTGCGGACCGTGGTGCGCGGGTATGCGGCTGCCCTCGATGATGCCACTGTGGTGGCGGTGGGCGCCGAAGACACCGATGTCGTGATCCGCTCCAAGCCGATGGACATGGCCACCAAACAGGGCCTGCTCGAGCAGCTCGCTGCCCAGGTGGGGCCCGTCACCGAGCTGCGCTTTGAGAGCGTGGGCCCCACGGTGGGCCAAGAGACCACGCGCGCCGCAGTGCTGGCGATCGTGGCGGCCTCGGTGGCGATTCTGTTCTTTGTCGCCATTGCCTTTCGCAAGGTGCCCAACTCGCTGCGCTACGGCGTTTGCGCCATCGCCAAGATGTTTCACGATGTGATCATCCTGCTGGGCGTGGCGAGCCTGCTGGGCCTGTTGGCCGGCTGGGAAGTCGACGCGCTCTTTCTCACGGCCATGGTCACCGTGGTGGGCTTTTCAGTGCAAGACGTGATCGTGGTGTTCGACCGCATCCGCGAGAACCTGCGCCGTCGCCGCGGCGAGCCGTTCGAGCTGGTGGTCAACCGCAGCCTGCTCGAGACGCTGCACCGCTCGCTGGCCACGCAGTTGAACGCCATCTTTATCATGATCTCGATCATCTTTTTCGGGGGCGCCACCATCCGGTCCTTTATGGCTGTGATGCTGATCGGCATGGTGACGGGCACCTACTCGTCGCTGTTTTTCGCGGTGCCGTTGCTGGTCGTCTGGCAAACGGGCGACTGGAAGAGCATGTTCAGGCGGCCGCAGCGCTCTGCGGCCTGACGCGTTGGCTCGAATGGATGTCGGGGCTCTCTGCTGTGCAAGCGGCAGAGAGCTCTGCTGTTTGAGGAGGGGCGATGGCGAGGTTTGATGCAACGTTGTGGCAGCGAGGGGGGCTCGAAGAGCGCCGCCGGCGTGAGGTGGTGAGCATCATGGAGGCGGCGCTGGCGGCTGTCGATCCCGGCGCAGCGGTGGAGCGGGCGCTGCAGCGCGAGGGAGACCTGCTGCTCGTCGATGGGCGCCGCTATGACCTGGCTGCGACCGATCGGGTGTGGGTGGTGGGCGCCGGCAAGGCAGGGGCGCCCATGGCCAGCGCCGTGGAGCGAGTGCTCGGCGAGCGTGTCAGCGGCGGCCTGGTCAACGTCAAGTACGCCCACGTGCAGCCCACCGAGCGCGTGGCGCTCAACGAGGCCGGCCACCCCATCCCCGACGAACAGGGCGTCGAGGGCGCGCGTCGCATCGCCGCACTGCTGGCCGGCGCTGGCGAGCGCGATCTGGTGATCTGTCTGATCTCGGGTGGGGGCTCGGCGCTGATGACGCTGCCGGCCGAAGGCATCTCGCTCGGCGATATGCAGGCGCTCACCGCGGCTCTGCTGGCGGCCGGCGCCACCATCAACGAGATCAATGCCATTCGCAAGCACCTCGACGTGGCCAAGGGCGGAGGGCTGGCCCGCCTGGCCGCGCCGGCGCGGGTGGTGGCGCTGCTGCTGTCAGACGTGGTGGGCAATCCCCTGGACGTGATCGCGTCGGGGCCCACCGTGCCCGACACGGCCACCTTTGCCGATGCGCAGGCTCTGCTCGAGCGGTACGGCCTTTGGGAGCAGGCCCCAGCCGCCATTCGCCAACGACTGCAGCGCGGCGTGGCCGGCGAGCTGCCTGACACGCCCAAGGCAGGCGATCCGCTCTTTGAGCGGGTGCAGAACGTGATCGTGGCCTCGAACGACATCGCGGCGCGGGCCGCCGAGGAGCGGGCGCGCGAGCTGGGCTATCGGGCGCTCGTGTGGTCGACCTATGTCGAAGGCGAGGCGCGCGAGGTGGCGCGGGTGCAAGCGGCTCTGGCCAAAGAGATGCTGGTGTCAGGGCGACCCGTGGCGCCGCCCGCCTGCCTCATCTCGGGCGGCGAGACCACCGTGACGCTGCGCGGCCAGGGCCGCGGCGGCCGTAACCAGGAGATGGCTCTGGCCGCCGCCATCGCGCTCGAGGGCTGGGACAACGCGGCCATCGCCTGCCTGGCCACCGATGGCAGCGATGGCCCCACCGATGCCTCGGGGGCCTATGCCGATGGCAGCACTCTGGCCCGCGCGCGCGCCCTGGGGCTCGATGCCTGGGCGCACCTGCAGAACAACGACGCCTATCCCTTTTTCGCGCAGCTCGGCGACCTGCTGCTGACCGGCCCCACCAACACCAACGTCAACGACCTGACGCTGGTGTTCGCCTGGTAGGCCCGGCCGCCCGCTATTGCAGCGCGTCGCTGACCCGCATCTGGGCCTCTTGCAGCACATTGTAGGCGTCCAGGTCCTGGGCGATGATCTCGCCGAGCGCCTGATAATAGGCGAGGCCGATGGCTTCGAGCTCGGGAGTAAAGCCCCCCGGCAGAAAGATGATGTCTTTCGGAAAGCCGTCGACCACCGCCGTGAGCTCCTCGCCCAGCGTCTGGCGGTAGCTGCTGTTCTGCTGATGCGACAACCGCGGCGGCAACATGGTGCCCGCGGCATCCCAACGGTCTGACAGAAAGCGGATAAAGGTGAGCGCCTCTTCGGGGTGCTCGGTGTTGGCGGCGAGATAGTAGCCCTCGACGTTGCCCATGGCCATGTTCACCTGGTCACGGGGCAGGTTGTACATCTTCCAGTCGCTCTGCCATGCGAGCGTGCCCTCGGTGCCGCCGCGCGCGCTGAACCAGTTGAACCACACGGCGCAACGCCCGCGAATCTGCGCCTCATACACGCCTCCGCGCGGAAAGACGCGCCGCGCCATCTGCGGCGTTGGCGAGACCTGGTAGCGCGTGAACAGCTCGGCGTAGGTCTGCGTGGCCTCGATGGTGAGCGGGTCATCGAGCATCGCCTGGCGCGGATTCTCGATGTCATCGACGATGCCGCCCCCATGCATGTACACAAAGACGATCGGGTCCATCCCTTCAGGGTCGGTGCCAAAGCCGAACAGCGCCGTCTCGCTCATCTGGCCGGGATCCCACAGGTTCATCTCGCTGGCGAACTCGATGAAATCGAGCAGCTCCCAGTCATCCGCTGGCAACGCCACCCGCAGTGATGCGGCCTGCTCGGTGTTGACATAGGCCACATACACGTCCATACCGGCTGGCACGCCGAACTGGACGCCCTCTTTCGAGAGCGCGTCCCACAGCCCGCCGTAATAGTCGCTGCGGATCTCTTGAAAGTCGTCCAGGTGCATGTCGTCGATCGGCTTGAGCAGGCCGTCGTCGATCCAGGCCATGGCTTCGCGCGAGGTGCGAAAGACATCGACGCCCCCCGTGCGCACCCACTGCTGCACACTGTTGCCGCCAAAGGCGCTGGTCTCGTAGAACTGCACGGTGATCCAGGGATACTGGGCATGGAACTCGTCGACCAGCCGTTGGATGGGCATGACGCCCTCGGCCACAGCAAACCGGAGCGTCACCGGTTCGGGCGTGGGGGTGATGCCCAGGGCAGTGCACCCGGTAGGCCCCGTCAACAGCGCCGCGACCAGCACCAGCAGCAGGATTCGGGACGTGATGCGATGCATACCAGCTCCCCTTGGCGCCAGAGGCGCCGCTGTCCTGGCGCGATCCGCGCCGCTGTCCTGGCGCGATCCGCGCCGCTGTCCTGGCGCCCCGCGCCGCTGTCCTGGCGCGATCCGCGCCGCTGTCCTGGCGCGATCCGCGCCGCTGTCCTGGCGCGATCCGCGCCGCTGTCCTGGCGCGATCCGCGCCGCTGACACTAGATGGTGATCTCCACCGGCCGGCCCAGCTCGGCGCTCTCGATGGCGCCCAGCACCATGGCCAGGCTCTTGATGTTGTCGGCGGCGGCCGTCTGCGGCGTACCACCTTGCCGCACGCATTGGATGAACTCGTCGATGACGCCGGCATGGCCGTTGCGCCGCCCGCTCATGTCTACGTTGGGAACCCACAGCGGCGCCATCTCTGACTTGAACCCCCCGCGCGCGGCCACCACCTCGCCAGCGATAGCGTCGTCGCCATCCCATAGCAGGCTGCCGTTGGGGCCGATCAGACGCCAGTCGCACTCCCAGCTCGTGTTCATGCCCTCGCTACACCACGAGCCGCGATAGGTGTAGACCATGCCGCCGGTCATCTCAAAGATGGCCACGGCCGAGGCGTCGTGGTCGTACCAGGAGCCGGCCGGGTTCCACTCTTTGCAGTAGACTGCCACCGGATCGGCGCCGGTGATAAAGCGTGCCTGATCAAAAGAGTGAATGGCCATATCGAGCAGCAGCACGTGCTCCATGCGGTCGCGAAAGCCGCCGAAATGGGCGCCGAGGTAAAAGTCCGAGTTGACGGTCGTCAGCGGGCCCATGGCGCCCGCCAACACCGCCGCCCTGACGCGCGCGATCGGCTCGGCATAGCGGCGGTTCTGAATGACCGCCAGGACGCGCCCCGCCTGCTGCGCGGCCGCAACCATCTCACGGGCAGCGTCCATCCCATCGGCGAGGGGCTTTTCGCCCAGCACGTGGCACCCGTGCGACAGGGCGGCCAGCGCCACCGGCCGATGGGCAGCGGGCACCGTGCAGTTAAAGACCACGTCGGGCTGCAACGCCCTCAGGGCGCGCTCGAGGTCGGTCTCGATCAACACCCCCTGCAGGCCATACTGGGCGGCGCGCTCCTCAGCGCTGGCCCGCACCAGATCGACCAGGCCCACGAGCTGCACCTGCTCCATGGGCATGATGGCGTCGAGCCAGGCCCTGCTGATGCCGCCACAACCGACCAGCACTGCCCGCGTGATGTCCATACGTACCTCCGAGTCACGGCCTCGGCTAGATTCTACCCGCCCAAGGGGCGCCGTCAACCCCGGCGGGGTTTTGCGCGCCTATGGCCGCATGCTAGAATACGCGCGGGATGCAACCTGCTGTGCTCACCAGGTGAAAGGAGCGCGGGGAAATGGCCAAGATGACGATCACCGATCTCGATGTCGCGGGCAAGCGCGTGCTGGTGCGCTGCGACTTTAACGTGCCGATGGACAAGAACCTCAACATCACCGAAGACATGCGCATCCGCGCGGCCCTGCCCACCATCAACTACTTGCTGGAGCATGGCGCCGTGGTGATTCTGTGCTCGCACCTCGGGCGGCCCAAGGGCGGGCCCGACGACCGCTTGCGGCTGACGCCAGTGGCCGTGCGCCTCAGCGAGCTGCTGGCGCGCCCGGTGCTCAAGCTCGACGACTGCGTGGGCCCCGAGGTCGAGGCAGCCGTCAAGGCGCTCAAGCCTGGCCAGGTGGCGCTGCTCGAGAACCTGCGCTTTCACGAGGCCGAGACTGCCAACGACCCGGCCTTTGCGCGGCAGTTGGCCAACCTGGCCGACCTGTTCGTGAGCGACGCCTTTGGCACAGTGCACCGCGCCCATGCGTCGACGGCGGGCGTGGCCGAGTATCTGCCGAGCGCGGCGGGCTTTTTGCTGCAGAAGGAGATCGAGTTCCTCGGCGGCGCGCTCGAGAACCCCACCAGGCCGTTCGTCGCCATTCTGGGCGGGGCCAAGGTGTCTGACAAGATCGCCGTCATCGAGAACCTGCTCGGCAAGGCCGATACGCTGCTCATCGGCGGCGGCATGGCCAACACCTTCTTCAAGGCGCAGGGCTATGAGATGGGCGACTCGCTGGTCGAGGATGGCAGCCTCGAGCTGGCGCGCGAGCTGCTGGCCCGCGGTGGCGATCGGCTGGTGCTGCCGGTCGATCTGGTGGTGGGCGATGCCTTTGCCGCCGACGCCAACAAGCGCACCGTGCCGGTCAGCGGCGTCGAGCCCGGCTGGCGCGCCCTGGACGTAGGCCCCGAAACGGTGGCCCTCTATGCCGACATCGTGGCCAAAGCGGGCACCGTGGTGTGGAACGGGCCCATGGGCGTGTTCGAGTTCCCCGCCTTTGCCGAGGGCACCTTTGCCCTGGCGCGGGCGCTGGCCGATTCGCACGCCACCACCATCATCGGCGGGGGCGACTCGGCTGCGGCGGTGGAGCAGTCTGGCCTGGCCGACAGGATCACGCATATCTCGACGGGCGGCGGCGCGTCGCTCGAGTTTCTCGAAGGCAAGGTGCTGCCGGGCATCGCAGCGCTGACCGACAAGTGACCCTTGTGCTGTGAGGCGGGAGAGCAGACCATGACCATCAGCAGGCTCGCGGTGCTCACGCATGGCGCCGACGCGCCCGGCATGAACGCCGCTATCCGCGCCACGGTGCGCATGGCCGTGCGTGAAGGGTGGCAGGCGCTGGGAGTGCGACGGGGGCTCGAAGGCCTGCTGGCCGGCGAGTTCGCGCCGCTGGGCACGCGCTCGGTGAGCGGCACAATCGAGCGCGGCGGCACGTTGCTGGGCACCAGCAATGCCGAGCTGGACGCCGCTCAGGTGCGCACGGCGCTGCGGCGCCTCAACGAGGCGCAGGCCGATGCGCTGATCGTCATCGGCGGGCGCGACGCGATGCGTGGCGCTGCGGCGCTGGCGGCCCAGGGGTGCTGCGTGCTGGGCGTGCCGGCCAGCATCGAGAACGACATCTGCGGCACCGATCAGGCCATCGGCGTCGACACCGCCCTCAACACCGCGCTCGACGCTCTGGACCGCATTCGCGACACCGCTTCGTCGCAGCAAGAGGCCTTTGTGGTCGAGGTGGCCGGCCGCTGCTGCGGCCATCTGGCGTTGCTGACGGCGTTGGCGGGCGGCGCAGAGGTGCTATGCGTGCCTGAACACCCCTGCGACGAGCAGGCGGTGGCTACCGAAGTGAGCAGCAGCTATGTGCGCGGCAAGGAGCACTGCATCATTCTGGTGGCAGAGGGCGCCCGGCCCTCGGCCCAGGCCCTGGCAGCCGCTCTCGATGCACGCCACGAAGAGATCGGCTTTGCCACGCGGCTGATCATGCTGAGCCACCTGCAGCGCGGCGGCTCGCCGCTGGCGCAAGATCGCTATCTGGCCACCGCCCTGGGCGCCGCGGCGGTGTCGCGGCTGGCGCAGGGCGAACAGGGCGTGCTGGTGGGCCTGGTCGATGGCGCCACCATCACCACCCCGCTAGACGACGTCGCCACGCGAGTCCGTGCGCTGGACGAGTCGCTGCTGGCCATGGCCCGGGTGCTGGCGCGCTGAATAGCCGGCATAGCAAAACGAGCCCCTCGCCTGGAGGGGCTCGTCTCATTTGGCCCAGACTACTGCCGCTGGCCCTGAGCGGCAACGGCCGCTGCCGCGCGGGCTGCCGCCTCGGGGTCGCCCAGATAATAGTGGCGGATCGGCTTGAGATCGTCGTCCAGCTCGTACACCAGCGGGATGCCCGTGGGAATGTTGAGCGCGGGGATCTCGTCATCAGCGATACCGTCGAGATACTTGACGAGAGCGCGCAGGCTGTTGCCGTGCGCAGCGACGATGACGCGCTTGCCTGCCCTGACCTGCGGCGCGATCACGTCGAACCAATAGGGCAGCATGCGCGCGACGGTGTCTTTCAGGCACTCGGTCTCGGGCAGCTCTTCATCGGTGAGCTCGGCATACCGGCGATCGTGGCGTGGGTGGCGCGGGTCATCGAGCGTCAGCGCTGGGGGCGGCACGTCATAGCTGCGACGCCAGATATGCACCTGCTCCTCGCTGGTCCTGGCGGCCATCTCGGCCTTGTTGAGCCCCTGCAGGTCGCCGTAATGGCGCTCGTTGAGGCGCCAGTTGCGGTACACGGGGATCCACATCAGGTCCATCTCGTCGAGGATGATCCACAGCGTGCGGATCGCGCGCTTGAGGACCGAGGTGTAGGCGACGTCAAAGGTAAAGCCCTCTTTGGCCAGCAACTTGCCGGCGGCAGCGGCCTCTTGGCGGCCGAGGCCCGAGAGGTCAACATCGGTCCAGCCGGTAAAGCGGTTCTCGAGATTCCAGTCACTCTGGCCGTGGCGCACCAGCACCAGTTTGTGCATCGTCAGACTCCGATCTAGTGGCAGTGGGTTCCAATTCTCCATTCTGCACAAAGCGCCAGATGCGGTCAAATGAGGGCCGCTGCGCCATTGGTGTGCCGCCTTCGCTATGCTATAATCGCGACTGGCAAATCTGAGAGAGAGCGACCATGTCGATACTCACCGCGCACGAACTGGCCAAACACTATGGCGCCCAGGATGTATTCCAGGGCGTCACGGTGTCTGTGGCTCGCGGCGACAAAGTGGCGCTGGTGGGGCCCAACGGCGTCGGCAAGACCACGCTGCTGCGCATCCTGCTGGGCCTTGAAGAGCCCTCAGCGGGCGTGGTGGCCACGGCGCGCGGTTTGCGCATGGGCTATCTGCCGCAACACCCCACGCTCGACAGCGAGCGCACCATTTATCAGGAGATGCTGGCCCTGTTCGAAGGGCTGCGGCAGCAGCAGCGCGAGCTGCGCGCCCTGATGGACGAGCTGGCGCGTCAGCCTGACTCGGCCGAGCTGCTCGACCGTTACGCGGCCGACGAGCTCCGCTTTGAGCTGGCCGGCGGGTATGACTATGAGCGGCGCATTCGGCAGGTGCTGGGCGGCCTCGGCTTTGGCGCAGAGACTTATGACTGGCCCATCGCGGTGCTCAGCGGGGGCCAGGTGACGCGCGTGCTGCTGGCGCGCCTGTTGCTGACCGAGCCCGATCTGCTGGTGCTCGACGAGCCCACCAACTATCTCGATCTCGACGCGCTGGAATGGCTCGAGTCTTACCTGGCCGCCTGGCCCCATAGCCTGCTCATCGTCACGCACGACCGCTTCTTTCTCGACCGTGTGGTCAACCGCGTGTGGGAGCTGAACCACGGCCGCCTGCAGGCCTTTCGCGGCAACTATTCGCACTATGCACGGCAGCGCCTGGAGCGTGACGAGCGCCAGGCCAAGGAATACGAGGCACAGCAGGCCGAGATCGCCCGCACCGAAGAGTTCATCCGCCGCTACAAGGCGGGCCAGCGCAGCAAGCAGGCCCGCGGCCGCGAGACCCGGCTGCAACGCCTGGGGCGCATCGAGCGCCCGCAACACGACCGTCACATCGGCCTGGGGCTCTCGGCCGAAGTGCGCTCGGGCGACCGCGTCATCATCTGCGAGCGCGGCCTGACGGTGGGCTATCGAACACGGCCCGACGGGCAGAGCGCTGGCGAGCAGCACGTGCTGTTCCGCTCGGGGCCCATCCTGGTGCAGCGCGGACACAAGGTCGCCTTCTTGGGGCCCAACGGCGCCGGCAAGACGACCTTCCTGCGGGTGCTGCTGCAAGAAATGCCCCCGCTGGCGGGCGACCTGCGCCTTGGCGCCAGTGTGCGGCTGGGCTATCTGCCCCAGCAGCAGGACTGGCTCGACCCCGAACTGACCGTGCTCGAACAGATGCTGGACATGGTCGACCTCGAGGTGGAGCAGGCGCGCACACTGTTGGGGCGCTTTTTGTTCAGTGGCGACGACGTTCACAAGCGCATCGGCGACCTCTCGGGTGGCGAACGCGCGCGGGTGGCGCTGGCCATTCTCACGCAGCAGGGCGCCAACCTGCTCGTGTTGGACGAGCCGACGACGCACCTGGACGTGGCCTCGCAAGAGATCCTGCAAGACGTGCTGGTGAGCTTTCAGGGCACCGTCCTCTGCGTAACCCACGACCGCTATCTGATCAACGCCCTGGCCACGCACGTGTGGGACATCCGCGCGGGCGAGCTCGTGCAGTTCCAGGGCGACTATGCGGCCTATGCCGCTTGGCGTCAGCAGCCCCAGGCGACAGATGTTAGCGACGAGCTGCCCGATGACAAGGCCGAGCGCGAAGAGGCCCGCCGCACGCGCCGACAGGACGAGACGCGACGCCGCAAACAAGAAGGGATGCTGGCCCGCCTCGAGAAGCGCATCGAGCATCTGGAGGCCGATCTGGAGCAGACCGCCGGCCTGCTGGAGCTGGCCAGCGCCGCCCAGGACGCATCGCGGCTGCACGAGCTGGGCGAGGCCTATGCCGCTCTGCAGGGGCAACTGACGGCCGATCTGTCATCGTGGGAGCGGCTCGCCGCCGAACTGCACGCCGATGACTAGGGCCTTTGTGCTGGGGCTGACGGGCAACATCGCCACGGGCAAGAGCACCGTGGCGGCCATGCTGGCTGCGCTGGGCGCCGAGGTCATCGACTGCGACCGCGTGGCGCATCAGGCCATCGCGCCCGGCGGTGCGGCCCACGGGCCCGTGGCCACCCGCTTTGCCGGCGTGCTGCGCGAGGATGGCGTCATCGACCGGCGGGCCCTGGGCCGCATCGTGTTCGCCGACCCGGCCGCCCTCGCCGATCTGGAGGCGTTGGTGCACCCGGCCGTGCTGGCCGAGACGGCGCGACGCGTGGCGTCCTCATCGGCCCCGGTCGTGGTGATCGAGGCGATCAAGCTGTTCGAGGCGGGCATGCACGACGACTGCGACGAGGTGTGGGCCGTGCACGCGGCTCGAGCGGTGCAGTTGCAGCGGTTGATGGAGCTGCGTGGCATGGGGCACGCCGAGGCCGAGGGCCGCATTGCGGCCCAGCCCGACCCGGCCGACAAGCTCCAGCGCGCGGGGCGGGTCATCGACAACGATGGCACGCTGGAACAGACCTGGCGACAGGTGCTACGGGGCTGGAATGCCATCCCCACGGTGCCCCCAGCCGATGCCGCCCGGCCTCTGCCGCGGCCCTGGGCCTCGAACGCGGGTGATCGGCGCCGTGTGTGGGGCGCCTGGGTGGCGCTGGCCGTGCTGCTGAGCCTGTTTGCTGCGCTGAACTGGGGCCGGGCTGACCTGAGCGCCGCGAACAAGGCGGCGGTGCTGGCCCTCTGTACGCTGACGGCTGGCGCCTGCGCCTGGATGGTGGCCCGGTGGTGAGGCAGCGTCGCGCCGCGTACGGCGTTCAGCGTTGTGCCATCTGGATGGTCTTGCTGAGTTGCCTGCTGCTCATGGGCTGCGCCCGCGTCGTCGGCGAGGTCAACACGCCAGCGCCCACGCTCAACGCAACCCCGACTCTGCCGGCCACGGCCGCCCCAACGGCCACGCCGCCCGTTGCGACCGCCACTCCCAGCAGCACGCCCACCGCGAGCCCCACTGCTACGCCCAGGCCCGCCTATCCGCCGGTGGCCATCGATCCGGGCCACGGTGGCGATGACCTGGGGGCGCGCCGCTGGCAGAACGGCCGCATGGTGCACACCGAGGCCCAGGTCAACCTGGACCTGGCGCTGCGCCTGCGCGACCTGCTCGAGGCGCGGGGCATACCGGTGCGCCTCACCCGCGATACTGACGTCGCCTTGCTCAACCCGCGCATCAATGTCAACAACGATGGCGTGGCTGATTTCGGCGACGAGGCCCAGGCCAGGGTCGATGCCATCAACGCCACCGACGCCGTGGTGATGCTGTCCATGCACCAGAACGCCTTTGAATGGCCCGATGGCTCGCTGGCGCCCGACATCGGCGGCACGGTGATCTACTACTGCGCCGATCGCCCCTTTGCCGACCAGAGCCTGCATCTGGCCACCCTCATCCATGCCGAGCTGCTGCTGGCCTTTGCCGACCTGGGCCACGACGTGCGCGACCGCGGTGTGTGGGATGACTATGTGTTGCGCGAGCGGGGCGAGCCGGGCGACCACCTGATCCTGCTGGGCCCCGAGTCAAAACGGATCGCCAGGCCCGTCACCATGCCCGGGGCGTTGAGCGAGACGCTGTTCATCACGCACGAGGTGGAAGGCGCGCTGGCGATGACGCCTGCGGCGCTGGATCGCTTTGCGCTGGCCTACGCCGACGCCATTCAGCTCTATCTGGACGACTATCTGGCGGGCGCTATTCCCTGACGTTGCCGCGTCGCGAGACATCTGTGTCGAGGATGATGGTCACGGGGCCATCGTTGAGGATTTCGACCAGCATCATGGCCTGGAAGCGGCCCGTTTCCACCGGCGCGACTCCCTCGGCGGCCAGCAGCTCGGCAAAGCGCGCCACCAGCGGGGCTGCCTGCTCCGGCGGTGCCGCCTCGGCAAAGCTGGGCCTGCGGCCGCGCCGGGCGTCGCCATAGAGCGTGAACTGCGAGACCACCAGCGCCCCGCCGCCGATGTCGACCAACGAGCGATTCATCTTGCCCTGGTCGTCCTCGAAAATGCGCAGCCCGGCGACTTTGCGCGCCAGCCAGGCGACAGCCTGCTCGTCATCGCCGCTGCGCACCCCCAGCAAGATCACCAGGCCGGGGCCGATGGCGCCCACCAACTCGTCGCCCACGCGCACCGACCCGCGCGCAACACGCTGAATCACCGCTCGCATCACACCTCCCGTGGGGCACTGTTTGCCCTGACTGCGTGGCCGGGCTATCATCGGGTCATACAGGATGGGGGATTCGCATGGTCAAGCTCATCATGACCTGGAACATCCGCGCCGGCAAAGAGCCCGAATACCTGGACTTTTTGACCAAGGAGTTTGCCGAGGCTATCGTCGCCATCGGCATTCAGCCCACCGATGCGTGGTACGCGGTGTGGGGGCGGGGTCCGCAGGTGCTGGCCGGTGGCGTCACCGAGACGCTGGCCGATATGGAGCGTGCTTTGGCCGGCCCCGACTGGGCGGCATTGGTGGACAAACTGCAGGAGCTCGTCGTCGATTTCGAGTTCAAGGTGGTGCAGCAAGAGGGCGGCTTTCAGCTCTAGGCCCACGCACCCCAACGCCGTGCTACTCGCTGGCCTTGCTCTCCGCCGGCTTGGGCGCAGCGTCAACCTTGGCACTGCTCACAGACTCTTTGGCAGCCTCGACCGTTTCGCTGGCGGGCTTGGGCAGCGTTGCCGACGAAGACTTGTTGTCGGTCACGTAAAAGCCCTTGCCCTTGAAGATGATGCCCACGGGCTGCACCACGCGCTGCACCTGGCCGCCACACTCGGGGCAGGTGCGCAATGGCTCCTCGCTAAAGTGCTGGAACCGATCGAACGCAATCCCGCACTCGCGACACCTATAGGCATAGGTCGGCATAGGTCCGGTCCTCCTGACGAGATGCTTTCAAGGCGATGCTCGGCGAGCACAAGGTGCCATTATAGCCCAACCACCGGCCACGGCAAACACGCTCGGCCGGCCGGGTTGGGATACTGGCGATAGGGCCACCGCAACGGCGGCCATTACCCAAAAACCTGCATTCCATATCGCCTGCTGCAGCAAATGTTGACAACGGCCCTCGTTTCTGCTAACATGCAATCAGAACATATGTTCTGGTGCATCAAGAGCGGAGTGTAGAGCGATGGGACCGTTCACAGGATTGCTGGACCGCAGGCGTGAGGGCACCCACTACGCCGATCGCATGCAGCGTATCCTCGCCGTATGCCAGAACTGCGGCCTGCTGTGGCATGACGAGCGCATCTCTTTTGGCAACGGCGTGTCGCAAACCCGACGCGTAACCGACATCACCGCCACCGACCAGGTGTTGGTGACGCCACAGTACGAAAAGTACGGCCTCAGCGTCAGCCCGCGCGTGCTCAAGCGCGTGGTGGGTTTGGCCAGGCAGTTTGCCTACGCGCTCAACGTGCCCTCGACGTCGGTCGAGGTCGACGGCAACATCGTCTATGTGCGTGTTCCGCGCGCGGCGGCGGATTCTGACGGGCTGGTCACCTTTGAGCAGGCCTGGCGCATCGCGCCCGAGTTGGCGCCCGGCTGCCTGCTGCTGGGCATCGACGAGGACCAGCACCAACTGGTGCTCGACCTGACGGCGCCCACCAACGTGCACGCTGCGGTGATCGGCATGACCGGCAGCGGCAAGTCGACGTTGCTGCGCACCATGATCCTCTCGGCAGAACTGGCCGGCGGCGCTCAACTGGCGCTGTTCGACCCGAGCGGTGGCCTGCGGCCGCTGGCGGGGCACCCGACGGTGTGGCGCGGCGGGCTGTTCAGCACGCCTGACGAGTGCGAGGCGGGGCTCGCGGCGCTGACGCGCCTGCTGGGCAGGCAGGGCGGGGGGCTCGTCCTGGCCTTTGTCGATGAGGTCCCCGAGCTGGTGGCGCAGCGGCCGCGCGTGCGTGAGCACCTGGCCCGACTGGCCCAGTCTGGCCGCCACGCCGGCATCCATCTGGTCATCGGCGCGCAGCATCTGCTCTCGAGCGAGATGGGGCCGATGCTGATGCGCAACATCCCGGTGCGCCTGGTAGGGCGCGTGGCCGACCGCATGGCGGCCTATCAGGCGGCGGGCCGCGGCGACGTGGGCGCCGACAAGCTGCGCGGCCGCGGTGACTTTGTGGTGGTGACGGGCAGCCAGGTGCGGCATTTCCAGGCCGCCTGCGCCGGCGAGGATTTGCTGGCTCGCTGGCAGCAGCGCTTTCCGCCGCGCGAGCCCGCCGTGCCAGGCGGCAGCGAATCGGACACGCCGCGTCGGGGCGGCTCTACCCGCAGACAGGCGCCCGAGCCCAACGTGGGCCGGCCGCGCGATGACATCCCCAAGCACGTGCTGCGGCTGATTGCGCGCTACATCACCGCCGAGGGCCGCGAGCCCTCGTCCAACTGGGTCTATCGGCGCACGCGCGAGCTGCTGCCCACGGGCGGTTATAGCCGCAACAAGGCGCGTCGCGCCATCCACCTCGCGCGTCAACTGGCGAGCGAGCAACCTGTTCTCGGAGATAGCCATGACGAGTAGAAGCATAGGCAAGGGGCTCTATCTGCTGCTGGTGGCCGTGCTCGCCGTCGCCGTCTCGTGGGCGGTGTGGCAGGTGCCGCAGCCCTGGCGCGGCGTGCTGGTGTTGTGGATCTTTGGCGCTGCCACGGTCGGGGCGCTGGCTGCCCTCGTGCTGGGGCGTCACCGCGAGGTGGCGGCGCTGCGGCAGCAACAGGGCATCCGACAGCCTGCCCGACGGGCGGAGCGACGGCCGCCGCTGCCTCGGCGGCGAGGGCCGCGGGTCATCACCATGGCCAGCGATCAGGCGACGCGCCTCATCCTACGCTGATGCGCCCGGCAGCGGCCCGTCGCAGATCAGGTGTTGCCATAGAACGACAAGAGCCCTCCGTTGGAGAGCTCTTGGCTTTGCAGGGCCGGCGGGTTGGCCGGCGCGGCTCAGTTCTGCCCGGGGCGGCCAGGCCCCACAAGGCCGGTGGGCACGAGGCTGTTCAGGTCACCGGGATCGCCAGGATCGCCCGGGTCGCCCGGGTCGCCCGGGTCTTCCGGCTGCGTGCACCAGCTCACCAGGTAGCAGTTCGGTGTGAGGTTGGTGGTGAGGTATTTGCGGGCCACAAAGCCGGTGGTCGTCACACCGTCATGGGTGACGCTCACCTCGACCCAGCGCAGGCCGTTCCTGAGGACGGCCGCATCGACATCGCCGACAAGTGCGACCTGCTGTCCGCAACGCAAGACCAGCAGCGTGTTGCTGCTGAGGCCGGGCCTCTCGCGTAGCCTCAACCCCCAGGCGGCCTTGACGGCATAGGCCGTTCCGGCTTCGGCCTCGACCTCTGCCACCGGCTCACCGGCTGCAGCCCACAGCGGCACTGCCAGGGCGATGAGCGCCAACAACACGATGCAGGCCATGAATCGTTTCATGTTTCCCCTTTCCCGTGCGCAGACGTAATACCACGCCGCGCAGTGCACAGCTCTGACTGGCGACCTCTCCGGCGCACAACGCAAACCAACGCTCAGCGCCGTGGCGCCCCATGCCATGCCATTATACACCTAAAGCGTACGTTGTGCGCCATAAATCGGCCATTTTGCTGGAAACAGGCGGTGAATCGGCCGTGGTTCGTAGGCCTCAACGATCGTGGCGCGAGCTGGCGCCTCGTGAGCGCTCGACGACGTTCGGTGGTCTGGCTGGCTACCTGCGCCTTGGCCTACAGTGATTTGGGCTTGCCCTGGCGCATGGTATAATCGGCGCACACGGAGAGGTCGCATAGTCCGGTCGAGTGCGCACGATTGGAAATCGTGTACGGGGTAACCCGTCGCGGGTTCGAATCCCGCCCTCTCCGCCAGAGAAGCAGTCAAGCAGCTGCTGTCTACAGCAGCGGTGCGTTGGCGCCCAGACACAGGCAGGCACCATGGGCGCAATTCCCGAACGCCACCCCTCTATACGGCCTGCGTGCAACGCCCGGCGGCCTCGAGCTCTGTCCTCTCAGGCGAGGTGATGCCGCGGCAAGCGCCACCTGGGGCGGGCGTGTGTTTCTGGTGGCGCTGACCTTGACAGCGGGAGGTGGGGCATGACTGAACCGGGAGAGCTGCGCAGCGGGCAGGCCGCGTGGCCACGAACGACGCCGACGCACGGGTGGCGGCGCCTCGCTGATTGGGCCTGGCTGCTGATCCCCCTCCTGGCGGTTCTCTTTTACTCGCCATCGTTTCGCTTTGGCCTGCTGTGGGACGATCCCACCTACTACGAGTTGGGGTCGGGCCTGAGCTTCTGGCAACTATTTGGCCCGGTGCCGACGTTCCAGTTCTACCGCCCCCTTGCTCTGGTCTATAACCGGCTGTTCATCGATAGCGCCGGCCTGATCCACTCTGCGCCACGCCATGTGGTGCAGGTCCTCTTCCACGCCGCCAACATCGCTCTGGTCATTCGTTTGGCCAGGACATTGGGCTTTGACGCGCTCGCGAGCGCCCTGGCCGGCCTCGTGCTGGCGGTGCACCCCTTTGCTCAGCAGGCTGTCGCGTGTCAGGGCTCGCAACAGCCCATGGCCACCCTGTTCATCCTGGGGGCCGTACTGGCAGGCACGCGCTTTCTCCAGGATCGACGCCGGCTCTGGTTGGGGCTGTCGCTGGCCTCGTTCCTGCTCGGCTTGCTGGCGCAAGAGTCGGCCCTGGCCGTGGTGCCGGTGCTGATGGTGATGTCGCTGCTGCACGGGCGCGACTCTTCGCTGTGGCGACGTCACCGCTGGCTGGCGCCCTACCTCGTCCTTACGGTCTGCTACCTGGCCATCTGGGTGGCCACGCCGCGCAAGGGCGGCGTGCTTGGCTCCACCGATCTGATCAAGGTGGCGGCCTACATGGGCCAGGCGTTGCTGCCGCCCACCGGCTGGCTGGCGTCGCCAGAGCATGATCCGCGGCCGATGGTCTGGCTGCTGGTGGCGGCCGGCGTGGCCATCGGGTTGGTCTGGGCCGGCTGGCGCCGCCATCGGTTGGCGACCGCGGCCGGCGCCACGCTGTACCTGGCAGGGATTGCGCCCACGGTGATAGGCCTCTCGTGGGCCTATGCCTCGGTCGGCTCTCGATTGGCCTACCCGGCGCTGCCCGGCGTGGCCTTGCTGTGGGCGGGCGCGTTGGCGGCACTGAGCGGCAGACGCCCGCGCGCTGCACTCACCGTGCGCCTGCTGGTGGCTGCCGGGCTGGTCGGCTGGCTGGCCACTTCAACGCTGCGTCTGCAGAGACTCTACACGGTCAGCACAGCGCATCTGCAGGCGACCGTTGGCGAGCTGACACGCCGCGAGGAGCGCACCGTGCTGGTGCTCAACTACCCGGAGCAGTTGGCGCTGCGGCGCCCGCCCTACGCGTTGGGGTACTGGGGCATCATTCTGGCGCCGGTGGTGCAGGAGCTTTCCGACTATGCCATGGTTGAGGTCGGCCATAGCGCCCAGGCGCTCGATCTCGTGCGCCTCGACGTTGGCACCCAGCAATGGCACGACAGCCCCTACAGGGTCGACTGGCGTGGCCAGCGGGTTGGCCCCGAGGATCTCCTGGCGGCGAACGCGGGCTATGACGATGTGCTCGTGACGACCGTCACGCCCCAGGGAGAGCTGGCCCTTGAACACGCCGGCTGGGCGCAGCCAGCCGCCGAGCACCCGACCATCGCGGTGTTGGGCGAGCGCCTGGCGCTGCGCGAGGCCGGCATGACGCAGCCGCGGCCCGATCGGCTCGACGTCACGCTGACGGTGGAGCGCACCGCGACCATCTTGCCTGACGATGTGCTGTTTGTGCATCTGCTGGACGCGGGCGCGTCTCTGGCCGCCGGCGCTGACAGCGACCTGTGGGGCGGCTACCTGCCGCTGCAGGCGATTCCCACACTGACGCTGGTGGGCGACGTGCGGTCCGTTGGCCTGCCGACACTGGCGCCCGGCGACTATGCCGTGACGGTGGGCCTCTACAACCGCGCCACCCAGGAGCGGTACGATGCGGTCAAGCCTGATGGCTCGCAGGCCTGGCAGGGCGAGCTGCAGATCGGGACGCTACGCATCGACTGAGTTGCGACGCCAGCCCCATAGCGGACTGGCGTCGCGTGACCGACGTCGGTCTGGCCCTGGCCCGGCGCCGAGGTATGCAGCCTGACCCCTCTGGGCTCAGCCCTCGCCAGCAGCCTCAGGCCACCTGCGGCCGCGCCCCGTCTCACCAGACGTAAGCGCGGCTATCGCTAACGGCTCACACCCCCCAACCTCGGGCGACCCCGCCCGGTGCATAGACCCAGTCAACATCGTCTGGGGCGTTGAAAGGGTTCGGCTTTTTCTTGGGCTTGCGGTCCAACGGCGTGCAGCCCTCGCATGGCTGCGGCGGGGGCGGTGACTTTGGCTTGGGGTCGCAGCCAAACAGGCATTCGATCTTGCGCTTGATGTCATCCATCAGGTCCACTGTGTATCTGACCCAGCGCAGGGTGCCCTGCGGCGCCCCCGTCTGTCCCTGGACCTGGCAATAGTAGCTCAGCGCAATCTGCCACTGCACCTCTTGCTCGGTCCGCGGCACCCTGAACTTGAACGTGACCTCGCCTTCGTTGCTGGCCGTCGCAGGCTCGATCACCTCGCGGCTCAAGACGCGCTCAGCGGCATCATAGTAGGCCACCTCGAGCACCGGCATCTGCGGCGCATCGCAGGCCACGATGCGCGCCCCCAGCGTCAGCACCCGTCCGGCGGGCCACGCGATGGCCTGGTCGATGCCGCCCACCGGCTTGCCGTCCACCGTGAGGCTGCTGGGGTCGATGGCTGTGTCGGGGTCATAGTAGTTGGCCACCCCGCTGGTGGCACTGACCTGCCCGCCCAGCTCCTGTGTGGCGAGGAACCAGTGCCACCCCGGCGTGACCAGGGCCACCTCTGGCGTCAGCTCCCAGCGCCCGTTGCCGTCCACCACGGCCGTGCCCAGCGGCTGCTCTGGCTGGCCCTCGCTCGGCGCCAGGATGAGCGATACGGTCGCCGCTGGCCTGCCCTGGCCATAGAACCTGGGCTGCGCGCCCACCACAGCCTGATCGGGGCCCTCTATCAGCGGCATGGCGAGCGCCACGGCCTCGACGGCTGCCTCGGCCACGTCGTTGCGCGCGTTGGCGTCTGTGCCCGAGGCCGCTATCCTGGCGCTGGCCGCCAGTGAGCCTTCGGCGGCAATGGTGCCCGTGATCTCGATCTCCTTGCCGACCTGGACGTTGGCCACCTTGCCAACCTGCCACGTGGCGGCGGCGCCGTCGGTGGCTGTTGGCGCGACGCTATAGCGCACGTCCTCGAGCGCCCCCGGCAGCGCCAGCGAGACGTTGACGTCTGTGGCCTGGTCGGTACCACGGTTGCCGTACCGCAGGCGATAGACGCGCTGGCCGCCCACCTCGCTGTCGCCCTGCTGGTCGAGAGCGATCCATAGGTCTGGCCCAGGTAGCTGGACGATCTGGGTGGCCTCTGCGCGGTTGTCGGCCGTGACGATCTCGCCGGCGGCGCTGATCTCCGCCGTCCAGGTGAGGGCCTGGTCTGGTTGCAGGTCGTCGGCTAGGACCACGTTCACCACCGCCATGCTGTTCGCGTTGGCCTCGACCGCCCTGAGCGGCAGGGTCACCAGCGTGCCCGTCGCGGTCTCGGCGACAGCCGGCTCGCCGGCCAGGCTGCCGCTGGCGCTCTGGTAGGCCATGCCGGGCGGCAAGCTCACGCTGATCGTCGCCTCAGGCGCCCTGGCGCGTGCGGCGTTGCGATAGCTCAATTGGAGCGACACCGCGGCCCCGGGCACGCAGGGGCCGCTGCGATCGGCGAGGCCCAGTTGCAGCGACAGGTCTGGCCCGGCGATGCGCTCGCCATCGTGCGACACGTTGTTGGTCTCATCAGGGTCTGGGGCGGCCCCGGCGATCCTCGCCGACAGGGACGCCCATGAGCCTGGCGCCGGCACGTCGGGCCAGGAGATATCCAGGTCGACATGGCCGCCTGTGGCGGGGGGCACGGCGCCGATCACAACCTGTACCGTGCCGTCGGCCAGCGGCTGGGTCGCACGGCTTGCCTGGGCCAACTCGGCGCCCTCGGGTAGAGCCACCTCCAGCGCCACCTCTGCAGCCTCACGCTCGAGATCGAGATTGGCATAGTGGATTCGGTAGGTGACCCTGCGGCCGGCCGGCGACTGCTCATGCTTTGACCAGACGGCCAGGTCTATGCCCCGGTCCGGCGGGGCGCTGGGCGCACCCGGTGGGTTGGCCTCGCCAGCATCACGGCTGGGCGTCGGCGCGGGCGTCGCCGTGGCCTCGGGCGGCGGGGTGGCAGTGGGCAGGGTGAGGGTGGCGGTGGCTGGCGCCCCGCCCGGCGTTGGCGTGGGCGAGGCCGGGCCCAAAGCGGGCGCAGCCTCGCAAGCCCCCAGGGCCACCAGGCTGAGGAGGACAAGGACCCTCATACAGGCCCCGTGCAGGCGCGAACGATCGTTGCCGGTTGGCATAGGGCGCTCCTTTCGACCATCGAGCCGAGGAGGGTTGCCACCGAGAGCAGACCTGACCGCACGGCTGGTTCGCCCGGGAGACGGGCGAATCGCTTGCCGTCCTCACCCCCCGTTCGGGCGGCATGGCCACAACCTGCCACATAGCGCCAGCGACGTAACCCGCTGACGATGGCGAATGCTGCGCCAAGTCGAGGCAACTGTCAAGGCCGCTGACGCAGTGCAAGGCGCCATGTCGCCGAGCGCCCGTGTTGACGGCATGCCGAAAATCGCCCGGCGCACTGGCTAGAAGCACGGATTACGTGTAGAGTAGATGCGCCAGCGAACAAGACCCGCTGGCAGCACACAGGAGGGCGCAATGTCTGCTGTGAGCATGGCGCAAGGTGGTGCCGATCGACTGTTCCCCCAGGTGCTGCCCATGCGAGAGCGCGCACAGGTGCTCTACCGCCTGCTCGAGGAGCGCCTGGCCACGGTGTTGCCCCTGGCCATGCGCGCCTCTGGGCTCGACATGTGGATCATCCTCTGCCACGAGGACAACCTCGATCCCGTCTACACGACCATGTTGCCGATGGACGTCTGGTGCCCGATCTTGCAGATGCTGGTCTTTTATGACGCCGGCGCTGAAAAGGGGATCGAGGGCATCAGCATCTCGGGCACCGACACTCGCGACCTGTACGCCCGGCCCTACACGGGTCAGGTGGAGGGGGAGCAGTGGCGGCTGTTGCGGCAGATCGTCCAGGAGCGCGACCCGCAGCGCATCGGCATCAACATCGGCGCGGTAGAGTGGGCGGCGGGCGGCCTCACTCACAACCTGCATGGACAGCTCACCCAGGCGCTGCCGGCACCCTACGTCGCGCGGCTCGAATCTGCCGAACCGCTGGTCACGCGCTATCTCGAGACGCTGACAGATAGCGAGCTGGACGTGTATGAGCACGTCGTCAATGTCGCCCACTGTCTGATCGCCGAGTGCTATAGCCGCAAGGCCATCGTGCCCGGCCTCACCACCACGATGGACCTGCAGTGGCACTATCTGCAGCGCTGCGCCGACCTGGGGCTGGCGCCGGCCTTCAAGCCTTCGTTCACGCTCATCCGCAGCCAGGCGAGCAGGCGCAGATTCGGCGAGGACGACCGCGTGGTGCGGGCAGGCGACGTGATCCACTGCGACGTGGGCCTGCAGTATCTGCGCCTCAACTCTGATCATCAGCAGTTGGCCTATGTTCTGCGCCCCGACGAGGACCACGCGCCCGCGGGCCTGCGCAGGCTGATGTCTGAGGCCAACCGGCTGCAAGACGTGTTCATGGGCGCATTCGAGCAGGGGCTCACCGGCAACGAGTTGCTGGGCAGGATACTGCGCCGCGCGCACAGTGCAAGGATTCCCGACCCCAGAGTGTACTCCCATTCCGTGGGCCTGTTCCTTCACGAGCCGGGGCCGCTGATCGGGCTGCCCTGGGAGCAGGTGCGGTGCGAAGGGCGCGGCGATGTCCGGCTCGAGCACAATAGCTGCTTTACCATGGAGCTGTCGGTGGGCGGGCCTGTGGCCGAGTGGGCAGACCAACCGGTGCGCCTGGGCCTGGAGGAGGACGTTGTCTATACGGCCGATGGCTGCCGCCCGCTGGATGGCCGGCAGACCGCGTTCCACCTCATCTAGGGCTCGTGTGTGGAGCGTGACATGTGGCTGGTGCAGAAGGAGGGAGCGATGCAGATACGTATCCCCAAAGAACGCGCTTACTATGCCGCATCGGCGAACGAGCCCCACTGGTTGCTGTGTTGGATTCCGGCCGATGAACTGGCCTGCCTGATCGCGCAAGGCAGAATCCGGCCCGATGTGCTCGAGCTACATCCCAGCGGTCTGGAGGTGGAGGTCTCGCCGCAGGGGTTGGCGCAATATGGGCTGGACCTGGGTGTGCCCCCCGAGGCCCTGCGCAAGGTTTACGTCGCGTTGAGGGCGCAAGGGCGCCTGCCGGCGTCGGGCATGGCAAAAGCCGCCGGCCTCGAATCGCTGGCGCAAGAGGCGGCGTCGGGGGCGACGGATTCGTCTGATGCCCTGGCGGTGCGACCTGGCGGCAGCCTGCCCGAGCCCCAGATGACCGACGGCGCCGACGCCCGCTCGGTCATGCAGCGGCTCTAGGCGGGCGAGGAGGAGGAACGATGGCTGCTCTGGGGATCTATCTCCTGAATGTGGGCCAGGCCGACACGTCGGTCGTCGTGACTCCGGCCGGCAACCTGGTGGTGATCGACGCCTACCGACCGCAGAAGCTCAAGGAGATGCTGTTGGCGTTGCGGCCGGACGGAAAGATCGCGCATCTGATCATCACCCACCCGCACGCCGACCACTATCAGGGCGCCGACATGCTGCTGACGAGCTTTGACGTGCAGAGGGTGACGCTGGCGCCATTCTGGCACGAGCCGGGCCCGCCGGGCTACCACGCGCTGATCAACAAGATGGGCCTGCTGGGCACGCCCGTGCACTTTCTGTCGGGCTATGAGCGCGCCTTTCCCGACGGCGGGACCTATCCTGCGTTCGACGATCAACTGATGCTCGAGATGCTGGGGCCCGCCAACAGCGCGCTCGACCTGCTCAGCGATGAGGGGGTCCTCACGCCCAACCACCTCTCGATCATCCTGCGACTGACCTATGGCCGCTTTTCCGCGGTCATTGCCGCCGACGCTCAGATGGAGAACTGGGATCACTTTGACCGCGAGGGCATGTTCGGGCGCGGCTGCGATGTGCTGCGAGCGGCTCATCATGGCAGCAAACGCGGCAACCAGTGGGAGCGGCTCGAGCGGCTGGACCCCAAGTTGGTGGTGGTGTCTTCCGATCCCGCCGGCCAGCACGAGCTGCCCGACGTGGTGGGCAGCGCCATCTTTATGGAGCTGAACAAGAGCGGTGGGCGGCAGGTGGCCCTCACGCACTCGACGGGGACGATACGGATCGAGGTGCCCTCTGCAGATGGCCCTGGCTTTGCCGTGACGGCCTATGGCGAGGGCCCTGGCGACGCCGTGTTTGCCCAGCCCGCCGGGCCTTTGCCGGCCACCGACTGGGCCGCACTGCTGCAACACAGGCTGGCCTAGGTGCCCTTGCTTCACCTGCAGAGCGCGGTGTGGGCAGGGCGGCCGCCGAGCGGCGGCGCCACAGGTTGGCTGGCGCAGGGCCGCGGGCTCGTGCTATGATGGGGGTGTGACCATGGACGGGGGCCGTGCTGTCAGGTCGACGGAGACCCCGCCCCTCGTTGAGGCCAAGGAGGACTCGCCATGGAAACGTCGACGCCGAGCGCCGTGAGATCGTTCGAATCCGAGTACCGTCGAGGCTATCGCGACGGCTACGTACGAGCCATCCAGGCGATGCGCGAACTGACTCACAGCGGCAACCTCAGCCCCCATGATGCCTTTCACAGGCTGTATGACCACTGGGAAGGGCCGCTCGAGGACTGGCAGTTGCGCGGGTTGCAGGCCGACGCCCCCTTTGAGTTCCCGCCCATGGCGGCCACCATGTGACGCCGTCGCGCAGAACGTTGGCACAGGCTGCTATGCCAGCGGGCCGGCAGATGACGCGTATGCACACCTGGGCCAGATGACGCGAGCGCCTTCTGGCTGAAGGCGCTCGTTGTCTGTCGTGCTGCCATGATACGAGCCGACCAGAGCCCTGCGGCCAGGCTCAGTCTGATCAACCTCCGGGAAACTCACCGCCGGTTGCACCGCCGCCCGGAAACTCACCGCCGGTAGCGCCCCCACCCGGAAAGCCGCCTCCCGTCGCACCGCCGCCAGGAAACTCACCTTCGGTCGCGCCGCCACCGGGGAATTCACCTTCGGTTGCGCCGCCACCCGGAAAGTCGCCATTAGGGGGTCCGCCGCCCGGGTGTCGCGGATGCTTTGGCGGGCGATGCGGGCCACAGTGGTGGCACGGAGGCTTTGTGCGCCAGCTCACCAGGTAGCAGTTGGGCGTCAGGTCCGTGGTCAGGTACTTGAACGCCACAAAGCCGGTGGTGGTCACACCATCGCGCTCGACGCTGACCTCGACCCAACGCAGCCCGTTCTTGATGGTGGCCGACTCGAGTCCATCGATAACGGTGACCAGCTCACCACAGTCCAGCACCATCAGGGTGTCGCTGCTGAGCCCGGCCTTTTCTCTGAGGCGGAGCCCCCAAGCCGCCTTGACGGCGTAGGTGGGCAGGCCCTCAGTTTCGGCTTCCCCATCGTCGGCCGCGGCCCAGAGCGGGGTCGCCAACAGGATCGCCAGTAACAGGAATAGAGTCACGAGTCGCTTCATGGTCATCTCCCCCCAAGGACTGCCAGTCACGACACAATGGATGACACGAGACCCTTGCTGTTCGCCGACCAGTGCGGCGCCTGCCGCTATGGCGCACGGCAGGGGGCTGGTCTCAGGCTATCCTATTATACACGAGAAACGCGCCGTTGAGCACGAAAACCGTGATTCGACGTAAAGAGTCGCCAGCCATTACGTCACCGACATGCCTTGTTGACGCGAACGGCATGGCCGCAGGCATGCGCCGGCGAGGGTGGCGCCACCGCAAAGCCTCACTGTGTGGCGGGTCCATTTGCGTCTTTTGGCCGATGTCGGTATGCTGTGGGTGCGCTGAATACGGCCGCAGCGCCGCAGTGAACCAGAAGCTTGGCGTTTCGTTCCCCGATCCTCTTCCGAGAGCGTGAGAAGACGAAAGCTCTGCCTCCAGGCCATCTGCACGGGGTTCGCTCTCAACAGGTCATCCTCACCGGTTGCAGACGCCTCCCGCTCTTTCGGCCGCTCTCATCAAGAAGGACGCGAATTCAGTGAACAAGAAGCTCTATGTTGGCAATCTCTCGTATGACACCACCAGCGCCAGCCTCGAGGCCTACTTTAGCCAGGCCGGTAACGTGGAAGAGGCCGTGGTGGTGCAAGATCGTGACTCGGGCCGCTCACGCGGCTTTGGCTTTGTGACGATGGCCACCGAAGAGGCCGCCGCCGCTGCCATCGAGCAGTTCAACGGCACCAACCTCGACAACCGCACCATCAAGGTCAACGAGGCCAACCCGCCCCGGCCCCGCGAGCCGCGTGGTGGCGGCTTTGGCCGCTGGTAGCCTGCGCTGACCGTTGCGGTGCGCCAGAGGCGTGTTGAGGAGACGTCTGCGGGCCGCAAATGATCATAGGCAAGCGAAACGACACGCGGATGACCTCCGCGTGTCGTCTTTATTCCCGCCAGCGCTAGGCCAGCAGCGCGCTCAAGGTGAGGCCATCGCTGGGGATGTGACGGCGCCACAGCGCCACCGACTCCTGCAGCTCGCGCACGATCTTGCGGGGCGGGTCCATGCTCAGCGGAAAGATCTCGAGCGTGAGGTAGAGCACCTCACAGCGCGGCGGCAACCCCGCCGGGGCCGGGGCGGCATAGGCGGCTGCCAGCGCCTCGAGCACGCGCCGCGGTTCGATGACGCCAGTGGCATTGTGCTCGGCCGTAAAGGGGCTGTGGGCGGCATCGCGGCCTGTGCTCTGGCTCAGATGGATGATTGGCGAATAGGGTCCCAGCGCAGTCAGCCAGGCGTAGGGGTCGCCGTCGCAGGGCTGCGCGAACATGTGCGGGTAAGCAGCGAGCCGCGCGTCCAACTCCGCGGCAGCGTCCTCGGGCCAAACTTCTCCGGCCACCAGCTCGTCAAAGGCGGCATCCATCGTCTCGGGCCCCACCCAAAGGTCGGCGGGCGGGCGCCCCTGCCGGGCTGCCGTGATGGCTGCCACCAGCTCGGCGCGGGTGGGGCGCTGGCACAACGCCTGACCGCTGGCGTGCGTCACGTCGACGGTGAGGTAAAACGGCGTGCCGGCCGCCGCATTGATGCGTTGCAGCAGGTCGGTCGAGCCGGCGATGGTCCAGGGGGGCAGATGGGGGCTGCGCATCTGCTCGAGGCCCAGCAGGCCGGCGCCCACCTCCACGCCATAGCGGGCCAGCTCGGCCAAGTCGTGCACCAGATGCGCCTCGAGGTCGGCATGGCGCGCCGGGTTGGCGAGCACCGGCTGCGAGACGGCGTGGCAGAAAAAGCCCAGCCCCGCGCCCAGCTCGCCGGCGATGCGCGTCATCGGCTTGAGCCAGTCATCGCGAAAGTGCGCTCGCACGCGCGCGTCGGTGTGCGTCAACCCCAGCGTGACGTAGGTGCCATGGCCCGAATACAGGTTGGCCACGCGCACACCGTGGCGTTGCTCGGCCTGGCGCACCGCGGCGACCCAGTCGGCCAGCGCAGCGGGCGGCAGGTGAAAGGGGTCGCAGTCGTTGTCGGCGCTGGCCTCGACATAAGTGAGGCCCAGCCCGCGAATGATGCGCGCCCAGTCGTCTGGGTCGGCCCAGCGTTTGGAGGCAAAGCAGTTGTCGATGGCCAGGTAGATGCGCGGTGAGGTCATCTCGGCTCCTCGCGTGTGGCACCATGCTGCTTCGACCATAGCACCGCGGTCGTCGCCCTGTCAAGGCCACGCTTGACACCAACCCCCCGCCGCGGTATCATCGTCGCGGTCGTGCTAGACGGGGAGCTAGCGGTGCCCTGTACCCGTAACCCGCTATAACGGGGTTGAACTCCCTCTCTCGGCGCGGTGAGCCGGTTGTGTGTCGATGCGTGCTGCGTTGATGGTTGGGTCCTGCGCGGCGCAGGCCTGCGAACCCCGTCAGGTCCGGGAGGAAGCAGCGGTAAGCAGATCCCTGTGGGTGACGTGGGGGTGCCTGGCCAGAGCAAGCTGGTCGCCACAATCTGGATGTCTGCGACAACAGAGGGTGCACGACCGTTGAGTGGACAGAGGCGGGCTGCCCTGCCTCTTTTTTTTATCGGTGGTGGTGTGAAGCGCGTCATAGTGATCGGTGGGGGGCCGGCCGGCTTGATGGCCGCCAGCACGGCTGCCTCGGCTGGGGCGTCGGTGCTGCTGATCGAAGGGGCCACTCGGTTGGCGAACAAGCTTCGTCTGACCGGTGGCGGCCATGCCAACCTGAGCCATGTGGGCGACTCGACAGCCCACCTGGCGCACATCACGCGCAACCCCGAATTCGCGCGGCCGGCCCTGACGGCCATGGATGCCGCCGCACTGTGCGCCACGTTGGCCGCCTGGGGCCTGCCCACCATCGCCGACGAGGAGGGGCGTATCTTTCCTGCGTCGCGTAACGCTCATCAGGTGGCCGCGGTGCTGCGCAGCCGTTGCCTGGCGCAAGGCGTGGGCTTTCGGTTGGCCTCGCCCGTAGAGCGCATTCTGGTGGACGAGGGCGCCGTCACAGGCGTGCAGGTGGGCCCGCGCCAGATCACGGCCAGCGCGGTGATCCTGGCCACGGGTGGCGCCTCGTATCCCGAAACCGGCTCTGACGGCAGCGGCCTGCAGCTCGCCGCCAGCCTGGGGCACCCCGTCACAGCGTTACAGCCCGGGTTGGTGGCCTTGCGCGCCACGCCTGGGCAGGTCGAGGCGCTGCAGGGCCTGGCGCTGCCCGCTGTCAGCGTGACGCTGGTGCAGCAGGGCCGCCCTGTGGGCACACGGCGCGGCGATCTGCTCTTTACGCAGCATGGTCTCTCTGGGCCGGTGATCCACAACCTGTCGCTGCTGCTTGCGCCCGAGATGCGCGAGCTTCAGGCGCGGCTGCGCCTGTTGGCGTCGCAGGGCCTCGAGGTCGAACAGGCGCGGCGACTGGCTGCCGACGCCGGGCATAGGCCCTGGCACAGCCTGTTGGTGCCCGACATGCCCCTGCGGCTGCAACGCCATCTGGCGGCGCGGCTCGATGTGCGACTGGGCGCTCCCTGGCGCTCGCTCGGCGCGCTCGCACAGACGCGCCTGCTGAGCCTGGTCGACGCGCTGCCCTTTGACGTGGCTGTGGCCACACCTCTAGAGCGCGCCACGGTGACCCTGGGCGGTGTCGATGTGGCCCAGGTGGAGCCCACCACACTGGCGTCGCGGCTGGTGCAGGGGCTCTACTTTGCTGGCGAAGTGCTCGATGTCACCGGCGAGTCGGGCGGCTATAACCTGCAGTTGGCCTTTTCCACCGGGCACCTGGCCGGCCAGAGCGCGGCGCAGTGGCTCGAGCGCGGGGCGGCGACGCCATGAGCCCACGAGACGGCCGCGTGCCCTGGCAGGCCTGGGCGCGCGCCCTGGTGACTACGCTGGCCTCTGGTTGGAAGCTGGCGGCCCTGGGCGGCGTGGTGGCCGGCCTGGTGGGGTTGGGGCTGCTCTATGCCTCGTCGGGGCATCTGGTGCAGGTGCAGCTCGACGGACACACGTTTGCCTGGCGCACCCACCGTTCGTCGGCCGAGGCCGTGCTGGCCGAGCTGCCGGTGACGGTGCGCGATGCCGACCGCGTCACGTTGCCGGCTGACGACGACCTGTTGGCCGGCCAGCCGCTGGTGCTCGACCTGGCCCGCCGAGTGCGCATTGCCCACGACGGCGCCGTCACCATCGTCGACACCCAGGCCGAGGCGGTGGGGGGCGTTCTGTCTGAGGCGGGCATTGTGGTCAGCGAGCAGGACTGCGTGGCTTTGAACGGCCGCTGCATCGCGCGCGACCTGGAGCTGCCCGCGCCGCCCGCCGAGAGCGACCTCGCCGGGGCCATTGCCGCCTGGCGCGGCCCGTTCGACCTGACCGTGCGCCGCGCACGACAGATCTCCGTGGTCGATGGCGCCCTCTCGGCCGACGTGCACACCACGGCCGCCACGGTGGGCGAGGCGCTGGTCGAGCTGGGCGTGACGCTCTACGAGGGCGATCTGGTCTATCCCGACCTCGCCAGCGGCATTGCGCAGGGCATGCGCATCGGCATCGCGCGCTCGTTGCCCGTGATGCTCGAGGCCGACGGCATCCGGCTCCTGTTGCGCACGCGTGTTGACACCGTGAGCGAGCTGCTCGCCGAGGCCGGGGTCGACCTGCTGGGCGACGACTATGCCGATCCCCTGCCCGAGACGCAGCTCACTGGCGGCATGCGCATTCGCGTGGTGCGGGTGTATGACGAGTACTATGTCGAAGAGGTGCCGGTGGCCTACGAGACACGCTGGGAGCCCAACGGCGAGCTCGAGATCGACCAGCAGCAGATTGTGCAGTGGGGCTCCGAGGGGGCGCGTCGTCGTCAGGTGCGGGTGCACTATGAGAACAGCCAGGAGGTGCACCGTGTCGAAGAGGACGAGTGGATCGCCCGTGAGCCCACCGACCGCATCATCGAGTACGGCACCAAGATCGTGCTGCGCGAGGTGCAGACGCCGAACGGCGCCCTGACCTACTGGCGCCGGGTCCGCATGCTGGCCACCTCGTATAGTGCGTCCACCGCCGGAGTGCCGCGCAGCGCGTCGTACTATGGCCGCACGCGCCTGGGCTGGGAGGCCCGTTTTGGCATCGTCGCGGTCGACCCGCGCGTGGTGGCTCTCGAGAGCAAGCTGTACGTGCCGGGATATGGCGCGGCCGTGGCCGGCGATACCGGCGGGGGCATCATCGGACGCCGCGTGGACCTGTGCTATGACGACCACAACCTGGTCGACTGGTACAAGTGGGTCGATGTCTACCTGCTGGCGCCGGCGCCGCCTGCCGGCCAGATCAACTGGATTCTGCCCAACACGCCGCGGGAGCGAGAGTGATGGAAGACGTTCGGGCGCTGCTGGCGCGGTACCGCCTGACGCCCTCAAAGGGGCTGGGGCAGAACCTGCTCACCAGTGGCGCCGTCTATGAGCGCATCGTCGAGGCTGCCGAGCTCTCAGCCGACGACGCCGTGCTCGAGATCGGGCCAGGTCTGGGCACGCTGACGCGTCGCCTGGCTGCACGCGCCGGCGTGGTGGCGGTCATCGAGCTGGACCGCAAGATGGTGGCGATTCTGCAGCAAGAGCTGGCTGCGGTGCCGAACGTGCACATCGTGTTGGGCGACGCGCTGGAGCTCGACCCCGCCGAGACCTTGCGGCAGGCGGGCGCCGACCTGGCCGGCGGCTACAAGGTGGTGGCCAACCTGCCCTACTATATCACCTCACGCGCCCTGCGGCACCTGCTGGCCGAGAGCCAGCGGCCACGGCTGCTGGTGTTGATGGTGCAGCGCGAGGTGGCCGAGCGCCTGCGCGCCCAGCCAGGCAACCACAGCCTGCTGTCGTTGAGCGTGCAGGCCTTTGGTCGCGTCGAGCAGGTCTGTCGGGTGCCGGCGAGCGCCTTTTACCCCCAGCCCAAGGTGGCTTCGGCGGTGGTGCGCATCATCGTCGACGAGCAGCCTGCCATCGACGGGCCGCTGCAGGCTGCTTTCTTTCAGGTGCTGCGCGCAGGCTTTGGGCAAAAGCGCAAACAGCTCCACAACAGCCTCAGCGCCAACCTGAACCTGTCGGCCGCGCAGGCCCAGGCGCTGCTATCGCGGGCGGGCATCCCGGCGGCGGCGCGTCCGCAGGCGCTATCGCTCGAGCAGTGGCGAGCCCTCGCCGAGGCATTCGCCGCGGCCGACGGCTGACGCTTTGGCGAACGGCCAACGCTATGTTATCCTAGCTGCTTGGCGGCGTTCTCTGGCGTGGGCGCCGCAGAACTGCAGAACGCACCCCGGAGTCGTAGGCTTTGCTAGACCAGCTTGTCCATAATGGTGTTGTGGCGCCTGATAAAGAGCCGCATCGCGGGCTGTCCATCGTGGCCCGCGGGCGGCGCGTGGCGCTGACGCCGCATCAAGAGGAGATGGGGCTCGCCTTTGCCCGCAAGAGCGGCACGCCCTATGTCGAGGATGCGGTATTCGTGCGCAACTTTATGCAGGACTGGTCCGATGACCTGGGCATCTCGCCGCCGTTGACGCTGGACGAGGTCGACCTCTCAGAGCTACAGGCGGTGGTGGCCGCCGAGCGGGCCGCCAAAGAGGCGCTCACGCCCGAGGAGCGCAAGGCGCTGGCGGCCGAGCGCAAGGCCGAGCGCGAGGCGCTCAAGGCGCGCTACGGCTATGCCATCGTCAATGGGCAGCGCGTCGAGCTGGGCACCTACATGGTCGAGCCGAGCGGCATCTTTATGGGGCGCGGCCAGCATCCCCTGCGAGGGCGCTGGAAAGAGGGCGCAGCCGTGGGCGATATCACCCTCAACTATGGCCCCAGCCCTGAAGAGATGCAGGGCGGTTGGGCCGAGGTGGTGTGGCAGCCCGAGTCGCTGTGGGTGGCCCGCTGGAAAGACAAGCTCACCGGCAAGCTCAAGTACATCTGGCTGAGCGACACTGCGCCCATCAAGCAAGAGCGCGAGGAGCAAAAGTTCGACCAGGCGCTGACGCTCGCTGCCGAGATCAAGGCCGTGCGCAAGCACATCCGCAAGGGCCTCGACAGCGACGATGCCAGGACGCGCCAGATCGCCACGGCCACCTACCTGATCGACGCGCTGTGCCTGCGCGTGGGCGACGAAAAGGACTCGGACGAAGCCGACACCGTTGGCGCCACCACGTTGCGGCGCGAACACCTTACCTTTCACGACGATGGCGCCGTCGAGTTCCGCTTTCTGGGCAAAGACTCGGTGGAATGGCACAAGCTGCTCAAGCCCGACAAGAAGGCCTTGCGTAATCTGCGCGCGCTGGCGGGCCTCGATGGCCAGGGCGCTGCCGCTGACGACGCCCACGAGCAGCTCTTTCCCGATGTCACCAGCGGGCACGTGAACGCCTTTCTGTCCGGGGTCATTGCGGGGCTGTCAGCCAAGGTGTTCAGAACGCACCACGCCACCCATGCCGTGCGCGAGAGCCTGGCAAGCTCGGGTGTCAAGGCCCTCGACGCTGACTATGTCAAGTGGCGGGCGGCCAGCGTGGCCAACCTCAAGGCGGCCGAGCTCTGTAACCACACCAAGCAGGCCAGCGGAAGTTGGGAGAACACCGCAAAGCGGTATCGGCAGCGCATTGCTCGCAGCAAAGAGCGTGTGGCACGGGCCGAGGTGCGCCTGGCCGAGCAGCGCGAACGGCTGACGGCCTTGCAGGCCGAGGCCGAGAGCAAACAGGCCGAAGCGGACTCGCTCGAGGCCGCCGAAAAGGTCGTGGCGCGCTACGCCAAACGGATCACAGCCGCCCAGCGGCGCATCGACACCGCCGAGAGCTCGGCGCAGCGCGCGCGAGAGAGCCTGGGCAAGGTCCAGGCGCAGTTCGAGATCGCCCGCGAAAAGCGCACCTGGAACACCAGCACCAGCCTCAAGTCATACATCGACCCGCGCGTCTATCACCGCTGGGGAGAGGCCGTGGAGTATGACGTGCTGGCCAGCTACTATCCGGCCACGCTGCAGCGCAAGTTCGCCTGGGTGCGCGGCGCCACCGCCGATGACACCGACGAGCATGAGGTCGAGCTGACCATCCGTCCGTGTTTGCCCGGCGACCTGGTGGCCGTGGCCGCCTTTTTCCAGCGCGTCAGCGACGAGTACCGCGATCTCGCGTTGCCCACGCAGCCGGCCGATGTGGCGCAGCGCTTTATGCCGCGCCTGAATGACGAGTGGCGCGCCACGCGCATGGTGCTCGGAGAAGAGCGCGAGGTGCTGGGCTTTGTGGCTGTTGGCCCGCCCTGGGGCGACAGCCCGCGCTGCCTCGACGTCTTTGTGGTGCTCGACACCGACGTGCGCCCGCACGGGTTGGCCTACCGGGTGGCCGATGAGGTCGAGGGCTGCATCGAGGCCTACGATGTGCAGCATCCGCGCCAGCGCCGCCAGCCTGAGACGTCGCTGCGGCCGCGCGACCGCGCCTGGCTGGCCTATGCGCCCGAACTGGAGCAGGCCCTGGCGCTGGGCGAACGACAGCAGGACGACGCCGACGAAGACTAGGCGCCGGCGGCGATGCGCCGCAAGAGCTCACCCACCGGTCGTAGATCGGCGATGATATAGTGGGCGCCGGCGGCGATCAGCCGCTCGCGCTTCCAGGCGTCAAGCCTCCCTGCGCAGGTCTCATCGCTGGCCACGCCCACGGCGATGCCCCCTGCAGCGCGCGTGTTCTCGATCTCGACGTAGCCGTCGCCAAAGGTGATCAGCGCCGAGGGCGGCACCTGGTGTGTCTCTAGGATGTCGGCGATGACGCGGGCCTTGGAATAGTGGCGCCAGTCGGCAAGGGCGCCGTGGATGGCCGCAAAGGCGTCGGCCACGCCCAGCAGGGCGGCCTCGTGCCGAACGTCCTCGACATCGGTGCCGCTGGCGAGATAGCAGGTCAGGCCGGCGACATGCAGCTCGTCGAGGGCAGCGCGGGCGCCCGGCAGTAGATAGCGCTCGGCAGGCTCGCAGCCGTCGCGCACAGCCTCGAGACGCGCCGCGATGTGCGTCATCAGGCGCTCCAGATAGGCTGCCTTGTAGGCCTCGGCCGTCAGGGGCTGGCCGCCGCGCGCGGCCACCGCCTCGACCAGCCACATCATCTGGAAGATGGTCTGGATGCCGGTGGAGGCGGCGATATAGTCGTCGACAACGCGAGACAACTCCGCCGCAGGCTCGACGGCGGGGCAGGCCGAGAGCGTCTCGACCATCAATGGGGCCATCACCGCCTGCCAACCCTGGCGCAGCAGCGACAGCGTGCCGTCGAAATCAAAGAGGGCGTAACGCAGGTGGGCGCCCGCCGGTGCGGGCGCGACGGTCTCGATCAGCGTAGAGGGCATGGGGCCTCGCCTGGCATGTGCTGCGGCGATGCTACCTGCAGCGCCGCCGGCGGTCAACTGAGCTGATCGGCCGCGACGGGCCCGTTTTTGGCGCCAGCCCGCGCTGTGGTATACTCGCAATTTGTGACATTCGGAAAGGTGGTGACCCGCATGGTTGACAACCAGGTGGTCGACAAACTGAGCGGTTGGAACGCAGAAGCGACGATCCCCGAGATGCGTGCCGGCGATACCGTGCGGGTGCACGTGCGCATTGTTGAGGGTGGACGTGAGCGTGTGCAGGTCTTTCAAGGCGTGGTCATGCGCTTGCGCCAGGGCAAAGGCACCTTTACCGTGCGCCGCATCGCCGCGCATGGCATCGGTGTAGAGCGCACCTTCCCGCTGGCCTCGCCGCGCATCGAGCGCGTCGAAGTCGTCCGTCGCGCCAAGGTGCGTCGCGCGCAACTCTACTTCCTGCGCAAGTACCGCGGCAAGGCCGCGCGCCTCAAGGAAGATCGTTCGGGCCTCACTTCAGGGCAGTAGGCCTCTGGCCTCAACAGGAGGCGTAGGGTGGAGCGGATCCCCGGCCTGGCGTTCGAGCGCGCTGCCTGGGAGCAAGGCCATCGCCTCATCGTGGGTATTGATGAAGCCGGCCGCGGCGCATGGGCAGGGCCCGTCGTCGCGGCCGCTGTGGTGTTGCCCTCGCCCGACGATGCGCTGCTGCAACGCCTGACGGGCGTGCGCGATTCCAAGCTCCTCTCGGCGGCGCAACGCGAGCGCAGCTATGGCGACATCGTCGCCGTGGCCAGGGCGGTGGGCGTGGGGCTGGTCGACGCCGCCGCCATCGATGCCATGGGCATCGTGCCGGCCACACGGGCCGCCATGCTGCAGGCCGTCGAGCAACTGCGCCTCTCGCCCGACCATTACCTCATCGACGCCCTCTCGCTGCCGGTCAACGCCACCCAGTGCAGCCTCATCAAAGGCGACCGCCGCTGTCTCTCCATCGCCGCGGCTTCGATCGTTGCCAAGGTGACCCGCGACCGCTGGATGATCTCACGCGACAGCGACTGGCCCGCCTTTGGCCTGGCCCGCAACAAGGGCTATGGCACGCCCGAGCATCGTCAGGCCCTCGACCTGCACGGCCCCACGGCCATCCACCGCTATAGCTACATGCCTGTGCGCCTGGCTGCCGAGGCGCACCATGGTTAGCCTCGCGACCCTCATCACCGAGGCGCCGCTGGCGGTGCTCGACGTCGAGACCACCGGCCTGCACCCCGAGAACGGCGATCGCGTGGTCGAGGTGGCCGTGGCGCGCTCGGTGGGCGGCGAGATTCAAGAGACCTACGTCAGCCTGGTCAACCCCGGACGGCCCATCGGCCCGGGCGCCATGCGCGTGCACGGCATCACCGACCAGATGGTGGCGCAGGCCCCGAGCTTTGCCGACCTCGCCGACGACGTGCTGCCGCTCCTAGCCGGCGCGGTGATGGTGGGCCACAACGCGCCCTTTGACCTGGGGTTTGTCTCCTCCGAGCTGTTCATCGCCGGGCGGCCTGTGCCGCGGCTGGTGGCGCTCGACACACTGCGTCTCGCCCGCCAGTTCTACACCCTGGGCAGTTATGCGCTGGGCGCCGTATCGGCCGCCATGCAGGTGTACATCGACACGCCCGCGCACCGCGCCCTGGCCGATGTGCTCTTGACCCACGGCGTGCTCCAGACGATGGTCAACGACCTGTGGCCCCAGGGAATTCGCACCATCCAGGACTATCTACGGGTGCAGGGTGGCACGCTCGACTACGGCGCCGTGGCCCCTGAACGCGTGCCGGCGCAGATTCGTCAGGCGATGGCCGAGGGCAAGATGCTCTGGATCGTCTACACGAGCGAAGGCGGCCTGGAGACGCGGCGCATCGTCAGGCCGCTGCAGGTGCTCGAGCGTGCCACCGGCCTCTACCTCGACGCCTACTGCCAGTTGCGGCAGGCACGACGCACCTTTCGGCTCGACCGCATCGTCGAGATGGATGTGATCGCGCGCTTTTAGCGAGGAGCTGAGCATGCCCGAGACGCCGGATCTCGTCGTCATTGCGCGGTATCTGCAGGAACGGGTCGTCGGCCGCCGCATCGACGCCCTGCGCGAGTTCCGCCCGCTGGCATTGCGCGTGCTCACCCCCGATGGCGACGCACAGGGCTTTTGCGTTGGCCGGCAGATCACCGCCGTGGGGACCCGCGCCAAGTACCTGCTGCTTACCCTCGAGGGCGAGCGCTTCATCGCCATCAACTTTATGCTGGCCGGCGCTCTGCGCCACGGCACGCCCGACCAGCCCGTGCGCAAGCGCGACTATCTGGCCTTTGTGCTCGACGACGGCAGCGAACTGCGCTATCACGACCCCAAGGGCATGGGCAAGGTGTACCTCTGCACCGACCTGGCCGACGTGCCCGGCCTGGGCGACGTGGGCCCTGACGCGCTCTCGCCCGAGCTCACGCTGGCGGCCTTTCAGGCGCGGCTGCGCTCGCATCGTGGCGAACTCAAGGGGGTGCTGACGCGCGGCGCCCTGGTGGGCGGCATCGGCAACGCTTATGCCGACGAGATCCTCTTTCGCGCCGGCATCTACCCCTTCCGGCGGGTCAGCTCGCTGGCGCCCGACGAGGTGACAGCGCTCTTTGAGGCCATGCGCGCCGTCCTCACCGAGGCCATCGCCGTGCTGGGCGAGCGCATGGGCGACGAGATCGACGTCAAGGTGCGCGACTTTTTGGCGGTGCACAACAAGCCTGGCCAGCCCTGCCCGCGCTGTGGACGCCCCATCTCTGAGGTCAAGAGCGGCCAGCGCGCCACCAACTTTTGCCGGCATTGCCAGCCCGGCAGCCTCATCGGCCAGTGAGGTTGGCTACGCCGCTGTCGGCGGGTATAATCTGCGTGCCCTCGCGAATACGAGAGGATGGCATGGCACGACTGAACTGGCAGGCACGAATCGCGCAGCTCCGCCGCGACCAGCATAGCAGTGTCTCTGAAATCACCTGGCGCGTGGCCGATCTGCTCATCGAGGCGATCTCGGCGCATGGCGCCGGCAACGCCAGCGGCCTGCGGCGTTGGCTGCTCGACATCAGCCGCCAGTTGATTGCCGCCAAGCCGGCCGTGGCGCCCGTCTTTAGGCTGGTGAACGGCATGCTCTGGGCCGCCGATGGCGCCGAGGATGTCGGCGGCATGCGCCGCGCGGCTGTAGAGCACATCGTGACCTGCGAGGTCAGGGCTGAAGAGGCCATGACGCGGCTGGTGGCGCAGGTGAGCGCGGCGCTGACGCCCTATCGTCGGCTGATGGTCTTTGGGGGTGGCGAGGTCGCTCGACGAGCGCTGCTGATGCTGGCGACGGCCAAGGCAGAGCGCCCGCCACAGCTCTACTGCAGCGAAGAGCGCCCCAGCTTTGCCGGGCTGGCGCTGGCCAGCGAACTGGCCGCGGCCGGCCTGCCGGTGACCATCGGCATCGACCTGGCCCTGTTCGCCTGGCTGCCGCGCATGCCGGTGCTGGTGGTGGGGTGCGAGGCGCTGGCGCCGTCGGGCCTGGTAGGCCGGCTCGGCACCGCGCCACTGGTGGCCCTGGCGCGTGAGCTCGAGGTGCCCGTGCTGGCGATCTGCCCGGGCGCGCACATGCTGCCCGAGGAGTATGCCGTCGACATCGCCAGCGCCCAGGGCGACCGAGAGCAGATCATGGTCAACGACGATGAGCATTTGACGGTGAGCAATGCCCAGCTCGACCTCACGCCGCTCGAAAGCCTGAGCGCCGTGATCTCGGAGAGCGGCGCCCTGGCTGGCCCAGAGCTGCGCCAGGCGCTGGCCGAGATTCGCATTTACCCCGGCCTGCGCGGTTAGCGCGGTCGGCGCCCCCATTGCGCGCACCAACGCTAGATTCGAGGCTAGATGGAACTCGGTACGATCGAACGCGTAGATATCGAACAGACGATGCGCTCGGCATACCTCTCGTATGCCATGAGTGTGATCACCTCGCGCGCACTGCCCGATGTGCGCGACGGCCTCAAGCCCGTGCAACGGCGCATCCTCTATGCCATGAACGACATGGGGCTACGGCACGACCAGCCCACACGCAAGAGCGCCCGCATCGTGGGCGAGGTGCTGGGCAAGTATCACCCCCACAACGACACCGCCGTGTATGACGCCATGGTGCGCATGGCTCAGCCATTCGCCATGCGCTATCCGCTGGTCGATGGCCAGGGCAACTTTGGTTCGGTTGATGGCGACGAGGCCGCCGCCATCCGCTACACCGAGGCCCGCTTGACGGCCCTCGGCGAAGAGCTGCTCAGCGACATCACAGCCGACACGGTCGGTTTTGTCGACAACTTTGACGGCTCTCTCCAAGAGCCCACTGTGCTCCCCGCCAAAGTGCCCAATCTGTTGGTCAACGGCGTAGGCGGCATCGCCGTGGGCATGGCCACCAACATCCCGCCGCACAACTTGGGCGAGGTGGCCGACGCGGTCGCCTTCCTGATCGACAACTACCAGCGCGCCGAAGACGTGATGCTCGACGAGCTGATGCGCTTTATCCCCGGGCCCGACTTTCCCACCGGCGGCACCATTCTCGGCGACGAGGGCATTCGCCAGGCCTATGCCACGGGCAGAGGCCGCATCATCATGCGGGCGCACGTGCACATTGAGGATCTTTCGGGCGGGCGCACCGCCATCGTCGTCACCGAGCTGCCCTATCAGGTGAACAAGGCCAACCTGGTGAGCCGCATCGCGGCTCTGTTCCGCGAAGGCGTCATCGATGGCGCCGGCGACCTGCGCGACGAGTCCGATCGCAACGGCATGCGCATCGTCATCGAGCTCAAGCGCGGCATCGAGTGGGAGCCGGTGCTGGCGGCGCTGCTCAAACGCACGCAGATGCAGGCCACCTTTGGCGTCAACACTCTCGCGCTGGTCGATGGCGAGCCGCGCACGCTCTCGCTCAAGCGCGTGCTGCTGCACTATATCGACCATCGCGCCATCGTCGTCGAGCGGCGCACCCGCTACGAGCTGGCACGTGCCGAGGCGCGGGCCCACATCCTCGAGGGGCTGCTGCGCGCCCTCGATCAGCTCGATGCGGTCATCGCCACCATCCGCAAGTCGCGCACGGCCGACACGGCCCGCGCCAACCTCATCAAAGAGTTCAAGTTCACCGAGGTGCAAGCGCAGGCCATCCTCGATATGCAACTGCGCCGGCTGGCCGGCCTGGAGCGCCGCCGCCTCGAGGAAGAGTATCAAGAGGTCAAGGCGCTCATCAAACGGCTGCAAGAGCTGCTGGGCAGCCGTGAGCGCATCCTGGCGCTGGTCAAAGACGAGCTCATGGACCTCAAGAAGCGCTTTGGCGATCCACGGCGCACACACATCATGAGCGAGGCGGCCGGCGAGGGCCTGTCTGCCGCTGACCTGGTGCCCAACGAGGAGATCGTGGTGGGCGTTTCTGCTGCGGGCACGCTGCTGCGCTGGTCCGAGGCGGCGTTCAACGCCCGGCGCGGGGGTGTGCGCACCGCCTTCCCTCGCGAGGCCGTGTTAGCGCTCCTCAAGATGACCTCGCAGCAGCAGGTGGTGCTGGTCACCAGCAAGGGGCTCGCCGCAGGCCTGCCGGGGCACCAGTTGCCCGATAGCGTGCAGCAGCCGGGCGGCACGCCCATCGGCGACCTGCTGCGCCTGCCTGCCGATCAGCGGCTGGTCGGCGCTCTGTCGCTCGATGGGCTCGAGGGCTACCTGTGCCTGGCCACGCGGCTGGGCACCGTCAAGCGCCTGGCGCTCGGCGACCTGGCCGGCCTCACCCGCGATTTCAGCGAGATCATGGGCGGGCTGGGCGACGACGAGGTGGTGGGGCTGGTGTGCACCGACGGCAAGGCCGACCTGCTGCTGGCCTCGGCGCAGGGCAAGGCCATCCGCTTTGCCGAGGATACGGTGCGCGCCCAGGGCCTGGGCGCCAGCGGCATGAAGGGCATGGATCTCAAAGACAATGACACCGTGGTGGGCATCGCCGCCCTGACAGGGCAGACGCAGGTGGTGATCGCCAGCGAGCGCGGCTTTGCCAAGCGCTCGCGCAGCGCCGAATACACCGCTCAGGGACGCGGCGGCCAGGGTGCGGCCACCATGGACCAGTCCAAGCTGGCCGTGTGTGGTGCACTGGTGGGCGTGGTGGCCGCGAACGACGACGATGCCATCGCGTTGGGCACCGATCAGGGGGTGAACGCGCAGCACGCCGTGCGCGATGTGCCCGCCACGGCCAGGGCCAGCTGGGGGCGCATCGTGACGCGCACCGGCCGCAACGCGCTGGTCGAGCTTGCCAAGAGCGATCGGGTGACGACGCTGGTGGCTGTGCGCCACGGCGGTGGCCAGCCCACCGGCGGCGACGGCCCGGATGCGCCCGCGCCCGAGCAGCCCGCTCCTTCCGCGGCGCCGCCCAAACGCCGCGCCGCGCCCAAGAAGCCGGCCTCGGCCGACGTCGAGGGCCAGAGCGAGAGCGCCGCGCCCAAGGCAAAGCCCCGGCGCCGCACGGGCACCACCAGGGCCGAGCAACCCGCCATGCCGGCGGCCGAGCCGGAGGCCAGGCCCAAGCGCCGCTCGACGCGCGCCAAACCACCGGCGCCGCCCGAGGGTGACAGGGCGCCGGCGAGCGCAGCGCCCAAGACAACGTCGCGCCGCCGCGCGAGTGCCGGCGAAGCCGAGCAGCCCGTCGCGCCTGCCGCGCCGCCCAAGCGCCGTACATCGCGCGCCAGGCCGCCGGAAGCAGAGCCGCCCGCTGCCGATGCCAAGGCGCCGCCGAAAGAGCAGCCACCTACGCCCACGCGGCGCGCGCCCACCCGGCGGGCCCCGCAACGGCGCAGCTCATAGGAGGACTCGCCCGTGGCCAAGTGGAAACGTTTTGCCCTGATCATTCGCATCGTCGCCAGCCTGGTGCTGGTCGGCCTGCTCGGCTTTGTCGGCTACCAGCTCTATGACTTTTACCGGGGGCGGCTGGGCAACTCGCCCGTGCGGGTGACGCAGGACTATTTCGAGGCGCTGGGCCAGGGCGATTTCGAGCGGGTCTACGAGCTCACCGACCCGGCCTCGCTCTACAGTCTGTACGGCCGCCGGGTCACCAAGGAGCAGGTGTTCAGCGCCCTCGACCGCGTGGTGGGCAGCTCGCCGCGGCAGTTCAGCAGCATCACCGTCACCCGCGTGGCCCGCCATGCAGACCGCTACTATATGCAGGCGATGCTGGCCAATGCCGATGGCACCACCACGCGCCGGGTGGTCGAGGTGGCGCGCGTGGGCACCTTCTGGCGGGTGACCTTTCCCTTTGGGCTGGCGCCCTGAACGCCGGCATGGACGGAGAGCGTGACGTGAACCTCAGATCGCTCTTGGCCCGCGGCCGTGGCCCCACGCTCGAGTTTGTGCTACAGCCCGACGCTCGCACGCTCGCCGAGCACATCGTGGCGTTCGCTAATGGCGCCGGCGGCACCATCGTCGTGGGCGTCACCGAGCGGGGGCGCGTGGACCCCAACGCGGCCGAGCTGTTCGAGCCGGTGTTGGGCGGAGCGCTGGCGCTCTGTCAGCCCCCCTTTCGCGCCATCGACCTGCCCGAGTGGCGCGTGGAAGAATCGCCCGAGGGGCAGGTGGCCACCATCACGGTGCGGCCCACGGGCTACCGCATGACGGTCGAGGGGCGCGTGCTGGTGCGCTCGGGCAAGCTGAACGTCGAGGTGAGCCCTGAGCGCGAGCTGCGCGGTCGCCTCGAGCCCGAGCTGCAGAGCTATGAGGAACGCGCCGTGCCCGGCGCCACGCTGGCCGACCTGGACGAGGCGATCCTGGACGAATATCAGCGCAACCGCATCCGTCGCGGGCCGCGCGGCGAGGTGGTCACCCGGGCCGAACTGTTGCGCGAGGCGGGCGCGGTCGATGCCGAGGGCAACGTCACCACGGCGGGCCTGCTGCTCTTTGGCAAGAACCCCGACTATTTCATGCCGCAGGTGGGCGTGGTGCTGGTGCGCTTCAAAGGGAGCGACATCGGTGCCGGCACGGTCGCAGGTGAGCGCTATGCGCGGCGCGTCGAGCTTACCGGCCCGGTGGCGCGCCTGGTCGAGCGCACCTGGCAGGTGCTCTCTGAGGAGCTGCGTCAGGAGGCGGTGACCAACGGCCTGGCCCGTGAAGAGCGCTACACCTACCCGGTCGAAGCGGTGCGCGAGGTGGTTGTCAACGCCATCTGCCACCGTGACTATGCCATCAGCGGCCAGCGCATCGAGATCCGCCTCTTTGACGATCGCATGGAGGTGATCTCGCCCGGCGGGCTGCCTGGCCACATCACCCTCGACAACATCATCGAAGAGCACTATTCGCGCAACCCGCGCATCGTGCGGGGCCTGTACTACTGGGGCTATATCGAAGAGCTCGGCCTGGGCATGGACATCGTCTATGACGCCATGCGTCGCGATCACCACCCCGAGCCCGAGCTGCGCGCCCTGCCGCGCTCCTTTGCCGTCACCTTGCGCTGCACGGTCGATCAGCTCGAGCAAGAGTATGGTCAGGACCTGAGTCCGCGGCAGTTGCGTGCGCTGCGTTATCTGGTGAGCCACGACATGATCACCAACAGCGACTATCGCGAGCTCTGCCCCGAGGTGTCGGCCGAGACCGTGCGCCTCGACCTGCGCGATCTGGTGTCGCGGGGCATTCTGTTGCGCGTGGGCGACAAGCGGGGCACCTACTATGTCCTCAAGTAGGTGGCGCGGGCGCCTCTGCCGACCGCGCCGCGCGGCCCTGGCGCTGGCCGTGCTCTTGCTGACGGCCTGCACGGGCGGCGAGTCTCCCCCGCCAGGCCTCGCCAGCACGCCCACACCCCGGCCCACGCCCGCCGCCACCCTCGCCGACACGCTCGATGGCGCGCGCTTTGCCATCCACCTGGGCGAACGCCTGTTGGCCACCGAAGAGCTGGCGGTGCAGAGCACCGAGGCGGGCCTGGTGGTCTACAGCGAGCTGCGCACCCGTTGGGGCGTGCAGCGGCGCAGCCTGCTGCTCTCGACCGGCGGGTCTCCGGTGCGTTACGAGCTCGAAGAGCGCAGCGGTGGCGCACGCAGCCTGTGGGTGGCCGAGCGCTCCGACGACGCCGTGGCCGTGCTGGCCGATGACCTCAACCTGCCCATGCCGGTGGCCTATGACGGCCTCTCGCCGGCGCCCACCGCATTGATCGAGGGGCGACCCTCGGCGTTGCCCTATGCGCTGCTGGCCTGGCAGCAGACCGGCCAGCCCACGGACGGGCAACCCCCCGAGCTGCGCCTGCTGGACGTCACGACGCCGCTGCCGGCGGCCATGGCGCTACAGGTGGGCTCAGAAGGTGTGGCCACCGGTGAGGTGATCGGCGCCGAAGGCTACCACGGCAGTGCGCCCGGCGCGCTCAACCCCGAGTTCGACTTTTGGGTGCGCGAGCGCACGCGGCTGCTGCTGCGTGTGCGCGTGGGCGACTATCGCCCGGGCCACTCGGCCGCGCTGGCCTGGCCTGAACTGGCCGCGGGCGGGGCGCTCACCATCGAGCGGGTGGCCGAGCTGCCGGCCTGGACGGCGCCCGAGCCCGCAGGCGAGCGCATCCTGTTCACCGATGCCCTGGGCCGCGAGCGCGAGGCCTGGCTGCAACTGCCGGCGGGAGCCGGGCCCCATCCGGCGGCGGTGTTGCTGGGCCCTGAGGGCCTGCGCCCGCCCTGGCAAGGGGGGCAGGCACTCGTCGACGCAGGCTGGGCGGTGCTGAGCTATGCGCCGCGCGGCCTGAACGAGCCCGATGTGCGCTATATGCGTGGCGACCTGACGGCCTGGGCCGACGACGCCGCGCTTGCGGCCGCAGCGTTGCGCGCACGCGCCGACATTGCGTCAGGGCGCATCGTTGCCATCGGCTGGCGTGAGGGCGCCCTGGTGGCCGCCCAGGCGCTGGCTGAGGCTGGCGCGCCCCTGGCAGGCGCGGTGCTGCTCGATGCGCCGGTGGGGGCTCTCTTCCCCGATGGCGTGGCCTGGCGCAACGAACACGAACTGGCGCCGGCGCTGGGCTGGGAGCCCGACCAGGTGCGAGCCTATGGCGCGCTGACGCTCGACCGCGGGCGCGACTGGCTGTTTGAGGGCACCGAGGAGCTCACGGCGGTGGGCCGACGCGTCGACGTGACCTATCTGCGCACCTACAACGACGTGGCACTGCCCGGGCTGCTGGCGCACAGCGATGCGCCGGTGCTGCTGCTGGCCGATCCGACGGGCATCTGGACGGCTGTCGACGCCCCCGCCACGCTGTCCGCACAACTGGCCGCCAGCGGCAGAGAGCAGGTCGGTACGAATCCTACGGCCCCGGCGCTGTTCGACGCGCACAGCGAGGCCCTCAGTGTCGCGGCGGCAGACGCTATTGCAGACTGGCTGCAGGGCCTGCCCTAGCCGGCCGCCGTTGGCCCGGCCTGCACGGCACAGCGCAACAACGGCCAGTCTGCGGCCAGCGTTGCGAACACCGCCTCGATCTCGATGCGCGTAGGCGCGGAGAAGAGGTGGGTATGGCAGGCGCAGTCTGAGGCGCCGATGGGGCGCACGCTGGGCGTGATGCACGGGCAGGCGGCCACTCTCTGCACCCAGGTGCACTCCAGGCGCAGCGGGCTGACGTGGCACCAGGCCTCGACGAGGGGCGCCGCCGCGAGCAGATGGTCGACATGCCAGTGCAGTGGCTTGTCGCTGCGGGCATGGCGCTGTAGTCGACCCGCCAGGCCACTCAGCGCGCTGCCCACATAGAGCAACCAGCCGGCGGGCAGCCTGCAGAGGCCCAGGGCGCCCACCTGCACCGCCAGGGGCGCGGGCGCGCGCAGCACCAGCAGATAGGTGCCGCCGGCACGCGGTGGCTGGGGCTCGTAACGCGCCGTCACGGGGCCGGCGCCCGCTCTCCAGGGCGCTCAGGCGCGGCTTGCAGCCTGTGGGGCACTATGGTATACTCCTGTCCGCTCAGCAGTAGGACAGCCATCAGAGGTGAGTGCATGGGAAGCGTCATCAAGAAGCGCCGCAAGAAGATCGCCCGCCACAAGTACCGCAAGATGCGCAAGCTCATGAAGTTCCAGCGGCGCAAGTAGCCGTCGCTTTGCCTGCTGGCCGTAGCGTGCGGCTGGCGGTTGGTTCGCAACCAGCGAGGACGCCCGTTCAGGGCGTCCTCTTTCCGTTGCCTGCTAGCGGTGCGCCTCCAGCGCCTCGAACAGCGCCACCAGGTTCTCGGTGGGCACGCCGCCCTGGATGTTGTGCACGGCGTTGAACACAAAGCCGCCGCCCTGGCCAAAGATGGCGATGTTCTGCGCCACGTGCGCCCGCACCTCTTCGGGCGTGCCAAACGGCAACACGTGCTGCGTATCGATGCCCCCGCCCCAAAAGACCAGGCTGTCGCCCCAGCGCGCCTTGAGCGCCTCGGGCGCCATGCCCTCGGCCGAGATCTGCACGGGGTTGACGATGTCCACGCCTGCCTCGACAAACTCGTCGTACAACTGGATCATCGACCCACACGAGTGGAAAAAGGTCTTCCAGGTGGTGTGAGCATGGATCCAGTCGTTGATGCGCTGGTGATAGGGCTTGTACAGGCGGCGGTAGGCGCGCGGCGAGATGAACGCGCTGCGCTGCGAGCCAAAGTCGGTGCCGCTCACAAAGATGGCGCAGATGCGCTCGCCCACCGCCTGGTGGTACATCTCGAGGTTTTGCAGCGCGATCTCGCACTGGCGCTCAAAGATGCCCTGGATATAGTCGGGGTAGAGCGCGGTGGCCATGTACCAGTCGGCCACGGCGCGAATGCCCTTGGGATGCTTGACCTGCAGCCCGGGCACCAGCGCGATATCGCCGAACGAACCCTGCCCAAAGTTGCCGATGATGGCCCGCGTCGTGCCTTCATGCAGGGCGAGCGAGCAGGCCTCAAAGCGCCGCAACTCCTCGTCGGTGAACAGGCGATACATGTCGCGCGTCCACGCCTCGGGGTCGAGGGTGGCCGGGTCGTAAGGCTCCTGGCGCTCGACGGCGTCAAAGTAAAAGCCGCCCTTGGGCATGTGGCCTGACGGCGGCACGCTCCGGTCTCCCTGTGGATACTGGTAGATATCGCCTGCCGCGTCGGGCTCGGTGTTGAACAACCCGGGCACCAGCACCGGAGTGCCGTCGAACAGGGTGAACGGCTGCCAGTCGGCGGCCGGGTAACCAAAGAGCGTGCCGCCATCCCACAAGCCGATGACGTCGATGCCCAGCGCGTCCAGCACATCGTCGTCGACGCGCCCCAGCATCTGGTAGGGCTCGTGCACCGTCACCGTGCGCTGCGGCAGCCTCAGGGCCTGGCGCAGTCGGTGCAGGGCCGACGCAGCGATGCCCGTCACCGACGTGGCGCCTACATCGAGCGGCGTCCGGTCGGGCTGTTGGTGGTTGAGGGCCATGGTCACGCGTTCGCGGCTGGTGGTCATCTCGCGCTCCTATCTCTGCTTTGTCCAGATTCTAGCCGGCCGCGCCTGGCGCGACAAGCGCTGCGCCCGCGGGCGTGTATAATGCGGGTACCGTCAGATAGGAGGCAGCCATGTCACAGCCCGAGACCGTTGCCGGCCCAGAGCGCCTGGCCGTTCCGCCTGCCGATGCGCCCGCCGCCAAAACGCTTTCGGGGGCTGAGGCGCTGGCGTGGGGCGTGCTGGCCGCGCAGGTGGGCCTGATGACCGGCTACCCTGGCTCGCCAGCCACGGCCGTCTATGATGCCGTGGTGGCTCGCGGCGAGGGCGGCCCGGTGGCCTATTGGGCGCCCAACGAAAAGGCGGCCGTCGAGGTGGCCTTGGGCGCCTCGCTGGCGGGCACACGCTCGCTGGTGGTGCTCAAGAGCGTCGGCCTCAACATCGCCCTCGACCCGCTGGCGACGGCGGCCTATTGTGGCTGCCATGCCGGCATGGTCATCCTGTTGGGAGACGACCCGGGCGGCTGGAGTTCGCAGAACGAGCAGGACAGCCGCTGGCTCGCCCGGGCCGCCGAGCTGCCCCTGGTCGAGCCGGTGGACGTCGAGGACGCCGCCTCGTTCATGGTGCAGGCCTTTGCCTGGGCTGAGGCGATCGGCCTGCCGGTGATCGTGCGCGTGACGCCCAGCCTGGTGGCGCGGCGCGCTGTTGCGGCGCCTCCCTGGGAGTTGCCGCCCTCGCACAAACGCTTTGCCCGCAAAGAGGATCGCTGGGTGGTGTTGCCGGCCACGGTGGTGGCGCGACGCCGCACCCTGCACCGCAAGCTGCGGCTCATGCGCCACAGCCTCGACGCCTCGCCCTATGACCGCGCCGCGCTGCGAGGGTCGCTGGGGATTGTGGCGGTGGGCGCCGCCCATGCCAAGGTCGTCGCGGCGCTGGGCGCGGCGCTCGATGATTACAGCCTGCTCGCGTTGACCAGCGTCTATCCGCTGCCTGAAGAGGCGCTCAAGTTGTGGCTGCGTCGCTGCCCACGGGTGCTCGTCTTGGAAGAGGGCGGCCCTTTTGTCGAGCATCATCTGCGCGCCCTGGCGCAGCGGGCGCGCCTGCCCGTGCACATCGCAGGCCGCGACGACCACGTGCTGCCCGAAGAGGGCGAGTTGACCGGCCGCGATATCGTGGCGGCGGTGCGCCAGTTCGACGAGGCGCTGGATCTGCCGGCGCCGCCCGCTGTCGCGCGCGAGATGCCCAGCACGGCCGGGCTGTGCGATGGCTGCCAGTACGCCCCCGCTTTCGAGGCGTTGGCCGTGGCGATGGAGCGCACCGGCGGCCGACGCCGCTATCTGCTGACCGGCGAGACCGGCTGCATGGTGCGCGCCCATGGCACCGCCGCGCTGCGGCTCGATGTCAAGCTGTCGCTGGGCGCTGCCCTGGGGCTGGCCGTGGGCTTGGCCGAGGCCAATGAGCGGCAGCGGCTGGTGGCGCTGGTGGGCGATTCGTGCTTTTACCATTCGGAGATGAATGTGCTGCCGCTGGCCGTCGACCGCGGGCTCGACCTGACGGTCGTGGTGCTCGACAACGGCGTCACCGGCCTGACGGGCGGACAGCCACACCCCGGCACTGGGGCACAGGGGCGTGCGGCGCGACTGGCGGCCTTCTGCCGCGCCGCGGGCGTCGAGCCGGGCCTGGCGGCCGCCACCGACCGCGACGCGCTGGTGAGGGCGCTCACGACGGCCCTCAAGAGCCCTGGAGTGAGTGTGGTGGTGGTGCGGGCGCCCTGTGTGCGCTACGGAACAGTCGAGGTGGAGTGATGGTGAGATTCCTGCATGCGGCCGACATCCATCTGGGCTATAGCCAGTATGGCGAGAGCGAGCGCTACAACGACTTTTCTCGCGCCTATCTGGCCATGGTCGACGCCGCCATCGTCAATGAGGTCGACTTTGTGCTGCTGGCCGGCGACCTCTTTGATGCGCGCGACATCGACCCGCGCACGCTGCTGGTGGCGGTCGAGGGGCTGCGGCGGCTGGCCAGCCGGCAGATCCCGGTGCTGGCCATCGAGGGCAACCACGAACGGCCCCGCTGGCACGATGCTTTCTCGTGGCTGCACTATCTCGCGCAGATGGACCTGTTGGTCAACCTCTCGCCCTGGCACGACGAGGGGGGATTGGTGCTGGCGCCCTATGACCAGGAGTTGTCTCGGGGCGCCTACTATGATCTGCCCGGCGGCGTGCGCGTCTATGGCTGCCGCTACTATGGCGCCAGCACGGCGGCGATGGTGGCGCAGGTGGCCGAAGCGCTGCAGGGCCAGCCCAAGCGCCCGCCCTATACGATCATGATGTTGCACGCGGGCGTCGAGAACGTGCTGCCCAATCTGGGCGGCCTCAGCCACGCGCAGCTCGCGCCGCTGCAGCCGTCGATCGACTATGTGGCGCTGGGGCACATCCACAAGCCTTTCGAGCACAACGACTGGCTCTACAACCCCGGCTCGCTCGAGACCAACAGTATGACCGAGGCCGAATGGCGCGAGCGCGGCTACTATCTGGTCGAGGTCGATCCCAACCGCCGCAGCCACACGGCCCGCCTCTTGCCCGGCGCCCGGCGCGACTTTGTGCGGCTCAAACACGATCTGACGGCCTATCGCACGCCCGCCGAGGTCGAGCAGGGGGTGGCGGCTCTGGTCGCAGCCGAGGCCCGCAAGCGACGCTATGACGGGCCGGTGGTGGAACTGACGCTCACGGGCTATCTGGCCTTTGCGCCGGGCGATCTAACGCTCGAGCGGTTGCGCGTGCCCATCCAGTCGGCTTTCAACGCCCTGTTGGTGCGCATCGAGAATCGCGCTGTGCCACCGGGCGGGGTGGTGGAGGAAAACGGCGCTACTTCGCGAAGCGACGTCGAGCGGCATGTGCTGCAACAACTGATTGAGCGCGACGAGCGCTTGCGCACCAACAGCGAGGTGTGGACGGGCGCCGTGCTGCAGCTCAAAGAGATGGCGCTGCGGCGCGAGGCGCCCGAGCAGATCGTGGCGCAGGTGCACGATCTGCTGGCGCAGCATGGCGAGGAGTGGGGTTGATGCAGATCATCAGGGTTCAGATGGAGAACCTGCGCAGCTATCGCGAGGCGCTGGTCGAGTTTGTCGAGGGCGTCAACGCCATCGTGGGCGCCAACGGAGCTGGCAAGAGCACGGTGCTCAGCGCCATTGGACTGGCGCTGTTCAACACGAGGCCGCCGGGCATCGTTGCTGACGGCCTGGTGCGCGAGGGCGCCAACAGCGCCACGGTGACGGTCGAGTTCGAGTCGGCGCTGGATGGGCGCCGATACGAGGTCGAGCGACGGTTGGGAACGACTGCCCGCTTTCGCGTGTACGACGTCGAGATGGGCAAGGCCGTGGTGGCCGAGGGCGTGGCCGATGTCGAGGGCTGGCTGCGGCAGCACCTGGGCATCGGCGTCGACATGAGCCTGTCGGACCTGTTCGAGAACACCATCGGCGTGTATCAGGGCACCTTCACCGCGCCCTTTTTGCTGACGGCGGCGCAACGCAAGGGCATCTTTGACCCGCTGCTGCGGGTGGACGAATACGCGCGCGCCGTCGACGCTCTGCGCGAGCCGCGCAGGCTGTTGAGCGAGCAGGACCAGGCCTTGAGCGTTCGCCAGAGCGAGATCAAGGGCATGCTATCGGCGCTGCCGGGGCTGCGAGACGAGGCAGCAGCACTTGAGCGCCGCCTCGCACAGAGCCGGGTCGAGCTCGTCGCAGCCCGCCAGGCCCAGAGCGAGGCCGAGGCGAGCAACGCCGCCTGGCAGGCGCGGCGCGAGGCCGTCGACCAGGCACGGCGGGCGCGCGACCGCGCGGCGTCCGCCGTCGACAGCAGTCGGCAATTGCTGGCGCTGGCCCGCGAGGCGTTGCAGCGGGCCCAGGCAGCGAGCGAGCGCATCGCGGCCACTGCCCCTGGGTACCAACGGTACGTCGAGGCCGAGCGGCAACGCTCCCAGCTCGAGGTCGACCGCCAGCGCCGCGACCAGGCGCAGGCAGAGCTAGCGCGCGTGGAAAAGAGGCTGGCTGCGCAGAGCGTGATCGTCAAGACCTGTCGCGAGCGTTGGGAGCGGCTGGCCGAACGCGCACAGCGGGCGCGCGAGCTAGAGCCGCTCGCCCAGCGGCAGGCCGAGCTAGAGGTGGCGCGAGACGTGGCGCGCGAACGCGTCCTGCAACGCCAGCATGCCATCAAGCGGCGCGATGACCTTCAGCGGCAGGTCGACGACCAGCAAAAGCAGCTCGAGCGTCTGACCGCCCAGGTGGCCGAGGGTGAGCGCGTCGATGCCGAGCGGGCGATGGCGCAGGCCCGTCTCGACGCACTGCAGCGCGAGGCCGAGCAGCGGCAGTCGCTGCTGGGGCAAGCGCGCGCGCAGCAGGACCAGTTGCGCAAGCAGGTCGCCGATCTCGAGGCCGCCGAAGGCGCCCAGTGCCCGCTGTGCGAGGCGCCGCTCACCGAGGAGCATCGCGCCGAGCTGCTGGAGCGCAACGGCGCGGCCATTGCCACGCTCGAGGCCGAACTCGCGGCGCTCGCTGGTGCCGCCCAAGAGGCCGAGAGCGAGCGCGCCCGGCTGCGCGCCGACCTGCAGAAGCTGGACACGCGCCGTCGCACCCTGGCCGGCCCTGAGCAAGTGCACACCGGAGAGCGGTCGTTGAGCGACCTGCAGCAGCGCGCCCAGGAGGCGCAGGAGCAGGTGGCCGCCCTGGGCGCGCCCGACGAGGATGCCCGTCAAGCGCAAGAGGCGCTTGCGGTGCTGGGCAATCCGGCGCAAGAGCTGGCCGTGTGCCGCGCCGAGCTGCAACAGCGCGGCGCGGCCGAGGACGCGCTGGACGAGGCCGAGACGACGCTGGGCGACCTCGAGGCGCAGCAACAGGCGGCGTGGTCGTCGCTGACCGAGTTCGCCGACCTCGGCGAGCGGCTGGGGGCCGTCGAGGTCCTTCTGCGCGACAACCGCGGCGATTACGATGACTATGTGAGCCATCAGCGCGAGGCCGCCGAGGTGAGCGCGCGCGTCGGCAGGGTCGACGAGTTGGCGGCTGCCTTCGCCGCTCAGCAAGAGGCCCTGGCAGCAGCCGAAGCCGAGCTGGCTACGGCCGCCGCCGAATATGACGCCGAGCTGGACCGACAGGCGCAACAGGCTCTGCTCCGCGCCCGCGAGGCCGTGGCCACGCTTACGGCCAGGCTCGAGAGCGACGACAAATCACTCGCCGGCGCCCGCGCAGAGATCGAGCGGCTCGAAGTGCAGCAGGCCGAAGAGGCGCGCATCATCGCCGAACGCGCGCGCGTGGCCGATGCCGCCCGCCTCATCGAGTGGACGCGCGGGCTGTTGCGCGAGGCCGGCCCGCTGGTCACCCAGCAGTTGGTGCGCCGCATCTCGGCCGACGCCGCCAGCCTGTTCAGCGAGCTGATGGACAACTATGCCGCGCGCCTGGCATGGAGCGAGAACTATGCCCTGACGCTGGACGTGGCCGGCCGTGAGCGCGATTTTGCCCAGCTCTCGGGCGGCGAGCAAATGTGCGCGGCCCTGGCGCTGCGGCTGGCGCTGCTGCGCAACCTGTCGGGCATCGACGTCGCCTTTTTCGACGAGCCCACCGCCCATCTCGACGCTGAACGGCGCGCACTGCTGGCCCACACCCTCACGCAGGTGCAGGGCTTTAAGCAGATCTTTGTCATCAGCCACGACAGCACCTTTGAGCAGGCCGCTCAGGCCTACTTTGAGGTGACCAAAGACGGCAACGGCAGCCACATCGAGAGGGTCTAGCAGTGCTATCGCGAACCCACGTATTGCGCGCTCTGGCCCAGGCGGCCGGCGCGTTTGGCGCCTATGAGGCCCGCGCCGGCGAACAGAGTCAGCGCTATGGCGAGCTGCTGCGCCGCTATGAGGCGCTGTCGGGCGAGCAGGTGCTGTCGGCGGTGCACGGCGTGCCGCAGCCAGGCGCCCTGCCCACCGTCGAGCGGGTGGCGGGCCGGCCGGTGGTCCGGCCCTTTGCCCAGCACTGGAGCGATCATCGCCAGGCCCGCGCCTGGGCGCGCCAGCGCCTCGAAGGCGTTACCACCATCGCCGTCGATGGCTCGCAGATCACGCCCGATCCGGCCTTTTCTATCCCGCTGGGCGCTATTCAGATCGGCTGGTTCGAGAACCCGCACCACGGCGCCGAGCGCTATGTCAAGGATATCGTCTTTGACCTGGTGACGCCCGAAGATTTGGCGGCGCTGACCGGCAATCCCTACAGCTACCCCGAGCAGTTGGTGGGGCTGCTGCGGTTTGAGCGCGAGTGCGCCCAGCTCCAAGAGCTGATGTACCGCGCCGCCGAGGCCGACCGTGAGACGCTGGCGCTGCTCGATGGCTCGTTCATCATCTCGTTCGCGGCGCAGGTGGCGCCCGAGCTGCAGCAACGTTATGCCCGCGCGGCGCGCGCCGTACTGCGCTGCAGCGCCGAAACGGGCGTGCCCGTCATCGGCTATGTGGATAGCTCTGAGGCGCGCGATGTGGCCAACCTGTTGCGCCACGTGGGCGGCGAGGCTGACGAGCCGCAGATCAGCGATGCTCGTCTGCTGGCCGCCGGCCTGCGCTGGGGCGACCGCACCGAGTTCTGGGTGTGTGCGCGCGCCGACAGACTCGGCGACGAGACGCTGACGGCGCACTATCGTGAGGTGTGCATCTGCTATCTCAAGGCCACATCACACCTGCCGCCGGCCCGCGTGGAGCTGCCGCGCTGGCTGGTGGAGCAGGGCCGGGCCGAGCGCGCGCTCGACCTGCTGCGCGCCGAGTGCGTCGTGGGGCTGGGCTATCCCTACGCCATCGAGACGGCCGACGCTCTGGCCGTCATCACCATGCAAGATCGCGAGCGCTTTTACGGGCTGGTGCAGGCGCACCTGGCCCAGCAGGGCGTGCCGCTGCGCTATGCCCGCAAGGCCGCCAGCAAGCGCGTGCGCCGTTGACAGAGGGAGACGCTATGGAGCTGGGTCGCATCGTACACTCCAACTCGCACGTGGATTATGTCTGCCAGATCGCGCAGCGCTCAGAGACGCCCCAGGCGCCCGAGCCAGAGCAGTATGCCTTTGGCGTGCTGGTGGCGATCGAGGGCGCCGCTGGCACGCTGGCCGGGCTGATCTATGATACGCGGCTGCTCAACCCCGAGTTCGGCAATCTGGGCCCGCGGCTCTCGCCGCGCGACGAGCTGCTGGTGTTCTCGCCCGACTATATCGCCGAGACGGCCACGCTGGTGGGCATCCTGGCCATCGGACTGCTGAAGGGTGGCGACAGCCAGCAGGGCGTGCCGGCCATCGCCGTTGAGGTGGGCTCGGCGGTGCGCGCCCTGACAGAGGCCGAGATCATCGGCTTTCACCGCCCGGGCGGCAGGCTCCGGGTGGCCTATCTGCCGCAGTTGCTCGTGCAGGGGCCCATCGGCCTGACGCTGGCGCAGCGAGTGCTGGCGCAACTCCAGGCGCTGCTGCCCGAAGAGCGCGGCCGGCTGCAGGTGCTGGCCTCGACGGTGGCCTGGCGCGCGGCCGTGGGCGGCCTGCAAGAGGGGAGGCGATGATGGCGCTACACGACATGGCGGTCGGCGTCTGCAAGGGCCCGGGCGAGACGCCCCACGAGTTCATCTTTGTCACCACCGACCCCGAGCTGCGCGTCAAGACGGGCGAGTTCGTCTACTATGACGCCGCCATCGATGGCGTCGATCGGCATATTCTGGCGCGGGTGACGGCGCGCCAGCAGGTGCGGGCCTATCCCGACAGCCTGCTGGCCGACCCCGCCATCGACCCGGCCGAGATGGCCGCGCTGCTGGGGTTCGACGGCGACCACGGCGAGCTGCTGCAGATCACCGCCGCAGTGGTGGGCTACTATGACGGGACGCTGGGCTTTGTCAACCCGCGCATCCCGCCGCGCACAGGTGCGCCCATCCGCATCGCCCCCGACGAGATGCTCTCTGAGGTGCTGTGCAAGCTCAACCCCGAGGCTGTGGGCGCCGTACACATCGGCTCGCTGCTGAACCGGCCGCTGGGCGCGGTGCCAGCGGTGCTCGATGCCAAGGGGTTCACCAGCACCCATCTGGCCATCATCGCCTCCACCGGCGCGGGCAAAAGCTACCTGGCGGGCGTGATGCTCGAAGAGCTGCTGCGGCCGCACAACCGCGCCGCCGTGCTGATCATCGATCCGCACGCCGAGTATGACACGCTGACCGCGATGCAGGGCCACCCGGCCTTCAAGGCGCCGGGCTATGCCGCGCGGGTGAGCATCAAACGGCCCGACAGCATCCGGGTGCGCTTTAGCTCGCTCACCCTGGGCGACCTGCGTTACCTGCTGTCGAACCTGACGGAGCGGATGCACTATCTGCTGGGGCGGGCCTACGGACAGGTGCAGCGCAAGCACGGCGACCGCTGGACCCACCAACACCTGCTGGTCGAGGTGCGCCAGGGTCTCGAGGGCAAGCCTGTCACCGACCCCGACGAGACCAAAGAGGAAGACCCCACGGTGGGCGGGTTGATCTGGCGCATCAACAACCTGCGCACCCAGTCGCGCATCTTTGACGACCATGAGAACATGGCGCTCGACGACCTGCTCGAGCCGGGCAAGTGCACGGTGCTGCAGCTCAACGAGGTGCCCGAGCGCGAGCAGCAGATCGTGGTGGCCACGCTGCTGCGGCGTATCAACCAGGCGCGCATGGATACGGTGCGCGGTCGCGCCAGCCGCGGCGACGAGCTCTATCTGCCCTATCCGGTGTTTGTGCTCATCGAAGAGGCCCACAACTTTGCGCCGGCGGGCGTCGAGATCGTCACCACGCAGATCCTCAAGCAGATCCTCGCTGAGGGGCGCAAGTTTGGCGTGTCGGTGGGGCTCATCAGCCAGCGGCCCGGCAGGCTGGACAGTGACGTGCTATCGCAGTGCATGACGCAGTGCATCATGCGCATCGTCAACCCGGTGGATCAGGGGCGCGTGGCCGAGAGCGTGGAATCGGTGGGCCGCGACCTGCTGCTGGAGCTGCCAGCGCTAAGCCGCGGGCAGGTGATCGTGGCGGGGGTGTCGGTCAACACGCCCATGCTGGTGCGGGTGCGCGAGCGCCTGACGCCGCACGGCGCCCAGGACCCCAACGCGCCCGAGCAATGGCAGCGCTACTTTGACGAGCAAGCGGCTGCGCAGCGTGAACGCGACCAGGCGATCTGGCGAGACCCGCCGCCCAAATCGAGAGACGACCTGCTGTTTCGCTAGTCTTCGGAGTGTGCGGGGCCAGAGCCATTGCCCGGGTCTGCCGCGGGCACGTCTTCGGGGGCGGCCTCGGCATCGGCCACGGCCTGCAGGCGGGCCTGGTGCCGCTCTTGCAGATGCGAGATGCCGTTCTCGACGATGCGCTGCAGGCGGTTGAGCTGCCGGCCCAGGCTGTGTAGCTCGCCGGCGGCATAGGCATCGGCCTGGTCATAGATGCCGGCTGCCTCAGCCTCGGCCTGCGCGATGATGGCCGCTGCCTGCACCTCGGCCTCACGGCGGATGGCATCCTCGCTGACGAGTTGCGCGGCGCGCGCTTCGGCGGCAGCGATCAGCTCTTCGGCCTCGGCCGCAGCCAGACGCAGCACGCGGTCGCGCTCGCTTTCGAGCTCGGCGGCGCGCTTGATCTGCTCTGGAATGGCAATGCGCATCTGGTCGATGAGGTTGAGCACCGCGCGCCGCTCGACCAGCATGCGATCGGCTAACGGAATGCGCCGTCCTCGCTCAATCATCTCATCGAGTCGATCAACAAGCTCTCGGATGTCGATGTCGCCACCCCCTCGTGTCGCACACCGGGCGCTGCGTCAGGGCGCGCGGTGGGTTAGCCTGGCGCGCAGGGCCTCGCTTACCGGTTCGGGGACGAACTGGCTCACGCTGCCGCCCGCCAGAGCGATTTCCTTGACGATGGTCGAGCTGAGAAAGGCATATTGCAGGCTGGTCATCAAGCAGACCATGTCAAGCTCGGGCGCCAGTTCGCGGGTGGTGAGCGACATCTGGTACTCCCGCTCAAAGTCCGAGATCACCCGCAGGCCGCGCACCACGGTGTGGGCGCCTCGCTCGCGGCAGAAATCCACCGTGAGCCCGCTGTAGCTGGCAACGGTGATGTTGGGCACATCGGCCAGCACCGCGCGCACCAGCGCCACCCGCTCTTGGGTGCTGAACAACAGGTTCTTTTGCGGAAGATCATAGACGGCGACGATGACCCTGTCAAAGATGTGAGCCGCTCGCCGGGCGATATCGATGTGGCCGTTGTGAACGGGGTCAAACGTGCCGGGATAGACGGCCGTATTCACAGGGGCGCCCTCCTCAGGTCAGATCGAGCGAACTCCAGAAGCGGCGCACCGCTTCGGCGAGCATGGTGTGCTCTGGCTGTTGCAGGCCAGGATCTTGCGCAAACAACCGCTGCGCCTGGGTGCGCGCCTTTTCGAGCGTGGCCGCATCGCCCAGCTCGGCCACGCGCAGCTCGGGCATGCCGCTCTGGCGCACCCCCAAAAAGTCGCCGGGGCCACGCAGCTCCAGGTCCTTCTCGGCCAGTGCAAAGCCGTCGTTGGTGGCCTCCATGGCGGCCAGGCGCTGCATGCTGGTCTCGCTGGCATCCTCGGCCATCAAGATGCAGTACGAGCGGTGCTCGCCACGGCCCACCCGCCCGCGGAACTGGTGCAGTTGGGCCAGGCCGAAACGGTCGGCGCTCTCGATCAGGATGAACGAGGCGTTGGGCACGTCGATGCCCACCTCGACCACCGACGTCGACACCAGGATGTCGATCTCGCCGGACGCAAAGGCCGTCATCACCCGATCCTTGTCGTCTGCCGAGAGCTGGCCATGCACCAGGCCGATGCGCAGCCTGGGAAAGACTTCCTCTTGTAGGCGTTTGGCCTCGGCGATGGCCGAGCGGGCCTCGATGGCATCAGAGTCATCCACCAGCGGGCAGATGACCAGGCCCTGACGACCCTCGGCCACCTGGCCGCGCATAAACGCATAGATCCGCTCTCGCGAGGTCTCGCCGCGCACTGCGGTGACGATCTCCTGGCGACCAGGGGGCAGCTCGTCGAGCACCGACAGGTCCAGATCGCCGTACAGCGTCAGGGCCAGGGTTCGCGGGATGGGCGTGGCGCTCATCACCAGCATGTGCGGGCTGGGCGTGCTGCGCGTCAGCAGAGCGGCACGCTGCTCGACGCCAAACCGATGCTGCTCGTCGACGATGACCAGCCCGAGCTGCCTGAACGTGACCGATTCCTGGATGATGGCGTGGGTGCCCACCACCAGGTGCACACGCCCCGCCGCCAGCTCGTCGCGGACGTGCTGCTTGTCGCCCTCAGGCATGCTGCCGATCAGCAGCCGCACCTGAATGTCGGGAAAGGGCGCCAACAGGCGCGTGATGGTGCGCATGTGCTGTTCGGCCAGAATCGAGGTGGGCGCCAGCAGCGCCGCCTGCTGACCGTTATAGGCGGCCATCAGCAAAGCCGCCAGGGCCACCACCGTCTTGCCCGAGCCCACATCGCCCTGCAACAGCCGCCGCATCGGCGTCGGGCGCTGCATATCCTGGGTGATGGCCTCGATGGCGCGTTGTTGAGCGGCGGTGAGGGCAAAGGGCAGGCTGGCCCTAAAGGCGTCGAGGCGCTCTGTGGGCGCCTCAAAGGCCAGGCCGCGCAGCGTTTCGAGCCGCTGTCGCCGGCCCAGCACCCCCAGTTGCAGCATCAGAAACTCGTCAAAGGCGAGTCGGTGCCGCGCGCGCACCAGCATGTTGGCATCGTCGGGAAAGTGCACCTGGTCGATGGCGCGCCCCAGCGGGATCAGGTCGGCCTGGCGCAACACGTCGGCAGGAACGGGGTCGAGCAGGCGCGGCGCCAGATCGTCGATGGTGCGCTTGATGATGCGACGCAGCCAGCGCTGGCTCACGCCCTGGGTAAGGCGATAGACGGGCACGATGCGGCCGGTGTGCAGCAGCTCTTCACGCGCCTGCTCCCACTCGGGCGACCTGAACAGCAGGCGCCCCAGGTGCTGGTCGACGCGGCCGCTGAGCACCAGCGAGCTCGCCTGGCGGATCTGCTGGTTGAGGTAGGGCTGGTTGTACCACACCGCCTCGATCTGGCCCGTGCTGTCGCGCAAGACGGCCGAGAACACCGGCAGCTTGTTGCGCGTCTGGTAGGTGCTTGTGCGCACCACCACGCCGGCGATGGTCACCACCTGGCCAAGCTCGAGCTGGTTGATGCGCGTCAGCCGACCATAGTCATCATAGCGCCGCGGGAAGTGGTAGATCAGATCGCGGACGGTGGCAATGCCGAGCGGCGCGAGGCGGCGCTCGCCAGCCGCCCCGATCCCCTTGAGGGTGGTCACCGGGGCGTTGAGGTCGAGCACCTGGCCGGGCGCTGGCCGCTGCGCCGCCGGTGCCGCGGGCGGCTGAGCCGCGGGCGCCACCGGTGGGCGCTCGTCGTCCTCCGCGCGATCGACAGGCGCCGTTGGCGCGGGCGAGCCCTCTGGCTCGGGTGCGGCCGGCTCTGAGATGGTGCGCACGCGCGTCAGCGCGGCCACCAGCTCCTCAACCAGGGGGCGGCGCTGTTCCACCGTTAGGTCGGCATAGCCTGCCAGACGCGCGAGGATCTCGTCGATGCTCAGCTCGCTGCTGACCTGATCCTCCTGCTCGCGCGCCTCCTTTTGCCAGAACCTCAGAAAGCGCTCCAACCCGCCGATGACGGCGCGGTCGCGACAGCTCTGTTCGCGCTCTAGCACCAGAATGCGGCGCAGCTTGTCCATGGCAGTAGACATTTGACGTTCGCCTCGCGTTTTTTTAGGCCTCAAGAGCTGCCACGCCAAAAGCGCGCACGCCCATCAGCGAGGCAAACACAGGCCCAAAGATGTGCTCTTGGTAAGGCTGTCGGGGCAGAGACTCGGTCATGGCGGCGCTGATCTCACCCATGAGGCCGGCGTGGCCGTTGTGCAGGAAATAGAGCTGGCTCAGGGAGCGGAACTCGCTCACGAACTCGATGATCCGCTCAGACGGCGCGCCGCGCTTGCGCGAGCGTTGCAGTGGCACCACCTGCCCATCCTCCACGAGCAGCAGCGGACGGTAGCTGGGCGTGCCGCGCACCTCTTCATCGCGATCATCCACCAGCCCACGCTGGGCCATGGTGGCCAGCGAATCGGTATAGATGGCCAGATACGACCGCGGGATCATGCCGCTGGTCTGCCGCACGATGTCGCTGGTGCTGGCGCCCTGCTGCGCCAGCAGCGCCGCCTGTTCGGCCAGAATGCCCAGCGTCCGCCCGATAAAAGTCGCATCGAGCACCTGGATGGTGCACCGCCCTAGAAAGGCCTGCCGCGCCTGCTGGGCAGACGCCACAACGCGCGCCAGCTTGGCCGAGGGCGCCACCACGACGATCTGGTCCGTCTCGGCGGCCAGCCCCTCAAAGACGCGGCTGAACTCGGCAGCGGTGGGGGGCACGGCGCTCGGCAGCAGTTTGGCCTCGATCATCTCGCGGTAGCGCTCCGGCGAACGCAACTCGGCGCTGTCGGTGTGCATCTGCGCGCCGATGCGAATGCGCCACGGCAAGATGGTGATCTGCAGCCGCTCCGAGACGTCTGCCGGCAGCTCGCACGAGCTGTCGGTCACAATGCGCGCGTTCGCCATCAGCCCCTACCTCTCATTCTGCCGAGACGATGTAGTGATAGTGCGGCTGCCCGCCCTCGACGACCTCGAGCTCGAGGTGCTCGTAGGTCGAGCGGATGGCCTCGGCCAGTTCGTCGGCCTCTAACGACGTCACGCTGTCGCCATAGTACAGCGTCACAATCTCGAGCTGATCGACGCCGATGCGCTCGAGCAGGGCGAGCGTGACCGTCAACGCCGACTCGCCGGCGGTCACCAGGTCGCCGTCCCACAGGCCGATGAACTGCCCCTCGTTGACCGAGAGGCCGTTGATCTTGACGCTGCGCACCGCGCGGGTGATCTCGATGGTCTGCACGGCGGCGCAAGCCGCGGTCATCGATTCGGCGTTCTCCTCGATGCCTTCCTGGTAGTTGTAGGCCAGCAGTGCGGCAATGCCCTGGGGCACGCTGCGGGTGCTGATCACCTCGACGTGCTTGGTCGAGAGGGCCTTGGCCTGCTGCGCCGCCAGGATGATGTTCTTGTTGTTGGGCAGCAAGATCACCTGCCGCTTGGGCACCCGCTCGATGGCCGAGAGCAGGTCTTGGGTGCTCGGGTTCATGGTCTGCCCGCCGGGCACCACAAAGGAGGCGCCCAGCCCCTCAAAGACGCGCTTGAGGCCCTCGCCCGCCGCGACGGCCACGATGCTGATATCGCCCGTCTCTTCGGCCAGCGTCGAAGCGGCCGCCTGCGCCAACCCGACCGGCGCCTGCTGCGACCTGACAAACTCCTCATACTGGAGCTGCATGTTCTCGATGATCACCGCGGTGACGTGGCCCAGGGTGATGCCATACTCGAGCGCCTGCCCGGGGTGATCGCAGTGCACGTGCACCTTGACCGTCTCCTCATCGCCCACCACCAACACCGAATCGCCCAAGGTGGCGACGTGATCGCGAATCGCGGCCACATCGAGGCCCTGGCCCTGGACGATGAACTGGGTGTCATAGTTGTACTCGCTCTCCAGCAATTCGGCGTGGGCGTGCCCGGTCACCGCTTGTGTTTCTGCCACGTCTATGCGCTCCCCGCGCTCGAACTTGAGCGCGCCTTCCAGTAGGTAGACCAACCCCTGGCCGCCGGCATCCACCACGCCGGCAGTCTTGAGCACCGGCAACAGCTCGGGCGTGCGTGCCAGCGAGAGGCGCGCCTGCTCCAGCGCATATTCGAGCACCTGGGCCACCGTGGCGCCGCCTACGGCAGCCATGTCGGCGGCCTCAGCCGCCTCGCGGATGACGGTGAGCATCGTCCCCTCAACGGGGCGCATCACGCCCTTGTAGGCGGTGACGGCGGCCTCTTTGAGGGCGTGGGCCAGGTCCAGCGCAGTGAGGCTCGCCTTGCCATCGGCGCCGTGGGCAAACCCGCGCAAAATCTGCGACAGGATCACGCCCGAGTTGCCGCGCGCGCCCATGAGCGCGCCCTGGCTGATGCTGTGGGCCAGCTCTGAGGCGGTGGGCAGGTTGCGGTTGCCGACCTCGTCCAGCGCCGCCCGCATAGTGAGCGACATGTTCGTGCCGGTATCGCCGTCGGGCACGGGAAAGACGTTCAGAGCGTTCACGCTGTCGCGGTGCAGGTCGAGCCAATCTCTGGCCGCGCACAGCGCTCCCCATAGCCCGTGACTATCGATTGCTTGCTGGCGCTCACCGTCGTTGGTGGCCAGTTCGGCGGACTGCGCCTCAGATGGCCTGGCTGCCTCTGTTATCACGAAAACGGACCTCCGGAAGTCGCGATAGGACCCTGGTCTACTGCTCGAGACTCACCCGCACACCCTGGACGTGTACGTTCACCTCGGCCACCGGCATGCCCAGGGCCCTTTCCACCGTGAACTTGACGCTATCCATAACGTTCTGGGCGACCTCAGAGATACGGATGCCGTACTCGATCACCACGTATAGATCGACGGTCACCTGGCCGTCTTTGGCGTTCACCTGTACGCCGCGGTGGCTGTTCTCAACCTGCAACACCTGGGCGATGCCATCGCGCACTGTGCTGGCGGCCATGCCCACCACGCCATAGCAGCCCAAGACGGCATCGCTCGCGAGGCTGGCGATGGCACGCGGCGACACTTCGATTCTGCCCAATACCGATCCTGGTGACATCGCAACGCTCCTCTCACCAGTTTGCACCGGCAACTGGATGATGGTACTATGATCGCCGGCTTGGACGCAAATCACGGGCCCGTGGCCTGTGCGATGGAGGTTGATGATGGCGAGCTGTGAAGTGTGCGGCAAGTCGCCGCAGTTTGGTCACAACGTGAGCCACTCCAAGGTGGCCACCAACCGTCAGTGGTCGCCCAACATTCAGAAGGTGACGCTGGTGGTCGATGGGCATCCGCAAAGGGTGAGCATCTGCACGCGCTGCTTGCGCACAATGAACCGCACCAAATAGCCTCATACAACGCAGCGAGGATGCAGGCCAGCCACTAGTGGCTGGCCTCTTCTATTGCGCGGCGGGTCTCGGCCATCGCCTGCGCCACGCCCGACGGGTGACCAAAGATCGCCGAACCCATCACCAGCACATCGGCCCCGGCCCGCACCGCCTGCCCCAGCGTGGCGGGCGAGATGCCTCCATCCACCTCGATGAGGCAGCCATCGTTGCCGCACTGCGCCAGCCCCTTGCGAATGGCGCCCACCTTGCCCAGAGCATAGGCCAGCAGCTCTTGCCCGCCAAAGCCCGGGTTCACCGTCATCACCAACACCAGGTCGACCAGCCGCAGCGCATGCTCGAGCAGGCTCACCGGCGTGCCCGGGTTCAGCGTCACCCCCGGATGGGCGCCCGCCTCGCGGATCATCGTCAGGACGCGATCCAGGTGCCGGCAGGCTTCGACGTGCACGGTGATGTAGCTGGCGCCGGCCGCAGCAAAGGCCTCCACGTAGCGCTCGGGCTCTACGATCATCAGATGCACGTCCAGCGGCAACGACGTGACGCGCCGCAATGCCGCCACCACCGGCGGCCCCACGCTGATGTTGGGCACAAAGCGGCCATCCATCACGTCCACGTGGATCATGTCGGCGCCGGCGGCCTCGGCCTCACGCACCTGTTCGCCCAGCCGCGCGAAATCTGCCGCCAGAATCGACGGCGCGATCAGCACCCGCTCAGGCATGGCAGGCCGCCTCGGCCGAGCGCTTGGCATAGCGCTCGCGAAGCTGGCCGCACCCTGCCTCGATCTCGAGCCCGCGGCTGGCGCGCAGCGTCGTCTGGATGTGCCCATCGACCAGGATCTCTTGAAAGCGCAGTGTGCGCTCGCGCGACGAAGGCCGGTAGGGACAGGCCGTGCTGGGGTTGAGCGGAATCAGGTTGACGTGGCACAGCAGGCCGCGCAACAGCTCGGCCGTGCGGCGAGCATGGTCGTCGCTGTCATTGACGCCGTCCATCAGAATGTACTCAAAGGTGACGCGGCGCCCGGTGCGCTCGATGTAGCGCCGGCAGGCTTCGAGCAGGCGCTCGATGGGATAGCGCCGGTTGATGGGCACGATGTGGCTCCGCAGCGTATTGTCGGGGGCGTGCAGCGACACGGCCAGCCCCACCTCCATGGCCTCACGGGCCATGCGTTCGATGCCCGGCACGATGCCGGCCGTCGAGATGGTGAAACGCCGTGCGCCCAGCGCCAGGCCCTGGCTATCGTTGAGGTTGGCGATCGCGCGCCATACCGCCTCGTCGTTGAGCATCGGCTCGCCCATGCCCATCAATACCACGTTGGTCACATGGGCGTCCTGCTGCGCCAGTTTCTGCGCATAATGCAGCACCTGCGCCGAGATCTCGCCGGCCGAAAGGTCCGCGTAAAGCCACTCTGCCCGGTGGCGCAGAACACGCACCCAAGCGCACACCCGATCTGCGTCGAGACGCAGATGGTGTTTCGGTTGGTGTAGCGCATCAGCACCGTCTCGATGAAATGGTCGTCGCGCGTACGAAAGACGGTCTTTTCAGTGAGGCCGTCTGCAGATGTCTGTACGCCTACGGGCTCGAGGCGGCCCACATAGGTGCGCTCGGCCAGCCGGGCGCGCAGAGCCGCCGGCAGGTTGGCCATCTCGCCGAAATCGGCCGTGAGCCCATGATAGACCCAGCGCCAGATCTGAGCGGCGCGAAAGCGCGGCTGCTCCCAGCTCACCACCAGGGCCACCAGCTCCTCGAATGAGAGGTCGAGCAGGTCGATTGCGTCGGTCGTACAGGTCATGTCGGCCTTTCCGCTCCTTAGCGTCTGCGCCGCGAGCCCCCCAGCAGGAACACATAGTAGAGCAGCGTCGACAGCGACTGGATCACCGCGGCTAGATAGGTAAGCGCGGCGGCATTGAGCACGGCGCGGGCGCCCTGCTGCTCGATGGGGCTCACCAGGCCGGTCTTCTCGAGCATGACCATGGCGCGCCGACTGGCATCGAGCTCGACCGGCAGTGTCACCAGCGAAAAGAGCAGCGTGCCCGAAAAGAGCAGCACGCCGATGACCGAGAGGTTGTAGGCCGAGAGGATCATCCCCAGCATGAACACGATCGGCCCCAGCCACGAGCCGATCTGCACGACCGGCACCAGGCCCGACCGCAGCTTGAGCGGCAGGTAGTGGGTTTGATGTTGCAGCGCGTGGCCCACCTCATGCGCCACAATGCCCATGGCGGCCACCGAGGCGCTGCGCCCGACGCCCGACGAGAGACGCAGCGCGCGCTGGCGCGGGTCGTAATGATCGGTCAGCTCGCCGCGCGTTTCTTGCAGGCTCACGTCGGCGAGGCCGCTGCCAGCCAGCAGGCGTTGCGCCACCTCAAAGCCGGCCAGGCCGCTGCGGTTGGGCACACGCGAGTACTTTGTATAGGCCGACCGCACCCTCCACTGCGCCCACAGGCCCAGCACCAGCGCGGGCAGCGCAAACAGGAAATAGGTCGGATTAAAGTAAGGCCAGTACATCGATCTTCCTCTAGCACTGTGTTGATGACGTCTTTACTCAAGTATAGTCAAGCGGGCGCCCACTGTAAAGCGGCGCTCAGCCGCTGCCCCTTTCGAGAGACTGCAACAGGCCCTTGATATACCCGTAGCAAAAGGCCTGGGCGCGGTGGCCCGCGGGGCCATCCAGGTCGGAATGTGGCACGTGGTCGGGCACCAACACCCCGTCATAGCCCGCGCGCCGATAGGCCTGCAGGGCCCGCACCATGTCCACATCGCCCTCATCGGGATACACCTCGTCAAAGTCGAGATAGCCGCCCCGGACGTTGCGAAAGTGCACCCACACCGCCCGCGGCGCAAACTCGGCGATGGCGTCATACACCTGCTCGGGCGAGGTGCACATCTCGGCGATGGTGCCCTGGCAAAAGTTGAGCCCGTGGCTGGGGCTGGAGCTGAGCGCCAGCAGCCGCCGCACCCCTGCCAGGTTGCCCAGCACTCGCTCGACGCCGCGGTAGGCCCCGCCCGGGGGCATGGCGGGGTCGTGTTGGTGGCAGCCCAGGCGCACGCCCCGCGCCTCGGCGGCCGGCGCCACCCGCTCGACAAAGTAAGCGATGCGCTCCCAGGCCTGGTCGGCTGACACCGGGCCCAGCGGATGCGGCGGGTGGTGGGCCACCTCGGCATAGCGCAAACGGCTGTAGGTGGCGCCGCCGCGGCCCGGCGTGCGCTCGGGCGAGCGCACCACCGGCAAAATGGCCAGGTTGTAGAGCAGGGTGGTGACGCCTGCCTTGGCGGCGGCGTCGATGCAGGCGATGACCTGCTCGATCTCGCGGTCGCGCTCGGGGCCGCCCAGCATGATGTGCGGCCAGCGCTGGCGCTCGATGCCCGCCGAGGTGAGCGGCAGGTGCATGGCCGCCAGCGTCAGGCCATACGACTCGACCTCTGCGCGCAGGCGTTGCAGGGCATCTGCTCGCCAGTGCCCCACCTCCTCGAGGCCGAGGCCACGGTCTGGGGTCACATCGACATGGGTGACGCCACATTGCGCCACCAACCGCAGGTTCTCTGCGTCGTAGGGGATCTGCGCGCCGAGGTGCATGCACATGCCTCCTTGTCTGGCCCCAGTCTAGCCCCAGTCTCACACCGGGGTCAATTCGGCGACCGTCAGGACGGTTGACGCGCCGAGACCCCGGAGTATAATCACGCTTCACACAGCGCACGCGCAAGGAGCCAGGGGTGGGGCTGATACTGATTCGCTATGGCGAGATCGCCATCAAAGGGGGCAACCGCCACCTGTTCGTCAGTCGTTTGCGGCGCAACATCCGTGCAGCGCTCAACGCGCAGCGCATCGCTGGCCAGGTGAGCTCTGAGGGCCAGCGCATCCTGGTGCACACTGAACAGGTGGAGGCGGCGCTCGATCCGCTCTCTTGCGTGCCCGGCATCGTGTCGCTCAGCCCGGTGGTCGAGGTGCCCAGCGAGATCGAGGCGATCGAGGCCGAGGCGCTGCGCCAGGCGGCCGCCGAGGGGGTGGGGGCCGAACGCACCTACTGCGTACGCGCGCGGCGGTCATGGAAGCAGTTTCCGCTCACCTCGATCGAGATCAACCAGCGCATAGGCGGCGCCATCCATCGTCTGCTGAGCGCCAGCGCCAACCTCACCCATCCCCAGGTCACCCTGGCCATCGAGGTGCGCCCCGCGAGCACGCTCGTGTCGACGCGCACCATTGCGGGGCCGGGTGGGTTGCCGGTCGGCTCTGAGGGCAAGGTGGTGGTGCTGCTCTCGGGCGGCATCGATTCGCCCGTGGCCGCCTGGATGATGATCAAGCGCGGCTGTGGCGTCATCCCGGTGCACTTTAGCCAGAGCGACAGCGACACCGCCAAAGCGCTGGCCAACGTCGAGCAGTTGCAGCGCTACAGCCAGGGATTTGAGCTACGGCCCATGGTGCTCGACCATGCCGAGACCATCAGACCCTACGTTGAGGGGCTACGGCGCATCGGCGAGCAGCGCTGGACCTGCGTATTCTGCAAGCGCGCCATGCTCGAGCGGGCGAGCCAGGTGGCCCAGGAGCTGGACGCCCACGCCATCGTCATGGGAGATTCGCTGGGGCAGGTGGCCAGTCAGTCCTTGGCCAACCTCGAAGTGATCTCGCATGGCATCGTCAAGCCGATCCTGCGCCCCCTGATCGGGCTCGACAAGGACGAGATCGTAGCGCTCGCCCGGCAGATCGGCACCTTTGACACCTCGACCCGTGAGGCCGAGGCCTGCCCCTTTTTGCCCGCCGGCCCGGTGACGCGCGGCACGGTGGCGCGCCTGCAAGGCATCCTCAAGCGCCTTGCCCAGGCCGATGACGAGCCCGTCGACTGAGCGTTGAGCGGCGGCCCCGCCGCCAGAGGAGCGCCGTGATGGACCAGAACGTCTCGCAGGCCAACCGCAAGTGTGGCCTCTTGTGCCACCCCACCTGTGTGCCGAGCCCCTTTGGTATCGGCGATCTCGGCGAGGGCTGCCTGCGCCTGCTCGACTTTGTGGCGGCGGGCGGGCACAGCTACTGGCAGGTGCTGCCGTTGGGCCCCACCGGCTATATGGACTCGCCCTATCAGCCCTTTTCGGCCTATGCCGGCAACCACCTCTTGATCGACCCGCTGGCGCTGGTGAACGATGGCCTGCTCAAGCTGAGCGATCTGGCCGGCAACGCCGACCTGCCCGAGGAGCGCGTCGACTATGGCGCGGTCATCGGCTACAAGATGGGCCTCTTTCGGCTGGCGCTGCAGCGGCTCGACGCCGCGCCGGCTTTGCTGCGCGACGAGCTGGCCGCCTTTGCCGCCGACCATGCGAGCTGGCTGCCCGACTATGCCCTCTTTATGGCGCTCAAGCAGCACTATGGCGGGCGTCGCTGGCTCGAGTGGGACCGCGACATCGCCCTGCGCGAGCCCGAGGCCGTCAGCCGCTGGCAGGCGGCGCTGAACGAGGACATCCGACTGCACACCTTGCTGCAGTTCCTGTTCCACCGCCAGTGGCAGGCTGTGCGCGCGCATGCCCATGACCTGGGCATCGAGATCATCGGCGACGTGCCCATTTTTGTGGGGCACGATAGTGTGGACGTGTGGGCCAACCGGCACCTGTTCCGGCTGGATGAGGTCGGACGGCCCACGGTGGTGGCCGGCGTGCCCCCCGACTATTTCAGCCCCACGGGGCAGCTCTGGGGCAACCCGCATTACCGGTGGGATCTGATGAGGGCCGACGGCTATCGCTGGTGGCTCGACCGGCTCGAGCACACCCTCCAGCAGGTCGATCGGGTGCGCATCGACCATTTCCGTGGCTTTGCAGCCTTCTGGGAGGTGCCCGCCGACGAGGAGACGGCCATGCACGGCCGCTGGGTGCTCGGCCCGGGCAAGGGCCTGTTTGAGGCGGTGCAGGCGCGCTTTGGCAAGCCGCCCATCATCGCCGAGGACCTGGGGGTCATTACGCCCGACGTGGTGGCCATCCGCGACGGCTTTGACCTGCCGGGCATGCACGTGCTGCAGTTCGCGTTTGACTCAGATGCGACCAACCCCGACCTGCCGCACAACTATCGGCGCAACTGCATCGCCTACACGGGCACCCACGACAACGACACCAGCCTGGGCTGGTATGCGCAACGCGACTCCGCCGTGCAACACCGCGCCCGCATGTACACCGGCACCGATGGCTCGGCCATCAACTGGACGCTCATCCGCCTGGCCATGACGTCGGTGGCCGATACGGCCATCTACCCCCTGCAAGACGTGTTGAGCCTGGGCAGCGAGGCGCGCATGAACCTGCCTGGCCGGCCCGAGGGCAACTGGGCGTGGCGCTATCGCGCCGGCGACCTGCGGCCCGAGTTGGCAGCGCTGCTGCACGAGCTGGCCCGGGTGACAGGGCGCCTGCCTGTGGGCGCCGAGGTGCCCGAGGCCAAGCCTGCCGACCGTGCCCGTGCCGACGACGTGACCTACGAGCCCGTCGAGGCTTAGCGTAATCGCCCAAACAGCCCCGGCCGTCGGTCGCGGGCCTCATCGAGCAGCATCGCGCCGCCAGGCCATCCCCCATGGGACGGCTTGGCGGCCACATGACCGCAGGCGCAGCCACCGGGCAGCGGCAGGGGCAGGCCACTGCTCTCCTGTACTGTCGCCTGATGGGCGCCCCTTTATCCCCGTCCCGCACCACGACCATCGCTCGCCTCTGACAACTGAACTGAATCCCTGGAGAAGAGTGGCAATTCTCTGAATCTTTGTGCGCAACACTGTTAATTGTGCTATTATGTGAGCGCAACGCGATCCTAATCGTGCGCTGGGGTGGGGCCCCGTCGTCGATCGCCACAGGAAAGCGGCTGTAGATGCAGACGTGCATCAGCCGGATCCTGGGTGCGGTCGGGGATGGGGCCTTTGCTTAGCCGCACCATCAGGGTCGCGTTCGTGCTGTATGGTGGCGTGTTGTGTTTCAGCGAGCCCCGAGGGAGCTTGGCGTTGCCGTCGGCACGCCAGACCAGCGACGGTCGCGTGCCGTCCAGCCGGTCTGACGTCGCCGCCGGCAACGCCCCAAGGGGCACAGGGAGCGAAAGTGAGGTGTGGAGGAGATGAGCAGGCGGCTATTCCAGAACCTGCTGCAGGTCTTGATGGTCCTGCTGCTGGTGACGCCAACGATGGCGTTCCCCCCGACAGTGGTGGCAGACGGCCCCACGAACCTGGGGGTAAGCATGGCCCTGGTCGGCGGCGGGCCCGATGGCACTACGGTGGCCGGAACCACCGTCCGATTCGACTTCGCAGTGTTGAATAAGGCGCCCGATGGCGCCGGGACCCTCGGCGACGCCGAGAACGTCGTCACGCGCTTGTACCTGCCCGGCGGCTTTGAGCTCGTGCCGGCGAAGACTTCGCCCAGCAACGGGGCGACGCTTACCCACTTGGGCGGCGGCGTGTACGAGTTCGGGCTGGGCGATATCGCCGCAGGCGCTGCCTTTGACTTTGGCATCGACGTCGCTATCGCGTCGGACCTGGTGGCTGCGTCGGATGGCTACCTGCAGGTCAACAGCACTGCGATCGTCGAGACCCGGGGAGGGTCGGGACACGACACCGACCTGTCAGACAACACAACCGACCTGCATTTGACCGTGGTCGAGGACGCGTACGGTGTCTGGGTCGACCAGACCAGGCTACCTGGGTCGGCGGCCGCTGGCGCCCCCAACGAGTATGTGCTGGGCGTGTTCAACGACGGCCCCTCGGCAGCACGCGAAGTGACCCTGGTCGACGATCTGTCGCCCGACGAGACCTTTGTCTCTGTCGAGTTCACCAAGGGTCGTGGCGAGTGCTCATACATAGCCAGCAGCCACGCGCTCCTCTGCCGTCTGGGGACGGTGATGCCCAGCACGTTCATCGAGGCCAACAGCAGCTATGACCCGACGGTGGAGATGGTGCTCCACACAGAGGTCAAGAGCAGTACAGCCGATGTGGTCACCATCACCAACAGCGCCATGGTCGGCTGGCTGCACTGGGTGGGCCCTGGGCCCGACGACGAAGAGGCCTTTGGGACCGAGCCCGATCAGCTCAACGTTTGGGTTGATCGTTACGTGTCGCTGCAGGTGAGCAAGGTCAGCACCCCCAACCCGCTGACGGCCGGCGAGCGCCTCACCTACGACATCACGGTGACCAACGGCGGCCCCAGTGATGCCGACGGCGTAGAGCTCACCGAGGCACTGCCCTCAGGCGTCGACTTTGTGGCCGCCTCTTTGGGCGACGATTGGACTGAGACGGTGCCGGGCGCCGAGTACGCCATGACTCGGCCTCTGGCGGCCGGCGAAACGGTGGGGTTGAGCCTGGTCGTGGACACCCCGGATAGCCTGTACGGCCAGCTGCTGCCGGGCGCTCCGGTGATCACGAACAACGCTTGCGTCACCTCGCACGAGATGATGTCGGGCACCCAGGTGTGTGACGATCAGGACACCCTGGTGACCGAGGCCGCAGACCTGGCGGTGTTCAAGGTCAGTAGCTCTGGCGGCCAACTCTATGCGGGCCAGGAGCTCGAGTACACCATCCAGGTCTACAACCGCGGCCCCTCGGCTGCCCGTGCAGTAAGAGTGGTGGACGATATCGTCTCCCTCGAGGGCGTGAACGTCCTCGACTGGAACGTTGACGCAGCGGCCCCGAGTTCGGGGACCGTGGTGGGCGGACAGCTCGAGTTCACCATAGACGGCATACCGGCTGGCCAACGCGCCGAGATCAAAGTATTGGTCAGCGCCGACGAGGCAACCACCGTGACCAACATGGTGAACGTCAGCGCCGCCACGCCCGACCCCGATGCGGCCAACAACGCTGCCAGCGTGACTGACACGTTTGTGGCCTCTGCCGATCTGGGCATCTCCAAAGTGCCCGTCCCGTACCTGGCCACGGCGGGCAGTCTGGCGCGCTTTGTCATCGAGGTCCATAACGATGGGCCCTCCACGGCCACCAACGTCGTCGTCAAAGACTGGCTGCCGCTGGGCGTCCAGCTCCTGCCTATCGACACCGGTGGGGGCCACGGCAACTACACCGGCGGCACGCCGGGCGATCCTAGCGATCCGGTGCTGGTGCCCCTGGGAGACCTCGAACCTGGCGAGAGCGTCTCGTTCGAGGTGTTTATGCTCGTCGATCCGGACTATGGCTACACGCTGACCTATGACCTTATGGGGTACATGGTCAACAGCGCAATGGTCTTGTCCGATACGTTCGACCCGTATAACGGCAACGATTCTGGCTCTGGCCACGCAATCGTGTTGAGCGAGGCCGACCTCATACTCACCAAGGGCCAAACACCAGACCCGGTGTTGGCCGGCGAGATGATCGAGTGGCCCATGGCGATCACCAACTTTGGCCCCTCGGTGGCGCGCGATGTGCAGTTGCTAGACCCGCTCCCCGGCGAACTCGGCTTTGAAGAGGTCGCCATGGTCTCGGGTGAAGCGCAATGCCAGTATAGCCCGCCGACCGGGCTGCTGGGCTGCGACCTGGGCGATATGGCCCCGGGCGACAGCGTCAGCCTGATCGTACGCACGCGCGTCAAGCCGCATGTCGAGGATGGCACAGTCATCGAGAACACGGCCACCGTGGGCTCGCGGCTGCTGCTCGAGCCGATCGATGGCTACCCGGGCACCCCTGATCCCGACCTGACCAACAACGTATCCAGCGACAGCGGGACGGTGCGTGTCCAGTCATGGCTGAACGTGTCGCTCGAATCGTCGCCCGACCCGGTGTTGGCAGGCCAAAAGATCTACTATCGCGTCACGGTGACCAACGATGGGCCTTCCATCGCCAGTGGCGCCTCTGTGAACGTTAGCCTGCCGGCGATGGTCGACTACTCTGGGTACTCTGGCCCCGAGTGGACGCTCGGTGCGCCGCTCACCTGGAGCACCGACCGCGTCCTCTATCCTGGCGAGTCCTCGTCGTTGGTCGTCGAGGGCATCGTGCGCTCAGAGGCCACTGCCATAGACTGGGAGGCCCCCGAGCCCGCCGTCGACCCGACCGGATCTGAGACGCTGTCGACAGGAGCGTGCGCTCAGTGGAACGAGGCGCCGCTGTTCGAGGACCCCGAGCTCGGCATGGTGCCATCTGAAAGCTGCACCAGCCTGGAGACCCTGGTCGACGAAGAGGCCGATCTCTACATCGTCAAAGTCGGCAGCCCTGAGGGGCAGGTGCCGGCGGGTGGCGAGCTCGAGTACACCGTCTATGTGTACAACCTGGGCCCGTCTGATGCCCGCAACGTCGTGGTGACCGATGACGTGTTGGGAGCCGGCTATCTCGAGACAGTGCAAGTCCAAGTGCTCGAGGGCGCTGGCTCTGTCCAGGCCATCGCCGGGGTCAACATCCACGGAGAGGCGGCGGTGCTGCCGGCCGGCCAGCGGTTCGGCTTTAGGGTGGTGGTCAGCAGCGACGAAGCGGTCGACCTGCAGAACATCGCCCACGTGTCCTCTGACACGCCCGACCCTGACTGGTCGAACAACGACGCCGCCACGTTCCACGAGTTTGTGGCGCTGGCCGACTTGAGCATCATCAAGTCTCAAGCGGGCGGTCCGGTCCGGATGGGCGAGGATATCATCTGGAGCATCGAGGTCCATAACCCGGGTCCCTCGGTTGCCCAGGATGTGGTGATCTATGACGCGCTGCCGGCTGGCGTCTCGCCCGCTCCAGGCCCCTGGTCGCCCGGTACGCCCGGCGACCCCAATGACCCCATGGTCATCCAGTTGGGCAGCCTGAACCCGGGTGAGACCCGTGTGGTGACAGTTAACGTTCACATCGCTCCAGACCTGCCCACGGGTGGAGGCTTCATCGGCATGCCTGGCATAGCCGATATCTGGAACACGGCGTGGGTTGACAGTGTTACGGTTGACCCCAAAACGGCCAACAACACGTCCAGCGTTTGGACCCCGGTGATGTCGGCTGCTGATCTGCGAGTGCAGATTCAGCCCGATCCAGTAAGCGCCGTCGCTGGCGAGTCCTTCGAGTTCGTGCTGATCGTCGACAACGCCGGGCCCAGTGCGGCTATCGGCACCGAGGTGTTCCTTCCGTGGGCGCCGTTCACTCAGCTGGAGGGCATCACGCCCATCGAGGGCGCCTGGGACTGTGTGTCTCCGGCCGGCATCGGCGTGACGCACTGCGCTCTCGGCGATGTTGGCCCTCGGCGGACATATGTGGCGTCTGTCCAGATGCGAGCGCAGCCAGACCTGCCTGATGGCGCTGAGCTGTTGCTCATAGCGACGGTCTCGTCTGACGAGTCGAGCGATAGCAACGGCGGCAACAACGTCGCGCAGGCAACGCTGAACGGCTCTCGCTTGACCAATCTCACGGTGACTCGGGAGACATGGCCAGAGCCGGTGGTCGCTGGCGACAAGCTCTACCATGGCATCACGGTCACCAACGAAGGCCCGTCAGTGGCCACGGGCGTCCAGGTGACGCATAGCTGGGATATGGCCAATCTCGAGCTGCTCGGCCAGACCGGCAGCGAGTGGACGTTGGCCGACCCCAACACCTGGCAGCTCAACCGCTGGCTGATGCCCGGCGAAACCAGTACCTTTGTGCTCGAGTTCCGCGTCAAGCCTTCGACGGCCAATGTCACCGGCTCCTTCGTGCTAGACAGCTCCACCTGCGTGGTGGGCGATAGCACGTTCGATGAGCAGTGCCAGCCCGTCCATCAAGCCTTTGTGGACGAGCAGGCCGATCTCAGGCTGATCAAGATCGGCACACCCAACCAGACGGTGCGAGCCGGCCAAGAGCTCCAGTACGCGATCTTTGTCTACAACCTGGGGCTGTCTGACGCTCGCAATGTCGTCGTGACCGACAACATCCTCTCCAATGGCCTGTTCAGTGATCCGGTCGTCGTAAGCCAGGACTATGACTGCGGGGTGAACGGCGGCGAGATCGTCTGTGACCTGCCGGTGCATCCGGCCGGCCAGCGTGCCGAGATCTGGGTCACCGTCACAGCCAACGAAGAGGTGGCGGTCAACAACCTGGCCTGCGCCGCCAGCGACACGCCAGACCCTGACGCAGACAACAACTGCGCCACGGTGCTGACCTCGGTGGTGCCTGTGGCCGACCTGTCGGTCCACAAGACGCCACTGGGCAAAGGGCCCTGGGTCGCGGGCACAGAGGTTGGCTTCCGCATCGAGGTGGTCAACCATGGCCCCTCGACGGCCGAGAACGTGATCATCGAGGATTTCCTGCCGGCGCACGTGACGGTGCTCGAGACGGTGCCAGCGGGCAACTATACCGCCGGCGTGCCGGGCGACCCGAACGCGCCGATGGTCATCCCTGTGGGCAGCCTCGAGCCGGGCCAAAGCTGGGAGGTCGACGTCATCCTGCTGATCGAGGCGGACTATCCGTACGACCCCGCGCTGCGAGGCGAGTTCCTGACCAACGATGTCCGAGTGTCGAGCGACGTGCTCGATCCTGATGTCAGCAGCAACCACAACTCGGCAGTGCTCATGGTCGACCACACCTCCGTCTTTGAACTGCTCAAGTGGGCCTCGCTCAGGGTGGCCATGGCCGGCGAGCCGATCGAGTACGCCATCGTCGTAGCGAACAACGGCCCGTCGGTGGCCCATGGTGTGACCATCATCGACCCGTTCGATGATGAGATGCTCACCTTTGTCGACTTTGAGATCGCTCTGGGTGAGGGGCAGTGCTTCTATGATGCCGCCCATGGAGAGGTGCTCTGCGACCTGGGAGACATCGAGCCGAACACCGAGCGCGAGGTCTATCTCACCTTCCTGGTGAGCCCCGATACACCTGATGGCTACCAGCTCTGGAACGAGGCGGATCTGCTCTCGGTGTCCGACGTGATCTGCGAGCCCGCCTCTGTTGAGATGCCGGTCATCAACAATGCTGACCTGCAGGTGACCAAGACGGCCGACAAGATGGAGGTCTATGCTGGCCAGCAGCTTACCTACACCATCGAGGTGGTGAACCATGGCCCCACCAACGCGATGGCTGTGCAGGTTGTCGATGCGCTGCCCGCAGGGGTGACGTATGTGAACGACAACCTGGGCGGCTGCAGCCTCGATGCGAACGAGCTGACCTGCGCGCTGGGCAACCTGGCCGTGGGGCAGAGCGTGAGCTTTGACGTGCTGGTGAATGTGGACCCTGGCGCCATCGCTCTCATCACCAACCTGGCCTCCGTGTCGAGCGACACGGTGGACCTGGACGACAACAACAACGAGTCGGCCGTCACCACGCCGGTCAATGGCTTTGCAGACCTGCGCGCGGTCAAGTTCGGCAAACCCGAGGCGTTCGTGCGGGCCGGTGAGGAGCTCACCTACACGATCCTGGTCGACAACCTGGGTACGGGCGTGGCCCATGGCGTCAAGCTGGTCGATAGCCTCGATTCGAACGGGGTGTTCGAGCTGCAGAGCGTCGAGTCTAGCCTGCCGGTGGTTGAGGACCTGCAATCGTTGCAGCAAGAGTTCACCAAGAGCGGCAGCTTTACGCTGACGCTGGCGGATGACCTGCCCATCACGCTCGGACAAGAGCCGTGGCGCATCACTGCCATCGTCATGGCCAATGACGACCAGACCATCAACAACTGCGCTGTGGTCAGCGGCGACGACTTTGATCCTGATGTGGAGAACAACCGCGCCTGCGCCGAGCACGACATCACCAATGTCGCTGATCTCGGCGTGATCAAAGATGCTCGCGGCCAGACACAGGTCATGGGGCAGCCAGGCGGTACCGTCGAGCTGACCGATGGTCGCGTGACGGCCGGTCAGGCCCTGTTCTATACCATCACGGTTACCAACAGCGGCCCGTCAATCGCCGAGAACGTGGTGGTGCACGATGAACTGCCCGCCGGCGTCGAGTTCGTCGAGGCGGCCCCGGCTGCCGATACGAGCCAGTTGCCCGGCAGGTTGGTGTGGAACCTCGGCACCCTCGCCAGCGGCGAGACGGTGCAGATCGAGGTCAAGGTGCAGGTGCCCGCGCATGTGCCACAGGGCACCGTGCTGCGGAACACCGCTATCGTGATGAGCGACATCTTTGACAACAACAACAGCAACAACTCCTCGTCTGCGCAGGCTCTGGTCGAGGCGTACGCGGATCTTGTTGCGGACAAGTGGAGCGAGCCAGAGACGGCGCTCTTCTGGAACGACATCGAGTACTATGTTGTCATCGAGAACCTTGGGCCCAGCGACGCTGGCCAGGTCAGGATCACTGACTATGTCCCCGAGGGCATCGATGGCGAGTCGTGGGAGTACACCACCGACGGCGGCCAGACCTTTACCAAGGGTTATGGCAACGTCAAGATCTGGGTGGACATGCCTGCGGGCCAGGTCGTCGAACTGCGTGTCACGGGCATCGTGAACACCTACGCGACCTTCACCAACACCGCGTGCGCCACGTCTATCCAGGTGGTCGATCCCGTAGCGCAGGACAACTGCGCCGCCGTGGAGAACCGCCAGATCCTGGTGTTCAACCCCGTCGAGATGCGCGGCAGCGTCAACACCACGCACCGCGCCGACATCACGGTCTCCAAGATCGTGGCCACGCCGAGCTATGTCGAGGTGACGGTCACCAACGTGGGCAACCGGCCGCTGCTCGAGCCGTTCTGGGTGGACTTCTATGTCAGCCCGAACCCCGTGCCGACGGCTGTAAACCAGATCTGGGAGAACCTGTGCGCGCCAGGCAAGGGCTGGGCGTGGCGAGTGACTGGCGATGACGGCCTGCCGCTGGACCCGGGCGAGAGCCTGGTGCTGGTGGTGGACGACACCGACAGCGACCTCTTCCCGCTGGCCCAAGGCCTGACGGTGTACGCGCAGGCTGACTCGTGGAACCCCAACTCTGAGTGGGGCATGGTCCTGGAACAGGACGAGATCCTCGGCAAGCCGTACAACAACATCCGTTGGGCGACAGTCGGGCGGGTGTGGGGCTACGATGGTGTCGCACGCACTGGCGACGACGTCATCCACTCCGGCGCCCTCGCGATTGCCGCGGACGATGGTCTGCCGCCACGCCCCTAACGGCGTGGTCATCTGACGGGTGCTCAAGCAGAATGCGCCTGGCTCGCAAGAGCCAGGCGCATTGCGTTCAGTGGTCGGTCAGTGTGGCCACGGTCTCACCGGCTCGTCGCCAGGGCGACGGTCTGTGCAGAGCGCACAGCGTTCGGCACAGGCTCCTCGCTCAGACGGAGAGTGAGAGGCCGTGACAGGCTGAGCCAGGTTGGTGCTGCCCGGGGGCTTGCCACCTCGGCGACACCGTCACCGTGGGCGCCGGCCAGCCCAGGGTGTCTAGTTAGCGTGTGCCTGCGCGCATCGGGGGCAGACCCCCCAAAAATCAGCGCGGTTACCCACCTCGACGTAGCCCGTTTCCTGCGCCACGCGCGTGGCGAGGGCGCTGACGTCGATGCTCTGCAGGTCGACGATCCGGCCGCATGCCTTGCAGATCAGGTGCGGGTGAGGCTCTGCGACGCGACCGTCAACGTGGCGGACGTCATCAGCCGTATGGATCTCTTGCAGCTCGTCGATCTCTCTGAGCAGCGACACGGTCTTGTAGACGGTCGCCAGGCTCGTCATGGGAAAGTCGACCTGCACCAACGCATGGACCTCTTCGACGGTGGGGTGCCCTGTATGGCCCACGATGGTGTTGATGATGGCGACTCGTTGCGGCGTGACACGATAGCCGTGCTCGCGCAGCCGCGTGATCAACGTGCCAGCTCGAGTGACTTGATCCATAATGCTCCTAGCAACGCTGAATGCGTTTTTATCAGAAACATATTATCAAAATAAGCAGAGCAGGTCAAGTGCAGCTTTGACAGCCTGAGCGACTCTATGCTACAATAGGCAGGATGCCGGATACCCTACGGGGGTATAGGATAGGAGGACTCATGGGTGACCTGACACTCTCGCTCGACGTCAGTCGGCTAGGGTTTGGCGCAGAAAAGCCACAAGAACAAGAGCGCAATATCGTGATCATCGGGGCGGGGCCGGCCGGCCTCACCGCGGGCCTGTATGCGGGCCGAGCGCAGCTCGATCCTTTGCTGCTGGTGGGCCAGTCGCTTGGCGGGCAGGCCGCCACCACCAGCGAGATGGACAACTATCCCGGCTTTCCCGAGGGCATCGGTGGCATGGCCCTGGCCGAGCAGATGTCGAACCACGCCACTCGCTTTGGCGCCGAGATCATGTACGAAGAGGTCTTGAGCGTTGACCTCAAGCAGTACCCCTTTGTGGTGCGCACCTACGGCCCCACCTTTCGCGCCAGGTCGCTGATCATCTGCACGGGCACATCGTCGCGCAAGCTGGGCGTGCCCGGCGAGAGCAGGTATATCGGGCGCGGCGTCTCGTTCTGCGCCACCTGCGATGGCTTTTTCTACAAGGACAAGACGGTGGTGGTGGTGGGCGGCGGCGATAGCGCCATCGACGAGGGGCTCTACCTGACGCGGTTTGCCCGTGAGGTGATTGTGGTGCACCGGCGAGACGCGCTGCGCGCCAGTGCCCTGCTGCAAAAGCGGGCCTTCGCCGAGCCCAAGATGCGCTTTGTGTGGAACGCCGTGGTCACCGAGATCGTCGGCGACGAGAATGTCACCGGAGTGCGCGTGCAAGACGTGAACACCGGCGAGGAGACCGTCATCGCGGCCGACGGCGTCTTTGAGTATGTCGGCCTGATACCCAACACCAAGCTGTTCGCCGGCCAGCTCGAGCTGAACGAGCAAGGCTATATCGCCACCGACAAGCGCCAACGCACCAGTGTGCCGGGCGTGTATGCTGCGGGCGACGTGCAAGACCCCTGGTTTCGCCAGGTGGTGGTGGCGGCGGGGGCCGGCGCCGCGGCGGCCATCGAGGCCGAGCGTTGGCTCGCCGAAAAGGCCTTTGAGGAAGCTGACAAGGTCCGCCAAGAAGGCTGAGCCTCTGGACACCATCATGTGACGAGCCACCTCGTGCGAGGTGGCTCGTTTGTGTGTGACGAGGCGCCGCCAGCAAGTGGTGCCCGCCCACGCCGTTGGCCGCGGGCGCTGCCTCGGCTACACCGTCACCGCGTTGCCGCCACGCAGCAGCGTCTCGGCGATGGTGTACATGTTCGACACCACCCCCACCGCCAACTGCTCTTTGAGGCCCAGATGGCCCAGGCAGGTGCCACAGACCAGGAGCTCGACGCCCTGTGCGGCCAGCCGCTGCAGGTCCTCGAGCACCGGCGAGCCGGTCACGGCCAGGCGCACGCCGGTATTGTAGAGCACCACCGCCCGCGGGCGCGGCTCGACCTGGGTGAGGGTGTAGACGAACGAACGCATCAGGATGGCGCCCAGCGCGTCGTCGCCGCGGCCCATGCGGTCGCTCGTCAACGCCACCACTGCCCCCGAGGTCGACGGGGCGCAAGCCAGCAGGTCGGGCGAGAGCGCGGGCTCGGCGGCCTGCGCCTGGCGCACCAGGTGCACAGCAAACCCGTCGGCGCGCGCCTCCCAGCGGCACTGCCAACCGGCGCGCTCGCCCAGGCGCTGGACGTTGTCCACCTGGTCTCTAGCGCTGACGAGGGTGGTGACAGCGTCTGCCGTGCGCATGGCGTTGCGCGTCAGGATGACCGGCTGCGGGCAGTCGAGCCCGCGGGCATCGACGATGGTCGGCATGGGGCGCCTCCTGGCGATAGGCTACCAGTCATTATACCCGGCTAAGGTATGGTCTCCAAGGCGCGCCGCCCGGTTCTGGCGGCGGCGACGGCTGTGCTATAATCCTGCCGCTGTTGGCAAGAACACCGCGAAAGGCAAGTGATGGCCGCATCTCTGAACGACATCCGCAACCTGCTGATCGATCTGGACGGCGTGCTCTATCGTGGGCAGACGGCGCTGCCCGGCGCCGCCGAGCTGTTTGCATTCCTGCGCCAGCGCCAGATCGGCTATCTGCTCGTGACGAACAACTCGACGCTGACGCCCGAGCAGTTCCGGCAACGGTTGCTGGGCATGGGCATGGATGTGCCCGCCGAACTGATCATGACCTCGGGCGTGGCCACCGCGGCCTATCTGGCCTCGATCGCGCCCCCGGGCGCCAAGGTCAACGTGGTGGGCGAGGCGGCGCTCATCAGCGAGATCGAGAAGCGTGGCTTTGTGATGGGCGGGCGCGAGTCGCGCTATGTGGTCTGCGGGTGGGACAAGGGCATCAACTTTGAAAAGCTCAAGACGGCCACGCTGGCCATCCGCGCCGGCGCCACTTTTATCGGCACCAACCCCGACAAGACCTATCCGCTCGAGAACGACATCATCCCCGGCGCCGGCAGCATCATCGCCTCGCTGGTGGCGGCCACCGATGTCGAGCCCATTGTGGTGGGCAAGCCCGAGCCGCTGGCCCTGGAGCAGGCCATGCACCGGCTGGGCGCTACGCCCGCCAACACCGCCATCCTGGGTGACCGCCTCGAGACCGACATCCTCGGCGGGCGCCGCGCGGGCATCAAGACCATCCTGGTGCTCACGGGCATCTCGAGCGCTGCCGAGGCGGCCGCCTACACCGAGGCCCCGCCCGACTGGATCTATGCTGACCTGCCCGCTCTGCTGCGAGACTGGTCAGCGGCGCTGGCCTGAGCCAGACGAAAAGAGGCGCGCCCGCGGGCGCGCCTCTTTTGGCTCCTCAGCCCTAGATGGCGATCGGCCCGCTCAGCATCGCCTTGAGCAGGCGCACGCTGTTGAGCACGTCATCATAGTCCACCATCTCTGACGGCGTGTGAATGTATCGGCAGGGGATCGACAGGCACCCCGTGGGGATGCCTGCGCGAGTAGTCTGGATCACCATGGCGTCAGTGGTGCCGGCGTTGAGCACCTCGCGCTGGAAGGGGACGCCGGCCGACTCGGCCGTACGCACCATCCAGTCTTTGACCCCGGGGTGCGCGATCATGCCCGAGTCCTTGATCTTGACGGCCGGCCCTCCGCCCAGCGAGACGGCCATGGGCGTGGCCTTGGGCGTGTCGCCGGTGTCGGTGACGTCGATGGCCACGGCCACATCGGGCTCGATGCCAAAGGCGGCCACCATGGCGCCGCGCGGGCCCACCTCCTCTTGCGTGGTGAACACGGCATAGACGTCGTTGGGTGTGTCGCCCAACTCGGCCAGCGTCTGCGCCAGCACCGCGCAGGCAATGCGGTCGTCCATCGCCTTGGAGACGAGCCGCTTGCCCAGGTCGACCATCGGCCGATCGAAACAGCCGCTATCGCCCACCTGCACGGGGACGTCCTCGGGCGAGGATGCCCCCACGTCGATGAACAGCTCCTCTATCTTGGGCAGCTCGCGCTTTTGCAGCCAGTACTCCCAGCCCACCACGCCGGTGGCGCCGTTGCCAAAGCGCACCCGATTGCCGGTCAGGGTCAGCGGCGAGACGCCGCCCACCGTCTGAAAGCGCACCAGGCCCTGGCGGTCGATGTGGCTGACCACCAGCCCGATCTCGTCCATGTGCGCGGCGAGCATTACCCGCAGGCCGCCGCCGGAGCCCTTTTTGCGGGCGATCAAGTTGCCCATCTTGTCGCTGCGAATCTCATCCACGTGTGGTCGCACCATGTCGGCCAGCAGGGCGCTCACGGCGCTCTCTCGCCCCGAGGGGCCATAGGCCTCGACCAACGTCTTGATCATGTCCTTCATGACAGGCTCCCTTCTAGGCGCTGCAGCGCCGCCACCATCAGGCGGCTGGTGTTGTCCAGGTCGTTCAGGCTCAGGATGCTGACGGGGGCGTGGATGTTGCGGCAGGGCACCGCCACCGCCACCGCAGGCACGCCCTCGCGCGACAGGTGAATCGCGCCCGCATCGGTGCCGCCCGCAGCGGCTTTTTTGAACTGATAGGGGATGCCTTCCTCGCGGGCCGTGTCCACCAACAGGTCCACCAGGCGGCGGTCGGCGATAAAGCTACGGTCCATAAAGGTGATGGCCGGCCCCTTGCCCACCTCGGTCACATGGCTGAGGTCCTCATCGATCTTGGGCAGGTCATCGCAGATGGTGCCCTCGAGCACAAAGGCGAGGTCGGGCGCGATGCCAAAGGCTGCCACGCGAGCACCGCGCAGGCCCACCTCTTCTTGAGCGGTGAACACGGCATACAGGTCCACCGCATAGTCATGTCGCAACAGATCGACGAGCACGGCACAGCCGGCGCGGTCGTCGAGCGCTTTGCCCTTGACGCACCGCAGCGCGCCGTTCTCGAGCGCCCCAAAGGTCGTGCGGAAGGTGATGGGGTCTCCCAGCTTGACCAGCCTTTCGGCCGCGCCCTTGCTGGTGGCGCCGATGTCGATGGCCGCCCGCGATACGTCGGGCGCCGCCTCACGTTCTTTGCGCGCAATCAGGTGAATGGGGCGATAGCCGATGACGCCGGGCACGGCCGCCTCGCCGACGAGCACCTGCTTGGAGAGCAGGATGCGGTCATCGATGCCGCCCACCTTGCCAAAGCGCACGGTGCCATCCCTGTTGATGCCGGTGACGATCAGGCCGATCTCGTCCATGTGGGCAGCCACCATCACCTTGAGGGGCTGGCCTTCGACCGGGCGACGTGCCTTGCGCAGGCAGATCAGGTTGCCCAGGGTGTCGACGCGCTGTTCGTCGACCAACTCGCCGACGGCCTCGCCGATGATGCCGCGCACCTCGCGCTCAAAGCCCGAGATGCCGCGCGCATCTGAAAGCTGTTGCAGCAGCATGCTCTCCTCCTACTGCGTCAGGGCCACAACAAAGGCCTCGTCGAGCGCGGCAATGGTTAGCGCCATCAGCCGGCCGGTGCGTTGGATGTCTCGCACGCACACCGTCTCGACCGAGGTGTGCATATAGCGCAATGGCACCGACAGCAGCGCCGTGGGCACGCCTTCGCGCGCCACCTGGATGGCCCAGGCATCGGTGCCCGTCTGGCCGGGGGCCACCTCGAGCTGATACTTGATCTCCTGCTCGCCGGCCACCTTGACCAGCAGTTGCTGCAGCACCGGGTGGATGTTGGGGCCCATCGCGATGGCGGGGCCGCCATCCATCTCCACCGACTCTTCCTCAGACACACCCACCTGCGCGCCAAAGCCAACATCGATGGCGATGGCGGCGTCGGGCGCGGTGCTAAAGGCGCTGACGATGGCGCCGCGCAGGCCCAGCTCTTCTTGCGTGGTGGCCACGGCGTATACATCCCAGCCGTGGCGCAGGCGGCTCAGCTCTTGCAGGCACACGGTCAGCGTGGCCACGCCCGCCCGGTCGTCCATCGCCTTGCCCGAGAGGTAGCCCTCGGCCAGCTCGATCGTGTCGCGGCGCATCGCAACCAGATCGCCCACCTGCACCAGGGTGGGCAGCTCCTCAGCCGTGAGGCCCACATCGATGAACAGCTTGTCGGCAGGCACGGCGGCTTTGCGCTCTTCCTCGCCGAGCACGTGGGGTGGGCGGCTCGAGATCACGCCGGTCAGCTCGCGCCGGCCGTGCACCGTCACCTCTTGGCCCAGCACGGTGCGCAGGTCGACGCCGCCCACGCGCGTAAAGCGCAGAAAGGCGCCCTCATAGCCCGTGACCATCAGGCCGATCTCGTCCATGTGGGCGGCCAGCATGATCGCGCGCCTGGGCGCGCCCTCGGTCCCCTGCCCGCGCTTGAGCGCGATGAGGTTGCCCAGCGCGTCGGTCACAAACGAGTCGGCGAGGGGCTCCCAGGCCTTGAGCACGAGAGAGCGCACATCGCCCTCATAGCCCGATAGGCCCGTGGCCATGGTGAGTTCCTGGAGATGTGCAACAAGGTCCATAGAGCATCCTTTCAGGCGTGCCAGGGCGCGGCTTGGCGCTGCCCTCAGGGCGCCGCAGTGGGGGTGAGAGTAGGAAAGAGCGTCGGCGTGATGGTCGGCGTGGCGCTTGGCGCCAGGGTGGCTGGCTCGCTGGTGGGCGCCGCTTCGCTCGTGGGCTCTGGCGTGGGCTGCTCCACAGGGGGAAGCACCAGGCTGGCCGCCGTGGGCGTGGGCGTCTCGATCGGCGCCATCATCGTCTGGCGCACATAGAGGCTCAGAGCCCCCAGCGAATAGAGCAGCACCACGATGACGGACCCGGCGATCCAGGCCGCACGCCTGGCGCGGGCCACGTCAGAGTGAGCGACGAGACGATCCCACCATGAACTCATGCGGCTGTTGGCCTGCGATCTGACTCTGAGGACACGATGGCCGCCTACGCAGGGCGCCCATCGAAGGAACGCAGCAGAGAAGCGAGCGTCTTGCGGGCGTTGAGCAGGTAGTTGAGATTGCTCCACGAGTCACGGACCTGATCGGGCACCTGGTTGTCGGACCATCCCATGGCCGAGATCATCTGGTCTTCGGTGCCCAGGGCGTCATAGAGCAGGTCGATCTGCTCATCGAGCAGCGACAGATTGTAAAGCAACAGGGCATACATGGCATGGGGCGACACGGTGTGATCACCGGGCGACCCTGCCGTGGCTGCCAGCAGGCTGGCCACCTCGGCGTCGCGGATCAGACGTGCCATGCACAGACCTCCGTGAGTATTGTGCGCGATGCTATCACCAAGAGGGGGCAGTGTCAACTCCACCCCGCCGCATCGCTCAGGGCACCTGGCCGCCCATTTGCTCGATGTTGTGCACATGCTCCTCGTACGTCTCGGCGAATACGTGCGAGCCATCGCCGCGAGCCACGAAAAAGCGATAGGGCGTGTCCGCCGGCTGCAGCGCCGCCTCGATGGCCCCCAGGCCGGGATTGCAGATGGGCGACGGCGGCAGCCCGGGGTGCAGGTAGGTGTTGTAGGGCGACTCGACCGACGCATACTCTTCGATGGTGAGCGGGCGCCACCAGTCCTCTGCTTCGACATCATAGCCGCGACCGTACTGCACCGTGGGGTCAGCCTGCAGGTACATATCATCCTCGAGGCGCTTGGCGTAGACGCCGGCGATGAGCGGCTGCTCGTCAGCCACCACGGCCTCACGTTCGACAATGCTCGCCAGGGTGACGACCTCATACACCGTGCGCCCCGAGGAATGGGCCAGTGCGAGCATGTCGGGGGGCATACGGCTCTCCCATGTGCCGAGCATGATCTCGACGATGCGCCCGGCGCCGGCGTTCAGCGGAAACTGGTAGGTGTCGGGGAACAAAAAGCCCTCGACGCTGGCCGGGCTGCCAGCAGCACGATCGTTGAGCAACTCGCTGCCGCTGACGCCGCTGCGCACCGCCTGCAGAAAGGCCTCAGCCTCGACCACGTCGTTCTGCTCGAGCAGTTCGGCGATCTGCTCGGCGCGCAGGCCCTCGGGCACGGTCACCGTGATGGCGGGCAGCCTGCCGTGCTGCAGGTTGCGCACCACTTGCTCCATGGTCATGTCAGGGCGCAGCTCGAACACGCCCGCCTGAATGTCGCCATCGGCGCCCCAATATTGCACCATGCGGCGGAACAGCTCGGCGTTGCTCACCAGCCCCTCGCGCTCTAGCCGCTGCGAGATTCCAGTCACCGTCTCGCCCGAGCGGATCACAAAAGTGCGCTCGCGGCCATCATCGGGGTTGACGGGCACATTCATCTGATCGCCATACACCTGTCGCAGGTAGAGCCCGATGGCCCACCGCTCCAGCTTGCTGGCGGTGATCTCAAAGGGCGTCTCGGGCCTGGTCTCGTTGGCGGCCTGCCAGGTGTACCAGAGCCCCGCCCCGACGATGAGCCCCACAGCGACCAGCGTCAGGGCCGCTGTCAGCGCTCGTAACGTCCAGCGCAGCACATTGTTCATGGATTCCTGCTCGCCTGCTCGTCGATATAGTCCTGCAACAGAACGGCTGCCGCCGCCGCGTCCACCTGTTGGGCGCGCCTCTTGGGCGACTGGCCCTCGGCAGCGAGGATCTCGAGAGCGCGCCGGGTGGTGTCGCGCTCGTCATGGTAGATGATCGGCACCGACACATGCCGCTCCAGGCCACGCCCAAAGGCTCGCGTCGAGGCGACCTGCTTGCCTTCACTGCCATCGGGCAGCAGCGGCAGGCCCACCACAATGGCCCTGACGTCGTGAGTGCGCACCAGCTCGGCGATGCGCAGGAACCCTGCCGGCCCGCGACGACGCGGAACCATCTCCAGTGGGCGGGCCAACTGCTCCTGCTCGTCAGATAGGGCCACCCCGGTGCGCTCGTCGCCCACGTCCAACGCCAGCAGACGGCTCACTGCGCCTCGACGTCGATGCGGACCGTGGTGCGCACGGGCAGCACCGGCAGGCGCTCCCAGCGCGGCGGCAACACCGTGATCGTGGGGGCAGCCGCCAGCTCGAGGTGGCCGCTCAGCCAGGCCATGGCCTCGTCGATCTCTTTGCCCCGCACCTGACGACGAATCTCATCGCGATGGATCACCGGCGCCAGGCTGCCGCGGGCGGTCACATCGAACGCGATCTCGCCGCCTTGAATGAACACCTGCTCCGAGCGTTCGAGCTGCAGCGTGCCCGGCACCAGGCTGATATCGCCCTTGCCCTGCGCCTCTAGCATGCGCGTGGCCAGCTGCTCCAGGTCTTGAGCGCGGATAGCCTCGCCGCGGGCGACCACCTTCATGGTCATCGACACGATATCGCTACGCTGGTCCAGCACCTGGTCGTGGTCGTACGACATGATCTGCACATCGAGCGAGGCGGGCACGATCGACTCGCCCTGTTCCAGCTCGGCGGCCAGTTGCACCTTGGCCAGCTCGGTGAGCCGCCCCAGGGCCTCGTCATAGAGCGCGTTCTGGTCGGCTGCGCTCACCCGCGGGATCTCGCGCATGGCGCCGCCCACCGTGGGGCTGTCGTTGATGACCTCGAGCGACGAGGCCAGCTCGCCCTCGATGACGTTGATGGTGAGCGCACGGACGTTGCCCACCGGCCCGGCGTCGGCCGCCAGAATGGGCACGCGCACGGTGGCGTTGTATTGGGCGGGCAGGGCTGCATCGCTGACCGTGTAGAACCGCGCCGTCTGCCCAGAGCCGGTGCGCACATAGGTGCCCTTGGGGATGCTCACCTCACGCTCTGACCGGTTGGCAAAGGCCACGTCGCCCGAGGCAAAGGTGTCTGGCTCGGCGGCGCGGCCGGTAGTGGGCATCTGCGCTGAATCCTCGACGATCACCTGCACCATCCGCGCCGGCACCAGCGCCTGGCCATAGTCGATCTCGGTGCGCAGCGGGCTGGCCTTGACGGCGAAACTGGCCTCGGCGGGCTGCGTGACGGGCCGCAGGGTGATCTCGGCGCTGGGCAGGGCCACGGCCATGGTGGCGGCGATGGCGCCCAGCAGCAGCACCGCGCCCAGCAGCCCCAGGGCAAAGCCGCTCAGGCCCAGGTGTCGCGGCCGCTTGAACTGCGCGGCAGAAAGCGTGCGCACCTGCACATGGTGGCCATCGCCCTCGACGCGCTGCGCTCCCTGATGCAGGGCCGGCGGCAGCATCACATAAGGGGGAATGCCGGCCTCGCGCGCCAGTTGGCGCACCTGGCCGCGCAGGCTCACCAGCCGCAAGTCGACGCCCGCCTCGCTGGCCGCGTGAGACAGGCGCCGTATGTTGAGCAGTTGGTGCGCCCAGGGCGCCCGCCAGGGCGCCACCAGCCACACCTGATCGCCCACCTCGTGGCGTTTGACGAGGCTGGCGGCGATGTTGATCGTGACATGACGCTGCAAGCGATAGACGTGTATCGACCCCAACGATCCTCCCGCTACAGGGCAGCGCGCTACGAAGCGCTGCGCCAATCAATGATGTCGAGCAAGGCCCGATCCAACTCGCCGCCGGGCCCAAACTGCCGGGCGACATAGTAGGCCAGCGACCAGGATGGCAACAACGCTGGCCCATAGGTCTGCCGCGTCCAGTTCATCACCCGGTCGTTCTTGTAGCTGTCGAGCCAGGCGAGGCGCGGACAACGCGCCAGGCCGAGCGCCTGCTCCCAATAGGGCGTTTCGAGAGCCTGCAAAGCCTCGGGCGCCTTGCGCGAAAGGTCGAGGCCATAGTGCTGCTCGGGCAACGCCTGGCCATGCTCCTCGTGGGGCATCAGGTCTTGGAGCCCGCTCAGCCAGCTCTGGAGCGCGCCCCAATAGCGTCGCGCCACCAGGTCGAGCCCCTCGCGGTCGAGCCGCCCGGCGCGATACTCGTGCATCAGTTGCAGCCGCTCGTCATGCTCCAACGGCAGGCCCTGCAGCGCGGCATCGATGATGCCCAGCGCACCCAGGCCGCTGCGCGTCGACCAGACGATGCGGCCCTGCCGCACGCGGTCCAGGTAGGTCTCGCCATCGTCGAGCACTGCCAGCAGTGCATCGCCCAGAGGCGAGGCCAGCGCCACACGCTGCGGCACAATGCTCGATAGCGATGTCTGCAGCTTGGCAGCCAGCCCTTCGAGTGTGCGCACCCATTCGACTGGCGCAGCAAAGAAGCAGAGATCGGCCTCGAGCAGGGTGCCCTGCAAGCCGATCGGGTCGAGCACCTCGCGGCCGTCGAGGCGCACCTGCCCCGTGACGCCACACGTAAGCACGTTGCGTTCGAGCTGCCTGCCCTGGTCGAGCCCATCGAGCGCCTCCCGATAGCCCCGCCGCAAGAGCTCGCGCACCTCGTCCGGCTTGATGGGCTGCGCGGGCCGGTTGCGCTCGCGACGCGGGTGCACGGCCATGCACAGCGTGATGGCGTCGGGCACGCTCATGGTGACGGTGTCGGCCACCACCTTGCGCTGGTAGTTGCCGTGCTCGGTCATATCTTCGGCCTGCGTGAGCGCCAGGTCGGCACCGATGAACCAGCGCTCTGGGTCAGGATACTGGGCGCGGCCCAGCCCGTGCACCGGCGACACCCCCACGCCCAGCACGTCGGCGATGCCGTGCGACAGCTTGACCACCGCGGCGCGCACATGGTCGCGCTCCCAGGTGAGCACGCTGTGAAAGAGGGGCGAGCCCTCGTTGGCGGGTGCGCTGCGGCGCTTGAGCCAGCTCAACATCGTTCGAGCCCGCTCAGGCCGACAGTGCCGACTTGACGGCCGGCGCCACCGCCGCCACCGCCTCGGCGAGCTTGTCTGCGTCGCGGCCGCCGGCCTGCGCCATATTGGGGCGGCCGCCGCCGCCGCCACCCATCAGCCGGGCAGCGTCACCGGCGAGCTTGCCTGCATTGAGCCCCTTTTGCACCAGGTCGTTGGTGAGGCCCACGATCAGCAACGGCCGGCCCTCGACCACGGCGCCCAACGCCACCACCGCGCTGCCGAGCTTGTCGCGGAAGCGGTCGACCATGTCGCGCAGCGCGTCGACATCGGGCACAGCCACCACCTGGGCCAGCACACGGGTCTGGCCCACAGACTCGGCCAGGTCGAGCAGCCGGTCGACATCTCGGGCCGCCAACTGCTGTTGCGCCTCGTGCAGCTCGCGCCGCAGTTCGCGCACCTGCGCCTCGAGCTGCCGCACGCGCTCCAGCTCTTCGCCGGCGCGCGCTGACACCGCCTGGCCGATGGCGCTCAGCGTCTTGAGCGTGGCATTGACGTGCGCCTCGGCGCCTCGCCCGGTGAGCGCCTCGATGCGCCGTAGCCCCGAGCCGATGCTGGACTCGCTCACGATGAGGAACAGGCCGATCTGGCCTGTGGCCTGCACATGGGTGCCGCCGCACAGCTCGGTGGTAAAGCCCTCGGTGGACACGGCGCGCACCTCATCGCCATACTTTTCGCCGAACAGGGCGATGGCGCCGGACGCCAGCGCCTCGTCATAGTGCAGCACCTGCGTCGAGATGGGCCGGTTGGCCCTGATCTCGGCATTGACGATGGCCTGCACCTGCTCGAGCTGCTCGGGCGTTAGCGGCGCCAGGTGGCTAAAGTCAAAGCGCAGCCGCTCGGGCGCCACCAACGAGCCCGACTGGGCGGCGTGCTCGCCGAGCACCTGGCGCAGCGCCCGGTGTAGCAGGTGGGTGGCCGAGTGATTGCGTGCGATGTCGAGACGGCGCGCCTCGTCGATGCGTGCAGTGGCGCGGTCGCCGGCGGTGATCTCGCCGCGCAACACCTGCGCGTGGTGCACAATGATATCGGGCGCCGGCCGCGTGGTGCTGTGCACCTGCAGCGTGGCCGTGGCGGTGCTGAGCAGGCCGGTGTCGCCCACCTGACCGCCTGCTTCGGCATAGAAGGGCGTCACGTCGAGCACCACCTGCACGCGCGCGCCGGCCGGCGCCATGGCCACCTGATGGCCATCGACGACCAGGCTCACCACCGTGGCACCGGCGCTGCAGACCTCGTAGCCCACAAAGCGGCTGGGCGGCAGCCCCAGCACCCGGTACACGTCGGCGTCGTTGTCGGCCGCAAAGCGCTGCGACGAGCGAGCGCGCTCGCGCTGCTCGTCCATGGCGCGCCGAAAGCCGTCCTCGTCGACGGAGAGGCCCAGCTCGGCGGCAGCGTCGCGCGTCATCTCCAACGGAAAGCCATAGGTGTCATACAGCCTGAAGGCGTCGATGCCAGGCACCACCGTCGCGCCACGGGTGCGCAGCTCGCCGGCCACCTGCTCGAGGCGGGCCAGGCCGGTGTCGAGCGTCAGCAAAAAACGCTCTTCCTCGTTGGTGACCACCTGCCGGATAAAGTCGCGCCGTTCGACCAGCTCGGTGTAGTGCGCACCCATCTTGTCGATCACGGCGTCGCACGTCTCGGCCAGGAACGGCCCGCGAAAGCCGAGCCGCCGTCCAAAGCGCGCCGCGCGCCGCAGCACCAGACGCAGCACATAGCTGCGGCCCTCGTTGCCGGGCAGCACGCCGTCGGCGATCAAGAAGGCGATGGCGCGGCTGTGGTCGGCGATGACGCGATAGGGCACCATCTGCGCCAGGCGCTGCTCGTCGCTGTGCCCCAGCAGCTCTTGCGTGCGGCGCATGATGGGCAGAAACACGTCGGTGTCATAGTTGTTGTCGACGCCCTGCAGCACCGAGGTGAGGCGTTCGAGCCCCATGCCCGTGTCGATGTTGCGCTTGGTGAGGGGCACCAGCGTGCCATCGGCCTGCTGGTCGAACTGGGTGAACACCAGGTTCCAGATCTCTAGCCAGCGCTCGCAGTCGGTGGCAGGCGAGCAGTCGTCGCGGTGGCAGGTGCAATAGGCCGGCCCACGGTCGTAGATGATCTCGGAATCGGGGCCGCAGGGGCCGGTCTCGGCCATCTCCCAGAAGTTGTCTTTGCGGCCCAGGCGGGTGATGCGCGCCGGGTCGAGGCCGATCTCGCGCACCCAGATATCGTGGGCCTCGTCATCCTCGAGGTAGATGGTGGGATAGAGCCGGTCGGGGTCCATCCCCATCTCGACCGTCAGGAACTCCCAGGCGAGCTTGATGGCCCCTTCCTTGAAATAGTCGCCAAACGAAAAGTTGCCCAGCATCTCGAAAAAGGTGTGGTGCCGTGAAGATGGGCCCACGTTCTCCAGGTCGTTGTGCTTGCCGCTGACGCGCATGCACTTTTGCGACGAGGCTGCCCGAGCATAGGGGCGCGTCTCGAGCCCGAGATAGATCTCCTTGAACTGCACCATACCGGCGTTGGTAAAGAGCAGGGTGGGGTCATTGCCCGGCACCAGCGAGGACGATTTGACGATGGTGTGTCCGCGCTGCCGGAAGAACTCGAGGAACCTGGTGCGTATCTCGGTGCTGGTCAGCATCGCAACTCCCTGTAGCGGTCTGTCACCCTGCGACTATAGGCAACGGGTGGGTCGCTGTCAAAGCAACGTAACTCGACATAAAAACGAGCAGGGCAGGACGGTTGGAGCGCCACTGCCCTGCTCGCAACGGGTCGGGTCGCTGTCAGGCGGCTGCCCGGTTCACGCTGGCGTGCCGGTTACGGATGGCGTCCACATCCACCACCCAGGCATCGATGTCGCGCTGTGAGGGCAGCTCGTACATCACGTCGAGCAGCGCCTCTTCGATGATGCTGCGCAGTCCGCGGGCGCCCATCTTGCGGTGCAGCGCCTCTTGGGCGGCGGCCTGCAGCGCCTCGGGCGTGAACGAGAGCTCGACATGGTCGAGCGACAGCAGCTTTTGATACTGGCGCACCAGCGCGTTCTTGGGCTCGGTGAGGATGCGCACCATGTCGTCCTCGGACAGTGCATCCACCGTGATGGTCACGGGCAGGCGCCCCACGAACTCGGGGATCATGCCGAACTTGAGCAGGTCTTCGGCGGCCACCTGCCGCAGCAGCCCCTCGCTGTGCATGCGCCCCTCGCCAAGGCCGCCGCCAAAGCCGAGCTGCGGCTTGACACGGGTGCGCTCGGCGATGATCTCTTCCAGCCCGTCAAAGGCCCCACCGCAGATGAACAGTATGTTGCTGGTGTCGACCTGCAGAAACTCTTGGTGGGGGTGCTTGCGCCCGCCCTGTGGGGGCACGTTGGCCATGGTGCCCTCGAGGATCTTGAGCAAGGCCTGCTGCACGCCCTCGCCCGATACGTCGCGCGTGATCGACGGGTTGGCGCCCGACTTGCGCGCGATCTTGTCGATCTCGTCGATATAGACGATGCCACGCGAGGCTTTGTTCAGGTCAAAGTCGGCCGCCTGAATCAGGCGGAGCAGGATGTTCTCCACATCCTCGCCCACATAACCCGCCTCGGTCAGGGCCGTGGCGTCGGCGATGCAAAAGGGCACGTCGAGCACGCGGGCCAGCGTTTCGGCCAGCAGCGTTTTGCCGCAGCCCGTGGGGCCGATGAGCAACACGTTGCTCTTTTGCACCTCGACGTCGTCATCGCCGTCCCACGTCTGGGTGGCCACTCGCTTGTAGTGATTGTACACGGCCACCGCGAGCACCTTCTTGACGCGCTCCTGGCCGATGACATAAGCATCGAGCGCCGCCACGATCTCTTTGGGCGACGGGATATCGCTCAGTTGCAGCGTCTCGGGAGCCGGGCCCTTTTCACCCACGTCCAGAATCTGCTTGCACAGGTTCACACAGTTCTCGCAGATCGACACATTGTTGGGCCCGGCGATCAGCCGGCCCACCATCGTCTCTGGCTGCCCGCAAAAGGAGCAGTGTGGCAGGGTCAAGGGCGTCTGTGTCATGAGGCGGCCTCGTCATCGCCCTTGGGTTTGCGGATCACATCATCCACCAGGCCATAGGCCACGGCGTCCTCGGCGGTCATAAAGTGATCGCGGTCGGTGTCGCGCTCGATGCGGTCCAACGGCTGCCCGGTGTGCTCGGCCAGGATGTCGTTGATGCGACGTCGCAGCCGCAGGATCTCCTCGGCCTGGATCTGAATGTCGCTGGCCTGGCCACGCGCCCCGCCCAGGGGTTGGTGAATGTGAATGGTGGCGTTGGGCAGCGCAAAGCGCCGACCCTTGGTGCCTGCCGACAGCAGAATGGTGCCCATGCTGGCCGTGCTGCCCACCGCAATGGTGGACACTGGCGCGCGCACCATCTGCATGGTGTCATAGATGGCCAGTCCGGCGTACACCGAGCCGCCCGGCGACTGGATGTAGAGCATGATCTCGCGCTCGGGGTCCTCGCGGTCGAGATAGAGCAACTGGGCCACCACCAGATTGGCGACGTTGTCATCAATAGGCGTGCCCAAAAAGATGATGCGTTCTTTGAGCAGCAACGAATAGATATCAAAGGCGCGCTCGCCGCGCCCGCTCTGCTCGATGACCATCGGGATCAGTGTCATATCGTGAGTCCTCCTGGTAACTACAGGCGCCCCTACTCCTGCTCCGAGTCCTTACGGCTCTCTTCGAGGAACTCTTCGAGCGCCTGATGCTCTTCAGATGGCGGCTGCGCCTCCTCGTCGGGGCGGCCGGCCAGTCTGTTGGTCAAAATGCGGGCAGCCTTGTTGAGCCGGCCCTGCGCATAGATAGCGGCCATGGCCCCCGAGGCGGTTGCATTGCGCAGCGCCTCCTCGGCCCGCTCGCCGTAGGTGCTGTAGATGTCAGCGGCAAAGGCGCGGAATTCGGCCTCGGCCTCGGCCGGGCTCAGCTCGACATCCTCACGTCGGGCATACTCGCCCAGCGCCAGGCGCTCGGTCAGGCTGCGCACGGCTTCGGGGCGAATCTGCTCACGCAGGTCGTCTTCGGTCTGGTTGACCATCTGCAGATACCGCTGAAAGTCAAAGCCCATCCTCGCCAGGCGATTGCGCTGGCGGTCGATGGCCTCGCTGATCTCATTGTTGAGGGCGGCCTCGGGGTATGCCACGGTGGCCACGCTCACCAGCGCCTCGACGGCTGCGCGCGTCTCTTTGGTGCGCGCCTCGGCCTGCTTTTGCCCGGCCATCGCCTCGGCGATGCGCTCGCGCAACTGCGCCAGCGACTCGTAATCGCCGACCATCTTGGCCAGCTCGTCGTCGATGGGGGGCAGGTTGGTCTGGCGCACGGTCTTGACCGTCACCTCGAACGCCACGGTCTTGCCGGCCAGGTCCTCGTTATCAAAGTCCTCGGGGTAGGAGAGGGTAAAGGCGCGCGTATCGCCCTCGCTGGCGCCCAGGATGGCCTCGGCAAAGCCGGGCGGCATCATCTCGTCGGTCACGTTGAGCGTGGCGCTTTCCTGGTTGATGACGCGCTCTTCGCCCGCGTGGCCCGACACACTGGCAACCACTTGGTCGCCCATCTCGATCGGCCGCTCGACGGGGACGTGTTCGGCGTGTTGCCGCTGCAGCAGCGCCACCTGCTCATCGATCTCGGCCTCGCTCACCGACACCTCGGGCTCGGGCTCGATCGACAGCGCCGTATAGTCGTCCAGAGTCACCTCGGGCATCAGCGGCACGCGCATCTTGAGCACCACAGGCTCTTCAGACTCGAGGTCGAACAGCGCCTGCTCGTAAGGCTCGAGGCCGGCCTCGGCGATGGCCTCGCGGTAGATGGCCGGGGCCTCTTCGTTCAGCGCCTCGTTCAAGATGGTCTCGCGCCCAAACATCCGCTCGACGAGCTCATAGGGCGCCTTGCCGGGCCTGAACCCAGCCACCGGGCGTACCTTGGAGATGCGACGAGCCGCCTGGCGCATGGCCCGGCGAATGCGCTCGGCATCCGGCTCAACGGTCAGTTCGACCTCACGGGTGGCTACTGCTTCTGTAGAGACTCGCACGGCACTTCCTCCCCTGTCGACGGCTGGTCATGGCGCCCCCGGGGCGCGCATTGCCATCCGTCATTATACCACACGCCCGCCGCGCCCCTGAAAACGGCGCCAGACGCAAAAAAGCGCTGACCTGCGAGCGCGCGCCCGCAAGCCAGCACCGGTCCTGGGCCTCGACGCGAGGCCTCTCTAGAGAGCGGAAGACGAGATTCGAACTCGCGACCCTCTCCTTGGCAAGGAGATGCTCTACCACTGAGCCACTTCCGCAGACTAACGATAACCAGAAGGTGCAAGGAATGGGGAAGGAGAGACTTGAACTCTCACGGATCGCTCCACATGATCCTAAGTCATGCTCGTCTGCCAGTTCCGACACTTCCCCATGTGGGCGAAGGCGAGCATCAGCTCCCCAACCGCAAGATGAGCCGCCCAGGATTCGAACCTGGAACCAACTGATTAAGAGTCAGTGGCTCTGCCATTGAGCTAGCGGCCCACAAGCCTCGGCTGGCCATCCGAAAGGATGCTCACAAGGCGAAAGAGATTATAACGCCGTGGACAGGAGTGTCAAATCGCGCCCGGATCTGCAGCGTGAGCACTGTGCGTTGAGTACTGGCGCCATGTTGCCTGCAGAGCCGGTTGCGCTAGAATGAACGCATGCCTGCAACAGGGGGCCCCATGCGCAAGCAACTCGAACTCGGCAAGCTGGTCGGTGTGCCCTTGCGGGTCGACCCCTCGTGGCTGCTGATCTTTGTATGGGCCACGTGGAGCCTTTCGACCAGCTATGTGCCCCAGCGACTGCCCGCCTCGGCGACGCTGACGCACTGGCTGGTGGGCGCCGCCACCAGTCTGCTCTTCTTTCTGTCTGTGCTGTTGCACGAGCTGGGCCACGCCCTGGTGGCGCGCGCCCAGGGCGAACCGGTGCGACGCATCACGCTCTTTATCTTTGGCGGCGCCGCCGAGATCGGCGCCGAGCCGGCCACCGCCAAAAAAGAGCTGGCCCTGGCCGTGGCTGGCCCGGCCGTGAGCCTGGTGCTGGGCGTGCTCTGGTTCGGCATCGGACGGATCACGCTCGGTCTGCCTTGGCTGGCCACCATCGCGCTCTACCTGGGCGGCGCCAACCTCGCCCTGGGACTGTTCAACCTGGTGCCCGGCTTTCCCCTCGACGGCGGCCGCGTGTTGCGCGCGCTCATCTGGCAGCGCACCGGCAGCCTGCAGACGGCCACCGATTGGGCGGCGCGCGTGGGCAGCGCTATTGCCTACGGCCTGATGGGCTGGGGCATTCTGCTCTCGCTGCGTGGAAGCCTGGGCGATGGCCTGTGGCTGCTGCTGGTGGGCACCTTTCTCGACACCTCGGCCCGTAGCGCCCGCGCCCGCATGGGCCTCGACCGTATGCTGGCCGGCTACACCGTCGCCAATGCCATGACGCGCGACTGCCCCAGCGTGCCTCCGCAGCTCACGCTCGACCTGTTCGTCGACCATTACCTGCTCCCCCAGGGCCGGCGCTGCTACTTTGTGGGTGGCGCCGACCAGCCCCGCCGTATGCTGACGGTGCATCAGGTGCAGGGTGTGCCCCGCGATCGCTGGCCCACCACGCGCGTGGGCGAGGTTTCGCTGCCCCTCGACGAGCTGCGCACCGTCGCACCCGAGACGCCTCTGCGTGAGGCCCTGGACGAGATGACCGCTGATGGCGTCAATCAACTGCCCGTCATCGCCGATGGCGAGCTGGTGGGCATGATCACCCGCGAGGGACTCATTACCTTCATCCGCACGCGCTCAGAGCCCGGCGCTCAGCACTGAGAGGAGTTGTCATGCGCATACTGTACCTCGACTGCGACACCCTGCGCCCTGACCATCTGGGGTGCTATGGCTACCACCGCAACACGTCACCCCACATCGACTGGATCGCCTCGCAGGGCGTGCGCTTTGATAACTGCTATGCGCCCGACACCCCTTGCCTGCCTTCACGCGCCGCCCTCTTCATGGGGCGGTTTGGCATCCACACCGGCACGGTGGGCCACGGCGGCACCGCAGCCGATCCACGGCTCGAGGGCCCCATGCGCGGCTTTCGCCAGTCTACCGCCGAGGCCAGTTGGATGGACGTGCTCCGCGAGGCGGGCCTGCGCACGGTCTCGATCAGCCCCTATGCCGAACGCCACTCAGCCTGGTGGTTCTACCGCGGCTTTAGCGAGATGCACAACTCTGGCAAGTGCGGCATGGAGCGTGCCGACGAGGTGACTCCGTTGGCGCTCGACTGGATCGAACGCCACGGCGCCGATGACAACTGGTTCTTGCAGGTGAACATGTGGGACCCTCACACGCCCTACCGTACGCCGCTCGCGTATGGCAACCCCTTTGAGGGCGAGCCGCTCCCCGACTGGATCACCGCAGACAAGATCGCCGCCGACTATGCGGGCTATGGCCCACACAGCGCCCAGGACCCTGCCGAGCACGGGCCCAACGATCCCGCGCGCTGGCCTCGCCTGCCGGTTGACATCCAGACCCTCGACGACTATCGCCGCTGGATCGACGGCTATGACACCGGCATCCGCTACATGGATGACCACATCGGCCTGATCCTCGACGCATTGCGCGCTCAGGGCGTGCTCGATGACACCGTCATCATCGTCTCGTCTGACCACGGCGAGAACCAGGGCGAGCTCAACGTCTATGGCGACCACCAGACGGCTGACCACATCACCAACCGCATCCCCCTGATCATCCGCTGGCCCGGTATGGCCGCGGGCATCTCTGCTGCCGGCCTGCACTATAACCTGGACCTGCCGCCCACCATGGCCGAGCTCCTGGGGGCGCGCATCCCCGAACGCTGGGACGGCCAGAGCTATGCTGCCACGCTGCGGGGCGGTGAGCCTGCGGGGCGCGACTATCTGGTGCTGAGCCACTGTGTGTGGTCGTGCCAGCGCGCGGTGCGCTTTGGCGACTGGATCATGATCCGCACCTACCACGACGGCCTCAAGGGCTACCCGCCCATCATGCTGTTCGATCTGGCCAACGATCCCCACGAGTTGCGCGACCTCGCCGCCGAGCGGCCCGACGTGGTCAACGAGGCGTTGCGCCTGCTCGAGCTGTGGCACGCCGAGATGATGGCCACGTCTGACAGCGACATCGACCCCTTGTGGACGGTGATGCGCGAGGGCGGGCCGTTCCACACTCGGGGGTTCATCCACGCCTATGCCGAACGGCTGCGCTCCAGCGGGCGGGCGCACCACGCCGAGGCCATGCTCGCCAGGCATGCGCGCGGCGAGTGGCGCTCTGCCAGGCAGCCCTGAGACAGGGAGGTCAGGTGATCATCTCCGGTCGCACCCAGCCGCTTTCACACCTGCCCTGGGAGCAGGCGCTGACACAACTCGCTGCGCTGGGCTTTGGCGGGGTCGAGGTCTGCCTCGAGAACCCCGATCTCGCCCCCGCGCTGCTCGACGTCGCACTGGCTCGGCGCGTGCGCGAAGCACTGCAAGGCGCGGGCTTTCGGCGGTGGTCGGTCAGCTACCACAAGGACCTGATCGACGACCGCTACTATGCCGAGACGGTCAAGGTGTTGCAGCTTGTGCCGCTGCTGGGCAGCGACGTGCTGGTGATCGGCACGCCGCACCTGCAAACGGCCTGGCCTGACGCCTGGGAGCGCTTGGTGACGCGCCTGCGTTCACTGGCCGCCCTGGCCGCTGACGTGGGCGTCACGCTGGTCGAAGAGGCCGAGCCCGGCTTTGTGGTGGGCAGCACCGCAGACGCGCTGCGGCTCATCGACGAGGTGGGCTCGCCTCATCTGGCCATCAACTTGGACCTGGGTCACGCCTTCTTGTGCGACGCTGACCCGCTGGCCGCCATTGCCCAGGCGGGCGAGCGTATCGCCCACGTGCACGTCGAGAACATGAACCGTGGCGTGCACGATCACCAACTGCCCTGGGAGGGCGACATGGACCTGGCGGCCTATCTGGCGGCGCTCCGTGCCGCTGGCTTTGAGGGCATCGCCGCCCTCGATCTCTATCGTCATGACTATGCGGCAGTGGCGCCGCAAGCCATCGCCTACCTGGAGAGACTCTTGCAGGAGTAGCCACGCCGATGCCTTGCGATCAGGCCATCTATCCGCTCACGTTCGTGCCCATTCTCCGTCACTATGTGTGGGGCGGCAGAAACCTGGAGACCGTACTGGGGCGGCCGTTGCCCCCTGGCATCACCGCTGAAAGCTGGGAGATATCGGGCCACCGCAGCGCCTCGACGCGCGTTGAACAGGGCCCCTGGGCCGGAACTCCGCTGCCCGCAGTGCTCGCCGCCCTGGGCGAGCGGCTCGTGGGCGGCAACGCCGCAAAAATGCTCGCCCGCGACAAGTTCCCGCTGCTGGTCAAAATCCTCGACGCCCAACGCAACCTATCGGTGCAGGTGCACCCCGACGATGCCTACGCCCTCGAATATGAGGGCGGTGACCTGGGCAAGGTCGAGTGCTGGTATGTGCTCCATGCCGAGCCGAACGCCGAGCTGATCTATGGCCTCTGCAAAAAGGTGACGCCCGAGGCCTTTGCTGCGGCCATCGCAGACAATCAGCTCGAGGCCCTGCTGCAGACGCTTCCCATCAAGGCGGGCGATGTGGTCTATCTGCCCGCGGGCACCGTGCACGCCCTAAAAGCAGGCGCCATGGTGATCGAGATTCAGCAGAACTCGGACTCGACCTACCGCGTCTATGACTGGGGGCGCCTCGGCACCGACGGCAAGCCGCGAGCGCTGCACGTATCGAAAGCGCTCGACGTCATCGACTGGGACATGGTGCGCCCCGGCCTCGTGCAGCCGCGACTGCACGCGCAGGTCAACGGTCTGGCCTGCTGGGAGCTGGTGCGCTGCCCACAGTTCTGCCTCGACAGGCTCACCCTGGCCCCCGGCGCCACCTATCAGGGCCGCTGCGCGGGAGACACCTTCCAGATCCTCGGCTGCCTCGCCGGCCAGGCCACCATCGCCTGGGCAGGCGGATCGACAAGTCTCGAAGGGGTGCGCTTTGCGCTGCTGCCTGCCGCCCTGGGCGATTTCGCTGTCGAGGCCCAGAATGCGTGCACGCTCCTGCGCGCCTGGGTGCCGCCCGGCAACTGAGCACGCGGCGCCGGCAGGCGCGTCTATCCGCAAAAAGCCATTGACCGCCGCCGAAAAGCGTGATATTCTGCCCCTTAGTGGCGGATAACGCTTGTCGATTGACTGCTACGACGAGGGTGCCGTCATTTGCCACTGGTACAGCGATCGTTCTGCCGGTTGCTGGCGCGTGCTCTCTTGGGGGGGAGAGCGGCACCGACAGAGACTCTGCCGCCTATCCGTTCGTCGCTGCTATGCTCAGGCGGCCCCGCGAGTACGACGATAAGAGTGCTGCTGTTGAGAGTGCTGACACTGAGAGGGGGTGATGGCCAGAGCCACGCAGGCATCCGCACGGCATCCGCGTCCGATCTATGAGGGGGGAACGAGAGTGGGAAAGACAGGCACAGACGCAATGAAGAAGCTCTTGGCATTGCTCTTGACAGTCTCGCTGCTGGCCATCGCCGCGCCGGTGGCTGCGCAGCAGCCCGAGGCCGACGGGGACGTGTATATCGTCGTCATGACGGCGGACCCGGCCATCGCCTATGACGGCAGCATCGCCGGCTTGCCGGCCACCAAGCCCGGCAAGGGCGGTAAGGTCAACCCCAACAGCGCTTACGTCAAGCAATATGTCAAGTTCCTCGAAAAGGAGCACGCTCAGGTCTTGACGGCCGTTGGAGCTGATGTCGACGCCACGGTCTACGACTATACCATCGCACTCAACGGCTTTGCCGCCAAGATGACGGCAGCTCAGGCGGATGAGGCCGCCAAACAGCCGGGCGTGGCGTTGGTCCTTCAAGACCAGATGCGCTTCAAGACCACCGACAACAGCCCCTCCTTCCTGGGGCTCACCGCGCCGGGCGGAGCCTGGCTGCGCGGCTATAAGGGCGAGAACGTCGTCGTGGGCATCATCGATACGGGCATTTGGCCCGAGCACCCTAGCTTTGCCGACGATGGTAGCTTTGCGCCTTTGCCCGGCTACGTGGGGCTGCCGTGCGAGTTTGGCAACACGGCCGCCAACCCCAACGATGCGCCCTTTACCTGCAACAACAAGCTTCTGGGCGCCTATCAGGTGCTCGACGCCTACCGCTACTACATTGGCGCCGATCCTGACGAGTTCGACTCGGCGCGCGATGATGATGGCCACGGCACCCACACCGCCTCCACGGCGGCCGGAAATGCTGGTGTCGAGGCGAGCATCAGCGGCGTGCCTTTTGGCACCGTCTCGGGCATCGCGCCGCGGGCGCGCATCATCGCCTACAAGGCGTTGGGCAACCTGGGCGGCTACACCTCTGACCTGGCGGCCGCGATCGATCAGGCCACGGCCGATGGCGTCGATGTGATCAACTACTCGATCGGCGGCGGGGCCAGTGGCCCTGGCGCTGACGAGATCGCCTTCCTGTTCGCAGACGATGCGGGCGTGTTTGTGGCCACCTCGGCTGGCAATAGCGGCCCGGGCGCCTCCACCGTGGGCAACCCGGGCACCATGCCCTGGGTGACCACTGTCGGCGCCAGCACCCAGAACCGCACCTTTGAGGGCTCGGTGGCTCTGGGCGACGGCAGCGCCTACTATGGCGCGTCGATCACGGCCGGCACGGACACGGCGCCCATCGTCGATGCCGCTAGCCTCGGCAACGAGCTGTGCAACCCCTACGCGACGCCGCTGTTCAACGCCGACGTAACCGGCAAGATCGTGCTCTGCAAGCGCGGGATCTACGCTCGCGTCGAAAAGGGCTATGCAGTCTATCTGGCCGGCGGCGCGGGCATGGTGCTCTACAACACCAGCGACGCTCAAGACCTGAACACCGACACCCATTGGCTGCCCACGGTGCACATCAACAACACCGACGGTCTGGCGGTCAAGGCCTACATCACCTCGGCCGGGGCCGGCGCCACGGCGCAGATCTATGGTGGCGTGTTCACCGAGATCGCCGCGCCCGTGATGGCGTCGTTCTCGTCGCGCGGGCCCAACGCGGTGGCCGCAGACATCATCAAACCCGACATCACCGCTCCGGGCGTCAACATCCTGGCCGGTGCGTCGCCCTTCCCCGATCCCGGGTTCGTGCCCGGCGAGCTCTTCCAGGCGATCGGCGGCACCTCCATGTCGAGCCCCCACGTGGCCGGCGCTCTTGCGCTGATCAAGCAGGCGCACCCCAACTGGAGCGCCGCCATGGCCCGCTCGGCCCTGGTGACCACCGCCTACCAGGACGTGATGAAGGAAGGCGAGATGGACTGGGCCGACCCGTTTGACATGGGCGGCGGCCACCTCAATGTGGGCGGCATCGCCATCAAGGGTTCGGCCTTTGAGCCTGGCCTGGTGTACGATGCTGGCCTCTATGAGTATGCCGCCTTTACCTGCGGCATGGAGTGGGGCGTGTTCACGCCGGGGAGCTGCGCCTTCTTGGAGTCGGTTGGCATTCCTATGGAGCCTTACAACCTCAACTACCCCTCGATCGGGGCAAGCGAGGTGCCTGGCAGCATCACGGTGCAGCGCACAGTGACGAGCGTGGCCAACGACAAAGGCTGGCGCGAATACCAGGCGGTCGTCGAGGCGCCCGCGGGCTTTGACGTGCAGGTCGAGCCGGCCACGCTGCGCCTCAAGAGCGGCCAGTCGGCCACCTTCCATGTGACCATCAGCAATGTGAGCGCGCCCATCGGCGCCTGGCGCTTTGGCTCGCTCACCTGGGTCGATAAGGCCAAGAAGAGCCTCTACAGCGTCCGCAGCCCCATCGCGGTCAAGGCCGCACTCTTTGCGGCCCCGGCCGAGATCAGCGGCACAGGCGAGACGGGCGCCACCAGCTTTGACGTGGCCTTTGGCTACAGCGGCAGTTATGCCGCTGCGGCCCATGGCCTGGTGCCCGCCACCGTCACCAGCGACAACGTGGTGCAGGACCCGGACCAGACGTTCAATCCCGCCGACGGCTACAGCAATCTGCACGAGTTCGACCTCAGCGGCGCGGCGTTCTTCCGCATCGCCATCCCGCCCGAGGCGACCGAGTCAGACGCCGACCTGGATGTCTATGTCTTTGGCCCCGGCGGCGCAACGTACTCCAGCACGTCTGGTGGCACTGACGAGCTGATCGACATCCCACTGCCCGCCGATGGCACCTGGGCGGTCTATGTACATGGCTGGTCGGCGCCCGGTGGCGACTCGGACTATGACCTGTACACCTGGGCCATCTCGGCCACGCCCGGCGGCAACCTGAATATCGACAGCGCGCCCACCGAGGCCGTCATCGGCACGATCGGTCGCGTCGATCTGAGTTGGACAGGCGCCACGGCCGGCCAGTGGCATCTTGGCGCGGTGTCGCATACCGGCGATGCAGGGCTGATGGGCCTTACGCTGGTGAACGTCGACAATCGCTGAACGCGCCTGATGGCGACGAGGCCTGAGCCTCGCCCGCCGAGAAGCGATAGGCCGCCCACAGGAGTTCTCCTGTGGGCGGCCTTTTTGGGCGTGGGCAGCAGGCCCCTAGTCGAGGGGAGAGCGGGGCTCGAGCTGCAGCAGGTCGATGGCGGGCGGCGTGTCCTTGTGAGGCCGCATGCTCTCCTCGCACAGAAACGGTGCGCGCCCGGCTCCGCTGTGATAGTCGTACACCTTGTCGGCAACCTCGAGGCGCACCAAGGCGCCGTCCATGGGCACCTGCTTGTAGAGCATATCGGGCTGCGGGCACCCCAGGCTGGCATCGGGCCACACCACGGCCTGGGCCTCTACTACGACGATCTGCTCGGGCGACACGGCCAGGCGCTGCGCCAGATCGTCGATGGCCGCAGCGACGATGCCCTCGAGGCCAGGCTCGATGGTGGGCGCGGTCGCTGTGACGACAGTGGGAGCGCCCTGAGCGGCGACCTGTTCTGGGGCGCACAGCACCAACTGGCCCGCGTCCGAGGCGTGATAGACGTAGGTCTTGCCCTCAACCTCGACGGTTGCACGGTAGCCTGGCGTGAGCACCTGAGCGTACATATAGCCTGGCTGAGGGCAGCCCAGGCTCGTGTCGGGCCAGGTGACACGCTCGATGGCGCCGATGGTCACCGCTGGCTCTTTGACCTGCAACTGCTGTGACAGGTCTTGACCTATCAGGTCGAGCAGGCGCTGCTCAGCCGACGATAGCGACTGGGCGAGGGTGGGCGTGTTCATCGGCGTTGCCTCCAGGGTGGGCGTCGGCTGAGGCTCGCCAGCGGCAGGCGTGAACGTAGGGCGTTCGGGCGTGGGGTCTGTCGTCGGCTCGACCGGCGCGGCCGGCTGGCATGCCGCCAGCAATAGCCAGGCCAGGATCAGGCCCGTGGCGCCGATGGCCCCCAGACGGGAGCGTGTAGTGGTCAGTCTCATGGTGGTTGGCGACCGTTCCTGCGCTGTGAGCGCATTGGCCAGCAGACGGTGGCGCGCCTGGCCCCCCGCCGGGCACATACACCGCTGCTCAATAGACGCGCTGGGTTTCAGCCCGGTTCCGCCGCAGCGGGGCCATGGGCCGACTCCATTGTACGCCGATGGCCGATCTGGGGAAAAGGGGGGGCGGCAGCGAGCAGCGTCGGGAGCTTGAGATGGAGCGGAGCGCCGCGCTCTCCTGACGCACGATCTACAGAGCAAGAGTGATTGCCATGCCTCTCTTGGCTGAGGGAAGCGACACGGCCAAGCTGGAGCTAAATGGGATTCACGTGCGGTCGTGCCCACCGTGCTGGACGTGGCCAATGCGCTGCGATGGGGTGCGGTGGTGCAGGTGAACGGCGCCTGGCGGGTGGGCGGCCTAGAGACGAGCGACTGGGAGCAGGCCTATCTGGGCAGCGCCACGATGGCGGCATTGCCGCGCTGGGTGCTGCTGGTGGACGGCGTTGGCCAGGGGACGGTGGCCCGGGTGGTGGGTGCGACCTTCACGACGTGGAAAGCACGCCCTGGCGAGCCAGAGCGGGAAGAGGAGATGCTGTATACGCTGATCGGGGCCTCGCTGGTGGAGACGGTCGCCCTGGAACTGATCGGTGAGTGAGCATGAATGTGACGGGCTTGCCAGGAGACGGGTCGCGGGCGACGACAGGTGTCGCCAAGGGGTGCTAGGCTAGGATTGAGAACAGGCGCCGTGGCAGCGGCGGGTACGGTACACCTCTGATGGTCGCGCCTCGCTCCGCACGGGCGAGCTGTTACCGGGCTCTATGCGGGCTGCGCTGAACCTGTCGACAGTGGCTCAAGGTGCATGGCGCCCAGCACTCGATAGAGCTCTGCCAGTAGCTCTGCCTTTACCCCCGCGAACCGTGGGTCGCCCGCGAGATTCGTGGTGTTCTCGCGATCGTGCACAACGTCAAAGAGGTCCACAGCGATGTCGCCATACTCGATCAGCTTCCAGCGCTCCGTCAGCGCCATGCGATGCGGACGTGGCCCAAAGAGCGCTCGGTTGCGCTCCATCGGGTAGCTCTCGCTGAACACCATATCCTTACCGATGCTCTGCCCGGCACGCAGCTCTGGCCATAGCGAGCGGCCCGCCAGGCCAGCGGGCGCATCGACGCTGGCGGCCTCGCATAGGGTCGGGAACAGATCCACCAGTTCGACCAACCCATCGTGTCTCCAGCCGGGCGCGATCTGGCCTGGGCAGCGCATCAGCAAAGGCACGCGCACTGACGGCTCGTAGAAGACGCCCTTGCCCGTGAGCCCGTGCTCGTACCCCATATCACCATGGTCAGACACATAGACCACCACGGTGTCCTCAGCGTGACCGGCCTGTTCTAGCAGACGCAAGGCCTCGCCGACACACCAGTCGGTGTAGCTGACAAAGGCGTAATAGTGCCGCAGATAGGCTTCCCGTGCATCGTCGTCTGCCAGCCTGATGGCCCGGCTCCAGATCGGATGCGCCAGGTCCTCTGACGTAGGCGCAGGTGGCAACGTGATCGGTCCAGCGTACTGGGCCACAAACTCGGCCGGCGGCACAAACGGCGGATGCGGGCTCTGGAAACTCACAAAGGCCAGAAAGGGGCTAGTGTGCTCGCGAGCTAGGAACTGCGACCAGGCCCGCAACACGAGCGCCTCTTGATGATCCTCGTGAGGCAGTGTGCCCATGGCGCCGGCAGGCAGAATGTGTCGGTAGGATGGAGACGTCTCACCAGGAAGGGTGACCCCAAACGCTTGCAGCACATGCTGCCACTTTTCCAGGTGGACGATCTGCCACGGATCATCGCTCACATCGGGCACGGCTGGGTAGCGACGCTCATCGCGCAGATAGCGCCAGAACTCTTCATAGTCCAGGCGCGCACTGAAACCAAAGTGACGCTCTTGTCCGCCAGAGGCGGCGGTGTCGGGCACAAAGTGCATCTTACCCAGCGCGGCGGTTTCATAGCCCACAGCCGACAGATGATGCGCCAGAGTGTACAGAGGCGGCATCGGTTGGTCGTTGTGCAGCACGCCTGTCTCGAACGAACGCAGGCCAGTGAGCAGTGACTGCCTCGAGGGAACACAAAGCGGATTCTGCGAGTAGGCACGCTCAAAGAGCACGCCCTCGCTGGCCAGACGATCGAGGTGCGGCGTGCGCACCTCTGAGGAGCCGTAGCAACCGCTGGCTGTGGCCGTATGCGTGTCTGAAAAGAGCACTAGCAGGTTGGGTCGCGTAGGCGCCATCTTGCTCTCCAGAGCGAAAGCGGGGCCAGCGCTGGCTGACCCCGCAGGGTGTGGCAGGACTCAACGCCCCAGGTAGACGTTCACCATCTCGATGAGCAGAGCCGTATCGGCCCGGCCTTCGAGCGCGTTGGTGTGAGGCTCCCGGTCGTTGATGATGCAGTCATGGAAGTGGACGAGCTCACGCTTGAAGGCTTCCTCATACGAGGCGATGATGCGCCGCTCAACGGCTCGATCGCCGTCCAGCTCCCATACATCGACGGTGGTGGGTGCATTCTTGATGAACGGACTAGGGAAGTTGATGTGCACTGTCTTGTTGGCGGCAAAGACCGCCAGCTCCTCATCAAAGATCCGGTGGCGAACCACACCCGTATCAAACACGCAACGAACATCGTTGCCGAACTGGAGCACCGACGTAAAGTAGCTGCCGTCGGCCCAGATCTCGGTGGACAGCACCCGCTCGGCCTGCCCAAAGGCGCCGCGCAAGATGGTCATATCATGCGTCGAAAGGCCCAGCATCAAGCCGTAGGCACGCTTGACATGCAGGGGCGCGTCGCCGATGGCATCGCGCGTCGCCGCTTCGGCCTTGGCCTGCGTCTCTTTTGCGATCGCCTCAGGAATGTCGCGATGCAGTTTGAGATCATAGTGCGCCAGGAACACGTCGTTGGGGCCGATGACGTCGTGCAGCCGCACGAGACGGATGCCCTCAGCGGTGGCCAGCTCCTCGATCCCGGCCAGATAGCCAGGATCATAGCGCTTGTGGTAGCCTACCATGACGTGCTTGCCGCTGGCAGCGCTTGCTTCGAGGATCTCGTCGGCCTCTCGCAGGCTGTTGCACATGGGCTTTTCGACAAAGACATGCTTGCCCGCCCGCAGGGCCGCGACGGTTGGCTCGCCGTGCAGTTGGGTCAACACCATCACCGCGTCCACCGACGGATCGGCCAGCATGTCGTGATAGTCTGCATAGGCTCGCGCCTGGGGATAGCGGGCATGGGTGGCCGCCAACTGGCCTGGTGAGACGTCGCAGATAGCGGCGAGCTCATACTGCTCGTCGAGCTCGGCGATGTGGGGCAGATGCATCACCTGTGCGATCATGCCACAGCCGATCAGTCCGATTCTGACCTTGGTCATGGGTGCTCCTCTCGAGAGTGATTTGAGGTGTCTGGCCGACAGCGCGTGGCTCGTGCCGTAGACGGCATGAACCACGCGCTGCGACCGAGGGGTGCTCTAGATGCGGCTCCAGTCAAAGATCACGCCCACCGAACTGGTGCGGTCCTTGACCAGGCGATCGTAGACCTCCACCGCCTCAACCGGTGAGTGCCGATGGGTGATGAGATCATCGACGCGCATACGCTTCTGTAGAACCAGGTCGTAGAACAGAGCGATGATCTCGTCGCGCGTCCAGGGCGTGAGTTCGGAAAAGTGGGGCGCGCTGCTGTTGCCGTGGACGGCCAGAATCGAGACCGACTTGCCCAGCGTGCTGGGCCCCAGGTACTGCTGCGAGGGCGTCGGCGTGTCGCCCGTCAACACCACCCGCCCGCGGCGCCGCAGCAGCTCGATGCACTGGGCAAGCGCCGCGGGGTGGCCGGTGACGTCCCACACCGCGTCGAGCATGCGGCCGTTGGTGATCTCCTTGACTGTGGGCAGCGCTGCCTCGGCAAAGCCGTTGATGGCATGCGTGGCGCCGTGGGCCAGGGCCATGTCGAGCCGCCCCTGCACCGTGTCGATGGCGATGATCCTGCGGGCGCCGTCAACCCGCAGATACTGAGTGACCAGTTGGCCCAGCATGCCGAGCCCCACCACCGCCACAGTCTCGCCCAACTCGAGCTGTCCGCGACGGGCGGCGAGCTGGGTGGTGCTGGCCAGGGTGCCCCAGGTCCCCTCTTCGGGAGAGATGCCGTCGGGAATGGGATTGGCGTTCGCAGCGGTGGTCCTGAAATACTGCGCATGCGGCGCCGAGGCGAGCACCCGATCGCCCTCTTTGTAGCCCTCTACGCCGGGCCCCACGCTGATGACGCGGGCCACCATGCTATAGCCGGGCCGGAAGGGATAGCGCACCCAGTTGGCCCAGGTGGTGCCTTTGTCAAACACCCCACGCAGGCAGTACGTCTCGGTGCCGATGCTGATGAGCGAGCTCTCGGCCTGACAGAGGATCTCGCCCTGCTGTGGCGAAGTAACCTCTTCCTCGCGAACGGCTACCTGTGTCGCCTCGGGAAAGCACACATATACCGACTTCACAATCTACTCCTTTTCCGTTCAGATGTAGCACGCCAGCCAACGATCATGCGCCGAACTTGTTCTCAAAGCACTCACGCAACACGGGGATGCTCTGTTCGGCTTCTTGTTCAACCATCAGGCCGAGGGCAATGGCGTCGACGCCCTCGACAGCGGCGGCCCAGCTCAGCCAGTCAGGCACACTGCGCTCTTCGGTATAGCGGCCACATGCCAGCGTCTTGATCGCCAGGATAGGCCTGGTGTTCGAGCGTAAGGCCGTCAGCGCCTGTTCTCTGTCTGGCGCCATGTGCCAACCACTCTTGTTGACGGGCGTGGCGATCAAGCCCAGGTCATAGTCGTGCTCCATCAGATGGGCGAGCCGCGCCGAGTCATGCACCGATGACCCGGGGATCAAACCGGCGCTGCGGATCATGTTCGTAAAGCGTCGGTGATCCACCATCTGGTCGTTCAACATCGCCCAACAGTCGGCCCACTGTCCATGAAAGAGGCAGAAAGCAGCTCCGGCCTCTTTGAGCAGGGCGGCCTGTTCGGCGGTGCTTTCGAGCGTGATCGCGAGGGCTTCGTCCGTCTTGCCGGCCGCACGGGCCTGGGCAAGTTCCTCTTCGCGCCCAACCGGTGCACGGCCGCCGCTGGTGGTCGCCACCCACGTCATGCGCACGCCAGTCAGCTTCTCGGTCGCGTCGAGCGCCTCGATGAGGCGTGGAAAGAGCGGACCCATCACCGCATCGACGCCCAGCTCAAGGCACTTGGCAAAGACGAGGGCGATCCGCTCGGGCGTAAAGTACTCCCTGATCCAGGCATCGCGCCCCGGGCTTACATGCGACCAGCCCAGCAGTGCGTTGGTGCCGCAGACGACGCGCGGGATGGTGACGCCTTCGATCGTCAGACTGGGGAATGCGCTCACAATGTCCTCCTCAGACGGGATGGCCTAGCCCTTGATGCCCGACATCACGATGCCCTGCACAAAGTACTTTTGCGCGACAAAGAACAGGATGACGCCGGGGATCGACATCATCAGCGACGCGGCCATGAGCAAATGCTCTTTGGGGTCGCCACCTGTATACGCAGCTAGCTGAAAGTAGCGCAGCCCGATGGGCAGGGTGAACTTGTCCATCGTGTTGAGATAGATCATGGGATACAGGAAGCTGTTCCAATGACCCAGGAAAGAAAAGATCGCGACCGTGGCGACCGCGGGCCCACACAGCGGCAGCAGAATGCTGACCAGGATACGCAACGAACCCGCGCCATCCAGACGGGCCGATTCGTCGAGGTCCAGCGGAATGGTCAGCAGGAACTGGCGCATCAGGAAGATGTAGAACGGGCCGCCGCCGAAATAGTTGGGAATGATGAGCGGCTTGTAGGAATCAAGCCATCCAGCTTCGCGGAACATCAGGAACTGTGGGATCATGGTCACCTGACTTGGCAGGACCATCGTCGCGAGCACCAACATGAACAGAGCATCACGGCCACGAAAACGGAAGCGCGCAAAGCCATATGCGACCAGAACCGAGGATGCCACCTGGCCGATGAGTGACGCGCCCGTTGTCACGACGCTGTTGACGATGTACCTGCCGAAAGGAACCTGGCGCCAGACCTCTGGGAAGTTATCCCACTGAGCAACTTCTGGGAACCATGTCGGGGGGAAGATGTACAGCTCAGTCGGATGCTTTAGCGAGCTCCCAACTGTCCACACAAACGGCCCCATGAACATGACGGCGAAGAACGCCACGATCAGATACAGGACGACACGACCTGCTGACAGCTTGCTGGATCTGCGTCTCTGGTGCTGTCCGATTTCGGCTCTCTGCATTGTCACAAACTCGCCCATGTCACACTGCCCCTTGGTAGAATACCCATCGGTCGGAAGCCTTTACCTGCAGAAAGGTCAGAAAGACCACGACGATGGTGAATATCCAAGCGAGTGATGAGGCATAGCCCATCTTCATGTACTTGAATGCCTCACTGAAAAGGTGCAGTATGTAAAACCATGTTGCGTAATTCGGCCCTCCTTGCGTTGAGACGTAGGCAACGTCGAACGCTGCTAGCGCGCCGATAACGCCCAGAACCAGGTTGAAGAACATCGTTGGCGAGATCATGGGCAAGGTGACATGAATGAACTTGCCCACTACCCCAGCCCCATCGATCTGGGCCGCCTCATACAGTTCTTGTGGGACACCCTGCAGGCCTGCAAGGAAGATGATCATGCGGCCCCCACCGACACTGCCCCACAGGCTCATGATGATGAGCGCCGGAATTGCCCAGTCGGATGAACCCAGCCACCCAGGCCCATCGATGCCGAGCTTGCCCAGAAGGTAGTTGACGAGCCCAAAGTCGGGCTGAAACAGCCACTTCCACAGCAGCGCCAGGGCTACCGTCGGCGTCAGAGAAGGCAGGAAGTAGAACGTCCGCCAGATCGCGGTTCCACGTAGTCCCTGGTTTAGCAGCAGCGCGCAGATCAGAGAGCCAAGCACCCCCAGTGGAACGCTGACCACTGCATAGTAGAACGTGCGGCCCAGCGATCCCCAGAACAGTCGATCCCTGGTCAGCGCTGTGACGTAGTTATCCAGTCCAACGAATCGTGGGGGGTCAATGATGGAATAGTCCATCAGACTGAGCACAATCGAGGCAACGAACGGAAACAGAGAAAAGATTAGGAAGCCAATCAACCAGGGTGATATGTAGATCAACCCCGCAACTGCCTCTCGACGCCGAAGGGCAGACACACGGTTGGCCGAGTTCGATCCCATAGACTCACGACTTGCCACAAACCCACCTCCTGCATTCACCTCGAGGAACGATCTGGCGAGCCATCGCTGGCTCGCCAGACCTTCGGCAGCGATCTTAGTTAGCGGGTAGGTCCAGAACGGCCTGGACAGCCTTTGCCACCTCAGGCACGATCTCCTTCGGTGTTCCCTTGTTCTCCCACAAAGCTCCCAATCCCTGCACAATTGCGTCGTCCACTTCGTTACCACGGAAGTTGCCCGGGCCGCGGAAGGGCATGCACTTGTCCATCATATCGGCCCAGATCACATGCATTGGCTCGCTTGTCAACCGCGGGCTCTCCCACACGTCTGGCCGCGCCCCTGGCACAGAGCCAACCTCGGCGATACGGATGCCAGTCTCCTGGTTAGCCATCCACTTTAGCCACTCGAATGCTTCCTCGGGATGGGCGGACTTGCTGTAAATGCAGATGGGGTCGAACTCGAACATCGAGCCCCATACGCCGGCAGGCCCCTTGGGCATGGGCGTGCAGCCCATCTCAAAACGGTCACCTACTCTGGCCTTTGCACTGATGCCCCAGTAACCACTGACGTAGTTGGCCACCTTCCCGGTCTCGAACATCATGTCGATCACTTGCTCGGGCGTGGGCGCAACTTTGTGCACGTGGAAGAGGTCATACAGGAACTGGAACGCTGCCATGGCTTCGTCAGAATCCATCACGCACTGGGTGCCGTCTTCGCTGAAAATGTCCGCACCCCAGCTCCTCAGCCAAGTGAGGATACCCCAGGTCTCGGTGTTGGGTCGGAAACCGAACTGGTCGATTTTGCCATCGCCATCGGTGTCGCGGGTCAGTTCCTTGGCCTGGGCCAGCATGTCGTCTACAGTCCAGCTTCCATCGGCAGGCGGTAGTGGGATGCCAGCCTCTTCGTAGAGGTTTTTGTTGTAGAATGCCCCGATACGGCCAGGGTGGCAGACCCATGCGAGTCCGTAGGTTTTGCCCTGAACCTTGGTCGCGTCGAGGGTTGTAGGGTAGTAAACGCCCAGATCGTAGTTATCAGAGGCAATCAGGTCATCGATCGGCATCACCAAACCGCGCGTCGAGTACCGGTGGTACAAGCCCGAGAGCAGAATGGTCCAGAATGTATCGGCAGCAGTGCCGCCGGCGAACAGGACCTCCATCTTCTGGTGATATTCATCACCAGGGATGAGCTCTTCCTTGATCTTGATATCGGGGTACTCTTCTTCGAACGCGCGAGCACGCTCAATGAAGTGGTCGCCCTGGACACCGACGCGCCCGTTAAAGCGGATCGTCACCGGCTCCTTGGTGGCAGGCTCTGCTGCGGCAGGTTGCTCTGGTTGCGCCTGTGCTGGCTGCCCGGCTGCCGGTGCCGGCGTTGCCTTGGGAGCACACGCGGCCAGCAGTGCGCTGGCGCCAACAACTGCGGAGCCTGTCAGGAAACTACGACGTGAAAGCTCGAGACGTGACATCATCTACCTCCAAGAAACGCTCTCTATATTCGGATACAGCACCAGACCACGCCATCTACATAGGCGTCTCCTTTGCCCCTGGACTCTCACCTGGAACACACACCGAGACATGCGAGTGACGCCCCTGTGGCCAAAAGCCTAAAGGCCTCGGTAGCGTCTGTAAGCATACTACACGAAGCCGAAGATTGGCCCAAAACGGCGCCCACCAACCTCTGTCGCCCGGCCGTTCGAGCCTGAGCCAGGGCCCTTGGCTTCTTGCGCAGATCGGCCTGCCAGGCATCGGCTTGCTGGCTCTGAGCTGTGTTTCCAGACGTCTCCGAGACTCACCCTGCGGGCCGACCCACCGCATCCAGGCGTGGCTCCTTCGGCAGCCTCCAAGGAAACGTAAGGCAATAGGCTCGATCTGGTGGGCCTGAGCGGCTCGACAAGCGGGCGTATCTACCGGCAAGACCTCATATGTTCATGGCGTTCGCCATTCGCTAGAGTGTCGCATGTCGACCTAGAAGGACGAGGCCATGCGCACCATCGACCGTTGATCGCGCCAAGGGGTTACAGTGCGCTCATCGCACTACAACCCGAAGACTGGTGCCCAAGATCACCCGATGGCCAGCGGTGAGCCTGACAAGCGTCTCCGATAGGTGCAGGCGGTGCATACGAAGGCAAGCGACGCGCAGGGAGAGATACTGATCATGCTGGAGCAGGCCCCCTGGCTCGGCCACAGAGTGCTGCTGACCAGGCTGGAGAGCGGTCTGCAGCAACGACCTTGCGGGTCAGAGCGCGGCCACTGCTATCGCTCCGATGTCGACGATGCCTTCGACCAAATCCCTGTCGAGCACTTGACGCCGAACTTGGCATGGGCGGCGACCCGCCTTTGCCAGCATGGCGAACTGCAGGTCATCTCCAGGCTGCCGACGCATCTCGACGCGATCAGCAACTCCACCGCTAGCCCCATCTTGCGCCGCCCCCGAGCGGATGAGCACCGCCTACGGCGTCTAGGGCCTCAGGAAGCCAATCGCGCCAGACAGGCGGTGTCTGTAGAGCATCTGCCGCCGAACTGGCAAGAGCCCGGCCGCTTGCAGGCCGATCGACTCCATAGTGATGGCGTCAGCGTGAAACAGGAACGTGTCAAGACGCTCCAACTGCTCCGTGTGGTCGCGCGCTGGAGCGGGCCGGCGGCCGGCGCAGAGTCGCACCTGCGCAGTCAAAGCCGCATTCCGGGCCATCCGACAGAGACCGCCAGTCACGAGCGATCAGCTTGTTGCGCCAGGCTTGCCGGTACCGGCTTCAGACGAGGTGAGCGTAAAGGCTTTGCACCGACAGGAGTGCGACGGCCATGATCACCCCCATCGGAAGCGCAAGATCGAGCGTCCCCAGGTCGACCGGCAGCTGTCGGGCCATGACGAACATAGCAAGCAGAGTGAGGGGCATCACCCCGAGAAGTGTAGGCCGGAGGCCGAGCAGGACGCTGGCAAAGATGACCGGCAGCACAAGCAGACAGACCAGTTCCCAGCGAGCATATGAGAGGATCGCAGCCGCGACAGCCACCAGGCAGGCCATCACCAGCAAGGTAGAGCCAGTGGCGAGATGGCGCTTGGATACTGTCAGGGCGACGAAAGGGAGACCTGCCAGCGTCGTTGCCCCAACCCAAGCAAAGCTGGATGCGCGCGCGAAATCGAGCCACATGACGGCCATCAGCCAAAGGTACCCCAGTGCACTCAAGATGACAGCCAACCGTCGGAGGGTTCCGACTCGCAGTTCGGTCAGGTTGATGGCGAGAACAGAGGAATGCGGTAGAGGAGTCATGCTCATTCCCTGCGGTAGATGAGGGTAGTTGTTACCAAACTCTCTGGCAGTATGAAGCAGCCCGGCCCCCAGGGTCAAATCGCGAGGCGCCTGGCGCCTTGCCCGGCGAGTCGTGTGGACGATGTCGCGAGCATGGCGCAACCTGCACGTGCGGTAGAGGCGGTGGTGATGCTGCTAGCAGGCGCAGAGCCTGAGGGCATGACGCCCGAGCCTGACGATGTGGCGCCAAGGCTTGAGTCTTGGGTCCGTGCGCCGTACCGGGGTGCTGTTGCTGTGTCTGTGCACATAGCGGCTCTGGGCCTGAGGCCTTGTCGCCCCGCGCGAATCTCGCGAGCGCCCGAACGTGGACCAGCCCTGCCAAATGGCCTGGGCAGCGGGCCACACCCAATGCCCGCCAGCCGGCGCCATAGCCAGAACCCCTCGGCCTCGGCCGCCTGCGTGGCCTGCGTCGGTGAAGGACAGGCCCATCGGAATCCACTCGGCTGCATCTGCCGCGAGCTAGTACACCGGGTCTGGCTCGAAGCTGTCCCGAAAGACCTCAAAGTGCTTGCGGACCTGTGCTTCGTCATCGAGATAGCCCATCGCCGCAATGACGTGAAACCACTCGGCGTTCTGCGCGGTCATCCAGTACACCCTGACTCGCTCGGAGGACTCGGGCAGCCAGGCTGTGCCGCCGAAAGTAAGGCCAACATAGCTGCCGGTGCTGATGGAACGCAGGTCCTGGTCGGTCTGCCACATCTCCATGTCATCGGTGAATGTAGCGATGACGTCCAGGGTCTCAGCGTGAGTCAGCTGGATTCCTGACGAGTTGAACACGCTGAGCACCATGAACGTCGTGTAGTCGCGCCCGGCAAACCCGTCGCGAGGCTGGAACCACAGATAGTGCAAGTCTGGATCATCGGTCTTCTCGGGCACGAGTTCATAGCCACGCGGAATACTCACGCTGTAGTCAGCCTCCGGCACCCTGACTCTGAGATACGGTGCGGTTGGCGACGGCTTGGGGGGCGACACGGGGTGTGGTCGTGGCGTCGCCGTTGCCCACGACGCAGGCACGCTCCTCTGCGCTGACGTTGCCGAATAGCTGGGCCCGCTGTCAGCCGGAAGCCACGACCAAACGCAGATTGATAGGATCACTGCTGAACTGACCAGCCCAAAGACCAGCCCACCGACCGCACCGTGCCTGGGAGCCGGCCCGATCACCGGCTCCATGCCGAACGCCTCGCGATATAGGCGCCGCAACCCGGGGTTGTCCTGATACTGCAGACTCGCATCGAGCGCTCGCTGGGCATCGCGGTACTGATGATGTCTGACAAACCAGGCCGCCAGTCGCGCAAGATACCCACCGTTGATCTCTGGCTGCACGTGTCCCTCGCTGGGGGCACACAGCGACCACATTGCTCGCAACATGCCGGGGAACCCAAACATCCCGAACAACAGGGTGAGCAGCTTGGCCTTGCGCATACGGCGCCTGCGGCACGCCGGGCAGTATGCCCCGATCCAGGCGCGTTTCCACGTGAATACGGCCAGGCTGATCACGTACGGCATCACAGTGATGCGCAACGAAGCATCAGAGCGCCCACAGTCGCGGCAGGCCACATCGTTGTCGGCCGCAGAATCCGCGGAGCCCGGGTCGGCCTTGGGGGGTGGCTTGTGCTGCTCCTCGTCAGACTCACTCTGATCGCCAGTGTGCTGTTGTTGGTCGTGGGCCCTTTGCTCTGCCCCGGCGCGAGCCTCTTCCTGAAGCTGCCGCTCACGCTTTAGGCCATGATCGTACTCTGCACGCCGCCTGGGATCATGCAGAACCTCGTAGGCCTCGTTCAGCTCGACCGTGCGTTGGTTTGCGTCAGGCGACCGGTTGACGTCCGGATGATTCAAGCGGATCAGTCGCTTGTAGGCAACCTCGATGACATCGGTCGATGCTTCTGGGTCAACCTGGAGAATCTGGTAGTAGGTCTTGGGCAAGGTGGCAGACTCCTACTATGGAACGCGGGCCGAACTGAACCACCGCAGAGTTCACTATCGCCTCGGCGAGTGCCCGCTATGCACGACTTGTTCGTGCTGGCCTTTGACCAGCCAGACTCACCACGGCTGGCGGCGATCCGTGATTCTCGGGTTGCAGAGCGTACGCCCGGTGCCAATGCATTGGCGTGCTGATCGCCTCGCCTACAGCATCGCCGTCCGTTGCCACACGACACCACGGCCAGTTCGGCTGTAGCAGGCCGGCCAACGCCTGCCCGACGCACACCCAGTGTATGCCGGTATGGCGACAGCAAGGCGTCTGTCGAGCTCGCGCCAACCTGAATGTGGGCCGATGCGCTGACAGCCTGAACACTTGCGCTTCAAAGATTCAGTAAAGCAGAAGTATTCCAATGGTTAAAGAGGAACTCACAAGCGTGTAGTGGGAACGGAATGGACCGTGGGCGGCCGATCCAGGCAGAGATGGCAGATGGAGCAGGTGGATTGTGCCTCACCCATTCCTGAGCCAGGCGGGGCCCTCTCGAGCGATCGCTAAGAGGCGCATGGCTTGGGGGACTATCGCATCCGGCGCCCCTGCTGAGCGAAGAAGAGCGCTACAAGCGGCGGCCGGCGCGAGTAGTACAGCGGCGTGGTTGTCGGCGGCGGTTCACCCCCACGCGTGTGGGGAAGACTGGTGCGAGTGGGTCTATGTGAGCCTCGACGCCGGTTCATCCCCACGCGTGTGGGGAAGACTCGCCGATAACAGTGCGCAAGCGCGCTCAACGTGGTTCACCCCCACGCGTGTGGGGAAGACTCAACCCCCCAGCCCGCCGATATGGCAGGAGTTGGTTCACCCCCACGCGTGTGGGGAAGACTGCAAACCAGCGCGACGCATTTGTGCAGCAGGCAGGGGTTCACCCGCGTGTGGGGAAGACGCTCTCGCTGCCTACAGAATTGCCTGTTCGCAGTCAGGTTCACCCCCACGCGTGTGGGGAAGACACCAGCGAGACGCGGCCCGCGACGGGCACGCCCGGTTCACCCCCACGCGCGTGGGGAAGACTTGCCAGTGTTGCTGTGGGCTCGCGGGGGGCTGCAGTTTCACTTTACGCGTGTGGGGGAGACGCGGGCGTTTCCCCATGGCTGTTAGTGAGTGAGTTCTGCCCCCGCACGCGTGTGGGAAGACCGGCTGCGCATGACGCTGACCTATCATACAGGAGTTCACCCCACGCGTGTGGGAAGACATGCGCGGCCAGCGCGCGATGTCCTCGCGACGAGGTTCACCCCCACGCGTGTGGGGAAGACTAACCCGAGGCCCAGGCAGCCGAGCGGCGGACAGTTCACCCCCGCGCGTGTGGGGAAGACAGCGCGCGCAGGCGTTCTATCGCCAACTCTGCCGGTTCACCCCCGCGCGTGTGGGGGAAGACGCATGGTCGAGGGCTGCACGGCAGGGCACAGAAGGTTCACCCCCACGCGTGTGGGGAAGACTAGAGATGATCGTCGCCGTCGGTGACCCGAGGATTCACCCCCGCGTGTGGGGAGGGGCACCATCTGCCTGGCAGCGGCAGCCGCGCAGTAGTGGTTCACCCCCACGCGTGTGGGGAAGACTTGCGCGGGAAGCGCAAGGCGTTGAGTACGAACAGTTTCACCCCACGCGTGGAAGACAGGCGCTGGGCGTGCTCAAGAGCGGCTGCTTGCAGTTCACTTTGCGCGTGTAGGGAAGACTTCACTTGCGACCATAAAGCCTGATGCCGATCAGTTCACCCCCACGCGCGTGAGGAAGACATCGCCACGGCCGCCGGCGTGCCCCAGACCATGGGTTCACCCCCGCGCGCGTGGGAAGGCACCATAGCCAGGTGAAAGGGCCCTCGGTCGTCAGTTCCGCCCCGCGGCAGGAGGCCGGCGGGATCTCGCTCGCGCCGCCTCCTGGTTCACCCCACGCGCGTGAGGAAGACCTGTTGAGCGCCTTCTGAATCGTCTTCCACGGCGGTTCACCCCCACGCGTGAGGAGAACATGACCTGACAGCGAATGAGGCGCACGCCGAGATTCCACCCCCGCCCGTGGGGAAGACCCTGCCACCGGCCCCGGCGGGGCGGCCTCAGTCGCGGGTTCACCCCCGCGCGCGTGGGGAAGACTGTTATCTGCGGTCATGGTAGTATCCTCCTCTCAGTTCACCCCCGCGCGTGTGGGAAAGACTCCGTATCGACTGCGCCGCATCTCCTCGCCCGGCCGGTTGCGCACGCGTGTGGGAAGACCGTTCATCCGAGCGCTCCTCCGCATGCCAGGTTCACCCCCGCGTGTAAGGAAGACTGCAACCGCTCGACGCAAACTGGCAGCGCAGGCAGTTCACCCCGCGCGTGTGGGGAAGACCGCCCCATCTTCCGCGCGCCGTCGCGGCCGCAGTTCACCCCCGCGTGTGGGGAAGACAGCGCCAGCGTATGCTCGCCGCGCATGAGGTCAGTTTCACCCCCGCGTGGCCAAGGGAAAGACGTCGGCGTCCGCCGGCGCGCGGAAAACGCTTGAGTCCACCCCGCGTGTGGGGAAGACGAGCCAGGCAGTCTCTGACCACATGAACATAAGTCACCCACGTATGGGAGAGGCATGTAAACGGATCTCCATATCATCATCGTTACGTTCACCCACGTGTGGCTTCAAATTGTTATTTGAATGCCGTACCCCGTGGTGATTCCTTCACGCCGTGTGGAAGACCCGTACCTGCGGCCGCGCGGCGTGAACGCGAGTTCACTTTACGCGTGTGGGGAAGCGTATCGACGAGCGCCTCGTCGTGGTGGCTATCCGGGTCCCCGCCACGCGTGTAGGGAAGACTTCTTAGGCGCCAGGTTGTTGGCCACCGTGCAGTTCACCCCCACGCGTGTGGAAGGCTACAAAGCCGCCGGCGAGTTTCTACGGCCGTGCGGTTCACCCCCACGCGTGTGGGGAGACATCGATGACCATGCCCGTGCACGGATGCCAGCAGGTTCACCCCCACGCGTGTGGGGAAGACGCCGCAACCGCCTGGTATTGCGCCAGCGAGAGGTTCACCCCACGCGTGTGGGGAAGACGCCTGGGCCAGAAACGCACGCGCCCGCGTAGTCGGTTCACCCCCACGCGTGTGGGGAAGACGCGCCACCACGCGCGGCGTCACGGTTGAAGTCAGTTCACCCCCACGCGTGAGAGGCCCGCCGCACAAGGCGCCGGCCCCAGCGGTGCAGTTCACCCGCGTGTGGGGAAGACGAGGGCATCAGAGCGGGCATGGCGGCGCAGGATGGTTCACCCACGCGTGTGGGAGAGACTGCTCAGCTCCCACTCGCACTCGTCGCACAACGGTTCACCCCCGCGCGTGTGGGGAAGACGTCACCAAACAGCTCTTGCTCGCCAGAGCCGCCAGTTCACCCCCACGCGTGTGGGGAAGACGGCGGTGGGATGATGGTTGCGAGCATTTCGCCGAAGTTCACCCCCACGCGTGTGGGGAAGACATCAAGAATGAGTCGGCCCTATCCGCCGATGTCAGTTCACCCCCACGCGTGTGGGGAAGACGCGATTCGCGCAGACCAGGATGATGCCCACTAGAGTTCGCACGCGTGTAGGAAGACGCCGCTCGGCCATCGTGTCCGCCGGCAGCGGCAGTTCCACCCCCACGCGTGTGGGGAAGACAGGGCCGTTCAGCGGCTATCCTATCACCGACTAGGTTCACTTCCCCCACGCGTGTGGGGAAGACACAGTGTCCACCCGTTCGCTACCTGCAGTTCCGGGTTCACCCCCACGCGTGTGGGGAAGACGTCCGCCCGCGGCGTGAACATGCGCGCCGGGCAGGTTCACCCCCACGCGTGTGGGGAAGACCCTCAACGAGGTCAGCTCCGCTTGCCAGGGCACGGTTCACCCCCACGCGTGTGGGGAAGACGGCGCCGTTCAGGGCGCTCCAGTGCGTTGGGATGGTTCACCCGCGTGTGGGGAAGACCCGCAAAAGCTGAGTCGCAGTACCTGTGTCATCCAGTTCACCCCCACGCGTGTAAGAGAACCCGGCCACGGCGGCGTAGTCTTCCGACTCTAGCGGTTCACCCACGCGTGTGGGGAAGACGTTGTCCACATCGCCCCGGTCGCGCCAGTACGGTTTCACCCCACGCGTGTGGGGAAGACGATCGGGAGGGCCTCGCTTTCGGCCGCTTCATCGCCGGTTCACCCCCACGCGTGTGGGGAAGACCGACAACGCTACTCGCCACATAGTGCACCGTTCAGTTCACCCCCGCGTGTGGGAAGACGCATCGACATGCGCTCAAAGTTTGGCTCGGCGGTTCACCCCCACGCGTGTGGGGAAGACCCCTATCACGCTCGCCGATAGTTCGCCGCTAGGTTCACCCCCACGCGTGTGAGGGAGAGACGCATAGACCGATACACTGTCCACTACGAAGACCGGTTCACCCCCACGCGTGTGTGGAAGACGGCCGCCCCGCGAGTGCCCCAGATCATCACCGGGTCAGTTCACCCCCACGCGTGTGGGGAAGACTCTGGAACCGCCTCGTAGCGGATTTTCCCCACAGGTTCACCCCCCACGCGTGTGGGGAAGACGCGGCCTAGAGATCATGCAAGACATGGTGCGGCGGTTCACTTGCGCGTGTGGGGAGAACGTAGAACGTCGCCTCGAACGCCCGCGCGTGATCGGTTCACCCCCGCGTGTGGGGAAGACTAACCCCTTTGCCTCGCCTGCGCCGCGGTCGGCGGTGCCCCACGCGTGTGGGGAGGAACAGAGTCAGGCCCTCGCCGCGCAGCTGTCATGAGTTCCTTACGCGTGTGGGGGAGAGACGTATCGAAGGCCACGTCTGGCGACTCGCCCGCCGGTTCACCCCACGCGTGTGGGGAAGACGATTGCGACCCGGCCAGCCCTACAAAGGCGTTGGTTCACCCCCACGCGTGTAGAGAAGACCGGCGATATGGGCAGACTCGGCCTATATCACTAGGTTCACCCCCACGCGTGTGGGGAAGACTGGAACCGTCCTAGCGGATGACGACCCGGCAGCGGTTCACCCCCCACGCGTGTGGGGAAGACATCACGGCCGAGTAGCCCCTCGGCTAACGTCGTCGGTTCACCCCCACGCGTGTGGGGAAGACCCCCTGAGCCACTGGGAAACGCCCAACGCACCGGTGCGGTTCACCCCGCGTCGTAGGGAAGACGCCGACAGGCCACCGTCGCCGCTGTGCCCCAGCGGTTCACCCCCGCACTTACGTGTGGGGGAGACGCAGACCGCTGGCGCCGCAGGCGAGTAGCACAGGTTCACCCCCGCGTGTGGGAGACTCACACGCTTGCGGCCCTGCTCGGCCAGGCCCCGGTTCACCCCCACGCGTGTGGGGAAGACGCCGGTTGAGTTGATCGTCATGGCGCGTCTCCGGTTCACCCCCACGCGTGTGGGGGAGACGCTGTGGCCGCTCGCGAACGAGCTGCTGCTGCGGTTCACCCCCACGCGTGTGGGGAAGACGAGGCAGGAGGATACATGAAACGCGGCGGAACTGAGGGTTTCACCCGCGCGTGTGGGGAAGACGTGATGCCCTTGAGCGCCCCGATAATAGCGTCAGTTCACCCCGCGCGTGTGGGGAAGACCGTAGCGAGATGGTCGAGGCGGTGGCGCGGTATAGGTTCCTTTACGCGTGTGGGGAAGACTTCCAGCATAGCATCCAGCCAGCCAGACATAACGGTTCACCCCCACGCGTGTGGGGAAGACGATACAGCTCAGCGTACGGCGCGCATCCGGGGCGGAGTTCACCCCACGCGTGTGAGGAAGACATATGGAGGTGGCAGTGAAGACACGAAGGGGAGACGGTTCACCCCCACGCGTGTGGGGAAGACGGCGGTAAGGTTCGCGTCGAGCATCCCGGATTTGCAGTTCACCCCCACGCGTGTGGGGAAGACGCGCTCTCTCTGCTATGTGGGGCGCGCAATCGGTTCACCCCCACGCGTGTGGGGAAGACGCCACTGGCCTGCCCTAGTCGAGGCGGGCCACTGGTTCACCCCCACGCGTGTGGGGGGCGCTCGCGGCCGGCATGCGGCCTGACGATGTGCTCTGCTGGTTCACCCGCGTGTGGGGAAGACGTAGGGATAGTCCAGCATCACCGCCGCCATCGTGGTTTGCCCCCACGCGTGTGGGGAAGACCTAACCTTATCGGTTGCACGCCAGGCGCAGCCGCAGGTTCACCCCACGCGTGTGGGAAGACGCCAACGCCGCCGCGCAGTGGCGCTGCCGGCGCAGTTCACCCCACGCGTGTGGGGAAGACTCAAAGAGCAGATCAAAATCGGGTCGGTCTTCCGGTTCCACTTTACGCGTGTGGGGAGAACCCCGACAGCGAGCGCCCCGGGTCTTTACTGGCAGGTTCACCCCCACGCGTGGGGAAGACAGCGAGTTCAATCGGCGGAAGTGGTTCGAGCGGGCCGGTTCACCCCCGCGTGTGGGGAGAGACGTCGTCATCGTCATCGTCCCGGTCGCTGTCACCGAGTTCCTTACGCGGTAATGGGGAAGACGCGCAATGCCGCGTCATGCACCAGCCACGAGTGACGGTTCACCCCCACGCGTGTGGGGAAGACAGCATGTGCCGGTCATGTCTGGCTCCTCTCTCGGCAATTCACCCCCTGCGCGTGTTGAGGAAGACGTCGGAGATCGTCTGGTGGCGAGCAAGGCAGAAGGGTTTCACCCCCACGCGTGTAGGGGAAGACAGCGAGGATGCCGACATGACGACCGCGAGACTCGGTTCACCCACGCCATGGGGAAGACACGGTGCCCGAAAAAGGTTGACAGGTGGGCACGGTTCACCCCCACGCGATAATGGAAGACGCCAGCCAGGGCTCGGCCATGCGGCGGCGGTGCGGTTCACCCCCACGCGTGTGGGGAAGACGCTCACGCCCGACAACCTGGCGCGGCAGTCAAAGGTTCACCCCCACGCGTGTAGGGGAGACCACGGGTGGCTGCGGAACAGATCGGCATCCCGTGGTTCACCCCACGCGTGTGGGGAAGACGCGATGGTGATTACGGAGTAGAGCCCGAACGTTGCGGTTCAACCCCACGCGTAGGGAAGACTACCAGGACATCGTTGAGGGCCTGCGGGACTGCAGTTCCGCCCCCGCGCGTGTGGGGAAGACGTGCCGCGCGATTCGTCTGGCCGGTAGCGTGCCGGTTCACCCCCACGCGTGTGGGGAAGACAGGCATAGCGCCATACCTCAACGGCAGCGTGGCGGTTCACCCCCACGCGTGTGGGAAGACGCGCTGCAGGAGCGCAAGGCGAAAGTGCGCTAGTTCACCCCCGCGCGTGTGGGGAAGACCTCTCGCCGCCACCTCGGTCTGAGGGCACGGGGCTGGTTCACTTGCGCGTGTGGGGAAGACTTGGGGGGCGTTGTAGCTGTAGTCGCCGACTCTCGGGTCACCACGCGTGTGGGGAAGACACAGCTGCGCCCTGGAACCTGCCGCGCGGCCAGCCGGTTCACCCCACGCGTGTGGGGAAGACAGCCTAGCCATCGCGCTCAAGCTGCGCTGCAGCGGTTCACCCCCACGCGTGTGGGGAAGACACACGTCCGGCGCGACAGTGGGTACGACCAAGCAGTTCACCCCCACGCGTGTGGGGAAGACGTATCATGGTTCGTCCGGCATGTCAAGGCACTTGGTTCACCCCACGCGTGTGGGGAAGACTGGCCGCCCTTGGCGCCAGTGATACGCGCGCAACCGGTTCACCCCCACGCGTGTGGAGAAGACTCCTCGGCTGGCGTGCGCGCTGTCTCGTCGAGGCAGTTCACCCCCACGCGTGTGGGGAAGACATTACAATCGCAGAGCTACAGACCTATGCCAACGGTTCACCCCCACGCGTGTGGGGAGAACTGCGCAGCTCTGCATCCCGTCGCGATGCGTACCCGGTTCACCCCCACGCGTGTGGGGAAGACTTGAGCGAGGCCGGACGCGAGCCCCGGGCGGTCGGTTCACCCCCACGCGTGTGGGGAAGACCGGGCTCTCGGGCGCCGGCAGTGAAGATTCTGGCGGTTCACCCACGCGTGTGGGGAAGACCCCTCCATGTCTCATAGTGAGAATGGCCTGCCGGGTTCACCCCCGCGTGTGGGGAAGACTGTGGGGAAAATCCGCTGCGAGGCGGTTCCAGAGGTTCACCCCCACGCGTGTAGAGGCGACTCGGCATGCTCATGCAAATCAAGCGCGGGCAACGGTTCACCCCCACGCGTGTGGGGAAGACGCCGCCAGCCCGGCCGCCGAAGCGCAGCGCGGCCGGTTCACCCCCACGCGTGTAGGAAGACAGATCGGCGTCGGCTGCGATGGCCCCGGCCCGCGGTTCACCCCCACGCGTGTGGGGGAAGACTGACGAGCAGTTGGCGGCGATTCGCGCGCGGTGGAGTTTCACCCCCACGCGTGTAGGGAAGACGGTCTGCTGGCCGCGCCGGGCGTCGTTGGAGATGGTTCACCCCCACGCGTGTAGGGAGAGACGTCACCGTGAGCGTCGTTCCGCTGATGCTCCACGAGTTTCACCCACGCGTGTGGGGAAGACAGAAGCCAGGGCGGCGCAGGTTGCCCTGGCGCCCAGGTTCACCCCCACGCGTGTGGGGAAGACAGCCTTAAAGCAGCAAGGCCCATTGTGCCCGTCGGTTCACCCCACGCGTGTGAGGAAGACCTGTGAGCCAATTGCAGCGCCGAGGCAGAAAGCCGGTTCTTACCCCCACGCGTGTGGGGAAGACTTCTCTGCTTTTGCAGTTGCCCGAGTCCAAGAGGATGCCCCACGCGTGTGGGGAAGACGCGTATTCAGCCACATAATACTCAATGGCCGCCAGTTCACCCCACGCGTGTGAGGAAGACACCAGATGGACTGGCTCGACGAGATGGCTCACCGAGTTCACCCCCGCGCGTGTGGGGAAGACGTTGAAGCTGTCCCCAAAGACTTCGATCGTCGCGGTTCACCCCCACGCGTGTGGGGAAGACGTTATGTGGAAACCCCTGCACCCCAGAGCCATTGGTTCACCCCCACGCGTGTGGGGAAGACTTGAGTTTAGCCAAGGACTCGACGCCAGGCTCGGGTTCACCCCCGCGTGTAGGGAGAGAGACTGGACGGGGTGCTATCCCCCGCCGGTGAACATGAGGAGTTCACCCCCGCGTGTGGGGAAGACAACCCCCTGACGCGGCCTTTCCGGAATGCATCCGCAGTTCACCCCCACGCGTGTGAGGGGAAGACGCCACGCCGTCCTTGGCCTCGACAAACACGCCAGGTTCACCCCCACGCGTGTGGGGAAGACTCGTGCGCCTCGGCCCAGGGTATCTCTTGTCTCGGTTCACCCCCACGCGTGTGGGGAAGACTTCTAGAAACGGGCCTGCATTACCAGAGACTTCGGTTCCGCCCCCACGCGTGTGGGGAAGACCGTGGATCGGTGCGCTCTTGCGGCTGCTGCAGAGGGGTTCACCCCCACGCGTGTGGGGAAGACTAGTTCGCGCCAACCTCAATGGCCTCGCATATCAGTTCACCCCCACGCGTGTGGGGAAGACGTCGCGAATCCGCGCACCGGCGGCTACCTCGCGCGGATTCACCCCCACGCGTGTGGGGAAGACTGCTCCGCCATGCTGGCTGCTCCTCGCTCCGCGGATTCACCCCCACGCGTGTGGGGGAGACTAGTTCGCGCCAACCTCAATGGCCTCGCGCCCATCGGTTCACCCCCACGCGTGTGGGGAAGACGTCGCAGATCCGCGCACCGGCAGCCCTCGCGCGGTTCACCCCACGCGTGTGGGGAAGACTGCTCCGCCATGCTGGCCTGCTTTTCGCTCCGCGGTTCACCCCCACGCGTGTGGGGAAGACGTTGGAGCAGGTGGAGCGCGAGCTGGGCGGCTTGGTTCACCCCCACGCGTGTGGGAGACGTCGAACTCGCCAGTGCTCGGGGCATCACTCTGGGTTCACCCCACGCGTGTGGGGAAGACGGCACGATGGTGCCGCCGAGCGAACCTCGCCTGTGGTTCACTTACGCGTGTGGGGAAGACTTGTCCGCCGAGCGAATGCTCACCTCGCCGCCGGGTTCACTTGCGCGTGTGGGGAAGACGAGGCGGAGGTCGAGCGCGTGACGCGACGGGCAGGTTCACCCCCACGCGTGTGGGGAAGACACCCAAGCACCCGCCCGCCCCGGCGCCAGTGGGGTTCACCCCGCGTGTGGGGGGAAGACCAGACATGGCGCCCAGGGTGGCACACCGAGTTGTGAGTTCACCCCCGCGTGTGGGAGAGAGACTGAGCTATGGCTGAGCGAGACCAACCCCTACAGGTTCACTTTACGCGTGTGGGGAAGACCGCGGTGAGGCGACGCGCCGGGGCCGTGGAGGTTCACCCCCACGCGTGTGGGAAGACCGCCCCGCATGCTGTCTCTCGCGCTCGTGCCATGGTTCACCCCCACGCGTGTGGGGAAGACCGTGGATCGGTGCGCTCTTGCGGCTGCTGCCGGGGAGTTCACCCACACGCGTGTGGGGAGGGCAAAGACGGGCAAGGACATAAGCCTTTCGGGGCAGGTTCACCCCCGCGTGTGGAAGGCGCCGTGCCGAACGCCGATTCGCCGCATCACTGAGTTCACCCCCACGCGTATGAGGAAGACAGGAAAAGTCTTTTGCAGTTCAGTTTTTCGTTCAGTTCACCCCCACGCGTGTGGGGAAGACACACGTTTCGGGCGAGGTGCCAGCGGTCGGGGATGGTTCACCCCCACGCGTGTGGGAAGACCCTATGAAGAAGGCAACAAGCGCCGATTCCTGCGGTTCACCCCCACGCGTGTGGGGAAGACGCCAGTGCCGAACACCGATTGCCCACATCACTAGGTTCACCCCCGCGTGTGGGGAAGACCGGCACGGCAGCGCTTGCTGCTTGGCGCGCTGCAGTTCACCCCCGCGTGTGGGGAAGACGCAAAACACAAGGCACCGGCTGGGGCCGGTGCAGTTCACCCACGCGTGTGGGGAAGACCTTGCGCGACGTCGCGCACGATCGCCTCGCTTCCGGTTCACCCCCACGCGTGTGGGGAAGACGTTCTCATCCTGTTCCTCCGCGGGGATCCACTGGGTTCACCCCCACGCGTGTGGGGAAGACTGCCGCACGGCCTCTTCGGTCACCACCCGGGCCGGTTCACCGCTACGCGTGTGGGGAAGACCGCCGACGCCCGCGCTGCTACAGCAGCTGCGCATTCACCCCACGCGTGTGGGGAAGACGCTCGTGCGTGGGCTATCGTGGCTGTGTGAGTTGGTTCACCCCCACGCGTGTGGGGAAGACACGCGAGGAGCGATTGCGGAAGGCTGAGGAGATCCGGCGGTTTCACCCCCACGCGTGTCTGGAAGACGGCGGCAGTGGGGCTGGCTGTCGGCCGGCGGCAGGTTCACCCCACGCGTGTGGGGAAGACCGGGGGCTACCCACACAGGAGGTAGCCCCGTATGGTTCACCCCACGCGTGTGGGGAAGACATTTCGTCTGCTTTGGGCCGGTGCATGATCGCCGGTTCACCCCCACGCGTGTGAGGAAGACGGCCTGGCCCTCGATGCCCGCCTCCACCCACTCCGGTTCACCCCCACGCGTGGGGGAAGACTGCTCGTATGCGCATCGCCGCATGCCGTCGCATGGTTCACCCCACGCGTGTGGGGAAGACAGCGTTGGTGGCTGGATATCATCCGGCGCCGCAGTTCCACCCCGCGTGTGGGGAGCAGTCAGAAGCCCCCTAGGTGTCCCTTCGTGTCCGGTTCACCCCCACGCGTGTGGGGAAGACGTCCCGGCAACAGCGCCAGGATGGAAGGGGCGCTAGGTTCACCCCCACGCGTGTGGGGAAGACGTGCTCCTCGCCCCGATCAGGCTGCTCTCCGCCGGTTCACCCCCACGCGTGTGGGGAAGACGCTCGCTGGCCGTGATCGCCGCGTCCAGCCCGGGTTCACCCCCACGCGTGTGAAGGAGCTGGGCGTAGTGGATACGTGGCTTAGGCGCAAGGGAGTTCACCCCCACGCGTGTGGGGAAAACGCATCAGCAGGTTCATAGGCAGGGCGGCCGGTTGGTTTCACCCACGCGTGTGGGGAAGACATCCGTGGAAACACCGGCGGCCTGCATCTGGTTCACCCCCGCGCGTGTGAGGAAGACAGCGCACCAGGTCAGGTGTCACCGTCGAGTCCTGGTTCACCCCCACGCGTGTGGGGGAGAGACTATCTCGAGCTCCACCCGCAGAGCGCGTGGCGGGCAGTTCACCCCCACGCGTGTGGGGAAGACTTCGTTGACTTGCCGATGTGGCCCAAGCGAGGTGGTTCACCCCCACGCGTGTGGGGAAGACCTGCGGCTCGTCCAGCGCGAGGCGAACTCCGGTTCACCCCACGCGTGTGGGGAGACTCAAGGCGTACCGGCAGCCGCCAGCACCCGCTCCTCTACATGGTTCACCCCCACGCGTGTGGGGAAGACGTCGAGCACCAAGGGGCGGGCAGAACGGCTCACAGGTTCACCCCACGCGTGTGGGGAAGACGGATCACCGAGTGCGGCATCACCTGGGGGCTGCAGTTCACCCACGCGTGTGGGGAGAGACGTCGTGAGGCGCGATCGTGCGCGAGGCGCGTATCGGTTCACCCACGCGTGTGGGGAAGACGTTGGTACTCTGGGCGCGGCGCTCGTGGCTGCGGGTTCACCCCCACGCGTGTGGGGAAGACTGCAGAGCCAGCTCGCAATACTCACGCGCCCGCCGACGGTTCACCCCCACGCGTGTGGGGTATGCGGCACCAGGCACGGGCTGCATGGTAGGTTCACCCCCACGCGTGTGGGAAGACACCCACTCGTTCTTGCTCATCAGTCCGCGGATCAGTTCCCGCACGCGTGTGGGGAAGACACCCTGACGCTGACTCGTGGTGGCCGAGTTGAGGTTCACCCCACGCGTGTGGGGAAGACTTCCACAGTCGCTATGCGGCTGAGTTCGACGACAGTTCACCCCCCACGCGTGTGGGGAAAACCCCCGCCCGACGGCGGCTCCGGGCAGCCATACGGTTCACCCCCACGCGTGTGGGGAAGACCGAGCTCTCGGGCGCCGGCAGTGAGATTCTGGCGGTTCACCCCGCGCGTGTGGGGAAGACAATCATGGCGATCAGTTCTCGGGCGTGGTAGGCGGTTCACCCCCACGCGTGTGGGGAAGACTACCCTGGCACCTGGTGGGCTATGGGCTGCACTGGTTCACCCCCACGCGTGTGGAGACGTCGTCCTCCTCTGCGTCTCTCATCTGACCCCAGGTTCACCCCCACGCGTGTGGGGAAGACCACCTTTCCCATCGGAGGCATGATGGCCTCGGTTCACCCCCACGCGTGTGGGGAAGACGCGTGTCTGGCTCCGGCACCGCAACATCGCCTGAGTTCACCCCCACGCGTGTGGGGAGACTGCTATTGTGTGGCGTGCAAGTCCCCACCCGATGGTTCACCCCCACGCGTGTGGGGAAGACCGGCCGCTTTCGCGCCGAGTGACTCGCTCACTCCGGTTCACCCCCACGCGTGTGCGGGAAGACACCTGGAGCGCGGCGGCGAGCGGGGTTTGCACTGGTTCACCCCCACGCGTGTGGAAGACGCTGTCGGGCGTTGCGCGGTTGGTAGCCTGGCGGTTCACTTTACGCGTGTGGGGGAAGACACGACGTCGCCGAACAGCCCGCAGCCGAAACACAGTTCACCCCCACGCGTGTGGGGAAGACACAGTGGCCACCGACATGGCGCAGCTCGACCTCGGTTCACCCCCACGCGTGTGGGGAAGACTCGGCAACCCGGCGCGCTCGTCGGTCGCGCGAGGAGTTCACCCCCACGCGTGTGGGGAAGACTGAATCTCACGCGCCCCGGCCTCCGACACCCGTGGTTCACCCCCACGCGTGTGGGGAAGACAGGTTGGCCGGGTGTCGCGCTGGCGCGGTGGTTCACCCACGCGTGTGGGGAAGACGCGCTTGGCATCTGCGGCTATGAGCCATGGGCAGGTTCACCCCCACGCGTGTGGGGAAGACGCCTCCGATGGGGAAGGTGTGTGAGTGCGCGGTTCACCCCACGCGCGTGTGGGGAGAAGACTTTCTGGGCGTACGCCCGAGCAGGCCTTGCGCTGGTTCACCCCGCGTGTGGGGAAGACTCCCTAGCTGCTAGGTTATAGACGCACATCCGACGGTTCACCCCCACGCGTGTAGGGAAGACTGCAAGGCCCCAATAGTAATGTGCGCGTCTGAAGGTTCACCCCGCACGCGTGTGGGGAGACCGATGTCGGTCAGGCACACCTCCATCGGTACGAGGTTCACCCCCACGCGTGTGGGGAAGACTCCTGGCGCTGGCCGTTGGCGTCAGTCCGGGACGGTTCACCCCCACGCGTGTGGGGAAAGACAACTCCGGTAGAGTTTGCAGCGCGCCGCGCGTTCGGTTCACCCCCGCGCGTGTAGGGAAGACTGCTGGAACGCCGTCGCCTGCGGCAAGGACGACCAGTTCACCCCCACGCGTGTGGGGAAGACGCGGTAAAGGGGGTGCTATGAAGGGCGTTCGCTGGTTCTCCCCCACGCGTGTGGGGAAGACTTCGCAGACAGGTGTGGGACGAACTCGGGGACGGTTCACCCCCACGCGTGTGGGGAAGACGGGACGGGGAAGGTCTTTGGGAGATGCGCGCCGGGTTCACCCCCACGCGTGTGGGGAAGGCCCGTCGGCTGACCGCTGGTGACAGATGCCCGGCGGTTCACCCGCGTGTGGGAAGACGCCCGTATTAACTCCTGGATCATCTCCATAGCAGCGGTTCACTTGCGCGTGTGGGGAAGACGTACAGCCAGCGTATACCGTTCGTAGTAGCGGCAGTTCACCCCACGCGTGTGGGGAAGACCGCACCTCGTCCGGCGTAAAGTGCCACGGGGCAGGTTCACCCCCACGCGTGTGGGGAAGACTTGTGGACACGAAGGCCGGCGATAGAACACGGCAGCATGGTTCACCCCCACGCGTGTGGGGAAGACGTGTGTAGTGTGTCATTCGCTTCTTTCTGCGCGGTTCACCCCCGCGCGTGTGAGAAGACTTCGTGGCGGAGCCTGCCGAGTACAAGGTGGTCAGTTCCTCCCCACGCGTGTGGGGAAGACGTGAACTCGGCCTGTGAACCGTCACCCGTGAACGGTTTCGCACCCCCGCGTGTGGGGAAGACACCGGCGTGCCATCACCCTGCCCGCTCTGCGCCGGTTCACCCCCACGCGTGTGGGGAAGACGTTGTTGGACTCTGCCAATGACTGAGGTTGTCCGGTTCACCCACGCGTGTGGGGAAGACAAGTCGTAGTGCGCAACGTCGTCGTCATACCACGGTTCACCCCCACGCGTGTGGGGAAGACCTCAATAGACCACCTCATTATCTGAGGATATTCAGTTCACCCCCACGCGTGTGGGGAAGACGATTGATGACCGCGGCGCAACTGGCGCGGATGCGGTTCACCCCACGCGTGTGGGGAAGACGGGCAGATGATGCGCCCGTATCCGGTGGCCGGTCAGTTCACCCCCACGCGTGTGGGGAGACGCCGTCAACGCGCTGGTATAGTGCCCCTCGATCGCCGGTTCACCCACGCGTGTGGGGAGAGCACCACCTACAGGGCGCGGCACTCGGCCTCGCAGTACGGTTCACCCCCACGCGTGTGGGGAAGACCAGATTGCGCGCCAACGGTGGAGCCGTTGGCGGTTCACCCCCACGCGTGTGGGGAAGACGAACGCCTGGCGCGCCTATCCAGTACGTATTGGGAGTTCACCCCCACGCGTGTGGGGAAGACTGGGCGGCCTCGGCAGTTGGAGGCCGTTGGCGGTTCACCCCCACGCGTGTGGGGAAGACCCAGCGCCGACTCAGCGAACACCGGCAGCGCGTGGTTCACCCCCACGCGTGTGGGGAAGACACCTGCCCGACGAGCGACTGGCGCACGTTCGACGGTTCACCCCCACGCGTGTGGGGAAGACGCCGCGTTGGTCTCGAGCAGCACTCGGATGGCCGGTTCACCCCCACGCGTGTGGGGAAGACTCGTGGGCGTAGATACCGACAGCACCGACCAGAGGTTCACCCCCACGCGTGTGGGGAAGACCCTTCGCAGCATAAGCTGTATGCTGGGCCACTGCTGCAGGGGGGCCTGTATTTCGCCTAGGTCGTCTCTGTCTGCCCCTCCTCGCCGGTTGCCTCGCGCGCTGCCGTCACATCGGTGGGCTGCTGCTCATCCCACGGGCGGCACACCAAAACCAGCCCGTCATGGTCGACCAGCTTGCGACTGAGCTCGCCCAACGAGCGCATGGCATAGCCCTGCTCGTTGTTGGTCGTCCAGATCTGCACCATTGCCCCGCCGCGCAGGCGCTTGTTGCAGAGCTCCCACAGTTGATCGCGCACCATGGCCGATACGCTGCCCACAAACACGCCCGTGCGCGGTTCGATCAGCCAGCGACTGAGCTCGCCACGCAGTCCGGGCGTCACGCGTTCGAGGATCATCACCAGCATGCTACCCGTCCTCAACCCCTTCGAACAGCTTGGCCCACAGCCCCAATCCGAAAGTGCCGTCCTCGCTGCTCTGTTCAGCCTCCACCTCAAAGGGCGCGGGCAGGTCGAGCAGCGCGTCGATATCGGGCAGGATGCGCTGAAGCAGTCGATGCTCGCGAAAGGCGTCGCGGCAGGCCAGTCGCGACCTGCGCTCGACCTGCTCGTTCGACTCAGCCACTGTCTGAAACGCCAATGGGATTGTGATCTCGGTCTTGTACAGATCGGCGATATCCCACACGAACGAAAGCATCTTGCCGGTGTGGATGAACCCCAAGGCCGGCGAGTATCCACCCGACACGATGCCCGCGTGGCACACGCCATTGAGGCAGGCGTTGGCCGCCGACAGCGCCCGGTTGATCGGGTCGCTGCGGCCCCAGTGGTCGCGGTCATAGCTGCGGCCTTCCCAGGGCACACCAAAGGTGCGCGACATCTCGGCATAGGTGTCGCGCACCCGCACGCCCTCCATACCTCTGATCTGGTTGAGCGACAGCTCGGGCCCGGGCTGGTAGCCAAAGCGATAGCCATACATGCGCCGCACCACCAGAGCGCGAGTGTCGGGATTACACAGCAGCTCGGCCTGGCGCAAGATGTGCCGCGCCGAGTGCGTCTCGCCGGTGCCCTGGGCATAGCAGCGCACGCCCTGTTCGCCGAGCCAGCCGATGCTGCAGCCGCTGTCGACCAGCGCCCGCACTGCCGCGTGGGTGATGGTGCTACCCGGGCCCAGCAACAGCACCCCCAACGCCGCCACAGGCACCGAGGTGCGCCCCTCTTTGTCGCGCAACTCGATCGCCTCGGTGGTCTGTTCGACGCGCACGTGCTCGGCGTAGAGATAGCTCAGCCCGTCGCGCAGTTTGGGCAACGCATGTAGATCGAGCGCCATGGCCAGCCTCCCGACGATCAGCTCGATGCGCCCACCAACTGCGGCGGCGCCAGCGACAAGAGCCCAAAGCCCAGTGCTTTGGCGCTGCCGATGCCGGCGTGCACCGCCTCTGCCAGTTGGTCGGGGTCAGTCACCTGCAACACGCCGTCGAACTGCACCGCCAGGTGAGCCATGCGCCGCGACACTGCCTGGCCCTCGATAGTCTCGCGCTTGCCACTCGTCTGCAGGCCCTCGGGGCGCACCTGCACCTGCAGCACCTGAAAGCCGTGCTGCTGGCCTTTGCGGGCGAGCCAGGCGCGCTGATCCTCTTCTCTGGCCAGCCCCAGGCGGATGCCGTTGGGGCGCGGCTCTTCATCGGGCGCGCGCTGATGGCTCTTTTTCTTGACGGTAGGGTTGGCGCGCAGCCTAAACGCCAGCACCTGCCCCGCCGACAGCGCCAATGAGACCGTCTTGGTCTCGGGTGGCCGCTGCAGGTAGCCCGGCACAGCGCACAGACGGCGCCAGTCAGGCTCGCCCTGCGACTGCACGAGCACCAGCACGTGGCCGCGATGCTCGTCTATCTCGAACCGGTAGAGCACCCGCTCTCCGCACGGCAGCTCGTCGGGAAAGGCGCTCATGATGGTGCGGTGTAGCTCATGCGGGCGCGCCAGCTCGCTCTGCGTGCGCTTGTGACGCAGGTTCAGTGTCAGGCGTGAGAGGACCATGGCGTCACCTCCTCGAGACAGGCGGCGGGGCGGGGGCAGTAGTGAATGCTGACTCGCCGCGGCCCAAAGGTGCGTTCGGCAAACGAGATGGGCTGATCGGGCCGCACGATAGGGCCGCCGGCATCTTCGAGCACCAAGCGCAAACGCGCAGGGCGCTCGTCCTGCTTCACTCGCGCCGGCCCCAGCCAGGGATAGTTTGAGATGGCCTCTAGCAGCCCCTGGCCAGGCTGCAATCCATCTTTGAGCCAGACCGGCTGGCCGGGCACACAGGCCTTGCGGCCCAGGTACAGTGGCCAGACGGGGTCTCTGAGGGCGCTATGCAGGTCGGTGAGGAGGGCGAGGTCATCGCCCTCCAGGCCGACGAGAAAGCGCGCGTCGGAGAGGTAGTAGCGGTTGCCTGGGATTACGTTGGTGCGCTCGATGGCGCCGCTGGCCCTATAGTAGCCGCCCTTGCCCGCCACGTGATAGTCGCGCAAGATGTCGCCTTCACGGTCGGCGCGCACAGCCATGGTGAGCCGCGCCAGGTCGTCCACCGGCCGGTCGCGAGTGCGGCCGAGCGCAGCGCACAGCAGGCCCACCACACCGCTCTTGGAGGGCTCGCGGCCGGTGTCGCGCACCGAAAAGCGGCTGTCTATGCCCCAGGCCTGCAGCGGCCCGCAGAGCCGCAGCAGCAGGGTGTGTCGCTCGCTCACGAGATCACCTCCCTGGCTGCAGCGCTGCCAGCACGGCCTGACGCCAGGCTGCCTCACCGGCCACCGTCTGGCTGGCCAGGTGTGGCAGGTCCACGTCGCCTGCGCCGCAGCGCAAGGCCGCCACTGCTCGCAGCTCCTCCTGGCCGTAGGCCGCGCATAGCTCGCCCCAGTAGGTGTCGAGCGCCGTGAGCGAGGGGGCCACATAGCCACCTTCGCCCTCAGCGCGCACCGGCCGCTCAAAGGCGTTGGCCAGGCTCCAGGCCATGCCGCTCTCGCGCACCACGGCCAGCGCCAGGCTGGGCGGATTGTTGGCGGCGTGGCTGTTCTGTTTGCCACTGGGCACCGCGCGCATGCTGGCGCGTAGCAGGCCATCGACGGCCTTGGCGGCAAGGTCCAGGTCGCCGTCCAGGTTCTTGACGAGCTGATCCCAGTCGATGCGGGCGTAGCGGTAGTAGCAGGCGCTGTCATAGCCCAGCACGCCCATCATGCCAGCGCCGGTCTCGTCGCCGGCATCCTGCACGAGATCGTCGACCGCGGTGTAAAAGTCCATCTCCATGGCGACGCGATGGGTCGAGAGGGCATGGGCCACCTGGCAGGCGGCGTCGAGGTTGAGCTCGGGCTTTTCTGCGAGCATGCGCCCGAACAGGGCGATGTCGGGGGCGCTGGTGACATTCTGGTGCGCCCGGATGATCGGCTTGGCGACGTCTGCCATGGCCTTTTTCATGTCGGCTTCTTTGATTGCCACGAGTCCGTCCCAGTCTGTCAGCAGCGCCTGGGCGATGGCCCGCTGCTCGCTCTCAGAGCTATAGATCAACACCGCTGTCTGGGTCTCTTTGCCTGGGCCGGTCGTCCTGGCGTCGAGCTTGCTGGCATACTCGACGACAAAAGCGCTGGCGATGCGCTCGGCGTCCTCGAGGGGCTTGCCCTCGGCGACCAGACGGTCGCGCACCAGTTTCACCAGCCTCTTGGTGCGCTGGCCCACGGGCACTCCCGTGGCCTCGGCAAACGAGGGGTCGGTGCGCATGGCGCGCTTGAGGCATTGCGACGAGATGCGCGCCCGGCGCACGCCACCAAAGGTGCATTCTTTGGGGCTGCCGGTATCATCGCGGTTGAGGTTCGACGGCGCGAAACTCTGCAGCAGGTGGATTTCGACGTACATGATCATTCCTCCTCTGACTCATCCGCAGGCTCAATCACCTGCGCAGCGCGCCCCCAATAGGCGCGCGCCCACTCCTGTTGCACGCGGCGCTGGGGCGAGCCCCAGCGGGTGAGGTCGTCAAAGAGCTGGTTCCAGTCGATGGGCACCTCCTTTGAGGCGAGGTAGCCGACTGCCTGTCGCAGGCGGTCGGGCAGGTCGTCGGGATGCGCCGCCAGCAGCGCCGTGAACCGGCGTTCATTGGCCGACACGCCCTCGTCGCGAGCCGCGGCCTGCTCGCCCTCGGCGCGGCGGTAGCTGGCGCCCAGATTGCCGCTGCCACCGGGCTGCGGGTGCAGCGCAAAGAGCGCCGCGATGAGATAGTAGGCGGCCTGGCGCCAGGGGGGCGCGTCGGCGGGCAACCAGGGCACCACGTAGGGATACATGGCGGCCACTGTCCCGGGGGGCTGCCCGAGGCCGCGACGCAGGGCCGCCAGTGCGCCGCGTTTCTCTTTCTGGGCGAGGTCTTGCAGATAGACGACAAAGGGATGGGGCTCGACAGTCATGGTCACACCTCCTCAGGTTCGCGGGGGAACCAGTGTTGCAGGACTTTGTGCAGGCCGCCACCGAGCTGCCCGCGGGCCAGCACGGCGGCCTTGAGCGCCGGCGGGTCCTCGCCCACGGCAGCGATGGCGGCGTCGAGGGCACGCCAGGCGGCATTGCGCACGGTGAGGGCCCAGGCGCGGCGCGCGGGCTGATCATCGTGCGGCAGGTCGGTGATCAGGCTGTGGAACGGCAGCTCGAGGTCTGCCCAGTAGAGGCGCTCGACGCCCCAGGAGGCGATCAGGTTGTTACGCTCGATCTTGGCCGGGCCAGAGAGCCGCTGTTCCTGTCTGTGGAACAGCATCTCGACTGCCAGAGTGGAGAGCGCGCCAAAGAGCTGGCGACCGGCGTCCTCAGCCTCGCCGATGGCCTGCTGCAGGTGGCTGACCAGGTCCTGCTTTTGCAGATAGGCCAGGGGCAGGGGCAGCTCTTCGCGGCGATGGAAGTGGACGCGGTACTGGTTCAGATCGCCCGCTATGCCCATACCTGCGAGGCGCATCGTTTGGCCGGCGGTGAGAGCTTGGGTCTCGCCAACCAACGACGCCAACCACTCGATGATCGCAGGCGGGTGGCTGTCGCGAGCGTCGTATGCCTCGTGAGGCACCTGCATGATGCTGGCGCTGTCGCGCCACAGAGCACGTTTCTCGGTGAAGGGCACCCAGCTTTTCCAGCCCCTCTTCCGGCAGTCCTTATGCTGCATAGCCGGGTTTCGCATCTCATCGGTCATGCGTAGCCCCGGCGCAATCTTGGCCCTATAGACGATGACCTGGCCATTCTCTGTCTCTGGCAACAGCAAGATGCGACGGCTGAGCCACGTCATATAGTCCAGGTAACCGAACGCGACTGAGCGCGCCGGCATAAAGGGGTCCTCCATCTCCCAACAGGGCGCGTCGTTGGCCCGGTCGCAGGGCATCACATCGTCTCGACTCGGGTAGCGGATGAGGTTGAGCACGAGGTCCTCAAAGAGGCTATCGCCTTTCGCGTAGAAGACGATCCCCCGAGCGCAGGTGCCGAATGGAAGTTGGCCGTATGGCCCTTTGGTCATCCAGCGCCCGAAGGCTTGCGCACAGACCACATGGCGCGCTGCCTGTGCTGGGGCCAGGCCGATGCCCGTGGCAGTGCGATGGTCGTACAGCGTATCATCGCGCGAAAGCTCGTGTAGCAGGTTGCCGATGGGGTTGCACGGTATGGTGGGGTGGTCGCCCTGATAGAACGGGCGCTCGCCATCGAACAGGTCAAAACGATGACGCCAGCGGCTCAGGTACTCGAGCAGGGGTGTCGGCTCAAGCCGGCCACGTGCCCACAGATCGCACCAGGCATCGCGATCCTCTGGTCCGAACACGCGGTGCAGAATGGCGAGCATCAGGCGATAGAGCGCTGCAGTCACCAACGGCGACTCGCCTCCCAACTCGCGGTACGTGTGAGCCTGGAGCAGTGCATCGGTCAAGCTGAGTTCCTCGGTGGCCCCCTGGTGTGTGACACAGGGCACCCATCGTTCGCCAACGAGATCAAATGAGAACGTCATCCGGCCCTCCTCTCTTGCGCTCGACTACAGCGATGGTCCGAGTTCTGTGCATCATGTCGTCTCCCTTGTCACGATCAGCCCCAATGCTCTGCTGAGCGTAACCACATAGGCGCCGCCGCCGTCCTGCACCGTACACGCGCCGTCCGCAAACACCAGAGGTCGGCTATGGCGCAACAGCGCGTGCTGACGCCATGCCTTGGGTGGGCGCTGCGTCAGCAGACAGCTCACTAGCCCTCGATGAGTAACCTGCACACTATGCAGCACCAGTTCACGCGTGAGTTCGGCTGAAGGGCGCTCCCCGATCTCGACCGGCGCGCCCCCCTCGGGCTCGAGGGTGAGTTGGCCGTCCTGCTCATGCAGGCACACCACCAGGATGCCCTGCTCGCCCAGCCGTGTCATGGCGCGCATGGCCTGGTGGACGCTGGGGTCCTCCTCGGCGTACCCTGGGTTCCGTTGCTGAAAGAGATCCTCGTCATCCACCGGCAATACCAGTCGGGTGCGGGCGATCTGCGCGTGCTCGTGCTGAGTCTCTTCCCACTCTTGCCGCGCCGCATCCAGCGCTGCCAGCAGCTCGGCCGGTGCGCCGGCCACCGGCTCGGCCTCGCCATAGACGGCCTCGATGAGCGCCTGCGTCTCGGCCGGCAAGGAGACACTCGAGCGGCCTCGGAGCAGCAGAAACGTGCGCAGCAGCATGTAGGGCTCGTACACAAAGGCGTCGTTGCCCCAACTGGGCAGGTCGTTGGCGTTCTCGGGCTCGACCAGCAGCAGCCGTGGCTCGGCAAGGCCCTGCGGGCGCTCGCGCTCGTGACGATGGAGCCTGCCGGCGCGCTGCAGCAGCAGGTCGATGGGCGCCAGGTCGCTCACCATCAGGTCAAAGTCGAGGTCCAGGCTCTGCTCGATCACCTGCGTCGCCACCACAATGCCTCGGCGCTGTTCGCGAGGGCTGTTCTTGCCGTAGCGAGACAGCACACGGCCCTCGATCTCTCGACGCCACGCCATGGGAAAGCGCGCGTGAAAGAGCGTCAGATCCTCAGCCGGAACCACCCTGGCGTCACGCAGCGACTGATAGACAGCCTGAGCGCGCGCCACGGTGTTGCACAGCACGGCGGCACAGCCCCCGTGAGCCAGGCGTTCGCGCAGGGCGGCGATGAGCTGTTCGTTGCCATGAGGCAGCCAATCCAGCGCCAACACGCGGCTATCAGAGGCTGGCAGTGGCACGCAGCCGCTCTCATCGCCGCACACCCAGGTGGCGGCCGGATAGGGCGCCGTCGGGATGGTCGTCGCTCCGTAGGCCCTCAAGAAGGCGTCTCGCGTGGCGGCCGGCAGGGTGGCCGAGAGCATGATCACGGCGCAGTTCTGGGCGCGCAGCCAGCCCAGCAGCCGCGCGAACAGGGTCGACATGTAGGTGTCGTAGGCGTGCACCTCGTCAAAGATGACCGTTTTGCCGGCCAGCCCGAACAGCCGCACGAAAAAGTGGCGTGTGAGCAGCACACTCAGCAACGCCTGATCGACGGTGCCCACGCCAAAGGGGGCCAACAGGCCGCGCTTGAGCGGCAGGAACCAGCTCATGGCGTCGACGCCGTCGCCGCCTTCATCGGGCGCCGTCTCCTGATGGATCGTCGCGGGTTCGCGCTGCCAGCGGGCCTGGCCGTGAACCAGCAGCGGCGAGATGACGCCCGGGCCGTAGCGTGCGTCCAACATGCGGGCCACGCGGCAGTGCATCTGGTTGCTGGTAGCGGTCGTGGGCATGGCCACATAGAGCCCTCGCTGGCCCAGAGTATGCGCCCAGTGGTCGGCCAGGTAGAGGGCCGATTCCGTCTTGCCCGAGCCGGTGGGCGCTTCGATGAGCACTAGCCCTGGCCCTTTGAGTTCGTCAGCCAGATCGATAACGGCCTGCTGCGCCGCGTACGGCTGATCGCAATCAGGAAAGAGACCGCGGAACGTCGACGGTGTTGCCGCTGGCTGCCAATGGTCCCATTGCTCCGCGTGCAGCGCCTCTTGGGCGTGGCTTGTAGCCCGTGCGGCATAAGCGGTCAGACCGTGAGCGCCGGGCAGCGCGGGAAAGTGGTCGGTCATCGAGCCCAGCCAGTCGGCTGCCGATACCAGCCCGCCCACCAAAGTGACCAACGCTTGGCGCTCTGAACGGGCGATCAGCCTGCCGTCGAGAGCTCTGGGTGCGTAGAGTTCGGCCAGCTCCGCCACCAGCTCAGCTCGGGCCGCGTCCCAAGCGGCATCCCCCGTGTGGTCGCGGTTGATGACCTGGTCATAGCCGGGCGGCGGCCAGCTCCCGTGGTGCCCGCCCAACGTGCGGGCCAGGTCGCGCGCCAGCCGGCGAGGGGTGTGGTGTTCCTCGAGCAACGGAGGCAGCGCCCAGGCGCTGAGCAAGCCGTGCCAGGCGCCGACATCGCCGCCGAACTCGTGCCGAAATGCCAGCCCCTCGGCCTGTAGCCGTGCCATCGCCGGCCCATAACACCGTTGAAACGCCGGGCTGGCCTTGCCCAGGTCGTGCAGGGCGGCCCAGAACATGAGCGTCTGTCGCGCGCCGGCGTCGTCGCAGCCGAGCGCGGTGGCCAGGTGTTGGCGCAGCCCCGCGCCCAGCGCCACGTCCCACAGAGCGCCGGTGACCGCGGCGACATCGACCAGGTGGCAGAGCAGCGGGTGGGTGACGGTCTGGCCGTCGCGAGACATCGTCTTGCCCCAAAGCGCCCAGAGGTCCATGGCAGGCCTCCTCGCGCGCCACGATAGGCTCTGTGGCCGGCGGCGCCCCCGGCCGATGTCGCTGTAGCGGTGCAGCGAGCGGTCAGCGCTCGACACGATCGCTACACAAGACATCATAGACACACGTCACGACATCTAGTGTCGTCGGGCCGTCGCACGGTTTGGATCGGGGCAACGATAGGGCAATAAGGTGGTGAGCAGAGCTCACCGTACACGCAGCAATGCCGCCGTTGGCTCTGGCCGTGGTCTGCACGCAGGCGGTGATTGCGCAGGCGCGGACGGCCGCCTGGAGTGAACGGAGTCTATTCTGGCATTAGTCTTCTGTCAACGAAAGATGTGTCACGCAGCGTTGGGCTCGGTTCTGTCGCCGCCAGGCTCAGCAGAGACAGGCGCGATTCACCGACGCCAGAGGCCCTGCGCCGACGCGCAGGGCCTCTGCGAACGCTCCCTGGCATGCGCTACAGTCAGTCGAACAGGAACACCGTGCGCAGACCCGCCCCGGCATCGTGATACAGCCGGTCGAACACCGCCTGGCCGTCCTCGAGGCGCGCAAACTCGGCCACGAACGGGTCGACGGTGATGCGCCCCGAGCCGATCAGCTCGACGCAGGCGGCAAACTCGTCGTTGGTGGCGCACACGCCATACACGGTGATCTCGCGGTTGATGAGGCTCTGCAGGTCGAACGAGACGCGCGGCGTGACGTTGCCGATCAGGGTGAGCGCGCCGCCCTTGCGCGTGAGGGCCTGGGCTGTGTCCACCGTCACCTGCAGTCCCACGGCTTCGATCACGGCGTCGGCGCCGCGCGGCCCGGTGTGGCGCAGGATGGCGCCGATCTGGTCGGGATCGTCGGCCGGCACCACGGCGTCGGCGCCCAGTTGCAGCGCCATCTCGAGACGCGCCGGCGACAGGTCGGTGACGATGACCTTGCCGGCCCCCTTGAGGCGCATGGCCTGCAGCGTCACCAGGCCCACGGCGCCTGCGCCCACGATCACCACCGTGTCATTCAGCTTGAGCGGCGTGCGGTTGGCGGCGTGCACGCCGATCGAGGCCGTCTCGACCAGGGCGGCCTGGGCGAACGAGACCGCCTCGGGCAGGTGCACCGCAATGCGCGCCGGCACCACCACATACTCGGCCATGGCGCCGTGGCGGCGATAGGTGCCCTCAGAGACGCCGATGACCTCGCGGTTGTCGCACAGGTTCAGGTGGCCGCTGTTGCAGTAGTAGCAGTGGCCGCACGACACCGTCGAGTCGAACGTGACGCGGTCGCCTGGCGCAAACCCGCCCACCTGCGAGCCCACCGCCTCAACCACGCCCGAGGCCTCGTGCCCCATGATGATGGGCGGCTGGCGCCGGCCGGTCTTGCCCGAATAGCCCTTGATGTCCGACCCGCAGATGGCGCAAGCCTTGACGCGGATCAACAGGTCATCCGGCCCATAGGCCGGGGTGTCCCACTCTTGCAGGGTCATCGTGTAGGGTGCGGTGTGCACCAGCGCCTTCATGGCTACCTCCTGGCATCGATAGGTGCGAGCATTATTGGGCCGGGCCTCTCGGCTGTCAATCGCCCCGGCGAGCGAGTCAGGTCGCAACCTGCGGTGCCGTGCGCCCGCGCCCCACGCCGCGGCGGATCACCAGGGCCAGCGCCGCGCTGGCCACCGTCTGGCCGATGGCCAGCGCCACCCACACAGCCGTGGGGCCGATGGGCGCCGCGCGCACCAACAGCCAGGCGATGGGGAGCTGCACCAGGTACTGGGCGCCAGCGTTGGCCAGCATGGGCGCCAGCGTGCGGCCGGCGCCCGTCAGCGCGCCCGACAGCACCTGGTTGGCGGCGCTGAGCAGACCGATGTACAGCATGAACCGGGCGGCCACCAGCCCTTGCCCGATAGCCTCGGCATCGTTGGTGAACAGGCCCAGCGTGGCCCGCGGCAGCAGATTGAGCAGGCCGATCAACAGCGCCGCACAGCCCAACGCGGCCAGCAGGCTCTGGCGGATGATCTGCTCGGCCCGCTCCAGCCGCGCAGCGCCGAGATTCTGGCCCACGAGGGTGGCGGTGGCCATGCCCACGCCCGTCACCGGGCACATGAGAAAGCCCGTCACGCGGTTGACCACCGAATAGGCCAACAGCACCGTCTCGCCCAGCGAGGTGACCAGCGTCATGAACAGTGCGTTGGCCAGGTTGAGCGACAGCCGCTGCAGCGTGGCGGGCAGGCCGATGCTCGCGATCTGACCAAGCAGGCGCCAGTCGGGCGCCATAGCGGCGGCTCGCAGGCCGATGCCCACGCTGCCGCGAGCCAGCACGACCAGCAGCACGCCCGCGCCGGCCAGGCTGCCGATGGCCATGCCCCAGCCCGCGCCGGCCGCGCCCAGGGCGGGCAGCGCGCCCCAACCCAGCACCAACAGCGGCACGGCCGCCAACATCACCACCACCGTGACGAGGTTGGCCACCAGGGTGTATTCGGCATAGCCGGCGCCGCGCACCAGGTTGTCGATGCACGGCAGGGCCTCCATGGCCAGCAGGCCGAACATGGTGGCGCGCAGATAGTCATACGAGGCGTCGAGCAGGCCGCCGGTGGCGCCCATCCAGGTGAGCAACGTGCGCCCCCAGATGATACCCGCGGCGCCCAGGGCCACGCAGAGCGCAGTCAGTACCAGCAGCGTCTGCATCAGGGCGCGCTCGGCGCCCTGACGGTCGTTGGAGCCGATGCGCTGCGCCACCAGCGCCATGCCCGCCAACGACACGCCGCGGCACACGCTGGTGAGCACCACATAGAGCGAGGTGCCCAGTGCCACCCCAGCCAGGGCGTGGCTGCTGACCCTGCCCGTCCAGTAGGCCAGAATCAGCGGCATCAGGCCGAACAGGCCGATCTCGCCGCCGGTATAGGCCGCCAACCGTAACACCTGGCCCGTCACACGCCCTCGCGTCAGGTCGCGCGGAGCGCCAGCGGGCTGCGGCACCATCGGATCTGAGCCACCGCTACTGGGCGTCATGTGCACCGCCTCGAGGTATTGCCGGCATTGTAGCGGCTGGCGCGGCGCAAGCCAAGGGCAGAGGCGCCTCGGGCGGGCGTTGTGGGGCGGCGCGCCGACCGAGCCCCCAAGCGACAACGGATATGCTATAATATGTCTAGCTGGCCCGTACGATGGGCACCGGGCCAGGCGAGGAGAGCGACGATGGAGCGGCAAGGCGAAGAGGGCAGGGATCTCTCTCTTACCGGATTGCTGGACTGCCCCAAGTGCACGCATAGCAACCCGTTAGGCACCCGTTATTGTCAGAACTGTGGGGCCAGTCTGGCAGGCGTGAGCCCGACCATGGCCGAGGCCAAGCAGAAGCGCGGCTTGCGCGGTCTATTGGGCCGCAGGGACCGGGCGGCCTGAGAGCGGCTGTCATGTGAGCGGCAGGGCGCGTTCACGGGCTCTGGTGCGGTTGCGGCCTGGCGCCGGCCGGCCCGAGCCCTCTCTGTGAGGCGCGGCGCCCCGGGTGTCGTCTCGGGCGCCGCGCCTTGCTGTGCCGCGGCAGTGCGGCTAGTATCTGGCCATCTCGCGCACAAGGGAGTGGCCATGGGCATCTCGGTCTGTCTGGTGGGTCTGGGGCAGTTTGGCGCCCAGTTTGCGGGGCTCTATCGCGATCACCCCCTGGTGGAGCGGCTGGCCTTGTGCGACCTCGACGAGCGGCGCCTGGCCGAAGCAGCGCGCCGTTACGAGGTGGCCGAGTGCTATGCCACCCTCGACGAGGTCTGCCGCACCGACATCCAGGCGGTGGTGCTGATCACGCAGCCGTGGCTGCATGTCGAGCAGGCCATGCAGGCGATGCGCGCGGGCAAGCACGTCTATTCAGCGGTGCCGCCGGTGTACGGAACCGATGGCGAGCGGCTGCTCGAACAGCTCGACGCGCTGGTGGACACCGTGCGCCAGACGGGCCAGCTCTACATGCTCGGCGAGACGACCTGCTATCGCCCCGAGGTGGTCTATTGCCGACAGCGCGCCGCGCAGGGCGCCTTTGGGCATTTCACCTACGGCGAGTGCGAGTACTGGCACGATCTCGACAACCCCGCCAGCAACCTGCGCCAGGTGGATCGGGCGCGCTGGGGCAGCCAGTGGAGCGACGACAAGCGTGGCGCCATCCCCATGCACTATCCCACCCATGCCACGGCCAGCATGGTGGACATCATGCAGACGCGCATGGTGAGCGTCTCGGCGCTGGGCTATGAACGGCCCGCAGAGGACTGGTTCTTGCGCGATGCCTACTGGGGCAACGTGTTCGGCAACGAGGTGGCGCTGTATCGCCTGGCCAACGGCGCAGTGGTACGCCACACCGAGCTGCGCCGGGTGGGACACCCCGGCCGCGAAGGTTTCCGGCTGTTCGGCACCGAGGGCAGCTTTTTGTGGGACGAGGGCGGCAGCCACTGGTCCACCCGCCAGGGCGTGACACCGGTGGATGTGAGCGCCGTGCGCGAGCCACTGCCGTCGCGGCTGGCCGCCAACCTGGGCGGACATGGCGGCTCGCACGCCTACCTGGTGCACGAGTTCGTCAGCGCCTGTGCTGAGGGGCGGCAGCCGCGCATCAACGTCTGGCAGGCGGCGCGCTTTATGGCGCCGGGCATCGTCGCGCACCAGTCGGCGTTGCGCGGCGGCGAGCCGCTCCCCGTGCCCGACTGGGGCGATCCGCCGGCCTAGCTTGGCAGCCCCGCCGGCTCTTCAAAGGCCACCTGCAGCTCGCCATCGGCGAGGCGCGCCCACGCGGGCTGCAAGCCGGCCAGATAGTCGGGCAGGATGATCGAGCGCCGCAGTTGGCCCAGCCTCACGCGCAACAGGTTGCCCTGCTTTTCGAGGCCGACCTCGCCGGCAGGCACGCCGGTCACCCGCAGAGCGAGCAGTTGGCGCTCGCCCTCGGCGTAAAAGCGCAACGTCTGCACGTCTGACAGGCGGCTGGCGGGGTCCACCTCGCCGAACAGCTCGGCGGCCAGCTCTCGCAGCGCGGCCACGCCCACCACCTCGTGGCGCCGCAACGGCACTTGGATCACCGGCAGCGGCTCGAACGTCTGACGGATCAGGCCCAGATAGCGGCTCTGATCGGCCTTCCACTGGCTAAAGTAGGGGTCGGTGACGGCTTCGGGCAGCAGGCGGTTGACCAGCACCGCATCCACCGAAAGGCCAAAGAGGCTCATGTAGGTGTGGGCGCGCTGGGTCTCTTGCAGCGACATGTGGTCGGCGTTCAACACCAGCCGCACGCTGGTGATGGCCGCATCAGTGAGCAGGGCGCGCAGGGCGCCCACCTGCTCAAAGAGCGCCTCGAGCTGCGCCTGAATGGCGCCCTCGGTGACGGGCAGGTTGACCATGCTGCGCAAGGCCGGCAGCAACAGTCGCGACAGCCCCTTGCCCAGGCCCAGCAGGTTCTGAGTGTACCAGCGCTGCAGGTCTGGCGCGCCCAGCAGGCGCATGGCGGCGCCGGTGGGCGCGCTGTCGATCACCAGCACGTCGTACTCGGCAGATTCGAGATAGCGCTTGATGCGCACCAGGGCCAGGATCTCGTCCAGCCCCGGCAGCACCGCCAGCTCGCCCGCTACCGGTGCCTGCACCCCGCGCTCTTGCAGGGCCGCGGCGATGCGCCGCTTGATGGTGCCCCAGTAGCGCTCCAGCTCCTCGCCCGTGTCCAACTCGCAGGCCTGCAAGCGGCCGTTGCCCACGGGGCGCGGCTCGTTGCCCAGCGGCTCGTCCAGGGCGTCGGCCAGGCTGTGAGCGATGTCGGTGCTGATGACCAGCGTGCGTTGCCCGGCGTCGCTCGACCCGAGCGCTGTGGCCGCGGCCAACGTGGTCTTGCCGACGCCGCCCTTGCCGGTGTAGAGGATGGCGCGCACGCGCGGTCAGGCCAGCCGCGCAGCCAGGGCGGCCAAGACCGCGTCACGGGCCTGATGGTCGCGCTCATAGGCCGACAGCAGTGCGACCTCGTCGCGGCTCAGGCCGCCCAGCAGGTCGACGATCGCCTCGGGCGCGAGGCTGTCATAGTTGGCCAGCGGCAGCACCCCAAAGGCCTGGGCTGCTGGGCGCTCTTGTGGGCCTGGCCGCACCAGGCTGAGCAGGACGCGCGTCAGCGGCCCGGGATGTTCCGCGGCCTCGGCGCCGGCGGCATTGGCCTCTTTGATGGCCCGCCCCACGGCGCGGCCGGCCAGCACCGCCATGCCGATGCCTGTGAGGAGCGCGTCCTCGGCCACGCGGCGGGCCGGCTCCAGATCGACGTGGGGCAGTTGGACCTCGGGGCGCTTGAGTTCGAATTCGACCACACGGCGGGGCAGCTCGCCCGCCGCAGCCTGTTGCTCGGTCATTGCCAACCTCCTGATGCTGACCTCACACACCATACGTCAGCGCGAGGGGCGGGTTGCGCTCAGCGCTCGTGGGCGTAGGCACAGTGCATCTGCAATGGGCAGCCCGGGCAGCGCGGCCTGGCGCGGCAGTGCTCTTTGGCGTGCCGCACGATGAGGGCATGAGCTTCATTGTAGAGGGCGGCCTCGGGGGGCAGGGCGGCCATGAGGCGCGCGCGCAGCGCCGCATAGCTGGCACGCTCAGCTTCAGCAGCGCCAAGGCGCACGAGCAGGCGACGGGTGTAGGCGTCGACGACCAAGGTGGCGCGCCCAAAGGCATACAGCAGGATGCTGTCGGCCGTCTCGGGGCCGATGCCGTGCACGTCGAGCAGCTCGGCCCGCAGCGCGTCCAACGGTAGGGCGGCAAAGCGGCGGTGCTCCAGGCCCCAGGGCGCCAGGTAGCCCAGCAGCGCCCGCAGGCGCGCCAGCTTGACGTTGTAAAAGCCCGATGGGCGGATGCACTCGCGCAGGGTGTCGTCGTCGGCGGCCAGCAGCGCCGGCCAGTCGAGCAGGCCCGCAGCCTGCAGGGCGTCGATGGCCCGCGCCACGTTGCGCCAGTTGGTGTTCTGCGTCAAGACCGCGCCCACGATGATCTCTAGCCGCGTCTCGCCCGGCCACCAGTGTTGCGGGCCATAGGCCCGCAGCAGCTTGGCGATCAGGTCGGCGATGGGCAGCGGCAACGGCTCAGTCACCGCCGGTGGCCTCGGGCAGCGACGGCGTGGTCAACGTGGTGGCCAGCGAGAGGCGCCCGCAACGCCGGCGCGCGATGAGCACCGTGCCCGCCAGCCCCGTCAGCAGCCCCAACCCCCCCAACAGGCCGGCCTCGGGGCCAAAGGCGCCGCCGGTCCACAGCCTCGGCCCGACCGCCTCGAGCCTGAGCAGGCTGAAAGGCGATAGGCGATAGCCACTGACGGGCAGGCCGAACACGGTCCCCTGGAACAGGTTCCAGGCGATGTGCACGCCGACGGCCAGGCCCAGCCGCCCGGTGAGGATCACGCCCAGGCCCAGCAGCAGCCCGGCCGCCACGATCGCCAGGGTGCTGGTCAACGAGGCGGATGGGTTGTCGGCATGCAAGAGCCCAAAGTAGGCCGACGTGCCCACCCAGGCCAGCAGCAGTGCCCAGCGCGGCGACAGCCAACGCACGTTGAGCCCTTCGGCGAGGTTGGCGAGCAGGTAGCCTCTGGCCCACACCTCTTCGTGCACGCCCACCAGCAGCCAGACGACGAGCGGCAGCGCCGCGCTCGCCGGCCCGGCATAGCCCGCCCACACCGCGCTCGGGCGCAGCCAGCCGCAGGCCAGGCCTACACCCGCGGCCAGCGCCATCATGACGGCCCCCAGCGCCAGCCCCAGGCCGAACTCGGCCCAGTTGATGCGCGAGGGCGGCAGGCCCAGGGCGCGATGCGAGCGGCGGTCGAGCCAACGGGCGCACAGATAGGCGGGCAGCAGTGTGGCCAGCGCCGAGATCGACACGCTGACGAGGGCTGGCGCGGCGTCCCACAGGTGCAGCAGCGTGGCCAGCGCCCCGAGACCCATGAGCATCAGGCTGCGCGACAGCAGAAACAGGGCCAGGCGCCAGAGCGCGCGCAGGCGGCGATAGCGGCGGTCCCAAAAAGGGAGTGCCGCTGTCGCCAGCGCGCGCCGCAAGGACATGGCCATCAGGCCCAGGCCGAGGCGACCTGGCCGGCCCAGGCCTCGATCGCGGCCCAGTCGCGAAAGTCGCCGGGCCTGGTGCCCATGGCCTTGAGCAGCCAGCGCACCAAGAGCGGCAGCGCCTTGGGGTCGTGCACGCCAGCAAAGGCCGTGGCATGGGTGCAGTCGAGCTGCGACGTGATCTGCTTGACATAGCTGTCGGCCTCAGCGCGACGCTCGGGCGTGTCCTCGGCGGCCGACATCGACACGGCGAACGCCGCTACCTTCTTCCCCGCCAAAGCGTGCTGCTGAGCGAGCAGCTTGGCCAGATCGGCGTGCAGCTTGCCGGCATAGATGCCGCTGCCCAACACCACGCCGTCATAGGCGGCGAGATCACCGGCATGGCGGGCGTCAGTCAGGGCCACATCATGGCCGCCAGCACGCAACAGGTCAGCGATGCGCTCGGCGATGGCACGGGTGCTGCCGTACTTGCTCCCATAGGTCACCAGAATCTTCATGTCGTCTCCCTCTCTCACTACAAAGGCCCAACGAACGCGCCGATGATAGCACGTGCGCCTGCAGCATGGCTCGGCCAGCCGGCGAGAAGTCTCCCTGGCCAGGGGGCCAGTCCAGCGGCGTGAGCGCGTCTAGGATTGGCGCTCCAGGCGGTCTACGGTGAGAGTGTACCAGCGACGCAGCTCTCTTTCGGCGATGAGCGCCCTGCTGATGGCGGCCAGCGTCTGAGGCTGCATCGCGCCCAGCTCCACGAGCTCGCGCCCGGCCTGCCGCGCGGCTGCCAGCACCTGCTCGCCCGCGGGCGTCAGCTCGCGGCTCGTGGCGTCGAGCATGACGTCGGCATGGGGTCGCAGCGCCGCGCCGGCAAAGGGCACGCTGGCGTTGGCGGCCAGCTCTTGGGCGATGTGCAGCACCACGTCCATGTTCTCCACTTCCCACCAGCCGCCAGTGGCCACCAGCGCCACGCGCCGGATGGCCACCCCATCGCGAAAGCGGGCCCGCGTGCGCCCGTTGCGCCACTCCAGCCGGGGCGTCAGCTGGGGCACCAGGCGGTTGAGCAGGTCTTGCATGCGGCCGGGCAGGGGCGCGTACACCGGGGCGGCCAGCAGCAGCGTGTCGGCCGCCCACAGCCGCGGGTAGAGTGCCTGCATATCATCCTCGATGTAGCAGCGTCCCGGCTGACGGAACCAGCAGTGCATCTCGCCGGTGCAGGGCTGCAGGGCCATCTCTTCGGGATAGACGAGCTCGCTGCTGGCGCCGGCCTCGTGCGCGCCGGCCAACACCGCGCCCAGCAGGCGGCCGGTTTGCCCGGCACCCTTGTTGGGGCTGCCGTTGATCGCCAGAATGTGGGTCATTTGAGCCTCCCCGGTGGAGCCTGGTTCCGCCAGCGCCACGACGCCGGTCAGAGGGGACTACCGGCGCGCCCAGCGCCTGTCAGCCCTCGGGCACCACGCCGATGGTCAACAGGATGTTAGCGTACACGCGCTGCTCGCCGGTGGCGATGACCAGCGCCACGTCCTCGCCACGCGCAGCCTCGTAGAACGCAAACCGCTCCAGCTTGCGCAGGGGGATGTCGGGCCCGAGCACCCGCCTAAAGGCGCCAAAGATGGCCGGCTCGGGGCCCTGCGCTGGCATCATCACCTGCGCTGCCTCGATGACGATCGCGTCGGCCAACACGGCCAACACCTCGTCCACCGGCGCATAGCCACGCGTCAGGTTGAGGTAGACGCAGTCGGCGTCGGGGTTCGAGCCGGTGCTGAACGGATAGTTGCCGTCGGCGATGAGCACCTGCGAGCCGTGCCCGGCGCCGGCCAATGCAGACAGGATGTCGGGATGGGTCAGCCTGTACTTGAGCATGGGCTGCTCCTCTCGGTGTGGGATTGACGGCAGTATAGCGCGGCCGACCCGCGGTCGACAAGGCGCGGTACGACCTTCACACTGGTCAAATGGAGCCGTTGCGCGTACAATTTCGGCCATCTGGTCGGTAATGCCTGTGTAGAGGTGTGCACGATGAAGCCCATTCCCCTCACCATCCTTCACTCTAATGATATGCACGGCGACTTTCTGGCCGAAATACGCAGCGGTGACACCCATCTGGTGGGCGGCCTGTCGCTGCTTTCAGGCTACATTAACGCCGTGCGCGAGGCCGAGCGCAATGTGCTCTATGTCATCGCCGGCGACATGCTGCAGGGCTCGATCATCGACAGCGAGTACCGCGGCGTCTCGACCATCGAGATCATGAACTATCTTGCGCCCGACGTGGTGACGTTGGGCAACCACGAGTTCGACTATGGGCTGCCACACATGCTCTTTCTAGAGCGCGTGGCGAACTTTCCCATCGTCAACGCCAACCTGTACATCAAAAAGTACAACAAGCGCATGATGCAGCCCTACCACATCATCAAGAAGGATGGCATCGAGATCCTGTTTATCGGCATCATCACCGAAAAGGTCATGTCGGGCATCGCAACCGACCAGCAGATCGCCTCGTTCATCTCCCTCGAAGACGCCGCCGCCGAGGTAGGGCACATCACCAACGCCTTCAAGCACGATGACATCGACCTCACGGTGCTGCTGACGCACATCGGCTACGAGTCAGACATCGAGCTGGCCAGCCTGCTGCGACCCGAGTGGGGCGTCGACTTGATCATCGGCGGCCACTCGCACACGGTGCTCGATCAGCCCACCGTGGTCAACGATGTCATCATCGCGCAGGCCGGTGTGGGCACCGACCAGATCGGCCGCTTTGACCTGATCGTCGATGAGGAGACCAACCGCATCGCCGACTATCGCTGGCAACTGGTGCCCATCGACACCCAGATCGCCGTGCCCGACCCTCACCTGGACGAGTTCATCGCTTCGTTCAAACAGGTCGTCGACCGCAAGTACAACTCGGTGGTCACCCGCTTTGCCCGAGTGCTAGAGCACCCCAGGCGTGAGATCGAGACGCCCTTGGGCAACGTGGTGGCCGACGCCATGGCTGCTGGCACCCACACCGACGTGATGCTGCAGGGCAGCGGCGCCATCCGCTTCAAGCAGCTCGGCCCCCTGGTGACGCTGGGCGAGCTGGTGGCCTGCTTTCCCTTTGATGAGAGCGTGACCCGCTTTACCGTTTCGGGGGCGCAGCTCAAGAGGATCTTTGGCCACATCATGCGGCCCGAGAACCGCGACGGCGAGGGCGAGTGCTATCAGGTCAACCGCGGCGTCAAGGCCGTGTACCGCGATAGCGAGCGGCGCCTTCAAGAGCTATGGGCCCGCGGCGCGCCCGTGGCAGATGACGCCACCTACACCCTGGGCCTGACGGCCTACCACGAGCAGAATGCCGAGGCTTTTGTGGGGGTGCCGCTCGAGGAACTGCAGGCCTCTGGGCCGCACAAAGTGGTGTCGACCTCGATGCGCGACGTGCTGCTCGAGCACCTGCGCGCGCACCAGGGGCTCGACGGCGGCGTCGAGGGCCGGCTGGTCTACCTCTGAGCGCGACGCACAGCGCTGGCCGCGTTGAGGGCGTGCCATGCACGCCCTCAACACAATTGCCTGGCCCGCTGCCCTCTGCTAGAATGGCCGCGCTATGGCGATGCCTGCCTATCCAGACGACCCTGCGCTGCCGCTGGTGGCGTTGAATGCCCACCTGCTCTCCGACGACGCGTCCTATCGCGCTGCCGGTGTGAGCCGCTTTATCCACGGGCTGCTGGCGAACCTGCCACTGGTCGACCCCACGCTGCGCTATGCCGCCTTTGTCGAGCATGAGCGCCTGCGCTATCCGGGCTGGAGCGTTGAGACCAGCCGCTGGGCCACGGGCAGCCCCTGGCGGCGCATCCTATGGGAGCAACTGGCCCAGCCCTGGCGCATCCGCAACTTGCGGGCCGCGTTGGTTCATGCGCCGGTGAATGTGGGGCCAGCGCTGGCCCGCGCCGTGGCGCATTGTCCCACTGTGGTCACTGTGCACGATCTGAGCTTTGTGCGCTACCCTGAGCTGTTCACGCGCGCGCGACGGCTCTATCAACAACGGTTGACGCCCTACACCGTGCGGCGCGCGGCGGCCATCACCGCCGACTCGCAGGCCACCAAAGACGACCTGGTGGCATTGTACAACGTGGACCCCAGCAGAGTGCGGGTGGTCTATCCCGGGGTCGATGCCGGCCTGGCGCCCATCGCTGATCAGGGACGGTTGGCTGCGCTGCGCCATCGCCACGGGTTGCCCGACCGCTTTGTGCTCTTTTTGGGGACCATTGAACCGCGCAAGAACCTGGTGACGCTGCTCGAAGCCTATGCGCTGTTGCTGCGCCGCGAGGGGCTGCCGCACCATCTGGTGATAGCGGGCGGCAAGGGCTGGCACTATGAACAGGTGTTTGCAGCCGTCGAACGCCTGGGCCTGGGCGAGCAGGTGCACTTTGTGGGCTATGTCTCGGCCGTCGAGCTGCCTCTGTGGTACAATGCCGCCGAGGCGCTGGTCTACCCCTCGCTCTACGAGGGCTTTGGGCTGCCGCCGCTCGAGGCCATGGCGTGCGGAACGCCCGTGGCGGTGTCGAACGTGTCATCGTTGCCCGAGGTGGTGGGCAGCGCTGCGCCGATGGTCGATCCGTACGATGCCACAGCGTGGGCCGACGTGCTGGCGCGCCTGCTCACCGATGACGCCTACCGGGCCACGGTGCGCGCCGACGGCCTCAAGCGCGCACGCGCCTTTACGTGGGAGCGGACCGCGCGCGACGTTTCGCTGGTCTATCACGAGGTGCTGGGCGTATGAGCACTGCTGTTGAATCGCCTGCATTCAGGGCGTGGCGCTGGCTCAAGCCGATCACCGATGCCGTCCTGATCATGGCGGCCTTTGTGCTGGCCTATCTGGCGCGCTACCACTGGCAGTGGCTGCGGCAGCTCGAGCCCACCTACTTTGTGGCGCTGCGTGTCTATATCCCCAGCATGGTGGCGCTGACGGCCATGCTCATGCTGATGCTCTGGGTCGAGGGCGCCTACGGCGACACTCGCGGCCACGGCATCTGGGATGAGGGCGTGATCGTGCTGCGCTCTGTTCTGCTGGGCATCGCCGCCATGATCGTGGCGGTGTTTCTGTCGACCCCCGGCTTTTACTCGCGGCTGATCTTTGGCTACACCGGCATCTTTGCGCTGCTGCTGCTGGGCACAGCGCGCATCGTCGAACGCAGCGTGATGAACCATCTCCACCGCCAGGGGCGCGGCGTGTTGCGCATGTTGATCGCCGGCGCTGGCGAGATCGGCCAGAGCGTGATGCGGTCGTGCATCGCCCGGCCCGAGCTGGGCAGGGTGGTGGTGGGCTTTGTCGACGACGACCCTGAACGCGCCAGCACCGATATCGGCCGCTTCAAGGCCCTGGGCGCCCTCACCGAGCTGCCCAGGCTCATTGTCGAGCACCGGGTCGACGAGGTGGTGGTGGCGTTGCCCTGGCAGGCGCATCGGCGCATCCTCGAGGTGGTGCGGGCCTGCGAGCGCGAGAACGTGCGCGTGCGCATCGTGCCAGACCTGTTCCAGCTCTCGCTGTCGCAGATGGTGATCGAGAACCTGGACGGCATCCCCTTGATCGGCGTGACCGAGCCGCGCCTGGCCGCCTGGGAGCGGGTGGTCAAGCGCGCCATCGACCTGGTGGGCGCGCTGACGGCGCTGACGCTGCTCTCGCCGCTGATGGCCACGCTGGCCATCGCGGTGCGCCTCGACTCGCCCGGCCCGGCCATCTTTCGACAGCAGCGCGTGGGCCGCGGCGGCAAGACCTTTACCTGCTTCAAGTTCCGCACCATGGTGCAGAATGCCGAGGCGCAGCTCGAGGCCCTGCGCGACCGCAACGAGGCCGACGGCCCCCTGTTCAAGATCAGAGACGACCCGCGCCGCACACGCGTGGGCAAGTTTCTACGGCGCACCAGCCTCGATGAGCTGCCGCAGCTCTGGAACGTGTTGCGCGGCGAGATGAGCCTGATCGGGCCGCGGCCGGCCATCCCCGCTGAGGTGGCCCAGTATGAGCCGTGGCACCTGCGGCGCCTCGAGGTGGCCCCTGGCATCAGCGGCATGTGGCAGGTGTCGGGGCGCAGCGACGTGGGCTTTGACGAAATGGTGCTGCTCGACATCTACTACATTGAGAACTGGTCGCCCCTGCTCGACTTGCGCATCATGCTCAAGACCATCCCCGTGGCGCTGTTTGGCAGGGGCGCCTATTGAGAGGTAAGGTCGCGTCATGCTATCCTTTGAGCGGCAGATCGACATCATCGAGCTGACGGCCCTGGCCCAGGGGCTGGTGCGCACGCCAAGCCCGTCGGGGCAAGAGGACGCCGTGGCCACGCTGCTGGTTGACGCCATGCAGGCCAACGGTTGGGAAGAGGTGCGCGTCGACCGCATGGGCAACGTCATCGGGCGCATCGGCCCTGAGGGCGCCCCGGGCTTGATGTTCGACGGGCACATGGACACGGTGGGGGCCGGCGACCTCAAGGCCTGGAAGCGGGACCCCTTTGGCGGCGAGATTGTCGATGGCGTGCTGCACGGCCGCGGCGCCAGCGACATGAAAGGCGCGCTGGCGGCCATGGTGTGCGCTGGGCCACGCATCGCCGCCCAGCGCGAACGGCTCAAGCGGCCGGTGTATCTGGTGGCGGTGGTGCAAGAGGAGCCCTGCGAGGGCCTGGCGGTGCGCCATATTGTAGAGGTAGAGGGCATTCGGCCGGCGGCCGTGGTCATCGGCGAGGCCACCAACCTGCAACTGGCCCGCGGGCAGCGCGGGCGCATCGAGCTGCAGGTGGATGTGCGCGGCCGCTCGTGCCATGCCAGCGCCCCCGAGCGCGGCGTCAACGCCATCTATGAGGCCACCCGGCTGGTGTTTGCGCTGCAACTGCAGGCGCCGCAGCTCAACAACGATTCCTTCCTGGGCAAGGGCAGCCTGGCCGTGACGGCCATCGCCTCAGAGGCGGGCAGCCGCAATGTGGTGCCCGACTATTGCATGGTCTATATCGACCGCCGGCTGACCATCGGTGAAACCGAGGCGACCGCGCTGTCAGAGGTGCGGCGAGTGCTCTCGCGCGAGGCCATCAAGGCCGAGGTGCACGTGCCGCGCTACCATCTCACCAGCTACACCGGCTGGCAGTGTCAGCAGCCCGAGGTCTTTCCGGCGTGGACCACGCCCGAGGACTCGCCGCTGGTGCGGCAGGCCACCGCGGCGGTGATCTCAGAGATGGGGCTGCCCCCACGGCTCACCCGCTGGGAATTCAGCACCGACGGCGTCTACACGGCCGGCGTGGCCGGCATCCCCACGGTCGGGTTCGGGCCAGGCGAAGAGCGCTACGCTCACACAGTCGAGGATCAGGTGCGCATCAGCGACCTGGCATCGGCCGCGGCGGTGTATGCGGCCATTGCCATGCGGGTGTGCGCCTAGCCTCTGCGGGCGCAACTCGCGCGCTCGCGTCCTGTCGCGCTCGACGCCCGCTGCTCTCTGGCCCGGCGAGCTGTGGCGTCTCGAGCGCCACGCCGGCGATGTCAGTCCCCTTTTACCGCCGATTGACACACCGGCTCGGATACGGCAGAATGCCGCCACTCTGCACCCGGGAGATATTTGCGATGGTCCCCTCTGCGTACCCGCCGCGTCGGGCCGAATGGCCGCTGCTGGTGCTGGTGGGCGCCGTGCTGTTCATGGCGCTGTCGGTCACCGTGGCCGACCCCGACCTGTGGGGCCACCTGCGCTTCGGGCAAGACACCCTGGCCCACGGCGGCCCCGTGCGCAATGATCCCTATGCCTACACCACGGTGCCCGGCGCCTGGGTCAACCACGAGTGGCTGGCCGAGGCCTCATTTGCGGTGGCCTATGGCGCCCTGGGCGTGTGGGGCCTGTCGGCGCTCAAGACGCTGGTGGGTTTTGCGGCCCTGGGGACCATCTACTGGCGGGCGCAGCGCTATGGTGGCGGCCTGCTGGGGCCCGTGCTGGTGACGGCTCTGGGCGTGGTCACGGCGCTGCCTCAACTACGTCAGGTGCGACCACAGCTTTACACAGTGGGCCTGATGACCGCGCTGCTGCTGACACTGCGCGCCTACGAAGGGGGGCGACGGCGCTGGCTGTGGGCCTGCGTGCCCATGATGATGGCGTGGGTGAACCTGCACGGCGGTGTGCTGGCGGGCGCGGGAGTGCTGCTGGCCTGGTATGGCGGCCGTGTGCTGCAACGGCTCATTCGGCTGCGTAGCCTGCGGCCCTGGCGCGAACTGCTGGCCCCGCTCGAGCTGGGTGTGGTCGTGGCGGCGCTGCTGGCCACGCTCATCAACCCCTACGGCTGGGAGCTGCCCGGCTTTCTGCTGCGCACGGCCACCGGCCCGCGCGCCGAGATTCAAGACTGGCAGCCGGCTGCCCTCAACTCATACGGTGGCGTGGCCTATGTGCTGCTGCTGCTCGTACTGGCGCTGGTCTATCTGCGGGGGCGGCAACGGCCCACCTGGGCGCAATCGGCGGCGCTGTTGGCGCTGCTGGTGGCTGGGCTGGGTGCGAAGCGGCATGTGCCCCTGCTGGGCCTGGCCGTGACGGTGTTTGCGGGCCCCTCGCTGCAGGCGATGCTATCGGCCCGGCTGGATCGGCCGCGCGCCGCCGCGCCGACGCCGTCGCGCCAACGCCGCATCCTCGCCGGCGCGTCGCTGGCCCTGGCTGCCGTGGCGCTGGGCTATAGCCTCTTGTCCGTGATGGGCAACCTCTACTTTGCCAGCGCCGACTATCCGGTGCGCGCCGTCGCGCTCCTGGGCGAACGCATCGAGCGGGCCAACATGGTCACCCCCTATGGCTGGGGCGAGTACGTCATCTGGCATCTGGGGCCCCGAGTCAAGGTCAGCATGGATGGCCGTCGTGAGACGGTCTACGACGAGCTGACCTATCAGCAGAGCATGGCCTGGCACTATGGCGCCAGGGGCTGGGACGCGCCAGTGGACGATCCGGCGGCCGAGCTGGTGTTGACCAGTGTGGGCCGCCCTGCAGACAGCCTGATGCGCCTCAAGCCAGGGTGGGTGCTGGTGTATGAGGATGACACGGCCTCGCTCTTTGCCCGTGAAGGCTCGCCACTCGCCGCCGTGCTACAGGCCCCCTATGCGCCGGCCGAGCTGCCTGAACGGTCCATCTTTCCCTAGCTCTGAGCGGCCTGGCCTCTTTGGACACACCGGCCGCGGTATGCACCCATTCAGCCCAGTGGAGGAGCGCGATGGACTTTGACCTGGCCGAGCAGAACTTTGTGCGACTCGAGAAACTGCGCCGTAGCGGGCAGATCGCCGAGGAGGAATACCGCGCCCAACTGGGCGCGCTGCGCGTCGTTGACGCCCACGGCCGCACCTGGATGGTGCAAGAGCAGACCGGCCAGTGGCACGTGTGGGATGGCGTCGCCTGGCAGCCCGCAGCGCCCGAGGGCCGCGCCGGCGTAATCCGCGTGGCAGTGGCGCAGCCCGTCGTCGCGTCTATCTCTGCTGGCCCGCCGACACCGCCGCCGGCCGCGCCGCAGCCGACATCGGGGCCACCGCCCTATGCAGGGCGAGGTGTGAGCCGGGCCGCCGCGGTGGGTTACGCGGCCCAGCCGGCAGTGCCGCCCAACCTCGCGCTGGCTCGCCGGCGGCCGGGCTGCTTGGGCATCACCTTCCGCATGCTGCTGTGGGCGCTGCTGTGGTTCAGCGCGGCCTACGCGGTGCATGCGTTGCCACAGAGTGCTACGCCCTGGTGGGGCTACCTGCTGGTGGGGTTGGGCGCGCTGGGCACGTTGATGTTGTGGATCAGGCGCATGACGCGGCATGGCCGGGCGTTGCGCGCCATGGCGCGGGGAGGTGCGGCATGAGGCAGGCACCGAGGCTGTGGCGCGGCTGTGGCGCCCTGCTGGCCCTGGCGATGGCGCTGAGCATGCTCTCTGGGGTGGGCGCCGCCCAGGGCCCTGTGGGCGAGGACGCGTCGGCCGCATCGCTGGAGGAGCGCGTGGCCCGCGACGCCGCCGAAGCGTTGGGGTGGCCCACCCAGGTCGAGCGCAAGCCCTTGCGCGCCTCTACCTGGGCCGAAGAGACGATGCTGATGCTCTGGCCGCCCGAGAGCGCGGTGCGCTATTTCAACAAGCCGATGTACACCGCCACCAACGGCGGCAGCTATGACGAAGATACGATCCAGTGGCTGCGCGTATTGCCCATGGGCGAGCAGGGCAGCCGCGACTTTATCGATACGATGCTCGAGAACGGTCTGCCGCACTCGTCCTATCAGGGGCGCGAGGGCATCGTCATGCGCGTGGGCGACCAGATCTGCGAGCCGGGCGGACTGCTGGGCTTTATCATGAAACAGCTGGTGGGATTGATCAGCCAGGCGCTGGCAGAGGTGTTTGGCGAGAGCGAGGTCAGCGTGGACGACGTGATCGAGCCCGAGGACCAGGTTTGCGCCGAGGCGGCGGCAGGTTTGATCATGTGGACCTGCGGGTCCTACGTGTTCATTGCCCGTGACGACACGGCCAGCGGCGACGAGGAGGACATCGCGGCGGCGCTGTGGATGGCCGCGGAGCGCAACAGCATCTGCGATATCGGCGACACGCTGGTGCTGTTGGCGGGCACCGATGACGCCCCCAACGCCAAGACCATCGGTGATGCGCAAAAGATCGCCCAGGATGTGAACAGCTACTATGGGCAGAACGCCTACGGTCGGGTAGTGCTGGGCTATACCTTCCTCGACGCCGACGGCAAGGCCGGCAACGATGACGGCTACCGCGTGGGGCCGAGCATCGCCGACTATGCCAACAAAGAGTGCGACCTGGCGCAGGATGCCCTCAAGAAGGCGTTCGAGGGCGGCGCGCCCCGCGAAGAGATCAACCTGTCCCGCGCCATTGTGGTGTACAGCGGCTCGTCTGAACAGGCCGATGCAGCCAATGGGAAACTGTCGACGCTGTGCTGCTGGCCGCAGAACGGCAGGTGGTACGACCTCGAGGTGGGGCCCGAGGGCAACAAGTCGCACCTCTACGTCAGCAGCCTGGTGATGGTGGCTGAGAACGACGGTCTGGGGCTGTGGGCGCACGAGGTGGGGCACAGCCTATTCAGCAAGCACGTGCTGTGGAACAAGTTCAACCGCGTCTCTGACCGCTACAACTACAGCGAGCCGTGGGGCCAGTATGGCAACATCAGCAACTGGGGGCTGATGGGCGCCGGCAACTGGTGGGGCGATCCGGCGGCGTCGGCGCCTGTGCACATGTCGGGGTTCAGCAAAGAGAGCGCCGAGTGGCTGACCTATCTGGATGGCGAGCTGGACGAGGAATACGCACTCACGGCGGTGGAGAACCAGCAGGCCGGCGGCTCGGTGTTGCGCATCGACGATCCACTATCGAACGACCCCAATCGTTACTTTGTGCTAGAGGCGCGCGACAGCGGCGCGGCCTATGGCGCGCCCGAGAGCGGCGTGGTGCTCTATCAGGTAACGTGGGACGGGGGCAACAAGCACCACGTGGTCAACGCCATCACGCCGGCCAAGGGCACGACCAGCGGCACCGGGCCTGGCAATCGCAGCTACTTTAGGCCCACGTTGCGCGGCGCCGGCGATGCCGACGCGCCCACGACGCTGCGGGCGCCGGCGCACAAAATCGAGTTTCAGCTCATCAGTGAGAGCACCGCCGCGGGCTACAGCGCCAGGGTCAGAGTGGCAAAGTGGGATCCGCCGGCGTTGGTGGGCGCCGTGGCCGCGCCGGCCGGGCCGCCTGCCGTGCCACAGAACGCCGCGCCGCCGAATCCGCCGGTGACCGAGGCATCGGGGCACGTGACCAGCCTGACCGGGCCCGACCTGCCGCTGCCCGATATCGACCTGCACGCCTATGACGCGCAGGGGCGGCACGTGGGCCTCGACTATGAGAGCGGGCAGTATGAGCGCGAGATCCCGGGCGCGTATGCCTCGGGCGACCTGAAGGATGCCGAGGAGTGGATCTATGTGCCCGAGGGCACCCAGGTGCGCTTTGAGATCAGCGCCTACAAGACCGAGCAGTTCTTGCAGGGGGCGCCCGAGTATCGGGATGTGATCCGGCCGCAGGCGTACGAGCTGACCTTTCAGCGGATCGATGAGAGCGGAGAGATCAGCGCGGCTAAGGGCAAGGGCGGCAAGATCGCGGCGGGCGACGAGGCCGATGCGGGCGGGCCCGATGGTCCAGGGCTGAACTACAGGCCGCTGCGCACGCCGGGCTATGGCAGGAATCTGCCAGCGAACCTGTGGTGGACGGGGCTGCTGCTGGCACTGGCTGTCATGTTCGTGGTGGGCTGGATTGTGGCGTTGGCGCGGCGGTAGGCGGCAGAGCGGCATAGATTGACGATGCAGGCGCCCGGTCATATGCTCAGGGCGCCTGTGAACTTGGGGGCGGTGGCGAAAGGGCAGACGCTGCGGACTTAAAATCCGCTGGGGTGATTCCCATGAGGGTTCGAATCCCTCCCGCCCTACTGGAGAGCAGAAAAGCATAGCTGACTGCAAAAGACCTCACTCTGTGGCGGCCGTAGAGGAGGTCGTTGCGCTATATTGGCCCACAGCACGCTGCGGATTCAAGATGCTGCACTCGAGAGAGACGTGCAGGGGTTCCTCATTGACCGCCAGGCTCGGGGTTTGGCGGCGGGCACTGCGCTGATGAGGCAAGGCAAGGGTGTAGGTGCACACGGTGCTCCTGGCTGTAAGGCGCCGCGCTAGACCAGGCGGAGGCTGCGACGGCGTGGGGCGCTGACCAGCAGCACTGCGCCCTTGGCTAGAGCAGGGCGCTCGGCTCAGATCGCCTATCAAGAGCTGGGCACGGGCGCCAACAGCATCGGCCGCACTTACGACTATGAGACCGGCTCTATGCGTCTGGCCGCGCTCACCTCGGAGGCGGCCAGCACGCTACAGGAGCTAGCCTATGACTATGACGACGCCGGGAACGTGCTCGAGATCACCGACACGGTGAACAGTGGCCAGGTGCAGACCTTCACCTATGATGACCTGAATCGTTTGCTCACTGCCGAGACCGATGCCGCGGGCACAGGACAGTACGACCACACCTACGTCTACAACGCCCTCGGCAACCTGACCAGCTATGACGGCACCAGCTACACCTACGGCGGGTCGCAGCCTCACGCCGCCACGGCCCGCGGCAGCGACAGCTACAGCTATGATGCCAACGGTAACATGACGGGGCGCACCGTGGGTGGTTCGAGCTACACCCTCAGCTACGACCGCGGGAACCGGCTGATCGGCGTCTCTGGCCCCAGCACCAGCGCCATCTTCCTGTACGATGCCGACGGCAACCGCGTGTTGGCCACGGTGAACGGTGCGACGACGGTCTACATCGCTGGTCTGTTCGAGTACACCGGCGGGGCCGCCACCAGCTACTATGGCGGTGCGGTCATGCGGCGCAGCAGCTATGGCAGCGGCAACGGCGTGTTCTACGTGCTGGGCGACCATCTGGGCTCCACCAGCGCCATCGTGGACACCTCAGGCTCCGTGCAAGCCCAGCAGTACTATTACCCCTATGGCGCCAACCGCGGCGGGGCGCAGAGCGACCTGACGGACAAGCGCTACACCGGTCAGTATCACGAGAGCGGGTTGGCGGGTGTTGAGGGCTTGTACTACTATAACGCCAGGTGGTACGACCCGGCGCTGGCGCGGTTCATGCAGGCGGATACGATCGTGCCCGAGCCGGGCAATCCGCAGAGCCTGAACCGCTATGCGTACGGATTGAACAATCCTGTCAAGTACAATGACCCCACGGGGCACGCAGTTCCCGTAGACGTAGGTGGACACCTCCGAGTGCACCCAGGCACAGGAAGCATCTTTGCCTGGAGCATCGCCGGTTCGGGCCTGCGACAGGTCATTGCCTTTGCACAGGTTGGAGGTGACAGCGCCAGCGGACGGTTGAACGAGATACTGCGCAGCACCGCATCCACCGGGCAGAAGCCGTTTAGCTTGTCGCCTCGGGTTGATACACTGGTCGGCTTGGCATCACGAACGCACTTCACAGGCTCAGGCGGGGTCATGGGAGACGCGGGCTTTGCACCCGAGTTCCAGGATGACCACTTGTATGCAGAGCAATGGGGCTTCGAGACGCCCTATAGCAAACAGACGGGGCACTTCCTGACCGCAGTGGACATGGGACGCACAGGGCGGTGGACATACCCCATTGTGGGGCACGAGTTATTTGCTGATACACTTCCGTCGGTAGCCTTCCAGATATTTCCGGGGCCCACCCAATACGATGTTCTCGCGTTCAAGATTGCGGTTATGGCAGACGGATGGGGCGCCATTGAGGCAAGAGAGGCCAATCTAGCCTTCATCCTCAATCCTGAAGTGCATGGTGCGGTGCAGACGCGCCAAGGAAACAGCATGGAGGACTTGCGTCTCAGTGTACGAGGCTGGCGACTGGGAAACATGGTAACGACTGGGCAGATTGGCTCAAACAAGGATCTGGCCAACTGGATCGCGTTGAACGTGGCAGGAGACTGATGTCGATCTTGCAGCAGAACGATTCTGCCAAGCCGGGTGGCACGCCCAGTGCTTGGCAGACCGTCCGCCACGGAGCGGCAATGGCTGGTGTGGCCATTCTGATTGGCAGCATACTCGCGATTGTCTTGCTGATTCTAGTGAGTCTTGTCGTTGACGGGGCGGACATGCAAGACGGCATGCCCCTACCTTTGGCAGTTGCGTTAGCAGTCGCACTCCTCTGCCTGGGCAATTCGCCCGTCGGAATCGTTGTTGGCAGTCTCGCCGCCCTGTGTATTCGCTCTTGGGCAATGCGAAGGAGACTCGCGCCCTGTTTGGCCGTTGGCCTATGTGCTGTCTTGTACGCTGTGTCGTCTCTGGTGCTGTGGCTGGTGCTCGGACTAGTCAACGGGGAGGGAATGCCCCTGGACCTGGACCTAGGGCTAGCAACGTACATAATAGGGTTTGCAGTGGCTGGTGCTTGGTTCGGTTGGCGAATTGCCAGATGGTTGGGAGTGCATTCGACACATTAGGTTGGGCCAATCGCGAAGACTTGCGTTTTGTGCGCATGCAGTCAGCCTGATCGGGGCAGAAGGCTGCACGACGCAAGTGCCAGGTGCGTAAGGCGGCTAAGCCGCTTGGCCACAACCCGCCGCTGGCAAGTTCCGCGCAGGCCGATACTGCTTTGGGCGTGATGACCTATCATCAGCTAGAATCTCTCCCCACGCCTGCCCGCCTACCTGGGCAGGCTCGATGGTGGTAGCTTGTAGTGCTTGCTCCCCCAGGGGAGACTGGTCAGCTCGGCGCCCAGCCCCAGCCGGTCCAGCTGTTGGCGCGTGTAGGCCAGGGCGCTGAGACCGCCAGGCAGGTTGCGCACGCCCAGGCGATAGGCATGGGCGAAGAAGGCGCAGGCCACCTGTTGCGCGTCAGCGTGGCGGGCGGCTGTCTCCTCGCTCAGGATATGCCAGACAGCGACCAGCATGCGCCGCGCGATGGCGACATAGGCCTTGGGTTTGCCCAGCCGCGGCTCCAGGCGCGCGAACTGGCCCTTCCAGTAGGCGTGCGTACGCGCGGCATGGCGAGCGGCCTCGACCATGGTCCAGCGGATGTCCTTGCGGCCTGCCTTGGTGATGCGCCCGCCGTGGTGGGTACGGCCCGAGTCGTGCACGCGGGCGCCCAGCCCGGCATAGCCCACCAGGTGCTTGGCGTCCGAGAAGCGCGCGATATCGCCGGCGGGTCACCAAGCTCTATAGGCCTTACTGGGCGCTACACGTTCGCTGTCGGTTGTGCCATGGTCTGGTGTACGAGAGCTCGCAAAGCAGCCGGCACGATGAGCACCCGCTCAACCGCTGGCTGCGGCGCGGCTGCCGGCGGCTGCGATGATGCCGGTTCAAGGGTGCAGGTCGGGCGTACCATAGCGCGTGCACCCTTGCACTCTTGTGCCCTTGATGGCTGGGAGTAGGCCGTGAAGGTGCAAGGCCACTTCGAGCGCGCCTCTCACCAACCTGTCACCATGGCTACAACGAAGGATCTCAACTCACCGTGGGTGGCCTGCCGAGATCATCTGTGCCATAGGGCTCTTGGGCTCTAGCGATGGCTCAACGACTTGTCGTCGATGCTCTCCATGGTAGAATGGCATCACCATGCTGACGTGATGCACGCTCGAAGGACGGCAATGATGCTCTCAATCCGCCAAACCTGCATCCCGCGCCCCGAAGTGCTCCAGGGTGAGCTGGCTGATGCCATCTTCGCGGCGAGCTTTGGCCATGTGATCAGCGCAGAGGCGCCAGGCGTCTATCTCGATCCGGTCACCTTCTTTCGCAACACGCACCCGGCACGAGCGCTCAAAGGCATTGTCATGAGGGTGTTCAGCCATCTGGGCTCAGCAAACGAGAGGGGTGTGTCGCTGCGCTTGAGCACCGGCTTCGGGGGAGGCAAAACTCACGCCCTCATCGCCCTGTGGCATCTGGCGCACAACGTGAACCACGCTACGATGGGCACAGAGTTGCTGCCTGCCGCGGGCAGGCCCGAGCACGTGGCTGTGGCAGGCATCGATGCCAGCCGTTGGGGGCGCACCATCGCGGTTCGCCATCGTGATGCGGTGACGCACAGTCTGTGGGGAGAGCTCGCCTACCAGCTCGGCGGCGTGCCTGCGCTGGAGCGCCTGGGTGATATGGACAAGGCAGATAACATGCCCGACGCGGGTACCCTGCAGGCAATCATGCCTCAAGCGCCCACGCTGATACTGATCGATGAGCTGGTGGTCTACATGGCCAACCTGCCCGAGCTCGAGAAGCGCCAGGTGATCAGCTTTGTCAACATGCTGGTGACCGAGCTCAGTGCCAGGAAGCAGGCCGTGCTGGTCATCACCGACCCGGCCAACCAGGCGGCCTATGAGGATGAAGCCAGGAAACTGGGCGGGGCCCTGATCGACGCGGCCACCAAGCTCGATAGCGTGCTGTCACGGCAGGTCAGTGACTTTGATCCCATCGGCGATGAGTCGGCCCAGGTCATCACGCGTCGCCTGTTTGCTGAGATAGACCCGGCTGCGGCTCACCAGGCGTCAGCGGACTATCACCAGGCATATCAGCGCGTTGTGTCCGCTATGCCCGACGCGCTGTCATCCGAGGCGAGCACTCAGGCCTATGCCGAGCGTTTGCTCGCCTGCTATCCCTTTCATCCGCGCCTGATCGACACAGCCCAGAAGCGCCTCAGCGCCATCCAAGACTTTAACCAGTCGCGGGGCGTGCTGCGCCTGTTCGCGCGGATCCTACGCGACGTCTGGGAGAACGAAAAGGATCCGGAGCTCATCTCGGCCGGCGAGCTGGACTGGAGTCAGGAGAGTATCCAGGCCGACCTGCTAAACCGCATCAACCGCGACAACTTTAAGGCTGCGGTGGACGCCGATGTGCTGGGCCACGCGCGTGAGCTGGACGCAGAGTACGACACCGATATCCACCAACGCGTGGCCAGCGCCTTGCTGCTCGACAGTCTGGCCATGGCCGACAACTTTGTCATGGACCGGCGCGACCTGACGCTGGCCGTGCTGCGGCCCGATGAGGTGGGCAATGAGCCCAGCCAGGCCATCGACCGCCTGCTGGCCGTGTGCTGGCACACCTACCGTGATGCCACCGGCAGTCGCTTTGCCTTCCGCTACGAGCCCAACGTCAACAAGATCATCGAGGAGCGCGCCCAGGGCGTGCCGCTCGAAGACGCTGAACAAGCGGTGCGCACCACCGTCATCGGCAACTTTCAAGGGAGAATCTTTGAACTCGTGATCTTTCCCCACGAGCCCAGCGCGGTGCGCGACAGCGCCGAGCTGCAGCTCGCCTTGTGCGACGACCTCTCGATTGCGCGACGGGTTGTCGCCTATCAGATGGAGCCGGCCGACACTGCCTCGTACCCGCGCCGTTTCCGCAACGCTATCGTGGCGCTGGCGCCCCGCCCCGACATTCTCAAAACGGCCATCGATGACGAGCGCCGACTGCTCGCTGCCGGCCAGGTGCTGCAGGAACGTAGACGCGCCAAAGAATCTCGGGAAGTGCTCGACCAGGTGCAAGCGATCATCACCGAGCTCAACGTGAGCATCCGCACCAACGCCCTGCGCGCCTACGAGCGGGTGGTGCTGCAGGGGCGCCAGGACCTTACCCTGTCAGACGAGTACCTGCCGGCCAAAGAGGGCGCCGGTGGGGTGACCGGCGGCCAGCAGCGGCTGCTCGAGTTCCTGCAGGAGAAAAAGCTCATCTATGGCGTGGGCGATGCCATCGACGCAGACCTGCTGGTGAACACGCTGCTGCCCGGGGGCGTGCCCGATGTGGCCCACGAGGGCGCCATCCGAGCCAGCAGCGTCTACGAACGGGCCCTGGCCAGCGAGCACCTGCGCCTGTTCTACAACGAGGCGCCGGTGCGCGATGCCATCCTCAAGGCCGTCGAGCAGGGCAAGCTGGTGGTGAGGCTGCCCGAGGGCAACGTGTACGACGCCCAGGGGTGTGTGCGCGGGCCAGAGGACAGCCGCCAGCGGGTTAGCCTGGGCCTGACGAGCCTCCAGCTCCATGATGATGTCTTGCTGGCCAGGCCAGACGCACCCTGCGTGGCTGCCTGGCTCAAGACTGACGATGATGGCAGCGCCGAGCCAGAGCTGCTCCCGTTGGGCGAGGCCGCCAACCTCAAGCACACCACGCCGGAGCAGATTCTGCAGGCGGTCACCGCTGGCGAGATCAACTGCCTCTGGCAGCTCGATGCGCCCTATGTGGTCGACGACGAGGCATTCCAAAGCTGGTGGCCCAGTCGCGGCCCCGATGACGGTGATGATCAGGCTACCGCCCATTCGTGGGCGCAGGCGTTGACCTATGCCCAGGAGCGCCCACTGCTGCGAATGACGCTGACCGCCAGCAGCCAGGCGGCCGCCGAGCGCCTGTTGAGCGCCGCCCATCCGCTGGGCGCCCCTGATCAGCAGTTCAACATCGCCCTGGGCGGCTCGCTGCGCGCCGGCGGTGAGCTCAACCTGAGCCTGACCGGCGCCAGCCCCAGCGATCCGCTCAAGCCGCTGCACCTGGCGGCGCAGTTGGGCCGCGGCTGCCAACAGGTGACCTTCTACCAGGCCGAGCTGACCCTGTCCTTTGGCGCCGGACGCGCCCAGATGGGGCCGCTGCTGACCCGCGCCCGAGGGCAGCAGACGGTCAATGGCGAGGATGCGCTGACCATCGAGGCCCGCTTTGGGCCGGTAGCGCACACGGTTGCCGATGACTGACCCGCGGGCCATCACGCACGAGGAGGCCATCCGCGCGGCGCCTTTTGCGCTGCGGCTGGTGCGACGCAAGGCGGGGCGGGCTGCCATCGTCTACCGCCGGCAGGCCAACGCACAGGGCCTCGACCGGCTGCAGCGGGTGGCGGCGCTGAGCCCGCTGGCCTATCAGGCGGCGCTGCCGTTGCTGCGCGAGGCGGCCAGGGCCTCGACGGACCGCGGGGCCTCGGCAGATGGCGGGGCGGCGCTGAGCCTGGACCGCTACAAGCCGCTGGATAGCACCTGGGGCCCCCGCGTGGCCTGCCTGGCGCTGGTGTGCGCCGGCCTGCGTGATGTGGAGCGCATGGCTCTGGCCGCAGGCCACCTGCGCCGCCTGGATGGCGCCCTGGCCGCCTGGTGGCTGGGCCGCCTGCTGCAGAGCGACCACGGCCGCGCCCTGCGCGCCTTGCGCATCCTCGTCGAGGCGGTGCAGTAAAGCCCAGCCGCGCCGCGAACGGACCCCACTACGCCTGAGGAGCGACCCCATGACCCCACAGACCGACCAGCCCGCAGCCGCAGCCGCGCCGGCGCCCGAGCGGCCGCGCGTGCTCATCGAGGAATGGCTGCCCGCCGCGGCTCTCAGTGTGGAGTGCATGCGCGAAGAGGGCCCCAAAAGCGCAAAGCCACCTACCAAGTACTTACACGTGTGGTGGGCGCGGCGGCCGCTGGCCGTCTCGCGGGCGGCGGTGTTGGGCTCGCTGCTGCCGGCAGACTATGACCGCGAGAGCTTTGAGAGGCTGCTGGGCTTTGGACGTCCCGGCGACGAGCTGGTGGCCGTGCGGGCGCTGATGGACACGGGCCGCAAGGTGCGCGGAGGCTTTGGCGCCAAACGGGCTTTCACGAATCCGCTGCCCCAGTCGGATCTGGAGCGCATGCAGCGGACGTTGCGCCGCGTATGGGGCGAGGGCGTCAACGTGCTGGATCCGATGGCGGGCGGCGGCTCGATTCCGTTGGAGGCCGCGCGGCTGGGCATCGAGACCGCTGCCAACGAATACAATCCGGTGGCCTGCGCGGTGCTGCAGGCTACGGCGGACTATCCTTTCCGTTGCGGCGAGGAGGTCTCCAAGGCGGCCCGCAAGTGGGCCAAAGTCTGGGAAGAGCGCGCCGCCAGCAGGCTGGAGCCGTTCTATCCGCGCGAGGCGCTGGCCAGCGTGCATGCCTACATCTTTTGCCGGACAGTACCGTGTTCTGACACGCGGCATCCAACGCCACTAGTTGGTAGCTGGTCTTTATCCAACCCCCGAGGTGGCCCTCATCTGGTGGCGGAGCCGATTACGCTGGGCAGTGGATCTGGAGATTGGACGATTCGAGTGAGGCAGGTGGGCCGAGGACCAGGCATGTTGCGTCAGGCACCGGCGCCTACCTACTACGGTCGTGGCAAGGCCAGGAGTTTGTTTGAGCCGCACAGCGAAATGGGCAGCGACTATGTGAAGGCCATGGCACAACAAGGAAAGATGGGCTATCGCCTCTACGCAGTTGCGACTAAAGCTACGAAGTTGGAGTTTCGCGTGCCGGTGGCGCGAGATTTCGCTGCGCTGGCCGCCGCCGAGTACGAGCTGGCCCGTCTGCGACCGCGCTGGGAGCGCGAGGGCATCATCCCAACGCAGATGATCCCACTAGGCGACAAGACCAAAGAGCCGATCGATCGGGGCATGACCCGCTGGGCCGATATGTTCACTCCGCGCCAGTTGCTGGTTGCTGGGGTACTCGTGGAGGAGCTGCGTGCGCTTGAGCCGCAGATCGTCGCTGCGGAGGGTGCTCTGAACGGCAAGGCAACCGCCCACCTTCTGGCTCTTGTTCTCGACAAGTACGTCAACTTCAACTGCAATGGAAGTCGCTGGACCCTGGCAGGGCGCATTGCTGGCCGGTTTGACCGACATGACTATGCATTCAAGACGACGTTTGCAGAGATGGTGGCCTGTGTGTCAGGTTCAGGCCTCGCTTGGGCGACAGGCAACACCCTGAAGGCTTTCGACGAACTGGCACGGCTACCGGCCGTTTCTCCTCGCCAGATCCCAGTTCTGTCGCAGGGCAGCGCGACCAACCTGTGGCAACTGGCCGACGGCAGCGTCACCGCCGTGGTGGTCGACCCGCCCTATGCCGACAATGTGCAATACAGCGAGCTGGCCGACTTTTTCTATGTCTGGCTCAAGCGCACCATCGGCCACCACTACCCCGAGTGGTTCGCCAGCGCGCTCAGCGAGCATGACGACGAGGCGGTGGTCAACATCGCCCGTAACCGCACCGACGCGAGCTCCCGCGGCGCCAAGCAGGCCCGCGGCCGGGCCAACCGGCGCTATCGCGAGCTGATGGCGGCGGCCTTTGGCGAGATGTACCGCGTGCTACGCGACGACGGCGTGCTGACGGTGATGTTCACCCACAAGCAACAGTCGGCCTGGGCGCGGCTGTTCGAGGCGCTGGTTGAGGCGGGCTTTACCATCACCGCCACCTGGCCGGTGATGACCGAGAGCCAGCACTCGCTGCATCAGGCCAAGAAGAACGCTGCCCAGAGCACGGTGCTGCTGGTGGCCCGCAAGCGTCTGCCCGGCGCGACGGTGGGCTATTACGGCGACGCCATGCAGGGCGAGATCCGCCGTGCGGCCGAAGAGGCGGCGGCGCGTCTGCAGGCCCAGGGGCTCAACCGCGTCGACCAGCTCGTGGGCGCCTTTGGGCCGGCCATGGAGGTCTATTCGCGCTACAGCGAGGTGCGCAGCGACGTGGGCGAGCCGGTGCCGGTGGATGAGGCCATCCAGGCTGCGGCCGATGCCGTCGTCGAATGGCGCATCCGCGAGATCGCCCTGCGCGGGCTAGACGAGGTGGATGGCGAGTCGCGCTTTTGCCTGCTCTGCTGGGACGTGCTGGGCGCGCAAGAGTTTCGCTTCAACGAGGCCATGCTGCTGGGCCGCTCGGCCGGCATGGACGTCAGCGAGCTGCTGGCGGCCGGTCTGCTCGAGAAAAAGCGCGACAATGTGCGTCTGTTGCCGGCCAAAGAGCGGCGACGCGAGCGGGCCATCACCGTGGCCGAAGAGCAGGGCAGTCTGCTCGGCGGCCAGGGCAAGCGCGCCAGGCGCAGGCAGGTTCACCCAGGCGATACGGCTTTTTGGAGCGCCATCGACATGTGTCACGCCATCGCGCTGCGGGCCATTGAGGCCAGCGTCAGTGCTGGCGCTGTCGTCAGCGACGCCGTCGTCAGCGACGCCGTCGTCAGCGACGCTGGCATCGGCGCCGCGCGGCAGATGGCCATGCAGCAGGGCTGGAACGGCGAATCGCGCTGCGCCCGGCTGATGGCGGCGCTGGTCAACGCGGCCCCTGAGGCGGTGCGGTTTGGCGGTGAGGGTGGCAAAAAGACGGCGGCCGACCAGTTCCCCGAGTTCAGGGTCTGGCACGCGCTGCTCAGACCGCTGTGGGGCATTCAGCCGGCAGACTGGACGCCGCCGAGCAAGGGGCAGTTGGAGCTGCTGTAGGGGTACGGAGGCAAGTATGGCGCAGGGCGAAACCTTCCGCGAGGTCGACTGGCCGCGCTTTCTGCAGGGGCCTGACATGGAGTTGCTGGAGCGCTTGTATGTGCCCGGGCTGGCACGGGCGGTGCGCTACGACCGCTGCTGTGCCTATTTCAGCAGCACCGTGCTAGCCGCTGCGGCGCGCGGCTTCGCCGGACTGATCGCGCGGTTGCTGGCGGCCCCGCCTGCCGGCCCTGCCGTGCGTCTGCTGGTCAACGAGCAGTTGAGCCAGGACGATGTGGACGCGCTGCTCTCGCGCGGCGACACCTCGGCGCTAGAAAAGCGGCTGCTGCGCGGCCTGACCACGCCCGCGGAGGCGCTGGCCAGAGAGCGGCTGGGCATGCTCGCCTGGCTGGCCCAAAAAGGCTGGCTCGAGGTGCGCGTGGCAGTCATGCGCCAGGCCAGCGCCGGCATCTTGCACGCCAAGTACGGCCTATTGACCGACTCCGCGGGCGATCAGATCGCCTTCTTTGGCTCCGGCAATGAGACGGCCTCAGCGCTGAGCGCCAATTTTGAGATGCTGCAGGTCTTTGGCGGGTGGAGCGATCCCGAGGCGGTTGCTCACTATGCCAGCAGCTTTGAGCGCATCTGGGTGGGCGAGGAGCCGGCGCTGTGCACGGTGCCGCTGCCCGAGGCCGTGCGGCTCAAGCTGATCCGCTATGCGCCCGACGAACTGCCCGCCGTCGAGCCACGCCCTCTGGCCACGAGCCGTGCGGCGCTGCTGTGGCGCTACATTGCCGCTGCGCCCTACCTGCCCGGCGGCGAGGAGACCTGCGACGCCACGGCGCTGGTGGATCCCTGGCCGCATCAGCGCCATGTCGTCGAGGAGACGGCCAGCGCCTTTCCCGCTGGGCGTCTGTTGTGCGACGAGGTCGGTATGGGCAAGACGGTGGAGGCGTTGCTGGTGCTGCGGCGGTTGCTGGCCGGCAGAGGGGTTCAGCGTGCGCTGCTGTTGGTGCCCGCGGGGCTGTTACGGCAGTGGCAGGCGGAGCTACGTGAAAAGGGCGGCCTGCTCGTGCCCTACTGGGAGCAGGGCAAGCTGGTGCAGCCCAACGGCGAGGCAGCTACCTGCGAGGCGCGCCAGGCGCTCGCCAAAGAGCCGCTGCTGCTCTTGAGCCGTGAATGGGCGCGGCTGGCCGGCAATCGCGATCTCGTGCTCTTGGCGCCGCGCTATGACCTCTTGTTGATGGATGAGGCCCACGCCGCGCGCCGACGGGCTAACGTGGAGGGCGAGTTCAACGCCGGCAACTTGTTGCTGGACCTGCTGCGGCAGATGCAGTTACGCGGGCGGGCGCGGGGCATCCTGTTGCTGTCGGCCACGCCCATGCAGACCCAACCGTGGGAGCCGTGGGACCTGTTGAGCGTGCTGGGCGTTGGCGGTCGCTGGCAATCCAGCTTTGAGGAGATCCGCAGCTACTACGGAGCGGTCGGACAGCTCAGCCAGGGCACGAAGGTCAGCCTGCAGGCGACTGCGCCGGTGGTCAACCTGGTTGTCGAAGATGAGGCATTCCCCGCCCTGCCCGGTGGCGATAGCCCCGGTGCGCAGGCGGTGCGGCGCCGGTTGACCTTCCCGCGAGGCACAGCCGAGGCGTGTGAGACGAGCGACTGGCTACGCCGAGGTGCCCCGCTGGGCAGACGGATGCACCGCAACACCCGCGAGACGCTGCGCGCCTACCACAAGCTGGGCATGCTCGACGCGCCACCGCCCACGCGACAGGTCGTGGACCTCGTATTCGACTACCGGGACCAGCGCGAGCGTGAGGTCTATGAGGCCATCACCACCTACATCGATCGCCGCTTTGAGCAGTTGGAGGGTGAAAAGGCGGGCAAGGGCTTTGTGATGACCATCTACCGGCGGCGCATGGCCAGCTCGCCCTATGCGCTCAAAACCAGCCTGCAGCGACGTCTTGATAAGCTACAGCAGGTCATCCGTGCCCTTACGCCCGCGGCGTTGGTGTGGACAGACGAGGATGAGACAATCGCCGACCGGCTCGAGCTGGAGCCGGACCTGGATGTGCTTCTGGATGAGGCACTGCCCAAGGACCCCGCCCTGGCTCAGGCCGAGGCCACGGAGATTCGCCAGCTGTTGGCACATTTGGATGGGCTGGATCAGACCGACTCGAAGCGGGATCGCTTCTTTGATGCGCTAGAGCAAGCGCTGGCTGACAGCCGACATGTGCTGGTGTTCACCGAGTATGCCGACACGATGCGCTATCTCCGTGAGTGGCTACGACCTGTCTACAGACAGGGCGTCGGCTGCTACAGCGGCGAGGGCGGCAGAGTCATCGAGGACGACGAGTGGCAGGCCGTCACCAAGGCGGAGATCACGCGTCGTCTTTCGGCTGGTGAGCTCGATGTGCTGATCTGCACCGACGCGGCGAGCGAGGGCCTGAACCTGCAGGCGGCCAGCGTGGTGATCAACTACGACTTGCCCTGGAACCCGAGCCGCGTCGAACAGCGCATCGGCCGCGTGGATCGCATCGGCCAGGCTCGGACGGAAGTGTGGGTGCGTAATCTCTTCCTGGCGGATAGCGTAGACATGCGGGTGTATCAGGTGCTCCGCGAGCGCTGCGGGCTGTTCACGCACTTTGTCGGGCACATGCAGCCTGTGCTGGATCAGGCGCGGCGGGTGCTGGCTGATCCTCGATCAGTCCACAAGCTGGAAGCGGTCCTCACTGAGCTGGCCAAGACTGCGCGAGATCTAGAGGCCGACGAGGTCGTGCGCCAGGCCTTTGTTGAGGCTGAAGCGGAGGCCCGAACCGTCCCAAGAGCTGCGGTGAGTCGCGAAGACATCGGGGCTGCGCTGGAGAGTCTGGCGTCACTGCAAGGCAAGGTACGCGCCAAACGCGACGAACGCACAGACGGCTGGTGGCTCTATGGCCTCAGCCGAACACGGCGCTTCATTACGCAGAGTAACGGGGCCTTGGAGGCCAACCTTGACGCAGAGCCCCTCACGGCGAACAGCTACGTGGTGAGAGAACTGGCCGAGGCGCTGTCGGCGCCCACTCTCTCACCGCTCGTCGTGGCTCGAAAGGAGCAGGGGGCCTTTTGCTGCTGCGAGGTTCGTTGGGTAGGCGAGCGTGGCATCGAGCGAGTCTCGTCGGTGCAGAGGCTCGAACAGCTGCTCGTGGCTTGGCAGGGCCAGACACCGGCATCCGATCAAGTGCTCGCAGCACAGAGCGAGGCCGATCAGGCAGCCGCCAACCGGCTAGACAAAGCCGTGGAGCGAGCGTCTCAAGAGGAGCGTATGGCACTGCAGCAACAGCTGGCTGCTGCACGGCTGCGACTGCTGCGGGAACTGGGCCGCACGCTGGCCTGCGCAGGGGATGACCTGGCTGCAGCGCTGCGCGGCCAGGTGAGCCGAGAAAGCGCACGGGCAGGGCGCTACAGGCAAGCAGTGCGCTTGTTGGGCGGGTATCCCTCGTGGACGGCCGACCAGGTGCAGGATGCTCGTGGGTATGCCGCAGGATTGACCGAATCGCAGCGGTCGGTCAGGCTCGCCGGCAGTGAGCTGGACGCAGCACTGGCTGATCCGCGCTGGCTGGCCAGGGAGGGGCTGAGGAGGGCAAGGGCGTAGAGGGGCAGAGAAAAAGAGAAGGAGTGTCTCTGACGGCGGCATTAGGCTGGCTGGATCTCTCGGAGGAGCACCGGAGACGGATGGTCGAGGTGATCCAGCTTTTCAGAGAGCGATCAACTCTTGATGAGCTAGGCATTGGTACTATCCGTGACGCCTGTGCCGACCAGTTGTTTGTTGGCACCTCCACCATCCAAACCCGAGCGCGCCTAATGCCCTTTGTGGCCTGGCACTATCAGCGAGGCCAGGCGCGGCGGCTGTCCGGCAGGGAGTTGCGGGATCTCCCCCACCAAGATGTAGTGCGACTCATTGACGCGCTTAGGGACGGTGGCGCCGACGAATAGGGCATCATCGGCCAGGTGTCTGGCGCCTCTCTGCAGCGCTTTCCATCCAACATCTACTGGAACGGCCTCAGGGCATGGGGGCTATTGAGATCCAATGGCTCGCAGTCAGACTATCACCGGTCAGTAGGGCGGATGTGACAGCGAATCGGGCTTTGCGACGACGATGGCAATGTCCTGAGCGGAACACGCCGAGCGCTGTGGGATCTAACTCTGCCAGCCCCCCCCCGGGGGGGGGGTCCGTCTCAAGCCAACACGAGCTTGACCTCTGTTGAGGCCAGGTATCTCAGCGAAAGGGTGCGGATCTCGTGTAGGGGCAGCGTGCTAGCCACCCTGCTGGGTCAGCCAGGACCAGTGGGCGATGAGGTGACGGCCATCCGACAGTACCCGCACCTCTTGGCGTTTCCAGCGGAGCAGCGGGTTTGGATAGAGCACGGCCGCAACCTGTCCGATACCATCCATGGCGCTGTCCTGTTGTATGACCTGCTGCCGCCCGGGCGGCCGGCTACCGGCATCCCAACAAGCTCGGACCGCGGTTGGTAAAAGTTGGTGCTGTACGGGAGCGGGTGAACGCCCTGCTGCAGCAGGCTGGGCTCGGCCGAGAGGAGTGCCTGGCGCGGCTAGGGCGCATCGCTCGCGTCTCCATCGTCGAGTTCTACCGGGCCTGCGAAGACGGCCATGGCGTTGTCGTCGACTGGCACCAGGTGCTCGAGGGTGAGCACCGCGATGTCATCCGCGAGATCCGTATCGGGGCGCAGGGGGTGGAGATCAGGGGGTATGACCGCCTGCGGGCGTTGGAGTGGATCGGCAAGAGCCGCGGGCTGTTCGTGGACAGCGTGGTCGATGAGCAGTCGCTAGAGCGGCCGATCAGCCAAGCGGCGCTGGCGCAGGCGCTGCAGCAGCTGTGGGCATACCGGAGGGCCAACGCTCAGGTGATCGAAGGGCGGCGCGAGCGGGAGAGGCGGGCGGGCATCGCGCAGTGAGAAGACGAGGCGTAACGGCTGGGCTGGCGCAGGCCGTGAGCACGCTACGTGGGCGACACGTGCTCGTCTCATCCTAGGCGCGGAACGCCCCATGGCTTGGGGCGGCCCCAAAGGCCAGCTCCTGCGCATAGACCGCCATCTTGCGGGCATCGTTGCTGACGATGAGCTTTTCCAGTCGGAGCAGATGGACCGGGCGCTGGATCACCGTGGCGAGTCGATGCTGGTTCAGGGGCTCATGGATCTGGATACGTGCTTCGCTCGCGGCCCCAGCGAGTGTTGGGTACAGGATGGTCGCCACCCGCTCTGCGCCCTGGCTGAGCGCATACATGGCCAGCTGGTAGGGAATGTCTCGGGGCGGATCGTTCTACCACAGATCGCGACACTTGGGATCGAGTATGGCTGCTAGTCGATCTGCCCCCATCAACACGATATGGGCCGGGGCACCGGGGGCCGGCTGCCTGCGAGACTCTCCTGGCCATACGCCTTCGCGCTACCGCACCCACGCACGACAGCAGGACAAGAGTCAGCGAGTCCAGAGATCGACGCGGCTCCCGGCGATGGCAGCGTGCTGGCGAACCTGCTCAGCCGCTCGTATAACGACAGCGTCAGCGTCAATCCAGGCTTGTCATCTCATCCTAGCAGTGCTGTATCAGCTCCGCGTGCTCTAGCGGTGTTTAGTGCCTGCCCATGACGCCCAGGAGATAGGCCCCCACCGCGCGCTCAAAGGCGAGATCACCAAAAACGATCTCAAGCCACATGTCGTTGAGCCTTGCCTCTGCCGCGAAGCGGTGCTCATGCTGCTCGAACCGCGGAAGCTCGCCGGCGAACGTGGCCCGCGTGATGCGTATCCAGCGTTGCCCGTCGCCAGGTGTCGCTGGCACAAGGGGGCACCTGAGGCTGCTATGCAATCCGGCGCGTGCCGTGAGATAGTCCACGCAGACGTAGATCATCTTGCATTCCCCCATGCCTCCCAGGAGAAGGCTCGTTCCCATTCGCCAAGCAGCTGCCGGGGGCCTGCCTGGTTGACCCCTCCTGTCGCCCCGTCTACAATCATCTCACTTCACATCATACTCACGAAGGGCGTGTCATGACCAGCGCCCTCCTCTGGTGCAGGCGGACATCTCCCGCGGGACGGTCGGTCGAGCCGTGTACAAGGACCATATCTACATGATGCCGTTGACAGAGCAGATTTCGGGCGTGCGGTGCGGCCGCCGTGAGAGGTACGAGGCCGAGTATGCCGGCAATGCCCAGCGCTTGGATCGCGCCATGCGCGCCGAGCGGTCTGTGTTGCCCGAGAGCAGCGGGTTCAGGGCCTCAACGCGCAGCCCAGGTCAGAGGCAGAGGATTGCCCAAGTCCTCTCGACTATGGATGTTCAGATAGTCATGCTCTCCGCCAAGCTCGCGGCTCCGCAAGCGCAGGCGAACAGGCTGATGCAGCGGTTTTGGAGTGTCAGCTGAGGGAGAAGGTGTAGAGATAGGGAGGCACAATGCTTAGCATCTACTGGCGCACACCCGAAGGCACTCGCAACTTGGTGGAGACGCCGTTCGCCACCGAAACCCAGCTTGAACGCTATCTGTATGACAATCAGGACATACTCGGCGGCGACATCTCAATCATCCATCGCCAGATTCAGACCGGCGCTCGGCAGGGCATCCCTGACATGATCGGCGTGGACCAGGATGCGCGCATCTGCATTCTGGAGCTGAAGAACGTCGAAGCCGATGAGAGTATTCTGCCGCAGGCGCTCGGCTACGCCATATGGGCAGAGACGAATCCCGATTCGATCAAGGCGATCTGGCTGGAGAGCAAGAATGTACCCGAGGATGTCGAGATCGATTGGGGCGATCTTGAGATTCGCATCATCCTCGTCGCGCCGGCATTCAAACAGAATGTCCAGCACATGGCCGGCAAGCTGGGCTACCCTATCGATCTGGTACAGGTGAGAAGGTACTGCCTAGAGTCAGACGAGATGCTACTGGTCGAGTTTCTTGAGCAGAGCCGTGCTCCCAAACCAGGCGTGACTAAGGTAAGGGGTGACTGGGATTGGGCGTATTACGAGGAAGAGCATGGGAAGGAAGCGACCGCAGAGTTTCGTGAAGCCGTTGAGTCGTTGGCGCGATTCGTGAAGCGCAAGGGTTGGAGCCTGCCCTACAACCTGAACAAGTACTACACGGGGTTCAAACTCGGCAACAAGGTCGTTTTCGACGTGGGTTGGTGGGGAGCGCAGAGCTGGAAGGTTCGCGCCAAACTAGCGGAGGGCACTGGCGCAGACCTCAGCGGCGTGCTCTGGCAGTACCGTGGCTACCAGCGGGCCTTTCATCAGGCTATCTTCGACCCGAAGCAGGCGATGGCCTCAGCGAAGGACGTGGGAGAGCTTGAGGCGTTGCTGGAGCAGGCGTACAAGAGGGTGGCGGGGGTGTAGTTGGCTCCACACGCAGAAGGGGCTCATGCTGCGGTTGCCGTGGGAAGATGACAGTCGGCACGCAGTGGACGTGGCTGGCGGTATTGCGTGGTTTTAGTTGAAAGGGGCAACAAGATGCCAAAACGCGCTGGTATTCCCGACGATGCAAGTGTCGAGTGTCATCTGCAGTACATTGGGATGGGAACCCTGATCTGTAGAGCCGCACGCCAGACAGGCAGCGGGACCACGAATGAGGTCACCCCGAGTATATGCGCAGAGTGCGAGGCAGGCACGATCTACCGCGAGATTGGCTGTGACGCGGTTTCCGCCAAGATCAGGATTTTCCGATATGCGGGCGGATCCGATGCCAGCATCGAGCAGCTATTCTGCAGCATACGGAAGCGCCCCACTAACCTGGATTACTGCAGAACCTGTGGTCTTGCCACTGCCGAAACCACTCGGAGTCTCCTCACCACAACTCGAGGGCTGTTCAATGATCAGAAGTTCTACTCTGCTTATCAGGATATCGAAGCAGCTCGCAAGGCAATGCGAGACGGCAATCCCGAGAACGCAGTAACGAGAAGCATCAGTGCTGTGGAAAGCGTGATGAAGGAGTGTCACGATAAGCTGGCTAGGCCGCCTGCCGGCAGTCAGGATATTACGGGACTATGGAAGTCGACACGCGAGCTGCTCGATTTCGCCGTGATGGATGCATCGGGTGCGACGGTCCAGCTGATCAATGTCCTTGGTGGTCTCATGTCTAGCTTGGGCGCGCTTCGCAACTCACTTGGCGACGCCCACGGAAGGGGAGCAATGAAGCCCGAGGTATCCGAGAACATCGCCGAGTTAGCGGTTAACACGGCCTGCACCATGTCGACAGTGATCCTGCGACGGTACTTGCAGCTCGAGGCGAAAGATGAGTGAGATCCAGATGGAGATTCCACTCCCACTGGATGGCACTTTCCTGCGCCGCGAGTGTCCTCACTGTGCGCGGCAGTTCAAAGTAGAGGCCGCCCGCGAGGACATCCAGGGGTTAAGCCAAAGTCTGCTGGACAGCTTCATGGTTGACGAGGAAGCAGTCAATGGGGAAGTGTCTGACGAACTGGGCAGCGTCGAGAACTACTGCCCATACTGTGGTCAGCAAGCCCCGCGCGAAGCCTGGTGGACCCAAGAGCAGCTGGCCTATGTGCGGATCTTTGCGGAGAACCTCATTGCTGACGCCATCAACCAGATGACAGATGGTCTCCGTAGATCGTTTGGCCATGCACGATCCGGGTTTGTTTCGGTCAAAGCGACCTCGGTCAAAATGCCTAGGAAAGAGCCCTGGATATCACCTGAGGACAATAGCATGGAAGTGTTCAACTTACCGTGCTGCGAGTCGCGTATCAAGATCCTCGATGACTGGAAGCAGATCGTCTTCTGCGTGTTTTGTGGCTTTCCGCACTCTCGGGGGTAAGGTGTGCGTGCTCAAGTGCTAGGTCGAATGGTCTTCAGCAAAACCCTCATCTCCCATATCCCTGCGCTCCAGCTCCTCACAGCGCTGGGCCATGAGTACGTGACGCCCGCCGAGGCTCTGGCGCTGCGCGGGCTGCGCGAGCGGGACGATAGCGTGCAGCGCGGTTGACGGCTTCCTTTCAGCGACGCTGCATTCAGATGACTATCCACCGGCTGACCGACGGGCCGCTGGCCCAGGGGCTAATGGCCGGTAGCGAGCGCGTCTATGAGCTACTGGCGTTGGGTACCAACCTACCGCAGTCCATCGCAGGCGATACGCGCCCTTTCACGCTGGGCTACGTCGACTGGCAGCACGCCGATCGCAGCGCCTATCATGTCAGCGACGAGTTCTCGGTGTAGCGCGCCAGGCCGATGTGGCTGCCGCCGTTCTTGCACTTCTCACGCCGCCATGGTGCTACATCCACCGATGCGACTGAAAGTGGACTGCAGGAGCACTGAGCTAACGGTTACGCCGTGACGACTCCGGTCAGGCGTCGGGCCTCCTCGTGCCCGCCTGAGCGTACGTAGCAGCGCCGCTGTCAGCAGTCTGTTCTCCTAGCAGCGCGCGCTTGAACGTCTCGCCCACGCTCTCGATTTCCTGAGCGAGGTCAAAGGTGAGGAAACGCACCGTGACGCTGCCCACGGTGGCCTGCGCCAACGGCGGTGGCTCCGGATAGACCAGCACGGCCTGCCGGGCACCGTACGCCTTGGCGTACGAGACCACTTGATGCAGGTCGCTTTCGACGATCTTGTCAGCGGCCTTGTACTTGGTATCGAGCACGCACCAGGGCCGTGAGCAGCCAGCGCGCCGGATCACCATGTCGGCACGAAAGCGTAGGGCTGTACCATCGTCGTATCTGGCGATATCCAACGTCTCTTGCTCTCGCACCTGCCAACCGTCATGCAGGTGCTGCTCAAGCCAGCGCCCCACAAACCGCTCGAACAGCGCGGGCATGTCGATCAGAAAGGGCAGCATGTCGCGCTCGCCGGCCAGGTGCTCGGCGCCCAGGTGGTCGAGGAAGAAGCGACAGAGCGCCAGCATGGGCTGATAGTCGGCGCTGAGACGGTTGAGCGCGATGCCGGCCAGGTCGGCGCCGGCGAGGCTGCGCTCGGGCAGCAGGGCGTGAACCGCCTGATAGCTCCGCCGCACCCTGGGCTGCGCTCTCTCATCACAGATGCCGCTTCGTAGGATGAGCCGCAGCGCCCAAGCCAGCGCCTGGTTCTCCAGAATGTCGTCGGTGTGCTCCTGGTAGTAGCAGGGCACCGCCACCTGCCACGGCCTTCGGGCCTGCCCGGCCAGGTCGATGCGCTCGCGCACCAGCGGCAGCGCCTCGTGGCGCGGCTCGTAGGCCCGATACAGCCCGCGGCGAGCGCGCGCCGTGACCCGCTCGGCCAGCACGATGGCCAGCGATTGCAGCACCTCGCCGATGGAGCCGACCCGCACAGTGTCGCTGTAGAAACACCCCAGGTCGTAGGCGTATTCGAGCATGTGAAACAGCGAGCGGATGCCCACTTTGGGCTCGATCACCAGGCAGAGGTCGGCGCTGAGCGACACGCGCCCTACATAGCCCTCGGGCTTGACCTGCCATCGGTGCCCGTTGAACAGCGTAGGCGCCTGCACGTCAAGGCGTTTGCCATGGAGCCGGACAAAGCGCCGCACCGCCTCCTCTGGCCAGGCGTTGGCCGGCAGGCAAAGGGTCTCGTACTCCCTGACAGTCAACGTCCTCATGCCAGGTCAGCCGTTCAGAACTTGGTCGCTGATGTTGGCCCAGCGGTGTGGTGCCACCTTGTCGGGCTGATCGAAAAAGTACTCTTCCAGATAGGGCTCGATCTCCATGCGCCAGATGCTCTCGAGCTGCTCGCCGAGGCGCTCGCGCAGGAAGAAGGTGATGCCGACGCGATAGTCTGGCTCGATCTCGCCATTGAGACGGTCGACAGTCTCCTGCAGCTTCTTCAGGTCGACGCCAGCCAGCTCGTGGGCCGCAAAGAACCGCTCGACGATGCCCCATCTGGGCGCCAGGCGGATGAACGCAAAGCGGCGCCGCAAGGCATGGTCCACGAGGGCGATGGAGCGGTCGGCAGTGTTCATGGTGCCGATGAGGCGCACATTGGCGGGGATGCTGAACGAATCGCCGCTCACCGCCAGGCGCACCTGCTGGTCGCGATACTCGAGCAGGTACATCAGCTCGCCCAGCACCCGCGACAGGTTGGCGCGGTTGATCTCGTCGATGATCAACACAAACGTGCTGTCAGGCCACTGACGCGCCTCGTCGCAGAACTGCCGCAGCAGCCCTGGACGTACCTCATAGCTGAGCTGGCCATCGCGGCTCTCGGGGCGGATGCCCTCGACAAAGTCCTCATAGGCGTAGGCCGGGTGGAACTGCACCAGCTCGATGCGGCCATAGCCGCCCGCCACAAGGTGGCGAGCCAGCGCGCGGGCGGCATAGGTCTTGCCGGTGCCCGGTGGGCCGTAGAGGATCGCCTGCCCCTGGCGCTGCAGGCCGGCCAGCCAGCCAGCGATGATGTCACGCGGCAGACCGAGCTCGGCGGCCACGTCGTCGCGAGAGAAGGCCGGGTTGGGCGGCGCGGGGCGCTCCAGGCCAAGGTAGGCCTCGATCGCAGGCCAGGGCTCCTCGAGGGTGGCCAGCAGGAACAGCGGCCACACGGTGCGATAGATGTTCACCATGCTGTCGACCAACGCTTCTCTAGAGGCAGCAAGCACGCTCGCTGGCGTCAGGTTGACCCGCACGGTGGTGTCGCTAGCGGCCGCGAGCCACGCGGTAACCGTGAGGGGCGCGGCATCGGGGCTGCCATAGACCCAGCCCTCAGCGGGCGACAGCGTGGGCAGGACGTGCTCCTCAACCTCGTCGGCCAGGCTTGCCACATTGCGCCAGAAGCGCGCCTCGAGCTCGCGGCCGTAGTCACCGATGGAGAAACCGATGCGTACATGATCGTGCTCCATCGTCGCATAGAGCTGTGCGCTGGCCGTACGTCGCTGGCCTCGGGTATAGAACGCGCCCCAATAATGAGGCCAGGCGCCGCCAAGGCCATAGTCGTTCTTGGGTATGACCGATGTGATGCGCTTGCTGGTCTCGAGCTGGCCTGACCACTCAGCAGGCAATGCCTGGGCGACGTCGGCCAGCAACTGCTTGAACGGCTCGATCAACTCGCTCTGGAACTCCGCCTCGTGCGCCTTGTACACGGCGTAACGCGGATCCTCGCGCAGCAGACCGAGCAGCTCAAAGGTGCGTCTGGTGAAATAGCCGACAGCGGGCGACGGCGTCACGACGTGCTCTTCATCGGCGTCGTCCGCGTCGGGGCCCAGCGGCGCAAAGCCCTCGACCAGTAAGCGCTCGCGAGCGTCAGCATCGAACAGTGCCAGACCGAGTTCCTGAACGTGCGCGCCACGGTAGCCGCTTCTGGCGTGGCCTTCCATGCTCAAGCGGATGGCCTCGAGGGCCACCTGATAGCTTGAGCGCATCTCGTCCAGCAGGCCGGGCAAGCGGTCGGCGGAGACATCGTACATGCCGGTCTTGGGAGACAGATTGCGGTAGAGAAAGGTCTGCAGCAACTCTGTTGGCGCCTGCGCTGTTGGCAGGGCCAGGCGCAGGCGATCTAGCGCGCCGTTCCGCCCCCGAAAGTCCAGGACCGTCAGTTGACCATAAATGAGCTTGAGAGCCCTGTCCGTTGGAGAGTAGCTGATCACGATGCGCTCGTCATCGCACGATTGCAGGCCCAGGCGCTCCACGCTCTCGGTCATTAGGTTCAGCGCCCACTCAGCCTCGGCGCGGCCCGCAAACACCTGGTCGAGTGGGGCGGCCACCAGCCTGGAGGACATCAACTCGGGCTTTTGCAGGCGATATGCGACCCACACGAGGCCCTGCACGTCGATCATGTCGCGCGCTCCCAACGGGCGTGCGAGCTCGAGCAGCCGCTCAGCAGACGCAACGATGGCGGCATAGGTTTGCCCGTTCGGCCTGGCGTCCCATTCGGCGCCACGGCCCAGCTCTTCGAGCATCCACTGCGCCGCACTCGGTTTCACAAAGAACTCGCTGTCAGGGTGCAGCAGCAAGAGATAGTAGGTGGCAAACGCCCACTTGGCCTTGAGGCCGGTGCTCTCGACATAGGCCACAAAGCGCTCGAGGCGGGCAGGGGCAGCGCCCGCGCCCCAAAGCAGATCGTTGAAGGCATGGCCAAAGGCCCGCTGATCCAAGCCTTCTTGCAGGATGAGGCTGAGGTCGCCTGCAGCGGGAACTTGCAGCCAGAGCAGGTTGGTCCTTTGGCCCAGGGTGCGAACGGCGTCGATGATGGCGGCATACTCGCCGGCGTCCAGCAGGGCCGCGAGCCTGTCCCTCCCCAGCAGCTCCTGAGCCAGCGCTGCAGCCTCGACCTTGTCGTCGCGCTCATCGTGCAGATAAAGAGGGGCCTCAAAGGGACGGCCAAAGCCAGAGTAGCGTCGCAGCACGTGCACCCATGCCGCGGCCACGTCCTCGAACGGCATGAGCCGAGCGCCAGAGACCACCTCTTCGAAGGTGCTGCGCGCCATGTCGATGACCGTCCTGACCCAGCCGGGCCGATTCATGCGTCGCGCCTCTTGCGAGAACCAGTTCACCGGCCGTCGGTGGCAGTAGTGCATCTCTGGCACGTGCTGGTAGCCCCCGGCGATGACGCCTACGCCAAGCACGGTTTTGGTGCCGTTGGTCGCCACCACATAGTCGCCGATGGCGGCGTTGGCGAGCGTCCACACCTGGTTGGTGCCCATGGCGGTATAATCCTCGTGAGTCGCCGCCGCCTCGGCAACGCGGGCGTCGAATGCCTTGCGGTTGAGCCCTGTGAGGTCGCCCAGCGCACCCCAACCGATGCCGATATCGCCTCGGTCGAGGCAGGTCTGCCAGTCGACCGCATCCTCTCCGGGAGCCACTTTGAGGTAGCGCGGGGGCCGCTGGTATCGCTGGTGGGCATACAGCCAGTGGGCGAACATGTCCAGGGCGTCGCCTGGCGAGAGGCCCAGCGCGCTGACATCGAGCTCGTCGCTCACCTCTTCTATCAGCCGCTGGATGGCGGCGTTGCCGGCCGGATAGTCGCCCAGCTCGGTAGACAGCCGCTCGCCGTCAAAGCGCTCGACCAGCAGCGCGACCTTTTGGTTGCAGAGGGCATACCTGTCGGGCCACAGGGCGTTGAGGATGGGCGAGACCATGCCCGCCTGCATGCCTTTGCCCAGCGAGCCGCGAGCGCAGGCGGCGGCAAAGGCCGCCTGGTCCGCCCCTGCGGCGGCCGCGAGCAGCTCCACCAGCGCATTGGCGCGCGCCGGCCACTCGTCCGGCGTCGCCCAGCCACTGGCCTCGAACCACGGTTTGACGGCGCCATCGATGGCCGGCGCGACGCTCACCCAGGCGCCGTCGGCCACCGCGGGCGAGCTGGCTGCATGAGGCAGCAGTCCCAACAGCGCGGCGTCGGTGCAGTCGGCGCCCTGAGCGCGCAGCGCCTGCACCCGCTCCCAGTGGGCCCGCGCGGCCTGACGGCTGCTCTCGTACAGCTCGCGATGCGCCTGCCCCTCGGGTGACGTGGCATAGCCGGCCAGAAACTGATCGTAGAGCAGCCTCAGATGCTGCCGCAGGACCGTAGGGATAGGCATGATCTTTTGGCTCCCTTTGTGGTGGTACACGGTCAGGATGCCAGACGGATGACTGGCTGTCAAGCGGATGCGGAGAGCCAGCGCTTGCGTCGCACCCATCGACACTCAGCTCTGCCCCCAGGGCTCCCTGGCCGGCACAAGGGCGCCAGCCCCGGCGGGCCGTGCCCTGCACGCCGTCAGCGGCAGCACCACGGCCGGGGGCGACGTCACTGTCTCACGAGCCCCTGCCGCTGATGCGCCCCGCCGCACGCGCCCGGATCGGCGCTTGACACCGTGCGCCGTTGCCAGGTAGACTGGCAAGGATAAAAGCGGCGTGTAACGCGCCTCAACGCTTGTGGAAGCAGGTGCGCATGTCATTGAACCTCGAGCAGAGCGTCTATGATCTACTGCAGGCGATGGCACAGGGCAGCCGCGATGCCATGCCCATCCTCTTTTGTCGCGAGCTGAGCTACCCGCGGGTCAATCGCCCTATCTCGACGCGTGGTTGGCCCAAGCCGGCCGTCGATGCCCTGCAAGGCGCCCCCACGCTGGTGGCGGCAACCCAGGCTGACGGCGGATCCCGTTTCTGCATCGTCCACGCCCGGCTGGCGCCAGGGGGCCAGTCCTCTCCGCTCTCGCTGGCGGCCGAACGGCAGGTCGTCAATCAGCTCTTGCGCGACTATCCCTATGGCCTCTACCTCTTTTCCACGGCCGATGACACCTACTGGCACCTGGTCAACGTGCGCTGGGAGCGCGAGGCACAGGCCCCGGCCGCTGGCCAGCGGCCTGCGAGGCGCCGCACACTGCGCCGCATCGCGCTGGGCCCGCACGAGCGCCTGCGCACCGCGGCCGAGCGGGTGGCCATGCTCGATCTGGTCAGCCTTGGCGCCCCTGACCAAGTGCCAACTCTGGCCGTGCAGCAGCGGCATGATGAGGCGTTCGACGTCGAGCAGGTCACCAAGCAGTTCTACGACGACTATGTGGCCGTGTTCCGCCGGCTCGAGGGCGAGCTTCAGGCACAGACGGGCGATCGTGCCTGGGCCCACGACTATGCCCTGCAGTTTCACAACCGGCTCATGTTCCTCTGCTATGTGCAGCGCAAGGGCTGGCTAGGCGATGACCCCGAGTTTCTGACCACGCTCTGGCAGGCCTATCAGGATACGTCGCAACCGGCTGACACCTTTGTCGGGCAATGGCTGCAGGTGCTCTTTTTCGAGGCCTTTAACAATGGCTTTCAGGCTGGCCGCGCCGACCGCGCCCATCTCCCCCGCGGGATCCGCAACGCTCTGCAGGGCGCGCCCTGGCTGAACGGCGGCTTGTTCGAGCGCAACGAGCTCGACAGACAATATGCCGTCGAGGTGACCGATCAGGCCTTTGAGCGCAGCCTCAACCTGCTGAATCGCTACAATTTCACCGTGGCCGAGGACACGCCGCTCGACCAGGAAGTGGCCGTCGATCCCGAGATGCTCGGCCGCGTCTATGAAAGTCTGGTGAACGTCAGCGACACCGTCGATGAACGGGGCCGGGCGGGCATCTTTTACACGCCTCGCGTCGAGATCGACCTAATGTGTCGGCTGGCGCTGGTCGACTGGCTCTGTAACCACCTCGGCCGCGACCGGTTTGCGCTGGTCAACGAGCTGGTCTTTGCCCTGGAGCCCGACGAGCAGACACAGGCCGATGAGCACGTCTCGAACGCCAACCTCTGGCCCGATATCAACCGCTTGCTGCGCAGCGTCACCGTGTGCGACCCGGCCTGCGGCTCGGGCTCGTTCTTGGTGGGCGCGCTCAACGTGCTTGACGACCTGCTGGCCCGCGCACAGAGGCAGGTGGGCGATCTCGAGCGCCCCTATGACCGCAAGAAGCGCATCGTCGAGCGCAGCCTCTACGGTGTCGATGTCAAAGGCTGGGCCGTGCAGGTGGCCGAGCTGCGGCTCTGGCTGCAACTGCTCATCGACACCGTGATCGACGTGAACGAGTTGCGCGTTCAGCCGGTGCTGCCCAACCTCAGCTTCAAGGTGCGGGTGGGCGACAGCCTGGTGCAGCGTATCGGGAACGTCGATATGGCCCACCTCCGCCGGGGCAGGCTGTCGACGCCCCTCAAGGGGCGCATCACCAGCCTCAAAGCGGCCAAATCCAGGTACTTTTACAGCCAGGCCGATGCGGCTTTCAGCAGCCCGGCCAAGCTGCAGCACGAAGAACTGAGCATCTTTCGCGCCATCCTCGATGAGGAGTTGGCCCGCCTCGACGCGCGCCTGCAAGAGCTGCGCCAGAGCCTGGCGCCTCAAGCCACCCTCGACGGCATGGCGACGGCCGCTGTTGCGCCCGACAAGAGACAACTCGAGGCTCAGCAGGCCGAACTGGAGGCGCACCGCACGCAGGTGGCCGCCGCCCGCGACAGCCTGAGGCAGGCCAAGGACGTGCCCTTTGTGTGGGATATCGCCTTTGTCGAGGTGTTCTCGGGCGAGAGGCAGGGCTTTGACCTGCTGCTGGGCAACCCGCCCTATGTGCGCCACGAGAGCATTCGCAACCCGCTGCTGGCCCTCGATGAGGGCCTCGACCAGGCCGCCGACAAGGCCGCCGTCGCCGCCTACAAGACTGCGCTGGCCGATGCGGCCTATGCTCGCTGGCCCAAGACCTTTGGCTATGGCCGCGGCAAGCAGACGCTCAAGCTCGATGGCCGCAGCGACCTCTACATCTACTTTTATCTGGTGGCGCTGAGCCTGCTCAACCCGCAGGGCGCCTTTTGCTTTGTCACCTCGAACGCCTGGCTCGACGTGGCCTATGGCGCTGAGCTGCAGCGCTTTTTGCTGACCCGCGGGTTGGTCAGGCTGGTGCTCGACAACCAGGTCAGGCGCTCGTTCAAAGACGCCGACGTCAACACCGTCATCGCCCTGCTGGGGCCAGCGGTGGATGACCGCCGCGATCGCGCCGCCAGCCTCGACCACCTGGCCCGCTTTGTGATGTTCACCGTGCCCTACGAGCAGGGCCTCTCGGCGGTGCTGTGGCAAGAGGTGTGCGAGGCCCGAGCGCGCCGTGCCATGCCCGAGTATCGCGTGCACCCGCTGACGCAGCGCGACGCGCTGGCGGCCGGCAGCGACCAGGCCAACGTCTATGCCGGCGACAAGTGGGGCGGCAAATACCTGCGGGCCCCCGACATCTACTGGGAGATTCTGCGCCGGGCCGGCGACAGGCTGGTGCGCCTGGGCGATGTGGCCGACGTGCGGTTCGGCATCAAGACCGGGGCGAATGAGTTTTTCCAGATAGATGCCCAACAGGCAGACTCCTGGGGAATCGAGGCCGAGTTCTTGGTTCCGTTCCTGTTCTCGCTGAAGGAAGTGCAGGGCTATCAGGTTAGGCCTGATGGCCTTAAGCGTAGGCTGCTCGTGTGTCGCGAATCGAAGGCTGAGTTGCGCCTTCAAAGGAAGGATGGTGTTCTGCGCTACATCGAGTCGGGTGAGGAGTCTGGCTATTCGATGCGCCCTTCGGTCCGTGGCCGTAGACAGTGGTACTCCCTGCCAGACCAAGAGTCGGCTGACTTCGTGTCAAATCGCTTTCTAGGCGAGCGAGTGGGCTTCCCAGTGATAGACGGTATCGCTGTCTGCGATGTCTTCTTCATTGGATCATTCCGTGGGGTCGATGGCATTCTGGGGACGGCGTTGCTCAACAGCTCGATCTGCTTGATGGTTGCAGAGGTCGTCGCCCGCAAGACCTACGGGACAGGGGTGGCCTACATGTATGGGCCTGAGATCAGAGGCCTACTGATGCCCAGCCCGTGCATAGTGACGTCGGTCGGCACTGCGCTGCATGAGGCATTCGGGGCGATGAGACGTCGGCGGATTCTTCCGCTGGAACAGGAACTGGCCCAGTCGGACCGGCAGGCACTTGATGAAGTGGTTCTGGCTGCGCTGGGGCTGCAAGGCAACTACCGGGCTCTCATCTATGAATCGCTTCTCGAGATGATGCGGGCTCGTCTGGCCAAGGCCAGCAGCCTGGAAGGGATGTAGGCTCATCTGCAACTCTGCCCACAGACTGGGAACTCACGCCTGTGCGCACTCAAGGGCCGATACTCTGCCCTCTGCCCACAAGTGTCGGTGATGGTGATCAGTGTTCGGTTCAAGGAGTCTGCTATGTCTGCAAACGTCGGTGAGATGTTCTACTATGGCGAGGTGCCCTGGCACCGCGAGGGGCGGGCGGTGCCGCGGCCATTGACGGTGGCAGAGGCGCTGGTGGCCGGCGCGGGCCGCAAGCCACAGGGCCGGCAGACTGCGCTGACGATGGCAGAGTGCACGCCCTTTGGCCGTAGTTGCTGGCTGCTCGAGCTCACCTGAGCGCTGGTAGGCTGGCGTTCTATGGCCCCAGTTGCACGAAAGCGGAGCGAACATGCCCCACGATATCATCGACAACCGCACCGAGAAACTGGCCGACCACATCCGCACCATTCTGCCGGGCACGGCGCTGGCGCGCTTTGCCGTGGGCTACTTTTTCCTCTCTGGCCTCGAGCACGTGGCCGACGTGCTCGACGGCGTGTCTGAGCTGCGCTTGCTGATCGGCAACACCACCAACCGCGAGACGCTAGAGCAACTGGCAGAGGGCTATCGCCGGCTCGAGCGGGTTGAAGACGAGCTGGAGGCGCAGCGCTACACCTCGCGGGCGCGCTCTAGCCAGGCGGCCGCTGCCACCGAGGGCGATATCGCCGCCAGCGCGGCCCTGCTCGACCAAACCGATCGCGCCGAGCAACTGATCGTCTCGCTGGTCGAGCTGATCGCGCAAGGCAAGATCAAGGTGCGCGTCTACACCAGGGGCCGGCTGCACGCCAAGGCTTATGTCTTTGACTATGGCGCGGTGCAGAACCTCCGTGGAGAGATCATCCCGCGAGAGGAGGCGGGCATTGGCATCGTGGGCTCCAGCAACCTCTCGCTGGCCGGCATCAGCAGCAACACCGAGCTCAATGTGCTGGTGCACGGCAACGCCAACCATGAGCAACTGGTGCGCTGGTTCGACGCGCTGTGGGACGAGTCAGAGGATTTTGACGAGCACCTGATGCGTGTGCTGCGGGCGTCGTGGGCGCTGGCCGAGGTGACGCCCTACGAGATCTACCTCAAGACGCTCTATGAGCTCACCAAAGACGGACTGGATGAGGATGTCGGGCAGCTCTCTCTGTGGGGCGGCGACATTCAGGAGCAGTTGGCCGATTTCCAGCGACACGCCGTGCAGCGGGCCATCCGGATGATCGACCGCCACTCGGGATGCTTTGTGGCCGATGTGGTGGGGTTGGGCAAGACCTATATCGGTGCTGCCATCCTCAAGCACTTTGTCGAACGCGAGCGGGCCCGGCCGCTGATCATCTGCCCGGCCCCGCTGGTGAGCATGTGGGAAGAGTTCAACGAGGACTATGACCTCAACGCCCGGGTGGTCTCGATGGGCATGTTGACCGAGGACGAGGTGATGGGGCCCGAGTGGATGCGCACCGATCCCCTCTACCGCAACCGCGATCTGGTGCTGATCGACGAGAGCCACAACTTTCGCCACACCGATAACCAGCGCTACCGCGTGCTGTCATCCTACCTCGCCACAGACAAGCGGCGTTGCGTGCTGCTCACCGCCACGCCGCGCAACAGCTCACTGTGGGACATCCACAACCAGATTCGGCTGTTTCACCCCGCAGAGGTGACCAGGCTGCCCATCGATCCGCCGAACCTGCGCGAGTTTTTCGATGGCGTCGAGCGCCACGAGCGCCGGCTGCCAGAGCTCCTCTCGCATCTGCTCATCCGTCGAACACGCCAGCACGTGTTGCGCTGGTATGGATACGATGACGAGACCGATCAGCCGGTGGACCCCGAGCACTTTGAGCCCTATCGAGCGGGTCGCAGGCGGGCCTATATCAAGGTGGCTGGCGGCAAGCAGTACTTTCCCAGGCGAGAGCTCAACACCGTGCGGTACAGCATCGAAGAGACCTATGATGGACTCTATGGCAAGATCAAAGACCTGCTGGATGGCGACGGCGACGCCCTGCGCTATGCGCGCTACGGCCTGCACGAGTATGTCAAGCCGGGCAAGGGGCAGGTCGAGCCCTACCGCTCGCTGAGCACCGCCGGGCGCAACCTGCGCGGGCTGATGCGGGTGATGCTGTTCAAGCGGTTGGAATCCAGCGTGCAGGCCTTTCGCCTGACCGTTGAGCGCATGCTCGAGAGCCATCGCGCCTTTCTGCTGGCCCTCGACCATGGCATTGTGGCGGCTGGCGAAGATGCCAGCGACCTGCTGCGAGGGGCCGGGGAGCTCACCGACCGCGAGCTGCTCAAGGCGCTCGAGCAGGTGACCGGCCAGTATAGCGTCGTGGATTTCCACGCAGAGGCGTTGCGCCATGCCATTGCCCATGACGTCGCGATTCTGGAACGGCTGCTCGAGCTGACTCGTCCCATCGGCCCGCAAGAGGATGACAAGCTCCAGGCCCTGTTGGATATGCTCCGTCAGCCACAGTTCCAGACCAAATGCCTGATCTTTACGCAATTCGCCGATACGGCCGACTATCTCTACGCGCACGTACACCCAGAGCACCCTGACAGCGAGGTGGTGAGCTCGGCCAGCGGCAGCAAAGGCGAGATCGTGGCGCGCTTTGCCCCCAAAGCCAATCGCTCCGCAGACCGATTGCGCGGCACAGGCGCAGAGATTCGCCTGCTGGTCACCACCGATGTGCTCTCTGAGGGGTTGAACCTGCAAGACTGCAACATCATCATCAACTATGATCTGCACTGGAACCCGGTGCGTTTGATCCAGCGGCTGGGCCGTATCGACCGCATCGGCTCTGAGCACGACACCATCATCGCGCACAACTTTCTGCCAGAGCTGGGCATCGAAGAGCATCTCGGCCTGTATGATGCCCTGCGCAACCGCATCGCAGAGATCCATCGGACGATCGGAGAGGATGCCGCCATCCTCGATCCCGATGAGCAGCTCAACGAAGACGCAATGTACGCGATCTATGAGGCTGGTGATCTGGGGCCTTTTGAGGAGGCAGAGGACGCCGACGCCTACGTTGACCTGCACGAAGCAGAGGAGACGGTTCGCCAGTTGCGCGAGCAGCAGCCCGAGCTGTACCAACGCATTGTCGCCATGCCCGACGGCGTGCGTTGCGGGCGAAGCTGCGATGACGGCTGCACCTACGTCTACTGTCGCGCAGGCGACTATCGCCGGCTGGTGCTGCTCGACGGCCAAGGGGCCGAGCTAACACGGCAGACTCCAGCGGTGCTGAACTGGCTCAAGTGCGGCCCAGACGAGCCGGCCGTCGTTCTGCCGGCGGGCCACAATGGGCGGGTCATGGCCATCAAGCGTGACTTTGCCGACGACGTGGCACGTCGCGCCGCTGAACGAACACGCGCTTCGCGGCGCACAAGGGCTCAGGCGTACGTTCTGGACGAGATGCAGCGCCTGTATGGTGAGACGCGCAATGAGCAACTGAGGCAATCCATTGGTCTGCTGGTGAACGCCTTCAGTCGGCCCGTGGTTCGCCCGGCTGTGGGCCAAGCGCTCAACCACCTGCAGCGCGATCAGGTCGTGGGTCTTGAGCTGGTGCGGGCGCTGAGGCAGGTCCACAGCCAGTTCCGTCTGGACATGGACAGCCACATGACCAAGGCGGACGATGGCCAGGATGACCTGCCGATGATCGTGTGCTCAGAGGGGGGCTCAGCTCGGTGATGTCTGCTGGGTCAGGCTTGCGCCAAGCGCGGGGCGATGTGTCGGCATGGCGCCCATAGCTGTAGCCCAGCTCTGCAGCCTGATACGGCTGGTTGAGCATCTCTCGCATCGCGCGTCGCTCAGCGTGCCTGTGCACTGCCTGCACTTGTTTCAGATGTGTTTTACGGTTGCGCGTCGATATCAGGTGATCTCTGGGCATCAGCCCTCGTTACGATTGTCAAATGACAGGTGTACCCCGTCGGTTCGATTCTGGGTGAGCGAATGCGACGAGTGGCACAGGCCTTCCGATTTCGGATAGACTGGCATACGAGTAGCACTACTCTGAGCAAGGATGACCTCAGGAGAGACCTATGGATAACCTGCTCTCCGAGCATGACCTTCATCTGGAGATCCAACAACTGCGCCAGACACAGCTGCGGATGCTAGCCTTGTTTGCTCCGCTGATGGGCTGGATCTGGTTCTACTGCGCCATCTCTGGGGGAAACGGCGACATGTCACTCGGGATGCCGATCATCGCAGTCTGCATTGCCGCCTATGCAGCACATCGGTTGGCAACGAGTCACTATCGTCTTGCCTGTTGGATTCTGGTCATCGCGATCGGTGTCCCTGCAAGCCTATATGCACGAGGACAGTTGGGGGCGCCGTCATTGGTCGTCTGCACTCTATGCATCATCATCACGCATGCCCTGCTGGGCGGAGCCGCTGCGGCAACCATGGCAATAGCCAGCATGATTGTGGTCGGATGGCGGTGGCACGACGCGTCGAGCTGGATAGCAGTACTGCTGCCGTTGGCCGGCATATATGCCGTGTCCCTCATGGCAGCATGGCTGATCAACAAGCCCTTGACGCAGACAGCCGATCTAGCCCTGACGGGATGGGCCCATGCACGCAATGCCGTGCTCCGCATGCGCGAGCAGCGCGGCGAGCTGCATCGTGCGGTGCGAGGCCTGGATGAGGCCAACTACCGTATCGAGCGAGCGAACCAGGAGCTCGTCATAGCCCAACAGGCAGCCGAATCAGCCAGAGAGGTCAAAGCCAGATTTGCTGCAACGGTGAGCCACGAGCTCCGCGGACCGCTCAATCTCATCTTGGGCTTTAGCAGGTTGATGTGCTTGTCTCCTGAAGACTATGACGAGCCTCTGCCGGCCAGCTATCGTGCAGATATGTACACGATCTACAGAAGTTGCCGGCATCTCACTGCCCTCGTAGACGACATCCTGGATCTCTCGCAGCTCGAGGCTCAGCATCTACCTTTGGTAAAGGACCGGATTGATGTTGAGATGGACGTTGTGTACAAAGCAGTGGACATCGTGCGCCCTCTGGCGGAGCGCAAAGGGCTAACCGTTCAGTACCGCCCAGCCCACGACCTGCCCTGGCTACTGGCTGACGCTGTGAGACTGAGACAAGCGTTGCTGAATGTGCTGCTCAACGCTGTGAGGTTCACCGACCATGGCGGCATCACGATCTCTACCAGATTGACCGATAGCCACTTGACGGTTTCAGTCTCGGACACTGGACGTGGAATTGCCGAAGAGGACTTGCCAACGCTGTTCCGGGAGTTCACCCAGGTCCACGCGCAGGATGGCAGCGAAGCGCACGGAAGCGGGTTGGGGCTCGCCATCAGCAAGCAGCTGATCGAGCTTCACGGCGGTACGATGTGGGCCAACAGTCACGTGGGTAAAGGTACAACTATTGCCCTATCGCTGCCACTGCCGAGCGTCGATCTGCGCGCTCCAGATGTCATCAGTACGGGTCAGGCTCAGTCTCATCACTACGATGCCGTGTGTGTCGTCGTGCATGACGATGCAGACATCGTCCGTCTGTTGGCTCGCTATCTCAGTGAGTATACGGTAGTAGGGCTACCAAGTCCCGATGCACTTGACACGATTTTGGGCCAGCTGCGCCCAGGGGCCATCATTGCGTCAGAGGGCGCCTCCGTCGAGGTCAATCGGCGAATAGCGGAGCTTGAGCTCAATATACCTGTCATCACCTGTGATCTCCCCACGATGGCGATGCGAGACCTGATTCCCAGCATCGTCGGCTATCTCGTCAAGCCGATCAAGCGCGAGGTGTTGACAGCCGCGCTCACAGACCTGCCCATACAGGGAGAGTATCGCGTCCTGATCGCTGATGATGATCCGGAAACCGTCAGGCTCTTGGAGCGAATGTTAACGGCGCTCCCGCTGCCCTACAGTGTTCGGAAAGCCTACGATGGAGCGCAGGCACTGGATATGCTGCGGAACGAGCGTCCTGACCTGTTCCTTGTCGATTTGGTGATGCCGACCCTTGAGGGGCATCGGGTGCTAGAGATGATGCAGGCAGACGAACAGCTTCGCGGCATCCGCACCATCGTGGTCTCTGGACGTGATTGGATTGACGAAGAAGTAACCCTGGGAAGATCGATCAAGATGTGGTTTCCGAATCCCGCACCGCTTTCGGTGGGCATCCGTTGCCTGAAATCGCTAGTCAGCGCGTTGCACGATGGAATCTATCCTGACTCAGCAGCCGATGAACTGTCTTGAGTAGATCTGCCTGAGTCACGGGTTTCTGCAGCACGGCCTGAGCACCAAGAGCAAACGCAAGATGAGGCTGATCCAGCACAGAACAGACTACGATCGGCACTGTGGATGTCGAAGGTTCTGCCCTGAGCCACTCCAGGATCTGCCAACCATCGTTGTTGGGCATGAGCACGTCCAGTAGGACCAGGTGGGGTGGCGAGTCGGCCACACACGTTTGCACACAGTCGAGGCTGGTGGCCGTCTGGACAGCGTACTGATCAGCACGCAGATATCGAGCATAGAGCCGCCCCAGATCCTGGTTGTCCTCGACGATCAGCACCGAGACTGGGAGAGGAAGCGGTATCGAGAAGCGGATCTCTGCTGAAGCATGGCCCACCCTCTCTATCCAGAGGTCGCCTCCATACACCTGCACCAGCCCTTCGCTTAGCGATAGGGCGCGGCTGTCTCTAGTGACACTCTCGCGGATGTCCCCGATGTGGAGAGGACCAATGCTCCAGACAGCGACCACATCATCACAGCAGACTGAGAGCCGCAACTGGTCTGCTGACGCCAATCGAACAGCCTCGGTGATGACATTCAGCAAGATCTGCCCCAGCACCATCGGGCTACTCTGGATGGCGGGGAGAGACGCAGGCGCCGCTACAGCTACCTTCATCCGCTCCTGCTCAAGGAAAGGAGAGAGCATGGCAAGCACACGATCCATCTGGGCGGCCATGTCAACCAGCTCTAGCTGAGAAGTGCGGGCCACTCGGACCGCCTCATTCAGGGCTGCATCGCCGGTGGCAACGAACTCCGAGCCTTCTGGCCCATCCCGCTCGGTGCTTCTGACACGCCGGTCGCACAACATCAGAGCCAGAGCCTGAAGAGCTTCCTCATGGTACCGGTAGAAGGTGGTGCGACTCATTCCCAGGTCATGCGCAACTTGACTCGGGTGTCTTGCCTCAACGTAGCGCTGTCGCATGATCCTGTAGGCAAGCCATGAGGGGTCGCTGAATGGCATGCTTTCGTCAGGCCGAAGATCCTCGATGGAGTCCACAAGTGCCTCCCGGAGGGCTTGGCCTCGAGATTGCCCGTGGCCTGGCTCGATCCTGAGCATATCCGTCAGGGCGTGACGCTCCAGCCGTGTCGGATCATACAGGCCGCGCAATGCATCTCTGACCTGCCGGATAAAGGCTCTGTCGGCTACCATAGCCTCTCGTCTTGGGTGTGGGAAAAGCCCGGGAGCGACTCGGGAAAATACTCAACACTGGTAGCGTGAACTCTGACACAATTATAGCAGTCGGGCGCCGCACAAGCGAATTGCCCATTCGCGATGGCATGCCGGTGCGGGGAAGCGCCTCACCGATGCGGCTGCCCGTGTTCGACGTCCGGGCATTGAGTACCGGGGCTGTTGCATATCTAGTAGTCAGGTGACCGACCTCAGATCGCCAAGTGATTCGCAGAAGGAGCTTCAATGAACACAGTTGCGCGATCCTTCCCAGAAGAAGTAGCGAGCGAGGGGCCTATCTCAAACTGGGCGCGCTTCCGAAACAGAAACCGCGATCGTTTTGTCGCCTACCTCCTCGTGGCCCCGTTCTTTATCTTCTATAGCATCTTTGTGATTTGGCCGGTGTTTCGTGGCTTTTACATAAGCTTTCACGAGTGGGACTTGGTCGGGCACGCGACACGATGGATCAGCACCCGAAACTATGGCCTTATGGTGGCAGACCGGTACTTTTGGTCCTCAATGCGCAACACGGTGTACTTTGTGATCCTTTCGGGGCCAGTGCTGGTGGCCTTGGGGCTGCTCCTCGCAGTCCTTATCAACCGCCCGTACCGGAACATGGGGGTCTTTCGCACTCTGTTCTATCTTCCGTCAGTGCTCTCAATTGCGGTCGTGACGACCATCTGGATCCGTGTCTACAACTCACAGTACGGGATCTTTGCCAACTGGGCTCGATCTCTCGGTGCAGAGCCCCTACGCTGGCTGACAACGGTCGAGCTGGCCATGCCTGCGGTTAGTTTGACGACCATCTGGTGGACCGTGGGAGGCAACATGGTCATATTCCTCGCCGGTCTTCAGGACATTCCTGCTGACCTCTATGAGGCTGCGGCGCTTGACGGAGCGAATCGGTGGCAATCCTTCTGGAACATCACCGTGCCGGGCATGAGACGTACCATCGGGCTGGTGACAATTCTGCAGGTCATCTCGTCATTCAACATCTTTGGACAGGTGTACTCGATGACCAACGGTGGGCCTGGAGGGTCCACGCGGACGATCATTATGTATATCTATGAGCGCGCCTTCAAGTTCTGGCAGCTGGGATATGCTTCGGCGATGGCATATGGCCTCGCAGTGATCATGTTCACCCTGTCCATCATCCAGCTCAAGGCATTTGGCAGGTCCACCACGGGGGAGGGTTCATAGATGGCAGCGCTGACCGGAAGGCACAGGCGAATCGCCAGAGAGGTCGCCTTCAAGATCGTCCTCTATGCGTTTGTGTTTGCCTGGCTGTTGCCAGCGATCTGGTCTATCTCGATGTCACTCCGTCCAGAGACATCCCTGAGAAAGTCAACAGAGGGATTGCTGCCAGTTCCATTCACCGTTGAGAACTACATCCACATGCTGCGCTCCAGCAGGATTCCCAGATGGTTCTTTAACAGCGCGGTAGTGACGATCACGCGGACTCTGTTGGTTTTGGCGGTTAACATTCTGGCGGCCTATGCCTTTGCACGCATTCCATTCAGAGGCAGTGCTCTGCTGTTTGCGCTCGCGATGGCCGGATTGATGGTGCCGAGTCAGGTGACATTCATCCCAAACTATCTGCTCATCACTTCTCTCGGCTGGCAGAACACGTACAACGCGCTTGTGTTTCCTGGCTTGGCGAGCTCATTCGGCGTCTTTCTGTTGGCGAACTTTTTCAAGGGCATTCCGAGGGAGATCGAGGAGGCGGCCACACTGGATGGCGCAGGACGGCTGGCTGTACTGTTCAACGTCGTCATACCGCTTTCGGTGCCTGCCATTGCCACTCTTGGCATCTTCACCTTCCTAGGAACCTGGAACGACTTTCTGTGGCCGCTCATTGCCGTCACGCGGATGGAGATGATGACGATCACTGTTGGGTTGCCGTTGCTGGCGGGCAACTGGGGCAGCGTCGAGTTCCTTGGACGCACGCTTGCGGGAGCCTGGATTGCGGCCATACCTACCGTCGTCTTCTTTCTGGCGTTTCAGAAGCATCTGATTCGCGGTATCTCGCTTGAGGGTGGGTTCTAGGGGTCTATGGGGAGGTGATAGGCTTGTTGACTCAGGAGCATCAGCATGCGACTGCCCCCTGGATCTCAAGTCAGACGCGTGCAGAGCCAAGGAGCCTGACGGTTCGCATGGGGGATTGCGCCAGAGTAGCCTGGGGAGATGCCTCATTCTCGTCACACGAAAGGAGGACGTGGCTTGGTCGAGACCGTACTGGGCGGAGTGAGGGAGTGGTCGTCGCTCTCTTACCAGCAGCGAGATGCTAGCCGTCCAGCCAATGAACGTGAGGACTAGTTCGGAGGAGGATACGCCATGAAGAGCCTGAACCGTCGCGTTTTCCTGAAGGCAGCTGCAGCGAGCGGCATTGGGGTTCTTGCCGCTGCGTGCCAACCGCAGGTTGTCGAAAAGATCGTGAAAGAGACCGTCATCGTCGAGGGGGAAGCGCAAGTCGTAGAGAAAGTGGTGAAAGAAACCGTCATTGTGGAGAAGGAAGCGGCGCCGGTGGCAGCGCCTCAGGGTCCTGTCTCCGTGGTCTTTGCCCGCTTCTTTGGCGAGTGTGCTGATGAGTATGAGGGCGTTACCGACCTCGGCACTGGCAGAGGCGAATGCGGCATAATCCAGGTCATCACCAACGCCTGGAATGCCGAGCATCCTGATCAGCATGTTGAGACCATGGTGGTGGGCTGGGGCGAGCACTATCAGAGGCTTGCTGCAGGCCTGGCCGCTGGTGAGACTGCCGATATCGCGGTGATGCACGGGGCGTTTCTGCCCAACTATGCGGGGCGCGGCCTGCTATTCCCACTCGACGATATGGTGGCTAACACCAGCATTGACGTCAACGACTATCTGCCAACGGCGCTCGAGTTCGGCACGTATCAGAACAAACTATACGGTACGCCGTTCGACATTCACACAGACCTCTGGCACATCAACGCTAATCTGTGGGAACAAGCAGGCTTGGTCGATGATGATGGAATGCCGATCAAGTTGAACGGCATGGATGAGTTCCTGTCGGCCGCCAAGGCGATGAAAGATGCCACTGGCATGGACTTTTTCACCGACTACTATGGCGACATTGGGTTCCGGGTGCTGTATGCGCTCGTTCGGCAGCAGGGCGGTGACGTTTTCAGCCCGGACCTTGAGACAGTCACGTTTGAGACGCCGGAGGTGGAGGCGGCACTGAACTTCTTCGAACAGCTGTTCAGCGCTGGCTATGCCACTCGGGATATCGAGGATTGCCGAAAGTACTTGCTCGATGGCCAGGTTGGGAGCTTCCTGAATGGCACCTGGCATGTGGATGCCATTGACGAGCAAATCGAGGCTGGAGAGGCGGCATTTGACCGTTATGTCGTCTACCCGCATCCTCTGATCTTTGATCAAAAGGCGTCTTGGGCCAATTCGCACATGTGGGTGCTGCCTGCCCAGACAAACCCGGATCCCGCCAAACTTGACGCCTCGATGGCATTCCTCGACTGGCTCTACCAGAACAACCTGGAGTGGGCGCGCACAGGCCACTTGCCCGTGCGGCGCTCAGCAGTCGAGAGCCAGGCGTTCATGGAAATGAAGCACCGCGCCGAGTATGCCGAAGCGGCCGAGATCGCTGTGACCACGCCACGTGTGCCTGAGGCTGAGGCTCTTGAGCAGGTCATGCGTGATGAGTTCGGAGCCGTCATCTTGGGGATGACGAGCATCAAAGAGGGCATGGCGAACGCCCAGCGGCGCCTCGAAGACTTTGTGTTGATGTCTCGCTAGCAAGACTCCCACGGACAGGGCCCTTGACGTCCTACCGACGCTCAAGGGCCCTGTACATCTACTCGGCTTGACGGGACTGGCATGTGTCACCGCAAAGGAGCATGAGATGTCACTTACGTTACGCGCCCCGGCGTACCCTCTGATCACGAGCGACCCCTACTTTAGCGTGTGGTCAGCGGCTGACCAACTCTATGGCGACTGGCCCCGCCACTGGACCGGCGCGCCACATTCCCTATTCGGCGCGATCCGTGTGGATGGAGCACCAATGCGGTTCATGGGTGGGGCCTTTGCGCCGAACGATACCGTCGTGCAGACCCAAGCCCAGGTGCATCCGACGCGAACTGTGTATCGCTTTGAGGCCGGCCCCGTGAGACTCAAGGTGTCGTTCTGCACACCGCTGCTCTTGCACGACCTGGAGCTTGTATCTCGCCCGGCGTCCTACATCACGATCGAGGTGTGCTCGGCAGATGGCAAGGAGCATCAGGTCGAGCTGTATCTTGACGTGTCGAGCGAGCTCACGGTTGACAAGCCAGCGCAGTTTGTACGCTGGTTCCGCAGCAGTGTTGATGATCTCACGCTGCTGGCCCTGGCATCGGTCGAGCAGAACACTCTGCAAAAGGCCGGCGATGATTTGCGTATCGACTGGGGAACCCTGTACATGGCGCTGCCGCCTTCATGGGAACGCGCTTGCCTCTGCGACGCCAACAAGGCGCGTGAAGCGTTCTACGCGGGCGACGACTTGCCTCAAGCTGATGATCCGTGTGTACCTCGCGCTGCTAACAGCTTTGGCGGTCCTGTCGCGGCGGCTGTGACCCGGCTGGCGCAGGTTGGCGCCGCGCCTCAGCGCATCCACGCAATCCTTGCCTACGACGATGTCTACGCCATCGAGTATTTCCACCGACCTCTCAGGGCATGGTGGAGAAGGGGCGCAGAGACAACAGCGGAGCAGATGATCGCCCAGGCCGAGCGCGACTATGAGGCGCTGCTGGGCGAATGTGCGCGTTTCGATGCCGCGCTCGAAGCCGAGGCGACAGCCGTCGGCGGCGCCAAGTACGCCGCCCTCTGTGCACTTGCGTACCGCCAGGCCATCGCGGCACACAAGCTGGTCGAAGGGCCCAATGGCGAACTCCTCTTCCTCTCGAAGGAGAACAACTCTAACGGCTGCATCGGAACCGTGGATGTGGCCTATCCTGCATCACCGCTGTTTCTCACCCACAACCCCGATCTCGTCAAAGGCATGCTGGACCCCATCTTTGACTACTGCCGCGGCGACAATGAATGGCCCTATGAGTTCGCGGCCCACGATCTGGGTACCTACCCGCGGGCAAACGGTCAGGTGTACGGCGAGATGAAGCCCGAACGCCAGATGCCCATTGAGGAATCCGGGAACATGATCATCCTGAGCACGGCGATCGTTCGTTGCGAAGGAGAGCCGAGCTATGCGGAGAAGCACTGGGACCTCTTGACGCAATGGGCAAGGTACTTGCGCGACCATGGTCTCGACCCCGAGAACCAGCTGTGCACTGACGATTTCGCCGGGCACATGGCTCACAATGCGAACTTGTCGCTCAAAGCGATCATCGCGCTCGGGTGCTACGGGCTCCTTGCGGGCGAGCTAGGCGAGGACGCGGCCGCAGCAGAATACACTGATCTCGCCAAGCGCTACGCTCTGCAATGGCAAGAGATGGCGGATGATGGCGACCACTATCGTCTTGCCTTTGACCAGCCTGGCACATGGAGTCAGAAGTACAACCTGATCTGGGACAGGATACTCGGCCTCGATCTCTTTGACCCAGAAATCGCGAGAACGGAGGTGCGCCACTATCTGACTAGACAACAGCCCTACGGCCTTCCTCTGGACAGCAGGCAAGACTACACCAAGAACGATTGGGTCATGTGGACGGCTGTCCTCGCCGAGAGGCGTGAAGACTTTGAGGCACTGATCTCGCCCATCTATCGATATGCAGACGAGACCCCGTCGCGAATCCCTCTCTCAGACTGGCACCGCACACAAACAGGTACGAGCATCCACATGTACGCGCGCTCGGTGGTTGGCGGGTACTTTGCCAAGCTCATGGCCTCGCGGATGCCATCGTAGCTGGAAACGGAGCTCAGGCAACGGGTGGACGAGGCGACCATTCAGCAATCAGGTCGCCTTGTCCCCATTTGCGTGAAAGGGAGCACTGGTCTCAGGCCCGGAGTCGCACGGCCGGCGGCGCTCTAGGGCAGGGCGGTTCGATGTCGGCAGGCCTGTATCTCAGATGCGGACACACACCGTCGATGATAGAGCGGGTCTACCAACACTCAGCCCTCCTGCGCCCATCGGCAAAGACTCATCGACGCAGAGCGAGTCTGCTGCGAGTCCAGTGCCCGGCTCGCCCCACTAACCTCGGGTGACCTGTATGACAGGGTCTCTCTCCTAACGGTCCTACAGTCCGATCTGGTGGAGGGGTAGAGGATGGAAGTCCAAGCGGAGCTGGCCCACCAGGGACTCATCGGGTGGAGTTGGCCCAGTCACTGGCCGGTGTGGCTTAGCCTGCCGGCAGCGCCGCATCTCATACGTCCTATTCACGAGCGTAGGCGGCGCTTTCCGACCTACGGACTCGGGGGACTTAAGGACCTGCCGCTGATTTCCAGACACCGTCGCTGGACGACGCCACCTGAGACGGTAGTGAGGATTCTGGTCTCGAGCATGTGACACCGGGTCTCGGGCTGTGTGCGTCTGAGCGACCACCCCAAGGTGCGGAGCACTTCGGTCAGCTCCCGGTGATTCGGTGGATTCGTGTCAGGCTCGACATGGGCAGTCGCTGTTAAGAGCTGAAGCGAGAGTGGGTGCTGCTCTACAGGAGCGCTCGAGCTGGACGGGGGCTTTGTCGATGCCGGCACAACCGCGGCTATGCTCGCTGGCTCAAAGAGGACTATGACGGAGCTATCGCCGATCTCGACGAAGCCATCGCGCTGAACCCGTGCTCTGTCAGCGCGTATGTGAATCGCGGTAACGCGTATGACAACAAGGGCGAACTGTCGAGGCCCACTCAGTTTTCCCCAAAAGGGCCAGAGTGGGATTTCCCAGAACGATTGTTCGTCTGGTGGGTTAGGCCTCTCTCTCTGCCTGAGATTGCTCACTGAACAAGCCCGCCCGGCGCTTTTCTCGCAGGCGGTAGCTTTGGCCACGGATAGACATGGTTGCTGAATGGTGCAGTAGCCGGTCGAGGATGGCGGCTGCGAGCACCTGGTCGGCGAGGATGTCGCCCCACTCGCCGTAGGACTTGTTGCTGGTTAGGATGATGCTGCCTTTCTGGTAACGGCGACTGACCAACTGAAACAGGGACTGCGCGGCCTGGCGATCGAGCGGGAAATAGCCCATCTCGTCCAGGATCAGTAGTTTGGGGCGACCGAGCGTGTTGAGCCGGTGGGCCAGGCGGTCCTGGCGTTCGGAAGCGCAGGCATCGCGGCGGATCATCTCGATCAGGTCCACGATGCTGACGAAGTAGACGCTAGTGGCCTGGGCGATGGCCGTCACGCCCAGCGCGATCGCCAGATGAGTCTTGCCCACCCCTGGCGGCCCCAGCAGGAGCACATTTTCGCCGTTGGCGATGAAGCGCAGCGTGGCCAGTTCCTGGACCTCGCGCTCGCTGATCGAGGGTTGGAGGGCAAAGCCAGAGGTCTCCAGCGTCTCTAGAAAGAGAAAGTGAGCCAGCTTGATTCTCATGACCACATCGCGTTCATACCGCGCGGAAACCTCGGTCTCCAAGAGGCGGTCGAGGAAGTCCACATATGTGCAACTCTCTTTGACCGCCTGCTGCGCGACGCCATCGAGGCACTCGGCCATGCGCGGCAGCTTGAGACGTTCCAGGTGCCATTGCACGCGGGCGTAAGCTACCTCGCTCATCGCACAGGCTCCAGCAGTTCTTCGTAACTGCTCAGCGGGCGCACCTCAACCAGCGGCGCTTGCAGCCATTCCTCCAGTGATGAGGAGACTGGCACGATCTGGGTCGCCTTGGCCCGCTGTGGACCGGAGCTTGTGGGGCGCAGCCCCGCATAGCGCTCGGGCCGCACGATGTGCTGGGAGCGACCGCTCGATAGATGATGATGTGCGATATCCTCGCCCTGTAGACTGCAGATCAGCAATTCCTCCACAACGGTTTCCTTGACCAGCAACTGCTCACAGACATCGGCGATGGGCACGGAGTAGTAGTTGCCCGCATAGCTGACTAGACCGTCTCGGCCGCTGCGACGGTAACTGAGGCGACTGGTGTCGAAGTTCAACTGCTCGGCGAAGGGCTGCAGGCCTTCTAGTGCTAACCGGGCCAGCGGGATCTCATGGGTCGTGCCATGCACCCGCACATTGGCCACGGTATCCATCCAGACCTGGGCCTGAGCGTTGAGATCGGCCAAGTCGCGGTAGCTGAGCCCTGCCCAGAAGTTGCCGCGCACATACCTGACGCCGCTCTCCACCTTGCCCTTGGTCTGCGCTCGGTAGGGCTGGCACGCCCGTGGGCTGAACCCGTAGCCATGGGCCAGGTCGAGGTAGCGTGGATTCCAGTGGATCGCGCCGGTTCCGCCCCGGCCCAGCACCGCTGTCCTGAGATTGTCATGCACGATCTCTCGAGGGATACCGCCAAAGTATCGCCAGGCATTGGGGTGGCAGCGCACGAAGGCGGTCTCATCCATCGAGGTCGTGAACTCTAGGTACATGGTCCGAGACCAGCCCAGCGTCATGACGAAAGCGCACAAGCGTTGCTGCCGCCCCTGGTGTTGGATTAGGCCAGAGTGCCCCCAATCGACCTGGGATTGCTGCCCTGGCTCTGTCTTGAAGCGCACCGTGTCTTGCACCTGACGCGCCGCGCGCAACGGTTGCACCCAGGCTCTCACCCGCGTCTCAGAGCCGGCATAGCCGCGAGCCTTCACCTCGGCGTAGAGCTAGTGCGCATTCCATACCCCTTCGCTCAGCCGTCTCTGCAGAGAGTCCACAAACGGGTCGAGCCTGCAGGCCCGCGCTTGCCGTGGTTTGGCTGCGGGCAGCAATGGCCCGGCTAGCATCTTGCGTACTGTCTTGCGAGCATGGCTGCTCTCCCGCGCGATGTCGCTCACGGACCAGCCTCTGCTAGACAAATCCTTGATCATGAACCGCTCCTCCACATTGAGCATGCCTGGCCCCCTCGACACTCGGGCTAACCGAGCCATTGTGTCGACAGGAGACAACTTGACCAAAGTGGGGACCTTTATCTGGGCGATTCTGGGGACTCTATACTGAGCGTTGACACAACCAGGGTGACTGGCAGTACCCAAAGTTCATGAAGAACAGTTGGATGGCACCGCTGGTTCCAGAGTACTTTGGCCTGGGTAGCGATGCAGAGGTGGTTGGCCAGTTCTTTCAGGCTAGCACACTTGAGCTGGTCAAGGACGGTCAGCTGTACGGCATCCCCTTCGAATGGCAGTGCTCCATGCTCTATTGCAGCATGAAGGTCTTTGAAGAAGTCGGTCTCGATCCCATGAAGGGACCGTCCACGTGGGAAGAGGTGCTGGAATACGCGCTCAAGCTTGTGAAGTACGACGATCAGGGAAACATCATCCGCGAGGGTATCGGGCAATCTTACACGGGAATCTGGACCCTCATACGTTGGCTGCCATCCATGTACCAGCTCGGTGGCAGATGGCTCAGCGAAGACGGCAAGTCGGTTGCCTTTGATGATGAGATCGGCATGAAGTCCATCCAATACAACGTGGGTTGGACCGTCAAACACCGCGTCTCAATGAAGGGCTTTGAGGTACCTGGGGTATCGGGCCTAGAAGGGAGCCCATATCGGGCAATGTGGGTTAGCGGGGCCCACTCTCCTGCCTCCATTAAGAAGAACTTCCCAGACGCGCAGTACCAAGTGGACTGGAACTACATACCGTACCCCACCTGGGAGGGGGGCAAGGAAAGCGACGGGGGGCTGGCGATGGGGCCTTTTCTGCAACAGCGCCTCGGAACACAAGGACGAAACCTGGAAGTTCATCAAGTTCATGGTCGACGATTGGCATGGAGTTTTGTTCGACGTTGGATACTACCCGTCGATTACCGGCTGGATGGACACAACCGAGGGTAAGCAGGCGCTTGACGAGGGGCCCTGGCTAAAGGACATGGTTGACGACCTTGCAGTGGCAGTGCCGCAACCAATGACTCCATACTGGGATGAGCTGACCACCCCGTGGAATGATGGCCTCGACCGGATGCATGCTGGTGAGGCAGTCGAGGCCGTGGTGCCTGACATGGTTGAGCAGATGAACGCTATTCTGGCCCAAGGCTAGCGCTGGTCCGCTTCCGCGAGGTTCGCGACGCAGCCCAGCCTGGTTCGCCACCAGGCTGGGCCGTGCATGAGGCACCGAGGAGGTGTCACTTGACTACCAAACGTCATAAGCTCCTAACGCTTCTGCATGGGGAAGATCCTGGTGAGATCATCGTCTGTCCGCTGATTGACTCGTGGGCCTTCGAAGACACATCAGAGAAGCTCAACGTTCCCGATGAGGACGAGTTCAGTACTGCACACACGTCACGTGGCCCTATCGAAGATCAGTTGCACATGGGCGAAATGTGTGGTTACGAGCCGATTGCCCTGAAGGATGTCGACTGGACACTGGCTAATCCCAACCTGGTCTGGCACGAAGAGCTGGTCAGCAAAGACGTGGCTAGCGGCAAGCGGGTCGATCTACTTACGCTGCACAGGCCACATGGCGACATCGTTCATCGCCGCCAGAGCTCTATCGAAAGCTCGATGCGTGTGGAGGAGTCGGTGCTCTCAATCGAGCAGCGCCATGCAATCATCCGTTGGTACGCAGAGCAGTTGGCAGCCTGCAACATGGATGCGATCAGGGCGCAGATCCAGAGCTGTGTCGACACACGTGGTGAGCGAGGGCACCTTCGTCTGCCGTAGCAGAGCCCTTTGGCTGGTTCGGACTGCTCGGACGCGGATTCGAGCACGCGGTGTATCATTTTGCCGATTTCCCCGAGGAGCACATGCGGTTGGCCGCGATGATCACTGAAGTGGCCAAGTGGCAGGCTGACGTCATTCTGGCGGCAGGCTATGACGTCATATGGGCCGGTACGACAGGGGGGGCAAGCTCCAGCTCGCCGAATTACTTCCGCAAGACTCGAATGTCTCACGCGAAAGAGATCATCTCTCACGTCAAGGCAAAAGGAGGCCTCATCACACTCACGACTGCAATGCAGTTGGGGTGATGGTCCGAGAGGGCGTGTTCAACGAGCTTAGTCCCTCCTGTCTCGAGACCCTTGCTCCGCCACCTGCCGGCGACATTGATGATCTGGCCCGGTACAGACGCATGCTGAACCCTGCCATATGCACGAAGGGGAACATCGATGTCGGCTTTCTTCTAAATGCCAGTGTGGACGAGGTGCGTCAAGCCACTCTGGAGGTGATTGCGGCTACCCAAGGTTACCGCCATATGGTCGGCACAGGTGACGACGTCTATTTCGGCACGCCAATTGAGAACATCAAGGCCATGGTGGATGTTGCCAAGAGCTATACTGGGCGGTGGTTCCCGACGGCCTGCGTGACAGGCATCTGAATCCAGGTATCCGCCAGGGCAGACAGGAGGTGCTGTATGGCCACGGCGCGGCAGAAGATGCTTCAGCTGCTCCACGGAGAGGACCCAGGCGAGATCATCGTCTGTCCGCTGATCGACTCCTGGGCATTTGAGGACACATCGGAAATGGCCATCGTGCCCGGAGATGACGAGTTCACGCGGGCACACCACGCGCGAGGGCCTGTCGAAGACCAGCTACACATGGGGGAAATGTGCGGCTACGAGCCGATCGCGCTGCAGGATATCGACTGGACGCTGGCCAATCCGAATCTCGTCTGGGAAGAGGAGCTGGTAAGCAAGGATGTGGCCGCGGGCAAGCGCGTCGACTTTCTGACGCTGCACACTCCGTACGGCGATATGGTGCGTCGTCGGCAAAGCAGCCTGGAGAGCTCGATGCAGGTCGAAGAGTCCGAGCTTACCATGGATCAACGGCACGCCATCATTGAGTGGTACGCGGATCAGATCGTTAGCTGCGACCTGGATGCGATCAACGTGCAGATCAAGGGGCATGTCGATGTCCGCAAGGAGCGCGGCCTTTCCTCGGGCGTGGTGGAGCCATTCACGCTGTTCGGCCTGCTGGGGCCTGGCTATGAACGACCCTTCTACCACTATGCCGACTATCCCGAGGAGCACGAGCGGCTGGCAAACCTGGTCGCTGACGTGGCTGGATTCCAGGCCGATGTCATTCTGGATGGGGGCTATGATCTGATCTGGACGGGCTCCACCGGGTACTCGGGTTTCTCGCCCAGGTATTACCGGCGCACACAGCTCGATCGCGCGCGCCGCATCATCGAGCACGTGCACCGACGCGGAGGACTCACCTACTCGCATGACTGCAACCCCGTGGCGTCGATCGTGCGCGAGGGTGTCTTGAGTGACCTTGGCACCTCGCTCTTCGAGACGCTTGCGCAGCCGCCGGCCGGAGACATTGACGATCTGGCTGCCTATCGGCGCATGATCGACCCCTGCATCTGCACCAAGGGCAACGTCGACGTGGGCGACCTGCTGACCATGAACACCGAAGAGGTCAGGACGGCCACGCTGCAGGTCATCGAGGCGACCAAGGGGTATCGCCACATGGTCGGCACGGGTGATGATGTCTATTTTGGCACGCCCATCGAGAGCATCAGGGCTATGGTGGACGTAGCCAAAAACTCCTCCGGGCGCTGACCCTCATCCAGCGTAGCCCGAGCCTAGAGGGCTTTCGCGATCAGAGCCGACGAGTACAAGGAGCAGACGATGGGCAGTGACACCATGACCACGAGGGAGCGTATGCGCCGTATGTTTGACCACCAGGAGGCTGACCGCGTCCCCGTCGTGGACCATCCCTGGCCGACTACCATCGAGCGGTGGCTGACAGAAGGGCTGCCGGCAGATGAGGACTATGTGAACTACCTAGGCCTCGATCGGGTGCGTCAGATCTCCGCAGACAACAGTCCTAGGTTCCCTGAGGAGACGCTAGAGGAGACTGAAGCGTACCGGATACACACGTCGAGGTGGGGGGCCACAAAAAAGGACTGGAAGCATACTGCCAGCACCCCTCAGCATCTGGACTTTTATGTCAAGGACCGCGACTCGTGGGAGGTGGCCAAGGCTCGCATGCGCCCTGATCCGGATCGGATCCCTTGGGCAACGCTGAGGAGAGAGTACAAGAAATGGCGCAGGGCTGGGGACTGGATTAGCGCCGGTTTCTGGTTTGGCTTCGAGGTCACATACTCGCATATGATCGGTGTGCCCTTTTTCATAGCGATGGCTGAGGATCCAGATTGGGTCAGAGACATCGTAACGACAATGGTGGTCTTATGCATTGCACTCTTCGACATGGTCTGGGATGCCGGGTATCAGTTTGATCAGGTACACTGGCCTAACGATATGGGGTCCAAGGGGAAGTCGTTCATGTCGCCTAGGATGTATCGAGAGCTCTTCCAGCCAGCGGGCCGAAAGGCAGCCGAGTGGGCTCACCGCCATGGTTGTGTCGTGCACTATCACTCGTGCGGAAACGTGACTCAGCTTGCACCAGACCTCATTGATGCTGGCGTGGATATGCTGAATCCACTAGAGGTCAAGGCGGGAATGGATCCCGTTGGGCTCAAGCAGCAGTTCGGGGATCGTCTAGCATTTCACGGAGGGCTCAACGCCATGTGCTACGAGCCACCCGAAGCGATGTGGGCAGAGATGCGGCGTGTGATTCCGCTGATGATGGACAGCGGGGGCTACGTGATTGCGACAGATCACTCGATTCCGGATAGCGTGAGTCTTCAGCAATATCGCCAGTTCGTTTCCCTAGCCAAGCAGATCGGCCGGTACGACTAAGTCCGCATTCATCAATGTCAGCAGTCGAAAGGACGAGGTGTCAGATGGGCTACTCTGAGGCTATCTTCGATGCCGTAATCAACGGCGATATGGGGGCCTGCGAGCGAGCGACACGCGAAGCTCTGGCGCAGACACGCCGGCCGGGTCGGTGCTGAATGACGCCATGATCCCGGCGATGGCCGAGGTAGGGGGACTGTTCGAGATCAACGAGTACTATGTGCCTGAGCTGCTCATTGCGGCGCGGGCGATGAAGGCGGGGCTGGCGATCCTGAAGCCCGAGCTGGTGGCCACCGGCGTCGAGCCCAAGGGCAAGGTGGTGGTGGGCACGGTCAAGGGCGACCTGCACGACATCGGCAAGAACCTGGTGGCGATCATGGTCGAGGGCGCGGGCTACGAGGTGATCGACCTGGGGGTGGACGTGGCGCCGGAGGACTATGTGCAGACAGCCATCGAGCGGGGCGCGCAGGTGATCGGGCTGTCGGCGCTGCTGACGACGACGATGCCCAGCATGAAGGCGACGGTCGAGGCACTTAAGGAATCGGGGCTGCATGACAAGATCAAGATCATGATCGGCGGCGCGCCGGTGACGCAAAAGTACGCCGACGAGATCGGCGCCGACGGCTATGCGCGCGACGCGGCGGGTGCAGCGCGGCTGGTGGCCGAGTTGATCGCAGGCTGACGGTCCCAACCAAGACGAGTGAATGCAGACGGGCGCTCCTTCGCGAGCGCCTGTTTCGCTTGCGCGAGAGGGCAGACTAGGCTACGCTATGGTCACCGCAGCGCACGCTGCGGACTCGCTCATTCTCGCATCACTTGGCCGTTACATGGAGTAGAGTCTCTTGCAGTCCATGGGCGCTCTTTTGGTCTCCTCTACAGCTCTGACGAGCTTCTGCCCCCGCCGGACTTAGAATCCGCTGGGGTGATTCCCATGAGGGTTCGAATCCCTCCCGCCCTACTGGAGAGCAGAAAAGCATAGCTGACTGTAAAAGACCTCACTCTGTGGCGGCCGTAGAGGAGGTCTTTGCGCTATATTGGCCCACAGCACGCTGCGGATTCAAGATGCTGCACTCGAGAGAGAGGTGCAGGGGTTCCTCATTGACCGCCAGGCGCGGGGTTTGGCGGCGGGCACTGTGCTGATGAGGCAAGGCAAGGGTGTAGGTGCACACGGTGCTCCTGGCTGTAAGGCGCCGCGCTAGACCAGGCGAGGCTGCGACGGCGTGGGGCGCTGACCAGCAGCACTGCGCCCTTGGCTAGAGCAGGGCGCTCGGCTCAGATCGCCTATCAAGAGCTGGGCACGGGCGCCAACAGCATCGGCCGCACTTACGACTATGAGACCGGCTCTATGCGTCTGGCCGCGCTCACCTCGGAGGCGGCCAGCACGCTACAGGAGCTAGCCTATGACTATGACGACGCCGGGAACGTGCTCGAGATCACCGACACGGTGAACAGTGGCCAGGTGCAGACCTTCACCTATGATGACCTGAATCGTTTGCTCACTGCCGAGACCGATGCCGCGGGCACAGGACAGTACGACCACACCTACGTCTACCGCCCTCGGCAACCTGACCAGCTATGACGGCACCAGCTACACCTACGGCGGGTCGCAGCCTCACGCCGCCACGGCCCGCGGCAGCGACAGCTACAGCTATGATGCCAACGGTAACATGACGGGGCGCACCGTGGGTGGTTCGAGCTACACCCTCAGCTACGACCGCGGGAACCGGCTGATCGGCGTCTCTGGCCCCAGCACCAGCGCCATCTTCCTGTACGATGCCGACGGCAACCGCGTGTTGGCCACGGTGAACGGTGCGACGACGGTCTACATCGCTGGTCTGTTCGAGTACACCGGCGGGGCCGCCACCAGCTACTATGGCGGCGCGGTCATGCGGCGCAGCAGCTATGGCAGCGGCAACGGCGTGTTCTACGTGCTGGCTGACCATCTGGGCTCCACCAGCGCCATCGTGGACACCTCAGGCTCCGTGCAAGCTCAGCAGTACTACTACCCCTACGGGGCGAACCGCGGCGGGGCGCCCAGCGGCTTGACCGACAAGCGCTACACCGGCCAATACCACGAGGGCGGCCTGGCGGGGGCCGAGGGGCTGCATTACTATAACGCCAGGTGGTACGACCCTGCGCTGGCGAGGTTCACGCAGGCGGATACGATTGTGCCCGAGCCTGGGAATCCGCAAAGCTTGAATCGTTTCACCTACGTGTACAACAATCCGGTGAGGTATACAGACCCGACGGGACATATCAAGAACACGCCTGCGGAGTTGCGACGTGCCCGTTATCTGACTGGCCAACTACGCGGCCTGGGCATCCGTGTCAATGAAGACTGGGGCTGGACGCATGATCCGACGGGAAGGATTGAGCCTTACTGGCAGGAGGGCAGTTGGGAGGTCAGTGAGCTATACGCGACTTACGCAGCAGCCAATGATCTGAGCCAGTCGTTGGGAGGCGTGGACGCTTTCCGCGAGCGTGTTGGCCAAGTGCACATCGAGCGAGTAGCCATCTCCGGCGAGGGAAGATACCTGTTCCGCAACTGGTACGCCTATACGTTGTTCAATTCGATCACCCTCTATGACGAATGCTTCTATGCCAACTATATCAAGAGCGACAAGCCAAACCCCAAAGCGATCATCGTGCATGAGCTCGGCCATGTTTGGGACAATCACCGTGGGGAGTGGGGATCCGAGCTGATAGAACGTGCTGTCGGCCGCGAGGCGCTCCCCACAGAAAATGCCGAGCAGAATCGTTGGGAGCATTGGGCCGACACAGTCGAAACTGCAGTGTACCGTGGATTACCGTCGGAGCAATCGTGGGGTCCCTGTCACCAGGCCTACTGGAACCTGGCAGTCACCGGATGGCACGGTTCTATCCGCAAATCTGCTGAGAACTAGCTAGGACGGCGCAAACCATGCAGAATAGAGAGACAAGAACAGAGGCGAAGTTCGGCGGCCTTCTGCATCCTCTGGTTGTTCTCATATGCACCATATGGATAGTGGCATGTGCTCCTGGCTCATTGGATCGCAGCTTGATCACTCATGAGCCCTGTTCACCGCCGTGCTGGTGCCGCATAACGCCGGGAGCGGCTTATGAAGATGCCGTACAAGCGTTGAGGGCCTGTCCCTGGGTCAGGGCAGACAGCATCAATGAAACGTCAACCGCGACAAATACGGGCGCTCCATTATTGGTAATTGGTTGGGATCACAGCTCACGTCTCCTAGGGCCAGCAGTAACACGGAACCCGAATGTAGCTCATGTGCGTAGCGGTACTGTGAGGCTCATCACCGTCTATCTCGACTACTCACTGGAACTGGACGAGGTGGTCGAGAAGTATGGTGTGCCCCAAGGAGTCTATGCAACGCGTGGCTACGGGAAACCCTCATTCGGAGTCATCCTGGACTATCCAGAACAGGGTGTTTCATTCAGAGCCTTTTTGCCACGTGTCAACGCCGGCAAGTACTATGTTGGCTCCGATCGCGGTGTCATCTATCCGGATATGAAAGTCACCGACGTAAGCTACTATGCTCCGACTACGCTAGAGCTGGCTTTGCGTGATGTCTTCGTGGTCTATCCAGATAGACTGGATGCGATGCTTCTGGATGAGCAGACATGGCAGGGTTTCGGCGAGGTCCAGTTGGCGTATTATCATCGCTGAGTCTTGCGACGGCACCCATGCCTACAACAGCGCGGGCACGAGCGTGACCGTCGAGACGGCGGTGGTCAGCCGCGATGCGCGCTATCGGCCCATCGAGCAGGCCTGGGGCATCGACGGCGGCGGCGACTTTGGCCTGGCTCAGACCTATGACGCCGCCGATCATGTCACCTCGATGCAGTACCCCGCGGACGCTTCGGGCGCCCTGGGCGAGGTGGTCACCCAGACTTACGATCCGGTGGGTCAGCTCAACGAGGTACTCAGCCAGACCTTGAGCGCCACCTATGTGGCCAGCACGCTCTACACGCCCTCGGGGCAGGTGGCCTACCAGGAGCTGGGCACGGGCGCCAACAGCATCGGCCGCACCTATGACTATGAAGCGGGCTCGCAGCGGCTGGCGACGCTGACCTCGGCGACGGCCAGTACGCTGCAAGAGCTGGACTATGACTATGACAGCGTCGGCAACGTGCTCGCCGTCACCGACGCGATCAACACGGGCCAGGTGCAGACCTTTACCTACGACGACCTCAACCGGCTGATCACGGCGCAGAGCAGCGCCGTGGGGGTGGGCCAGTTCAGCCACAGCTATACCTATAACGCCATCGGCAACCTGACGGACTATGCCGGGGTGGCCTACACCTACAGCGCCACGCAGCCCCACGCGGCCACGGCCCGTGGCAGCGACAGCTACAGCTATGATGCCAACGGCAACATGATGGGGCGCACCGTGGGCGGCTCGAGCTACACCCTCAGCTATGACCGCGAGAACCGCCTGATCGGCGTCTCTGGCCCCAGCACCAGCGCCACCTTCCTGTACGATGCCGATGGCAACCGCGTGTTGGCCACGGTGAACGGCGCGACGACGGTCTACATCGCCGGGCTGTTCGAGTACACCGGCGGGGCCGCCACCAGCTACTATGGCGGCGCGGTCATGCGCCGCAGCAGCTATGGCAGCGGCAACGGCTTGTTCTACGTGCTGGGCGACCATCTGGGCTCCACCAGCGCCATCGTGGACGCCTCAGGCTCCGTGCAAGCTCAGCAGTACTATTACCCCTACGGCGCCAACCGCGGCGGGGCGCAGAGCGACCTGACCGACAAGCGCTACACGGGACAGTATCACGAAGGCGGGCTGGCGGGCGCCGAGGGGTTGTATTACTATAACGCCAGGTGGTACGACCCGGCGCTGGGCAGGTTCATGCAGGCGGATACGCTTGTGCCCGAGCCGGGGAATCCCCAGGCGCTGAATCGGTATGCGTACGGATTGAACAATCCTGTCAAGTACAATGATCCCACCGGGCACTCAGTTCCTGTAGACGTTGGCGGATACCTGCGAGTGAATCCAGGCACAGGAAACGTGTTCGCCTGGACCATCGCCGGTTCGGGCCTGCGACAGGTCATTGCCCGGGCTGCTGTCGGCCGTGACTCCGCTTCGGGGCGCTTAAGCAAACTGCTGCAAGACACGGTAGGGCTGCCATTGGCCCAACTTGACGGATGGGTGGCGTCGCGCGTCGCTCAGGAGCTGCATACCCAATTCGCTGGCCCGGGAAGTACACTTGGCGACGCGGGTTTTGCACCACAATATAGAGATGACTACCTCTACGGCTTGTATTGGGGCGAAGTGACGCCATATAGCGAGCAGACAGGCCACTTTCTTACTGCTGTCAGCATGGGCAACGCAACAGGTTCGTTTTGGATGTGTGCCGCCGTCGGCCACGAGCAAAGGGCCGACAATCATATTGGTCGGCAGATAATGGCGCCCACACAAGGCGACATCGAGGCTTTTCAGCGTGCCTTGGTGTACGATGCTGCTGGAGACTCGGCAGCAAGAGACCACGAGCTATACGGCATTCTAAATCCCTCGCCATCCAGGTCTATTGCCTCACGTAGAGGGAACAGCATGTCTGACCTGAGGCTTACGGTTCGAGGCTGGCGACTCGGCTCCTTGGTGGCGCTCGGACAACTGGGCAGCAACAAAGATCACGCGAATTGGATTGCGCTGAATGTGGCAGGAGACTAGGCGCAATGAGTCAATCAGAGGCCATATCTACTCCTGGTCGCAAAGTAGGCGTCATCGAGGCAGTCATGAAGGGTGTATTCGTCGGCCTCGCAGCAAACGTCGTAGGCGCTGGCCTAGTGCTTGGAGAGCTCGTGACGTACGAGGTGGTTGGTGTGATGCTGTCCCGTGGCCCGGCGCACCTGGGTGAATCCTCAATCGGCCTCGGTTACTTGTCTATGGCTGTCATTGCGGGCTGTCTTGTTTCTCTGGTGCCATCTGGGCTGGCTGGTGCAGTGCACGCTCTAGTTGTGCGTATATCGGCCCTCTCAGCTGACCAGGCATTCTGCAGAAGATCGCGACATGTGGGCACGTTCATCGGAGGGGCATACGCAATTGCTCTTGGCACGGCGCTTGGCATCACGAGTGCTACCCCGATGGATCGCGCCGATATGCGTGAGTTCGCCCTGTTCTTGCTCTGTTGTCTTCTGCCAACAGGTCTAGTCGTGGGCAGGCTGGCTGGGAATACTATTGGGCGCTGGCTTGTGCGCCACAGATAGGCATTCCTTGCTATCCCTCCTTCGACAGACGCAAATGCGGTCGGCAGACAGCTTGGTGACCACTCGCATTTTGGCCACACCAGAACACTTCCCTCCACGCCTGCCTACCCGGGCAGGCTCGATGGGGGTAGCTTGTAGTGCTTGCTCCCCCAGGGAAGACTGGTCAGCTCGGCGCCCAGTCCCAGCCGGTCCAGCTGCTGGCGCGTGTAGGCCAGGGCGCTGAGTCCGCCAGGCAGGTTTCGCACGCCCACGCGATAGGCATGGGCGAAGAAGGCACAGGCCACTTGCTGGGCGTCAGCATGGCAGTCGGCTGTTTCCTCGCTCAGGATATGCCAGACGGCGACCAGCATGCGCCGTGCAATGGCGACATAGGCCTTGGGTTTGCCCAGCCGCGGCTCCAGGTGCGCGAACTGGCCCTTCCAGTAGGCGTGCTGGGCCCGATGGGTGGGTAGAGGAGTGGCAATAGCAGGTCGAACACGTCCACCGTCACTGGTTTGGCGGCTACAGCACGCGGCGCCGGAGCTTGCGCCTGGCTCCGGCATATAGCGCACGCCTGCCTCAGGAGCCCGTGTTTGCAGCGTGCCTGTGAGTTGTCGCCTTCTATCACCGGCTGCGGTCGACTCTGCCCTGCCTGCTCCCCGTATGCCTTGCCAGCACGCCTCGGAGTATCGAGAGGATCGAGCAGATCGATGGACCCAGACCAGCCGATGACACCCGGATCGATGGAGACCTGTTCGGGTCTGCGCAGTGGTCTAGCGAACTCGTGCACCTCGGGCGCAGATAGCTCTATGCTGACGTCGAGACACTCTGGCTCTACAACGAGCTCGTGGATCACCACCCCAGGGGCAGGCAACGACGCAACGTCGTCACTCAGGTCAAGTGGGCAATCAAGCACCGCAAAGCTGATCGCAGCCAGGCCGGCAGAGGGCAGCTCTTGCGTGGGCAGCTCGGCCCGCTCCGGTATCGCCAAAGCGAAACGCTCTCGCATCCGTTCGATCAGGCGCGACACTCGCAACGGACCTCTTATCGGAATCTGGCGTCTGCTTGAGACAGCGCGTTTACCGCCCTGACATGCGCTCAAACGGCTCGAGCAGATCGATGTTCTGAAAGTTCTTCTCAACAAGCGCCTGTGTGGCCTGGCTTTGTTCGTGGCCATAGCTGATCGGGCAGGTCAGCACGATCGGTTGATGTGCCTCGTTCTTGGAGCGAAGCGTCACCCTATGCCCGGTGTCGTCGCTCGCAACCTCGATTTGTTCGCCGGCCTTTGCGATGCGGGCGACGGAGCATGGCACCTGGTTGCCCAACAGCAGGTACTGAGGATCGACGAGCAAAATGAGCGAGAGTTGGTCGCGATTCCTGAGCTCATGATAGAGCGGGATGCCGCACAGACTCACGCCGGTATGTGGTTCTAGCGATGCGCCATACAACGCGCGTTGCACCGAGTTGGGTCTGACGGGATGACTCACGCAAAACTCCCCTGGCTTGCCCAGCGCATCGGTCACGAGGAACGCCCCGATCTACCCGTTGCCGTCCTCTGTTGCTCGCAGGTCAAAGAACCCGATTCTGCCTGGCATCTCGTATGACTCCTCGTGCTGAGATAACCGCTCTCACGCCGCTTGGTCGCCCCCCATCGTTGCCCGGATTCGGTTCAGCACTCGCTCCCACATGCCATCAAAGATCTTGGCGTGGGCCTCGGGATGATCGTTGAGCGCCTTGTACAGCTGCAGGTTGGTCTCGATGGTGTCTTGCACCAGGTCTTCGGCCATCTGCTCAAAGGTCAGGCGCGCGTTCGACGGGTCGTTGACAGACACGCTATCGCGCAGGGCCTGGCTAGCGGCAAGAGCATCGACCCAACCATGGATCGTAGACCCGGCGCCGGCGACATCCAGCCTCAGCCCAAAGACCTCGTTCAGCTCGCGCACAATCGCCGACAGTCGCTCCCGCTCGTCTTCGTCAGAAACTATATCCTCACCGGGCTTGAGAGGGTCGAGCAGGCCGTTCTCACCCTTGAGCTCGCTGTGAGACTCGCCCTGCAGCCGCACGTCCACCGACTCGAGCGCTACCTTGCGGGCCACATCGGGCGGTAGCTCGCGCCGTTCGAAGGGCAGAGCGCCGAGCGCCAGCCGCGCAAAATGGTATAGCTTTTCGAGGGCGAGATCGGCAAAGCCCATGATCTGGTTCAGATAGGCGTAGAAGCGTACATAGTCGCTCAAGCGGTTGCGATAGCTGACCTGCTGGTCGGCATCGGCCTCGGCGTAACGGTCGCGCACCGGCTGCAGCGCTGCATAGGTGCGCGAAGAGCGGTCTCCCTTGCGCTGTAGCGCGTGCCAGAGCCGCTCGATGTCGCCCTCATCGTGCAGGCCAAAGCGGGCCAGCTCGTCTTGCAGGCGATAGAGCAGGTTGGGGTCGGTGGCCTCTGCCAGCAGTGTGGCCTGATAGTAGGGCTGAAAGGCCTCGCGGATGGTCTCGGCATCGTTCCGAAAGTCGATCACCACGGGCTCTTGCTTGCCAGGGTAGATGCGGTTCAGACGGGAAAGCGTCTGCACAGCGTTGAGCCCCGCTAGCCGCTTGTCTACGTACATGGCCTGGAGCAGCGGCTGATCAAAGCCCGTCTGGAATTTGTTGGCCACCACCAAAAACCGATAGCCGTCCTCAGCAAAGGTGTCGGCCGTGGCGCTCTCGCTGATGACCTGGCCATTGGCGTCGGTGTTCATGCCCGACTCGGTGTAGCTCTGCCCGCTACCGGGATCGATGACTGTGCCCGAAAAGGCCACCAGCGCCCGGTAGGGCAGGCCACGCGCAGCCAGCTCGTGATCGAGGGCCTGACGGTAGCGGACGGCGTGCAGCCGCGAGGGCGTGACGATCATCGCCTTGGCGCGCCCGCCGATCAGCGGCGCCACGGCCTCGTGAAAGTGAGCGACGATGATGCGCGTCTTGGCGGCGATGGTCTCGGGGTGCTCCATCACCCAGCGGCGCAACTGGCTCTTGGCGCGGCGCTGCTCCACCTCGGGATCGTCCACGCTGGTCTTGATGAGCTGCCAAAAGGTGCGGTAGGTCGTATAGTGCGGCAGCACGTCCAGGATAAAGTGCTCGCCGATGGCTTGCCGCATCGAATAGAGCGAAAAGGCCTCGAACATGCCATCGGGCCGCCGCCGGCCAAAGGTCTCGAGCGTCTCGGCGCGGGGCGTGGCGGTAAAGGCAAACAGGCTCGTGTTGGGCAACTGCTGACGGGCGCGGATCTGCGTCAGGATGCGCTCTTCCTCGGTGGTGGCGTCGGGGTCGTCGGCATCGAGCACCTCGGCCTCGGCCAGGCTGGCTGGCGCCAGCGTGGAGAGCATCTTGGCGCTCGCCTCGCCGCCCTGCGACGAGTGCGCCTCGTCGATGATCACCGCAAAGCGCCGGTCAGCCAGGCTGATGACTTGCTGCCAGATCACCGGGAACTTTTGCAGGGTGGTAACGATGATCTGACTGCCCGCTTCGAGGGCCTCTTTGAGCTGGCCCGAGTGCTGGTCGATGGCGGCCACCAGGCCCGCCTTTTGCTCAAAGGCCAGCACGTGCTCGCGCATCTGCCGGTCGAGCACGCGCCGGTCGGTGATCACGATGATCTGGTTGAACACGCGCCGATCTTGGGCGTCGTGCAGGGCCGAGAGCTGGTGCGCCAACCAGGCGATGGTGTAGGTTTTGCCGCTGCCGGCCGAGTGCTGCACCAGATAGCGCTGCCCGGCGCCACGGGCGCGGCAGTCGGCGATCAGCCGGCGAACGCAGTCGAGCTGATGGTAGCGCGGAAAGACATAGATGCGCGGCTCGCTAGCGCGGCGCCGGCTCTGCGCAGGGGCCGTTTCGTGCACAAAGCGCTCCACCAGGTTGAGCACACTGTCGCGCGCCCACACCTGCCGCCACAGATAAGCCGTGGCATAGCCCTCGGGCCCGGCGGCGGGGTTGCCCGCGCCCAGGCCATAGCCCTGGTTAAAGGGGAAGAAGCGCGTCTCGACGCCTGCGAGCGCTGTCGCAAAGTAGGCCTCGTAGGGGTCTACCGCCCAATGCGCGATGCAGCGCCCCGGCGTCAGCAGCGGCTCGCGGGGATCGCGGTCGCGACGGTACTGGGCCATGGCCTGCTCGAATGTCTGGCCAGTAAGCGGGTTCTTGAGCTCGATGCTGAACAGCGGCAGGCCATTGAGGAACAGCGCCATATCGAGGGCGTTCTCGTTGGCCTGGCTGTAGCGCAACTGGCGCACCACCGTGAACTGGTTGGCCTGATAGAGCCGCTGTGTCTCGGGGTTGAGGCCCGTGTTGGGCTGAAAGTAGGCCAGCGCAAAGCGCACGCCGCGGTCGCGCACGCCGCGGCGCAGCACGTCTACCACGCCGCGTTGGGCCACCTCTTGGGCCACGCGGCGCAGCAGGGCCGCCCGAGCATCTTGACCGTGCAGCGCCTCGTAGCGCTGCCAGGCGCGCGGCTGGGTGGCGTGGATGAACTCGATCAGCACCCCTGCGTCGAGGCAGAGGGCGCGATCATAGTCGTCGGGCGAGCGCCGCCGGTAGCCGCCGGGCGCATAGCAGAGCTCGGCGCCATAGGCGCCGGGCCCCTCTGCCACGCGACGGGCCAGCAGCTCCCGCTCGATGGCGGCCTCAAAGGCCGCTTCGTTGAGGCCGGTCATGGCGTAGACACCTCCTGAGTCATGGCGCGCACGTCGATCTGCCCCGTGACGGCGGCGGTGATCAGGGCGCGGCGGTATTCGTGCAGGCGCGCGATGGCCTGCTCGACTTTGGCGACCAGGGCGTCGAGGCGGGCGGTCTCACCGTCGAGGTAGGCGGCGATGGCGCGCTGCTCGGGGAGTGGGGGAACGGCGATACGCATGTCCTTCATGTCATCCATGGGCAACCCGTCTCGGGCAGCCCCAAAAGCCGTCACCACGATTTGCTCTTGCATCAGCGATGAAGTCAGGTAGTAGGCAAGGAATGGCGCGAGCGCCCTATGGATCAGAGGTCGGATGACGGTCACATGCTGGTTGACGTTCGCCTCACCCAGCTCATCAGGCACAACGCATACTCGCCCAATTGACGCGCCAGTGATGTTGAGCAAGACATCTCCCGGAAGCACTCGACTGTTGTGCATTGCGGCGTGAATACTCTCGGGGATGTAGACGACGTCATCCAGTGACAAGCCGCCGAACTGGACGTTCTGACTCCGAATGAGGGGAACACCCGCGCTTTCATACACAGTTGCTCCCCCTCGGGGGGTCACACCACTCCCGAACCTGCTGCCGAGGTGCCGTAGAGCCATCACTTCCCAGTGCGCCGGCACCTGACCGAGCCACTCGACGCCGGAATCCTTGAGCGGCGCGGCCTCGTCCAGGCCGCGGGTGACGGCGCGCGTGATGAGGGCGGTGCGCTTTGCGCCCAGCAGCGCGATGAGGCGCTGCTGTTTGGCGGTGAGGGCGTCGATGCGGGCCGTCTCGCGGTCGAGGTAGGCGGCGATGGCGCGCTGCTCGGGAAGGGGAGGGAGCAGCGTAATCAAGCGGCCGATGGTGGCGCTTGACAGGTTGGCAAGACCTGTGGTCGTCGAACCCAGAAAGAGCAGTTGCTCTCGCCCGGGAGGAGAGTTGAGCACATACCACAAGTATCGCGAATCCAGAGAGTCACCTACTCGCAGTCGTTGCATAAAGTTCGAGAAACACGCATTCATGGCTGCTACGGACGAGTCTACGATCGCCGTCTTGCCAAGGTGAAGCTGGCTACCACTGGATTTGGCGATGACTAGATCACCAGGAAGGAGCCGTGCTCCTGCTCGGTCCCTGTCTGAGAGCTTACGGACTGCCGGGTTCGTCACGGACCATTGTCCATCGAGTGTCATATCCGTGCTACGCAGCACAACATCGCCTTGGTCATTTTCCGCATCATCTCCCCAAACGCCACCATCATTGCGAGCCAATACCCACTTGAGCTGGATACTCTCCCAATGCTCCGGAACCTGGCCGAGCCATGGCACGCCGCTGTCTTTGTAGGCCGGGTAGGGGGAGCGCGGGGAGGGGCCGCCAGGTCGTCGCGTTGTCATAGCGGTTGGCTCCGCTCATCGCCGAACAGCGAGAGTTGCACTGGCGAACCTTTCGTTTCGTCGGGAGCTGTCGCAGAGTCCTGGCCGTGATCCCAGATCACCGGCAGAATGGGCTGTCCGATGAGGGCGAACTGCGGAATCGCCAGGGGCGCCACGGCAATACTGGCGCTGACCGTTCCGCTACGCACGCTCGCACGCAGCTCCGTCAGTAGGCGCCCCAGCGCATTCGCTCCGACGAGCGTGTCTGGCATCGCTGGCCTAGCTCCCCAGAATGCGTCGCGCCTGGACTCTTCTACGATAGGCTGCATATCCGTGGATAACAGCAGCGCACTGAAGACATCCCAGTTCTGTACGAGCTTGACGCGCAGGCACCAGCTCATGACGTCAACACGCACCGCAGCCCAATCTCGCCGCGTCTCCGCGTCGAATTGGCGGCTGACGAACTTGGCGGTCATCGGGCTGGCCTGAGCGATGATCTGCCGCTGAATGTCAGGCAGGTGTGGGTAGCGGCAAGCCTGGTAAAGCGCCTCGGAGGTGCGGATAGCGATGCCGTTGACGACCAGCGGGAAACCGCCGGCCATGTTCGAGAGGCCACCGTATGGCTCGCTCGTCTTGCGGAAGATGATGCAAGAGGCTCGTTCATAGACCTGTTCGGTGTTGGCAACGATACTCACAGTCCTCCCGATCCGGCATAGGTGAGACGGGGGAAAAGAGGATACCAGCCCAGCGCCGAGGTCGACTTGGCGTCCGGATCGCCCCACCAGAGCGCCAACGGACAGGTATTCGGGCAGTTGCGATGTGAGACGAGCAATGCGCCGAACCCGTAGCCATGCGAACCAAAGCCCCCCAGAGCTCGCCACTCCCGCGGACCGTTGACCCGGGAGAGAATTGCTAGCCCCTGCTCGAGAAAAGCCCGCTCGAGAAGCTGGCGCCCCTGTTCCGAGGAGAAGGGAAGTCTCGCATCACCCGGGTTACGCGGCGCAATGCAGTCAGCAGGTTGATGGTTGGGCCATCGGTGTTGTGCCCGACCAATGAGTGATTGCGTAGGCCAAAGCGTCTGTGACTGAGCGCTGTGCGACGTCCTGTCTTCTAGCCAATGCAACGCGTCGAGTGACACGTCGATGGTCTTCCCTGCGTCTCTCGCCAGTGCGCGGAGTTGGGTCAGTCTCTGTTCGCCGGCCCTGTGGACAGCCAGAACGCAGACATGAACGGAGGCGCGGTTGGGCGCTTTCGTGCGGATCCATTCGGCTAGGTCGCCGCAGGCCCTTTGACCTGAGAAGACAAAGTCATCCAGGTACACATAGTGTCGGTGGTAGGGCCGCCCCCGCTCAGGTAGTTGGCCCCACGTGTCCTCGATTATCCCCTTGGCGCGGCGGCTCAAGACGTGCTGTGATCTGCCCTGCCGTTGGATGTCAAGAAGGTGGGCATTGCTCCAGAACTCCTGGGGCCCTGGGCCGTCTATGTGCATCTCCTCGATGAGGTCGTGTAGCCACGCCTCTTCGTCCCGCCGTGAGAAGTAAGTGTGTTGGAGGACGTGATCGAGTTCGCGCAGCACAGGAAGCCGGTCGACGGCTGGGAACTGGCCGATCCATCTTTCCACATGATCTGGCCCAGGGCGCGGGACTTCATCCTGACGGTAGTCGGTGATCTGTTCTGCTACGGATTCCAACATCGCATCAAATTCCTGCATTCTTACTCCTCCGACTGTTTTGTGGTTGCATGCGGCCGAGCTGCAGATCAGCGGTTCCCGGACGCGCCGTCTCCTGGCATCATCCCCCTCAACAACGCCTCAATCTCCTCCACCAACTGCTCGATCTCGCCCTCGATCTCTGCCAGCGGGCGCGGCGGCTCGTAGCGGTAGAAATAGCGGTTGAAATTGATCTCATAGCCCACCTTGCCCACCTCGCGGTCCCTGGGGTCGGTGACGGTCTCGTCGATCCAGGCGTCGGGGACGTGGGGGGCCACCTCGCGGGCGAAATAGTCGCGCACGTCCTCGGCCAGGGGCACGTTCTCATAGTCGCGCAGGTCGGGGTCGGCCTCTGGGCGGCCGTCGGCGTCGCGGCAGATGGCCGCTTCGGGGTCGCGCTCGCTCAGCGCGGCAATGATGGCGTCGCGCACGGGCTTGTTGAGCTTGAGCTGAGCCTTGCGCAACGCCGCAGCCAGCACCCGCTCAAACTGCCGGCGGTCGCGGTAGATTTCGCCGGGCAAGGCCGCCAGCGCCTGGCGGATGGCGTCCTGTAGCGCGCGGCCCTCTTGCTCCTCACGCTGCTTGGCCGCGCCCTTTTTGCGGGATTGGGCCAGCCGGATAAGGGCGCGTTGCTCGTCTAGCCGGGCGATGCGCTCGGGGCTGGCCTGAAAGTTGAGGCGCAGCGGCCGCTCGACGGTGATCTTGCGAAAGCCAAAGTAGGTGGTGGGGTAGACGCGCACGCGCTCGCCGTCTTTGTCGCCGCGATAGAGCGCCAGCACCTCGTCGAGCTGCGCCTCGGTCAGCTCGCGGCGCTTGTCTCCCAGCGACTTGCGCATCGGTTCCCACAGGTCGGTGGCGTTGATCAGGCGCACCAGGCCGCGACGGTCGGCGGGCTTGCGATTGGTCAGCACCCAGATGTAGGTGGCGATGCCGGTGTTGTAAAAGAGCTGCTCGGGCAGGGCCACCAGCGTATCGAGCCAATCGTTCTCCAGAATCCAGCGCCTGATCTCGCTCTCGCCGCTGCCCGCATCGCCGGTGAACAGGGGGGAGCCGTTCATCACGATCGCCACGCGGCTGCCGCCGTCAGCGACCGGCTTCATGCGGGCCAGCAAGTGCTGCAAAAAGAGCATCTGCCCATCAGAGATGCGCGGCGTGCCGGCGCCAAACCGTCCTGCATGGCCACGGTCGGCCTCGGCCCTGACGGCCCGCTCGTCTTTGCGCCAGTCATGGCCATAGGGCGGGTTGGTGATCAGATAGTCAAAGCGCTGGTGGGCCAGATGGTCCTCTGAAAGGGTGCTGCCCAGCATGATCTGCTCGGCGTCGCTGCCGTCGGCGCTCTTGATGTAGAGGTCCGACTTGCACATGGCCCAGGTCTCGGGGTTGACCTCCTGGCCGAAGAGCGCCACCTGCGCCTGCGGGTTGTGCGCCTCGATCTGCGCCTTGGTAATGGTCAGCATCCCGCCAGAGCCACAACAGGGGTCATAGACCCGGCGCACGACGCCGCGCTGAGCGAGCATCTCCTCGTCGCCCGAGAGGAGCAGCCCGACCATCAGTTGCACCACATCGCGCGGTGTATAGTGCTCGCCGGGGTTCTCGTTCAACGCCTCGTTGAACCGACGGATCAACTCCTCAAGGTGAGCCCCATCTCATAGTTCGAGACGCTGTCTGGGTGCAGGTCGGCCTGTGCAAAGCGCTGCATCACCAGATAGAGCAGGTTGTTTTCATCCAGGCGGGTGATGGTGGCGTCGAACTCGAACTTTTCCAGCACCGAGCGCATGTTGGGCGAAAAGGCGCCGATGTAGGCGCGCAGGTTGGCGGCCAGGTTGGGCGGGTCCTCGAGCAGGCGCTGGAAGGTGTAGGGCGATGTGTTGTAGAAAGCAAAGCCCGAAGCGCGGCGGAGTTGCTCATCGACGTTCCGGATGCCGTGGGCCCCAACAAAGCGCTGCCTGGCGATGACGGCGTCCTTGGTCGGCTCGAGCACAGCGTCGATGCGGCGCAGCACCGCCAGCGGCAAGATCACGTCCTGATACTTGCCACGCTTGTACACGTCGCGAATGAGGTTGGCGATATCCCAGAGAAAGTTGGTGATCTGGGTGTGACTCACAGATTGCGGCCTCTCTTCACGGTGGAAACATGGATGTGGGCATTATACCCGTCCAGCAGCGAATGTCAGGCGCAGGGCGCCGAGTCTCGAGCGCAAAGGGCTTCTGCAGAAGCCGCTGACCGCAACGTTGGCCTTGGCGCCGTCGGGCCATCCGTCGTCGCCTGCCCCGCTCTGCCAGATATGAGTCGTGCTGCATTCCACCCTCACCTGTGGCCGCATGCGGCGGGCATGCCAACGACGTTTTCGACGGCCCTCGTGCGCCGATCGTAGGTGACCAGGCGGCTGGCTGCCCGCCGATCGCCCAAGCGGGCCTTCACCCCAGGAAGGCCGCCGATGATCATGCCCGCTTTGGCGCATGCAACCCCTCCTTGGGCGCCTGCCTCACCCCCCTGGACCGGCACAGCAGCCGATCGAGCACGCAACCCATTGACATTCGTTCAGCCGTACTGTATGATGATCCAGGAATAGTGAACGCCATTCCGTCATACTGAATGTCGATCGACAGCGCTGTCTGAGCACCTGCGATGGCCATGATGGACAAGCACGAACGGTGCAACAAGCCTGGCGGCAAGCCTTGCGCAATCTCGAACGGGAGCAGGACATGGCGACGGGTAAAGTGACGGCTGGGCCTCTGAGACTCGGCAGTACATGGCTCCAGGTAGCCGCCAAGACGCTTAGGCGTGACCGCTATCTCTATGCCATGATGGTGTTGCCTGTAGCCTACTTTGCCATCTTTCACTATGTGCCCATGTACGGGATCACCCTCGCCTTCAAGGACTTTGATCCGACCGAAGGCATCATGGGCAGCCCTTGGGTGGGCCTCAAGCACGTCAAGTCGTTTCTGCAGAACGAGTACTCGTACAAGCTGATCTGGAACACCGTGGCCATCAGGCTCTCGCTGCTGGCCTTCTCCTTCCCCTGCCCCATCATCCTGGCACTGCTGCTCAATGAGCTGCGCCATGTCAAGTTCAAGCGCATCGTGCAGACCTGCAGCTATCTGCCTCACTTTATCTCTGTGGTGGTCGTCTGCGGCATGATCGTGACCTTCCTGGCCAGTAGCGGCCCGTTCAATCAGATCGTGGCCGCGCTCGGAGGCACGCCTGCGCCCTGGCTTCAGCGCCCAGAGTGGTTTCGAGCGATCTACGTCACGTCAGATATCTGGCAAGGCGCCGGTTGGGGATCTGTGCTCTACCTGGCCGCCCTTACGGCCATCAGCCCTGACCTCTACGAGGCAGCGGTCATCGATGGGGCGGGGCGGTGGCAGCGGATGTTCCATATCACACTCCCCGGCATCGCACCGACCATCACCATTATGCTGCTCCTCAATGTCGGCCAGATGGTGACAGTTGGCTATCAGAAGATCCTCTTGCTTTATAGCGGCTCCACCTACGAGACCGCTGACGTGCTCGGCACCTACATCTACCGCCGGGGCATCACGGGCGCTGACTATGGCTTTGCCACCGCCGTGGGGCTCTTCCAGTCGATTGTGGGGCTCATGTTCGTTGTCGGCGCCAACTATATCTCTAGGAAGCTCAGCGAGACGAGTCTGTGGTGAAAGAGAGCTCAAGATATGTTGTATGACAGAAGCCTCAGGTCGCGGCTGTTCGATGTCGTGAACATCGTCTTGATGCTGGTCGTGGTTTTTGTGACGCTCTACCCTTTGTACTATGTCGCCATCGTTTCGATCAGCGACGGCAACGCCGTCTTGCGAGGTAATGTCTCCTTCTATCCCATCGGGATCAACTTTGAGTCCTACAAGCTTGTCTTTCGGACGCCCACCGTCATCCGTGCCCTAGGCAACTCGATCTTTTACACCACCGTGGGCACGGCGATCAACCTGTTCATGACAGCCCTCTGCGCCTATCCGCTGGCGCGCCCGCGCTTCTCTGGCAAGGCATTCTTTACCCTGATGGTGACCATCACCATGTTCTTTTCTGGCGGCATCATCCCGCTGTATCTGCTGGTGATGCAGCTCGGTCTGCGCAACACGCTCTGGGCGCTCGTGCTGCCAGCCGCCATCACGCCGTGGAACATGTTCATCATGCGGACCTACTTCCAGGGCCTGCCGGAGGAGATGTTCGAGGCGGCTACCATCGATGGGGCCAACGATCTGGAGACCCTGCTCAGAATCGTGCTGCCGCTCTCCAAGCCGATCTTTGCGACGCTGCTGCTCTTTTACGCCGTGGCCAACTGGAACCAGTGGTTCAACGCCCTCCTGTTCCTCGATGACAACTACAAGTTCCCCATTCAGCTAGTGTTGCGCGGGGTGGTGATTCAGGGCCGCATGGAACAAGGCCCCAACCTCATGTCTCCGGCTATGGAGCATCTGGTCGTCGAACAAGCGCTCAAGTATGCGACAGTCATGGTGGCCACTCTGCCCATCTTGCTCGTGTACCCGTTTGTGCAGCAGTACTTTGTCAAGGGCGTGATGATCGGGGCAATCAAAGGGTAGGGGCCCTCATTGAGAGTTCCGAGAGGGGGTTGCCATATGGTGCTTTCGCGGTAGCTGAATGGCGAGGCCAAGTCGATCTGACCTTTACCAGGGCTGTTTGGGTGTTGTCAACACCGAGGAGGACGATCATGGTGACTCGGATCAACCGACGCACATTCATCCAGGGGACGGCCATCACATCGGTGGGTCTGGCTGTAGCTGCGTGCGCTCCCAAGGCTACCCCGGCGCCCGCCGCAGAGCCTGCCCCGAAAGGCGAGGAGACGACCAAGTCTGAGGCGCCAGCCCAGGCCCCTGATGTCGCCCAGGAAAAGGTCGAGCTGATCGTCGCCTATGGCGAGCGCGACGCACCTCCCAGCCCGACCGCGCCAGCCCATCTGCGCGCAGCAGAGCGCACCAACACCACGCTGCGCTTTCAAACGGTGGGTGGAGCAGACTGGCCCACCAAACGCAACACGTTGCTGGCTACAGGCCAGGTACCCGACCTCATGAAGGCATCTCCTGTGGACGTGCGTGACTTTGCTGGCCCCAAGATACTGACGCCCATCATGCCCTTGGTCGAGCAGTATGCTCCGAACCTCAAGCGTTACATGGAGGCCTACCCCGAACTGGAGCGGTGGAAGCTGGACGGCGTGCTCTACAACGTGCCTAAAGTCTACTTCAACCGGCCCAAGTATGCCCCGATGATCAACTTGCGCACCGACTGGATGGACCAGCTCGGCTTGCCCTTGCCTGGCAACTTTGATGAGCTGTACGAGGTGATGACCGAACTCAAGGCCGCTCATCCTGATGCCTACTGGACCAGCCGTGGTGGCATCAAGCGAATGCTCATGCTGCTAGCATATCCCATGGGTAGCGGCCTTGGCGGCTGGTTCAGGGGTATGCACGTGCCCTACTTTGAGGAAGAGGTCGATGGCGGCAAGTGGCTCTATGGCCCCATCCATCCCGAGTTCAAGGACGCGCTGACCTACTGCGCCAAGGCATACCAGGACGGGATCATGGATCCCGACATCGCCACGACGACGGCTGACCAGTGGCACGAGATGAACTCGTCGAACAAGGGCTTTTTCACGTACGACAACTTTACCTTCTTCACTCGCTGGTTGCCGGCCCTGCGCGAGATAACCCCTGATGCCCAGTGGGACTGCGCGCCAACCCTCGAGGGCGCGCGCGGCCGCCGGCAGAACGACTTTTTCAGCTTTGAGGGTGGTTGGTGCATAGGCGCCAACTCCAAGGCTCCAGAGCGCGTGATCGAGTTGCTCGACTGGCTCGTCACCCCCGAGGGCATCAACACCAGCAACTGGGGCATCGAAGGCGAGCACTATGTCAACCTCTGCGACGTGCCCGCGAGTATCGAGGACTATACTCGCGATGGCCTCGGCAAGGCGCTCGACCCGATGTGCCGCGAGTTCACCGAGGCCGTGCTGGCCAAGTATAAGGATGAGGGCACGCGCAACATCGATCATGGCGTTGGTCTCGACCACCTCAATGTGCTCACTGATGGCGGCACATTGCGGTTCTTCCAGCCGGCCGATGACACCATCGAGCGCATCACCAAGCTGACCGAGTCAGACCCGGGCCTGCACCAAGAAGTGCTGATCCCGCCCTTTACCCAGGACGAGATCAACCGCCTAAAGGAGCCGCAGGCCAATGTCGACGCCATCATGAACCCTGCGCTCGACAAGGTTGTCCTTGGCACCATGTCGATGGCAGAGTTCGATCAGGCCGTTGCCGATGCCATCAAGGCCGGCGCTCAGATCCTCGAAGACGTCTATAACGAGGCAGAAGCGCGGATGCGCTCGTGAGGTTGCAGGCCTGCTGGGCATCCGCCCAGTAGACCGATGAGAGGCAGGGTGAGCCGCCGTAGAGTGGCGCCCTGGACAGCCGTGTCCACGGCGGCTCACTTGCCCCATGGGTCTCTGCCCATCCGAACCTATCGTCATGCACACGATGCCAGAGCGAGGGAGTCAAGATGCCCAACACCGGAAAGAAATCCCTGCCGCCATTCCGCGGTATGATGCCGATCTTGCCCACGGCCATCAACGAGCAGGGAGATGTCGATGAGGCCAGCACGCGGCGCCTGGTGCAGTACTGTCTCAAGTTCGGCGCTGTGGCCATCGGACACCTGGGCGGCGCGTCCGAGTTCCAGAAAGTCGCCGACGCAGATCGTCAACGGTTGATCGAGATCACTGTTGACGAGGTGGCCAAGCGCGTGCCTGTGTTTATCGGCGCTACTGCTACCAACACTCGGTCGGCCGTCAGACATGCCACACTCGCCCAGGAGCTAGGCGCCGACATGCTCATGGTCGGCATCCCTTACGTGGCCAAACCGACCCAGACCGAGGTATGGGACTACTACAAGGCCATCTCAGAGGCAGTGACCATTCCCATCATCGTCCAGGACATCCCCGAGAGCGATGCTCTGCTTACGGTGGACTTTGTCTGGCGAATGTATGAGGAGCTAGACAATATCCACTATGTCAAGGCCGAAGGCCAGGACTTTATCGCCAAATCGCTGGCTCTGCTCGAGCGGGCCCAGGGCAAGATGGGGGTGATCGGCGGGGCCGGCGGCACCCATCTCATCCATCTACTCCGCATCGGCGTGACGTCATTCATGACCGGCACCGAAGCCCTCGACATCCATACAGCCGTCGTCCAAGCCTACCTTTGCGGCGATGAGGAGACTGCTGCTCAGGTTTACTACAATCGGCTGCTGCCATACCTGATGTTCTACACCGAACACAATCGCGAGTTGCTGAAATGGATCCTCTACCATCGCGGCATCATAGATTGCCCCAAGGTGATCTCGCCTGTGGGCAGGCCGCTGATGAGCCCTGCCAAATGGCAAGAGTTCGAGTGGGTGCTCGACCGCGTAGGCCTCAATACCCGTTGGCCCGACCTGGGCGACACCCTGACCTAGCATCCGGTCAAACCTCGCCCTGCAAACCGCAGAACAAAAGGAGCGATGTGGCTATGCGCCATGTGGTTGTCTATCGCGAACCGGGCCGATTCGCTGGCTGGCCCGCCAATGGGGGCATGTGGGCCTGGGGCAACGAACTGCTGGTTGGTTTCCGTCAGGGCTACATGGACCTCGCGGGCGGCTTTCATGCGATCGATAGGGCGCGCCCGTCCATCTGGGCCCAGGCTCGCAGCCTGGATGGGGGCGAGACCTGGCACCTAGAGGGCCCGGGGTTTGTGGAGCCACCGGCTGGATCTACCGACGTGCATGCAACCAATTTGCCCGAGCCTCTCGATTTCGCGCATCCCGACTTTGCCCTCAAACTCAGTCACCACGGCCTGAGGGCAGGTGGTTACTCCTGTCTTTACTATAGCTATGATCGCGGTAGCGTCTGGTCAGGGCCGTATCTGTTCCCCACGCTGGGGCTGCCGGGCGTGGCCGCCCGCACAGACTATCTCCCGAGCGATCAAGGCCAGTTGTTCTTTATGACGGCGGCCAAGCAGGATGGGGAGGAGGGCCACGCCTTCTGCGCCCGCACCGACGATCGCGGGCGAACGTTCGAGTTCGTCTCGTGGATTGGGCCCGAGCCTGCAGGCTGGACCATCATGCCAGCGTCGGTGCGGCTCGCTGATGGACGCATTCTGGTTGCACTCCGCAGCCGTGATGGCAACCCGGATCGACAGGTCTCTCGTCACAGCATCGATCTCTATGCCTCAAACGACGAAGGGCAGACCTGGCAACACCTAGGCGTGCCTGTGGCTGAGACCGGGCTCGGCGGCAACCCACCTACGCTCACCCTGATGCAGAGCGGGCGCCTGGTCATCACCTACGGCCTACGCAGACCCCCGTTTGGCATGCGTGCTGTGTGCAGCGATGACCTCGGCCGCACGTGGGGCGAGCCCATCGTTCTGCGAGATGACGGCGGTAACCACGATATCGGCTATCCCAGGGCGCTCGAGCGGCCGGATGGCGCCTTGGTGACGGCCTACTACTATGACGACCGGGCCGACGGTGAGCGCTACATCGCTGCCACCATCTGGCGGCCTTAGGTAGCCCGGCAGCAATGCAGCATGGGGGATGCGTGGACAAGCAGCCTGCACTAGTAGAGTATGCCGGCAACGTCAAGGCCAACATAGACTATCATGATGGCCAACTGCGACCCGCCGTCGGCGTGCAGAGCTATCAGGTGCAGAGGTGCAACCGCTCGCACCCAGACCTGGCCGATGGCTACGGCTGGACTTACAACCATGCGCCCATGCTGGCGCACTGGCGCGGCCGCTTCTATCTCGAGTACCTGAGCAACCCGATCGGAGAGCACACGCCCCCTGGGCAAACGCTGCTGACGGACTCGGGCGATGGCCGCAACTGGTCGCGCCCGAGAGTGGTCTTCCCACCATACATGGTGCCCGACGGCGTCTATCCCGACGAAGCCCCTTACCGCCTCATGCCCGCGACGTTTGCCGTCATGCATCAACGCATGGGGTTCTACGTCGCACCCAACGACCGCCTGCTGGTGTTGGGCTTTTACGGCATCTGCCCTCATCCACGCAGCTCGCCCCAGGATGGCAGGGGCATCGGGCGTGTGGTGCGCGAGGTGCATGCCGACGGGACCCCGAGCCCCATCTACTTTATCCGTTACAACCGGCATGCAGGCTGGAACGAAACCAATACGCGTTACCCGCACTATGCTCAGGCTCCTGACGCAGGCTTTGTCGATGCCTGTGAGACCCTGGTGGCCAACCGCCTGATGACTATGCAGTGGTGGGAGGAGGACCGCTCTGAGGAAGGCTTCTATGCCGTCACCGGCTATCAGGCGCCATCGTTCTACCATGCCGCCGATGGGCGGGTGGTAGGCCTGTGGAAGTGGTCGCGGGCAGCAGTCTCGACCGACGAGGGACGCAGTTGGTCGCCTGTGGCGGCAGTCCCCTCGCTGGTGATGGCTGGCGCCAAGATCTGGGGGCAGCGTACAAACGATGGCCGCTACGCGCTGGTGTACAACCCCAGCACGCATGGGTATCACCGTTGGCCGCTGGCCATCGTCACCGGCGACGATGGCTATGTTTTTGACAACTTGCTGTGCGTGGCCGGCCACGTGCCCCCTCGTCGCTACTATGGACATGCCAAAGACTTTGGAGCCCAGTATGTCCGCGGCATAGTCGAGGGCAACGGTTCGCCCGCCGACGGCGACTTGTGGCTCGCCTACAGCATGAATAAGGAGGATATCTGGGTCAGCCGAGTGCCTGTGCCCGTGCGCGCCCGAGTCGACGAGACCGTCGATGACGACTTTTCGTCGATGGCAGCACATGGTGAGATTCCGGACTGGAACATCTACAGCCCTCTGTGGGCCCCCATCGCTTTGGCGCCTGCCACCGATGGATCGGGCAACTGCCTCGAGTTGCGCGATGCCGACCCGTGCGACGCCGCTCGAGCCGAGCGCGTCTTTCCCGAGTCTACGCAGGTGCGCATCTCGGCTCGGATCATGGCGGCCAGCCTGGGCACCGATGGGCTCTATGTGCACGTACGAGATGCCCGCGGTCAGGTGCCGGTCAGGGTGTGGCTGGATAGTGCCGGGCACCTGTGGGCGATGGATGGATGCCTGGCGCGCGATCTCGGTGAGTTCCCTGTCGATGAGTGGTGCGACATCGAGATAGCCGTCGATGCAGACATGCAGCGCTTTGAGGTCGCCTGTGAACAACTGGGCATCAGTGCGGCCTTTGCTTTCGACGCATCGGTCAGCAGCGTCGAACGGATCCTTTTTGCGACAGGCAACCCGGCAAGAACGCCCCTGCCAGACACGCCGCGCGACCCTGGAGCTGACCTGATGGACGTGGATCTGCCGACGCGAGAGAGCGCGTTTCGCATCGCCCGGCTCAGAGCCTGCCGGGCCAGATAGGCCCATGGTCGCAGAGGTACGCACGGGCCATGGTGTGGTCTGGGCAGAGTGCTGGCGCTTTGGTGTATAATGGGCTGTCGCGATTCCAGGGTGTGGTTGGGCCGTGTACAGGTAGGATGACGGGCAACGATGTCGATGATCAACTCGGTGGTCAAGGCGCTGGAGATACTCGAACTGTTCAGTAGCGACGGGCCATGGCTCACGCTGGGGACCATCTCCGAGCGTCTGGGGTTCCCGAAGAGCACCACGCATGGCCTGCTCAACACGCTCGTCGTCAAGGGCTATGTGGAGCGTTCGGATGATGGTCGCTATGCACTGGGAACGGCTGTTGTGCCCTTGACCCAGGCGGTGCGAGTGAACGTCGAGTTGCGCGACCGTGCTGCGCCCTTGCTCCGCGAGCTCTCCACCGTGTGCCGAGAGTCGGTCTATCTTACTGTGCTAGACCACGATCATGTACTCTATATCTATGCGGTTGAGACGCCACAACGCCTGCTGGCCCGCACCGCCGTCGGCGATCGTGTGTCGCCGCACTGTACGGCCGTGGGCAAGGCGATCCTCAGCCAGTTGCCCGCTGAACAGGTGGCTAGCCTGGTTCAGCGCACAGGCCTGGCGCGCTACACGCCGCACACCATTGTCGACCCACAAGTGCTGCAGGCAGACCTGGATAGAGCTCAGAGACGGGGCTATGCCATCGATGAGCAGGAGCACGAACTGGGCATCCGCTGCGTGGGAGCGCCTATTCTGGGCGACCGCAGCGTGGTTGTAGGTGCCTGCAGTGTTTCGGGCACTCTCGACCTGTCGGTTGAGCAAGTGGCGCCGCGGGTCCTGCAGACGGCGCAAGAGATCTCACGACGTATGGGATACGTACCTGCCCGCGCACGTGCCTTGACCATGGCACCTGCGAGCACACCGTAGAGGGGAGCGAGTCATGGCAGTTCCTGAGGGGTTTGGCGGAGTCATCTGCCCCATCGTCACGCCCTTTGATGATAGTGACCGGGTCGACGAGCAGGCAGTGGCTGCCCTGGTCGAGTTCCTGATCGCGAAAGGTATCCACGGCCTCATGATTGGGGGCTCGACCGGCGAAGGGGCATTGATGAGCCTCGATGAGCGCAGGCATCTGACAGAGTTGGTGGTGCGCCAGGTCAACGGTCGCTGCCTCACTCTGGCTCACGTCGGTTGCATGTCCACTGCAGACACCGTGGCCCTCACTCGGCACGCCGCAGAGTGCGGAGCCGATGCCGGCAGCGCGATCGTGCCGTTCTTCTACACCTACGACCAGCAGAGCCTGCGGGTTCATTACGAGACTGCGCTGGCAGCGGTGCCTGGCTATCCCATGTTCATCTACAGCTTCCCTGGCAACGCCAAGAACGACATCTCGGTGGAGCTGGTGCAGCACCTGTCGGCCGGTGCGCCTAACCTTGCCGGGCTCAAAGTGAGCAGCTCTGACCTGGTCAGGATCCAGGAGTACATCGCCCTAGACGACGGGGCGCTGATGGTCTTCACCGGCTCCGACGGGCTCATGCTGCCAGGCCTTGCTGTGGGCTCTCGTGGGGGTGTGTCGGGCAATGCGAATGTGTTCCCCGAGCTCTTTTGCGCCTTGTACGACGCGTTCCATAGGGGAGCGCTGCAGCAGGCGCGCGAGACACAGGTGCGGATCAACAAGGTGCGACACATTCTGCATGACGGCATGCACCCTGCCTTCTTCAAGGCCGCTCTGGAGCTTCGTGGGCTCACAGGGGGCGGCGTTCGCGCCCCCATGCGCGAGATCAGCTCCGACGAGCGCCACGGGATGGAACAGGCGCTGATGGCGCTGGGGCTGCTCTAGCGGCCCTCTGCACCACAACGAGCACTCGGCATTAGGGCCCCAGCCTTTCCCAAGGCTGGGGCTTTCCCCTTGCCCGGCCGCCCGCGCCGCGTGCTGGCCATGGCCGCAGCGAGCAGCGACGGCTAGGGCAGTTGGTCACCACTCTAGCAGCCCAGCCTATGGCCTCTCTAGCCGGCAGAGCGCTATCTCGGACATCAGTGCGTTGAGCTGGTCAAGGGTGGACACGAAGAACATGAGCTCGCGTACGATTGCCCCTTGAGCGTCCACGCGTTAGAGAAATGCCGTAGCGTGGGTTGGGGCGAGGCGCTGAAGAGCCTGATGGTCACCAACCGCTCAGGCTGTCGTCGGGGCGCAGGAAGGTCAAGAGGGTGTAGCTGCAGGCTCCTCATACCGCATGGCGTAGCGTGGTATAGCACCGATGTCTGCCCTCGCCGCCACGAGCTCTCCTGTGACAGGAACGGCGCGACGTTGCCATTCAGTGTGCCGTCGAGATGGTTCGTGCGCAGTCGGGCAATTGGCGAAGCTGGTGTCGAGGCGTGCTATGAGGACAACAGGCTGGTGTCGCAAGATACCAAGCTTTATCGGCTTGCTCTGAAGAGGCACGGGTGCTGCCGACGGCGCGACCATCGAGAGGCACGACTCACCGTGCCTGAAGGCCCCTACGGCGGGCACGAGGCTGCCGCGGTTGGGGTACCTGCGAGGCCGCCTCGCTGTGCCGGCTCCAGACGTACCCAAGCAGGCATCGACTGCTGGCAGTTTTCTGGGTGAACCTAGCCATCCGCGGTCGTAGCCGCTCCCTCTGGCAGCGCGACCTGAGGCTAGTGGAGAAGGTTTGCTCACTGATATCAAGCGCTGGTACAACGTGCCAACGGTTCCTCCGCGTTCAAAGGGCCCCTCCATCGCGCGCAGCCTGTGGGTGACCTACCCGATAGTCAGGCCAATCCACAGCATACTGGACTCTCTTCCCAATCCGTGCCGCCCAAGTGGCCGGGTTCAGAGAGGATCGGCCGGTCCGATGGCGTTGCTGCCTCAGACACATACGGCGAGACAGGCTTACGTACTTGGAGGCGAGACCTTCGACCGACAGGATCTGACTTGCGAACGCCGCAGGCGCGCGACTGAAAGCCGCGTCGAGCCATGCCGACAGCACTATGGCCCATAGACCGTACGTGTGCTCAGGTAGGCCAGTCTGCCGCACCTTTCGCGGGGCACCAGATCTGGTACCATCCCGTATGAGGCAAAAACATAGGCCAATCGGCGATCGCCCACTGTACGAACTGCAGATGAGCTGGCGCTGCGGGATCGTCATCAGGAGCGATCGCGCCCGGACGAAGATACGATCGGCTTGATGATCCGTTGGGCATGCTCACCATCCCATCCGAGTCCAGCCATGCCCCTTTCCCGCTGATACAACGAGCAGGTTATTGCGGCCAGAGTTGCGTGCCAGCGAATTGTCTTGAGGTGCCTGTCCAGAGACGTCCAGCAGGTCGGTCTGGGTGTCTAGCGGCAACACGGGCACTCATCTGATCACTTCGGCATCGTGCCACCGTATCGGTGTTCGCGCAGCATGACCTGTAGGGTCTGAAGAGCAGTTGGGCAGTCTATCCGGGGCGAAGCTGCGGGCTGGCCGCACCCCGTTCGAGCATCCAGGGGACGAAAGAGCTTGGTGCGGGCGTCACTACCGCGTCAGGGCTTGATCCCTGCTTCTCGTTCAGGCAGTGGGCTTTTGCAGCTCTCCATAGCATCGCCATCAGGTCTGGCTCCACGAGCCTGGTCTAGCGTGTCTGCACCCATTCGTATGCTGCAATTGCTTGGACGAACACAGTGGCCTCGAGGCAGGAGAGTGCCACCACCACGGTCACGAGTAGAGGGCATAGTCGAGCCGATCTCCCGAGCCTTAACCTCGTATAGCGTTTGTGCGCATTCCAGACCCCTGCGCTCAAACCTCTCTGTGGATGATCGCAAACGGTTCTATCCTGTAAGCCCGCGCCTGCCGCGGCTTTGGGGTAGGCAACAGCTCCTGCGGCAGCACCTTCGGCGCCGTCTTGCGATCATGACCACTCTCCCCCGCGATCTCGCTCACGGAGCAGCCTCTGTCGCGCAAATGCCAGATGACGAAACGCCCCTCCACATTGCGCATGGCTGCCCCCCATGACACTCGGGCCAACCGGGTCATTGTGTCGATAGGAGGCAACTTGACCAGAGTGAGGACCCCTATCTGGGCGATCCTGGAGACTCCACAGTGAGCGTTGACACAAAGGTGGAGACGCTGGAGAAAGAGAACGCCCAGCTGAAGAGGCTGGTGGCCGACCTGTCGCTGGACGATGCCATCTCGTGTGAGGTGATGCATGGCTACCGACGAGTCTGGCCATGCGCAGGCAGGTGGTGGAGCGCGTCAGGCAAGTCCTGCAGGTGCCGGAGCAATGTCTCCGTCGGTCGTTGGCGCAACCTCGCTCCATTCAGCCACACCAAGGCACAGGGACGATGCAGGAATACTGCTGACCGAGCGGATCGGAGCCCTGGCGAGTCTGTCTGGCTGTTACCGCAATCGACGCATCATAGCCTTACAACATATGTACTGTGTCAAGATATTCCATACAATGTGTGTCAGGACATTCCAGACACCATTGGGATGTCGTGGTGCGGGCGGTCGAAGGCACGGCTCTTGCCCGTAGTGAGATCGATCTCGCGGATATATCTGCCACGGTATTGCACGGGCAGTTTGGCATCGGCCTCAGGCACCCCCACGGTCTGCCTGGCGAGCGTCTTGGCCACACAGCAGCGCACGCCATGGTAGTCCATGCTGCCCTCACTGTTCAGCCTGACAGCCTGGTAGTCAGCGGGGTAGGTCCAGAGCGCTGGCGAGGGCTGACAGCTCCTGCTGCTGGTGCGGTAATAGTCAGCCGGCACCCCCAGGGCCAAAGCCCGATGCGGCCGCAGGCAGTTGTACTCCTGGCGGAAGCCATCAAAGTAGGATTGCGCCGAGGCCAACGTCTCGGGTCGTCGATGGTGGCGCAGGTCACGGGCCGGGGCATGATGCAGCGTCTCCACCTTGCCCGGGGTCTGAGGATGGCGGAAGCGACCGTGGAGCACCTCAATCCCTTGTTCGATGAGCTGCGTGGAGCAGCGTGTGAGGCCACAGGCGCTGTTGCTGTGCCACCAGGCGTGCCGTGATCCATCAGGATGGCCTCCGGTAGACCGCAAACGAGCATAGTCGCCTGTAGAGCGGCATAGGTCGCCCTGGCGCCCGTGCTGGGCAAGGCTCACAGGCCCAGCAGGTAGCGCCTGTGGTCATCGAGGACGGCGAGCGGGTAGCAGCAGCCTTGGGTCAGGGCCAGGGGCGCCTTGAAGTCCATCTGCCATAGGTCATTCGGCTCGGCAGCCTCGAAGCGCCCCACGGCGGGCTGTTGGGCTTGCTGCCTCAGTAGCCCCTGCAACTCCTCCCCGCCTCAACCATACCGCTCGCGCAAGGCGACCACCCTGGCCTCGACCTCGCAAGGCGTCTTGTGGGGTTGCTCGTGCGGCGCCCGAGACCGGTCTGCCAGAGCGCTAGAGCTCCCGGCGTCTTCGTGGCGTCGCAGCCAGTGGTAGCCCGTTCACCGCGCAATGCCATACTCCTGGCACAGCGAGGCCATCGTCTGCCTCCCCTGTCGCTGCAAGGCCGCACACACAAAGCGAATGCGTGCATCTATCGTGTCCGTCCGCATGAAAGGCATCCCCACACCTCCTTGCGCCATGGATAGTGTATGGGATGTCCTGACCCAATGTGTATGGGATGTGATGATATGGCACGCCTGCTCAGCGCCAGCGCACAGTCACCCCAGGCGCTTTGGCGCGCCAAAAGCGCATCGGGGCGGTCGCGTATCGGGTGGATCGCACGCACCAAGCCACCAGGATTGCGCAGCGCGCGCCCGTGCTCGCCCTCGATGGCACCACGCGCCTTTGTCCCCCGCTCCGCCTGTCGAACTACGTCTGGGCGCACACGGCACCTCCAACGGGTCGAGCGTAGTCATTGCTGCCGTGACCGAGTTCTATCACACCTCTCTGGTATAGGCCTACCAGAGCATCACCCACCTCCAGATTTCCCTGCTCGCACTGTTCCTCTACAATGTCTGCAGGCTCCACGGCGGCGCCGGGCTCCGAGTCCTGCAAGAAGGCGGCCACTGAGGACTCTAGGCTGTTGCATCGATGCCGCCCGCCCCGCCGACAACGTCAGCGGTGGTCTCCTCAGCTGCGACCTAAAGCCGGCGTAGACCTGCTGACCCACTGCAGCCTGTCGGCATGAGTAGTCGATAGCCTGACCATCAAGGCCGCACTCGTCTTGGAGGGAGCCGTGTTCAGCAAGAAGACTGCCGTCATCTATCCTCGATCCGACCTGGACGCCGAGGCCGGACGCAGTGCACTGATCGCGAGCGCGATGCTGATATGCGCTTGCGCCATCGTCGGAGTCGTTGCGGTGGACCTATGGGGGCTTCCCTGGGCGCTGGTGCCACAGTCGGCACTGGCGATTGGCGCCGCTATCACCGCGATCTTGTTGCAGGAAAGGCGGCCGAAAGCAGGCCTGCTCCTGCTGGCCGGGGTTTCGCTGCTCATCGCTGCCTACTGCTCGCGTGGACTCGGCTATCGTGGGGCGGCCCTGCTGGGGGTGCTTGCGGCGGGGCTAGTAGGGCTGGCGACCGGCCCGACCTGGGGTAGTGCCATCGTTACGGCCATCACTTTGGTGTTGTGGTGGGCCAACAGTCCAAAGGACCTGCCTGATCGGCTCTTGGCGGCGATGACGAGCATCCTGTGCTGGGCGGTGCCCGCCTTCATCTGGCTCTATAGACGCCGTGTGCTCGACGTTGTCGACTGGGCGTGGCACGAATGCCAAGATATGCGGGCCAGTCTCGATGAGGCGCTTTCCCAGCGCGTAGTTCTTAAGGAGACCCAGGAGGACCTGATCAGCGCCAACCTACAGCTCGAGCGTCTGTCAGAGCGCCTCGAGCTGATGACTCGGATCGCTGAAGATGCGCGGGCGGCCAAAGAGGAGTTTCTGGCCAGTGTCAGCCACGAGCTGCGGACCCCACTGAACATCATCATCGGGTTCAGCGAGATGATCACCGAATCTCCCGGCGTCTATGGCGCCAGACTGCCACCGTCGCTGTTGGCTGACATCGCTGCCATTCAGCGCAATAGCCAGCACCTTGCCGGCCTGGTGGATGACATTCTGGATCTGAGCCGCGCCGATGCAGGGCGCATGGCCCTTACAAAAGAGTGGGTCTCACTGAGAGACATCGTCGAGGCTGCCGTGGTAGCGGTCCGACCGCTGTTCGATTCCAAGGGCTTGGGCCTGACGATCGAGATCGCCCCTGGGCTCCCGCTGATCCACGGCGACCGCACCCGCCTGCGCCAGGTGTTGCTCAACCTGCTCAGCAATGCCGGGCGGCACACCATGGCGGGTGGTGTCCAGGTTGTCGCCTCAGAGGCTGCTGGCAAGGTCAGGTGCGGCGTGATCGATACAGGGCCCGGGATAGCCGCTGAGGATCTCGAGCGCGTATTCGAGCCCTTTCAGCAGGCGGGCAGTGCAATTCGGCGGCGAACTGAGGGCTCAGGCCTGGGCCTAAGTATCAGCAGACGCTTTATCGAGCTGCACCACGGTCGTATGTGGCTCGAGAGCGAGCTGGGGCAAGGCACCTCAGTCTACTTTGAGCTGCCAACTTTGTCCCCAACCTTGCCGAACGGGGCTGATATATCGCGTTGGTTTGGCCCAGACACGCAGGTTGAGGTGCGAACGCGCCCTTCACGGGCACCCCTCCCAGTGACCAGACCTCGTTTCGTGGTTGTCGAGTCGGGTGAGGTGATGCAGCGTATGTTGCGCCGCGAGTACTATGACGCCGAGATTGTGCCCGCGGCCAGCATCAAAGAGGCGGTGCAGTCACTCGAAGCTTCGCCAGCCAACGCAATGGTGCTTAACAGCGAACTGGCCGAGCACGCTCTACAGAGCGAGAGTCCTCTTGCTGCGCTGCCGCAAGGCACCCCTGGCATACTTTGTTGGGCGCCTAGTGAGCGAGAACTCGCAGAACGACTGGGCGTTCTCGACTATGTCGTCAAACCGATCGAACGGCGGCGTTTGCTGGCACTTCTGGATCAACTGGGCGATGCGGTGCGGCGCGTGCTGATCGTGGATGACGATAGGGAAGCCATCCAGCTCCTCGTCAGGCTGCTGCAAGGAGGTGATCGCCATTATGAGATCTTGCGGGCCACTCGTGCTCAGCGAGCGTTGACATTGATGCGCCACGCCGCTCCCGATCTGGTGCTGCTGGATCTGGTCATGCCTGGTCTCGATGGCTATGAGCTACTGCGCATCAAGCAAGGCGATGCGCGCCTGCGGTCCATTCCCGTGATCGCCATCACCGGACAGGTAGCAGCTGCTTCGTTCGCCGATGGACGCTGCGTGACAGTGGTGCGTCCGTCAGGCGTCACCCTGGCCGCACTGCTCGGACAGGTGCTCAGTGTGACCGATGCGCTGGGCCGCCAATCGCAGGCGCCTGCCGATCGAGCGCAGCCAGGAACGCCTGACGCGTAACCGGCTTGTGCACAAAGTCGCGAGCGCCGAGTGTGCGTGCTAGTTCCTCTTGCGCCAAAATCGTGCAGACAATCAGCGGGATATGACTGGTCTGTGGATGCTGCTGCAGGCGGCCCAGCAACTCCCAGCCATCGACCGTAGGCATCATCACATCCAGCACGATGACGTCCGGCTGGTTCTCGCATGCCATCTCAATGGCCCGTTCGGCCTGCCCAAGACCGAGCACTCGGTAGGGCGAGCTGGCCACGTAGCGCTGCAACAGACTCAGGGTATCGGCGTTGTCCTCAACCACCATGACCGTAATGGCTGGGCTGGCGAGTGTGATCAGGGTGGCCACGAAATCGGCCTCGGGCGGCGAGAGCGTCAACGTAGCCTCATACCTGTTGAGAAGCGCGGCTGTCAACGCGATGTTCTCGCAGTCATCGGCATCGCGTGGCACAGGATGGCTGCGACCAACGCCGATGAGCATGAGAACGAGCTCGACGCCATCGGAGTGAACATCTACACGCACCTCGCCACCCGGCGTTTGTCGCACCGCCACGCACAGCAGGTTGATCAGGACCTGGCGCAAGGCCATGGGCTCGATGCAGCAGCATATGCTCTGCAACATGTCGGCCGGAGGTGGAGCCAGGTGCACCAGGTGCCTGTCGGCCAAGGGAGCCACCGTTTCTATTGCGCCGATCAAGACCTCGTTGAGCGGCGTGGCACAGCGTTGTGGTTCGTCGGCTGAGAAAGGCGGCGTGGGCTCATGCCGGCCGGGCTCAGCGTGTGCCAGGCCAGTTGTGGGGGCGATGGCGGGCTCGAGTAGATGGGCCAACGCCGTGATCGCCTCGACCTCCTCACGGCGAAGATGGCGCACCCCGATGCCGAGCTGGTCGGCGACCTGTTGCTGACCCGACTGCTCCACATAACGAGAGCGCAGTACCTCATGCAGGCGCCAGGCCCGCGACTGCTCAGGCACTTCTGGCCCTGGCTCGCACGCCTCGATGGCGCTGATGAGCACCTGCTGCAGACGCTTGGCGGGATTGCGGTCAGCATCCAACCCAAGAAGCGCTACCAGCGGACTGGTGCGCAGCGCCACAGGATCGTAAAGTCGACGCAGGGCCCAGCGCACCATACCTGCCAGCTGATCGCTTGACGTCATGTCCGGGTGATAGCCTCATCGTGGCCGCAATTGAGCAGGAACGCCCTCTCGCGATGGTGGTTTGCTGTCATAATTGTAGACAGTCTGGGCGGCGCGGCAAAGGCTCTTGCCTGCTGCGGAACGGGATTGTCGGAGCGCCCTCATCAGAGGGATGATCCGCCCGGTCCGCGAGTAGCCGCCTTGGCCCGACGCCCTACAGGGAGTGTATAGAGGCAAAGGAGGGAACGAGGCTATGGCGATTCAGGGAAGAATGTTGACACGACGTGCTGTGTTGCGCCTCGGCTGTGCCGGAGCCGGCGCTGCGTTGCTGGCCGCTTGCCAGCCCAAGGTCGTCGAGGTCGAGAAGGTTGTCAAGGAGGTTGTAAAGGAGACCGTCATCGTCGAGGGCACGCCCAAGGTCGTCGAGAAGGTGGTCGAGAAGATCGCGACCGCTCCCCCTGCGCCCAAAGAAAAGGTCGAACTGGCCATCTATGGCTTTCAGGGAGCAGCGCTAGAGCCGACTTTCGCCGCCATCGCGCCGCGCTTTATGGAGCAGTTCCCCGACGTGGACGTGCTCTCCAAGTCGTATGCAGCCGCCCCAGGTGAGACCGAGGAGCGCATGATCACACGGCTGGCGGCTGGCGAACGCCCCGACACCATGTGGCTCCACACGTTGCGGACGTACGAGTTTGTGCGTCTGCAGGTGCTCGAGAAGCTGAATGACGACACCGTCTACCCCGGCTACTCGGACCTGGAAAAGGCGATCTTCCCTCAGATGATCGAGCGATTGAAGCTCGATATGGAAGACGTCTACATCATGCCCAACTGCATCGACATTCACTGCCCGACCTACAACCTCGATATGGTCGACAAGGCCGGGCTGGATGCTGACAAGCCGCCCAAGACCTGGGAAGAGTACCTCGTCTGGCTGGAGAAACTGCAGGGAAGTGGCAACTGGCCGGTGGATATGCTTGTTCACACCGCCTGGGCCATCATGCTCTATCTGGCTTCGTATCCGGGCATGTATACCGATTCGATCGTCACCATCGCCGACACCACAGAGTTCAAGTCGCTCTTGAACACCGAGCCCGTGGTGAACACGGTCAAGCTGTTCAAGGACATCTTTGACAAGGGTTGGGTATCGCCCGAGAAGCCTGCGCCAGGTACCAGCTTCTTCAACGACCAGCTTGTCCCGATCTCCTTCACGCCGTCGAACCGTGGCTACAAGGGCATGCAGGATGCCATCGGTGACAAGTTCCGCTGGGCGCCAATGGGCTATCCGCTCCCGCCCAACGCCAAGAAAAAGGAGCCCGCTGTGACGGGCGTGGGCGATGGCATGGGCCAGGTGATCTTCAAGATCGCCGAGCACAAGGCCGAGGCCTGGGACTGGATCAACTTTTGCACGCAGGCCGATCAGGAAGCCGACTTTGGTCGAAACTACTACACGCCAGCCCGCAACGACATGGGCGATCATCCCTATCTAGAAGAGGGCATTCCGCAGCACAAACAAGCGGTAGCCCTGGCGGTCAACGGCATTCCTCGGGTGGGCATGGAATACACTCGTATCGAAGCCGTGATCCAGCAAGAGTACCAGAGCATTCTCTTTGAGAACAAGCCCGTCGAAGAAGCGATGGAGACCGCCAGCGCCGAGTTCGACAAGCTGCTCCAGGCTGTCCAAGAGGCGCGCGCCGCCAGATAGGTTTTGTGCAGCATGACCCCGGAGCGGATGCTCTGCGTTCGCTCCGGGTGCTCCCTATGGAGACGGGGAGAAAGGAGAGACTTGGCTACTCGCGCTGTGATGCCAGAGAAACCCAGCCTGGGCGAAAAGATCGACCGGCTGTTGTACCGGCATCGCCAGGTGCTGAAGGGTTACGCGTTTCTTTCACCATACCTGCTTTTCTTTCTGATATTCTGGCTCTTTCCGCTGCTCTATGCATTTTGGCTCAGTTTCCGCGAGTTTGAGACACTCTATGAGACGCCGCGTTTTGTCGGCTTGCAGCACTTTAGGACAATGCTGCAAGATGATCTCTACCTCAAGAGCTATGCCAACGTGGGCAGATATATGGTGGTGCAGATACCCCTAACGTTGGTGCTTTCGCTACTGGCCGCACTGGCGCTCAATAATCTGCAGTTCTTGCGGGGCTTTTTCCGGACGGTCTACTTTGTGCCCAACGTCGTCTCGTTAACCGTCATCGCGGTGCTGTTCACGTCGCTGTATTCGCCCTCGATGGGGCTGATCAACTACTACCTCGGGAAGCTGGGCATTCCTAAACAGCAGTTTATCTCATCGCCCAAGCAAGCCATGGAATCCATCGCCCTGATGGACGTGTGGAAGGGCGTGGGCTTTTACACAGTGATCTTTCTGGCGGGCCTGCAGAACATTCCCCGAGAGTACTATGAGGCCTCGCGGATTGACGGAGCAAACTCGATGCAGCAGTTGCTGCGCATCACCATTCCACTGCTCAACCCCACCATTGTGCTGTGCATCATCCTAAACGGCATCTGGGGCTTTCAGGTGTTCATGCAGCCATTCCTCATGACTGCTGGCGGACCGCTCAACAGCACCTGGACGCCAGTCTATCTGCTGTATCGCGAGTCGTTCCAATATCTTCGGCTGGGCTATGGCACGGCGATGGGCATTGTGTTGACGCTCGTGATCCTACTGGTGACGATCATCCAGCGGCGCGTCGTTGAGCGCGAGGTAACGTACTAGGTCCAAGCCTCGACCCGTCAGCCGGTCGCTTTGGAGGAGGAGTGCCCTATGCAGGCCAGCAGATGGCCTCGTGTTCGCAGGTGGATTCTGCTAGGGATCATCTACGTCATGCTGACGGCAGGCGCGGTGATCGCCTTGGCGCCGCTGGTGTGGATGGCGCTGGCCTCGTTCAAGCCCAATACGGAGGTGATGGCCTACCCGCCGCGGTGGATTACGCCGGGACTGGGCACATTACGCAACTATCGCGAAGCCTGGCGACTGGTGGACATTCCACGCGTCTATTTCAACAGTGCCTTTACTGCTTTGATCCAGGTATTGACTACGCTTCTGCTCTCGGCCATCGTGGCCTATGGGCTGACGCGCTTTACTTTTCCAGGGCGCGATACCGTCTTCACCTTGTGTCTACTGACCATGATGATCCCATCGTACGTGATCCTTATCCCGCTCTATATCATGGTGCGCAACCTGCACCTGACAAACACCTACCTCGGCCTGATATTGCCGGGCTTGATGACGCCATTTGCTATCTTTCTGCTTCGACAGCACTTTCTGGCCGTTCCGACGGATCTGGTCGACGCGGCCTACATAGATGGGTCTAGTGATCTGCGCATCCTGTTCAGCCTGGTATTGCCGCTGTCCAAGTCGGCGGTGTCGACGGTGATTGTGTTCACCGCCATGGGTGCGTGGAACTCGTTCCTGTGGCCGAGCATTGTGGTCAACGAAACGGAGATGTTCACTATCCCGATTGCTGTCACGCGCTTCTATAGCGAGTTTTCGGTGGATTGGGGTACGGTCATGGCCTTTACCACGGTGGCCACTGTGCCTATCCTGATCGTCTACTTTATCTTTCAGCGGCAATTCGTCGAAGGCATGGCGATGAGCGGGCTCAAAGGCTAGCGGTCTGCCTCGCGCCATATCTACCACGCATCAGGAGACTGCCATGGCCATGTCATCATACGAAGTTGTGCGGCGGGCGATCGAGTTTCGAACACCTGACCGCATACCGGTGCGCTTTGCGCTCCTGGGGCTCAATGACACTTTCGGTGTGGCTTGGAACAACAAGGGCGTGGGCGACCGTGCCAAACGTCAGGACTATGATTGGTTCGGGTGTCTGTGGGAGCGGACCGAGATGTCCAATATGGGGCAGGTCAAAGGGCACCCGCTGGAAGATCTGAGCAAAGCGGACTCCTATCGGTGGCCTGACCCCGACAACCCGCTGTTCTATGAAGGCATGGAGGAGCGGTTCGAAGGCTCGGATGGCAAGTACATCATGACCGGCATCGGGTTTTTCCTGTTCGAGCGTATGCACATGTTGCATGGGTTTCAGAACACACTGACAGACCTGTATGCCGAACGGCAGAGCATGGAATGGCTGGCTGACAAGGTTATGGAGTACAACCTGGGCATCATGGAGAATATCCATGCACGCTTCCCCGGGCAGATCCACGGGTTTTCCTTTACTGATGACTGGGGCACCGAGCTCGCTACCTTTGTGAGCCCCAAGATGTGGAACGAGTTTTTCAAGCCACGATACAAGGTGCTTTTCGACTCGATGCACGCCAAGGGCTGGCACGTGTGGATGCATAGCTGCGGCAAGGTGAACGAGGTCATCGAGCCGTTGATCGAGATCGGCTGCAACGTGATCAACTTGCAGCAGCCGCGCGCTTTGGGCATTGAGGAGATCGGCGCAAGGTATCGCGGTCGGATATGCTTCGAGTCACTCTGTGATATTCAACACACGCTGCCCTTCAAAGACGCTGACGACATTCGCGAGGAGGCACAACTGCTGCTCGAGCGGTGGGCGACGCCCGAAGGCGGCTTTATCCTTAGCGACTATGGCGATGGCGAGGCCATCGGTGTAGTGCCTGAAAAGAAGCAGGTCATGCTAGACGCATTCCTGCAGGCCGACCCCTGGCGACGCGCCGCGATCAAGCCCTAGAGGAGCAAAGGCATGTCATTTCCAGAAGCGATCTACGAAGCGATCTTGAACGGCGACATGGCGGCTTGCGAAACCGGGACGCGTGCGGCGTTGGTGGCGGGCATCGAGGCAGGCCGGGTGCTGAACGAGGCGATGATCCCGGCGATGGCCGAGGTGGGGCGGCTGTTCGAGATCAACGAGTACTATGTGCCCGAGCTGCTGATTGCGGCGCGAGCGATGAAGGCGGGGCTGGCCATACTCAAGCCAGAGCTGGTGGCGAGGGGCGTGGAGCCCAAGGGCAAGGTGGTGGTGGGCACGGTCAAGGGCGACCTGCACGACATCGGCAAGAACCTGGTGGCGATCATGGTGGAGGGTGCGGGATACGAAGTGATCGACCTGGGGGTGGACGTGGCGCCGGAGAACTATGTGCAGACGGCGATCGAGCGCGGAGCGCAGGTGATCGGGCTGTCGGCGCTGCTGACGACGACGATGCCGAGCATGAAGGCGACGGTCGAGGCGCTCAAGGAATCGGGGCTGCACGGCAAGATCAAGATCATGATCGGCGGTGCGCCGGTGACGCAAAAGTACGCCGACGAGATCGGCGCCGACGGCTATGCGCGCGACGCGGCGGGTGCGGCGCGGCTGGTGGCCGAGTTGATCGCGGGCTGACGGCCGCAACCGAGACGAGTGATTGCAGACGGGCGCTCCGTGGAGCGCCCGTTTGGCTTGCGCGCTGGCGGCGATCGGGCTGGCCTACGGTGGCCACAGCGCAGGCTGCGGATTCTCACCACCCGCATCGCAGAGCGTTACGTAGAGCCTTGCTGGGGTCTTGGTGTGCCCGTCCGCTCTCCTCCAGAGCCCTTGGGGCCTGACTGCACAAAGGGCTCTGACACTGCTGGAACAGTTTTCGCGAGAGTCCGCATCCGTCCGGCCCAACACGATCCGCGCAACGGCATCAGCTGCCCTGCGGTTCCGGGTCCTCAGGTGGCCGCCTGTTGGGCCTGAGCAACAGGCACCTGGCCCCGAGGCGCCCTCCACCGACCTGACGGGAGCAGAGGCGACTCGGATGGCGCCACCACCCGCCCCTCCGGCGCGAGTGCGAATACCTTGGGCTACCTGCGGCATTGCGTCTATGATGCGATCGCGGAGTGCAAGGCTCGCCAGCTGCTGCTCCCCACTGAGCCAAGAACGATCAGGAGCATAGAGGATCAGCTCTTGCCAGTTCCATTTGAGATGGAGCAGTACAGCGCAGCCCCGTGACTGCGCTGCAAATGACCTACAGCCATCACAGAGGTGCTCATCCTGGCTTTGATCGTCGGGAGGTTGGCTTGAGTAGGGCTAGCTATCCGCGGTAGCAATGCTCGTTATGCCAGCCGATGAACTCTGCAGATGGCCGCTCTACCTCGCGCTGCGGTAACACCGACAACTCTGCGCCGTGCAGGCGCCGATACGCCTTGCCGTTGTGAAACTCCTGCTCGATCTGCCTGCTAACCTCGACATGGTGGTCCTCGGTGATGGTCAGGTAGCCACGATCGAACAGCGCGTGCAGGTCTGACCGCAACAAGATGCCGTTGTCCACCGTGTTGGGCCCTTCGAATGAGAAGGGCTTGATGTGCGATGCCTGCAGCACGGGCAGTACGCGCTCGCCGGTGACAGCACAGCGCCGCTCATAGGCCTCAGTGACCACGATGCGAAAGCCCCCCTGACCGAGCCGCGGTCTGATGGGGGTCTCGGGCCCGTATCGTGGCCCCTCCTCTGCAATGACTCGGGGGGCAACCTCTCCGACGGCCGGCGAGCCAATGCGATGCCCCATCAGCGGCAGCACACTGTCGAGCAGACGGCGCCCCTCAGGGCTGTCGATCTCGTAGGATTTGCCCTGGACGATGTTCCTGTGCCAGCCAGCTGGCATCGGCAACCATGCAGCAGGCTCGAGGAAGAACGGCTCGGCCAACACGATGCAGCCGATCGTCGGGTCGCGGCCGATGGCTCCTCTAGAGGCACGGTAGTGCCTGATCTTGCTGCTTAGCGTGGCCAGATCCGGCACTCCGTTGCTGGTGCCGAAAACCTCCCATGCCATGGATAGGGGCAACAGGGTGTGGCTGACGAACAGGCCGCCGCCGACGATATAGTCATCGGGGCTGTGTAGTTTGAACAGGAAGAGCTCGCCTGTTTCGAGCGTGCGGAAGCGACGCTGGTCGCCCGGGAGCCAAAAGTTGACCTCATCGGGCCGGCGGGCTGCTAGGAAATGGAACCAGTCGTTGTCGGTGACGCCAATGTAGAGTCTGCCCATCGTCAAGTCTCTGTTAGGCCAATCGCGAGCGCCGATAGCCGCTTGAGGACCAAGTATAGAACGCCACGGCGCAGCTGTCATGCCAGTGCTGCAGGTGCGCCGGTTCATCCGTAGCCCCCACGCGCCGCTACGCCCCGCCCCATCCCCCGCGATGCGCGACAGGGCCACAAGCACACCGCGCCTGCCGATACGTCCCGCCATTGACACTCGAACGTTTGTTCGGTATCATGGCTTTGGAGGGCGCCGTGGCCAAGCAGGCACGCTTACATGAGCTCGAACAGACCGTCACGCTGCTGCAGCGCAAATGGGGCCAGCGCGCCATTCGCCCGATGCGGCAACTGACCGCCACCCGTCCGCCGGTGCTATCCACCGGCCTGGCCCCCCTCGACCAGGCGTTGGGCATCGGCGGGCTGCCGCGCGGGCGCGTCACCGAGCTGGTGACGGCGGGCAGCAGCGGGCAGGCGTTGCTGCTGGCCAGCCTCATCCGGCAGACGCAGCGCGGCGGCGAGGCCGTTGTCTATGTCGATGTCGACCAGAGCCTCGACCTGGACCTGCTGGCGCGCCGCGACATCGACCTGCGCCGGCTCTATATCCTGCGGCCGCACGGCTTTCGCCACGCCCTCGAGATGACCGGCGACCTGCTGGCCGAGGGCGGTGCGGCGCTGATCGTCTTTGACCGGCTGCAGCCGCTGCTCTTTGAGGACGCCTCGTTGGCCCTGCTCGACCAGGCCCTGCGCGCCTGGACGCCGCTGGTGCACAGCACCATGTCGACGCTGCTGGTGCTCACCGAGACGATCTGCCTGGACTGGTATCCCGAGGGGCTGGGGCTGCCCTATTTCGCCAGCCTGCGGCTGGCCTGCGAGGGGCGTCGCTGGCGACAGCGCCGCCGCCAGGTGACGGGCCTGCTGGCCGAGGTGCGGGTGCTCAAGAACAAGCTCGCGCCGATCGGGCCGGCCGTCGAGCTGGAAATCCCTTTGACCTGAGGTGAGCGTATGTCGCGTTTGGCCTGTGTGTGGGCGCCCCATCTGCCGGCGCAGCTCGAACAGCAACGGCTGCGACGTCCACGCCAGCCGTTGATCGTGCGGCAAGAGGGCATCGTGCTCGACGCCTCAGAGCAGGTCGCGGCGCAGGGCGTGCAGCCCGGCGATCCCCTGGCGCAGGCGCTGGCGCGCGCCCCCGAGGCGCTGCTGGTCGAGGCCGACCTGCCGCGCTATCGCCAGGCGTGGGACGAGGCCCTCACCGCCCTGGCCCTGCACAGCCCCGCCGTCGAAGATGACAGCCTGGGCCTGGCCTATATCGAGGCGCAGGGCATGGGCGCGCTGTATGGCGACGAGGGCGCCTGGTGCCGGGCGCTGCGCGGCGCGCTACAAGAGCACCCCGGCCTGTCGGCGCTGGTGGGCGTGGCCAGCGCCAAGTTCACCGCCTGGATGGCAGCCCAACGCAGCGCACCCTGGCGCGGCTATACTCTGGCCGAGGACGACGCCGCCTTTCTGGCGCCCCTGGCGGTCGATTGCCTGGAGCTGCCCCTCGAGGCGCAACGGCGCCTGCGGATGCTCGGCATTGCCACCCTGGGCGACCTGGCGCGGCTGCCCGCCGCCGCCGTGGCCGAGCAGTTTGGCCCCGAATGCCTCACGGCGCACCGTCGTGCGGCGGGCCGCGACGACCGCCCGCTGCAGGGCCGCCGCCGTCAACTGCTCACCGCGCGGCACGCCTTTGAGCTGCCCGAGGCCCGTGGCGAGGCGCTGCTGGCCCTGCTGCAGCGGCTGGGGCAGCGCCTCTTTGCCGAACTGAACGAGGCGCATCTGGTGGCCCGCCGCCTGCAGGTGCGCTTTGAGCTGGCCGGCGGCGAGAGCTGGAGCAAATCGGCCTGGGCCAGCGAGGGCCTGGGCCCGCAACGGCTGCAAGGGCTGCTGGCCGGCCTGTTGCGCGAGCTGCAGCGCGCTCACCGCGACGACGAGGGCGTGCTGGCCATCGAGCTGCAACTCACCGCCCTCGAGGCCACCGACGGCCGCCAACTGCAGCTCTTTGCCCAGATGGAAGACCGCTACCGCCTGGCCGAGGCCCTCGACAGGCTCGCCCACAAGCACCCCGGCGACAGCGTGTTGCAGGCGCAGCCTCACCTGCCCGATGACGAGCTGGTGGCCGAGCGCTACCGCCTGCGGAGGCGCTGATCATGCCCTTTTGGCCCGAGGGGCAGCCCATCGAGGTGGAGCTGGATGCCGACGGCGCCGTGCAGAGCTTTCGCTGGCAGCGACAAGAACACCGCGTGCGCTGGGTCAGCGTGCAGTGGCGGGTGCACCTTGCCTGGTGGACCGAGCACGAGGTCTGGCGCGACTATTGCGAGGTGGTCACCGAAACGCGGCTGCTGTGCAGCATCTATCAAGATCGGCTGACCCTGGCCTGGCGGCTGGAGCGGGTGTACGAATGAGCGGCTATGTCGAGCTGCACTGCCACACCTGCTACTCGCTGCTCGATGGCGCCTCGCGCCCCGAGGCGTTGCTCGACCGGGCGCAGGCGCTGGGCATGTCGGCGCTGGCCATCACCGACAACAACGCCCTCTATGGCGCCGTCGAGTTCTGGAGCGCGGCCCAAGAGCGCGGCCTGCACGCCGTCATCGGCGCCGAGGTGCACCTGGCCGACGACGACCAGGGCGAGGGCGGCCGGCTGGTGCTGCTGGTCGAGAACCGCGAGGGCTATGCCAACCTCTGCCGGCTGATCAGCGCGGCCCAACTGGCCGGCGCCAAGGGCAACGCCCGCCTGACCCTGGAGCAACTGACGCCCCACACCGGCGGGCTGATCGTGCTGACAGGCGGCTATCGCGGGCGCGTCAACCGGCTGCTGCTGGCCGGGCAGAGCCACGAGGCCGCCGCCTGGCTGCGCACGCTGCAGCGCCTGGCGCCGCCGGGCAACCTCTATGTCGAACTGCAACACCACCTGCACCGCCACGACCATCTCTTGCTGCCCGACCTGGCCGAGCTGGCCGCCGCGCTGGGCCTGCCCGTGGTGGCCACCAACGGCGTGCACTATGCCGAGCGCTGGCAGCACCGCCTCTATGACCTGCTGCTGGCCATCGACCGCAACCTCACCCTCGACGAGGCGCGCCCGCACCTGCTGCCCAACTCGGAATACTACCTCAAGGGCCCCGAGGAGATGGCCGCGCTGCTGGGCGCCTACCCCGAGGCGCTGGCCAACACCGAGCGCATCGCCGCCCGCTGCCGCGTCGACCTGAACCTGCGCAGCGACGCCCTGCCGCCCACGCCCCACGACGGCGAGGCCCCCGCCGCGCAGCTCGAACGCCTCTGCCGCGAGGCGCTGCCGCGGCTCTACCCCCATGAGCGCGGCGCCGCCGAGCGCCAGTTGGCCCACGAGCTGCAGGTCATCGCCCAGACGCGGCTGGCCGGCTATTTCATCACCGTGTGGGATATCGTGAGCTATGCCAGAGAGCAGGGCATTCAGGTGCGCGGGCGCGGCTCGGCGGCCAACTCGATCGTGGCCTATCTGCTGGGCATCACCAACGTCGACCCCCTGGCCAACGACCTGCTGTTCGAGCGCTTTTTGTCGGCCGAGTCGCGCGTCATGCCCGATATCGACCTCGATTTCAACGCCAGCCGCCGCGAAGAGGTGCTCCAGTACGTCTATGCCAAGTACGGCGAGGACCACGTGGGCATGGTCTGCAACTATGTCACCTATCGCCAGCGCAGCGCCGTCCGCGATGTGGGCAAGGCGCTGGGCTTTCCGCCCGACCTGATCGACCACCTGGCCAAGGCCCAGGGCGGGCTGGGCAGCTATCACCACGGCGACGTGGGCCACCCCTTGATGGCCCACGTCTCTGGCGAGACGTGGGGCCAGTTCCTTGCGCTCTATGAGCAGATCCAGGGCCTGCCGCGGCATCTGAGCATCCATGTGGGCGGCATGGTCATCACGCGGCGGCCGCTGGTCGAGCTGGTGCCGCTCGAGCGCGCCACCATGCCGGGGCGCGTCGTCGTCCAGTGGAACAAAGACAGCCTCGAAGAGGCCGGCCTGATCAAGTTCGACCTGCTCTCGCTGGGCACCTTTGGCGTGCTCGACGAGTGCCTGGCCACCATCGAGCGGCGCCACGGCCGACGCATCGATCTCGACCGCCTGCCGCTGGACGACCCCCGCCTCTATGCCATCTTGCAGCGCGCCGACACGGTGGGCCTTTTTCAGGTCGAGTCGCGGGCGCAGCAACAGGCGCTGGTCAAAATGCGCCCGCGCACCTTTAACGACATCGTCATCGAGGTGGCCATCATCCGCCCGGGGCCGTTGCTGGGCAATATGGTGCACCCCTTTTTCAGGCGGCGCATGGGCCAGGAGCCGGTCACCTATCTACACCCGCTGCTCGAGCCGATCCTGCAAGAGACGCTGGGCGTGATCGTCTTTCAAGAGCAGGTGATCCGCATCGCCATGGCCATGGGGCGGTTCACTCCGGGCGAGGCCGACCTGCTGCGACGGGCCATGTCGCACCAGCGCAGCCACGAAAGGATGGCCGCCCTGCAGCAGCAGTTTGTGCAGGGGGCGCTGTCTCAGGGCGTGTCGCTCGAGGTGGCCGAGCAGGTCTTTGCTCAGCTCTCGGGCTTTGCTGCCTATGGCTTTTGCAAGAGCCACGCGGCCTCGTTCGCCAAGACCACCTACGACACCCTCTACCTGCGGGCCTACTATCCCGCCGAGTATTACTGCGCGCTGCTCAACAACCAGCCGATGGGCTTTTACGCGCCCCGCGTGCTGGTGCGCGACGCGCTGCGCCACCAGGTCAAGGTGCGCCCGGTCGATGTCAACCGCAGCGACTATGACTGCACCCTCGAGGGCGACGCCATTCGCCTCGGGCTCCGCTATGTCGATGGCCTGGGCGAGGCGCAGGCCGAGCGCGTTCTGGCGGCTCGTGCCCGGGGTGCCTTTGCCAGCCTGGCCGACTTTTGCCGACGCACGCGCCTGCCGCGGCGGCTGATCGAGCAACTGATCATGGCGCGCGGCTTTGAGGCGTGGGGCGTCGAGCCACGCCGCCTGGTGTGGGAGCTGGGCCGCCTGCGCTACCAGGCCGACGAGCTGCCCCTGCCGCTGCCACCCGATGGCGTCGAGCTGGCCGCGATGGACGAGGCCGAGCGACTGCTGCAGGAATATGGCGCCACCGGCGTGGCCGCCGACGGGCACCTGCTCGAGCTCTACCGCGCGTCGCTCGACCGCCAGGGCGTGCTCAGTAGCCCCATGCTGACCGCGGCGCGCCAGGGCGCCACCGTGCGCGTGGCCGGCATGGTCATCACCCGGCAGGCGCCGCCCACGGCCAAGGGGTTCGTGTTCGTCACCCTCGAGGACGAGTGGGGGCTGATCAACGTCATCATCCGCCCCGACGTGTTCCAGGGGCAGCGCGTCGTGTGGCGCACCAGCCTGGTGTTGCTGGTGCAGGGGCAGGTGCAACACGCCAACGGCTACTGCAACATCCAGGCCGAAAAGGGCTGGGTGCTCAGGTAGGGCAGGGCCGAGAGGCCGTATGGCCATCGCGCCAGGCAGTGGGCCTAGGCCCCCTAACCGCCTCGTCAGCACAACAGCATGGCCGCCTCGCCACGGCCTGCCGCCCAAGAGGTTTGGCCAGACGGCGCCCACCCGTCGCGCCAGAGCGCCCCTGCGGCCGCCCGTTCGGCTTGACATATGCACGCCCATCGGAGATGATATTCGCAAGGGCGACACTCTGCCATGCCTTGCAGGCTGCTGGCCGCTGGCATGGCGGGTGACGCCGGGTCCTCTGGCTCTTGTCGATGAGTGAAAAGAGGAAAGCGCGATGGAGACAAAAGCCATACCCACGAGCTATCCGGCACGCCTGGAGATCGACTACCCAGAAGAACTGGACCGACTGACGACGCTTTTCCGCATCCTGTGGATCATACCCATCGCCATCATCCTGTCTCTGGTGGTAGGCGCTGGGCAGACGGTCACCAACACGGTGCTCGTCAACGAGGCGGGAGAAGTGCTCAGGCGCACACGCGACACCGCTGGCGGACTGGCCGGCGGGCTGGCGATGGCCACCGGCCTGATGATCCTCTTCCGCCAGCGCTACCCGCGCTGGTGGTTCGAGTTCACGCGCGAGCTGGCCCGCTTTAGCGCGCGAGTGGGGGCCTATGCCGCCTTGCTCACCGATCAGTATCCCTCCACCGAGGACGAGCAAGCGGTGCACGTCGAGATCGACTACCCCGACGTCCAGCACGATCTCAACCGCTGGATGCCGCTGGTCAAGTGGCTCCTGGCGATCCCCCACTATGTTGTGCTGGCGGTGCTGGCCATCGTAGCGGTGATCTTTGTGATCATCGCCTGGTTCGCAATCCTGTTCACAGGTCGCTATCCGCGCGGGCTGTTCGACTTTGTGGTGGGTGTCATGCGCTACGGGCTCCGCGTGCAGGCCTATGTGACGCTCCTGGTCACCGACAAGTACCCGCCCTTTAGCCTGCAGCCCTAGCATGGCGGCCGAGCCCCTGCGGCAGGCGAGCAGACCGCCAGGGGCCACCATACTGGCTGGAGCTCGCATCTGTGCCTGTCACGGGCAGGGCAGTGGGCCTGCGCCCTGAACCCTGGCGTGTACGTGCTGCAGGTGATTTCACGCCCTGCCTCTGCGCGTGCTGGCAGCCTCACCAGAGAGTCGCCAGCACGCGCAGCTTGCATCGTCGTTGGCCAGTACCAGCGATCGCGAGGGATGCCCTCGGCCGCGCCGCTATCTGGCCGGCGCCCCGAGTTGCGCTGCCGCCCAGCCCACGCCGAGCTCCTCGAGCTTGTCGACCGTCGGGGCGCCGGTGAGCTTGTCCCAGCCCATCATCGCATAGTAGGTGTGAACGGCCTCGCGCAGCTCTTCGCGGTCGATGCCGCCATCGGCCAGCGCTCCCCCCACGGTGGGGCCATAGCTGCGCTCTGCCAGCCGATCATCCTCCACGGTCCAACCCTCGCGCAGGTTGAACACCCTCGCCAGATTGAGCGCGCGCTCGCCCACGCGATAGAGCTCTACGTCGGTTACGTCCCAGCCCGTCGCGGCCTGCACGATCGCGGTCATCTCGGTCAGGCTCCAGCCGGTGAACATGCACATACAGGCGCAGTTCAGCATGACCTGACCGATCTGGTGGTACATCGTGGCGCGCACCTTCTGAGGGCCAAGCTCGGCCAGCGGCAGCGGCTCGAGTACGCCCATGCCGCGCAGCGCCTTGTTGGGGTTCAGTCCCTCGTCGGTGGCGTTGGCCAGGCCCGAATCGTGCAGCGAGTGACAATGGTCGGCCCCCGTGGGCGATACGGCATAGCCGATGGCCATGCCCCGCTTGAACCGTGGCTCGTGCATCGGATACGCCTGCCCCTTGGCGTGCACGGCGAACATCTCGGCGCCATGCCCGATGCGCCTGGCGATCGTGGCGAGGTCCTCAGCGAGCAGATCGCCCAGCCCTTCACGCCGAGCGATCTTTTCCACCATGGCGATCATGGCATCGCCGTTCCCAAAGCGCAGGTCGATGCCGTCGGTATCGTCGAGGGTGAGCAGCCCCTTCTCAAAGCACTCCATGGCAAAGGCAATGGTCACGCCCGCGCCGATGGTGTCCAGCGAGTAGGCGTTGCATAGGGCGGTGGCCTGCGACATGGCTACGATATCGCTTACGCCGCAGGTGGTGCCCAGCGAGCCGATCGACTCGTACTCTGGTCCGCCATAGTCCGGATCGACGCTGTAGGCCTCGGCTTCGGCCTTGACCACTTTTTTGCAGCGCACGGCGCAGCCCCAACACCCCTCCATCTTGACGCCGATCTTTTGCATGATGTACTCGAGGTCGCCGATCTGCGGGAACTCGCCATCGCGAAAGTTGCGGATGGGCATGTTGCCCTGCAGAATCCCATCCTCGAGCCTCTCGCCTCCGGTGCCCGCTTTGGCCAGCCACGACGCGCGGGTGCCGCCGCGCACCTCTTGTGCGGCGCGCCTCGCCATGGCGCCGATGGTCTCCTGGTCGCTGGCCTGAAGGCCCTCGCTGCCCCAGGCGGCTACGGCCTTGAGCCGCTTGGAGCCCATCACGGCGCCCATGCCTGTGCGACCGGCGGCGTCTTTCAGGCCGTTCATCACACAGGCGTACTTGACGAGGTTCTCGCCGCCCAGGCCGATCATCGTCAGCTCGGCACGAGGCTGGCCCACCTCGGCGCGCACCAGAGCCTCAGTCTCTTTGGTGGTCAGGCCCCACAGGTGGGTGGCATCGCGAATCTCGACCTGGCCGTCGTGGATCCACAAATAGACCGGCGTGGGCGACGCGCCCTCGACGATCAGGGCATCAAAGCCGGCGCGCTTGAGCCAGGCGCCAAAGCCACCGCCCACCTCGGCGGCGCCAAACCCACCCGTCAGCGGAGACTTGGCGCCCACGGCGCTCCGCGAGGCCCCCGAGATGGGCAGCCCCGTGATGACGCCAGGCGCAAAGACGAGCCTGTTGGCTGGCCCCAGAGGGTCGGCGCCCCTGGGCACCTCTCTCAGCAACACGTCAGCGATCAGGTTCCAGCCGCCCATGTAGCGTCGCAGGTAGGCGATGCCGGGCTCCTCGACCGTGATCGCCCCAGTGGAGAGGTTCACGCGCACAATGCGGTTGTGATACGAACGCGCCATAGTGTGCCCTCCATATGCACAGACCATAGTAGCCGCCGTCTCTGCCCCGCCATCGTCAACGCCAAGAGCAGCGACGCCTGCGCCGGCCGTCTATTGGCTGCCGACGCCTCATCCACATGGCCCTGCGTCAGCCGCAGCCGCCCTCAGCGGCCCGCCTCGGCGCTGCCAGACGCCAGAGCCCAGCACTGCCGCATTCTAGCATGCAGCGTGAGCCCGTCAATGGGCTCGCGTCACAGCCTGATAGGCTCTCACATCAAAGCAGCGCCGTCCGCGCGATGGCTGCACTCAGAGGGCACCGCAACTGCTCACGGGGGCCGGTTCCACCGCCCACCTGTTGCTGGCCCGCTCGATGGCGCGGCCCCCTGCTGGCACGCTGGAGCCGAGCGTACGGCATCGACAACAGGGCGCAGACCGACTATTCTCTAGGGGTAGGTTCGGTGGCCTTGGCGCAGGCGCAGCGTATCGGCCTCGAGGCAAAGTCGCCGACATTGCGGTGGGGCAGATTGCCGTCTCCATAGCGGGGCTGGCCCTGCCGCTCTCGGCCGCTACTCGAGCCAACAGATGCACGCCATCGCGCAACGCGATCGCTCTCGGTGTAAGGAGCAGGGCATGAGTACAGCGCTCTTGACGCGCCTGGCATGGCGCAACCTCTGGCGGCACCGTCGCCGCACGGTGATCGTGGCGCTGGCGATTGGCCTCACCACCGCTCTGATGATCCTTTACCGGGGCCTGATGAGCGGCTTTGACCAGGCCATCTACGGCAATGCCATCAAGGTGCTGGGGGGCAACATTCAGGTGCACGCGCCCGGCTATGCCGCCCACCCCGATGAGCGCCCGTTGCTGCCGGTCGAGCAACCTGACGTCGTGAACCGGGCGGCATCATCTCTCTCGCAGGTGCTGGCGGTGTCGCGGCGCATCAACACCAGCGGCATGGCCAGCAGTCGGCATGGCGCGCTGGGCGTGGGCATCGTGGGCATCGAGCCCGACGTCGAGCTGCCCGTCAGCCTGATCGGGCAGCGCATCAGTCAGGGGCGCTTTCTGGCGCCTGACGACGGCGATGCCATCGTCATCGGGCAGGGCCTCGCCGACGCCCTCGAGCTGGGCCTGGGCGATCGCCTCACGCTCGTGGGCCGTGCGGAGCATGAGCAAATGCGTCAGCGCTCGATGACGGTCGTCGGCATCTTTGACCTCGACATGGCCGAGGTCGAGAAAGCCACCCTCTACATGCCGCTGGCCACGGCGCAGTCGCTCTATATGGCCCCTGGCGAGGTGACCGAGGCCGTCGTCTGGCTGCGCGACATGGGCCACGAGGCCACAGTGATCAGGGCGCTGGCCCCCCGGCTGGCCGGCTACGAGGTGGCATCGTGGCGCGTCAACTTTCCAGAGCTGGCGCAGACGATGGCCATCAAGGGCGCGGTGATGGACGTCTTTGGCATCATCATGCTGGGCATCGCGGGCATCGGCACCCTCAACCTGTTGCTCATGGCCGTGTATGAGCGCACGCGCGAGATCGGGGTGCTGGCGGCCCTGGGGCTCAAAGCCCGGCAGATCACGCTCCTTTTTCTGCTCGAGGGCTCCCTCTTGGGCCTGCTGGGCGCGCTGGCGGGTGTTGCCCTGGGCCTGCTGGGCAATGCCCTGTTGAGCCGCGTTGGGCTCGATTTCAGCCAGTTCACTCAGATGACCGAGTTCACCGCGCTCATCGACGGGCGCGTCTACTCGACCCTGGCGCTGAACAGCGCGCCTCGCTACATCCTCTCTGCAGTGCTGATCTCGATCCTGGCGTCGCTCTATCCGGCCCGCGAGGCTGCCCGCCGCGAGCCCGCCGCGGCGCTGCACTTTTTGTGAGGCGCGCACCATGATACCGATGCTCAAGATCGCCTATCGAGGGTTGGGGCGCAACAGGCGCCGCACGCTGCTATCGGCCCTGGCGCTCGGGGCAGGTCTGGCGCTGCTGCTGATGATGGCGGCTTTTGTCGAGGGCGAGATGCGCAGTTCCCTCGAGCTTGGCATCCGCCTCGAGAGCGGTCACCTGCAGGTGCGTGCTCGCGATTACGACGAAACCAAGGCGAGCCTGGCCTGGGACGATCTGGTGAACACACCGTCCGCCATCGCCGCACAGATCGAGACGTTGCCCCCCGTCAGAGCCGCTTCGCCCAGGCTCTACATCAGCGGCATCATGTTGGTTGGCGACGAAACGCTTGGCGTGCGCATCGTCGGCCTCGATCCAGACGCCGACAGCAGCGGCGTCTATCGCGATGGCCTCCGCGGCGGCGACTGGCTCGCTGCCGGAGACCGCGAGGGCGTGCTCATTGGCCAGTCGCTGGCGCTCAAACGTGGACTGCACGTCGGCGACCGCGTCGCCCTGTTGGTGAACACCGCCGGCGGCGCGGTGGACCAGCAGGCCTTTGTCATCCGTGGCATCTACAGCACCAACACGCCCAGCTACGACCAGGCCAACGTGCTCATGCCCCTGGCCAAGGCGCAGGCCATCAGCCAGACGGGCGATCGCGCCAGCGTGGTCTGGGTGCAGCTCGACGACATGTTCCGCGCCGATGAGGTGGCGGCGGCGCTCACCTCGGCCCAGTACGAGGTCAAGACGTGGCAGCAGATGAACGCCCTGCTGCTCTCGATGGAAGAATACGCCAGCGCCATGATGGCCGTCTTCTACCTCATCGTCCTGGGCATCACCGCCACCGTCGTGGTCAATGCCATGGTGATGGCCGTCTTTGAGCGCACGCGAGAGATCGGCGTGCTGGCCGCCCTCGGCATGAAGGGCCGGCGCATCATGGCGCTGTTCCTGCTCGAGTCCTTTCTGCTGGCCCTGGTCGGTGTGGTCATCGGCTTGCTGCTGGGTGGCGTCGCCGTCTATTGGCTCAGCACCCGCGGCGTCTACATCGGCAGCCTCACCGCCGATATGGGCGTAACCAACATGATGCTCGGCGAGCGCCTGTATGGCTATCTCACCCTGAACGATGCCGTCGCCCTGGTGATCGCAGCGCTGGTGGTGACGATGCTCGGCGCGCTCTATCCGGCCATGCTGGCGGCGCGTATGGAGCCGGTTCAGTCTCTGCACGGCGGAGAAGCATGAGGAGCATGGAGACTATGCCAGTTGCCCGGGTTGACAACGTCACACGCGACTATGTTGTCGGCGAGTTCACCACGCGAGCCCTGCGCGGCGTCAGCCTCGAGGTCGACGAGGGCGAGTTCCTGACGCTGGTCGGGCCGTCGGGATCGGGCAAGACCACGCTGTTGCAGTTGATGGGCTGCCTGGATCAGCCTACCAGCGGCTCGGTGTGGCTCGACGGGCGCGAGGTGAGCCGTCTCAGCCGCGACGAGCGCGCCGAGATCCGCCAGAACGCCATCGGGTTCATCTTTCAGTTCTATGCACTGATTCCCACCCTCAGCGCCTACGAGAACGTCGAGATGCCTCTGCTGCTGACCGGGATCGGCGCCGACGAACGCCGCGCTCGCGTGATGCACCTGCTCGAGGCCGTGGGGCTGGCCGACCGGTCGCAGCACCGCCCCGATCAGCTCTCGGGGGGCGAGCAGCAGCGCACCGCCGTGGCGCGGGCCCTGGTCAAGCGCCCGCGCATCGTGCTGGCCGACGAGCCCACGGCCAACCTCGACACGGCCAACGGCCAGCAGATCATGGAGATGATGCTGCGCCTCAACGCGGAGACGGGCGTCACCTTTATCTTTGCCACCCACGATCCGCGCGTCATCAGGTATGCGCGGCGGGTCATCACCCTGCGCGATGGGCTGGTGGTGGCGAACGGAGCCGTGCCGCCGCCAGCCGAGGAGCAGTGAGATGCGCGCCTCGAGCCTCTGGCCTGCGTTGACCATCGCCGCGCTGCTGTTGACGGCCTGTAGACAGCCCGGCGCCTCGCGCGTGCCGCTGCCCACCGTGGTGCTCGGCAAAGAGCCACCCTCGACGGACGCCTCTCGATCGCCCTCGCCAAGCTCCACCGCGGGCGTGGTGGCGGCCGCCAGGATCGTGCCGGCCAGACAGGTCGAGCTCTCTGCCGTGGGCGCCGGCCGGGTGGTGGCATTGCCCTTTGCCGAGGGTGACGCCGTGGCGGCCGGCGACCTGCTACTCGCTCTCGAGGACGACGTAGTGGCCGCTCAGGCGGCTCTGGCGCAGGCGGCGCTGCATGCTGCGCAGGCCAACCACGCGTTGCTGCTGGCGGGCCCGTCGGCCGAGGCGCTGCAGCAGGCGCAGGCGGCGCTCGATGGCGCCCAGGCCCACTATGACGCGCTGGCAGCCGGTCCCCGCCCCGAGCAGGTGGCGCAGGCCCAGGCCAACCTGGCCTCGGCGCAGGCAGCGCTCGGGCAGCTTCAGAGCGCCCCCGACGACCTCGCGGTGCAGCGCGCGCATCTGGGCGTGGCCGCCGCCAAAGATGCCCTTTGGGCGGCGCAGAGCGAGCGCGATGTGGTCTGCGGCAATGCGGCGCTGGCGGGCGCGCAGTGCGATGGCGCCAGGGCTCGCGTGCTGGTGGCAGAGACGAGTGTCGGTCTGGCCGAGAACCAGCTCGCTACAGTCGAACGGGGCGCCGATCCGGCCGAGGTCGAGCGGGCTCGTCAGGCCGTGCGTTCGGCCGAGGCGCAACTGGCGCTGGCTCGCCAGCCTGCCACCCGCTATGATCTGGCCGCTGCCCAGGCCCAGGTCGATGCCGCTCGGGCGGCGCTGGCTGCTCTGCAGGCCGGCCCTCGTCGCCCAGAGCTGGCCGCTGCCGAGGCGCAGGTCGAGGCCGCCCAGGCGCAGGTGCAGTCTGCCCTGGCGCTGCAAGAGCAACTGAGCCTGCGAGCGCCATTTGACGGTGTGCTGACCCGGCTGTCGGCAGAGTTGGGGCAATGGCTGCTGCCCGGCCAGGCGGCGGCAGCGCTGGCCGACCTCGACACGCTCCTGGCCGAGACCACCGATCTCGGCGAACGCGATGTCCCCCGCGTCGCGGTGGGGCAGCCCGTCACGGTGACGGTCGAGGCGCTCGGCGTCGACATCGCAGGCCGCGTGCAGGCCATCGCCCCGCTGGCCGACACCCTCGGAGGCGATGTCGTCTATCGCGTCACCATCCTGCTCGAAGAGCGCCCGGCCAGCCTGCGCGCCGGCATGAGCGCGCAGGTAGCGTTCCGGTGAGGTCAGCCAGGGGCTGCTCGCCTACGGCAACAGCGCCGCCGAGGCGGGCTCCAGATAGATCACGGCCTGCGGCTGCGTCTGCAACACCGAGGCCGGGCACAGCGGCGTGACGGGGCCGGTGAGCGCAGCCTTGACGGCCGGCGCCTTGCGCGCCTCGGGCACCACCACCAGCACATGGGCGGGCTTGAGCAGCGCCGGCACCGTCAGCGACAGCGCGTGCGTGGGCACCTCGTCCAGCGTGGCAAAGTGGCCCTCGCCCACCTGCTGCTGCCGGCACGCCATGTCCAGTGTCACCACGTGGATCGTTGCAGTGGTGGTCAAGTCGGCCGGCGGATCATTGAACGCCAGGTGGCCGTTCTCGCCGATGCCCATCACGCAGGCATCAGCGGGGTAACGCTCCAGCAGGGCGGTGTAGCGGGCCAGCTCGCCGGCTGTGTCGGGCGCATCGCCGTCGACGCCATAGAACGCCTGTGGGCGCACAATGTCGGTCAGCTCCTGGTGAATGTACCTGCGAAAGCTGGCCGGGTGATCGGCCGCCATGCCCAGATACTCGTCCATATGAAAGACGACCACGCGCTCCCAGGCGATGTCCTTGCGGGTGCGCAGCGCCTCCATAAAGCGCAACTGCGAGTTGCCGGTGGCCACGATGATCGAGGCCAGGCCCCGCTCGCGCACCGCCTGGTTGATGATGGCGGCGAGGTCGTCGGCTGCGGCCGCCCCCATCGTCACGGCGTCGGCATAGTTGCGGGCCTCGAGCTGGCCATACCGTCTGGCCCAGAGGGCGGTGTTGGCTGACTTCATGCTAGACTCCTGTCAGTTCTGGGTGGTGCTGAGCGGCTGTCGGGCGCCTAGGCGGCTGATGTGCTCGGCGATGACATAGGCACACGCCCCCAGGCAGGCCGAATCGCCCCCCAGCGCGCTGGCGACGATCTGCACGTTACGATAGCTGAGCGGAAAGGCCCGCCGTTGGGCCGTCTCGCGCACGGTGTTGAGCGCCACTTCTCCGGCCAACGCCAGTTGGCCCCCCACGATGACCATCTGTGGGTTGAACAGGTTGATGAGGTTGGCCACCGCGATGCCGATGTAGCGGCTGGCGGCGCGAATCTCGTCGCGCACCAACAGGTCTCCATTGCGCGCCGCGGCGATGAGCGGCTCATAGTCTCCGGCAGCCTGCCCTTCGGGCGTCTCGGCGAGCACGCAGGGCTCGCCCGCCCGCATGCGCCGGCCCACCGCCGCTGCGATGGCCGGCAGGCTGGCGACCGCCTCCAGGCAGCCGCGGTTGCCACAGACGCACAGCGGCCCGTCCTCGATGATCGTAGTATGGCCGAGCTCGCCACCATAGCCAAAAGCGCCGGCAAAGAGCTGCCCCCCGATAAAGATGCCGGCCGCCACGCCGCTCGACACCGAGACATAGACCAGGTTGTCGATGCCCTGGCCGGCGCCATACCAGTGCTCGCCCAACACGCCCGCCTTGGGGCGGTTGATCACCGACACCGAGCAGCCGGTGAACGCCGCCAGTCGCTCGGCCAGCGCCACGTCGGTCCAGCCCAGGCTCTCAGAAAAGACGACCCGTCGGCCCTCGACGTCATCGGGGCCTGGCACGGCCACCGCCACGCCCACCAGCGGGGCGTGGGCCCCCGCGCAGAGCTCACGCACGGTGTCGGCCAGCGCCACGATCGTGTCGTCGACCAGGGTGTTCGGCAGGGCGCGCTCTGTGCGGCGGGCCACGTTCATCTCCATGTCCACCAACACGGCCCGGCAGTGTCGCGGCGAGAGCTCGATGCCCACCGCGCAGCCGGCATTGCGGTTGAGCCACAGCGTGCGATTGCGCTGCAGGCGCCCCCCGCCGTCGTGCTCGTGCAGAATCCCTTCGTCCAGTAGCTCTGCAACCAGGCTGCTCACCGTGGCGGCGCTCAGCCCGCAAGCCTCGGCGAGCTCGGTGCGCGTCAGCCCCGGTCGGTACAAGATCAAGGTGAGCACCCGCTTGCGGTTGATCACCCGGATCGATGTCTCTGAAGTCATCAGTTCACTGGCCACGACCGCCGGCGTCCTCCCCCGTTGCTAGATCGTGATGTACTCGGCGTCAGAGGCAAAGAGCTCGTCGACCATCGCCCTGATCTGGTCGAGCGACAGCAGCGCGGCCACCAGCGGGTCGAGCTGCGCCGCCTGGTAGATGTACTCGCGCTGGCCCTCGAGCAGGCCGCGCACCGCCAGCTCCTGGCAGTTCAGCGCCGTGCGGTTCAAAGCCGCCAGCGCCGGCGGCAGGGCGCCAACGTGCAGCGGATGAAGCCCGGTGCCATCCACCATGATCGGCACCTCGACGATGGCGCCCGGCAGCAGGTTGGTGATCAGCCCGTCGTTGGCCACGTTGCCGTTGAACAGGAACGGCGTGTTGGTCTCGATGGCGTTCAGAATGCAACTGCCATACTCGCGGCCGCGCACAATCGGGATCGGCTCGCTACCATAGGCGAGCTGGCGGTTCTCCGCCTCTCGCGCCTGCCGCCGCTCGGCGCCGCGCGCCTGGCTGCTGCGCAGATGGTCCAGATAGCTCGGCTGGCCGGGGCCGCCGATCTCGAGGCCCAGATAGCGCTCGATCAGCGCCGGCGTGCGCCGAAAGTAGGGGTGATACTCGGAGCTGTGCGTCGACGACTCGGACACAAACGCGCCAAAGTAGCGCATCAGGTCCCAGCGCACGCGGTCGCGCGCATAGAGGTCCGGGTCTTGCATGGCGCGCCACAGCAGAGGGTACGCGTCCTCGCCGCGCCACAGGAACTCGAGGAACCACGCCATGTGGTTGAGCCCCGCCACCCAGAACGATATCTCCTCAAAGGGCGCGCCGATGTACGAGGCCAGCGTCATCGCTGTGCCCTGCACCGAGTGGCATAGCCCCACGCTGCGGATCTTGCTCTGCAGGCTGACCGCCCAGCACAACATGCCCATCGGGTTCGTGTAGTTGAGCAGCAGCCCGTTGGGGCACACCTCTTGCATCGTGCGCGCCACCTGCAAGATGACGGGCGCATTCCGCAAAAAGTAAAAGGCCGCGCCCGCGCCGGTGGTGTCGGCCACCGACACGCTGACGCCATACCGGGCCGGTATCTCCAGGTTGCTGCGCGTGTCGCCCACCCGCACGGTGCTGAACACATAGTCGGCGCCGTCCAGGGCCGCGCGCAGATCCGTCGTGGTGTGGATGCTGACGCCGCACTTTTGCTGCGACACCATCCGCTCTGCCAACGCCGCCATCACCGTGAGGCGCTCTGGCTCGATGTCCTCCAGCCAGATGTCCGCCTCTTGCAGCGCTGGAAACGTCAGAAAATCGGTCAGCAGGTTGCGGGTGAACACATAGCTGCCCGCGCCGATGATCGTGATCTTCATACGCACCTCGCTCTAGAGCATGCCCTGGAACTGGGGCAGATAGGCCGCGTTGGCGCGCAACAGCTCGATGCCCAGCTCCTCGACCTGCGTCCAGTCCAGGTGGGCGCACAGCGGATCGAGCGCCAGCGCCATTAGCGCCTCGTCCAGGTCGCCCAGCAGGGCCGCGTCAACGGTCATCTCTTGCACGCGCACGATGCGGTCCAGCCAGGTGGCCGTCGGCTCGGGCAACTCGCCCACGGTGATCGGCTGAAAGCCGTTCGGCGATACCAGCACCGGCGTCTCGACCACGGCACCCATCGGCAGGTTGGCGATCTGCCCGACGTTGGGCACGTTGCCCACGTCGATGAACGGCTTGCCGGTGACGAACGCGTTGATGATGTCGGCCGCCGTCTCGCGCGAGCGCTGGCCATAGGCCGCCGGTATGCCGCTGCGGGTCATGTCGTCGATGCGCGCCATCGTGTTGGTCATGTTGCGCCGGCGATCGGCGATGCTGGTGCGCACGATCCCATACTCGGCCATGCGCTCGGTCGACGTCAGGATGTGGCTAAAGAACTCGCTGGTGTGGCGATCGGCGGCGTAGGTGAGCATGCCGGTCACGCGCAGCAGCTCTGACGCCAGGCTCACGCGATGCGCCAGCTCAGGGTTCAGCTCGGCGGCCACCTCGAGCAGCGAGCGCTCGCCCAGCAGCTCCTCCAGCAGCTCATAGCCGTCGTTACCCCGGATGCGCAGGTCGGTGATCCAGAAAAAGTGGTTGACGCCGCCATACACCGCCTGTATATCGTGCTCGTCCTTGATGTTCAGCAAGAACTGCAGAAACTCGAGCGTCTCAAAGAGCCCGTGGCACAGGCCCACCACCGGCTGGTCGGTGCTGACGGCCAGCGTCTTGGTGAGCTGCGCCATCGGGTTCGAGTAGTTGAGGATGACGGCGTCTGGCGCCAGCACGTTGACCCGCTGGGCGATCTGCTGAAAGACCGGCACGTTGCGCAACGCTCTGGCCCAGCCGCCGGGGCCCACCGTGTCGCCCACCGTATGATAGATGCCATAGCGCTCGGGCACGGCCAGGTCATGCCCCATGGCCTCCAGGCCGCCCGTTGAGATGGTGATGAGCACAAAGTCAGCCTCGGCATAGGCCTGGTCGGGATCGCCCTCCACGACGATGGTGGGCTGCACCCCCAGTTGGTCTGCCAGCTTGGTGGCAAAACGCGCGATGCGGTCGGCATTGCCCTGGTTGAGGTCATGCAGCACATAGGTGCTGTCGGCCAGGGCAGGCGTCAGAAACAGGTCAGACATCAGCTTGGGGCCCCAGCCAGCGCTGCCCCCACCTACCACCACGATCCGATGCGTCATGTCGCTCCTTGCTGCTGTGCGTGGCTCGCTAGAGATACCGGTCAAAAAACTCGAACGCCTTGTTGCCGCCAAATGCGTGCGGCCCCGCATGCACGTCGCTCCATAGATCGGCCTCGGCGCCGGCGGCGCGATAGATGCGCCGCACTCCCTCGAACCCCTGGAGCGTATCCTGCAACAGAAAGCAGTTGTCATAGATGCCCATCTCGATCAGCAACGGGCGCGGCGCCATCAGGCCGGCCACATCGTCGGTGTCGAGATAGCGATACAGGTTGGGCAGCAGTTGAGAGCCGCACAGGTTGTCCCACTGCTCGATCGCAAAGGCGCGAAACGGGTTCACGTAGCAGATGATGTCGGCGGCCTTGATGCGCGGCTCGGCCGCGATGGTAAAGGTCGTCATCGTGCCGCCCTGCGACAGCCCCATCATGCCGATCCGCTCGGGGTCCACCTCTGGCCGCGTCTGCATATAGTCCACGCAGCGCATCATGTCGAACACGTTGAGCGCCAGCGGATAGATCCCCAGCAAGGCCCCGCGCACAAAGGTCGAGTTGCAGTAGGCCTCGCCCGGCATCCCCTGCGACCACCCGTCGCGCCGCTCGCCAAAGGCGCGCAGGTCGGGGCTCAGCGTCAGATAGCCGGCCCTCGCCATCTGCTCGCCATAGTTATAGTTGTGCTGCTCTATCTGGGCCACATGCTGCGCCGACGAGCGCACCCCGGCCACCGGGTCTTTGCCAAAAGGCCCATGCCCGTGACTGCACAGGATGGCGGCGTGCGAGCGATCGGCCGCCATGGCCTTGGGCCGCAGCACGATGCAGGGCACCGACATGAACGCCTCGGCCTGAAACACCACCCGTTCACGGATCAGGTCGCCGTCCTCGACGCTGTACTCCACCTCGGCGTCGAGCGGCGCCGGCTCGGGCAGCTCGCCCAGCAACTGGCGATACCTGGCGCTGGCCTCAGCCCGCCACGCCTCCCAGTCGGCGCGGGTGGCGCCCCGAAAGTGGAGCTGCGGCGTCCACTCGGCGGTGACCCGCTCCCAGTAGGCCTGCATCGAAAAGTTGCGCTGCGCGTGAGCCATCTGTCCCTCCCTAGCCGGCGGCACCTGCGCTGTGCAGGGCCCCCAGCAGCCAGCGGTTGACCAGCTCCTGATACTTGGGCGGATAGCGGTTGAAATCGTCCGGCGCCATGAACGCCAGCGCCTCGGGAGCCCCCAGCAGCGCATAGACCGGCCTGGCGCCCTCATAGCAGGCGCGCACATCGGCGTGCAGCCAGTCCTGATCGAGCGTGGGCGCCAGCACCAGCGCCGGCCGCGGCGCGATCAACGCCAGCACATCGTCCATGTCAAACGGCGCGCGCGCCTCGTGCCCCACGAAAAATCCCAGCCGCGGCAGCAGCGGGCGCAGATGCGCATAGCGGCGCAGGCCCTCGGTCGCGGCGCCATGGGCATCGCGCCGCAACGAGCCGATGCCGCAGGTGCTGGCCGCAGCGGCGATGCGCTCGTCGAGCGCGGCCGCCAGCATGGCCACCAGCCCCCCGAGCGAGTACCCGACCACCGCCACCTGCCCGGCCGCTGCCATCGGCAGGGCCGCGGCCGCGTTCGCCACCCGGCGGGCGTCTTGCACCATCACCCCGAGCACCGACCACTCCGGGTGGGCGGCAAACATCTCGAGCACGTCCACGCGGTTTCTGCGGCCATAGCCGTACTGGTCGTACTCGACGGCCAGCAGGCCCTGCCGCGCCAGGCGCTCGCCCACCGCAGGCGTCCAGCCATACTCGGCCGACCAGGCCCAGCCGCAGGTGTCGAGATGGCCATGCAGATACACCGCCACCGGCAGCGGCCCCTCGGCGTCGGCGCAGTACGTCAGGTGCACCGGCAGCCCGTCGGGCAGCACGGCCTCGGCCGCCACCAGCCCGTCGCGCTCCACCTGCTTCACGATCGTCAGCCCGCCCGCGCCCAGCGGCGGCAGCGCGCCGACCATGTCCAGAATCCGCCGCTGCAGGGCGGCGCGCTGCTGGGGCCACGCCGCTGCGCTGTCGACCGCGCTGCCATCGTCGCGGGTGAGGGGGCTCTGGCCCAGCCGATCGGGATAGGCCAGCGGGTGCACCTGCTGGCCCGTGGCCGCGCGCCAGGCCTCAAACGTGTAAGGGTACATCAGCGTGTTGGCAAAGGCGAACGGCCGCCGGCCGAACTGCATGTCGAGCCAGTCGACATAACCTTGCAGCACCGCAGCCGCCAGGCGATGCCCGCCAGCATGAAACGCGATGCCCAGCCGCTCTGGCTGGCCGTGTAGCGCCCACACCTCGCTGGCCGCCAGGTAGCTCTGCTGCGCCCCCCAGGGCTCGCCCACGTCGTCGGCGTCGCCCTCGGTCATCAACAGCGCCCGCGGCGCCACCAAGGCCACCATAAAGTGCGCATCGAAAGGCAGCTTGTTCTCGCGGCCGGCGAAAAAGCGCAGCCGGGGATGGTTCCAATAGGGAAAGACGCGCGTGCTGTACTCGAGCGTCTCGCCGCCAAACTTTTCGCCGATGTAGCGCCAGGGCTCGGTCATGCCGGCGCCAGAACCGGGGTGGCTGATGACGGCGGCGGCAAAGCGCTCGTCGAGGGCGGCGGCGATCAGCGCCATCTTGGCCCCGCGCGAATGCCCGACAATGGCCACCTGCGCCGCATCCACCGCCTCGAGGCCGGCCAGATAATCCACGCAGCGGCTGGCCGCATAGGCCCACCAGCCCAGCTCGGTCCACTCCTGGCCGGCATAGACGTCGTGGGCCTGGAAGGCGTCGTCGCGGTCAAAGGCGCAGACCACATAGCCCGCGGCCACGGCCTGTTCGCCCAGCCAGCCCCGCAGATGGTCGCCGTCGCGCCTGCCGAGCGTCACCAGCGCCGGATGGGGCCCGCCACCGTCGGGCAGGGTGATCTCGACGCGCAGCCGCACCGTGCGATACATGGCCGCGTCTACCGCGGCCAGAGCCCGATCGGCAGCCACGGCCTTGGCATCGGGCCCATACACCAGCACCTTGCGCAACACCGCGCCGCCGCCCGCCAGGGGCTGCTCATCCACATCCTCGACGAACATCGCGCCGGGCGGTGGGGGCGGTTGGCCGAGCTGATAGTGCACGAGCATGCGCAGCATCTCGGCGCGCCGCGCGGGCCACTCTTCGGCCGACGCCACAGGGCTGCCATCGGCCCGCACCAGCAGCGGCGGCAGGCCGGCGTTGGTGGGCAGCGCGTCGAAATCGGGCGGCAGCTCGCCGCTGCGAGCCAGCCAGGCCTCAAAGTGCGGCGCGTTCTGGGGATCGATGCCCTCGTCGGTGGCGTAGGTCGCCAACAGATGGGCCAGCGTCGCGCTACGTTGCAGCCGCAGGCGCAGCGCCTGCGCCGAGCACTCGGCGTCTGCGTTGGTGTCGATAGCAGCCATAGGGCTCTCCTCGCATCTCTGGCCGCGGCACGGCCGCGGGCCACAGTTCGGATCGGTGGTCGCTGGCGCGTTCAGCCCTTGATGCCCGTGAGCGCAATGCCCTCGACAAACGTGCGCTGCGTGAAAAAGTAGAGCAGCACCACCGGCAGTGTGACCACCGTGCTGGCTGCCATCAGGTGGGGCCACACCTGCTCGACGCTGGCCGCCGTGCCATACTGCCGCAGGTGTTGCAGCCCCAGCGCCACCGTGTACTTTTTCGTGTCACGCAGATAGATCAGCGGCCCCATATAGTCGTTCCAGCAGTCCATAAAGCGGAACAGCGCCACCACCGCCAATGCCGGCTTGGAGAGCGGCAGGATGACGCTCGTAAAGATGCGCAGCTCGCTGCAGCCATCGATGCGCGCCGCGTCGGATAGCTCCATCGGGATGGTCATAAAGAACTGGCGCAACATAAAGATAAAGTACGCCGACCCCAGATAGTTGGGCACCACCATCGGCAGATAGGTGTTGAGCCAGTTGAGCCGCTTAAAGATCAGGTAGAGCGGGATCATCGTCACCTGGTAGGGCACCATCATGGTGGCCAGCACAATGGCAAAGAGCGCATCGCGCCCCTTCCACTGCAGCCGTGAGAAGCTATAGGCGCACACGGCCGACGAGAGCACCACCCCAATGTCCGACAGGATGCCATACTGGAGCGTGTTCAGCACATAGCGCCCAAAGGGCACATAGGTCATGGCCTCAAAGTAGTTCGCCAGGCGAAAGCTCCGCGGAATCCAGACGGGCGGAATCTGGTACACCTCGGGGTCGATCTTGAGCGAGGTGGAGACCATCCACAGAAAAGGCAGAAAGAAGATGAAACTCAGCAGGGCCACCGCCAGGGTGATCAAAGACTTGCGGCCAAAGCGCCTCGCCGCGCGCTGCTTTCGTCGCGCCGCAGCGGCGGCCTCATCCTGGTTGTTGCGTGTCGACCAGGGCGACGCAGAAGAAGGCCTGATAACTGCCATCGTCAGCACTCCATCTCTGGCTGGCTCAGCCACGGTAGGTCGATCTGCTCGCGCACGAACCGCTGCTGGGCGCCCTGGTTACTCACTGCGGTAGTAGACCCAGCGTGCCGAGCTGCGAAAGATAGCCACTGTGAACAGGCCGATGACGACGAACAGAATCCACGAGAGCGCCGAGGCATAGCCCATCTTGAAGAACACAAAGGCGTTCCTGAACAGGTACAGGCTATAGAGCTCGGTGGCATAGTTGGGGCCGCCCTCGGTGAGCAGCCACGGCAGCGAGAAAGACTGGAACGTGCCGATGAGCTCTGTCAACAGCACAAAGAGCATCACCGGCGTGCACATGGGAATAGTGATGCTCCAAAAGCGGCGCCAGCTGTTGGCGCCATCGATGGTCGCCGCCTCATACAGCTCTCGGGGCACATCTTGCAGCGCGGCCAGAAAAATCACGATCGAGCTGCCCTGCGCCCAACACTGCACCAGAATCAGCGAGGGCTTGGCCAGCTTGGGGCTGCTGAGGAAGGGGATCACCTTGAGCCCGCGCGCCATCAGCGCGCCGTTGATCAGGCCGAACTGCGTGTTATAGATCCACAGCCACACCATGACGCTGGCCACAATGGGCGTGATCGATGGCAGAAAAAAGATGGTGCGCCACACGGGGCGCCCCCACATCTCGTTGTTCAGCAGGTTGGCCACCAGCCAGGCCGTGATAAAGGCGGCAGGGACGCCGATGATGACAAAGTACAGCGTGTTGACCAGGGCCAGGCGAAAGATCGGGTCAGAGGAAAAGATCTCGACATAGTTCTCCAGGCCGACGTACTTGGGCGGCCGAATCACGTCATAGCGCGTCAGGCTATAGTATGTCGAGGCCAGCAGTGGGTAGATCGTAAAGGCCAGAAAACCGATGACCCAGGGCGAGGCAAAGGCCAGGCCCTGCAGAGTGCGCCGCGCTTCACGACGAGCCACGTTCGTCATGGCGTTCACCTCTCGCTTGGTCGCTCAAGATGCATCGCAGGTCAGGGCAGCAGGCAACGCTGCTGCCCTGACCCTGATCCCTCTCTTAGCGGGCTTCCAACATCTGCTCGAGTTCCTTGGTCAGGTTCTCCTGCATCTGCCGGGCGCCATCCTCTGGCGTGATCTCGCCATGGCGCACGCCCTGGAACACACGCTCCCACTCTGAGGCCGTGATGCCCTCGATAGGGTCGTTGTTCCACCACACCTCGTCGGCGTTCTTCATCGAGTCGGTAAAGTACTTGATCGCCGAGGCCACATGGTCAGGATAGCTGCTCAGATCGGCCTTGGCCTGCCACGACAGGCGGGGGCCAATCCAGCCGACCTCTTTGAACAGCACGTTGCAGGCCGCGTCCTGCGTGAGGAACACGGCCAGCTTGAAGGCCTCGTCAGGATGCTTGGACGCCTTCATGATCATGCCCGCGTGGCCGCCGGCCGTCTGCATGGTCACATCGCGGCGGTTGTCTGGCATCGGCACCCAGGTAAAGACGTACTTGTCCTTGGGGTTGATGCGATACACGCCCGCAGGCCCCGACGGGTAGGTGATGCGCATGCCCACCTTGCCCTGGCCAAAGGGGCCACGGCTCATGCCGCTAAAGGCCGTGTTCAGGCCATCGATCTTTTCCGGGCCCACGTCCTCGGCAAAGCGCTTGATGACCGTCAGGAACTCGACCGTCTCTGCGCGGTCGATGTCATAGACGTTGTCCTTGATGTAGGCAAAGCCCCACATGTGCGGCCACATCCAGGGGTCGCCGTCGGTGCAGGCGTCGGTGCGCTCGGCCATCGGGTCAAAGCCCAGCACGTTCAGGTTGCCGGCGTCGTCGTACGTGGTCATCTTCTTGTGCCACTCGAACGCCTCGGTCCACGTGCGCGGCGGGTTCTCCGGGTCCAGCCCCGCCTCTTCGGCAACGCGCGCGTTGATGCCCAACCCCTGCCGGCCGGCCGTGTCTACGCTGGGGATGCCATAATGTTTGCCTTCCCAGGCGAACACCTCCCACAGGGCTTCAGGAATGTCGCCGTCCTTGATCGCCAGATCGGGGAACTCGGTGAGGCGATCGTCGATCTCTAAAAAGACGTCGCGGACGATCAGCTCCATGTAGGGAATGTCGGCGATCAGATCGGGGGTCGTGCCGGCCGCAACGGCCGCCAGCACTGCCTGCTTCTCGGGATAGTTGAGCACGGCATTCAGCTTGATGCCGGGGTTGGCATCCTCAAACAGCTTGGCGATGGCCAGCATATAGTTGCCGGGCCAGCCAGGCCACCATTCCAGCGTGATGGGCTCTTTGGCGGCCGCCTCGACCACCACCGTCTTCTCAACAACCTTCTCGACGACCTTCTCGACGACCTTGGGGGTGCCCTCGACGATGACCGTTTCCTTGACGACCTCTTTGATCACTTGGGGCGCGGCCGGAGCACAGGCCGACAAAACCCAGGCCGCTGCCGCCAGCTCGCCCGCCCGCAGAAAATCGCGACGTGTCAGCTTGTTCATACCACCCTCTCCTCGCAGAACGCTAGCTCCATTGCGGCGCCCGGCGCCAACACCAACTCGCCAGTGCCGCGGCTCATAGGGCCCCAGCTCGGAGTGCCGATCCGCCAAAGGCGATATGAGGCGATACACCCCCTTTCGTGTTGGCCACAAACCGTCCTCTTGGCGCCATTCTACCTGGATTATGCGACGTTTGTCAATGCTCTAGCGCCGGAATCCGCAGCTATTGCCTCACGATCTGGAGCCAGGCCTCTGGCCGCAACCCCGCGCCACCGGCCAGCCAGAGCCTGCGCCGCTGGCTGCGCCCTGGCTAGACGAGTACAATGAGCGCAGCCGCGGCATGGTGGCCGTCAACAAAGGAGTGGAGCAGATGGAAAAGGTAAAGGTTGGGCTGGTCGGTTGTGGGGTCATCGCTAACGGCAGCTATGGCCCGGGCATCAAGGCGCTCGCCAAGGCCGAGTTTGTCGCCGTGTGCGACTCTGTTCCGGGCCGCGCCGCAAGCCTGGCCGCCAAACTCGGCGTGCCGCAGGTCTACACCGACCTGGACGAGATGCTGGCCAGGTCGGGGATCGACCTGCTCGTCGACACCACCAACATCCAGTCGCACTATGAGGTCAACCTCAAGGCCCTGCGCGCCGGCAAGCATGTGTACAGCGAAAAGTCCATGGCCGGGTCGGTGGCCGAGGCCACGCACCTGATCGACGAGGCGCGCCAGCGCTCGCTGAAACTGGGCGCAGCCGCCTGCACCATGCTCGACCCGATCAACCAAAAGATCGCCCAGTTGCTGCGCGAGGGCGCCATCGGCAAGGTGTCGTGGCTGCTGTCGCACAATTCGCACGGCGGCCCCGGCTCGTGGCCCGACGAGGAATGGGAGACAGACCCCACCTGGTTCTACAAACAGGGCGCTGGCCCGGTGCTCGATATGGGCGTCTATGGCCTGCACACCGTCACCGGCCTGCTGGGGCCCGCCAAAAGCGTGGCCGTCATGTCGGGCATCTCCTGGCCGCAGCGCGTCGTCAGGGCTGGGCCCTACAAGGGCAAGGTGATCGATGTCGAGGTCGATGACAACACGCTCCTGCTGCTCGACTTTGGCGATGCCCGCTTTGGCTTTGTCGACTCGACCTTTTGCGTGCGCGCCACGCGCGAGCAGACCAGCCAGCCCGCCATGCAGATCTTTGGCTCTGATGGCACCATCGCCGTCAACGGCATCTATGGCTCGCTCGACAAGCTCTCGCTGTGGCGCGACGACCGCGAACGAGAGGTGTATGGCTGGACCGACCTCAGCTTTCCCAAGGACACCAAGCCCTGGGGCCTGCCCGCCGGCGTCGAGAACCTGATCGAGTGCATCCTCGACCCCGCGCAGCCCGTGGTGGCCAGCGCCGAGCACGCGCGGCACGTGATCGAGATCATGACGCGCTGTTATGAGGCGGCGCGCGAGGGCAAGACGATCAAGCTGCAGACCACCTTCTAGGGCGTCAATGACCGGCCTGCGCGGGCCTCGCTGAGGCCGCCATCGATGCGCGGGCCTGGACCACCGCGCGCCTGGCGCCCCTGGCCAGGCGCACTTGTGCGGCGGCCGCCCTGCGTCCATACTGAAAGCCAGTCTGGGTGGGGGAGAGTGGCGATGGAACCTAGAGAGCCACGGCCGGTGCTCAATCGCTGGTATGTCATCGTTCCCGCGCTGCTGGCAGCGCTGCTGGTGGGGTTTCTGTCGGGCGTGGTCTATGGTCAGCGCGAGAGCGAGCCAGCGCAGGCCATCGTCGAGCGCCTGGCCGAAGTGGCCACGCCGCGCCCGACCCGTACGCCGCGCCCCACGCGCACGCCGGTGCCCACGCCCACACCCGTGCCCACGCCCACGCCGGTGCCCACGCCCACCATCAACTATGCGCTCACCACGGCCGAGCTGTGGGCTCGGCACAAGAGCGCGACCGAGCTGCAATGGCCCGTGTACGTCGATAGCATCATCGACATGCGGGTGGCCTGGCAGGGCAGGGTCATCGAGGTGACGCCCGGCGGCCTGGTCACGCTCGACCCCGAGAACGTCCAGTTTCCCGTAGGCGACGCTGTGGCGCACGAGCTGTCGCTCAGACTGGACAAGGGTGGCCTGTTCGCCATCAGGTTCGACCTGCCCAAAGAGAGCGCGCTCGAGCTCAGCAAGGGCCAACTGGTGGCCTTTGAGGGCTACATCAAGTCGATCGCTCAGGTGGGGACGACGGACGTATCGGTCACCCTCGAGCAAGTGCGCATCGTGAACTAGGGCCCAGCGAGGCCGCCGCCGCAAGCGGGCTGGGGCAGCCTCAAAGTGGGCAGGTAGCGTGGCGGGCGGCGCGCGCCCGTGTGCTGCTCAAAGCCATACGCCAGCCGAATCAGCGCCGGCTCGCTAAAGGCCGTTCCCATAAAGGTCAGCCCCAGCGACAGGCCGCGCACCTCGCCGGCGGCGTGCACCCGCCGTAGGTGCTACAACATAGGCACTCCCAGGTGAGCGCGGCGCGGGCAGGGCGCGTCCGCTGGTCATCAGCCCAACCCTGAGGCGTGCCACAGCCACGCCAGCACGCTCAGACACCGTCTGAAGGCGCTCCACGGCCCAACGCCATCGCTGCATTCATGGCCGATCGGCCCCCAGGGGTCTTGACGCGATCTTCGTCAGGTGCTAATATGCCGATGTTCGATATATAGAAGGTCAGCATATAGATCCTGGATGCGGGAGGCTCACGGTGCAACTCGAAAGCCCGGACTATTGGAAGTCGCTCATCAACATGAGTCTCTCTCGGTTCTTTATCCTGCGCACGCTCCATGACGAGCCAACCCATGGATATGCTCTGTTGGGGAAACTCTCCGAGTTCACTGCAGGGTGCTGCACGCCTGCCTATGGAACGATATATCCCGTTCTCAAAGCGCTGCTGGAGGGCGAATATGCACAAATAGACGAAAGAGTCCAAGACGGGCGGCCACGCAGAGTCTTTGAGCTGACGCCCAAAGGCGAAGCAGCCTACCAGGTGGCCGTCCAGACCTGGCGAGAAGTGCTGCCCTATCTCGAAAAGGCTTTGTGGGAAAGTGAGACATAGGCCATGCTAGTGACGCTGCTCAGCTCCGGACGCTTTTTCCTGATCATCTTGGCCGAACTGATACCGCTGTTCTTGATCGTCACCTTTATTTCAGGCCTGCTGATGGAGTATATCTCTCCGGAAACACTGCGCAAGAGCCTCGCAGGCAGAAAAGGCTTGCTCGGCCAAGGCATCGCGCTGGGCCTGGGCTATGTGACGCCATTCTGCTCCTGCTCGACTGTCCCGGTGTTGGCCACTATGGCCAGGGCGGGGATTCCCATCGGGGTGATGACCACCTTCCTGTTGTCATCGCCATATCCAGTGGAGATTGCGTTGCCTATTCTGGCGCCGCTCTTTGGCGTGCGCTCTGCCCTGGTCTTTCTGACCGCCGGGGGGCTGCTGGCGCTGGTCTTTGGCACGCTGGCGCAACGGGCCGGCTGGCAGAACCAGATCAAGGTGGCCAGTGGCCCGCCCCGCGCAGCTGATCCCAGTGCTGACGGGAGCGCGCTCGATCTCGTGCTCGAGGATGGCTTTAGAGCCAAGGCGGCCCGCGCCTGGGACTATACCCTGGGCTTTGCCCGCAGCCTGCTGCCGATTATTGTCATCAGCAGCGCGGTCGGCGCCCTGATCTATGGCTTTGTGCCGGAAGAGATCATCGTCCGGTACGCTGGAGGCGCCGGGCTGTTGGCCGTGCCGATTGCCGCCCTGATCGGCGTTCCGCTCTATGTCAACGCTGCGGCGGTGGTGCCGATCATCTACTCGCTTTCGCTCAAGGGTCTCAGTCAGGGGGCGGTGCTCGCCTTTCTGATCACCGCCACAACTATCAGCCCGCCAGAGATTCTGATGCTGACCAAGCTGTTCAGAAAAAAGTACGTCATTGGCTTTGGCCTGGCCATGGTCCTTGGGGCCATGTGCACCGGCTATGCCGTGAACTGGATTGCGCACTAGTCACTCGAAGGAGAGAAGCGGTTCATGGAACACGACAGCAAACTACGCGTCGTCACGGTCTCGGGCGCTTGCTGCATGCCGCATCTGGCGCGTCTTGACCGAGTGTTGGCAGGCAACCTCAAGGAGGCATGCAGCCAACTGGGGCTCACCATCGAGGTGCACCACGCCTCACTGAGTGCCATCCTCGCGGGACAGGGTGGGCTCACGGCGGCGGAGCACAGGCAGATCATGACCCTCTTTGAGACGCGCGGCGCCACCTTTGCGCCGGCCGTGCTCATTGGCGAAATGGTGCGCTTTGCCGGCAAGCCACCCAGCGCCGACCAGCTCAAAGCGGCTTTGCAGGCAGCCCTAGAGCCGTCGGCATGATGGTCTGCCGTTGCGCCACGAGGGCTGGCAAGAGCCAGCGCTGCACTAGGCGCTGACCCTAGCCAGCGGCACTGGCCGCCAAGGGGCGCTGGGCATATCGCTCAGCGCCTCGGGGTTGACCTCGACGACGGCCCGCAGGCCTGGCCCGGCGCGGTCCAGCGCGGCGCTGCGCGCCAGGCACGCAGCCGGCAGTTGGCGCGCGCTGTTGGCGCCCGGGGCCTGAGCGGCTTGCAGCGGCGCGATCGTGACCTCGAACGCCTCTTGTCCGACCGAGTTGTACCCATCGTCTGGCGATTCGTGCATAGCGCCCCTCATGGGTGGCCGGCGTTGAGACAGGGCCAGGCGATGGTCGGCGATGCCGGGCATGACGTCAACCGCTCGCCGCGCCGCGTGCGCGCCCGCCCAGCCCGAATAGCGTCGCGCGCCTCGGGGTCGGCGGCCCGATAGCGTCCACCAAAATACCACTTGACAACGATAATCGGCCCCGTCATAATGCTCCCGTACGGACCGCAAAGCTCGCCGTCATGGCCCGCGACGCACCTTTGCCGCCCGCCACATCGACCAAGGGGGGTGTGATGAGCTGGAGGTATATCGTTCGCCGGGTCCTGCTCTTTCTACTCGTCATCTGGGTGGGCACGTCGTTGATCTTTTTCCTGCCCAGGTTGGCGCCCGATCGCGACCCTGTGGCTCAGCGCCTCGGCAACCTGGCCGCCACCGGTGGCATCAACACCGAGGGCCTCGATGAGATGGTCGAGGCCTACCGCGCCAAGTTCGGCCTCGATCAGCCTCTCTGGAAGCAGTATCTCAACTATATGTTCGACATGCTGCGCTTTGATTTCAACTACTCGATCGCCATGTACCCCGCCACCGTCTTTGAAATCATCATGCGCGCCGTGCCGTGGACCGTGGGCCTGCTCCTTGTCTCGACGCTGTTGGCCTTTGCCGTGGGCAGCCTGGTGGGGGCGCTGCTGGGCTGGCCGCGCACGCCCAAGATCGTCCACTGGGTCTCGACCCCCTTCTTGATGATGTCCTCGGTGCCCTACTACATCCTCGGCCTCGTGATGATGTACATCTTTGCCTTCAAGTTCAAATGGCTGCCGCTGGGCGGCGGCTCTCAATATGGCACCGTACCCACCTTCTCCCTCAAGTTCGCCTGGGACGTGGTCCACCACGCCATCCTGCCGGCCGCCTCGATGGTGGTGGCCGGCGTGGGCTTTTGGGCGCTGTCGATGCGCGGCATGATGGTCACCACCCTCGGCGAGGACTATGTCATGCTCGCCGAGGCCCGTGGGCTCTCTCCGCGACGCATCTTTTTCCGGTACGCCATGCGCAACGCCATCCTCCCCCAGACCACCGGCCTGGCGTTGTCTGCCGGCACCATCCTCTCGGGCTCGCTGCTCGTCGAGGTGATCTTTCGCTACCCGGGCATGGGCTCGGTGCTCTATCGGGCCATCACCGGCTTTGACTATTTCATGATCTATGGAGTGGTGTTCTTTGTGATCCTTGCGGTGGGCGTGGCCACGCTCCTGCTCGACCTGGTCTACCCGTTCCTCGATCCGCGCATCCGTTACACCCGCAAATAGAGGGGGCAGCACGCATGTCACGCACCTGGGGCTATGTACGCCGCAACCCGCTCTTGCTCGTCGGCGTGGCCATGTTCGCCATGCTGTTGCTGTTCTGGATCATCGGCCCGACCTTTGTCGACGTCACCAAAGCCCGTCCCATCTCGGCCATGGCCGATCAGAGCCCCTCGGCAGGGCTCCCTCTAGGGAGCGACTCGGTGGGCCGCGAGCTCTTGCCCAACCTGCTGGTGGGCTCCCTCTACACCTTTGAGATCGGCCTCACCGCCGGCATCATCGGCCTGGTGGTGGGCACCATCCTCGGGTTCATCGCCGGCTATTTCGGCGGCTTTGTCGATTCGGTCATCAGCACCGCCGCCGACGTGGCGCTGACCATCCCGGCGCTGGCCGTCCTGGTGGTCATCGCCTCGGTCATCAAAGAGGTGCTCAACGTCAGGAACCTGGCGCTGATCGTGGCTGCCCTCTCGTGGATGCGCCCGGCCCGCACCATCCGCTCGCAGGTGCTCTCGATGCGCGAGCGCTCCTATGTCGAGATCGCGCGCCTCTCGGGCATGAACGACTGGCAGATCATCGTCCAAGAGCTGCTGCCCAACCTGCTGCCCTATCTGGCGGCCACGCTGGTGGGCGCGGTGGCCGGCGCTCTGCTGGCCGCCATCGGCCTCGAGGCCATGGGCCTGGGCCCGCAAACCGAGCCCACCCTGGGCATGACCATCTTCTGGTGCAACTACTATGGGGCGCTGCTGCGCGGCATGTGGTGGTGGTGGGCGCCGCCCATCATCGCCATCCTTTACGTGTTCGCCGCGCTATTCGCCATCTCTTCAGGCCTCGATGAGCTTGCCAACCCGCGTCTGCGGAGGGCCAGATGAGCGCTTCAGTGTTACAGGTGCGCAATCTCTGCGTGCAATACGAAACCGACGCCGGCCCCATCAAGGCGGCCGAGGACGTCACCTTTGACCTCGCCCGCAGCGAGCGCATGGGGCTGGTGGGCGAGAGCGGCTCGGGCAAGTCGACCACCGTGCTGGCGCTCTTGCGCATGGTGACGCCGCCCGGGCGCATCCGTGGCGGGCAGGTGCTGCTCGATGGCGTCGATCTGATGGCGCTCTCTCCCGAGCAGATGCGCCGCATGCGCGGCTCGGCCATCTCGCTGATCCCCCAGGCGGCCATGAACTCGCTCAACCCGGTGATGCGCGTGCGCGATCACTTTTACGACACCATCTATGCGCACGATCGTACGATGAATCGAGCGCGCCTGGCCGAGCACACCGCCACGCTCATCGAGGCGGTGGGCCTGCGGCCCAACGTGCTGGGCATGTTCCCACACGAGCTGAGCGGCGGCATGAAGCAGCGCGTCTGCATCGCCATGGGCATTTGCCTGCGGCCCAAGGTGATCATCGCCGACGAGCCCACCAGCGCCCTCGACGTGGTGGTGCAACGCCAGGTGATGGAGACGCTCGGGCGCATCCAGCGTCAGCTCGAGGCCTCGATCATCCTCGTGGGGCACGATATGGGCCTGATGGCCCAGTTCGTCGACAAAATCGGCATCATGTATGCCGGCCGCCTGGTGGAGCTGGGGCCGGTGACAGACGTCTTTCGCCTGCCGCTGCACCCCTACACCCGCCTGCTCATCAACACGCTGCCCTCGCTCGATGCCAAGGCCGTGTTCAAGGGCATCCCCGGGCAAACGCCCTCGCTGCTCAATGCGCCGCCCGGCTGCGCCTTTCACGCGCGTTGTCCCGACGCCGTGGGAGATTGCTGGACGACGCCCCAGGTGCTCACCGAAGTGCTGCCCGGTCGCTGGGTGGCCTGCCCATGCCATGCAGGAGCCGCCGCATGACCGCCATACCCCTGCTCGAGGCGCGCAATGTCACCAAGGTGTTTGCCAGCCGCGGCACCATCGGCAAGAAAGGCGCCACCACCGTCGCGGTCAACCAGGCCTCGCTGACCATTCACGCGCAGCCGCCGTCCATCGTGGCCATCGCCGGCGAGAGCGGCAGCGGCAAGACCACGCTCTCGCGCCTGCTGCTGGGCCTGATCTCGCCCACCTCGGGCGAGGTGTTCTACCGCGGCCGCCCCACGGCCGCAATCCAGGGCGACGAGCGCATGGCCTTTCGCCGTGACGTGCAGGCCATCTTCCAGGACCCCTTTGAGGTCTACAACCCGTTCTACCGCGTCGACCACGCGCTCGAGGTGCCCATCAGGCGCTTTGAGCCGCATAGGACCGCCGCCGAGCGCCGCACGATGATCGAGCAGGCCCTGCAGGTGGTGGGGCTGCGCGTCGACGAGACCCTGGGCCGCTACCCGCACCAGCTCTCGGGCGGGCAGCGCCAGCGCGTGATGGTGGCCCGCGCCCTGATGCTCAACCCCAGCATCATCGTCGCCGACGAGCCCGTCTCAATGGTCGACGCCTCGCTGCGCGCCAGCATCCTCGAGAGCCTGCTCAACGCCCACGATCAGCGCGACATCGCCATCATCTACATCACCCACGATCTGACGACCGCCTACCAGGTGTGCACCAGCATCCTGATGATGTACAGCGGCGCTATGGTCGAGGTGGGCAGCGTCGAGCCGGTGATCAAGGCCCCCTTGCACCCCTACACCCAGTTGCTGGTGGGCTCCATTCCGCTGCCCGACCCCACCAAACGCTGGGCCGAGGTGCGCGTATCGGCCAGCACGGCCGGCCAGCACTCGACGACGCAGGGCTGCCCCTTTGCGCCGCGCTGCCCGCAGGTGATGGATATCTGCCGCGCGGCCACGCCGCCGCTCTATGCGGCCAGCGCCAACCGCGCCGTGGCCTGCTATCTCTATCGTGACGCGCCCGTGGTGGCGCCAGAGGACGTTTCGGCGCTGTATATCGGCGCCTGAGCGTGTGCGGCGCCCCGTCCACGGGCCGCCGCGGTGTGAGCTGTGGCTGCAAAGGAGGTGACCAGCCACCAAGAGCTCGGCCGGCTGACGCACCCTGCCATGCTGACAGGGCGCAGGTCGTGTAGGTCGATGGGCTCATGAACGCAACGGCCTGGGGCCGGCGTTCACATTCGCACAGGAGCAGAAGATGAGCAGGAGAATCACCCGTCGTGCCGTGCTCAAGGGCAGCGCTGCGGTCGCAGCCGCCAGTCTGTTGGCCGCGTGCCAGCCAGAGACCGTTGAAAAAGTCGTCGAGAAGGTCGTCAAAGAGACCGTCATCGTTGAGGGCACTCCCAAGGTCGTCGAAAAGGTCGTCAAAGAGACCGTCGTCATCGAAAAGGTGGTCGAGCCCACCAAGCCAACGGGCGGCATCGCCGAGGTGCCGCGCAACCGCACCTGGATCGCTGCCGGCATGGGCGGCGAGATGGTGGGTGGCTTTACCGACGTCGAGATGTTCAACCCGTACGTCACGGGCATCTCGCGTGGCGGCATTCACCACATCGGCGGCGAGGGCCTCTTTGTCTACAACATGATCGGCGGCGACTACTACAACTGGCAGGCCGAGGGCCACGAGTACAACGCCGATTTCACCGAGGCGACCATCAAGATCCGTCCCGACGTCAAGTGGAGCGATGGCGAGGCGTTCGATGCCGAGGATGTGGCCTTTACCCTGAACATGCTCAAGGGTAAGAAGGAGCTTACCTATGGCATGGACGTGGAAAAGTACTGCAAGTCGATCGAGGTGGTAGACCCCCTCACGGTCAAGATCACCTTCAACATGCCCTCGCCGCGCTTTATCTGGGACTATCTCACCTACCGCGGCTCGCTCGGCCTGGTGTTTGTGGCCGAGCACGTCTGGAAGGACAAGGATCCCCTCACCTTCACCAACTATGATCCGGCCAAGGGTTGGCCGCTCGGCACCGGCCCCTACAAGCTGGTGGCCACCTCGGTGGAGCAAAAGGTGTGGGACCTGCGCGACAGCTGGTGGGGCGCCGAGACCGGCTTTCGCGACATGCCCAAGATCGAGCGCATCATCGTGCTGCCCGCCATGAGCGAGATCACTCAGGCGCAGATGCTGATGAACAACGAGCTGGAGATGGCGTTCTCGATGACGCCCACCAACATGCGCCTCGTCAACAGCCAGAACCCGCAGGTCGTCACCTTCTGCGATGAGCCGCCCTACGGCTTTATCGACTGGTGGCCGGTCTATGTCGGGTTCAACTGCTCCGAGCCGCCGTTCAACGACAAAGACATCCGCTGGGCCGTCAGCTACTCCATCGATCGCCAGCAGATCGTCAACCTGGCGTTCAACGGCTACAGCCAGGTCACCAGCCTGCCCATCCCCGACTATGGCGGACTGAAAAAGTACTTTGATGCCGCGGCGCCGCTGCTCGAGCAGTACAACACGCTCGAGCAGAACCAGTCCAAGGTGGACGCCATCATGACGTCCAAGGGCTACAAGAAGAATGCCGATGGCTTCTGGGCTGACTCGGCGGGCAAGACCTTCTCGTTCGAGATCATCACCTACCCGCAGCATCCCTCGTTGACGCCCTCGGTGCCCATCGTCACCGAGCAGTTGCGCCGCGCCGGCTTTGACGCGACCTTCTTGCTGCCCGCTGACTTTGCCGACCGCATCTACCTGGGCGATGCCAAGATCTTTATGTTTGGCATCGGCGGCGCCATGAACGACCCGCACGCCACCTTCTACCGCTTCCAGCAGATGAACTTGAAGCCCACTGGCGAGCGCGCCAACATCGGCTTCTTCCGCTGGGACAACAAAGAGTTCAGCGACATCCTCGACGAGATGGCCAAGCTGCCGCCTGATGATCCCGGCGTGATGCCGCTGTGGGAGCAGATGCTCGCCATCTGGCTGCCCGAGCTGCCCATCGTGCCGCTCATCCAGACGGTCATCCAGGTGCCTATGAACACCACCTACTGGAGCGGCTGGCCAAGCTGCCACGATCCCTACACCGCGGGCGGCTACTGGCTCCGCGATCAACTGCTGATGTGGTCCAAGCTGCAGCCCACCCAGTGATCGTCGACGCTGGGATGCACACACGAGGCGCGCCGCAAGGCGCGCCTCGTCCTCTTGCGCGCGGAGCCGCTGGCCTGGGTTGCCAGGCGCTGCGTCCGGCCTCGCGCGTCAGGGCTCAACCGGCGGCGTGAACGCTCGCCACAGCCCAGCTCAGCGTTGCGAGCCGGTGCCCGCGCCCGGGCCGCTGCCGCCGGGCTGTCGCGGGGTGGCCGCGGCCGTGGGCCCGCCTGCGGGTCCGCCCTGCTGCTCGCCCTGGCTGGCAGGCGTGGCCGTCGACATGGGCCCCGGCCCGTCGCCCGAGCGCGGCGCCGCGGTTGGCCCCGCGGCGGGCTGCTGGGGCAGCGGTTCAGCCTGGGGCGTTTGCGTAGACTCGGGGCCAGCCGGCGCGCCCTGTTGAGGCTGGCCAGCGGCGCCCGGCTGCGGGCCCACGTCCGGCGCGGGCGCCTGGCCCGGCAGCGAGGCGGGCGGCTCGGCCGGGGCAGACGCCGCCTCGCGCGGGCTGACCTGCAGCGCCACGAACCGCCCGGCCGTGACGCGCGCCCGCACCCACACCGCCTGCCCCAGCGGCGCGGGCGCGGCCAGCACCGCGGGCGGCACCTGGATGCGCACCCCGGCCACCGTCCACTCGCCGTCGGCGGTGTCTTCGACGATGCCATCGAACTCGACCTCGGCCGTGCGCCCCAGGCGCTGCAGCTCGCGGGCCTCAAAGCGGCGTCGCTCGGCCAGCGCCCCGTCGAGCGCCTGCCGCGCGGCATCGCCGGTGACTAACGCCTGGCGCACCGCCTCGACCGCCCGCTTGACGCCATAGAGCGGCTCGCCGGGCAGGGCGCTGGCCGACACGCGCGCCGTGACGCCCAGCCCGGCCAGCAACAGCGCCGCGGCCAGCGCCAGCGCATAGCCCCGTCGCACCGTTGCCGCCCGCGGCCCGCTTACGGCAGAGGCTCGCGGGGGGCGCGCTGGCGGGGCGATGCGCGGCAGGGCCGCCAGCGCGCGGTCTTGCGCCTGATAGGCGCGCCACAGCCCCGCGCAGGCCTCGCACGAGGCGACGTGGGCATCGACGGCCGCCCGCTCGCGAGCCCCCAGCTCGCGGTGAATGGCCAACAATCGGCGAGACTGCCGGCAGTTCATCTCACTCCTCACCCTGGTAGGCGCGCCCAAAGCGCTCTCGGGCCCGCGCCACCCGCTTCTTGGCCGCCGCCCGGCTGATGCCGAGCATGTTGGCGATCTCGGCGGTGTCATAGCCAGCGACGCTATAGAGCCACAGCACCTGCCGATCGCGCGGCGACAGCCGCCGCAGCGCGCGGCCCACGTCGGCGCGTTCCAGCGCAGCGGCCTCGGGCCGATCGAGCGCACTGTCGGCGCCGTCAGTCTCGAGCAGCGGCAGCCAGCGGATCAGCCGGCGACGCCGCAGCCGGTCGGTGGCGGTGTTGGTGGCGATGCGGTAGAGCCACGCCCGGTGGTTGGCATCGGCCGGCAACCTGCCCAGCGCGCCACGGGCCTTGACGAACGTGTCTTGCAGGGCCTCTTCGGCCTCGCTGCGGCTCCCCAACAGCCGATACAGATAGTTGAGCAGCGGCTCGGCATGGTCGCGATACAGCGCCTCGAGCGCCTCGTGTGCTCGGGCGCCAGGGCCAGCGCTCATGCCGTCCCCTCGACGCGCGCGGACTCTACCCTGTATGACGGTTGCTGGCCCATGGTGGAGACAGACTCGCTCCTTCTCATCTGGCGCCGGCGCTGCGGCTGCTGCCCCTGGCTCTGAACGCCTCGCCGCCTCGAGGGCCATCATAGCGCAGAACTCGCGCCGGCTCACGTCGACGCAGAGGGCCGCCACGGTGGCAGCCCTCTGCGCGTGGAACGTCAGCGGCGTGGGGCGCTAGCGCCCGCCTGTGCCTTGCCCCCCTTGCCTGTCGCCGCCGCCATTCTGGGCGCCAGAGGGCTGCCCGGCGCCTTGCTGGGTCTGCTCCTGCTGCTGAGCCTGCTCTTGCAGCTGGACCTGCTCTTGCTGCTGAGCCTGCTCTTGCAGCTGGGCCTGCTCTTGCTGCTGAGCCTGCTCTTGCTGCTGGCCATCGCCGGCGCCATCCCGATCCCGCTCTCGCAGGCGGTCGGGCTCGCCATCGCCATCTCCCGGGCAGATGCCGTCGTGCACCCGCCCGCACCGGTCGCAGACGCCATCGCCATCCGCGTCGATGAACTGCGGCTCGACGACGGGGCGTTCGACCTGCCAGGCGCCCTCGCCAGCACGCGGCCCCCAGGCCTCGCCCTCGGCGCCATGGCGCCACAGCAGCCCCAGGCGCAGCCCAGGGCCCTCAGCGCCCAGCCCCAGCCACAGACGGAGGCGCTCCCAGGCCCGCATGGGCAGCTCGTTGAGGGGGCCAAGGCGCATCTGCGCTGGCTCGGGGGGCGCGTTGGGCGGCTCTGCGGCCAGCGCCGGCGTGACGGTCAGCAGCGCGATCACCAGCAGGGCCAGCGTCGCACCAAGGACGGATCGGCTTCGCAACATCATGCTCCTTTCGATCGACGCACAGCGCTCCCTGCGTCGCACCCGGTATGACGTATGGGCGATGTCGTGGGAGACAGCCTGCGCGAGCGAAGGTGGCACGCGTCGACGAGGGGGTGGGGCGGGCGCCCGCCCGGGGCTACACCGCCACCCGGGCGCGGGCGTTGGCCGAACGGTCGATGGCCAGCAGAATCGACAGGTCCTGCAGGGCGCGTTCCTTGGTATAGTAGGGCTCGGCGCCCCTGGCGATGGCCCCCAGCAGGGCCTGCCACATCGCCACAAAGGGCTGCTCGGGCGGGAGCGCGACCACGCGGCGGGCGCCGTCGTTGCGCTCGATGACCAGCCGATCCTCTGCCACCGCCAGCGTCCCCTCGGTGCCGCGAATGTGCAAATAGTTGCTGCGCTCGCTGAGCACCGTGGCATGGCTGAACGACCCGCGCACGCCGTTGTCATACTCCATCAGCACCAGCACGTGATCGAACTGGCCATACGTCGGGCGGATCTGCTGGCCCGAGGCGTAGAGCGACGCTGGCCGCCCGAACAGCCGCGACAGCCGCGCGATGGGGTGGTGGCCGCCGTCGAACAGCGGGCCGAGCGGAAAGTCGGGGTGAATGCGCCAGTCGGTGGCCCCATAGCCCCCGGCGCTGTGGGCGGGGGTGGCGTCAAAGAGCTCGTGCGCCACCTGGTCATACATCACCACCTGGCCGATCTCGCCGGCGCGGAGCACCTGCTCCACCATGTCGAGATAGGGCGGGTAGACGGCTTGCTCGAGCACGTACAGGCGCCGACCGCACTCGTCGGCCGTGCGCACCAGCGCCTCGCCATCGGCCAGCGAGCGGCCCATGGGCTTTTCCAGGAGCACGTCCTTGCCGGCGCGCATGGCCGCCAGCGCCACGGGCGCGTTGAGCGCGATGGGCGTCAGCACCAGCACCCAGTCCACCTCGGGCGAGGCGAGCAGCGCCCGATAGTCTAGGTAAAAGGGCGCCCCCGGATAGTCGCGCTCGACCGCCAGGCGCCTGCGCTCGCTCGAGGCGGCAAAAGCCGCGATCTCCACGCGGTCTCGCAGCAGGTCGAGCGCCGGCTTGTGCGAATTCTGCCAGATGAGCCCCGGGCCAACCACGCCGATACGGATCTTGTCCATCGCCGACTCCTGAAGAGGTGCGTACGCCAGCCCGGCCGCCACGGCCTAGTAGGCCGGGCTCTTGATGCCGCCGTTGCTGTAGGCGATCTGCCCATTGATCCACCCGCCGGCGGGCGAACACAAAAAGCGCGCCAGGTTGGCGGTGTCCTCTGGCCGCGCCACGCGGCCCAGAGGCGTCTGCGCAGCGATCTCGGCCATGAACTCGGCGGTCATCCAGCCCGTATCCACCGGCCCGGGGTTGATGACGTTGGCGGTGACGCCCAGTTGGGCGAACTCTTTGGCCGCGGCCAGCACAATGCGCTCCAGGGCGCCCTTGCTGGCGCCGTAGGGCAGGTTGAACGCCACATGGTCGCTGGTGATTGCGAGGATGCGCCCGGCGCCGTGCGGCCCGGCATAGCGCCGGCCGAACTCGCGCACCAGCAGCCAGGTGGCGCGGGCGTTGACGGCCATGTGCCGGTCAAAGCTCTCGAGCGTGGTGTCGAGGATGGCGCTATCCACCGAGTGGCAGTGCGAGAGCACCAGCGCGGTGACGGGCCCCAGCTCGGCCTGCACGGCGTCGAACAGGCGCGCGGGCGCGTCGGGGTCGGCCAGGTCGGCCTCGAGGGCCAGGGCGCGCGCGCCGGCCTGGCGCAGCTCGTCGACGAGGGCCTCGGCTTCCTCGGGGGCGCTGCCCCAGGGCATGGTGGCGTCATAGGGCCGGTAGTAGGTGCTGGCCACATCCCAGCCGTCGGCGGCCAGCGCGCGGGCGATGGCGGCGGCGATGCCGATGCGGCGGCTGGCGCCGGTGACGAGGGCGATGGGCCGGGCTGAACGCATGTCAATGGCTCCTGTAGGGGAATGGGGTGCGGGCCAGTCGCCTGCCGGCGGCCTAGCCCGCGCACAGTCTGGCATGGAGCAGGCGGTCGGTCAAGCGCGGGGTATGGCGCCCGGCAGCACAGCTCGACATGCCATTGACGCCGCCTGTCGCGCTGCCGGGCATAACGCGGCCCCGCCTCTCCCCTCACCCACACCCGCGCACTTGCGTCTCGATCCACAGCCGCCCTCGCGCTGCCCCCTATTGACAATCGCCCGTGGCGGTCGATGATGATGGCAGTTCGATTCCACAGGCTCAAGGGGGTATGCACAATGGCTGAGAAACGGCTTCGCATGGGCATCGCCGGCATGGTCAACGACCACGTCTGGTTCATGGCCGACGCCCTGCACGCTCTGCCCAATGCCGAGCTGGTGAGTGTGGCCGAGCCCCACCAGGAGCTGGCCCAGCGCGCCGTCGAGCGCTATGGCCTCGCGTCCTGCTACGCCAGCTATGAGCACATGCTCGACAGCGAAAAGCTCGACGCCGTGATGATCTGCAGCGACAACGCTGAAAAGGTCAAGATCGTCACGGCCGCTGCCAGCCGCGGTGTGCACTGCTATGTCGACAAGCCCATGAGCGCCCGCTACGCCGAGGCCACCGCGATGGTCTCGGTGGCCCGCCAGGCGGGCATCAAGCTCATGGTGGCCTACCACTTTCGCTTCGGCGCCGGCTACCAAAAGGTCAAGAGCTGGATCGCCGAGGGCCGCATCGGCCAGGTCTACCTCGCCCGGGCGTCCATCGGCCACGCCGGCCCGCGTGAGATCAACCTGAGCAAGTACTTTTGCGAATGGCTCGAGGACAAAGAGCGCGCCGGCGGCGGCGCCTGGGTCGATGAGGCTGGCTATATGATCAGCGCCATGGTCGATAATCTCGGCCCCGTCACCGACGTGAGCGCGTTCATGGTGCAGCAGGGCTGGCGCGACTATCTCGCGCCCTAGATCGAGGACAACTCGGCAGCGATCTTAAAGTTCGAGAGCGGCGCCCTGGGCGTCATCGACAGCCGCTGGGGCCAGATCGGCCAGACGCCCTTTGCGCAGTCGTATCATGGCACCGACGGCACCATCCTGCAGGGCTGGGAGTCGCTGCGCATCTACTCGCGGCGCAGCCTGCCCAGCGACATGCAGGGTTGGCTCGAGGTGCCCGTCATGCGCGAGCCGCGCGGCACCGCCGAGGCCGCCCATTTCGTCGACACCGTGCTGGCCGGCGGCGATTTCGAGGGCATCATCAGCCCCGAAGGCGCCTGCCACGTCCAGGCGGCTATCGAGGCCGGCTACCTCTCTGCCGAACAGGGCCGGGCCATCAGGCTGCCGCTCGACTGACCGCCTCTTGCCCCGCTCACCATGCCAACCGTCCGGCGGTCATCGCCAACCGGGCGGTTGGCTTGTGCCCGCCACAGCGGCCGCTAATCGTACTGGCGACCGCCATGAAAGTTGACTTTTGCCAACATGAGCCTACAATCGGGGATGTTTTCCGCTCTGTCTCGGTGTACAATGTGGCAGAGCGGGACGTCGCAACCAGAACGCCGCGCCGGTGATGACGAGAGACGTTCCGTGTCGATCGCACCGTTAGGCGTTTTTTTGTCCACAGGGGCCTTGAGAAGAGCGATGGACAACACCACATCTCGACCCACCCAGGCCGGGCACTCGGCCGAAGAGGATGCTCTGCAGCAGGTGCTCGGCATCGAGCGCGAGGCGCAGGCCATCCTGGCCGAGGCCGAGGCCGAGGCCGCCCGCTTGCTCGAACGCGCCCGCCAGCAGGCCGAGGACCTAATTCAGCAGGCCGAGCAGCAGGCCCAGCAAGAGGCGCAGCAGGCGGCCGCCGTAACCCTGCAGCAGGCCCAACAAGAGGCCGCCACCATGCGCGCCGGCGTCGAGGCCGAGCTAGAGGCCTGGGAGCGCCGCGCGCAGGCACGGCTCGACGCGGCCGCGGCGCGGGTGAGCGCTCTGGTGGCCTTTGGCCGCGAGGAGCAACATGGCCCTGGGCATTGAGGCCGTTGGCTACGCCGGCGCCTATGCCCGCGTGGCCGGCCTCAAGGCGCAACTCTTGGGGCCGCAAGAGTGGCACACGCTGCTCGGCGCCGAGGACGTGCGCCGCGTCCTCGACGCAATGCGCGCCACCGCCTACGGGCGCGCGTTGCGCCCCGGCGAGTCTGGTGAGCCCAACCTCGAAACGCTGGAGCGCCGCCTGCTGGGCCTCTCGGCCGACAACGTGCTCAAGGCCAGGGGGCAGGTGCGCGGCGCCGCTCGCACCCTGCTCGACGTCTGGTGGGGCCACTATGAGCTCGAGAACCTCAAGGCCGTCTTTCGCGGCATCGAGCACGGCCTTAGCCCGGCGCAGATGCGCGACTATCTCATCCCGCTGGGCGAGCGCTCGCGCATCGACTGGGAAGTGCTGCTCCACGAGCGCTCGGTGCCGGCGCTGGTCGAGCGCATGGCCGGCACCCACTATATCAACCCGCTGCGCAACGCGCTGCACCTCTATGCCCGCTATGGCACCCTCTTCCCGCTCGAGGTGGCCATGGACGTGCGCTACTATCGCGACGTGCCGGCCGCCATCAAGCGCCTGGGCGCCAACGAGCGGGCCGTGGCCACCCGTCTGCTGGGCACGCAACTGGATATACTCAATATCCTGTGGGCTTTTCGCTACCGCGTCTATTACCAGCTCTCGGCCGAAGAGATCGTCAACTTTACCATCTGGCATACGGTGCACACCAACGTGGCCCTCATCCAGGATATCGCCACCGGCGCGCCGGCCATCGAGATCGTCGAACGCATCTGGGGGCCCGGCACCGTCGATCTATCCGGCCTGACGCCCAACGCCAGCGAGGCCGACCAGTTGCCCGAGCTCGAGCTGGCCCTGCGTCGCTACTGGCATGGCCTCGCGCGCCGCGCCATGCAGGGCTATCCCTTTGGCCTGGGCCAGGTGCTGGGCTATCTCATCCTGCAAGAGCTGGAGGTCACCGACCTGGTGACCCTGGTCGAGGCCAAGAGCCTGGGCTGGGGCCCAGAGCGCATTCACCATCGTCTGATCGACAACAGGGCAGCTTCAGGCCGCCAGGTGGAGTGAGCGTTGTTTACACCCGCTGAGATGTCCGAGGTCGACATCTTTGTCTATGACGAGCAGATCGAGGCCGTCGCCATGGCCATCGCCCGCTTTGGTGCGCTGCACCTCGCCGAAGACAAGGCCCTGGGCCAGTGGGCCACCGGCGGCAGCACCGAGTGGTCGGGCCGCGCCAACCAGTACGCTCAGCAAGAGCGACGCCTGCTCGATCTCCTCGCCCAACTCGATCTCGAGCCGCAGCCCGTGCCCATACCCGACGACCTGGACCTGCGCCACGATATCTCGCTCTGCGAAGCCAGCTTGAGCGGCATCGAGGAGCGCGTCGGCGCCCTGCGCGAGCAAGAAGCCGCCCTGCGCCGCGCCCTCGAACGCTGGACCCTCGTCTCGCATTCGATGGACCGCCTCGCGCCGCTGTGGATTCGCCTGTCCGAGCTGCGCCAGCTCCAACATCTGCACCTGGTGGCCGGCACCATCCCCACCGAGAACATGGCGCGCCTCGAGGCCAGCCTGTTCCGCATCCCTTATTCGCTCATCCCGGTGCACCGCTATGGCGACCGCTCGCTGGTGTTTGCCTTCTGCGCCCAGGAGCACGCGCCCATCCTCGACCGCGCCCTCGAGAGCGCCTTTCTCGAGCCGCTGGCGCTCCCCGAAGAGTACAGCGGCACCGCCCAAGAGACCCTCGCCGAGCTGATGGTCGAGGAGCAGCGCGACCGCGGCCGGCTCGATGACGTGCGCGCCGACATCCGCGCGGCGGCCCGCGAGTCGCGCACGACGCTGCTCGAGATGCTGGCCCGGGTGCGCGCCGATCGCGCCGTCGTCGAGGCCATCGCGCGCTTTGGCCACCGCGAGCACGTCTATCTCATCGCCGGGTGGACGCCCTCAGACCGCGTCACCGCGCTGCGCGCTGCCGTCGAGGCCGCCAGCCAGGGCCGCGCCACCTTTGAGGAAAACCCGCCCGAGTCCTTTGGCGCCCAGCGCCGCGTGCCCACGCTCTTGCGCAACCCGCGCGTGCTCAAGGGCGTCGAGGGCCTGGTCACCACCTACGGCCTGCCGGGCTACAAAGAGATCGACCCCACGCCGCTGGTGGCCGTCACCTTTGTGGCCATGTTCGGCATCATGTTCGGCGACCTGGGCCACGGCCTGGTGCTGGCGCTGGCCGGCACGCTGATGGCCTTCAAGGTGGTGCCGGCGCCCGGCAAGGGCATCGGCGCGCTCTTGCTGGCCTGCGGGCTCTCGTCGAGCCTCTTTGGTGTGCTCTATGGCAGCCTGTTCGGCTTTGAGGACCTGCTGCCGCACGTCTGGCTCAAGCCGATGGACGACATCCCCACCTTGCTGCTGAGCGCCATCGCCTTTGGCGTGGTGGTGCTCAACATCGGCTATGGCTGCCGGCTGGCCACTGCTGCGCGGCAGGGCGCGCTTGCGCGGGCGGTGTTCGACAAGAACGGCGTCGCCGGCCTGGCGCTCTACTGGACGCTGGGCCTGGCGGTGCTGTTGCCGGTGTTGGGCCATCAGACGCCCGGCGTGCTCTATGTGCTGGCGATGCTGCTGGTGGCCGCCCTCTATCTCTCCGAGCCCCTGACGCACCTGCTCACCGGGCAGCGTCCGTTGATCCAGGGCAGCAAAGCCGAGTTCGCCGTGCAGGCCTTTTTCGAGCTGTTCGAGACGCTCATCGGCTATGTGAGCAACACCCTCTCGTATGTGCGCCTGGGGGCCTTTGCTGTGGCCCACGCCGGGCTCAGCCTGGTGGTGCTGATTCTGGCCGACATGTTCGGCGGCCAGGGGGGCCTGTCGTTTGCCAGCATCGTGGTGATCATCTTTGGCAACCTGGCCGTGATCGGCTTTGAGGGCTTGATCGTCGCCATCCAGACCCTGCGCCTGGAATACTATGAGCTGTTCGGCAAGTTCTTTACCGGTGAGGGCGTGCCCTTCAAGCCGTTGGCGCTGCCTGAAGCGCCCTCAGCCTGATGCCCGAGTGCATCCAAAGGAGTGCATGAAATGAATCTGATCAACACCGTCAGCGCCCTGCTCATTGTGCTCGCCACCGCCGCCGTGGCCATTGCCCTGCGTCGCGCCCAGCCGCGCGTGGCCCTGACGGCCGCCGTCGGCAGCCTGCTCAGCGTCAACGGCCTCACCGTGCTGGCCTGCGCCGCCGCGGTGGCCCTCTCGCTGCTGGCGCCTGCGCCGGCGCTGGCCGAGACCGCCGCTGCGCCCGCTGCCTCTTCGGGCGCGGCCATGGGCGCCGCCCTGGCCACCGGCCTGGCCTGCATCGGCGCTGGCATCGCCGTGGGCATCGCCGGCGCGGCCGCCATCGGCGGCATCACCGAAAAGCCCGAGATCCTCGGCCGCACCCTGATCTTTGTGGGCCTGGCCGAGGGCATCGCCATCTATGGCCTGATCATCTCGTTCATGATCCTGAACGCCTAGCCACTGGATAGCAACGATGAGCGAACTGCGCACCCTGGTGATCGGCAACGAGAACTGCGTGTTGGGCCTCGGGCAGATGGGCGTGCCCGGCCGTGTGGCCCACACCACCCAAGAGGTCGACGCTGCTCTCGACGCCGCCCTGGCTGATGCCACCATCGGCATCGTGTTGATCAGCGCCGACGTGGCCTCGCTGGCCCGCGCCAGGGTCGACCGCCTCAAGGTCAACAACATCAGCCCGCTGGTGGTCGAGGTGCCCGGCCCCGACGGCTGGCTGATGCGCACCATGCGCGATTTCGTCCAGTCGGCTGTGGGCATCTCTCTGGGGAAGACGCCATGACCGCGATTGTCGGCACAGGACTCGAAGGGTACATCAAACGCAACGCCCGCGAACAGGCCCTCAACCGCATCGCCAGGGCCGAGGCCGAGGCGCGGCATCTGGTCGAGCGCGGCGAGCGTCGTGCTGCGACGGTGCGCCGGCAGGCCGCCGTCGATAGCGAGCTCGCCTCGCAGGGCGTGCGCCAGCGCACGCTGGCCCAGGCCGCCCTCGAGGCGCAGGCCCTGCGGCTGCACCGCCGCGAGGCGCTGCTCCAAGAGGTGTGGCAGCGCGCCGCTGACCGCCTCGTCGCCCTCTCGCCGCAAGAGCGCGTCGCTGGCATCGCCGCGCTGGTGGCCGACGCCGCCGCCCGGTTGGCCGGCCTGCAAGCAGATGGCGGCACGCTCACGCTGCAGGTCAACGCCGCCGACGCCGCCCTGCTCGACGCAGCCGCGCTCGACGCCCTGGCCGCGCAACTGGTGCCGCTGGGCAGCGTACGCCTCGCCCTCGCCCCCGAGCCGGCCGACATCGCCGGCGGCGTGATCGTCTCGGCGCCGCCCGTGGCCGGCAGCGCTCGCCGCCTGGTGGACAATAGCTGGGACGAACGCCTGCGTTTGGCCTATGACGCCCTGCGCGACGATATCTACCATCTGCTGGCCGCGCCCCTCGAGGCCGAGCAAGGTGCGCAGCAGCAGGGCGTGTCGCCGCACGACCAAGGAGCCCGCTGATGGAACGCGCTGGCGATGTCATCTGGATCAACGGCCCCGTGATGCGGGCGCGCATGGCCACCGGCCTGCAGATGCTCGAGCAGGTCGAGGTGGGCGAGCAGCGCCTGGTGGGCGAGGTCATCGCCCTGCAGGGCGATATCGCCACCCTGCAGGTGTATGAAGAGACCGTGGGCCTGCGCCCGGGCGCGCCCGTGTTCGGCCTGGGCATGCCGCTCGGCGTCGAGCTGGGGCCCGGCCTCATGGGCGGCATCTATGACGGCATCCAGCGCCCCCTCGAGGTCATCGAGCAGCGCACCGGCATCTATATCGCCGGTGGCATCGCCGCGCCCGCCCTCGACCGCGAGCGACGCTGGCCCTTTGAGCCCGCGCTGGCCGTGGGCCAGTCGCTCCACGGCGGTGAAACGCTCGGCTCGATCGTCGAGACGCCGCTGGTGACGCTGCGTCTGCCCGTGCCGCCCGACGTGGCCGGCGAGGTGACCTGGGTGGCCCCTGCCGGCGATTACTGCGTGACCGACACCGTGGCCCGCGTGCACACCGCCCACGGCGAGCGCGCGCTCACCCTGATGCAGCGCTGGCCCGTGCGCCAGCCGCGCCCCAGCGCCGAGCGCCTGCCGCCTGCCACGCCGCTCGTCACGGGGCAGCGCGTTATCGACACCCTCTTTCCCATCGCCCGCGGCGGCACGGCCGCGGTGCCCGGCGGCTTTGGCGCCGGTAAAACCGTGCTGCAGCAGGCCCTGGCCAAGTGGTGCGACGCCGACATCATCATCTATGTGGGCTGCGGCGAGCGCGGCAACGAGATGGCCGACGTGCTGCGCGAGTTCCCGCACCTCACCGACCCCAAGACCGGCCGCCCGCTGATCGAGCGCACCATCCTGATCGCCAACACCTCGAACATGCCGGTGGCCGCCCGCGAGGCCAGCATCTACACCGGCATCACCCTGGCCGAGTATTACCGCGACGCAGGACTGCACGTAGCCCTGATGGCCGACTCGACCTCGCGCTGGGCCGAGGCGCTGCGCGAGATCTCGGGGCGCCTCGAAGAGATGCCCGCCGAAGAGGGCTTTCCCGCCTATTTGCCCTCGCGCCTGGCCTCGTTCTACGAGCGGGCCGGCCGCGTGCGCACCCTCTCGGGCCAAGAGGGCTCGGTCACCCTGATCGGCGCCGTCTCGCCCCCCAGCGGCGACTTTTCAGAGCCGGTGACGCAGCACACGCAGCGCTTTGTGCGCGTCTTTTGGGCGCTCGACAAGGCCCTGGCCTCGGCGCGGCACTTTCCGGCCGTCAACTGGATCGATAGCTACAGCGGCTACACCGCAGAGATCAGCCCCTGGTGGGCCGAGCACGTCTCGGACCGTTGGGCGGCGCACCGCGCGCGCATCGTCGAGATTCTGCAGGGCGAGGGCCGCCTGCAAGAGATCGTTCGCCTGGTGGGGCCCGACACCCTGCCCGATGCCCAGCGCTACCTGCTGTTCGTGGCGCGCCTGGTCAAAGACGCCTTTCTGCAGCAGAGCGCCATGGACCCCATCGACGCCTACACCACGCCTCCCAAACAGGCCGCCATGCTGGCCCTGCTCGCCGACGTCTATGACCGCGGCCTGGCCGTCATCGCGCGAGGCGCCCCCGTGGGCCGCCTGCAAGACGAGGTGACCCTGTGGCCGCAGGTGCGCCGCCTGGGCAGCGCCGTCGCCAACGAAGACACCGCGGCCATCGCCGCGCTGCAAGAGCAGCTCGCCGCCCAACTGGCCGCCATCGAAGAGGACTATCGCCATGAGCGACACAGTGCAACTGTCTGACATCGCCGCCCGGCTGCCCACCGAGCAGTACATCGGCGCCGCGGGCATCAACGGGCCGCTGGTCATCGTGGGCGGCGCCCGCGATGTGGCCTATGGCGAGACCGTCGTGGTCACCGGCCCCGACGGCCGCGCCCGCCGCGGTCGCGTGGTCGAGGTCAGCGAAGACCGCGCCGTGGTCGAGGTCTGGTCGGGCACCTCGGGGCTGGTGGCCGCCGAGACGCGCGTGCGCTTTGCCGGCCGCCCCCTCGAAATCCCCGTGGCGCGCGAGATGCTGGGGCGCGTCTTTAGCGGCTCGGGCGACCCGCTCGACGGCCTGCCACGCCCCGTGGCCGAGCGCCTGGCCGACGTCAACGGCCTGCCCATCAACCCCACGGCGCGCCAGTATCCACGCAGCCTGATCGTCACCGGCATCTCGGTCATCGACTGCATGAACACCCTCATTCGCGGCCAAAAGCTGCCCATCTTTTCGGGCAGCGGCCTGCCGCACAACGAGCTCGCCGCGCAGATCGTGCGCCAGGCGCACCTGCTCGAGGGCGACGAGCCCTTTGCCATCGTGTTCGTGGCGCTGGGCATCCGCCATGACGACGCCGAGTTCTTTCGGCGCAGCCTGCAACAGAGCGGCGCCCTCAACCGCACCGCCATGTTCCTCAACCTGGCCAGCGACGCCCCCATGGAGCGCATCATGGCGCCGCGCGCCGGCCTCACCCTGGCCGAGCACCTGGCCTTTGAGCACGACATGCACGTGCTGGTCATCATGACCGACATGACCAACTACGGCGAGGCCCTGCGCGAGCTGGGCAGTCAGCGCGGCGAGGTGCCCAGCCGCAAGGGCTACCCCGGCTATCTCTACAGCGACCTGGCCTCGCACTATGAGCGCACCGGCATCGTGCGCGGCCGCAAGGGCTCGATCACCCAGGTGCCCATCCTGGTGATGCCCAACGACGACATCAGCCACCCCATCCCCGATCTCACCGGCTATATCACCGAGGGGCAGATCGTGCTGGGGCGCGACCTGCACGGCGAGGGCATCTATCCGCCCATCAACGTGCTGCCGTCGCTCTCGCGGCTGATGAAGGACGGCGTGGGCGAGGGCTACACCCGCGTCGACCATCCTGCGCTTTCGAACCAGCTCTATGCCGCCTATGCGCGCGTGGGCGATATCCGCTCGCTGGCCGCCGTGGTGGGCGAGGAAGAGCTCTCGGCCGTCGACCGCCGCTACCTCGCCTTTGGCGATGCCTTTGAGCACCAGTTCCTCAACCAGGGCCGCGATGAGGACCGCTCGCTCGAGCAGACGCTCGACCTGGGCTGGCAGGTGCTCTCGCTGCTGCCGCGCGACGAGCTGACCCGTGTGTCTGAAGGCCTGCTGGACGCCCACTACCGGCCGCCCGCCGCCACCGCCGCCGCGGCCGACGAAGACGAGGCCTAGCCATGGCCAGACTCAAGGTCTCGCCCACGCGCAGCAACCTGCTGGCCGTGCGCCAGCGGCTCGAGCTAGCCCGTCAGGGGCACCGCCTGCTCGAGCGCAAGCGCGACGTGCTGATGATCGAGATCATGCGCCTCATCGAGGACGCCGAGCGCATCCGCGCCCTGGTGCAGCAGCGCTATGCCCGCGCCTATGCCGCCATCGAAGAGGCCCGCGTGGCCGAGGGCTCTGAGCGGCTGCGGCGCTTTGCGCTGGCCCACCCGCCCACGGCCGCCCTGCAGATCACCCCGCGCAGCGTGATGGGCGTGGTGGTGCCCACCGTCGAGTACGAGCTGCCCCCCGAGCGGCCCGCGTTTGGCCCGGGCAACAGCTCGGTGCTGCTCGATGCCGCTCGCACCGCCTGGCGCGACGCCTTTGCCCTCACCGGCGAGCTGGCCGAAAAGGTCACCACCGTGTGGCGCCTCTCCCTCGAGCTGCGCCGCACCCAGCGGCGCGTCAACGCGCTGGAGAACATGTTCATCCCCAGCTATCAAGAGACGGTGGCCTACATCCAGGACACCCTCGACGAAAAGGACCGCGAAGACCTGTTCCGCTCCAAGCGCGCCCAGGAGCGCCTGCGTGAGGATGACGAGGCTGCTTCATGACCACGCCCGCTGCGCCCCGCAAAGCCCCCTTTGAGCCTGGCGAGCCCTATTGCCGCGCCTGCGGCGAGCCCGCCGAGCCCAACCCTGGGCCTCATTCGCGCTGCACCCATTGCCACCTGCACCTGCACCATTGCCGCAACTGCATGTTCAGCACGCCCACGGGCTGCCTGCTGCGCCTGCCTTACCGTTGGCCCACCGCCGGCCTGCCCGGGCAAGATTGCCCTTCGTTCCTGTGGCGCAACGAGACCATCGACCCCGCCCAGCGCCCCGCCGACCTGGCCGCCTGGCGCGAGCGCACCGCGCCCCCCAAACAAGCGTAGGGTAGGGCGCGCCACGACCCAGGGGCGGCCCTCGCACGCGCCCGCGCTCGCATCTGCCCAGGGCTCAGCGCATGGCGTGGACGACGATGCTGCTGCCGACCAGTGCGGCGGCGGCGCCGTCGCCAGGCCCACGGCCAGCGCCGAATCCGCGCCTGCCAGGGCCGACAGCCGCGCCAGCGCAGGGCGAGGCCTGCGCGCCGTTTGACCATCGCCACGCGAAAATTGCCCCCTCTGGGCCTTATCTTTTATGGCAAGTGGATGTATGATGGTGGTGGTGAATCCCTGCGAGTGCGGTGCGCTGCCGTAGGGCCGACGTCGCGCCACGGCGCCGGGCTCGCAGGGGGCACGCCTCGGCCACCGGGCGCCAGAGAAAGGAGGCGCCGCCGGACCGGTCTGTGGGCTCGTGGGGCAGAGACGCGCCAGCAGTGTGGGTGTGGTTGGGCTTGGCCTGCAATAGGCGGCCTCGGTCGTCGCCTGGCGTCAACAGCCCGAGTGTCGGCCGCGCAGCACTTGCGCGCTGAGGCCAGGGTGGCGGGAAGGTGGACGATGAAGCCCGAGTCAGTTGCCCTCTTGCGCTCCCCTCGTTCGCACGAACCACTGCGTCTGGTGGCAGCGACAGACCCCGATGGCAGCTCGCGCCAGGCGCTGCTCGGCATGCTGTCTGGCGAGCGATACGCCATCCGCGACGGCATACCGCTGCTGCTCGACCAGGAGGCTGTCTCTGGCCTCAACCGGCGATATCAGGCCATGTACAACCGGGTGGCGCGCCTGTACGACCCGGCCCTGCGACTGCTGGCCTTGATCATGGGTGGGAACGAACAGCGCTTTCGCCAAGAGTACCTGCAGCGGCTGGGGGTCAGCGCCGGATGGCGTGTGCTCGAGGTGTCGGTGGGCACGGGCGCCAACCTGCGCTCGCTGCCGGCCGATGCCGACTACTTTGCACTCGACATCTCTTGGGGCATGCTGAGCCGTTGCCGCCATAACCTGCACAGGTGGCATCGCGAGGCCGAGCTCTTTCTGGGCAATGCCGAGGAACTCCCCTTTGTCGACGCAAGCTTTGATGCCGTGTTGCACGTCGGCGGGATCAACGCCTTCAGCGACCGCGGCCGGGCGCTGGCCGAGATGACTCGCGTGGCCAGGAGCGGCGCCCGCCTGCTCGTGGCCGACGAGACGTCCAAGGCGCTCGAAGCACTGTCCTGGAGTCGCACGGCCAGGAGACTGCTCCAGCAGCACCGTGACAGGTTCGCCCCCCCGGTGAGCCTGCTGCCGGCCGGAATGCTGGACGTTCAGGTTACGAGTATCTTGCGCGGCTGGCTCTACTGCATCACATGGGTCAAGCCCTAAGGGCGCGATAGAGATCGGGGCACCGATCGGGAAGGAAGGCAAACTCTATGCCATTCGCAACCAGGCAGATCCTCGAGCACCACGCCAAGGCCCTCGCCGAGGGCAACATAGCCGCGATCATGGCCGACTATGCCGATGACGCCGTTCTGGTGATGCTGGATCGCAACTATGTCGGCAAGGCGGCCGTGCAAGAGTACTGGACCAACGGGCTGGCGGCCTTCAAGGGCGGCAAGCTGACCCCCCTGGGCCTCGGCGTCCATGGCAACCTGGCGCTCACCACGTGGAGCTTTGCGTCCAGCGCGGTGACCATCCCCGTGGGGGTCGACAGCTACGTCATCCGCAACGACAAGATCGCCCAGCAGACCTGCTACTATACGGTCGTGCCCAAGGGGGCATAGCAGCAGGGCTGCGTCGTCGATCTGACTCTGCCGAGCGTGGCGTAGGGCCAGCAAGGCCCTCGACTCGCGACCGTGGCGCACGCCTGCGCGATGGGGCCCGTGGGCGCCCATCGCCCGCTGAAACGAGCACACGCCGAGCCCGAGGTTCGCCCCTCTGAGCTCGGCGTGTGTGCCATACGGCGGCGTTGGGCCGCCAGCGCGGCCTGCGCGCCTATTGCCGCACGGCGCGAGCGCGGTTGTAGAGGATGAGCAACAGCACCATCACCGTGCCCTGCACGATGTTGCGCACCGGCTGCGACAGCGCCAGCACCGTCAGCCCGTTGCTGAGCACCACCATCAGCAGCGCGCCCGCGATGCTGCCGGCAAAGCTGCCGATGCCGCCGCTGAACGACGTGCCGCCCACGATCACCGCCACCAGCGAGCTAAAGGCGTACTCGTCGAAAATCTGGCAGCGCGCCGTGCCCATATAGGCGGCGCCGATCACGCCCGCAAAGGCCGACAGCATCGCCGAGAACACGTACATCAGCACACGAATCCGGTCGACCCTGACGCCGGCCAGCCGGGCCGCCACCGGGTTGTTGCCCATCAGGTAGAGCTGCTTGCCGAAACGCGAGCGGTTCAGCAGGAAAAAGATCAGCGGGAACGCCACCAGAGCGTACAGCGTCAACGACGGCAAAAAGCCGCCGATCTTGCTGATGACCGAGTTCACAAAGCGGGGGCCGGCCCAACCGCTGGGCAAGCCCTGGGTGAGCACATAGGATGAGCGCGTCAGCACATTGCTGATGGCCATCGTCACGATCATCGGCGGCAGGTCGATCTTGATCGCGCACAGGCCGTTCACCAGGCCCACCGCCGCGCCCATGGCCATGGCCAGGCAGAACACCAGCAGGAACCTGCCATCCTGGCCGCCCATCACATACGTGGTCAGGATCGCCGCTGACGACATCATGGCGCCCACGGTAAAGTCCAGGCCCGCGCCGATGAGCACCATCGTCTGCCCGGCCGAGGCAAAGCTCAGCAGCAGCGTCAGCAGCAAGATAGACGACAGGGCGCTCATGTTCAGCGACTTCGGGTTGATGGCCACGGTGATCGCAAAGAGCATCACCGCAATGATCACGGCCATGCGCGCCGGGCTGTCTTGCACAAAGACCCGCGTCTTTTGCCCCAGAGTCATCTTGTCCTTCAGGCTACTTGCTATCACGCTCAGCCCCCCTGAACTGCCTCACAAAGCCCTGCTTGAGGGCTTCCTGGCGACCCTTGGCCGTGACGATGGTCATCAACAGCCCAAAGAACACGATGATGTCAGACACCAGGTTCTGCCAATACGAGGTCACCGTAAAGCCAGGAATGAGCTTGTACAGCAGGTCGAAAAAGTAGTAGACGGCGTTCTGGATCATCACGAGAAAGCCTGCCCCAAACACCGCACAGCCCATCGAGCCCCAGCCGCCAAAGCCCAGCCCGCCGATGATGCACGCCGAGAGCGCGCGCAGGCCGTAGGCCTCGCCCTGCAGCGGGTTGCCCGAGGCCGTCATGAGCGTCAGGCTGACGCCGGCCAGCCCCGTGATGACCCCTTTGATCAGAAAGGCCTGCAACTGCACCCGCGACGGGTTGATGCCGGCGGCAAAGGCGTTGCGCGGGTTGCCGCCCACCGCATAGATGTTCGGCCCGAACTTGGTGCGCATCAGATAGAACCACACCGCGAGCACGAACACCAAAAAGAGCACCGAAAAGGGCAGAAACCCGCCGATGAGCGAGTCATACGTCTTGTAGAATGGCGCTGGCACCCTGCCCTGAGGGTTGCTCATGATCAGCACGCTGACGCCTTTGACGATATAGATGAGAGCATAGCTGGCCAGCATGGCGGGCAAACGCAGCACCGAGACCAACACCCAGCAGAGCGCCGAGGCCAGCAGTGCAGCCAGAATGCCCAGCAAGAATCCGGTCGCAAGCGAGATGCCCCACTCTTGCGCCGACATGATCGACACGACATTGACCAGCGCCAACTGCACACCGATAGAGATGTCGAGCGTGCCCGAGATCAGCAGCGGAGCCATGGCCATGGTGGTCAGCAACAACGGCATGTTCTTGGTGAACAGCGTGTTCATGTTGCGCACGCCAAAAAAGTCGCCGGGCCCCTGCACCACCACATTGAGCGCCAACACCGAGACAAAGAGCACGAACCCTGTAAAGGCCGGGGTCCGTCGAAAGCGCATGAACGCCTGCCTGACGCCTATCATGCTGGCTGCACCTCCCTGGCGGCGCTGTTCTGCTCTCGCGTCAAGCCCATCATGGCGGCGGCCAGGCGCTCCGGCGTCTTGGCGGCGCCCGACAGCATGCCGCTCACTCGACCTTCGTAAAAGACATAGATGCGATCGGCGATCTCGAGCAGCTCGTCGTTGTCGCTCGATGAGATGATCACCGTCATGCCGTCGGCGGCGCACTCTTGCAGCAGGCGATGGATCTCGCGGCGCGAGTGTACATCCACGCCCTTGGTGGGGTCATCGAGCAACAGCAGGGTGGGGTTCATGGCCACCCAGCGGGCCACCACCAGCTTTTGCTGGTTGCCGCCAGACAGCGAGCTGGCCGGGTGCTTGAGCGAGCCGACCACGATGTTGTATTGCTCCACGGCCGCGCGGCTAAAGTCGCGCATCGCCTTGGCCGTCACATAGCTGAACAACGGGCCCTTGGCCGCGCGACCGGCAAAGATGTTCTCGGCCACCGAGCGATCATGGAACATCGCCTCGCGGTTGCGCTCGCCCGAGATAAAGCCGATGTCGTGATTGACCGCGTCGGCGGGCGAGTGAAAGTGCACGTGCTCGCCGCGATAGTTGATGACGCCGCCGTCGGGGTGCGTGGCCCCCAGCAGCGTGCGGATGAACTCGGGCTGCCCCTGGCCCTCCAGGCCGCCGATGCCCACGATCTCGCCCCTGTAGGCCCGCAGCGAGATATCGCGCACCGTCGGAAAGAGCGCCAGCCCCTGCACCTCGAGCACCAGATCCTCTTGCTGGCCCGCGAACGGCTCGGTGTGGCTCGCCTCAACGGCCTCGGGCCGCTGCCCGGTCATGTGATAGACGATCTCATCCAGCGTCACGTCGCTGGTGTTGACGTGCGCCACCGTCGCGCCGCTGCGCATGATGGTGGCCGTGTCGCAGATCTGAAAGATCTCGTTCATGCGATGGGTCACATAGACGATGGCCGTGCCGTTGGCTTTGAGCTCGCGCAGCACCCCAAACACGATCTGCACCTCGTCGCGGTGCAGAGAGGCCGTCACCTCATCGAGCAGCAGCAGCCGCGGCTTGAGGCGCACCGCCTTGGCCACCTCCACCATGCTGCGCAGCGAGGGCATCAGCGTCTGCACATACGCGCCGGGGTCGCAGTCGATCTGGAAGCGCTCCAGCAGCTCGACCACGTCCTCCAGCGCCTTGCTGCGGTCGATCGTCGCCAGCCTGCCCATCGGCTCGTTGCCCAGCAAGATGTTGTCCATGACGCTCATGGTGGGGATCAGCGAGAGGTCTTGAAAGGCTGTGGCGATGCCGAGCCGGCGCGAATCCTCGCCCGAGTGAATCTCCACGCGCTCGCCATCGATGAGGATGTCGCCGCCATTGGGCTTGACGGTTCCGGCCAGGATCTTGACCATCGTCGACTTGCCCGAGCCGTTAGAGCCCAGCAACGCGCGAATCTCGCCCGGCTCTACGCGCAGTGACGCCTCCTGGCAGGCAACGACGGCGTCGTACCGCTTGTCGATATTGCGCATCTCATACATGAGTTGCCGCCTTTGGCTGATGAGCACCTGATCCGAGCGGCCTGCCGAGAGCCGGCAGCGGTCGTCCCCCCTCAGGCGCAGTGGCCACCTGAAGCCTGGTCGGCGGTGCAACCACCGCCGACCAGGCGCTGACCGGCTACGGCTGTCCGAGGCGGTCGGCCTACTTGAAGTAGTCCTTGGCGATCTCGTCGATGGTCAGCCAGTAAGAGATCACGTCTCCAGGCGCCATCGCCTCGGCCATCTCACGATAGTCTTCCTGATTGTCGCAGGTGTACCACACCTTGGACGGCAAGTAGATGCTGTTGTACTCGGGAACCGAGTACACGTCGTCCTTCAGCTCCTTGCCCATCAGCAGGTTCAGGCCAAAGTTGAGGGCCGAGCCGCCGACGCCGGGCGGGTTCGAGACGACGATGTAGGGCAGCACGCACTCGTCGGCATTGATCTTGAGCATGCGCTGCATGTACTCGCCGCTGTCGGCAAAGCCGATGAACTTGGGCAACGGCGCGCCCACGGCTTCATAGGCTGCCAGCGCGTTCTCTGCGCCTTGTGAAATCAAGACGCCGTCGAACTCAAGGCCCGAGTTCAGGATCTCGGTCATCACTTGCTGGCCTTTGACCGAGTTCCAGTCGTGGTTGTAGGTGCCCACCACTTCCAGACCCTGCTCCTCGATGCCCTTCTCAAAGCCGGCCTGACGCAGCGTGTTGGCCGCGTTGCCCTCGAGAGCAGCGATCATGACCACCTTGGCGCCCTTGCCCAGCACCTCGCCGGCATAGCTCGCCGTCTTGTAGCCCAGATAGTACTGGTCGGTGGCCACGTTCAGGATCTTGTCCGAGTAGTACTCGCAGTCGCAGTTGATGTAGACGATCCCGGCATCCAGGGCCTTGTCGATGATCGGGTCCAACCCTGTGGGGGCCACGGGGTTGACCAGAATGATGTCATAGCCCTCGTTGATGCTGGCCTCGATCTGCTGCGACTCGGTGGCCGGGTCCCAGTTGGACACAAAAGACGCGTACGATACGTCGAGGCCATGGTCAATGGCCGCCTTGGCCGCATCCTGAATGTCCTGTTCATAGCGGACGCGATAGGCGTTGCCTTCGATCACGGCGTTGTGCGAGGCCAACTTGACCTTGCGCACGGTCTCCTCGGCGCCCTTTGCGGCGCCTCCACCCTGGGTCGTGGCCGGCGCCTTGCAGCCCACGGCCGCGACGACCAGCAGACAAAGGGCTAGAAAAACCGATAGGTACTTCATTTCCTCCTCCATTGGAAGCCAGACATAAATGGAGTCAATCGGGCGCTCTTTCGGCGGCGGCGATGTACGGGCCTTGCAGGTCCAGACCGCCCTCCAGAGCACCACGCACCGCACACTCTACTATCCCGCAACCACACCTCCTTTCCCTCCTCGATACAACGCCTCGTCGTGACTTGTAGCCAGCGCCGGCCGCCAGTCTACTGCCATGCACCAACTGCTCGGCCGCGCTGTCCACGCCGCCGCTGTTCTCTTTGCTGCGCTCCAACGGCGCGCCGTAGCGCGCCCTAGGCGGTCTCTACCAGATGGCGGAAATACCGCTGCGCCAGCCCGATCTGCTTTTCGATGTAGGCATAGCCCAACACCTGCCCGCCCTGGAAGGGCATGTGGCAGAATTCATAGTTGACAAAGCCATCATAGCCGATCTGCTTGAGCGCCCGGAAAAAGGCGGGATAGTTGGTCAACACCGGCTGCACGTGCGGATCGAACGAGATCATCTCAATCGAGCCGTCCTCGTTCTCCACAAACTCGGCGTTGGCGTGCGAGATGACCTGCAGAGTGCCCACGTCGCGCACGGCCTGTTCGACATACTCGTCGGCCTGCACCGTGGCGTTCCACCCCAGGCAGGGCGCGTCGAGGCAGCACTTAAAGTTGGGCGAATCCACCCACTCGACAAAGTCGAGCATGTCGGTATACAGATCGATGATGGGCTGGTGGTTCTGCAGCGCCAACACCACCCCGGCATCCTCGGCCCACTTGGCGCACTCTTTAAAGCACTTGACCGCCTGCTGGCGCAGCTCATAGTCGGCGGCGCCATAGTAAGTGTGGTCGCGATGGGTCTCTTCATAGGTGGCGATGCCGTTGCGATAGGTGATGCCTCGCCAGGCCGCAAACAGCCGCAGCACCGGCGCGCCAAGCTGCTGCGTCACGCGGATCTGTTCCTTGACCATCAGCAGCTCGTTCTCGATCTGCTCGGGGACGATCGAGCAAAAGTTGTTGTTGGCCGCTGCGCCGCAGATGGGCAGCCCCTTGCTGGCGGCATAGGCCTTGATCTCTGCGCAGCGCTCGGGGGTCAGGTCGATGGGGGAGCCATGCGGACGCTTCAGGTCGAGCTCGACGCCCTCATAGCCGTGCTTTTTGGCGGTGTCGATGAACTCTTCCACCGTCAGCGCGGGCTGGTCTTTATACCACGTGCCTGAACAGGATATCGAGTACAGTCCGATCTTCATTGTCTGTGCCTCCCTTGCCACGTCTGGCGCGATTGTACGCCACGAGTCTGTACGACGCAAAGTAAAAGGGTCAGATTCTTAACGGCCGCCACCTCGCGCGCCGCCTGGGGCCGCCCCGCGGGGGCATCACCAGTCGATCTCGATCGGCTCCTCGCTCCACAGGCGCCCCAGCGCCTCTTGCACCCGCACCGCGTACATCTCGCGCATGGCGAGCTCGGTCACGCCGTTGACATCGACATAGACACGGCGCGCATCCCCACGATACAGCGTCATCGTGTCGGGCGCCTTGCCCTCATCCAGATAGCGATAGGTCACCTGCAGCAACGGCGCGCCGCTCGGCGCCGCGTTTTGCAGCAGCCGCCCGTCGTGGGCGGCGCTCGTCAGCAGGCCATAGAGCACGCGAAAGCGCTCGATATCCAACGGCTGGCCGTTGCAGGTGGCCTGCTTTTCAGCGTTGGTCTTGCCGGTGATGACGCACTCCAGATGCTGGTCGGGCGTGCGCACCTCCACCGCGCTCACGTCGATCAGCAGCGGCGACAAGAACCAGCGCACCGGCAGCCGGTCATACTCGAGCTGCAAAAAGCGCGGCGCAGGCACAAGGTAGATAACGCCGTTGTCGTTGCAGGTCAAGTAACTGGCCTCGCCCTTGACCAGCACGGCCAGCTCATAGTGCGCCACCTCGGCGTCCAGGCCGTTCTTGAGGTCAAAGCCCACCCGCATGGTGGGCCGCGCAAAGCCAAAGGCGTCGATCTCTTGCTGGCTGAGGCCATAGCCCACCACGTCGGTGGCGGTGATGCCCAGCAGCGAGCCCAGCATCTCTACGCCATAGGTCTGGTCGAGCTCATAGACGCCGCGGCCCCGCACGATGTGCGTGGGCACGCCAAAAGAGAGCGCCGCCCGCGTCACAGCGGGGTCGCCCGTCGCCACCGCCTCGACCGTCACCGGCTGGGCCAACCTGCCGCCCTCAAAGGTCACGTTGAGCAGCGCCGACAGCGGCGATGACAGCGCCAGCTCGGGCGTCACCTGGTCGTCGACGTAGGCCTTGGCCGGCTGCAAGAAGCCCGCGCAGCGCTCGGCCGCCAGCAGATACACCGCCGGCCCGTCGCCCACCTGCGCATAGCAGCCGCCCGAGACCGGCTCCTGAGCGCCCAGCCGCAGGTCCAGCTCGCTCTGATCCGTATAGTCGATCTCGACGCGCGCGGCCGGCGCCGCCAGCCCATAGAGCGCCAGATCGCGCGGCTCGGCCTCCACCAGGCGCTCTGCCTGCACCTGCGCGCAGCCGTTCAGCAGGGCGCCGAGCTCTTGCACATCCACCAACTCGGCCGCCATGTCGCCCGCCACAAACCCCTCGCCCGAGCGCACGATCTCGAACACGCCCTGGGCGTTCTCCACCGTCACCCGCGAGAGATCGGACAGCGCGCCCGCTCTGAACGTGATGGCGACCTCGGGCTCCTGCGGCGGGTTGCGCCATAGCAGCAACGCAGCCAGCGCCAGCGCCGCCACCACCGCGGCGGCCGCCAACACCAGCCTGACCTCTCTGCTCATGCTACTGGTACCTTCTCGCCAGCCAGACGACCACGCCCGCCAGCAAGATGCCCAGCGGCAACGCGCCCGCCAGCACCGCCCCCAGCGTGCTGGCCTGCGCCGTGCTGATGGCCAGCCTGTCGCCCGCCAGCGACTTGGGCGCGATGGTGACCGTCTCGTGGCGCTCGCACAGTCCGCCGAACAGGTTCAGCAGGTAGGCGCTGTTGGCCAGCGACGTGTTCTGCATCGAAAAGGCGTCCAGCATGGCCGTAGAGGTCGAGACCACCAGGTTCGAGCGGCCCTCGACCAGGCCGCTGGTCCCATAGATGCGCTTGCTCGACAGCACCAGCGCCGGCATGGGCCCCCAACGCTCGGCCTGCTCCACTTTGAACCCCTCCACGGCGCTGGCCGGGCGCACGCCGCTCGTCTCGGCAAACTGCAGCAGCAGCTCGTTATACACCCTGTCGCGCGACTCAAAGAGCAGCCCCATCGGCCGCGAGAGCGGCATCAGCACCGGCGCGTTGCGATCGATCAGCTTGTCGCGGTAGGTCTCGTCGACATAGGCCGCCGTCGGATAATAGGGCTGGTACTGGTAGGTGCGCTCGGCGGCCGTCTCGAACACCGCACCGGCGCTCATGGCGATGCCCCATTCGCGCAGAAACGCCTCCACGTTGGGCAGCTCGGGCTGGGTCACATCGGCCGTGTAGACCAGCGTCTTGCCATAGGCGCCACCGTTGTACAAAAAGGCGTCCAGCTTCTTGAGGGCGTCCTCTGAGAGGTCGATCTGCGGCGCCAGCAGCAGCGCCAGGTCGTAGCGGTCGTCCAGCGCAACGGTGGTCAGGTTCACCTGGCTCACCGCATAGTTGTTCGCCGTCAACAGGTCGGTTAGCGCGGGCATGTTTGCCATGCCGTTGCCCGTGAGCAGAGCCACGCCCGTCTGCTCGTCGCTGATGACGTACAGAATGGCCCCCGTCACCGCCTCTTCGGCCCGCGACGAGAGCACCGTCATGCCGCCAGCCTCGTTCTGGCTATAGTTGAACAGCTCTGACAGTTGCAGCAGCCTGGTGCGCTCGCCGCAGACCACCAGCACGCTGCCCTCGCTCAGCGTCAGGTCGGGGTAGCGCGACGCAAAGCTGGGATCGAGCACATAGTCCACATAGGTGAGCTTGACGCGCGGCGCCAGGCGCGGGTATTGAGCGAGCATGCGCTGCGCCTGCTGCAGATAGACCGAGCCCTGAAAGGCGTCCTGGCTGGCCAGCACATAGATCTCGACGTCGCGATCCAGGCCCTGCAGCAGTGCGCGGGTCTCTGGGCCCGGCTCAAAGGCGCTGTTGGCGGTCAGGTCGAAGGAGAGGTCCAGGCGGCCCGCCAGTTGCTGCGCCACCACATTCGCCAGCACCACGGCGGCCACCAGCAGGCCGAGCAACACGATGAACAGCGCCCGGCGCTGCCTGCCCTGCGCGCCCGCGGGCCCTGGCGCCCGGTCTCTTTGCCTCGCGGCCTTCGATGGCTCCATCGGCACCTCTTAGCTCCAACGGTCCTTGTCTAGCACGGCCACCGCCAAAAGCAGAAACAGGGCGTCGATGCTCAAGAAGAACACCACGTTGGGCAGCTCGATCACCCCCAGCGTAAAGGCCCCATAGCGGCCGTTGAACGAGAGCTGCCGGAACAGGGTTCGCAAGAAGGGGCTATCCACCACCAGCGCCAGCGCGTCGATCACCATCAAGAACAGGCTGACCACAAACCCGGCCACGGCGGCAATGACCTGGCTCTCGGTCAACGACGAGAGGAACAGGCAGATGGCGATCAGCGCCGACCCCAGCAACAGCAGCCCGATAAAGTGGCCCAGGACGGTCGGCCAGTGCGGCGTGCCCAGCGCCGAGAGCACCAGCGCCGCAACCAGCGTGGCCGCGATGGCCAGCACAAACACCAGCAGCGCGGCCACATACTTGCCCAGCACAATGCTCGCCCGCGACACCGGAGCCGTCAGCAACAACTGGTCGATCTTGAGCCGCTTGTCCTCGCTGAGCAGGCGCATCGTCAGCACCGGCGCCACAAACAGCACCACCGGAAACAGCAGCGTGAACAGCATGCTCAGGTTGGTGGTGTTGCCATACAGGTTGTATGTGAAAAAGTAGAACCCGGAAAAGAACCAGACGGCCGCGATGATCACATAGCCGAGCGGCGCCTGAAAGTACGCTCGGAACTCGCGCTTGAGTATGGCCAGCATCCAGCTTTACCCCCTCAGCATCGCCTAGCCCAGCCCGCCCACCAGCCGCAAGAACACCTGCTCGAGCGAGCTCTCCTCGCCGTGCGTGCCCAGCAGCGGCAGGTCGGCCCGCGCCAGGGCGCGAAACAGCTCGGCGCGAATGTCCTGCCCCTCGGCGCTCTCGATCATATAGTCGTACGCGCCCGGCTCCCTTTCGGCCAGCACGCTCACCCGCCCGATGGCCGGCGCCCCGGCCAGGGCCGCCGCCACCTGCTGGGGCGCGCCCTGAATGCGCGCCTGAATGCGGTGCGTGGGCTCCAGCGCCCGGCCCAGGCGCTCGGGCGAGTCGTCGGCCACCACCCGGCCATTGTGCAACACCAGCACCCGCGCGCAGATGGCCTGTATCTCTGAGAGCACGTGCGACGAGATGATTACCGTGCTCTTTTGGCCGATCTCGCTGATCAGCGCCCGGATCTCGACGATCTGCGAAGGATCGAGGGCCGAGGTGGGCTCGTCGAGCAGCAGCACCTTGGGGTTGCCGATCAACGCCTGAGCCAGCCCCAGTCGCTGGCGATAGCCCTTGGAGAGGTTGCGGATGAGCCGCGCCGTGACGTGGTCGATGCCCACTCGCTCGCAGATCTCGCCCAGGTGCGCCCGGCGCCCCACCTTGACCTGCTTGAGGTCGCACACGAATTCCAGATACTCGCGCACCCGCATGTCGCTGTAAAAGGCCAACTGCTCGGGCAGATAGCCGATCACGCGCCTGGCCGCCATCGGCTCGCGGGCCACGTCGTGCCCGTCGATGGCCACCACGCCGCTGGTGGCGCTGATGTACCCGGTGAGGATGTTCATCACCGTCGATTTGCCGGCGCCGTTCAACCCCAGCAGGCCCAGCACCTCGCCGGCCTCGACGCCAAAGCTCACATCGTCGAGCGCCAGCTTGTCGCCATATCGCTTGGTCAGCCCCTCAACCTGGATCAAGCCGCCTCCCCTCGCCGTGCCGTGCGCCGCCCCCGGGCCAGCTCGCAGCGATTGTAGGCCGGCCCCAGTCGCCGTGCAATTTCGAGGCGCCGTCTGCACAGTCGCAACGCGCCCCGTGCGGGTCTGATGCGCCGAGCCGCGGCGCCGTTGCAGGGTGGGGCGGCGATGGGCTTGCGGCGGCGGCGGCGAGCGCCTATCCTGTAGGCGTCATTGCGACGCCGGCGAGCATGCCCGTGCGCCTGCCTGCGAAAGGAGCCTGCCATGGATGTCATCGATGCCATCGCCAAGCGTTACAGCTACCGTGGAGCCTTTCAGAACGTCTCTGTGCCGCGCAGCGACCTGGAGCGCATCGTGCGCGCCGGGCTGGCCGCGCCGTCGGCCGGCAACTCGCAGACCACCTCGTTCGTGATCATCGACGACCCCGCCAGGCTCGAGCGCCTGGCCGAGATCGTGCCCAACAGCGTGCCCCTGTCGACCGCCCGGGCGGTCATCGTCACCTGCTTTGACCGGCACGATCCGCAATCAGAGCGCGCCGACTTTTCGGCCGTCAACTATGGCGCTGCCGTGCAGAACGTCATGCTGGCGCTCACCGGCCTGGGCTATGCCGCCCTGTGGATGGAAGGCTGGAAGCGCGCCGAGGGCGCCCAGGCGGCCGTGGCGCGGCTGTTGGGCCTGCCCGCTAGCCTGGTGGTGCAGGTGCTCATTCCGCTGGGGGTGCCCGAGGCGCCCGGCCAGCCCCGCGAAAAGCGCCCCTTTGGCGAGCGCGCCTGGTGGAACGGCTACACTGGCTGACAGCGCTCACACGCCGGGGCGGCGCCAACGCGGCGTCGCCCCGCATGTTCGCCCAGCCGCTACTCTGCTGTGGCCCAGGCGCCGAACACCGGATACTGGCTGCAGATGATCTCTAGAAACGCCGGCTGCCCCTCGGCGTTGGCTGCCAGCGCGCGCTGCAGCGCCGGCGCGATGTGGTCGGGCGCCAGCACGCGCTCGGCGTGCAGCCCCAGGCTAGCGGCCGCGTCGGCCCAGTGCGCCACCGTGTGGTCGAGCACCGCGCAGGTGTAGGGGTCGTGCCCCGGCCCCCAGAACCCCGGCCCATAGCCCGCAAAGCCGCCGTTGTTGATGTGCACGATGGTCACGCCCAGCCGGCAGCGCACCAGCGGCTCCAGGTTGCCCGCCATATAGCCTACGCCCGCATCGCCCGCCACGGCCACGCAGGGCCAGGTGGGGTGCGCCAGCCGCGCCCCCACCGCCGCCGCCAGGCTAAAGCCCAGCGTCGACACGTTGCCCCACCCCAAAAAGCTGCGCGGCGCGCCAGCGCGGTACACCGTGCTCAACTGGTCGCGCGTGCTGCCCGAGTCGCCGCTGACGAACGACGCCTGCGGGTCGAGCAGGCGCATCAGCTCGCCATACACCCGGTAGGGGTTGATGGGCGTCTCGGCCGCGTCGAATAGCGCGCTATAGGGCGCCAGGGCCGCCTCGCGGTCGCCCGCGACCTGCCCGCTGGCGGCCTGCCAGGCGCCAGGGCCGCCCTGGCGCGCCAGCTCGGCGGCCAGCGCCTCGAGGGTGAGGCGTGCATCGCCCAGCAGGGCCTGGCTGGCGGCATAGGTGCGGTTCAGGTCGCCCGGGTCGTTGGTGGCGTGGATGATCACCTTGCGCGCCGCCGCGGGGATGGTGTGCCTGAAATGCCCGCGCGACAGGCTGGTGCCCACGGCCAGCAGCACGTCGCAGCGCCGCAGATAGGCGATGGCGGCCTCGCCCCGCACGCCCAGCGACAGCGGGTGGTGTTCGGCGAAGGCGCTCTTGCCCTTGAGCGTGGTCAGCACCGGCAGCGCGGCGGCCTCGGCCAGGGCCCGCAGCGCGTCCACGGCGCCGGCATAGAGCACGCCCTCGCCCGCGTACAGCAGCGGCGCCCGCGCGCCCCGCAGCGCCGTCACGGCCGCCCTCACGTCGGCGGGGTCGGGCGCCGAGCGCACACGCGGCGCCGGCGCATAGGGGTGTTGCGCCTCGTCATATTCGCCCAGCCCGCGCAAGATGGTCACCGCCACCGGCCCCGGCCGCCCGTTGCGCAGCAGGTGGAACGCCCGGCGCAGCACCTGCGGCGTTTGCTCGGGCGCGCTGATCTGGCCCACCCACTTGGTCACCGTGGCCAGGCTGCGCTCCAGCTCATAGCGCGGCGTGGCGGGGTCGCCCGGGGCCATGCCCTCGGCCAGGCACAGCAGCGGCGACGAGTCCTCATAGGCCTGCGCCAGCGCGCCATAGGCCATCTGCACGCCGGCGGGGTTGGTGCCGCCCATCACGGTGCACACGCCGGGCCTCTGCCCGGCCGTCACCCGCCCAAAGGCATCGGCCACGGCCACGGCATAGCGCTCGTCGCGCATCATCACCAGCTGCAGGCCCTCGGCGGCCAGAGCGTTGTTCACATGGCAGACCGGAAAGGTGCTCACCCACTCGACCCCCTCTGCCTTGAGGATGCGAGCCACCGCCGTCAGCGTCGCAATGCTCATCGCTCTCCTTTGGCCTTCAACAGGCCAGGGCGCCATACCGGTCGACTGCACTCTACCGCAACCGGCCCCGCTTGGCCAGGGGCAGGCGCCCGGTTTGCGCTCCAGACGCGATTGCGGCTATGCTACGGCCGGCGTCCTGACGCCCCGGCGTCGCAGCGCCACCAGCCCTATTGCAGGAGGCACCCCGCATGATCCGACCGAACAAACTCCGTCAACTGCTCAACGAGGACAAGCCCAGCCTGTGCGTGCGCGTCAACACCCTCTGGCCCGACCTGGTCGAGTTCGTCGGCGCCCTGGGTCTCTATGACTATATCGAGTTCGCCGCCGAGTACGCCCCCTTTGACATGCAGGGCATGGACAACTTTTGCCGCTCGGCCGAGCTCTACGGCCTGGGCACGATGATCAAGCTCGACCAGGACCCCCGCCTGTGGCTGGCGCAGCGCGCCATCGGCTCGGGCTTTCAGTCGATCCTGTTCGTCGACGTGCGCACCAAGGCCGAGGTCGAGCATTGCGTGCGCGTCTGCCGGCCCGACACGCCCGAGGACGGCGGCCTGCATGGCGCCGCCGGCCGTCGCTTTGGCTACCAGAGCACCGGCCACGCCGAATACTCGCAGGCCCTGCGCGACGTGGTGGTGGCCATCATGGTCGAGAAAAAGTGCCTGGTCGATGACCTGCAGAACGTGCTCGCGGTGCCCGGCGTCGACATGGTGCAGTGGGGGCCGTCGGACTATACGATGAGCTCTGGCCTGCAGCGCAGCAACCCCGCCGTCAAAGAGGCCGAGCGCTTTGTCATCGAGACCTCGCTAAGGCACGGCGTGGCGCCGCGCATCGAGCTCGAGAGCCTCGACGGCGTCGAATACTATCTCAACCTGGGCGTCAAGCATTTCCGCATCGGCAACGATGTCAGCGTGCTGCGGCGCTTTTGGCAAGAGAACGGCGCCCGCCTGCGCGACATGCTGTCGCACAGCTAGGCGCCCGCATAGGAGTTGGCGCGATGGACATGATGCGCGGGGTGGTGTTTGTGGGCGACGGCCGCGTCAAAGTGCGCCAGTTCCCGCGGCCGCAGCCCACGGGCACGCAGGTGTTGGTCGCGATGCGCGCTGCGGGCCTGTGCGGCAGCGACATGCATCCCTTTCGCAACCCGCCCGCCTACTGGGCCGACGCGCCCATCATCCGCGGCCACGAGCCGAGCGGGGTGGTGGTACAGGTGGGCGAGGCCGTCTCGATGGTGGCGGTGGGCGACCGCGTGTCGGTGTATCACGCCCCGGCGTGCAACCACTGCGAGGCCTGCGCGCGTGGCGAGTTTTTCAACTGCACCACCATCGGCCCCGGCTATCGCCTGGCCTCGCTCAAGGTGCATGGCGCCGACGCCGACTATCTGCTGGTCGACCAGAACGTCTGCCTGCGCCTGCCCGATGCGCTCAGCTTTGAGGATGGCGCCATCATCGCCTGCGCCGGCGGCACCGCCTACCATGCGCTGCGCCGCGCCGACCTGCGCGCGGGCGAGGTGGTGCTGGTCTCGGGGCTGGGGCCGGTGGGCCTGTGCGCCGTCAAACTGGCCAGCGCCATGGGCGGCATCGTCATCGGCGCCGACCCGGTGGCCTACCGTCGCGACCTGGCGCTGCACCACGGCGCCCGCTTTGGGCTCGACCCCACGGCCGCGCCCCTGGCCGAGCAGGTGCAGACCATCGACGACCAGGGCGCCGACGTGGTCATCGAGACCTCGGGCCACGACCAGGCCCGCATCGACGTGCTGCCCTGCACGCCCTATCACGCGCGCCTGGTGTATGTGGGGTGGGGCGGCAACGCCCGCAACGCCACCCTCGGGCCGATGCTCGGCGAGCGCTGGGTTACCGGCTCGAACATGTTCACCGCGCAGGACTATTACGCGCTGGTGCGCTTTATGCTGCGCATGGGGCTGCGCTTTGACGAGCTGGTCACCCATCGTTTCGCTCTCGACGAGGCTCAACGCGCCTTTGACACCTTTGCCACGCGCGAGACGGGCAAGGTGATGTTCACCTGGGCCTAGCGCGCTCGCGCGCGGCCCGTCACCCACCAGGAGGCACTATGGCGAGCGACAGCGACATGCTCAAGGCCCTCAAGGCGTTCGACACGCCGTCCATCACCAACGTGGTGGCCACCTATCCCAAGAACCCTCTCTGCCTGGGCCTCTACAACCCGTGGAGCCAGAACTGGTACACCGACGCCAGCCTGCGCTGCTGGTATCCCGCGCTGGGGCCGGTGGTGGGCTATGCCGTCACCTGCGTGTACGGCCTGCCCGACCCCAACTACAGCCGGCTCTCCTTTGCCGATGTCATCGGCGCCATGGAGGCCTCGCCGCAGCCGACCATCTTTGTGTTCGAGCAGCGCTTTCCCCCCGAGATCGCCAACAAGGTGGGTCTGTCGGGCGGCAACATGACCACGGCCATGCAGATGGCCGGCTGCGTCGGCGGCATCAGCAACGGCCCCTCGCGCGACATCGACGAGATCCGCAGCATGGGCTTTCAATACCTGACCTCGGGGGTGTGCGCCGGCCACGGCGATATGGCCATCCACGCCATCAATGTGCCCGTGAGTGTGGCGGGCATGGACGTGGCCCCCGGCGAGATCATCCACATGGACGAGAACGGCGCGGTCAAGTTTCCCGCCGAGTATCTGGCCGAGGTGCTCGACCGCGTCACGCGCCTGCGCGACCAGGAAGCCGAGCACATGGCTAAACTGCGCGCCGCCACCAGCGCCGCCGAGGTGCGCGCTATCCTGGGCGGCGGGCACTATGGCCCGCGGAAATAGCCTGCAGGCCCCCCTGCGGCCCCATTCTGGTGGGTGTCGGCGACGAACAGTCGCCGACACCTGCGTTACCAAAGGAGAACACCGCTTTGCACCAGCGTTGCATCAGGCTGACGCCGCGGAGCGTCACGCGCGTCCTGTCGGCGGCGGCGGTGCTGCTGGTCACGCTCAGCGTGGCCGGGCAGCTCTACCTGTACCTCACCCCGCGCGAGAGCCCGTGGGGCATCGTGGGCCTGTTCAACGTCGATTTCGAGATGAATGTGCCCACGCTCTTTGCGGTGCTGGTGTTGCTGCTGGCGGCGACGCTGCTGGCGGTCATCGCCGTGCTCGAGCGGCAGGCGGGCGGGCGCCACGTGCGGCGTTGGACGCTGCTGTCGCTGGGCATGGCCGCCATCGGCAGCGACGAGTTCCTCGCCCTGCACGAAAAGGCCTCTGAACCGCTACGTCGGCTCTTGGGCTGGGAGACGATGGGCTACCTGCACTTTGCCTGGGTCATCCCGGGCGCCATCATTGTCATGCTGCTGGCCGTGGGCTACTGGCGCTTTTTGATGCGCCTCGACCGGCCCATCCGCGTGCGCTTTGTCGCCAGCGCCATCCTGTATGTGGCGGGCGCCATCGGCGTCGAGATGGTGGGGGGCCGCTACGCCGAGGCGGTGGGCACCTGGAACCTCACCTACAGCCTGATCACCACGGTCGAAGAGAGCCTCGAGCTGGCCGGCACGATCCTGTTCATCGATGCGCTGCTGCGCTACCTGGCCGCCGAGCACGCGGTCATCCGCCTCGAGTTCGCGGCCAGGCCTGCGGGCGAAGAGTGAGCGGCTGAAGGCGCGGGGGACGAATTCGGGCTGAGTGTAGTGCGCCGCCGGCAGGCTGGCCCGCTGGCGGTGCGCTCATTCCTTCTCTCGTGCGACTGCTCCTGACGTCCTTTACCCCTAGACTGGTACGTACAGATACTATTCACATGGCCTACGGGCCGGTCTGCACTGCGTCGGCCCGTCAAGCCGATGCAATGCGCTAAGGCTACTATAGCGTAAGCCTATGTGGAAAAATAGTTGCTTTATGCTCGCCGGCCGACTGTAATGCGTCCTAAGGTGCCTCTTCATGGAGGTTGTTCGTGCGACAGACGTGGCAACGTCCCCAGCAGCAGGTCGGCCCTGACGCCTACTCGGCGGCCAGCGGCCGTTCGAGCGGGCGAGTGCCCGCGACGACGCTCTGCCAGGGCATCCCGACGCCAGTCCTACTGCCTCCTCCCCGCCCTCGAGATGCGGGGCATCATCCGCAAACAACTGCACCTCATCGACCGCGAGTATCCCCCCACCATGCCGGCCCTAGCATGCCGCTCGATCGCCGGCTAGCGCCACGCTCTCTCAAGGAGGCGCCAGATGTCAGAGATCGCCATCGGAATCGACCTGGGCACCTACAACTCGGCCGTCGCCTATGCCGCCTCGGCAGAGCAGGTGTACGTGCTGCCCGCCACCTGGGGCAGCACCCCGCAGGGCGACGTCGTGCCCTCGTTCCTGCGGTTCGACTTGCGCGGCGAGCTGTGCGCCTTTGGGCAGGAGGCCAGGCGCGTCGAGCGGGGCGGCTCTCGCCAGGTCGTCTGGGGGTTCAAGCGCCTCATCGGCCGGTCCTACCGCGAAACCGCCGCCGATCGCAAGCGGTTTCTCTACCGCATCGCCCAACGCTCTGACGGCGGCATCGCCATTCCCCTGGGCGACCGCGACTATACGCCGGCCGACATGGCGCGCCTCTTGCTGTCGCGCATCAAGCAAGACGTCGAATCGAACTTGCACCCGCAGCTCAGGGGCGCCGTGCGACGGGCCGTCATCACCCACCCCGCCTACTTTGAGAGCGAGATGATCCTGCAGACGCGGCAGGCCGCGCTCGACGCCGGCTTTGCCGAGGTCGAGCTCATCCCCGAGCCGATCGCTGCTGCGCTGGCCTACGGGCAGCGGCTCGATCTCACCAGCAGGCCCTTGATCATGGCCATCGACTGGGGCGCCGGCACGCTCGATATCGTCCTCATGGGCAGCACCGACGAGCAGGACCGCCGCCGCCTGACCCCCGCCCACCCTGCCTCTGGCCACACGCAGCTCGGGGGCATCGACATGGACGATGCCCTGCTCAAGGCCGTCGTCGCCGCCTATGGACTGGACGATGCGGTGATCGGCCGCCTGGTCGACGGCCGGCCGCTCGCCACCGAAACCGATGCCCAACAGCTCGATGAGGCGTTGCGGCTGCGCGAGGCCGTCGAGCGCGCCAAGATCACGCTCTCGACGCTGCCCACCGCCACCGAGGACGCGCCCTATCGGGGGCGCTCTCTGCGCATCCACCTCGCGCGCACCCGCGCCGACGTGCCCCCGCAAGGCGGCCCCTGGGTGGTGCTCGACGAGGCGCTGGCGCCCCTGCTGGCGAACTTTCGCGCGCAGCTCGAGTGGGCTCTACGCGACGCCCACGTGAAGCCTGCCGAGATCGACCATGTCTTGCTGGTGGGCGGGCCCATGCACATGCCCTGCGTCCGCCAGGTGATCGCCGACGTCATGGCGGGCAACGAGCGCGTCTGCGCCGCTCTGGCCCAGATCGACGCACAGGGCTTTGCCGTCGACCCCATGACCACCGTCGCCCGCGGCGCAGCCCTCTACGCCAGTGGCCTGGTGGACCTGCCCGGCGTACAGCTCCCGTTCGACTATGGCCTGGGCTACCAGATCGGCGAGGCCGCCTGCCGAGGCGCGATCATGCTCCGGCGCGGCCTCAACGCCCCCTCGACGAGCAAGCCGCTGGTGCTGACCATGCGCGGTGCGCCCGGCCGTCCGGCGCCCATCGCGCTGCTGGTCCGCGAAGACGGCCCCCAGGGTCGGCTCAGGCTGGTGAGCAGCTATCTCTTTTACCCGGCGGTCGACGGCGAAGGGCGCGCCTCGGTTGCGGCCTGGCTGAGCGCCGATGCCGATGGCGTCGTCAGCGCCACCGTCGTCGATCTCGTTCTGCACACGGCGCCGCTCCACCTGACCGGCATCGGCCAGCTCTCTGGCGAGCCCATGGACACCCTCGAGGACATCCCCGCCTACGAGGAGCGGGCCGATGTGCCACTTGACGTCGACGGTACGGACGAATTCTGGCAAACGCCCATGGGTGAGGAGGTGCGCAGGCTGCTCGCTGAGGATGCCGCACGCTCCCAGCCTGCTGCGCCGCGCGCCCCGCGTCCGCCCAGGCCAGTGCCGGCAGACCAGGTCGAGGCCGTGCGCGCTGCCGCCGAGTTGCTCATCGCGCTGACCGATGGCCCCTGGCGCGACGCCGTGCGCATCAATCGCAGCCACGAGCTGCACGGCGCCATCGACCGCCTGCGCGACACCCTCGCAGAGCTGCCCGATGGCGACGCGCAGCACACCGTCTTTGCCGGCGCAGCCCACGCACTGCAAGAGGCGCTGCTGCAAAGCGCGCGGGCTGGGCTGCTGCCGCCCGACGAGCACCACAGGATCCAGGCCTTTCTGCGGACGGCGCACCTGCGCGCCGACGATGGCCTAGAGTAGCGCGGAGGCGGCCATGACAGCCGACGAACGCAACGTAGCCTCGGCTCGTAACGCCCTCGAGGCGCTGGTCGAGCGCGGCGACTATTACGAGGCGCTGGGCCTCTCGCCCGACGCCACCGGCAAGGCCGTCCTGCTGGCCGTCATCGACCGCCGTGGCGCCTGTCCCGAGCTCGACGCCCGCTGGGTGCAGCTCCACGATGCGCTCACGCGCCATCGCCAGGCCTATGACGCCACGCGCCAGGCCCGCGATGCCATGCTGCAGGTGGCCGGCTGGCGCGACCCCGGCGGCACCATGGAGCGCTTTCACGCTGCCCGCGTGTGGCAGGCTTTGTGGAACGCCGATCACCCCGGTGTTGGGCTGGATGAGCGCGCCGAGGCGCTGCGCCGCGAGGTGGACGACTGGTGGGCGGCCGAGCGCGCCGTCATCGCGGCCTGGCGGCGCGCCCTGCAGCAGTACGGTCAGGCCGTGCTGCGCGTCGTGGGCGTGCGCACCTTCGATGCGCTGATCGCCCCGGCCCGCACGCCCAACGGCCTGCGCAAGATCGCGCAGGCGTTCACCCAGGTGGTCGAGGCCGAGACGCGCAAACTGCCCGAGATCACCGTCGACCAACCCTCGCTGGCCCAGCGCAGCCTGCGCACTACCATACACCGCCACAGCGCCTGCTCCCGTTGCGGCGGCACGGGCTGGATGCCCGCAGGCGGGCAGTTTGAGCCGCGCCGGCGCAGTGGCCCGGCCAGTTCCGAGCGGCGCGTGCCCTGCAGCGACTGCGCCCGCCCGGTCACCTGGCGGCTGCCCCCCAACGCGCAGCAGGGCTGGGTGGTGCAGGGCGTGGCAGAGGGCGGGTCGCTGCTCTATGCGCGCATCGCCGCCATCGTCGCGCCCAGGCCGCGCGCCACGGCCGGCGCTCGCCAGCAGGCGCGCCCGCAGGCCGAGCCGGCCCGCCCGCACAGCGCGTCACGCGCCAGCACCGCGCCCTCGCGCGACCCGGCGCCATCGCCGGGCGCTAGGCCACGCCCGCGCCCCGCAGAGCCCCACCATCCGCACGCGCAGCGGGCTCGCCGGCCCCGCAGGGCTCGACCTGCGGAGGCGAACCCGAGCAGTCGGCGCCTGCTCGCCTGCGCGCTCCTCGGCCTGGCCGTGCTCGCTGCGCTGCTGCTGGCCGCCGACGCGTTCGCACCCGCCTCCGCCGAGCGAGGGCTGTGCGTGGCCGCCCTCGTTGGCCCCCTGCTCGTCGGCATCACCCTGCTCATCACCTGAGCCCTCACGGGCGCCCCTTGCATCCCCTGGCCCTGTGGCGCCATAATCAGCCTGTCAACCCGACGCCACGCGGTCTCGCCAGGGGGGGTACAGCGCCATGCCCACACCACGCTCGGCCAGCGACATCACCCGCGACGTCTTGCAGGCCCTGCTGGGCCGTGCCACCGATGCCATCCACGTCCGCCTGTGGGACGGCGCCTACTGGCCCGATCCCGCTCCGCGGCCGGCAACGCTGTTGCTGAAGCACCCCGGCGCGCTGCGGGCCATGTTCGCGCCCGGCGACGAGGTTTCGCTGGGCGAGGCCTACCTCTATGACGACATCGACATCGCCGGCGACCTCGAGGCCGTCTATGGCGCGGTCGAGGCCCTGGTGCAGCGGCCGCCCTCGTGGCGCGAGCGCCTGCGCCTGTTGAGCCTGCTGCGCCAACTGCCCGCCGAGAGCCGACGCGCCGCGGCGCTCAGCGCGCTGACGGCCGGCCAACGCGGCCCGGCGCGCGTGTCGGGCCGCAAGCACAGCCAGCGGCGCGACCGCAGCGCGGTGACCTACCACTATGACGTCTCCAGCGACTTTTACCGGCTGTGGCTCGATCCGCAGATGGTCTACTCCTGCGCCTACTTTGCGCGGCCCGACGAAGACCTGGCCACCGCCCAGCAGCGCAAGCTCGACTATCTCTGCCGCAAGCTGCGGCTGCAGGCCGGCCAGTCGCTGCTCGATCTCGGCTGTGGCTGGGGCGGGCTGCTGCTCCACGCCGCCCAGGCCTATGGCGTCGACGCCACCGGCATCACCCTCAGCCAGCCGCAGGTCGACCTGGCCAGCGAGCGCATCCGCGCCGCCGGCCTCGACGGCCGCTGCCGCGCCCTGCTGCGCGACTATCGCCAGGTGCACGACCGCGAGGCTTACGACGCCCTGGTCAGCGTGGGCATGTTCGAGCATGTGGGCGAGGCCCGCCTGCACGACTATTTCGGGCGCGCCTGGCGCCTGCTCAAGCCCGGTGGGGTGTTCCTCAACCACGGCATCGCCCTGCGCGGCAGCGACCGGCCCGCGCGCGGGCGCACCTTCTCGAACACCTACGTCTTTCCCGATGGCGAGCTGGCGCCCATCCACGTGACGCTGCGCGCCGCCGAGCGGGTCGGCTTTGAGGTGCGCGACGTCGAGAGCCTGCGCGAGCACTATGCCCTCACGCTGCGCCACTGGGTGCGCGCCCTCGTGGCCCAGCACGATGAGGCGCTGCGCCATGTCGACGAGCCCACCTACCGCGTCTGGCGCCTGTTCATGTCGGGCTCGGCCCACGGCTTTACCAGCGGCCGCCTCAACGTCTATCAGACGCTGCTGGTCAAGCCCGACCACGGCGCCAGCCGCCTGCCGCTCACGCGGGCCGACTGGTACGCCTCACCCTAGCCGCCACCCAGCGCTAGTGATGCGCGGCGTGGTCTTCGCCGGGCGTGTGCTCGTGATAGTGCCCCTGCGCGTGCATACGGTTGTGCAACCGTCGATGCGCGCCCTCGAGCACCAGCCGCAGCCGCTTGTAGACGCGATCCTCGGCGCGCGTGCCCACCGTGTCGAGGTAGGCCAGCGCCCCCTCGATCTGCTCCAGGATGGTCACGGCGTCGGCCGCCGCGTAAAAGGCGCTGCCCTCGACCTCGAGCATCACCGGCGACGAGTGCGCCGCCACGATCTCGGGGCGGTCGGCATAGTGGCCGCGCACCAGCAGCGCCGCCCACGACGAGCGGTCGACTTTGAGCGACCAGGAGCCCGCCGCGCGCCAGGCGTCCACCGCCACGCTCTCGCGGATCTCGCCGTTGACCACCAGCTCCACCCGCGACATGGGCACCGTCACGCTGGCCACCTGCCACGCCACGTCCACCGTGCCGCCGCGCGCCCCCAGTGCGATGCGCCTGCCCATGCGCTGGCCGTCCACCGACAGGTCGAGCAGCGGCCCGTAGGTGACAAACGTCTCGGCGCGGCGCACCGCCTCCATCCAGGCGGCGTAGGTGAACGGCTCGCCGGGCAGCAGCCGCGCATAGGTGCGCACCGTGCCCACCGCAGTGGTGGCGCTCATCTTGTCGGTGCCGCCCACCGCCGCCACCAGATAGCCGTTGTTGAGGTAGCGGTACCAGTCTGACAGCGAGTAGGGGTTGATGCCGCTGTACAGGTCGCCCCACGAGGTCATCTCGACGCCGTCCACCAGCCCCTCGACGATGGTGGCGGCGTTCTCCATACGCGGATGCGGAAAGTGCGGCAGCACCACCAGGCCGCCCTGCTCGCGGCACTGGCGCGCCCACTCGGTCAGCAGCGTGCCGATGGGGTCGCCCAGGGCCGACTCGTCGACGCCGCCGGTGGTCATGGGCGCGATGATGCTGCCCTCATAGCCCAGCAGCGAGATGTGGCCCATCACGTGCTGGCGGTTCTCGGTGCCCACGCGCACCAGATGCTCGCCGTCGCCCCCCATCTCGCGCGAGCCCCAGGTGCTGCGCCCGTCAAAGTCGCCCACGTTGGTCATCAGCTCGCCCCACTGGCTGGCCAGCAGGTTGACCACGTTGACGCCCTCGGCCGAGCCCTCGAGCAGCGCCGACATCGGCGTCAAAAAGTGCACGTGCGTGTCGGCCGTCACCCAGCCCTGCTGCCGCCAGGGCAACACCTTTTCCAGCACGATCGCGATCTCGGTCGTCTCGGGCGTCACCTCGTGGGTCAGCCGCAACGGCCTGATCTCGAACCCCTTGCTGATCTCGATGTACACCGTGCCCAGCGGCAGGTCGATGGTCGTTTCGCCGGGGATGTAGGTGCTATAGTGCCGCCAGGCGTGGCTGAAATCGACCGAATAGTCCTCGAACCAGGCGCCGTTGGGCATGCGGTGCCGATCCACCGGCGCCAGATACTCGCCCGCCTGGCCGTGCACGTGCAGTTTGCAGGGCACGGCCGGGCCGCCGGGCCCATCGGTGACGCGCAGGCGTACGCGCTGCGTGGCTGCGGCCACCGGCTCGAGCGCCAGGTCGTCGGCCAGCACCGCCTGCGCCGCCTCGACGGCGCTGACGGGCGCCGCCTCGCCGTTCCACAGCACCAAGCGGGCATCGGCATGGGCCGTGTACTCGATCAGCACTTCGCGCGTCGCCAGCTCGGGCAGCCGATTGTTGTAGCTGGCCGCCCAGCCCGCGGTGGGGTAGAGCGCTCGCGGCCGCGCCGTGATCACCTGCCCCAGATCGAGCTGCACCTGCGTCAGCAGGCCCTGTTCATCGAGCTCGGGCGCCAGGGCCACGCCCTCGGGCAGCCGCAGCAGCGCCTTGCGACGCGTGCGCCAGCGCAAGGGGTGCGCCGACGCCTCGCCCACGGCCAGGCCTGCCAGCGCCACCAGCCCGCTCACCGGCTCGATGCGCAGGCCCACGATCTCGCGGCCGGGGTGCGGGTTCTGCCAGGCCCACAGCCAGTTGACCCATGGGCCGTCGTCGGCGGGGTCCACGCGCGTTTGCCGTGGGCCCCAGTCGGGCCCGAGCTGCTCATAGGGCAGGCGCACCGGCCGCGGCTTGCGATGGGCCACCGCCTCGGCGCAGTTCACGCCCCACGGGCGCGTGAACGCCCCGATCTGCCACCGGCGCCGCACCGTGGCCCGCGCCTCGCTGCCGTCGCCATATAACATGACATAATCCGCCGCCACCTCGCCCTGCTGGCCGGGCCCGCGCGAGGCGGGATAGAGCCCGTCGCGGTTGGGCGTGAGCGGGCGGATATCCGACGTGTGCATCACCACCAGCCACGCGCCCCAAACGCCGCCCAGCGGCGCCGTCACCGCGCTGCCTGGCGCGGCCAGCACCAGCCCATCCACCACAAAGGGGATGCCCCAGGCCACCACCGGCCCGCTGGGCGCCTGGGGCAGGGCGGCCTGCATCTCGGCCGACATGGCCGCGGGGCTGGCCGCCCCCTGTATGGCCGCTCGATCCAGCGGCACGGGCCTGAACTGTGGCGATGCCGGTCCATCGATGAAGGCGTTCATATCCTGCTCCCTGCGTGCTAGTGCCGGCATTCTAGGGCCAGCCACAGCCGCCCGCAACCCCTGGCAGGGCGGCTTTTCGCCAGCTCGCCCGGCTCTGGTACAATCGGGCCCACTGCCGCCGACGCCGCCGGCCGCCATGCCACCCATAGCTCTCTCATGGGCGCGCGCCTGGCGCCATCGGCCCCGCCTGCCGCCTCGGGCGCGCCCCCGCAAGCCTTGTGCCACCTGGAGAACGCATGACCACCACCCGTTTGCGCGCTGAGCGCCCGCCCGATATGGCCCCCCCAGAGGCCCCTGCAGCCCGGCTCGACGCGCCCCTCGACGTGGGCCCCGATGTGGTCATCGAGCTCAGAGAGCAGCGCCACGACACGCTGCGCAACTTTGCGCTGCTGCAGGCCCTGGCGGGGCTGCTCTGGCTGGTGTACGTCTCGTGGCTCGAGCAGGTGGGCCTGGCCACGGCGCCCACCTACATCCTGTGGGCGGGGGCGCTGGCCGCCTTTCAACTCGCCACGCGGCGCTCGAGCGCCGAGAGCCCCGTGGCGGCCGCGCGGCGCTACTACCTGGGCTGCGCCGCGCTGTGGAGCACCTACGTCCTGGGGGTGGTGGTGGCCGGCATCTCGTACCCGCTGCCGGCGGTGGCCCTCGCCGCGCTGCTGGCGGTGGTGGCCGCCAACGCCCTGCTGGCGCCGCTGGCCTCACTGGCCGTGAGCGCACTCACCTGGCTGCTGACCGCGCTGGCCTGGGGCCAGATCACCGGCGCGCCCTGCTGGTGGCGGGCCGGTGGCGGCAACCTGGCCCTGTTCGCCCTGGTGTGGAGCGCCTGCTTTGTGGCCGGCCTGCCGCTGCGGCGCTCGGTCGAATCGGCCATCGGCGGCTGGGCGCAGGCGCGCCAGGCCCTGCGCGAGGTGCAAGAGCGCCGCGGCGAGCTCTACCGCGTGGTGCGCGCCCTCGAAGAGGCCACCTACCGCATCGAGCGCACCAACAACGAGCTGCTCATCTCGCGGGCCCAGGCCGAGAGCGCCCGCGCCTTCAAGGCGCGCTTTGCCGCCACCGTCAGCCACGAGATGCGCGGCCCGCTCAACCTGCTGCTCGGATTTAGCCGCATGATGGCCCTCTATCCCGAAAAGTACGGCGAGCCCCTGCCCGACGCCTACCTGACCGACGTCGACGCCATCCACCGCAACTGCGAGCACCTGGTGGCCCTGGTCGACGACGTGCTCGACCTCTCGCAGATCGAGGCCGACAGCCTGCCCCTGGTCAAGAGCCGCATCGACCTGCGCGCCGATGTCATCGACCAGGTGGCGCCCTCGGCCCTGCCGCTCATCGAGCGCAAGGGCCTCTACCTGCGCATCGAGGCCGACGCCCCGCTGCCTTCGCTGCTGGCCGATGCCGTGCGCGTGCGCCAGGTGCTGCTCAACGTGCTCACCAACGCGATCCGCTTTACCCAGCACGGCGGCATCACTGTGCGCGCCTGGGTCGAGGATGATGCGGTCGTCACCGCGGTGCACGACACTGGCCCTGGCATCGCCGCCGAGGACCTGCCCCGCCTCTTCAAAGAGTTCAGCCAGGTGCTCAGCACCGAGACGCGCGAGGCCGCCGGCTCGGGCCTCGGCCTGGCCATCAGCAAGCAGTTGGTCGAGCTGCACGGCGGCAGCATGTGGGTCGAGAGCGAGGCCGGCGGCGGCACCACCTTTTACTTTGCGCTGCCCTTGCCCCACGCCGGCCAGGAGGGCGCCCAGAGCGTCTCTACGGGCCGCCAGCGCCAGGCCGCCCTGCAGAACGCCACCCTGCTGGTGGTGCACGACGAGCCCAACGTGGTGCGCCTGCTGGCGCGCTACCTGGGCGACTATCGCATCATCGGCATACCGGCGCCAACCGACCTGGCGGCGCTGGCGGCCGACGCGCATCCGCACGCCATCATCACCACCGACGCCTGGCGCGAGCAGGTGCAGGCCCAACTGGCCCCCACCGGCTATGACGTGCCCATCATCAGCGCGGTGGTGCCCCACGCGGCCACGCTGCACCAACTGCGCGGCATCGTCGGCTACCTGGTCAAGCCCATCAGCCCCGAGATGCTCTGGAGCGTGATGAAGCACTATGAGGCCAGCGACGTCACCGACGTGCTGGTGGTGGATGACGACCCCGACGCCGTGCGCCTGATGCGCGATATGCTCACCGTGCTGCCACGTCCCTACCGCATCCACAGCGCCAACAGCGGCCTGCAGGCCCTCGAGGTGCTGGCGACGGTGACGCCCGATATCGTCTTTATGGACCTGATGATGCCCGACATGACGGGCGAAGAGGCCATCGACCACATGCGCCAGAGCGAGCGCCTGGGCGCCGTGCCGGTGGTGATCGTCTCGGCGCAAGACGCCTCTGACAGCGAGGTGCACGTCGAAACGCCCATCCGGCTCGACCTGGGCGATCCGCTGCGCTTTGCCGATGCCAACGCCATCATCAAGGCGTTGCTGGGGTGTGTCAGCCCGCGCTATCTGCCCGCGCCAGCGCCCGCTCGATCGTCGCCAGCAGATCATGCTCGCTGATGGGCTTTTTCAGCACGGCAAAGGCGCCCAGCGCCAGCGCCAGTTCGGGCTGGCTCAGCACCGAGCAGATGATGATGGGGATAGCGGCGGTGGCCGCCGACGACTGGGCGAACCGCAGCACGTCCCAGCCGTCCTCTTTGGCCATCAAGATGTCGAGCAGCACCGCCTGCGGCCGCGTGCCCAGCAGGCGCCTGGCCTCGTCGGCATTGTGGGCCACCTTGACGGCATAGCGGTGACCCTGCAGGTAGCGCAGGTAAAGCCGCACGGTGTCGGCATCGTCGTCGATGATCAGGATCGTCGTCGGCTGGCTGCTGGGCAGGGTGAGCTCGACCCGCGCCGCGCTCGTCGTGGCGTCATACAGGGCGATGGCGCCGCCATAGGCCTCGAGCAGGCTGCCGCTATCGCGCAGGCCGTTGGCGGCATCGAGGGGGGCATGCTCCTTGGGCAGCAGCCCGCTGATCTGTAGCGTGACGCTGTCGTCGTCGGCCCGCAGGGTGGCCTTGAGCCCGTCGGGGGCGGCGTGCTCGATGGCGGTGGTCAACGCGCTCAGCAGGATCTGCCGCACGATGGCGGGGTCGCCATACACGGCGGGCAGGTTAGGGCCGATGTCGACCGCCACCCGCACCTGGCGCTGCGCCAGCAGGGGGGCCAGCAGCTCGACGGCGCCGCCCAGCAGCGCGGCCAAGGGCACCGGCTCTGAGCGCGAGCGCGTGGCCAGGCTAAAGGCCCGCGAGCGGGTGTCCTCGGGCGCGGCGGGCGCGTCGGCGGCGTCGAGAGGCGCCTGCTGTTGATAGCGGCGCCAGAGCACGTCGGCCACCGCCTCGAGCCCCTGCCGATGGTAGCGATAGTAGGTGGCTTGCCCCAGCGCCAGGTCGTCGCAGATCACAAAGCGGCTCCGGCCCTGCAGGTAGCGGCAGTTGAGGATGCGATAGGTGAGCCACGCCGGCGAGCCGTCTGGCAGCTCCAGGTCGGGCCGCAACTCGTCGATGGTCGCCTGCAGCGTCTCGCGCAGGTCGGCGGCCGCTGCGAGGCCCAGCCAGCCCATCAACGGGCTGGTCTGCAGGCGCGCCGTGTCGTGCAGCGCCGCCAGGGCGTCTCGTGTCGCGTTGGCAAAGGCAGCTCTGTCAGGGGCCATGTCCGTCCAAGCCATCCAGTCGCTCAGGAGGTGAGAAAGCCAGATAAAACAGCGGGAATTGTGCTGCAGATGCCCAATTATACTGGTAGGTGAGAGCTAAGCAACCGCGCGCATCTGCGGCGCAGGCCTTGACAGGCAGCATGCATTCAGCTGTCCCGCTCGGCGGACCCACTCCCGAGCGAGCCAGCGGTACAGTCATCACCCCAGCAGAAGGGAGCCCCTGGATGGATCTAGCGCTCGCCAAGCCGTCGCCTGCCAACAGGCGCCTGAGCCTGCTGGCCAGGATCGTCGGCGCCGAGTCAGAGCTGAAAAAGAAGGATGCCCTGCAGGGCTATCTCTTTGCATTGCCGTGGATCTTTGGCCTGGTGCTCTTTGTGGCCGGGCCCATCCTCGTCTCGATCTATCTCAGTCTGAACGACTATAGCGTGTTGAGCGGGGCCACCTGGGTGGGGCTCGCCAACTATCGACGCGCCTTTTTCGAGGACCCCCTCTTTTGGCCCTCGCTGGGGCGCACGCTCACCTATGCGGGCGCCGTGGTGCCCATCTCGCTGATCGGCTCGCTCTTGCTGGCCAGCGTACTCAACCAAAAGTTGTGGGGCACCAACATCTTTCGCTCGCTCTTTTTCTTGCCGCACCTCACGCCCACCGTGGCGCTGGCCGTGCTCTGGTCGTGGCTGCTGCACCCGCACCTCGGCCCCATCAACATGGTCATCCAGTCGCTGGGCCTCGAGCCGTACCCCTTTCTCACCACCAGGCAGACGGTCATCCCTTCGATGATCATGATCTCGGCCTGGTCGAGCGTGGGCGGCAACAACATGCTCATCTTCCTGGCGGGCCTGCAGGGCGTGCCGGTCGAGCTGTACGAGGCCGCCGAGATCGACGGCGCCACCCCCGTGCGCAAATTCCTCAACATCACCCTGCCGATGATCTCGCCCTCGATCCTGTTCAACCTGGTGATGGGCATCATCGGCGCGCTCAAGGTCTTTGGCCTGGCGTATGTGGCCACCAACGGCGGCCCGAACTATGGGAGCTGGTTCTTTGCGCTGCACATCTACAGCCAGGCCTTTGCCTATTTCCGCCTGGGCTATGGGTCGGCGCTGGCCTGGTTCTTTGCCGCCGTGCTGATCCTGTTCACCATGGTCCAGCTCAAGATCTCGAATCGCTGGGTCTTTTACGCGGGGGCAAACTAGCATGGCGACGTTTGAATCGGTGCGCTCGACGCCAGTCGCCCGCAAAGCGCGTTCCTATCAGGCCTCGCGACGCATGGCGCGCCTCACGCTCTATGCGGTGGTCCTGATCTTGGCCATCATCTTTGCGTTTCCCTTCTTTTACACTGTGTCCAGCTCGCTCAAGGGGCAGTGGGAGGTGTTGCTCTTTCCGCCCACCATGCTCCCCGCAGTGCCCCAGTGGCAGAACTATGTGCGCGTCTTTCAGGTGACGCCCTTTGGCACCTGGCTGCTCAACACCATCACCGTGGTGGTGCTCTCGACCACGGGCGCGGTCATCAGCTCGACGCTGGTCGGCTACTCGCTGGCGCGCTTCAAGTACCGCGGCCGCGATCTGCTGCTGATGCTCGCCCTGGCCACCATGATGCTGCCCGGCCAGGTGACGCTCATCCCCCAGTTCCTGCTGTTCAACAAGCTGGGCTGGATCAATACCATCCGTCCGCTGTGGATTCCCGCCTGGTTCGGCGGCGGTGCGTTCAACATCTTTCTCATGCGCCAGTTCATGATGACGTTGCCGCTAGAGCTCGACGAGGCCGCGGCCATCGATGGCGCCGGCCGTCTGCGCACCTTTCTCACCATCCTGGTGCCGCTGTGCAAGCCGGCCATCGCCACCATGGCGGTGATCTCGTTCATGGGCAACTGGTCCGACTTTATGAGCCCGCTGATCTATCTCAACTCGCAAGACAAGTTCACCGTGGCCGTCGGCCTCAACTACTTCAAGGCCGTGCCGGCCAGCTCTGAAGAGCAGTTTTACCACTACCTGATGGCGGCCTGTGTCATCAGCCTGGCGCCCTGCATCGCGATGTTCTTTTCGGCGCAGCGCTACTTTGTGCGCGGCATCGCCATGACCGGCCTCAAAGGCTAACACGCGATGGCAGTGTAAGTCTCACAGATGGGAGGCGGCATAGGAACGATTCGCTCTGTCCATGGCTAGAACGAACGACATTCATGAGGAGATTGTGATGAAGCTGGAGAATCTGAGCCGACGCGCTTTTCTGCGCAGCACGATGATCGCTGGCGGCGCCGCCCTGTTGGCCGCCTGCACGCCCAAGACGTCAGCGCCTGAAGCGCCGGCCGGTGAGGCGCCGGCCGCCGAGGCACCGGCCGCTGCCGCCCCCGCCGACAAGCCCAAGGTCACCATCCGTGTGCAGACGCCGGCCCGGCCCAACACCATCCCGATGATGAACAAGACCAGCGAGCTCTTCAAAGAGACCAACCCCGAGATCGAGGTCATCTCTGAAGAGACCATCTATGACGAGATCGCCACCAAGACGCAGACCGGCTTTGTGTCGGGCACACTGCAAGACATGGTCTATGGCCACCATCGCTGGTACGCCTATGGCTGCTACATGGGCATCTATATGCCCATCGACGACTATATCGAGTCGGCGCCGCCCGAGGACTTTGACGACTTTTTCCAGGCGCCGCTCGAGGCCAACAAGTTCGAGGGCCAGCAGTACAGCCTGCCGCACTTTGTGCACCCCGGCAGCAACATCCTGTTCGTCTATAACAAGACGCTGCTGCAAGAGTTCGGTCTCGAAGAGCCGCCGCGCGACTGGACCTACCAGGACCTCGCCGAGATGGCCATCGCCTGCACCGACAAGGAGCGCGGCATCTTTGGCGTCTCGTGGGTGGTGACCGACTTTCACAAGTACGGCCAGTACACCCGCGCCTGGGGCGAGCCGACGCCCGACGACAAGAGCGGCTGGCTGCTCTCTGAAGACGGCAAGACCTTCCGCTTTCTCGAGAACGAAGAGGCCGCCAAGCTCTACATCGAGCTGCGCAAGGCCGGCGCTGCGCCTGGCCCCGCCGATCAGGTCGAGGGCACCATGGGCCTCTTTGGCGCTGGCCGCCAGGTCTTTATCGGTGGGCAGGTGCAGGGCATGGTCACCGCCCAGAACACCGTCGGCGACGCGTTCGAGCTCGGCTACCAGATCCGCCCGCTGGGCCCCAAGGGCAGGGCTAACACCTGCAACGAAGGCAACCAGTGGATGATCAACAGCCAGTCCAAGCAGGCCGACGCCGCGTGGGAGTTCATGAAGGCCGTCACCGGCAAAGAAGTGGTCATCTATGGCATCCTCGAGGGTGGCCTGCAGCCGGCCCGCCGCTCGGCGTGGCTAGACCCGCAGGTGCTCGAGCGTGTGCCCGCCTACAAAGACGGCGCCGAGATCATCGACCAGGGCCTCGAGCCGTTCCCCATGCCGTGGAACCTGCGCTTTGTCGAGGCCAACGACGTGTTCAATAACGAAGCTGCGCCCATCTGGAGCCTCGAAAAGTCCTGGGAAGAGCAGGCCCCGGTGGTGCAAAAGAACGTGCAGCAAATCCTGGACATGGATCGCCCCCCCAAGCTCTAGCGGCGACGCACGTTGTCTGCCGCTGTCGAGCGCTTATTGATAGTGGGGGCTGCCCTCGCCGCGAGGGCAGCCCCCGATAGCAGGCGCCTGGGCCCACCGCCGCGCCGACACGCCCGCGCAGCGCACCACGCGTTCGGCGGGCGACGCAGACTGTGGCACAATCAACCTAACGCTGTGTGTGGCACGGCTCGACCTGACGAGCAGGAGCGTGGCCGACCGTCGGCGCCAGGCCTGTCGGCTGCACATGGCAAGCACAGGAGGGCATGATGGAGTTCAAGATCGCCGACAACTGCGAGATCGACTGGCTCGTCGACCGCACCGACAGCCCTCGCGTCATCGATCTGCGCAGGCGCGTCAGGGCCTCGATGGCCTCGCCGGTGCAGGCCGGCGACTGCCCCGAGCGCATCGCCGCCGAGCACATGTCGGCTCCGCTGGCCGTGCGCAAGGCCCGCGCCGTCGCCCTCAAGCTCGCCTCGATGCCCACCACCCTGTGGGATGGGCAGCTTTTCGCGGGCTCGCTCACCCTCGAGAGCCCGCGCGTGCACTATGAGCCCGGCAAGGCCTACCGCGGCTCTTTTGCCGGCTTTCCCGACTATGCCACCCCTGAAGAGACCGCCGCGGCCGCCAGGCATGGCCTCAGCATCCTCTCGGTGATGGGCCACATCGTGCCCGACTATCCGCGGCTGATGGCCAAGGGCCTGCTGGGCATCATCGCCGACGCCCGTGCGCAGCGCGCCAACGCCCAGAACGACGAGGAGCTTGCCTTTCTCGATTCCGTCGAGATCGCCGTGCAGGGCGTCATCGACTTTGCCGAGCGCCTGGCCGCCGCCTGCGAGGCCCAGGCCCGCGCCTGCGCCGACGAAAAGCGCGCCGTCGAGCTGGCGCAGATGGCCGCCAACCTGCGGCACGCGCCCGCCAACCCGCCGCGCACCTTTTGGCAGGCGCTGCAGTCGGCCTGGTTGCTGCACATGTGCTTCCATGCCACCTTCAACTGGCTGGCGCTGGGCCGGCTCGACCAGTACGTCTGGCCCTTGCTCGAGGGCGACCTCGCGGCCGGCCGCCTGACCCTCGAGCAGGCCGCCGAGCTGGTCGACTGCTTTACGCTCAAGTTCAACGAGCGCGCCAAGACCACCGACGACCAGCTCCCCACCGCCCGCCAGGCCGAAGAGCCCAGGCGTAGCGGCCCGCGCAGGCGGCGCGCCACCAACACCTCGTCGCAGGCTGGCTCGCAGCGCGACCAGATCGACGCCACCAACCACTGGCTGCAGAACATTGTCATCAGCGGCCTCACGCCCGAGGGCGAGGACGGCACCAACCCGCTCACCTTCTTGCTGCTCGAGAGCTACCGCCGCAACGAGATGACCAACCCGCTGCTAGCCGTGCGCCTGCACAGAGACTCGCCCGAGGGCCTCGTCCATTACGTCTGCGAGGTGCTCAAGGACGGTGGCGGCATGCCCGCCATTTTCAACGACGAGCAGCTCGTGCCCGCCCTCGAGCGCGCCGGCATCCCCACGCCCGATGCGCGCGACTATACCAACGACGGCTGCTGGGAAGTGATCGTCCCTGGCCGCACCGACTTTCGCTTTACGCGCCTGAGCATGATGCTCTGCCTCGAGTGGGCCCTCAACCGCGGCGTCTCGCGCGTCGATGGCTCGCAGCAGGGCCTCGACACCGGCGACCCGCGCACCTTTGCCACCTTCCGGCATGTCTGGGACGCTTTTGCCGCCCAGATGGACGTCATGGCCAGCGAGTTGATGCATGAGATCGTGGGCGCCATCAACAACCGCGCCATGATCGCCCCCGTGCCGCTGCTCAGCGCGATGATCGACGGCGCCATCGAGAACCGCCGCGATATGACCGCCGGCGGCGCCAAGTTCCGCACCTATGCGCTGCTGGCCGAGAGCGCCGCCTACGCCATCGACTCGCTGGCCGCCATCAAAAAGGTCATCTACGAGGACCGCGCCGCCACCATCGACGAGCTGTTGGCCGCCCTCGACGCCAACTTTGAGGGCCACGCGGCGCTGCGCTCCAAGCTCGCCGCGGCGCCCAAGTATGGCTGCAACGACCCCTACGCCGACGAGATCGGCCGCCAGATGATCGCGCTGTTCACCAGCACCATCGACCGCCACGCCGAGCGCTATCGCGAGCAGCTCATGTTCCCCGCCGGCGTGGGCACCTTTGGCTGGTACATCGGCATCGGCGAGGGCCTGGGCGCCTCGCCCGACGGCCGCCTGGCCGGCGAGTCGGTCTCGCCCAACTTTTCGCCGGCCCTGGGCCGCGACACCAAGGGCCTGCCGGCCGCCATCATGTCATACGGCGCCATGCACAACGAAGACCTGCCCGCCGGCGGCCCGCTCGACCTGCGCCTCAACCGCAGCCTGGTGGGCGGCGAAGAGGGCACCGAGCGCATGGTCGGCCTGGTGCGCACCTTTGTCGAGACGGGCGGCAACATGCTCACGCTCACCGTCGTCGACACCGCCGAGCTGCGCGCGGCGCAGCGCGAGCCGAACAAGTTCAGTTCTCTGCGCGTGCGCATGGGCGGGTGGTGCGCCTACTTTACCACCCTCAGCCGCGAACAGCAGGACCATCACATCCGTCGCCAGGAGAACAGCAAATGACAGCCCTTGGCGACCCGGCTGAGCCCCGTGGCCTGGTCTATGACATCGACACGTTTGCCATCCATGACGGCCCTGGCACGCGCATGGCCGTCTATCTCAAGGGGTGCCCGCTTTCGTGCGCCTGGTGCCACAGCCCCGAGTCGCAGCGGCACGCCCAGGAGCTGGTCCTGTTCCGCGACCGCTGCACGTTGTGCGGCGCCTGCGTGGCGGTGTGCCCTCGAGGGGTGCACGCCGTCACCGCCGACGCCCACACCCTCGACCGCGAGCGCTGCACCCTGTGCGGCGCCTGCGTCGAGCACTGCCCGCAGGGCGCCCTGGCCATCAAGGGCTACTGGACCACCGCCGCCGACATCATCGCACAGGCTGTGCGCCTCGAGCCCTTTTTGACCAACGCCCGCGGGGGCATCACCCTCTCGGGGGGCGAGCCCACCCTGCAGCCCGCCTTTACGGCCACGGTGCTGGCCGGCTGCCGTGCGCAGGGCATCCACACCGCCGTCGAGACCACCGCCTTTTGCCGGTGGCCTGCGCTCGAGAGCGTCATCGACCAGGCCGACCTGGTGCTGCTGGACATCAAGCTGTTCGACGACGCCGCCCACCGCCGCTGGACGGGCGTTTCCAACGCGCAGATACTGCAGAACGCCGCGCGGCTGGCGGGGCGCAACGTGCAGGTGCGCGTGCCCCTCATACCCGCCATCACCGACACCATCGACAACATCCGCGGCATCTGCCGCTTTATGAACGACGTGGGCCTCGGGCGCATCGCGCTGCTGCCCTACAACGCCTCGGCCGGCGCCAAATACGAATGGCTCGACCGACCCTATCGCATCGCCGGCGAGCCGCAGACGCCCGCCTATCTGCAAGAGCTGCGCGACCTGGCGCAGCGCGCCGGCCTCGAGGCCGTCATCGTCAGCTAGGGCCCGGCCAGGGGCCAGCGCCAGCACCCATCTCAGACGCAGGAGCAAACATCACCATGGCCTTGCTACAGAACCCCATCTCGCAACCACTCGAGCTCCACAACTATATCGATGGCTTTTGGGAGCCCTCGGCGGGCGAAGCGCGCGACGTGGTCAACCCCGCCACCATGGAGACCATCGGCCGCGTGCCCCTCTCGACGCCGGCCGAGTTCGACCAGGCCGTGCAGGCCGCCAAGGCCGCCTTTTACGACTGGCGCCGCACGCCGCCCCTGGCGCGCGCCCGCTGCCTGCTGCGCCTGCGCGACCTGATGGAGCAGAACTTTGAGGAGCTCAGCCGCATCCAAACCGTCGAGCACGGCAAGACCATCGACGAGTCGCGCGGCGAGACCCGCCGTGGCATCGAGATGGTCGAGGTGGCCGCCGGCATCCCCTCGCTGATGATGGGCCGCAACCTCGAGGACATCGCCTCGGGCATCGACGAGTTCCTCATCCGCCAGCCGCTGGGCGTCTTTGGCATCATCGGCCCTTACAACTTTCCCTTTATGGTGCCGCTCTGGTTTGCGCCCTTTGCCGTGGCCACCGGCAACACCATCGTCATCAAGCCGTCGAGCGAGGACCCCATCAGCCAGGTCAAGATCGCCGAGCTGGCCGAAGAGGCCGGCATCCCCGATGGCGTCTGGAACATCGTCCACGGCGGCCGCGACGTGGTGGGCGCCATGCTCGACCACCCCGACATCCAGGGCGTCTGCTTTGTCGGCTCGACGCCGGTGGCCAAAGAGGTCATCTACCCGCGCTGCGGCGCCACCGGCAAGCGCGTCATCGCCCAGGGCGGCGCCAAGAACTTTGCCGTGGTGATGCCCGATGCCGACCTGCCGCGCACCGTGGCCGCCTGCATGAACTCGTTCTTTGGCAACGCCGGCCAGCGCTGCCTGGCCAACGCCAACCTGGTGGTGGTGGGCGAGGGCCTCTCGCCCAGCGAGCACGCCGCGCTGTATGACCAGATCGCCAGCCTGTTCGTGCAGGCCGCGCGCAACATCACCATCGGCAACGGCCTCGACGAGGCCGTGCAGATGGGCCCGCTGCGCGACGCCGCCAAAAAGCAGGGCGTGGCGCGACGCATCGCCATCGCCGTGGACGAGGGCGCCGAGCTGCTGCTCGACGGCCGCCTGTTCGAGGCGCCCGCAGGCTGCCGGCCCGATGCCTTCCTCGGCCCCACGGTGCTCGGCCGCGTGACGCCCGACATGGCCGTGGCCCAAGAAGAGGTCTTTGGCCCGGTGGCCGCCCTCATGTCGGCCGCCACCCTCGACGAGGCCATCGCCATGATCCACGCCAACCCGTTTGGCAACTCCGCCTCGATCTTTACGGCCAGCGGCGCCTGGGCCCGCAAGTTCCGCTACGAGGTCGAATGCGGCAACATCGGCATCAACATCGGCATCGCCGCGCCCATGGCCTTTTTCCCGTTCAGCGGCATGAAGGATTCCTTCTTTGGCGACCTGCACGGGCAGGGCGAAGATGTCATCCGCTTTTTCACCGAGAGCAAGGTCGTCATCGAAAGGTGGTTCTAGCGTGACCGACGCACCCTTGACCGCCAGCGCCGTGATGAGCTACCTGGCCGCGCAAGAGCAGGCCGCCGAGCAGTTCTACCGCGGCCTGGCCCAGCGCTTTGCCCCGCAACAGGCGGCCTGGAGCCGTTGCGCCCAGGCCTGCGCCAAGAACCAGGTGCAGGTGGCCCGCAGCTATCAAGAGACCATCAGCGACGCCCTCGAGGTGGGCTATAGCTTTGTGGGCCTCAGCCTCGACCGCACGCCGCCGCCCGCGGCCGACGCCCCGGCCGACCTGGCCGCCGCCGTGCAGCAGGCGCTGGCCCTCGAAGAGCGCGCCGCCCGCGCTTACGAGCAGGCGGCCGACTGCGCCGAGGGCCTGCTGGCCACCATCCCGCGCACGCTGCGCCGCGCCGCCGAGGTGCGCCGGCGCAACGCCGCCCTCATCGTCGGCCTCTAGCCGGCGCCTGACGCCGCTCTCACCGTAAGCCCCGCGCCTTCCCCCGCGCGGGGCTTGACACTGGCGCGCTCGCCGCTCTTGCGCCATCATGGGCGCACACAGCCCATGCCCAGGAGCCGCCATGCGCATCATCGACGCCCACACCCACGTCCAGCCGCAACACGTCGACCTGGCCGTCGAGGTCATGGATCGCGCCGGCATCGCCTGCTCGGTCACCCTGGCGTGGCACGATGGCTTTGGCGCGGCGCTGCGCCGCCAGCTCGAGGCCTTTGCGCGCCACCCCGGCCGCTGGGCGGTGTTCGGCAACGTCGACTGGCGGCGCATCAACGAGCCCGGCTTTGCCGATGCCGCCGCCCGCCAGCTCGAGCGCGACGTGGCCGCCGGCCTGCGCGGCCTCAAGGTCTACAAGGCCCTGGGCCTCGAGTATCGCCACGCCGACGGCGCGCTCTGGCGCGTCAACGACCCCGCCCTCGACTCCATCTGGCAGGCCGCCGGCGAGCTGGGCATCCCCGTGCTCATCCACACCGCCGACCCCGCGCCCTTTTGGGAGCCGGTCGACGAGCGCAGCTTTTGGAGCGGCGTGCTGCGGGGCGAGTACGCCCGCTGGTCTTATTATCGCACCGGCCTGCCCGGCCGCGACGAGCTGGTGGGCGAGCGCAACCAGTTGATCGCCCGCCACCCGCGCACCACGTTCATCTGCCCGCACGTCGGCTCGCGCTCTGACTGCCTCGACACGGCCGCCGAAGACCTGGACGCGCTGCCCAACCTCTACTATGACCTCTCGGCGCGCCTGCCCACGCTGGCGCGCTCGCCGCGCCGCGCCGCCCACGCCCGCGAGTTCCTGTGCGCCTATGCCGAGCGCATTCTCTTTGGCACCGATATGATCTATGACGACGCCGCGGTGGCCACCGGCATGCAGGCGCAGTGCCTCTATCAGCCGGATGCGTTGCCCCTCGGCGGGGCCGACGCCCGCACGCGCTACGCCGACACCTCGGTGGCCTTTGTGCGCTCGCACCTCGAGTGCCTCACCACCGACGTGGCGCAGCCCGAGCCGCCCTTTTGCCGCAGCCTGGCGGGTTACACGCTGCACGGCCTGGCGCTGCCGCCCGAGGTGTGCGAGCGCATCTTGTGGGGCAACGCCGCCGGCCTGCTGGGGGTGGGGTGAGGCGGTCTATGCGGCCTCGGCACGAGAGGTCGCGGCCTGTGTTTGACTCGCGCCTCGGGCCAGCACCCAGAGGCTCCGAATCAGTAGGATGAGCAGCGGCCAGCCTACCGGCCACAGCGGTATTGCCCAGGGAAAGAGCAGCAGGACGACCGTTACTCGTGTCGCTCGATCCCACGGGTGCGTCAGTAGGGAAGGAACCAGCAGGATCGCATACCCGGCCCAGGCGATGGGCGCTGCCAGAATGGACAGCGCAAGACCTGCCTCGTTTGCCAGGTCCAGGTCGCCAGGCCTGCGCCACACGAGCAGGAGGGTGCTTGCTATCAGAGCCCCCACAATACCATAGCCCACCAAACGCGACGCCCCAACGAACTCCACCAGGTTGGGTATAGAGCCGTTGGCGTTCCGCAGCGCGCCGGCATAGCTGCGGGTCGCGTCGATCCACTGGGAGTAGATCCCTGGCCCGTAGATGGCCAAGGGGATTGCCCATGCGACGAGGAAGGCCAGCATCGCACCAACGAACACGCGGTATCGCCTAGCCGCGAGCAGCGCGAGCAGCCATAGCGCCAGGTTCGGCTTGATGGCGACGGCCAACCCGATCACAACTCCTGCTGCCATCGGACGCTTCTGTCGTAGCCCCAGCAATGCCAGAGCCACCAGTAGCTCCACGATCGTATAGACCTGCCCCCAGCGGACTGTCTCCCAGAGGCAGAACACGGCCAGTGCCCACGCGAACCGAGGTCTGGGGATGCGCATGCGAGCGGATGCTGCCGCCAGGGCCATGGCTGCCAGATGCATGAGCAACGTCGCGACCCGCCACCACATCAGCCCCCCCGTGGGATCGAACGGTGCGAGAGCCGAGAAGCCCAGCACACTGACCGGGGGGTTCAGGTTGGGGTTTCGAACAGAGCCGGACCCTGGGGCTATCTGGATCAGCACCAGCGGCTCGTCATCCCTGTAGGGGTTGCGCCCCTCTACGGCCGCTCTGCCGCTCGCGATGAACGAACCAAAGTCTTGCAGTCCCTCGCTGTCCAGCGCTCTGGCGGCGTACAGCCCCGCGATGGCCAACAGCGCCATGGCGACGCCGACCTCTAGGGCAAAGGACTTGCGTGTGCGCAGCACTAGGCTGCGTATAGAGGATTTCCGATGCGTCCCCATATTCAGGCCTTCTCCGTGTCTGGCCCTGTGGCCGAAACGTGAAACGGCATATCCTGCTATTCCACGCTCCACACAAGATATACGCATTATAACACGTTGGCCTGACGAGCGGCGTAAAAAGGGGACGTATCAGAACTGGGCCGTTATCTCTCCTCGATGACACGATTCTCTTGCCCTCTAGCCTCATCTGCGCTATACTATTCATGACATTCTCGACCAAGTTACTATACTAACAGGCGAGGTGATCATGAAACGACATGACCGACGCATGGGCGTCGTCTGGATTCTGCTCTACGTGGTGTTCGCCCTGGCGCCGCTGATCCTGATGCTCTTTGGCGAACGCCCCATGGGCCGCGAGTTCATCCGTGAGCTCTCGGTCGCCTTTGGCTTTGTGGGCATCGGCGTGACGGCGCTGCACTTTGTGCTCACGGCGCGCATCACCGCCGTCAAAGCCCCCTATGGCAGCGATGTGGTCTATCACTTTCACCACCGCGTCGCCTTTCTGACGCTGTTCCTCTGGCTGGCGCACCCCATCATCCTCGCCATCCGCTACCCGTGGGCCCGCAGCCTGCTCAACATCTTCCAGGGCTCGTGGACCACCCGCTGGGGCGTCCTGGCGGTGCTGTTCATGCTGGCCCTGGTGCTGCTGTCGATCTGGCGCCGCCAGCTCAAGACCGAGTACGTCGCCTGGCGCATCGGCCATGGCGTGCTGGCCGTGCTGGCCATGTTGGCCGTGATGGTGCACGCCTACATGATCGGCCGCTACATCGGCACGCCGCTCAAGCATGCCCTCTGGCTGGCCTATGGCGCCATCTCGGTGGCGCTGGTGGCCTACCTGCGCGTGTTCAAGCCCTGGCAGATGCTGCGCCGGCCCTACCGCGTGGTGGCCGTGCGCCCCGAGCGCGGCGCCATCTGGAGCCTGGCCCTCGAGCCGGTGGGCCACGCCGGCCTGCGCTTTGAGCCCGGCCAGTTCGCCTGGCTCACGGCGCGCCGGTCGCCCTTTGCCGCTCACGAGCACCCCTTTTCGTTCTCGTCGAGCAGTGAGCGCCATGACACCGTCGAGTTCGCCATCAAAGAGCTCGGCGATTTCACCGCCACCATCCACGATCTGCCCGCCGGCCTGCAGGTCTATGTCGATGGCCCCTACGGCGCCTTTAGCCCCGACCGCCACAGCGATGCCAACCATCTGATGCTGATCGCCGGCGGCTCGGGCATCGCGCCCATGATGTCCATCCTGCGCACCATGGTCGATCGCGGCGACACCACGCCCGTCACCCTGCTCTATGGCACCTGGGACTGGGAGAGCGCCGGCTTTCGCGAGGAGCTGGCCGCGCTGCAGAACCGGCTCAATCTCAGGGTGGTGCACACCGTCGAGCACCCGCCCGCGGACTGGCAGGGCGAGACCGGCTATGTCAACCGCGACATGCTGGCCCGCTATCTGCCCGGCGATAGGGCCGGCCTGCGCGTCTATCTCTGCGGCCCCATCGGCATGCTCGACGCCGTCGAGCCCGCCCTCGAGTCGCTGGGCGTGCCCGCGGCGCGCATCCACCTGGAACGTTTCGATTTCGCCTAGAGGAGTAACCCTGCCATGAGACACCGCATCGCCAACCGGCTCGTCTGGGCGATCTCGGCCATCGTCGTGGTGGCCGCGGCGCTGGTGGCGCTGCTGCAAAGCCGCGCCGGCTGAGCTCCGCGCCCGCAGAGCGGGCCTGCCGCAAACGCACCATCAGCGCAGCAGCGCGCGCTGCTGCGCTTGATGGCGTCGTAGGGTGGGGCGGTGGCGCCCAACCGCCCTCGAGCCGCCCCGTCTGTGCTACAATGGGCTTGCGGGATTCACGAGGCGCAGCCCATGACCCTTTCACCACGCTGGCGGCGGACGGCGGCCATCGCCGCCCTGGCGGCGCTGTTGGTCGCGGCCGCCATCGGCGCCACCCGCTGGTGGGGCGCCCGAACGCCCGCGCCGACTCCCGCCGCCGTCGCCGGCGACGGCGCCTCGCCCTACGACGAGGCGCGCGAGCTGATGGTCTCGCGCCAGGTCGCCGCGCGCGGTGTAGACGACCCCGCCGTGCTGGCCGCCATGCGCGCCGTGCCCCGCCACGAGTACGTCCCCGCAGAGTACCTGCCGCAGGCCTATGAAGATCACCCTGTCAGCATCGGCTATGGGCAAACCATCTCGCAGCCCTACATCGTGGGGCTGATGACCGCGCTGTTGCAGCTCGAGCCCGGCGACAGCGTGCTCGAGATCGGCACCGGCTCGGGCTATCAGGCCGCCGTGTTGGCCGAGATCACCCCCCACGTCGTCTCGGTCGAGATCGTGCCCGAGCTGTGTGAACTGGCCCGCACGCGCCTGGCCGCCCGCTACGGCGAGCGCGTCAAGGTGCTCTGCGCCGACGGCTACTATGGCTGGGCCGACGACGCCCCCTACGACGCCGTCATCGTCACCTGCGCGCCCGACCACATCCCCCAGCCGCTGGTCAACCAGCTCGCCGATGGCGGCCGCATGGTGATCCCCGTCGGCCCGCCCGGCATGTATCAGGTGCTCTGGCTCGTCGAGCGCCAGGGCGAGACCATCACCACCGAGCAGATCACGGGCGTGATCTTTGTGCCGCTGGTGCGTCAGGCGCCATGACGTCATCGGCCGCCGCCGCGGCCCACAGGCAGGGCGCCGCCAACAGATAGCACCCCGCGCCCAGCCACAGCACCGCGCGATAGCCCGCCGCCAGCGCCAGCACCGTCGCCAGCAGCGTGCTCACCACCGAGGCCCCCCCGTTGGCCGCCCACGCCCACGCCAGCGCCCCCTCGCGGGCCGCGCCCAGCCGCCGTAGCGCCCCGCTGAACGGCAGGCCCATCAACAGCCCCAGCGGCGTCAACGTCGCCACGCTCAGCGCGGCGCGCGCCGCCAGCGGCCCGGCCAGCGGCAGCCGCACCAGCGCCGGCAGCGCCACGCTGCTGGCCGCGATGGCCGCCGCCAGCGCCACCAACGCGGGCCGCAACGGCGCGCGGTCGGCCAGCAGGCTGCCCACGCCCGAGGCCAGAAGCAGCGTGGCCAACACCAGCGCCGTCGCCCGCGCTGGGTGGTCGAGATAGAGGATGAACTGCTGCAGCAGCGGCATCTCCACCAGCATGAACGCCAGCCCCACCAGCGCAAAGTAGGCCACCGCTCGCCCGCGCTGCGGCAGCGCACCGCGCCCGCCTTTGAGCGCCACCGCCGTGAGCAGCGCCGCCGCCAACAGCGCGGCCGCCAACAGCGCCAGCACCAGTAGATAGCCGCTGCCGCCAAAGGGCTGCCACGTCTTGCCCAGGTTGGCGACGATCCCCGGCAACTGCGCCCACCGGAAATAGTGCTCGAAAAAGGGGCGGTCGTCGCTGGGCGGCGAGACGTCGTACGGCTGCCGTCGGTAGAACGCCTCGCGATCGTCCGCCTGCAACAGCTCGCGCAGCAGCTCGCCCTCGGCCGCGCCGCCCAGGTGGTAGCGCGGCGGCGCGACGCCCGCTGTGCCCGGCGCCTGCAGCACGTCCCACCCGAGCGCCTCGCAGCGCGCCCGCAGCGTGGCCACGTCAGCGGCCGCCAGCGGCGTGGGCGAGGCCAGCAGCGTGACGGTGCTCCAGGTGCGATAGATGAACAGGTGCTCGCCCGGCCGGGCCACGCCGCGCCGCGCCAGGGCCTCGACCAGCAGCGCTGTGGCCCGCAGCGCCTCGGCCGGCGGATCCTGCGCCCAGCGGGTGACCACCAGCAGGCCGCGCGCATCGAGGCGCGCCAGCGCCGCCTGCAGGCCCTCGATGGTGTAGACGTAATCCTCGCCCAGCGCATAGGCGCCGGCCGTCAGCGGATAAAAGGGGCGCGCCAGGGGGATGACCACCAGGTCGTAGGCGGCGCCGGCCCGCGAGAGGGCGCTGCGGCCGCTCTCGACGCGCACCGTGACCCGCGGATCGCGATAGAGGTAGCCAGTATACTCAGCATATAGATCGGCCACCACGTGCCGCACGGTGGCATTGTCCTCGCTGGCGGTCACCGCCGACGCCCCCGCGGCCAACGCCAGCGCCACCTGCGTGCCGCCGCGCGGCGCGAGCACCAGCGCTCGCGCCCCCGGCCGCAGCTCGTAGGACAGCGCCTCGGGCAGGTAGCGCAGATAGGCCTGGTCCTCATCGCCCAGCCGCCGCGCGATGGGGCTCAGGTCGCCCGCATCCACCGTGACGCCGAGTTGGGGCGGCAGGTCGCCGCTGAACGTCAGGCTCAGCCCCGGCGCCGAGTGCAGGCTGGGGGCCGCCACCACGTCGACCCGCGAGTGGCTGTTCCACGCCTGATAGCGCAGCTCGGCGCCCTGGGTCAGCAGCGCCTGGCTCAGGCTCTTGTAGGGCGAGACGGTCAGCGCCAGCCACCCCGGCCGCCAGGCCAGCAGCGCCGCGCACGCCAGGCCCACGGCCAGCGCGCTCGCCGGCGCGCCACGACGCCCGCTCGTGGTGGCCGCCACGGCCCCCAGCCGCAGCAGCGCGCCGCCCAGCGCCGCCAGCACGGCCGCCACCAGCACGGCGCCCTCGGCCCCCACCAGCGGCAGCAGCGCCAGCAACAGCGCGCTGCCCAGCGCCGCGCCCACCAGGTTGGCCCCATAGCCCACGTGGCCGCGCTCGCCGCTGGCGCCGATGGCCCGCAGCAACTGGTAGCCGCTCAGCGCAAAGGGCAGCACCAGCAGCGCCCAGTTCAGCAGCAGATACAGCAGTTGGCGCGCATCCCACGCCAGCAGGTAGGCGTCGAACGGCAGGTGCACCAGCGCCAGATAGCCGCCCAGCAGCGCCAGCGGCAGCGCGGTGGCGGCCCAGCCATCGAGGGCGCGGCGCACCCGCTCGACGAGCAGCGCCGTCACCGTGCCGCTCAGCGCATTGCCCAGCAGCGCCACGCTCACGCTCAAGAAGGCATAGTGGTGCCACTGGACCACCGCATACAGCCGCATGAGCGTCAGCTCATACAGCAGGGTGGCCGCCGACACCAGCAGAATGCCGAGATGGCGCGGGCGCATCGCTCTTGCCCCGGCTGAATGGCGCCGGGCTCCCCCTACGATATACCCCCGGGCGCCCGGCGACGCAAGGGCGCCGCCGTCAGCCTTGCCGGCGGCAGTTGCTGGCGCAGGCCTGCAGCACCGTCTTGATCTGGAACGGCGTCAGCCCGGGGTGCTTGGCGCGGATTAGCGCCACCAGCCCCGCGATGTGCGGCGCGGCAAAGCTGTTGCCGGTGGACGTCAACATGCGCCCCTCGTTCCAGGCCACGCGCACGTCGATGCCCACCGCGCCAAACTCGACCGGCGGCGCGGGGTTGTAATAGTAGGTCAGCGGGTCGCGCCCTTCGTGCGCCGCCACCGAGATCACCGAGGAATAGAGCGAGGGATAGCTGGCCGTCAGCACGTTGTTGACCGCCGACACCAGCACCACGTTGGCAAAGTAGGCCTCGTCGGCCAGCTCGTGGAACAGCGCATAGTAATCGCGCCGCGCCGTGCTCAGGCTCAGGTTCACCACCTGCATGCCGTGCTGAATGGCCCAGTCGAGCCCGTTGGCAAACTGCAGCGCGCGGCCCATCATGTCGCCGCCCAACACCCGCACGCTGTACAGCTCGGCCTCGGGCGCCAGCGCGTGGATGATGCCTGCGCAGGCCGTGCCATGGCCCGCCACGTCGCGCGGCGGCTCGTCCGGCTCGATGCGGATGTTGTCCTCGGCCGCCTCGTCGTACTCGACCACCACGCCGCCGCGCACGCAGCCGCCCAGGGCGGGGTGGTCGTGCTCGATGCCGCTATCGACCACGCCCACGCGCACGCCGCGCCCGGTGGAGCCGCCCCAGGCCCACTCGGGCGTGACCGCGCTCAGCGGGCCGCTCAGGGGCACCTCGCGCAGCACCCCCGCGCTAAAGGCCTCTGACCAGGCGGGCAGATCAGCGGGCGTCAAGGCCACCTCCCCGGCCGCGCAGCCCCGCGGCGCGCTGCCCCGGGCCGCGCGGCGGGCTCGCCTGCGCATAGGCCAGCACGGCCCCCAACAGGCGCATCGACAGCCGCCGCTCGGCCTCGCCCAGCGCGCCCAACCGCGCCAACAGCTCGGCCAGCGCCAGCAGGCCGTCGGGCGTGTCGCCGCCGCCCTCGGCCACCCGCAGCAGCTCGTCGAGCGCCGCGCTCGATGCCGCGCGCTCCGCCGGCGCCAGGCGCTCGGCCAGCCCGCGCACCAACGCCTCGCTCAGGTGCGCCATGCGCCGCGACTGGGCGATGGCCAGCGCCGCCTGCCGCGCAAACAGCCCCAGCAGCTCGATGTCGCGCAGCCCAAAGGCGGGCGCGTCGAGCTTGTCGAGCACCTCCATCACGCCGATGATGCCCTCGCCGCCGGCCGCGCCGCCGGCCAGCAACGGCGCCGCCAGTATCGACCGCGGCACATACCCGGTGCTGCTGGCGAACTGGGCCGCAAAGCGCGGGTCGGCCTGCACGTCCGAGATGCTCAGCGGCTGGCCGCTGGCCGCCACATAGCCGGCGATGCCCTGCCCGGCGGCGATGCGCAGCCCGAGCAACGACTCGCGCCCCGCGCCATAGGCCACCACGAACTGCAGGCCGCCGGCCTCGTCGGCCAGCGCGATGCTCGCCGCTGCCGCGCCAAAGATGCGCGCTGCCGCCTCGACGATCGACTGCAGCAGCGCGTCGCCCGCGTCTCCGGCTGTGGCGCGCCCGGCCGCCGCGATGGCCTGCACCAGCCCCCGTAGCTCGGCCCTCAACGCCTCTGCCTCGCCCTCATGCCGTTCGTCCATCGTCGCCCTCGCGGTGAGCTGCTCTGGTCAACACATGCCTCGAGAGGGGATCGGGGCGCCTCTGCCCCCGCGATCCCCTCTCGACGCTACCCCAACTGGCCGTGCCTAGCGCGTGCGATACTCTTGATGCTCGATGTCGAACCACACCGGCCGCTGGCTGGCCGGCTCCGGCCGGCGCACCTCGGCGTCAAAGCCGGGCGTGCGAGCGTGAGCCTGCACCTCGTCGGGGCCTGGCCGGCGCACCTCGGCGTCAAAGCCGGGCGTGCGAGCGTGAGCCTGCACCTCGTCGGGGCCTGGCCGGCGCACCTCGGCATCGAACCCGGGGGTGCGAGCGTGAGCCTGCACCTCGTCGGGGCCTGGCCGGCGCACCTCGGCATCGAACCCGGGGGTGCGAGCGTGAGCCTGCACCTCGGGCTCGCCGCGCACGATCAGCTCGTCGAGGATCCGCTGCTCGGCCTCGCCCAGCGTGGCCCGCAGTGCCGACAGCTTGCGCAACACGCGCTTCATCGCTCTATCGCCTTCCTGCTCCATCGTCGCTCTCCTTTTGCCCGTCGCGCTCCACTCTGCCCCCATGATGACACCGAACCGCGCGCCTGTCTGTCAGCTCGGCGACACAACGGCCTGCGTCCTCAGAAGCGCTGGCTCACGGCGGCCAGCCGCTGATAGTCGAACAGCACGATGCGCCCCCGTCCCGTGGTGAGCCAGCCGCGCCGCCGCCAGCGCCCCAAGATGCCCGCCACCGTCTGCCGCGACAGCCCGGTCCACTGCCCCAGCTCGGCCTGCGAGATGGTGATATAGCCGACCTGCTCATACAGCCGATCGAGGTGCAGCAGCAGCCGCGCCACGCGGGCGTCGGCATCCATAAAGGCCAGGGCCACCTCGCGCTCGGCCGTGTCGTGCAGCCGCTCGGCGGTGAGCACCAGCAGCCCGTGCATCAGCGCCGCGTCGGCCTTGATGGCCGCCGCAAAGGCCCGCGCCTCGATGGCCAGCAGCTCGCTGTCGACGCGGGCCTGGGCGCACGCCGAGCGGACCCTGCCCGTCAACACCCCCAGCTCGCCGAAACAGGCCCCCGGCCGCAGCTCGTCGAGCGCCAGCAGCCGCCCGTCCACGCTCTGCAACGCCAGCACGATGGCGCCGCTGCGCACCACATACACGTCTCTGGGCACATCGCCCTGCAAGAATACGGGCGCCAGCGCCGCCACCCGCACGAACAGGCTGCCCCGCGCCAGCAACCGCAACACCGCCGGCTCGGCCCGCGCCCAAGGCGGCGTCTGCTGCAGAAAGGCCAGCCGCTCGGCCTCGCCAGCAGCGCCCATCATCTGCGCCACCTGCGCAGTGCCACCACGGTGAAATCGTCATGCACGCCCTCTTGCGACGCCGGCGCCTGCAGCGCCTGCCACAGCGCCTCGCACAACGCCTGCGCGCCGCTCTCGCCGGTGCTGGCCGCCAGCCGCCCGATGCGCTCGCTGCCACCTTCCACGCCCGCCTCGTCGGTGGCCTCGGTGAGCCCGTCGCTGTAGAGCAGGGCCACCTCGCCCGGCGGCAGCTCGACCACGCCCTCGTCGAGCAGCGGCTCGGCGAACAGGCCCAGCATCTGCCCCGTGCGGGTGGGCGCGCAACGCCAGCCATCGCCCGGCGCGGCCAGCAACAGCGGCGGATGGCCCGCCCGCGCATAGTGCAGCCTGCCCGTGGCCGCGTCGAGCACCACATAGAGCAGCGTCACATACTGGCTCGAGCGGTTCATGCCCACCAGGTGCCGGTTGAGCGCCCGCAGCGTGGCCCCCGGCGCACGCCGCCGCGTCGCCTCGGCCCGCAGCAGCCCAAAGCACTGCGCCATGAAAAACGCCGCGCCAAAGCCCTTGTCGCACACGTCGCCCACGGCCAGCGCAATGCGCCCCTCGTCGAGCCGCACGGCATCGTAAAAGTCCCCGCCCACCTGCCTGGCGGGCGTCATCAACGCCCCCAGGTCATAGCCCGGCTCGCTGGGCAGCAGCTCGGGCAGCATCGACTGCTGAATGCGCCGCGCCAGCGCCACCTCGTGCTCGAGCCGCTCCTTTTCCACGAGCTGGGCCTGCGCCGCTTCCAGGTCGTGCAGGGCCTGCATCAGGGCGCGGTTCTTTTCGCGCAGGTCGCGGATGGTGAGATGCTCGCCCGTGTCGAGCCGCCGGCTGAGCTGGCGCATGAGGCCGTAGGCCAGCAGCGGGCGCCGTTGCAGCAGCCCGTCCAACGCCGCGCGCCGCAACGCCACCACCGTCGTGGGCGCGCTGGCGCGCGCGCTGGCGGTGTGCACGCCCTCGGCCGTGAACAGGCTCATCTCGCCCAGCAGGTCGCCGGGGCCGCACAGCGCCAGCACCCGCTCGTCGGCGCTGCCCAGCGCCTTGACGATCTCGACCTGCCCGCTGGCCACCACCAGCACGCGGTCGTCGCGCTCGCCCTCGTGCAGCAGCAGCGCCCCCGGCGCATAGGCCACGCTGCTGGCCCCCTCTTGCAGCAGCGACAGGTCATCCTCGGTCAGCCCGGCCAACAGCGGCAGGCGCCGCAGCAGCTCGGTGTTCATCGCCAGCCCAGCCCCGCCTCGGCCGGCCTGCTCGGCACCACGTACACCGCCACCGTGCCGATGCCGCGCACCTCGGTGGGGCCCAGCGGCTCGGTGGGCGCCGCGCCGCCCAGCCCGACCCAGGTCGCCTCGTCGATCAAGATCGGCCGGCCCACCACCTTGGTGTGCGCCTCGAGGCGCGCTGCCAGGTTGACCGTGTCGCCCACGCAGGTGTAGGTGGCGCGGCGCTGCGTGCCGGTGTACCCCGCGATCACCTGCCCCGAGGCGATGCCGATGCCGATGCGGATGGTCGGCTTGCCCTGCGCCTCTTGCTCGGCGTTGAACAGCGCCACCATCTCTTGCATCTCGAGCGCGGCGAACACCGCCCGCGCGCAGCGGCCCTCGAGCGGCAGCGGCGCCCCAAAGATGGCCATCAGCCCGTCGCCCACCATCTGGTTGACCACGCCCCCCTGGCCCGTGATCGCCTCGAACATCAGCGTGTAATAGTCGTTCAGCAGCTCGATGGTCTCGTCGGGCGGCTGCGCGGCGGCGATGGCCGTGAACGAGCGAATGTCCGAGAACATGGCCGTCGCCTCCACATACTTGCCGCCCAGCGCAAACCCCGACGCCTCCAGGTCGGTGGCCACCTCGGCGGTGGCGAACTTGCGCACCAGCTCGCGCTGCTGGTCGCGCAGCCGCTTTTTCTCTAGGCTGGCCCCGATGCGCGCCCGCAGCAGCACCGGGTTCACCGGCTTGGTGAGGTAATCCTCGGCGCCCATCTCGATGCAGCGCACCACGCTGTCCAGCTCTTCGAGCGCCGAGGTGACGATCACCGGCAGGTCACGCAGCCGCAGGTCGCGGGCCAGCTCTTCGAGCACCTGATAGCCGTCCATCTCGGGCATCTGAATGTCGAGCAGCAGCAGGTCGAACGCGCCGCTGCGCAGCTTGGCCAGCGCCTCGCGCCCGTTGGTGGCAAAGTCCACCGTGTGCCCCTGCGCCTCGAGGCCGCGCCCCAGCAGCAGGCGGTTGACCTTGTTGTCGTCGACCACCAGCAGGTGGGCGGCCGCCACTTCACGCGCCATGCTGCCACCCCCGCAACGCCTGCTCGACCAGCGCATAGCCGGCCGCCAGTTGCGCGCAGCCGTCGCCCACCGCGCTCAGGTCGCCGGCGCGGCCGATCGCCTCTAACGCGCGCGCCTGCGCCGCCAGTTCGAGGGCGCCAAAGGTGGCGCTGCTCGACTTGATCGAGTGCGCGATCCTGCCAAACTCGGCCGCATCGCCCGCGGCCAGCATGGCCTGCAGCTCGACCAGGAGCTGGGGCGTCTCGACGCAGTAGGTGTCGATCAGTTCGACCAGGAACTCGTCGCCCACGCCCGCGCGCAGCTCGTTGAGCACCTTTTCATCGACACTCGCCTGTTTCATCATTCGCTCCTTGGTGCGAGGGGTTGGGCCGCCGAGAGCGCCTGGCGCAGCTCGGGCACGCGGATCGGCTTGCTGACATAGTCATCCATGCCCGCCTCGAGGCAGGCCTCGCGGTCGCCCTGCATGGCGTTGGCCGTCATGGCGATGATGCGCGGCCGCAGCCCCCGCGGCCAGCGCGCGCAGATCTCGCGCGTGGCGGCCAGGCCGTCCATCTCGGGCATCTGCACGTCCATCAGAATCACGTCATAGGGCTGCCGCTCCAGCGAGCGCAGCACCTCCAGGCCGTTGGCCACCACGTCGGGCCGATAGCCCATCTGCCCCAGCAGGTGCACCGCCAGCTTTTGGTTGACCACGTTGTCCTCGGCCAGCAAGATGCGCAGTGGCCGCGCCTCGCCGCCTGCCGGCACCGCCTCGACCGGCTGGCCCGCAGCGGGCTCCGCAGCCGCCACGCCGGCCCCCCCGGCGGGCGCAGCGGCCCCAAACAGGCCCATCAGCACATCGAACAGCACCGACGGCTTGAGCGGCTTGGCCAAAAAGCCCGCAAACAGTCCCGGCTCGGGCGACCCGCGGTCGCCCAGCGACGAAAAGAGCAGCAGCGGCAGCGCCTCTTCCGGCCGCAGCGCGCGCAGCGCGCGGGCCAGCGCCAGGCCGTCCATCTCGGGGATGTGCCGGTCGACGATGGCCAGGTCGAACGGGTCGCCGCGCGCCACCCAGCCCAGCGCCTCGTGCGGCGAGGCGCTGTCGCGCACCAACATGCCCCAGCCGCGCGTCTGCAGCGCCAGAATGCGCCGGTTGGTGGCGTTGTCGTCCACCACCAGCAGGCGCTTGCCGCGCAGCGCCTCGTGCCCGCCGCTCCAGCGCGTGGCCGCCGGCGGCGCCGCCGCCACCTGCGCCTGCAGCGTAAAGTGGAACGTCGAGCCCTGCCCCGGCACGCCGCTGCTCTCGACCCACATCGCCCCACCCATCATTTCGCACAGCCGCCGGCTGATGGCCAGCCCCAGCCCCGTGCCACCATAGCGCCGCGTCGTCGACGCATCCACCTGGCTGAACGCCTGGAACAACAGGCCGATGCGGTCTGGCGGGATGCCGATGCCCGTGTCGCGCACGCTGAACAGCAGCTCGCAGGCCCTGCCGTCGAGCCGGCGAGCGCTGGCCGACAGCACGATCTCGCCCGCGTCGGTGAACTTGACCGCGTTGCCCAGCAGGTTGACGATGATCTGCCGCAGCCGCGTCACATCGCCCACAATGGCCGCCGGCATCTCGGGGCTGAACTGGTAGGCCAGGTCGAGCCCCTTTTCGGCGGCGCGCAGCCTGAACAGGTCCAGCGCGCCCTCTACGCACTCGCGCAGGTCGAACGGCTGCTCCTCGAGGTCGAGCTTGCCCGCCTCGATCTTGGAAAAGTCGAGGATGTCGTTGATGATCGTCAGCAGGGCATCGCCGCTGGCGCGGATGGTGTCGGCAAAGTCGCGCTGCTGCTCGGTCAGCGGCGTATCCAGCAGCAGGCCGCTCATGCCGATCACCGCGTTCATCGGCGTGCGGATCTCGTGGCTCATGGTGGCCAAAAAGGCGCTCTTGGCCTCGTTGGCCGCGTCGGCCGCCAGGCGGGCCTCTTCGGCCTCGCGATACAGCCCCGCGTTCTGGATCGAGATGGCCGCCTGCCGCGCCAGAGCCACGAAAAAGTCCAGGTCGGTGGGGGTAAACACCCCCTCTTTGGCCGGCCGATAGAGCGACAGCAGCCCGATGGTGCGCTCGCCCACGATCAGCGGCGCGCACATCAGCGTCTCGGGCTCGGCCTCGTCCTCGGGCGTGCCCGGCACGTGCACCGCGCGCGGGTCGCGGTTGGTGTCGGCGATCACCTCGGCCGCGCCGGTCTGCGCAATGCTGCCGGTGATGCCCTGGCCCTCGAGCAGCACGTCATCCACAAACTGCGCCGCATACTTGCCCAGCGCCACCTTGGTGCGAAAGGCGTGCCCGTCCGGCTCGATCAGCCGCAAGATCGTATCCTGGGCGGCGAACAGACGGTGCACGCGCCCGGCCACGTTCGCCAGCACCGCGTCCAGGTCGAGCAGCGCCGAGGCCTCGCGGCCCACCTCGGCCACCACGGCCATCTGGTCGGCGCGGCGCTCGGTCTCCATATACAGCCGCGCGCTCTCGATGGCGATGGCCGCCTGCCGCGCCAGGCTGATGAAAAAGTCCAGGTCTTGCTGGGTGAACAGCCCGTCGCTCCGGTCGCGCCACACGTTCATCACGCCCATCAGCCGCCCGCGCGAGTAGAGCGGCGCCACCATCATCGCCTCTTGCTCGCTCTCGCCCGTGTCGGGCGTGCCGGGGATGTGTATCGATCGCGCGTCGCGCTCGGGATAGTTGATGACCTCGGCCTGATTGCCCAGCGCCACCTGCCCGGTGAGGCCCTGGCCCACCTTGACCGGCGTCGCCTCGATCTCCTCGGCCCACTTGCCCAGCGCCACCAGCGGCCGCAGCGTCACCTCGTCGGCCTGCAGCATGTAAAAGGCAATGTCGCGCACGCGCAGCAGATCGCGCGAGCGCACGGCCAGCCGCTCGAGCACCGGCTCCAGCTCGTGCGTCGAGGCGATGTCGTTGCCGATCTCGGCCAGCACGGCCATCTCTTCGGCGCGGCGGCGCGTCTCCTGATAGAGGCGGGCGTTCTGCAGCGCCGTGCTCACGCTGGCGGCCATGGTGCTGAGCAGCCGCAGGTCGCCCTCATCAAAGCGGCCCTCTGCGCGGGTGCTCTGCACGCTCAACACGCCGATCGTCTCGGCGCCAGCGCGTATAGGCGCGCCCAGATACGACCGCGCTGGCGTGCCGATCAGGCTGGCGCCCAGCTCGGCGCGGCGCGCGTCCAGGTCGCGGTTGATCAGCAGCGGCTCGCCCGTCTGCAAGATGCGGCTGGTGAGCCCCTGACCGTAGGGCACCGTCTCGAGGTCGGGGTCGCCATAGGTGTAGGCGAAGGTGATCTGCTCGGCGTCGCGCTCGTGCAGCGCCACGTAGGCGATGTCGGCCTCGAACGCCAGGCGCATCTGCTCGCCGATCAGCGCGATCAGCGCGTCGGGCTCGAGCTCGGCGGCGATGGCCTGGCTGATGGTGTTGATGATGGCCAGCTCGCCGTTGCGTTGCTCCGTCTCGGCCAGCAAACGGCGCGTCTCCTGGAACAGTCGAGCGTTCTCGAGCGCCACCGCCATGCTCGAGGCCAGCGTCGTCAGCAGGCGCACGTCGCTCTCGCTGTAACGGTTGGGCGGCCAGTCTTGCGTGGCCACCACGCCCGTCACCTGCTCGCCCACCATGATGGGCACGCCCAGCCACGATTCGGGGTCCCGGTTGGTGCCGTCTTCCACCGACGATGCATTGAGGCCCATGCTCTCGCGGAGCGAGCCCAACAGCAACGGCTGTCTGGTGCGGATCACCGTAGAGGTGAGCCCCTCGCCAAAGGGCAGCGGGTCCACCGTGATGCGCTGGCCCGCTTCGCCCACCCAATACGGAAAGTCGATCATCTGTCTCTGCTGGTCGTACATCGCGATATAGGTGTTCAGGCCGCCAAGGATGCGTCGCACCTCATCGCCCACCAGGTCAATGATCCCCTGGAAATCGAGCTGTTGCACCAGCCCCTGCTGAATGCGGTTGATGATGGCCAGCTCGGCGTTGCGCTGCTCGGTCTCGGCCAGCAAACGGCGCGTCTCGTCGAACAGGCGCGCGTTCTCCAAGGCCACCGCCATGCTCGAGGCCAGCGTCGACAGCAACCGCACCTCGCCCTCGCCGTAGCGGTGCTGCGGCCAGTCTTGCACCGACAGCACGCCCGTGACCTGCTCGCCCACGCGGATGGGCACGCCCAGCCACGATTCGTGGACCTGCTCGGCGCCGTCGTCCATCAACACCGCGCCCAACGCCACCATCTGCGCATACGAGTCGATCACCAGTGGCTCGCCCGAGCGAATGACCATCGACGTCAGCCCCTCGCCCAGCGGCGCCGGCTCTTCATACAGGCGTTCGCCCGTGCTCGACACAAAGTAGGGGAAGGCGAGGATGTCGCGCGCGCTGTCGTACTGCGCCACAAAGGTGCCCTCGCCGCCAAAGATGCCGCGCACCTCTTCGCCGATCAGGTCATAGATGCCCTGCATGTCGAGCTGCGCCACCAGCCCCTGCTGAATGCGGTTGATGATGGCCAGCTCGGCGTTGCGCTGCTCGGTCTCGCCCAGCAGCCGGCGCGTCTCGTCGAACAGGCGCGCGTTCTCGAGCGCCATGCTCATGCTCGAGGCCAGCGTCGACAGCAGCCGCTCGTCATCCTCGTCGAAAGCGTACTCATGGTCGTCGTTCTGCAACGAAACCGAGCCAAACACCTGGCCGCCCGACATCAGCGGCACGAACAGGCCCGCATAGGTGCGCTCGCTGCCCTCGACCCTGGCCACGCCCAGCGCGTCGAACTCGGCCTCGGTGTTGATCCGCAGGGCGCGCTGCGTGCTGGTTAGGGCGCGGCGCACCGGCCCGGCCGGCCCCGGCGGAATCTCCAGGCGCACGCCGTTCTCGACGGCATAGCGCGAGATGCTCAGCTCGCCCTCATAGCTCGCCAGCAGCACCACCTGCGCATCGAATACGCGGCCGACCTCTTGGCCCACCAGCTCATAGATGGCCTGCATGTCGAGATCGGCCACCACGCCCTGCTGCACGCGATTGATGATGGCCAGCTCGGCGTTGCGCTGTTCGGTCTCGGCCAGCAGCCGGCGCGTCTCGTCGAACAGGCGCGCGTTCTCCAACGCCACGGCCATGCTCGAGGCCAGCGTCGACAGCAGCCGCACGTCGTCCTCGCCATAGCGGTTGGCGGGCCAGTCTTGCGTGGCCAACACCCCCGTCACCACGTCGCCCGACATGATCGGCACGCCCAGCCACGATTGCGGCTGGTCGGCCCGCCCCGAGCCGTCGTCGACGGTCATGCCGCCCAGCGCCTCGTCGTCGGCGCTGGTGCCCAGCAACAGCGGCCTCTTGGTCTCGATGACGTGCGACGTCAGCCCCTGGCCCAACGCCAGCGGTTGGGTGACGATGCGCTGGCCCTCGTCGTTCACCCAGTAGGGAAAGTGGATCCGTCGGGCCTGGCTGTCGTACAGCGCGATGAACGTGTTCAGCCCGCCCAACACCCGCCGCACCTCGTCGCCCACCAGGTCGATGATGCCCTGCAGGTCGAGCTGCTGCGCCAGCCCCTGCTGCGTGCGGTTGATGATCGCCAGCTCGGCGTTGCGCTGCTCGAGCCGCCGGTTGGCGGCCTGCAGCTCGGCGGTGCGCTCGGTCACGCGCCGCTCGAGCGTGCTGGCCCAGTCGGCGTTGCGCACCGCCACCGCCGCCTGGTTGGCCAGCACCGCCAGTAGGTCGCGATCCTGCTCGCCAAAGCGCCCATAGCAGCCCGACAGCTCGGCGCAGATCAGCCCGTTGAGCACGCTGCCCACGGCCATGGGCGCGGCCAGCAGCGACCGCTGCTCTACAGGTGGCGCGCCCTCGGGCGCAAACCGCAACAGCGGCGCCCGCAGGCGGCGGGCCTGCGCCAGCAGCTCGGCGGCGTCGGCCGCGGCCGGCGACGGCTCGCCCAGCGAAAACTCGTGCGGCTGCCCCTGGCCGTCGAACAGCACCAGCACCACGCGCTCGGCGCCGCACAGCTCCACCACCTCGTTGAGGATATCCTGCGGCAGGCCGGCGGCCTCGGCGCGGCCGTTCAGGCGCACGCCGATCTCCAGCAGCCGCTCGAGCGGCCCCTGCAGGTCGCCCGCCACGGCCAACTGGTCGACCAGCGGCGCCGGCGAGGCGCCGCGCGCGGCGGCCTCGCGCAACCACGTCTGCACGATGCCGCGGTTGACCGCCACCTTGTTGAGATAGTTGCGGCGCAGCCCCGGGTCGGCCAGCAGGGCGATATCGCCCAGCATCACCTCGCGGGCGCGGTCGAGCGCCTGCCAGGCCTCGTCGGCCAACGGGGCGCTCGGCGGCAGGCCTGCCGCCCTGGCCGCCAGGGCGCGATAGCGCCACCACCACACATCCTGCGCGTTGTACTCGCCGCTGACGCTGCCGGTGGCCAGCTCGGCCACGCCGCGGGCCGTCTCGTCCAGCGCGGCGTCCACGTCGCCCAGCAGCAGGTGTGCGGCGCCCGTCAGGGCCCATACGGTGGGCTCCTCGGGCGAGCGCTGGCCCGCGATCAGCGGCCACACGTGCAAAAGCTCGTCCAGCGCCCGCTGGCCATCGCCGCACGCCAGGGCCACCAGCCCCAGCCCGCACCAAAAGGCATACTCGTCCGAGTGGTAGCCGATCTCGTGCGTCTGCACGAGCGCCTGCTCGAACGACTGCCGGGCCGCCGCGAGCTCGCCCAGGCTGAGCTGTGCGCGCCCCAGCGCGTCGAGAAAGCCCGTCATGGTGTAGAAGACGCCCGCCGCGCGGGTGAGCGCCACCGCCTCGCTGGCGTGCGCATACGCCCGCCGGTAGAGCCCCAGGCGCCACTCGCACAGCGACAGGTTGTTCAGCAGCATGGCCCACATCGGCCGGTGATCGATGACCTGGAACGCGGCCATGGCCCGCACAAAGTAGGCGTGCCGCACGCCATGGTCGCGGCTGGCGATGCCCAGCACGTTCAGGCAGCGACCCTCCCACTCGCGATGGCCCAACCGGCGCGATATCTCGAGGGCGGCCTCGACCGCTGCGCGGCCCTCTTCGCGGCCCAGCGCCACGCCCAGCACCAGCAGGCACCGCGCCGTGCCCAGCTCGTCGCCCAGCGCGCGGCAGAGCTCTAGCGCCTGCTCGACAAAGGCGCGCCCCAGCGCGAACTCGCCCAGAAACATGACCGACGCATGCGCCCGGGTGATCAGCGCCTCGGCCAGGGCGCTCTCGTCGCCCGTGGCGCGAGCCGCGTCCACCAGCCCCTCGAGCAGGGCGCGCGCCTCGTCGAGCCGGCCGAGCTGCAGCACCACCGCGGCGCGGCGGCAGAGCACATGCACCTGGCGCACGGGGTCGCCCAGCGCCTCGGCCAGGGCCCCCATGGCGTTGAGGTCGTCGAACTGTAGCTCGGTCAGCGCCAGGCGCTCATAGCACTGCTCGCGCTCTGACAGCCAGCGATACTCGGCCGCCCGGTCGGGCGGGTCGCTGCGCGCCGCGGCCAGCAGCCCCGTGAGCGCCTCCACGGCCTGCTCCCACGCCACGGCGGCCAGGGCGCGCTCGAAGGCCGCCTCTAGCTCTGGCCAGCGCCCCGCGGGCAGCGACGTCGCCTCGCTCATGATGTCGCCTCCTCAGCCACGGCTGGCGCCTCGCGCAGCAGGCGCAGCGCGCCCTGGTCATAGCCGGCAAAGCGCGGCAGGTCGCTCACGCTGGTGCGCTGCAGCCGCTCGGCCATGCGCCCCAGCACCAACTGCCGCAGCGCCGGCTCGGCCATCAGACGCCGCAACGCCGCGCCTGGCACCACCAGCAGCGTGGTGGGCTCGACCGCCACCACCGTGGCCGTGCGCGGGCCGCCCGTCAGCGCCGCGATCTCGCCAAAAAAGTCGCCCGCGCGCATGCTCGAGAGCGACCGCAGGCCGCCCTCAGGCGTGCTCAGCCCGGCCACCGTGCGCCCCGCCAGCACAAACGCCGCGCTGTCGCCCGCCTGGCCCGCCCGCAGGATCACCTCGCCCGGCGCCGCCTCGGTCACCCGCGCCCGCGCCACCAGGGCCTGGCGGTCGGCCGGCGAGAGCTGCCCCAGCGCCGGCAGGCGGCCGATCAGCCGCTCCAGGTCGCCCAGCGAGGCGGCGCGCCCCAGCCCCACGGCGGGCGCGGCCGGGGCCGCGCGCAGCAGCGAGAGCGCCCGCCGCCACTCGGCGGCATCCTGCCGCAGGCCCGGCAACAGGGCCGTGCCCAGGGCCACGCCGATCAGTATCCACGACCCCAGGAAGAACAGTACGCGGATGTCCATCACGTCGGCCAGGCCGGCCGCCGCCATGCCCACCAGATAGGCCACATCGCGCGCCACGAAAAAGGCGCTGTTGACCCGCCCGCGCATGTCGGCCGGCGTGTTGCGCTGCACCACCACCCGCCGCCCGATGGCCGACGGCGCGTTCAGCAGCCCCGAGATCGTCAGCAGCATGATCCCATAGGGCACCGAGTGCGCCAGCGCATACAGCGCCCCCAACAGCCCCATGCCCACATACGAGATCACCATCCACGGGCCCTCGTGCAGCCGGTCAAAGGCCGCCGCCATCAGCAGGCTGCCGGCCACAAAGCCCAACGAGGTGAGCGCCTCTTGCACGCCATACTGAAACTCGCTGGCGCCCAGCGCCTCGAGCGCAAAGGGCAGCAGCAGCGCGTTGGTGAGCCCGCACGACAGGGTGGCGGGCAGGCCGATCAGCAGCAGCGAGCGCAAGATGGGCGTGCCCCGCATAAAGCGCACCCCGCTCGACAGGTTGGCCAGCACGGCCGCCACGCCGCTGCCCTCGTCGGCCGGCGCGGCCTCGGCCGCCGGCGCCTCGGTCGGCGCCCCTGCGCGGCGGGCGCGGGCGTTGTCGCGGTAGCTCAGCAGATAGATGCACGCCCCCGAAAAGAGAAAGGTGACGCCGTTGACGATAAAGGCCAACATGATGCTGGCCTGTGAGGCGATCAGCCCCGAGGCCGCAAAGCCGATGGCCGTGGCCCCAAAGGACGAGATGGCCATCAGCGAGTTGGCGGCCGCCAGGTCCTCTTCTGAGGCCACCTCGGGCAGCACGCTCTCGTGCGCCGGGTCAAAGAACTGGCCCACCGCGCTCGAGAGCATCGCCAACGCGTACAGCCAGCCCACGTGCAGCGGCGCCAGCAGGGGGATCAGAAAGGTGAGCACCGCCCGCGCCACCTCGGCGACGATCATGATGCGCCGCCGGTCGTAGCGGTCGGTGACCACGCCCGCGAATAGCCCCAGCAACACGCTGGGCGCCGCCGTGGCCATCAGCATCAGGCCCACGCTCAGGGCCGAGCCCGTGAGGCGATAGACCAGGATCGAGGCCGCCAGCGACGTCAGGGCGCTGCCCGAGGTCTCGACGAGCTGGCCGGTCCAGAGCAGGCGGAAATCGCGGCTGCGAAAGGCCGCAAAGGGCGAGGTCTTTGCTGTGTTAGCCATGTGGGGGCCCGGCGCACAACGCTAGCGCAGATCGGAGCCGCTGGCCGGCCGACCAGCGGGCTCGCCGCATCGTGCGAGTCGAGCTGCGCGCCCCCAGGGATGCGCACCAGGCTAATGCAAGTGTAGCAAGAGTGCGCCGCTATCGCAAGGGTTCGTTGGCGCAATGGCGCCTTTGCGCGCCACGGCGGCCTGGCGCACAATCCAGCCGCCGCGGCATAGCCCGAGCCGCCCGGCGCTTCTATAGCGGAAGAGAGTGCCGCGTGTGCGACACGAGCGCCCGTTTCACCGCGCTGTCCTTGCGGATGCCTGTGGGTGGTGGCGGCCAGTATCCCTGACGGAGCAGAGGTGCCAGCGATGGGGCTGTATCGTATCTACATCGATGAGGTGGGCAATCACGACCTCGAACACGCCGACGACCCGAACGAGCGCTTTCTATCGCTTACGGGTGTGATCATTGAGTCCAGCCACTGCCTCGATGTGATCCAGCCGGAGATGCAGTCGATGAAACGCACGTTCTTCCAGGTCGATCCCGACGAGCCTATCATCCTGCACCGCAAAGAGCTACTCAACAAGCGCTTTCCATTCGCCAGCCTGCGCGATCCCAAGGTCGAAGCGCAGTTCAACATCGCGCTGCTAGAGGTCTTGGCGCGATGGGAGTACGTGGTGATCACGGTGGTCATCGACAAGCAAGCACACCGGAACAAGTACCGAGTGTGGCACTATCATCCGTAGCACTACTGCCTCGGGGTGACACTGGAGCGGTACGTGCAATTCCTCGAAGCGGGCCGGCACCGCGGCGATGTCATGGTTGAGGCCCGTGGGGGCAGAGAAGACTCCAAGCTGAAGGAATCCTATGCGCGTCTCTACCACGGCGGCACGCCGTTTGTGCCGGTGACCAGCTGGCAGGCTCACCTCACCTCGGCTGAGCTCAAAGTCAAGCCCAAGACGGCCAACATCGCCGGTCTGCAGGTCGCCGATCTGCTTGCTCATCCTTCGCGTCGCCAAGTGCTACTGGAGCACGGTTTCATGCAGCACGGTCCGGCGACGTTTGGCGACCGGATCACGGCCGTCCTGGAAGGCAAGTATTATCGCAGCGAGCGGACAGGCAAGGTCAGCGGATACGGCCGGAAGCTACTGCCCTAAAAGGAAAAGCGCCCCTGCGGGCGCCCTCCCGATGACCTACGGTCATCCAACTCCAATAGATGGATTGACTATAGGATACCACTGATGCGGTCGCTTGTCAATGGTATGTGCCAGAGCTCGAGCCCTTTGCAGGGCCTGCCGCGCCTGCGGACATGCGTCCATGCAGTAGAGGTGTCACCTCTCTGCACCCAGCCGTCGTTGGCGACCAGTCGTGAGATAGACCCGCAGGCTATCCTCGCACAGCCCCCGTGTCATGCCTTGTGAGCCGCCGCCGGCCGCCCCGAGCGCAGGTCGCGGGCCAGCAGAACGCCCACCACCCCCAGCGCCACCACCGCCGCGATGAACAGCGCGAGCGGCCCCAGCACCGCCGCCAGCCGCCAGCCGGTCGGCTCGTTGCGCCCCGAGGCCAGCCCGGTGGCCACCGCAATCCCCTGCGAACCCACCAACAGCGCCACCGCGCCGCCCAGCAGCCCGGCCACCAGCGCCCGCCGCCGTCGCGTTAACAGCGCCGCCGTCAGCAGCAGGGCCCCGCCCGCCAGGATCAGCGGGAACAGCTCGGCCGGCATCAAAAAGTCCACCAGCAGCCGCCCGCGGCTGATCCACATGGCCGCGCCCAACACCAGCGGCGCCGCGATCGGCAGCCACACCAACACCGCGCCCACAATGGCCATCACCCGCGCCCAACGCCTGCGTCTCGCCTCGATCTCCATCTCCCTGCTCCTTTGGCCCGACGGCCGGCCCCGCGTGCCTAGTCCAACTGATCGAGCGGCGGCTCCAGATCGGGCGGCAGCGGGCACCGGTAGGTGAGCCCCTGCATGCGCGTCTCCCAATCATGCCGCGCGGCAGCCAGCAGCTCGGGCTGCGTCAAAAGGTCGATGGCCGTCGCCGCCATCACCTGCGTCGCGAACAGCGACGACTTGACGCCGATGCTGGCGCCGCTGCTGGCCGTGTTCTGCCAACTATGGCCCGGCGCCCCCACGATAAAGCAGGCCGTGCTGAACTGCATCGTGGGCGTGTTCCAGGCCACGTCGGCCACGTCGCTCGAGCCGCCGCCCCCCTTGCGCTCCTCGCCATAGGGATCATAGATGCGCGTGTCGATGTCCACATCGGCCAGCGCCATGGCGTCGGGCAGCAGGCTGCGGCGCAGGCCGGTCAGCTTCTGCTCGCGCGGTATCGACTTGCCCAGCTCGGCCGCAAAGGCCAGCTCTTGCTCGCTGTAGGTGGGCGCGCCGATGGCCCGCATGTTGGCCACGATGGCGTCGGCCAGCGGCCGGTTGGGTATGCCGTTGTGCACGCCGGTGAGAAAGCGCACCCGGTGGGTGGTGCCGGCCATCAGGTCGGCCCCGTCGGCGATGCGCAGCACCCGCTCGTAATACTGGTCCACCAGGTCGCGCGTTGGCGCCCGCACATAATACCAGCTACGCGCATAGGGCGGCACCACGTTGGGCTCATGGCCGCCATCCTCGATGACATAATGCATGCGCGTCTCTTGCACCACGTGCTCGCGCATATAGTTGACGCCCACGTTCATCAGCTCCACCGCATCCAGCGCGCTGATGCCCTGCTCGGGCGAGCCGCCGGCGTGGCTGGCCTGGCCGAAAAACTCGAACTTTGCACTGTTCATGGCGTTGCCGCTGCCCATCATGGCGCTGTTGGCCTGCCCCGGGTGGTGCCCCAGGCAGGCGTCGACGCCGGCGAACACGCCATCGCGCACCATGAACACCTTGCCCACCAGCGTCTCCTCGGCGGGGCAGCCAAAGCACTTGATGGTGCCCGCCAGCCCGAACTGCTCCATGGCCGCCCTGGCCGCCAGCGCGCCGCCTAGCGCCGCCGTGGCATAGGCGCAATGCCCGCAGCCATGCCCCGCGCCGCCCTCGACGCGCGGCTGGCGATAGGGCAGCGCCTCTTGCGACAGCCCCGGCAGCGCGTCCAGCTCGGCCATCATGCCGATCACCGGCGCGCCCGAGCCATAGCTGGCCACGAACGCCGACGGCATGCCCGCCACGCCGCGCTCCACGGTGAACCCGTGCTCCTCGAGGATGTCGGCCAGCAGCTTGCCCGTCTTGAGCTCTTTCAGGCCCACCTCGGCCCAGTCCCACACCTGCAGGTGCACCCCGCGCAATAGCTCGGCGTGCGCGCCCACCCAGTCGATCGCCGCCTCTTTGGCCGTGCTCATCTCGCCCCTCTCTGCGCATCAAGCCTGGCTGCACGCCAGCAGCATAGCGCGTCGCACTTGGCTGCGCCAGCGCCGGCCCACAGCGCTGGACGGCGTGCGGCCTTGTGCGCTATGATGGCCCCACTGTCTGCAGCGCACAGCCACGGGAACCGCCGCCTGCCCGCCGACGTTGTGGGGGTGAGAGCCCGTCCGTCTTGTGGTGGCCGTCGCACCCATTCGATCTCCAGGAGGCCAACATGCCCACCCGCGCCCGCTACCTGTCGTTGCTGTTGGTCTTTGCGTTGCTCTTGCCCTCGCTGTCGAGCTGCGGCGCCGGCGGCCTGCGCCGCTCGCCCACCGTCACGCCCATCGCGCCGCTCACCAACGGCGGCGGCGGTCGCGTGGTGGCCGCCAACATCGCGCCCAACCGCGTGGGCTCGGCCCTGGGCGCCGCCCAAGGAGGTGACACCGGCATGACCATCACCCTTGGCGAAGGCGTCGAGGCGCCCCCGCCCCCCGAGACGATCCGTGTGGTCGCCGGCCAGCCTCTCTCGGCGGCCGCGACGCAGGCCCTCTTGCGCCGCCTGTCCGCCCTCGAGGCCGAGCCCGACGACGCCCAGGCCTTTCGCCTGCCCGCCGAGACGCTCAAGCCGCCTCGCCCTGGCCAGACCGTCGAGCAGCCCTTTCCGCCGGCCGAGCCGGCCGAGGGCGCCGAGACCGTGGCCGCCGGCCCCCTGCAGGTGCTGCGCTACAGCCCCGAGGGCGATGTGCCCCTGGCGCCCTTCTTGAGCGTCACCTTTAGCCAGCCGATGGTGCCCCTGGGCACGGTGGCGCAGGTGGCCGCCCAGGCCGTGCCCGTGCGCCTCACGCCGCAGCCCGAGGGCGCCTGGCGCTGGGTGGGCACGCAAACGCTGCTCTTTGAGCCCACCACGCGCTTCCCCATGGCCACGGCGTACGAGGTCGAGGTGCCCGCCGGCGCCCGCTCGGCCACCGGCGGCCTGCTGGCCGAGGCCGTGCGCTGGAGCTTTGCCACGCCGCCCGTGCAGCTCGTCCGCTCGCACCCCAACGACGGCCCCACCGTGCGCGAGCCGCTCATCTGGGCCGCGTTTGACCAGCGCATCGACCCCGAGGCGCTGCTCGAGGTCATCACGCTGTCGGCTGGCGGGCGCAACCACCCCGCGCGCCTGGCCACCGCCGACGAGCTGCAGGCCGACGCCACCGTCAGCGCGCTGGCCAAGGCCGCCGGCGAGGGCCGCTGGCTCGCCCTCAAGCCGGTGGACCCGCTGCCCGCCGCCACCACCATCACCGTCAACATCGGCCCGGCCGCGCCCTCGGCCGAGGGGCCGCTGCTCAACGAGAGCGTGCAGTCGTTCAGCTTCAGCACCTACGGCCCGCTGCTGGTCACGGGCGTCCGGTGCGGCTGGGGCGAAGAGTGTCCGCCGCTGGCGCCCTGGTTCGTCGAGCTCACCAACCCGCTCGACGAGGACGCCTTTGACCCCGCCGCCGTCGTCGTCTCGCCCGAGCTGCCCGACCTGAGCGTGGCCGCCATGGGCAACAGCATCAACATCCGCGGGCGCTCGACGGGCCGCACCACCTACACCGTCACCGTGCGCGCCGGCCTGCGCGACATCTTTGGCCAGACGCTGGCCGCCGACGCCACCCTCACCGTCAAGGTCGGCTCGGCCTATCCCGTGTTCAGCGTGCCCGGCGAGGCCTTTGTGGTGCTCGACCCCGCCGCTGCGCCCGGCCTGTCGATCTACTCGGTGAACTATGACGCCGCCCGCGTGCGCGCCTATGCCGTCGAGCCGGCCGACTGGCCCGCCTACCAGGCCTACCTGCGCAACGTGGGCCGCGACACCGCGGCCGACAACCCGCCCGGCGCCAAGGTGCTCGACCAGCGCGTGGCCATCCGCGGCGAGGCCGACGCCATGGTCGAGACGGTCATCGACCTGGCCAAGTTCAAGGCCAAGGGCCAGCGCCACCTCGTCATGATCATCGAGCCCGAGGTGGGCCTGGTCTCGCGGCTGCGCGGGCAATATCTGCCCGTAGCGCGCCTGTGGGTGCAGATGAGCGACCTGGCCGTCGACGCCTTTCGCGACCAGGACGACGTGCTGGCCTGGGCCACCTCGCTGAGCACCGGCGCGCCACTGGACGGCGTGGCCCTCGAGCTCTACCCGGGCGGCGCCCGCGCCCAAACCGCCGCCGATGGCCTGGCCCGCCTGCCGCTGGCCGTGCGCGCCAAGGACGACGAGCCCGGCTACCTGGTGGCCCGCCTGGGCGACGACGCCGCTCTGCTGCCCGAGCAGGCCTGGAGCTGGGGCACCGGCTGGACCAAACAGCCGCTCAGCGACACCTTCCGCTGGTATGTGTGGGACGAGCGCCAGATGTACCGCCCCGAAGAAGAGGTGCACGTCAAGGGCTGGGTGCGCCACGTGCGCCTCGAGCGCGGCGCCGACCACCTGGAGCTGCCCGGCAGCGGCGCCGTGAGCTATGAGCTCTACGACGCCCAGGGCAACCGCGTGGGGCAGGGCACGGCCGACCTCAACGCCCTGGGCGGGTTCGACCTGGTGCTGACCCTGCCCGCCGGCATGAACCTGGGCGATGCCAACCTGCGGCTGTGGCTCTCCACGTCCAAAGGGTCTACTGAGTATAATCACTCCATCCAGGTGCAAGAGTTCCGGCGCCCCGAGTTCGAGGTGACCGCCAGCGCCAGCCAGGGCCCCTTCTTTGTGGGCGATAGCGCGCTGGTCACCGTCTCGGCGCAGTACTATGCCGGCGGCCCGCTGCCCGGCGCCGACGTCGACTGGCTGGTGCGCACCGCGCCCGGCTCTTATCGGCCGCCCAAGTGGGACGAGTTCGACTTTGGCTTCTGGACGCCCTGGTGGTGGGCCGGCCGCGGCGAGTGGGGCGGTTGGGAGCAGCCCAGCGTCGAGCACGGCTACCACGCCGTCACCGACGCCGCCGGCGAGCACGTGCTGCGCATCGATTTCGACGACGTGCAGCCGCCGCGCGCCACCGTGGTCACCGCCGAGGCCGCCGTCATGGACGTCAACCGCCAGGCCTGGGCCGCCTCGACCACCATGCTGGTGCACCCCGCCGCCTGGTATGTGGGCCTGCGCAGCCAGCCCACCTTTGTCGAGCGCGGCGACCCCATCCGCGTCGACGCCATCGTCGTCGACCTGGACGGCGCGGTGGTCAAGGATGTGCCCATCACCGTGCAGGCCGTCCGCGTCAAGTGGCAATACACGCGCGGCGAGTGGCGCGAGGTCGAGGTCGACGAGCAGCTCTGCGAGCTGACCTCGGCCGCCGAGCCGGGCCGCTGCACCTTTGACACGCCCGAGGGCGGCGCCTATCGCCTCACCGCGTGGATCGCCGACGCCGAGGACCGCCGCAACGTCACCCAGATCACCCGCTGGGTGAGCGGCGGCCAGCGCCCCACGGCGCAGCGCGTCGAGCTCGAGGACGTCACCCTCATCCCTGACCGCGACGAGTACCAGCCGGGCGACACCGCCGAGATCCTGGTGCAGGCGCCCTTTGCGCCCGCCGAGGGCCTGCTGACGGTGCGCCGCCTGGGCCTGGTGCACACCGAGCGCTTTAGCCTGAGCGAGCCCTCTCACGTGCTGCAGATCCCCATCGGCGCGGCCGATGTGCCCAACGTCACCGTGCAGGTCGATCTGGTAGGCTCCGCGCCGCGCCTCAACGCGGCCGGCGAGCCCGACACCAGCCTGCCCACGCGGCCGGCCTATGCCACCGGCAGCCTCGACCTGCGCGTGCCCGCCTATGCCCGCACCCTGGCCGTCGAGCTGGCCCCGCGCCAGGTCGAGCTCGAGCCGGGCGGCAGCACCACCGTCGACGTGACGGTGCGCGACGCCGCCGGCCAGCCCGTGCCCGGCGCCGAGGTGGCCCTGATCGTCGTCGACGAGGCCGTGCTGGCCCTCACCGGCTACACGCTGGCCGACCCCGTGGCCGTCTTTTACCCCGACCGCTGGTCGAACGTCTCTGACTATCGCCTGCGCCAGTATGTGCTGCTGGTCGATCCCGCGCGGCTGCTCGAACAGGCGGCCGGCGCCGCGGCCGAAGAGGTCGCCGTCGAGCGCCAGTTCCTGGGCACGCCCATGCCGGCCGCCGCGCCCATGGCCGAGATGCCGGCCATGGCCAAGGGCATGGCCGACGAGGCCGGCGCGGCGCCCGCGCCCATCCGCGTGCGCAGCGACTTCAACCCGCTGGCGCTCTTTAGCCCCGCGACGCCCACCGACGCCGACGGCACGGCCGAGGTGGCCGTGACCGTGCCCGACAACCTGACCCGCTACCGCATCATGGCGGTGGCCGTCGCCGGCGAGAGCGACTATGGCAAGGCCGAGGCCAACCTCACGGCGCGCCTGCCGCTGATGGTGCGCCCCGCAGCGCCGCGCTTTCTGAACTTTGGCGACCGCATCGCCCTGCCCGTGGTGCTGCAGAACCAGACCGACGCGCCGCTGGACGTGGACGTGGCCCTGGCCGTGGCCAACCTGACCCTCGAGGGTGAGCCTGGCCTGGCCGTGACCGTGCCCGCCCGCGACCGCGTCGAGGTGCGCTTTGCCGTGGCCACCCACCAGGCCGGCACGGCTCGCCTGCAGGTGGCCGCCGTGTCGGGCAACTGGGCCGACGCCGCCGAGCTGGCGCTGCCGGTCTATACGCCCGCCACCACCGAGGCCTTTGCCACCTATGGCGTCGTCGACGAGGGCGCCATCGCCCAGCCCATCGTGCCGCCGGCCGAGGTCTACCCGCAGTTCGGCGGCCTCGAGATCACCACCTCGTCCACCGCGCTGCAGGCGCTCACCGACGCGGTGCTCTATCTCGTCAGCTACCCCTATGACTGCTCTGAGCAGATCGCGTCGCGCGTGCTCTCCATCGCGGCCCTGCGCGATGTGCTCGAGGCCTTCCAGGCCGAGGGGCTGCCCGCGCCGCAAGAGATCGACGCCGCGGTGCAGCGCGATATCGAGACGCTGCAGAACCTGCAGAACGACGACGGCGGCTTTCCGCTGTGGACGCGCGGCCGCGAGTCCTGGCCGTTCCACTCGATCCACGCCGCCCACGCCCTGGCCCGCGCGCGCCAAAAGGACTACTCGGTCAGCGACGAGACCATCCAGCGGGCGCTGGCCTACCTGCGCGACATCGAGTCGCACTATCCCGACTGGTACAGCCAGCAAGTGCGGCAGACGCTGACCGCCTACGCCCTCTACACGCGCCTGCAGCTCGAGGACTATGATCCGGCGCGCGCCCGCCGCCTGCTCGACGAGGCCGGCCTCGAGGGCCTGCAGCCCGAGGCGCTGGGCTGGCTCTACAACGTGCTGGTCGCCTCGGCCCAGGGCGGCGACGCCGCCTCGGCCCAGGCCGTGCAGCGCATCGAGCGCCACCTGGGCAACCGCGTCGTCGAGACCGCCGGCGCCGCCCACTTTGTCACGTCGTTCCGCGAAGAGGACGCCTACGTGCTGCTGGCCTCTGATCGGCGCGCCGATGGCATCATCCTCGAGGGGTTGATGCGCTCGCAGCCCGACAGCGACCTGATCGTCAAGCTCGTGCGCGGCCTGCTGGCCCATCGCAAGGCCGGCCACTGGGGCAGCACGCAGGATAACGCCTTTGTGCTGCTGGCCCTCGACGCCTACTTCCGCACTTACGAGGCGCAGACGCCCGCGTTCGTGGCGCGCGCCTGGCTGGGCGAGGACTATGTGGGCGCCTTCCAGTTCCAGGGGCGCACCACCGAGTATCAGAACCTCACGCTACCCATGAGCTACCTGCTCGAGCAGGACCATGAGCAAGACCTGATCCTGGCCAAAGAGGGGCAGGGGCGCCTCTACTATCGCCTGGGCCTGCGCTATGCGCCCACCGATCTGCAGCTCGACCCGCTCGACCAGGGCTTTGTGGTCGAGCGTCGCTACGAGCCGGTCGATGACAAGGCCGACGTGGTGCGCGGCGACGACGGCGTCTGGCGCATCAAGGCGGGTGCGCGCGTGCGGGTGCGCCTCACCATGGTGGCGCCCACGCGGCGCTATCACGTGGCGCTGGCCGACCCGCTGCCCGCCGGCCTCGAGCCGATGAACCCGGCGCTGGCCGTCACCGGCTCCATCCCGCAAGACCCGGCCGACCAGAGCCAGCCCTACTGGTGGTGGCGGTGGACCTGGTACGAGCACCAGAACCTGCGCGACCAGCGCGCCGAGGCCTTTACCTCGCTGCTCTGGGAGGGCATCCACACCTACACCTACGTGGCTCGCGCCACCACGCCCGGCGAGTATGTGGTGCCGCCCGCTCACGCCGAGGAGATGTACGCGCCCGAGACCTTTGGGCGCAGCGGCACCGACCGCGTGATCGTCGAGTGATGCTCGTGGGGGCGACCCTGAGGATGGCCACAGCGGTGGCCTTGCCTCAGGGCGCCCCCCGCGAGTATGATGCCCCTACGCACGCGGCCCCCTGGCCTCGGCCGCGCGCCCACACCGCGAGGAGCTGCCATGCACGAGCAAAGACGCCTACGGTTCGCCGCCGACCTGTGCACCTTTTACGCGCCCGCCTTTTGGGGCGCCGACGCGGGCTTTGACCTGGCCGACATCTTTGCTGGGCGCTGGGAGCCGCTCGCCTTTTGGGAGCGCATCCTCGACAGCGCCCGCGACGCCGGCCTAGACGGCCTCGAGATCACCTTTGCCCCCGGAGACTGGCACTCGGCGGCCCGCGCCTATGGCTCGGCCGCTGGCTTTCGCGGTGCCCTGGCCGACCGCGGCCTGGCCCTGGCCAGCGGTTTCATGTCGAGCCGCGTGCCCGGCGCCAACCGCTACGCGAACCTGGCCGACAGCGCCGACCGCCCCCTGCTGATCGACATGGCGGCGGCCTATGCCGAGTTCCTGGCGGCCTGCGGCGCCGAGCTGATGGTGGCCTCGCTGCCCATCCGCCAGACGCGCAGCGCCCAGCCGCCGCTCTACGTCGACCTGGCCTATGCCACCACCGTGGCCGACACCCTCAACCGTATGGGCGCCGCCACCCTCAGCCACGGCGTGCGGCTGGTGCTGCACCCCGAGGCCTTTACCGCCTTTCGCGATAGCCGCGACGCCGACCTGTTCATGCTGCTCACCGACCCCACCTACGTGGGCCTGTGCCCCGACACCGCCCAGTTCACCGTGGCCGGCTCTGACCCGCTGGCCATCGTGCGCCGCCACCGCGACCGCGTGTTGCTGACCCACTGGAAGGACGCGGTCGGCCCCGCGCCGCTCGACGTGCCCATCGACGACACCATCTTTGCGCGGCAGGTGCAGTGGTTCGCCGGCGTGGGCGAGGGCGTGGTCGACTGGCCCGGCTGGCTGCGCCTCTTGCGCGACATCGGCTATCAGGGCTGGGCCGTGTTCGAGCTGGACAACGCCCCCGACCCGGTGGCCGCGCTGCAGGCCATCAAGCGCTATGTCGAGGGCGCGCTGCTGCACATCTACCGCTGAGCGCCGGCGCCGCCCGTCCAGCGCTGCATGTCGAGCCCGCTCGGCTCCTGGTACACGCGCAGGCCGAACGTCGTCGCCGCCGCCAGCAGGTGCTCAAAGATCTGCGACTGGATGGCCTCATACGCCACCCAGGCGGTCGTCTTGGTGAACACATAGATCTCGAGCGGCAGGCCCGTGGGCGCCGGCGCCAGCACCCGCACCAAAAAGGGCATGCTCTCGGTGTGGATGTCGGGCCGCGAGCGCAGGTAGGCCACCGTGTAGGCGCGGAAGACCTCCAGGTTGGTCACCTGCGGGCCGTCCAGCGGCAGGTCATAGTGGTCGCGGTGCGCCAGGGCATACGCCTCTAGCGCCACCACGCGCTCGGTGACCCAGTCGGCGATCAGGTCGATGCGCGCCAGGCCCCGCAGCGTCTCGACGCTGCAAAAGCCGATGCTCAACTGGTCGATCAGGATCGAGCGCTGGATGCGCCGCCCGCCGCTCTCGACCATGCCGCGCCAGTTGCGAAACGACACGTCCATGATGCGATGCGTGGGGATGATGCTGTAGGTCATGTCCCAGTTGCGCACCTTGATGGTGTGCAGGTTGATGTTGACCACGTCGCCGTCGGCGTCATAGCTGGGCACCACCACCCAGTCGCCCTCGCGCAGCAGCCCGTTGGCCGCGATCTGCACGCTGGCCACCAGCGCCAGGATGGTGTTCTGAAACACCAGCATCAGCACCGCCGCCACCGCGCCCAGCCCCGTCAGCAGCGCAATGGGCGAGCGCCCCGTCAACAGGCTGATGCTCAGCACCAGCGCCACCATCAAGATCAGCAGCTTGGCGATGTCCAGATAGCCGGCGATGCTCACGCCGCGATAGCCCGAGCGCTGCTCGTAGAGCGTGTTGATGGCGCTCAGCAGCGCGAACAGCGTCAGCGCCACGATCCACAGGATCAAGAAGAGCGCCGCCTTGCCGATGAACGCCTGCTGCGCCGGCAAGAGCCGCGCGGTGGCATAGAGCACCAGCAGCGGCGCCAGCCACGCCAGGCGATAGGGCCGCAGGTGGTTCACCAGCACGTCGTCGGCCTGGGTGGCGCTGCGGGCCGTCAGGCGCACCACCCAACGGGCCAGGCCATAGCGCGACAGCACAAAGGCGGCCACGCTCAGGCCCGCCACCACGGCCAGGGCCAGCGAGGGGTTCTCGGGCAGCGTCTCGAGCCACTGTGTCAGGTCCATGGCAGCCCCCTGCAATCGACCGATGCGCGCGATGTTGACCATCATTCTAGCGGCAAACAGCGCGACTGTATACCGCCATTTGGCGCTGCCCGCGCGGTGCGGGTATGCTGCGGGCAGACAACGCACAGGCGAGGGAGAGAGGTCACATGCGAGGACTGAGCGGCAAGGGCGTGCTGATCACCGGCGGCACGCGCGGCATCGGGCGGGCCACGGCGGTGCGCTTTCTAGAAGAGGGCGCCCGCGTGTTCATCTGCGCGCGCAGCGCCGACGACGTGGCGCGCACCGTCGCCGAGCTAGCGCCGCTCGGCGTCATCCGCGGGCAGGCCTGCGACGTGTCGCAGCCCGAGAGCGTGGCGGCGCTGGTCGAGGGCGCCATCGCCGCGCTGGGCGGCGTCGACATCCTCATCAACAACGCCGGCATCGCCTGGCAAGAGCCCTTTCTCGACATCCCGCTCGAGCACTGGGACACGACCATGGCCATCAACCTGCGCGGCATGTTCATGGTGGCGCAGGCGGTGGCCCGCCACATGGTGGCGCGCGGGCAGGGCGGCGCCATCGTCAACATGTCGTCGACCAACGGCCTCGAGGGCGAGCCCCAGTATGCCCACTATAACGCCACCAAGGGCGGCGCGCTGCTGCTCACGCGCACCATGGCCGTCGAGCTGGCGCCCCACGGCATCCGCGTCAACGCCGTCTGCCCTGGCTATATCCTCACGCCGCTCAACGAGGGGCTGCACGACCAGACGTTCATCGACCACTATATCAGCGACCTGATCCCCCTGGGCCGCACCGGCCGCGCCGAGGACGTGGCCGCGGCCTACGCCTTTCTGGCCTCAGACGACGCCGCCTTTATCACCGGCGCCGCGCTGACCATCGACGGCGGCCAGCTGGCGGGGTAGGGGCGCGCTCGCTCCGTCAGGCACCAGCCGACAGCCAGCCGCGCAGGGTGGCCAGGTTGCGCGCCGCGGCCGCCCGCGGGTCGGCCGTCGGCTCGGTCTCGAACACCAGCCAGCCGTCATAGCCGCCGGCCCGCAGCGCCGCCAGAATCGCCGGCCAGGGCACCTGCCCCTCGCCCAGCAGCGTGCCGCCCACCTCTTTGACGTGCACCTGCGCGATGCGCCGCCCCAGCACCGTCACGCCCGCCAGCGGGTCGGTGCCATAGTGCACGGCGTTGCCCGGGTCGTAATAGGCCTGCACCGCCGGCGAGCCGACCGCGTCGACCAGCGCCGCGACGTCCTGGTGGGCGTTGGCAAAGGCGCGCCCCACATTCTCGAGGCCGAGCACCACGCCGCTATCCTCAGCCGCCAGCGCGCACTGACGCAGCCCCGCCACCCAGCGTTCGCGCGCCAGTTCACTGGCCACGCCCTCGGGGCAGGTGAGCGGCGCCAGCAGATGCCCCGCGCCCAGCTCGGCGGCGATGCGGCACGCCTCTTGCCCCAGGCGCACGCCCTGCGCCCTGATGCCCTCGTCGTCGCTGGCCAGGCTCAGGCGCCAGTAGCCGTGCAGGCAGAGCGACGCCGTGGCCACCCCCTGCGCCCGCGAGGTCGCCAGCAGCGCCCGCCGGCCGGCAGCGTCCCACAGTTGCGTCTGCGCATAGTTGGCGCCCACGCCCAGCTCCACGCCCTCTAGCCCCAACGCCGCCGCCAGCGCATAGTGCGCGTCCCACTGCAGCGCCTCGTGCTCGCCCGTCAACACCTGGTCCAGCGCGCCGATCCGCATGTCCGCCTCCCCTGTGCACCTGCCTGGCCCCCATCATAGCGCCGCCGTTGCCGCGCGCAAGCGCCAGGTGAGAACCACTGTTGACAGGCACGCGCCGCGGCCTATGCTGTCGGCGTCGATACGCATCTTGGGGGGTGCTCCGATGACCACTGCTGGCAGCTCTGGCAAGAAACCCGTCGTGCGCGCTGGCCGACGCCGCACCAGCGGCGCCACCCCTCCTGGCGGCCGCGAGCGCGCAGCGGCGCCCCGCCGCGCGGGCCGCACCGATCAGGCTGGTCAGGCCGGCGCCCGGCCCACAGCCCAGCCGCAGCAGCCGCAATATCAACAACAGCCCCGGCCCACGGGCTCGGGCTCGGCGCTGGCCGGCTCGCTGCTGCAGATGCTGCTGGGTGGCGCCACGCGCGCCGGCGGGCGACGCCGCTTTCCGCCCATCGTGCTGCTCCTGTTCGCCTGCATCGTCATCTACATGCTGATGCGCTGCGGCGGCGGCCTCGGCGGGCTGCTGGGCAGCGACACCACCGGCTACGAACAGCAAGACACCGGCGCCTCGCCGTGGGAACAGGCCGCCGTGGCCCAGCCCACCGCCACGCCGGCGCCCATCGTGCCCGCCGCGCCCACGGTGGCGCCCACCGTCAGGCCCTATGTGGCCCCGGCCGGCGGCGGCCAGCCCGCCACGTGGCTGGTGATGCTCTATCAGGATGCCGACGACAAGATCCTCGAGCAGGATATCTATGTCGACCTCAACGAGGCCGAGCGCGTCGGCTCCACCGCCGACGTACAGGTCGTCGCGCAGGTCGACCGCTTTAGCGGCGGCTATGCCGGCGACGGCGACTGGACCGGCACGCGCCGCTATCACATCGCGCGCGACAACGACCTCACCGCGGTGGGCTCTGAGCTCGTCGACGACCTGGGCGAGGTCAACATGGCCGATGGCGCCACCCTGGTCGACTTTGTCACCTGGGCCGTGGGCGCCTATCCCGCCGACCGCTACGTGCTGCTCATGTCAGACCACGGCATGGGCTGGCCCGGCGGCTGGAGCGACCCCGCCCCCGCCACCGTCAGCCGGCGCGACACGCCCCTGGCGGCCGCCGCGGGCAACCAGCTCTATCTCCACGAGCTGGACGCCGCCCTGCGCACCATCCGCCAGCGCACCGGCATCGACAAGCTCGAGCTCATCGGCCTCGACGCCTGCCTGATGGGGCAGGTCGAGGTGTTCACCATGCTGGCCAACCACGCCAACTTTGCCGTCGCCTCTGAAGAGGTCGAGCCGGCCCTGGGCTGGGCCTATGCCAGCTTTTTGCAGGGCCTCAACGACAACCCCGCCATGTCGGGCGGCGACCTCAGCAGGCTGATCGTCGACAGCTACATCGTCGAGGATCAGCGCATCGTCGACGATGGCCTGCGCGCTGACCTGCTGCGCCAGAGCTCGCCCATGGGCGGCCTCTTTGGCTTCTCGGTGCCCACCAGCGACCAGATGGCCAACCAGATGGGCCGCGACGTCACCCTCAGCGCCGTCGACCTCGGCCGCGTGCCCAACCTGGTGGCCGCCATCGACGACCTCGCTCTCGCGCTGCAGGGCGCCGACCAGCGCGCCGTGGCCCAGGCCCGCAACTATGCCCTCTCGTTCACCAACGTGTTCAGCCAGGAGCACCCCTCGCCCTACATCGACCTGGGCAACCTGATGCAGCTCTTGCAGCAGGGCAACGCTGGCGGCAACGTCAACGGCGCCGCCCGCGACGTGCTCGCGGCCCTGCAGAGCGCGCTGGTGGCCGAAAAGCATGGCCCCGGCAGAAAGGGCGCCAGCGGCATGGCCATCTACTACCCCAACTCGGCCTTTTACCGCACGCCGGCCACCGGGCCCGCCTCGTACACCGTGGTCGCCGGCGACTTTAGCTCCAGGTCGCTGTGGGACGACTTTCTCGCCTACCACTACACCGGGCGCGCTTTTCAGGCCGGCGCCCAGCAGCCGGTGGCGCCCCCGTCGGGAGCCACCATCACCGCGCCGGGCCTGGGCGCCTTTACCATGTCGGCCGTGCAGGCCTCGGCCACCACCGCCGCCCCTGGCCGGCCCATCCTGCTCAGCGCCGATCTGGCCGGCAGCAACATCGGCCATGTGATGCTCTTTGCCGGCTCCCTGGACCGCGCCGCCAACTCGCTCTATGTCGCCGACACCGACTATCTCGAGAGCGCCGACACGCGCCAGGTCGACGGCGTCTACTATCCCGTGTGGCCCACCGACGGGTTCACCCTCGAGTTTGAGTGGGAGCCGATCGTCTACTACCTGTCCGATGGCGTGGATGCCGTGCCCGCGCTGCTGACGCCCGCTTCCTATGGCGCCACCGACGAGCTGGCCGTCTACACCGTCGACGGCGTCTACACCTACGCCAGCGGCGAGTCGCTCCGCGCGCGCCTCTACCTGCAAGATGGCCTGCTGCGCAAGGTGTATGGCTTTGTGGGCGACGCCGCCGCCAGCGCCCCGCGCGAGATCTATCCGCACAAGGGCGACCGCTTTACCGTGTACGAGCGCTGGCTCGACCTGGACCAGCAGGGCCGGGTGATCAAGCAGTCGGCGCAAGAGGGCGGCACCCTCACCTTCGGCGACGAGATGTTCACCTGGGTCGAGCTCGACGCCGCCGCGGGCGACTATGTGGTCGGCTTTATGGCCGAGGACCTGGACGGCAACAAGCAGCAGTCGTTTGTGCAGGTGACGGTGCGCTGAGCGCAGTTCCATCACGGGCCGGCCGGCTTGCGCGGCAAGCCGGCCCGCGTGCGTGGCAAGCCGGCCCCCTTGCGTGGCAGGCCGGCCCGCTGTTGCGCCACCGTTTCCCCTCGACGCCATCCTCTGCTATGCTTGCACCCTGACGGCGCATGGGCCGCCGCCATCGACCGCTCGTGGAGGTTCCGTTGGCCTCAATCCGCGCCCGGCGCAACATCTGGCCCGCCATCATCATGGCCGTCTATCTGCTCACGGCCAGCGCCTATGCCCTGGCCACGCCGCCCGGCGAGGCCTATGACGAGTGGGCCCATTTCGCCTACATCCGCTACCTCGTCACCGAGCGGCGCCTGCCCGCCTCGGGGCAGCGCCTGGTGCCCGAGATGACCTGGGACGAGACCCACCAGCCGCCGCTCTACTACCTCTTTGGCGCGCTGGCCACCGCCGGCGTCGACCTGAGCGACAACCTGCGCCCGGCCACCAACCCGCACCTGCCCGATGGCTATGCCCTCAACGCCACCATCCGCGGCCCCGAGTACCGCTGGCCCTGGCGGGGCTCGGTGCTGGGCATGCACCTGGCCCGCAGCGTGTCGCTGCTCATGGGCGCGCTCACCGTGTGGCTCACCTACCGCCTGGGGCGCCGCCTGGCCCCCGAGCGGCCCGAGGTGGCCCTGGGCGCCATGGCCATCGCCGCGCTGACGCCCCAGTTTCTGTTCACCAGCAGCATCATCACCAACGACATCGCCGTGGCCCTCTTTACCACCCTGGCCACCCTGCTGCTGGTGCGGCTGGCGCAGGCGCCCACCCTGCGCGACCTGCTCTGGCTGATCCCCGCGCTGCTGGCCGCCATCCTCAGCAAGGCCAACGGCGTGGCCCTGCTGCCGGCCGCCACGCTGATCATCGCCGCCGTGACGCTGGGGCCGCGCCGCGACCTCTCGCGGCGTCAGCGCCTCGCGCTGCTGGGCGCGGGCCTGCTGCTGCTGGGCGTGGCCCTCGGCGCGCTGCAGGCCTGGGAGTCGTGGAACGCCTACCTGCAGGGGCACCACGCCAGCGTGACGGTGGCCCTGCGGCGCTACATCCTGCCCGCCATCCGGGGCTCTGGCCGCCCTGGGCTGTGGCACTGGGGCGAGCTGCCCGAGCGGCTGCTCTACTTTTACCGCACCTTCTGGGCGTCGTTTGGCCAGGGCAACATCGAGCTGCCCCACGGCTACTATGTGGCCATGGGCCTGTTTACGCTGCTGGGCCTGGCGGGCCTGGCGTTGCACGGGCCACGCGCCACGCGGCAGGCGCGCCAGGGCCTGGCGGCGCTGGCTGTGGTGGCGTTCTGGACCCTGGCCGCGCCGCTCTACATGATGGCCACCAGCTCCTCAGACCACGCCGCGCCCGGCCGCTATGCCATGTCGCTGGCGCCGGTGCTGGCGCTGGTGCAGGCCCTGGGCCTGTCAGAGCTGGCGCCGCGGATACGCGGCCTGGCGCCGCGGGTACGCGGCCTGGCGCCGCGGGTACGCGGCCTCGCGCCGCGGGTACGCGGCCTGGCCCCGCGGATACGCGGCCTGGCCCCGCTGACTCCAAGCGCCGCCGTACTGGGCGGCTACGCGCTGCTGCTGTTCATCTGCGCGGCGCTCATCCCCTGGCGTGTCATCTGGCCGGCCTATGCCCCCGGCCAGCGCCTCGACCAGGCCGCCCTGCAGCGCGTGGCCACGCCCGTCGACTATCGCTTTGGCGACACCCTGGCGCTGGTGGGCTATCGCCTGCCGCAGGCCAGCGCGCGCCCCGGCGACCTCGTCGAGGTCGTCCTCTACTGGCGCGTGCTGGCCCCGCCAGCCCACGACTATACCGTGTCGGTGCAACTGCTCGACCCCGACCGGGTCTTTTACGGCGGCTCTGATGCCTACCCCGCGCGCGGCAACGAGGGCACGCGCCACTGGCGCCCGGGCGAGATCATCGCCGATCGGCAATATGTGCGCCTGGGCGACGACTTTGCCGCGCCCGCCTATGCCCTCATCCAGGTGACGCTCTATCGCCACGGGGCCCACCAACACCTGCCGGTGACCGACGCTGAGGGCCAGGCCGTCGCTGCGGCCATCTTTGGGCGGCTGCGTGTGGCGCCCGCCGGCGCGCCGCGCCACGGCCGGCTGTTCGCCGCGCGCGGCCCTGTGCAGGCGGTCTATGGCGACGCCGTCGTCGTCAGCGACGCCGGCGTTCTGGTGGCTGGCGACGCTGTCGTCGTCAGCGACGCCGTCGTCGGCGGCGGCCAGGCCGTCATCGACACCCGCTGGCGGGCCCTGGGGCCCATCGCCCACGACTATACCCTCTTTGTGCACCTGCTGGGGCCCGATGGCGCCCTGCTGGCCCAGGCCGACGGCCAGCCGCTGGGCGGCCGCTACCCCATGACGCTGTGGGCCAGGGGCGAAGAGGTGCGCGACCGGCGCACGCTCGCCCTGCCGCCGGGGCTGCCCGCCGGCTCTTACACGCTGGCCGTCGGCCTCTATCGCCTCGACACCCTCGAGCGCCTGCCCGCCGTCGACGCCGCCGGCCGGCCGTTGCCCGACGCCGAGCTGCGCCTGCCCATCGAGCTGCCCGCCCCATGAGCGCCCTGATCGCGCCCTAGTCGCCGCCAGCGGGCGCGATCTGCAGCGCGCCCAGCGCAATGCGGTCGTCGGGCGCTGCGGGCGCCAGCACCCGCAGGCGGTGGCCGTCGCGCAAGGAGTAGAGCCCCACATAGAGCTGCGCCGTGCCCGGCGCCGCCGCCGCATCGACCGCCACGCTACGCGCGTCGGCCAGCCGCTCGCCCGCGCCCCAGTAGCTGGTGGGATAGTCGCCGTTGAGCGGCGGGCCGTCGCCCTGGCCGATCAAGGAGCCGTCGGCCGCCACCAGATGCACAAACACCTGATAGTCCTCGCCCAGCGGCCCCGTCTGCCAGTAGAGCGTGAGCGGCACGGCCTCGCCGGGCGCCGCTGGCGTGGCCGGCAGGTCATAGCCCAGCAGGCGCACGCCCCCGTCGAGCGTCACGTCCAGCGGGTGCTGCGGCCGCACCGCGGCCAGGCCCGCGCCCGCCACCTTGAGCCGCCCCAACAGCACCTGGCCCAGCGGGTTGCCCTGCGCATCGACGCGCGGCAGGGGCTTCATGGTGGCATAGTCATACAGGCCCACCTCGAGCTGCGCCGCCACGGGCGCCTCGACCTCAGCCGCGGCGCCCGCGGCCCGCACCCGCAGCGCGTAGCGGTCGCGATACACCTCGCCGGGCCGCCAGCGGCTGGTGGGGTGCTTGCCCATGCCGGCGTGGCTGTCGCGCTGGCCGATCTTGGCGCCCGCGCGGCCGAACAGGTGCAGGTACATCGAATAGTCCGCGTCCACCGGCGCCAGGCTCTGCCAGTAGAGCGTCACGGTCACCTCGTCGCCGGGGGCCAGCGTGTCGCGGTCCAGCTCATAGGCCGCCAGCGCGATGGCCTCGCCAAAGGTCACGTCGATGCGCGTGGCCGCGGCGGGGATCTCGTCGCGCGTCAACGCCTGCGGCGGCGCATAGGCCGGGCGCAGGGTGGCCCAGGGCACGCTGATGGCCAGCGCGGCCAGCAGCGCGCTCACCACGGCCAGCGGCTGCGGCCAGCGTATCCTCGCGCCGCGGCCGGGCGTCGGCCAGGCCGCCAGCCCGCGCGCCGTCAACAGCGAGATGGCCGCGATGGCGGGGAACACCAGCCGCCCCTGCGAGGCGCGCGTCAGCAGCGTCCAGCGCAGCAGCGACAGGTGCAGGGCGACGATCCACAGCGCCAGCAGCAGCACGCTCAACGCCGCGTGTCCTCGCGCCGCGTATCCTCGCGCCGCGTATCGTCGCGCCGCGTATCCTCGCGCCGCGTATCGTCGCGCCGCCGCCGGCTGCTCGGGCGTGGGGCCGGCGTCTTCGCGCCAGCGCCCTGTGGCCGCCAGATAGCCCAGCCCCAGCCAGCCCGCTGCCAGCACGCCCTGCAGCGCCCACAGCGCCCACACCGGCCGCACCACCACGTTGACGGTGCCCAGCAGCCCCCAGTAGCTCAGCAAAAAGCCGCGGAACTCGGCCAGCGCCGCCCCCAGCGCGAACACGTCTTTGCGGCGGCCAAACACCGCCAGCATCGTCTGCACGCCGGTCAGCTCGCCATACAGCGCCACGTTGCGGGCATACCACCAGCCCGAGAGCAATAGCGCCATCGCCAGCACCACGCCGAACTGTCGCGCAGCCGCCAGCAGCGCCCCGCGCGACAGGCGCAACCGCCGCGAGCGCCTGTCGGGCCACCAGGCCGCCAGCTCGTCGCGCGCCGCCGCGGCCAGCAACGCCGCCGCCGCCACCGGCAGCAATGCCAGCCCGCTCACCTTGGCGCTGGGCGCCAGCCCCACCGTCAGCCCCAGGCCCAGCAGCCGCCGCCACGTACACCCATCACGCAGCAGCCGCACCAACTGCACCAGCGCCCAGGTGCTCAGCAGGGTGATGGCGTTGTCGTTGTTCACCGAGGCGCTTACATAAATGAACATCGGGTTGAATGCCGTCAGCGCCATGGCCCCCAGCGTCACCCCTGGCCGCTGCGGCCACAACGCCTGCCCCAGCCGATAGACGCCCCACACCGTGGCCGCGCCCATGGCCACCGAGAGCAACCGCACCAGATGGATGGCCAGCACTGCGCCGCGCCAGGGCCAGGCCTGCGCCTCGCTGTGCAGGTACGTATTCTGGTTGTCGGTCGTCATGCCCACGCCGATGCGCGCGTGGGGGTTGCGCACCAGCAGCGCCTCGAAATCGCCGCTGTCGATGCCGGCGGTGAGGGCGGCGCCCAGGGCATAGTAGAGCGGCGGCTGGCTGCCCTCTTGACGGTAGTGGGTGGCCTCGCCGGGGCGCTGCACGGGCAGGCCGCGGCCATCGGCCAGGTAGTTGACATAAGCATAGTGCTCGGCCTCGTCGGGGCTCTCGAGCAGGGGGGCCATGACGCTGTAGACGATGCCCAGCGCCACAAAGCAGGCCACCAGGGCGAGCGCGATGCGGCGCTCGGTGGGGGCGCGGTCTGGCGCAGGGCGCGGATGCGGGGTCGTCATTCGCCACACCTCGGGCGGGGTAGGGCGCAGCGGCCCTCGGCGGGCCGTCACACTCGGCCGATGCTACCCGTGGCGCCTTTGCCTGTCAACCGCGCCCCCATCGCACGCCAAAAGGCCGAGGCCCGCGCACAGCCGCTCGAGCCTCGGCCAACGGCAGGCAGGCCCCCTAGGTGCGGCTCGGCTCGGCCTGCTCCTCGGTCTCGGCGGTCAGCTCGCGCAGATAGGCCACCAGCGCCTCGAGGCTGGCAAAGCTGCGCCGCTGCCCCGTGGCCACGTCTTGCAGCGAGGCCCGCCAGGCGAGCCGCCCGTTGACCTCGGCCTGCCACAGCCGCAGCAGTTGCGCCACGTACCGTCGACCGTTCCGCACCGCACCCACCTCCACGCTCCACTGCCATGCTAGCCGCGCACCCTCAAGGCTCTATCACGGCAGTCTCAAGAAACTCTCAAGAAAAGCCTTGACCCTTGCGCCTGGCGATGACATAATAGGGGATAGGCAGCGGACTGGCCCGGGTCTGGCCGGCGCTGCGAGGGATGGCCGCAGGCTCGGAGGTGGGCGCGTGCAAGAGCTGGTCATCTCTCTGCTTGGGCCGCTGCGGGTGGCCCTTGATGAGCGGCCCGTGACCGCCTTTTGCTCTGACAAGGCCAGGGCGCTGCTGGCCTATCTGGCCGTCGAAGAGGGCACCGCGCACCGTCGCGAAGAGCTGGCCGGCCTGCTGTGGCCCGGCTATCCCGAGCGCAACGCCCGCCAGAGCCTCAGCCAGGCGCTCTCGTCGCTGCGCGCTGCGTTGGGCCCGGCCGCCGCCGCCGAGCCGCCCCTGCTCTCGGCCACCCGCCAGGATGTGCAGCTCAACCCCTCGCCCCACGTGCAGGTCGACATCAGCCTCTTTGCCGCGCTGCTCGAGGCCTGCGCCCGCCACGCCCATCCCGACCTGAGCCTGTGCGCGGCCTGCGGCTGGCGCCTGCAGCAGGCCGTCGCGCTCTACGAGGGCGAGTTCCTGGCAGGGTTCACCCTCGACGACTGCGCCGAGTTCGAAGAGTGGCTGGTGTTGCAGCGCGAGCGTTATCGCCGCCAGGCCGTCGAGGCGCTGCACGCGCTGGTGGCGGGGCACGAGCAGCGCGGCGCGCTCGACCTGGCGCTGCCCCGCGCCCGCCGCTGGGCCGAGCTCGAGCCGCTGGATGAGGAGGCCCACCGCGCCATCATGCGCCTGCTGGCCCTCACGGGGCAGCGCGCGGCCGCCCTGGCGCAATACGAGCACTGCTGCCAGCTCTTGCAGCAAGACCTAGAGCTCTTGCCCGAGCCGGCCACGCAGCGCCTGTGGGCTCGCATCCGCGCCGGCGAGCTGAGCGGCCCGGCCGACGACGTCGCGCGGCGGGCGGCCTCGCGCGCCTAGCCCCGGCGGCCCAACGCCCAGATCACAGATGCACGATCTCGACGTCGCCCCACTGCGCGGCCAGATACTCGGCGGCCACCCGACGGTGGCAGCGGTCGGCCTCGTGCTCGCTGCAGAGCAGGCAGGCGTTGTCGAACAGCTCGCGGTCGAGCGTCTTTTCCACGCCGCGCTCGCGCAGCAACGCCAGATAGCCGCGCGCATAGGCCTCGAAATCGCCGTCGCGCCGGTAGCGGTCGCGGATCTCGCTCGACGGGGTGAGCGCGGCGCACTCGACATAATCGATGCCGGCGATGCGCTCGAGAAAAAAGCGCAGGTCATCGCGCTTGGTGAACCCCGCCAGTTGCGACGTGTTGCTGAGCCGCACGTCGATGACGCGCCGCACGCCCGCCTCTTGCAGCCGCGTAAAGAACTCCTCGGCGCTTCTCTTGGTGAACCCGATGGTGTAGAGGATCATTCCAGTTCCACCTCGTCGCTGTTCTTTTGCACGTAGCCACTGACTGGCGCGGGGGGCACAGGCTGATCTGGCCCACACTCGCGCAGCCGCGACGCCGTGTGTATATTCTACCTCAATATCGGTGCACGGCAATGGCGTCTGCCGCGCTACGGCCACCTACGCGCGGGCCCGCGCGCACTTGGCCCCAGCGCCCTTTGCGCGTAGACTGCCCTGGCCGCTCGAGGCCTGCGCATCGAGCGCTGCTCTGGGGTGGGGGGATTTGGCATGACGACGGTTTCGGCCGCCCGCCGACCGCGAGCCTGGCTCGCGCCGGCCCTGCTCGCTCTGATCTTGCTGCTGGCCGCGGCGCTGCGGCTGGTGGCCCTGGCCCGCGCCCCCCTCTGGTGGGATGAGGGCAACAACGCCTACTTTGGCCACGCCACGCTGCCCGAGCTGGTGGCGATGTCGCGCGCCACCCTCGACACCGACCCGCCGGCCCATCGCCTGGCGCTCAAGGCCTGGCTGTGGTTGTTGGGCGATGGCGCCCTGCAGCTGCGCGCGCTGTCGGCGCTGTGCGGCGTGCTGGGCGTCTATCTGCTCTATGTCTGGGGGCGCTGGCTCTACGGGCGACCGGCCGGCCTGGCCGCCGCGGCGCTGGCCGCCGTGTGGCCCGCCTTTGTGCACCACAGCCGCGAGGGCAAGCCCTATAGCTTTGTGCTGTTGCTGGCGGCACTCTCCGTCTATCTCTGGCAGCGCTACCTCGATGGCGCGCCGCGTATCGTCGCGCCGCGTATCGTCGCGCCGCGTATCCTCGCGCCGCGATGGCGGCTGCTCCCCTGGCTGGGCGCTGTGCTCGCCGCGGCGCTGGCCCTGGGCGCGCACTATTATGTGGGGCTGTGGATGGCGGCGCAGGGGCTGGGCCTGGTGGCCATGCTGGCTGCAGAACGTTGCCTGTGCCGCGAGGATACGCGGCGCGAGGCTTTCCGCCGCGTGGGGCGCTGGCTGTCGGTGCAACTGGCGGCCGTGGCGCTGGTGGCGCCCTGGGCGGCCCTCACGCTCGATACCGCGCTGGCGGGCGCAGCCAGCCTGCCCGAAGTGGGCGCGCCAGAGAGCCTGCGCGCTTATGTCGAGCGGCTGCTGGCGGGGCTGATCACCGCCACGGCCGACGCGCCCGACCGACGCCTCGCCCTGGCCGCCGCCGGCTGCGCCCTGTTGCTGCTGGCCGTGGCGGCCGGCGTGTGGGCCCACCGTCGCCAGCCCGCCACCTGGCTGCTGTTGACGCTGGGCCTGGCCCCCGTGGCGCTCGGGTTTGTGGCGCGGCAATGGATCGCCTTTTCGCAGCCGCGCTTTTTGCTGTATGTCATCGCGCCGCTGGCGCTGCTGGCGGGGGCGGGGCTCGTGCGGCTGGGCCGCTGGGCGCTGCCGCCGGCGCTGGCGCTGGCCGCCGTCTTTGCGCTGGCCATGCCCGGCGCCCTGGAGCCCACCTATGCGTCGGACGGCGACCTGCGCCCCGTGGCCCAGGCCCTCGTAGACCACGCCCGGCCCGGCGATGCCGTGGTGGTCGGCTACATCTGGCAAGAGGGTATACTGAGGATGCGCGCGCCCGACCTGCCGGTGACCTACCATCTGGGCTGGTTCAGCCAGGACGACCTGGAGCCGGCCCTTGTGGCGCTGCTGAACGACCACCAGCGCCTCTGGCTGCTCGACTATCACCCCGAGCAGCGCGACCAGCAGGCCACGGCCGCCTGGTGGCTCGAGCGCAACACCGCGCGCATTCTGGCGGTGCAGGCGCCGCCCTACACGCTGGCGCTCTATGCCGATCCACAGCCCGGCAGTCAGTGGCGCGCGGCCGATGCGGCCAGCCCGGCCGAGGGCTCGCGGGCGCGCTTTGAGGGCGGCGTCGCGCTGGTGCGGGCCCAGGCGCCGGCCAGCGCTGCCCCCAACGACGCCCTGCTGCTGACCCTCGACTGGGCGGTGACGGCCGACGACACGCCCCCCTGGGTCATCTTTGTGCACCTGGTCGACGAGAGCGGCCGGCTGTGGGCCCAGAGCGACGGCCCGCCCGAGGCCTGGCTGCAATCCTTTGCCGAGGCGACGCCCGGCGAGGCGCTGCAGAGCGAGCGGGCGCTGCTGGTGCCGCCCGATGCGCCGCCCGGCGCCTATCGGTTGCTGCTGGGGCTGTACGACCAGGCCAGCGGCGAGCGCGCCCGCGTGGTGGCCGGCCCTGAGGCGGGCAGCGACCATCTGGAGCTGGGCGTGGTGCAGGTGTCGCTGCCGCGCTAGGGGCGCGCCGGCCAGACGCGCCCCCGCTCGTCACCGGCTGCAGCGCGGCCTAGTGCCTCACGTCCACGTCGTAGAGCTCGGTGTGATAGCCGGGCCAGCTCGTGTTGCGGCGGTCGCGCGTCGAGTCGCCCTTGAGCGGCAGCCTGAGCAACTGGCCGTCGGCCACCAGCGGCGAGCGCCGCGCCTCGTGACGCTGCACCATGGTGCGGTGCAGCTCTTCCCACTGGTCCTCATAGGCCGGGTCGCCCACCAGATTGCGCAGCTCGTGGGGGTCGTTCTGCAAGTCAAAGAGCTGCTCCACGCCGCCCTCGGGATAGTACATGTACTTCCAGCGGCCGTCGGTCATCGACAGGTGCGACGGCTCGGCCATGCTGCCGGCCATCGCCTCGAGGTAGCGCCGCGGCTCGGCGAGCTGGCCGCGGGCCAGCGCCACCAGGTCGTGCCCGTCCACGTCGGCGCGGGGCGTGCCGCCGGCGGCGGTCACCAGCGTGGGCAAGATGTCGGCATGGGTCATCGGCGTGCTCACCGCCGTGCCGTGCTGGCGATCTTGCCAGCACTGTGGCAGGCGCACCACAAAGGGGATGTGCGCCGACGGCTCGTGGAAAAAGCTCTTGGCCCCGGCGTGGTGGTCGCCCAAGAACTCGCCATGGTCCGACGTGTAGACGATCAGCGTGTCGTTGAACAGCCCGCGGTCTTGCAGGGCGGCGAACACGCGCCCCATGTTATAGTCGATCTGCGTGATGGTGCCATAGTAGGCAGCGCGCGCCTCGCGGATCACCTCGGGCGGCACCAGGTCGAACGACTGCTTTTCGCGGTGGCGCGCAAAGGCGGGCGGGCAGGCGTCGCCCTCGCACCAGTCGCCATACACCGGCTCGGGGATGGCGCAGTCGCGGTACATCGAATAGTAGGGCTCGGGCGGGTCGATGGGCGGGTGGGGCTTGGCGAACGAGCACCACAGAAAGAAGGGCGCCGTGGGGTCGCGCCGCTCGCGGATATAGTCCACGCACTGCTCGGCGGTCCACGAGGTGAGGGTGAGCGCCTCGGGCACGGTGGCCATGGCGGGGTAGAGCTCGTTTTGGCCCAGGCCGTGGTGCATCGGCTGCAGTTGGCCATAGCCCAGGCGCTGCATGTGGCGGTAATAGTCATCGGGGATGATCAGCTCGTCAAAGCCGTGGCGGGCGCGCTGCGGCGTAAAGTGCATCTTGCCGATGGCGGCGGTCTGATAGCCCAGCGCCCGCAGCAGCGAGGGCAGGGTGCGCTCGCGCTCCATGGCAGGCAGGCTGCTGGTGGCGCCGTTGCCGGGCATCTGGTGGCCGAACACATAGCGGCCGGTCATGATGCCCACGCGCGCCGGCACGCAGATGGGGCAGTCGGCATAGGCGGCGCGAAAGTCGATGCCCTCGCGGCGCAGGTGGTCATAGTGGGGCGTGCGCAGGAAGGACGGCCCGGCCGAGCCCGAGGCGTCAAAGCGCTGCTGGTCGGTGGTGATGAGCAGGATGTTGGGTCGCTGATCGGCCATCTCGCTTACCTCTGCTGCTATGCTGTGGCGCCGGCATTATGGGGCGGCGAGCAGAGGCTGGCAAGGGATGGCGCTCGAGGCCCTCGGCGCCGCCCAGCGCGTCGATGAACTCGAGCGCCGTCGGGTCCACGAACAGCAGCCCACGCACGGCAGCGGGTTGCTGGCAGGCGAGCCCCTGAATCGACAGCCCGCCATACGAGTGCCCCAGGGCCACCACCGAGCGATCGAGCCTGAGCTGTTGGAGACCGCGCCAGAATCCGGCCAGCTCCTCACGGACATCGTAAGGCGGTGTCAGGAAGGTCGCCCTCGCCAACGCCTGCTCGGTCGTAAGCCACGATCGTGGCCCCCGTCTGGCGAGACAGCGCGGGCGTGCCACCACCATCGGCACCGACGCGCAAGCGCGAATGCAGCCGCAAGCGGGCAGGGCTTGAGGCAGACACCCGCCGACACTCGCCAGGACTGGCTGAGGGGGGCGGTGACCTGCCGAGCAAGCCCCGATCTGTCGTCTGTGTTAGGTCCGCGCCATGGGGGCACACAGACTGCGTAGCACACCACCGAGCAGCCCATCGCCGCCTTGCGCGACCAACGGCCGCGCCGCAGCCTTGCCCGGGCGCAGGCGCCGGGAGTACAATCAGATCACGCCGCTGCGCGCCCTGGGGCTGGCCTGGCGACTGGTGCGAGCATAGGGAGCCGGGCAAGCGCACGAGACGCCCCCGGTGAGCCAGGCCCTCGTTCTCTAGACACTCACTCAACCCGCTTTAGCCGACTCACCTGGCGGTGCTGTCTTCGGAGTCCGTGGCAGGCACAGCCATCGCCCCAATCCTGTCGAGGAAACGTTGCCGCCCGACCGACGGCAGCTCCAGATAGCGCACTACGAGGCCCTCGACCTCGAGCTCATCCAGGCGCCGCGCGCACTCGGCCAACAGCTCTTGCACTCTGCAACCCTGCACGTCGTCCAGAAACAGAGGCGCCTCTTGCAGCGCTTTCTGGATGTGGCGCACGCGGTGGGCGTCGGCGTGGCGTATGCTCTCCACCTCAGGACTGTTGGCGCTCATCCACTGCTCTGCGCGCTCACGGCGCAGTTCGCGAATTGTGGCCCCAATGCCTTCGTAGATGGCATCGTTGTCTAGCACGGGACCGTCCTCGCCGAATGCCTGCTCCGTCTCGTGCATCCGTCGGCGCAATACTTCCTCGAATTTCGCAGTGCTTTGTCGAGAGCTCGCAAGCTCCTGGAAGTCCCCGAGCACGCGATCGAGCTGCACTCGAATGTCGTCCAAGTACGACGCGTCAGCGTCTTCACCATCATACAGCCTGCGGACCGCGTCGACCTCATCGAGCGCCCCTTTGATGTCGGCCAAGCTTTTGATGCTACGCTGCACGATGTCTTGGCCTCGCTCGATGATCTTCTGTCTACGCGCCCCGCATTCCAGGGCAACTTTGTCGAGCTGTTTGGCTACCATCTCTAGCTGCGGACGCGTGCTCTGGATGGCCTGCGCTTGTAGCGCCTCGAGTCGCGTACGAAAAGGGGCGAGGCTATTCCGGGCGAGCTTGATGTCCCTCATCGGTGTCCGTTCCGACAGCCGCAGCGATCCCAGCCCGTGCTCCACATCGCTGGCCAACTGCCCGACTGCCAGGACATGGCGATAGTGCATCTCCACTGCGTCACGATGCTGCTTGAGGTCTTCCTGCTCATCGAACAGGCTCAAGTCGGCAAGGTTAATCTCGATGCGTTTCATCGAGCGGATCCAACCCTCCAGCGCAAGGTCGTTGGGTGGATTTTGCCGGGGTAGCCAGGTCGGGAAGAGCGTCTGAACGGCAGTGCGCGCTTCGGCCTCCAGCTTCTCAACCTCAGCAAGCTGCTCTCCGGTCCAGCGCTCGTGCTCCACCAGCATGTCCGCCCTTTGTATGGCGACAATCGAGCCGCTCCACGAGAGCAGGTTCAGGTCGTTGCGCCCCAGCCCAGACACAAGCTTTTCGTTGGCATCCGCCAGCTTCCTGTCCAGGGCATTGAGCTGCACGCTCGCTTCTGCGGCTCTTGTTTCCAGGATCTCGCACCGATAGTGCATATCGGGAGGCACGGGCTGTCGCATCTTGAGCTCGTTGGCCTTCTGTCGGTAGGCCACCTGTTCACGGTAGGTCGGCTCGATCTCCCACTCGTTCAGCAAGCGCTGCCACTCGTTCTTAACCACACCCGAGACCATGATCAGCGCAGTTCGGTCAAGCGCCGACCGCTCGAAAGTATGACGAGGGAGCGCCTCCGGGAGCCAACGCTCGGGAGCGATATCTCGCCCACCATACCGCAGCGCACAGTCCCTCTCGGGTCTCTGCATCAGGAGCGCCAACAGCAGCCCGGCACAAGGCAAGCTACAGCCAAACGGTGGCCTGAGCAGGCCAGAAAAGGCAGCTCCTAGGTTTAGCCCAAGACCAGGATCGCTGCTTTCAAGCAGAGTCTCGAGATGCTCGATCGCATAACGAACGGCCCTATTGGCAGGGAGCGGCCGAATCTTGCCCGTGGCATCGAGCGCCTGCCAGCTCCGATCCAACACCCCCACAGCCCGGTTTTTGGGCGCGGCTGGCAGGGCAGCGATCCATTCGCTATCGAGCTGCCCAAGCACGAGCTGCCGAGTGAGTTGCGCGCAGTGCTCGGCCGCAGCGCCGCGGCTGGTGGTGTAGCCGTCGAACGGGAACGGCACGATGCGGTCATACACGAGCTCAAAGAGGCTCGTCAGGGCTGCCCGCAAGGGAAGGCCCGGCTTGATCGCGCAATGCGTGGCACACACGAGTCCGGCTGTCTCTTGAAGCTCCTCAAACCGCTGACTCAGCTCTTGACCTAGCGAATTCTGCCGATCCGGGATGTAAGCCCGATAAAGATTCCGGTCCTCGCTGGTGAGGTTGGCTAGCACGGCCTCCTCCGCGACCCCGGCTCCCAGAGCGCCGTCACCATCATAGACCAACGCGATGGCGATGGGCGCGCCAGTATTCCAGCCTGGCCCTGCATTCGCCAGCGCGTCTCGCAAGAAGCCCTGAGCCTGGCTGCGCACCAGTGCCAGGTCACTGTCTGTCCCTACGTAGCAGTACAGCAGTTGCCCCTTGGGCGCGTCGATCGCGACGGCAGCCTGCCAGGTGGCCAGTGCCAGACCAATCTGTTGCCGGAGGAGAGACACGTTCGTCGCCCAGACCTTGTAGTTCCACTCTTTGCTCACGATATGGTGACTGGCGCCAAAGTCAGTGGCGATCGTCTCCAGGTCGGGATTCCACTGTTTGAATCGCGTCACGAATAACTCGGCGCGCTCATGCGCAGGGACCGCGGACACTCTCCGGTCGATCTCGGCCTGGAACCTGGCCCTGGGGATGGCATCGCTAATGATCTCGTACTGCTTGAGGCTATCGTTCCACGACAGCACGCCACGGTTGGATTCGAGACTGTGCACGGCGCTGGCGATGGCTGCAAGAGGGCATCCTCCAAACGCCGCCATGGCGCGGTGGAATTCATCGCGCGATGACAGTCGGGCGCCGGCCTTGACGAGCAAGAGGGCGGCCTTGAGGGCGCGGACCTCATCTGCAGCCAACTGGTGGCCGAATTTGGTCAACACGTCGCCGTATGACAGAGCCGTCGCTCCCCGTTGACCCAAGCGCTCAGAGGCCTGGAACTCCTGGATCAATGCCTCGGTGCAAACGTCGACCGGACTCAATGCGTAGCCACGGACGACCTCGTCCTTCTCGCGGGCCGTGATGGCCTCAGCCATGAGAGCGAGCGCGGAGCGCTGCATCAGAGACTGCCCCACTGAAGAGAGGCTGTACAGCAGCCAGGTAGACAGGGGGTGTAGGGGCCAGCAACCCTCGACGATCAGGCGGCGGAATTCGCTCGCACTGCTCCAGAGCGCGTGCCTTTTGGCCCCGGGAAACCAGGATGCCAGCTCAACGTGCAAGGCTGCCGAGTCGGCCGGAGCAGGAACGAGGCGCGCAAGAGCGGCCGGGTCGCGCTTCTCGAGGAGGTTGGCAATCAACGTCTCAAGGTTGGTTGACAGCCTGACCTTGCGGACGACGTCGTACCGCGTGACATAGCGCTGCAAGTCGTCTCGCAACTCGGAGGCGACGCGAGACACATACGTCTTGAGCTCGTACTGGATAAAGCAGAGCATAAAGACTCGCTCGGCGTTGCCTTGCACCGCCTCAAAGAGCTGCTGCAGCGCGCCAGGCCCCGCGACATGAGGCCGCTGAACGGCGAACTCAAGGTAGCGGCCGAACTCGTCGAACAGAATGACGATGCCCGCAAATGGCTTGCCGTCGCCGCAGTAGGCCTGTTGTGCAACACGGATCACGTCGTGGAGCGATTCCTGCCCAGATGCCGTGATCGGTGTGCCGAGCCGACGCTCATGGATGGCGCTCACCTGGGCGAATGCATGGTCGTCCTGGTCACCAAGCAGGCTGATAATCTCGTTGGCGCCACAATCTCCAAACGCCTGGCGAAAGTCCTCAATGAAGGCGTCGTATAAGGCTTCTGTGAAGCGGATCGCAGCCGCGAACCTCGGTCGCAGGTCGTCGAGCGGCTTGGTGTCAAGCCCACGGCGGCGCACGGCAGCTGCCACCCGGCGCACGATCTCACTGCCGAGGTCAAAGTCGCGCATGCCGTTGAGTGTGACCACCAGAAACGGCTGAGCAAGTGACTTGACCATGTCTCGGGTCTGAGACCCGAGGTCGCGATCGGCTACGCTCAGGTTGGACAAGATCACGTCAGTGCGCGGACCATTGGGGTCTGAGAGCAGCCTCGCCAATGTCACCGCGAAGTGAGACTTGCCGGCGCCGTAGCCCGCCACAGCGACGGTAAAGGGCTCGTCAGCAACGCGTCCGGTCAGGCGCTCGAGCAGATCGCGCGTGAAGGTAGCCGTGTCGGTCGGACGTAAGGCCGAGCTTGTGAAGTCATCAGCGCCCACGCCATGGTACGTGGGGCCGTGGAAAGCGAAATGCTGCGCGGCTTCGTCTGCCAGAACGGGGTTTTCATCTAGCCAGCCGATCTCAACGGCTCCACTGAACAACAGGTCTCGACGAAAGCGTACGACACTCGCGAGTTCCACAGCCCAACCTCCGGCTAGATGTGACTTGCGTACAGCCCGGCCCACGCGCTTTGGGCCATAGCACGGCGCTCCAGTACCCAAGGCCGCATCAGGCGATCGACGGAAACCGCGCCAGTCGTCTCAAGCAAGGCGAAGAGGTGGTCGGCGTCAGCGTCATTCCACCCACAAGAGCGAAACCACCCGGTCTCTCGCTCGAGATCTGTGGTGGTGACCTGCATTTGCCCGCCGAAAGAGGCTTCCATCAGCGTGAGCAGCATCGCCGTATGCGCGAACGCAAAGGCCTCGTCCAACGGAGCCTTGCCCCGCTCAAACCCACGATCCGTCTGCCTAAGGACTAGGGCGCGCTCGAGGGCCGAATCCACCAGATAGGTGCGGATGAGAGGGCCCGTGCGATTGCGCCCCGTGCCAAAGGAGAGTACCAGATATGACTCTACCTGCTCACGGTCAAAATGGTCGCCTAGCGCACGCCAGCCGTCGACGAAGACCGCTCGCCACGCCGCTGCGCCGATGTCGCTACGGCAGAGGTTCATGTGTGCCAGCCACTGCGTGAGAGGCTGTCCTAGATACGGATCATTGGCATAGGCAGCGCGGCCAAAAGGCGTGAGTTGTGGCGCTTTGACGCCCCTGGCTGCCTCGGCCAGCTCGACCAGACCCATGCCGCGCGCATAGTCAAGCATTGCCGGCACCTTGCCCGTAGAGCGCCCCATCGGGATGCCTGTATCCGCCCCGATCTCTGCATAGCTGCCGACCTTGCCAAGTGCGGCATAGTGTAGAAGAGCCCCTATCAAGCGCCGGTCGGGCAGAAAAGTGCGGTGGAAGTTTAGGGGGAGCATTCAGTACCTCTGCTCTAGGGTGTCGATACGCACCTTGTAGTATTTGCGCATGTCGAGCTGGCCCCGATCGTTGCGCGAGGGTCCGAGCGAGTAGCACTCGCCTCTGGCGAGCGACGAGAGGCGGCTGATCCATTCTTCGCGCTTCTCGCCGGTGGCATCCGAGAGCACGCGGGCAAATGTGGCGAGCTCGGTATCGGCGGGCTTGAAAAAGAGCTTGTGGCTGGCCTGGAAGAGCCTGTCACGCGCGTCGCTATCCAGGCTGCTGAGCGTCTGTGTGGCCATGATGAGCGAGATGCCGAATTTGCGCCCTTCGGTGAGTAACTGGCCTAGCGGACCATCAAGGCGATGATCGAGGATCTGCACCTCATCGAGGACGATGGCGCGAGGCGCGTCTTTGGTGCCACGTGCTCGATAGTAGCGGTACAGATCGATCAGAGAAAACTCGGTGATCAGGCGCGCTACGTCACGTGAAAAAGTAGCCAGCTGCAGGACGTGACACCGCGACGTGGCGTCGTCATAGAACGCCTCCCAGCTGTCAGGATCCTCACGGCCAAACGGCTTCATATCGACAAAAGGCTGAATCCGCGCCAGGACTGTTGCTGCGGAGCTGCCGGTTGGTCCCCCAGCGTCTCGCAGCTTACCAAGGCCTCCTACCAGAGACTGCAGGTTGAACTCCGCCCGACTCGACGCAATTCCATCGCGAATCACGGTGTGCAGTGCCGCTCTCTGCTGGTCTCCGAGAGCGTACACCTCTCCAAAGACGCCTACTACGCGTTGCGCGGTATTGGCGGGATCTTCGTCGATGACGATACCGTCAAAGTCTGCACTCTGCTGACGAAAGGGGTTGATCGGCAGAGGTTTGCGCCGCACCAGATGCTGTTTGGGAGCAAGACGATCCTTCAGCAGTGACTCGAGCTGGCTTGGAGCGAACCCGTTGGTATAGTCGACGATGACACTGTTCTGGTTGGCTTTGGCCAGCTCACATAGCATGGCCTGGATCGCGTAGGTCTTGCCCGTCCCCGATGACCCAAAGATAAGAATGTGCCGGTTGGGGAGGTCGGCGTGGCCAACCTCCCAGTAGACCTTACGGTTTCCCGGGAGCGTGTGACCCAAGAGAACGCGCTCGGCGGCACCCGTCTTCCCGCGGGATTGGGTAGGTCGGTCTGCAGCCTCGGGTGCCGGGTCGATGGATACAGCGGCCGGATGGTTCGCACTGGGTTCACTCGCTGACGTCCCCGGACCATCACCGGCTAGGCCGGTGCGCATGTCAGTCGTCTCTGGTTGTGGCAAAGAGTCAGTCTCTACTGATCGAAATCCATACGTGATGGGCGTGAGCAGCGCCACAGGGTTCCCATCAGATCGCTCAAGGCAGACACGCCGGATGGTGGCTCCACCGGCGGAGAGTGCTGGCACAAGCAGCTCGAGCTCCCCGATCTGCACTTGGCGCTCCGCTTCGCAGGTCAGCTCGCTGCTGTCCGAGTCGGTCCAGAAAGCGACGACGGCGCCACGCCAGGATATGGTGAACAAACCTTCAGCCAGGCGCTCGAGCGCCGCCAGGGTCTCGTTGTAGCGCGGCTTTGTTACAGCTCCCAGGCTGGCCAATAGGCGATGCAACTGCATCCACCAATAGCGTCGGTCTGGCCTGTCTCGCAGTCCGACGGGCTCATCCTCCCGGCGCGGTTTGAAGCAGTCTGCGAGGTGTCGCAGGCCAGCCGCTACCTGGTTGAACGCTTCGTTCAGATACGCATCCGACCTTTCGGCCAGCTTGCACTCGATCACACTCGCCTGGATATCCAGATACCCGTTGGTGACCCTCGCTTGCAGGTGCAGGAGGTCAGGACGGATCTGTTCGGGCGCCTCATCGAACCAGTGGCGCATCGAGTCGAGCGTCACGAGCTCATCGCAAAAGGCCGTCTGATCGCATTGGAGCATCTTGCGCACCACGGCGTAGCTTACATAGTCGCGCACGTACTCAGAGGGGCCAGTCGCTTTGATCAGCGAGAGGCCAGCGATTCGTGTACCTGTGCTCACAAGTCGCGATGCTACCTTGTCATACTCCTCTGCAGCCCAGAGGCCTAGGCGTGTTGATAGCTGCTGCGCGATACGATCCCTAATGTCGGCCAGAGCATACTGCTCTGTCGAGATGGTGTAGTTGCTCTCGCCGTGCGAGCCGACGCCCGCGCCAAAGCCGATGATTTCGCGCGCACGCTCGTGGTCTTTGCCCCGCCGCAAGAGTGACTCATCCACACTGGGATCGATGCAAACTACCCAACGACTGCTTGCATGCGCCGCATCGATCGTGGCTTTCCAGGGCTCAAAATCACTACTGCTCATGACCAGATGGTTGCCTGCGTCGCCATGTCGCTGCATCCGTGCTAGTACCTCAGAGTACTGGGTGGCCAGCACAAACCGCGCCTGGCTGAGCACCCGATCGCGCTGCAGTGTCCTGGGACCGCCGGTGACCGCGCAGCAGGCCTTCTCAAGCACCGGGAAGAAGCGGTAGTTGGCATCATACGGCACTGCGCCGGTCAACCCCTCAAAACTGTCGCCGGCCGTGCCGATAAAGTCCGTGAAGAACGTGATGTCGAGGGCATCATCGCGTAGCCGTTCTGAGAGCTGCCGCGTGGTGTCGCCTTCCGTCACCACGCGATAGGCGATAGAGATACGGCAGTTCGCATAGTAACGCCTAGCTGTGGACGCTGCCGCATCCTGCCAGCGGTCTCGCCAGGCGTCGAGCCAACGTACTACTGCAGAGTCATCGCGGCCCGCCGAGTAGATTGTGACCTGGAGGCCGTACGTCTGATCCAGGTTCTGCTTCAGGGTCTCCTCGAGGAAGGAATCGATCCCAGCGATTACTGGCTGAATCTCGCGGCCGCAGTAAGCGCCGACCGAAATGCCGTCTTCGGCGCTGGCATTGAGCGTTCGATAGTCAAGCAGCGTGCGATAGACGAGATCGGAAGCGCGAGACTCACGAAAGAGCTCTGCGTCGGTGACCTCCTGTTCGTCACCGTCGTCATAGTCGAGGAGCATGCGAGCGACCATCTGCCCCGCGATCGTCTTGCAGGCGCCCACCAAATGTACGTAGCCATAGCTACGCATGGCGCAGCTCAACTGCTGGCCTTGGTCGAGGGTTCCAGCGATCGGGCGGTTGATCTGTGCCAGATCAGCAATTAGGTTCCACGTGCGTACGGCAAACCTGCGGCGAGAGGCCTGACGCAAGCGCTCCTCAAGACGAACGCAGAAGCTGTCACGCAGGAACGCGTGCTGGTGTCGGATCATATCGAGCACGGCGGGGTGCAGGGGGGTGACCACGGAACCTGTCAGGTATTCCTGCCACTGCCATCCGGCCTGCTGTGCGTTTGGCAGATCTACAACATGGAACGCCTTAAGCATCAAGGAGTGCAGGTTGCTGATGTGGCGCGTGTCGAGGAGCGCGGCACACGACGCCTCGAAGGCAAGCCGGAGGCCGTCATATTGCGTATCGAGTGCTGCAAAGAAGCCGTGTGCCCGGACGGCCTGCCAGAAAAGCTGGAACCGGATCGATAGGTTCCTGAGCGGCGCCAGGGCTGGGTCATTCGGCTCGATGCCGATGGCGCTTAGCAGATCGATGACTCTCCGATCCTGGCTGCCCATGGCCACGCCGAACACGCGCAGGACCTCTTCTTCATCGCGCGCCAGGAATACCTCGGGCATGTGCGGCACGGCAAACGCGGGCAGAGCGTTGCCGGCGCCAGCATAGTAGTCCAGAGTCCAGTCGCAGAGATGTACGAGCAGTCGCGACGGATGATTGGGGGGAAGGCACCACTGGAAGTCGTGCGAGAATGACTTGTCATCATCCTGTGAGACGGTCACGCTGAACTGCAGGGTGGGCTCAGCCGTATGCGTTTTGACATACCCAAAGGCGGCGTCATCTGGCTCAGGGCACAGAAGCGAGCGCAGCTCTACCGATGGCCCGGGGCGGTCTTCGGCGATCTGAATGCCTGCCTCAAGCCACGGATCGAGGCCGCCGAGCACGGCCTGCAAGAAGGCTCTTGCGAGATCCCTATCCGATGCGCCATCGTCCCCGTCGGCGTCGCCTGCGTCAAAATCGTGGCGGAACTGGGTGCTCTTGAGGCTGATCTTGAGCGCCACATCATCTGACGGGGCCGATGCCTTCCAGTGGGTTTCGGAGTAGTCGTCAAGGGTCTGCCAGATAGCGCGCAGGAACACCTCAGGGGGTAGGCCGCGCAGTCTGGTCACCGGCTTTCTGCCATCGCCGGGATCCTTCGGCCTCTTGTATGCAAGGATGTCCTTGTTGATGTGCACAAAATCGGCAGTCAGGAGCCGCTGTCGGTCAGGCTCCGAGCGGGTGTCAACGTACACTCGCAGGGCGCTCAGCAGCTCGCCTTCGGACGCAAAGGCCCCCAGGAGCTCTGGCTCCGGCTCCGCATGTTCCTTCGTCGCATACCCATCGATCGCCTTGATCGCGTTCCTGCGTTGGGTGTCATCGACAAAGCGGCTATAGTTGAAAAAGCTTTGCGCTGGCTCGACAAGCCTGGCAAGCGATAGGCGGCTGTTTGCAGCCAGGCCCATCATGGGAGGGAGGCCAAACGCCGCGAGGTTGCTCACCACGACACGGTAGGCATCTCTGCCGGTGTCGACGCCATCGAGCGACAGCGATTCGAGGTAGCCGCTGATAGCAGCTAGATCGGCCAGACCGAGCGCGTAAACAGTGTTTAGCGCATCGGTGACCTGCTGCAGGGCTGAGGCATGGTCATCCGGGTCCAGCACGGCCTCAAACTTGCGCTGCACCCACGCCTCGACTGACCGATGCAGGAGCGTATGCCAGACTGTACGCTCGTCGAGCCGGAAAAAGTCCTGCAAGCTGGCCTGATCGTCGATGTCGTCGTACCCCGCCAGCATCGTGACCAACGTTCTCTCGCCTGGCAGACGATCGCGGTTACGCAGGCTGGTCAGGTTGTCACCTTCGTTGTACCAATCCTTGACGCGCGCAGCCGCCAGATAGTCCCTATCGCGCACGTCCGTTGACATCTGCCATTTGAGCCCCAGCCGATAGGCGATGCCATAGACAAAGACCACAGGCCCGTTAGTGCGGCGCGCCAGGCGCTCCTCTACCAGGCTGCCTAGCTCTACGAGCAGGCGCGCCCCGTGAGACGGCAGCACATAGCGGTAGGTCTGCTCCCCGGCAGACTGCTCCGCAACATAGTCCGCGATAGTTACTGCCAAGAACTTCACGCGTCCTCTCCCTCCGCCATGAGCGGTGCATAGGTGTTCCTGACGACAGCGCATGCATCTGACAGATCGGTCAAAAAGCCGCTGGCCCGCAGCATCTCTGGCAGCCAGGCGCCATCGCTTGCAGGCGCGGACTTGGCCGCGCCCATCCCCGTCCAGGCGGCCGCCAGCTCGAGTGGGGCCCCCTCAACGGCGATGCCGTAATGCGCGTGCATCCGCGCCAAGAACGACTCATAGGTGCAGCGCTCGCCGGGGGCCAGCAGCGCCAGCACCAGATAGCGCAGCAGCATGTCGGTCATCACAAAGCGCGCGCCGGGACCTCGCTTGGGAATGATCAGCCCCAGGCGTTTGCCGATGCTTAAGAAGAGCTTGTGGCCGTATTTGCTGTCGGCCTCGCGATAGAGGCTCTCTGCAGGGGCCTTGACACTGCGGCTGGCGTTCTCGACCAATGCCGGGTGGCGCAGTGCCTGCTGGATGAGCACCTGCACCTGCTGCACGCTGCGCTGCGAGGCTCGTCGTGCGCGCCGGTCGGCGCTCTCCACCGGCGTAAACACCCAGGCGTAGCCCAACGGGTTTGCTGCCTTGGGCATGTTGTCCGCGTAGCGCACGCTCTGAGCGCACAGGCTGCGTAGCACCTGCAGGGCGCAGCCCGCCATCAGCATGTCAAGCCGCTGGACTGGGCCGAGCGATGCCCGCAGCACCCGGTTCAGTTCGATCGCGAGTAGGTACCCCTCGCGCCAGCTGTCGCGTGGGCACCACTCGCACGCGAGCCAGCCCTGGTCGGCATCGCCCCTGCGCGATAGCAGCCGCTGCGTCTCTGGATCGAGGTTCTCAATGGTCTCCACCAGCCGCTCAAAGGCGGGGGCGCTCGACTGCGTCAAACCGTTGAGGACCGCCTGCAGGCTGGCGTGGAGCTGTCGCGGGTCGGCTTCGGCAGCCGAGACGCTCGCGGGGTCGGCCTGGCGCAGCACGGTCACCAGGTCGGTGATGGCCGCCGGCGCCGTGCCCAGCGCGTTACAAAGCTGCAAGTACAGCAGTTCGCCGCCACGCGCGAGAAATCGATGCCGAGACACTGCGAAGTACTGCCTGAACTGCCCGACGCATTCGTACCAGTCCGAAATGGGGTTCTTCCTTGCGAAAGTATCGTTCCAGATCGTTTCCTGGCTCAGAAGGGCAGGAGACAAGGGGAGAAATGATTGAGCACACCAAGCCCTGTTGAAGCCTGCCCCCTGAAAGCCCTGGAGCAGCTCCTCCAACCAGGTGACGACCTCTACCTGAGGCAGGTCGCCGCTGGCGATGCGCCCGGCCAGCCGCTGCACCAGCGCCGCATGCTGGCGTACGTGCACGTCATGGCGCGTATCTACCCGCGACACGCCGAGGAGCGCCAACAGCTTGAGGTTCAGCCTGACGGGCAGGCGATAGCTGAGCGCCTCGTCGTCTGGCCAGGCGGCCAGCAGCTCTGGTGCAGGCAGTGGCTGGGCAATGGGGCGGCCATCCAGGCGTTTGGCGCATTGCACCACCGCCAGAAACTCGGCCAGCAGCTCCACGTCGGTCTGGTCTGCGATAAAGCGTTTGCCAAACAGCCGGATCGCTGGGTTCACGTCGTCTGTCTGGACACTTGCGAGCCGAGGAAAGGGCTCGGGCAGTGCTGCGCTCACCGGAACACCTCCATCGTGTCAGGGCCAAACTCGACGCGCACGGGCTGCAACTGCCGTTCCTGGCCGACGCGTAACAGCTCGAGCCGTTCGTTAGCGGTGCTGGCCGCCCTCAACAGCTCGGCTTTGAAGCGCTCGAGACGATCATCGTAAAAGGCCGAGACTTCGGTGGCCACCTCGCCGTAGTAGCGTCGCGCTACATGATCAAGAAAGGGCAGATCGAGTGGCAGGCTTGCGCCGCTCTGGCCATGCTGCAGCGCAAGCCGCGACGCGCTGTTCGGCACGGCGCGGTGGCCGGCCTGCAGCGTTACCTCAAACTCAGCGGTGGCAAAGCTGCCAAGCACCACCTGGGTATTACTGCCCAACTGGTTGCGGGCGAGCGTGAGGTACAGGCGATCGGTGCTGCGCCAGGCCTTTTCGGGCAGCTTGACGGCGCAATAGCGCTCCTGGAGCACCTGCAGCACCTGGCAGCGCCACTCTTCTTCTGTGCGAGACGGCAATCGGTGGGTGTCGCGCGTGACGGCGCCATAGCGCAGTAACATGGGCGACCGCAGGAACAGACTCAGAAAGTCATCGCCCTGTGCCCCGTCGAGGGCGCCAAAGAGAAAGACGAGCCTCCGCGCCTGGCGGCGAGCCGCCGCGCTCGGGCGCTCGGTTGCGCCCCGCAGGCGCCGGAACGCCTTCAAGGCGCGCCCGTTGAGCGCAGACACAGGGTCAGGCCCGGCCCACAGCAGCGCCTCTAGGCGGGGATCGAGCAATACACCGAACTCGGCCTGGCGGATCATTCGCACCGGATAGAGCTGCAGCGCTTCGTCGCGCAGCCCAGCGCTGTCCTCGCCGAAAAAGCGGTTTGAGAAGAGGGCGTCCGGCTGCGCGGCCTCGAGGGCCAGCGCGCCCAGGCGGGCCAGGTCAGCGCAAGAGTTGTTGGCGGTGAGGGCATACGCCAGGTGGCCCGTCATCTGGCGCAGCGTGAGGCGCACCCCATACTCATAGAGACGGCGGTAAGCCAAACCCACGCGCTGGAGCACGCGTGCGCTGTGCTCTTGCAATAGCAGGACATTGGCCCGCAGCGGACACTGCCCAGCCAGGCTACAGCGTTCGCAGTCAGCCCAGTTCTCGGCTTGGAGCATGCGCTCCAGCACGGCACAGGCGGTGGCGATGCTGTCGGTGCGGCCGACGTTGAGCAGGTCAAGACGGCCGCCGAGCACAGGCACAATATGATCGGCCTCCAGGGCGCCGAGCAGTTCGCTCTCGATGCCGGCGGCTTGGGCATCGCCCAACTGGCGTGCGGCCTCGAGCAGCGTGCCGGTGTTGGACACAATCAGGTACACCTGGCCGTCGCTGTAGAGCGCCTCGCGCAGCAGGCCTGCGCGCTCGTCGGCCGGGAGCTCGCTCATGTCCTTGACAATGGTCAGCCGCTGCGCTGGCACGGTGACGCGCTGCTGCGTGAGGCCGCCGCGCCCGCTGAGCCGTTCGAGGATCTCGGCCGCGATAGTGGTCTTGCCATCGCCGGCGTTGCCGGTCAAGATCACGTGACGGCGATCTACGGTCAGCCGCTGGAGCAGCTGGTCAGTGAGCGGATTGGGCACATGGACGCGTTCGAACTGCGCAGAGTTAGCCTGCGCCTCAGCCGTGGCGTGCTCATTGCCGGCCGAGGCGTTGCTCAACGAGTTCAGGTAGGGCACAAAGGGGTTGGTGTTTGCGATCTGGAGCGGCCCCACGGGCGGCCGGGCAGGCTCGGGCTTGGGCGGCTTGGGCGTTTGTGGCAGAGGCGCCGTCGCTAGTTCGATGAGCGCCTGGCGCATCTCGGCTACCGAAGCGTAGCGCTGCTGGGCGGTGGTGGCGACTGCTCTTGCAAGCCAGGCGATCCACTCGCCGGGAATATCGCTTTGTGGGGTGCGCGCCCGCGCCGGGCTGGCGCCTACTGTGGGCAGCCCATAGGGCCGGGCGCCAAAGAGCCACTCCCACAGGGTGACGCCCAGCGCAAAGAGGTCGCCATCGGGAGCGAACTGCATCTCAGCGCCCGCGAGGCGATCGGGCGGCACGTAGCCTAGCGTTCCGGCAAAGATGTCTACGCGCGGCGGCCCAGCCACGCTCAGGTCGAACAGCAGCGGCTCGCCGTTGGCGCCGAGCATGATGTTGTCGGGTTTGACGTCTCCATGGACGATGGGGCTCGGCTCTCCCTCAACGGTGCGGCCATGATACGCCTCGAGCGCCTCGAGCAGGCCGCAGGCGGCCTTGAGGAACGCCTCCCGATCGGGGTGCTCGCCGCGTTCGATGCGAGCGCGAAGGGTCTCGCCCTCGACATAATCCAGCACAGAGAAGTAGCGGACGCCGTTCCAGCGATGGGCGCGGTCTAGGGCGCGCACGATGTGGGGTGAGCTGATTTCGCGCGCCAGCGCGTCTTCGTAAAAGATGCGCTCGCGGTCGATCTCATAGTGGTAGAGCTTGATCGCCACCTGCTCGTCGAGTCGAGCGCGGGCGCGATAGGTCTGGGCGGTGGCGCCCCTGCCAACCAGTTGTAGGACCTCATAGACGTCATAGGTGTCGCCGGGCTGCAGCTCGGCGTTGGGGTCTGACGGCAGCGGCTCGCCCGCCTGACGAGCAGCCTCGAACGCTTCCGCCAACAGCTCGGCATCGCGGCATCGCGCTTGAGGGTCGGCCAGCAGAGTGTTGTCCAGGGCCTTGATCAACGCCTGGGGCAGGCCGCGGTCGGCCAGCGACCGCAGCGCGGCGGGCCCGAGCTTGCCCCCATCAGCCAGAAACTGTCGGACAGTCTCAAAGGGCTTCGCCCCGGTGAGGAGCTGATAGGCGATTGCGCCCAGGGCAAAGGTGTCGGCGCCCTCGTCGGCGTCGCCACCTTTGAGCAGCTCTGGGGCGGTGTAGCCATCGTCGGGCAGCCGCCGGTCGTGGGGTAACACGGTGCCGACCTCTGGCGGACGGTCGAGATGGAAGGAGAGGTCAAAATCGGTCAGACGCGGCACGTCGTTGACCAGAAGCACATGCTCGGGCTTGACGGCCCGGTGGATGACGCCCGCGTCATGCGCGGCCTGGAGGGCACGGGCCAGGCCGAGGCAGATATCGAGCGCCTGAGGCTGCTCGATTTTGCCATGTGTTGCCTCGAGCAACTGGCGCAGCGTGCCGGCCTCAGACCAGGCGCAACGTTCGACGATGTCGCCCCCAGAGTTCGGCTCAACCCAAACGCGCTGGATGTTGGGGTGGTCTCCGATGCGGTCGAGGGCCTCGGCGGTGTTGTAGGCCACGCGCACCAGCCGCGCGCGCTCGCTGGAGCTGTCAGCGGCGGACGGGCGGTATACGCGAAAGCGCACCAGCCCACGGGCGCGGCCGTCGAGTGCTCGGGCCAGCACCTCGATCCGCTCTGGGCGCTGCGCGAGATGCTCGACGATCTGGTAACCAGGGATCGCGAACTGCGTGGCGGGCCTGGGGCCAGCGGCCCGCTCCAGGCCGCTCGCGATGGCCAGAACGTGGCCATCGCTCAGACGCACCCGCGCCCCCTCGCGCGACAGCCCCTCGCAACGCCGTAGATAAGCATCGAGATCGTCGATGCTCTGCAAGGTGACGTTCTGTCGCCGCTGCTCGGCCGCCCGCCGCGGGTCATCAGCATTCTGCACCGTCGCCTCGGGGTTGGTGAGCACGACCACTGACTGGACCCAGAGCGTCGGGTAGGTGGGGTGATCGTGCTCATAGACCCCCTTGAGCACCTTGCACTTGAGGGCGTTGCTCACGTGGGGGTCGGTGCGGTAGCGGCTGCCGTCGATGAGCCACTGATGGGGCTGCACCTGGATGCGCCCCGTCCAGTGCTTGAGCTCGACGATGTAGAGGCCCGAGCGCATCACAAGGATCAGGTCGCATTCGAGATAGGCATTGGTGGTGCGGTCGTAGAGGTTGTAATTGGCGAGCGAGCGGCCAAGAACCCCGATCTTGTCTCGAATCTCACGGATGGCCCGGTCTTCGTGCGCAAACAATGACCCTGAGAGTCCCGTATCTGCCATGTACACACTGCTCCTCTCACCAATCCCGAGGTGCCTGGGCTCATCCTCGCGATTGGCCGTCAGGATGCCAATGGTGTGACGTCTGATCTGCTCCGCCGACTCTGGGTCTCTCAGCAGGCTAAAGACATCTTCCGAGAGCGAAGCGTACGCGACGATTTGCTTTAGCTCCGATGCACCTCCTACGCTTGACAGCCTGGCGAGGAGCTCCTCCTGCCCTGGCCGTGCGTGTAGGTGCCAGAATCCTGAACTGCGCAAGTGGAAAAACGGCGTCCAAGGGCGATCACGATCCCTGCCCCGTGCGTAGGTGTCAAAGTAGTGGGAAAACAACTGGCGCAGACCCGTCGTGAACTCGAAACGATTCGAGGTATGATCATCGCGTTGTATCAACTCGATGATCGTTAACAGCAGAAGATGCCTATGAGGTCTATACCGTGCACCCGACACGGTCAATGCATCTACTGCCTTTAGCAGCTCGGCCAGATTCATCAGTACGCCTCCGTATCCTAGCCAGCACAACACCGCAAGTGGCTAAGATCGCGGCCTGGACAGCACACGAGAGGTGGGCGCCTCTTGCACGACGTGCAATGCTAAGTGTTACACCTCACAAACGATACAGCCATGTTCGCATTGGTCAATCCGGACCGTATCGATAAACACGTCTAGAAGCGACCGATTTCGCGACAGCTTCTGCATCGTGTCAAGCACCTCGCGATGCGAAGCCTTTATCTCCGCAACTCGGGCTGGCCGCGACAGGTCCTCAAGGCTCTCGCCCTGCACCCAGGTATAGCGCGAATCAGGGCTCAGCTTCTCATAGGTCATTGCCTGCGAATACAGGTCCGGATGGTGCTCAAGCAGCCCTACCCACTCAATACGTTGTTGGAAAAAGCAAAAGTAACAACCCGATCGTGAACGCCACTGGTAGTACTGGGCGACGCCGAGACCAGACTCCTCAAGAATGCGAAATACATCGTCCTTTACGATCCCATCGTCCTTGAAGGGATAGACGGCGGTGATGTTGGGCTTATGTGAGATGTAGCCCTGCCTATGCTCGTCGGCCCTGATACCAATGTAGCTGTAGATTCGGTCGCTGCCCACGTACGCCTCGTACGGCTTGATCTTTAACTGCTCAGTGCACCAGCGTTGTCGCGGGGAAGGCAGGTAGCCACGCTTGAGAGTCAGCCAATGATCAAAACCGCGGCCATCGTGCACAAGCCGGACGATCTTTTTACCGAGATAGGCTTCGAGGCGGTCTAGGTAGCTGTAGGTCTCGGGGAGTTCCTTTTCAGTATCGCAGAAGACATACTCCATGTCAGGCACGCGGTCACGCATGTAGATGGCGAGGGCGGCACTATCCTTTCCGCCCGAAAGGCTGAGGATATGGCGGGTGCGAGGTTCAGTCATGGTCATTCCTTCTCGGGGGCGAGCCCATCAGGCGCTGAGCCAGGCGCGCCAGGGCAGCCAATCTGCTTTCCAGGTCCAGGTCTGGGCGGTCGAGGGCGGCCCGCAGGCCCGGCAGCGCCCTGTCAATGGCGGCGTCTTTGGCAGGTGTAAGGTAGATGAGCTCGCGCTGTTCGTGACCGGCCTGGTCGGTGATACCCAAACGCAGCACAACGCCTGGTCCCTGGTGCGTGGCAGCGGCGAGGCCTACCTCTTCGGCGTGCCGAAGTTGCTCGGCCATGTAGGGCAGCGAGGTCCGGAAGCGGGCCAAGTCAGTGTCGGACCACTGCGCCGGCGGGCGACTGGCAATAACGGCGGCCACCGACTCGACCCACGCACGCTCGTCCAGGCTGTCGTCGGCCAGGCGCAGCGCTAGGGCCTTCAAGCCCAGGTCGGAGACCCACTCGGCAACGGCACCGGCTCTCGGGGCGATCTGCCTGCGCGCTGCCGCCAGCTCCGGGGGTAGGCGCAACGCCTGGCATAGCTCGATCTGCACTGTGGTCAGCAGCGCCGGGTATGCTTGCTGCAGATCGAGCAGAGCACGTCGCAGCGCGGCAAGGATCGCGTCAGCCGCCACAGGATCGTCACTCAGCGGGAGGCCAACGTCTCGCGGCAGGTCGACATACAGCAGCGTCGGCGGTTCATGGGCCGAGAACAGGGTAGCGCGCACGGCCTGGGCCTCGGCTGAGAGCGCGCTGGTCTGACGGGTGTAAACCGGCAACCTGGCGGCAAAGCCCATCAGCTGCCGCACGGCGTGGGGGATAGTGATGGGCTGGGCCGACGCATCAACGCCAGAGAGCTGCACATAGCCAGACAGAAGCCGCAGGTGCGCCTCGCTCTGCGGATAGTGCTGAACTGAAAAGCGCTCGGGAGCGCGCATCAGGCGCTCATACTCAGCGGCGCGCATCTGCACCACAAAGGTGCCTTCCTCGTAACAGGCTAGCTCATGCTCGTGGTCAGCTAGGAACGCCGCCAGATAGATCGGCAGCAGGCCATCGCGCACGCCGTACGGTGGCTGCCGGAGCCGGTCATACAGCGTCGTAACCGGAGCTGGCGCATCCTCGGCATGAATCACAAAGTCCTGCATTGCACTCCATACCGGAAGGACGCGATGGGGGTCACTACCGGTCGGCGGCCCAAATCCCCAACGGTCGCCTTGCGCCTGATGCAGGCCACTCACACCCAGGACCGAGAGGTAGATGCTCTTTTCAGGCGGGTAGCCAGCAATCGCCAGCTCTGGCTCGCTGGCCTTGTTCACCATGCACTCGATCAGGCTGCGGCGCGCGGCCGCTGCCGCTGATGAGAGCGAGGTTCGGTTGATGAGCTCGTTCTGTACGATCGGGGCCTGCGAGTACACCGCATCGCAGAGATCGGACACTAGCCGCGCCAGATCGCCTCGTGAGGCGCAAGGCTGGGGCTGGCCCCTCCATACCCACACGCTGGCATGCGGAGCAGAAGACGGCGAAAACGAGCGCGATATCACACGATCGAGATTCGCTTTGGCACTACTGCGCCGTGCAGCGAGTTCGCGGCGAGCCACACTATCGCCCTCGAGCTCGGGAGTGTTGGCAGCAACCCATTCCCAGGTTTGCAGCGTCTCGAGGGCTTCCCGCAGCCCGCTCAGGTGGTGCGGTACGACGAACAGCATCTGCGCGTGCTGGATCGGCGCAAGCGAGCGACCGAACGCCTGTATGGCTGCAACGACATCAGCCTGCCTGACGCCATCGGGAGGCAGCACATAGACCAAGAGACCGTCGGCGGCACCAAGGGGCAGCTCCGCGACCTTTGGTAGGTCGGGCAGATCGATGACGTGAGGCGCCAGGTAACGCAGAGTGCCCGTCTGATGTAGATGTCGCTTGGCTATAATGGAGTCGAGATACGCTCCACGCTCCAACAGGGCCGCAACGCTCACGGAGCGATCCAGTTGAGCCGAGCCGCGTTCAAAGCGATCATCGAGGTCGACGTCGCTGCCCTCCCACAGACCGTAGCTGTCCCTGAAAGAGCGGTAGACGACGATGCCCCATTGCTCGAGGTTGTCAAGGGCAACCTCAATCGCGTCGCGGGAATGCTCGCCATCGCCGAGCGCATAGACCAGTATGTCTTTCGAGGCGCGGAGCGAGCGGTGGTCGCCTAGCAGGTTGAGCAAACCGATTGTCTTGATGAGCCGGGCGTGTGTAGCGGAGGCGTCGTGCGGCAAGCGGTTCAAGGCGTCATCGACTTCGGCCCAACGCTTGCCATTGGCTTGTGCTGATAGGGCACTTCCTACGGCTGCGATGACATAGTCGTAGAGCTGATCGAGCCTGTAGAAAGGGAACTGTCCATCTACGTGCCACCGCTCTCGATTCAGGTGCTCCTGCAAGCCGAATGGCTCGCCCGAACACAGAAACGCAAACAGCGAACGCTCGTTCTGAGCCAGTCGGCTACGAAAGAGCGGCCCGAGTAGCAGGGCAACCGTGGGATGAAGGGGCGCACACGCTATCAGGGCGGCTTCTGCCTGATCTGGCTCGACGTCGCGGGGCAACAGACCCAGCGCGCGTGAAGGCTCTACGCATCCCGCAATCAGAGATGCCAAACCGTTGGCATTGGGCGACGACTTGATTGCTCTGGAGATGAGATTCACGACCTCTCCAGGCGACTCAACGAATCCAATCTCCTCAAAACGGCCTTTGACCTTGTTCCATTCTCTCTGCTGAGCCGGTGCTAGGGTCGCAGCATAGTGCTCAAAAGCCTGATGCAGCACGGTGAGTAAAGCAATGGTTGGTTCTTCGGAGCGCGCGGCTACCTCGGCCAGCGTCTGGAGAAGCTCTATCTCGTTCTGTTCAGGGTACATCGCCGCGAACTCTAGCGAACGCCCGAGCTCGTCGAGCACCAACATGAGCCCTTTGACATGGGGATCAGCGCCGGCAAGAGCAGCCGCCGTATCCCTAACCACCCTGGCGACCTCTGTCGACGTAGGCTGGCCAGGCGACGCGAGTGCAAGGAGCCGTTCTATCTGTTCCCGTTGAGCTGTGACAGCTAAAGTGTGAAAGGAGCGGAGCGTGGTAAGGAGGCCTGTCAGTATCGTTGTGCCTAGAGGTTGGCGACTGGCGACCATCGGCACGACGACAAAGCCACCATCACCGTCTCCGACGGCCCTTCGGGCGCAGTCGTAGAGGTCAGGCGCTGCCTCCTGCAAGAAGGCGCGAGCATACCGCTTCGTCGGGTGGTCAAGCACCTGTGCCATAAACAGCACACAAGCGGATTTCCCTGCCCCGTAAGGGCCGGTGAGTGTCCAGCTACGGCTGCCACTGGGCGTTGCGAGGCCCGTGAACACCCGTCGCAGCACACTGCTATTTAGGGGCGTGATGACATACCCAGAAAGACTCGCCTCACGCGCCAGGTCGAGGGCCACATTCACTGAGCGATGAAAGCGCTCGGCCACGGAGAACAGTTGGCTCAGCCGCATAGGCTCAGTCATGCGACTCGCCTCGCTCAAGCGCGACATAGTAAGCACGCAGATGCTCCAGTCCATCCAGCCTTTGACGACTCACTACCTGTCGAAACCCAGCCGACTCAGTGAGCTGCCATGTGCCTCGAGTGCGCTCAGGAAGCCTCTCAAGTCGTTCGCTCAAGGCGGGCTCATCCAGCTTCAGAACCCTACCAGGACTACCCGGAGCGTAGGCAAGCTCGTCGAAGCCGAGCGTTGAGGGATGACCTTTACTGGCCCAGAAGGCATCCAGTGCATACAGCACGACCGCATCAGGCAAGGTGTCCTTGCTACCCCGTGCGAACACGTAGGCGTTGGGTTCGGCATCGTTGCTCACGAGTTTGAGCTCGGCCAGAGGGCTATCGAGGCGATCCTCTGGCGATTCGCCACGCTCACCCGCAGAGCCCACATAGTTGCGTATGAAAACCGCGACGTCGCGGGCGATCGAGTTTGACGCTACCCTTGCTCCTTTCTGCTCCGCGACGACGCTCAGCGCGTTCGCAAGCCCAACACGCGTGAACTCCAGACCGAGCCAGTAACTGAACGCATACCAAGCCGTAGTCGCCATCTCCTGATTGGTCACCATCAGCCAGTGCAGGAGCCAGAGGCTGCCCTGATCCTCGAGATAGGGATCCCAGGCGTCCTCGCCGACGAAAAGAAGGCGGCCCAGAGGGGTCGGTTCATAGCAGGTTCGCTTGGCAGCACAAGGCTCGATAACGCGCGCCGCCAGGCACCAGTACTTGATGGCCTCAACCATGTTCTTGCCAACGCCCAGGCGGACGAGTGCATCTGAGGCGCGAAACACTGTCGGATCTTGGGCACACGCCCTCACGCCTTTCGTTAGCCAGGAATGACGAAGTGCGAAGGACTGGTGACCGGAGAAACGAAGCACGGCGTTCAACATCTTGTTCCCTACAGCAGTTGACTACGAGCAAGAGTGGGCGCACTGTCCACAGTAGCTGACCCGTCGGCAAAGTGCCATCATAGTAGCCTGACACGATGCCAGCTGTCAACACGCCGCGTTCACTCGCCTAAAACGCTATCGAAAGGGCATGGTCCAGCTATCTCACGACGTTACCGAGGCACCATAAAAGTCACGACGATGCGGATCAGTGAACGCTAAGCCTGCCTGAGTGTGCAGCATAGTCGCTACTGGTGTCACGGCCAGTTGTGGACTCCCTCAGATGGCTTACACGAAACTCCCCACTTTGGTCAAATGGTTGCTCGCTCAGCACGATGGCCCGGCCAGCCACGTGCCAAGAAGTGAGCTACCCATACCGCCAGTGGAGAGTTGTTTCATGATCAAGGACAGGTATCGCAGGGGCGCTGGCATGAGCTAGGCTTCCCGTGTGAATGATCACGGCCGCAAGACGATACAGACGGTAGCGCAGGGTCCGATCACCACAGCGCGACAGCCGCACCAGCCAACAATCAGCATGTTGGACCCGTTTGTGCCGCACCTGGAAAGGCGCATTGCAGAGGGCGTGTTGAGCTGCAACGAGGTGTTGTCGAAACTGCGGTTGCAGGGCTACGACGGGGACAGGCGTCTGCTGAAGAGCTTTGTGCCGCCGTATTGAGCTGCGTGGCGAGCAGAGACTACCGTGCGCCTTGGGACAAAGCCAGGCGAGCAAGCCAGGTGGAGTAGGGCCGCTCTGGCTCCATCGGACAGCGGTCGACAGCGCAGGCTGTATGCCTTTGTCATGACGCTCTGCTGGTCACGGCGCAAGAAAGCCGTTGCCGTCGACTACCAGGAGATGGAGTGGGTCTTGGCAGAGCCCGATCCGGAATGCAGGCGATGCCGGGCGGACAACAGATGGTATCTCCAACGTTGCGAGGCCGACGAGACGCCCGGCACATGGGTGATGGCCAAGGGTATGCGACAGCGGCGCTGGCGGCCGATGTCGTACATGAATGACGAGTGATCGCCGAACGTGCCGTGGAACCAGCCCGATCAGTGCCGGCCTGTGGTTCGAGCCCTATGGGCAGTTCTTGGCCTTGCGCCAACCTGCGGCGATAGCCTCTGCCTCGGACGAGAACCAACGCTCGCCGTATGCTGTGTTGATCCTGGTCTCGTTGTAGTATTCGCAGCCCGGAATGTGGTAGATGCGTTCGCCAGTTTCGTAGGCGATGTTGCCCTTGATGCAGTGATCGCAGGTGTGGCCTTGCCAAGCCGGCGCTGGCGGCGGCGCGGGCGGAGCTGTTGGTCGGCGCTCAGTCGTTGTGGGCCGAGCGGTGGGCATGCGATTCGAGGTGGACGATACCTGGATCTTGACCCAGAAGCGTGGCCCAAAGCAGCCGTCTGGCGCGCAGAGTTGGTATGTCTTTGTGTAGGCGCCAGGTGACTGAGGAGCCGGGATCATCGCGGACACGCTCGCCTCGGCGTTTGGCTCGGTCAACGGAACCAAGACGTTATCAAGGCGGAATAAAGTGCCAGAACCGACGTCCGATACCCGCACCTCGGCGCCCCAGTCACATGTCCCGACGTTCTTCAGAATCCAGGTCTTTTGAATGGTGCGCCCCGGCTTGACCTGTGCTCCGTCGGCATAGGTGACATCGCGCACGAACTCGGCGTCATACACACACGGCTCACGTGTAGGAGGCACAGGTGACGGGGTGTGGGTGGGGGCCGGCGTCGCCGTCGGGGTGGGCGCTAGTGTTGGCACCGCCGACGTTGGCACTGCTGCGGTTGGCCGAACGTAACGTATTTCGTCAACGGTGCTGTGTCGCGAAGCCGAAGGGCTGTAACAGGCGGTTAGAATCAGTGCAAGCGACACGCGAGATACTGCTTTCAGGCAGAAGGCGATGAATGTAGTGCGAGAGGACATAAAGCTCCATGGACCTATGTGATGCCGGCATGTTACCGGATATGCGTATGCTTGGCAACCAGAGCGTTGCGCCATCCTGGCCAACCCGATCCGCCTGGTTGGACATGTCGATGCTGAGGGCCGCTTAGCCTTGTGCCAGCCTGGCCAGAGCCAGGGCTCCGGTGCGACCTATCAGATCAGTGCTCGGACGTGATCGGAGCGCCCACATCCAGTCAGGTGGAGATGCCCCACATATCGCCGAGCCAGGGCCAGCTAGTGCCAGTTCTCTGGCTTGGGGCGGCTCGGCGCCTTGTACTCGGGCTCGGTCTTCGGCCTGGGCGTAACGCGCTTCAGAATAGCTGACAGATGCTCATGCTGGACGCTCGCCAGGTACGCGGCTTGGCAGAGTCTGGCCAGAAAGAGCAGGACGATCGCAGTCAGCCAGTCGTCGGCGGTCAAGCTGGCTGGGCGTGGCCTGAGGAAGGCTGCCCATGCCATCCTGAGCACAGCGAGCACCAGGAATCCCCAAGCGCCTATCAGAGCGTCAACCGACACGATGCCCCTCCTTTGACGTTGCGCTGCGTGAGACCTGCTAGCAGGCCCGGGCGCCACCGTTTCATCGCTTACCGATTGGCGCAACAGCCCATCGACACCTTGCGCGGCCAACGGCCACACCGCAGCCTTGCCCGGGCGCAGGCGCCGGGAGTACAATCAGATCACGCCGCTGCGCGCCCTGCGACCGCCATAGCCAGCGGTGCGAACCCTGGGGGCCGGGCAATCTTCCGGCGGAAGGGATGATATGTCCACCACACTCTCTCGTCGCCAGTTCATGCGTGCGATCGCCGCGCTCGGCCTGACCTCGGTTGGGGCCTGCATGGTAGGCGCTGTCACCGGCTGCGCCGGCCCGGACGCGGCCCTCACCCCCAGCCCGGCAGCGCCGCCCACGGCCGTGCCCACGCCGCCCCTCGCCCCCACGGCGGGCAGCGCCACGCCGCAGGCCCCGACATCGGCGGCCTCGCCAACGCCCGCCGGGCCCGTGGCCGACCCTGCCGCAGCGGCCCCGTCGGCTCCGGGCGAGCCGGCCTATCTCGCCGTGGTGCGCGGCGCCGACCCCGCAGCCCTGGTGCGCGCGGCGGTGGACGCGCTGGGCGGCATGGCGCGCTTTTGCCAGCCGGGCTATGACGTGATCATCAAGCCCAACATCTGCGTCGCCTACCACTCGTTCGAGTATGCCGCCACCACCAACCCCGAGGTCGTTGCTGCCCTCGTAGCGCTCTGCCTGGAGGCCGGCGCCGAGCGCGTCCGCGTGATGGACTTTCCCTTTGGCGGCACGGCCGAGGCCGCCTATGCCATCAGCGGCATCGGCCCGGCGGTGGAGGCCGCCGGTGGCCAGATGGAGGTCATGACCCCGCTCAAGTTCCGCGACGTGGACCTCGCCCAGGGCCAGGACCTGAAGAGCTGCAGGATCTATCAGGACGCCCTGGATGCCGACCTGCTGATCAATGTGCCCATCGCCAAGCACCACAGCATGGCGGGCCTCACCCTGGGCATGAAGAACCTGATGGGCCTGATCCAGGACCGACCAGCGATGCACCGCAACTTTGGGCAGCGGCTCCCCGATCTCGCCTCGGCCCTCAAGCCCGCGCTGACCGTCATCGATGCCGTGCGCATTCTGCTCCGCAACGGCCCCACGGGGGGCTCGCTCGACGACGTCCGGCAGACCAACACGATCATCGCCAGCCATGACATCGTGGCCGCCGATGCCTATGCGACGCGCCTGTTCGACCAGTCGCCCGAGCAGATCTCGTACATTGTCGCCGGCGCAGAGATGGGCCTGGGCACCGCCGACCTGGCCTCGGTGCAGGTTCGCGAGCTGGACATCTAGCAGCTGATGGCAGTGCGGCGGCGCGTGCGCAGCGCCGCAGGTCGGTGTAGGGCCAGAGCCATGCTCTGCGCCCGCGACGCGCCCTCTACCCTGGCACCCAGGAGCATCGTCATGGCATCAGGCCGCAGAGACCATCGCATCACGCGCTCCGCCTGGTGGCGCTGGGCCAGGCGTCTCAGCCAGGCGTTCTTTCTGCTCTTGTTCCTCTATCTGGTGCTGTGGACCCGCCAGGGCGCCGCGCATCTGGGCGCGCACGGGCTGTTCCTGCGCCTCGACCCGCTGGCCGGGCTGGCCGCCATGCTGGCCGCGCGCCGCTGGCTGGCGGGCATGGCTCTGGGCCTGCTGACCCTGGCCCTGACGCTGGTGGTGGGCCGCGCCTGGTGCGGCTGGATCTGCCCACTGGGCACGCTGCTCGACCTGCTGCCGGCCTCGCGCCAGCGCACCGACAGGCGCTGGCTAGGCGCCAGGTGGCGCGCGCTCAAGTACGGCCTGCTCGCGGCGGTGGTTGTGGGCGGCCTGGCAGGAGCGATCACCCTGATGGTGCTCGACCCCCTCACGTTGCTGACGCGCGCCATGGCCTCGTTCATTCTGCCCCTGACCGACGGCCTGCTTCACGCGCTCGAGCTGGCCCTGATCGACGTCGAGCCGCTGCAGAATGCCGTCATCGGCTTTGACAGTTGGCTGCGCCGCACCGTATTGCCGCAGCAGCCCGCCTTTGTGGCCGCCAACGTCGCCGTGGGCGTGCTGCTGGTGTTAGTGCTGGCCGCCAACGCCCTGCACCGGCGCTTTTGGTGCCGCTACCTGTGCCCGCTGGGGGGCCTGCTCGCCGTGATCGCACGCGCCAGCCTCTACCGGCATCGGCTCGACGAGGACGCCTGCGTGCGCTGCGGTCGCTGCGCCAGAGCCTGCCCCACGGCGGCCATCTCTGCTGAGCGCGCCTACCGCGCGGACAGCGCCGAGTGCATCGCCTGCCTGGAGTGCACCGTCGTCTGTCCCACCGGCGCCATCGCCTTCCCCGCTCAGGCATCGCGGCCGACGTCGCTGCCATTCGACCCGACGCGACGCCAGGCCCTGACCCTGTTCGGCGCGGCGCTGGCCAGCGTGAGCCTGCTGCGGGTGGCGCGGCGGCTCGCGCTGCCCGATCGTTGGCTGTTGCGCCCGCCCGGCGCCACCGAGGCCAGCCTGCAGCAGTGCATCCGCTGCGGCGCATGCCTCAAGGTGTGCCCCACCGGCGGCCTGCAGCCCAGCCTCACGACGGCGGGCGTCGAGGGCCTGTGGACGCCCGTGCTGGCGCCGCGGCAGGGCTACTGCAACTATGGCTGCCATAGCTGCGGCCAGGTCTGCCCCACGGGGGCCATTCCCCGGCTGGAGCTGGCCGTCAAGCGCGAGAGGGTCATGGGGCTGGCGGTGGTGGACCGCACCCGCTGCCTGGCCTGGGCCGAGAAGCAGCAATGCATCGTCTGCGAGGAACTGTGCCCCGTGCCCGAGAAGGCCATCAGGCTGGACGACATCACCATCCAAGACGAGCAGGGCCGCGGGGTGGTCATACGCCGGCCGGTGGTGCACGAGCGGCTGTGCATCGGCTGCGGCTCTTGCGAGTGGCACTGCCCGGTGGCAGGCGAGGCCGCCATACGCGTGCGCCATGCGCCGGTGGCGGGTCGAGCGCGCGACACCGGCGCGCCGCCGCGGAGCGCGGTGGGCTAGAGCCCCGCGACAACCGAGATGCCGCTGCTGCGCTTGCCCCAGACCGACGGCGGAATCGGGAGACCTGCTACCGCCGGGCAGAAGCTCCAACCGCGCTCGGGCGAGGGGGGCTCGCTAGGAAACGAGCCCCCTGCGGAGCGGATGGGCTGGCCATCCACCAGGCGCTCAGGCGATGAGCTGCAGGATGACGGTGGCCAGGCCCGCGGCGAGGGCGGCGGCCGCCACGCCCTGCACCAGCTTGAGGCGCTGGCTGAGCGCCGCCAACTGGGCCGTCATGCTTGCGTCGACGCGCTCTACGGTCGTATGCAACGCGGCAACTGACGACGCTGTGGCCTCGTGTTGCAGGTTGATCCGCCCAAGAGCCTCCTGGTTGCCGTCGATGCCGCCAATGATCCGGTCCACGTCGAGATCGCTAACGACCCCGATAGCCTCTCGAAGGTTGTGCGCCAGGCCCTCTTGAGCGAGCGTGAGCTCGCTGAGCGCATCCACCGCCCGCGAGAGCCCCTGCCGGGCGTTGGCATAGCCTTGTGTCTCAGTCTTGAGGGCGCTCAGGGCGTTGAGCAGTGCGTGCGCCTGTTGCTCTGCCTCCATCAGCCTCGTGGTGTGCTCGGTCATCTACTCGCCTCCTGGTGTGATAGCAGACTGTGCACGCGCGACACCGTCAGCCGATTGAGCGCCTCGGCTGCCGAGGCGCTACAGTTATCGCCCAATGCTCTTGCCAGTGCACGCAGGCCCGCGCGATCGGGCCGAGCTTGCTCCATAAAGGCCTCGACACAGCGCTCTGCCACTGCCGGCCTGTATTGTGCAATCAGCTTGCAGAACCACCCCAGGGCCGGCGTCATATCGCTGTAACTCTGCTCCCAATAGTCTGGCACCTGCCGCATGGCAGCCCGCAGGTTGTCGACCACCGTCTGCACGTCATAGATCGCGCAGAACGCCTCAGCATAGGCCCTTAGAAACAGCAGCCCCGGATGCCCGGGATAGGACTCCAGGTAGCGCCCACTCTGCCCGCGCAGCGTCTCTGAATCCAGGCGCGACGCAGTCAGCTTGACGAAACGCTCGAGCACCTGCTGCAGCGAACCACTGCTCTGGACGACCCACCGCAGCTCTTCCTCAAACTCTCCCAAGTCGAGAAACGCGAGGATGCGGGCACGAAAGGCCTCGGGCGAGGGGTCCTGGGTCGCTGCCGCGTGCATCTCCATCAGCGACCGCCGGCGCGCCCCCTCGATACGGTCGTACACGTGCGCGATGACCTGCTCGATGAGCGCCCGGGCGAGCTCGCGCTTGTTGGCATACCCTTTGGTGCGCAGCCTCTCGGCGATCTGCCCCGCGAACTGCAGGTGCCAGCTGCTGAGATAGCCCTCGAGCTGGGCGATCATCCCGTCCATGTCCTCTTCAGTGATGCTGAGGGCCAGAACGCGGTGTTCGTAGCGGTGCGTATAGTCCGAGAGCACTCCCGCTGCCATCAGGCGATAGGCCGCCTTCTCGGTGCGCTCGCGGTCGTGCTGGCTGGGGCCATAGGCCACTTCGACGACGCGCGGCTTGTCCAGATCGCCCAGCTTGCCGAGCAACTCGAGCGCATTGCGGAGATCGCCCTCACGCCCCCCATAGGCCTGCCGGTGGAAAAAGAACTGCCGCTCAACGTCGCCCTGTTGGTTGCGCTCGATGGCGTCGAGGCGCCTGTAGACCTCGTCAGAGGGCAGATCAGGGTTCAGTAGTTGGCGGGTCTGCTCCCGCCAGTCGTCTGACACCAGCAGCACGCACAGCGCCTCGAGCTGCTGGTTATTGACCTTGCCGCGCGCCGCTCGCCCGGCCTCCTGATAGAACCCCTCGATCGAGCGCGGCAGGTTGGTGTGCACGGTAAAGCGGATGTTGGGCTTGTCGATGCCCATGCCAAAGGCCGTGGTGCAGGCCAGCACGACGAGCTCGTTGCGCCTGAACTGACGCGCCGTCTCGCGCTTGTGTCTATCCCAGCTCTTTTCTGGATAGCCCCGCGGGGCGGCGCCGGTGTAGAGCCCCACGGCTGCCCCCGTGGCTTTGCGGATCGTCTCGAGCCCTCTGGCCGCGCCAAACTGCCCGTTGACGTGCGGAAAGAACACGAGCCCGGTGACGCTCTCTGACCCGTCCGCCGGGCGAGAGCCCGAGTCCACCTGACCCAGGCGGCCTGCGAACTGGCTGAGCAAGCTGGATAGTGCGGCGTCTTTGCCACTGCTCGAGCAGGCGATCACCCTGAACTTGAGCTCAGGCCGGTCAAAGGTCTTGGGTGTGATGACGGCCTCGAACTCTTGGATGTCGAGTTCACGCTGGACGTCCCTCAGCACGGCCCGCGAGGCCGTGCCTGTGAGCGCGATCAGCGGCGGCGCCAGCGAGGGGTTCCGGCTGGGAGCGCAGAGCCGGCGCGCCAGGCGGCCGGTCAGCAGGTAGGCCGGGCGAAAGTCGTGGCCCCACTCTGAAACACAGTGCGCCTCATCGATGGCGATCAGCCCAACGCCCAGCACGCTGGCCACGCTGGCCAGTGTCTCCCGAAAGTCCTCGATGAGCAGCCGCTCTGGCGAAATGTAGCAGAACTGGTGGTGCCCGCTGGCCAGCAAGGCCTGCTCCTGCGCCTTGGCTGCGCGATCGAGCGAGCTGCTGATGGCCGCCACCCGCTGGATGCCCTTGGCTGCCAGGTTCTCTTGCTGGTCGTCGATGAGCGCCACCAGCGGCGCCACCACCAGCGTCAGCCCGGGCCGCAGCAACCCCGCAAGCTGGAACACGGCCGACTTGCCGCCTCCTGTGGGCAGCAGCACCAGCGTGTCTTGGCCGCGCAACGCGCGCTCGATGGCCGGCCACTGCCCTTCGCGAAACTCGCCAAAGCGAAACACGTACCGGAACAGCCGCCTGACCGCCTCTTGGTCGGGCTGCAACGACACCGCCCTGTCGCGGCTGGCGCCGAGCATCTCATCGTCTCGCGCGGCCAGGTCAAAGGGCAGGTAGGTGCTCGAGATGCGCATGGTCGGCCCGTCGGCATCGTCGAGGGCGTCGGTGAGCGCCAGCACGGCCTGGCAGTTCCCCTTGCCCTGCGGCACGATGCGCAGGCCGAACGTGGTCGGCAGGCCGTACAGCGTGGCGATGTCTCTCACCAGCGCCGTCAGGTCGGCCACCGCAGCCGGGATAGCTCGCCGACAGAGGCCGTCGGCGGCGGCCCAGGCCGGCAACCTGAGGCCGATCGGCTGGCCGCCGGCCGTCAACGACAACCACCCGAGCTGCAGGCAGCGCAACAGCGCTATCTGGATGCGGGTGGTTAGCGCATAGGCGGCTAGCGGGCCGGCGCCCGTCGGCTCGGCGGGGGGCAAGGCGGTCAGCAGCGAGCGCAGCTCCTCGAGCCTGGGGCCGCCGCCGGCGCGCACCTCGTGGGCCGGTATGCGCACCACGGCGTAGCCCTCGTTCTGCAAGAGGCCATCGCGGCGACGGTCGTTGATCGCGTCCTGATGCTGTAGCCCATCGATCTCGATGACCATCCGCAGCCCGGCCGGATGCAGCAGGCCAAAGTCCACCCGCTGATGGTCCGTGCCGTCGCCGTTGCCCGCCAGGCTGCCCAGCGAGACCTGCGGCGTGCACCAGTCGCGCAGGTCGGCCTGGGCCAGGCCCGGCAAGATGCGCTCGTAAAAGACCTGCTCCTCGCGGCTATCCCAATAGGTGTTGCGGTAGCCGTGGCCCAGGCTCTGCGCAGCCGCCTCGAGCGCCGCCGGCAGGTCGGCAGGGCCATCGGGCGCCAGCCTGTCGAGCTGCCAGGTGCAGTAGGTCACGTCTCCCCGCAACAGCAGCTTTTCGACCACGGCCAGCGCACAGCTGGTGGCCCCATCGGCGGGGGGCTGGCCACTCGACCGATAGTCGAGCCGGAACTGGCTCAGGGCGCGGATGTACTCGCGCGGGCCGGCCTGCTCGGCGAGCTCGATCACGCTCTCCGCGACGGCCTTGGGCAGGGCCAGCGCCTGAAACAGGCTGCTCTGGTGCCCCTCGCGCGGCGGGCGCACGCCCGGGGCCAGGCGCGGCGGGCGCACGGGTTGGGGCGGCGACGCGGCCTCAGGGCCGGCGGCCTCGGCAGGCTCGTAGGGCACGATTCCGCGGCACTTGGGGAAGTTAGGACACCCCCAAAAACGCGAGCCGGCGTTGGGCCCTTGACGGGCGGTGCGAAGGGTCATTAGGCTGCCGCATTTGGGGCAAGTGGGGTTCTGCGCTGAATCCAACTCGTGCTCGCACCTCGTATATGCTGGGCTGTATGATATACACAGCATAACGCCAGGTCAGTGCAAGCGCCGCTCGCATCCCCCCCCCAGCACCCGCGCTGCCTTTGCCGCCCGCTTAACGCTCGTGACACTCCCGTGAGAGCCCATGGCCACAATGGTAGTTATCAGTGCATGTCGCCACAGACCACACCCTACACATGCTCGAGGTTCTATGCACACCGATAGCCCGCCCGCTGGGCGCGACCCTGCGCCCGCCAACAGCGCGCCCGGCGCCCGCCATACCGACTCTCGCCCGCCGCACGGCCCCGCCGCAGCAGGCCCCGCATGATCGCGTCCTTCATCTCGCGCCTGCGGCCCATGTTCAGGCCCGCAGCGGCCACCGGGCGCCTCTCGCTGCGCGCCAACTTTTCGTGGACCCTGGTCGGCAACGTGGTCTATGCGGCCTGTCAGTGGGGCATGCTCACCGTGCTGGCCAAGCTGGGCTCGCCCGAGGCCGTGGGCCAGTTCTCGCTGGGGCTGGCCGTGGGCGCGCCGGTGATGATGCTCGCCAACCTGCAACTGCGCGGCATCCAGGCCACCGACGCGCGCCGCGAGTACGCCTTTGGCGACTATCTGGCGCTGCGGCTGCTCACCACCGCGCTGGCCTATGGCGTCATCGTGGCGCTGGCCCTCTCGGCCGGCTATCGCGCCGAGGTGGTGGCGGCGATTCTGGCGCTGGGCCTGCAAAAGGCGTTCCAGTCGCTGAGCGACGTGTACCACGGCCTGCTGCAGCAGCGCGAGCGCATGGATCGCATCGCCCGCTCGCTGCTGCTCAAGGGCCCGTTGGCGCTGGCCGCCCTGGCGGTGGCCTACGCCCTCAGCCGCTCGGTGGCGGTGGCGGCGCTGGCGCTGGCCGGCGTGTATGCCGCGGTGTGGCTGGGCTATGACCGCCACAGCGCCCGCCTGGTGGCCGCCGACGAGCCCCTGCGCCCCCGCTGGAGCCGCGCGCGTCTGCAGCGCCTGGCCTGGCTCGCGCTGCCGCTGGGGGTGGTGATGATGCTCATCTCGCTCAACAGCAACATCCCGCGCTACGTCATCGAGCGCACCCTGGGCGAGGCCGAACTGGGCATCTACTCGGCCATGGCCTACCTGCAGGTGGCCGGCGGCACCGTGGTCGCGGCGCTGGGGCAATCGGCCAGCCCGCGGCTGGCGCAGCACTATGCCGCCGGTCAGTACGGCGCCTTTCGACGGCTGTTGCTGCGGCTGGTGGGCATGGGCGCCGGCCTGGGCGCAGCCGCCGTGCTGGGCGCGCTGCTGCTGGGCCGGCCGCTGCTCACACTGCTCTACACGGCCGAGTTTGCCGCGCACAACGACGTCTTGGTGTGGCTGATGGCGGCGGCCGGCGTGGGCTTTGTGGCGTCGTTCCTGGGCTATGGCCTTACCGCGGCGCGGCAGTTTCGCATCCAGTTGCCCCTCTTTGTTGCGGTCGACGCCCTCACCCTGGCGGCCTGCCTGCTGCTGATCCCCGCGCACGGCCTGCTGGGCGCTGCGCTGGCCGGCCTGGCTGTCAAGCTGCTGCAGGCCTTGCTGACGCTGCTGGCCCTCGGGTGGGCACGTCGATCGCGACCGCAATCATACCAGACGGAGCCCCTATGACCGATCAGCGCCCCATCCGCATCCTGCACATCGTCGGCGGCATGAACCGCGGCGGCGTCGAGACCTGGCTCATGCACGTTCTGCGCCATATCGACCGCGAGCGCTATCGGATGGACTTTCTGGTGCAAAAGACAGCGCCCGGAGCGTACGATGACGAGATCCGCGCGCTGGGCAGCCGCATCATCGCCTGCCCCCACCCGCATCGCCCCTGGCGGTTCGCACCGCAGTTTCTGCGTATCCTGCGCGAGCACGGACCTTATGACATCGTCCACAGCCACGTACACCACTACAGCGGCTTTACGCTGTGGCTGGCCAAACAAGCCGGTGTGCCGATGCGCATTGCCCACAGCCACAACGATACGACCACCGGCGACCGTGCGGCTGGCCCGATGCGCAAGTTCTACCTGCGGATGATGCAACAGGCGATTCGGCGCGCAGCCACCCACGGGCTGGCATGCAGCCACGGGGCGGCTGCTGCATTGTACGGAAGGCAATGGCAACGCGACCCGCGCTGGCAGGTCCTCTACTATGGCATCGATCTGGCGCCCTTTCGCGAGGCTCTCTCTGCCGACTCCGCCGCTGTGCGCGCCGAGCTTGGCCTGCCCCCCGAGGCGCTGGTCATCGGACACGTGGGTCGGTTCGCGCCACAAAAGAACCACGAGTTCCTGATCGACATCTTTGCCGAGATCGCCCGCCGCGAGCCGCGCGCCTATCTGCTACTGGTGGGCGACGGCCCTCTGCGCGGCAGCATCGAGGCCAAGGTGCGGACGCTGGGCCTGCAAGGGCGTGTCACCGTTGCGGGCTCCAGGGCCGACGTGCCGAGGCTCATGGCGGCCGCGATGCATCTCTTTGTGTTCCCCTCTCTCTATGAAGGGCTCGGACTGGTGCTCGTTGAGGCGCAAGCAGCGGGCTTGCCCTGCGTGCTCTCTGATGTGATTCCCCGCGAGGCGGATGTCGCGCCCGCGCTGATCCACCGCCTTGCGCTGCAGGCGGACGCCGCCACCTGGGCCGAGCGGGTGCTCGCGGTGGCTGAGCAGCGCCCGCTCTCTGCTGCAGAGGCGCTTGCCACCGTCGAGGCGAGCCCCTTTGCCATCCAGCAAAGCGTGTCCTGCCTGGAGGCAGTGTATGGCCGCTAGGCCAGCATCTGCTTCGCGCCCGATGCGACGTTCGTGGCAGCGAACCGGCAGTGCACCGCTCTCCAGCCTTGTAATGTCGGCCTACCTTTGCCTCTTGGTCGTGCTCGCGCTGCAGTTCGTCGCTCCTAACTATCAGCACTGGTTCGTCATTCCTGTGGCCGCCTGTGGCGCCCTGATCGGGGCCGACGCCATCGACTGGCTTCGCGGCCGCCTCAACCTCTTTGACCCGGTTGGCATCATCGGCCTGCTGGGGGTGCACTTTTTCTTCCTGGCGCCGCTGCTGCATGTCGGCTGGGGATACTGGATGCGCTACATCTCGCCGCCGCCCGACTGGCGCCCGTGGCTGGGCTACATGGCCATGCTCAACCTGGGCGGGCTGTTGATCTACCGGGCGACCCGGGGTGGAACCTGGAGTGCCGCTCGCACGCCGCGACGTCGGACCGTGTGGCGACTCAACCGACGCCTGTTCCCATTCATCCTGGCCTGTGGCCTGCTGCTCACGCTGGCCTTACAGCTCTGGGTCTATCGGCGCTATGGCGGCGTCCTCGGCTACATCCGTAGCTACGAGGCCCGCGAGGGGGCCTTTACCGGCATGGGCTGGCTCTTCATGCTCTCCGAGAGCTTTCCCATCCTGGCCTTTTTCGGCTATGCCGTCTATGCCCAGAGCCGCGGCTGGGCGCGGTCTTGGTGGGCTGTGACCCTGGCGCTGTTGGTGTTCCTGGTCCTCAAGCTCTTTTCTGGTGGGCTGCGCGGCAGCCGCAGCAACACTATCTGGGGACTCTTTTGGGCGGCGGGCATCGTGCACCTCTGGCTGCGCCCGCTGAGTCGCAAGGTGGTCTATGCCGGGCTCGCCTTTCTTGTGCTCTTCATGTACGTGTATGGCTTTTACAAGGGCGCCGGCCTCGAGGGCCTGTCCGGCGTGCGCGACCCAGCCCAGAGGGCGGCGATGGAGCAGCGTACGGGCCGGACCGCTGAGGGCGTCCTTTTGGGCGATCTGGGCCGGGCCGATGTGCAGGCCTTTCTACTCTACCGTCTGCGCGTCCATCCCGATGAGTATGACCTAGCCTGGGGGCGCACCTATGCGGGCGATCTCGCCGTCCTGGTTCCGCGCACGCTCTGGCCAGCGCGTCCGCCCACCAAGGTCAAAGAGGGCACCGAGCTACAGCATGGCCGTGGTACATGGCGCCTCGATAGCTGGAGCTCGTCGCGCGTCTATGGCCTGGCTGGCGAGGCCATGCTCAACTTTGGCCCTTTGGCAGTGCCCCTGGCCTTTGCGACGCTGGGCGCCGTCGTGGGGGCCGTGCGACGCGGCTACCGCAGGTGGTCTGAGCGTGATGCGCGTCGACTGCTGCTGCCGCTGCTGATCAACCTCTGCTTTGTCATTCTGGCGAGCGACGCCGACAACACCATCTTCTTTCTGGTGAACAATGGCGCCGTGCCCGCCTTGGTCGTCTGGCTTGCGTCGCGCATCTCAATCGACTCGACGGCCGTTTCCTGTGCGGCGCCCTGCTTCACTACGCACGACGGCAACCACGAGGAGGCGCCATGAACGCTCTCATCACCCTCGAGCACCGCTTTGACCGCACGCCCGACGGCGCGGTGTGGACCCAGACCATGTTCGCGTACAGCTTCTGGAAGCGCTACCTCGCCGTGTTCGACCAGGTGCGTGTGCTGGCCCGCATCCGCGAGGTGCACAGCGTGCCGCCCGACTGGCGCCGCGCTGACGGCGACGGCGTCTCCTTTGTGCCTGTGCCCTGCTATGTGGGGCCATGGCAATACCTGCGCCGCTGGCGGGCTGTGCGCGCCGCCGTGCGCGGGGCGCTGCGAGCCGATGAGGCCGTGATCATGCGCATCGGCTCCAACCTGGCCGCCATCCTGGCGCCGGCGCTGCGTCGCAGCGGCCACCCCTACGGCGTCGAGGTGGTGGGCGACCCCTACGACGTCTTTGCGCCGGGCGCGGTCAGGCATCTGCTACGGCCGCTCTTCCGCTGGCTGTTCACGCGACGGCAGCGTCGCCTGTGCGCTCACGCCTGCGCGGCGTCCTACGTCACCGCCCAGGCGCTGCAGCGGCGCTATCCGCCAGCGGCCGACGCCTTTGCAACCCACTACTCAAGCATCGAGCTGCCGCCCGAGGCGTTCGCGTCTGCGCCGCGGTCCTGGCTGCAGATGCCTGACCCTGCCCGGCTGGTGTTCGTTGGCACTCTGGCTCAACTCTACAAGGCTCCTGACGTCCTCTTGGCTGCCGTGGCGCGCTGCCGCGCGCAGGGCCTGCCCGTCACGCTCACCATCCTGGGCGATGGCAAGCATCGCGCAGAGCTCGAGGCCCTCGCCAGCACGCTGGGGTTGAGCGATGCCGTGCAGTTCCTCGGCCAGGTGCCCGCCGGCGCCGCGGTGCGCCAGCAGCTCGACCGCGCCGACCTGTTCGTGCTGCCGTCGCGCCAAGAGGGCCTGCCCCGCGCCATGATCGAGGCCATGGCCCGCGGCCTGCCCTGCATCGGCTCCACCGTGGGAGGCATCCCCGAACTGCTGCCCGCCGAGCACCTGGTGCCGCCCGGCGACGCCGTCGCGCTGGCCGACAAGATCGCCGCCGTGTTGCGCGACCCCGCGCGCATGACCGCCATGTCGCAGCGCAACCTGGCCAGGGCCCGCGAGTATGCCGACGAGGTGCTGCACGAGCGGCGGGTGGCCTTTTACCGCCACGTCAAGGAGTGCACACAAGAGTGGCTCAACCAGACACGCTGATTCTCCTCCACATCACCACCGTGCCTCAGACGCTCGGCTTCCTACGAGGCCAGGTGGGCTATATGCGCGCCCGCGGCTTTGAGGTGCACGCCCTGTCGTCGCCCGGCGAGCGGCTGGACGCGTTCGGCCGTGACGAGGGGATACCCGTGCACGCCCTCGAGATGCCGCGCCGCATCACGCCCCTGCACGATGCCGCCGCTCTCTGGCGCCTCTGCCGCCTCTTGCGGCGGCTGCGCCCAACCATCGTCCACGCCCACACGCCCAAGGGCGGGCTGCTGGGCATGCTGGCCGCCTGGCTGGCGCGCGTGCCCGTGCGCGTCTACCATATCCACGGCCTCCCCCTGATGACGGCCGCGGGCCTCAAGCGCGCCTTGCTCGCGTGCACCGAGCGCGTGGCCTGCCTGTGCGCCTCGCGCGTACTCTGCGTCAGCCCCTCCATCCGACAGGTCGCCATCGACCTGCGCCTCTGCTCCGCTCGCAAGATCGCCGTGCTGGGCGCCGGCACCATCAACGGCATCGACGCCCGTCAGCGGTTCAACCCGGGCCGCCAGCCCGCCGGCGCGCGGCTCGACCGGCGGCGAGCCTGGGGCGTGCCGCCCGAGGCGCCGGTCATCGCCTTTGCCGGGCGCATTGTGCGCGACAAGGGCGTCGAAGACCTCGTCGCAGCCTGGGGGCCTCTGCGCACGCGCTACCCCCACCTGCATATGGTGATCGCAGGCGAGTTCGAGCCGCAAGACCCCGTGTCGGCGGCCGCCGCCCACACCCTGCGCAGCGATCCCCACATCCACCTGCTGGGGCACGTGAGCGATATGCCCGCGGTATACAGCGGTGTAGACCTGCTGGTCTTGCCCACCTATCGCGAGGGGTTCCCCTATGTGCCCATGGAGGCGTCGGCGATGGCCATGCCGGTGGTGGCTACGTCGGTGCCGGGCTGCGTCGACGCCGTCGTCGATGGCGTCACCGGCACCCTCGTGCCCCCGCGCGATCCCGTTGCGCTGGCGGCGGCCATCGCGCGCTACCTCGACGACCCCGCCCTCCGCGAGCGCCACGGCCAGGCTGGCCGCCAGCGCGTGCTGCGCGACTTTCAGCCCGAGGCCATCTGGGAGGCGACCTATCAAGAGTACCTGCGCCTCTTGCGCGCCCGCGGCCTGCCCCTGCCCACGCCCGCCGAGGCCGCCCCATGACCACCTTCTACCGACGCCACGGCAAGCGCCTGTGCGACCTGGCCCTGGCCATCCCGGGGCTCATCGCGCTCGCGCCGCTGCTGGGCCTGCTGGCCCTGCTGGTGCGCTGGCGCCTGGGCCGGCCCGTGCTCTTTCGCCAGACGCGCCCCGGGCTGCACGGCCAGCCGTTTGAGCTGTACAAGCTCCGTACCATGACCGACGCCCGCGACGCCGCCGGCCGCCTGCTGCCCGACGCCGAGCGCCTCACGCGGCTGGGGCGCTTTTTACGGGCCAGCAGCCTCGACGAGCTGCCCGAGCTGTGGAACGTCATCCGCGGCGACATGAGCCTGGTGGGCCCGCGCCCGCTGCTGATGCGCTACCTGGCGTTCTACACGCCCGAGGAGTGGCATCGCTTCGAGGTGCTACCCGGCATCACCGGCTGGGCGCAAATCCACGGCCGCAATGAGGCATCGTGGGGCGAGCGACTCGCGCGTGACGTCTGGTATGCCCATAACGCGTCGTTCACAATCGATCTACGCGTGCTGGCACGGACTCTTGGCGCTGTGCTGAGCCGTCGCGGTGTCCACGTTGATACGCGCCAGCTCATGCTCGACCTGGACGAGGAAAGGGCGGCGCATGTCTGATTCCACTCGGCTCCGCCCTGTGCACGTAGAGGAATGCTCCATGGTGGCCGACCTCCATCGACGGGCTTTCCCTTCCAGAGAGGTGGCCCTGGGCATCTATGCCTCTGACAGGGTCCACCACTACCTTGGCGCGCTCATCGCCTTCCCGTCTCTGCAGCCAGATCATCTCATCGTCGGGGCTTGGTCAGGTCAAGAGCTGGTGGGGTACGCGCACTGTCGTCAGGTCAAGGACGCCTGGCACCTCAACAACATCGCTGTGAGTCCAGAGCAGCGAGGCAGGGGTATCGGTCGCGCGCTCATCCAGCGATGGATGAGCATGGCTGCTGATCGTGGCTGCTCTCGGCTCAGCCTTGACGTGAATGTCGACAACCGCACGGCGCTGGAATGGTACCGCAGTCTCGGCTTTGAGGCGGCCTCGACCAGGTACCTGTACGCCTGCAGCAAGACTGCCCGGGATGCGGGCAACGCTCAACGACTCGATCACCATGCACGCCTCGTCCGCTGGGACAATGCGCTTGCGTGGCAGACCCAGTACGGGTTCTCGTCCTTTGGCATCGAGCTCGACGGCATCGAATGGCATGTAGACCGCCTGCCCCGGGGCTTTTTCCGTGTCAGTATGGCTTTCCCTCTGGCGGGTGAGCTGGCACTCGCCCAACTTGATCACCAGCGCAAGCTCTTGCGCGTTTCATGTTCGCCGCGCGAGGGCTATGAAGCTGTGATGGTGACTCACACAATGACAAAGCCATGTGGGCGAACCTGTCACGCCGAAGGGTGTTTCTGACATGCATTTCCGGATTCTGCGCTCAGCCTCTGCACCTGACCAGCAAGCCTGGCACGACGCCTGGCAACGCTCGCCCAGCCGCGAGCCCTTTGCGCATCCCGGCTATTGCCAGCTCTTTGCTGAACCCACCCATAGAGCTGTGGCTGTGCACTTTCGCTGTGACGCCGGAGAGGTGCTCTTCCCACTCATCTTGAGAGACATCTCGGCCGAGCCCTGGTTCGCCGACAACGGTCTGACAAAGCCGATCGACGCCATATCACCGTACGGCTATGGTGGACCGTACTGGTGGGGCGACGATGCTGAGGCTGTGGCGGCGCACTTCTGGCCGCTCTACAACGAATGGGCCAAAGATACCGGGCTGGTAAGCGAGTTTGCTCGCCTAAGCCTGTTCAGCAGCGGCATCCTTGTTTACCCTGGCGCCGTAAGGGTGGACCGACACAACGTCGTGCGTGAGTTGCACTCAGACCTCGACACCATCTGGAGAGACGTCAAGCACAAGGTCCGCAAGAACGTCAACAGAGCAACGCGAGATGGCCTCGAGGTGGCCTTCGATCGAGGTACAGAGCATCTGGACGAGTTCGTGGCCATTTATGAGCAGACGATGGAGCGCAGAGAGGCAGTCGAGAGCTATCGCTGGCAGAGGCCGTTCTTTGAGCGTCTCTGTGCGAGCCTGTCCGGGCATTACGCCTTTGCTCACGTCATCAAAGGAGAGCGCGTCATATCGACCGAACTGCTCCTGCTTTCCGCAGATGCGATGTACTCCTTTTTGGGCGGAACGGATGCGCGCTTTTTCGATTCGAGGCCCAACGACCTGCTCAAGTGGGCAGCTATCGCCTGGGGCAAGGAGAACGGCAAGCGTTACTTTGTCCTTGGCGGAGGGCACTCGCCTCAGGATGGCATCTTCCAGTACAAGGCGGCCTTCGCCCCTCAGGGGCTCTGGGAGTTTCGCGTCGGCAGCCGTGTCCACGACGCAGTGGCCTACGACACCCTGATAAGGCTACGGCGACAGTCCATGTTGGATCGTAGTATCGCGTGGGAGCCTCGTCCTGGTTTCTTTCCCGAGTACAGGGCGTGACGCCACCGCCGTGGGCACCCCCGCGCGCATCATCACACAGATCGAGGTGACCCCCTAACATGTCCATCCCCATGTCCTCGCCAGACCTCACCGCCGCCGAGATCGCCGCCGTCAACGACGTCGTCAACACCCGCTATCTCAGCATCGGCCCCAAGCTCACCGCCTTTGAAGACGCCATCGCCGCCTACGCCGGCGCCGCTCACGCCGTCGGCGTCAACTCTGGCTCCAGCGGCCTGCACCTGGCCGTCATCGCCGCCGGCGTCGCCCCCGGCGACCTCGTCATGACCACCCCCTTCTCCTTCATCGCCTCGTCCAACTGCGTGCTCTACCAGCAGGGCGTCCCCGTCTTTTGCGATGTCGACCGCCGCACCGGCAACATCGACCCCGCCCTCGTGGCCCAGGCCGCCAGCGACCTCGCCCAGGGCGGCGCCGCCGCGCGCCAGTGGCTGCCGCCCGCCCTGCGCCAACACCCGCCCGCCGGCGCCCTGCGCGCCATCCTGCCCGTCGACGCCTTTGGCCAGCCCGCCGACCTCGACCCGCTGCTGGCCACCGCGCGCCAACACGGCCTCAAGACCATCTGCGACACCTGCGAGTCGCTCGGCGCCCACTACCAGGGCCGCCCCGTGGGCGCGCTGGGCGATGTCGGCGTCTTTGCCTTTTACCCCAACAAGCAGATCACCACCGGCGAGGGCGGCGTCATCGTCACCAACCACGACGCGTGGGACGCCCTCTTTCGCAGCCTGCGCAACCAGGGCCGCGACGTGTTCGACGCCTGGCTCAACCACACCCGCCTGGGCTACAACTACCGCCTCGACGAGATGTCGGCCGCCCTGGGCCTGGCGCAGATGCAGCGCGTCGACGAGCTCATCGCCAAGCGCGCCCGCGTCGCCGCCTGGTACAACGAGCGCCTCGCCGGCCTCGACCTCATCGAGACGCCCACCATCGTGCCCCACACCACGCGCATGTCCTGGTTCGTCTATGTCGTCCGCATTCTGCCGCCCGCCAGCCGCGACGCCGTCATGGCGCGCCTCGCCCAGCGCGGCATCGCCGGCCGCCCCTATTTCACGCCCATCCACCTGCAGCCTTTCTACCGCGAGCGCTTTGGCTACGCCGAGGGCTGCTATCCCGTCACCGAATGGCTCGGCCGCGTCAGCCTGGCCCTGCCCTTTTCCAGCGTCATGACCGAGGCCCAGGTCGACACCGTCTGTAAGGAACTCGTAAGCGCCCTCGTGCCATAGTGCGAGGTAGAGCCAACACACTATCACGAGGGGTCTGCCGCCCATGAAAAAGACCGTCAACCGCCTGTGCCGCGCCTGTCTCGCCGTCCGCAACCGACATCTGCTGCTGTGGGATCTGCTCTGGCAGCCGCTGCTGGTGCTGCTGGCGCTGGCGTTGCGCACCGACGCGGCCATCCCGCCCGCCTATGTGGGCCCGGCCACGGTCTATGCCCTGCTGCTGCTGGTGCTGCGCCCCTGGTTCTTCTGGGGCGCCGGCGTCTACCGCCAGATGTGGCGCTATGCCAGCCTGCGCGAGGTGCAGCTCTTGCTGGCCGGCGTCGGCCTGGCCTCGCTGTGCACCGCGCTGCTGTTCTATGGCCTGCTGATCCCGCTCGACTTTGTCGGCGCGCTGCCACGCTCGCTGCCCCTCATCGAGCTGGGCCTCGCCATCGCCGCGGCCGCCACCCCGCGCCTGCTGCTGCGGCTGGCCAACCGCCGCGTGGTGCGCGCCCACCGGGCCGCCGCCGCCGCGGGCGCCCGCGCTCGCGCCCTCATCGCCGGCGCCGGCCAGGCCGGCACCCGCGTGCTCTACGAGCTGCAAGATAACCCCCAGCTGCCCTACGAGGCGGTCGGCTTTGTCGACGACGACCCCGCCAAGCATGGCCTCGAGATCGGCGGCTGCCGCGTGCTGGGCGCCTGCGACCACATCCCCCACCTGGCCGCCCTGCACGGCATCGGCCAGATCATCATCGCCATGCCCTCGGCCAGCGGCGCCGTCATCCGCCGCATCAACGAGCTCTGCGCCCGCTTTGGCCTCGAGGTCGTCACCCTGCCCGGCACCTACGAGCTGCTCTCGGGCGATGTCTCGGTGAGCCGCCTGCGCAAGGTCGAGATTCAAGACCTGCTGCGCCGCGCTCCCGTCTCCATCGACCGCGCTCAGGTGGCCTCGATTGTGAGCGGCCAACGCATCCTGGTCACCGGCGGCGGCGGCTCGATCGGCAGCGAGATCTGCCGCCAGCTCTGCGAGTGCGGGCCGGCCCACCTCACCGTGCTGGGCCACGGCGAGAACTCGCTCTACGCCATCGGCCAAGAGCTGCAGCGCCGCTACCCGCAGGTGGACGTCAGCTACGCCGTCGCCGACATCCGCGACCGGCGGCGCCTGCAGCAGGTGTTTGCCGCCGCGCGCCCCGAGATGGTCTTTCACGCCGCCGCCCACAAGCACGTCCCCCTCATGGAGGACAATCTGCCCGACGCCATCAGCAACAACGTGCTGGGCACGCGCCGCGTCCTCGAGGCCTGCCGCGCCTTTGACGTGCCCCGCCTGCTGATGATCTCGTCCGACAAGGCGGTCAACCCCACCAGCATCATGGGCGTCACCAAGCGCGTGGCCGAGCTGCTGGTGCAAAATGCTGCCCTCGACAGCGGCAACGCCTACGTGGTGATGCGCTTTGGCAACGTCCTCGGCTCGCGCGGCAGCGTGGTGCCCCTCTTCCAGGCGCAGATCGCCGCCGGCGGCCCCGTCACCGTGACGCACCCCGAGATGATGCGCTACTTTATGACCATCCCCGAGGCCGTGCAGCTCGTGCTCGAGGCCGCCTGCCTCGGCGCGGGCGGCGAGACCTTTGTGCTCGACATGGGCGAGCCCGTGCGCATCGCCGACCTGGCGCGCGACCTGATCCGCCTCTCGGGCCTGCGCCCCGATGACGATATCGCCCTCGAATACGTGGGCCTGCGCCCCGGCGAAAAGCTCTTTGAGGAGCTGGCGCTCAACAGCGAGGACTATGCGCCCAGCCCTCATCCCAAGATCTTTGTGCTGCGCGAGCACCGCGAGCGGCGCCTGGCCGCCCTGTCGGGGCTGCCCGGCCTGGTCGATGCGCTGATCGCCGCCGCCCGCGAGGGCGACGACGCCCAGATTCGCGCCCTGCTCAACGCCATCGTGCCCGAGTACAGCCGCCCCGAGCTGGCGCCAACGCGCCCGGCTGCGCCCGCCGCGTCGCGCGCCACACCGCGCCCGGCTCGCCCGCAGCCCGTCGGCCGCCTGGCCTCAGAGCGCCGCTCCTGAGCGCCGCTTGAAGCCAGCGCCCTAGCCCGAAGCGCCCAGCCTGCGCCGCCCGGCGGCGCGGGCCTCTGTCTGCCGCGCGCGGCTTGCCCTTGGCCGTTCTCTCGGCTATGGTGAGCCAGCGCGCCGCACAACGCGCCACTCTCAGCGGCCCGCCTCGCGCTGGCCGCCGATCATATCATCGAAAGGAGCACATGGAGCTGATTGCCTACTGGCAGATCGTCCGCAGACGCTGGTGGTGGCTGCTGCTCGGCTGCGCCCTGGGCGCCGCCGTGGCCCTGGCCGTGAGCAGCCAGATGACCCCCCTCTACGAGGCCTCGGCCACCGTCATGGTCGGCGCCGTCAACCGCAACCCCGCCCCCGTCACCGGCGAGATCAACGTCAGCCAGGACCTGGCCGCCACCTACGGCGAGCTGCTCAAGACCCACCATCTGCAGGCCAGCGCCATGCAGGCGTTGGGCTACGACGGCCTGCCCGAGGTCACCGTCCAGGTGCAGCGCGACACCCAGTTCGTCGTCATCACCGTGCGAGACCCGCGGCCCCAGCACACCGTAAACATCGTCGACGCCCTCATCGAGCAGCTCGAGCGGCAACTGCCCGACAGCGAGCCGCTACACTTTGCCGAGCGACAGCTCGCCGCCCTGCAGGCGCAGATCGAGGCGCTGCAGCAAAGCGCCCCCAGCGATGACGCCGAGCGCGCCCAAACCGAGAACACGCTGGCCGGCCTGCGCGACCAGTACAACGAGCTCTATGGCACCTACTCGCGCAACAAGCTCTCGGTCAACACCATCGACGTGGTCGACCCGCCGCGCCTGCCCACGCGGCCCGTCAGCCCCAAGACGGCGCAGAACGCCGCCCTGGCGGCCGTGCTGGGCCTGATGCTGGCCGCCGGCGCCGCCGTGCTGGCCGAGGTTCTGCACAACGTGGTCGAAGAGCCCGCCGACGTCACCGAGGCCCTGGGCCTGCCCTATGTCGCCTCGGTGGGCCTGCTGCCCGAGGCCGCCGACGGCCGCCGCGAGCGCCTCTGCATCGACGAGCCCCATTCGCCCCACGTCGAGGCCTTTCGCTTTGCCTCGGTGGTGCTGCGCTATTCGCTGCCCGCCGACGCCCAGCCCGCCCTGCTGGTCACCAGCAGCGGCAGCGACGAGGGCAAGACCACCGTGGCCACCTGCCTCGCCATCGTCGAGGCCCAGGCCGGCAAGCGCGTCATCCTCGTGGATGCCGACCTGCGCCTGCCCGACCAGCACCGCGTGTGGGGCCTGCCCAACGAGCGCGGCCTCTCGTCGCTGCTCTCCGGCCAAACCGACGACGTCGACGCGGCCCTGCAGGCCAGCGGCGTGGCCAACCTGCGCGTGCTCACCAGCGGCCCCCACACGGCCAACCCCACCGGCCTGCTCTCGACGCCCGCCTTGCGCCGGCTGATCGCCGACCTGTGCCAGCGCGCCGACCTCGTCATCGTCGACACGCCGCCGGTGCTGGCCGTGGCCGATACCAGCGTCATGGCCCGCGCCGTCAGTGGGGTGGTGCTGGTGGCCCGCGCCGGCGCCACCGCTGCGCCCGCCTGCGCCGCCGCCGCCGACCTCATCGCCCGCTCTGAGGGGCGCCTGCTGGGCGTGGTGCTCAACGCCGTCAAGCCCCAGCGCAGCCGCCGCTACGGCTACGGCTACGGCTACGGCTATGGCCAGCGCTACGGCCAGCCCTATGGCCCGCGCAACCACGACAACGGCCACGAGGCCCGCCTGCCGCAGGCCGCCGTCGTCGTCAGCGACGCCGTCAGCGACGCGCCCCGCCGCTAAGTCCGCTGGCTGCAAAAAAACCCCGTCAGGCGCGCGCCTGACGGGGTAGCGTTGGCTCTGATGCGCGGCTAGCGCCCTGGCACCGCCAGCACCCAGCCCACGTGGATCACATTGGGGTTGACGATGGTGGCATAGCCCGCGCCGGCGCTGTTGGTCAGCTCGATGATCTCCATATACCGCCGGCCGTCGCCCAGCAACCGCGCCGCGATCTCGAACAGCGTGTCGCCGCCCACCACCGTGTAATCGCGTCCTGGCGCCGCCGCCACGGGGTCGCCCGGCAGCAAGATGCCATCCACCACGTGCAGCAGCCCGCGGCTGGCCAGTTGCCCCGTGGGCGGCTGCAGGTCGGCGCGCACCAGCGGCAGCCCGTTGATGGTGATCTGGTCGCCCGTGCGGGCCACCGCCAACTGGCCACCATCGAGCGCGGTGAGCATGGCGCCGTCGGTCAGGTCGGCCGCCGTCACCCGCCCCGAGACGATGTGGTGCTGCCACACCTGGGTGCGCACCGCGCCGTCGTTGGCCAGCGTCTGGAGCTGTGCATCGCTCAGCCGCGCCCAGCCATCGCCCGTGGGCAAGAACAGCGTGTAGGCCGCCTGCCCCTTGAGCGTGTCGACCATCATCTGGTACATGCTCGGTAGCTGCGTGCCGATCAGGTCGATGGTCTCTTGCGGGCGCCCCGCCAACGACGCCTCGCTGGGCACCACCAGGTCGAAAATGCCCAGCGTGGCCAGGTTGTCCGTCTGCTTGACGGCCGGGTCGATGGCCTCGGCCTGGTCTAGCAGCGTGGCCGCCTGCCCGCCGGGGACGGCCAGCTTCCAGCCGGCATAGATCAGGTTGGGGTTCTCGATGAACGCAAAGCTCGGGTCGGTCTGGTGTCGGGCGTTGGTGGCCTCGACGAGGTGCATATAGGACGGCACGCCCAGCGCGCGGGCAATGCCCCCCAGCGTATCGCCGCGCTGCACGGTGTAGGTGCCCGGGTCAGCGGCGACGGTGGCCGGGCCGGCCAGCATGGCCAACAGCGCCAGCGCGATCAACAACGTTCGGGTGCGTTTCACGGCCTCAAACCTCCACAGTGTAGAATCCCACCTGTGGGTCAGCTTAGCAGCCGTCTCTCACGAAAGTCGCACGAGCGCGCGCCCGGTTTACGCGCGATACACAGCCTCAGGGGCCGCCTCGCGCGGAAGAGGGGCTAGAGGGGCTAGTCCGCCGCCGGCAGCCGCGCCACCGTGGGGCAGCCCCAACTGCGCGTGCAGGCGCGGTTGCCGGGGCGGTGGGCGTCGAGGCGCAGCCGGCCATACGCGCGGTGCCACCACAGAGTGGGCACCAGCCCGGCCGGCGCCGGCGTCATGCGCGGCAGAAACTGTCCCAGCAGCCAGGCGGCGCTGTCGTCGGCGCGGTCGTAGGTCACCTCGCCGGTAGCGTCGAGCCGCACCAGAAAGCGCACCAGCGCGTCTGCGATGCACAGGCCCGTCTCGCCGGCATACGGCGGCGTCTGCAGTGCCTGCAGATACTCGCGCGGCGAGGCGCCCACCGCAAGCTGCGGCCGCCCGCCCACCACGGCGCCCTGGCCGGCCGCGGGCACCAGCGCCCCGCGCTCGATCAGCCCGATCGACCAGCCCGGCAGGGCGCACAGCCGCCCGCCCACGCACGCCGCCGCCCTGTCGAGGCCGCCATGCGCCCGGCCGAGCGCCTGCGGCGCATAGACCACCTCGTCGGCGGCGATGGCCCGCTCGACCGCCGCCCAGGGCCACACCTGCCGCTCGGCGTTGACGCGCAGCGGTGTGGGCGGCTCGTCCGGCTCGCGGCGTGTGGCATATACGCCCGCGGCCACGCGTGCGGCCAACGCCGCCTGCACCCGCGCCAGCAACAGGCCCAGCGGCGCCGCCAGCGGAGTCAGCAGCAGTTGATCCAGCCCCTGCGCGGCCTTGAGCGCGATCAGCGCCTGGTGGGCCGAGCACAGCGCCGCCACCTGCGTCCGCTTCGGCAGGGGATAGCCGCGCCCGTCGCCGGCCAGCACGCCCAGCCGCCCCCCGCCGGGCAGCGGCCGCACGATCTGGTGGCGGCTGAGCGTGGCCACGCACTGCTCATAGTCTGCGCCCAACGATGACAGCGACATCGCCCCTGCCTCTAGCGCCGCTCCCCGGCGTCAGCGCCTCCGCCGCACCTCGATCTCTTCCAGCGCCTGGTCGCGCGTCTCGTGCGGGTTGAACAGCAGCACGATGGCGATGGGCAGCAGCCCCACCGCCGCCGTCACCAGCCAGAACAGGCGCATGTCGGGCGAATGGCCCAACAGCACCGCCGCCAGCGCCGGCCCCGCCACGTACGACACGCGCGCCAGCGTCGTCGTCCAGCCCATGCAGGTGCCGCGCCGCTCGGTGGGAAAGATCTCGGGCACAAACACCACGATCCACGTGTAGCTGAACGACGTGAAAAAGCCGCTGACCGCCGCCGCCAGCGGCAGCCAGATGCCCTCGGCGTAGGCCAGCGCGCCCACAAAGAGCGCCAGCCCCACGCAGCCCAGCATCAGCGCGCGGTTGCGCCCGATGCGGTCCATCAGCCAGCCGCCCGCCACGCCGCCCAGCATCGCCATCACCAGCGTGCCCAGCAGCACCAGCGACCACTGCGACAGGCTATAGCCCTTGAGCGTCATAAAGTAATAGCCCGCCCAGTAATAGAGCACCTGGTAGGTCAGCCAGGCCAGCCACACCCCCGCCGAGATGAGGATGTAGCGCAGGTCGTGCCGATCGATGACCCCCAGCCCCAGCACGTGCCGCCTGCGCCGCCCCGAGGTGCGCTCGGCGCTGACGCGGTCGTAGCGGTGCGTCTCGCGCATAAAGAGCCACATCACCAGCAGGGGGAGCATCAGCACGAACATGACGCCGTACATCCAGCGCCAGTCGAGCCCCAGCCGGTCGATCAGCAGCGGCGGCAGCAGCGCCTGCAGGGGGATCAGCCCGATGACATAGACGATCGACACGTTGCGCGCGCGCGTCTCGGGCGGCGACTCTTCGCTGATCGGTATGGTCCACATGTTAGAGACGGTCGCATAGATCGCCAGCGCATAGAACAGCATGAACAGGTGCAGCGACGGCGTGAACAGCAAGATGCCCAGCGCCGCCAGCCCCATGATCAGCACCAGCACCAGGATGGCCCACTTGCGCCCGATGATGTCGTTGAGCCCGTTGAGCGCAAAGATGAAAAAGCTCGAGATGAGGTAGAGCGCCTCGAGCAACGAAAAGCGCGCCGCGCTGATGCCATACTCCTCGAGCACATAGGGGATGGCCGTGGTCTTGACCGTCGAGAGGTACTGGTCCATGATCGCCACCAGCCCCATAAAGGCCATCAGATAGAGCAGATAGCCCTTGCTGCGGTGGACGGTGTGGGCGGGCGCGTGCGGCTCGGTGGTGCTCATGCGTGCTCCTGTCGGTGGTGTGCGTGCGCCCGGCAGCATAGCACAGCGCCCTGCCGCCCGCGAGCGCCCGTCGCTGCCGATAACCCAGAGCCAGGGCGCTGGGTGCGGGGCAGGGGGTTGCCTCGCGCGGCGCAGACGGCTGCCGGCTTTTTTCCCCCGCCAACGCCGAATTCTACGCACAGGTTGCTTGCGCTGTGCTACAATATCTACGAGCCAAGCGGGCTCGCCCGGCAGGCCGTCGCCTCTGGCGACCTCCTGGTGGTATGATGCGTCGTCTGGGGGGAGGTGCGTCATGCAGGTTCGCAGGTTACTCGTCCTCGCCGTTCTCGCCTCGCTCTTGTTGGCCGCGCTGTGGCCGCTGCTGGCCACCGCCGCGCCGCCCGAGGCCGTGTCGCCCGACGCCTACGTCGCCGGCCGCATCCTGGTGGGGTTCAGGCCCGGCGTGTCGGCCGCCGAGCGCGCCGCTACCCACGACGCGGTTGCGCGTGACGCGGCCGCGCGCAGCGACCTGGCCGTGCGGCGCGTGGGCTCCATCCCGGCGCTGAACGTCGACATCGTCGCCGTGCCCGCCGGCCGCGAGGCCGCGCTCATCCGCACCTATGCCATGCGCCCGCAGGTCAGCTACGCCGAGCTCGACTATCTCTACCAGGCGGTCGAGCTGCCCAGCGATCCCGGTTTCTACAAACAGTGGGGCCTGCACAACACCGGCCAGGTCTACAACCCCAGCTATAGCGCCGGCACGCCCGACGCCGACGTCGACGGCCCCGAGGCCTGGGACGTGGTTCATGGCGCCGGCGTGGCTGTGGCCATCCTCGACACCGGCATCGACCAGGACCACCCCGAGCTGGCCAGCAAGATCGTGGCCAACAAGAACATGACCGACAGCGCCACGGTCGATGACCTGTACGGCCATGGCACCCACGTCGCCGGCATTGTGGCCGCCATCGCCAACAACGGCCTGGGCGGCAGCGGCGTGGCGCCGCAGGCCAGCCTCATGAACGTCAAGGTGCTCAGCGACACCGGCTCGGGCTCCACCACCTGGATCGCCAACGGCATGATCTGGGCCGCCGACAACGGCGCCCGCGTCATCAACATGAGCCTGGGCAGCACTTTCGGATCGACCACGCTGTCCAACGCCGTGGACTATGCCTGGGGCCAGGGCGTGGTGGTGGCCGCCGCCGCCGGCAACAACGGCCGGAACATCCGCTTTTACCCCGCCTACTATACCAACTGCGTCGCCGTGGCCGCCACCGACGCCAACGACCAGCGCGCCAGCTTTTCCAACTATGGCACCTGGGTCGACATCGCTGCGCCCGGCAACATCATCTACTCGACGCTGCCCAACCATCCCGCCGAGATGGGCGCCAGCCTGAGCTATGGCTGGGCCAGCGGCACGTCGATGGCCACGCCCTTTGTGGCCGGCGCCGCCGCCCTCGTCTGGTCGAGCAGCTATGGCGCCAGCGCCTCGGCCGTGCGCGCGCGCCTCGAGTCGACCGCCGATGTCATCGCGGGCACCGGCAGCTACTGGATGAACGGGCGCCTGAACGCCGGCTCGGCCGTGGCCGAGAGCGTGCCGCCGACGCCCACGCCCGTGCCGCCCACGCCGACGCCCGTGCCGCCGACGCCCACGCCGGTGCCGCCGACGCCGACGCCGGTTGAGCCCACGCCGACACCGGTCGAGCCCACGCCGACACCCGTCGAGCCCACGCCCACGCCCGTGCCGACCACCATGTCCGTCTCGAGCGTGACGCTGAGCGAGTTCGTCAAGAGCACGCGTGGCAAGAACCTGTTCGTCACCGGCAGCGCCGCCGTCACCGTGGTGAGCGGCAGCGCGCCCGTGGCGGGCGCCACCGTGACGGGCACGTGGTACCTCAACGGCAAGTCGGCGCAGACCGGCCTCACCGGCGTCACCGGCGCCGATGGCGTGGCCGTCGTGCCGCTCAACAGCCTCAAGGTCAAGGTGGGCGACACGCTGCGCTTTTGCGTCACCGCCGTCAGCCACCCGGCCTACGCCTGGGATGGCGTGGCCGTGTGCGCCCAGGGCCAGGTGCCCTAGGCCTGCGCCCGCTCTGCAACGCACGCAGGGGCGCCCGTTGAGGGCGCCCCTGGGCCGTTCTACGAGCGCACGGCGCCCAGCCGCGGGTCGGCCACGCGGTCGAGCCCCAACTGCAGCAGCGTCAACGCCAGGCACACCAGGGTGATGGCCAGCCCCGGAGGCAGCGCCCACCAGCGCCACACGTCGCTGATCAGCAGCGCTGGATAGCGCATGGCGTGCGACAGCGTCATGCCCCAGCTCTGCGTGGTGGGGTCGCCCAGCCCCATAAAGCTCAGCCCCGCCTCGGCGACGATGACGTGCTGCATCTCGCCGATCAAGCGCGCGAACGCGATGGGCGCCGTGGCCGGCAGCAGGTGCCGCCACACGATGCGCCACCCGCGCGCGCCCACCGCCTGCGTCGCCGCGATGTGCTCGCTCTGGCACTCGCTCAGCGCCCGCGCATACACAATGCGCGTCACCCTGGGCCAGCCGAACAGCACAAAGAACCCCAGCAGCGTGCCCGGCCCCGGCCGCACAAAGGCCGCCACCAGCACGATCAGCGCCAGGCGCGGCACCGACAGGAACACGTCCACCAGCCGCAGCAGCCCCCAGCCCAGTCGCCGCTGATAGGCCGCCACCACCCCCAACAGCGCGCCCAGCAGCGTGCTGCCCAGCGCCGCCGCCGTGGCCAGCGCCAACGAGGTGCGCGCCCCCGCCAGCAGCTCGGCCAGCAGATCGTAGCCCAGGTCGTTGGTGCCCAGCGGATGCTCGGCCGTGGGCGCCAGCAGCGGCGCGAACATGGCTCGCGCCTCGCAGGGCGCCAGCCAGGGCGCCAACAGCGCCGCGCCCGCCGCCAACGCCAGCAGCAGCAGGCCCGCCCGCGCCAGCCGGTCATCCCAACAGGCCCGCCAGAGCGCCCGCAGCGTCATGCGCCGCTCCGCACGCGCGGGTCGAGCAGCGCATAGAGCCCGTCGGCCAGCAGGTTGGCGCCCATGGTGGCCAGCATCGTCACCAAAAAGGCCCCCTGCAGCAGCGGATAGTCGCGCGCGATGCCGGCCTGGTAGATGGCCTGGCCGATGCCCGGGTAGGCAAAGGCCACCTCCACCAGCATGGCGCCCATCACCACCGCGCCCAGCCGCAGCGCCGCCAGGGTGATCACCGGCAGCAGCGCGTTGGGCAGGGCGTGGCGCCACAGCACCGCCCGCTCGCGCAGGCCCTTGCCGCGCGCCACGGTGATAAAGCCCTCGGCCAGCACCTGGCTCAGCGCGTTGCGGGTGATGAGGTGCACGTCGCCCACGCTGGTGAGCACCAGCGCCAGCACCGGCAGCACCATGTGCCGCGCGATATCCACCGCACGCTGCGGCCAGGGGGCGTCGAGCAGCGCCACCGACTGCGCCCCGCCCAGCGGCAGCCACCGCAGCCGCACCCCCAGCAGCAAGATCAGCAGCAGCGCCACGAAAAAGGCGGGCAGCGAGCCGGTCACCGCCGTGGCCACCAGCAGGGCGCGGTCGAGCAGGCCGCCGCGCCGCCAGGCCGCCAACGCCCCCAGCGCCACGCCCAGCGCCAGATAGAGCAGCGTGGCCACGCCCACCAGCCGTAGCGTCCAGCGCAGGCGCGCGGCCAGCACCTGGGCCACCGGCGCGTTGTACGACAGCGACCAGCCCAGCTCGCCGCGGGCCAGCCCCGCCACATAGGCGCCATATTGCTCGGCCACCGGCCGCTCGAGCCCATAGTAGGCCCTGATGCGCTCGCGCGCCGCGGGGCTCAGCGGCACCGGCTGGCTCTGCGGGTTGTCCAGCTCGGCCAGGGGATCGCCCGGCATCAGCCGCGGCAGCGCAAAGTTGAGCGTGAGCACCAGCCACATCGTCAGCGCCAACTGGGCCACGCGAGCCAGGCCGCGGCTGGCGCCCGTGGCCCGACGCCAGCCGCCCTGGCGAGCGCGCCTCATGGCGCCGGCAGGAACATGAGCTTGTTCACCGCCAGGGGAATGCCGCTGGCCACGCCGCCGCTGGTGTAAAAGGGCGTGGGCCCGCCCGGCGTGTACACTTCCCACATCAGCGGGTGCCATAGCGGCAAGATGGGCAGCTCCTCGGCGATGATCTCTTGCAGCCGCCACACCAGCGCGCGCCGCTCGGCCTCGTCCATGGCCCGCAGCGAGGCCTCATAGACCTCAGTATACTCGGTATGCTCCCAGGCCGCCGGCACGCTGGGGTGCCCGATGTCGGGGTTGGCCGTGCCGCCATGCCCGGTGATCAGCAGGTCGAAATCGCCGGCGCGCAACAGATCGTCCACCGTGGCGCGGTCGCCCGTGCGCACCGCCACGGTGATGCCCAGCGCCGCCAGGTCGGCCTGCAGCAGCTCGGCCTCGCGGGCATAGGCGGGCGTGGTGAGCAGGGCGGTCTCAAAGGGCGCCACGCCGGCCGCGGCCAGCATGGCCTGCGCCGCCGCCAGATCGTGCTCGTAGGCGGGCAGGTGGGGCGCGCACCAGGGGCTGTCGGGCGAGAGCAGGCCGGTGCTGGCCACCACGGCGCCGCCCAGTTGCGCCCGCGTCACCAGCGCCTGGCGATCGACCGCCAGCGCCACCGCCTGACGCACCTCGCGCCGATCGAAAGGCGCGCGCGTGGTGTTGAAATAGAGCTTGAGCGCCCAGTCGCTGGGGCCCTCGACCACCGCCAGCCCCGGCTGCTCGCGGAGCTGCGTCACCGAGGCGATGCCGCTCCCCGAGAAGCTGGCCTCGTGCACCTCGCCCACCAGCAGCGCCAGCGCCGCGTCGGGCACGCGGATCAGCGCCAGCCGCTCGACCACCGGCTGGCCCAGGAAATAGTCGGGGTTGGCGTCGTACAGGTAGCGGCCCTCGGCCTGGTCATACGCGCGCAGGATGAACGGCCCGCTGCCCACCACGGCCTCGGCGTCGAGCTTTTTCGCCGGCTCGGCCACCCCCTGCCAGATGTGCTGCGGGATGATGGGCAGCGAGCCGAACAGGTCGGTGAGCAGGCCGGCCACCGGGCCGTCGGTGCGCAGCGTCACCGTGCGGCCGTCGGCGCTGGCCTCGGCCGCCACGAGGCGCTCGAGGGGCCAGCCCCAGCGCACCATGCCCTCGGCCGCCCGCTCGGCAAAGTAGCGGTAGGTAAAGGCCACATCCGCGGCGGTGAGCGGCTGGCCGTCGTGCCAGGTCACATCCTGGCGCAGCTCGAACGTCCACGCCGTGCCGTCTGCCGACAGCTCCCAGCGCTCGGCCAGCCAGGGGATGACGCCGTCGGCGTCCTTCCACACCAGCGTGTCGAACAGGTACGACATGCGGATATAGCCCGGCCCGCGCGAGTAAAAGCTAAAGGGCGAGGGGTAGCCATAGTCGTCGCCGACCATCACATAGGCGCCTGCCAGGGCGGCGGGCGCCGCCTCTGGGGGGGCGGCCGTGGTGGGGGCGGCGCTGCGCGGGGGCTGCGACGGCGCGCAGCCGCCGAGCACGAGCGCGAGCGCGAGGGTCATCGCGAGGGCTGCCGTCCAGCGTTGCTTGGCCTGCAAGGCGCTCCTTTCGCGCCGCGGCGGGTTTGGCGTCGCGCCAGCAGGGGCGCGCGGCGGCCGCGGCGGTCGGGGGCGAGTCTAATGCAAACGTTCGCAATAAGCAAATGGGCATCTCGGCGGCCGGCGGGTAGGGGGGTCTGGCGCAGCGGGCCGATGCGGCCGCCGCGGCAGCCAACAGGCGCCCCGTGAGGAGCGCCTGGCGATGCCACCCAGCGCAGCCTAGGCGGGGTAGCCCAGCCCGTCGAGGACGGCGTGATAGCCCGCGCGGTACACCGCCTCGCTCTCGGGATCGACCACGCCCACCAGCCCCTGCTCGGTGGCGCCCAAGATCAGCTTGTTGAGGGGGTCGCCCACCATGGCGATGGCCGTCACCTGGTTCTTGACATAGGCCGCGCCCATCCAGAACATCGCCTCGGGCACGTTCACCCACAGGATGAGCCCCTCATCCCACCAGCGGCGGCGCGCCTCGCCCACCGCCATGACGCCAAAGGGCGGCGACGCCAGCCCCTCGACCATCTGCACGCCGGCCTCTTTGACGGCGTCGGCATAGGCCGCCAGGATGGGCGTGTGAGCGTGCAGCGAGCAGACCTTGCCCGCCGCGACGAGCTGGGCCGTCACCCGCTGATAGAACGGCAGCACCCGCTCGCGCCAGCGCATGGGGCTGATCTGCCCGTCGATGCGCCCCAGCCGCAGCAGCGTCACCGGCGCAGCGATCAGCGCCTCGACGCGGCGCAGCTCTTGCGCCTCGAGCGCCTCGATGAGCGCGGCAAAGCGGCTCGGCTCGGCCTCTTGCAGGTGATGCCACAGCGTCAACGCCTGGTGCGCGTTGACCATCGCCGGGCGATAGCCCACCAGCTCGCAGCTCAGCTCGTAGGGCGAACGCGGCCCATCGCAGCGTACGATGCCATCGGCGCCGATCTCGAACGCCGTGTCGCTATAGGCGCTGGCGTCCACGTGGAACACGGCGCCCTCGGCCAGGGCGATGGCGGCGTCCAGGTCGGCGGGCGATTTCACCAGGCCGTCCAGGTCGCCGCTGGCGTCATCGGCCAGCCGCCCCAACTGCCGGCGCTGCCGCAGCGTCAGGTCGCCGCGCGCCGTGTGGTAGGTCAGCGTGGCGATGTCACCGGCCGTCTGCACGTCCACATCCACCTGGGGGTATTCGCACCACACCACCGGCCGCGAGAGGCACAGCCCCATGCCGCGCCGTCGCAGGCTCAGCTCGAGCTCGCCGCGCGGCATGATGCTCTCGAGGCTCATCACGGGCGCGCGATCCACCTCGCCACCGGTCAGAACCGCCTGTATGCGTTCGCCGAAATCCATCTCCGTTCGACCTCCGCTCTATGCTCGCACGGGGTAGGCGCCGCAGGCCTCGATGGCCTCGACCACGGCGCGGAACCCCGCCTTGAAGATGCGCTCGCTCTCGGCATCGGTGATGCCGTAGGTGCCCATCTCGGTGAACCCGATCACCAGCCGGTCGCCCGGCGGGTCGCTCTTGATCAGGTCCATGGTATAGCGCCTGGTCTCTTCATAGCCATAGTAAAAGACCGTCTCGGGAAAGTTGACCCAGATGACCACGTCGGGCCCCCAGCGCCGGCGCGCCTCGGCGATGGAGAGGTCGCCCACGGGCGGCGGGGTAAAGGCCTCGACCACGTCGACGCCGGTCTCGCGCAGCAGGTCGGCATAGGCCAGGTTGTTCGAGGCGTGGGCGTGGAGCGAGACGATCTTGCCGGCGGCCTGCAGTTGGGGGACGAACTCTTGATAGTAAGGCAGGTCGTACTGCCGCCAGCGCGCCGGCCCATAGTTGCCGTCGACGCTGCCGCAGGCCACCAGGTCGCCGGGCAACTCGAGCAGCAGCGGAAAGTGGCGCCGCTCGCGGCGGTCGACCGCCTCCACCAGCGCCGCAAAGGCGTCGGGGTGGTCCTCTTGCGCATAGATCCACGCCGGAATGCCGGCATAGCCCCCAAAGAACCCCAGCGTGGCCTCATAGGGCACGCCAAAGCCGCCCTGGCTCAGATAGCCGTGCGAGCCCCAGCTCTGCCTGGCCTCGAGGTAGGGCCGGGCGTCGAGGTGATAGACCGTGTCCTCGACCATGTAGATGACCGCGTCGAAATCCTTGATATCCTTGATCAGGCCCTCGGTTTGCACGGTGGCGCCATCGGCGATGCGCCCCAGGTGCGTCTTGCTGCGCGTGTACACGTCGCCCACGGGCGTGTGAAAGGTGGTGGTGACCACGTTGCCCTCGGTGCGCGTGTCGATCTCGACGTTGGGCATCTCTGACCAGATGCCGCCCGAATGGCGGTCGAGCAGGCCCATGCCGCGCTCGGCCAGCTCGCGCTCGAACTCGCCGCGCGGCACCAGGTTGTCATAAGGCGCAAAGGGCACCTGGTCGGGCTGGCCGCCGTGCAGCACGGCGTGCAGGCGCTCGTAAAAGTTCATCTCACCTCCTCGACAGCAGCCTCCCGAGAACCCTGTTCGATTCCCGGGAGACTGCCAGAGATAGCGCTCATCACAGCGATCGTTGCGCGCCCGGTCGGGCTAGTGGCTCAGGCGCCCCACTTGTCGGCCCAGCCCGATTCGACCCATTCCTGCTCCACCGCCTGCTGGATGGCGTCGGCCGCCTCGCGGGCGGTCATCTCGTCGCGATAGACCCGCTCGCGGTAGACATAGAACTGGTCGCCCACAAAGGTGCTGATGGGCATGCGCGGGTCGGTGTAGCGGTGCGTGGCCTCAGAGGCCGACCGCAGGTAAAAGTCCAGCCCCGGGAAGATCGGCTTGACCCCCGCGATGTACTCTTTCAGCGCGGGCAGCCAGCCGATCTCGGCAAAGAGGATGTCGCAATGGGCCTTGCTCTGCTGGAACTCTATCACCGGGAAAGCCTCTTTGGCATGCGTGCCATCGCGATAGAGCGACGTGGCGTGGCTGGTGTAGCACTGCACCTTGTCGCCCGCCCGCCAGGCCGGCACCGGCACCCAACTGGCGCGGTTGACGGCCGACACCTCGGGCTTTTCCTTGGCCGTCTCGCCCGGGTGCCAGTAGCCCTCGATGATCATGGCCTGCACCTCGGCGTTGTACGAGCCGCCCCAGGTGCCCTGCCCCTCGACCGAGCGCACGCCCGCCAGGTTGTCCACGCCCATCAGCCGGATGAACTCGGCGCACGTCTCGAGCGATTCCACAAAGCGCTCGTTGTTGATGTTGATGGTGGCGTCGGCGGGGTTCCACCAGTCGTTGAAATCCCATAGCATCGAGACGGTCCACGCCGAGGCATAGTGCGGCCCCGGCCCGCCCATGGCGTCATAGGGGTCGATGCCGAACTGCAGCAGGTTGCCGGCCGCGTCGAACTTGGTCAGCTTTTCGTGCCACTCGAACAGCTCTTCCCAGGTCTCGGGCGGGTCGTCCGGGTCGAGCCCGGCCTCGCCCACCATGCGCTCGTTATAGTCCAGGCCCAGGCGCACATAGCATTCCATGGCGGGGATGCCGAACTGCATGTCGCGCCACGAGGCGTTCTCATAGCTCTCGGTAAAGAACGAATCGCGGCTGATCTTGTCGCTGGCGTCGACAAAGGGGTTCAGGTCGAGCAGCACACCGCCCAGCGCAAAGTCGAGCTGCGGCCCCAGGCAGCCCACATCGGGCGGGGTGCCCGCCGCCACCGCGGTCTTGCCCGCATCGCCGCCGGCGCCGGTGCGAAACTCGATGTCGAGGCCGTCGGCCTCCATCTGCTGCCACTCGGCGGTGGCTCGCCAGGCCTCCTCGCACACCGAGGGTTGGTTCCAAAAGAGCCAGTACTTGATCGGAATGCGCTCTTTGGCAGCGGGCACCGGGGTGGCCGTGGGCGCGGCCGGCTTCTGAGTCGGCTGCGCGGCTGCCGGCTGCTCTGCGGCCGGCTTCTCAGCCGCCGGCTTCTCAGCCGCCGGCTTCTCAGCCGCCGGCGCCGGGGTCGCCTTGGGCGCACAACCCGCCAGGGCGGCTGCGGCCACGAGCGCAGCGTTGCGCAGGAATCCGCGACGTGAGATGACGTGCCAGTCAGACATGATCACCTACTCCTCTCAACTATGCCACACAGACGCATACTCATAGGCGTTCATGAAATGTTGGCTCGCTTTGCCCCTCCCTTCATTGCTGGGGCGCCGCCGGCGGCGCTGCCTGGCGATTTCGCTGTCAAACAGCAGCCTGAGGCCACGAAATCAGTATAGGATACGTCGCAATGCTGTGTCAATGGCCTTTTGGCGCCTCGGGGTGCGGCGGCACCCAGGCGGCCCCCGCAGGTTCGCGGGCGGCCGCTCGGCAAAGCAAGAGCGCGGGCGTCATGCCCGCGCTCCCCGCGCCCCCTTGCGGGCGCGCAGCGCCCGACCTAGCCCGGCCGTTCACGGCCGGGTTTCTGCGGCCCCGACAACGTGGCGAGGGCCTGCCAGCCCCCCCCTTGCGCGCAGCGCCCGACCGCCGCGCCCTCACCCGCGCCGCTGCTGGATCTTGAGCCCCAACGGCCGCGCCAGCCGCAGCGTGTACTCGGTGCCCGGCACGTGCCACACGCCCCTGGTGAACAGCGCCAGCCGACAGTGCCGCAGCAGCGGATGCTCGCGCCAGACCGTGGGCGGCGCAAACTCGCTCAGCGCCTGCATCAGCCCCGCATCGGTGATCTGCAACGAGCAATCGAGCAGCCGCTCCGTGGCCGCCGCGTCGGGCGGCGCGCTGATGTCGAACGGTTCGCCCCCTTCGCCGCTCAGGGCGATCTCGCGACCGTTCATGTGCAGGCAGATCAGCGTCAGCCCCTGCGGCGCCTCGCGCATGAGCGTGGCCAGCGACAGGCGCACGCCCACATGCTCGGCCACCGGGTCGGCCGCCACCTGGCCAAAGACCCCGCCGAGGCCCACCGCCTTGAGCGTCAGCCACTGCGCCTCGGCGCGCTCGCCGGCCGACGTCTGCAGCCAGGCGTTGTGCGCCCTCGAGAGCGCCTGCGCATGGCCGGCGCTGCCGCCCAGCGGCGCATCGCTGCCATACACCGCCTCGAGCAGCGCGCGCGTGTCCTCGACCGGCCGCAGCCGCGTGCGCCTCTCCAGCGCCAGGCGCGTGCGCAGCCGACGATAGCCCCCCTGGGCCGGCTCGCTCGCGGGAGCGCCCGCGCGCCCCGCCGCCTGGGCCGGCGACATCAACAGCAGCCGCGGCGCGCTCACCGGCGCTGGCCGCCCCGCACGCGCGTGACGATGCAGCAGCCCGGCGGTGCGCAGCAGCAGGTCCACCGGGGCCGGGTCCGTCGCCACCAGATCGAAATCCAGGTCCAGCCCGCTGGCCAACCGCTGCGTGCCCACCACGATGCCGCGCCGCCCCTGCGCCGGCGCTCCGGGGCCATAGCGGGCCATCAAGCCCTGCTCGGTGCGCCGGCGGGCCTGCAGCGTCATCAGCTCGTGCAGCAGCGCAAGCTCGCCGTCGGGCGCCGCCTGCGCCGCGCGCAACGCCTCGTACACCGCCTGCGCCCGCGCCACGCTGTGGCACACCACCGCGGCACAGCCGCCCTGGGCCAGCGCGTCGCTCAGCGTGGCCAACAACGCGCCCTCGCCGGCCGACAGCCGCTCGAGCGCCACCTCGCCCGCGCCGGTGACCGGCGCCTCAACACAGCCCAAGCGCAGCTCGCCGTCGGCTGCGTGGCGACAGGCCCAGGTGATGCTCGGGTAGGGCGCCGACGCGCTCGCCAGCGCTGCCGCGGCGTCCTCGTCGGCCCCGCCGGCGAGCAACAGCGCCCGCCGCGCCTCGGCCGGCAGCCCCGTCGACAGCACGATCACCACGCAGCCCATGGAGCGCAGCCAGTCGACCGCCCGCGGCAGCAGCAGCGACGCCTGCGCGCTGTTGGCGTGCACCTGGTCGAGGATCACCGCCCGCTCGGCCAGCCCCGCCAGGCGCACAAAGTGGTGCCGCGTGGACGTGACGCCCAGCAGCACTTCGTCGCTGCTGGTCATGCCAAAGGGCGCCAGCAGCGCCCGCTTGGCCGGCAAGAACCAGCCCATGACCTCGACGCCGTCGGCCCCCTCGAGATCGCTCGACATCGCCTGCCAGATGCGCTCGGGCGGGCCGTCCCAGCGCGCCTGCCCGTGCACCAACTGCTCGGCCTGCGCCTCGCCATAGCGCGCCCTGAGCATGGCCGCCAGGCGCTCGTGCAAACGACCGTCGGCCGCCGTGGCCGGTGCGGCCACCAACAGCCCGTGCGCCTGCCGCGCGTGCACCGTGTGCGCCGCCAGATAGAGCGCCGCCTCGGTCTTGCCGGCCCCCGAGGGCGCCTCGATGAGCACCACCCCCGGCCCGCTCAACTGCGGCGCCAGCTCGATGGCCGCCTGCTGCAGCCCGTTGGGCGCCAGCCCGTCGAACAGCGCCTCGAACCGCGGCGCCTCGGCCGGCTCGGGCCAGCGCGCGAGCCCCGCGCGGCGCACCGCGTCGACCGCCAGCGCCCGGGCGCGCTCTCGGTAGGCCGCCAGCGCCGCCTCGAGCCGCGCCGGCGTGGGCGTGGCCAGCTCGTGCCAGGCCGGCGCCATGGCCGCCAGCCAGGTCTCGGTCGAGGCCAGCCAGTTGGCCAACGACGTCACGCCCGCCAGCAGAAACAGCGCCGCCTGTCGCGCCTCTCGCTGGGGCAGCGGCGCGGCGTTGGCCGGCGGCTGATAGAGCCTGGCCAGCAACGCCACCAGCTCGGCGCGCGCCTCGTCCCAGTCGTCGCCGCCGGTGAGCTCGGGCGTCAGCGCCTCTTGAGCGTCGGCCGGCGGCCAGCCGCCATGGTGGCCCGCCAGCGCCCGCGTAATGCGCGTGGCCAGCGCGGGCGACACGCCGTTGGCCTCGAGCAGCGGCGTCAACGCCCAGGCGCTCAGCAGGGCGTGCCAGGCGTCGCCGCCCTGGTCGGCGGGCGCGAACGTCAGCCCTGCGGCCCGCAGCAGCGGCAGAGCCTGGGGGCACTGGCGCTGAAACGCCGGCGTCGTCTTGCCCAGGTCGTGCAGCGCCGCCCAGAACATGCCCAGCGCGCGCACGTTTTGCTGCTGGCCGGCGCCCAACGGCGCCAGCAGCCGCAACATGCCCGGCGACGTCGACAGGTCCCACAGCGCGCCGGCCAGCTCGGCCACGTCGATCATGTGGCACACCAGCGGATGGGTGGCCGTCGCGCCCTGCTGTTCGAACCTTTTGCCCCACAGATGTCCGACGTTCACGACACCGTCCCGCGATAGCGCCCGGCGGCGGCCTCGGCGTCGGCGGCCACCTCGGCGCGCAGCCACTCGGGCGCCAACACCTCCACCTGCGGCCCCCACCCGCGGATCCAGTAGAGCATCTCTTGCGGGTTGGCGAGCTCGAGCCGCAGCTCGCAGCCGCCATCGGGCAGCGCCGTCAACTGCTGCGAGGGGTGCCAGTGGGTCTCGTGTACGCGGCGGCTGGCGGTGGCGTCAAAGCGCAGCACCACCTGCTCGCGCTCGCCGCCGTACATCACGCCCCAGCAACTGTCGAGCAGGCGCGGGCCGTTGAGATCGTCTGGCGCCGCAAAGGTGCGGTCGGTAAGGGTGGCGGCCACGATGCGATCGACCTTGAAGGTGCGCATCGCGTTGGCGTGGGGCGCGTAGCCGATGACGTACACCGAGCCGCCCACGCCCGAGGCCTCGAGAAAGTAGGGCCACAGCTCGAGCTCGCGCGCGTTGTCGCTGCCCGCGCGCCGATAGCGCACCAGCACCACGCGCTGCGTGGCCCAGGCCGTCACCAGCGTCTCGAATACGCGCTCATACTCGCGATCTTTCTCGCGGGCTGCCATGCGCTGCACCGAGGCGTGCAACTGCGCCGCCAGCGATGCGGGCAGCACGTGCGCCAGCTTGGCCAGCGCGGCCACGGCGTGGGCGTCGTTGCGGTTATAGTTGCGCGCCAGCAGCCGCCCCGCCAGGTAGAGCGAGGCCGCCTCGGGCAGGCTCAGGTGGATCGGCGGGATGTAATAGCCGCTGATGACGCCATAGCGGCGCGGCGTGCCCTCGTCATCCCACAGGGGGATGCCCATCTCCTCGAGGTCCACCAGGTCGCGCTGGACGGTGCGCTGGTCCACGTCGCACAGGCTGGCCAGTTCGCGCGTTGTCAGCCCGTGGGGGTGGCGGTAGAGCAGGTGGCTGAGCCGCGTCAGCCGTTGCGACTTGCTCTGGGCAATCGTCTGTTCCATGTGCTTGCTCCAGTGGGGGCTGGTGCCAACGGGGGCATCGCCTGGAGGGCTACCGTGCCTCGCTGAGCGTCGGGTCTTTTACACTAAATTGACGCGCGGTTAGTGTAGGCCAAGGGCAGGTGGCCGTCAAGCCGCCATCGATGGCGTGCGCCGCCGCGGGCCGTCGGGCCTGGGGCGGCCATGTGCGCCTAGGGCAGGCGCTCGACTTTGAACACCACCGGCTTGATGCCGTCGGTGCAGCAGGTGATGAACTCGGCGGGGTTCTGCATCCATACGCCGAAATCGCCGCCCACCGTCAACGCCACCACCAGCCGATGCAGGTCGTTCCAGGCCCAGCCGCACGGAAAGTCGGCCGGCTGCCCCGCAAACCCCTCGACCATGAACTCCTGGCCCACCTCGAACAGGTTGCAGGGCGCCTTGCGCGCCTCGGGCTGGCGGTAGGCCTGCGCCAGCTCGGCGTCAAAGGTCTTTTTGAGCACGGTGATCTTGATCTGCGGCCATGCTGCCATGTCGCTGCTCCTCTGCGCCCCGCGCGGCGCGCCTAACGCCCGGCGCCGCCTGACGATGGCGCCACCTGCAGCCACGTCTCGGGGTGATCCAGATTGACCAGCTCGGCGCCACAGGCGATGATGCGCCTGAACAGCGCGGCGTCGTCGGCCTGGGTGTAGGCCATCACGCGATGCCCGCGCGCGCGGCAGGCCGCCACCAGCTCGGGGGTCATGTGCCGCGCGTCGAGCTCGACGATCTGCGCGCCCAGCCGCTCGCGCGCCTCGATCAGGTCGCTCTCGTCGCGCACGGTGGCCATCAGGGTGATATCGCCATCGAGCGCGCGCAGCGTCTCGGCCAGGTCGGGCTGCTCGCAATAGAGAAAGCAGTCGCCCGCCATGCCGGTGGCATAGAGCAGGTCGAGCAGGTGGGCGGGGTGGGCCTGCTTGACGTCCAGGTACACCTTGATGCGCCCGCGCGCCCAGCGCAGCAGGTCGTCGAGCCGCGGGATGCGCTGCCCGCGGTAGGCCGGCCCGAACCAGGCGCCCGCGTCGAGCCGCGCCAGCCCGGCGGCGGTGAGGCCGGCCAGCGCGCCGTGGCCGTTGGTGGTGCGGTCGACGGTGGGGTCGTGCAAGATGTGCAGCACGCCATCGCGGCTGGTGCGCACGTCCACCTCGACATAATCGAGGCCGAGCGCCACGCAGGCCTCGGCGGCCGCCAGGGTGTTCTCGGGCGCCCGCCGGTTCAGCCCGCGGTGCGCCACCACCTCGATGCGCCCTGCCATCTCAGCCCCCTCTGACGCTACGTCGCGCCGCTACCGCCAGCGCCCCAGGCCGGGCGCTCCCTTGTAGAGTACGCCGCAACCCGCCAGCAGGTCAAACACCCCGGCCATGCCCGGCGCCACGTCGGGCGCCGCATAGCCCAGTTGGGCGCCGTCGGCGGCATACCACCAGCCGTTCACCAGGCGGGCATCGGCCGGCACCGCCACCACCTTCGAGAAGGAGCGGTAGCTCTGCCCCAGGTAGGCGCCGCCGACGTGGTTGGTGTACCACGCGCCCGAGCCGATATAGCCGCTCCGGCCAGGGTGCCGATCGAACCAGCCGTCGCCGTTGCAGTCGGTGCGCGAGCGATAGGCCTCGTTCCACTTGAGGTCGAGCTGCAGGTCTTTGAGCGACCAGAAGCTGGTGGGGTCGGCCGGATCGCCCAGCGCCGCAGCGGCCGGGTTGGCGGCGATATAGGCGGCATAGTCGCCCTGGTAGGGCGGCAGCCCCATAAAGCCCAGCTCGCTGTTGACGAACCACCCCGAGAAACGCTGCGCCACATAGTCAAAGCCGTAGGCGTCATAGCCCTCGACCACCGGCCTGCCGGCCCAGTGGTGCCAGGGGGGATAGGTGATCTGCCCCGAGGCGATGTCTACGCAGCCCTCGGCCAGCGCGGCGGCCGGCCAGCACCCCAGCGCGACGACCACCAGCAGCACGAGCGCCACTCGTTTACCCGGCATGTTTCACATCCTTTCCGCGCGACAACCGCGCATCTGCGTGCGACCCCCCGTTCAGGCGCAATTACGCCCATCATACACAACGGTAGGGAAAAAGATACCCCCTGGGCATAAAGCAAACGTAGATTTATCAAATAGTCACCCGCTGCGACGTGGTCGCCGCCACGTGCGCAGCGGGTGGCTGTGCGGCCGTCGCCGCTCTGCGCTATAATGCCCCTGTACCCGATCGGCATAGCGAGCAAGAGGTGGTGCGATGAACAGGTGGCGGCGGATCATCCGCTTGGTGGCCCAACTGGCCGTGGTGGGTCTGATCATCAAGGCGTTGCGCGGGCCGGTGCAGTGGCGCCGCGAGCCCACCGACCGCCGTTGACGGCGGCGCAACCCACACAGCGGCGCGACCGCGGCTCCATCGTTTCTACACAGGGCGTGGGTATGCTATCGGCGTCGACAGTGACCCCACCCATGATAGCCGCCGCACGAAGGGAGCCAAAATGACCCGCATCCGCCGCCACACGCTGTACGTGATCGTCGATCTCGCCATCGCCGCCCTCTTGCTGCTCGAGACGGTCTCGGGCGTGATCCTCATGTTCGTGCTCACCGGCGGCTTTCAAGGGGGGCGCAACCCCAACTATGGGCGCGTGGTGCTGCTGGGCCGCCACGGCTGGGAGCTGCTGCACAACTGGGGCGGCCTGGCCATGGCCGCGCTGGCGCTGCTGCACGTGGTGCTGCACTGGCGCTGGATCGTGGGCGTGGCGCGCAGCTATGGGCGCCGCTTTTACCGCGGCGAGCCCGGCCTGGCCGCCTGACGCAGGGCGAGGAGTGAGCCATGGCGCAGCGCATCCTGGTGGTCGATGACGAGCCCGAGATCGTCCGCGTGCTGCGGGCCTATCTCGAGCGCGCCGGCTTTGCGGTCTCGACCGCCTACGACGGCCCCGAGGCGCTGCGCCGCGCCCGCCAAGAGTCGCCCGACCTGATCTTGCTCGACCTGATGCTGCCCGGCATGGACGGCCTCGACGTGGCCCGCGAGCTGCGCCGCACCTCGAACGTGCCGCTGATCATCGTCACCGCGCGCGTCGAAGAGACCGACCGCGTGCTCGGCCTCGAGCTGGGCGCCGACGACTATGTGCTCAAGCCCTTTTCGCCGCGCGAGGTGGTGGCCCGCGTGCGCGCCGTGCTGCGCCGCGCTCAGGGGCCGCTGGCCCAGGCCCACCAGCCGGTCTATCGCCTGGGGCCGCTCACGCTCGACGTGGCCCGCCGCGCGGTCGACCTGGACGGCGCGCCCATCGACCTCACCCGCAGCGAGTTCGAGGTGCTGCGCCTGCTGCTGTCGGCGCCGGGGCGCGTGTTCACGCGGCTGCAGCTCGTCGAGGCCGCCCAGGGCGAGGCCTATGAGGGCTATGAGCGCACCATCGACACCCACATCAAGAACCTGCGCCGCAAGCTCGGCGACGATCCGCGCCGGCCTACCTATGTGCTGACGGTGCACGGCGTGGGCTACAAGGCCGCCGAACGCGCGGCCCCGCGAGGTTGAGATGCGCCGCCTGTCGCTCTCGCTCAAACTGACCCTGGCGCTGGCCCTGGCGGTGCTGCTGGGCGTGGCCATCGTGGCGGTGGGCCTGGCGCTGGCCGCCGGCGCCGGCCTCAGCGACTATGTCTCGCACGGCGCCGCCGCGCAGATGCAGGCGCTGGCCCCGCAGCTCGAGGCCCACTATGCCCGCCAGGGCTCGTGGGCCGGCGCGCAGGCGCTGCTGACCACCTCGGGCATGATGGGCGGCGATGACGCCGGCGGCGATGACGCCGGCGTCATGGGGCATGGCCGTGGCATGGGCCAGGGCATGATGGGCGCTATGGGGGCCATGATGGGCGCGCGCCTCATCGTGGCCGATGCCGACGGCCTGGTGGTGGCCGACGCCGCCGTCGCCGGCAACCTGCAGGGCGAGCGCCTGGGCCGCAGCGCGCTGGCCCGCAGCCTCGAGCTGCGCGTCGCCGGCCGCCGCGTGGGCTATCTCGTGCCGCGCGAGGGCGCGGCCGAGGCCGAGTTTCGCGCCAGCGTGGGGCGCGCCATCGCCCTGGCCGGCGTGGCGGCGGCGCTGCTGGCCATCGGCCTGGGCTGGTGGCTCACCCGCCGCGCGCTGCAGCCCCTCAACACCCTGGCCACCGCCGCCGGGCAGATCGGCGCGGGCGACCTGGCCTATCGCGTGCCCGTGCAGGCCCACGACGAGGTGGGCCGCCTGGCCGCGCGGTTCAACGCCATGGCCGCCGCCCTCGAGCGCGATGAGCAACTACGCCGCCAGATGGTCGACGATATCGCCCACGAGCTGCGCACGCCCCTGACGGTGATGCAGGGCCACCTCGAGGCGCTGCAAGATGGCGTGTTCGCCCTCGACGTGGACGCGCTGCGCCCCATCTATGACGAGACGCTGCTCTTGACGCGCCTGGTGGGCGACCTGCGCGACCTGGCTACCGCCGAGGCCGGCCGCCTGCCGCTCGAGCTGGCGCCCCTCGACTCCGCCGCGCTGCTGGCCCGCGCCGAGCGCGAGTTCCACAGCGAGGCCGAGGCCGCCGGCGTGGCGCTGACGGTGCAGGCGCCGGCGGGGCTGCCGCGCATCCACGGCGACGCCCAGCGGCTGGGGCAGGTGTTGGCCAACCTGCTGTCCAACGCCCTGCGCTACACGCCGCGCGGCGGCCGTGTGACCCTGTCGGCGGCCGTCGAGGGGCCCTGGGTGCGCCTCGACGTGGCCGACACCGGCGCCGGCATCGCGCCCGAGGACCTGCCGCTGGTGTTCGAGCGCTTTTACCGCGCCGACCGCGCCCGCCGCCGCGACGCGCACCACTCGGGCCTGGGGCTGGCCATCGCGCGCCAGCTCGTCGAGGCCCACGGCGGCACGCTCACCGCGGCCTCGACGCCCGGGCAGGGCAGCGTCTTTAGCGTGCGGCTGCCCGCCAGCCCCTGAGCCCCGCGCGGTCGCAACGCCTCGGCCTGGCCCCCGCGCCCCTTGACATTCAGACTATATTGACGCATCGTGATGGGGCTTGCCCTGGTGGAGCACAAGGGGGGGGACCATGATCGAGCTGCCTGTGGCCGAGTTCCAGCGGGTGGGGGCGCTGTTCGAGGCCTACCACGGGCTGCGCCCCGGCATCTACAGCGTCCTCGAGGGGCGGCAGGCGGGCCGCGTGTTCGTCGACGACCGCGACCATCCCCGCGCCGCGCTCTTGTGGGGCGACTTTTTCTACCTCGGCGGCGACGCCCGCAACCGCGTCATCTGCCGCGGGCTGGGCGAGCTGCTCGGCAGCCCCGAGCGCCGCAGCCAGTACAACCTGATCTTTGCGCCGGCCGGCGCCTGGCAAGAGGCCCTCTCGACGCTGCTGGCGCCGCTGGGCGGCGAGCCGCTGGTGCGCTCCATCTACACCCTCGACGTGGACGTCTTTCGCGCGCTGCCCGACCGCGCGCTGCCGGCGGGCTACACGCTGCGGCCCCTGGACGAGCGCACCGCGCTCGAGGTGGGCGGCATCCCCGAGCTGTGGGGCAGTGTAGAGCACTTTTTGCGCGAGGGCGTGGGCTACTGCGTGCTGCGCGGCGAGGCCCTGGCCAGCAGCAGCCAGACGGTCTTTGTGGGCGACCGGCGCGCCGAGATCGGCGTGGGCACCCGCGAGCCCTACCGCCGGCAGGGGCTGGGCCGCGCGGCCGCCTGTGCCACCATCGCGCGCTGCCTCGAGCTGGGCCTGGCCCCCGAGTGGGGCTGCATGTACAACCCCATCTCGGGCGCCATGGCCGCGTCGCTGGGGTTCGTGCCCCAGCCCGACCTGCCGTTCTATCTGGTGCGACCCCGCGAGACGCCGCCGGCGTGAGGCCGACGACGCGGCGCGGGTGCAACGAGTCGGGTCCCGCCAGTCAGTCGAGGAGCATGAGGACATGGTGGATGCCGAGACGCGTGCCGCGACGATTGTTTACGAACTGACTGTTGAGGGCGCCAGGTCCGTCTACCCAAAGACGATGCTCGTCGTGCGCGGCGATGTGGCCGTCGATAAAGGCGCGACCAACGAAGAGACCTTTCGTCGCGCCATCGACAGGTCCGACGGCCGCGAGCGGCAGGTGTTGATCGACGCCTATCGCCTGCTCGTACTGGCCAACTTTGCCGCCTGCGAGGGCGAGAGCGGCCAGTCCGCCAAGGCCCTGCTCGACCAGCACTTTCCGTATCAGGGCACGGTCGACGCCGCCCCTCTCTCAGGGCGCGTCAACCTGCCCGGCATGTTGCTCTACCATGTGCTCGAGCATCCCAACGACCCCGACTGGGAGATCGTGGCCGGCGTGCTGGTGCACGGCTGTGATGCGGGGGCGTTCGGCCGGCCGCGCATCGAAAGCGCCTAGGACGAGGCCTGGCGGCCTCGGCAAGGGCGACGCCCGTGGCACCTTGCAGCCGCGTAGCGGCTGACATAGCGCGGGCCTTTAGGCCCGCGCTGCCGCCGCCTCGGGCGGCCGCCGCCGCCTCCCCTGGCGCCTAGCCCTGATGCTTGGCGTCCTTCTTCTTGGCGCGGCGCTTGCGCGGCTCGTACTGCTCCCAGTACACGCGATGGGCGTCATAGCGCGTGCGTGGCGGCGGCGTCTCGGCGGGGTGGCCCACGTAGGCCAGCCCCAGCGGCGCCACCTCGGCGGGGATGGCCAGCACCTGACGCACGGCCGCCTGCGCCCCCTCGTGCGGGTAAAGCCCGATCCACACCGCGCCCAGCCCCAAACCGGTGGCCGCGATGAGCAGGTTCTCCATGGCCGCCGAGCAGTCTTGCACCCAGTAACTGCGCGCGGCCGTGTTGTGAGCGCTGGCGACGTTGCCGCACACCACCACGGCCGCCGGCGCTCGATAGCGCCCAAACAGGAGCCGCTCGCGCAGCGCGGCCAGCGTCTCGGGCGCAGTGACGATCACAAACTCCCAGGGATCGCTGGCCGCCGCGCTGGGGGCGGCCATGGCCGCCTCGAGCAGCAAGCGCAGCGTGGCGGGCGCCACCGGCTCGTCGGTGAACCGGCGCACCGAGCGCCGCGCCTTGAGCAGGGCCAACACCTCGGGCTCGCGGGCATCGTTCGACATGGCTCATCTCTCTGGCAGGCTGCGTCGAGCATACGCCTGCCGTGCGCCCTGGGCAAGGCGCGACCCGCCCTCGCGCGCACCCCCTTGCGGGCGCCCGCCCCGGCCGCTCACGCGCCTGGTTCGGCCACCTGCTGGATCACGTGGCGCAGCTTGCCGCCGCCGGTGCGGCGCAATGCCACCGCCTGCTGCACGTCGATGCGCATGTCGGCGCCCAAGACCGGCTGCAGCGCCGCCCTTAGGTCGCGCTCCAGCTCTTGAGCCGACGCCCCCGGCGCCAGCATCAGCGCCACGGTGATATGGTCCAGGGCGTGTTGCGTCACCTGAAACTGCCAGATGCGCGCATCGCGCGACAGCGGCCCCAAGACCGTGACGATCGGCACCGGCGTGCCGTCGGTGCGATAGAGCCGGTCGACGCTGCGTCCCTGGGCCAGGCGCAGCAGCGGCAGGTTGCGCCCGCAGGGGCAGGGCGCCGTGGCCCACGAGGCGCGGTCGCCCAGGCGGCAGTTGAGCAGCACCGTGCCGCGCGTCACCAGGTTCGACACCACCACCTCGCCCATCTCGCCAGGCGGGCAATCGGCGCCGGCCTCGTCGACCACGCGCACCGCGTACAGGTCGGCGTTGATGTGATAGCCGCTGTGCGCCTCGCACTCGAACCCCAGCTTGAGCGCCTCGACCGCCTGATAGGCCGAGAACACCTCGATGCCATAGGTCTCGGTGAGCAGCCGCCGCACGGCGTCGGGCAGCGCATCAGAGACGTAGCGCACCATCTTGGGGCGATAGAACTCGAGGCCGCGGCGGTGGGCGTCGGCGAACAGGTGCCCCAGCACCGAGCCATAGCCGTTCAACAGGTCTGGCTGGCGCGCATCCAGCGCCGCCAGAATCGTCTCGGTCGCGTCGGCCATGCTGACGGGCGCATCGCCCGCCCTGCGCCGGCCCTGGCCCCATGCGGGCCAAAAGGCGTTGGGGCGCGTCGGGCTCGAGCTGATGGGCGACTCGAGGCGCAGCACGCGCAGCCGCCGCAGCTCGCCCACCACGCGCCGGTGGATGCTCGTCTCGCGCTCGCCGTGGGCCACGCTCTGATAGATGGCGCGGCGCTCGTGCCACACCGTGTGCGGGCGCCCGGTGGATCCGCCCGAGCGGTGCGGCCGCAGCGCCTCGGGGGCGAACTGCCGCGAGATGAACCGCTGCGGATCGGCCTGCAGATCGGCCACCGAGATCAGCGGCAGCCTACGCAGGTCGTCGGCGGTGCAAAAGTCGTCGGGGGTGAGCCCCAGCCGATCCAGCGTCTCGGCATAGTAGGGCGCCCAACGGTAGGCATAGGCCACCATCTGGCGCACGCGACGGTCGCGGTCGCGTGCGATGCGCGCCACAGAGCAAAAGGGGTAGCGCGCCTGGCCAACGATGTGCCAGGCCTGGTAGGCCAGCCAGTAGGCGCGACTGAGCAGGTTGGGCTTGGGCATGGCGCTCCTCGGTGGGCAAGGCTGGCGCTCTTTATAGGCGCGCGCAGCGGCGGCGGGGGGGGGGCGGCGCGCGCGCAGAAGGCTTCGCGCATGGCCCACGCCGATGGCCGCCAGGCCCCGGACCTCGCCCGGCCGCGCTCGCGCGCGATTGACATAAGGGTGGGCGCGATGTAGAATATGCGTGGTGACCATCGCGGTCGCCTGATCTGGCCCGCCCGGCGCGGGCCCGCGCCTCGTGGGCGCTGCTGATACCGCCGTCGCTCGCCGGCCTGGCGGGCGCCTGCCGATGGGGCCTTGTGCGTGGGTGTGCCATGGCAGCCCGGCGCTGCCTGGGCCGACGCGCAGTTGAAGGACTGACGCATGCGATCGAAAGGGGATCTGCTGGCGCGTGTGCTTGCCCGTGGAGCACGCGCGCCTTTCGTTCGGCGTGCTGCCGCCCGACCGTCAGGCCTGGGCGTGGGCGCCGGCAAGGGGGCACAGAGCCGCGCCTGGAGGGGCCCGCTGCCCGGGCTGGTGATTCGCTGTCGCCGTTTGGCTGTGCATAGAGAGGAGCTAGGACGATGACGCGCGAGTACAAGGATGTCGAGATCGCGATCTTTCCCTCTCCCGAGCGCTATCGCGCTTACGACGCCAAAGAAGAGCCCGCGATCGCCGCGCTGATCCGCAGCCACGTGCTGCCGCGTGAAAAGGCCACCTACCGCAGCGTCAAGGTGCGGGTGCATCGCCGGCGCGACGGCACGCCTGCCTACCTTGTGGCCTACATGCTGCGCCGAGACACCTACACGGCCGACGTGGTGCGCATCGATGTAGACACGGCCTACGGCGTGACGGGCTTTGAGGACGACTATGTGGATCGCGAAGAGGAGGCGCAGCAGGCTGGCACAGAAGAAGAGCCCCCCAGTGAGCCGCGGGCGATTGCCGAGAGCACCGGCGTCGAGTTCGTGGCCGCCACGCCGGTGCCAGAGATCGCCTCGGCCAAGGCGGCCGTCGACAAGGTGTATGATCTGGCCTGCAGCGCGGGCCTCAATGCCGTCAAGCTGCTGGGCGCCGACGCCAAGGTGGCGAACTACAAGTCGTATCTGTCCTCGGGCCTGCGCGGCTTTGTGAACGTCGGCCATGGCAACCCCAACGGGATCGTCCTCTACGACGGCAACCTGCCCGCGTCCTGGTTCAGCAGCCTGGGCAGGCGGCTGTGCCCCGCCGTGATCTACTTTAACTCTTGCCAGGTGTTCAACGCGCCGCTTCAGCCGGCCATCATGGCGGCCGGCGCGCGCACCTTTGTGGGGGGCATTGTGAACCTGGGCATCGGCACCTCTGAGGAAGTGTGCAAGTGCTTTTGGGACAACGTCCTGGCCAAGGGCGCGGCCATGTCCGTCCTCACGACCTGCGAGCAGACCAAGTATCCCACGGTCGGGGCGCACGGCATCGCCGGCGACCTCGGCACATTCAACTTTCTCACCGCAACGCTTGACAGCTACAAGGTCGTGCTGTATGGCAAGAACCAGACGCCCGAGAGCCTGGTGGCCTTTGTGCACTGCTATCACGGCAGCGACAACGTCGTGAGCTGCGAGTTCTACGCCGACGGCAGCACCATACCCGACAACCGCTATGGCGGCTGTCGCGTCGGCCTGGCGTACCCGTGGTCGCGCTATGGGGCCATCATCGACGTGCTGCGGAACGAAAAGCCGCTCTACTATGGCTACATCTTTAGCACCAAGGTGGGCTACATCGCGAGCAACATGGAGCCGGTGGGCGAGGCCGAGGCCTGATCGGCCGGTGGTCCGCTCGGGCGCGGGCCCGCCCGGTTGAAGGGCGCCAGAGACCCGAGGCTAAAGCCTCGGGCTAGGTCCGAGGCCTATCGGCCTCGGCAAGCGAATGCGCCAACCCTTGCGCCCGCGTAGCGGGCGACCTAGTCGCCGTCAGCGGCGCGGCGGCTTTGGCCCCGGGCCGAACAGCCTCGGCGAGGGCTAGGCGCGAATGCCCTGGCGTCCGCGCCGCCCGGCGTCCGCGCCGCCCGGCGTCCGCGCCGCCCGGCGTCCGCGCCGCCCGTAGTCCGCGCCGCCCGTACTTGCCACCGCGGCCCCCCACGGCTACACTCCGCCCAACCAGCCAGCCACCGGAGGCCGCCATGACCCCCTTTAGCGCCAAGCTCCTCGCCGCCGTCGAGCGCAACGACTCGCTCCTCTGCGTGGGGCTCGATCCCGACGCCCGCGCCGGCGCCAGCGCCGCGGCCGCCCGCGACTTTTGCCTGCGCATCATCGCCGCCACCAGCGACCTGGTCTGCTGCTTCAAGCCCAACAGCGCCTTTTTCGAGCAGTATGGCGCCGCCGGCTGGGCCGCCCTGCGCGAGGTGATCGCCGCCGTGCCCGCCCACATCCCCGTGCTGCTCGACGCCAAGCGCGGCGACATCGGCTCCACCGCCGCGGCCTATGCCACCGCCGTGTTCGACGACCTGGCCGCCGACGCCGTCACCGTCAGCCCCTACCTGGGCGCCGACAGCGTGGCCCCCTTTCTGGCGCGCGCCGGCAAGGCTGTCTTTGTGCTCTGCTACACCTCCAACCCCTCGGCCGCCGAGCTGCAGCAGTATGGCATCGCGCCCCTCTACGCCCGCGTGGCCCGCGCCGCGCAAACCTGGGGCTCGCCCCAGCAGGTGGGCCTGGTGGTGGGCGCCACTCAACCCGAGCAGCTCGCCGAGGTGCGCCGGCTGGCGCCCCACACGTGGATTCTCGCGCCCGGCGTGGGCGCCCAGGGGGGCGACCTGCAGGCCGCCCTGACCGCGGGCCTCGACGCCGACGGCCGCGGGCTGATCGTGCCCGTCTCGCGCGCCGTGCTCTATGCCGACGACCCCCGCGCCGCCGCCCTGGCCCTGCGCGACCAGATCAACGCGGCCCGCCGCGCGCTGCAGCCGTCCGACGCCCGCCAGGGCCGCCTGCGCATCCTGGCCCGCGAGCTGCTCGAAGCCGGCTGCGTGCGCCTGGGCGACTTTGTGATGGCGTCGGGCCTGCCGTCGCCCATCTACATCGACCTGCGCCGCGTGATGTCGTCGCCGACGCTCTTCAGGCGGGTGGTGGGGTTCTACGCCGACCTGGCCGCGCCGCTGGCCTTCGATCGCCTGGCCGCCGTGCCCTATGCCGCCCTGCCGGTCAGCGCCGGGCTGGCGCTGCAGCTCGGCCGCCCGATGATCTACCCGCGCAAAGAGGTCAAGGCCTATGGCACCGGCCAGGCCATCGAGGGCGACTATAGCGCCGGACAGGTGGCCCTGGCCGTCGAGGATGTCATCACCAAGGGCGGCAGCCTGCTGACCGCCATCGACACGCTCGAGGCGGGCGGCCTGACGGTGCGCGACGTGCTGGTGCTGGTCGACCGCGAGCAGGGCGGCCGCGAGGCGCTGGCCGCGCGCGGCTATACGCTGCACGCCGCCCTCACCATGGCCGAGCTGGTGGGCGCGCTGCACGCCGAAGGCCTGCTGGTGGGCGAGCTGTATGCGCGCGTGCAGGCCTACCTGGCCGGCCTCTGACGCGCGCGGCGGGCGTCTGCGCCGCTGCGGCGCCCGCGGCCGTGGCTGGCGCTGGGCGCTGGCCGGCGCGCTGCTGTTGACCTGCGCGCTGGCCGGCTGCCGTCACACCGAGCCGGCGCTCGAGGCCGCCATCCGGCGCGGCGCGCGGGGCCTGCGCTTTAGCATCGCCCGCTGGGAGCTGCAACAGCTCTCTATCCCGCGCGGCGCGCGCGCCAACGGCCTGGCGGGCCTCGACGAGGCCGCACGCAGCGCGCTGGTGCGCAGCTATGCCGACCTGGTGCGCGCCCACCAGGCGGCCGAGCGCGAGCTGGAGCGGCTGCTGGCCGCCCCCGCGCCAGACCCCGCCCGCACCGCCGCCCTGCGCGCCGAGCGCGACCGCCTCGCGGCCAGCCTGGCCGAGCTGCGGCCCCAGGTGCAGGCCATCGTGGCCGCGCAGGTGCGCGCCGCCTATCGCACCGAGCGCATCTACAACCCCCTCGACCGCCACCTGCGCCTGCCGGTCAGCTTTCCGCCGCTGGCCTTTACCGTCGAGCCGCTGCCGCACGTACTGGTGGTCTCGCCGCGCGACCGCATCGACACCATCCGCGAGGTGCTGCTGGCGCCCGACCTCACCGTCGAGCAGATGGAGGCGATCGAGGCGCAAGTCGAGGCCGCCGGCTACTCGGCGCTGGTGGTCGAGCTCGGCGGCCTGGGCGCCACCTATCCCACCTTTGTGCACGAGACCGCCAACCTGCGCTGGCTGATCACCAGCGTGGCCGAAGAGTGGCTGCACCAGTACCTGGCCTTTACGCCGGCCGGCTGGCGCTACCTGCTCGACGAGCTGCGCCTGCGCCCCGACTATGGCATCGCGCGCCTCAACGAGAGCGCCGCCACCATCGTCAGCGAAGAGGTGGCCCTGCGCGTGCTGGCGGCCCACTATCCCGAGCTGGCCTTGCTGCCGCCGGCGCCCGCGGCGCAGCAGGCTTCGCCGGCCGCGCCGCCCGAGCCCGCGCCGCGCGAGCCCGACGCGTTCGATTTCAACCGCGAGATGCGCATCACCCGCCTGCGCGTCGACGAGCTGCTGGCCGCCGGCGACATCGACGCCGCCGAGGCCTACATGGAAGAGCGCCGCCTCTACATGCTCACCGCCGGCGGCTATGCACTGCGCAAGCTCAACCAGGCCTATTTCGCCTTTCACGGCGCCTATGCGGTGCCCACGTGGGACGCCGCGCCGCTGCCCCCCGAGCTGGCCGATCCGCTGGGCGCCGACCTCGAGCGGCTGCGCGCGCAGAGCGGCTCGCTGGCCGCCTTTCTCGACGCGGTGGCCGGCCTGCGCTCGGCCGACGAGTTGCCGCGTTTGCTCGACTAGCCGCCCATTGCGGGTTGACACGCGCTCTCGCGTTTGCTATAGTTGCAGCTAGTAGCCACCGACGCGCGCCGTCTAGCGGCCCCGTCGGCCCGGCTCGCAGCGCTGTCTGCCTGCCGTGCGGGCAAGCGCCAGCCAGGGGCCACGTGGCCCCAGCACACAGGGAGGTGCCTATCGAGCGTTGCGGTGGATCGTAACCGACCCTGCCCGGAGCGCCCGTGGATGGTTTCGGCGTATGCCCGGTGCCCCTGTCTATGCACCGACCAACAAGTTCGGCCGCGCGCGCCCTGGCCACACCTGTCCCCTAACCAGCAGGAGTGTGAAATGGCAAGCGTAACGTACGATCATGTCGTCAAGCGCTTTGGCGACGTCATCGCTGTCAACGACCTCTCCGTCGACATCGCCGACAAGGAATTCCTCGTGTTCGTAGGCCCCTCGGGTTGCGGCAAGACCACCTCGCTGCGCCTGCTGGCCGGCCTCGAAGAGATCACCGAGGGCAACATCTACATCGGCGACCGCCTGGTCAACGACGTGGCCCCCAAAGACCGCAACATCGCCATGGTGTTCCAGAGCTATGCGCTGTACCCGCACATGAGCGTGTATGACAACATGGCCTTTGGCCTCAAGCTGCGCAAGACGCCCAAGGCCGAGATCGAGCGCCGCGTGCGCGAGGGCGCCTCGATGCTGGGCATCCAAGAGCTGCTCGACCGCAAGCCCAAGGCGCTCTCGGGCGGCCAGCGCCAGCGCGTGGCCCTGGGCCGCGCCATCGTGCGCGAGCCAGCGGTGTTCCTCATGGATGAGCCGCTGTCGAACCTGGACGCCAAGCTGCGCGTGGCCACCCGCGCCGAGCTGTCCAAGCTGCATCAGCGCCTCGAGACCACCTTCATCTATGTGACCCACGACCAGACCGAGGCCATGACCATGGGCACCCGCATCGCCGTGATGCGCGACGGCATTCTGCAGCAGGTCGACTCGCCGCAGAAGCTGTACAACGAGCCCAACAACGTCTTTGTGGCCGGCTTTATCGGCAGCCCCGCCATGAACTTTTTCGATGTCACCGTCACCGGCACCGCCGATGACATGACGCTCGACGGCGGCTGGTTCAAGGCCAAGGTGCCCGCCCACAAGGCCGGCCCGTTGGCCAGCTACCTGGGCAACCAGCTCATCTTTGGCATGCGCCCCGAGGACATTCACGACCCCGAGTTCGCGCCTCCGGGCATCATCGGCGCGCCGGTCACGGCCAACGTCGAGGTCACCGAGCTCATGGGCAACGAAGTGTTCCTGTACCTGGGCTATGGCGACAACCGCAACTTTATCGCCCGCGTCGACCCGCGCACGTCGGCCCGCGTTGGCCAGGACATGAGGGTCCTGTTCAACATGGACAACATGCAGGTGTTCGACCGCGACACCGAGATGAGCCTCTACGGCGGCTAGTCTCGCTGCCTGACGCCAAGCGGGGAGAGGTGCTGCCTCTCCCCGCTTTTTCGTTGCTGCGGCCGGCGTCGCTCGCTGGCCGTCAACGCCTCGCTGCCCTAGGCCCGGTAGAGCCTGGCCGCGTTGTCATAGTACACCTGGCGCAGCACCTCGTCGGGCAGGTGCAGGCCATAGATCTTCCAGCGCCCCTGCCGCGGAATGCCGCCGCCCGGGCCATAGTCGAAATACTCGTCGCACGACTCGAGCCCGCGGAAATAGGCCTGATACCAGGCCATCGACGGCCGCACGTCGGTGCCGAACAGGATGCGGTCGGGGTAGCGCAAGAACCACTCGCGCGCGCTGTAGGGCTGGCGCCCCAGCTCGCCCAGCCGCTCTGAAAAGTCGGTGTACATGTTGGGGTACTTGGCCAGCATCGCGGTCACAAAGCGCAGGTCCTCGGGATAGCAGCCCACGTGCGCCGTGATAAAGTTGGTGCCCGGGTGCGCCTCGATCAGCCGGTAGAGCGACTCGATCAGCTCCTCAAAGGGCGGGAACTCGGGCCCGTAAAAGTGCCAGTCGGGGTGAGCGTGCAGCTCGTCCCAGCGCTCGTTGAAGCGGTCGAGCGGCTTGAAAAAGGCCGTGGGGTCGGCCGTGTGGATGAGCACCGGCACGCCCAGCTCGCCGGCCTGCGCCCAGATGTCGCTGAGGCGCGGGTCGTCGGGCAGCACCAGCTTGTTGTGCTGATCGCGCACGCGCAGGCCCAGCGTCTTGAACACCTTGAGGCCGCGCGCCCCGGCCGCCACGTCGTCTTTGAGCGCCGCCACGGCCCGCGCGGTGAACCCGGGCGTGCCCACGCCCTGCCAGTCGACGTTGCAGAGCGTCAAAAAGCGCCCCGGATAGGCGTGGTCGAGCTGCTCGAGCTTGAACTTGAGCTCGTCACCGGTGCCGCCGTTCAGGTCGGCGATGGCCTGCACGTTCAAAAAGTCCATCTCGCGCACCATTTCGGCGGGCGGGCGCACCGGCTCGCCGCGCGGCGTGCGCGCCGTCAGGTGGTTGTGGGCGTCGATCACGCGGAACTTGGCCCGCGAGACGGGCGTCTCGGGCGTCACCAGCTCCGAGCGCGGCTGAAAATCCTCGGCAAAGATGCGGTCTACCATCGCTGTGCCTCCTGTGCTGTTGACCGGCCGCCCCGCCAGGCGCAGCCCGTCGGCCCACAGTCTACCCCCAAAGCGCCAGCGGCGGCAACCGCGGGGCCGCCAGGCCGCGGCCCGGGCGCAAGGGGTGGGCGCATGATCCTCGCCGAGGCCGCCAGGCCTCGGACATGGCCCGTCCGCCCACGCGATCACAAGGCGTCGCGCCAGGCGCCGTCGAGCGTGCGCGCACGCCCGGCCCGCGCTGCGGCCAGGGCGCGCCCTTTCCGCCGAATTCACCAAACCAAACGCTGGATTTTATCGCCACTGTCGTGGCCCGGACCTAAAATGATCATGTTGCGCGCGGCAACGTGTTCGTTGTGGTCGATTGCTGTAGGAGCTGGGAGTGGAAAGATGAAGACCATCTGGTCCTTGCTTGCCGTTGTAGCGTGCGTGCTCGCCATGGCGCTGCCCGTGGCAGCCGAGACCGGCAACGGCGCCCCCAACGGAGCGCACTACAACCTCAACATCATCGGGGTGCCCAAAGACAAGAACCCCGACATGAGCAACAACAGTGGCCACCGTATCTTTGTGCCGCTCGAAGGCAGCGCCAAGATCTACCTCTCTGAGGGCGAGTTCGCCGTGCTCGACGCCAACGGCACCGATGGCGTGGCCGAGTTCCAACTGCCGCTGCCAGCCGAGTGCTATGGCACCAAGGATCCCGTCACCGGCGATATCGTCACACCCACCACCTGCACGGTGCGCTACACCGTCTGGATTCGCGCCCTGGGCAAGCCGGGCGGCAGCGCCGACATGTATACCTGCATCGAGGACCCGGACCTGCCCGGTGGGTATATGTGCAGCGATCCCGCCTGGTGGGTCGAGGTGACGCGCTCGAGGGGCAAGAGCACGTTTACGAACGTCTCGCGCGAGCTGTTGTTCGTGTCTGCCGATGTCGATGCGGACGGCAAGATCGAGCATGTGCAGATCTTTGACCCGCTCTTTGACGACTATTACTGGCAGTACGACAACTATGGCCTCAAGCTGGCCCAGTTGCGCTTTTACATGGGCGATTTCGAGATCAAGTGGTAGTGACTGTGCTGACCGCTCGTCAGCCTCTCCTCGTCCGAGGGCGCTGACGGCCCACCGCGCGCAGCAACGGCCAACACGCCATCTACCTGGAGCAGGCCGCCCGGCCCAGCCCCCACAAGGGCTGGGCCGGGCCCTTGCTGGGGCCGCCAGGCCTCGCATGCGCCAGCGCCGCAAGGCCCCCCCGCTTTCCCTTGCCAACGGGGCGCGCCCGTGGTACCATCGCCGCATGAGTGAGCCCTGGAGCGCCTATAATCGCGACGTGTGGGACGGCTATGTCGAGCGCGGCATCGAGTGGACGCGGCCGGTGGCGCCCGAGGTCATCGCCGCCGCCCGCCGCGGCGAGTTCAGCCTGGGGCTCATCGAGAACTGGCCCATCCCCGCAGACTGGTGGCCGCCCCATCTGCCCGGCTGCGACGTGCTCTGTCTGGCCTCGGGCGGCGGCCAACAGGGGCCCGTGCTGGCCGCCGTGGGCGCCAACGTCACCGTGTTCGACGCCTCGCCGCGCCAGCTCGCCCAGGATCGGCTGGTGGCCGAGCGCGAGGGCCTGCCGCTGCGCACCATCCAGGGCGACATGCGCGACCTGTCGGCGCTGGCCGACGCCTCGTTCGACCTGATCGTGCACCCCATCTCCAACTGCTTTTGCCCCGACGTGCTGCCGGTGTGGCGCGAATGCCACCGCGTGCTGCGCCCCGGCGGCGTGCTGCTGGCGGGGTTCACGAACCCCTGCGTCTATGTGCTCGACTTTTTCCGGATCGACGACGCCGGCGTGCTCGAAGTGCGCCACAGGCTGCCCTATGCCGACGTCACCCACCTGACGCCCGCCGAGCTGGAGCGCCTGCGCCGCGAGGGCACCGCCGTCGAGTGGAGCCACTCTTTCGACGAGCAGATCGGCGGCCAGCTCGCCGCCGGTTTCGTCATCACCGGCTTTAAGGAAGGGCGCTGCAGCCACCTCGAAGCCCAGTATATGCCCACCCAGTTCGCCACCCGCGCCGTCAAACCCTGGCAACCACAGGAGCGCCCGCCATGCCCGACGTCGACGCCGTCGCCATCCACCCGCTGACGCCCGACCGCTGGAGCGACCTCGAGGCGCTCTTTGGCGAGCATGGCGCCGTGGGCGGCTGCTGGTGCATGTTCTATCGGCTCACCGCGCGGCGCTACGAGGCGCAAAAGGGCGACGGCAACCGCCTGGCGCTCAAGGCGCTGGTCGCTGGCGGGCACCCGCCGGGCCTGCTGGCCTATGACGGCGACCAGGCGGTGGCCTGGGTGTCGGTGGCGCCGCGCCAGGAATATGCCCGCCTCAGCAGCTCGCGCGTGCTCAAGCCGGTCGACAGCAGCCCCGTCTGGTCGCTCGTGTGCCTGTTTGTGCGGCAAGACCACCGCCGCCGCGGGCTGTCTTTGCGGCTGGTGCGCGCCGCCGTGGCCTATGCCGCCTCGCAGGGCGCGCGCATCGTCGAGGCCTATCCGCTCGACATCGAGGGCGTCGACTATCCCGCCGCGTTCGCCGAGATGGGCTTTATGCCCACCTTTGTCGAGGCCGGCTTTACCGAGGTGACGCGACACTCGCCGCGCCGGCCCATCATGCGCTACTATGTCAATCGCGAAGGAGGCGCGCCATGAGCGCTGGCTGGCAGGTGCACCCCCTCACGCCCGACCGCTGGGCCGACCTCGAGGCGCTGTTCGGCGAGCAGGGCGCGGCCTATGGCTGTTGGTGCATGTGGTGGTATCAGACCGACGAGCAGTTCTACGCCCAGGCGGGCGAGGCCAACCGCGCCGCCCTACACGCGCTGGTGCAGGGCTGGGCGGTGCCGGGGCTGCTGGGCTATTTCGACGGCCGGCCGGTGGGCTGGGTGTGCGTGCGCCCGCGCGACCAGTTCACGCGCGTCGATGCCACGCCCTTTCTGGCGCCGCCAGGGCCCGACCCGCGGGTGTGGGCCATCACCTGCTTTTACATCGCCGCCGACGCTCGCGGCCACGGGCTGATGGAGCGGCTGATCGCCGCCGCCGTCGAGCACGCCGCCGCGCGCGGGGCTGCGGCCGTCGAGGCCTACCCCATCGACCCCGACGCTGCGCCCCAAGAGCGGTTCGAGGGCGGGCTGTATCACACGGTGCACGCCCACGTGGGCATCTTGAGCGCCTTTGAGCGGCAGGGGTTCGAGGTCATCGAGCGGCGGCTGGCCTATCGGCCGATTGTGCGTAGGGCGCTGGCCCCGTCGGCGCCAGGGGGTGAGGACCATGTTGGCTGATCTGGAGCTCACGTTTGTGCCGGTGACGCCCGAGCGCTGGCTCGAGTTCGAGGCGCTGCTGGGCGGCGGCGCCGAGTGTCAGGGCTGCTATTGCGTGTGGCTGCGCCAGGCCGACCAGGCCGCCTTTCGCGCCAACCTCGGCACGGGCAACCGCGACGCCATGCGCGCGCTCATCGAGAGCGGCACCACGCCGGGGCTGCTGGCGCTGGCCGGCGGCCTGCCGGTGGGCTGGGTGGCGCTGGGCCCGCGCGAGGACTTTCCCGTGCTCGACCAGTTCGTCGAGTTCACCACCACCGACCTGCCTGACGGCCCGCTGTGGGTGTGCCCCTGCTTTTACGTGCACGTGGGCTATCGCCGCCGCGGGGTGATGAGCGGGTTGATCGACGCCGCGCTGGCCTATGCCCGCGAGCAGGGCGCCGCGGCCCTCGAGGCCTACCCCGTGGAGCCCGACGCGCCCTATGTGCCGCAGGGCGATGCGTTTGGCGGGCTGCTGAGCGCCTTTATCACCGCCGGGTTCGACCTGATGGGCCGCAACCCCACCGAGACCTTTGCCGCCCATTCGGTGGGCCTGCGCCCCGTGGTGCGCTACACCTTCTGATGTCGCTGCGGCGGGGGCTGTAGATCGCGGGCGGCGCCTTCCGCCCGCGCGGCGGGCGACCTGGCCGCCGTCAGCGGCGCGCGGGGGCTTGAGCCCCGGGGCCGGCCTGTCGATGGCCCGCCGCCGCAGGTGCAGCCCGGCCTCGCCACACGCGAGGCCGGGCCATGTGCGTGTTGCCGCGCGGGCCGCTAGGGTGCGCTGTCGCAGGTCTCGACGTTGAGCCAGGGCGCATACAGCAGGCCGCTCTTGGTCACGTCGGTCACGCACAGCTCCACCGGCTTGACGGCGGCCGGCAGCGTCCAACTGGCGCGCCCCTTGCCGTCGGTGATGTCGATCAGCGCCACGGTGACGCCGCCCGGCAGCTTCCAGGCCGCTCTGACGAGGGCGTTGTTGACCGGCTTGCCCCAGCCGTCGACGATCTGCACCTGAGCGCCATAGACCGTCGTCTTTTTGCTGGCCCGCACGGCGATGGTGATGTCCCTCACCAGCAGCACGGGCCCGCTGCAGGCATCGCCCACGCCGTCGCCGTCGCCATCGGCCTGGTCGGGGTTGGCCATCTCTGGGCAGTTGTCGACACAGTCCATCGCCCCGTCGCCGTCGCTGTCCACGTCGGGCGTGCGGCAACCGCAGGCGCCCGGCTCGGTCTTGAAGGTGTCGTTCGGGCAGCCGTCGACGCAGTCCAACGTGCCGTCGCCGTCGCTGTCGACGTAGCTGGGGTCGAGCGGGCAGATGTCGCAGACATCGCCCACGTCGTCGCTGTCGGCGTCGAGCTGGTCAGCGTTGGGCGTCGTGGGGCAGTTGTCGTGGCAGTCGGCAACGCCGTCCTCATCGGTGTCGGTATCGGCACGATTGCAGCCGCACTGGCCGGGCGCGGTCTTGCGTGGGTCGTCCTGGCAGCCGTCGCAGACGTCGCCCGTGCCATCGCCATCGGCATCGCCCTGGCCGGTGTTCTCGACCAGGGGGCAGTTGTCGCAGACGTCGCCATAGCCATCCCAGTCGGTGTCGATCTGGTCGGCGTTGGGCGCCGTGCGACAGTTGTCGCAGGCGGTGCCTACGCCGTCGCCGTCGCCATCGGCCTGATCGGGGTTGTGCTCGTAGGGGCAGTTGTCGTCGGCATCAGCGATGCCGTCGGCGTCGGCGTCGGTGTCAGACTTGCCACAGCCATTGAGGCCGGGCGCGGTCTTGAGCGGGTCGAACGGGCACTCGTCGGCGCAGTCGGGCGTGCCGTCGCTGTCGCTGTCCACGTCGGGCGTGCCGCAGCCGCAGATGCCGGGCGCGACCTTGTCGGCGTCGAGCGGGCAGCCGTCGTGGCAGTCGGGCGTGCCGTCGCTGTCGCTGTCCACGTCGGGCGTGCCGCAGCCGCAGACGCCGGGCGCGACCTTGTCGGCGTCGAACGGGCAGCCGTCGTGGCAGTCGGCCGTGCCGTCGCTGTCGCTGTCCACGTCGGGCGTGCCGCAGCCACAGACGCCGGGCGCGACCTTGTCGGCGTCGAGCGGGCAGCCGTCGCGGCAGTCGGCGTGCCGTCGCTGTCGCTGTCCACGTCGGCGTGCCGCAACCGCAGATGCCCGGCGCGACCTTGGCGGGGTCGAACGGGCACTCGTCGGCGCAGTCGGCCGTGCCGTCGCTGTCGCTGTCCACGTCGGGCGTGCCGCAGCCGCAGATGCCGGGCGCGGTCTTGCCGGGGTCGAGCGGGCAGTTGTCCAGGCAGTCGGGCAGGCCGTCGCCGTCGCTGTCGGTGTCGGCCACGCCGCAGCCGCACAGGCCAGCCCCGGTCTTGGCGGGGTCGCGCGGGCAGTCGTCGGTGCAGTCGGGCGTCCCGTCGCCGTCGCTGTCCACGTCGGGCGTGCTGCAGCCACAGACGCCGGGCGCGACCTTGGCGGGGTCGAGCGGGCAGTTGTCACAGGCGTCGCCCGCGCCGTCGCCATCGCTGTCGGCCTGGCCGGGGTTGGCCACCGCGGGGCAGTTGTCGCTGGCGTCTGGCACGCCGTCGCCGTCGGCGTCGGCCACCGCGCAGACGGGGATCGTCACGCGCGGATAGCTCTGCTGGTCGCACACGCTGCCATACAGGGCGCTGGCCAGGCCGCCCTGGCTGCAGGGATAGTGTGGCGTAGCGATCCCTTCGCCTGCCCGCCCGATATAGAGCCAGGCGAGGCTGATGTCGGCGTTGGCGCCTGCAGGGGGCAGCAGGGTAAGGCAGTAGGTGGCCAGACAGCGGTCGGCCCCATAGCCGGAGTGGAAGCGGACATGATCGATGGTATATTGGCCACCGATCCACGTCGCGTCCAGGCTGGGCGAGGCGGGCCCAAAGCTGCCCACATCGCAGGTGGGCGTGCCGGCCAGGTTGAGATCGCTGGCCTTCCAGCCGGCGGGCAGGCGAATCTCGAGATAGTCCACGACCTCGCCGTCGCTGCTAAAGGTCTCGGCGCTGAAGCAAAAGGTCTGCGGGCCGGCTGACGGGCTATAGCAGGCCTGCCCGCCCGCCGTGGCGTCGAGGGCCAGCCTCGACCCGCCAAGATCGGCCTGGGCCGGCAGGGGGCCCATCATGGTGGCCACCAGCAACACCGCGAGGCACGTCGACAACCATCGCCGCACCCTCATGTCGCGCTCCTTTCACACCCACATCATGCTGCTACACGCAGGCCGCAAGGGCCTACCTGGATGATAGCCCCGCAGCGACGCGGCGACACTGTCGCCAGCGCCAGTTAGGCGACAGTCCCGGTGGCCGGCGCCTGTCCGTAAAGCCAGGGGCGTTTGCATTATCGCCGGTTTATCACTTATGCTGCGTAGGGTTGGGGTGAGTGGGGCGCATCGTGATCAGGGGGGCGGCGGGCGCCCGACCGACCGCGAGCGCGGCGCCGGGCGCAGGCGCCAGCGTCGAGGGGCGCGCACCGTGGCGCGCAGGGGGGCGGCATGAGGATTCTGCTGGCCGATGACCATGCCCTGTTCTGCCAGGGGCTGCAGGCGCTGTTGCAGATGGGGGGCCATCAGGTGGTGGGCGTCGCGCGAGACGGCCTCCAGGCGCTGCGCCTGGCGCGCGAGCGGCGCCCCGAGGTGATCTTGATGGACGTGCTCATGCCCCGCTGCGACGGGCTCCAGGCCACGCGGCTGCTGCAGACCGAGATGCCCGAGATCAAGATCGTGATACTGACCATGTCGACCGCCGACGACGACCTGTTCGAGGCGGTGCACAGCGGGGCCAGCGGCTACCTGTACAAGACGGTCGAGCCCGAGCAGCTCTTTGCGGCGCTAGAGGCGCTGGCCGCAGGCGAAGCGCCGCTCTCGCCGGGGCTGTCGGCGCGGCTGTGGCACGAGTTTGCGCAGCAGAGCGCCCGCACGCCGCGGGCCGGCGCGGGCTCTGACGCCCTGTCGGCGCGCGAGCACCAGGTGCTCGCGCTGGTGGGCGCCGGGCTGACCTACAAAGAGGTGGCCGTGCAGCTCTATATCACCGAGCGCACGGTCAGGTATCACATGAGCCAGATACTGCGGCGCCTGCACCTGCGCAATCGCGAGCAGGTGGTGGCCTGGGCGGTGCGCAGCGGCCTGCTGGGCAACGGCTAGCGGGGGGCCGCGCCCCTTGAGGTAGGATCGGGCGGTTGGGCGGTGGCAGCCGAAGCCCGGGGCTAAAGCCCCCGGCGCCGTTGACGGCGGGCGATGTCCGGGTCCCCCTCGGCCCGGGCAAGGGGTACGCCACGCGCCCAACCCTTGCGCCCGCGCAGCGGGCGACCTAGCCCGGCCGTTCACGGCCGGGGCCCCCCTCGGTAAGGGGGGGTGCCTGCCCACCGTCCCCGACATGACAGAAACCCACAACGGTGCGAAAACCAGTAGCCGCGCGCCGATATTCGCCCTTACGGTTGACAGCGGCACGAGGACGCGCTATCCTGGGCAGTACGGGGGTGGGAATTCGCGGCGGCGCACCTGCCGCCGGCCCCTGTGGCCCGGCGCGCACGCGCGATATTCGCATTACCAGTTGACATTGCCCCGATCGTACGTTATACTATCACGCAGAAAGGAGGAGATTCGCGCGGTCATACAGACCCTGCACGCGACGGCTTGATGCTATTGTCGTTGTGAATCAAAGGAGAGGATGCAATGTCGCAGCTCAAGTTGAACCGTCGTGAGTTTCTGTTCGCGTCCGCCATGGGCGCCGTTGGCGTAGCGCTGGCCGCTTGCGCCAAGGCCCCCGCCACTGCGGCGCCCGCGCCGGCCGCTCCGGCCGCACCGGCCGCCCCGCCCACCAAGGTCCCTGAGCCCACCAACACGCCCATCCCGACGTTGGCCGCCACGGCCACGCCCGTGCCCACCGCTGTGCCCGCCAAAGAGGCCCCCGAGCTCGCCGAGCTGGTGGCCGCGGGCAAGCTCCCGCCCCTCGCCGATCGTCTGCCCAAAGTGCCGCTCACCGTGGGCTGCATCGATGGCATCGGCAAGTACGGCGGACGCATTCGCACCTTCCACCCCAACCTGGGCAACGGCATGGAAGAGTGGATGTACGGCCACTCGGCCTTCCGTTGGATCGACGACGGCCTGGGCATCGCCCCCGGCCTGTGCGACACCTACGAGGTCAACGCCGACAACACCGAGTGGACCGTCCACTTCCGCGAGGGCGTCAAGTGGTCTGACGGCGAGCCCTGCACGGTCGATGACGTCATCTTCTGGTGGGACGACCTGGTTCGCTTCCCCGACTTTCCTGACCAGCCGCCCGACTTTGGGCAGGCCGGCGGCGAGCTGGTGGAGCTGATCAAGGTCGACGACTATACCCTGACGCTCAAGTACGTGGTGCCGGCGCCTCTGACCCTCAAGCGCCTGGCCATGTGGGTCAACGCCAACGTCGGCCCGCGGTGGATTGCTCCCAAGCACTACTTGCAGCAGTTCCACCCCAAGTACAACACCGCCATGAAGGACGTCGAGGCGCTGCGCGAAAAGATCCTCTATCGCCAGAACCCCGACTGCCCGGCCCTCTCGGCCTGGATCTGCGAAAAGTTCGAGCCCGGCCAGCAGCGCGTGTGGAAGCGCAACCCCTTCTACTATGTGGTCGATAGCGAGGGCAACCAGCTCCCCTACATCGACGGCATCGACGAAAAGATGATCCAGGATGCGCAGGTGCAGGTGCTGACGGTGCTGCAGGGCGGCATCGACTATCTCGCCCACGTCAACCACAGCATCCAGATGTCCGACCTGGCCACCCTCAAGGAAGGCCAGACGGGCGGCAACTATATCCAGATTCTGCTGGATGGCGGCGGCGGTGGCACGCCCTACTACTTCCACAACTTTGACACGCCCGACGACAAAAAGCGCGAGCTGTACCGCAACCCCGATTTCAAGCGCGCCATGGGCCACTGCATGGACCGCGAGACCACTCGCAAGGTGCTCTACTTTGGCAACGGCGAGCTGAGCTCGGGCACCATGAGCCCCAAGGCCCTCGAGTTCAACTTTAACGACAAGGCCCGCGAGATGTACGCCAAGTGGCGTGACATGTTCGTGGAGTTTGACGTTGAAAAGGCCAAGACCCTGCTCGATGGCATCGGCGTGGTCGACTCGAACGGCGACGGCTGGCGCGAGTTCCCCGATGGCTCCAAGCTCGAAATCCGCATCGACTACCAGGCCACCATGGGCACCACCAACACCCAGGGCCTCGAGCTGCACACCAAGGGCTGGAACGCGGCCGGCTTGTTGATCGTCAACAACCCCGTGCCCGATGCCGAGTTCGGCCAGATGTGGACCTCGGGCCAGGGCGAGATCCGCGCCAACTGGGGCGTGGGCGACGGCCCCGACTGCCTGGTCTACCCGAGCTGGGTGGTCCCCAACGAGCCCGAGCGCTGGGCGCCGCTGTGCGGCAACCGCTATCAGCAGCTGGGCACCGAGAAGGAAGACACCGAGCTCGACAAGAGCCCCTGGGAGCGCACTCCGCCGCGCTGGGCCTCGATGGAGCCGGGCTTTGCCGACACCGTCGTGCCCAAGATGCAGGACATGCTCACCCAGGCGCTGCTCGAGCCTGACGAAATGGTCCGTATGCAGCTCGTCTGGGATCTGATCGATATCCACATCGAGCAGGGCGGCTTTGGCATGGGCTCGGTGGCCAACCCGCCGGTGCAGTATTTCAAGCACAAGGACCTCAAGAACGTGCCCGATCGCGAGGACACCAAGACGGGTGGCTTCTGTGGCCCGTGGATCGTCCCGCATCCGGCGCTGCACAACCCCGAGACCTTCTCCTGGTAGACCTCGGGCCGCATGATGTCCGCGAGGGGGGCCGCTAGGCCCCCCTTTTGCGTGCTGCGGCGCCACGGTGTATGGTGACGGCCATGCACGCCAAGGAGCGCCCTCATGTCTGACGCCGATGCCCGCCCTGCCGACACGCCGCCCGACGAGGACCTGCGCTGCCTGCTGACCTGGGCCGAGGCCGTGGTGGGCCCCTGCCGCCTGGCCACCGGCGACGAGCGCTCTCACGGCCGCTCGACGGTGCTGCGGCTGACCACAGCGGCGGGCGAGGGCGTCTACCTAAAGCGCCACGCCGAGCGCGCCAACTGGGCCAACGAGGTGCACGCCACCGAGCGCTGGGCGCCGGCCTTTGGCGGGCGCGCGCCCCTGCTGCTGGCCGCCCGCGACGTGGCGCCCCTGGCCTTGCTGATCAGCGAGGCGCCCGGCACATTGATGCGCGACGCCAACTTGACGCCCGCGCAACAGCTCGCCGCCTGGCGCGCTGCGGGGCAGGCGCTGGCCGCGCTCCACGCCCTGCCGGTGGCGCCCCAGTTCGGCTTTTGCGGGCGCGATGGCGCCCCCGCCGATCCGGCGGCGCTCACCGACGCGGTGGCCTTTGTGCGCGCCGACCTGGACGACTGGGCCGGCGGCGAGCGCCTGGCGCGCTTTGACGATGCCGAGCGGCGCACCCTGGCCGCCGCCCACGAGCTGGCCGCGGCCTTCTCCGGCGAGGCGCCCGTGGCCTGCCACCGCGACTATAACCCCTACAACTGGCTGGTAGCGCCCGTCAGCGGCGCGGCCGTCAGCGGCGGCGCCGTCGGCGGCGCATGGTCCGGCGTCATCGATTTCGAGTTCGCCCGCCGCGACGTGCGCCTGGCCGAGTTCGCCCGCTACCCCGACTGGGAATGGGAGCAGCGCCCCGAGCTGCCGTTGGCGCTGCTCGAGGGCTACGGGCGGTCGCTCGGCCCGCGCGAGCAGGCCCAGCTGTGGGTGGCCCGCGCGCAATACGCCGTGGCGGCCGTCACCTGGGGCGCCGAGCACGCCTTTCACGGCTTTGAGGCCGAGGGCCACGCCTCGCTGGCCTGTTTGGCGCGCACCACCCCGGCCTAGCGCGGCGGCATTGGCCCGCGCCGCGCGGCACAGGGTGCATACTCGGTATACAGAGTCCGCGCGACCTCGTCACCTAGCTTATCCGCAAGGCGCCTCGCCGATGGGCCAGGCGCCTTGCTAATCCGCCAGGCGCCTGGCTAATCCGCCAGGCCCAGGTCTCGCAGATAGTGCAGGTTCTTGCGCCAGTCTTTGCGCACCTTGACCCACAGCCCCAGGTAGACCTGGCAGCCGTAGAACCGCTCCAGGTCGGCGCGCGCGTCTGAGCCGATCGCCTTGAGCATGCCGCCCCCGCGGCCGATGACGATGCCCTTTTGCGAGTCGCGCTCCACCAGGATGTCGGCCTCGATGGCCAGCACGCCGTCCTCGCGCTCGACAAAGCTGTTCACCAGCACCGCCGCGGCGTGGGGCACCTCTTGCTCCAGGTGGTCCAGCGCCTTTTCGCGGATCACCTCGGCCACGAAAAAGCGATCGGGCTGGTCGGTGAGCTGGTCCTCGGGAAAGAGGCGCGGCCCGGCGGGCAGTATACTCACTATATGTTCCAGCAGCGCCGCCGTGCCCTCGCCGGTGAGGGCGCTGATGACCGCCTCGCCGTTGAACTGGCCCAGCGCGCGGTAGGCCGTCAGCCGCTCGTCGCGCAGCTCGGGCGCCAGCGCGTCGGCCTTGTTCAGCACCAGCAGCGCGGGGATGTGCACGTTCGCCGCGATCAGCGCCGCCGCCTCTTCGTCGGCGCGGTTGGGCGGCGTGGTCAGGTCGACCAGCAGCAGCGCCAGGTCGGCGTCGGGCACGGCCGAGCGCGCCTGCTGCACCATCACCTCGCCCAGGCGGTTGTGGGGCAGGTGGATGCCCGGCGTGTCGATGAACACCACCTGGGCGTCGTCGCGCGTGAGGATGCCCATCAGCCGCGTGCGCGTGGTCTGCGGCTTGGGCGACACGGCCGCCACCTTGGCGCCCAGCCAGTGGTTGATGAGCGTGCTCTTGCCCACGTTGGGCTTGCCCACCAGCGCCACAAAGCCGCTGCGGTGGCCGGGCGGCGCCTCTTCGCGGATGAGCGGCGTCGGGTCGATCGGCAGGTCCATGGTCATCACACTCCTTCAGGTGGTCGCGCGCCGGGGCGCGTGGGGCCGTTGGTCGTTAGCGTTCGGCCCGGTCAGGCCTCATAGCTCAGCCCGAACCCGAACGGCAGCAGCGGGTCGGGGTCGTCGTGGGGCGTGTCGCCGCGGCGCGCGCGCACGGCCGCCATGCTGCGCGCCAGGTTGAACGGCAGCCGGCCCTCGGGCCGCGCCGCGCCCAGCAGCAGGTCCACCAGCGCGGCGTCGTCGGCGCCATAGTGGGCCACCACGGCCGCCACGTCGTCGATGAACTCGCTCAGCACCGCCGGCCGGTCCAGGTGGATGAGCACCACCACCGGCCGGCCCGTGGCCGCCAGCCGCCGGATGGCCGCCAGCTCGCCGGCGTTGGCGGCGCCCTCGTAGGCCAGCGTGCCCTCGTGGCGCAGCGGCCCCCCGCGACGCCCGCCGCCCTCGCCGGCCGCCGGGCCCATGGGGATAAAGAAGGTCGGGTTGGGCAGCACCTCATAGGGCGCCTCGACGGCGATGATGGCCACCTCGGCGTCCTCGGGGGCCGCCGTCACCGTGCCCAGCGCCGCGGCCGCGTCGGGCGACAGGTTCTCCACATACACCCGCCGGCCCGTGCCCAGCGGCAGCAGGCCGTCGGTGTTCTTGAGCAGCGTCAGCGAGCGGCGCGTGGCGCGTCGGCCGGCGGCGGTGGCGCGCGGGCCGCCCACCAGGTCGCCGGCGCGCTCGGCGTCGACATAGGGGTTCTCGAACAGGCCCATCTGGAACATGGGCGTGAGGATGCGCCGCGCCGACTCGTCGAGGCGCGCCTCGCTGATGGCGCCCTGCTGCACCAGCCCCAGCAGCACGTCGGTGTCGGTCTCGCCGCCGAGCTGGTCGTGCCCCGCGGCCACGATGCGCCGCACGCGCTCGGCCAGCGGCTGGTCCTCGACGCCCCAGGGCATGCCGCGGGTGATATTCCAGTCGGTGACCACGAGGCCGTCGAACCCCAGCTCTTGGCGCAGCAGCCCGGCGATGAGCCTGGCAGAAAAGCCGGCCGCCACCGTGTCGATGCCCAGCGGGATGGCATAGTCGGTCATCACGGCGCCGGCGCCCGCGGCCAGGGCCGCGCGGAAGGGCCGCAGGTGCGCCTCGAACTGGCCGCCCGGATAGTGCTGAAAGCGCCCGTAATAGTTGTGCGGGTCATAGCCGTCGACCACCGGCCCATCGCCGGGAAAGTGCTTGACCGAGCAGATGACGCTCTGCGGGCCGATGCCGTGGCCCGCCTGCAGGCCGTCGATGTAGGCGGCGATGAGCGCCGCGCACAGGTCGGGGTCCTCGCCAAAGGTGCCGGGGATGCGCGGCCAGCGCGGCTCGGTGGCCACGTCGGCCATGGGCGCGATGTGAAAGCGCACGCCCACGGCGCGCTGTTGCTCGTTGGCCAGCGCGGCCAGCGCGCGCACCAGGCCGGCGTCGCGCGTGGCGGCCTGGCCCAGTTGCGGCGGCCACTGGGCAAAGCCCGAGCGCGGGTTGGCGTTGCGCGGATCGGTGCCAAAGACGATGGGGATGCCCAGGCGCGAGCCCTCGGCCAGCTCTTGCAGGGCGTTGTTCCAGCGCGCCTCGACCACGGGCGGGCCGCCGCCAAAGTTGTTGATGTAGCGCAGGTGGCGGCCCAGCACCGTCTCGCGCGGCGAGAGGTAGGGCGCGGGGGGCAGGTGGCCGTCAAAGCGCGGCTCAAAGTCGGCGGCGCCGGGCAGCGGGCGGTTGGGCGCGTCGAGCAGCTCGCCCTGGGGGCCGGTAAAGGCGCCCTGGTTGGAGGCATAGTGCATCAGCCCGACCTTTTCCTCGACGGTCAGGCGCGCCACCAGGTCGGCCACGCGCTGGGCCACGGGCAGCCGCCAGTCCTCGTAGGCGTCGAGGCGGCCGTTCTTGTTGAGGTCTTTGAAGGTGAGGCCGTCGACGGTGAGGAGCGGCGCCCGGCGGGCGACGACGGCGATGGCGGGCGATGGCGGTGACATGGGGCGCCTCCTGCGGTGGCACTGTTGGGCATATGATAGCGGCGGCGCGCGGGGCGGTCAAAGGGGGGGCGGGCGACCAGGTCGCCCGCTGCGCGGGAGCAAGGGCCGGGTCCTCTGGCCTCGACCCCGCCCGTGCGCCCGCCGGGCGCCTTGACGCATCCCACTCTTCGTGGTACACAGCGGCGAGCGCCGGCCGGGCGGGCCGGCGCATCACGGCACCGAGGCACGCCATGGACCGTTCCACCCGTTGGGCGCTGCTGCTGGCGGCGCTCTTGCTTGTCTCGCTGCCGGCGTCGCCACCGCCGGCCCTGGCCGCTGACCCGGCCACCTTTGAAGGCTCCTTGCGCTACGTCGAGAACGGCCCCGGCGCCGGCACCGACGGCATCGGCACCGCGCTGCTCGTCGGGGGCGTGGGGGCGCCCGTGGCGGCGGCGCGGCTGCAGTCGTCGCTGGGGCTGCTGGGCGACACCGGCCCTCTGGGCGACAACCCCTCGATGGCCGCCGTCAGCCAACTCCTGAACAGCGCGGTGCCGGTCGACCTGGCGGCCCTCTTGCCCGTGTCGGCCCACTATGACGCCCGGCTCACCTTTAGCCTCGAGCAGGGCCAGGACGGCGCGTTCAACCTGCGCGACGGCGCCATCGACTGGCGCGTCAGCAACAGCCTCGACTTTGACAGCGACGGGCACGTCCTCAGCGACCGGTTCGACGGCTCGGGCAGCGAGCCGCTCGACCCCGACGACGACGTCATCACCCTGACCTTTGACCTGGACGCCGACCCGGTCACCTACACCCTCACCGTCGACGTCGACCATGTCGAGCCCACCTCGGGCGAGTCGACCTGGTCGGCCGCCGGCGGCGCCATCGTCATGCACATCGAGGCCAACGACGGCGTGCAGGTCATGGATGGCGTGACCATGGGCCAGCCCATCCCCCCCGAGGTGGTGCAGACGCAGCCGGGCATCCGCGGCGTCCACTACACCCACACCGGCCCCCTGAGCGAGCTGCGCTTCACCGAGACCTGGCGCAACCTGCTCGACGCCCAGGTGCTGGCCGACCTGGAGCTGGTCGACGAGTGCCGCGGCTATATCGACGCGCCGGCCGAGGGCGACGACGTGACGCTCACCCCCTGCTACCAGTGCGGCCTCGATATCGACCTGCAAGGGCACACCGTGCCCGAGCTGTGGATCGAGGCCGCCACCTGGAAGGTGGCCGAGTTCGACGGCCAGTCGGCCTACTATGACCCCGACGACGCTCACGGCGACAGCGTCCAGGCCTGGTTCGCCGGCCCCGGCCCGCAAAAGAACGACGCCTTTGGCCCGCTCGACATCGAGCTCGAGTTCGACGAGGACGCCTCGCGCTGCGACGCGCCCGGGCCGCGGCGCGTGCGCGTGTTCTTCCCGCGCGACAGCTACAACAACCCCGATGGCTCGCAGCCCAACTGGTTCTACTACTGGATGGACACCGGCGCCGCCCAGGGCCATCGCGGCAAGGTGCTCTATGACGGCGCCTGCGCTGACTATGGCTACTATGACGGCGTTGGCAACCCCAGCAAGGCCGACGTCATCTACGTGGGCCGCATCTTTGACGCCGGCAACCCCTCGGCCAACCCCGTCACCGGCAAGATCACCGAGGGGATCGACCTGTTCGCCTCGACGGTGCTGCACGAGTGGACCCACCTGACCACCAGCAAGGACTGGTGGGGCGCCGGCGGCTACCAGTCGCAGCGAGACGCCCGCGGCCGCTGGGGGCCAGACCCGCGCGACAACGACGCTGACCTGGTGCCCGACAACCGCGAGGCCGCCTACGGCCTCAGCCCGCGCACCAAGGATTCGTTGGGGCTCGGCTTTCGCGACTGCGAGTACCCCGCCTACCTGCAAGAGCACACCTGGCCCAACGGCTCGCTCGACAGGGTGGACTGGGCCGATCCCGGAAAGCAGAGCGGCTCATGAAAAAGGGACTGTTGATCCTGGCTGTGGCGGCCGCCGTGTTGCTGCTGGCCGCCGGCGGCATCGCGCTGTGGCAGCGCCTGCGGCGGCCCGATCTGGCCACGGCGCTGGCCGAGGCGCGTCGCGCCCAGCGCACGCCCACGCCAGAGCTCGTCGGCACGCCAGCGCCCACGCCCACGCCCGGCGTGGCGCTGCTCGAACGACAGCTCGCAGGCGACGCCCTGCCGCTGCAATACTCGGCGGCGGTGGCCCTGGGCGAGCGCGACGACATCCCCGCCGTGCAGCGCGCCGGCCTGTTATGGGCCGCGCTGCAGGCCGAGGCCGACGAGCCCTCGACGGACGCGCCGCGCCTGCGCGACGCCTACCTCGAGGCCCACGAGATGTATCGCCTGCGGCTGGTGCGCAGCCTGGGCGCTCTGGGCCCCGACGCGCTGCCGGCGGTGCAGGCCGCCCTCGCTGAGGCCGACGGCCTGGCCCGCGAGCACCTGCTGGTGGCGCTGGCCTATCTGGGCGACGCCGACGCGCTGCCCGAGGTGCGCGCCCTGGCCGTCGACGCCGACGACCCCGTGGTGCGCATGGACGCCGCTCGCGCCCTGGGCGTGGCCGGCGACCAGGGGGCCATCGAGGCGCTCACGGCGGCCCTCGAGGATGAGCACTGTCTCGACGCCCGCGACAGCCTGGGCGCGTACGTCATCTGCCCCGTGCGCGATCAGGCGGCGGGCGCGCTGGGCGCGCTGGGCCTCGAGGTGGCGTGCCACGGCGATGGAACCTGTACGGTGGAGGGCGCGCCATGACCCACAACGAACCGCTCACGCCGCCCACGCGGCCGCAACCGCCCCCGCCGCCGCCCGGGTCGCCAGCCGCGGCGCAATCGCCGCAACCGCCGCCGTCGGGGCCTGGGCCGACGCCGTCGGGGCCTGGGCCGGCGCCCTACCCGGGTGCGCCTGCGGGCCGCGCGGCCGTCGACAGCCAGGCCGTGGCCAGCCGCCAGGGCTGCGGCTGCAGTCGCGGCTGCCTGACCGTGTTGCTGACGCTGGCGCTGTTGCTCGTCGGCGGCGTGGTGGCGGCGCTCACCTTCGGGCGCGGCTATGTGGCCCGGCGGCTGCCCGCCTGGGAGGCGCAACAGCCGCTGCTGGGCCCGGCCCTCGACCTCACCGGCCTGCGCGCCAGGCTGCAGCCGCGGTCCGAGGTCGACGTCGACGCGCAAAAGCGGGCGCGGCAGGGCGGCGTCGACGACAGGGCGCTGCTGCCGGCCGATCTGGCGCTCTATGCACGCCCCGCTCACGAGGCCTACAACATCGGCGCCACCCAGGTGACGGCCTATCAGCGCGTGTCGGCCACCCGCGACGAGGCCCATGCCCACCTGCTCGACGGCATGGCCGCCCACGGCTGGGAGCTGCTGCAAGAGCTCGAGACGCCCGACGGGCTGCAGCTCGCCTGGCGCAAGGGCGAGCGCACCTGCCAGATCGCGCTGGTGGCGGTCGACGGCCAGGTGGAGCTGTGGCTGCGCGCCGTGCCCTGAGCGCGGGCTGGGGGCGTGGGGGGCGAACGCCGCTGACGGCGTCTGCGCCAGCGGCCAGGTCGCGCGCTGCGCGGGGGCAAAGGGATGCGCGTCGCCTTGCCGAGGCCGCCAGGCCTCGGACGGCGTCAGCGCCGCAAGCCCGGCCCCCGCCTACGCCCCGCCCAGCAGCCCGCTGCGCAACGCCCAGGCCACCACCTGCTCACGATTGCGCAGGTGCAGCCGGCGCAGCACCTGCGCCATGTGATACTTGACCGTGCGCTCGCTGATATAGAGCTGCGCCGCCGCCTCTTTGTAGGTCAGCCCGGCCACAACCAGCTCCAGCACCTCGCGCTCGCGCGGCGAGAGCTCGCCATCGCCGCCGCCCTCATCGCCCGGGCCACGCGGGCGCGCCTCGGCCGGCGCGGCGCCCTGCGCGAACGCCTTGAGGATGCGCGCCGACAGCCCCGGCGACAGCGGCGGCTCGCCCTCTGCCAGCCCCTGCAGATAGCCATAGAGCCGCGCCGGCTCTGTCGTCTTGAGCAGATAGCCGCTGGCCCCGCTGCGCAGCGCCTCGAACAGGTCGTCGTCCTCGGTCGACGTGGTCAGCATCACCACCCTGACCTCGGGCATCTCGGCCTGCAGCAGCCGCGTGGCCTGCAGCCCGTCGCACGTCGGCATGCGCACGTCCATCAGCACCACCTCGGGGTGCAGCGCCCGCGCCAGCCGCAGCGCCTCGAGGCCATCGCGCGCCGCGCCCACCACCTGGTGCCCTGCGGCCTGCAGCAGCGCCCGCAGCCCCTCGACGAACAGCGCGTGATCGTCTGCCAGCAGAATCCTCATGCCGTGCCCCTCTCTGGCCCCGCGGGCGCCACCGGCGCCTGCACCACAACCTGCGTGCCCTGCCCGCGCGCCGACCGCACCTCGAGCCGCCCGCCGATGCGCGCGGCGCGCTGCGCCATCACCTGCAGCCCATAGTGCCGCCCCGGGCGCGAGTCGGCCGGGTCGAACCCCACGCCGCTATCGGCCACCTCCAGGCGCACCAGGCCGTCGAGCAGCTCCAGGCGCACGTCCACGCGCGCCCCGGGGCCGGCGTGCTTGCGCACGTTGGTCAGCGCCTCCTGGGCAATGCGCACCAACTGCACGCCCGTGGCCGGCGCCAGCCGACGCGCGTCGCACGCCGCTTGCGCGCCCGGCATGATCTCGAGGCTGGCCGACCAGCCGGCCGCCACCTGCTCTTGCACCAACTGGCGCAGCGCGTCGCAAAAGCCGGTGCTGGGCGACGTCACCATCAGCAACTGCCCCACCAGCTCGCGCACGTCGCGCTGCGCCTGCAGGCACATTTCGGCCAGCCCCCTCAGGTGGCTGTGCGCCGACCCCACGTCGCCCGTCTGCAGATGCAGCCCGGCCGTATGCGCCCGCAGGTTGATGCTCGCCAGCGTCTGCGACACGGTGTCGTGCAGCTCGTTGGCCAGCAACTCGCGCTCTTGCACCGCGGCCAGCGCCCACTGCTCCGACAGCAGCCGCGCCTGGGCGCGATGCGCCTCGGTCACGTCGCGCAACAGCAGCAGTTGGCCGATGCTCTGGCCGTTGTGGTCGTTGAGCGCCAGCCACTCGCGGGCATAGCGCGCGGCGCCCTCGCCCTGGCCCAGCACCAGCTCAGCGCCCGCCGGCAGGCCCTCGGCCGACGCCTCGGCCAGCAGCGCCGGCAGGCCGCCGCCCACGGCCAGCGCGTCGCCAAAGATGGCCGCCGCCGCCGCGTTCCAGTGCACCACGCGCCGCTGCGCATCGAGCACAATCAGGCCCTCGCGCATCTGCGCAAAGGCCGCCCGCCGCGCCATCACCAGCGGGTCGAACAGGCCAAAGGCGTACAGCGCCACGGCATAGGCGCCCGAGCTGACCATCAGCAGCAGCGACAGCTCGGCCACGGGCAGCGACGTGCTGCCCAGCGCCACGCGCGTAACGTGATAGCCACGCGCCAGCACCTGTCCGGCGATCATCACCGCCACCGCCGGCCGTAGTTGCGGGGCGCGCACAAACAGCCCGGCGAACATGCCGACGTTGACCAACACCAGCCCCCAGCCCAGCGCCAGCGCAATGCGCGCCGCGGGGCCCTGCATGGCCAGGCTGACGGGGTACCTGGCGCTCGGCAGCCAGACCAGGTGGTGCCAGTCGTTGGTCCAGGTCAGCGCCAGGAGCGCCAGCGACGGCAGCGCCAACAGCAGCAGCCGCCGACGCGTGAGCCAGCGGCCCGACTGCGCATACTCGACGGCAAAGACCATCGACGCCGTCACGGCCGGCAACTGCAACGAGGCGGCAGAGCGATGCCAGAAAAAGCGCAACTCGGGCGTCTGGGCCGTCGTCATCCAGATGGCAGACGCCTGCCAGAGCGCCGCCAACGCGCAGGCCACCGCAAAAGGTCGTGCGCCCGCCAACTGACTGCGCTGCCAGCTCGTGGCCGCCAACGCCACCAACGCCACGAGCACCATCAACGGCAGCCAGATGGCGGGAGTGAAGGCATAGTGCATGTCGAGCGCCCCCCTGTGCCCCACTGCTTCCCTTCACGGATAGCATAACGCAACGATACGCCACCCTGCAAGTGCGCCACTGTCCTCGCAGACAGGCCCGTGCCCGCGGCACTGGGCTAGCGCGCAGTGCCGCCGCCGCCGAACTGTCCCCCAACTGCCCGCAGGGCGGGTTCGGCGCGCGCCGTCGTGGCCTACCATACAGATGGTGTCGTTGCCGGCGCGTCGTGTGTTGGCGCACGGCTGCACGGGGGGTGAAAGGAGCGCGATGAGAGTCCGACGCACGGCGTATCTCTGTATGGTGCTGGCCCTGCTGGCCAGCCTGGCGCCCATGGGTTCGCAGGCCAACATGAGTCCGTCGGGCCTGTATTTCAACGACTCCTCGCAGGGCGGCGCGATCTGCTACAACGCCCTGGCGGGTGAATCATACCAGACGTTCTGCTTTACCGCCGCGCTGTTCAGCGAGGACGGACAGGATGTGGAGGCCATCTGGGGCCAGGCCCCGCCCAACTGGGTGGCCACCGACGTGACGCTGTCGGCCGCACCCTCTTGCTACGGGGGCCAGCCTGGCGCTGGACCCTTTCTGGCGTACTTTGATGACGCCGACCCCGGCGTCTTTAGCATTTTCCATCAGGTCATGCTCGAGTCCTACGGGTCTTGTGACGTGACCTACTGCGTCGAGTTTCGCATCGACGCGCCCGCAGGCGCGCCCACGGGGGGCAACATAACGGTGCCCTGGAACATCCACGGGTGGTACGAAGAGGACGCCCGTGGGCAGCCCATCCACGCGTTGCCCTGGTACGTGTGCTCCGCCGGCTGGTCTGACACGGACATCCCGTGCCATGAAGTGTCTGTGGATTGGGATGCGGCCACGGTGCCGGTGTGCCCCACGAGCGGCGTCGATAGCGACGGCGACGGCTGGGCCGATGACAGCGACAATTGCCCGGCGGTCTACAATCCCGAGCAGCTCGACACCGACGTCGACGGCGTGGGCGATGTCTGCGACGGCTGCCCCTATGAGTATAACCCCGACCAGACCGACGCCGACGGCGACTGGGTGCTGGACTGCGCCGACAACTGCCCGCTGCTCTACAATCCCGACCAGGACGACAGCGACAGCGACGGCGTGGGCGACGCCTGCGATGGCTGCGCGTACGACCCCCTCAAAGTGGCGCCCGGCGCCTGCGGCTGCGGTGTGCCCGACGTCGACAGCGACGGCGACGGCACGCCCGACTGCGATGACCAGTGCCCGCTCGACCCCGACAAGACGGCGCCCGGCGCCTGCGGCTGCGGCGTGCCCGACGTCGACAGCGATGCCGACGGCACGCCCGACTGCGTCGACGCGTGCCCGCTCGACCCCAACAAGGTCGAGCCCGGCAGCAATGGCTGCGGCGTGCCCGACACCCTGGACAGCGACGGCGACGGCTGGGCCGATGACAGCGACAACTGCCTGTACGACTACAACCCCGATCAGGCCGACGCCGATCAGGACGGGACGGGCGATGCCTGCGACCAGTGCCCGCTCGACCCCGACAAGACGGCGCCCGGCGCCTGCGGCTGCGGGGTGCCCGACGTCGACAGCGATGCCGACGGCACGCCCGACTGCGATGACGAGTGCCCGCTCGACAGCGATGCCGACGGCACGCCCGACTGCGAGACGGCGCCCGCCGACGTCGACAGCGATGCGACGGCACGCCCGGCGCGAGTGCTGCCCCGACAAGACGGCGCCCGGCGCCTGCGGCTGCGGTGTGCCCGACGTCGACAGCGATGCCGACGGCACGCCCGACTGCGATGACGAGTGCCCGCTCGACCCCGACAAGACGGCGCCCGGCGCCTGCGGCTGCGGCGTGCCCGACAGCGACAGCGATGCCGACGGCACGCCCGACTGCGATGACGAGTGCCCGCTCGACCCCGACAAGACGGCGCCCGGCGCCTGCGGCTGCGGTGTGCCCGACGTCGACAGCGATGCCGACGGCGTGATGGACTGCGTGGATAACTGCCCCACGACGCCCAACGCCGACCAGCTCGACAGCGATGGCGACGGTGTGGGCGACGCCTGCAGCGGGCCGGTGATGGTGGTGAAGGACATCAGCATCACCATTCGCGCCAACAAGAGGGCGACGGTCTATGCCGCGCAGGCGCAGATCGTCGACGGCCGGGGCAGGCCGGTGATCAACGCCATCGTCAAAGCGGCCTGGACGCTGCCGGGCGGCGTCACCATACCGCTGACCGATGCCACCGACGGCAAGGGGCGCGTCAGTTGGACGCTGCCCACCACCTACAAGGCGGTGGAGCTGTGCGTGACCGACGTGAGCAAGGGCGGCCTGCTGTACGCGCCCTGGCTCAACGTCGAGACCTGTCAGCGGGCGCCCTGAGCCTTGCGTGCGACGGGCGCCCTGTGGCATGGGGGGCGGGCCCACGGCCCGCCCCTCGCGCTGTCGGGGATAGGCGGCCGTGGTTGCTTGGGCTGGATGGGGATATGGCTCTCCATCGCCTGGTTGCCGCTGGTCGGGTCATGGGCGGGCGGACGCCGCTCCGGGTCGGGCGCGTGGCGCAGGGCACAGGCGCCGCTGACGGCGTCTGGGTCGCCCGCTGCGCGGGGGCAAAGGGATGCGCGTCGCCTTGCCGAGGCCGCCAGGCCTCGCATGCGCCGGCGCCGCAAGCCCGGCCGTTCACGGCCGGGGCCCTCTGGCCGCCCCGAGCGCCTTTGGCGCGCGCTACTCCTTGGGCGCCGCCGGCCGGCTGCTGTAGGCGCTCAGCAGCGCCGCCACGCCGCCGGCGATCAGGAGCAGCGGCCAGAGCCGGCCGAGGTCCCACCCCAGCAAGAAGGTGAGGGCCAGCAGCGAGATGACCACGGCGCCCAACAGCGCGGCGCTGACCTGGACCGTCCACCGGCCGGCGCGCCGCCAGCGGGCCAGGGCGTCGACCAGCGACCCGACGGCGGGGATAAAGATGAACAGCGCCCACCAGTTGTGCAGCGTGGTGGTGATCACGTCCAGGTTGCGCAGCAACAGCAAGACGCCCACCACCACCAGCAACGCCCCCCACACAAAGCTGTCGCTGCGGCGCTTGGCGGCGGTCGGTGGCGGCGCGGGCGCGGGCTCAGGCTCGGCCCCGAGCGCCAGCTCGGGCTCGAGCGCCGGCTCGGGCTCGAGTGCCGGCTCGGGCTCGACAGGCGACTCTGGCGCGGGCTCGGACGCGGGCTCGGACGCGGGCTCGGCGGGCGGTGCGGCCGACAGTGGCGTGGTCATGGCGAGCTCCCCCCGGGCCGCGGCTAAAACGCTGGCCTGATCGCGGCCCATGAGCCCATTATGGCTGTGTAGGGCGTGGATGTCAATGGTCTGCGCCGCGCGCCGGCCGCGTTGCACGCCGGCCGCGCCGCGCTCTGGGCGGTTGAACGGCGCGCCCAGATCGGCTATTGTGGGGCCAACTGCAGCAGCTGCCAGGAGGCCTGACATGACCACGACCATGCGCCAGGGGTTCTTTCCCGCATTGCACGAGCTGCCGGTGGTGCGCGACGCGCCGGTGCCCGTGTGCCACGATGGCGAGGCGCTGGTCAAGGTGCACCTGGCCAGCATCTGCAACCTGACCGACACCCACACCATCGAGGGCCTGCACCCGCCGCACCACCTGTGGATCGACCATTTTACCAACCCGCCCAACAGTTTTCCCGCGCCGATGGGCCACGAGGCGGCCGTCGAGGTGCTCGAGGTGGGCCGCGGCGTCAAGGGGCTCAAGCCGGGCGACCGCGCCTTTACGGTGCGCGCCAGCGAGATGTTCGCCGAGTACGCCGTCATCCAGCCCGGCGACGCCACGCTGATCCCAGACAGCATTTCGTGGGAGGTGGCCGCCCCGCTCGAGATGCTCACGGCCGTTTGGCCGGTGGTCGAAGAGTGCGTGCGGCCGGGCGATCGCGTGGTGATTCTGGGGCAGGGCGCTTCGGGGCTGATCGCCACGCAACTGGCGCGGCTCAACGGCGCGGCGCAACTGATCGTGGTCGAGCCGCACGCCTATCGCCGCGCGCTGGGGCTGGCGTTGGGCGCCGACGTGGCGCTCGACCCCGCCGCGGTGGACGTGGAGCAGGCGGTGGTGGAGCTGACCGGCGGCGGGGCGCACGCGGTGATCGAGTGCGTGGGCGCCCCCGAGACGCTGGGGCTGACGGTGCGCCTGCTCAAGCGCAAGGGGCTGTCTGACGAGGGGTATGGCGGCATCATCGGCGTGTTTGGGGCCTGCCGGCAGCCGGCGCCGTTCGACTTTATGATGTTGCACTGGAAGGGCGCGCGCCTCTGCACGGCGGCGGGGTCGCGCTTTGGCTACACCGGCTACTCGCGGGTGGCCTGCGTGAACCTGGTGGAGCGCGGGCTGTTCCGCTTTGAGCCGCTGATCACCCACAAGTTCCCCATGGAGGCGCTGCCGCTGGCGTTCGACATGATCATGCGGCACCGCGACCGCTTTGTGAAGGTGCTGGTGGACCCGTGGGCGCCGCCGGCCGACGAGGCGGCAGGCCCCGAGGCCTATCGCATCTTTGACGACGTGCGGGGCTGGTAGGCCGCGGAACCGGCGCGCGGGCGGCAGGCTCGCCCTGCGGGGCCGCCCAGCGCGCACTCGGGGCTGAGGCCCGCGCGCCGCCGACGGCGACCATTGCGCCCGCTGCGAGGGCGTAAGGCGATGCGCGGCCGCGCCGAGAGCGCCGTGGGGCACCCGGCCGTAAACGGCCGGGCTAGGTCGCCCGCTGCGCGGGCGCAAGAGGATGCGCTCCACACCTTGCGGCGGCGTCAGCCGCCGAATAGCCCGACTCTTCAGGGTCGGGCGGCACGCCGTGGGCGGCCGTGCATCCGCGCCCGCGGAACCGGCGCGCGGGCGGCGACGTTGTGCGGGTATGGTCATTGCCCAAAGGAGGCGCAGATGACGACCTCGACACAAGAAGCGGCCAGCGCCAGGCACTATGCCACGGTGCGGCGCCTGGCCACGGCCTTCAGGGTGCTCGGCTGGGTGGGCGTGGGCTGGGGCGTGGTGCTGGTGACCCTCTCGCTGAGCGAGATTCACGGCTGGATCGACGGGGTGATGGTGGGGGCGTTCGTCACCATCGGCGTGGGCTGCTGCCTGGCGGCGTTTGCGGCCAGCGCGGGCCTGCGCCTGGCACTCGATCTGGCGACGCGCGCCGGCCTGGGCGACGAGCGCTAGCGAGCGACGCCGGCCGCCCTGCGGCCGCTGGCCCCGCGCAGTCGGGCACATGCACAGGGCCGCACGGTTGAGCCGTGCGGCCCTGGTATGACATTGAGCGCGGGGCGAGCCGCGCGGGTTGCGCCTATTGCAGCCAGGCGCTGGCGGCCCAGTAGTAGGCGCCGCCGTAGCGCACCTTGAGCCACTTGTAGCCGTTGGCCCACTGGGTGATGCCGGTGGACTCGAGGCGTGTGCCCACCGTCACAATGCGGCGGATGGCATAGCCCAGGCCCGGGCCCGAGCGCAGGTTGAGCCCCAGGCCCGCGGTAACGGTGACCGTGCCCACGATGGGCGGGGCCGGCGTGGGCGGCGGCGGCGGTGGCTGCGGATGAGGCCACGGCTGCGGCCAGGGTTGCGGTTGAGGCTGCGGCTGTGGCTGCGGGCAATAGCCGCCCGGGCATCCGGGCTGCCACGGCTGCCACGGCGTGGGCCAGGGCACGGCGTAGGGGCTGATGCTGCCCCAGCCGATCACCTCGCTGGCCGCGTAGGTGTCGGCCTGGATGATCAGCGTGGCGCCCGCCACCCGCTCGAGCCAGTCGAGCGTGATGTTGGAGATGACGGTCTCATAGTTGGCGCTGCCGTTGGGAAAGAACTGGATGTTGGGCAACACCAGCACCTCGGCGCCGGCGCTGTTGCGGATCGACAGGCGACGGTCGCCGCCCACCGGGTTGAACCCGCTGAGCGTGATCTGCACTTTGACGCCGCCGTACGAGCCGGGCGTAAAGGTGGCCGTGCCCATGCTGGCGCCGCCCACCGACTTGATGGTGGCCTGCAACTGCGTGGCCGCGCTGGCGGCGCTTAGGGGCGCCATCAGCAACGCCGTGGCCAGAATGACGCTGGCCAGGGCGATGCGCACCAACCGATGCATACGTGTAGGCATGCTGACCCTCTCCTCTTCGCTAGATGGCGTGAACTCGGCCCGCGCTCTGGCGCGTGGCACGAGCGGGGGGCAATCCTCGATCGTATCCCTATCATGACACGGAATGTGCGATTTGGCAAGGGTCTATGCGGCTGGGGTGCAGTGTAGGCGCGTGGCGTGGGTCGGTTTGGGGGGCGAGGCGGGGCGAGGGTGTGATCGCTACGTGAGGGCGAGATTGTAGCGCAGGGCGTCGCTGACTGCAGCCATAAGCTCCTCGCTCAGGCATCCTATCGGGCGCACCACTGACTCGCCGCGTGGGGGACGCAGCCGTGACTGCGGGCCATCTTGCTGTATGGTGGCGAGTTGTGCGCAGTTGATGACGCTGTCCTCTGTCAGCCCGCCCTCGCCTGCAGGCACCAGCACGATAAACGGGTACATGCGTGGCGGCCGAGTGCGCGTGATGGCCGCCACAATCGTCGTCGAGCTGTAAGCATTGCCCACGTCATTCTGCACCACCAGGGCGGGCCGCAATCCCGCCTGCTCTGAGCCCCTGACGGGAGTGAACTCGACCCAGTAGACTTCCCCGCGCCTAACTGTCATGGCCCCACGCCTCTGCATTCGCCTCGGAGCTGGCATCTGCGAACTCGGCGGCCTCAGCAGCGTAAAAGGCATAGCCCTCGGCGGCCAGCGCTGCTTCCTCGCTCGCCTTCTGTGCAGCGACCGCCTCTCCGATGAACTGACTGCGGCTGATCTGCAAACGTCGCGCCTCTCTATCGGCATAGGCCAGCAGCTCGGCCGCCATGGTGATCGTGACCTTCTGTGCTGTCATTGCTACTGCACCCATTCTTATCGATGGTATGACCGTATGATATGATAATGCGGTAAGCATGTCAAGTATGTCTCTCGCCCTCACCCTGACCTCGGGCGCGCTGTCCACCCCTCGGCCACCGCAGCGGCCCCAGCGCCACAAAAGCAGGGCGCCGCGCAGCCATCGCGGCCGCGCAGCGCCCTGGTCTAGCGGCTAATAGTTCTCGGCCAGCAGCTCGTAATAGGCCTGAGCGTGCAGGCAGGCGGGGCACACGTTGGGCGCCGACTTGCCCTCGTGCACATAGCCGCAGTTGCGGCAGCGCCAGCGCACCACCTCGTCGCGCTCAAACACCGTGCCGTTGAGCACGTTGTCGAGCAGCTTGAGATAGCGCTTCTCGTGCTCCTCTTCCACGTCGGCGATCTCGCGGAAGACCACCTCGACGTTGCGCAGCCCCTCTTCGCGGGCCACGCGCGCGAAATCGGCATACAGCGTGGTCCATTCCAGATGCTCGCCGGCCGCGGCGGCCTTGAGGTTCTCGGCGGTGGTGCCGATCACGCCGGCGGGGTAGGCCGCGGTGATCTCGACGTCGCCGCCCTCGAGCAGCTTGAAGAACATCTCGGCGTGCTCTTTTTCGTTGTTGGCCGTGTCGGTAAAGATGGCTGCGATCTGCTCATAGCCCTCTTTGCGCGCCACCGAGGCGAAAAAGGTGTAGCGATTGCGCGCCTGCGACTCGCCGGCAAAGGCGGCCAACAGGTGCTTCTCGGTCTGGGTTCCCTTGACGCTGGGCATGTGTGCTCCCTCCACTCACTAGGCGCTGGCCCGCGGCCAGCCGTCGATACTGCGCCTATGATACGTGCGAATGGGTTTCCAGAGCAAATGGGTCTGGGGGCGAGGCGGCTGTGGCGCGGCGAGAGGGGGGCGGCGTTGCTCAAGCGGCGAGAGGCGGCGTGTGCGTGTCGCGGCGTTGGTGTACAATGAATATGCCTGAAGCAAAGTGAATGTGCGACGCAGTACGGCGCGACGATGGAGGCGACGATGACGAGACGGAGAAGGACGAACACAGGAATACCGGGGCTGTCGTTCTCGTGGCGACGAGCGACAGGCATATCGCGAGCCAAGTACAGGTTCGCTCGAGCGACCGGCATCCCTACGACGCGCAGCGGCCGGCAGCGCAAGTTGGGGCGGATGGTCACGGCTGGTGGGTGCCTGCTACGTACCGCGACAGTCGCCGTCGTGGCGTCAGCCATGGCGCTGCTCGTGTTCGCATGGCTTCGGTAAGCATTCCGATACCGAGATGCCGCCGCGAGCGGCGTTGACCGAACGAGACCTGGTCGTACCCTATCGGTTACAGGCACAGCCAGGCGGTAGGTGACAGGCCTTGTTGGCAGCGATGCAGCCGTCGCCGCAGGCCTTGCCCTTTGTGCAGTACCTGCAGCAGGCACGCGGCTGAACTGGTGCAATAGGCGCTGCGCGCTGAGCGATGGTCGGAGCCACGACCGGCACTGCTGTGGGCACCACGATCGATGCATACAACCTGGGGCCATAGAACCCGCCATCCCTGCATAGCTGCCAGTATGTGGCGTACTCTCCGGGCGTCTTGGGCGCAAGCATCTCGACCGAGACCTCGCACTCTTCATCTGCGCCAACAGTGGGCAACTCGACTGATGTCACAGTGCCCAGACTCGCCCCATCGACGTAGCACAGCATCGCGTCCTCAGGCCAAGCGCCAGGCCCGGGATTGCGCAACCGCCATGTCTTGACGAAAGCAGCGCCAGCAGCAAGAACCATACCGTCCGTGATGGTGACGTCAGCCACATACGCCAGAGCGGGGGCTGGCGTGGCGGCAGTAGGCGCGCTGGTCGGTTGCTGCCCGACCGTGCCCATCGTGGGGGTGGGAGTGCGCACAGGCTCGGTTGACGTCTTTGTGAGCGTCGATGTCCGAGACGGCGCCAGGGTGTGTGTGACGGTCGGCCTTGGTTGCACAGTTCGCTGCGACGTGGCGGTCGGCCCAGGAAGTGTGCTCCCATCCGACTGCGCAGGAGTGGGTGAGCACGAGCCCATGAGCAAAGCCAGCCACATACAGATGATCGCGATCGCTTTCCTGGTCATCTCACTCCTCGCCAGGGCGCACGTCCGCCCCAGGCCGTTGGTACTACTGTGCTCCTGTCGCCGGCGGCAGGGCGGTAGCGCTGCGCGCCAGGAGCTCTGGAAAGCTGCCAGTGCTCGCCAGCGGCCGTACCATGCGGTCCATCACCACGGCGTTCCTCACCCAGGGTGCTAGGGGCAGTGCCTCCTCCCGGTCTCACGCTGTCCAGAACAGCGTTGATGCTCTCGTCCATCTCGCACCTAGGTACTCCCTCCGCGTGAAGCCGCCTCAAAATCCACCGTAATTATACACATAACGAACTGCGTCTGTCCAGTGCTCGATGAGCGCAGTCGTGTGAGTTCGCCCCTTCACACCCGCCGCCCTGCCCCGTGATCGCCAGCACACCCACCGGCGCGCACCGGCGCCAGTTGGCTCGCCAGCGCCGCCATCGTCCCCTCACTGGCGCAATCCCCACACTGTGACTAGACTCTTGCCAGGTCGCACCCTCGGGGGGAGACGTGCGCACGCTCCGCGTTGGCCTGCTCTTGGCGATCACCCTGCTCGCGGCGTTGGCCCTGCGCCTGTGGGGGCTGGGCTTTGGGCTGCCCTACGTCTACCACGCCGACGAGCCGCTCTATGTCACCCTCAGCCTCGACATGCTGCGCCGCTGCCATCCGCATCCGGGCTTTTTCAACTACCCCTCGCTCTTTTTCTACGTCAACACCGTCGTCTATGGCGTCGCCTTTGTGGGCGGGTGGGCGTTGGGCCGGTTCGACACGCCCGCTGACCTCGCGCTGCCGGTCACGCTGACCATGGGCGTCACCTATGCGCCCACGCCCTGGGTGATCGTGCTGGGCCGCGCCGTGGCGGTGTTCTTTGGCGTGGCCACCGTCGGGCTCGTCTATGTCGTCGCCCAGCAGTTGTGGGGCCGGCGCGACGTGGGGCTGCTGGCCGCGGCGCTGACGGCCATCCTGCCCACCACGGTGTCGCACAGCCGCACCATCACGCCCGACACGCTGCTGACCTTTGTGGCGCTGGCGGCGTTTCTGGCCACCGCGTGGGTCTACCGGCTTGGCCGCGCCTGGCACTATGCGCTGGCCGGCCTGTGCGTCGGGCTCACGGCCTCGACCAAGTACAACGGCGTGCTGATCGCGCTGCCCCTGCTGGCCGCCGCGTTGCTGCGCCTGGGCCCGCGCGCCCTTGCCGACCGCCGCCTCTATCTGGCGCTGGGCTGCTGCGCGCTGGGCTTCTTGGGGGGCACGCCCTTTGCGCTGCTCGACTGGCGCCCCTTCCTCGAGGCGGTGCGCTACGAGGGCCGCCACTATGCCAGCGGCCACGCGGGCATGGAGGGCAACACGCTGGCCTGGTATCTGGGCTATATGTGGCACACGGCGGCGCCGCTCTATCTGCTGGCCCTGCTGGGCCTGGCCGCTGGCCTGCGCACCGACTGGCGCCGCACGGCGCTGCTGGCCAGCTTTCCGCTGGGCTATTTCGCGTTCATCGCGTCGTTCGTCGTCAGAAACGACCGCACGCTGCTCCCGCTGACGCCCTTTGCGGCGCTGCTGGCGAGTTGGGGGCTGGCCTGGCTGTGGGGGCAGCGCACGCGCCTACGCCGACGGGGGCCGCGGCTGGCGCTGAGCGCGCTGCTGGTGGCCGTCGCTGTGGTGACGCTGGCCTGGCCGGCCACGCGCACCGTCGTCGAGGCGCGGCGGTCGTTCGCCAGCGACAACCGCGAGCTGGCCCGCACCTGGCTCGAAGCGCAACTGCCGCCCGGGGCGCACGTCGCGCTCGAAGCCTACAGCCCCTTTGTCGATCCGACGCGCTACCGCGTGCTGGGCGTGCGGCGGCTGATCGACCACCCCTACGCCTGGTACGCCGAGCAGGGCGTGGAGTATGTCATCGCGAGCGCGGGGATGTACGGCCGCTTTTACGACGACCCGCAGCGCTATGGCCCCGAGATCGCGCAGTATGACGCGCTGCTCGCCGCGCTCGACGAGCTGGCCCTGTTCGACAGCGGCGCGCCCACCATTCGCGTCTATCGCCTGCCCTGAACGCCCCCCCTCTTCCGCCGCCAGCCCGCGCCTCAGTCGCTGGCGAAAAACGCCACCCGCAGGCCGATGTAGGCGGCATACAGGCCGATCAGCAGCACCGCGCCGCGCCGGCTCAGCCGCCCCTCGTTGCGCAAGAGATAGCCCAGCAGCGCCGCCCCGCCCAGGGCCTGCCAGGGCAGGTCCCACACCAAAAAAGGCCGCGGCGCCGCATAGGTCGACACGACCGCGCCCAGGCCGATGCCCACCAGCGGGTTGGTGATGTTGCTGCCCACCAGCGTGCCCAGCGAGATGCCGTGGTCGTTCTTGCGGGCGCCGGCCAGCGCCGTGGTGAGCTCGGGCAGCGCCGAGGCCACGCCGAGGGTGAGCACGCCGATCAACGAACCGCCGATGCCCGTGGCCGCCACCACCTGCTCGGTGACGCCCAGCACGGCCTGCGCCGAGAGCACCGTGATCGCAATGGCGCCGAGCGTGACGCCGGCGGCCATCCAGGCCTGGCGGCGCGTGGTGATGGCCGGGGCGTCCTGTCCGTCGGCTGCGGGGGCGGGGCCAAAGTGCTTGCGCTCGTCCGCGTACAGGTAGTAGGTGTAGCCCACAAAGGCGCCAAACAGCAGGGCGCCATCGAGCCGCGAATAGCCGCCGTTCATCCCCAGCAGCAGGCACAACAGGGCCGAGGCGATCATGGGCACGAGGCTCTTCCAGATAAAGTAGCGTCGAAAGCGCAGCGAGCCCACCATCAGCACCACCAGCCCGAGGATGAGCGTCTGCTGCACCACGTCAGAGCCGATGTTCGAGCCCAGCACGATGGCCGAGCCGACCTGGTAGTCGAGCGTGCCGGCCAGGATGCCCCCCGAAGCGGTCAGGTGGGCGGTGATCTCGGGGATGGACGTGGCCAGCGAGACGACGGTCATCCCCATGAAGGTCGATGAGAGCCGCAGGTACTCGGCCAGCGCCACCAACCTGCCCACGGCCAGGTCGGCGCTCAACACCAGCAACGCCAGCGCGCCCACGCCCAGCGCCATGGCGGCGGGCAGGCTCAAGGCGTCGATCCAATGCATGATCATGGTGCGCCTCTCTCGGGTGAATGCACAGAGCGCGGCCAGGCCGCGCTCTAGAGTGTGGTGCAGGTGGGCAAACCCCAACTGCAGACCGGTTGCGGCCTGCTACTATGGGGGACCCTGTTCACCAAAGCCCGCCCCATGGCGGGTGGGCGAGAGAGGCGCGTGGTTCACGATGCCGATGCCTGCCTGTTGTCGATGTCCGAATTGACCATGGAATTATACACGGAATCGCTGGCGGCGCAAGCCCATTCACCCTGCGTTAGCGCCTGACGCGGCCCGCCTGTGCCCCGCGTCGCCGCCGTGGCCCGCGAGCGGGGCGGTCGCCGCCCATGGGCGCGCCCCCTTTCGTCCCGCCTCACACCCGCCGCTCTGCCCCGTGATAGCCAGCAGACCCCAGCTCACCCCACGGAGGCCGCCCATGCCCCTCTTTCGCCGCCGCCGGCCGGCGCCCGAGCGCCGTTCGTTCGCCATTGCGCCCGACGACGACCCCGTCTACCGCCCGCTGACCGGGGCCAGCGCGCTCGACCGCCCCTGGCACGAGCACCGCGCCGAACTGGAGCGCATCCACGCCGCCTGCGCCACCAACCCGCTGGCCGCGCGCCTGCTGGCGCTCACCGCCGACTTTGTCATCGGCAGCGGCGCCACCGTCAGCGGCCACCCCTTTGCGCGCCGCTTTTGGCAGCACCCGCTGAACCGCATGGACGCGCGCCTGCACGACTGGTGCCGCGAGTGGAGCCGCTCGGGCGAGCTGTTCGTGGCCCTCTCGCGCAACCCCGTCGACGGCATGTCCTACGTGCGGCTGGTGCCCGCGCTGCTGATCGACGCCGTCGAGGCCGACGCCGACGACCTGGAGCGCGAGCTGCGCTATCACCAGCTCACCGACACGCCCGAGGGCCGCTACTGGCCCGCCGCGGGCGCCGTCGAGGCGCTGGCCGGCGGCGTCGACCCCGCGGCCGAGCTCGCCGGCGAGCCCGCGCTGGCCGGCGCCGATGCCGTCATGCTGCACTATGGCCTCAACCGGCCCGTAGGGGCGCTGCGCGGCGTGTCTGATCTGGCCCAGGTGGCCACCTGGCTCGAGCGCTACGACCTGTGGCTCGAGGACCGCGTGCGCATCAACCGCTACAAGGGCGCCTATCTGTGGCACGTGTCGGTCGAGAACCCGCTGCCCGGGCAGCTCGAGGCGCGCCGCGCCCAGTACAGCCGCCCGCCGCGGCCGGGGTCGATCGTCATCACCGACGCCGCCGAGCGCTGGGAAGCCATCCAGCCGCGCATCGATGCCGACAGCGTCGAGGCCGACGGGCGCGCCATGCGGCTGATGATCGCCGCGGGGGCGGGCATTCCGCTGCACTATCTGGCCGAGGGCGACACCGCCACGCGCGCCACCGCCCGCGAGATGGGCACCGCCACGCTGCGCCACTATGCCCAGCGGCAACGGCAGTTTGCCGCGCTGGTCGAGGACGTCATCCGCCAGGCGGCGCGGCGCGCGGGCCAGGGCGACATCGAGGTGCAGGTCGCGTTCGAATCGGTGCTGGCCCACGCGCTGGACGCGGGCTAGCGGCGCTGACGCCGTCCGGGGCCTGGCGGCCCCGGTAAGCATCATGCGCGAATCCCCTTGCGCCCGCGTAGCGGGCGACATAGCCCGGTGGCTTTAGCCCCGGGCCTGTAAGCGCCCCAAACCGTGCCAGCGGCTTTAGGCGCCGGTGACACCAGGTCGTCCGCTGTCGCGGGCGGAAGGCGAGCGCGGCTGTCTCGCCGAGGCCGCAGACCTCGGACATAGCCGCCGTCAGCGGCGCCGGGCCTTTAGGGCCGCGCCCCTCGCACCCCGGGTGCCTGTGGGTGACGCCCATCCGCTGGCGTAAGACTCCCGTCCCGTTGCGCCCGCGCCCGCATCCACCCCGGGGCAGGCCGGCGCGCCCGCCCCCACCCACACCGCAAAGGAGCCGCCATGCCCCCATATCGACGTTACCACCGCGCGCGCGTGCCCGTGGCCCGCGCCGCCCTGGCCCGCGCCCAGCTCGCGCCGCACGCCGACCCGCCCGTGCCGCCCGCCGACCAGGATGCCGCGCCCCACCTGTGGGACGTGGTGCTGCTGGCCGCCGGCCCCGCCAACGGCCTGCTGTTCGACGGCCAGGCGCTGGCCAACGCCGCGCCCCTCTTTGCCGGGCGGCCCGTCTATATCGACCACGCGCTGCCCGCCGAAGAGGCCCGCCCCGGCGGCCGCTCGGTGCGCGACCTGGCCGGCCGCATCGTCGCGGCCCGCTGGGACGGCCGCCTGGGCCTGCTGCGCGGCCGCGTGGCCCTGTTGCCCGCCCACGCCTGGCTGGCCGACCTGGCCCGTCGCCTGGGCGACGCCGACTGGTTTGGCCTCTCGGCCGACCTGTGGCTCGAGCGCGCGCCCGAGGCGCAGACGCCAAGGCCCGAGGCGCAGACGCCCCGCGGCCTGGCGTTGCCGGTGCGGCGCATCGTGCGCGTCAACAGTGTCGACGTGGTGATGAACCCGGCCGCCGGTGGCCGGTTCGTGCAACCGATCGAGCAACGGAAGGAGCATGTCATGAGCGAGCAGCGATCCACCCTGCCCACCGACGCGGCCCTGCAGCGGCTGCAGGCCGCCCAGTCGCCCGACGACGCGCCCGACGCGCCCGTCGCGGTCGACGGCAACGGCGACGGCCCCCACAGCCTGCCGCCGGCGGCCACGGCCGCGTTGACGCCCCTCGAGGCGGCGGTGCTGATCCCCATCGCCGAGTATGTCGAGGCGCAGTTGCGCGCCGCGCGGCTGCCCGAGGCCCTGGCGCAGCACGTCAGGCACGAGTACGCCGGCGGCGGCCAGCCCGAGGCCGTCCGCGGGCGCATCGCCGCGCTGCAGAGCGCCTGGGCCGAGGCCCGCGCGCAGGCCAGCATCAGCGGGCTGGGGCGCGTCAGCCAGATGCGCACGGGCCTCGACCGGCTCACGCTCGCCTTTGAGCGCCTGCTGGGCCTGCCTCAGACCGCCGCGCACCGCGACGCCGAGCGCCTCACCGGCATCCGCGAGCTCTACGACCGCCTCACCGGCGACTGGGAGCGCACCGGCCTCTTCCGCGGCGAGCGCGTGGCCCTGGCCAACGCCACCACCACCACCATGGCCGCCGTGACGGCCAACGTGCTCAACAAGGCGCTGCTGCACGCCTATGAGCAGCGCGAGCACTGGTGGCGGCCCATCGCCCACCAGGAAGATTTCACCACGCTCAACGACGTGCGCTGGATCACCGTGGGCGGGTTCAGCGACCTGGACACGGTGGCCGAGGGCGACCCCTACGTCGAAAAGACCTGGGGCGACGTGGCCGAGACCAGCGCCTTTGTGAAAAAGGGCAACTTTATCGGGCTGACGCTGGAGATGATCGACCGCGACGACGTGGCCGCGGTGCGGGCCATTCCCCAGCGGCTGGGGCTGGCGGCCTATCGCACCCTGTCGGCCGCGGTGGCCGGCCTGTTCACCGCCAACAGCGGCGCCGGCGTCGCGCTGGCCGACGAGGCCTACCTGTTCAGCCAGGCGCACGACAACCTGGGCTCGACGGCCCTCGACGCCACCAGTTGGGACGCGGCCGTGCAGGCCATGTTCACGCAGACCGAGCCGCTCTCGAACAGGCGGCTGGGCATCCAGCCCGCCTACTGCCTGGTGCCCATCGAGCTGCAAAAGACGGCCGTCGGCCTGTTCACCACCGCGCTCGAGCCAGGGCGCGCCGGCAACACCCGCGCCATCGAGCAGCTCAACCATAGCGTCATCACGGTGCCCGACTGGACCGATGCCAGCGACTGGGTGGCCGCCGCCGATCCCGCCGACCTGGCGGGCGTGTGCATCGGCTACCGCTTTGGGCGCGCGCCCGAGCTGTTCGTGGCCGACAGCCCGTCGGCGGGCAGCATGTTCACCCACGACGAGCTGCGCATCAAGGTGCGCTTTGTCTATGCCGTGGGCATCGGCGACTACCGCGCGCTGTACAAGGCCATCGTGGCCGACGGCTAGCGGCCACCGCACACGCCGCGGAGGCGGCCCACGGGTCGCCTCCGCGCCACAGCGGCGAGCGGCGTCGAGCGGGGCTTGCGCGGCGCATGCAACCGATCTAGCATACGGCTGTGTTGGACCAGTGTGGGCGACTCGTCGCCGACCTGCGACGGCGCCCGCATGTCGGCCGCGTCTCAGGCGGGCGCGACCATAGCCACACGGAGGCAGCACCCATGCGCGCCATCTCCTCGCTGATCAAACGTCGTCCCCTGGTGTCGTTCTACGTGCTGACATTCGCCATCTCCTGGCTCGTCTGGTCGCCGCTGGTCATCCGTCGCGCGACGTCGCCCAGCGCTGTGCTGGTCATCATGGCCGGCGCGTTTGGCCCCCTGCTGGCGGCGTGGCTGGTGACCGCCATCGTGTCGGGCCGCGAGGGCGTGCGCGCCTGGGCGCGGGCCATCGTCCGCGTGCGCGTGGGCGTGCTGCCCTATGTCTTTGCGCTGGGGCTGCCCCTGCTGCTGGCGGCCGCGGCCTCGGCCCTGTACCGGCTGCTGGGCGGCGAGACGCCGGCCGGCTGGGCCCTGCCGCCGGCCTACGCCTACATCCCCTCGTTCCTGATGGTGCTCCTGGTGGGGGGCGGCCAAGAGGAGCCGGGCTGGCGGGGCTTTGCCCTGCCGCGCCTGCAAGAGCGGCTCAGCCCGCTGGTGGCCAGCATCGTGATCGGCCTGCTGTGGGCCCTGTGGCACCTGCCGCTCTTTTACGTGCCGGCGTCGTCACAGAGCGCCGCGCAGTACCCCTTTGGCTGGTACATCCTGAACGTGCTCGCGGTCGCGATCGCCTTCACCTGGCTCTACAACCGCAGCAAGCGCAGCGTGTTCCTGGTGATGCTGCTGCACGCCGGGGCGAACGCCGTCGGCATCTTTTTGCCGGTCACCGCGGCTCGGAGCGCGCTGAGCCAGTTCGAGGCCCTGATCGTGGCCGAGTGGGTCGTCGCGCTGGTGCTGATCGTGGTCGGGCGGATGTGGCAGCGCCTCGGCGAGCCGACGACGCCGTAGCCCGCGCGTAGCGCCGGCTACGGCCAACGCGCGGGGCGGCCGCTCACCCCGCGCGCGCCACGCGCTTCCAGTGGATGCGCCACTTCCAGCGCACCGTGGTGATGCCGTGCGCGCGGATGTGGTCGCTGATGCGCTGCCCGTGGATAAAGCCATAGGTGCGCACCATCTGCTCGACGCTGTCATAGTCCTGGTCGGTGTAGAGGTCGAAATAGTCGTACCCCAGCGCGGGCAAGATGTCGCCGGGCCACAGCGGGTTGAGCGACTCGTCCCTCGGCCGGCCCGTGATGATGGGCTCGAACTCGCCGCCATACCAGCCGGGGGCCACGTCGCAGTGCAACACCAGGCCGCCGGCGCGCACCACGCGCGCCATCTCGGCGCACACGCGGCGCGGGTCGCCGTTGGCCTGGGTGATGCCCACGGCCGCGTCGGCCAGGCCGTCGGCCAGCGGAATGTGCTCGCCATCGCCGCGCTCAAAGCGGACGTTGCCCAGCCCCAGGCGGCTGGCCTCGCGCTCGGCCACGGCCCGCATCGCGTCCTCGGGCTCGATGCCGATCACCAGCGCCGCCCAGCGGGCCAGCGCAAAGGTCGATAGCCCCGTGCCCGCGCCCACGTCCACGATCACCTGCCCCCTGAAGCCAAAGCGCTCGTTGATCACCGTCAGCGGATCGGGGCGCTTGGGGATGCGCGCAAAGGCGTCGTACACCTCGGGGTAATCGCGATAGAGGATGTCCCACCGCCCCTCGAGCGACGCGGGCCGACCTGCACCGTCCATGGCCACTCCATTCCACGCCCAACCTGGTCGCGCCGCCGGCGCTACTGCGCCGCCGGCGCTACTGCGCCGCCGGCGCTACCGGGCGGCCGTCACCGTAAACGCGTCGTCCAGGCGATCACGGGCGCCGTCGCCAAAGGCCACCTCGACCGCCCAGGCGCCCGGCTCGGCGTCGGCGGGCAGGTGCAGCGTGGCGGTCACGCGCTCGGCGCCCGACATGACGTTGTCGGCGTTGAGCACGCGGTCGCCCCGCGCCAGCCGCACGGCCTCGGCCTGGCCAAACCCCCGCCCGACGATGGCCAGCGCCAGGTCGCTGCCCGCTGCGCCCTGGGCGGGCTCCACCTTGCGGATCAGCGGCTCGGCGCCGCGGCGGTCGCCGTGGGCGGCCAGCACCGAGCGCGTGCCAAAGTAAAAGCCCGCCACCGCCACCACCAGCGTCGACACGGTGGTCAGGATCTGCTGGGCCAGGTCGACCGCGGCCTCGGGCTTGTCGGGGCGCAGGGTCACGTCATAGCTGCGCGCCGCGCCGGTGCCCGTGGCCGTCACCGCCACGATCCGCTCGGGCGGCAGCGCGGCATACTCGGCCTGCGTCAGCCCCGTCGAGCGATAGGTCTGCTGGCCGCCCAGGTCGCCATACAGATAGACCGCCTGGATGCTAAAGATCAGGATCAGCGCCAGGGCGATGACGGCGCGCACGCTGCCCTCGGGCAGGCCCAGCGAATAGCCAGGCTGGGCCAGGCCCAGCACGGCAAAGATGGCCACCAGCCCGCCCAACACCGCCAGCAGCGCGCTCACGCCGATGATCAGCATCAGCGTCAACGACATGGTCGAGCTGGCCCCCGCCACGCGCTGGATGAGCCAGGTGGCAAAGGTGATGCCGAGGATGACCACGACGATCAATGCGGCCAGCAGCCCCATCAACACGGCCACGGCGCGCCGCACGTCTTTGCGGGCGTCGATGACCACCCGCAGCGCGTGCTCGGCCTCGGCGGCCTGGGCGGCGCGGCGTCTGCCGCGGTCTGGTGGCGTGGGGGTGGGCTCGGGCGGGGCGGGCGTGGTGTGGTCGCTCATCGATGGCTCCCTGGGGTGCGTCATGCAGCACCCGTCTGGCCCGATGATAGCACAAAACCGGAGGCAACGGCGCACCTGGGGGCGGAATTCGCCCCCTGCGCCGCAGCGCACAGAGCAAGGAGGTGTAGGGTGGCAGCGATGGAGTGGCTGCGCGGGGTGTGGCGCGACCCGCGCACGCAAGAGGTGGTGCGCCAGGTGTTGGTGGCGTTGCTGTTGGCGTTGCTGTCGGTGCTGGGCTATGACCGCGCCGTGGCGCAACCGCGGGCGGCGGCGCAGCTCGAGGCGCTCGAGGGGCGCTTCGACGCCTGCCTGCTCGAGGCGCGCTGACGCCTTCCGAGGTGCGCTGACGCCTTCCGAGGCGCGCTGACGCCGCGGGGTTGAGGGGCAGGCGCTGGCGCCCGCCCCTCGGCGGCTACAGCCGCTGGCGCCAGCGGCCCGCGACAGCGCGCCACAGCCGCAGCGCTGTGACGGTGGTCTCGACATCGGGCGCGTCGGCGGGCCAGCCCAACGGCCCGCGCAGCGTCCACAGCCGGTCGAGCGCCGCCGACACCAGCGGCTCGTCGGCGGCGAGGCTGCCGGCGACGCCGCCGGGCGCCAGCAGGGCGTCGAGCAACCAGGTGAGCGGCTGGGCGTCGACCTCGGGCAGCCAGGCCAGGGCGGCGGCCACACAGCGTTGGTGCAGCGCCTCGTCGGGGCCGAGGCCGGCGCGGTGCAGGCCGAGCAGCGCCCACAGGCTGTACCAGGTGCCGGTCACCAGGCGCCAGTCGTGCCAGCGGGCGCTCAGCCAGGCCAGCGCCGGCCGCACCAGCGGATGTGCGGCGCGCCCCAGCGCAGCGAGGCGCAGGGGCGCCGCTGCGGTAAGGAAAAAGCGGTCGAGGAGCGTGTCGACCTGCAGCCAGGGCTGGGGCGAGTGGGCGAGCTTGGCGGGCGTCTCGTAAAAGGAGCCGTCGGCGTCTTGCACGGCCGCGAGGAAGGAGAGCGTGCGCGTCAGCAGGGCGCTATCGGCCAGCGGCGCGCTGCGGGCCAGGCCCAGCTCGCGCACCCAGCGCAGGCAGTGAATCGTGCCACCGAGCGACCCGATGCGCTCCGCGCCCTGCGCGGCATAGTCCCAACTGCCGTCGACGAACTGATAGGCGGCCAGTACGCGCTCGGCGTCGGCGGGCAGCAACGGCTCGCCCAGGGCGCAGCGCAGCCGGGCCTGCGCCAGGTCGTCGCCGTGGCGGCGCACATAGGCGCTGGCCGCATCGAGCTCGCCAGCCGAGAGCGCCCCGGGGATCATCAGGCGGATTATCGACCTGGCGCCGGGCGCGGTCAAGCCGCGGCGTGACTTGCCCGTGTGGGCGATGGCGCCCGCCCCTCGGCCTGCTACCCCGCCAGGAGCGCGCGCAGGTCCTCGTACGCGGCGCGCATCCACGGGTGCACCACGCCCAGCCGCTGCCGCTGCTGCCACTGCCAGTCGAGAAAGGCATAGGCCCCGTGCGCCAGCGAGCGCTCGAGGCCGGCCCGCACCGCCGCGGCATAGGGCGGGGCGTCCGCCTGATCCCACGCCAGCTTGTCGGCCACGAACACCGCCATATCGAGCGGCGTGGCCGCGGGCCGCAGCGTGGTGTGGCAGCCGATGGCGTCGAGCACGCCGGCATCGGCCACCCCAAAGGCCCGCTGCGCCACCACCACCGACAGCTTTTGGTGCAACACCAGCGGAAAGGCCTCTTCCTCGGGCAACACCGGCAGGTCCAGCCGGCGGGCCACGGCCAGCCGCTGCGGCGTGGGCCACACGCCGCTGATATCGTGCAGCCAGCCGGCGGCCTCGGCGCGGTCGGCGTCGACGCCATGGCGCTCGGCCAACCGGCGCGCCTCGGCGGCCACGGCGGCGCTGTGGCCCTGCTTGTCGCCGCCATGCAACGCCAAAAAGGCCGGCACGTCGCGGCGCAGGTCGCCGCTGAGCGTCAGCCCGATCAGCAGCGGGACGATGGGATCACGGGTCATGGCAGCTCCTCTGGCTGTCGCGGGTTGCGGCCATGATAGACCTGCAGGGCAGGGCCGTCCAACAGGGCGCGGGGCCGGCGCGGCAGGCGCCGCTCGTCGACCAGCGCCCCCAGGCTAACGCCGCCCACGCGCACGGCGCGTGGGCGACGAACGATGAAAGGAGCAGTGCTCATGTCGACCCTCACCGTCCTGCTCGACCGGATGGCCGCCGAGCTACACGACGGCAGCCATGCCATCTGGACGACCGACGAGCTGACCGCCCATCTGCGGCGCGCGCTGCACGAGATCGATCTGGCGGCGCCCTGGCCGCAGGTGGCCACCCTGGCGCCCGCGGCCGGCGCCCGCACGCTCGACCTGACCGCGCTGGGCGAGGTGCTGGATGTCACCGATGTGTGGTTTCCCTACGACGCCAGCGGCACGCAGCCGCCGTTGCGGCCCGGCTGGCGCTGGCTCGACGACGCCACGCTGCTGCTGGCCAGCGAGCAGCCCGCCGACGGCGTGCAGGTGGCGCGGGTGTGCTACACGCGGCCTCACGCCATCGACGGGCTGGACCTCGCCACCGCCACCACCCTCGGCCAGACGGGGCAGGCGCTGCTGGTGTTGGGGGCCACCGCCGCGGCCGCCGAACAGCTCGCGCTGGCGCGCACCGGCGCCGTCACCGTGGCCCACACCACGCCCGATCAACTGGCGCGCTGGGCCCGCGAGCGCCGCGAGCGCTTTGAACGGTTGCTGCGCCAGCTCGCCGCGCGGCGCCGGCTGCAGGCCGATCCGCTGGTGGCCTGGGATGTGGAGGTGTAGCGTGCAGATCATCCGTGGCACGGTCGAGCTGTATGACGCCGCCCAGCACGCCGTGGCGGTGCGCCCCGAGCAGAGCCCCGGCGCGCTGCTCGATGAGGTGCCCGTGGCCCGCGATTGCCCCGCCGAGCTGGCTCAGCCCGGCCAAACGCTGGCGGTCATCTTGTGGGATGACGCCACGGCGCTGGCGGTGGCGCCGCTGGCGGGCGCGGGTGTGTGGCCCAGCAGCGGCGTGGCGTTCGAGAGCGGCAACGCGGCGCTCAAGTCGACGGCGGCCGATGACGAGCTGCCGCACCCCAGCGTGGCGGTGACGCTGCAGACGGTGGCGGCGGCGCGCTTTTGGGTCTGGCAGGTGACCAACTGGAACAGCGCCACGCTGCGCGCGCCGCTGGGCTATGTGCAGGTAGAGCTCAACGGCGCCGCGCTGCCGCCGCTGGCGCTGTTGGGCTATGCCGCGGCCGGCAAGTGGTACGCGCTGCCGCTCTGCTTCGCCACGCCCGAGGTCTACCCGGCGGGCAGCTATACGTTTCGGCCGCGCTACCACTTTTACTTTGGCGGCGACGCCACGCAGACCACGTCGACGACGCTGAGCGTGCTGGCGCTGCCGGCGCGGGCGACATGATCGCCGTCATCGGCGCCGCCCCTTTGGGGTCGGGCGGCCTTGCGGCCGCGCAAGAGGCCCGGGGCTAAGGCCACCGGGCCAGGTCCGGGGCCTGGCGGCCCCGGCGAGGGCCATGCGCGCATCCCCTTGCGCCCGCGCAGCGGGCGACATAGTCGCCGTCATCGGCGCCGCCCCTTTAGGGTCGGGCGGCCTTGCGGCCGCGCGAGAGGCTCGGGGCTAAGGCCACCGGGCCAGGGCCCGGGGCCTACGGCCCCGGCGAGAGGGATGCGCGCATCCTTGCGCCCGCGCAGCGGGCGACATAGTCGCCGTCATCGGCGCCGCCCCTTTAGGTCGGGCGGCCCCGGCGGCCGCGCGAGAGGCCCGGGGCTAAAGCCACCGGGCTAGGTCCGGGGCCTACGGCCCGGCGAGGATGCGCGCATCCCCTGCGGCCGCGCAGCGGGCGAATCGCCGTCATCGGCGCCGCCCCTTGGGGTCGGGCGGCCCGGCGGCCGCGCGAGCGCCGGTGCCACCGGGCTATGTCCGGGGCCTACGGCCCCGGCAAGGATCGCGCGCATCCCTTGCGGCCGCGTAGCGGGCGACATAGTCGCCGTCTGCGGCGCCGCCCCTTTAGGGTCGGGCGGCCCCGGCGAGGATCATGCGTGAATCCCCCTGCGCCTGCGCCCAGCCGTGTGTCAGCCCCATCCCCCCAACGAAAGGAGCGCACCATGCGCGAGATCTCGTCGACCCTGCGCGCCGCGGGCACGGCCTGGAACGGCGCGCCCCTGGCCCGCGTCACCGTGCGCGATCGTCGCCTGCACTGGCGCCGGCTCGACTGGCAGCCCGCCCGCCCCGACACGCCCTTGGTGGCCCAGGCCAGCTCGGGCGCGTGGATGCTGCGCCTCAAGACCGACGCCAACGGCGACCTCTGGCTGGCGCGCATCGCGTCGACCATCTTCCCCGGCGACGCCTGGACCACCTGGGCGCGCATCGGCGTGGGCGTGGCCCTGCCCGACGGCGACTGCGCGCTGGCCCACTGGGCCGGCCGCTGGTACGCCTACTATGTGGGCGCCGGCGACCGCGTCCACCGCCTGGTCTCTGACGACGACGGCCTCTGTTGGAGCGCGCCCCTGCTGGTGCACGACGCGTCGCGCACCGCCTTTGTGGCGGCGGCGGGCCGCTGGCTCTTTTGCCAGGAGCACCAGGTGCACGCCTACGCCAGCGATCCCGCCACGGGGGCGCTCAGCGGCCCCTACACGCAGAGCGCGCCCACCACCAACGGCGGCCACGGCCTCGCCGCGGTGCGCGACGCCGACGACGACCAGCCCGACGCGGGCGGGGCGGTGCGCTACCGGCTGCTGTTCACCATCAAGGGCAGCATCCACGCGGTGAGCTTTGATCCCGCCACGTGCACCTACGGCCAGGCGCGCCGCGTGGCCCCCGGCGCCGACCAGACGCCGGCGGGCGCGGCCGACTATCGCTACCCGGCGCTGTGCCGCGTGGACGCGGGGCAGCTCGTGGCCACGTGGATCGAGCGGCACGACGCCAGCCTCACCGGCGAGGCGGCGAGCTGGCTCTATCCCGTGGCGCGCGTGTGCCTCGACGGCGAGGGCGCGCACTATGGCTGCGAGACGCCGCTGGCGGCGCCCGGCGACACCAGCGCGCGCCTGGCCGCGCTCTTTGACCACGCCGAGCAGAACCTCTATCTGGGCAACGACCGGCTGCTGCTGTCGGCGCGGGCCTATAGCGACGATCCGGTGTGGCACATGCGCTTCGGGCCAACAGAGGCTATAGAGTATACTCTGCATCAACACCCCAATCGACCGTCCGATCTGGCGCTCACGCTGCTCGATAGCGCCGGCCAGTGGGCCAACCCCGGCCTGCCGCGCCTGCCCGAGGCCCCGCTGCGCCCGCTGGCCGAGGTCACCCTGACGCGCGGCTATGCGACCGCGGCGGGCGCGGAGACGGTCGACCTGCCGCCCTGGCACCTGGTGCGCGTGCAGCGCAGCGAGGGCCGCGACGGCGGGCGGGTGCGGCTCTATTGCACCGATGCGCTGGGGCTGCTGGGCCTCTGGCGCGCCCCCGAGGAGCTGGCCTGGAAGCAGCGCGCCGTGGGCTGGCTGTTGGCTGAGCTGTGCGCGCGGGTGGGGCTGCGCTATCGCGACGACGGCCAGCCGGCGCTGGCGCGCACGCTGCCGCTGTTCGTGCTGCACGCGGGGCAGCCCGCCCTCGACGGCGTGCTGGCGCTGCTGCGGCTGGGCGGCTGCGTGGCGCGGGTGGCCCCCGATGGCGCGCTGTGGCCGCTGCCCTGGCCCGCGAGCGACGCGCCGCAGATGACCATCGGCGCCCACGACGAAGTGCGCCGCGGCGCCTACGGGCCGCGCGCGCTGGCCGCCACCAACGTGCGCGTCAGCTCGGGCGGCGCCTACGCCGAGGCCGAGGCCATCGACGACGCCTGGGCCATGGGCCTGCGCCTCAGCGCGGCGCTGCACGATGGGCGCATCGGCCTCAACGTCGACCTGGCCAACGCCGTGCGCGACCGCGAGCTCGGCCTGGCCGCGCTGGCCTGGCGCGCTGACGAGGTGGTCATCCCCACGCGGGTGGACCTGGAGCTGTGGGACCGCGTGCTGCTGACGTGCGAGGCCACGGCCTACGCCTCGGCGCCCGACGAGCGCGTGGTGACGGGCATCTGCGAGCGCCGCGACGTGGCCCGCGGCGTGGCCGAGATGGTCGTCGCGCTGGGCCGCGGGTGAGGGGGGGCGCTGACAGCGGCCCGGCGGCCTCGGCGAGGCGAGGCGCACGTTGACCTCGTGCCCGTGCAAGAGGCCCGGGGCTAAAGCCGCCGGGCTAGGTCCGAGGCCTGGCGGCCTCGGCAAGTGCTATGCCCGTCTCCCCTTGCGCCCGCGCAGCGGGCGACCTAGCGCGGGCCTTTAGGCCCGCGCCTGCGCAAGCCGCCCAAGGCCTGAGCGTCGGCGAGGCGCCCCTCTAGCCGAACCGCCCGGTGATATAGTCGGCCGTCACCCTGCTCTGCGGCCGCGTGAACATGCGGTCGGTCTCGCCATACTCGATCAGCACGCCGCTGCGGTCGCGCTCGTCGAGCGAAAAGAACGCCGTATAGTCCGACACGCGCGCCGCCTGCTGCATGTTGTGCGTCACGATGATGATGGTATAGGCCGACGACAGCTCTTGCATCAACTGCTCGATGCGCAGCGTGGCGATGGGATCCAGCGCCGAGGCCGGCTCGTCCATCAGGATGATGTCGGGCCGCACGGCGATGGTGCGCGCAATGCACAGCCGCTGCTGCTGCCCGCCCGAGAGCGACAGCCCGCTCTGCTGCAGCTTGTCTTTGACCTCGTCCCACAGCGCGGCCTGCTGCAGGCTCTGGTACACCAGCGCGTCCATGTCCCCCCTGAACCCATTGATGCGCGCCCCCCAGGCCACATTCTCATAGATGCTCTTGGGAAAGGGGTTGGGCTTTTGAAAGACCATGCCGATGCGCTGGCGCACGCGCACCGGATCCACCGCCGGGCCGTAGATGTCGACGCCGTTGAACAGCACCTGGCCCGCGGTGCGCGCGGTGGGCACCAGCTCGTTCATGCGGTTGAACGCGCGCAGCACGGTGCTCTTGCCGCAGCCCGACGGCCCGATGATGGCCGTGATCTGGTGGCGGCGGATGCGCAGCTCGACCTCTTTGACGGCGCGAAAGGCGCCATAGTACACGTTGAGGCCCAGCGCCTCGATGGCGTAGGGGCTGTCTGCGGGGGTTGGGTTGGCGCTCATGGTCTACTTTCCGCTATAGCGATTGCGCAGCAAGATCGCCACCGCGTTGAGGCTCAGCAGCATGGCCAGCAACACCAGGATGGCCGCGGCGGCGAGGTTGCGAAAGACGTCCTGCGGTCGCGACGTCCATTGGTAGATCTGGATGGGCAGCGTGGTGAACTTGCTAAAAGGGCCGGTGGGGTCGACGGTGATAAAGGTCGAGGCGCCCACCACCACCAGCGGCGCCGTCTCGCCCATGGCCCGCGAGATGGCCAGGATGGTGCCCGTGAGGATGCCGGGCAGCGCCGCGGGCAGCACGTGGTGCCACACCGTCTGCCAGCGGGTGGCGCCCAGGCCCAGGCTGGCCTGGCGCAGCGAGGCCGGCACGGCGCGCACCGCCTCTTGGGCGTTGATGATGATCACCGGCAGCACCAGCAGCCCCAGCGTCAGCCCCGCCGAGAGCACGGTGCGACCGTTGGCGGTGGCGTCGCCGCCGCCGGCCTCGGCCATGCCCAACGCCAGGCCGCTGGTGAGCCGCCCCAGCAGCCGCACAAACACCGCCAGCCCCAGCATGCCATAGATGATCGACGGCACGCCGGCCAGGTTGTTGATGTTGACCTGGATGATGCGGTTGACCAGGTGGTCGCGGGCGTACTCTTCGAGGTAGATGGCCGCGCCCACGCCGATGGGAAAGGCCGCCAGCAGCGCGATGGCCACGGTCCACAGCGAGCCCAGCACGGCGGTGCGCACGCCGGCCCGCATGGGGTCGCCGCTCTGGGGCGCGCTGACAAAGCGCGCCGTGAGCCAGCTCGCCATGCGCACCTGGGCCTGGGGGTGCTCGGCGGCGGCAACGCGCAGCACGGCGCTGCGGTTGGCCAGCGAGTCGAACAGCGTCCACTGAGCCACCACCTGCGGGGCGGCCACGCGCTCCATCACCAGGGCGCGCAGGTCGGCGGCGCTGCGCCGGGCGAACGGCTGCTCGGCCTTGTAGCGGCGATAGAGCCCCGCCGACAGGTGCTCGCGCAAGATGGCCAGCAGCTCGTCGTGGCCCAGCTCGTCGAGCGGCGCGGCGGCCAGCGTGCGCGGATCGACGGCGTACTCGACGGCCACCAGCCCAAAGGCGTCGTTGATGATGGTGAGCAGCAGCGCCAGCAGCGCCACCATGCCCAGCACCGTGGCCGCCTGCAAGGCCAGCGCCCAGGCGCGGCCCACGCGACGGCGGCGCGTCAGGCGCGGGTCAAAGTCGGCCGTGGTAAAGGCGTCGAGCGGCTGTGCGGGGCGCCGGCTCATTCGTACACCTCGCGAAAGCGCCGCACGATGCGCTGGCTGAGGATGTTCAGGCTCAGCGTCATGCCAAAGAGCAGCAGGCCGATGGCGAACAGGCTGTTATAGTCCAGCGAGTCATAGCTCAGGTCGCCCCCCGAGATGCGCACGATGTGCCCCGTCATCGTCTCGGCGGCGCGGAACGGGTTGAAAGTAAAGTTGGCGCCGGCGCCCGCGGCGATGGCCACGATCATCGTCTCGCCGATGGCGCGCGAGGCCGCCAGAATGAACGCCGCCGCCACCCCCGAGAGGGCCGCGGGCAGCACCACCTCGATGGCCGTCTCGAGGCGCGTGGCGCCCAGCGCATAGGCCGCCTCGCGCAGCGAGCGCGGCACGGCGCTCAGGGCGTCCTCGCTCATCGAGCTGACCAGCGGGATGATCAGGATGCCGATCACCAGGCCGGCCGAGGCGGTGTTGTAGATCTCGACGGTGTGCTGCCCAAAGATGGCGCGCAGCAGCGGCGTCATCATGGTGAGCGCAAAGTAGCCGTAGACCACCGTGGGCACGCCCGCCAGCACCTCGAGCAGCGGCTTGAGCACCTGGCGCGCCCGCGCGCTGGCGTACTCGCTCAGATAGATGGCCACCGCCAGCCCCACCGGCAGCGCCACCGCCAGGGCGATGAGCGAGGTCAGCAGCGTGGCGTTCACCAGCGCCCAGATGCCGAACTTGCCGATCTGCGGGTTCCACTCGGTCTTGCCCACGAACTCACGCAGCGTCACGCGGCGCGCCTTGTACAGCTCGGCGCCGGCCTCGTGCGCGGCGGGCGTGGTGTGTTGCACGCCGCGCTCGACGGTCAGCACGCGCCGCTCGGCCGCCACCACGCGCAGCGCCTCGTGGCCCGCGCGGATGATGTCGCCCACCTGCAGCTCGCCGCCCGTGGCCGTCACCATCAGGGTGTCGCTGTCGGCGGCCAGGTCGGCGGCCAGCGCCTTGTTGGTCTCGACCCACTGCTGCCGCGTGAAAAAGAGCAGCGACTCGCTGCCCAGCTCATAGACGATGCCCAGCGTGGTGAGCATCGACAGCACGCCGCACAGCAGCAGCACGGCCTGGATCAGGCTTTCGCCCACCCGAGGCCGCCGGCGCAGCTCGGGCTGCGGGGCAGCGGCCTCGGGCGGCGCGCTGGCGGCCTTGGCGCGGCTGCGGACCGTCGTTGCGATCATCGGCTCACTCCAGTGGGGGCCGTCGACAGCGGCCATCGACGGCGCCCCAGCGTCTTGCGGCGTCAGCGGACGGCCGCCTGCAGGGCAGCGCGGGCCTCGTCGAGGGCGGCCGCGGGCGCCGCAAAGTAGCCCACGCTCTCGATCTCTTCGTTCACATGGGTCAGCACAAAGTCGAGGTAGCTGGCCACCTGCGGCTTGGCCTTGAGGATGCCCGCATCGGTGTACATGTACAGCGGCCGCGACAGCGGGTAGCTGTTGTCGTCGACGGTGGCGTTGGTGGGGGTGACGCCCTCGATGGCCAGCACGTTGAGGCGGTCGGCGTTCTCGGCATAGTAGGCGTAGCCAAAGTAGCCGATGGCGTAGGGGCTGCCCAGCACGCCCTGCACCAGCACGTTGTCGTCCTCGCTGAGCTGCGTGTTGGCGGCGTTGAGGTGCGGGGCCTTGTCTTTGGCAAAGACCTCTTCGACAAAGTAGTCAAAGGTGCCGCTGTCGGTGCCGGGGATAAAGCGCTGGATGTCCTCGTTGGGCCAGGCGGGGTTCACGTCGGACCACTGGACGGCGGCGTCAGAGAAGATGGCCGCCAGCTCGTCGATGCTGGCCGTGGTGATAAAGTCGTTGTCTCGGCTGACGACGACGGCCAGGGCATCGGTGCCCAGGCGCAGCTCGAGCGGCTCGCGGCCGATGGCCTGGCAGCTCTCGCGCTCGCTGGCCTTGATGGCGCGGCTGGCGTTGGCCACGTCGGTCTCGCCGGTCACGCAAAAGCGCTCCAGGCCGGCGCCCGAGCCGATGCTGTCGATGGTGATGTTGCCGCTATAGCCCTCGTCTTGAAAGCGCTCGGCCAGGCGCTCGGCCAGGGGAAACACCGTCGAGCTGCCGGCGGTGACGACGTCGCCGGTCACCTCGAGGGGGTCGGTCTCGATGCCGCTGACGACCTGGGCGGGGGCGGTCGGGGCGGCCGGCGTGGTGGCGGGCGTGGCGGGCTGGGTGGGCGCGCAGGCGCTCAGCAGGGCGGCCAGCAGCAGGCCCACGATGGCGCTGGCGGCCACGCGGCGGATGGGTGTCGTTTGCATGTCGTTGCTCCTTGCTCTTGTGCTTGTCCAGCGCCATGTTAGCAGGCGCAGGTTAGCGCCCGAGCAGGGGCGCGTTAACGACATGTCAATAGCTGGGGACGGGGGGGCGAGAGGTGCTGGCGGCCGCGGCAAGGCCAGAGGCGCCCGGCCGTTTACGGCCGGGCTTGCGCCGCTGACGGCCGGGCTTGCGGCGCTGACGCCGTCCGCGGCCTGGCGGCCGCGGCGAGGGCGGGCGCGCGGGTCCCCTTGCGCCCGCGCAGCGGGCGACATAGTCGCCGCCAGCGGCGCAGGGGCTTTAGCCCCGGGCTGTCTTTGAGGCCTGGCGGCCTCAGCTTGGCGCTGTGCGTTGCCCTCGCGCCGCGCGCCTACCTCTTGTGCACCGGCACCCACACCTCGAGCTCGGACGCGGGGTCGCCCATGCCGTGAAAGCGCGGGCCATACCACTCGACGGTGTAGGGGTGGGCCTCGACGCGATCAGAGGCCGGCAGCCACTGCTCATAGATGCGCTCGCCCCAGTTGCCGGTGATCTCGGCGCCGCGCAGGGTAAAGCGGGCATACTCCACCGCCGGCAGCATCAAAAAGAGCATGCCCAGCGGCGGTGGCGCCACGCGGTCGACCTGCACGCCCACGAACACGGTGCGCTGATTGCCCGCCTTGCGGTCCTCGGGCGGCTCGATGTGCACCTCGAACCCCGCCTCTGGCTGCCGCAGGCCGGCGATCTGCCCGCGGCCCTGCTCGAGCGCGGCGCTGAACCGCGCCCACAGCCGCCCGATCTCGTTCTGCTGCGACCAGCCCGGCGCGTTGGCAAAGCGATCGCCGTAGAACGACATGCCCACCAGGGTGATGGCTGCGCACTCGACATAGGTTGGCTCCATCACGGCCCCCTGTGACCCTACAGCCGTGCCACGCCCATGGCCCGGCTCAACAACCACGCACAAACGCCGGGCGAGCGCCGCTCTCGGGGCACCTGCCAGCGACGCTCGCTCGGCAAACAGGCTGTGGCGATCAACGGAACGACTCGCCGTCGACCATCAGGCTCAGCTCAAAGATCCCCTCGACGGGCGCTCGCTGCTCGGCGGGCAGTTTGGCCGCCGCCTTCTCGAGGGCGTGGCGCACGGCGTCGGCATTGACCGCATCCCACTCGCAGTAGAGCTTGCCCTGCTGCGCCGCATACCAGCTTCGAACCCAGTAGGCCTCGGCCGAAGCGTTGGCCTTGACGGCCTTGGCCAGTGGCGTGGCAGCCTCGAACGTGAGGCCGCTGCCCACCGGATGGATAACCAGGAACTTGGCCATGGCGCTAACCTCTGGTGCCCCGAGACCAGGGTCGCCGGACAATCCATTGCCATCCGACGGCCCACTCTCCCCCTTGGAGAGAGCCTTGACAGCGCACAGCGCAACATAACCATTATATCGGTCGCCGCCAGCCGCTGTCAATGCCCTCGTCTGGCGCGCGCCGGCCGCTTTGACGCGCGAGGGCGAGCTGTGGCATGCTGGGTGCGTCGATGACGGCCGCGCGTATCACCAGGGCAGGGGGGCCGATGAACCATCGCCAACGGATGCTGGCCGCGCTGGGCCATCGCGAGCCCGACCGCGTGCCGCGCTACGCCAGCCTGACGCCCGGCGTGCTCGACGCGCTGCAGGCCTGCGCGCCCGGGGCCGAGCCCGCAGCGCTGTGGGGCTGGGATGTGGCCGCCGTGGCCATGCGCCCGCCCGATCCGCCGCCCGACCTGCTGGCGCGCTTTGGGCGCTACCACGCGCACCGCGCCGTCGAGTGGCGGCTCGACTGGGCGCTGAGCGACTATCCCCCCGAGTGGGGCGTGGCCACGCGCCCCGCGCACCTCTACCACCTCTCGGCGCCGTTGCCGCCCCTCGAGCGCGCCCGCGACGAGCGCGATCTGGCCGCCTATCCCTTCCCCGACTATATCGGCGAGTGGCGCCACGAGCAGCTCGAGGCCGAGGTGGCCGCGTTGCACGCCGCCGGTTGGTTCGTCGATGCGTTTGTGGGCTGGATCTTTCAGACCGCCTGGAGCCTGCGCGGCGAGGTGCTCCTGTTCGAGGACATGCACGACCGGCCGGCGTTCGCGGCGGCGCTGCTCGACCGCATCACGGCCATCCGCTGCGCCCAGGCCGAGCGGCTGGCGGCGGCGGGCGTCGACAGCCTCTCGCTCAACGACGACATCGGCGGGCAGCGTGGCATGATCCTCAGCCCGGCCATGTGGCGGCGCTGGCTCAAGCCGCGGCTGGCCGCGGTGATCGCCGCCGGCCGGCGCGCCAACCCGCGGGTGCACTTTCGCTACCATTCTGACGGCGACTATGCCGCGGTGATCCCCGACCTGATCGCCATCGGCGTGACGTCGCTGCGCACCGTGCAGCCCGAGGCGCTGGACGTGTTCGCCATCAAGCGCGAATATGGGCGCGAGCTGGCCCTCGAGGGCACCATCGGCCTGCAGGGCGTGCTGCGCGACGGCCCGCCCGAGGCGGTGCGCGCCATGGTGCGCGCGCAGTGCGCCGGCCTGATGGCGGGCGGCGGCTGGGTGGCCGCGCCCGGCAACGGCGTCACCCCCGATATCCCCGTGGCGCACCTGTTCGCGCTGTTCGCCGCGCTCGATGCCTACGGGGCCTATGGGTAGGGGCGCGAGGGCGCATGGCACGCGGCCCCAAAGGGTCGGCGCCGCTGACGGCGGCCTGGCGGCCCCGGCGAGGGTTGGTCGGCGTCGCCTTGCGCCCGCGCAGCGGGCGACGTAGCGCGGGCCTTTAGGCCCGCGCCCAGGACGCCGGGCGCTGCACCCCCACGGGAACCCGCGGGCCCATCCCGGCGTCTGCAGGGCAGCCGCAAGGTTGGAAAGGAAAGGATGGCATGAGAGCATTCACCATCATCGAGACGATCCTGCGCAACCGCTTTCCGTTCTTTGTCGAGATCCGCGACGGCGTCGACCTGCCCCGCAAAATGCGCCAGATGATCGTGGCCAGCCTGGCCTGCCTGTTCGTGTATGGCGCGGTGCTGGGCTCGAGCCACAGCCTGCTGCAGGCGCTCAGCTCGGCCATCAAGCTGCCGGTGCTCTTTTTGGCGACCACCGCCATCTGCGCGCCCACGCTCTACTTTTTCAGCGTGTTGTTCGGCTCGAACCAGACGCTGCCCCAGAGCGCGGCGCTGCTGCTGACGGCCATCACCGTGTCGGCGGTGCTGCTGCTGGCCTTTGCCCCGGTGACCCTCTTTTTCCTGCTGGCCACCAGCAACTATCAGTTCTTCAAGCTGCTGAACGTGGTCGTCTTCGCCGTGGTGGGGCTGCGCGGCACGCGCTTCTTGAGCCAGGGCATGGCCGTGGTGGCCGACAGCGAGGCCGCCGCCGGCTCGCGGCGCACCGTCATGCGCCTGTGGATTGTGCTGTATGGGCTGGTGGGCAGCCAGATGGCCTGGACGCTGCGGCCCTTTGTGGGCGCGCCCAGCCTGCCGTTCGAGCTGTTCCGCAACCTGGGCGGCACCTTTTTCGCCAACGTGTTCGGCAGCCTGGGCGAGGTCCTGGGCTTTTGGATGGTGCACTAGGAGGGCGACATGACCACGCACAACGGCACGCCCTCTGACCGCCGCCCGCCCGACGAGCCGTCGGGCGCTGGGCCGAACCCCGCGGCGCGCGCCTCGGCCGATGAGGCGCTCGACCTGCTGCTCGACGCGCTGCTCGAGCGGCAACGCCTGCGCCGCGAGCGTGGCGGCGCCTCGGCCGCCAGGGCCGCCACGACCGGCCCCGCCTACGCCGGCGAGCCCGCCTCGCGGGCCCAACCTGCGCCCGCCAGAGCGCCGGCTGCGCCGCAGCCCGGCCAGGCCGGCTGGCAGCCGCCTGCGGCCGTGCCCAGCATCGGGCTGGGGGGCACCGCCTGGCGGATGCTGCTCATCGCCCTGGCGCTGGTGGCGCTGTTCAACATCCCCGTGACGGCCCACGGCGTGAGCCTGGCGCGCATCTTGCCCGACGCCGAGGCGCTGGTGATCCGCGACGGGCTGCTGCTCAAGGGCCCCGGCGATGAGGTGTATGTGCTCGAGGACGACAAGCTGCGCTGGATCAGCAGCCTCGAGGCGTTCGAGCGGCTGGGCTATGACTGGGACCATGTGCACATCGTCGACCAGGCGTTTCTGGCGCGCTTTGAGCAGGGCGCGCCGGTGCATGTGCTGCTCAAGTGCGCCGGCGAGGATCCCATCTACCGCATCGAGAACGGCCAGAAGCGGTGGATCAAAGACATCCCCACGTTCGAGGCCGAGGGCCACGTGTGGGCAGACGTGCACCTGGTGGATTGCGACTATCTCGACGCCCTGCCCAGCGGCCCGCCGATTCCGGTGGATGCCGGCGCCCCGCCCGATTAGGGGGCAGGGCGGCGCATGCAGGCGCCGACCCTAAAGGGTCGGCGCCGCCGACGGCGGCCACGCGGCGCTGACGCCGTCCGCGGCCTGGCGGCCGTGGCAAGGGCGACGCGCGTCTCCCCTTGCGCCTGGCCCCTACGCGCCCGGCTTGCGGCCCACAAAGAGCGCATAGCCAAAGGTACGCAGCACCTCTTTGGGCGTCTCCGTCTCCGCCCGCAGCGACCTGCGTACCGCACGCCACAGCTCGCGATGGGTGGTCATCAGCTTGATGATGCGCCCCCAGGCGCGGAACACCTCGCCCCAGCCCAGCCAGCGCATGCGGTCGCCCGCTTCGCGCCGAAAGCTCCACGGGCGCGGCGCGATGACGCGCTCTGCGAGCGGGGCGGCCGCCCACAGCGCGCGCCAGTCGTCGGCGGTGAGCACGGCCGCGCCCAGCGCGTCCCACGCCTGCGCGCTCGTCTCGGGCGGCCGCTGGCCCCAGTAGCTCTCGTTGAGGCCCACATAGCCACCGGGCCGCGTCACGCGGACCATCTCGGCGATGGCCGCCGCCTTGTCCTCGACAAAGGCCAGCACCGACTCGGCGATGGTGGCGTCAAAGCGGTTGTCCTCAAACGGCAGCGCCAGCACGTTGGCCTGCTGCAGCGTGACGCGGTCGGCCACGCCCTCGCGCTGCACGCGGCGCTCGGCCCAGGCGAGCATCTGCGGCGAGACGTCGACGCCCACCACGCGGCAGCCGTACCGCTTGGCGATGTAGGCCGGCCCCACGCCCACGCCGCAGCCCACCTCGAGCACCTCGCGCGCCTCGCCCAGGTGACACAGGCGGTGCAGCTCGTCGGTGGCGTCATAGCCGCCGAAATGCTTGGTGATGCCCGCCGCCGCCTGCAGGTCGAGATAGGTCTCTGACCCGGCGTCCGAGTAAACCTGCGGCTCTGCTTTCACGTGATCGCTCCTTGCGCCGCAACGACAGCGGTGCAACGCCTATACGCCGCCGCGCGCGGGGCGTTGCGTCGACCGCGCCCCGCGCGACCAGCGGCCCGCGCCCCACAATAGTGCGGCATGCACCCGCCCGCGCGACCACATCTGACGCGCCCTGGCGCTATCATCAGGGTGACGGGGCCGCGCGCGGCGGCCGATGCCAACCGAACAGGAGGTGCCCTTTGGATACCGAGTATACCCACATCGCCGTGCTGCTCGACCGCACCGGCTCGATGGAAGTGATCCGCGACGACACGATCGGCGGGTTCAACGCCTTTCTGGCGCAGCAGCAGGCCGCGCCCGGCAAGGCCACGCTCACGCTGGTGCAGTTCGACAGCCAGGATCCCTATGAGGTGCTGCAGCGCTTTGCGCCGCTGGCCCAGGTGCCGCCGCTCACCGCCGACACCTACGTGCCCCGCGCTGCCACGCCGCTGCTCGACGCCATGGGCCGCGCCATCATCGATTTGGGGCGCCACCTGGACGCGCTGCCCGTGGCGGTGCGCCCCGCGCGGGTGATCATGGTGGTCATCACCGACGGGCACGAGAACGCCAGCGTCGAGTTTCGCAAGGCGCAGGTGGCGCAACTGGTGGCCGAAGGCCAGTCCGCCGGCTGGGAGTTTGTCTTTCTGGGCGCCGACCTCGCCGGCATCGCCGACGCCCACGCGGTGGGCGTGCGCGATGTCAACACGCTGGCCTTTCGGCGCGACGCCGGCGGCGCCAGCGCGGCCTACGAGTCGCTGTCCGACAACCTGACGGCCAGGCGCAGCGGCCTCAAGCGCGATATGTCGTTCACCGACGAGGACCGCGGCAAGCAGCGGTGACGCGGTCGTCGGGCGCAGGCGCGGGCGCAAGGGGTGGGTGCGTCCGCGCCGCGGCCGCCGGCGCCGCGGACGGCGTCTGGGTCGCCCGCTGCGCGGGCGCAAGGGGATGCGCGCGTCCCCCTCGCCACGGCCGAGCCCCCCTCATCCCCCCTTGACAACGCCGGCCACGCCGCCCTACACTATCCATGGACGTCGGCCGCTCCGCCGCCCGGCGAGAGGAGGCTGCCATGAACCCCAAAGAGACCGAGCGCTACCTGCGCAACCTGCTGGACCGCGTGTGGAACCAGGGCGACCTCGGCGCCGCGCGCGAGCTGGTCCGCGACAACGTCGTGCTGAACTGCCCGCACTGCAACCGCCTGGTGGGCGCACGCGCCTATCTGGAATATGTCGCCCTCGTGCTGGGCATGTACCCCGACCTGCACGTCGACATCCACGAGCTGATCGTGTTCGAGCAGCGCGTGGCCCTGCGCTACACCTGGAGCGGCGCCTTTGCCGGCGGACCCACGCCCTTTGGCCCCGCGCCGGCCGGCCGCCGCGTCAGCGTGCAGGGCGTGGCGCTCTATCACCTGCTCGAGGACCAGATCGTGGCGGGGTGGATGAGCGAGGACTGGCTGGGCATGTACCAGCAGCTCGGCGTGTTGCCCGAGCATCTGCCGCACGATAGCGCGGCGCGGGCCGCCTGAGCGCCCGCTACCACACCCCCGGCAACAGCCGATAGCGCACCCGCGCCGCATAGGCGCCATAGCCCGGCAGCTCGGCCTGCAGCGCGGCGTCTTCGCGGGCGGTGCGCACCACCAGCGTCGCCAGCAGCAGCGCCGTGGGCGCCAACGCCCAGAGCGAGTCGAGCAGCAGCGGCGTGAGCAGATAGGTGAGCACCGCCCCCGCATAGCCCGGATGGCGCACCCAGGCGTAGGGCCCGCTCGATACCACCTGCTGGCCGCGGTCGGCCTGCATGCGCACCGTGCCCGAGAAAAAGCGGTTCTCGATCATGGCCCAGGCGCCCAGCGCATAGCCGGCCGCCATGCCCAACAGCGCCAGGGCGTGCAGCGGCCCGCCAAAGGCGTGCACCGGCCCCACGCGCCGCTCGACGCCGGCCACCGCCAGCGCCGCCGCCATGCCCACGCCGATCAGCAGCAGCAGCGGCCGATCCCACGCTTTGGCGTTTTGGTGCTCCCAGGTGTGGGCGCGCTCGGCCAGCAGATCGGGGCTGCGCCGCGCCGCCAGCCCGCGGCTGACCGCAAACCCCACGATGCTCAGCGCCGCAAAGGCCCAGCCCTGCCACCAGCGCCCGTCGCCCGACACCAGCAGCGGCAGGCACGAGAGCAGTACGACGAACAGCAGCACCTGCACCACCACGCGTGGCGTCACCAACCTCTCTTGCGCCATGCGCCCTCCCTTGTGGCCCGCGCCACCGGCTACGGCAGCGCCTGCACCTGTCGCGCCAGCGCGGCGCCCTGCGAGCGCGCGCCGGCTTGCGCTATGCGCCGGCCGCTGCTATGCGCCGGCCCGCGCTATGCGCCGGCCGCTGCCATGCAGCGGGGCTAGCCCAGCGCCGCGCTGCCCAGCGCCGCGCTGCCCAGGGCCCGCCCCAGCGCCCGACACTGCTCGAGCTTGGCCGCATCGGGGGCGCCGCGGCAGGCCAGCGTATCGCCCACCTGCGTGCCCACCCGCCTGAACAGGCCGGCCATCACCGCGGCCACGCGCCCGCCGCCGCCGTGCGAGCAAAAGAGCGCGTAGGGCTTGTTGGTGAGGCCGCGCACGCCGCGCCGCACGTCGAGCACATAGTGGTCGTCGAGAAAGGTCTTGAGGCCGCCGGCGATGTAGCTGAAATAGTCGGGCGACCCAAAGGCGGCGCCGTCGAAACCGGCAAAGGTCGCCACGTCAAAGCGGCCGTCGTCGGTGTTGTGCAACACCACGTCGCAGCCCGCCTGACGCACGCCCTCGGCCACGGCCGCCGCCATCGCCGCCGTGTGGCCAAACTCTTGCGAATGATAGAGCACCAGCACTGTTGCCATGGTCGCCTCCTTTGGGCGCCATTCTAGCGCCACGGCCAGGGCAGGTCAACGCCGCCGCCCACGCCGGCCGTCAATGGGCGCCCGCCAGGTCGCCGTTGCGGGCCACCACAAACTGCACCGCATTGATGGCCCCCGGCAGCCCCGGCGGTCGCGCCGCGTCGCGGCCGAGGGCGGTGAGCACCGCGCCGCGCGCGCGGGCGTTGAGCCACTCGCAGGCCTCGACGCTGGCCGCAGCCAGCAGCAGCACGCCGTTGTCGGCGCCCAGGGGCGTGGCCGGCTGCAGATAGGCGCGCACCGCCTGCGCGTCCCAGGTGGTCTCGAGGCGCACCAACGCCCGCCGCCACAGCGTGCGCAGCGCCGCCAGCGCGGGATCGCGGCCGGCGGCAGGCGCGGCGGCCTCTTGGCGGGCGTAGGCGGCCTGCATCTTGTGGCTGGCCAGGCGCCGCGGCGCCGAGCGCGCCAGGGCCACGGCGCCGTCGCGGTTGCGCAGCACCTTGACCAGCACGCCCGCCAGGCTGTGGATCTGCGGCCGCGTGGCCAGTGCCGCCGCGCAGCGCCGCACCAACAGGGGCGTGGCCCACGGCAGCCGCGCCAGGTCGGTGGCCGTCTCGGGATAGACGCCCAGCTCGACCAGGGCGGCTCGCGCCTGCTGGGCCTGGCCGGCGGCTTGCGGGCCGCCGGTCGGGGAATCCAAAGAAGCAGCAGAAGCAGAGGCTTGAGCTGCTGCCTCTTCTGCTGCTGCTTCTTGGTCTTCTCTTGGGTCTTTTTGCTCGATATCACGGCCGACGGCGGCCGGCGTGCCCATTTTTACGCCCTCGGCGGCGTGGGCGGCGGGCGATTCGTCCCGCCCTGCGGGCTGTGGCTGGGCGCTCGCTCGCTCGCCAACGACGGGCTCGTCGGTGGCGCGGCCCTGGCCCGACGTCGGCGTCGCGGGCGCGGGCGGCGACGGCGCCACGGCGCGCAGGGCCACCTGCTGCGCATCGACCAGCAGCAGGCGGTCGCGGCGGATCAACAGCGGCCAGCCCAGCGCGGCCAGCGCCCGCAGGTGGCGGCGCACGGTGGCGGGCGCGCGATGTCGCGCTGCGGCCAGCTCGGGCAGCGTCAGCGGCGCGCCCACGCGCAGGCCCAGCGTCAACGCGGTGGCCAGCGTGGCCCGCAGGGGGTCGCGCAGGCGCAAGATGCGGTCGTCGGCCAACACCAGGGCGGTCATGGGGGCGGTCATGCTCGGCCTCCTGAGTAGAACATCTGTTCGTATAATGACCGATGCCCCACCGCGCTGTCAATGGGGCGGGGCGCAAGTCACTTGACGTAAATGCTGGCCCGCGGTAGGCTATGGTCACGCCGGCGCACACCTGGCCGGCGGGCACGAGGAGGTCCTATGGATGCGATCAGCAAGGCGATGCAGCGCGCGCAAGAGCAGGGCTACCTGGTCAGCGGCACGGGGGTCACCTGGCTCGAGTGCGAGATCCGCTGGCGGCGGCACTGCCAGGCGCGCGGCGAGCCGGTGGTGGTGGTGTCGCAGCGCAAGCGCCGCGCCGACATCAGCCTGTTCCTCGACCGCATCCCCCACGTGGACACCGACGCCGACGAGCTGTACGAGCGGCTGAGCGCGGCGCAACCGCTGAGTTTCACGGCCGAGCGGCTGTCGGTGTCGCGCGGCATGATGGGCACCCAGGAGCTGTTTCAGGCGGCGGCCATCGGCAGCCTGGAGATCGACGAGGCGCTGCGGCTGGCGCCGGTGCTGGTTGAGGCGGGGCGCGAGCTGGTGGCGGCCGCCCGCGCGTGAGGGGGGGTCGGGCTATCAGCGCTGGCGTACGCGTGCCACGCCCCCCGCCCGCCCCCGTGCGCGCCGCGTAGCGGGCGACCTAGCCGCCGGCAAGGGCGGACCGACCCGGCCGTAAACGGCCGGGCTATGTCCGGGGCCTGGCGGCCCCGGCAAGCGTCACCCCGCGCGTCTCCCCTTGTGCCCGCGTAGGGGCGACCTAGCCGCCGTCAGCGGCGCCGCCCCTTTAGGGTCGGGCCTGCGCCGTAAACGGCCGGGCTATGTCCGAGGCCTGGCGGCCCCGGCAAGCGTCACCCCGCGCGTCGCCCCTTGCGCCCGCGCAGGGGCGACCTAGCCGCCGTCAGCGGCGCCGCCCCTTCAGGGCCGGGCCGACAGCGCCGGCGTACGCGTGCCACGCCCCCCGCCCGCCCCCGTGCGCGCCGCGACCCCCTGGCGTACGATGCCGCCCAGAGAATCCCCTTTTGTGGAGGCACACATGGATCGCACCTACACCGCCGCCGTGGTGGGCGCCGGCACCGGCGGCGGCCTGAGCATGGCCGCGCTGCACGCCTCGCCTCGGTTCGAGCTGGTGGCCGTGGCCGACACGCGCCCCGCCGCCCTCGAGGCCGCCCGCCAGCGCTACCCCGGCATCGCCACCTACAGCAGCCATCAGGCCCTCTTTAGCGCCCAGCCCACCGACGTGGTGTGCGTCTCCACCTGGCCGCCCAGCCACCTGGAGATCACCCGCGCGGCGCTCGAGCTGCCCCTCGCGGGCATCCTCGTCGAAAAGCCGCTGGCCGACAACGCCCGCGACGGCCGCGCCGTGCTCGAAGCGGTGCAGGCCCGCGGCCTGCCCATGGCCACGCCCCACAACCTGATGGTGCTGCCCCACGCCCTCGAGATCGTGGCGCGCGTGCGGGCCGGCGAGATCGGCGCGCTGCGGCTGATCGAGATCGAGTGCGACGGCTGGGACATCATCAACGCCGGCATCCACTGGCTGCATTTCTGCGTGATGCTGGCCGGCGACGACCGCGCCGCGTGGGTCCTGGCCGGCGTCGACCGCTCGACGCACACCTATCGCGACGGCATGCAGGTGGAGACGATGGCCGTCACCTACGTGCAGTTCGCCTCGGGGCTGCGCGTGGTCATGCAGACCGGCGACCACGTGCACGTGGCCGAGCCCGGCAAGAGCACGCTCTTCAGGCTGATCGGCGCGCAGGGCCGCATCGAGTTCTACGCCTGGGAGCCGCGCTATCGCCTGCTGAACGCCGCCCACCCGCACGGCGAGCTGTTCGAGGCGCCGGCCGGCGGGCGCAGCGGCCATCAGCGCCACCTCGAGAACCTGGCCGCGCAGATCGACCGCGGCCAGCCCGACTATGCCATCCCGGCGGCGTCGCTGGTGGCGCTCGAGCTGTGCGAGGCGGCCTACCTGTCGGGCCAGCACGGCTGCCTGGTGACGCTGCCGTTGGCCGCTTTTGCGCCGCCCGCGCCCGTCGACTGGGCGCCCGGCCAGCCCTACAGCGGCCAGGGCGGCGGCCGCGACGGTCGCCAACTGTAGGCCGGCGAGCCGCGCCGCCGCTTGACGCGCCCCCGCTGTGGGGCCATCATAGCGGCGACGGGCGCGGCCTCGACAACGCCGTCAGTAGAGATAGAGGAGGAATGGACATGGCCAAGTTTCGAGTCGGTATCGTCGGCCTCGACCACTGGTATGCGGGGCTGGGGGCCATCCGCGAGCTCAAAGACCACCCCCGCGCCGAGCTGGTGACGGTGGCCCACTGGGACCTGGACCACGCCCGCGAGACCATCGAGCAGGCCGGCGCCGTGGCCACCGACGACTATGCCGCCGTTGCGGCCCGCGACGACCTGGATATCATCATCACCGCCTGCCCCACGGCCGACAACGCCGCCCATGTGTGCACCGCCGCGCGCGCGGGCAAGCACGTGCTGAGCGTCAAGCCGCACGCCCTCAACCTCGAGCAGGCCAACGCCATCTCGAGCGCCACCAAGGCCGGCAAGGTCTTATTCATGAGCTTTGAGTCGCTCTACCGCGTCACCGGCGCCACGCAGCTCTACAAGCAGTGGCTCGACAGCGGCCGCCTGGGCGCGCCCATCTCGGTGTTCGCCATGATGCGCAGCTCGCTGCCCGACCAGGTGTGGCCCAACGTGCGCGGGCGCACCTGGTGGCTCGACCCCAACAAGATGTTCGGCGGCGGCTGGGTCGACCACGCCATCTACCAGATAGACCACCTGCGCTACCTGTTCGGCTCGGAGGTGGTGCGCGTGAGCGGCGAGGTGGCCAACCTCAAGCACAAGGGCGAGCCGCTCGAGGACTTTGGCGTGGCCAACGTGGTGTTCGGCAACGGCGCGGTGGCCACCATCGAGGTGACCTGGACCATCGAGTCGACCGGCTTTATGCAGGCGTTCCACCTGGTGGGCACCAAGGCGCAGCTCGTCAGCGAGCCCACGTTCATGCCCGACCAGCTCAAGGCGGTCGACTTTACCGCCGGCGACGGCTGGCAGACGCTCAGCCTGCCCGGCCGCGGCGAGGGGCAGTCGCTGTTCGACCACCTGCTGGACTGCATCGAGGGCAAGGCCGAGCCGGTGGCCGGCCCCTATGACTCGTTCAAGAACCTGCAGGCCTGCCTGGCGTTCTACCAGGCGGCCAAGACGCACCAGGTGGTGCATCTGTAGGTCGCACTGCGGGGATCGAGAGAGCGCGGGCGTCACGCCCGCGCTCTGTTCGTTGTGGGGGGGCAAGGCGCGACCCTTGCCGGGTCCGCCCTGCGTCCCGACCCTAAAGGGGCGGCGCCGCTGACGGCGGCCATGTCGCCCGCTATGCGGGCGCAAGGTGACGCGCACCAACCCTTGCCGGGGCCGCCCTGCTTCCCGACCCTAAAGGGGCGGCGCCGCTGACGGCGGCCATGTCGCCCGTTGCGCGGGCGCAAGGTGACGCGCACCAACCCTTGCCGGGGCCGATAGGCCCCGGACCTAGCCCGAGGCTTTAGCCTCGGGCCTCGGCCTCGACGCCATAACGCCATTCGCCGCCCCCCTGGGCCCGACGCTAAAGGCCACAGCGCCGCTGACGGCGGCCATGTCGCCCGCTACGCGGGCGCAAGGGGAGACGCGCGGCGTGACGCTTGCCGGGGCCGATAGGCCCCGGACCTGGCCCGCCGCTCAGATGGGCTCGTGCTCGTCCAGCAGGTCTGCGTGGTCGTGGTGCTGGGCCTGTTGCCGCACATACTGCATCAGTGCCGTGAGGTCATTGGGGCTGACGGTGATGGCGCCGTACTCGTGCTGCCAGGCGATGAGTCGGTCAGGCCGTTGGCGATTGTGAGCATAGGCTGCTGCGCCCTTGACCTGCCCAACGAACCGGTCGACGGGCATTGTGGCAGGGATAGCCACGAGCAGATGCACATGGTCGGCCACGACCGAGGCGGCGTAGACAAAGGCTTTCAGCGTGGCGCACTTGCCAACGACGGCAGCACGCAAGAGCGCTGCGCCTTTGCCGTCGATCACCGGCTGGCGATCGCACGTGCTCCAAACCAGATGGTAGTAGAGACTCGTATGTGGCACGTCAACTCCCTTCGACCGTGCTGGCTTGGTCAAACCCTCATGGCCCTTGGCGGAGCCGCTATACCGCCCGGGGCTAAAGCCTCGCGCGTGCGGACGGCGATCGCAAGGGGAGACTCACACCCACCCTAGCCGGGGCCGCCAGGCCCCGGCTCTAGCCCGACCCTTTAGCGTCAGGCGTCTCGCGCGCGCGCAAGGTGGCCCGCACTAACCCTTGCCGGGGCCGATAGGCCCCGGACCTAGCCCGAGGCTTTAGCCTCGGGCGCTCGCTGGCTATTCGTGGACTGTGTCGCGCGCTGCGCGCGCGCAAGGTGTCTTGCACCAACCCTCGCCGAGGCCGCCAGGCCTCGGACACAGCCCGCCGTCAGCGGCGCCGAGGCTTTAGCCTCGGGCCTGACCCGCCCGCGGATGGGCGTAGGATCACCCGCAGCCGTCCGCCCCTTTGGGGTCGGGCCTCTTGCCCGCCCGCCCTACCACCCCCTACGCCCCTTGCGGCGGCAGCTCCTGGATGACATGGCGCAGCTTGCCCGCGCCGGTGCGGCGCAGCTCTTCCACGGGGCGCACGTCGACCCGCACCGCGCTGCCCAACACCGCCTGCAGCGCCGTGCGCAGGTCGCGCTCCACGTCGGCGGCCGACGCCCCCGGCGCCAACACCACCGCCACCGTGAGGTGGTCGAGGGCGTGCTGCACCACCTGGAACTGCCAGATGCGCGGGTCGCGCGTGAGGGGCGGCCCGATGATGGCCAGCGTGGCCCACGAGCCGTCGAGCCGGTAGACGCCGTCCATGTCGCGCCCCTCGAGCTGGCTCATCAACGGCAGGTGGCGCCCGCAGGGGCAGGGCGCGTCGGCCCAGGCCGCGCGGTCGCCGATGGCATAGTTGAGCAGCACCGTGCCGCGGTTCAGCAGGTTCGACACCACCACGTCGCCCACCACGCCCGGCGGGCAGGCGCGGCCGTCCTCGTCGCTGATGCGCACCGGATACAGGTCGGCGTTGACGTGATAGCCGCTGTGCGCCTCGCACTCGAACCCGATCTTGAACGCCTCGATGGACTGGTAGGCCGAGAAGACCTCGATGCCGTAGACGGCGGTGAACAGCTCGCGCGCCCGCGGCGAGAGGGGGTCGGCGGCAAAGCGGATGATGCGCGGCCGGTAAAAGTCCAGGCCGTGGCGGTGGGCGTGCATGGCCACGCGGCCCAGCACCGAGCCATAGCCATAGACGATGTCGGGCCGGCGGCGGTCGATGGCCGCCAGAATGGCCTCGGGCGCATCGTCGACTTGCGCGCGGGCCTCTTGCGAGCGACGCCACATGTTGGCCCAGGCGGGCCAAAAGGCGTTGGCGCGCGTCAACGGGCGCAGCGAGCCGGCGCCGTGGGGCGAGCTGAGGCCCAGCGCGCGCAGGCGGCGGCCTTTGCCGATCAGCCGGCGGTGGATGCTGGTCTCGCGCTCGCCGTGGGCCACGCTCTGGTAGATGGCGCTGAGCGTGTGGCCCACCACGTGCGGCCGGCCCGTCGAGCCGCTGGAGCGCAGCTCGCGCAGCTCGTCGGGGGCGAATTGCCGCGAGCGGAACCGCTCGGGGTGGGCCTGCAGGTCGGCCGACGAGATCAGGGGCAGGCGCTGCAGGTCGTCAAAGGTGCGGAAATCGGCGGGCGTGAGGCCCAGGCGGTCGAGGGCCTCGGTGTAGTGCGGCACCCAGCGGTAGGCATAGGCCACCATGGCGCGCACGCGCCGGTCGCGGTCGGCGGCGATGCGCTCGGCCGAGCGGAAGGGATAGCGGGCCTGCCCCAGCACGTGCCAGGCGAGGTAGGCGGTCCAGTAGGCGCGGCTGAGCAGGTTGGGCTTGGGCATGGCGCTCCTCGGTGCGGGCAAGGTTGGCGTGTTTATACGCGCAGCGGCGGCGGTGCGCAAGCGCGCGTGGGGTGGCGCGCAAAGGGATTCGCGCGTCACCGCTTGCCGCGGCCTCCGGGCCTCGGACGGCGTCAGCGCCGCAAGCCCGACCCTTTAGGGTCGGGCCTCTTGCGCCACCGCCCAACTGGCCCGTCGCCCGCTACGCGGGCACCGTCGGCGCGCGCCAGGCCCTCGCCGGGGCCGCCACCCCCGCGTCTCTTGCCCCCCTTGACGCCGCCCGCCCTCTGCGGCTATGCTGCACCCATCACCACCCCAGGAGGCGCCATGTCTGACTGGCAATCGGGCTACGTGTTGACCAACGGCCTGCGCCTGCACTATACCCGCACGGGCGGCGACCGGCCCCCGCTGGTGCTGGCCCACGGCTATTCCGACGACGGCCTCTGCTGGACGCCCGTCGCCAGCGCCCTCGAGGCCGACTGTGACGTCATCATGGTCGACGCGCGCGGCCACGGCCGCTCGGACGCGCCCGCCACTGGCTATGACACCCTCACCATGGCCGACGACCTGGCCGGCGCCATCCGCGCGCTGCGCCTCGACCGGCCGGCGGTGCTGGGCCATTCCATGGGCGGCGCCACCACGCTGGCGCTGGCGGCCCGCTATCCCGCGCTGCCCGGCGCCATCCTCATCGAGGATGCCGGCATGTTCAACCCCGGCGCCGCGCGCACCCGCGACCAGCAAGAGCGCCTGGCGCGCATGCAGGCCGACCTCGACCGCTTTGCCGCCAGCACCCGCGACGAGCTGCTGGCCCAAATCCGCGCCAGCCAGCCGGCCTGGTCTGAGGACGAGCGCGGCCCCTGGGCCGACTCGAAAAAGCGGCTGAGCCGCAACGTGCTCAACCGCGCCGGCGCCGCGCCCATCGACTGGCCCGCGTTGCTGCCCCACATCGCCTGCCCCGCGTTGCTGCTCACCGCCGACGTCGAGCGCGGCGCCATGGTCACGCCGCAGGCGGCGCACGAGCTGCAGGGGCTGATCGCCGGGCTGCAGGTGGCGCACATCGCGGGGGCGGGCCACAGCATCCGCCGCGAGCAGTTTGCCGCCTACCTGGCGGCGGTGCGGCCCTTCCTGGCGCAGTGGGCGGCCGGCCGCGCCTAGCGCCAACGACGCCCATGATCGCGTTCGACAATCGCCTGCCCGACCCCACGGCCTGCCGCGTGGGGCTGCTGGCCCTGCGCTGCGCGGCGCCGCCCCTCGACGGCGATCCGCTCGAGCCGGCCCGCCTGGCCCTCGAGGCCGACCTGCGCCGCCGCTATGCCGGCCTGCCCCGCGCCGAGCTGCGCGCCAGCCACCCCATCGACGTCTATGCCGCCTACTACCGGCGCTTTCGCGCCACCTACCACGTGCTGCTGCAGGTCGAGTCGACCGCTGCAGGCCGGCCCATGCGCCGCGGGCTGCCGCTGGTGCAGGCCATGTTCATGGCCGAGCTCGACCGGCAACTGCTCACCGCCGGGCACGACCTCGATCTGCTGCAACCGCCGGTGCGCCTGGCGCTGGCCGGCGGCGGCGAGCGCTACGCGGCGCTGGGCGGCCAACAGGCCGTCGCGGTGGCGGGCGACCTGCTGCTGGCCGACGGGCAGGGCGTGCTCTCGACCATCCTGCAGGGGCCGGCCGCCGCCACGGCCATCAGCGCGCAGACGTGCGCCGCGCTCTACACCGTCTATGCGCCCGCGGGCATCGCCGCCGAGCGCGTGCTGGCCCACCTCGACGCCATCGCGGCCTATGTGCGCCTCTGCGCGCCCAACGCGGCCACCGTCGCCAACGCGGTGCTGGGCGGCTAGCCCGCCCCTTGCGCGCGCGCGGGCCGCGGCCTATACTCGCCACACCATCACCCCCGTGGAGGCGCCCATGGTCCGCAGCATCACCGTCGCTGCCCTGTCGATGGCGCTCGAACAGCGCCGCCCCCTCACCGCCGATCACAACCGCCGCCACATCGATGCGCTGGCCGCCCAGGTGGCCCCCCTGCGGCCCGACCTGCTGGTGCTGCCCGAGATCTATCTCACCGGCGGCCTGCCCGACCGTGGCCCCGCCGAGCCGCAGCCGCTCGACCACCTGCAGCAGCTCGCCGAGCGCCACCACGTGCATGTGGCTGGCTGCCTCTACCAGGAGCGCGACGGCCGCCTCTTCAACAGCATGGTGGTGGTGGCGCCCACCGGCGACGAGCTGGGCCACTATGACAAGATGCGCCCCACCGAGGGCGAGCTGGCCTGGCGCATCACGCCGGGCGCGCTCGACCAGGCGCCCATCGCCACGCCGCTGGGGCGCATCGGCGGGCAGATCTGCTTTGACGCCAACTGGCCCGCGGGCTGGGCCAGCCTGGCCGCGCAGGGCGCCGAGCTGATCCTGTTCCCCTCGGCCTTTGCCGCCGGCCGGCTGCTGACGTCGCTGGCCACCACCTACACCGTGCCCATCGTGCCGGCCATCCGCACGCTGCAATCGGGCGTCATCAGCAACACCGGCGAGTGGCTGGCGCGCACCGACCGCTTTTGCGCCTGGGCGGCCGCCACCATCGACCTGGAGCGCACCGTCTTTCACTGGGACGAGCAGGGCCACCTGCTGCCCGACATCGTGGCGCGCTATGGCAGCCGCCTGCGCGTGCAGACCTACGGCGACGAGGCCTGGTTCGTGCTCACGCCCAACGACCCCGACCTGACCATCGCGGCGGTCATCGCCGAGTTCGACCTGCTCACCTATCGCCAGTACATCGCGCGGGCCGGCGCCGCTCAAGACGCGGCCCGCGTCGCCGAAAGGGGCTGAGATGTCTCCCATTCGCGTTGGGTTGATCGGCTGCGGCGGCTTTATGCGGCACATGCACCTGCCCATCTTGCTGGCCAGCGGCGCCTTTCGCGTGGTGGCCGCCTGCGACACCAACCTGGCCGCAGCGCGGGCCGTGCGCGGGGCCTCGGGCGCCGAGTATGCCACCGACCAGGCCGGGCAGGTGTTGGCCGACCCCGACATCGAGGCCGTGATCATCGCCACACGCCACGACAGCCACGCCGCCCTCAGCGTGGCCGCCGCCCGGGCCGGCAAGCACGTCTTTTGCGAAAAGCCGATGGGCCTCAACGCCGCCGAGTGCCGCCAGGTGGTCGACGCGGTGCAGGCGGCCGGCGTGTGCTACACGGTGGGCTATAACCGCAGCCTGGCGCCGCTGGTGGCCGAGGCGCGCCGCCTGCTGGGCGACAGCGCCGCCAAGCGGCTGATGTATCACCGGCTGCAGGCGCCCTTTCCCGCCGAGCACTGGACGCACGACCCCGCCATCGGCGGTGGCCGCTTGGTGGGCGAGGGCTGCCACATCTTTGACCTGCTGTGCGAGCTGGCGCCGGCGCCGCCGGTGCAGGTGTTCGCCTCGGGCGGCACCTTTCTCGACCCCGCGCGCGTGCACATCGCCGACAGCGCCATCGTCACGCTCACCTTTGCCGACGGCTCGGTGGGCAGCACGCTGGTGGCCAGCGACGGCTGCGCGCGCTTTCCCAAAGAGTCCACCGAGCTCTACTGGGCGGGCCGCGCCCTGTGGATCGACGATTTCACGCGCCTCACCTACCGCGGCCCGACGCCCGACGGCGACCGCGACCTGGCGCTGGCCGCGCAAGACAAGGGCCATCGCGACGAGCTGGCGGCCTTTGCGCGGGCCATCCGCGCGGGGGCGCCGGCGCCCAACGGGCTGTCGCAGGCGCTGCGCGCGGCGCTGATCAGCTTTGCGGCCGTCGAGTCGCTGGCCACGGGCCAGCCGGTGGCCATCGACGCGGCCGACTATCGTGTCTGAAGGGAGAGCTAGCATGACCGCTGCCCTGCGTATCGGCGTCATCGGCCTGGATACCTCGCACGTGCCCGCCTTTGCGCGCCTGCTCAACGACGCCGCCGCTGCCCACCACGTGGCAGGCGGGCGCATCGTGGCCGCCTATCCCAGCTACAGCGACGACATCGCCTCGAGCGCCGACCGCGTGGCCGGCTTTACGCTGGACGTAGAGGCGCTGGGCGTCGCGATGGTGGCGTCGATCGACGCGCTGCTGGCCCAGGTGGATGCGGTGTTGCTCGAGAGCGTCGACGGGCGGCGGCACCTGCCCGAGGCGCGGCCCGTCATCGCCGCGGGCAAGCCGCTCTACATCGACAAGCCGCTGGCCCACAACTATGCCGACGCCGCCGAGATCGTGCGGCTGGCGGCCGCGGCGGGCTGCCCGCTGTTCTCGGCGTCGTCGCTGCGCTATGACGCCAACATCGCCGCGCTGCGGGCCGACCCCACGCTGGGCGCGGTGGTGGGCTGCGACGCGTTCAGCCCGGCCAGCCTCGAGCCGACCAACCCGGGGTTCTTTTGGTATGGCGTGCACGGCGTCGAGACGCTGTACACGTTTATGGGGGCGGGCTGCGAGCGGGTGATGGCGCACCACAGCGCCGACGCCGACGTGCTGGTGGGCTACTGGGGCGACGGCCGGCTGGGCACGGTGCGCGGCACGCGCGCCGGCGAGCACGGCTATGGCGCCACGGTGTTCGGCAGCCAGCGCATCGGCCAGGCGCAGTACTCGCACGAGGCGCCGCTCTATGCACAGCTCTTGCGGCAGATCATCCCCTTTTTCCAGACGGGGGTGTCGCCGGTGCCCGTGGCCGAGACGCTGGAGATGATGGCGTTCATGCAGGCGGCCATCGTCAGCGCGGCCGAGGGCCGGGCGGTGTATCTGGCCGAGGTGCGGCGGTAGGCGAGGGGGCTGCCGAGCAGACCCGAGGCCAAAGCCTCGGGCTTGCGGCGCTGACGCCGTCCGGGGCCTATCGGCCTCGGCGAGGGCCGGTGCGAATCCCCTTGCGCCCGCGTAGCGGGCGACCTAGCCGCCGTCAGCGGCGCCGGCCCTTTAGCGTCGGGCGGCCTCGGCCGCGGGCGGTGGTAAGCGCCCCCTAACGCTGCGCATGCAGGCCCCGAGGCCAAAGCCTCGGGCTTGCGGCGCTGACGCCGTCCGGGGCCTAACGGCCCCCGCAAGGGGAGTCGCGAGGGGTGGGCACGTCGGCTGGCAGCCGCGCATTGCCCGCGCCGACGCCGCGTTTGACGCCCGTCGCGCGCCTGCGTACCCTGTGGCCGCAGCACCGGTCAGCGGAGTGTCAGCATGAATCGCGACGATATCATCGCGCGCATCGCCCTGGTGGCCCGCACCTATGGCCTGCCCGTCGACGCCATGGTGGCGCTGGCCTATCACGAATCGCGCTTTGACCCCCACTGCGTGGGCGATGCCGGCGAGTCCATCGGCCTGTACCAGATCCAGCGGCTCGGCTCCACCTACGAGTCGATCATCACCCTGGCGCGCTGGGCCGGGCGCGATCCGCAGGCCATCGACCTGCGCAACCCCACCAGCAGCGCCATTCTGGCGTGCATCGGGCACCGGCAGGGATATGGCCACTGGTGGCATGCCTGGGTGAACGTGCCGCCCGAGGTGCGCCCGCCGCGCGACCACTTTATCTGGCGATGTGCGCCCGCGAGCTGGCTCGACCGGCTCTATGGGCCGCAGGCCGCCTCGCACTGAGCGCGCCATAGGCCGGCGTCTTCGAGGGCCGGGGCCGCGCGAGCCTCGCACGCGGGGCGGTCGTCCAGTTGGATGCGCACCGTAAAGGCACGCCCGGCCGCGCCCTGCGCCACAATGCGCGCCATGCAGCCCGGCGCCAGCTCGACGGCCTGTTGCCAGGGCAGCGTGGCCTCGACCTGCGCCGGCACGCCGCCGGTGGCCACATAGTCGATGGTGACGGTCAGGGCCGGCTCGGCGCCCGCCGGTCCGCCAGCGCCCGCTGGTCCACCAGCGCCCGCTGGTCCACCAGCGCCCGCTAGTCCGCTAGCGGCCGCCTCTGCCGACACCAAGTAGGTGATGGCGCGCAGGCCGGCCGCCGAGGCCGCGCCCGGCTCGGCCGGCGTGGCGGTGGCCGCGCCCGATGCGGGCTCGGCGCCAGGCGCGGAGCGCCCCCACAGCAGCCCGCCCCCCGAGCGCGCCAGGTAGAACACGGCAGCCACGCCGATGGTCAGCAAGAGCAGCGTGGTCAGGCTGCGGCCCGCGCAGCCCGCGCGCCGGCGAGGCGCCTGCAAGGCGTCGCCGCAGGCGGCGCAAAAGCGCGCTCCGGCGGGGTTGCGGTGCCCGCAATGGCGGCAGGTTTTGCCAAAGAGCATGGTCTCGCCCCCGTGGCCCCGGGCCATGCCCGCCCGGCGATGGCCTCGCGGGCAGTCTAGCGCGGGCGCACGTGGCGCGCAAGGGGGTGGTGAGGAGTACCCGCGGCGAGGCCGCCCGACGGCCTTCGAGGCCGGCGCACGCTGACGGCGGAAGAGGGTCGCCCGCTACGCGGGCGCAAGGGGATTCGCACCGGTCGGCGGCCGAAGCCGCCCGACCCTGAAGGGCCGGCGCCGCTGACGGCGGCTACGTCGCCCGCTACGCGGGCGCAAGGGGATTCGCGCACGATCCTCGCCGAGGGCGTCAGCGCCGCAAGCCCGGGCGTCAGCGCCGCAAGCCCGGCCGTCAGCGGCGCAAGCCCGGCCGTCAGCGGCGCGTGGGCTTTAGCCCCGGGCCTGACCCGCCCCGCTAGCCCCCCACCTTGAAGGGGTTGAAGTCGGTGCCCACGTCGTAATAGTCCTCGCGCTCGGCGCGCTTGAGCCCGTTCACCACCCGGTAGGTCACCGGCGTGAGCAGCGCCTCGAGCCCCACCTTGAAGGCATAGTTCGACAGCACGATCGACCCCACCAGCGCCGGCGGATAGACGCCCCAGAAGGCCACCAGCACGAACAGCGCCGTATCCACCAGCTCGCCCACCAGCGTCGAGCCGATGGTGCGCATCCACAGCCAGCGCCCGCCGGTGAGCACCTTCATGCGCGCCAGCACCCACGAGTTGCTGAACTCGCCGGCAAAGTAGGCCACCAGGCTGCCCACCACAATGCGCGGCGTCTGCCCCAAGATGGCGTTGTAGGCCGCCTGATGCTCCCAGCCCGCCGCGGCCGGCAGCGCGCCCACCGCCGCCAGCGTCACCGCCAGCAGCAGCGCCGCCGCAAAGCCGGCATGGATCACCCGGCGCGAGCGGGCATAGCCATACACCTCGGTGAGGATGTCGCCAAAGATGTAGCTGAACGGAAAGAGGATGGTGCCGCCGTCAAACGTAAAGGGGCCCAGCAGCACGATCTTGGTGGAGGCGACGTTGCTGATGAGCAGCACCGTCACAAAGGCGGCCATCACCAGGTCGAAATAGCGGTAGGCGCGCCGCGGGGGCGCTGCAGGCGCTGTGGTCATCTCGCTCTCCGAGCCGCCCGGCCACGGGCGAGCCGAGCGGGGGGCGGGCGCGGGCCCGCGCAGGGCGGGCGCGGGCTCTAGCCGCCGCCCACCACGTTGACGATCTTGATCTCGTCGTTGGGCTCCAACGGCAGGTCGGTGCTGATCAGCTTTTTGTTGCGGATGGCCAGCACCTGCAGGGGGTCTAGCCCCACCGAGACGATCGCCTGGCGGATGGTGCCGCCAGCGGGCACCTGCCAGGTGGCGCCGTGATAGGTGAGGGTCGCGGTGTCCATGGTCGGGCTCCCGTCGATCATATTGATGACCAGTATAGTTATGAATGCCCGCGCGGTCAAGGCGGGGGCGCCCCCGTGTGCGCCGTCACCGGCCGCCGCGGCCGCCAGGGCCACCCGCGCGGCCCGGGCGTGCAATGCTCGTGAAATCTTTACGTGAAAATAACGCCAAACGGCCGCTATCGACCCCGGACTAGCCCTGCGGCGCTTGCCAACTCGAGTTGGCCGCGCTACGCTCAGCCCAGGGGAACACCGACTTGATCAGTGTTGGGGGGAGTGTCGCTGTGGGAGTCCGACTGGTTCCTGGGGTGGAGTGGTATGTCGACCGCGCGGCCGAGGCGCGCGGCGAGCCGGGCATCTATAGCAGCTTTGTGGCGGCGGTGGCCACGGCGCTGCAGGCGCGCGGCGAGGCGGTCGACCCGGCCTGGCTGATGGGCGCCAGCGGCTGGGCCTTTCGCATCATCATGCAGGCGCGCATGTCGGCCTGCGCCACCCGCGTGTTCGACTGGCCGCGCGTGCTGCCCGCCGGCCTGAGCAACGCCGGCTGGCAGTGCGTCTATGTGAGCCGCCTGTGGCACGAGGACGAGCTGCGCGCCCCGCGCCTGGCCGAGGCCCATGCCGCCATCGTCGCGGGCATCGACGCGGGCACGCCGGCCGTGGCGTGGGACCTGCTCACGCCCGAGTGGGGCCTGATCATCGGCTATGATGACGACGGCCAGGCCTATGATGTGCTGGCCCCCAACCGCTCGCTGGTCGATCCCGGCGAGCCGCTGGCTGCGCGCTGGGGCCGCGCCGCCTGGCGCGGGGGCCGCCGCCCCATGCGCGGGCGGGTGCCCTATGCGCAGTTGGGCCAGCGCCAGATCGCCATCCTGTCGGTGACGGTGCCCGGCGAGCCCAACGGCCGCCCGCGCGAAGAGTCGCTGTGTCGCGCGCTGCAGATGGCCGTGGCGCACGCCGAGGGCAAAGAGTGGACCAAGACGCCCGAGTACCAGCTCGGGCTGGCCGCCTATGCCCACTGGACGCGCGCCGTGCAGACGCAGCCGGCCAGGGCCTGGGGCGACGCCGAGTATCTGGCCGGGCACTGGGCCGGCGCGCGGTGCTATGCGCGCGACTTTGTGGCGCAGCAGTGCGAGACCTGCCCGCAGCTCGAGCCGGCGGCGCGGGCCTATGGCCAGGTGGCCGATCGGCTGTTGACCGTGTGGCAGGCCTACAACGGCGAGCGCTATCCCGACGAGCGCGAGCAGGAGCAGTTGAGCGACATCCTGTTCGACGCGGCGCGCAGCGAGGCCGCGGCCATCGCCTATATGCGGCGCTGCCTGCCGATGGAGTGAGCGCCCGTCTTGGACGACGGCGGGCGCGGACGGCCGGCGCGGCGCCGTGTGGGATTGACGCTGGGGCGCGCCGGGCGCATACTGGCCAGGGCGCATCTACACCACGAGGACGGCATCTTGCGACGTTCACCCTGGCCGGTTGTGTTCTTGGCGTTGACGCTGGCGCTGGCGGCCTGCCGGCCCGATGCGCAGCCGACCCTCGACGAGCTGGCGACGCGCCTGTGCGGCGTCTGGCTCGACCCCATCACCGGCTGGACCTATGTGCTGGCGGCCGACGGCAGCTACACGGGCCGCGGGCCGCTGCTGGCCGACGGCGTCAACCGCCTGTCGGGCCAGTACCGCTGCGACGCCGAGGGCTATGTCGAGCTGAGCCTGGCGCAGCGTGTGCCGCGCCGTGCGCTCGAGTTCTATGAGCGACAGACCGCCTGGCACGTCGAGGCCCTGAGCGACGAGCAGGCCACGTTGACGGTGGGCCGGCTGCGCGTGCGCCTGGTGCGCCGCGACGAGTGCCCCGCCACCGTCGAGCAACGCCCGTAAGGCGGCCGAGGGTCGCCAGGGAGGCCCCCATGGCGCAGACCGATGCCGAGACGCCCACCTTCGAGCAGGCGCAGCGCAACTGGCGCCGCATGGTGCGCGAGTTTGGCGGCGAGAGCCACCGCGGCGCCGCGCTGGTGGCCGCGGCCCTGCTCGACCTCAACCTCGAGGACCTGCTGCGCGCCTACCTGGTCGACGACCATGACGAGGTCGAGTATCTGCTGGGCACGGGCCTGCAGTCGTTCGGCGCGCGCATCCGCGTGGCCTATGCGCTGGGGCTGGTGAGCGCCGACGAGTCGCACGACCTGCGGGTGATCCAGGCGGTGCGCAACTATTTCGCGCACAACCTGCACGTCACGTTCGAGGCTGCCGAGGTCAAGCAGCAGTTGGCCGGGCTGCGGCTGCTGGCGCGGCTGCTGCCCGACGCGCGCCGGCTCACACTGCGCCGGCAGCTCGAGCAGGCCACGTGCATGCTCTCGGTGCTGCTGGTGCGGCGCCTGGGCGAGGTGAGCGCGCGGCGGCTGCAGGTGCGCCCCGAGCTGGACGTCAGCGGCCTGAGCAGCCAGTGCCCGCTGCTGGCCGGCGAAGAGGGGTAGGGGGGCGGCGCCGCTGACGGCGGGCCATGTCCGGGGCCTATCGGCCTGGGCAAGCGTCACCCCGCGCGTATCCCCCTTGCGCCCGCGACACGCGCGGGCGCGCAAGAGGCCCGAGGCTAAAGCCTCGGGCTATGTCCGGGGCCTATCGGCCCCGGCAAGGTGGCGCTCCCGTCTCGCCGAGGCCGCAGGCCTCGGACCTAGCGCGGGCCTTTAGGCCCGCGTCCACCTCTGCCCCGGGTGGTTGGGCGTCCGCGCAAGAGGCCCGATCCTCAAGGGTCGCCGCCGCTGACGCCGTCCGCGCCCTCGACGGCCCCCCACGCCCCCCGACACCTCAAAGCCACGCCACACGCGCTCCACAATTCCCCCACAAGCTGCTGGCATACTGGGGGCGTAGATCACAGGGGCACGGCCCCGCGACAAAGGAGCATGATGCAGAGCAAGGTTTGGAAGATGGTCGGCCTGGTGGCCGTCATGGCGATCGTCGGTCTGTTGGCGGTGACGCCCGTGATGGCGCAGGAGCCCGTCGAGGGCGCCCCTGCCACCCCCGCGCCCATGACGCAGATGTGGCAGCGCATGCGCCAGTGGCTCAACGGCGACAACGCCGCCGAGCGGCCGTTCGTGGACGAGGACGGCGACGGCGTCTGCGACGTGTGCGGCAACGCGCCCGGCGCGGGCTGGCGCGGCCAGGGCGGGTTCGTCGATGAGGACGGCGACGGCGTCTGCGACTATCACGCCAACGGCGCGGGCTGGCGCGGCCAGGGCGGCCAGGGCGGGTTCGTCGATGAGGACGGCGACGGCGTCTGCGACGTGTGCGGCAACGCGCCCGGCGCGGGCTGGCGCGGCCAGGGCGGCCAGGGCGGGTTCGTCGATGAGGACGGCGACGGCGTCTGCGACTATCACGCCAACGGCGCCGGCTGGCGCGGCCAGGGCGGGTTCGTCGATGAGGACGGCGACGGCGTCTGCGACCACGACGCCAACGGCGCGGGCTGGCGCATGATGGGCGGGCGCGGCATGATGCGCGGCTTGGGCCAGGGGCGCTAGCCGCTGTAAACCACCACCGCCCCCTGGAGCGCAGGCTCCGGGGGGCGGTTTGCTGTGTGACGCCGGCGGCTAGGGTCTAGTCGTCATCGTCATCGTCGTCATCGTCGTCATCGTCGTGGTCGTCGTCGTCATCATCGTCGTCATCATCATCATCGTCGTCGCAGTCTTCATCATCATCGTCGTCATCATCGCAGTCATCATCATCGTCATCGTCGATGTCGTCGTCATCGTCGAGGTCGTCGTCCTCGTCGAGGTCGTCATCCTCGTCGTCGAAGTCGTCGTCATCGAGGTCGTCATTCTCGTCGTCGATGTCGTCGCCATCGAGGTCGTCATCGTCGTCCTCGTCGAGGTCGTCGTCATCGCAGCCAAAGTGGCCCTTGAGCTCGCCATAGCGCTTGCTGAGCCCGTCGCGCTGGCCCTCGATCCGCCGCAGGGCGTCGATGATGAACGCCCGCAGCGCGGCCTCGTCGGCCCCACCGCGCTCCAACGAGCTCTTGCCGCTCGACGGCGGCGCGTACACTTTGTACGCCACGATGGTGCCATCGGCGCGCGTGTGGCCCATCACCTGCACCAACGCGCCCAGGCGCGGCTGGCCCTCGATCTCGGTCTCGCTGTCGACCACGATGCGCATGCCGCCCAGCGTCCACACGTCGCCGGCTATGGCCTGCAGCGGCGCCAAAAAGTGCACGTCGGCCTCGCGCCCCGCCGCCAGCAGGGCGGTCACCTCTTCCAGCCGACGGCTGGAGTAGCGATCGGCCAGCGCAGCCCGCTGCGCATCGCCGCGGGCCAACTGCAGATGCATCTGCTCGGCGCCCAGCTTGACGCCGTAGAGCGAGTCGCCGGGCAGAGCGCCGCCCGCCGCCGCCGTGAGGCCCACACTGCCCGATAGCGCCATCACCAGGGCAACCGCCATGGCCATCCGCCAGACTTTTCTCATGTCGCGCGTCTCCTTGTTCCAGTAGAGTGCCATTCGCCTGGCATAACGGGAGAACGCGCCAGAGGATACGGCCTGCCGCGGCGATCTGGCGCGCGCCGCCGCCAGCAGGTTTGCCTGCCCGCGCTGCACAGCGGCCTCGTCGGGCGACGGACGCTCGGCCTGCCGCACCGCCACGGCCAGCTCGAGCAGCGGCGCCAGCCGCTTGGCCTGGCGGGGATGACGCGCCAGGCACTCGGCCACCGTGGCGCCGACGGCCAGTTCGTCCAGGCAACGGGCCATGATCCTATCCATGCGGCTCATCGTTGTTCTTCCTTTTCAAGGGCGCGACGAAGAGAGGCCAGGGCGCGGTGTTGCAGCGCTTTGATGGCCGTCGGGCTGCGATCCAGCAACAGGGCGGCCTCGGCGATGGAGCAGCCCTCGATGAACCGCGCGATGATCACCTCTTGCTGACTCTCGGAGAGCGTGCCCAACGCGCGCAGCAGCGCCTGCGACGATTGCAGGCCAGCGAGGGCGGCCTCGGGCGAGACTTCGCGCGCGTGCAGGCCTTCGTGCAGCGGCTCGTGCGTGGCGTGGCCGTCGTAGCGGTAGTGCTCGGTCAGCAGGTTGCGCGCGATGGTGTAGAGCCACGCCCGCAGCGGCCGGCCGGTCCAGCGAAAGCTGTCCAGGTGCCGCACCATGCGCACAAAGACGTCGCTGGTCAGGTCGTCGGCGGTGGCGGCATCGCCCAGGCGAAGGGCCAGGTAGCTGTGCACCGACGCATAGTGGTGGTGGTACAGCTCGACCAGGGCGCCCTCGTCGCCCATCTGCGCCCGCTCGATCAAGCTGCGTTCGTCGTCATCCATCGGTGCGCGTCTCCCCTGAGGGCCTAACGGGAAAAGGCGCCAAACGATACGGCCTCGCCAGCAGATTGTGGCCCCTACCGCCGCGACGGCGCGCGCGCCTCGCCCGCCCGGCGTCGCGGCCCCAGCAGGCTCAGCAGGTAGCCCGCGCCCGCCACCAGAATGATGCTGGCCCCCGACGTCAGGTTCCACGCGTACGACAGCCACAGCCCCACCGTGGTGAACACCACCCCCAGCAGCGCCGACAGCGCCATCATGGGCACAATGCGCCGCACCAGCCGCCCGCTGATGGCCGGCGGTATGGTCAGCATGGCGATCACCAGGATCAGCCCCACCACGCGCATCAGCATCACCACCGTCAGCGCGATCATGCCCAGCAGCAGCGCATAGATGCCGCCCACCGGCACGTTTTGCACCGTGGCAAAGGTCTCGTCGAACGACACCGCCAGCAGCTCTTTGTAGAACAGCGCCACCAGCGCCACCACCAGCACGTCGAGCCCCGCGATCACCAGCAGTTCGACCCGCTCGACCGCCAGGATGCTGCCGAACAGGTAGCTCATCAGGTCCACCTTGTAGCCGCGGGTGAGGTCGACCAGCACGATGCCGATGGCCATGCCGATGGCCCACAGCACGCCGATGATGGTGTCGGCGCGCTGGCGCGTGCGCCGCTGGATGTGGCCCATCAGCGCCGCCGCCGCCAGGCTGAACAGGATGGCCCCCAGCAGCGGCCAGTAGCCCGGGCGCGGATCGCGGGCCGCCGCGCTGCCCGCAAACAGCACCGGCACCACCATGTATTTGACATAATAGCCCAGGCCGATGCCGCCATAGGCTGCGTGGGCAATGCCGCCGCTGATGAACACGATGCGCTTGACCACCACATAGGTGCCGATGAGGCCGCAGGCGATGCTCACCAGCAGGCCGGCCAGCAGCGCGTGGCGCATAAAGGTGAACTGCAGGGCGTCGATCATGGGCGGGGCTGCTCCTCGTCGCGGTAGCGCTGGATGGCCTCGATGGCGTGCTCGGCAAACACGCGGTGCGGCACGCCGTGGGCCACCAGGTCCACCGGGCACTGGTAGGCCAGCTCGACCATCTCGGGCGTCAGGTGGTCCTCGCCGTGGTAGAACAGGTGGCGGTTGAGGCAGCCCACCGTTTTGACGTAGGACGACACGGCGCCCATATCGTGCGACACCAGCACGATGGTCACCCGCTCGTTCAGCTCGCGCAGCAGCTCATAGATGCTGGTGGACACGCGCGGGTCGACGCTCGAGGTGGGCTCGTCGAGCAGCAGGATCTCGGGGCGGCCGGCCAGCGCGCGGGCGATATAGACGCGCTGGCGCTGCCCGCCCGACAGCTCGCCGATGGGCCGGCGGCGCAGGTCGAGCATGTCGACGCGGCGCAGGGCGTCGGCCACCAGGTCGTCGTCGGCGCTGGTGTAGCGGCGCAGCAGCGGGCGCTTGCCCAGGCGGCCCATGCGCGCCACATCCCACACCGAGATGGGAAAGTCGTGGTCGAACTCGACCACCTGCGGCACATAGCCGATGTGGCGGCGGCCGCTGGCCACCGGCTCGCCCATCACCGTGACGCGGCCGCGCGTGGGCGCCAGCAGCCCCAGCAGCACCTTGATGAGCGTGGTCTTGCCGCCGCCGTTGGGGCCGATGATGCCGATGAAATCGAGCGCATAGACGTGCAGTTCGACGGCCTCGAGCACCGGCTCCTGGCCATAGCCGGCCCACAGGCCGTCGACGTGGATCACCTCGTGGCGGTCGCTGCGGATGGCGACCGGCTGGGCCAGCGTGGTCATGGGCGCCTCGCTATCGCTGGGGGGGTGGGGCGCGCTCATGGCGCCTCGGGGGCCAGCGCCCGCCGAAAGGCCTGGGCCACGGCGCGCATGTTGGCCAGCCAGTCCTCGGCCAGCGGGCTGATCAACAGCACCTCGCCGCCCACCTCGCGGGCGATGGTCGCGGCGTCGGCGGTGCTCATCTCGGGCTGGGCGAACACCACGTCGATGCCCTCGGCGCGCGCCGTGGCAATCAACGCCGCCAGCTCTTGCGCCGACGGCTCCTGGCCGTCGACCTCGACGGCGATCTGCTCGAGGCCATAGTCGCGCGCGAAATAGCCCCAGGCCGGGTGAAACACCATGAACTTGCGCCCCTGCAGGCCGTCGAGGGTGGCGCGCAGCTCGGCGTCGAGCGCGGCAAGGTCGCCCTCGAACGCGGCCAGGTTGGCGTCATAGTCGGCGGCGTGGTCGGGATCGAGCGCGACCAGCGTGCTGTGGATGATGCGCGCCTGCCGGGCCACCAGCCGCGGCGAGACCCACACGTGGGTGTCGAGGCCGCCCTCGCCGGCATCATCGTCGGCGTGGTGATGGTCGTCGAGCGGCAGGCGCTCGATGCCGGCGGCGGTGTCGACCACGCGCATGCCGGGGTTGGCGGCGGTGATGCGCCCCAGCCAGACGTCCTCAAAGCCCACGCCGACGGTGAAATAGACCACGGCCTTGCTGAGGGCGACGAGCTGCTCGGGCTTGGGCTCGTAGGTGTGGGGGCTGTCGCCGGGGCCCACCAACACGCTGACGGCCACGTGGTCGCCGCCGATGCGCTCGACGAAATAGCGCTGCGGGGCCACGCTGACGGCCACGCCCAGGCGGCCGTTGGCCGCGCCGTTGGCGGCCGAGGGGGCGCAGCCGGCCAGGCCGGCCAGCAGCGTCAGCGCCGCCGCCAGCGTCCGCGCTGCCGCCAGCGTCCGCGCTGCCAGCAGCGTCCGCGCTGCCAGCGCCAGGGTCGGGCGCAGCAGCGTCCGCGCTGCCAACAGCGTCCGCGCTGCCGTCAACGGCGGGCGGCCGTGGCTAGGGTGCGTCATGGGGGGCTCCTGGCTGGGCGGGGTGGGGGGCGTGGGCGCCGGCGGCCTGGCAGGCCGGGCACAGGCCCGACAGCTCGAGCAGGTGCTGGGTGACGCGGTAGCCGGTGCGCGCCTCGACGGCGGCCACCAGCTCGTCGAGCCCCTGGCAGGGGAACTCGACCAGCCGATGGCAGCCGTTGCACAGCAGGTGGTGGCGGTCGGCGCCGGCGGCGGCATAGGCGTGGCAATCTTGCTGGCTGTGCACGCGGCTCACCAGGCCCAGCTCGTCGAGCAGCGCCAGCGTGCGGTAGACGGTGACCAGGCCCAGCGGGGCATAGATGGCGCGGCCGCGCTCGTAGAGCGCCTGCGGGCTGAGGCCGGCGTCTTGCTCGGCCAGCACCTGCAGCACGGCCAGCCGCGCGCGGGTGACGCGGTGGCCGGCGGCGCGCAACGCCTCGACGGCGGCGGGCAGGGTGGGGCTCATGGCGCCTCGCAGATGAAAAGGGTTGTCAGCAGCAAGGGCTAGTATGGCACAGGTGAAAATGGTTGTCAACAAGGGGGGCTCCCCTGCGAGCAGCCACGGCCGCCGGCGACGAGGGGCCATGCGTGTCTCCCCTTGCGCCCACCACACACGCGGTCAGCGCAAGAGGCCCGGCCGTTTACGGCCGGGCCTCTTGCGGCGCTGACGACGTCCGAGGCCTACGGCCTCGGCGAGGGGCGATGCGTGTCTCCCCTTGCGCCTGCGCAGCGGGCGACATAGCCCGGCGGCTTTAGCCCCGGATGCCCTTGCCGCCCCGGGCGGCCGCGGGCCTCTGCCGCACGCGGCCTACGGCCTCGGCAAGGGCGGGCGCCCGTCTCCTGCGCCCGCGCAGCGGCGGCGACATAGCCCGGCGGCTTTAGCCCCGGGCGGCCGCGGCCTCGCCGCACGCGGCCTGGCGGCCTCGGCAAGGGCGATGCGTGTCTCCCCTTGCGCCCGCGCAGCGGGCGACATAGCCCGGCGGCTTTAGCCCCGGGCAACCTGCCGCCCCGGGCGGCCGCGGGCCCGAGGCCGCACGCGGCCTACGGCCTCGGCAAGGGCGGGCGCCCGTCTCCCTTGCGCCCGCGCAGCGGGCGACATAGCCCGGCGGCTTTAGCCCCGGGCGGCCGCGGGCCTCGCCGCACGCGGCCTACGGCCTCGGCGAGGGGCCATGCGTGTCTCCCCTTGCGCCCGCGCAGCGGCTGACCGTGCCGCCGGTCAGTCGTCCAGCGGCGGGGCCGGGCTGGCCGCCGCGATGGCCGCGGCCACCAGCTCGTCGGGCACCTCGAAGAGGCCCAGCCGCCCGCGGTAGGGCACCGGCTCCTGGAAGTAGTGCGGCTCGGTCAACACCCAGCCGAAAGGCCCGTTGAACCAGTCCGAATCGGACTCGGTGACGATGTCGGCCAGGGTGACAAAGCCCAGCAGACAGCCGGTGTCTGGCTGGTCGGGGTACTCCCAGTCGTTCTCACGAGCCCACGCCTGAAGGTCGGCCACGGCGTCGCGCTCGACGGTCAGACCAGCGTGGATCAGCACCCGCCCACGGTGGCGGGTGGTCCAGCTACGGTTCTCGATGTCCTTGTCGCCCAACACGATCAGGTCGGCCCACGGCTGGTGGATGCTGATAGCTTTCATGCGGCTCTCGCTCCTTTCCAGGGGCCGCCCCACGCGACCCCGTCAGAGGCAGTATAGCCGCACTCGGCGACAGCTAGCGACGCGACGGACCTGTTCGGCGGCGACGTCTGGCCCGCCGCCGCCCCGGGCGCCCCGCATACGCCGGCGGGCAGCCCCGGATAACCCCCGCCCGCCCACGCACCCCGCCTTTGGCGGCCCCTTACCCCAGTTTCACGCGAGGTGCCAGCAACCCCGCGGCGCGCGTCGTGCTATCATATCCACAGAGGCCCGGATTGTGCTCAACCGGGCGTGGAGGGCGATCATGAAGGCTTGGCGATGGGCCGGGCGCGTGCTATGCCTGGCGCTGGCGCTCCTGGCGCTCACCGCGGGGGTGGCGAGCGCCGCGGCGCCGCAGGCGCCCTTTGTGGGCTCGTGGGAGGCGATCGACGGCGATTTCGATGGCGACGGCATACCCGAGGGCCCCGATGGCAGCTACATGCGGCTGGTGCTGGCGCGGGGCGGCGGCGACAAATTCTATTTCAACTACCTGGATTTTGGCGCGAGCTGCTGCGGCAAGGACCCCTACGGCGAGCCGCTCTATGCCGCGCAGGTGATGGGCTGGGTGACGCTGGTGGGCGAGAACGAGCTGGACGGCCAGGCGCCGCTCTATTGCCTGGCGCATCCGCGCTACGAGCCGCCGGCCATCAGCCCGCTGGCTGTGCACTATGTCTACGACCCCGCCACCGACACGCTGTTCGACGGCTGGGTCACCTGGCGCCGCATGGGCACGCTGTCCATCGGCCCGTGACGGCCAGCGCGACGGCGCCGCTGGTGCGTGTTGCGAGGCGGGGCGTCAGGCCCCGCCTTTTGCTGCGCCGGCCCGTCAGCGCGCCCCCGTCAGCGGGGCCGCGTCAGCGCGCCCGACAGGCGCTGATGAACACCCAGTACTCGCTGTACTCGCCGCCGGTGCTGGTGGCATAGCCGATGCCGTACTCGATCTGCGCGGCGAAAAACGCCTGTTCGCCCAGCACGTGCACGCGATGGCCCGGCGAGGCCAGCCACGCCTGCAGAATCAGCTCGGCGTCGGGCGAGTCGGCGGCCAGCGACTCGATGTTGTTGGCCGTGGGCGCCGTCAGGTAATAGCTCGGCAGGGGATAGCCCGCCTGCCGCACCAGATAGTTGGGGCCATAGCCCTCGGGGTTGGTGTGGTCGAAATAGTGGCGCGCGGCCATATCCTCGGCCCTGGCCTGGGCCACCTGCTGCAAGATGGGGTCGAGCACCATGGTGGCGCGCCGCTGGCCGGGGTGGCCGGCGATCAACGCGGCCATGACCTGGGCCTGGGCGCAGGGCCCGGCGGGCGTGGGGCTGGGCGTGGGCGCCGGCGTGGGCGTGGGCCGTTGGGCGCCCAGCGCCATCGGCAGCGCCACGCGGCAAGGATAGTCGGCTGAGGCGGCCTGAGCGGGCGTCAGCAGGGCCACGAGCGTCAGCAACGCCAGTGACAGCCCTGTCAGCGCGCGGCGCCCCAGCCGCAAGGGTCGGTTCGCAAACATCGATCATTCCTCTGCAACTATGGTCATGCAGAGGAAGCATAGGTGACGGCCTGTGACGGATGGCTCACCGCCCGAGCGCGCCGCACGCCGCCGGCAGGTGAGAATGTCGTGAGCGCACGCCCGCCGCCGTGAGCGCGGGCCGGGGCGTCAGCCGCTGTGGTCCTGCCACACGAGGTTGTAGAGCGAGCGCAGCGGCAGGCGGTGCAGCGGATCGACCACCACCTGCGCGGGGGGCTCGGGGCTGTTGATGGTCACCGTTCGCAGGCCGCGCTGCGTCAGCACGATGGGCATGGTCTTGAGGGGCGCGGCGGGCGCCACGCGCCAGCCCAGCTCGGTGTGCAGCTCCAGGTCGGCCGCGCCATCGACCGACAGGCACACGTGGGTGGCGTGGCCGTCACCGTCGCCGTGCCGCTCGACGGCGGCGATGCCCAGGGTGATGTCGGGCGGGCTCTCGAGCCAGGGCTCGAGGTAGGGGCCCAGCTCCACCGGCTGGCGGCGCTGCAGCGCGTCGAACAGGTCGGCCGCCGACGACATGGCGCCGGCGCGCTCGCGGAAAAAGCGCTGCAGCCCCAGCAAAAAGGCGCGCCGCCCCAGCTTTTGGCTGAGCTGCTCCCACACCAGCGCGCCGCCGTTGTAGATCAGGTGCCAGTTGGGCGGGCGCTCCCAGCCGGCGCTGAGGTAGCCCAGGCCGCTGTCGGCGGTGTGGCCGCGGTGCTCGACATAGGCCTCGACATAACGGCGCCGACAGGCCGCGCCGGCCGCGGGGCCATAGAGCCGCTCGAGCGCCCAGGCGGCGGCCCAGTTGGCCAGGCCTTCGCTCACCCACAGGCTCATGGGGCCATCCACCGGCGCGCTGAACAGGTTCCACCCGTGAAAGAGCTCGTGGGCCAGCATGGCGGTGGCGTGTTGGCGCACCTGCAGGTCGGTGTCGAGGCGCGCCAGGCCGGCATCGGTGAAATAGACGGCGCTGCCGCGACACTCGGCCCAGGCGCGGCGATCGTTGAGCGCGCCCACGGTGGCCAGTTGAAAGGCGCGCACGCCGTGGTCGCCCAGCGCCTGGTGGTAGAGCGCGGCCAGGTCGAGGCCGGTGTCGACCAGCGGGCGCAGGTGCTCCTGGCCGCTATAGTGGTACAGCTCGACGGCCAGGCCGTCGCGCACCGCCGACACGCGCTCGTAGGGCGCGCAGGCGAACACCGGCAGGTTGGGGCTGAGGCTCTCGTAGGTGTCCTGGCACTGCAGGCCGTCGGTGCTCGAGGCCACCAGCGCGCCCGGCACGCACGATAGCGAGCCATCGGGGTAGCTGATGCGCAGGGTGTAGGGCGCGGCCAGGGCGGCCACGTCGCCCAGGGCCAGCAGCGGAAAGTGGGCGGCGGCGGCGTCGACGGCATAGCACGAGGCGGTGTCGACGGTGAGGGCGTCGAGGCCGCCCGGCTCGCCGCGGGTCACCAGGGCGGGGTCGAGGTGATAGCGCAGGGCCAGGCGCAGCTCGGCGTGCGGCGGGCAGGGCTGGGCCAGGGCCAGCGTGACGAGCTGGTAGCTGCGGCCGCGATAGGCCGCGGGGCGCGACCGCACGTCGGCCGCCAGCGGCAGCGTGTCGCCCTGGCGGTGCAGCGCGAGGGCGTCGATCTGCAGCCCGGCGTGCAGCAAAAAGGCGAGCGTGGCGGCAGGCGCGTCGGTGTCGTTGCGCAGCGGCACGGCCTGCTCGCCGGCAAAGAGGCGCGCGGCGGGGTCGACCGTGTACGAGAGGTCATAGTGCAGCGCCACAAAGGGCGCGGCGGCCTCGCCCATCAGCGGTTGGCGTTGGGGCGACAGGGCCATGGCCTAGCCCCGGCCCTGCGTTTGGGCGCCGATCATGGCGGCGATGTGCAGCACATAGCTGGCCGCCGTGGGCAGCCAGGCCCAGATGCCCAGCGGCCAGGTGAGCGCCCACAGGCCGATGACGCTGATGTAAAAGAGCACCAGGTAGGGCCCCAGGATGGCGAGCCGGCGTGGCTCGCGGAAGGGGACCTTGAGGCGGTAGTCGATCAGGTAGGCGCCGGCCGCCCAGATGACATAGGCCAGCGGCATGCCCCAGTAGCCCAGGCTGCGCCCGCCGAGGGCGTTCAGCAGGCCGACGACGGCCACCGGCAGGGCGGCGCCGATGGTCACCAGGCCGGCGGTGCGCTCGACGGCCAGGCGCCGCCCGCGCGCCCAAAAGACGACTGCGCTGCTCAGGTTGATGAGCAGCACCGCTGCGAACAAGAGCCAGTCTGCGGCAGATGCCATGTTGCCCTCCGACGCGCGCATTATCGGCGAGGCGCTGCCAGCGGTCAAGGGGCGCGGGCAAGGTGGAGGGCAAGAGGTTGGGGCGCGCGCGGCCTTGCCGGGGCCACGGCCGCGTGGGGGCCAAAGGGACCCGGCCGTGAACGGCCGGGCTAGGTCGCCCGCTGCGCGGGCGCAAGGGGATTCGCATCGGCCCTTGCCGAGGGCGCCAGGCCGCGCGGGGGCCGCGCCTCTCACTCGTAGCGCCCCAGCTCCTTGGCCAGCCGCACGAACTCGCGGAACTCGTCCAGCGACACGTTGTCGGGCACCGAGTGGTCCGACGCGATCACATAACCACCGCCGCGCTTCATGGCGGGGATGACGCGCCGCATCTCGGCCCACAGCAGCTGGGGCGTCTCGTAGAGCACGGCGTTGAGCCCCCCGAAAAAGGCCAGCGCGTCGCCATATTGCGCCTTGAGCGCCAGCGGGTCCATGCCCGCCTTGACCTCGAGCGGGTTGAGCATGTCCACGCCGGCGTCGATGAACTCGGGCACCAGCGGGCGCACGTCGCCGCACGAGTGCAGGCACACCTTGACGCCGCGCGCATGCGCCCACTGGCACGCCTTGTGGTGCGCCGGCTTGATCAGCTCGCGAGACATGCGCCGCGACATGAACTGGTTCTCTTTGTAGCCCAGGTCGTCGGGCCAGTTGATCTCGTCGACGCTATAGCCGCGCTCATAGAGCATGTCGAACAGGGCGATGTCCAGGTCGAGCATGGTCATGACCATATCCTGCACCCACTCGGGCCGCTCGATGAGCGCCAGCAGCACCCGCTCGGTGCCCACCATCCACGAGTGGGTCACGTCGAACCCGAACCAGAAATGCCCGCGGATCCACGCGCCCTCGCGGCGCCAGCGGCGATAATTGCGCTCGAGGTGCGCCCAGTCCACCCGCGCGGGATCGGGCGTCATGCGCGCCTTGGCCGCCGCCCAGGCGTCGGGGTCGGTGATGGTGAAATGCAGGAACTCGGGCACGCCGCCGTGGTCGCGCCAGTCGCGCTGGGTGACGCCCCAGCGGGTGGTGTAGATGCGGTAGGCGTCGGCCAGCTCGAGGGTGCGCTCGGGGTAGCGCGGGCTGTTGTCGACGGCGATGCTGGCGTAGCGGTCGACGCCGAAATAGTCCTCCCAGTCGACGCCGGCGGGCAGGCCCTCGCGGCGCCAGCGGTCGACGGTCGACGCCCAGGGCGATTCGACGATGGGCGCGCGGTCGGGCTCGCGGTGGGCATAGATGCGCGACATGCGCTCGTGCATGGTCATGGCGGTCATGGGGGGCCTCCTGCGGGTGTGTGGCTGCATGGTACACGCAGGTCGGCCGTGGCGGCAAGGGGGTGGGGCGGGTGGCGGGGGCCAGGTCGCCCGCTGCGCGGGCGCAAGGGGTTGGCGCACGTCTCCCCTTGTCGAGGCCACGGCCGCGCGGGGGCCAGGGGGATCCGGCCGTGAACGGCCGGGCTAGGTCGCCCGCTGCGCGGGCGCAAGGGGAGACGCTGCTCCCCTGGCCGGGGCCGCCAGGCCCCGGACGGCGTCAGCGCCGCAAGCCCGACCCTTTAGGGTCGGGCCTGCGCTTGGGCCGATAGCCGCCGTGCCGCAAGGGGTTGGCGCGTCCGCTCGCCGCGGCCGCCAGGCCCCTTCGTCCCCACCGCATCCTCACAATCTTTACGTCCCGCGGGCGCCCGCCCCATTGCGCCCGCGCCGGGAGGGTGCTATGCTCTCACTAGAACATATGTTCGGATAGGAGACGCCATGCCCCGCAATCCCCACAAGCGGCCCTGCCAGGTGCCCGGCTGCAAGGCCTGGGCCAAGCACGGCCACGACCTCTGCTCGTCGCACCTGGCCTCGCGCGCCATCGGCCGCCAGCGCCAGCGCGTCTTGCCGCTGCTGCGCCTGGCCGCCCGCGTGCCCGAGGCGCCGCCCGCCGCCGCCGACGAGGCCGCGAGCCCGCCGAGCGCCAGCCCGTCGACGGCCGGCGCGCTGGCAGCCGGTGCGCTGGCAGCCGGTCCCCTGGAAACCGGTCCCCTGGATGCCAGTCCCCTGGTCGCCAGTCCGCTGGTCATGATCGACCAGGAGCTGCGCCAACTGCTGTCGGCGCGCGCCCACTTTATGGAGTGGCTCGAGGCCGACCGCACCGCCGAGGGCCGCTCGGCGGTGACGCCCACCCAGTTTCTGCGCGCCTGGAGCGACTCGGCCACCCGCGTGGTGCAACTGCTGCGCGCTCGCGCCGAGCTGCGCGGCGACGGCGCCGGCGCCCTCGACACCCTCATGCAGAGCGTCTATGACGAGCTCGAGGCGCTGCTGGCCGCCAACCCCGACGCCAGGCAGCTCACCCTGGAGGCCCCCGATGGCGAACCTGCTGACCGCGGCTGATCTGCGCCGGCGCCGCCGCGCCCTGGTGCGCGCCATGACCGACATCGAGCTCTTTAGCCGCGCCGTGCTGCGCCGGCCGCTGCGCCGCTATCAGCTCGCCCCTGCGCGCGCCATCGTCGCCAGCGTGCTCCAGCGCCAGGGCCTCACGCTGGCGGTGATGATGCCCCGCCAGGCCGGCAAGAACGAGACCGCCGCCCAGGTCGAGGCCTTTTTGCTCAACCTGCACCGCCGCCGCGGCGGCTTTATCGTCAAGGCCGCGCCCACCCTCACGCCGCAGGCGCTCAACAGCCTGCTGCGCCTCGAGACGGTGCTGCAGGGCTCGGCGCTGCCCGCGCCCGTGCGCGAGCAGGGCTATATGCTGCGCGTGGGCCAGGCCCGCGCCGCGTTCTTCTCGGCCGCGCCCGAGGCCAACGTGGTGGGCGCCACCGCCAACATCCTGCTCGAGGGCGACGAGGCGCAGGATATCGACGAGGCCAAGTGGAACAAGGACTTTCGCCCCATGGCCGCCTCTACGGCCGCCACCACCGTGCTGTGGGGCACCGCGTGGACCGCCCAGACCCTGCTGGCGCGCACCATGCGCTCCTTGCGCGTCCTCGAGCAGCGCGACGGCCGCCAGCGCGTCTTCACCGTGGCCTGGGAGCAGGTGGCCGCCGAGGTTCCTCAGTATAAACAGCACGTCGAGGGCGAGATCGCGCGCCTGGGCGCCGAGCACCCCCTCATCAAGACCCAGTATCTGCTGCAAGAGATCGCTGCCGACGGCGGCCTGCTGCCCCCCGACGCGCAGGCGTTGATGCGCGGCAGCCATCCCCCGCTCGACGGGCCGCTGCCCGGCGAAGAGTACGCCCTGCTGGTGGACGTGGCCGGCGAGGCCGAGGAGCGCGGCGACCTGGACGCCGCCCTGCGCCAGCGCCAGCCACGCCGCGACAGCACCGCCGTCACCATCGTGGCCGTCGAGCGCGGCGGCCCCCTGCCGCGCTATCGTGTGGTGGCGCGCCACTGGTGGACGGGCCGCCCCCATCACCAGCTCCAGGGCGCCATCGCCCGCCTGGCCGAGCAATGGGGCGCCGCCCGCGTGGTGGTCGACGCCACCGGCCTGGGCGCGGGGCTGGCCTCGTTCCTGCGGCAGGCGCTCGGCCCGCGCGTCGTCCCCTTTGTGTTCACCGCCAGGACCAAGTCCGAGCTGGGCTGGGCCTTTCGCGGGCTGTGCGCCTCGGGCCGCTTTAGCGACCACGCCGAGCTGCCCGCCGGCCACCCGGCCGCCGCCGCTCAGGCCCAGTTCTGGCGCGAGGTGGCCGCCGCCGACTATGCCGTGGACGGCCCCGAGCGCCGCATGCGCTGGGGCGTGGCCGATGCCGCCGTGCACGACGACCTGCTGATCTCGGCGGCGCTGTGCGCTCTGCTCGACCGCGAGCCGCGCCCGGCCGCCGAGCCAGGGCTGGTCGTCGAGCCGGCCGACCCCCTGGGCCGCGTCGACGATGGCGCTGCGCGAGGCCGGCCATGACGCCCGCGCCCGCCGACCGCGCCGGCTGCGAGGTGGACGCGCGCCGCCGCGCCGAGGCCCTCTGGCCCGAGGCCCGCGCCATGGCGCTGCGCCGTTGCCGCGACGCGCTCTATCGCCTGCGCCGCGGCGATGGGGGCTTTTACGACCACGACGACCTGCTGCAGGACCTCTTTCTCGAGTTCTGGGCGCTGCTGCAGCGGCCCGAGTTCGCCGGCCTGCCCGACGAGGCGCTCACCTGGGCGCACGAGCCGTTGCGCATCGCCTGGAGCAAGGCGCTGTGGGGCGGCGGCCTGCGCATCTTGCGGCGGGCGCCGCAGCGCCTGTGGCGGCGCTTTGAGCAGCCCTGCCCGCCGGCCTGGCTCGATGGCGGCGCCTACGAGCCGCAGCCCCGCGGCCAGGCCGGCGGCACGCCGCGCCCGCCTCAGGGCGCGCTGGTGGGCGAAGACGGCGCCCGTGTGGCCGAGCGGGTGGCGCAACTGGCCGCCCTCGAGGCGGCGCTGTGGCGGCTGCGCCCTTCGCAGCGCCAGGCGCTCTATATGGCCGCCGTGCAGGGCCTGCCTGCGCAGGCGGTGGCGGCGCAGTTGGGCCTGCCCAGCGCCGCCGCGGTGCGCCAACGCCTGCGCGCGGCGCGGCGGCAGGTGCGCGCCGAGGTGGGAGAGGAGCGCGATGCTTGAGCTCGAACGACGTTGGTTGGCCCTGCTGGCCGCCCTGGCCCGCGAGAACGCCCTGCTGCTCGACCTGCTGCAGCGCGCCCCAGGCCGCGGCCTGCGCTGGGCCGAACGCCAGATGAGCGTCCGCCGCATTGTGGTGTAGCCGCCGGCCGGCAACAAAAGAGGGCGGCCTTGCGGTCGCCCTCTGCCACCAGACGCGATCGACGCGTTTACTCCTCGGGCGCCAGTTCGGGCATGAGCACCCGCAGCCAGTAGTTGTCGCTCTCGTCATCGTTGACGGTGACGACCAGCCTGACCCACTGGTCAAAGGTCTGATCGACATCGCACTCGGCCTTGACCATCTCCACGACGGCCTTGCGGTCGAACTTGACCACCAGCGTCTTGATGAGCGGCGAATAGGGATCGCCGGGATCCAGCGGCAGCCACGCGATCTTGACCCAGTTGGCGTCGACGGCCGTGCTGCCCATCGGGCAGGCCACCTCGACCGTCTCGACATCGTCCAGGTCAAAGATGATGTCTGCCGTGACATAGGCCGTGATGACCGCCTTGCCGTTGGTCTTTTCCATCAGGTTGAGGCTGTCGGGGTCGATGTCGACATCGATGCCATAGCAGCCGGTGGCCGCCACGACGCCCAACAGCGCCATCGCCACCACAGCCAGTTTGAGCCACTTGCCCTTCATGTGAAATCCCCCTGTCTTCACAAGCCCAGCAGTGTAACGATGTCTGGCTGCGGCCGGGCAGGGCGTAGCAACCGCGCCGCGTGCACCTCCCTTCGCTGACCACACCAACGGCGCCCGTCCCGACCGTCAATACGGAAGAGCGCGCCACGCCGGCCTGACAGGCGTTGTCTTGCGTCAGGCAGGCCGGCCCTGGTGCACGGTCCCTCAACACGAGCATAGCGCGAACTGGGCGCCAGCGCAAGGGGTTTTCGGCGATATCTGCGGGATTATGGGCACAATCCGCACCGGCGCAGGCGTCGCGGCGCGGGGCCTGGCCGTCTGCAGGTCGCCCGGCCCGACCGCGCCCGCCCGGCGTTTGCGCACATGGGCCTTTAGGCCAGGCGACTGGTTGACAAACGAGTATCCAGATGCTATACTTGTCAACTGAGAACACCAGACACCACACCCATCAGGAGGGCAACATGATAGGGAAGAGAATCCGGTCCCTCCGACTGGCCCGCGGCTGGACCCAGCAGGAGCTCGTTGCGCGCATGGGCGAGCTCGTAACCAAGCAGGCCATCTCCAAGTACGAGTCGGGCAAAGCCACGCCTTCTGCTCGGGTGATCCGTTACCTCGCCCGTGCTCTGCAGGTGCAGCCCATTCGGCTCCTGGAGGAGCCGCAGCTCGACGTGCAGACTCTGGCCTTTTGCAAGAGTTCTCGCCTCGGTGAGCGCAGACGTGAGCAGATTGAGCTAGCTGCTGGCGAGAGTCTGCGGATGCGCGTGTGGCTTCAAGATCGCCTCGGGCTCGACTCGGACGCTGACCTTCCCGCTGAGCCATATGTTGTCCGGGACGCGCAGGACGCTTTTGATGCTGCGGGCGACCTCCGCGCTCGCTGGGCGCTGGGCAGTGGCCCCATCGCCAACTTGATCGATGTGCTGGAGGATCACCTCGTCCACGTGCTGCTGTTGCCAGCTGACGAGGCATGCGATGGTCTCGCAGTTGAGGCCAGGGCCGAAGGTCGTCTCCGGGCGGTGGCCATCGGCATCCATCCCGACCGCGTTGGCGAGCGACAGCGGCTCAACCTCGCCCACGAGCTGGGCCACCTCGTGCTGGCCCCTGCCGCCGGAATGGATGAAGAGGAGGCGGCTTTTTCCTTCGGTAAAGCCTTTCTTGCCCCGCCAGAAGCCGTCCGGCGACTCGTGGGAGTCAAGCGCGCCTCCGTTTCTCCCGACGAGCTCCTGATGCTCAAATCCCGTTTCGGCTTGAGCGTTCAAGCCGCTGCCCGCTACCTGCTGGAACTTGGCATCATCTCGGCTCGCCACTACAAGCAGTTGTGCATCCAGATTGCCCAGGCAGGATGGCGTCGCGCGGAAGAGGGCGAACTCCCCAAGGAGACGCCTCGTTGGCTGTCACGCACGCTCATTCGCGCTCAGGAAGAGGAGCTCATCAGCCCAAGTGAGCTGCGCGATATCCTGGCCACAGATCGATTCACCAGTCACCAATGCGCGGACGATGCCCTGGTCGCGCCATCGGGGTCGTCGCTCGAAACACGTCTCCCCCTCCTGTCCGAATCATCGAATGCCTTGAGTGGGGCCTACGAGTCGGACCAATCCTGGCGCGACATCCAGGGAGGTGACATCATTGACTACCAGCTTGCCTAACCCGCGGCGAGGTGAGATCTGGCTGGTGGACTTTGGCGCTACAGTCGGCCAGGAGATGTACAAGACCCGACCTGCCGTGGTTATCAGTCACGAGACCCTGGGCTATCGCAAGCTTCGACTAGTCGTTCCCGTCACCGGTTGGGATCCCTCATACGACGGCGAAGTGACTATTGTGAAACTCCCGCGGGATTCCAGGACCAACCTCGACAAGGTGTCGGCTGCCGATACGATCCAAACGCGGAGTGCGTCGCTGGAGCGCTTCACCCGCCACTTGGGCCGTGTAGCGCCTGATCTGCTGGAGGAAATCGCTTGTGCGCTGGCAACCCTGGTTGGAGCGCCAGTCTAGTGACCACCAAACGGGCGTCTCGCTCGTTGGTTCTTGCGCCTCTGATGCTTCCCGGCCGCTCGGCCCCCGCGACGGCCGGTTCTGGCCCGACAGCCGGCCCTCGCATACGCACAAGACCTCCCATCGAGGGATGTAACGCCTTGTTACCTGGCATTGCAGTGACGTCACAGCCCATCGACTCTGTGAGCACCCCTCGAGGGTGCTGACTATCGCCGCCTGCAACCTACGGGGGCGGATGACGTCAGTTCGCTGGCCTGGCCACCCGGTTGCGCGGCAGGCAGCAGACCGGCTCAGGTCGGCCGTCGATGGCATTCCGCCTATGCTCATGCTATAATACTCGTGCGAGGCTTGGGACCGCTGAGCGGCCGGTGTGCCGCGGCCAGCAGGGATACCGCGTCGCGCCGTATCCCGCCCGCCGAGGCCCTCTGTCACCCGTTGGCAGGGGGCCTCACTTGTTCCCACCGCCGCCCTGCCCCCCTTGATCCCGCGCCACGGTCGCCACACCGGCCGGCGCCCCGCGCCCGCCCTTGCGGCGCTCGCCAGACGGCCCTATACTGCCCGCCGTTGCCGCCTGACCGTTCGGCCTGCAAGGGGGCCTGTATGCCGCGTGCTCGCCGCATCCCCCGCCGCCTGCGCGTGTGCGCCGGCGACATGACCGCGCTCATCGCCCGCCACGTGCACGATGGCGTCATTCGCGCCGTGGTGGCCCTCGACGGCCGCACCGACGCCGATCGGCTGCGGCGCGCCCTGCGCCTCTCGCTCGACGCCGTGCCGGTGGCGGGCTGCCGCCTGGTCGAGGGGCGCGGCCGCCCGCACTACCGGCGGCTCGACGACGCCGCGCTCGACGCCGCGCCGCTGCTGGCCGTGTTCGTGGCCACGGGCGCCGAGGCCGACGCCGCGCTGGCCCGCTTTGCGCTGGCGCCGCTCGACCCCCACGAGGGGCCGCTGTTGCGCGCGGCGCTGATCCGCGGCGAGCGCGACCTCTTTTGCCTGAGGATGCATCACCTGCTGGGCGACGGCCTGGGCGCGCTCGACTATCTGCAGACGCTGTCGACGCTCTATGCCGCCCTCGAGCGCGACCCCGCCCACCGGCCTGCGCCCAACGTCAACGGCCAGCGCGGCCTGTGGCCGATCGTCCGGCGGCTGTCGTGGCGCGAGCTGCGCCAGGGCCTGCGGGCGCCGGCGCTGCCGCTGCGCCCCGGTGGCTGGTCGCTGGCGCTGGCCCCCGGCGACGACGGCCCGCCGCTGCTGGTGGTGCGCGAGCTGCCGGCCGGCCGCCTGGCGCAGGTGCGCGCCTATGCGCGGGCGCAGCAGGCCACCGTCAACGACGTGCTGCTGGCCGCCTGGTACCGCGCCATCGCCCGGCTGGCGCCGCCGCCGCCCGGCGTCGAGCTGAGCGTGGTCATCCACGTGAGCCTGCGGCGCTATCTGCCCGGCGGGCGCGCCAACGCCGTGGCCAACCTCTCGCAGATGGCGCGCACCAGCATCGGCGCCGAGCTGGGCGCCACGCTCGACGAGACGGTGGCGCGCGTCAGGGCCGACATGGCGCGCGTCAAGGCCGAGCCGCCCGCGCTGGCCATGCCGCTGTTGACGCTGGCGCCCCCCGGGCTGCGACGCCTGCTGTTGCGCCGCGGCCCACAGCGCCCGACGCCACGGCCCGGCTCGCCCGCGGGCCAGCGGCGGCCGGGGGGCGGCGGCGCGCCGCTGTTCAACAACATCGGCCGCGTCGACGCCGCCGGCCTGGCCCTGGGCGCGCCGGCCGTCAACGCCTACCTGACGGCCTGCGTGCCGGCGCCGGCCATGCGTGGCCTGCAGGTGGTGGTGACCACCTGCGGCGAGCGCGTGAACCTGGCGGTGGTCATGCGCGACATCGCCGACGACCGCCAGGTGCTGGCGGCCTTGCTCGACGCCTTCGAGGCCGAGCTGGCCGCCACGGCCCCGCGGTGAGCGGCCTCGCCGGGCGCGAGTTCGCCCCCGCCGGCGCGTTGGCGGCCATTACTTGATTGACATGCTCAACTAATGTGCTAAACTGGCTGGCATGGAGTACATCACAGCAGGTTCAGGGGAGGCGCGACCATGACCGCCGCTGAGGCGCCCGCCTGGGTGCGCGTGGCCGCCGCCGCCGACCTGCCCGAGGGCGGCCGGCTGGCGCTGCGCGTGAGCGGGCAGCGCGTGTTGCTGCTGCGGCGCGACGGCGCGCCCTATGCCGTCGAGAACGACTGCCCGCACCTGGGCTGCACCTTCACGCGCGGCCCCTTTGAGGGCTATGTCCTCACCTGCCCCTGCTACGACTGGACCTTTGACATCCGCACCGGCGCCTTTACGCTCGCCCCCGAGATCGCGCTGCGCACCTACGCCTGCCGCGAACAGGGGGGCGCGCTCTGGCTGCTGCTGGGCGGCCAGCCGGCGCCGGCCGACGACCAGACGCTGGAGGACCATCAGGATGGCTGACATCACCGTCTATGCGCTGAGCTATTGCCCCTGGTGCAAAAAGACCAAGCGGTTCTTTGCCGAGCGCCACATCGCCGTCGAGATCGTCGACTACGACCTGGCCGACAAGGCCGAGCAAGAGCGCATCACGCGCGAGATCAAGGCGCTCTCGGGCGGCGACGTGACCTTTCCGTGCACCATCATCGATGGCACGGCCGTGCTGGGCCACCACCCCGACCGCTACATCGCCCTGCTGGGCCTGCCCGAGTAGGGGGGCGCGGTGGATCGCAAGGCCGTATTTCGCGAGCGCTTTGGCCGCATCGTCGCCCTGCTGGGCTACAAATTCTCGCCCGACGAGGAGCTGGTCAACGACCTGCTCGACGCCGAGGTGGAGCTCGAGCGGCGCTATGGCGCGCCCTATTGCCCCTGCCAGGGGCGCACCGGCGTGCGCGCCGAGGACATGCGCATCGTGTGCCCCTGCATCCCCTACCACCGCGCCCACTATGACGCCATGCAGCGCTGCTGGTGCGGCCTGTACGTGCATAAGGACGTGGACGACCCCGACACGCTCACGCAGATTCCGTTGAGCGCGCTCGACCTGTAGCGCAGTCGGCGCCGGCGTGGGCGGCTTTGCCTGCCGCGGCGTTCTGGCCGACAATGGGCGCCGATGAGACACCTGTGGGCTCGTCTGCAGACCGCCTGGGGCCGCCTCTCGGCCCCCCAACAGCGTCTATGTGCGCTGGCGGGCATCGTGCTGCTCGCCGTGTGCATACGGGCGCCCTTTTTCCGTTGGCCGCTCATCCCCGACGAGGGCGTTTACGCCTACACCGCCCGCTGGTGGAGCCGCGGCTATACGCTCTACAGCCGCGACCTGTGGATGGATCGGCCGCAGGCGATCTTTTGGGCCTATCGCGTGGGCATGTGGCTGCTGGGCGGCGGCACGCCGGCGCTGCGCTTTTGGGGCGCGCTGTGGGCGGCAGCCACGGCGCCGCTGCTTTACCTGATCGGGCGGCGCTTTTTCAGCGAGCGGGCGGCGTTGCTGGGCGCGCTGGTGTATGCGCTCTACTCGGCGGCGGCGCAGCTCGAGGGGTTCACCGCCAACGCCGAGCACTTTATGGTGCTGCCCTCGACGGCGGCGCTCTATCTGCTGCTGCGGCGCCGGCCGGGCTGGGCCGGGCTGCTGGTGGGCGTGGCGGTGCTGCTCAAGCCCTCGGCGGTGAGCGCGGGGCTGCTGGCCGTGGTGTGGCTGTGGCGCGAGCGCGCGCCCTGGCGGCACTATGCGGCGCTGGCCGGCGGCGCGCTGCTGGCGCCGACGGCGTCGCTGCTGCAGGGGCTCTACACCGTGGGCTGGGCCGACTATAGCTTTGCGGTGCTGGGCTCGCGGCTCTACATCGACCGCCTGTGGCCGCTGGGCATGGCGCTGGGGCAGTTGCTGCTGGTGTCGCCGGCGCTGGCGCCGTTGACGGCGGCCGGGTTGCTGGGGCAGCGGCTGGCGCCGCGCGCGGGCGTGCGGCTGATCGCGTTGTGGGTGTTGACGGCGCTGCCCGGCATGGCGCTGGGCGGCGGCTGGTATCGGCACTATTTCATCCAGGTGATCCCGCCGCTGGCGCTGCTGGCGGGCGCCTCGCTCGACGCGCTGCGGACGGCCCGCCTGCGGGCCGCGGGGCCGGCCGCAACGGGCCTCGGCCGCCGCCATGGCCTGGCGTTGGGGCTGCTGGCCACGCTGCTGCTGACCACCGGGCAATACTGGCTGGTGTCGCCGCAGCGTGGGGCCGAGCGCATCTTTCAAAAGCCGCTGGTCACCCATGGCGAGCAGGTGGCGGCCTATCTGCAGGCCCACACCGCGCCCGACGACCCGGTGTATGTGGCCTACGAGGGCGCGCAGATCTGCCACCTGAGCGGGCGGCGCAGCGCCAGCCCCTACCTGTTCGAGCTGCACGTCAGCCATCTGCCGGGCGTGTATGACGAGCTGCTGGCCATGCTGGGCGCGCGCGAGCCGCGCTATGTGGTCACCACGCTGTTCCGCGGGGCGCTCAGCGATCCCGACGAGCGCTTTACGGTGGCGCTGCACGCCAACTATGAGCTGGTGGAGACCATCGACCTGGTGGAGATCTACCGGTGCCGCTGATGGCGGCTGTGTTCGGGGGCCTATCGGCCCCGGCAAGCGTGACGCGCGATCCACAAGAGGCCCGACCCTGAAGGGTCGGGCTATGTCCGAGGCCTACGGCCTCGGCAAGCGTTGGTACGCGCCAACCCTTGCGCCCGCGCAGCGGGCGACATAGCGCGGGCCTTTGGGCCCGCGACGCTGTGGCCTCGGCAAGCGTTGGTACGCGTCCCCTTGCGCCCGCGCAGCGGGCGACATGGCCTGCCTCATGTGTCCGCCGCTGCAAGAGGCCTGGGGCTAAAGCCGCGGCGCCGCTGACGGCGGGCCATGTCTGCGGCCTATCGGCCCCGGCAAGCGTGACGCGCCAACGCTTGCGGGCGCCGCCTCACCCCCAGGCGCGCGCGGCGCTGACCCAGCTGCACGCGCCGGTGAGGCGCTCCAGCTCTTGGTGCGGCAGCCACACCAGCTCGCCGTCGCTGACGTGAAGATAAAGCCCCGACAGTTCGTCGGGGCTGCACAGGGCAGGGGCATACAGGGTGATGTCGCGCGTCTCGCCCGGGGCCAGGTGGTAGGGCGGCGGCGCCAGCACGTCGGCCATCTCGGCCAGCGACGCGAGGCCGGGCGCATCAAAGCGCCGCACCGGCACCAGCCGCCGCGACCCCGCCCGCCGATAGCCCAGCCCATCGATGATGGCCGCCTCGTCGCCCGGGTTGCGCACCCGCAGGTTCACAAAGGTCACCGCCACCGGCGGCGCCTCGGCGGGCGCCACCAGCGTCACCTGCAGGCCGCTGTGGTGGCGCTGCTGATGCCGCTCGAGCCGCCAGACGATGAGCGCGGTGAGCACCGCGATCACCGCCACGATGATGCCAACCCAGGCCGCTGCACTAGGGTGATACATGCCGAGAGTGTAGCAGAGGCGGCCCCGGCTCGCAAGCGCCGGTGTGTTAGCGCAACAGCCGCCCGATGATGATCGGCAGCCAGGCGCGCGGCGGTGGCGGCTGGCCGCGCCAGCCCGTGGCCGGGCCGGCATAGTCGCTGCAGCCCTGCAGGTTGCAGGCTGTCACCCAGTAGTCATAGGGCACCTCGAACTCGGGCTGGCGATCGGTCCAGCCGGGCTCGAAGGGGTTGCCCAGATACCACTGCGGCGTGCTGCCGTGAGGGGCGCGGTGCACGGTGTAAAAGTCGGCCCCGGCCACCGGCCGCCACCACAGCGCCACGCGGTCGGCGTGCAGCCCCTGGGTGGCATAGAGCCCGCCGGGCACGGCCGGCGCCTGAGCGGCCGGCGGCGGCGTGGGCGTCAGCGTGGGCTGGGGCGCGGGCGTGGGCGTGGGCGGCGGCGCCGCGGTGATCTCGATGGCCCAGTTCGAGTTGCCGGCCAGGGCGCGGGCGAACTCGCCGTAGGGGTACAGCCGGTCGCGGCCCTTGGGCGCGCCGTTGTCATAATGGTACTTGCCGTTCTCCCACACGTTGGGATCGTACACCTTGACCCAGCCGCGGTCGGCGGTGATGCCGCGCACCACCAGCCAGTGGCCGCCGGCGTAGGCGTAATAGCGCCCATAGTTGCGGCTGGCGCTCGAGTTCCAGCTCTCATAGTCGGGCCCGGGCGCGATGTCGCCCATGATCACCGGCGTGAGCACGATGTGCCCCGCCCGCAGCGCCGCCTCGACGGCCGCCATGCCATAGATGTTCTTGTAGGGCACGTTCCAGTGCGTCAGCGCCGAGCGCAGTTGGGCGCTGTTGGTGCCGTCGCACAGCGAGCCGCTCACATAGGTGCGCACCGCGCTGATGGGCGCCACCAGGCCGTTGCGCGCCAACTGGATGGCCATGGCCACCGACGTGGGCCCGCAGTTGACGCTGGCGCAGGGGCCGCTCTCGGCGGCGCCCTGGTAGCGATACCATGCAAAGGGCGCCGAGACCTCGGCCAGCATGGGCGGGTTGGCGGGGGGCGCGCTCTGGGCGGTGAGGGCCTCGACCAGGCCGGCCGACGCCACGGCGCCCGCCAGGGGGTCGACGGTGACCGTGGCCGCGCCGCCGCGCACCGTCAATGTGGCCTGCAGCAGGCCGTCGCGCCACGCCACCGCCAGGGCCGGCGCGGCCAGCCGGGCCAGGCGCGTGGGGCGGCCGGTGCGCGCCTGGCTGCCCAGCGCCTGGTCGCCCAGCGCCAGGCTGTCCGGCGTCGACACGGCCGCCAGCCACAGGCCGCCGCCGCGGTCGACATAGGCCAGTTGCTGCCCGTCGGGCGCCCAGGCCAGCGCGGCCACGTCGACGGCGTCGGGCAGCAAGGGCGCGACGTCGCCGCCCGGCAGCGCCAGGCTCCACAGGCGGCCGCGGGCGTCGAGCAGCGCCAGCATCTCGCCGGCGGGGTGCGGCGCCACCGCGACCAGCGGCGGATCGCCGCCGGCCAGCTCGTCGGGCAGGGGCAGGTCGACCGCGCCCTGCGCGCCGGCCTGCGTCAGGCGCTGGTGGCCGGCCGCGTCGACGCACAGCGCCACCAGGCCGCCGTCGGGCGCCCAGGCATAGCCGCTGTAGGCCAGGCCGTCGGCCGCCAGCGCCGCGACCGCCACCGCCTGGTCGGCCACGGCATCGAACGGGCCGCCGTCGGCGCTCGCGCGCAGCGTCAACACCTGCAGGCTGGCGCCCTGCACCAGGGCCAGCCGGCGGCCGTCGGGCGACCAGCCGAGCTGGCTGCGCAGGGCCGGGTCGTCGAGCAGGGGGCGGGCGTCGCCGCTGTCGAGGTCGGCCAGCCACACCTGCACGGGCAGCGGGGCCATGCCGGCGGCCAAGGCCTCGGGCGGGGCCAGCAGGTAGGCCACCTGCCGGCCGTCGGGCGAGAGGGCGGCCTCGAGGGCGCGGCCCGCGTCGGTGAGCCGCGTGGCGTCGCGGCCGTCGGCCGCCGCCAGCCAGACGGCGCCGTCGCGGATGAACGCCACCGGTGGCGGCGACGCCATCTCTGGCGCTGCCATCTCTGGGGCTGCCATCTCTGGCGCTGCCACGTCGGGCGCGGCCATCTCGGGCGTCCTGGTGGTGATGGCGGGCGACGCGATCAACGCGGCCAACAGGCCCAGCGCCAGCAGGGGGAGCAACCAGCGGCCCAGTCGAAGCATGGCGACACCTCGGCGTCCATTCGTAGCCCCCGAGCCCACCGGCGAGCAAGCCCGTTTGGCACGGTTCGTTCAGTCTGGCGCGTGGGCGTAAAAAGGCCAAAACGCGCTCTTTACGCAGCGCAGTTGTTCTGTGAAGAGTGTAGTCAGCGGCTATCACCAAATGCTCACATGGCGCATGGGGCAGAGCGAGGCGCGGGGCAGCGCAGAGGCGCTGCGCTCGGCAGGAGCGCAGCGCCGTCAAGCCAGATCGAGGGCGCCGGCCAGGGCCGGCCGCCTCGCAGGGGTCGAACTGTGGGGGGGCCTGGCCCTAGGCGGCCGACGGCCGACGCCACAGATAGCGCGCCAGGCCCAGCAGCAGCAGCGCCAGGGCATAGTTGACGCCCAGCGCCACCTGCAGGCCGGCGGCGTCGGCCAGCACGCCCGTCCACGCCGGGGGGATGATCGACCCCAGCGTGAGCGCCACCGTCAACGTGCCGGTGACGGCGCCCGTCTGGCCGGGGTAGCGCCGCGCGGCATCGGCCAGGGCCGTGGGAAAGAGCCCCGACAGGCTCAGCCCCGCGCCAAACACCCCCGCCGACACCGTCAGCGGGTGCGCCCCCAGCACCACCAGCGGATAGGTGGCCAGCACGCCCAGCGCCAGCGCCAGGAAGGTGCGCCCATAGCCCAGCCGCTCGGCCAGCGCCGCGCAGACGAAGCGCCCCGCGGTGAGCCCCACGTAAAAGAGCGCCACCATCGACACCGAGCCCAGCGCGCTGAACCCGCCCAGCGCCTGGGTGTAGAGCGCCACCCAGTTGAGCAGGCTGCTGGCGATGCCGTTGTAGATGAACGCCACCAAAAAGAGCGCCAGAAAGGGCCGCTCGAGCAGCATCGTCAGGCGCCACTGCTGCGCCGCCTGGGCCTGCGTCTCGCTCGCCTCGCCGCGGGCCAGTCGCTGCGTGACCAGGCCGTAGAGCAGCCACAGGCCGCCCACGCCGGCCATGGTCCACCGCCAGGGCAGGCCGGCGCCCACCAGCGCGCCGATGACCACCGGCGAGAGGGCCGCGCCCAGGCCATAGACGCCGTGCAGCATGTTGAGCGCGCGGGCGCGCGCCTCGTGGGCGGCGTCGGCGATCATGGCGTTGATGCCCGTGGAGAGGGCGCCCTGCACCAGGCCCACCACCACATAGCCCAGCACAAAGAGCAGCCAGTGGCTGGCGCCGGCCGTGAGGGCCAGGGCTGCGGCCAGTAACAGCGCCGTCAGCCACACCAGGCGCTGGCGGCCCAGCCGATCGGAGCCATAGCCGGCCAGCAGCGTGCCGGCGATGCGCCCCGCGCTGGCGGCGGGCGCCAGCAGGCCGATCACCGCCAGTGAGAGGCCCACGGCGGAGAACTCGGCGGTGATGGCGGGCATCAACGAGGGCACCAGCACGGCGCCCGTGCCCACCAGCAGGTAGCCCGCAAAGCCGATCAGCAGTTGTCGTCGCAGCATGGCGCCTCGCTCGCAGAGTGGTGTCGGTGCGGGGCGGCCGCAGCGACGTGAGCGGGATTGTACACCCACCGGCCGATTTGCGCACCAACGCGGCCCGGCGGTGTTCGCGGGGCGCCGCGCGGCCGATGGCCGTCCAGGGGCCAAAGGCGCCCCGGCCGTGAACGGCCGGGCTACGTCGCCCGCTGCGCGGGCGCAAGGATTGGCGCGCGTTTCCCCTTGCCGGGGCCGTAGGCCCCCGGACATAGCCGCCGTCAGCGGCGCCGATCCTCTAGGGTCGGGCTTCTTACGGGTCGGGCCTCTTACGCCCGCCGCAAGGGTCTGGGCCACGCGGGCCTAAAGGCCCGCGCTACGTCGCCCGCTGCGCGGGCGCAAGGGCTGGCGCGCGTTTCCCCTTGCCGGGGCCGTAGGCCCCGGACATAGCCCGAGGCTTTAGCCTCGGGCGCTCGTGGGCTACTCGTGGGCTATGTCGCCCGCTGCGCGGGCGCAAGGGCTGGCGCGCGTCTTCCCCTTGCCCCGGCCCCCAGCCCCCGGAACCTCGCTCCCCCCCAACTTGCCCCTGGCCGCGAATCCCCGTATCCTTGGCCCTAACACGCCAGCGGACCCCCCCACCCGGGGGCCGCCGACGGGAGGTCGTTCGTGATAACCGCTCGTGATCGCTCGCGCGGGGCCCGCGCCCTGGCGCGCCTGCTGTTGGGCGCCGCGCTGTTGCTGGCGCTGTCGGGCCCGCCACCGGCCGCCGCACAGCCCCCGGCCGTCGCCGCCGCCGCCGCCGCTCTCGAGCAGGCCGCGGCCGAGCGCGCCGCTGCGCTGCTGGCGCAGATGTCGCTCGAGCAAAAGGCCGGCCAGCTCTTGCTGGTGCACTTTACCGGGCCCGACCTGTCGCCCGAGCTGCGCATTCTCATCGAGCAGCACCATGTGGGCGGCATCGTCCTGTTCAGCGCCGACGGCAACATCCGCTCGGTCGAGCAGGTGACGGCGCTCATCAACGCCGCCCAGGGCGCCGCCACCGCCACGCCCGGCGGCCTGCCGCTGCTGGTGGCCGTCGATCAAGAGGGCGGCGCCGTGGCCCGCCTGCGCAACGGCGTGGCCGTGGTGCCCGGGCAGATGGCCGTCGCCGCCGGTGGCTCGGTCGAGAACGCCGCCGAGCTCTACCGCATCAACGCCGAGCAGCTCCGCGCCCTGGGCGTCAACATGAACCTGGCGCCCGTGCTCGACGTCAACACCAACCCCGACAACCCCGTCATCGGTGCGCGCTCCTTTGGCAGCGATCCCGCGCAGGTGGCCGCCTACGGTCGCGCCGCCATCGAGGCCTACCAGTCCGAGGGCATCATCGCCACCGCCAAGCACTTTCCAGGGCATGGCGACACCGACGTCGACTCGCACCTGGCGCTGCCCCGGCTGACGCACGACCGCGCGCGCCTCGACGCCGTCGACCTGCCGCCCTTTCGCGAGGCCATCGCCGCCGGCGTCGACGCCGTGATGACCGGCCACCTGCTGGCGCCGGCCATCGACGACGATCCCGCGCGCCCCGCCACCCTCTCGCCGCTGGTGCTCACCGGCCTGCTGCGCCAGGAGCTGGGCTTTGAGGGGGTGATCGTCTCTGACGCCATGGGCATGCGCGCCATCACCCGCCTGCTGCCGCTGCCCGAGGCCGCCGTGCGCGCCGTGCAGGCCGGTGTCGACCTGCTGTCGTTTGGCGGCGAGGGCCTGGCCTCGCCCCTCGACCAGGCTTTGGTGCACCAGCGGCTGGTGGCCGCCGTGCAGAGCGGCGAGCTGGCCCCCGAGCGGCTCGACGAGGCCGCGCTGCGCGTGCTCACGCTCAAGGCCCGCCGCGGCATCCTCGACTGGGCCGCCGCCCCCACGCCCGCCGCCGACGCCGTGGGCAACCCCGGCCAGTCGGCGCTGGCCTCGATGGCCAACGACGCCAGCATCACCCTGCTGCGCGACGACGCCGGCCTGCTGCCCCTGGGCGCCGACGAGCGCCTGCTGGTCATCGCGCGGCAGAACCCCATCCTGTGGCACGAGGCCATGGCCGCCTGCCCCAACCAGACGCGCGTCATCTACATGCCGGCCCACCCCACGCCCGCCTACATCGCCGTGGCGCTGCAGGCCGCCGCCGACGCCGACCGCGTCATCGTGGCCACCCACACGGCGCGGCGCTATGCCGGCCAGGTCGACCTGCTGGCGGCGCTGGCCGATCGGCCCACGCTGGCCCTGTCGATGTCGGGCCCCTACGATGTGCCCGCCTTGGCGTCCGCGCCGCCCGCCTTGGCGTCCGCGCCCACGCTGCTGGTGGCCTATGAGAGCACCGAGGGCGCCGTGCGCGCCATGGCCCGCGCGCTGTGCGGGCAGATCGTGCCGCAGGGCCGCCTGCCCGTGGCGCTCGACGGCCTGTACCCGCTGGGCTATCGCCTCGAGCTCGACGACTGAGCGCGCCCTTTGTGCCCCGTTGGCCCGCCGTCGACCGCTCGTGCGCTGCCTCTCGGCGCTTTGTTGAGCCGTCCGGCTCTACTCCTGCTATAATGGCACTGTGAGCGGTGTAGATTGGGCACACCGCTCAGCCAGGAGGCGACCATGGCAGGCCAGACACTCCCGCGCGTCGAGCCCCTGCGCCCGACGGGCGCGCCTGCTCCCGAGGCCGAGGCCGTCTATCGCCCCCCCTTTTGGCAGCACGTGGCGCTGAACCTGGCGCTGGCGGCCGCCCCCACGCTGGTCAAGAGCGCCGCGCTGCGCCGGCCGCTGGTGCGTCGCCTCGAGCGCGCCCTGACGGCCGTGCAGACCGGCGATGCCACCCGCTCGGCGGGCGTCACCCGCGATCGCGTCGACTTTGCCCTGGCCGTGCTGCACACCGCCGAGCGCCTGCTGGCCGAGGGCCGGCTCGGCCGCGTGGCCGTCGACCGCCTGCTCAACCTGCTGCTGCGCGACAGCATGATCCTCAAGGGCGACGCCGCCATCAAAGAGCGCTTTGTGGCCGAGCACGGCGTGGTGCCGCCCTCGTTCCTGGTCATCAGCCCGGGCCAGGGCTGCAACCTCAAGTGCGCCGGCTGCTATGCCAGCTCTAACGCCGCCAGCCGCAGCCGCCTCTCGTGGGACGTGTTCGACCGGCTGGTGACCGAGGAGCGCGAGCTGTGGGGCGGGCGCTTTGTGGTGGTCAGCGGCGGCGAGCCGCTGGTCTACCGCGACCAGGGGCGCACGCTGCTCGACATGGCCGCGCAGCACCCCGACATGTTCTTTATGTTCTACACCAACGGCACCCTCATCGACCGCGACTGCGCCCGCCGCCTGGCCGAGCTGGGCAACGTGGCGCCGGCCATCTCCATCGAGGGCCTGCGCGCGTCCACCGACGCGCGGCGCGGCGGCGGCGTGTTCGACAAGATCATCGAGGCCGCCGACAACCTGCGGGCAGCCAGGGTGCTCTTTGGCCTGTCGATGACCGCCACCCGCGACAACTACCGCGAGCTGCTCTCAGACGAGCTGATCGACCTCTTCTTTGGCGCCAAGGGGGCCGCCTTTGCCTGGCTGTTCCACTATATGCCCATCGGCCGCTCTTATACGCTCGACCTGATGCCCACGCCCGAGCAGCGCCAGTGGCTGTGGGAGCGCGGCTGGCAGCTCATCCGCGAGCGGCAGGTGTTCATCGCCGACTTTTGGAATGCGGGCACCATCGTCGACGGCTGCCTGTCGGCGGGGCGCTCGGGCGGCTACCTCTATGTCGACTGGAACGGCGCCGTCAGCCCCTGCGTATTCGTGCCCTACGCGCCGGTGAATATCAACGCCCTGTACGCCGGCGGGCAGACGCTCAACGACGCCTGGGCGGCGCCCTATTTCGAGGCCATCCGCCAGTGGCAGCGGCAGGAATGCGGCTTTTGCGTGCAGGGCTCCAAGAGCTGCGCCAACCTGCTGACGCCCTGCCTGATCCGCGACCACCACGACGTGTTCATGCGGCTGGCCACGCAGCACGAGCCCGACCCCATCGACGAGGCCGCCGCCGAGGCGCTGGCCGACGCCGGCTATCACCAGGGGTTGCTCGAGTTTGGCCAGGCGCTGCACGCCAACATGGAGCCGGTGTGGCGGGCGCGCTATGTCGACGATGACGGCATGGTCCGCCACAGGGAGGCCGCATGAGCTGGTGGGAACCCTGGCCGAGCCTGTCGGCGCCCGCAGCGCGGGGCGTGGTGGTGGCCATGTGGGTCGACGGCCACCTCTTGCGCCTGGGGCCAGCCAGCGAGCCGTCTGGCGATCCACTGGCCGGTGAGCCGCCGGGCGCGCCGCTGCAGCCCGCGCTGCGCTCGGCATTGAGGCTGCTGGGGCTGGCCGCCACGTCGGCGGGCGTCGATGCCGCCGCGCTGCTGCCCTGCTGTGGGCTGCTGGCCCCCAGGGCGTTGGGGGCGGTGGCGCCCGCCGCGCTGACGCCGGGCCTGCCCAGCGGCGCGGGCCGAGATCGAGTGGTGGGCGGGCCGCATGGCGCGCGCGAACCTGCTGGTGTTTGCGCTGGCCTATGCGGCGCCGGCCGGCGGGGCGCCGGTGGGGGCGACGCCGGCCGACGCAGCATCCACGCCGTTGACGCTGGCGGCGCTGGTGGCGGTGCGCTGTTGCGATGACGGCACCGCGGGCGAGCCGGCGCCGCCCGCCTGGCCCGCCTAGCCCGCCGGCACCGGGCCCACCCGCACCGTGTAGGCGTGTTGCAGCGCCCAGCCCAGCCGCTCGGCCACCCGCCGCGAGGGCTCGTTGGCGGCCCAGGCGTCCCACAGGGCGGTGCGGCCCTCGCGGGCGCAGCGCCGGGCAAAGGCCGCCGCCGCCGCCGTGGCCAGGCCGCGCCGGCGGTGGGCCTCGGCGGTCCAAATGCCCACCCCGCAGCGGCCCGGGCTGACCTCTTCGGCCGTGCACCAGGCCACCAGCGCCTGCCCCCACAGCACGCCATAGCCCCACGCGTGCGCCAGAAAGGTCGCCGGCGTGGGCCACACCTCGGCGATCTCGCGGCGCAGGCTGTCGAGCTGCAGCGTGGCGTCGTTCAGCAGCGCCGCGTCGATGCTCACCAGGCGGTAGCCGGCGGGCAGGGCGCGCTCGGGCGCAGCCCAGGCGGGCAGGGGCGCGTGGGGCGGGCGCAGATGGGCCACGCGCGGGTGCGCCGCGAGGCCCGCCAGCGGCGCAAGGGCGCCGTCGTGGCCCCAGGCGGCGTCGGCATAGCGCAGCAGCGCAAAGGCCGGCTCGCCGGCCGCCCGGGCGCGCTGCGCCAGCGTCGGCAGCAGCTCGTCAGCCAGCAGCCGCGCGACGGCCGCCGCCGCCGCGGGCGTGCGCGCCCCCAGCAGATAGTGCAGCGCGCGCAGGTCGCACAGATAGGCCAGCGCGGGCCGGGCGGGGTCATCGACCCAGGCCGTCAGCGGCGCGCCGCCGGCGATGGCGGCCTCGAGGGCATAGCCCAGCTCGGGCAGCGCGTCGGGGTGGCCCAGCAGCGGCCGCAGCAGCGGCAGTTGGGCGGCGGGCAGCGGTTGCAGAGGCATCATGGGCGGCGCCTTTCATGGGGCGAGATGGGGCCCAGCGCCGATTGTAGCGCGCCCGCCGCGCGCCGCAACCGGGGTGGGCGCCTGGGCCTTGACGTATACGTAGATATACGCTAGAATAACAAGCAGGTACAGCCAGAGCCCTGAGGTGCGCGCAGAGATGAGCATGACCCCCGTGCGAGCGCTGGACGTGGCCGCCTACCTGGTCGAGCTGGCTGCCGGCGTCGACGAGAACGATCTGACCAACCTCAAGCTGCAAAAGCTGCTGTACTTGGCCCAGAAGCAGCACATCGCACAGAGCGGGAGCGCGCTCTTTGAGGACGAAATCGAGGCCTGGCAGTATGGCCCCGTGGTGCCAGCGGTCTATCACGCCTACAAGGGGTGCGGCCCGTTCCCCATCACCCTCTTTGACGTGCCGGCCGCGCACGGCGCTCTTGACGATGATGCCAAGGCGTTCGTCAGGGGCATCTGGGAGTCCTACAGCATCTATTCGGCGTCGTATCTGGTGAGCCTGACGCACCGGCCGGGCAGCCCCTGGCATCGTCAGTTCTACTCGGACAGCGGCTCGCGGGTCATCTCGCCAGAGATGCTGCGAGACTGCTGAGCATCGACGGCCCGCGATGTCGACCGGCTTTGTGCCCTGCTTTCGGCACTATCGCTTCGATCGTTACCCCATCGACGCCGCGCTTGCCGACCGGACCTGCCGCCGCAAACTCGCGGCGCTCCTCACCGGCATGCTCGAGGCCCAGGGCGTCGGCGACCTGTGCCAACGGTTCGGCGTGGGCAAGTCGATCGTGCCCATCCGCCCCACCGACGCCGAGTCGAAGCGGATCATCGCCCAGGCCGACTATCCCGGGCAGATCTATCGCATCGACTATGGCAACACGCCGCTGCGGATCCTCTTTGGCATACAGAACGAGCCGCGCATCATCCACCTCCTGATGGTCGACACGCAGCATGAGACCTACAGCGGCAAGAACCGGCGCTAGAGCGCCCCGTCTGGCGCGCCGATCAGCGGGCCGTCGGCGCCAGGCGATAGACGCGCACCGCCTGGGGCGCGTCGTCGAACACCAGCGTGGCCCCCAGCGCGCCGGCCTGCAGCGCGGCATCGAGGGCGGCGGCGTTGTCGCTGTAGGCGAGCTGCCGCGGGCTGGCCCACACCAGCGCTGGCGCGATGAGCACATAGGGGTGCGCCCAGCGCGCGGCGGCGGCGCGCAGCTCGTCGACGCCCATGGGCAGCAGGGCCGTGGCCCGCTCGGCGTAGAGGTGCACGCTGTTGGGCTCTTCGCACAACAGCACCGCGTCGGGCTCGGCGTGCTGCGCCAGCCAGCTCGCGCCCACGCTCAGGTCTGGCGCGTGGCGCCACGACGGCGCGACGCGCGCGCTGGCCAGCACGTGCGCCGCGAGCAGCAGCGCCAGCGCCACCGATGGCAGCGCCCGCAGCGCCCTGGCCAGGGCGGGCCAGCGCCGCGCCAGGGCGACCGCGCGCGCCGCCAGGTCGGCGCCGCCCGCCAGCAGGTAGACGAACAGCAGCGGCAGCACGCCATAGAGCATGCGTATCATCGCCCAGGGCCACAGCACCGCCACGCCCATGTAGAGCGGCGGGTAGAGGTGCGCGGGCAGCAGCGGCTCGCGGGCCAGGTTGACGCCATAGCCCCAGGCCAGCAGGGCCACCACCAGCGCCGAGATCGCAGCGGGCGCCAGGTGCAGGCCTGGGCGGTTGACCAGCGCGGCGAAGGTGGGCCCGGCGACAAAGGGGATCAGCACGTCGCGCAGGTCGGTGCGCACATAGACCGACAGGCCGCGCCACACCCGCCGCAGCAGCCGCAGGGCCGTCGGGCCCCCCTGGCCCCCATACACCCGCCCGAACTGGGTCTGGTAGGCGGCGCTGAGGCTGAGGTCGCCCCAGTCGATGGCGGTGAGCGCCAACACCAGCGCCAGCGCCACGGCGGCCGTCAACGCGGCCACGGCCAGCTCGCGCCAGCGCCGCCTGATGAGCAGGTAGAGCAGCGCCGCGGCCGCCGCCGCCAGGCCCAGCGTGCGCACGCAGGCGGCCAGCAGGCAGGCGACGCCCAGGCAGGCGGCGTCGAGCGGCTGAAAGCGCGGGCTGCGGGCGCAGCGCGCCGCCAGCAACAGCGCGGCCAGCGCAAAAAAGAGCGCCGCCGGCTCAGACATGACCATGCTGGCGTGCTTGACCGCCAGCGCCGACAGGCCGTAGAGCGCGGCCACGGGCAGCGCCGACGCGGGACTGCGCAGCCCCAGGCCCCGCCAGCCGATCAGGATCAGCGCCACGCTGCCCACGGTGAACAGCAGCGCCAGCGCCTTGAGCGGCTGCAGGGCGCCGCCAAAGAGGGCATAGACCGGCGCCAGCAGCAACGACCAGCCAAAGGGAAAGGGCGAGGGCTGTGGCTGGCCGGGGGCGGTGCTCAGGGCCAGGTCGTCGCCCACGACGATGGAGCGCGCCAGCAGCACGTACTGGGCATCGTCGCGGTAGACGCCCACCTGAAAGTGGTCGAACTTGGCGGCATAGAGGCCGCCGACGCACAGCAGCAGCGCCACCAGGCCGGCGATATAGCGGCCGCGCGCGCTGTTGACCCAGCCGAGGCCCGCCCCGAGCCTGCCCATGTGCATCCCCCCTGGCTTACGGTGTATCTGGCGGCGGCTGCCCCGCGGCCGCGGCGCGCTGTTGGCGGCGCAGGCGCGTGGCATAGCGCCCGACCTGTCGGGCCACCGCGGCGCGGTAGCGCTCCAGGTAGGCGTCGACAGCGGCGCGGCCCTGCTCGTCGGCCAGCAGGCCCTCGGCGGCCAGGTGCTCGCAAAAGCGCAGCAGGTCCTCGCGCAGGTGCACGCGCGCGCCCACGCCCTCGCCGCTGATGGCGTAGCGGTCGTCGCCCAGCGCCGCAACGGTGGGCTGGCCCGGCCAGAGCTGGTAGGGCGTGCCGAACCCCGAAAACGTGGTGCAGCGGCGGTCGAACAGCGCCCTGACGAGCCGCTTGACGGCCGTCAGCCCGCCGGGCCCGCGCAGCACCATGCTGATGGGGTAGAGGTAGAGGCCGGGCGCGCGCCCCTGGTGGCCCACGTCCACGCTCTCGACGAGCAGGGCGCGGTCGGGCGCGCCCAGCGTGTCGCCGGGCAGGGGCCAGTCGAACATGGCTCTGAATTTGGTGGCAAAGGGCATGGCGTCTCCTTGCGCGGCGGGGGCCGCGCCCCATGCTAGGCGGCGGCCGACGGCGCGTGGGCGTGCACGCGGCCGCGCAGGTTGCGCCCGGCGGCCAACAGCCCGCGGGCGGCGTCGCCGTCGAGGCCGATGAGGTTGATGCCGCGCTCGACGGTGTGGGCCAGCACGCGCTCCAGGTCGTTGCACTCGGGCTGCGACAGGTTGATGGCGTGCACGCCGCGCATCTCGGCCACCAGCGGCAGATAGTGGTCGCCGCGTCCGCAAAAGTGAATGGCGCCGCCGCCAAAGTGGTCGAGCAGGCGCTGGTCGTAGGGGCGCACGAACTCGGCGAACATGGCCGGCGACAGGTTCATGGCCGAGTCGTCGCGCAGCATGATGTTGCCGCGGTGGTAGAGGCCCCAGTGGGCGTTGCCGTCGGGCGCAAAGGGCGCCACGGCGCGCCAGGCCTCGAGGGCGCGGATGTAGGTGGCTGTGACCAGGTCGAGCAGGGCGTGCACCAGGGCGGGGCGGTCGTGCAGCGCCAAAAAGAGGCTCGAGCCCCACAGCACCTCGACGATATCCATGGGCCCCTGCAGGTCGGGGTGGTAGATGGCGACGTGGGCGCCGATGCGCGGGTGGCTGGCGGCGATGGCGCGGTAGCGGTGGGCCATCGCGAGCACCAGGGGAAAGTAGCCGCGGTCGAGAGGCGGCGGCCCGGCGTCGACCAGGCGCTCGATGGCGGCGGTGTCGTTGAGCGGCCACGAGGTGGGCAGCGTGTCGAGGGCGTCGTCCATTTCAAAGGGGCGCACGCCAAAGAGCAGCGGGATGATGCTGGTGCCATAGTTGGCGCGCACGTTGAGCAGCAGGCCCGAGCGCTGGGCCAGGGCGCGGCTGCATTCGGCGTATTGCTGCAGGGCCATGCGGTCGAGATCGCGCAGGGCGTCGTTGACGGGCACGTGGGCGGGCCACAGGGGGCCGGGCGGGCTGGGGCGGGTGCGTCGCGGGCTAAAGAGGTCGCCCTGGAAGGTGCCGGCGCTGAACGCCTGCCACTGCTGGCGCAGGCTGGTCTCTTCGGCGGGGTCGAGCCGCTGCTCGAGGTCGGCGAGGCAGGCGGCGAGCTGGTCGGCGGGCGCGGCGTAGGGCATGGCGGCCTCCGGGCGTGCAGGCTGAGGGCATTGTACCACGTTGGCGGGGCGCGGGCATGTGGGTTTTTCTGGGGGGGGGCGAGGGGGCGCGTCGACGCTGGCGCCCTGCGCAGCGGGCGACCTTGCGCACGCGCCCCTCTGCCTCACGCCCTTGCCGCCGCAATTGTCAGCGGCCGCCGGCGGGGCTATCATGGGCCATCACACCTCACAGAAAGGCCCTGTCCCCAGCATGAACCTGCGCGCCCTGCGAGACCACCCCCTGCTGCTGCCCTACTTTCTGCCCGAGTTCATCCTGGCGGTCTCGTGGGGGCTGCTGGTGCCGGTGCTGCCGGTGTATGCCAAGGAGTTTGGCGCGGGCTATGCCGTCATCGGCCTGCTGCTGGGCGGCGAGGCGCTGGGCATGTTGCTGGGCGACGTGCCCGCCGGCCTGTGGATGCGCCAGCTCGGCACCAAGCCCACCATGCTGCTGGGCGGCGCCGGCGCGGTGCTCGCCACGGCGGGGCTCTTTTTCGCGCCGACCATCGGCGTGGCCATCGCGCTGCGCATGTTGGCCGGCTTTTCGCGGTCGATGTACTCGGTGGCGCGCCACGCCTACCTGGCCATGGCGGCATCGCAGGGCGCGCGCGGCCGCGCCTTTGCCTTTGCCGGCGGCCTGCAGCGCATCGGCAACTTTGTGGGGCCGGCGCTGGGCGGCCTCACCGCCGAGGCGCTGGGCCTGCGCGCCTCGTTCCTGGTATTCGGCGCCGTGGCGCTGGCTGCGCTGGGCGCGCTGGCGGCCTATGCCCCCGCCACCGCCACCCGCGACGTGCGCCAGCCCGCGCGCGTGGCCCTGGGCCTGCTGTGGCAGACCGTGGTGGGCCACTATCGCGTGCTGCTCAAGGCCGGCGCCGGGCAGATTCTGGCGCAGACCATCCGCGCCGGGCGCTCGGCCATCATCCCCCTGTATGCCGCCGACGTGCTGGGCCTCGACGTGACCGCCATCGGCCTGATCGTCAGCCTCTCGTCGGCCGTCGACATGGCCCTCTTTTACCCGGCCGGCCTGCTGATGGACCGGCTGGGGCGCAAGGCCGCCATCGTGCCCAGCTTTGTGGTGCAGGCGGTGGGCATGGCGCTGATCCCCCTGAGCCACAGCTATGGCGGGCTGCTGGCCGTGGCCTCGCTGATCGGCCTGGGCAACGGGCTCGGCTCGGGCTCGATGATGACGCTGGGCGCCGACCTGGCCCCCCGCGAGACGCGCGGCGAGTTCCTGGGGGTGTGGCGGCTGATCGGCGATGGCGGCTCGTCGTTGGGGCCGCTGCTGGTGGGGCAGGTGTCCGATCTGCTGGCGCTGCCGGCCGCCGCGCTGGTGATGGCCGTCGCCGGCCTGGGCGCCGGGCTGATCTTTGCGCTGGGCGTGCCCGAGCCGGGGCGCGCGCCGGCCCAGGCGCGCCGCGACCGTGCGTCTGGCTAGAGCCAGGCCTCGCCCGCGCGGGCCAGCTCGACGATGGCGCCCGGCGCGAACAGCCGCCTGAACCCCGCCGCCGCAGCGGCCGCCGTGGCCTCGTCGCGCTCGGTCAGCGCCTCGACGCCATAGGCGTGCATATCGGTGACCGCCCAGGCGTAGCGATAGGTGGCCAGCGTGGGCCAGTCGACCGCCACCGGCCCATAGCCCTCGAGGAACCAGGCGGTCTCGGGGGGCCGCACCAGGTCGGCGCTGATGCCGCCGATGACGAACATCAGGTCGCGCTCGATGGGCGACCAGCTCGCGCCGTCCCAGTCGATCAGCCAGACCCGGCCCTGCTCGTCGACCATGACGTTGTGCACGTGGGCGTCGGCGTGGCAGAGCGTGCAGCGCAGCTCGCCGGCGGCGATGCGCGCGGCCAGGCGGCCGTGCAGGTCCAACAGGCGCGCCACGATGGCCTGCAGCTCGTCATAGCGCGCGTCGATGTGGCGGGTCAGCTCGCGGGCGGCGGCCGTGCGGCCGCTCTGTCGGCGCCACACGGGCAACGCCCGCTGTAGCCAGCGCCCGATCTGGCCGGGCTGCTCCCAGGTGGGCAACGCGCGCCGCAGGGCGTCGGGCAGGGGCGCGTGGTGCACCTGCCGCAGTGTGGCGCCAAACTGCCGCCACTGGGCGGCGCTCAGGCCGCCGGCGGCGCCGCTGCGCCCGGTGATGAACGGAAAGACCGCCACGCGCAGGCCGTTGGCGCCGGCGGCGTCGAGGGGCACGTGCAGCGCGCCGTCGCGGGCCGACAGCGGGGGCACCACCCGCTCCACACCGGCGGCCTGCAACAGGCGCGGCACCTGCAGGCCGGTCTCGTACCAGGCGCGCATCACGCGCACCAGCCAGGGGCCGCCGTGCGCCGCCCCGTCGGCGTCGGCGCGAAAGACGCGCGCGTTGGGATCGAGCCCGCCGGCCAGCGGCGTGATGGCGCCCGCCTGCAGCCCATAGTGGGCGCGCAGGGCCGCGCGCAGCGCCGCCGGGTCGATGTGCGCCAGGGGGTTGCCGGCGACGGTCACGGCGCCGCCTGCGGCAGGATGGGGCGCGTCGCCGGGCGGGCAATATACACAGTATCCTCAGTATGCGCTATGGGCATGGATGGTCCCTCGTGGTGCGGCCTGCCGGCATGATGCCACACCTGCGTTTGACGCGCCAGCGGCCGCCGTCAGCGGCGCGGCGGCTCTAGCCCCGCGCGGCCGTGGCCCCGGCAAGCCTGCGCGCGTCCCCCCTTGCGCCCCCACAGCGGACTTGGTTGCCCAGCCCGGGGATTCGTCGCCGGGCGACCGCGCCCCGCGCAAGCCGACCCCGCCACCCCTTGCCACGCCCGCGCCGCCCGCTATACTCTGGATGCCCTATCACGCGGCCGCCCCCGGCGTTGAGAGAGCGCCACCCAGCCAGCAAAGGAGAAGCAGCATGGCACAACGCATCGTCCTCATCGGCGCGGGCAGCGCCCAGTTCGGCCTGGGCACCCTCACCGACCTGTTCCAGTCCGAGCCGCTGCGCGGCAGCACCATCGTGCTGCTCGACATCAACCCCACTGCCCTCGAGCGCGTGCGCAAGCTCGGCCAGCAGTACCTCGACCAGCACCACCTGCCCTACACCCTGCTGGCCACCACCTCGCGCGACGAGGCCCTGCCCGGCGCTACCTTTTGCGTCAGCTCTATCGAGGTGGGCAGCCGCTTTGAGCTGTGGGAGCAGGACTGGCACATCCCGCTGCAGTATGGCATCCGCCAGGTGTATGGCGAGAACGGCGGCCCCGGCGGGCTGTTCCACTCGCTGCGCATCATCCCGCCCATCCTGGCCATCTGCGGCGACGTGATGCGCTACTGCCCCGACGCCTACGTGTTCAACTTTTCCAACCCCATGAGCCGCATCTGCACCACCGTGGGCCGCAAGTATCCCGACCTGCGGCTGATCGGCCTGTGCCACGAGGTGGCCTCGCTCGAGCGGCACCTGCCGGCCATGCTGGGCGTGCCCTTTGAAGAGCTGGAGCTGGACCCCGCCGGGCTCAACCATTTCAGCTTTTTGCTGGCGGCGCACTACCGCTCCACCGGCGCCGACGCCTACCCCGACATCCGCGCCGAAGCGCCGGCCTATTTCGCCGGCAAGCCCGAGCGTGGCCTGTTCAACTATCTCTTCGAGCAGTTCGGCTACCTGCCCATCACCACCGACAGCCACACCGGCGAGTACGTGCAATGGGCCCACGACGTGGTCGATCATCAGGGCATCCTCGACTTTTACGCCTGGTACAAGCGCTACTGCTTTGACAAGGTCTACAACATGGGCGAGATCAGCCACGAGCGCGTGGTGCCCATGATCGAGGCCATCCTGCTCGACCGCGGGCAGCGCGAGCTGGCCGTCAACGTGATGAACAGGGGCTATATCGCCGAGCTGCCGGGCGACATCGTGGTCGAGGTGCCGGGCGTGTTCGACGCCCAGGGCGTGCACCCCGAGCCCGCGCCGCCGCTGCCCAAGGGCATCGCCGGGCTGCTGCGCAACCAGGTGGCCGTGCACGACCTCACCGCCGAGGCGGTGCTGACCGGCTCGAGGCGGGCCGCGCTGCAGGCGCTCTTGCTCGACCCGGTGGTGCACTCGGCCCGCGCCGCCGAGCAGACGCTCGACACCATTCTGGCGCGGCAGGCCGACTATCTGGGCTATCTCGCGTAGCAGCGGCCGCCTGTTCGAGCGCTCGCCGTCCACAGCGCCCCTCGCCCGCGCGGGGGGCGCTTGCCGCTTGCGGCGGCGCCGGGCGCGCTCTATCATGCGGTTGCGCGCGGCGTGCCGCCGCGACCAGCGCCGCGTCAGGGAGCCGCCATGACCTCGCCAACGCAGCCGCCCGGCCGCCTGCGCGTCGCCCTCAGCGACCGGCTGTATCGTGCCGTGCGCTGGCTCAGCGCAGCGCGGCGGCCGACGCTCATCGGCGCCGACCGGCTGCCCGCCGGCCCGGCCATCTATCTGGCCAACCACGCCGGCCCGCAGGGGCCCATCGCCGTGGTGCGCGCCCTGCCGGTGCGCGTGCATCCGTGGATCATCGACGAGATGCTCTCGCTGCGCACGGCGCCGCGCCGCATGTGGCTCGACGTGGGCCGCCGCTGGCGCGTGGGCGCGCGGCTGGGGCGGGCCGTCTGCACGCTGACCACGTTGCTGGCGGTGCCCTTTCTCAAGGCGCTCAGCCCGGTGCGCGTGCACAAGGCCAACGGCCTATTCGACGGCGCCTACAGCCAGAGCCTGGCGCTCTTGCGGCAGGGGCGCAGCGTGCTGATCTTTCCCGAGGAAGCGGCGCCCGACGACGCCCCGCTCGACGCCGCCGACGACAGCCTGCGCCCCTTTGGCGCGGGGTTCGCCTGGCTGTGCGCCCGCTATCTGCGCGAAGTGGCGCCCGAACTCGCACTGGCGCCGCTCATCTACCGCCCCGACCGCGCCACCCTCGAGGTGCTGCCGCCGCTGCGCCTGACGGCCAACGACCTGCGCGACCGCAGCCCGCGCGACAACGGCGCGCACAACAACGGCCCGCGCAGCCGCGGCCTGCGCGACCGCGATCTGCGCGGCCTGCAACAGCGCGTCTATGCGGCCATGGTCGCCGCCTACCGCGCCGGCGACGGCGCCTAGCCCCGCGCGTCGTGGGCGCGCTGCCAGGCGTCCATGTTCCACGAGCGGCCCGGCTCGTCGTGGGTGCGCACAAAGGCCTCGCCCACGGGGTCGTCGCCATAGGCGCCCGACGCCTGCAGGTGGGCGCACAGCGCGCCATAGAGCGCCCGCAGCGCCGCCACCCGCGCGGCATAGGCCGCTTCGCCCGCGCCCGGCGGCGTCAACACCGCCTCGAGCCAGGCCGGCGCGCCCGCGGGCAGCCAGGGCAGCGCCAGCAGATGCTCCAGCTCGCGGTTGCGCCACGGCCGCCAGCGCCCCTGACAGGCAAACAGCGCCGCCGCCAGCCAGTCGTAGGCGGCCCACAGCCGATCGTGGGCGGCCAGCGGCCCCACCGTCTGCCAGGCGCGCTCGGGGCGGCCCTCGTCCAGCAGTTGGTCGAGCCACACCAGCGCCTCGTCGACGCGCCGCCGGCCCAGCGCGACGGGATAGGCGATGCGCTCGGCCAGCCAGGCGGCCACGGCGGGCGTGCGCGTGTAGGCCCACCAGGCCGTGCTCAGCTCGGCCAGCAGCCCGTCGGGCCAGACGTGCCCAGGCTCGCGCCAGGCGGCCAGGTCGAGCCGGTGCAGGTCGAACTGGGCGTCGTCGGCCGTCTCGGGCAGCGCGCTAAAGATGCTGCGGAACGAGCCATCGGCCGGCCGCCAGATGAACTCGGCGGGCGCGATGTGGGGGTCGAACGGATCGAGCCACACCACGGCGTCGATGTCCGAGTCGGCCCGCGCGCGCCCGGTGGCCACGCTGCCCACGGCCAGCACCGCCTGCACGGCGGGCTCGGGGGCCAGCACGCGCTCGATGAGCGCCTGCAACGCCGCGCGCTTGGGCAGCGTGTGCCGGGTAGGCGACTGCTCGGCTTGCTCGATGGGGGCCATGGGCCACCTCCTGATGGCCGCCCGGCGAGGTGTGCACCTCAGCCGGCGCGATGATGGGTACGTGGTGGCGCCGGTGGCTGGCTCTCGCGGGCACGGATCAGCGCCCGCGGCGAGCGCGACGCGCACCACCGGCGCCTCGCCGGCCAGCGCCTCGCCTATCCCGCCGCGCTGGGCCGGCGCCTCGTCGGCCAGCTGCAGGTGGGCGACGCGCTAGTCACTGCCTTCGGGCGGGCCGATCAGCATGACGCCAAAGCTGCCCAGGCTGCTGTCGTCGCGCCAGTTCTTGCCATCGGGGAGCACGGTGGTCTCATCCAGGATGGGCGCCATGCGCCCCGAGAGCACGGTGATGGCCCCACGCAGGTGCGCCCCAGACAGGTTGGCGCCCCTGAGGTCGACCGACCGCAGCTCGGCCCCCTGGAGATCGGCGCCAACCAGGACGGCGTGGCGCAGGTCAGCGCTATTGAGATCGGCTTTGGCCAGCGAGGCATAGGAGAGATCGGCTTTCTCCAGCATGGCGCCCACCAGCATGGTTCCGTCGAGCCTGGCCTGGGCGAGCGATGCACCCTGCAGGTTCGCTCGGGCCAGCGGTAGCTTGCTCAGGTTCGCGCCGCTCAGGTCGGCGCCTCTGAGGCTGCCATCGTACAGATGCCTGGCTCGACCGAGCCTGCCCACGGCGTCGCGCACTTTGGCCTTGTCAGTGCTGGTCAGATCGGCGATCAGTGCCGCTGTCTCCCTATCTGCTTCGTCCTTCTGCCCGAACCACCACTCGAGCACCCAGTACAGCGCCACGCCCCCCAGCACCTCGCACCCCAGGCCCATCCACAGATCGGACCGCCAGCCCTCGGCCTGCTGTGAGGCAACCAGCAGCACAGCCGCGACGAGCAACCCCACGGCCATCACCGTGGTGATGCGCTTGCGGCGCTTGCGGCCCACTTCGGTGGCCGCGCGCTTTGGAACGTGTTGTCGCAGCCAGGCGACAGCCTTCTTTAGCAGAGCCCTCATGTCCAACTCCTTCGACGGCGCGGAATGGCCCTTTGGGGTGTGACACGCTCGACATCAGCCGAGCTCGGCGCCCGCGGCGAACTCGACGCGCACCACCGGCACCTCGCCGGCCAGGGCGTCGACGCCCGGCGCCTTGCCGGCCGGCGCCTCGCCGCCCGGCGCCTCGCCGCCCGGCGCCTCGCCGGCCAGGTCAACCAGCCGCAGGTGGGCCACCGGCTGAGCGATGCGCTCGCCGTGGGGCCCCATGTGCTGCGTGGGCAGCGTGTCGAGCCGCCAGCCCACCGGCGTGCCGGTGTTGAGCAGCGTGGCGCGCAGCGGCTCGGCGGCGATGGGCCCCAGCTCGACGCGGCGCGTGCTGGGCGGGCGGTGCAGGTGCACATAGAGCACGTTGCCCTTGCGGGTGAGCAGCACATCGCGGTTGGCGGTCAGCGCCGAGGCGGGCGCCGCGCCCTCGTAGGCCTCGCGCACGCGCTGATACCACGCGCCCACCTGCTCGACGATGGCGACCGCGGCGGGCGGCAGCGCGCCATCGGCCATGGGCCCCACGTTGAGCAGATAGTTGCCGCCGCGCGCCAGCGCCCCGGCGATGCTGGCCTGCAGATGGCGCACGCTGTAATAGTCCTCGTCGCGGCGATAGCCCCAGCTCTCGCGCCCCACCGACTGGCAGGCCTCGGTGAGCCGCTCCCACGCCAGCACGCCGCTGTGGTCGTCGAAATCGCGCTCGGGCGTGCCGAAATCGCCCTCGTCGAACCCGCGGTTGTTGATCACCGCGGCGGGCTGCAGCCGGCGGATCTCGTCGTTGATCGACGGGTCGACGATGCCGGTGACGTTCATGTCCCACCAAAAGCCGTGGATGGGGCCGTAGCGGGTGCACAGCTCGCGCACCTGCCCCAGCAGATAGGCGCGGTAGCGCGGCCAGTCGGGCGCATCGCCCGGCTGCGGGCCGGCCAGCTCGTGGCTGCGCCCCTGGTGGGGATAGGCGGGGTGGTGCCAGTCGACCACCGAGTAGTAGAGGCACAGCGGCATACCGCGCCGCTGGCAGGCGGCGGCCAGCAGCGCCAGCACGTCGCGGCCGTAGGGCGTGCGGGTGACCTTGTAGTCGGTCTCGGCGCTATCCCACAGGCAAAAGCCGTCGTGGTGCTTGGTGGTAAAGCAGAGGTACTGCATGCCGGCGCGCTCGGCCAGGTCGAGCCAGGCGTCGGGGTCAAAGCGGGCGGGGTTGAACTGGGCCTGCAGGCGGGCGTAGTCGGCGCGGGGCACGCCGGCGCGCCACTGCTGCTGCTCGTGCCACGCGGGGATGGCGTACAGCCCCCAGTGGATAAAGAGGCCAAAGCGTCGCTGCAAGAACCAGTCGCGGGCGTCGCCAAAGGGCGTGATCATGGGCGTCTCCTCGGGGTGCGCTGGCGACATTGTGCCCGAGGCGGGCGCGGCTGTCCAGGCGGAGGCGGCGCGGGCGCCGGCGCCACCGTGGCCCCGGCAAAGCGTCACACGCGCGTCCTCTTGTGCCCGCGCAGCGGGTGGGGCAGGAGGCCCGACCCTAAAGGGTCGGGCTAGGTCCGAGGCCTGGCGGCCTCGGCGAGGACGCGCGCGTCCCCTTGCGCCCGCGCAGCGCGACCGCGGCACCCGCGCCACCGCGGCCCTGGCAAAGCGTCACACGCGCGTCCCTTCCGCCGGCGCAGCGAGCGTCCCGACCCTAAAGGGTCGGGCTGGGGGCCTGGCGGCCTCGGCGAGGCGAGACGCGCGTCCCCTTGCGCCCGCGCAGCGGGTGAGGCAGAGGCCCGACCCCAAAGGGTCGGGCTGGCGAGGCCGGCGGCCTCGGCGAGGCGAGACGCGCGTCCCCTTGCGCCCGCGCGCAGCGGGCGACCTAGCGCGGCCTTTAGGCCGGCGCCACCGTGGCCCTGGCAAGGCGTCACACGCGCCAACCGCGGCCCTGGCAAGGCGTCACACGCGCGTCCCCTTGCGCCGGCGCCACCGTGGCCCTGGCAAAGCGTCACACGCGCGTTTCCCCTTGCGCCGGCGCAGCGGTGGGGCGGTAAAGGGTCCTGCGCCTGGCGGCCTCGGCGAGTCGAGACGTCCCCTTCCGCCGGCGCAGCGGGTGGGGCAGGAGGCCCGACCCCAAGGGGTCGGGCGGCCGAGGCCTGGCGGCCTCGGCGAGGGGAGACGCGCGTTTCCCCTTGCGCCGGCGCAGCGGGCGACCGGTCTGCGCCGGGCATAGACGCAACGCGAGGCGCGGCCCCCCTGGGCGCGCGCCTCGGCAAACTCACATCTGCAGGTAGTAGTCGAACCAGGCCAGCAGCCGCGCCCAGGCGTCGACGGCCGCATCGGGGTGATAGCGCTGGCCGGTGTCGTTGAAAAAGGCGTGGTCGGCGCCCGGGTAGACGAGCTTGCTAAAGGTCTTGCCGTGGGCCACCATCTCGGCGGTGATGGCGTCGATGCCGGCGTTGATGCGCGCGTCGTGCTCGCCATAGAGCGCCAACACCGCGCACTGGGTGCTGGGCACGTCCTCGAGGGGCGGGTTGGGCCCATAGAAGGGCACCGCCGCGCGCAGCTCGGGGAGCTGGGTGGCGCAGCGCCAGGTGATGCCGCCGCCAAAGCAAAAGCCGACCATGCCGATGCGGTCGGCGCGCACGTCGGGCTGGGCCTGCAAGAACTGGGCCCCGGCGCGGAAATCGGCGACGATCTGCTCGCGGGGCATGGCGCTCAGCAGGTCGGGGATGGTGGCCGCGTCGACGGCGTCGGTGCCGCCCTCGCGCGAGAGGACGTCGACGGCCAGGGCCACATAGCCGGCGTCGGCCAGGCGGCGCGCCACGTGGCAAAAGTGCGGCAGCAGGCCGCGGTTCTCGTGGCAGAGCAGCACGCCCGGGTGTGGCCCGCTGTGGGTGGGCCGCGCCAGATAAGCGCGGATCTCAGCCCCCTGGCCGGGGAAGGTGGTCATGTCGGCGACAACAGACGGCTGCGTGGGCGGGCGAGTCGTAGAGTCAGACATGGGCGCCTCCTCGCGATGGGGCAACCGCCACGGTGTGGCTGCCCGGCGGGCCTGGCGAGATGGTAGGCGAGGACGGTCAAGTCGTCAAGGCCGCTGTAGCCGGCGGGCCCCTGAGTACAGCGGGCCGCTGGCTACAGCGGGCTGCGGACAGGGTGCGCTGACTACAGCGGGCCGCTGCAAAGCGGCCGGGCATGGGCTGCACGGTCCCACGCCCGGCGCCATAGAGCCCCGCGTGCGCGCGCCCGCGTCAGCGCGCCCGCGTCAGCGCGGCCGTGTCAGCGCGCCCGCGTCAGCGCGCCCGCGTCAGCGCGGCCGTGTCAGCGCGCCCGCGTCAGCGCGGCCGTGTCAGCGCGCCCGCGTCAGCGCGGCCGTGTCTGGTCGTCGAGCCCCTGGACATAGGCCAGGGCGTGCGTCAGCCCGGCGCGCAGCTCGTCATCCGAGATGCCGTCGTACTCGTAGTGCTCGATCGACCAGAGCCGATCGTAGCCCTGGCGCTTGAGCTCCTTGGTCACCGCCAGCATGTCGACGGCGCCGGCGCCCAGCGGCAGATGCTGGTCTGAATCCTTGAAATGGCAGTGGTAGATGCGCCCCTCGAGCTTGCGCACCTCGTCGACCGCCGAGAGGCCCGCGGCGGCAAAGTGGCCGGTGTCGGGGTTGAACCCGACATACTTGCTGTAGGGCGCCACCGCCGCCAGCATCGTCTCGGCCTCTTGGAACACGTTGCCGCGGTGGTTCTCGATGGCGTAATAGATCTGGTACTCCTGGCAGAGGGCGTCCAGCTCGGGCAGGATGGCCGGATCGAGCACGCCCACGATCACCTCGACGCCCAGGCCGCGGGCGAACTCGAACGCGCGGCGCAGGTCGGGCAACTGCTTGGGGCCCAGGCCACCCACGCAATAGGCCAGCGGCTCGATGCCGTGCTCCAAGCAGATCACCCGCGCGCGGGCGCCGCCCAGGGCGTCCTGCTGGTGATAGTCGCACAGGCCATCGGCATGCCTGAAATCGAGCTCCACGGCGGTGTAGCCGATCTCTTGCAGAAAGCGCATGGCGGTGGGCGTGTCGTGATGGCGCAGCAGGTACGAGATGACGCCGATCTTCATGGCAGACTCCTTTGATGAGCATGATACGATGGTGGCAGCGTAGCACAGGGCGCCCCTGGCGCGCAACTCGGGGGTTGGCGCGGGCGCAAGGGGGGACGCGCGCAGGCTTGCCGGGGCCGATAGGCCTCGGGCGTTCGCGGGCCACTGTGTGCCACGGCCGCAGGCCGCGGACCTTGCACACCGCCTCCGACCGAGAAAACCATTGACACCCGACGGCGGCGGTGCTATGATCGCGCATTGTCAGGACATGGTAAAGGCGCCCACGGCGCTCGCCAGACTGACTCTGCCACCGCAGAGGGCCGTTCGGTCCACAGTCGTCCGCTACACCTGCTCAGGGCACAGCGACGGGCGCTGCCCCAGGCCTTGCGTCTGGGGCGCTTGCTTTGTGGGCCGAGTGGCGGCGCGCCTGGCGGCGGCACGAGGCGTGCGGCTGTCGCGGAGGTGAGGGATGACGGTTCGTCGACTCAAGCGCGAACTGGGCCTGGGCCAGGTGCTGATGCTGGGCACGGCCGGCGCCATCGCAGCCGAGATCTTTGTGCTGACCGGCCACGTAGCAGGCATGGTGGGCCCGGCAGCCGTGCTGGTGCTGCTGGTGGTGGGCGTGCTCAACTTTGCCATCGCCCTCAACTATGCCGAGCTGGGCACCACTTACCCCGTCACAGGCGGCGCCATGACCTATGTGCAAGAGGCGCACGGCAACGGGCTGTTGGCGTTTCTGGTGGGCTCGCTCGACTGCCTGTCGAGCGCCTTCTATGCGGCGCTCTCGGCGGTGGGCTTTGCCTACTCGCTGCGGGTGTTCATCCCCGGGCTGCCGGTGGTGCCGGCGGCGCTGGTGGTGACGGCGGTCTTTACGCTGCTGAACGTGCTGGGCGTGAGCAACGTGGGCCGCGCGCAACTGGTGCTGGGCGGCGTGCTGCTGGCGCTGCTGGGCGCCTATGTGGTCGCCGGGCTGGGGCCCAACGGCTTTAGCCGCGAGGTGTTCATGCCCGAGGGTCGCCTGTTTGTGCACGAGGGCGGCTGGCACAACCTGCGCGGCATGCTGAGCACGGCGGCGCTGATCTTTAACGCCTATGTGGGCTATGAGATCATCGCCGACGACGCCGAGGAGATCCGCAACCCCAACCGCAACATCCCCATCGGCCTGCTGGTGGGGCTGACCATCATCACGCTGATCTACTCGACGGTGGCCTATGTGACGCTGGGCACCGTTTCGTGGCACGAGCTGGCCGGCTCTGAGATGGCGCTGAGCGAGGCGGCGGCGCGCATGTTGCCCGGCTGGGGCCCGCCGCTGATCGCCGTGGCGGGCATCATCGCCACGCTGACCAGCGTCAACTCGGCGATGCTCTCGGCGCGCAGCGAGGCGCTCACGCTGAGCCGACTGGGGCTGTGGCCGCGGTTCATGTCGCGGCTGGGGCGCTTGCGCACGCCCTATGCGGCCAGCCTGACCATCGGCATGGCGGTGGCGTTGACGGCCTCGATCGGGCTGGTCGAGTTCTTGAGCTATATCAGCAGCTCGGGCTACCTGTTCGTGGTGTTTTGGGCGAGCCTGGCGATGGTGCGCCTGCGACGCCGCCACCCCGACTTGCCGCGGCCCTTCAAGGCGCCGCTCTTTCCGCTGACGGCCTATCTGGGCGCGGGCGTGTGCGCGGTGGTGGTGGCCTTTACGGCGCTCAGGCCGCTGCTGTTTCTGGTGGGGCTGCTGGCGGTGCTATCGGCCGCCTACTACGCCGCACCCGTGGTGCAGAGCCTGGCGCGGCGGCGGGCGGTGCGGCGCGTGACCTCATCGCAGCGCATTGTGGTGGCGGTGGCCAACCCGCGCACGGCGCGCGGGCTGGTGCATCTGGCGGCCATGCTGGCCGAGGCGTCGCCGGGCACGGGCATCGAGGTGCTGGGCGTGGCGCGGCCGAGCAATCCCGGCCAGGCCGATGCCATGCGCGACCTGGCGCCGGTGCTGCGCCGACGGCAGCATCAGCAGCTCGAGGCCGCCGCCGACGAGGCCCGCGCGCGCAACGTGCCCTTTTACACCGAGATGCGCGTGGCCGCCGACGTGGGCCGCGCCGTGACGGCCGAGGTGAACACCCAGGGCCAGGTGGGGCTGGTGCTGATGGGCTGGCCGAGCGGGCTCACCCACGAGACGCTGCCCGGGCACCCGGTGGCGCGCGTGCTGCACGACGCGCGCTGCGACGTGGGCGTGCTGCTCAACCGCGGCCTCAACGGCATCAGGCGCATCATGGTGCCCTTTGGCGGCGGGGTGCACTCGGTGCTGGCGGTGCGGCTGGCGGGGCAGTTGGCGGGCATGCACAACGCCGAGGTGCTGGCGGTGCGCGTGCGCACCAGCGCCGAGCCTGAGGAGATGCACGACCAATTGCTCGGGGTGCAAGAGGTGTTCGAGGCCGTGTATGGCGAGGTGCCGCCCTTTGTGACGATGAAGGTGGTGCAGGCCGCCAGCATCGAAGAGGGGGTGGTCGCCGAGGCCGAGCGCAGCCGCTGCGAGCTGGTGGTGATGGGGGCGGCCGTGGCCTACTCGCTGCAGACCGACCTGTTCGGCGTGCTCACCGACCGCGTGGCCGAGCGCATGCCGTGCTCGGTGCTGCTGGTGCGGCGGTTCGAGCCGGGGGCGCTGTCGTGGCTGCGGCGGCGTCTGCAGCACATCTTGCCAGAGTAGGGGGTGGCTAGGAGGGGGAGGGGGCGAGCAGCCCGCGCCATCGGTTCAGGTCAAGCCTATGAGCCTACCTGTGCAGCTCCCAGCGCCAACCCTCCAGTCGGAAAACTTCGTAGATCTTGTGACAAGGAATGTCGAACTGACTGCATACGTTGGGGATCTTGAGCGGCTTTGCCCGAGCTGACGGCTCCTCAAACGTGACGACACAGCCCTTCTGTGTGAGAGCCAGGGCCACCGCCCAGGGATCACCTTCATGCTTGCACATATCGATGTCTATGATGTCAGGACACGCTGCCATGACAGTCCTTACCGACTGCTGAATCCGCTCATCGAAAGGGTAAATCACTCGGTCCTTGCGCGCCGTAAGCCAGACTCGCAATGGGTCATCCTCCCGGGTGTGGATCACCTCCTCAAAGACTTTGAGCGCTACTCTTAGGCGCCCATTGTCCACCAAGTCGCTCAGACCCTCCCAGAGGTCTGGAAATGTGTGCGGCGGCAGGTAGCGCCACGAAGTGATAAAGGCATCAGCGTCAAACGAGTAGAGCATCATGTTCTGCGTAGCCTCCATTGTCTCACCGCGAGGTCGAGATCGCCTAGGGCAGACCTCCGCATGCTGGTGAACGCAGCAGCATCAGATGGCGATATGCGATCGTGACGATACGCGTCCATGACGACGGATGTGAACAGGTACCCGTTGTTGCTCAGGGCCTTGCGATCGGCCGCCTGTCCGAAGCTTCGCTTTCGGCCAACGCGTTCGGACCGCTGATAGTCCTGCATGTAGCTATCCTGTTTCTGTTGATAGCCGGCGCGATCGATCCATCCCAGATCGAGCATACGTCGGACAATGACGACTCGGCTGACCTGGAACCTGTTAGCCCATTGCTCTATCAAGTCCTCCTGCATCCAGCCTCCCGTCTTCGGGCTGGCAGCAACCATACCACGGAGAGCATCGCTGGGCACCAATACAGCGCCGGCAACAGCGTTGCAGAATGTCTCCAAATTGCCGTTCTCAGACCAGTCGCAGATGCCACCAGACCGCGCTGCAAGATGGGCAAGCTCGTGCGCAAGCGTGAAGATCCTCCCATTGAGCACGTCGAGTCCGACCAGCCCGATGACCGGGAGTACGTCATAGTACAGGGAGAAGCCTCGCATCTCCTCAGGGCCGACGCCATGCGCGTGCTGGGGAGTCTGAAAGACCAGAATGCCAAGCTCCTCAACAGCCCGCCGCCACTCCCTGAGCGCCTCAGTGCGGTCAGCCCATTTGAGCTGCTCTCGAAGGCTAACTCCTAACGCATCTCGAAGCAGACAGGCCACAGTGTCGGGACTGCTGTCAGATGCTGCCGTCACCGGAAAAAGCGTCGGCTGGCTGTCTAGGAGTCGGAGCGCGATCCGGCGCCGCGCGCGCGCCCACCTGATCTGGTATCTTGCCTCAGGGCTCAGCCGCGCCTCTGCACCAAGTACCGAACGATGATCGGTGGGCAATGGCTCTTCCAGAGGGGGGTGCTCCATATAGAGAGCAGCCAACGGGACTCTATATCTTCGGGCCAGTTCCTCTGCCTTGGTCATTGACGGCGCCGCGTCGCCGCTCTCCCAGGCTTCGATTAGCTCCTGGTTCACATTCATCATGTGAGCAGCCTCGCCAATGCCGACGCCGGCTCGCTCTCTCGCCCACTGAACCATACCGGGAGTAACAAGTGCTCGTACCATGAGGGTCTCCACTTGCTTGGCCAAATGAGAACACAAGCTTTGAACATCTCAGTCTACATGTCTTGGAGACGAGGCTGCAACCGAGACAGATAGAGGCCGTCACTGCAGCAGCAATGCTACGCACGCATGGAACGCCGCCATGCACTCACTTGGTCAACGGTCTACCCTCATACAAACTCAGCCAGTCCTCGTAATACTCGTTCGTCCAGGTCTTGTCTTCGAAAGTGGTGTACGAGACAGCGATGGCGGTGAAGGCATCGATATTCAGGCCGGTGTCGAGCTCGAGTCCTTTGCCCTGCCCCCATGTTGCTCCGGGGACGACATTGACGCCGTCAGCGTGAGCCTCTCTGACATAGGACCCGTCGGAAAAGTCGAAACTGCCCTTCAGCAGCACGGGCAAATCGTTGCTATCCCAGGCAGCAAAAGCCAGCACGAGATCGCGGATGTTATCGCTACCGTTGTTCCTCACTATCGCAGTGAGCATGTCTGGGTAGAGGCTCTTGAACTGTGCATCCTGCACGACGTACTTGGTGCTGACGACGGCTAGCGGCTGCGCAGCTAGTAGCTCGTCCAACAACCCGGGCGAGAGAGGGGGCGTCGGAGACCACACCGGGGTGGCCGTTTTTGCCGGTGTTGGTGTCCTAGTCGGTCTGGGCATTTCCGTAGGTGTGACGCTTGTAGGTTGGGGCGTATAGGTCGGGTAGGGCGTATACGTCGGATACGGCGTGTAGGTGGGCTGCTCGGCCGGCGGTACGGGCGCAGCAGGGGCGCGGGCAGGCGCGGCGCAACCGACCAAGAGAGCAGCTACGAGGAAAGGAACCACGAACTTCATGCAAACACCTCCTTGCAGACTTGATCAGCGATCTACGCCGTGCACCGGGCCAACCTGATCACGGCTCTCGGCCAACGTCTGGAGTGAGCCCAGCGCCAGGCCGCGCGTAGCTCACCGGCAGCGCCCGCTCCTCAGTCGCGATGCAACGACAGCACCGCCGGCGCCTGGTCGAACATCCACAGGCCCACGGGCAGGCCGACCACGGTGCAGCAGATGATCCAGGCGAGGACCATCCAGAGGGCGCCGAGCCAGCAGCCGATGAACACAAAGTAGGGCAGGCGTAGCAGCCAAGTGCGCTGCTGCTGCTGCGCTGTGCCAACGTTGACGACCGTCGTCTGGCCAGTGGCCACCACGGTGACGGCGCTCTGAGCGCCCCCAGGCTCGCGCAGGGCGATGATCTTGGGCATCTTGTTGATGATGATGATGCCTAGGGGGATGCCCAGGACCGTGACCATGCAGAGATAGGCGAACACCGCGGCGGCGAGAGAGGCCCACCAGCCCACGAACAGAAACCACAGTAGCTGCACCAGGCACCCGGTCTGTCTACGCGGCTGGTTGACATTAACGATGGTAGTCATATCCTGCTTTCCTCCACACACCACCTGGCTTTAGTGCCAGGATACCACCCATCCACTGAGCTTTACCGCACCAGTGCGCAAGAAAAACCACGTGGGGCGCCGCGCTGGTCGCGCCGGACGTCGTCGGCATAGCGGGCATCGAGCACGATGCAGCAATCGCAGGCATCCACCAGGGCACGTGACCAACCGTCCTGAGCGCGCCCGGAGATGCCTGCTGCCTTGAGCAGGCGAGCGGATCGCGCGACTGATCGAGCGGGGCATAGTAGGGGTAGGTGCGCAGCAGACGCCCGCCAGCGATGAACGCGGTGATGAGCTTGGCACCGTCGAGCCTGACTGCTGGTAGCGACGCCTTGAGGCCATGGGAGAGACTGCTGCCAGCGATAGAGATGGCTACGCGCTCGTCGCTCATGGGTGGCTCTGCGACGCAGCAACAAGCCCAGGGTTGACGTGGGGCAACCCTCGGGATGTCATTGTGCCCACCGTAGCTGCAGCAAGCGTGGGGAGGTCATTGACAGAGTCTGGCAGGACGGTTGACGTACGTCAGAAGCTCTGTGCGCAACTGGCACCCCCTACTCTTTCCCTGCCAGCTCTCTGACCATATTGAGCACCGCCGCCTTGTGCCCCTCGGCGAGCCTGGCGTAAGCCTCGAGCAGCGCTTGCTGGTCTGGCGCCAGCGGCGGCTGGTGCCTGCGCTCGCGGCCGGCCAGCCAGTCGAGCGAGACGTTGAGCGCGTCGGCCAGGGCCGTGGCGATGTCGATGCGCGGGCGACGCTTGCCGGCGATGATCTGCGAGATGTGCCCCTGGCCCAGCCCCGTCTTGAGCTCGACCTGCCCCTGTGTCAGATCGCGCTGCGCGATGATTTGCCCCAGCCGCGCCCCAAAGGTGTTGTCGCCCATCGGCGCCATCATATCACGAATGGAGCCCAGTGTCGCCTAAAGGCTGCCCAAGCGTTTGATAAAGCATCGCGCCTGCTATATGGCGCTGGCGAGTGCCAGGGGGCCGGGCCTACCGCTGCCGGCGGTCGCGGCGAGCTGGACGCCTCGCCCCCACGCTCCCGCCAGCGGGCGACCTGGCCGGCGACCTGCGCTATCTACCCCCCCCCCTCACACCCAGGGGGGCTTGCCCAGGCAGCACTGCTTGAACTTTTTGCCCGAGCCGCACGGGCAGGGGTCGTTGCGGCCGGGCCGGGCCGAGCCCTCGCCCGCAGCGGGGGCCACCAGATCGAGCACGCGCGCCACCGCCTGCCCGGGCCGGCGTTGCGCCGCCAGCGCCGCCAGCGTGGGCGTGACGTGCTCGAAAAAGGCCCGCAGCCCCGCACAGAGATAGTTGAGGCCCGGCTCGCCGTCGGGCGTGACGCCGAACCGATCTTTGGGGCAGCCGCCGTGGCACTGGGCCAGGTGCGGGCAGGCGCGGCAATAGGCGGGCAGCGCGTCCCACTTACGCTGGCCAAAGGCGCGCTGCGCCTCGCTCTCGACCAGGGCCAGCAGCGACGTCGCGCGCAGGTTGCCCAGGCGATGCTCGGCGTCGACAAAGTGGTCGCAACTGTAGAGGTCGCCGTTGTGCTCGAGCACGGGGAAATCGCCGCAGGTGGGCCGATAGTGGCACAGGGCGTGCTCGAGGCCCAGCAGCGGGCGCGCCGCCTCTTCGATGGCCTGCACGCCCACGCGGCGCGCGTCGCGCGGCCACCAGGCGTCGAACACAGCGCACATAAAGGCGCCATACGCGGCGGCGCTGGGCGTCTCGGGGGTGAGGCGGCCGGCGGCGTCGCGCGCCACCAGCGGCAGGAACTGCAGATAGTCGGCGCCCGCGTCGACGAGAAACCGGTAGACCGCCTGCGGCGCGCCCACGTTGCCGGCGTGCACCACCGTGAGCGTGTCGAACGGCACGCGGTGGCGCTGCAACAGGCGCAGCGCGCGCAGCACCGCGGCGTGGGTGGGCTGGCCGCCGCGCGTGACGCGGTAGCGGTCGTGCAGCTCGGCCGGGCCGTCGATGCTGAGGCCCACGCTGAACCCCTCGGCCCGCAGAAAGCGGCACCAGGCGTCGTCGAGCAGCAGCCCGTTGGTCTGGATGCCGTTGAGCACCCGCTGGCCCGGCGCGCGGTGCTGGCGCTGCAGCGCCACGATGCGCCGGTAATAGTCCAGCCCCAGCAGCGTGGGCTCGCCCCCGTGCCAGGCGAACATGACCGTGCCGCCGCCGGCCGCCGCGAGCTGCTGCACAATGTACGCCTCGAGCAGGTCGGCGGGCATCTGCGGCTCGCCCTGGGGATAGAGCGCCGCGGCGCGCAGATAGTAGCAGTAGCGGCAGTCCAGGTTGCAGCGCGCGCCGGCGGGCTTGACAAACACCTGAAAGGGCCGCGCGGCCACCGTCATGGGCCCCACACCTCGCCGGCCACATAGCGCGCCCAGGCGGTCTCGAACCAGGCGTCGCCCGCGGGGATGGGCCGCACCGGCGCCCAGGCGCCCTCGACCTGGCGGGGGCCGTGGGCTGCCGTCTCGAGCACCTGGCCGCGCCGCGCCAGGTCTTCGGGGGCCAGGCGCCAGGCGTCGCCCAGCAGGGGATGGATCGGCGCGCCGCGGGGGTCGAGCGCGATGGCCGAGCCGCGGCTGCCCACGCCGCTGGCCAGGGCGTGGCGCATGGCCTCGAGGTAGACGGCCTGGGCAAAGGCGAGCTGGCGGTTGCGCAACGCCTCGGCGGCCTCGTGGGGGGCGTGGTAGGCACAGCCGCGGGCCTCGAGCGCGTCGCACTGCGTCCAGGCGGCGGCGATGGCCGCGGGCAGCTCGCCCAGCGCGCGGATGGGCCCGCCGTAGCGCGAAAGGCGCTCTTGCCAGGCGGCCCGCTCGGCGCGCCAGTCGTTGGGCGCCGAGGCGCAGCGCGCCAGCCAGGCCAGGGTCTCGTCGGCGGCCGCGGCCGCAGCGTCTACAGCCGGGTCGCGGGGCAGCGTCCACCCGGCGTAGCGGTGGGCGATGCGCCCCGCCACGCGGAACCCCGCCACCTGCCCGGCGTTGAGGGCCGCGCCGCCCGGCCGCCGCGCGCCGTGCGAGCCGTTCACCTCGCCGATGGGGAACAGGTGGGCGATGTTCTCCGACTCGCACCAGGCGTCGGCGGCCAGCCCGCCGTTGTTGTGCTGCGCGCAGATGGCCACCTCGAGGGGCTGCCGCGCCAGATCGATGCCGTGCTCGGCATAGAGCGCCAGCGCCGCGGGGTTGAGCGCCCGCAGCCGCTCGAGGGGCGTGGCGCGCAGGGCGTGGCTGCGCTCCAGGTAGCCGCGCGCCTCGTCAGACAGCGTCGCGGCGTCATAGCCGGCGCCGTTGCGGGTGTAGTCGAGATAGACCCGCCGCCCGCGCCGCGCCGTCTCGCGATAGACCAGCAGGTCGATGAGCGACGAGCCGCCGCTGACGCGCTCGGCGTCGGTGGGCCACTGGTAGCCCTTTTGAAAGAGGCGCGAGTGTAGCTCGCCGGCGCTGGCAAAGTAGGGCGCCAGAAACTCGTCCTCGGCGGCCGACCCCGCCGCCACGCTCAAGACGCGCGGCATGGCCTGCAGATAGCTGCCCGACACGTTCCAGCGCCAGCCGAGCGAGGCCAGGCCGAACTGCAGGTCGGGCAGGTTGCGCGCGCGGGCGCCGATCCGCAGCGCCAGGCCGATGCCGCCGGTGTGGCCCGGCGGGTAGACGCTGGCGGCGTAGAGCCCGCCCGGGCCGCCCACGGCCAGCACAACGTTCTCGGCGAGGTAGGCCTCGAGGGCGCCGGCGGCGTCGATGGCCAGGGCGCCGCAGCAACGGCGCGCGCCGCTCGCGGCGTCAGCGTCGGCGGCGTCGGCAGCGTCGATGCCATCGACGCCCAGCAGTTGCGTGGCCACGCGGCCCTGGCGCACGGCGATGCCCAGCTCGCCCACGCGGCGGATCAGCGCGCGGCACATCTCGCGCGAGGTGTAAGGGCCGATGGAGCTGGCGCGCTGGCGCGGGTCGTGGTCGGTCTTGTAGCCCACATACTGGCCGTACTCGTCGTGGGGAAAGGGCACGCCCAGGTCGACCAGGTGGTAAAAGGCGCGCGCCGACAGGCTGGCCTCGACCAGGGCGATGTCGCCGTGCATCGAGCCGCCGGCGAAGAGGGTCTCGGCCAGCGCGCGGGGCGAATCGGCCTCGTCGCCACACAGCGACAGTTTATAGTAGGTCTGCTTGTCGCTGCCGGTGTTGATCGAGGTGCCGGCGCGCAGCCCCTCGGTGAGGATCAGCAGGTCGCGCACGCCGGCCTGGGCGAGCTGCACGGCGGCATTGAGGCCGGCCGCGCCGCTGCCGATGATCAGCGTGTGCACCCAGGTCAGCGGCGTGGCGCTGCCGGGGATGGTGGTGTGCTCCACAGGGCGCTCCTGCTGGTGATGCGCGGGCATGATAGCGCGGGCGGTGGCGGCGCGCCAGTGGGGGGGGCACAGAGGTGCCGCGCTGGCTGCGAGCAGGCGCAGCGCTGACCGTCGGTGTGTGTCGAAAGGCAGCAGTCGACCGAGGCGCCTGGCAGGAACGAGCAGGCGCTACACACGCATCGCTATGGCCGTGTAGACCCAACTGGCCGCTGCAGGCAACGAGGGTGCGCATGAGAGCTCAGAAGCGGTCAGACGGTATTTCTCGATGGACCCAGGTCTCGATTGTGGGCAGCAGGTGTTGCTGGGCGCGATGGGCCATCTGCTGATCGATCGGGACGCATTCATAGCGGGCAGAGACGCTCATATCGTACAACTGCCGGTAGGCAATAAGGATGCCAGGCTCGAGGCGCCGCGCTCGCATCTGCCGCTGAAGCGCCCCGAAGCGTACTGTGTGTTTGTCTGGATGACACGACGCGACCCTGTCGAGAAAGGCGTCCATGTAGTGGACCGCGACGTAAAAGCAGACGATCACACGCCAGCGGGGGGCATCAGTGGGTGTGAACGCTGAAGACAGAAAGGCGTGGTTCTCGGCTGCCTGGGCAAGGTGTTGTGACATACTGGGCATGTCACTAGCTCACCATGGCATAGACCAGGCTATCGTCGGCGATGTGTGCGAGCGTGGAAACATCCTGCCCATAGCGGCTGATGATCCGCAAGGAGATATAGACGTCGCTGAAGGCCATCACCAGTTCAGGCTCAATCGCGTAGATGGCATCTGCGTGCTGCAAGGGGTAAGACGAGCAGATCAGCCAGATGTTGACCCACTCGCCATCTCGGTGCAAAGCCACCCGCTCCATCTCTGGCACCTGCAACTGGGTGAGGCGCGCCACGACGCGGTTGGCGATCTCGGCGGTTGTTCGGTCGATCACACTGGCTGCTATCATCGCCCTGTCTCTGTTGCCCTTGAGGCGGATATGCGAATCGCTGTCGGAGAGCACCTGCATTGTATCAGCAAAGCTCTGACTGGCAAGCGCACAAACCGATACGCGTGCGCCGGTGGATGCCACGATCTGCCCTGACACGATCGCAGTGTCACGATAGGTGGCTCCAAACAACCGCAGAACTGCACGCCGCGACGGCGGAGGCGTCATATCGGAGCTACTGACAGTCACTCGGCCTCCTCCTGCTCGTCCAAGAACCTGGACAGGTTATCGCGGAGTGCCTGCACGAACGCAGGATATCGGCTGGGGCTCACAGCAACCCGCCCAACACAGACAGCGCGGACACTCACCAGTGAGTCAAGCTGCGCACGTCTCTCCTCTTCACTGCCAGCAAGCAGTGGCGGCACCAGCGAGAAGAATGAGATGACAAACTCGTGTTCGGTGTGCTGCACAATGAGATGGTTGGCATAGACTGTCTGCAGACCCTCGGGCACGTACCACTCGATGGGAAGCTCGTGCCCCTCCATCTGCGCCTCATTGGCCAAATGCTCCGCCATCCTGGTCTCCTCTACTCCAGTGTCGATCCCTTCGCCCCCAAACCTCTGACCATGTTGAGCACCACCGCGCGGTGGGCCATATCCAGCCGGCGAAAGGCCTCGACGAGCTCTTGCTCGTCGGGCTCGAGCGTGTCGCCCCCCGGCCGTGGCGGCACGCCCGCCAGCCAGTCGAGCGAAACGCCCAGAGCGCGTGCGAGGGCAGCGGCGATGTCGATGCGGGGACGGGTTTTGCCACGCACAATCTGCGAGATGTGCGACTGCCCCACGCCAGAACGCAGCTCCAACTGGCCCTGTGTCCAGTCACGAACGGTCAGGGCCTCTTCGATTTTACGCCCGAACTCGTTCCTAGTCACACCGTCATTATAGACGCTGATCGCGACAAAGGCTGGGTAACGCTGGAGATGGGGCGCAAAGATGCTGGCAGGGCAGCAGGAATCAACTCTCGCAAGCATCGATCTACTGTGCGAGGTGATGAACGACGCTGGCCGAGCTGCTGCGGCAGGGCGGGGCGCAGCACGTCGCACCCGAGGGCGCGAGTTGACAGGCCCGCGCGAGCCGCGGCGGGTCTTGTCTTGCGCCCGCGCAGCGGGCGACATAGCCCGATCCCTTTAGGGTCGGGCCCCCTGCCGGCACCGGGCGGGGGCCAAGAACCCGAGGCCTGGCGGCCTCGGCGAGGACGGGCGTCGGCGGTTTGGCCAACTTTGGGGCGCAAACTACTGCGCGTCCCCTTGCGCCCGCGCGGGCGTGCCCCTGCCTAGGCCCAGCGCTCGAGGGCGGCGCGCAGGCGCTCCAGGGCCGCGTCGAGGGTGGCGCGGTGGCAGCCAAAGTTGAACCGCACAAAGCCCTCGCCGCCGGAGCCAAAGTCGGCGCCATTGTTCATGGCCACACGGGCGCGCTCGAGAAAGAAGTCGTGCGGCGCCAGGCCGTCGAGGTCGGCGGCGCGGCAGTCGAGCCACGCCAGGTAGGTGCCCTCGGGCGCCCACATGCGCACGCCGGGCAGCTCGTCGGCCACAAACCGCGCCAGGCGGTCGCGGTTGCCCTCGAGATAGACCAGCAGCGCCCGCAGCCACTCGTCGCTGTCGCGGTAGGCGGCCAGCGCGGCGGTATAGGCCAGCAGGTTGACGCCCGGCACCAGCCCACGGCGGGCGCGCTCGTAGCGGCGGCGCAGCTCGGGGTTGGGGATCACGGCCAGGGCGCACTTGAGCCCCGCCATGTTGAACGTCTTGCTGGGCGCCATCAGGGTGATGGTGCTGGCCTCGACCTCGGGCGACAGCGCGGCGATGGGCGTATGCTGCACGCCGCCATACACCAGGTCGCAGTGGATCTCGTCAGAGACGATGGTGAGCTCGTGCTCGAGGCACACCTGCGCCAGCCGCTGCAGCTCGTCGCGCTGCCACACGCGCCCCACCGGGTTGTGGGGGCTGCACAGCAAGAACACGCGCGTGCAGGGGCTGATGACGCGGCGCATCTTGTCGTCGTCAAAGGTGTAGCGGCCGTCGGCGTCGCGGTCGAGCTGCATGAGCTGCCCCACCATGCCGGCGTTGCCCGGCACGCGCAGCATGGGGTGATAGATGGGCGTGTGCATCACAATGCCCTCGCCGGGCTCGCCCGCGGCCTGGCAGCCCAGGTTGAACCCCACCGACACGTCGGGGATCATCACCACCGCCTCGGGCGACACGGCCCAGCCATAGCGCTCGAGCAGCCGCTGGCAGAACACCTCTTTGAGCTCGTGGGGATCGCCCGCATAGCCATAGACGCCGTGGGCCACGCGCTCGTGCAGCGCCGCGATGATCTCGGGCGACGACTGGAAATCCATATCGGCCACCCACATGGGCAGCACGTCATCGCCATAGAGCCCCCACTTGATGCTGTCGGTGCCCAGCCGCGCAATCATCCGATCGAACTGCGTCGCCATGCCCGCTCCACCTCGCCGTGAGACGTCGTGCCGATGATAGCCGCCTGTCGCCTGGCCGCCAAACGCGCCCACCGCGCCCTTGACAGGCCGGCGCGCCGCGCTATGATGCGCTCAACCTAGGACCGCAGGAGAGAAGGGTATGCCAGAGGCAAACCGCATGCCACGCTATGACGTGCGCAACGATGGGATCGGCCCCTATGCCGTGTTCTACTGCGAGATCTGCGATCGCGAGCACCGCTCGACGCCCGAGACGGTGGCCTCGCCGGGCCGCGAGATCGGCCGGCAGGCGGTGGGCGGGCTGTTGCGGCGCGTGCCGCTGGTGGGCGCGCTGGCCGACGAGGTGACGGGCGAGGACCCGCGCTACAGCTACAATCTGACGACGGCCCAGGTAGAGCGCGCCTGGCAGCAGGTGCAAGAGCGCTTTCGCCTGTGCCCGGTGTGCCTGCGCATCGCCTGTCTGTCGTGCTTTGACCAGCAGAGCGACACCTGCGACGAGGATAGCCCGCGCCGCGACGAGCTGTCCGAGGCCGAGGCCGAGCAGGCGGGGCGCGTGGTCAAGGGCTTTGCCAGCGCGCTGGGGCTGGGCGGGTTCATTCAGCAGGCCACCGCGGCCGCGCAGCAGGCGCAGGTTGCGGCACAGCAGGCCGGGGCCGAGCTGGCCCGCTGCCCCAAAGAGGGCTGCGGCTGGACGGCCCCCAAGGGCACCAAGTTCTGCGCCCAGTGTGGCAGCGCCATGGTGCAGCCGGCGCCCGCCGTCAAGACCTGTCCGCACTGCGGCAAGCCGGCCGAGGGCAAGTTCTGCGCCAACTGCGGGGGCAAGCTCGAGGCCGAGCCGCAGCCGGCGGTGTGCCCGCAGTGCGGTAAGCCGGCCGAGGGCAAGTTCTGCGCCAACTGCGGACACAAGCTGGGGTAGGCGAGGGGGGGCAGGCGCCGGCGGCTTGAGCCGCGCCGTCTTCCTGGCGCCCGCGCCAGCGGGCGACGCGGCCTGACGCCCTTGCCGCGTGCGCAGTACAATGCACCCAAGCCCGCGAGCGCGGGCGAGTGCGGGGCGGGCCAGCCGCCCGGAGAAGGTGCACCATAGCCGATCTCTCGCAGGTGACCTATTGCGGGCTCTACTGCGGCCTGTGCGCGGCGCGCAACCGCATTCCGCCGGCGGCGCAGACGCTGCGCGCGCACATGCGCCGCGAGGGCTGGGAGTTCTGGGGGCGCGAGGTGCCCGGGTTCGAGGCGTTCTGGGCGTTCCTGGGCCACCTGGCCGACGGCGCGGCGCGCTGCAGTTGCCGCGAGGGCCAGTGCGGCCCCGGCTTTTGCAGCATCCGCCGCTGCGCGCAGGAGCGCGGCGTGGATATCTGCCCGCAGTGCAGCGCCTATCCCTGCGAGCGCATCCAGGCGTTGGCGCAGGGCTATCCGCTGTTGCTGGCCGACGGGCAGCGGCTGCGCGCCATCGGCGTCGAGGCGTGGATCGCCGAGCAAGAGGCGCGGGCGCGCACCGGCTTTGCCTATGTCGACATCCGCTGCGAGCCGTATGAGGTGCCGGCCGACTGACGGACAGTCGGCCGACTGACAGACCATTCGGGCCGACTGACGGAACCGTCGGGCCGAGTGCGCCGCCGTTCGCGCTAGGCCCGCACCAGGCCCAGCTCGACAAAGAGCCGCGCCAGCTTGTCCTCGTCGTGGCGCAGGCGGCCGTAGGTGCCCTCGATGAGCGCCACATCGGCCAGCCGCGTGGGCGTGGGCGCGTCGGCATCATAGCAGACCGGGTAGGCGTGCTCGAGGGCATAGTAGCGCCGCGAGCGCGCCACCGCCGCCGGGTCGAGCGCGCCCAGGTCGGCCGCCACCACCAGGTCGAACGGCTGCGCCACGCCCAGTCGGCGCGCAAAGCAGTCCACATAGGCCTGCTGCGTGCAGGCGCCGGTCTCGTTGGCCACCGACATGATGTTGGTGATCAGCACCTTGGCGGCGCGGCTGGCCAAAAAGGCCTCGCGCATGCCGCGCGGCGCCAGGTTCACCAGCAACGAGCCATAGAGGCTGCCCGGCCCCAGCACAATCAGCTCGGCCGCGGCCAGCGCTGCCAGCGCCTCGTCAGACGCAGTCACCTCGGGCTCGAGCCAGTAGTCGGCCACGCGATCGTCGGACATGCGCAGCTCGTCCAGGTTGTGCTCGCCGCGATAGGCGCGCCCCGACGCCGTGCGAAAGCACAGCTCGGCCGGCTGCAGCGACACCGGCACCACCTGCCCGCAGAGCCGCGCGCCCGTCAGCGCCTCGAACAGGCTGTCGACGCTGCCCAGGTCGCCGGTCTTTTCGGCCAGAAACCGCAGAAAGCTGTTGCCAAAGCTGCGCCCGCGCCCATCGCGATAGCGCAGCAGCTCTTCCCAGGTGGCCTTGTTGGGGCCGTCGTCCCACAGCGAGAGCAGCGACCGCCAGTAGTCCGAATAGGCCAGAATCTGCCCGCGCTCGTCGGTGCGCATGCGGCCGGTGTCGCCGCCCGAGTCAAAGGTGGTGACGATCGAATCGATGTGGCGGCAGCCGGCGCGAATCAGCGCCCGGTTCACCACGGGCATGCCCGAGCCGCCGCCGATGGTGCACACACGTGGTGGCATGGTCACCTCTCCCGGCCAGGTTGCCGCCATGATAGCGCGCTTTGCCCGGCGGCAAAATGGCGCGCCCGGCAGCGCTGCGGGCAGCGGGCGCCGTTGACAGCCGGCGCCGTTGTGGCGTACCATGCGCGCGTTGTGGCCCACGGCGGCCGCAGCGTCGTCCGCAGCGTGGTGGGCATACAGAGTATAGCGAGTATAAGGAGTGTCATGCGCAAGATCAGAACCGGCTTTATCGGCGTGGGCGGCATCGCCCAGGCGCACCTGCGCGCCCTGCAAGATCAGGATTCCATCGAGGTGGTGGCGGTGGCCGACATCGTGGCCGAGCGCGCCCAGCAGACCGCGCAGCGCTGGGGCATCCCCGATTGGTATACTGACTATCATGAGCTGCTCGCCCGCGACGACATCGAGTCGGTCAATGTGTGCACCTACAACAACGCCCATCGCCAGCCCACCATCGACGCCCTGCGCGCCGGCAAGAACGTGCTCGTCGAAAAGCCCATGGCCGCCACCCTCGAGGACGCCATCGCCATGACGCGGGCCGCCCACGAGAGCGACAAGCTGCTGATGGTGGGCATGTTGCACCGCTTCAAGGCCGACATCCTGATGGCCAAGGCCATCGTCGACGCCGGCCGCCTGGGCGACATCTACTATGCTGAGACCGTCACCTCGCGGCGCAAGGGCAACCCCGGCGGCACGTTCATCCACAAAGAGACCGCCGGCATTGGCGCCACCGCCGACATCGGCGTCTATTGCCTGTTCGACGCCATGTATCTGATGGGCTGGCCCAAGCCGGTGGCGGTCAGCGGCATCGCCAACAACACCCTCAGCAAGCTCTCCGAGCCGCTGCTCTACACCCCCTGGGCCCGCTGGCAGCCCGACCAGGTCACCGTCGAGGACTTTGGCGTGGCCTGGGTGCGCTTTGAGAACGGCGCCGTGCTGGTGTTCAAAACCTGTTGGCTGATGCACATGGACACCCTCGGTCAGACCTTTTTCCTGGGCACCAAGGGCGGCCTCAAGCTCGAGCCGCTGACCTACTTCCACCAGCAAGATGGCCTGCTGCTCGACAGCGTGGTGCAAGAGCTGCCCACGCCCAAGCCCGGCGAGGGGTTCCGCACCGAGAACCTGGCCTTTGCCGACGCCGTGCGTGAGGGCAAGCCCTCGCCGGTGCCCGCCGACGAGATGCTGCTGACCAACGTCATCATCCAGGGGCTGATCGACTCGGCCGCACAGGGCGGCCGCGAGATGGCCGTGCACGTGCCCACTTTCGACTAGGAGAAGCGCCATGTTGGGAATCTGCATGCTCAGCTTTGCTCACGTCCACGCCAACGGCTATGCGCAGCGCATCGTCGACCACCCCGACGCCGAACTGCGCTGCATCTGGGATGACGACCCCGAGCGCGGCCAGGCGGCCGCAGAGCGCTTTGGCGTGCCCTGGACGGCCGACATCGAGGCGGCGCTCGGCCGGCCCGACGTCGACGCGGCGGTGGTCAACTCGACCACCAAGGACCATCCCTGGGTCTACAAAGCGGCCCTCGACCACAAAAAACACCTCTACACCGAAAAGGCCCTGACCCTTTCGCTGGCCGACGCCGAGGACGTGGTGGCGGCGGTCAAGCGCGCGGGCGTCAAGTTCATGATCTCGCTGCCGCAGCGCACCAGCCCCGAGACGCTGTTCATGAAGCAGGCGTTCGACGCCGGCTGGCTGGGCCAGGTGACGCTGATGCGCGCGCGCATCGCCCACTCGGGCGGGCTCGACCGCTGGTTCAAGGGCGGCAGCGCCTGGTTCGCCGATGCCGATCTGGCCGGCGGCGGCGCCATGTTCGACCTGGGCTGCCACATCGTCGACGTGATGCGCTGGTTCATGGGCCAGCCCAAGAGCGTGGTGGCCAAGATCAACAACCTCACGGGCGCCTACCCCATCGACGACAACTCGGCGGTGGTGGTCGAGTTCGAGTCGGGCGCGCTGGGCGTGCTCGAGTGCTCGTGGGCGCAGCGCCGCGGCCCGCGCCCGTGGGAGCTCTACGGCACCGAGGGCTATGTGGGCAAAGACCCCTTTGGCGGGCTGATCTTGGAGAGCACGCAGCTCGACCCCGAGGGCGTGCAGGGGCTCATCCGCGTGGGCAAGCTGCCGCCGGCCGAGCCGCACCCGATGGACCAATGGCTCAGCGCCATCTTGCACGACACGCCCATGACCATCACCGTCGAGGACGGCCGCAACCTCACTGAGCTGATGGAAGGGATGTACATCGCCTCGCGCGAGGGGCGCGAGTATCGCTTCTAGCGGCGCTGGCGGCATGGCCCCGGGCAACTCTACTTTGGCCGCGGCAAGCATGACGCGCCAACCCTTGCGCCCGCGCCAGCGGGCGACATAGCCCGCCCCTTTAGGGGCGGGCCTTCGGGCGACCGTCCAGGTGGGCGCCCGTTCCTCGCACGCGGCCTGGCGGCCGCGGCAAGCATGACGCGCCAACCCTTGCGCCCGCGCCAGCGGGTGCCGCCCGCCCCGCGATGCGCGGCCTGGCTACCAGCGCCCGACGTAGGGCGCCAGGTCAGGGTTGGCCAGTTCGCGCAGGCGCCGTAACGTGCCTGGCGATGCCTCCACCGGCGGCTGGCTCGCCGCGAACCACTGCCGGTCTGCGATCTCGCCATCGCGGGCCCGACCGAGGGTCACGTCATGGCAGCAAAAGACGGCCACATGGTCGCTCTTGTGCTCGTAAAAGTTAGAGTAGACGCCATGCAGCGTCAGCGGGCCGAGCCGAGCCCCCAGCTCCTCGGCGGCCTCTCGACGGGCGGCCTGCTCCAACGTCTCACCGCGCTGCACGCCGCCGCCCGGCAGGTACCACGACGCCTGATAGGTGTGCTTGACCAGCAGCACACGATCGCCAGCGCACAGCAGCAGGCGCACGCCGACGGTGATCGGGCGCGTCAGCCGCCAGCGCAGGCGGTTGAGCCGGTAGAGCAGATGGGGCCAGCGCTTCATGGTGCATCTCCACATGCGGTCGCGGACCTGCCCCTCGGCCTGTCCGCGCTGGGCGCTCAGCCGCCAAAGGCGCGGTAGAGCCGTTCGACGAGCGCGTAGGCGGCCGGCCACTGCAGGTCGGCGGCATTGCACAGCAGCGCCACGGTCAATTCGCGCTCGTAAAAGCGCACGATGAGGCTGCGAAAGCCCGCGTCGCCGCCCGTATGCCACATGGTCCCGGCGCCGCAGCGCTCTTGCAGCATCCAGCCATAGCTGTAGCCGCCGCCAAAGCCGCTCAACGGCCGTCCGGCCGTGTCGAGGCCGGGTTCGTAGAGCAGCCGCCTGACGTCGGGCGGCGCCAGGGCGTCGCCGTAGAGCGCATCGTCCCACCGCGCCAGGTCGTGCAGCGAGGCGCACACGTTGGCGCAGCCGGTGGCCAGCGTGTCCACGTACCAGCACTTCCAGCCGGCGCCAGCGCGCTCGTAGCCATAGGCGCGGTGCGGGACGATGGGCTGCTGCTCGTCAAAGACCGTGGCGCCCGCCATGCCCGCCACGGCGAACACGTGCTGTTGCAGATAGGCGCGCAACGACTGGCCGGTGCAGCGCTCGATGATCAGCGCCAGCAGCACATAGTTGCTGTTCGAGTATTCCCAGCGGCTGCCGGGGCTAAAACGCAGCGCCGTCTCGCGGCTCAGCAACTGCAGCACCTCGTCGTTGGTCGAGTGCAGCGAGTTGCCCCGCGCCTTTTGCCAGAGCAGGTCGTTATAGTCCACCAGCCCCGACGCATGATGCGCCAGCTGCGCGATGGTCACCGCGCCGGCATAGTGGGCCAGCTCGGGCAGGTGCCGCACCGCCGGAGTGTCTGGCGCCAGGCGGCCCGCAGCGTAGAGCTGCAGGATGGCCAGGCCGGTGAACTGCTTGGCCAGCGAGCCGAGGTTGAACACCGTGTCGCCAGCGATGGGGACGGCGTGCTCGAGGTTGGCCAGGCCGATGGCCTGCTCGTACACGATGCGGCCGGCCCGGTTGACGATGGCGCCGAGCCCCGGCGTGGCATCGTCGTAGGCGCCGGCAAAGAACGTCGACAGGTCGACAGGCATGGCAGGCTCCCGCTGCGCGGTGGCAAACTGTCAGCCATCATAGGCTGGCGCACGTCGCGGTCAAGCGCGACGCCCTGCCCTTGCGAGCGCAGGCCTGCATCGCGTACACTGGCGGCGACCGCATCTGCACCACGCCACGGAGGCCGCCATGACCGTCCATCGCCTGACACCGACGCGCTACTACTACACCTACGCCCCCCACGAGCCGGCGCTGCGCATCCACAGCGGCGACACCGTCATCGCCGAGACCCGCGACGCCTTTGGCATGGACGCCGCCGGCAACCCCATGCCGCCGCACATGAAGCAGCGCATCGCGGGCGGGTCGCTGCGCGAGTCGAACCCGGCCGTGGGGCCGCTCTACATCGAAGAGGCCGAGCCGGGCGACCAGCTCGCCATCCGCATCGAGCGCATCGCCCTCAACCGCGCCTGGGCGCTGAGCAAGCAGAGCCCCAACTTTGGCTCGCTGACCGGCGAAGGCCCCGGCCGGCGGCTGCTCTACAACGAGCCGATCGCCGAGGTCTTTTACACCTGGCAGCTCGACCTGGCGCGCAACATGGGCACGCTCGAGCTGCCCAACAGCCGTCTCAAGCGCGTCGAGGCGGCGCTGCACCCCTTCCTGGGGTCGATCGGCGTGGCGCCGCCCCACGGTCGCGCCGAGATGACGCTCACCCCCGGCGAGTTCGGCGGCAACATGGACTGCGTCGACACCTGCGAGGGCGTCACCCTCTACCTGCCGGTGTGGGTCAAGGGGGGCTATCTGGCCTATGGCGACGTGCACGCACTGCAGGGCGATGGCGAGCTCAACGGCACGGCCGCCGAGTGCACCGCCGAGGTGACGCTGACCATCGACGTGCTCAAGGGGCAGCCGGCCGCCTGGCCGCGCATTGAGAGCGACACGCACATCATGGTGGCCGCCAGCGCGCGCCCGCTGATGGACGCGTTGCGCCTGGCGCAGATCGAGCTGCTCACCTGGCTGGTCGAGGGGTACGGTTTTCACCGCGAAGAGGCCTGGCAGCTCAATGCTCAGGTGGGCACCATGCGCATCGGCAACGTGGTCGACCCGCTGTACACGGTGGTGGCCAAGTTCCCCAAGGCGTGCCTGCCGTAGGGGGGCTCGCCGGGCGCGGGGCGCAGAACTGGCCCGCCGCCAGCGGCGCCGACCCTATGGGGGCGGGCGGAGCGTGCTGCGCGGATACCGGCCCAAGGGCCGGGGCGCGGGCCTAAAGGCCCGCGCTATGTCGCCCGCTGCGCGGGGCGCAGGGAAGACGGCGCGGCCCGCCGCTGGCCCCCGCCCCCGCACCCGCCACGCGCCCATTTGCGGCTGCGGGTGCGCGCCGCTATCCTAACCCCATGGAGAGATGCCCATGCCAGCCTACGTCCTGATCGGCGTCGCCACTCTGCTGCTGGCCAGCGTGCTGGCCAGCAAGATATCCGACCGCTACGGCATTCCCGCGCTGTTGCTCTTTTTGGCGCTGGGCATGTTGGCCGGCTCTGAGGGGCCCGGCGGCATCTATTTCGACGACCCCGGCGTGGCCCAGGCCGTGGGCGTCACGGCGCTGATGCTGATCCTGTTCGCGGGCGGCCTGGGCACCGACTGGCGCGAAGTGCGCCCGGTGCTGCGCGAGTCGCTGGTGCTGGCCACCGTGGGCGTGGCCGTCACCGCGGGCATTGTGGGGCTGGCGGCCCACTGGCTGTTGGGGCTGCCGATGCGCACGGCCCTGTTGCTGGCGTCCATCATGTCGTCCACCGATGCGGCCGCCGTGTTCGCCGTGTTGCGCTCCAAGGGTGTGCACCTCAAAGAGCGCCTCAAGCCGCTGCTCGAGCTGGAATCGGGCAGCAACGACCCCATGGCGATCTTTCTCACCGTCGGGTTCATCCGCCTGCTGACGACGCCGGGGCTCTCGCCCTGGAGCCTGCTGGGCATGTTCGTGCAGCAGATCGCGCTGGGCGTGGCGCTGGGCTATCTGGGCGGGCGCGCCATGCTGTGGGTCATCAACCGCGTGCGGCTGGGCTACGATGGCCTCTACGCGGTGCTGAGCCTGGCGCTGGTGACGCTCGTCTTTGGCATCACCGACGCCCTGCGCGGCAGCGGCTTTATGGCGGTGTATGTGGCCGGCATCGTGCTGGGGCACTACCCCTTTGTGCACAAGCGCAGCCTGATCCGCTTTCACGACGGCCTGTCGTGGCTGATGCAGATCGCCATGTTCCTGACGCTGGGGCTGCTGGTGTTCCCGTCGCACCTGCTGACCGTGGCCGGCGCCAGCCTGCTGGTGGCCGCGGTGCTGATGCTGGTGGGGCGGCCCATCAGCGTCTTTTTGGGGATGCTGGGCAGCTCGCTGGGCCTGCGCGAGCGGGTGTTCGTCTCGTGGGTGGGGCTGCGCGGCGCCGCGCCCATCATCCTGGCGACATTTCCGCTGCTGGCGGGCATCCCCGAGGCCGACCTGATCTTTAACGTGGTGTTCTTTGTGGTGCTCACGTCGGTGCTGCTGCAGGGCACGAGCATCCCCCTGGTGGCGCGCTGGCTCAGGGTGGCTGCGCCGCCGCCGGCCGACGTGCGCTATCCCATCGCGCTCGAGCCGATGGCGGGGCTCAGCAGCGAGCTCAAGGAGATCGCCGTGCCGGCCGACTCGCGGGTGGTGGGGCAGGCGCTGGTCTCGCTCGAGCTGCCCGACGACCTGCTGGTGATCCTGGTGGCGCGTGGCGACGCCTTCTTGGTGCCCAGCGGCCGCACGGTGTTGCAGGCGGGCGACCGGCTGCTGGTGCTGTCTGAAGAGGCGTCGTATCAACGCGTGGCGGCGCAAGTGGCGGCGCAGGCGTAGATGGACGCGCTTTGCCGCCGGCGTTGCCAGCGAGACATCGCCCCATGAGCGCCCTCAACCGTTCTCAGCGCCCCGAGCGCGAGGCCCTCTACCGGCGCAACGCGGTCTGGTTTCTGGCCGACAACGTGCTCATCAACATCGGCACGGGCATCGCCGGCGCGTCGACGGTGGTGCCCGACCTGGTGCGCCACCTCACCTCGTCTGAGGTGCTCATCGGCCTGGCGGGCAACCTGTGGATGGTGGGGCATACGCTGCCGCAACTGCTGGTGGCGCCCTGGGTGGCCCGCGCCCGCCGCAAAAAGGGCTGGTTCGTGGCGCCCAACGCGGTGGCGCGGCTGTTGATGCTGCTGTTTGCCGTGCTGCTGTGGCGGGCTGATCCGGCGCGGCCCGAGCGTATGCTGGCGGGCTACTTTGCGTGCTATGGCCTGGCGGCGCTGTGCGGCGGTGTGCTGGGCGTGGCCTGGGCCGACCTGGCGGGCAACAGCCTCGACAACCGCTGGCGCGCTCGCGTGCTGGGGGTGACGGCGGGCATCACCGGCGTGGCCATGCTGGGGCTGACGCCGCTCATCGGCCTGGCGCTGGCGCAGGGCGGGTTTCCGCGCAACTATGCCCTGGTGTTTGGCGCGGCCGGCGTGCTGTCGGCGCTATCGGTGCCGCCGCTGGCGCTGGTGCACGAGCTGCCCCCTGCGACCGCCGCTGCCGAGGCGCCCGCGGGCGCGCCGGCCGGCCTCTCGCTGGGGCGGCTGTGGGCGCAGGCGCGCGCCGACGGGCCGCTGCGGGCCTTTATCGTGCTGCGGGTGCTGATGAGCCTGTTCATGATGGCCGGCCCCTTTTACGTCGGCTACGCCACGGGGCCGCTGCGCCTCGACAGCGCCGTGGCCGTGCCCACGCTGCTGGCCATGCAGACCGCCGGCTCCATCGCGGGCGCGCTGGGCTACACCTGGCTGGGCGCGCGCAGCAACCTGCTGGCGCTGCGGCTCTCGATGGTGGGCGCCATGCTGCTGCCGGCCGGCGCGCTGGCCGCGGGGCGGCTGGGCCCCTGGCCGCTCTACCTGGGCTTTGCCGTGGCGGGGCTGGCCAGCAGCAGCATGATGTCGGGCTATCTCAACTGGATCGTGGGCTATGCCCCCGCCGACCGGCGCTCGGGCTATGTGGCGCTCTCGAACACGGTGGCGGGGGCCATGACGCTGCTGGCGCCGCTGTTGGCGGGCACGCTGGTGGCCCGCCTGGGCTATGCGCCGCTGTTTGCCGTGGCGCTGACCATGGCCGCCGCGGCGCTGCTGGTGGCCACCCGCGCCCTGCACGACCGCGCCGCCGTCGCCGAGGCGGGCTAGTTGCAGAAGAGGTGCGACATGCAGATTGTGGCGATCGCTGGCGGCGGGTTCTCGATGGACGCCGACGACCTGGCCATGGAGCGCTATCTGCTGGCGCTGACGGCCAGGCCGCGGCCGCGGGTCTGCTTTGTATCCACCGCCAGCGCCGATTCAGACGTGTACACGCTGCGCTTTTACCGGGCGTTCTGCGCGCTCGACGCGCAGCCCAGCGACCTGAGCCTGTTCAGGGGGCGCACGGCCGACATCGACGGGCTGCTGGCGGCGCAGGACCTCATCTATGTGGGTGGCGGCAACACGCGCTCGATGCTGGCGCTGTGGCGCGAGTGGGGCGTGGACGTGGCGTTGCGTCGCGCGGGCGAGGCCGGGGCCGTGCTGGCCGGGGTGAGCGCGGGCGCCATCTGCTGGCACCGGCAGGGCGTCACCGACTCGGTGCCCGGGCGGCTGGGGCCGCTCGACGCGCTGGGCTGGCTGCCCGGCAGCTACTGCCCGCACTATGACTCTGAGCCCGCGCGCCGCCCCACCTACCAGGCGCTGGTGAGCGCCGGCACACTGCTTCCGGGCTATGCCGCCGACGACGGCGCGGCGCTGCACTATGTGGACGGCGCGCTGGCGGGCATTCTGGCGACGCGGGCCGGGGCGCGCGCCTACCGCGTGGAGCCCGACGGCCAGGGCGGCTGCGTCGAGACGCCGCTCGACGCGCGCCGGCTGTAGAGCGTGGGTCGGGCCGACCAGGCCGCCGCGCAAGAGGCCCGCTGTTCACGCCTCGGGCGCACGCGCGCCCGCGCGCATCGCCCCTTGACCGCCCGCCGGCCCTACTCGGCCATGGCGGTGGCGGCCAGCATCACGGCCATGAGGCCGTGGGGCGAGTTCTGCAGGCGCTGCCGGGCGAGGTAGGCGGGCGCGTCGGCCTGCACGCCCAGCCCCTCGACCGCGCCGCTGACCACCGGCAGCCCGTCGGCGCCCAGGCTGAGCAGGCCCTGCGTCTGCAGCCCCTGCCAGCCGCGCGCGGCCACCGCCGCATAGCGCGCGTCGAGCAGGCCGGCGTCGACGCCGCGCCGCAGCGCATACACCACCATGGCGCTCCCCGAGCTCTCGAACCCGTTGCCGGGCAGGTCGGGCGCGTCGACCACCTGCCGCCACAGGCCCGTGGGGCCATCTTGCGCGGCGGCCAGGCCGGCGGCGGCGCGCTGCAGCACGTCGACCAGCGCCGGGCGCGCGGGATGGTCGGGCGGCAGCGCGGCCAGCATGTCGACCAGGGCCATGGCATACCAGCCCATGGCGCGCAGCCACACCACGGGCGCGCGGCCGGTGGCGGGGTCGGCCCAGGGGGCGGCGGCCGAGGCATCCCACGCGTGGCAGAGCAGGCCGGTGGCGGGGTCGAGGGTGTGCTCGGCCAGCAGCAGCGCCTGGGCCACGGCGGCGTCGGCATAGGCGGCCTCGTCGGTGAGCGCGCTCAGCCGCACCAGGAACGGCCCCGCCATATAGACGCCGTCGAGCCACATCTGCTGGGGATAGATATCCTTGTGCCAAAAGCCGCCGGCCGCGTTGCGGGGGTGGTTGGCCAGCAGGTCGTCGGCGATGGTGCGCGCGGCGGTCAGATAGCGCGCCTGGCCGGTGGCCTCGTAGAGCTCGAGTAGCAGGTTGGCCGGCTGCACCAGATCGAGGTTGTCGGCCTGGGGCAGGGCGAACTCGCCCTGCGGGCCCACGTAGGCGTCGACCCAGCGCTGGATGTAGGCCAGCAGGCGGGCATCGCCGTGCTGGCGCTGCACCGCCGACAGGCCATAGAGCACGATGCCGGTGTTGTACTCCCAGCCGTGGCCCACGATGGTCGCGGGGTCGGGCCAGCGCGCCAGCACGCCGTCGGCCAGCAGCGCGGCCCAGGCCTGCGGGGGCAGAGGCGTGGGCGTGGCGGTGGGCGTGGGGGTGTGTAGCGGCGTCGTGGTGGGGCGCGCCGTGGGCGTGCGCCTGGGCGGCGGCGCCGCGGTGATGCGGATGGCCGTGGGCGTCGACCGCGGCGTGGGCGGGGGCGCGACGGTCGGTGCGGGTGCGCCGGTCGGCGGGGGTGCAACACGGCAGCCGCAGGGGGCCAACGTCAGCGCGACGGCCAGCAGCGGCGCCCAGGGCGCGCGCCACAGAGGGCGGCGGCCGCGGCGGGCGGTGCGCGGCGACATGCTAACCGCGGGCCAGCGCGAGCCAGTCGGCGGCCACGGCCACGGGCAGGTCGAGCCGGGCGGCCAGCGCGGCGGCATCGCGCGGAGCGCCGGCGGCCAGCAGCGCCTCGACGCGGGCCACGCCGGCCTCTTCGGCGGGGGCGCTCACATACAGGCCCGCCTCGGGATAGTCGCGGCCGGCCAGGTCGCCGGCGCCCTCGAGCGCGGCCAGTTGGGTGCGCACGGCCAGCTCGGGCCAGTCGAGCGCCCGCGCGGCGTCGCGATAGCGCAGCAGGCCGCCCTGGGCGGCGAGATGGTCGAGCAGGCGCTGGCCGCGGGCGCGGTCGCGCTGCTGACGCAGGTAGGCGGGCGTCTGTCGGGCGGCGAGCAGCGGCACGACGGCCAGCAGCAGCGCCAGGGGGCCAAAGCAGAGCAGGGTGAGGCCGCCGGCCTCGGCGGGCGAGAGGGCCGAGAGGCCCATCATCAGCAGGGCCAGCAGCACGGCGGGCAGGCTGAGGGCGAGGCGCGCGGGCGGGCGGCGCTCGCGCAGGGCGGCCAGCACCAGGATCAGCAGGCACACGGGGGCGACGATGTAGGCCACCACGCCGGCCACGCTGGGCCAGCGCAGGGCGGGGTCGGCGCGGGTGAGGCCGTAGGCCAGGGCGGCCAGGCAGCCGGCGACGAACAGGCCGGCGGCGACGAGGCCGGCGAGGCGCGGGCCGCGCTCGGGGCGGAAGGGCGAGGCGGTGTGGTCGTTCATCGCGGGGATGATAGCAGGGTGAGGGGGAGAGGGCAAGAGGGGGGGTGGACATAGAAAACACTTATATGTATATTGTATAATAAGGGTTGACAAGAGCGGATTCGGAGGTGCATAGGCCAGCAGATTGGCACGATGTCGCGTGCATGGTAGTAGGCGGGCGGTGCTGGCTACCTCTACGGACAAGGAACGATTGCTCACCTGACCTCAGCAGACGGACCAGCATCTGTGATATGCCGATACGCTTGGCGTGCGGTGACTTGGGAGGGTCGGCATGCGCAATAGTGGAATAAACGTCTACTGTGACGAAAGCTGTCACCTGCAACACGACCATCAGGGATCAATGACGCTAGGGGCCGTATGGTGTGAGAGGCGCGAGGTAAAGCGCTTCAGCGCGCAGATTACGCAGACAAAACGATTTCATGGCCTCCATGCCGCATGGGAGATCAAGTGGACGAAAGTATCAACAGCCAAGATAGATCTGTACTTCGATCTGCTCAACCTCTTCCTCGACACGCCGGAGCTGCACTTCCGCGGGCTTGTTGCTAGCCATAAAGAGGCTCTCAGTCACGCCGAGTACCATCAGTCTCACGATGACTGGTACTACAAGATGTACTACCAGATGCTGCACACCGTAGTAAGGCCGGGTCAGCCATTTGAGATCTATCTGGACATAAAGGACTCTAGGAGCGCCCGCAAGATTCGCAAGCTCTGGGAAGTGCTATGCGCTGGGAATCGAGAGCAGGGTGTATTGGATATTCGCCGCATCCAGATCGTGAGATCACACGAGGTCCAGCTGATCCAGCTTGCCGACCTGCTCGTTGGCGCTCTGTCGTACCGTGCTCGTCGGCTTGACACTAGCTCCGCGAAGCTTGCACTGGCGTCCCACTTGGAAGGCCGGCTTGGAAGGCAGTTGTGCGCCACAACGCCAGTCACAGAGTCGAAATTCAACACATTCGTGTGGACACCCTCATGACATCACCTGGAGCGACCTCTGTTAGCTGGTTGCCGCATCTGGTCAGACTGGCATCATGGGGCAATGACTGGAATGCCTACGTAGAAGCGCTATACCAGTTCTACAGACAGGATTTCGTGTGCGGCCGACCTCTCTTCAGACAACAGCGAGTGGCCGTGAAGCGGTACCCCTCTCAGGATGGTCGGGATGTGACCTTCTGGCACCTCATCAGCGAAGGCGGGAAGGAGCATGAGCGCCTGCCAGAACTGCGGAGGTGCGAGAGGATCAGATGGCCCAGACCTATCATTGAGCACGAGAGCCAAGACGGGGTACTCGTGTGGCAGAACGAAAGGAGAGGCGAAAGGGCGTTCTGCGTGCTCTGCCTAGCCGAACGCTACCTCGTTGTCCTGGGAATCAGGGGCGGCTACCTACTACTAAAGACGGCTTACCCCATATACTCAGACAAGAAGCTGAGTAGACTGATAGAGGAGTACGAGGAGTATAAGGCTGACGTCGCCTGCTAGAGCAGACGACGTCGAATACTCCTTCTACCATTGGTAGATGAGCCATACATAGTATACCGGGTGCGGTGTGCTTTGTCAATAGACGGCTGTTTCTGATGCCGCGGACTCCTGCTTGGCAAGCCGTGGCATGGACTGAGTTGTCGGCAAACCAGCCTACATATGGTCATGCCAACACCTGCTGGCAACAGGGGGATGTCACACGGTGGGCAAAACGCGGTGGTTGACGAAGCTCACAAAAGCATGGCCGTCGCGGCCAGACCGCCCACCGATTGTCTTGTTGCGCGATTTGCCTTCAGACCTCCGCGGGTCCCCCAACCCCAGCTGGCACCGACGATGTCGGACACTCTTTCGAGGTCTTTCCCCCCCCTCACCCCCACACCACCAGATCGTACGCCTTTGCCGGGCGCACGGCGCCAAAGTACCACGCCTGAAAGGGGTCCCAGCGGCGGCGCCAGGCGGCCAGGAAGGCGGGCTCTTCGCGGGCCGCCAGGCGCTGCAGGCGCACATCCTCGGGGAGCTGCACCAGCACGGTGAGGTCCAGCAGGTCGTTGAGCGGGCCGGCGGTGACGCCGAGGCCCTCGACCAGCACCACGGCCGCGGGCGCGAGCTCGGTGGGCTGGGCCTGCAGGGCATAGGTGCCATCGGGGCGCAGGCCGCCCACAAAGTCAAAGGCGCGCCAGCGCGCGGGGCGGCCGGCCAGCAGCGGCTCGAGGGCGCAGCGCCGCACCCGCTGCCAGTGCCACAGGCGCGCCAGCCGCTCGTCGAACGGCATGGCGTCCCAGCAGGCATCGGGGATGTCGGCGGCGAAAAAGTCGTCCAGCGGCAGATGCGCGGCGTCGTCGCGGGCGGCCACGAGCTGCCGCGCCAGCGTCGACTTGCCGGCGCCGCTCAGGCCGTCGAGGGCCACCACCAGCGGCCGGGCCAGGGTAGGGCGGCGGGCGTCGATGGCGCCGGCCACGGCCGCCAGGGCGTCGCGGGCCGGGGGCGGCAGGGCCGGCGGGCGGTCAGCGGCCATGGGTCAGGGGCCGGCGCAGCTCGAGGCGCAGCTCGTCGGCGGGCAGCGCCGGCTCGGGGTAGGCGTCGACCAGGGCGGTGCGCGCCTCCAGGGCGGCGCCCAGGGCCTCGCCATGCGCGCCCCGCGAGCGCGGATAGCGCACCCACCAGACGCGGTCGGCGCCGGCCAGGGCGGCGTCGAGCGCGGCCAGGGCGGCCTCGGGCGTCGAGCGGCGGTCGGGCACCCACAGCGGCGCGGCGCCGGCATAGCCGCGCGTCACCAGGCTGTCGATCTCGGCCACCACCAGCTCGCCGGGGGCGGCCTCGGCGTTGAGCCGCGCCAGCGTGGCCGCGGGCCGGTCGGTGGCATAGATGCGCGCATAGGGCACGCCCAGCAGCGTCACGGTGTGCAGCGGCTGGCGGTCGCGATAGGCGAGCCACAGGGTCCAGTCGGGGCGCTTTTGCCACTGATTGACATAAAACACCAGATAGTCGGCGCGATAGGCCTGGTCATAGCCCAGGCTGGTGCTCTCGCCGGCAAAGTAGGGCTCAAAGGCCTCGCGGTAGCCGGTGGCCACCACGAGCTGGGGGGCGTCGGGCAGCGCGTTGAGATAGGCGGCGGCCTGATCGAGCCCCTCGCCCAGGCCGATGTCGATGACGCGGGCGGCCGCGCGCGGGCCGCCGGTGAGCCAGTTGTAGGCGGCGATATAGTAGGGCGCGGCGGGCAGGATGGTGGCGAGCGCCAGCGCCGGCAACGCGCACAGCGCCGCCTGGCGCAGGCGGTCGGCGTCGAGGCGCGGCCAACGGCGCAGGGCCGCCTGCCCCAGCCGCCACCAGGCCAGCCCCGCGGCCACGTCGATGGGCGCAAAGGCCGACAGGATATAGCGCCCGCCCTGCTTGACGCCCAGCGACATGATGGCGAGAAAGCCGGCGGCATAGAGCAGCCAGGGGCCCAGCTCGCGGCGGGCGTCGCGGCGGGCGGCCGACCAGCCCAGCGCCAGCAGCAGCCCCAGCAGCGACAGGGGCGTCAGCCGAAAGAGCAGCGTCAGCAGATAGAGCAGCGGCGTGGCGGCGGCGGCGCGCACGGCCCCCAGCAACAGGTGCACGCTGCGGGTGTCGGCCTGATCGAGCATAAAGGTGACATCGGCCAGCACGCCGCGGATGGCCTGGCCGGGCGCCACCCACAACACCGGCCACAGGGCCACCACCGTGCCCGCCATGGCCGCCGTCCAGAGGGCGAGGTCGACCGCCCAGCGGCGCAGCCAGCCGGCCTGCGGGGTGGCGTGTCGGGCGCGCCAGCCGAGTAGCGCTGCGGCCAGCAGCCAGGCGTAGGCACCGGGCAGCTTTTCGGCCAGCGCCACGCCGCCGATGAGCGCCGACGGCAGCAGCAGCCAGCGTCGCCCGCCGCGGGCATAGACGGCCAGCAGCAGGCACGAGGCCAGCAGCGCGGGGGCCGCAATGCCCTCGTTGTGGGCCAGGCGCGCGTGGGCCAGCAGGTAGGGGTCAAAGGCCAGCAGCGCCAGCGGCCACAGGGCGCGGCGCGCGCCATAGAGCCGCAACAGGGCCAGCGCGCTGACGGTCAGCAGCGCCCACGAGAGCAGCGCATAGCCGCGGTGCAGTTGGGTGAGCAGCGTGAGCTCGTCGAGGGCGCAGGCGCCGGGGTCCTCGTCGGGGCGGATGGTCACCGTGGGGCACAGCCGGCCGTAGCGCTGCCACGATTGCAGCGCCGACGAGACCGTGCCGATCCACAGGGTGATGACGCCGGGGTGGGCCGACTGGAGAGTCTGCTCGAGGCGCCCCTGGCTGATGGCGCCGTAGAACGCGGTGGCGCGCTTGGCGTATTTCTGCTCGTCGACGGCGGCAAACGCGCCCACGTCGATGAGGCGCAGCAACAGCGCCGCCAGCAGCACGGCCGCCAACAGGAAGCGGGCGGCGTCGGCCGCGCGCGGCGCGCTGTGGCGCGTGGGCGCCGGCGGTGCGTCGGTGTGCGCCATGGTCGGCGGGCCCCCCTCTGTGAGCGGTGCGTTGGGCGGCGCGGCCCGAGTCAGCCCGGGCCGCGCCGTTGGCGGTCAGGTCAGCTCAGGCCCATGGCCACCAGGTTGCGGTAGCTGATGGCCAGCGAGTCGAACGGATTGCGCCCGTACGAGCGGTCCTGCTCGACAAAGTACCACTCGACGCCGATCTCTTGCGCGGCGGCCATGATGGCCGGCCAGTTGAGGTTGCCCTCGCCGATCTCGGCAAAGCGCTGCTCGCGCTCGGGGGTGATGGCCATGTCTTTGAGGTGCAGCAGCGGCATGCGGCCGGCGCAGCGGCGCACATAGTCGGCCGGATCGGCGCCGGCGTGCTGCACCCAGTAGACGTCGAGCTCCATCTTGAGCTGGTCGGGCGTGGTGGCCTCGAGCAGCAGGTCGATCCAGCGGCGGCCATCGTGCTTGGCGAACTCGTGGCTGTGGTTGTGATAGGAAAAGTCCATGCCCACGCTGGCGAGCTTGGCAGCGATGGGGGCCAGCTCGTCGGCAAAGCGCTTGAGGCCGTCGAGGGTGTAATAGTGGCCGGGCAGGCCGCCGATGGCGGGGTGCACGCAGCCCCAGGCCTGGTGCTCGATGATGAGCTGGTCGAGGTCGTTGAGAAAGCGCTCCCACGAGACGTGGGTCGAGGCGACGGTGAGGCCGTTGTCGGCGACGAGCTGGGCCACCTGCCGATAGTCGACGGGGCCAAAGCCAGAGATCTGCACGGCGGTGTAGCCGATGTCGGCGACCTTGCGCAGGCTGTCGGCGACGCCGTCGATGGTCTGGGTGAACTCGCGCACGGTGTAGAGCTGCGCGGCGACCACATGTTCGAGCATGGTATCCCTCCGTTGGGTAGCATCGGCCCGCGGCCAGGCCGTCAAGCTAGACTGTAGCACAGGGGCGCCGCCGCGCGCAACTGGGAGCGGGTGCGGGCGCGCGCCGACCCTGCACCGCGCAGCGGCGGGCCCAGCCCGGCGGCGTTAGCCCCGGGCGCCTCTTCGCCCGGGCGACCCCTCCCCGGCCAGCCGCGGCCCATCAGCCCCCGTAGCATCGCGCGCCGACCCTTGCCGCCGCTCAGCGGCGGACCTGGCCCGGCGGCTTTAGCCCCGGGCGCCTCTTCGCCCGGGCGACTCTCTCCCCCGCGCGACCTCTTCGCCGCGCGGCCCGCGCGCAACGCCCCCCGCATTTGCACGCCCGCCCGCCCTGCAGCATGATGGCCGCGCAGCATGGAGAGCAGGAGGCGTGGCATGTTCATGGAGGTGACGCGATTCCGCACCGCGCCGGTGGTGCACTTTGGGCCGGGCGCGGTGGCGCGGCTCGAGGGCGAGCTGCGGCAGTTGGGCGCCGAGCGCGTGGCGCTGCTGACCGACCCCGGCGTGGCCCGGGCGGGGCTGGTCGACCGGGCGCTGGCGGGCGTCAGCGCGCAGGTGGCGGTGTTCGCCGAGGTGGAGCCCGAGCCGCCCGTGACGCTGGTGGAGCGCGCCGTGGCCTTTATCCGCGAGCACGACGCGCAGGCGGTCATCGGCCTGGGCGGCGGCAGCTCGATGGACACGGCCAAGATGGCCGCGCTGATGATGGGCAACACCGGCGCCGTCTCTGACTACTGGGGCGTCGACCGCGTGCCGCACCCCGGCCTGCCGGTGATCGCCATCCCCACCACGGCGGGCACCAGCAGCGAGCTCTCGGCGGCGGCAGTGTTTGTCGATCCCGAGGCGCACACCAAAAAGGGCGTCAACTGCAACCTGCTGCTGGCGCGGGTGGCCATTCTCGATCCCGAGCTGACGCTGGGGCTGCCGCCGGCGCTGACCGCCTCGACCGGGCTGGACGCGCTGACCCACGCCATCGAGGCCTACACCTCGCCCAGGGCGTCGCTGCTCACCGACGGCAACGCCGAGCGCGGCGTGCAGCTCATCGGGCAGCACCTGCGGCGCGCCTATGCCCGCGGCGACGACCTGGAGGCGCGCACCGGCATGTTCGCCGGCTGCCTGTTTGCGGGGCTGGCGCTGGCCGAGGTGAACGTGGGCGCGGTGCACGGCCTGGCGCAGGCGCTGGGCGGGCGGCATCCGGTGGGCCACGGCCTGGCCAACGCCCTGTTGCTGCCCTACGTGATGGCCTACAACCGCATCGCCTGCCGCGAAAAGTACGCTCGCGTGGCCGAGCTGCTGGGCGAGTACCTCGACGGGCTGTCGATCGACGAGGCGTCGGAGCGGGCGGTGGAGGCGGTGCGCCGGCTGACGCTGGAGCTGGGCATTCCGCAGCGGCTGCGCGACATCAACGTGACGCGCAACATCATCGACGAGGTGGCCCAGAGCGCCATCGACACGCAGCAGCGCGTGATGGCCAACAACCCGCGCACCGTCTCGCTCGACGATGCGCGCGCGATCTTGCGGCTGGCCTGGTAGAGGCCTCGAAGACGAGGCCTCGAGGACGAGGTGCGCAGACGAGGCCCCGCGGACGGGGTGCGAGGACGAGGCCTCGAGGACGAGGTGCGCTGACGGGGCCCCGCTGACGGGCCCCGCCGACGGGGCTAGTCGTCGGGCAGCGCCTCGAGGGCGGCGATGAGCTGCCGGCGATAGTCGCTAAAGGCCCGGCGGCCCTGGCGCGTGAGGCGATAGAGCGTCAGCGGCCGCCGGTTGACAAACTCTTTGTGCACCGCCACATAGCCCTCTTGCTCGAGCCGCGCCATGTGCGAGGAGAGGTTGCCCCGCGTGAGGCCGGTGTGGCCCAGCAGATAGTTGAAATCGAGCTCGGCGGCCACATAGAGCGTGGCCAGAATCTGCAGCCGGCCGGGGGCGTGCACGGTGCGGTCGAGCGCGCCCAGAGCGCGCGCGGCGTCGGCCGACGGGCCGCCGTCCTCGGGGGGCAGTGGCCGGTCGGCCATGCTAGGCTTCCTCGTTGGGCAGCGGATGCCGCCGCAGGTAGCGCGCAAAGCCGATGGCGCCGGCCAGCGCCATCAGCACGCCCATCGCGCCAAAGCCGACGGCGCCGGCGGCGCCCTGCGCGGGCAGGCGCGCGGCCAGGCCGCCCAGCACGGTCGGCCACAGCGTCAACAGGCCCGCGGCCACGAACCCTGGCCCATAGGCCACCAGCCGGCCGATGCCGAGCTGGACGCCGTTCCACGCCAGGGCCGCGCCCAAGAGCAGCCCCATGAGCAGGCCCAGGTAGCGCATCAGCCAGGCGATGCCGACGTTGGCCGCGCGCACCAGCGGCCAGCGGTCGGCCTGGCCGGCCAGGCCGGTGAGCACCACCAGCGCCGCCAGCACGATGGTCAGCAGCACCAGCGGCCAGCGCCGCCCGCGGTCGGGGTGGGCCGGCGCGGCGTAGCCGGTGCGCGGCTGCACCCAGCGCTTTCTGGCGGCCGGCAGCACGGTGATGACCCACAGCAGCGGCATGAAAAAGAGCGACAGGCGGTCGGCCAGGGCCAGGATGGCGCCGCCCACGATGCCCAGGCCATAGACCAGGTCGAACAGGCCATCGGCATAGTAGGCACGGCGCACCTGGCGACGGGCGCACGCCTCGAGCGCGAGCACGTTGGATGCCGTCATCAGCCCACCTCGTGTAGATCGACCGCGGCGGCGCCCGGCGCGGGCGAGCGCGCCGCCAGAAAACACACCAGCGCCACCAACCCCGCCAGCGCCGTCAGCCCGCCCAGCGCCAGCAGATAGAGGGCGGTGGCGTGGCGCGCGGTCAGGTTGGCCGCGAACCAGAGGGGCAGCAGGCGGCCCCACAAGAGCGCATCCACCGCCAGCCCGCACACCGCCCAGAGCATGCCCAGCAGCGCCGTGCGCCACTGGCCGTGGGCATAGCCCACCAGAATCAGCAGCAGGCCGATAATCAGGCCCAGCGCCGCCGGCAGGTGGCCCAGCACGGCCAGCGCCCAGCCCACGGCCAGCGTCAACAGGGGGCTGTCGACTTCGAGCCAGACGAGCACCAGCGCCGCCGCGCCCAGGGCCACCAGCAGCAGGGCGGTCAGCAGCCAGCCCCAGCCGCCCGCCGCGCGGGCGCCGGGCGCAGCGTGTGGCTTGAGGCGGCGCACGACGGCCTTGAGCGCCGGCAGCAGCAGCGCCGCCGCCAGCACCGGCACAAAGGCCAGGCTGGCGCGATCGGGGCGCGGCGGCGAGGCGGGCAGCAGCAGATAGCCCGCTGCGCCCAGGCCCAGGCCGGCCAGCAGCTCAAAGAGCCCATCGCGGGTAAGGCCGGCGCCGCGTGCGGCACGTGCAGACATGGCCATCCTCCAGTCGGTGCTACAGGTCAGTTTGCGGTGCAAACTAGTCTGTGGCCAGTATAGCAGGCGGCGCTGGCGATGTCAAGGGGTCAAGGGCGCTGCGCGCGGGCGGCGCGGCGCGCGGGTGACGACAAAGGGGCGGCCTAGGCCGCCCCTCGAGGAGCCAGCGGGCCTACTTCCACTCGGCGTCGCTGGGAAAGATGTTGACGCAGTGCGCCACGCTGCTGGGCGCCGCCAGCCACTCTTGCTGCAGCGTCGCGCGGTATCTGGCAAAGTGCGGCGTGGCCTGGTGGGCCTTGAAGGCGTCCTCGTCGTCGTACACCTCGTAAAAGTAAAAGGTGTTGGGGTTGCGCTCGTCCTCGAGAAAGTCGAAACGGCGGCAGCCGGGCTCGGTGTTGGCCGAGCCGTCGGCGTCGAGCTTGCCCAGGGCGATGAACTGATCGCGGAACTCGGGTTTGATCTGGAACTTGACCAGCAGGATGCGCATGACCACCTCCGGTGGGGGGCTAGGCTGGCCCCATTGTGGCACAGGCGCGGCCGCGGCGCAAGCGCGGCGTGCTGGTGAGAGCATCGTGAGAGGCAGTGTGGTACCAAGGGATAGCCTCTCTCGCCACACAACGAGCCGCACGAGTCTAAAAGAGTCGCTATTAACGCAAGGCGGTAGCAATTACCAAGAACCACGCACCAAAAACCACCACCATACGTAAATATATGATCAAACCCCATTGCGCTTTACTCGCCAACCTGCTAGAATGGGCGGGATGCGCCTCGTGGCGCGACTGCATGGTTGGTGGGAGGGAGCATGGGGATGCAACTGAGGACCTTGTTGTGGGTGTTGGCGATGGTGGCCCTGATGGGCCTGGTGGGGGGCACGGCCCTGGCGCAGCAGCCGACCTTTCCCGACTGCAACTGGCAATGCGCCTCGAGCGATGTGTCGATCGCGGCCGTCTACCTGGCCGACGCCGACGACGAGGAGCTGCCGGCCTGCACGCTGGGCGATACGGTGACGGCCACGGTGTGGGCCTCGATCGCCAACGGCGCCAACCAGGCGCGCTATGGCGTGTCGACCTTTGCCGAGGTGTGGGTCAATGGAGCGGCGGCCGGCGCCATCGCCACCTGCGCGGTGGATACGCTGACGGGCAAGTCGACCGTGGACGTGGCCCTGGCCGAGATCGAGTATCCCTGCGGCGCGGGCGTCGAGCTGCGCAATGCGCTGCTGATCTATCGCAACAACCTGGGCAAAGACGAGACCGCCTGCCCCTGGAGCATGAGCTGCCAGGACTATACGCCGGCCAAGTGCGACCGCACGGCGACGCTGGTGCTGCAAGAGCGCGAGCTGCTGGTGGATTTCGACGTGGACGCGGGCTGCGCCCCCGATGAGGAGACCCTCTTTACGCCGACGGTGGCCAACGCCATGGCTCCGCTGACCTATGCCTGGGCCTTGGGCGACGACGAGACCTCGACCGACGAGGCGCCCGCCCATGCCTATGCGGCCGCGGGCAGCTACACCGTGACGCTGGGGGTGACCGAGGGCGAGGTGGTGCCGGCGGGCGTTGCGTTCGGCGCATCGGCCAGCAAGACGATCACCATCGAGGCGTGCACGCCAGAGCCTACGCCGAGCCCCACGTCGGTGGCGCCCACGCCCACCAAGAAGGCGAGCGGCAAGGGGCCTTCGAGCTCGTCGCAGCCGACGCCGGCGCCCACGGCCACGCCCGAGCCCGTGGCCCTGCCCGAGGCGCTGCCGGCGTCGGGCGTGGCGCCCGCGGGGGCCGGCTGGCCGACGCTGCCGCTGGTGGCGGCCACGTTGGCCGGCCTGGCGGCCTGGGCGCTCGGCCGCAAGAGGCGCGGCTAGCCCGCTCCGCAGCAGAGACGAAACAGGGCCCGCCGAGCGGCGGGCCCTGTCTGTTGGTCAGCGTCAAGAGGCGCGCAGCGCGGCTAGTAGACGCCGTACTGGTGCACCTCGTCGAGAAAGGCCTCGATATTCTCCCACGAGACGTCGGGCTCGAGCACGTGGGTGGGCGCGATGAGAAAGCCGCCGTCGGCGCCCAGGATGTCGATCAGCCGGCGCACCTCGGCGCGCACGTCGTCTGGCGTGCCAAAGGGCATGGTGGTCTGCGTGCCCATGCCGCCGTAAAAGGCGAGCGCATCGCCATAGTCGCGCTTGAGGGCCACGATGTCGAGGCACTCGGGCTGCACCGGGTTGAGCACGTCGAGCCCGATCTCGATCAGCTCGGGGATGATGACGGTGATGTCGCCGTCCGAGTGGTAGGTGATGACGATATCGGGGTTGACGGCCTTGGCGGCGGCCCACACCTGGGCCCAGCGCGGCTTGAACCACTCGCGCCACATGGCCGGGCTCATGATCATGCCCTTTTGGCTGCCCACGTCGTCGCCGGTGCTGATGGCGTCGACGCCCGCCTCGGCGTACTTGACGGCGCGATAGATCTGCCGCTCGGTGACCTCGTCGAGCAGGCGCGTGGCGAACTTTTTGTTGAACCGCATGTCGAGGAACAGTTGCTCCATCGAGCGGATGTACCAGGAGACCTCAAAGATGTGACCCACGCCGCCCATCACCCAGTAGCCCTGCTCGTGCAGCTCGGCGATGCGCTCGGGCACGCCCTCAAAGCGGTAGGCGGGCGTGTAATCGGGAAAGGGCCAGTCGTCCAGCTCTGACGCGTCGCGCAGGTTGGCCATCGGGTAGACGTATTCGGTAAAGTGAAAAAAGGTGCCGGGCTTTTCCGTCAGGCCCCACTCGTCGCTGGTGGTGCCGGGGGGCAGGTTGGGCGGCAGATAGCGCGAAAAGTCGGGCGGCTTGTGGCTGGGCTTGAAGCCGACGCCGCGCATCTCGAGATCAAAGGCCTCTTCGACACGGGTGTGGCCGGTGCGCTCCACGAGCTGGTCTTGCAGATAGGGCGTCAAGCCCAGATGGCGCGGCACGCGGTCGGGCACCTGGCGGCGAAAGGCGGCGCCCACGCGCTGACGGGGGGTCATGGGAGCTGGCATGTTGTCACTCCTGCAGGCAATATCGTTGGACAGCGCCGACGGGTGGGGGGCTGCCCCACCCGTCGGCGTACCCAGGCTCGAGCAGGGCTACTTGGCGCCCCACTTGTCCTTCCAACCCGACTCTTCCCATTCCACCTCGACGTCCTTCTGGAAGGCGTCGGCCGCCTCTTTGGCGGTCACTTCATCGCGGAACACCTGCTCGCGATACTGCACGTACTTGGTGGCGATAAAGGAGCGAATGGGCACCTGATTCTCGAGATACCGATGGGTGGCCTCGTCGGCCGACTTGATGACAAAGGCGAGGCCGGGGAACTTGGCGCCATCGACGGTGGCCATATAGTCGATTTGACCGGGCAGCCAGCCGATGGTGCTAAAGATGATGTCGCACGCCGCCTTGGAGTTGAGGAACTCGATGACGGGGAAGGCGTGCATGGCGTTGGGGCCCTCGGCGAACAGCGACGACACGTGGCCCGAGTAGGTCTGGATCTTGTCGCCGGCGCGCCACGCGGGCACGGGCACCCACGAGGATTCCATCTTGGCGGCCACTTCGGGCTTTTCCTTGACCGTCTCGCCCGAGTGCCAGTAGCCCTCGATGATCATCGCCTGGACCTCGGCGTTGAACGAGCCGCCCCAGGTGCCCTGGCCCTCGACCGAACGCATGCCCTGCAGGTTGTCGGCGCCCATGAGCCGCACAAACTCGGCGTAGGCGTCCAGCGCCTCGACCATGCGCTCATGGTTGATCTGGAACACGCCGGTGGCCTCGTCGAACCAGGGGATGTCCCACAGGTCGGCGATGCACCAGCCGTCGCCGCCGGGGCCTGTGCCGCCCTCGGCGTCATAGGGGTCGATGCCGAACTGGGTCATGTTGCCGGCGGCGTCGAACACCGTCAGCTTCTTGTGCCACTCGAACATCTCTTCCCAGGTAGTGGGCGGCGTCTCGGGGTCGAGGCCGGCGTTGCCGACCATCTCCTTGTTCCAGTAGAGCGCGCGGCGCACAAAGCCCTCGTGGGCGGGCACGCCAAAGAGCAGGCCCTGCCAGATGCCCTGGCGCCAGTTCTGCTCGTAGAACATCTCGGGCTTGATCTTGTCCGAGGCGTCGACGAACGGCGTCAGGTCCATGAGCTTGCCGCCCAGGGCAAAGTCGAGCTGCGGGCCCAGGTCGCCCACATCGGGCGGGGTGCCGGCGGCCACCGCGGTGCGGCCGGCATCGCCACCACGGCCGGTGCCGAACTCGATCTCGAGGCCCGACTCTTCCATCGCCTTCCACTCGGCGGTGGCGCGGAAGGGCTCTTCGCAGGCCTGGGGCTGGTTCCAAAAGATGTGATACTTGATCAGGATCTTTTCTTTCGGGGCAGGTTGGGCAGCCTGCGCGGGCTGGGCGGGCGCGGCCGGCTGAGCGGGCTGCTCGGCGGGCTTGGCCGCTGCGGGGGCCGGCGTGGCCTTGGGGGCGCAGGCGGCCAACACGAGGCCGGCGGCGCCGAGGGCGGTGGTCGTCAGGAACGAGCGACGTGAGACTTGCATGGGTTGCTCTCCTTGGAACCTAGACAGCGATGCGCCGACAATTGGCGCATGTCGCTATCATGAATGAGTCTCGCGGCGCTGTCAATATCGGCCTACATAAAGGGACGAAAGCTGTTGTGAAACCGAACGGCGAGCGCGAGGATCGGCCTACGGCGCCCGCAGATAGCGAGAGACGGGTGGGGCCTGGCCCCACCCGTCGTCGTGTGCGGTGCCGGTCAGGCCTAGGCCTGGCCCCACTTGTCGGCCCAACCCGACTCGACCCACTCGGCCTCGACGTCCTTCTGGAAGGCGTCGACGGCCTCTTGGGCGGTCATGGCGTCGCGATAGACCTGCTCGCGATACTGGATGTACTTGGTCTCGATAAAGGTGCGCACGGGCACCATGTTGTCATAGTAGCGATGCATGGCCTCGTCGGCCGACTTGAGCACAAACTCGAGGCCGGGGAAGGTCGTGCCGTCGACGGTGGCGATATAGTCCTTCTGGCCGGGCAGCCAGCCGATCTCCTTGAACAGGATATCGCAGGCGCTCTTGCTGTTCAGGAACTCGATGATCGGGAACGCCTTGTCGGCGTTGTCGCCCTCGGCGAACAGCGAGGAGACGTGGCCCGAGTAGGTCTGGATCTTGTCGCCAGCGCGCCAGGCGGGCACGGGCACCCAGGTGGCCATGATCTTTTCGGCCACTTCGGGCTTTTCCTTGACGGTCTCGCCACAGTGCCAGTAGCCCTCGATGATCATCGCCTGGACCTCGGCGTTGAACGAGCCGCCCCAGGTGCCCTGGCCCTCGACCGAGCGCATGCCCTGCAGGTTGTCGGGCCCCATAAAGCGCACGAACTCGGCGTAGGTGTCCAGCGCCTCGACCATGCGCTCGTGGTCGAGCGCAAAGGTGCCGGTGGCCTCGTCGAACCAGGGGATGTCGAACACGTCAGCGATGCCCCAGCCATCGCCGCCAGGGCCTGTGCCGCCCTCGGCGTCGTAGGGGTCGATGCCGAACTGGGTCATGTTGCCGGCGGCGTCGAACACCGTCAGCTTCTTATGCCACTCGAACATCTCCTCGATCGTGGTGGGCGGCGTCTCGGGGTCGAGGCCGGCGTTGGCCACCATGTCGCGGTTGTAGAACAGGGTGCGGCGCACAAAGCCCTCGTGGGCGGGCACGCCGAACTGCAGGCCCTGCCAGTTGCCCTGGCGCCAGTTCTGCTCGTAGAACATCTCGGGCGTGATCTTCTCCGAGGCGTCGACGAACGGCGTCAGGTCCATGAGCTTGCCGCCCAGGGCAAAGTCGAACTGCGGGCCCAGGTCGCCCACATCGGGCGGGGTGCCGGCGGCCACCGCGGTGCGGCCGGCGTCGCCACCACGGCCGGTGCCGAACTCGATCTCGAGGCCCGACTCTTCCATCGCCTGCCACTCGGGCGTGGCGCGGAAGGCCTCTTCGCAGGCCTGGGGCTGGTTCCAAAAGATGTGGTACTTGATAAAGGTCTTGTCGGCTGAGGCGGGGGCGGCGGGCTCGGCGCCGGGCTGCGCGGCCGGCGCTTCACCGGCAGGCGCCTCGGTGCCCTTGGGGGCGCAGGCGGCCAGGGCCAAACCTGTGGCGCCCAGAGCGGCGGTGGCTAGAAACGAACGACGGGTGAACTTCATGACCTTCCTTTCCTTCTACGGTGATCCGTGGCGCGCCCTGTGCAGGGCACGCCCCGATATCTTGCACCATCGCGGCGCGTCTGTCAAGCGTCAATGTGGGCCGACATAAGGCTGGGCCAAGGTGACATAAAGCGGGGCCGGGACGTGGGCGCCACGGGGGGCGTGCGGGGAAGGGGCCGGCGGGCGACGTCTGGGCGCCGCCCGCCGGCAGAGAGAGCGCGGTCAGAATCGCAGGGAGATCAGGCCTGGCCCCACTTTTCCTTCCAGCCAGACTCTTCCCACTCGGTCTCGACATCCTTCTGGAAGGCGTCCATGGCCTCTTTGGCCGTCATTTCGTCACGGAACACCTGCTCGCGATACTGGACGCACTTGGTGCCCATAAAGGAGCCGATGGGGATATAGTTGCCGCCGTAGGAAGCGGTAAAGTCCTTGGCCGAGTCCAGGTAGAACTGCAGGCCAGGGTACTGGCTGCCGTCGGCCTGGGCCACGTACTCTTTGACGGCCGGCAGCCAGCCGATGGTGTTGAAGATGATGTCGCAGATGGCCTTGGACTGCAGCATCTCGATGACCGGGAAGGCCTCTTTGGCGTGGGCGCCCTCGGCGAACAGGCTGCTGACGTGCCCGCTAAAGCACTGCACCTTGTCGCCCTTGCGGAAGGCGGGCACCGGCACCCAGGTGGCCACGTTGAGCGCCGACACCTCGGGCTTTTCCTTGAACGTCTCGCCGGGGTGCCAGTAGCCCTCGATGATCATGGCCTGCACCTCGGCGTTGTACGAGCCGCCCCAGGTGCCCTGGCCCTCGACCGAGCGGATGCCCTGCAGGTTGTCGGGCTTGAGAAAGCGCACGAACTCGGCGCAGACGTCGATGGCCTCGACGAACTTTTCGTCGTTGAGGTGGAACTCGCCGGTGCCGGCGTCAAAGAAGGGCACGTCCCACAGCTCGGGGATGGTCCAGCCGTCCATGCCGGGGCCGGTGCCGCCCTCGGCGTCGTAGGGGTCGATGCCGAACTGGGTGAGGTTGCCGGCGGCGTCGAACTTGGTGAGCGTCTTGTGCCACTCGAAGAGCTCGTCCCAGGTGGTGGGCGGGTTCTCGACGTCGAGGCCCGCCTCGCCGATCAGGCGCTTGTTCATGTTGAGGCCGCGGCGCACATAGCACTCGTGGGCGGGCACGCCATACTGCAGGCCCTGCCACTGGCCGCCGGTCCAGTTCTCGGTAAAGAACTTGTCCGGTTTGACCACCGTGCTGGCGTCGACGAACGGGGCCAGGTCCATGAGCTTGCCGCCCAGGGCAAAGTCGAACTGCGGGCCGAGGTCGCCCACATCGGGCGGGGTGCCGGCGGCCACCGCGGTGCGGCCGGCATCGCCGCCGCGGCCGGTGCCGAACTCGATCTCATAGCCCTGGGCCTCGATGGCCTGCCACTCGGCGGTGGCGCGGAAGGCCTCTTCGCAGGCCTGGGGCTGGTTCCAGAAGATGTGGTACTTGAGCAGCACCTTCTCCTTGGCGGCGGGCGCAGCCGGAGCGGCCGGCTGCGGGGCCGCTGGTGCGGCGGGCTGCTCGGCGGGCTTGGCGGGCGCGGCCTCTGCGGGGGCGGGAGTCGCCTTGGGGGCGCAGGCGGCCAGGGCCAGGCCAGCGGCGCCGACGGCGGCCATCTCGATGAACGAACGACGTGAGAGCTCCATCATGGGCCTCCTTGACACGCTACGATTATCGCGGCGACAGGCGCCTAATATCCATAATGCGCGCGTTGCCGGGCTTTGTCAAGGAGTTTTCGCACCCCAAGCGTCAGGGGGCGACGCACCGGGCGTCGCCCCCGGGTTGAGAGCGCGGTCAGAAGCGCAGCGAGATCAGCCCTGGCCCCACTTTTCCTTCCAGCCAGACTCTTCCCACTCGGTCTCGACGTCGCGCTGCCAGGCGTCCATGGCCTCTTGGGCGGTCATCGCATCGCGGTACACCTGCTCCTCATACTGGATGCCCTTGGTCTGGATAAAGGAGCGGATGGGGATGATGTTGTCGCCGTAGGCATGGGTGCAGCTCTTGGCCGAGTCGAGGTAGAACTGCAGCCCTGGGAACTTGCTGGCGTCGACGCTGTCGATGTACTCCTGGAAGGCGGGCAGCCAGCCGATGGTGTTAAAGATGATGTCGCAGATCGCTTTGGACTGCAGCATCTCGATCACCGGGAAGGCCTCTTTGGCGTGGGCGCCTTCGAGGAAGAGGCCGGTGGCGTGCCCGTTGAACTCCTGGATCTTGTCGCCCTTGCGAAAGTCGGGCATGGGGACCCAGGTGGTGACGTTGTACTGGGCCACCTCGGGCTTTTCCTTGACGGTCTCGCCGGGGTGCCAGTAGCCCTCAAAGATCATGGCCTGCACTTCGGCGTTGTACGAGCCGCCCCAGGTGCCCTGGCCTTCGACCGAGCGCATGCCCTGCAGGTTGTCGGGGCCCATCTGCCGGTAGAACTCGGCCATGGTGTCCACCGCCTCGGCGAACTTTTCGTCGTTGAGGTGGAACTCGCCGGTGGCGGGGTCAAAGGCGTTGTCGATGCCATAGACCTCTTTGAGGAACCAGCCATCGGTGTCGCAGATGGCGTCGCCGACGGCGTCGTAGGGGTCGATGCCGAACTGGGTGAGGTTGCCGGCGGCATCGAACTTGGTGAGCTTGACGTGCCAGTCGAACAGCTCGGCCAGCGTCTGCGGCGGGTTGTTGATGTCGAGGCCCGCCTCACCGATCAGGCGCGAGTTCATGTTCAGGCCGCGCCGCACATAGCACTCGTGGGCGGGCACGCCATACTGCACGCCCTGCCACTGGGCATGGGCGTTGGTCCAGTTGCCCTCAAAGAACTTTTCGGGCTTGACGACCTCGCTGGCCTCGACAAAGGCGTCCAGCGCCATCATCTTGCCGCCCAGGATAAAGTCAAAGTGCGGGCCGAGGTCGCCCACATCGGGCGGGGTGCCGGCGGCCACCGCGGTGCGGCCGGCGTCGCCGCCGCGGCCGGTGCCGAACTCGATCTCATAGCCCTGGGCCTCGATGGCCTGCCACTCGGCGGTGGCGCGGAAAGCCTCTTCGCAGGCCTGGGGCTGGTTCCAGAAGATGTGGTACTTGAGCAGCACCTTTTCCTTGGCGGCGGGCGCCGCCGGTTGCTCGGCGGGCTTTTCGGCCGGCTTGGCCTCGGGAGCGGCGGGGGCGGGGGTCGCCTTGGGGGCGCAGGCGGCCAGGGCCAGGCCAGCGGCGCCGACGGCGGCCATCTCAATGAACGAACGACGTGAGAGTATCATCGCGGTCCTCCTCCACGAGATGCGATTATCGCGGCAACCCTTGCCGCACGCCCCTATCATGCGCGTTTCTGCGGGCCATGTCAAGCGTCCTCGGATGTTTTCCGCTCTCTTCCGGTGGCTGCGGCGCAGGCGTGGCTTTGGAGGGCGCGGTGGGGCGGCCTAGAATCGGCGCATTACGGCGTGAGGCGAGGCATGCGAGAGACGATGAGGCGGTTGGGGCGCATTTTCAGGCAGCGCGAGGTGCTGGCGCTGACGCTCAATGTGATGCTGGCCGAGCTGGTGGTGGGCACCTACCACCCCTACTTTAGCCTGTTCGCGCAGAGCGTGGGGGCCAGCGTGGCGCTGGTGGGGGCGCTGGTGGCGGCGCAGACGCTGAGCCGCACCGTCAACTGCCTGACGATGGGCGCGCTCTCAGACCGCATGGGGCGCAAGGGCATCATCGTGGGGGCCATGGCGGCCTTTGCGCTGGCGCTGGCCGGCATGACGTGGATGCGCTCGCCGGCGCCGCTGTTCATCACGCAGGTGCTGATGGGCGCCGCCCAGGCCGGCGTGTTCGACATCGGCATCGGCTACCTGGGCGACGTGGTGCCGCGCGAGGATCGCGGGGCGGCCATCGGGCTCTACACCACGGTGATGGGCGTGGGCTTTGGCGTGGGCAGCGCGCTGGGCGGGGCGCTGGTGGGCGGCGCGGGCGCCTATCTGACGGCCTTTCGGGTGACGGCGCTCTTTGCGGCGCTGGGCGTGGCGGTGTCTACCTGGGGGCTGCGCAGCGTGCGCCGCCCTGGCGTGCAAGAGGCGCCCGAGCCGGCCGCCGGCTGGCGGCTGCGCGCGGTGATCACGCCCATGCTCGACGCGCTCAACAACCGGCTGCTGCTGTCGGGCTCGATCTTGAACGCGCTCAAGTCGGCCTGGTTCGCGGTGGTGGGCGGCGGGTTCCTGTCGCTCTACATGGCCAACCACGGCATCAGCGCCGAGGCCATCGGGCTGATCTTTGGGCTGCGGGCCATCACGTCGTCGGCGGCGCGGCTGCCGGCGGGGCTGTTGACGCGGCGCTGGCCCAGCTACTGGATCATCATCGCGGCCACCAGCGTGACGATGGTGGGGTTCTGGCTGCTGCCGCTGCTGACCAGCGCCTGGGCGCTGGCGGGCTTTGTGACCATCGAGGGCGCCATGTTCGGCGCGCTGATGAGCGTGGGCAACGCCTTTGTGGCCGAGAACGCGCGCGCCGACAACCTGGGCTCGGCGCTGGGGCTGTTCGGCACGGTGGGCGGGGCCGGCTCGACGTTGCTCTCGCTGCTGGTGGGCCTGGTGGCCGACTGGCGCGGGCTGCCCACCATGTTCATCTTTATGGGCGCGGTGCTGCTGCTGGGCATGGGGCTGGCGCTGTGGGTGCGCGGGCGGGGCGCGGCGCCGTCGGCCAGGGCCTAATACTGAGCATACTGGGTATATAGACTAGGCCTCGTCGACGTCGGGGGCGGCCAGCGCGCCCAGCGCCACGAACACCAGCAGCGCCAGCAGAATCAGCAGCGCGGCCAGCGGCGCCGCCGCCGTGAGGCCAAACCCCTGAAAGCGCTCATAGACCAGCACGGCCAGCGTGCGCGGGTGATAGGCCAGCAGCACCACGGCGCCGAACTCGCTGATGCCGCGCGCCCACATCAGCAGCGCGCCGCTGGCGATGCCGCGGCGGGCGCAGGGCAGCACGATGCGCCAGAACGCCTGCCAGGACGAGGCGCCGTCGACGTGGGCGGACTCTTCGAGGTCGGGGCTGACGGCCGCGATGGCCTCGCGCGCTGAGCTGACCAGCAGCGGCACGCTGACGAACACCATCGCCATGACGATGCCCGCCAGCCGGTCGGTGAGAGCCACCCCGATGGCCGCCAGCGGCGCCCCCAGCACGCCCCGCGCCCCATAGGTCAGCAGCAGCGCCACGCCCGCCGCCGTGTGGGGGATGATCACCGGCAGGCCCAGCAGCGCCTCGATCCAGCGCCGCCCCCTGAAGGCGCGTCGCGCCAGCAGATAGGCCAGCGGCACCCCCAGCGCCAGCCCGACGGCGGTGGCCAGCGCCGCCGCCAGCAGCGTCACCGTGGCCGAGCGCAGCACCTCGCCGTCGTGCAACGTCTCCCACAGGCTTGCGGGCGGCGCCCCCGCCAGGATCAACCCCAGCGGCAGCGCAATAAAGAGCAGCAGCAGCCCGCCCAGCGCGGCCCACAGCGGGTCGAGGCCGTGGCGCGGGTGGCGGCGCATGGCTAGCGGGCGCCCGGGGCCGCGGGCTCGGGCGCGCACAGCGGCTGCAGCGCGGCCGGCAGGCGCTCGGGATGATCGACCGTGGGCGGCGCCAGCAGCGGGTGGTGGTTGGCCGCCATGAGGCGCTGGCCCTCGGGCCCCAGCAGAAAGGCGATAAAGCGCTCGGCGGCGGCGGGCTGCGGCGCGTTGGTGGGGATGGTCAGGCCGTAGGCGATGGCCTCGCCGGTAAAGAGCGGCTCCACCGAGCTGAACCGCCTAAAGTCGAGCTGCACGGCCACCTGCCCGTAGGCCGCGGCGAGCGCGGGCGCGCCCAGGTTGACGCTGTCGAGCAGCACGATGTGGGCCAGCCCGTGTTGCGTGGCCACCGACTCGTACTCAAAGATATAGTCCACGTCGCCCGACTGCAGCAGGGGGATGAGCTGCACGCTGCTGCCGCGCAGCACGATGGTGCTGTTGGGGCGCGGCTCGAGCAGCTCGGGCACGTGCACGATGGTCTGGCTGCCGGCCGGTGAACCGGCCGATTCAGCGGTGATGGGCGCGATAAAGCGGCCGGTGAGCAGGTCGTTGAACAGGTGCGGGCGGCCATAGGCCTGCTCGGCGAGCTTGAGCACCATGAGCTGGCGATAGCCGCAGGCGTCAAAGCGCGGGTCGGCCAGGCCGATGCGCGTGCGCGGCTGCGCGATGATGGCGGGCCAGTTGTCGGCGTTGAGCAGCTCGGCGCCGGGCGCGTCGGGCCGGTAGGCCAGCGCCATGCGATTGCCCGCAAAGCGGATGTTCCAGTCGGCGTAGGGGCGGCCGCTGTCGGGGTCGATGCTCTGATACATGAGCAGCGACAGCAGGGCGTGGTCGGCCGAGGCCACCACATCGATGGGCCGCCGCAGCTCGGTGACGTGGCGGATGACCTGGATGGAGCCGTGGGCCTCGAGCTCGACGTCGATGTCGGGGTTGGCGGCCTCAAAGGCGTCCTCGACGGCGGCCAAGGGGATCATCAGGCTGCCGGCCTCGAGCACCAGCAGGTGCACGCGCTCGGGGGCGGGCGTGGCGGTGGGCGCGCTTGTCGGCGGCGCGGTTGACGCAGGCGTGGGTGCGGCCGTCGGCGCGACGGTGGGCGTAGCGACGGGCGCGACCTTGGGGGCACAGCCCACCAGCAGCGCCAGCCAGAGCGCGATGCACGCGCACAGCGGGATGCGTAAAGCTCTCAAGCTTGCCTCGCGATGGTGAGGGCAGGCGGGCGCGATGCAGCCACCGCGCCCGCCTGCGCAGAGCGCTACTTGACCTCGATCAGGCGCACGTCTTTGACCCACAGGCCGGTGTCCATGCCCGACATGGCCAGATCATAGCCTTCATCCGAGAGCTCGACCAGGCAGCCGTCGCAGGCCAGCAGGTCGGCCAGGGGCAGCTCGCTGGCATAGCCATCGCCGGCCGTCAGGGTGACGGTGGTGGCGGCGGCGTCGGGCTGGCAGGCGGCCAGCAGCTCGTTGAGGCGCACGCCCTCGACGGCCAGCGCGCCCTTTTTGGGGTGCTCGACCGTGACGGTCTCGACGCCCACCTGCGTGAGCGTGGCCAGATCGTAGGCGGTCGGCGTGGCCACCTTGCCATAGATGTGCAGCACGCCGGCGGCCATCTCGGGGGCGGCGTCGGCGGCAGGGGCGGGCGCGGGCGTCGGCGTGGTGGCCGCGGCCTCGACGGGCATGATGGCGTCGCCATGCAGCACGATCTGCGCCACGGCGCCCACCATCTCGCTCGAGGCCAGGTCGTCGCCCACCAGGCGCAGCGGCCATGAATCCTCGGGCAGCGGCTCGCCATCCAGCAGGTAGGCCAGCACGATGCCCTTGTTGCGGCTGACGCGCGCGCCGTCGAGGGTGACGCGATAGCCGTCGGCGGCCACCACATCCACCTGATAGCCCACGGTCACCAGCTCGTCGTTGAAAGCGCCGCCCTCGTGCTTGTTGCCGTCATCCACGCGGCCCACCAGATAGTAGAGCGGCATGCCGACCCACTGGTGCCCGTCGGCGTCGACCCAGGGGCTCTCGTGGCAACTGGGCGCCGAGCCCGACTCGAACGTGTCGCGGCTCATCTCTTCGACCATGGCGCCCTCGAGGTGCAGCGTCCACTCGACGATGGCCGGCTTGATGACCACCTCGCGCACCCACTTGACGGCCCAGTGGCCGTCGGTGACCTGGTTGGGCTGGTCGCTGACCACCGACAGGCGCATGGGGCCGTCCTCGTCGGGCGAGATGGGCTGGCCTTCGCGCTCATAGACCACGATCGGCGTCAACTTGCCCTCGTAGGCCACCTCATCGCCGGTCACGGGGTCAAAGGTGGTAAAGGCGCCGTCATACACCTGCGCGTGTGAGAAGGTGATGCCATAGCCGTCTTTGGCAAAGACGGTGACGGCGGTGCTCTCATCGCAGCCGCCGGCGGCCGCGCAGAGATCGGCCAGCGACACGCCGGTGTGCAGCGACGGCGGCGTGATCTTGCCGGTGGAGCTCTTGATGCCGGCATAGCCCGCGGTGACGGGCATCTCTTTGAGCTGGTCGATGGTAAAGCTGACCTCGCCGGCCAGGCCTTTGATGCTGACGCTCGAGCCGGGCACGGGCGTGGGCGTGACGGGGGCCGGCGTGGCCGTGACCACCACGATGTGCGGCGTCTGCGTGGGCGCCGGCGGCTCGGGCGTGGCGGTGACGACGACGGTCTGCACAATGGGCGCGGCCTGGCAGCCGGCCAGGGCCAGCAGCAGCAGCGCCACCAACAGGATGCGAGAGCGTTTCAGCATGGGGACCTCCGAAGGGGTGCGGAATGGCGCGAGGGGGCGGGCCTCACGGCCGGCCCCCTCTGCGGTGCGGGTCAGTCAAAGCGCAGCTCGACCAGGTCTTTGACCTGCGCCTTGCTGCTCATGCCGGGCATGGCGGCGCGCAGGGCGCCGTTATCGCCGATGGCCACCAGGCAGGCCTCGCAGGCCTCGACGTCGGCCAGCGCGAGCTCAGACTCGAACCCGTCGGCGGCCACCAGCACCAGGGTGGTGGCGTCGTCGGCCGGGTCGAGCAGGGCCAGCAGCTCGGCAAAGGAGACGCCCGTAAAGGCGCTCGTCGAGCCGTCCTTGTTGGCGACCTCGGCCTCGATCATGTCCATGGCCTCGAGCTCGTCGAGGGTCCACTCCTCAGGGTTGGCCACGTCGCCGGTGGCCACCAGGGCGGGGGCCGACGCGCCATGGGCCTCGCGCCAGGCCTGCGAGTCGGGCACAAAGAGCGAGTCGCCAAACTCTTCCAGGCCGAACTGGGCGATGCGCTCTTGCGTGGGCAACGAGATGAACCAGTCGATGAACTGGTTGCCCAGCTCAGCCTTGATGTGCGGCCCCTTGTCGGGGTTGACGGCGATCAGGCCGTAGGGGTTGAACAGCACCGGGTCGCCCTGGAAGAGGATCACCAGATCGGTGCCCTCGAGGGTGCGCGCCAGATAGGTGGCGCGGTCGCTGAGGGTGTAGGCCTGCAGCTCGTTGGCCATGGTGAGCACGCCGCCCATGCCCTGGCCCGACGAGATGTACCAGTCGCCCATCTTGGTGAGGTCCTCAGGGGCGATGCCGGCGGCCTTCCAGACGTCCTTTTCCTTGACGTGGGTGCCCGAGTCGTCGCCGCGTGAGACAAAGGTGCTCTTGGAGTCGGCGATCAGGTTGAACGCCTCGGCAGCGTCCTTGGCCGCAGCAACGCCGGCGGGGTCGTCTTCAGGGCCCAGGATGATAAAGTCGTTGTACATGACGTCTTCGCGGCGGGTGCCATGGCCCGCCTCCATGAAGGCGTCTTCGAGGGCGCGGGCGTGCACCAGCACCACGTCGGCGTCGCCATTCTCGCCCAGCTTGAGCGACTGGCCGGTGCCCACGGCGATGACGCTGATCTTGATCTTGTTCGCCTGCTCAAACTCGGGCAGCAGGTAGGCCAGCAGGCCCGAGTTCTCGGTGCTGGTGGTGGTGGCCAACACCAGCTCATCGGCGGCGGCCGTCTTGGCCGAGGGGCCCTCGGGCGTGGGCGCCACTGTGGGCTCGGGCGTCGGCTCGGCGGTGGGCGCCACTGTGGGCGGAACGGGCGTGGCGGTGGCAGCGGGCGCCTCTGGGGCAGCCGGCGCTGCCGGAGCGGCCGGCTCGGGCGTGGCCGCGGCGCAGCCTACCAGCAGGCCGAGCAGCGCGGTCAACAGGACGATGCGGACGATCCAACGTTGCGACATGAGACTCCTTTCGACAGTGACTACCAGCGATCAAACGTAGACCTAGTACACCATTTCGCCCCTGACAAAGGCGCGGGTGCGCGGGTCGTTGGGCGCCTCGAAAAAGGCCTGGGCCTCGGCCAGCTCGATCAGGCGGGCATCGAGCAGCAGGCCGACGCGATGGGCCAGGCGGTGGGCCTGAAAGACGTTGTGGGTCACCAGCACCACGGTGGTGCCATGCTCGGCGTTCAGGCGGCGGACGATCTCCTCGATCAGCCCGACGTTGTAGGGGTCGAGGTTGGCGGTGGGCTCGTCGAGCAGCAGCACGCGCGGCTCGATGACCAGGGCGCGCGCCAGGGCCACGCGCTGGGCCTCGCCGCCCGAGAGGGTGCGCGCCTTTTGCGCGGCCAGCGCCGCCAGGCCCACCTCTTCGAGGGCGCTCTTGACGCGCGCGGCCACATCGCCGCGGCCGCGCAGGCGCAGGCCATAGGCCACGTTGGCGTCGACGCGCCGGTTCAGCAAGATGGGCCGCTGAAAGACGGTGGTCACCTCGCGCTGCAGCGCCAGGGGCGGGGTGTGGACGCCGCCAAAGCGCGCGCCGCGATAGACGATGCTGCCGGCGGTGGGCGCCTCGAGAAAGTTGAGCAGCCGCAAGAGCGTGCTCTTGCCGGCGCCGCTGGGGCCCACCAGCGCCAGTATCTCGCCCTGGTGCACGTCGAGCGCGAGGTCGGCCAGCACCGTGCGGCCGCCATAGGCCATGTGCACGCCATCCAGATGGTAGAGAGGGCCGTTCATTCGCTAAAGGTCCTCCCCTGCAGGGTGATCATGGCGAGGTTGGTGATAAAGGCGATGGCCAGCAGGATGGCGCCCAGCGCCATGGCGAGGTCAAAGTTGCCCTTGCCGGTCTCGAGGACGACGGCGGTGGTGAGCACGCGGGTGCGGCCCTCGATGTTGCCGCCCACCAGCATCACGGCGCCCACCTCAGAGATGATGCTGCCAAAGCCGGCGATGATGGAGACCACCACGCCCACGCGCGCCTCGGAGAGGATGGCCAGCACCGTCTGCGTGGGGGTGGCGCCCAGCGCGCGCACCTGCTGGCGCAAGAGCGGGTCGACGCCCATGACGGCGGCCATGGTGAACCCCGCCACCAGCGGGAAGGAGATGATGGTCTGCGCCAGGATCATGGCGCCGGGCGTGAACAGGGCCGGCACCCACGAGGCGTGCAGCCCGCCCAGCGGGCCGCTGCGCGACAGCAGCAGATAGACCAGCAGGCCGATGACCACCGGCGGAAAGCCCATGCCGGTGTAGAGCAGGGCCACCAGCAGCCGCCGGCCCGCAAAGCGGCGCAGCCCCAGGTAGGCGCCCAGCGGAATGCCCACCAGCGAGCTGAACAGCAACGCCGTCCCCGAGACGCGCATGGTCAGGCCCACGATCTGCGCGAGGGCGGCGTCGCCCGTGACGATCAGTTGGATGGCCTGCCACAGGCCGCGCCAGAGGTCGTCGATGATCGGCTCCTTTCCACTCACCGGGCGGCGCACGGGCGCGCCGCGGCAACAAAAAAACGGCCAGCATATGCCGCGCAGGCGGGATACGCTGGCCGCAACAGGCCGTCGTCGGGCAGGGCCCGAGAACGGCGTTGGCCGCTGGCGTGTTCCCCTTTCCAAGCGCGGGGGGCGCGGCCGTTTCCAGCCGCACCGTTTGGCAGGCCGCACTGCGGCCCACCGCGACCACACGCCATCGTCGCCCCGCTGCGGGGGCAGGCCTTAGGCCATGTGGTTCGGAGAACGGGCTATGCGATTGTCAGCCTAGTCGGTGGCGATCATCACGCTCGAGGCCTTGATGACGGCATAGACCTCGTGGCCCACGGCCAGGCCGAGGCGCTCGGCCGAGCTCCTGGTGATGATCGACACGATCTCCTGGCCGCCGGGCAGCGCCACCACGACCTCGGTGTTGACCGCGCCGGGTGTGAGCTGCTTGACGACGCCCTTGAGCACATTGCGCGCCGAAAGCTGCATGGCTAAAGCACCCCTGTTGATAAACCTCCGCTATGGTAGCACAGGGCATCGGCGTTGACAAGCGGCGCGCCCAGTGCGCCGAGGTCGTTGCCAGGGCGATGGCGGGCCGCAGGGCGATGGCGCTCAGGCGCCCTCGGGCCGGTAGGGCTCGCCGCGCCAAAAGCCGCGCTGCCCGAGCGCCTTGCCGGCCGCCACCAGCCCCAGCATGATGGGTACCTCCCAAAAGAGGCCCATGGTGGTGCCCAGCGCCGCCAGCGAGCCGACGCCGTACATGGCCACGGCGGTGGCGATGGCGATCTCAAAGTGGCTGGACGAGCCGATGAGCACGGTGACGATCGCCTCGCGGTAGGCCAGGCCGGCGGCGCGGGTGATCAGCAGGTTGTAGCCCACCACGATGACAAAGTGCAGCAGCAGCGGCGCCGAGACGAGCAGCAGCAGGTTCAGGTTGCCCAGCAGCACCTGGCCGTTGAGCGAAAAGAGCACCACCAGCGTGGTCAGCAGCGCCACCATGGCCACCCGCTCGACGATGGGGCGGTAGACGTTGCTGAACCAGACCTCGCCGCGGGCGCGCACCAGCAGGCGCCTCGAGAGGACGCCCAGCACCAGCGGCAGCCCGATGAACACCAGCGCCGAGATGGCCAGCAGGGCGCGGTCGACGGGGATGCCCTGCAGCCCCGTCAGCAGGCCGACGACCGGCACGTACAGCACCATGATGGTGAGGGTGTTGAGGCTGGTGTTGACCACGTTCTGCTCTTGATTGCCGCGGGCCAGCCGGCCCCACACCAGCACCATGGCCGTGCAGGGGCTCGAGCCCAGCAGGATCACCGCCACGGTCAGTTGCTCGTGGCCACGCAAGAACAGGCGCGCCAAAGCCGCGGCCAGCAGCGGCGCCACGATCCAGTTGGAGAGCAACGTGAGCAGGATGGGGCGCGGGTTGCGGCGCAGCTTTTTGAGCTCGGCCACCTGCAGGTTGAGCAGCGCGGGGTACATCATCAGGAACAGGCAGATGCCGATGGGGATCGAGATGCCGTGCACCTGCCAGCTATCGATGGCCTCGCCCAGGCCGGGAATGGTGCGCGAGAGCAACACCCCCGCGGCCATGCACAGCGCCACCCACAACGCCAGGAACTTTTCAAAGGTCTTCACCGGCCGCCTCCATGCAAAGATGCTTCAAGGACTGTTGATGCGTTGGCCAAAAAAAAGGGAGAGCGCAGCGGCGACGCCGGCGCCCTAACCGCCGTCAGACGGCGGGCCGCAACCTCGCGGGCCGCACGCTCGCGGGCCGCAATCGGGCCGGCGCGGCATGATGCGGGCCGGGTCGAGCAGCGTTGAGACCGCCTGGCGCAGCGCCACCAGCACGGGCTGGCGCACGGTGTAATAGATCCAGCGGGCGTCGTGCTCGTCGCGGGCCGACGCCACCAGGCCGGCGGCCTCGAGCAGGCGCAGGTGATAGGAGAGCAGGTTGGGCGCCAGGCCGAGCTGTGCAGCCAGCTCGCAGTTGCAGTGCGTGCCCTGCATCAGCAGGTCGACGATCTGCAGGCGCGTGGGGTGCGCCAGGGCCTTGAGGGCGTCGGCCAGCGCCAGGTTGTCGTCGGCGGGCAATTGGTTCAACATGGCTTGAAGTATATCCAGGTCAGGCGAGGCGTCAAGCGCGCCGCGGGGCGAGGGCGGGCGGTCAGGCGCGCATGATGTCGCGGTAAAAGGCGACGGTCTGCCGGGCGATGGCGGTCTGGGTGTAATAGTCGAGCACGCGCTCGCGGCCGCGCATGGCCAGTTGGGCGCGCAGCCCGCGGTCGTCGCGCAGCTCGGCCAGTTGCTGGCGCAACATGCTCGACGAGCGCTCGCGAAAGAGCAGGCCGGCGGCGCCCACCACGCGGGGGATCTCGCCGCTGGTGGAGCCGATCACCGGCACGCCGCAGGCCATGGCCTCGATGAGCACGCGGCCGAACTGCTCCTTCCAGTTGGGGCGGGTGAGCGAGGGCAGCACCAGCACGTCGAGCTCGCGGTAGCGGGCGGGCATCTCGGTGGACGAGACGCGATGGTTGATCGCGATGCGGTCGCTGAGGTTGGCGGCGGCGATGGCGCGCTCCAGCGGCTCGCGGAAGGGGCCCGAGCCGTAGAAACGGGCGCGCCAGTCGCCCTCGAGGCCGGCCAGGGCCTCGAGCAGCACCAGCAGCCCCTTTTCTTTGACCAGGCGGCCGGCATAGCCGATGGTAAAGGGGCGGTCGACCGCGGCGGCCTCGGCCGGCGCCGGCGAAAAGCGCTCGGCATCGACGCCGAACTGGGGCACCACGCGCACCGGCCCCTCAAAGCCCTTGCCGCGCAGCACGCTGACGGCGTCGGCGTTGCCGGCCAGGGCGCCGTTGACGCCGTGATAGACGGCGCGCTCGAACCAGCTAAAGGGCGGCGGGTAGCGCCGGGCGATATTCTGCCACGTGAAGAACAGGCTGCGGGCGCCCACGCGGTGGGCGGCGCGCCAGGCCTGGTAGGTGGCCAGGTTGTAGGGCTCTTCGTCGATGTGCACCAGATCGGGGCGCGCCTCGCGCAGCAGCCGCGTGAGGCCCTGGTACCAGTGAAAGTGGTACGAGCCGTTGCAGGCCATGGGCGCCACCAGCAGCTCATAGCCCGACACGTGGGCGCGCTCGAGCTCGATGCGGTGGCCGCTGTCGCGCCAGTAGGGCGGCACGATGGCCGTCAGTTCGATGTCGTCGTGCGAGGCGATGGCCTCGAGCTTGGTCTGATAGGCCCCGACAACGCAGGCCTTGCTGATGATGGTGACGCGCACCGCTCCCTCTTGTGTCCGACGCTACAGTCTGGACGGCGAGTATACCTGAGACCGCCCCTGGTGGCAATGCCGCGCACCCACGGGCGCCTAGGCCTGGCCCAGCACCGCCGCCAGCAGCGCCATGCGGATGAACATGCCATTCTGCACCTGCCGAAAGTAGGCGGCGCGCGGGTCGGCGTCGACCGATGTGTGGATCTCGCCCACGCGCGGCAGCGGGTGCATGATGACCATCCTCTCCTTGGCCTGGCGCATCAGCGCCGGCGTGATCTCGTAGGCGTCTTTGACCTCTTCATAGGCGGCGGGGTCGCCAAAGCGCTCCTTTTGGATGCGGGTGACATAGAGCACGTCGGCGTCGCCGATGACATCCTGCACATTGTCGCTCTCGCGCACGTTGATGCCGCTGTCGATGACGGTGTTCATCAGGTTGAGCGGCAGGCGCAGCGTGTCGGGCGACACAAAGCGCAGGCTGACGTTGTATTGCAGCAGCAGGCGCGTGAGCGAGTGCACGGTGCGGCCAAAGCGCAGGTCGCCCACCATGGCGACCTTGAGGCCGTCGACGCCGCCCAGCTCTTCGTAGATGGTGAACAGGTCGAGCAGCGCCTGGGTGGGGTGCTCGCCGACGCCGTCGCCGCCGTTGATGATGGGCACGGTGGCGGCCTGGGCGGCCACCTGGGCCGAGCCCACGTCGGGGTGGCGCAGCACGATCACGTCGCTGTACTGTTCGAGCACGCGGATGGTGTCGGGCAGGCTCTCGCCCTTGGACACGCTCGAGAACTGCACGCCCTGGGTGATGGGGATGACCGTGCCCCCCAGGCGCTGCATGGCGGCGATGAACGAGGCGCTGGTGCGCGTCGAGGGCTCGTAGAACAGGCAGGTGAGCACATAGCCGCGCAGCAGGTCGCAGGCGCCGGCGTGGGCCACCAGGTCGCGCATCTCGTCGGCGCGCTGAAAGAGGTAGGCCAGGCGGCGGCGGTCGAACTGGTCGACGGCGATGATATCCTGGCCGAGGAACTCGGTGTAGGGCGCAGCGCGGCCGGGCCGGCGGGCCAGGTCAAAGAGCGGCGTGAGGTTGCCATCGTATCCCATGGTTCACTCCTTCTGATAGTCGAGCACACGGCCGTCGTCGACCCGCAGGCGGCCGCGCAGGCACACGCGCAGCAGCCGGCCGGTGACGGGCCGGCCGGCAAAGGGCGTCCAGCCGCATTTGGTGTAGAGGCCGTCGTTGGCGAGGGTGTGGCGCGCCGCCAGGTCCACCTCGATCCAGGTGTCGGGCTGGGCGGGCAGGCCATAGATGCGGCGCGGGCTGGCATCGAGCAGCGCCACCAGGCCCTCGAGGGTCAGTCGGCCGTCGTTGACGGCGTCGAGCAGCAGCGGCAGGGCGGTCTCGAGGCCGGGCACGCCGGGCGGCGGCTGCGGGCCGCGCTTTTCGGTGAGGGTGTGGGGGGCGTGGTCGGTGGCCACACAGTCGATGGTCTGGCCGAGCGCGGCCCACAGCGCGGCCTGGTCGTCGGCGCTGCCCAGGGTGGGGCGCATGTCGCCCAGCGGGCCCAGGCGCGCGGCGTCGTCGGCGGTGAGGAACAGGTGGTGCGGCGTCACCTCGCAGGTGACGGGCAGGCCGCGGGCGCGGGCGGCGGCGATCAGCTCGACCTCGGCGCGCCGCGAGACGTGGCAGATGTGCACGGCGCGGCCATAGGCGGCGGCCAGGCCGATGGCGGCGGCCACCGAGGCGCCCTCGGCGTGCACGGCGATGGGCCGGGCGTGGGGCCAGGCGCCAAAGGTGGCGGCCAGGTGCGGCAGGGCGGTCATGCGCAGGGGGCCATAGGTCTCGTCCATGTAGAGCTTGAGGCCCACGGCGCGCTGGGCCAGCGCGGGCAGGGCGTCGAGGTGCTCGGGGGCGGCGCCGGCCAGCAGGTGCACGTCGCACAGGGCGGCGCGGTCGGCGCGCTCTTGGGCGGCCAGCCAGGGCTCGAGCGTGACGAGCGGCGGCTGGGTGTTGGGCATGGCCAACACGCGGGCAAAGCCGCCGGCCAGCGCCGCGGCCGTGCCGCTGACGAAATCCTCTTTGTGCTCGCCGCCGGGCGAGCGCAGGTGCACATGGGCGTCGGTGAGCCCCGGCAGCCGCACGATGGTGGCCAAGCGCGTCCCCTCTCTGCAGATCGGTGCGGCAGGATGATACCCGAGGCGGGCGGCGCGCACAAGGCGGGGGCTAGCCGGCCAGCGGCAGCCAGCGATCTAGTCTAGGTTGCCACTGTTGAAGCGCACGAGGCGGTCCCAGTCGACGCTGCCGTCCGAGTCACAGAAATCGCCGATGAACTCCAGGCTAAAGCGGTTGATCAGCGCGCCACGTTGCTTGGCGAACTCGTCGTTGTGTCGCCTGGCGTCGTGGCCGATGGGCTCGATGATGTGGATATACAGGTCGCGATCGCCTGAGATGAACTCCCAGAATGCCTGCCCGGTGTACTTGTGGTAGAGGCCGTTATGGGTGGAGCGGGTCTTACCGTAGCAGATGCCCAGGACAGCCTCGGGGACCGGGCCGCCGCTGCGCTGACTCTGCACCTGAAGCGCTTTGCGGAATGACGCCTCCAGGGCGCGATGCTGGGAGCTGTTGCCCCAGTTGGGGCCAGACTTGATGGAGACCAGATACCTGCGTCGATCGCGATCGAACTCGAGATCCAGACCCTGTGCAGACGACTTGCGCCCGCCATAGCACTGCTCAGAGACAAAGATGGCGAGGTCCTCGAGAAAGTCGCCGAAGAGCTTTTCCTCGGACGAGGAGAGGAAGGCGTCCATGATGCTGGCGATGAGCTCGCCGGCCGTGATCAGGTGTTTGGCGCGGAACAAGTAGGGGTTCTTTTTCCTGAGAACATCCCTAAGCTTCAGGTTCTCCAGCGTCCTGAGCCGGTTCGTGTGAAAGGTAGCAATCCTCTGATTCGCATAGTCGCAGATTGTAGACCGGAACCCGTCGCTCGCCGTCATCCTCTCCCTCCAAAAGCTGAGGTGCGTATAGCAGTCCGTTGCTGGCGAGTCGGCGCTCGGCTTCCTCGACATACTCGGGCATGATCTCGATGCCGACAAAGCGACGCCCGAGGTTCCTGGCGGCTAGGGCCGTAGTGCCAGAGCCCATGAAGGGGTCCAGCACGAGTTCACCCTCTTGCGTAAAGAGCTTGATGAACCATTCGGGCAGCCCCACCGGGAAGACGGCGCTATGCGCCCTGTTCGTGCACTCGGTGGCCATATGGAGCACGTTGGTGGGGTAGGCTTTGTCTCTGCCCAGCCAGTTCGAGACGTTCTTGCCAAAGCCGCTGTTGACGCGCGACTCGTCGCGTTGCAGGTCGGTCTGGCTCAGGCTGCGCAGACGAGACTCGGCCCAGTCACCCATCGGCACCATGACGGCTTCCTGGTACATGCTGAACTTGCGCTGCTTGGTAAAGTGAATACAGCGCTCCCAGGCGTCGCGAAAGCGATTTGGCCACTTGCCCGGGTAGCAGTTCTTCTTGTGCCAGCAGTACTCCTCTGTCCACAGCCAGCCATGGCGTCGCATCTCGAGGATGAGCTCGAGGACATAGGTGTGGCGTTCGCCGTTCACTACGCGCTCTTTGATGTTGAGGATGAACGAGCCGGTGGGTTTCAGCACGCGGTGCAGCTCATGGGCGATGGGCATGAACCATTCCACGTAACGATCAGGGTGGACGCCGCCATACGTGTGCTTGCGTCGATCGGCATACGGCGGCGACGTGACAATGAGATCAACGCTCTCTGCCGCGAAATCCCGCAGGACATCGAGGCAGTCGCCCGTGTAGAGATGGTCGAGTATAGGATGGCCGGTCACGCTGTGCTGCCCTCCTTGATGATTCCGTAGCACAGATATTCTAGCACCCTAACGAGAATATGACCAGGTCAGATCTTGAGCGGCAGCCAGCCCTCGCGCGCCATGAACTCGCTCACCCAGGCCACGCGCTCGATGAGGCTGTCGGGCATGACATTGTCGGCCACGCCCAGGATGAACGCCTCGCCCGGCGCCACGTCGCGCAGTATGCCCCGCACCGCCGCGCGAAACTCGCCCTCGGCCACGTGCGGCGAGAGCAGCACCGACGGCAGCCCGCCCCAGATGACGACGCGCTGGCCCCAGGCGGCCCGCGCCTGGGCCAGCGTGGTGGGCACCATGGGCGCGGTGACAAAGCACTCGACCATGTCCCACCCCGCCTGCTCGATGAGCGCCAGGATGGCCGAGGTGTCGTTGTCGGCGTGCATGGCCACGCGCAGGCCGCGGCCGTGCAGCAGCGGCAGCAGCTCCTGATAGTAGGGCAGCACGTAGCGGCGAAAGAGGCGCGGCGGCGTGAACTGGCTCGAGAGGTGCACGCCGTGCAACAGCAGTTGGGCGGGCGAGGCGGCCAACAGGGGCCACAGCCGCTCGCGCTGCACCTCGTGCAGCAGCCCCAGCAGCCGCTCGACGGCGGCCGGCCAGTCGGCCAGGTGATAAAAGCCGTGCTCATAGCCGGCCAGGTTCTCGAGCCAGTCGTGCAGCGGCACGTCGCCGGCCGCCACCATGGGCAGGCCGTCGCCGCCGATCTCGGCATCATAGGCGCGGAAGGCGTCGTAGGTGGGGCGCCACTGCATGCGCTCGACCACCCAGGCCCAGGCGGCATAGTCGGCCTCGCGCTTGAGCGGGTACTCGACGATGCGCCCCGGCAGGCCGTCGCGCTCGAGCTCGGCCGACTGCTGCTCGACGCGCTGCAGGTCGCCCAGCGGCGTGTGCCAGGTGGTGATCTGCCGCCAGCCCGCGCGGCGCGTGCTCACCTCGACGCCGTCGAGCGCCAGCTCGCACACCAGGCCGTCGCGGGCGGGCGTGCCCACACCCAGGTCGCGCTCCACCTGGCGCAGGGTGCTATCGCCCCAGCGGTCGGGCAGCGTGCCCGCGCGCCGGTGGGCGTTGTACCAGAGCAGCAGCCGCGGAATCCACGGGATGCGGTCGGGCGGCTGCCCGGCGAGGATGGCCAGCAGGCGTTGACGGTCGTTCATGGCGCCCCCTTGTGGCGTGCGCTGGGTCAGGCGTCGGGCCGGTCGGCGTCGTCGGCCTCGGGCGCGGCGGCGAGCGACTGGCCCAGGGCCTCTTCATAGAGCTGGACGATGGCGGTCGCGTCGAGCGCGCCCTTGCCCAGGCCCAGCGCCTGGGTGTAGAGCTGGTGCACGCCGGCGGTGGCGAACATGGGCACGCCCAACGCCATGCCGTGCTCGAGGGCCAGGCCCACGTCTTTGCGCAGCAGCTCGAGGCGAAAGGCCGGCGTCAGGTTGCCCGTGAGCATGGTGCCGGGCACGCGCTCGTTGAGGATAAAGCTGCGCGCCGTCGAGGCGGCCATGATACGCTGCGCCACGGCGGTGTCGACGCCCGAGGCCTTGGCCAGCGCCAGCGCCTCGGCGATGGCCACCAGCTCGGCCGCCACCACCAGGTTGTTGCCCAGTTTGACGGCCAGCGCGGCGCCGTTGGGTCCCACGTGGGTGATGGTGCGGCCCACGGCCTGCAGCGCGGGCAGGGCGCGCTCATAGGCGGCGCGCGAGCCGCCCACCATCACCGCCAGCGTGCCGGCGATGGCGCCCGTTTGCCCGCCCGAGATGGGCGCGTCGAGCAGCTCGGCGCCGAGCGCACGGGCCTGCTCGGCCAGCCGCTGCGACGTGGCGGGGGCGATGGTGCTGCAGTCGACGATGACCAGGCCCGGCTGGCCCGCCGGCCGCGCGGCGCCCGCCAGCACGCCCTCGGGCCCGGCCATGGCCTGCTCGACGATGGCGTCGTTGGGCAGGCAGGTAAAGAGCAGCTCCACCTGCGCGGCCAGCGCGGCAGCGCTGACGGCCTCGGTGGCGCCCAGGGCCAGCAGGCGCTCGACGGGGGCGCGGTTGCGGTGCGCCAGCACGGCCACCGCGTGCCCGGCCCTGAGCAGGTTGGCGGCCATGGGCTCGCCCATGGTGCCCACGCCGATGAATCCGATCTGCATGGTGCGTCCTCCTGCGAATGGTACCATATATGATAGCCGCAGTGGGCCTCGGACGCCAGCGCAACGTGCGAGGGCGTGATTTGCACGTATGATAAACCTCGCATAAAATACGCCAGATTGGGTTACAGGATAGCCGTAGAGCCGCGAGTGCAGGATGAACGAACGGTTGTTGGGCTCGTACGACAAGATTCTTTGGGTGCTGTTTCTGTTGGGCGTGCTCAAGGCGACGGTGGACATCGTCACGCGGCGCCTGCGTCAGGGCCGATCGGATGGTCGCCCGCGCAACGACCACTCGGGCAGGCTGGCGGGCTCGACGCCGGCGCACCCCTATCGCCTGCGCGACGATTTCCTCTCGCCCGCCGAGGCCAGCTTTTACCATGTGCTGGCGCACGTGAGCGCCGACTGGGCGGTGGTGCTGGCCAAGGTCAACCTGGGCGACCTGCTCTATGCGCCCCGCGCGGCCGGCCGCGCGCAGTGGCTGATGTGGAACCGCATCAACCGCAAGCACCTGGACTATGTGCTGTGCGACCGGCAGACGTTGCGCCCGCTGCTGGCGGTGGAGCTGGACGATAGCTCGCACCAGCAGGCGCGCCGCGTAGAGCGCGATCGCTTTGTCGATGGGGCGCTGGCCCAGGCGGGCCTCGAGCTGGTGCGGGTGCCGGCCCAGCGCACCTATGCCGCCGCCGAGCTGGGCGAGCGCCTGTGGCGGGCCAGCCGGCTGTGGTCGACAACGGCCCCGGCCGCTGCGAGCGGGTCGGTCGCGACCGGCCCCATTGGCGGCGCCATGGAATCGACGGCGCCCACGCTGGGCGGCGGCGAGGCGCCGCCCTGTCCGCGCTGCGGCGCCACGATGGTGCTGCGTCGGGCGGCGCGCGGCAGGTATGCCGGGCAGGCCTTTTGGGGCTGCGAGAACTATCCGCGTTGTCGCGGCAGGCGCGATGTCTAGCGACTGTTGAGCGTGGGCGCCGCCACCTGGGGACGGCGAGCGCTCGCCTACACGGTTTCTGCGGGGGGTTCTGGGGGGGGTGTGCGATGTGGGCGACTGTGGTGGGGATGGGCGTGGTGGGTCGGCTGGCGGTGGCGGGCGCGATGCTGCTGGGGCTGCGCCTGTGCGTCAGGGCCCAAGAGCGGCGCTTTTGCAGGAGCAACAGGCAGCGCGCCCAGTATGGGCTGTGGCAGGCCTGCCAGCCACGGCCGGGCGCTGACGAGCAGGGCAAGGCCCGCTGGCGCTAGCCGGGTTGAGCAGCGCTCGGCGCGCGGGGTGGGGGGGCTTGCGCGCCGGGCGGCTGCGCCGTATGCTCGAAGGTGAGGCGGCCCACTGTGGGGCCGACCGAGGAGATGGCCATGACAACGCCTGAAGAGCTGCGGCGCTATATCGCGCCCTGCGGGTTGGTGTGCTATTCCTGTCCGGCGTTCACCGGCGGGCCGGTGGCCCAACACAGCCGCGGGCTGATCCGCTGGCTGCAGGGCTTTGGCCCCATGGCGGCGGCGTTCAGCGCGTGGGACGCGGCGCTGGCCGAGTATCCCGCGTTCGAGCGGGTGCTGACGCACCTGGCCGAGTGGGGCTGCGCGGGCTGCCATGACGGCGGTTGCCCCATGCCCGACTGCCCGGTGGGGCCGTGCGCGGCTGAGCGCGGGCTCGACTGGTGCTGGCAGTGCGACGACTTTCCGTGCGAGCGGGTGGCGTCGAGCGGCGCCTTTGGCGAGCACCTGCGTGAGGCGTGGCTGCGGGCCAACCAACGCATGGCCGCGGTGGGCGTCGACGCCTACTGGCAAGAGCAGCGCGAGCGCCCGCACTATGGCGGCTGAGGGCGGGGCGGCGCACCTTGCGCTGGCGCGCGAGCTGGCCCGGCGTTTCAGCGCCCTGGCCGAGGTGCAGGCCGTGGCGGCCGGGGGCTCGGTGGCGGCGGGCGCGGTCGGGCCCGGCTCGGACCTGGACCTGTACGTGTTCACCGCCGGCGAGCCGCCCCTGGCGGCGCGGCGCGCCATGGTGGCCGCGCTGGGCGATGGCGGCCGCGTCGAGCTGGACCTGCACTACTGGGACCCGGGCGACGCCTGGTTCAGCGCCGCGGGCGTCGAGGTGGACGTGGTCTACTGGGACGCACGCTGGATCGGCGAGCAGCTCGAGCGCGTGCTGACGCACCACGAGCCCAGCGTGGGTTATAGCACCTGCCACTGGCGCACGCTGCGCCACATGCTGCCGCTGTTCGATCGCGACGGCTGGCTGGCGCGGCTGCAGGCCCGCGCGCAGGCGGCCTATCCGCAGGCGCTGGCCGACGCCATCATCGCCAGGAACCACCCGCTGCTGCGCGACGCCATCCCCTGCTACCGCGCGCAGATCGTGAAGGCGCTGGCGCGCGGCGATGGCGTCAGCGTCAACCACCGCGTGGCGGCGTTGCTGGCCAGCTATTTCGACGTGCTGTTCGCGCTGAACCGCGAGCTGCATCCCGGCGAAAAGCGGCTGGTGGCCACGGCGCAGGCGCAATGCGAGCGTCGGCCGGCGCAGCTGGCCGCGGATGTGGCCGCGGTGTTGGGCGCGAGCGCGTTGGCCGCGAGCGCGTCGGCCGCGAGCGCGGCGGGCGCAGCGGGGTTGCTGGGCGCCATCGACGCGCTGGCCGACGGGCTCGATGCGCTGCTGCTGGCCGCGGGGTACGATCCGCGCACGGGCCGGCGCGCGCCGTGATAGACGGCGGGCGGCGATCGGTGCTGATCGCCGCCCGCTAGAAGGGGGGGAAGTGCCGCGCAGCGCGAACGCTACGCCTCAAAGAGCTCGCTCAGGGCAGCGCCGTGAGCCAGGTGTTGGCGCCCCACAGGCCGCCGCCCACGTCCACCTGTTGCCAGGTGTAGCCGTCGGCGGCCACGGTGGCCGCGGCGGTCTTTTCGAGCACGGTGCCATAGGGCACCACCCGGCCGATGCCATACACCAGGCCCGGGCCCCAGCGCAGGTTGAGCGCGCCGGCGGTGACCTTGAGGCCATCGGGGCCCGTCCACTCGCCCTTGGGCTCGTGGTAGCCGCCGTAGGCCCCATACTGATTCAGGTAGGCAAAGGCGCAGTAGCCGGTGTACCAGTAGCCCCAACGCCAGACGCCCACCTCGACCCAGCGCACGCCGTTGGAGTAGATGGCGGTGCTGAGGCCGTCGAGGATGGACACGGTCTCGCCGTCGTAGAGGCCGAGCAGGATGGGCTCATTCAGGCCGGGGTTCTCGCGCAGGTTGAGCCCCTTGGGCGCCTGCACGGTGGCCGTGACGGCGTCGGCCGAGGCGGCCAGGGGCGTGAGCAGCAGCAATGCCACCGCCAACAGCAAGGGTAAGAGCACACGTTTCATCGTAACACCTCGTTTGGTGGCTGAACTCAGAGCAAAGATATTATACTGCCCTGCAGGAGGCGATGTCAATGCCTTTGCGGTGCCGAGACGGGCTGACGGGCGCGGCCGAGGCCGCCGAGGCCTGGTGGCTGGCGCGCCGCGAGCGCACGCTGCGGTGGCTCGCCGCGGCGATGCTGGCCGTGGCGGCGCCCTGGCTCGGCTACCAGTTCTGGCGGCTGACGCTGGGCGGCGCGCCGCTCTGGTCCACCTCGCCGCAGGGCGCGGTGGATCTGGCGCTGCGCTGGCGCGAGGTGCGCGCCTGGTTCGCCGGCGAGCCGGTGTATGCCGCGTGGCAGGTGGCGGTGTATCCGCCGGCCAGCTATGCGCTGCTGTGGCCCTGGGTCGGCCGGCTGCCGCTGAGCGCGGCGCGCTGGCTGTGGGCGGCGGCGTCGGCGGCCTTGCTGGCGTGGCTGGGTCGGCTGGCGGTGCGGCTGGGGGCCGAGCAAGGCGCAGCGTCTGGGCCGGGCGAGCGCGCCGTGCTGGCGCTGTTGGCCGCGGCGATGTATGCCAGTGGTGCGGCCATCGGCAACGGGCAGGCGATCCTGGGCGTGCTGGCGGCGCTGCTGGGGGCGCTGCTGCTGCTGCAGAGCGGGGCGAGCTGGCGGCATGATCTGGCGGCCGCGGCGCTGTTGACGGCCTCGTTGTTCAAGCCGACGGTCACGGCGCCGCTGCTGTGCGTTGTGCTGGCGGCGGGCCGGCGGCTGCGGCCCCTGGCGCTGACGGCGGCGCTGTATGCGGGGTTGACGTGGCTGGCGGCGTCCTTTCAGCCCGAGGGGCTGGCCGCGCTGCTGCAGCAATGGCTGAGCCGTGGCGCGGTGGTGGCCGCCGAGCGCGGCGTGAGCAACCTGCACGGGCTGCTGGGCCGGCTGGGCCTCGAGGGCGCGCTGCTGCCGGCCTCGTTGGCGCTGCTGCTGGCGCTGTTGGGCTGGTGCTGGTGGCGGCGCGCGGCCGATCTCTGGCTGCTGGCGGGCGTGGCGGCCATCGTGGCGCGGCTGTGGGCCTATCACCGCTGGTATGACGACCTGCTGCTGTGGCTGCCGCTGGTGGCGCTGTGGCGCCTGTCGGCGGCGGCGCAAGATGCGCGCTGGCGCGTGGCTGCCGGGGGGCTGTTTGGGCTGACGCTGTTGAGCACGCTGGCGCCGGGCGGGCACTATCTGCTGGGCGGGGCGCTGCGCAGCGCCTATCTGGGGGCGCAGGTGGTCATCTGGCTGGCCGATCTGGCGTTGCTGGCGGCCGCCGCCCGCGTGGAGCGGCGGCCGGGCCGGGCGTAGGGCGTCAGGCCTCTTGCGGCTGGGCCAGCAACGACTCGACCCACTCGCGGTGCACCCACAGAGCGCAGCCGCCCTGGGTCTCGGAGAGGTGCACGTCGCTGGAGCGGATGGCGCGCAGCAGGTCGCTTTGCAGGGCCTGGCGCAAGGGCATCTGGCGCAGGCTGACGTCGGAATAGGGCGCAAAGGGGCAGGGCTCGACGCGGCCCTCGGCGCTGATGTGCAAAAAGCCGCGCCCCGCGGCCAGGCAGCCCCCAAAGAGCTCCTCTTCGCCGGGCAGGGCCACGAACAGGCCGGGCAGGTCGCGGCGCAGCACGTCGAGGCGCGGCGGCAGGCCCGCCTTTTGCTCGGCGGTGAGGCAGCGCTCTTCGCTGTGCGGCTCGATGGGCACATACTCCACGTAGAAAAAGAGGCGGCAGCCCAGGTCGGCCAGCTCGCGGGCATAGGCGGGCGAGGTCAGCAGGTCATAGTTGGCCTGGGTGACGGTGAGCGACGCGCCGTAGAACAGGCCGGCAACGCGCAGCCTGGCGATGACGCCCAGCAGATAGGCGTGCACGCCCGCGCCGCGGCGGTCGTCGGTCTCGCCGGCGTGGCCCTCGAGGCTGATCACGGGGATCAGGTTGCGGTGGGCCTGAAAGCGGGCGATGGTCGCGTCGTCGATCAGCAGGCCGTTGGTGACCACCGGCATGGCGATCTGCGGATGGCGTGCGGCCAGCTCGAACAGCACCGGCCGCGTGAGCGGCTCGCCGCCGGCCAGCATCAAGATCGACACGCCCAGCTCGGCGGCCTCGTCGGCCACGCGCAGCAGCTCGGCGTCGGTCAGCTCGGGCTCGGGGGCGCGCGTCTGGGCGTGGGCATAACAGCCGCGGCAGTGCAGGTTACACGTTTTCGTGATCGAATAGATCAGCAGCGCGGGCACGGGCACGCCCCGCTGGGCCCAACGGACGCGTCGGCGGGCAGAGCGGCGATGCCAGGCGGCGGCGCGGGCCACAAACGCGGCCATCTCGCGGCTGCCGGCGCTGAGGCGCAGGGCGTCGCGCAAGAGGTCGCGGATGGAGCGGTCGAACAGGTCGGGGTAGTGGCGGTCGACGGTCATAGCAGGCTCTCCCACGGTTCCAGGCTCACCATCAACCACTATACGCGGTCGCGTGGCCGATGGCGCTCGGCAGGTGGGGGATTTGCGGGCTGGCCACCTGACCAGGCGAGCCGGGCCGTTGGCGGCGGCGCTCGTTTGCGCTAGACTGGCGCGCAGGAGGTGGCGATGCGCAACAGCACCCTGATGGTCGTGTTCCTGCTGCTCGGGCTGGTCTGCTGGGTGGGCCTGATCTATCTGGTGAACAGCACCTACCCCGACTCGCGGGCGCAGTACACCTTCCTGGCCATCTGGGCGGCGGCGGTGGTGTTGACGGCCACGCCGCTGTCGTACCTGTTTCACCAGCGGGTGGGGCGCTCGCTGGGGCGCAGCGGCGACCTGGCGCGGGCCGTGCGACAGGGGCTGCTGGCGGCCATTGCCACCGGCGTGATGATGGCCCTGCAGTTGCTGGGCTTCTTGCGGCTGGGCACGGCGCTGGTGCTGCTGCTGATCGCCCTGCTGGTGGAAGTGGCCTTTGCGCTGCAAGAGGGCGTGCGGCACTAGGCCGACGGCCGCCACCGGATAAAGTCCAGGATGTCTCTGTTGAGCGGCGCGTGGGGCCGCGCCGCGGCGCGAAAGAGGGCGTCGATGTGCCCCAGGCGCGGGTAGCAGCGCCACACCACCGGCACGTTGGCGGCCTGCAGCGCGTCGCGCAGGGCCAGGCCGATGCGCACGGGCACCACGCGGTCGATCTCGCCGTGCAGCAGCAGCGTGGGCGGCGCCTCGGGGGTGACGTAGCGCACGGGCGAGGCCGCGGCCAGCCCGTCGCGCGAGGCGCCCAGCACCTGCCACAGCACGCCGCGGCCACGGCTCCACGGCACGCGGCGCACCCACAGGTCATACTCGGCGACGGCGTCGTACACGCCGTTGCTGCCGATAAAGCCGGCCAGCTCGCGCGGCGCGTGGCCATAGCGCGCCAGCCAGCGCGGGTCATAGGCCACCAGCCCGCCCAGATGCGCGCCCGCCGAGTGGCCGAACAGATAGACCCGCCGGGGATCGCCGCCATACTCCGCGCCATGCTCGAGCGCCCAGGCGACGGCGGCGGCGCACTCGTCGGCCATCTGCGGGTAGCGGGCGCGGGGGTAGAGGGTATAGTCGGGCACCACGGCCACCAGCCCCAGACGCACCCACTGGCGCGCGCTGCAGGCAAAGAGCGGTCGCCGCATGCTGTTCCAGCCGCCGCCGTGCAGGTAGATGATCACCGGGCGACCGCCGGGCGCGTCGTCGACGGGGGCAAAGACGTCGAGCGCGGTGCGCACGTCGGCCGCCGGGCGCACGCCCAGGGCGCGGCGCGGGTGGCGGCGTCGCCAGACGAGGCCGGCGAGGACGCTGCGGACGAGGTCGAGGCCGGTGTGGAGCGAGCGGCGGCCCAGCCAGGCCAGGGCGGCGAGGGCCAGCGTCAGCGCGGCCCAGGCGAGGGGGTGCATGGTCGGCTCCTGTGGGCGGGCAGAGATGGGCGGCCCCGCCAGGCCAGCGTGGCTGCGCCTGACGGGGCCGTGATGTGGCTTGAGGTGGGCGTGGCGCCGGCGATTACTCGGACGTGACGTGCTTGAGCATCTCCTGCGCGGCCCACACCTTGGCGCCGCCGTACTTGAGCTGACGCCAGGTGTAGCCATCGGCGGCGACGGTGGCGGCGGCGGTGGGCTTGAGAATCGTGCCATAGGGCACGATGCGCACGGCATAGTGCGCCAGGCCGGCGCCGCTGCGCAGGCGCAGGCCGTCGGGCGACATCACCTTCCAGCCCTCGCCTTCATCCCAGCTATCGACCGGCTCGGGATAGCCGCCATAGCTCTTGAGATAGGCGGCGGCGCAAAAGCCGGTGTAGGTGTAGCCGTAGCGGCTGAACTCGACCTTGGCCCACTCGATGCCCTGCTTCCAGATCGACTTTTGCAGCAGGGTGACCTTTTCGCCGTTGAGCATGACGGCCACCAGCGGCTGGCCCAGGCCGGCCTTTTGGCGCAGGCTGAGGCCCAACGGCGAGTTGACCACCATGGTGGTGCCGCCGTTGGCCGAGGCCAGGGGCGCTGCGGCCAGCATGACGATGACCGCGATCATCAGGATGGTTAGGGCTTTTCTCATGATCGGCACCCCTCCTTGGGTACACAAGCATGGCGCTCCAAACGGACACAGACGAGCGCAAGATTTGACGCTCGTCCAGTATAGCCCACAAACCAGCGCAGTGCAATAGAATGAACGTTCTATGAAGGGCGCAAATGCGGTGTGGGCGCGGCTGGCGCGGTGGCGCGCGCTGCGCTAGAATCGCGCCATTGCGATGAGGAGGCGCCAGATGCAGACGATTCGTGCGGCGACGTTGTACACAGGCACAGGGGTGATCGCGGACGCGACGCTGGCGTGGGAGGGCGACCGGATTGCGACGGTGGGCCAGGGCGCGGCCACGGGGCCGGTCTACCCGGTGGTGACGCCGGCGTTCATCGACGCCCACAGCCACATCGGGCTGATCCGCTCGGGCGAGCCCGGCGCCGAGGCCGAGGCCAACGACCAGATGGACGCCATGCTGGCCCACGCCGATGTGCTCGACTCGATCCAGATGGACGACGCCGCCTTTGGCGAGTCGATCGAGGCGGGCGTGCTGTATGCCTGCGTGCTGCCGGGCAGCGGCAACATCATCGGCGGCGATTCGGCGGTGATCCGCAACTATGCCAGCAACACCAACGAGGCGCTGGTGCGCCGGGCGGGCATCAAGGCGGCCTTTGGCTACAACCCCATGGGCGTGCGCGACTGGAAGGGCACGCGCCCCTACACGCGCATGGGCGCGCTGGCCATGTTGCGGGCCAAGCTGCACGACGTGCGCGCCAAGCTGGCCGCCGAGGCGGCCGTGGCGGCCGGCGGCGAGGGCGAGCCGCCCAGGTACTCCGCCGACGAGACGGTGCTGCGGGCGCTGCTCAGGCGCGAGCAGCGGCTGCGCGTGCACGTGCACAAGTCCGACGACGTGGCGGCGCTGCTGCGCTTTGTCGACGAGTTTGGGCTCGACGTGGTCATCGAGCACACCGGCGACGTGCACGACGACCGCACCTACCGCGAGCTGGCCAGGCGCGGCATCCCCGTGGTGTACGGCCCGCTCGACTCGCTGGCCTACAAGGTCGAGCTCAAGCACGAGAGCTGGCGCAACCTGGCCTATCTGGTCAACTCGGGCGTCACCTTCGGGCTGATGACCGACCACCCCGTGATCTTGCAGCGCACGCTGCTGCTGACGCTGCGCTGGTTCTTGCGCGTGGGGCTGAGCAAGCAGGCGGCGCTCGAGATCATCACGCGGCAGAACGCAGCCATCCTGGGCGTGGACGACGTGCTGGGCACGCTGGCGCCGGGCAAGTGGGCCTCGTTCGTGTGCTGGAGCGGCGACCCCTTCTCGCTGCAGAGCTATCCCCTGGCGGTGTATGGCGAGGGCGCGCTGGTGCATCAGGAGGCGTGAGATGGTGGCAGCCTTGACGGGCGGCGAGGCCGGCGAACGGGTGCGCGCGCTGGTGCGGGCCATCTGCGATGGGCCGGCCAACCGCCTGGCGCCCCCCGGCGAGCGGGCAGCGGGCTGGGGCGACGAACGCGCCTGGGGCGAGCCGCTGGTGGGCTATGCCGCCGGCGACGATCCGCTGTTCGCCGCCTACAAAGAGCACGTGGGGCCGTATCACTGGACGCCGGCCGAGGCGCTGGCGCTGGCACACCCCGAGCTGGGCGGCAGCGACCCCGCCAGCCTGACGGTGATCTGCTGGGTGCTGCCGCAGACGGCGGCCACGCGGGCCGACAGCCGGCAGGCCACGGCCTATCCGCCCGAGCGGTGGGCGCGCGCGCGCATCTATGGCGAGCAGTTCAACGACCACCTGCGCCGCGAGGTGGTGCGCGTCCTCGAGGCGGCCGGCCACGCGGCGGCGGCGCCCGCGCTGCTGCCGGGGTTTGCCACGCGCGACTCGGCGCGCTTTATGCTGGCCAGCAACTGGTCAGAGCGGCACATGGCCTATGCCGCCGGGCTGGGCACGTTTGGGCTGTGCGATGGGCTGATCACGCCGGTGGGCAAGGCGATGCGCGTGGGCTCGGTGGTGGCGCAGATCGCGCTGCCGCCCACGCTGCGCCCCTACAGCGACCACCACGCCTATTGCCTGCACTATGCGCGCGGCACCTGCGGCGCCTGCATCGACCGCTGCCCCGCCGGCGCGCTGAGCCGCGACGGCCACGACAAGCGGGTCTGTGGCGCCTATGTGGGCAGCACACGCGCGCATGTGGCGGCGCACTATGGCTTTCAGGGCTATGGCTGCGGGCTCTGCCAGACGGGCGTGCCGTGCGAAGCGGGCATTCCATCAGGGCTGCGCTGAGGGCGCACGTGGCGTGGACGAGGGCGGGCGTTAGGCCCGCCCTCTGCTATTGAGCGGCCGGCAGGGTGAACAGGAAGGTGGCGCCCTGGCCGGGCTCGCTCTGGGCCCAGATGTGGCCGCCGTGGCGCTCGACCAGCGAGCGCGCGATGGTGAGCCCCAGGCCCGAGCCGCCCTCATCGCGGTGGCGCGAGCGGTCGCCGCGGTAAAAGCGCTCGAACACCCTGTCCAGCTCGTCGGGGGGAATGCCGCGGCCGTTGTCGCTGACGGCCAGCAGCACGCCCTGCTCGTGGGCGCGGGCGCTGAGCACGATGCGCCCGCCGGCGTCGGTGTAGCGCAGGGCGTTGCTCAGCAGGTTGTGCAGCACCTGCAAGATGCGGTCGGGGTCGGCCTCGACGGCGGGCAGGCTCTCCTCGGCGTCGACGGCCAGCGTCACGCCGGCCTCTTGCGCGGCCACGCGGTGGGCGGCCGCGGCCGATTCGAGCAGCGCGCGCGGGCGCACCGGCTGGGTGACCAGCGAGAGCTCGCCGGCGTCGGACAGCGAGAGGGTGCGCAGGTCGTCGACGACGCGCGAGAGGCGCTGCGCCTCGTCATAGATGATGCCGATGGTGTCGTTGTCGGCGGGCATGACGCCGTCGGCCACCGCCTCGGCATGGCCCAGGATGAGGGTCAGCGGCGTGCGCAGCTCGTGGGCGATGTCGGCGGTCATTTGCCGGCGGAGCTGCTGCGAGCGGCCCAGCTCGGCGGTCATCAGGTTGAACGAGGCGGCCAGCTCGCCCAGCTCGTCGCGGGTGCGCACGGGGATGGGCTGCACCTGCTCGCCGCGCGAGACGGCCTCGGCGGCGGTGCGCAGCTCGCGCAGCGGGCGCGTGAGCGAGGTGGCCAGCGCCACGCCCAGCACCACCGCCAGCAGCGCGGCGGCGCCGCCCCCCAGCAACAGCGCCATGCTAAAGCGCCGCAAGAAGCGGTCGGGCGGCGTCTGGGCGTCGGTTGGGCTAAAGCCGAGCAGCAGGCGGCCCACCACGTGCCCGTCGACGATGATGGGCACACCATCGCGCACCAGCGTGCGCGGCGCGGCCTGCCCCAGCTCAAAGCCCTGCCCCGCGATGATCACGCGGCCGTCGGCGTCGACCACGGCCACGCGGCTGCGCACGATCCAGTCAGAGGCCTGTGGCTGACGCAGCGTGACGCTGCCGGCCGCATCGGGCGGCGGCGCCGGGGCCACCAGCTCCAGCTCGACGCCCTGCCAACTGCCGTGCTCGCGATAGTATTCGGCCCAGCGCGCCACGATGTCGCCGCGGTTGTGGGCCACCATAAAGGTGCTGAACTCGCCCACGGTGGTGCGGTAGACGTAGAGCGCCACCAGCGCCAGCCCCGCCAGGGCGACGGCCACAAAGGCGATGGCCAGCTTGACCAGCAGCGACGTGCGGCGCATCAGGCGGCCTCACTCGGCTCGGCAAAGCGGTAGCCGACGCCATAGACGGTCTCGATGTAGCGCGGCGAGCGCGGGTCATCCTCGAGCTTGGCGCGCAGGTTCTTGATGTGCACGTCGATGGTGCGCTCATAGGCCTCGTAGGCCACGCCCTGCACCTGCTCGAGGAGCTGGGCGCGGCTGAACACGCGGCCGGGCGCCGAGATGAGCGCCGAGAGCAGGTCGAACTCGGACGGGGTGAGGTCGATGCTGTGGCCGCCCACGGTGACGGCATGGGCCGAGCGATCGACCACCACCGCGCCGGCGCGCAACACCTGGGCGGCGGGCGGCTGGGCGCCGGTGCGCCGCAGCACGGCGCGCACGCGGGCCACCAGCACGCGGGGGCTAAAGGGCTTGGTGACATAGTCGTCGGCGCCCAGTTCCAGGCCCAGCACGGCGTCGGCGTCGTCGACGCGCGCGGTGAGCATGATGATGGCGCCGGGCAGGTGCTCGGCGCGGTGGGCGCGCATAAATTCATAGCCGTCCATCTCGGGCATCATGATGTCGAGGATGATCAGGTCGGGCTTTTCGGTGCGGGCGAGGCGCAGCGCCTCGCGGCCGTTGGCGGCGGCCAGCACGCGATAGCCCTCGCGCTCGAGGTAGGTGCGCACCAGCGCGCGCAGGCGCTCTTCATCGTCGACGATCATCACGGTCTTGCTGCTCACGTTGACCTCCTCTAGCGGCTATTTGCTCTCCAGGAGTGCTATCAGTTTATCCAACAGGCCGCTGGGCACCATCGCGCGGTTGCGGAGCGTGGCGGCCTCGGCGCCCTGCTCGGCGCCGGCGGCGCCAAAGGCGCCGCCAAAGGGGCCGCCCATAGCGCCCATCTCGGGGGGCGGGCCGCCCTGCTGAATGACGACGCCGCCACCGCCACCGCCGTCGGGCCTGACGCCCTCGCCGCGGCCCTGCCAGGCGCCGCCGCCCTGCGACGCGCCGGCCTGGCGCAGCGCCTCGATGCGGGCGCGTTGCTCGTCGGTGAGCTGCGCCGAGGCGCCCGCGCCGGCCTCGACGCCCTGCTCGGCCATGAGGGCCATCATATCCTGCGCGGTGAGGCGCAGCCCAGCGATGGCCTCGAGCTGTTCGGCGGTCATGGCCTCATAGAGCTGCTTTTGCAGGCTCTGCAGTTCGAGGGGGGCGGTGGCGTCGCTCTGGCTGAGGGCGCGGTAGCCGCGCCACAGCAGCGCGAGCTGCGGCGCCTGCTCGGCGGTGACGGCCTGCGGCTGCCCCTCGAGGCGGAAGGTGCCCACCAGCAGTTGCGAGAGAGGGGGCAGCGCGCCGTCATAGTTGGCGGGCAGGGCGCCGTTGGCGGCGGGCGTGGCGGTTGGCGCGCCCGCTCGACAGGCGGTCAGCGCCAGGGCCAGGGTGAGCGCGATGAGGGCGGTGGCGAGCTTGGGCATGGGTGTCTCCCTGCGGATGCTATTCATGGCGCAGCGACTCGATGGGGTCGAGTTGCGCGGCGCGGTTGGCGGGATAGTAGCCGAAAAAGATGCCGATGAGGGCCGCCGAGCTAAAGGCCAGCCCGATGGAGCCGGGCGCCACCACGGTGCGCATGTCGCCCAGGCGGGCAAACACCCACGAGCCGCCCACGCCGGCCAGCACGCCGAGCAGGCCGCCCACCAGGCTGAGCATCAGCGCCTCGGCCAGAAACTGCAGACGAACGTCGTTCTCGGTGGCGCCCACCGCCTGGCGGATGCCGATCTCGCGGGTGCGCTCGGTGACCGAGGCGATCATGATGTTCATGATGCCGATGCCGCCGACGATCAGCGAGACGCCGGCCACCCAGCCCAGCAGGTTGCGAAAGGCCTCGGTGGTGGCCTCTTGCGTCGAGATGATGTCCTGCTGGGTGCGCACGGTGAAATCGGCGCTGTCGAGCGACACGCCGTGGCGCCGCGCCAGCAGCAGTTGCACCTGCAAGATGGTGTCGTCGATCACCTGCGGGCTGGCGGCCTGCAGGTAGATGGTGCGCACGCTGTCGCCCATCATGGCGCTAAAGCGCGAGGGCAGGAACTTTTTGAACACCACGGTGATGGGCGTGTAGACGCGCGCGTCCCAGTCCATGCCGGCGACGGTGCCCTTGGGGGCCATGACGCCGATGACGGTGAGCTTTTCGTCGCCCACGGTGATGCGGGCGCCGATGGGGTCGCCGCCGGCCGCGCCCGTGCTGCCAAACAGCTCCTCGGCCACCGACGCGCCCAGCACGGCCACGCGCGCGGTGTGGTCCAGGTCGCTCTGGTTGACAAAGCGGCCGCTGGCCACGGCCACGTCGCGCACCGAGGGAAAGTCGGGCGTGGTGCCCAGCACGGTGATGTCGTCGAGCGAGACGTTGCCATACTCGACGGTGGCGCTGGTCTGCTGCTCGACGGCAAAGCCCACCACGCTGGGGATGCTCTGCACGATGGCCTCGGCGTCATCGTACACCAGGCCGCCCTGGGGGGCCTGGCCGGGCATCATGCGCATCATGCCGCTGTTGACAAAGATCAGGTTGGCGCCGAGGCTGTTGATCTGCTCGGCGATGGTGGCCTCGGTGCCGGCCGAGACGGCCATCATGATGATCACCGCGGCCACGCCGATGATGACGCCCAGCATGGTGAGCAGGGCGCGCAGCTTGTTGGTGACCAGGCCCTCCCAGGCCACGGCGAGGATCTCAGACAGCTTCATGAGGCGCCTCCTGCGGCGAGCCGTTGACGGGGTGGCCGTTGTGCACCACGGTCTCGATGAGGCCGTCGCGCAGGTGGATGGTGCGGAGGGCGTGGGCGGCGATCTCGGCCTCGTGGGTGACCATGACGATGGTGCGCCCGCGGGCGTTTAGCTCGTCGAGGATGGCCATGATCTCCTGGCCCGAGTGGGTGTCGAGGTTGCCGGTGGGCTCGTCGGCCAGCACGATGACGGGGTCGTTGATGAGCGCGCGGGCGATGGCCACGCGCTGGCGCTGGCCGCCCGACAGCTCGGCGGGCACGTGCTCCATGCGGTCGGCCAGGCCCACGGCCGCGAGGGCCGCGCTGGCGCGCGCCACGCGCTCGGCTTTGGGCAGGCGGTTGTGGGGGTCATAGATCATGGGCAGCATCACGTTCTTGAGGGCCGTGGTGCGCGCCAGCAGGTTGAACGACTGGAACACAAAGCCGATGCGCCGGTTGCGGATGCGCGCCAGGTCGCTGCGGTCGAGCTCGCTGACGTCCTCGCCATCGAGGCGGTAGCTGCCGCTGGTGGGGTGGTCGAGGCAGCCGATGATGTTCATGAGCGTGCTCTTGCCCGAGCCCGACGGCCCCATGATGGAGACAAACTCGCCGGGCTCGATGCGCACGTCGATGCCGCGCAGGGCGTGCACCTCGACCTCGCCGATCTGATAGACCTTGGTGAGGCCGGCGATGTCGATGGCGGGCTGGGCGGTCATCGGCTCACCTCGGTGATGCCGGTGCTGACCACCTCGCCCGCGGTCAGGCCCGAGGTGATCTCGGCGTAGGTATAGTCCTGCAGGCCGACGGTGACGGCGCGCAAAAGGGGCTCGCCGTCCTCGACGACGAACAGGGCGTACTGGCCGTCGCCCAGGTCGCGCAGCGCCTCGACGGGCACCAACACGGCGTTCTGGGCGCGGCCGCCGATGATGTCGACGGTGGCGTTCATGCCCACCAGCAGGCCCTGGGGCTTGGCGAACGACTCGGGGTTGAGGGTGATGACGCCGCGCATGACGCTCATGTTGCTGACCACGGTGAGGGTGGGGTCGACCTCAGAGACGGCGCCGGTAAAGAGCTGGTCGGGCAGGGCGTCGAACACCAGCTCGGCCTCATAGCCCACCGCCAGGTTGCCCAGGTCGCTCTCGTCGACATAGACCTCGACCAGGGGGGGGGTCAGATCCTCGAGGGTGATGATGGCCTGAGCGCCGCTGCCGCCCACCAGATCGCCCACCTGGGCGTCGATGGCGGTGATGGTGCCGGCGATGGGCGCGGTGAGGGCGGTGTTGGCCAGATCGTTCTGGGCCTGCTCGACGGCGAGGTTGGCCTCTTCGAGAGTCAGCTCGGCCTGGCGCACGGCGGCCTGAGCGGCGGCCAGCGCCACGGCGTCGGCGCCCACGGTGAGGCCGGCGAGATCGTCCTGAGCGCGGGCCAGGTTGGCCTCGGCGCTGGCGAGCTCGGCGGCGGCGGGGCCGCGCTGCAGGTCGGCCAGGGCCTGCTGGGCTTTGAGCAGCGTGGCGCGGGCGTTCTCGAGCTCGGCCTGGGTGGCGGGCTGCTGGGCGGCGGCATAGGCCAGCTCGGCCTTTTGCACGCTGATCTCGCCGTTGAGCACGCTCACCTGGGCGGCGTCATAGGCGGCGGTGTCGGTGCCACGGCCGCCCTGGGCGTCGCGGTTCATCTGCGCCGACCAGAGGCTGTTCTTGGCCTGCTCGAGGTTGAGGCGCGCCTCGGTGACCTGGTCGGCGTCGGGCCGCGCGACGAGCGTGTCGTAGGCGTCCTGGGCCACGACGACGGCGGCCTGGGCGGCGGCGAGCTCGGCGGCAGTCGGGCCGGCCTCGAGGGTGGCGAGGCTCTCTTGAGCGCTGGCCACGGCGGCCTGGGCTTCGAGCAGGTCGACGCTGGCGGGGTCGGTCAGGTCGGCGAGGTCTTGCTGGGCCTGCTCGAGGGCCACCTGCGCCGAGGTGACGGCCTTTTCAGCGGCGGCCACGGCCATGCGCGCCGCCAGGTCGTCGATGCGCGCCAGCGGGTCGCCGGCGGCCACGCGGTCGCCCGCGGCCACCTGCAGTTCGAGCAGCTCGCCCTCGGTGGCAAAGCCGAGCGCGAGGGTCTGCGCCGAGATGGCCGTGCCGGCCGCGGTGGCCGAGATGACCAGGTCGCCCGTGCGGGCGCGGGTGGTCTGCAGGGTCGTCTCGGCGGCGGCCTGCTGCTGTCGTTGCTGCGTAAGGTGATAGAGGTAGTAGCCGCCGCCGGCCAGCGCCGCCACCAGGGCGATGACGAGCCACCAACGTCTGCGCCTGCTGCTCCGTCTGGTCATCGCATCTGCTCCTCAACGGTTCGTGTCGTGGAGAGTGTACGGCACGACGATGAAGAGAGTATGAAGAAGCGGTGCGGCCGCCATGTCGCGCCGCAGAGGGGGCTGACAGCCGGCAGGGCTCTCGCAGCGTTGCGAGAGCCCTGTCATGAGGAGGAGAGAGCATGTGGGCTGCGCGGGGGCCGGTGGTCCAGAGGCGTTGGCCGCCTGTGGCGGGCCGCCCCCTGGGGGTCGAGGGGCGAGCCGCTCAACCGCCGCGCAGCTTCGCGAGTGCCTCGCCGGGGGCGCCGGACCGGGCGCCGTGGGCCGGCGAATCTATGTCAACCCCGCGGCCGTCGCGGGGAGCGTCACGGCTGGGCGGGCTGCTGGCCCAGTCCCCACAGGCGCGGCGCCGGGCGCTCGAAGGCCCACAGGCCGGCGCCGTTGAGCCAGCCGTTCTCGGCGCCCACCAGCAGCCAGTCGGCCTGCTCTTGGGTGATGCGCTCGTCGTCGACCGCCTGCTGCAGGCGGGTGCGCAGGGCGTCGAGGCGCGCCTGCTGGATGGCGGCCTGCACGTCGGCCAGCTCGACGCCGGCGCGCTCGGCCAGGTCGGCCAGCGAGCGGCCGCCCCAGAGCTGCAGCTCGAGCTCGTCGGCGGTCAGGCCCAGCGCCTTGGCGGCAGCGGCCAGCTCGGCGTCATCGTTGAGGCGCAGGGGCAGGTCGGCGGTGCCGCGCCCCTGGCGGCCGGCGCCCAGCGCGTCGCCGAGGCGTTGCAGCAGGTCGCCCTGACGGGCGTCCTGGGCCAGGTCATACAGGCTCTGCAGATCGACGTGGGCCTCGTCGGCCAGGTCGGCCAGCGTGGCGCCGTCTTGCAGCCTGGCCTGCAGGTCGGCCAGGTCCATGCCCAGGGCCTGGGCGATCTCCTCGGCCACGTCGGGCCAGACGGCGCTGCCGCGCCCCAGGCGCCAGGGGCGCAGTTGGGCGCCGGGCAAGCGGCCGCTGTCGGGCGCGAGCTGGTCGGGCGGCGACGCGGGCTCCTGGGCCAACGCCGGCAGGCTGCCCACGGCGACCAGCGCCAGCGACGCGAGGACCACGGTGAGGGTCTTGCTGAGTCTGTTCATGTCACGCGCTCCTAAAGGTGAGTGGCACGGTGGCTATGCTTGGCCGTGCATCTATAGGGTAGCGGCAGGCTGTGTAGAGACGATGAAGGGGCGATGGGCATGCGGTTAGGCGCAGGGCACTGTGCCTGTGGTACAATATGTCAAACGTGGCGAGGGTGGTGAGGGTAGCGTATGAAGCGACGCCTGGTGATCCAACGGCTGGCGGCGCTGGCCGGCCTGGCGGCCACGGGGGCGCTGTCGAGCTGTGCGCCCGTGGCGCAGACGCCGGCTGCGGCGCCGACGCCGGCGCAAGAGTCGACGGCCACGACCGCGCCGGACACAGCGGCGCCCACGTCTGCGGCAGCGACATCCACAGCGCCGACGCCAGCCGTGGCGCCGACGGCTCGCATCGACGAGGAGGTGCACATGGCACGCGTGAGTCTGGTCAAGACGGCCGACCGCGCCGCGGGCGTGCGGCGGGCCATCGAGCTGCTGGGCGTCAATCCCGTGGCGGGGCGGCAGGTGCTGGTCAAGCCGAATTTCAACAGCGCCGACCCGTGCCCGGGCTCGACGCACAACGACACGCTGCGGGCGCTGCTCGACGCGCTGCGCGAACTGGGCGCGCGCGAGCTGGCCCTGGGCGACCGCTCGGGCATGGGCGACACGCGCCTGGTGATGGCGCACACGGGCGTGGACGACCTGCTGGCCGCGTATGGCATCGCGCCGGTGGCGTTCGAGACGCTGCCCGACGATGCCTGGACGCTGTTCGAGGCCGAGGGGCTGCACTGGCAAAAGGGTTTTCCCGTGCCCAAGATGCTGCTCGCGGCCGAGACGGTGGTGCAGACCTGCAACCTGAAGACGCACCGCTACGGCGGGCATTTCACGCTGTCGCTCAAGAACGCGGTGGGGTTTGCGGGCAAGCGCTGGCGCGGCCACGACTATATGAGCGAGCTGCACGGCTCGCGCCACCAGCGCCGCATGATCGCCGAGATCAACCTGGCCTATGCGCCGGCGCTGATCGTGATGGATGGCGTGCAGGCGTTCACCACCGGCGGGCCCGACCGCGGCACGACGGTGGACGCGCAGGCGGTGCTGGCGGCGACCGATCGGGTGGCCATCGACGCGGTGGGCGTGGCGCTGCTGCGGCTGTATGGCACCACGCCCGAAGTCAGCCGCGGGCGCGTGTTCGAGCAGGAGCAGTTGGCGCGCGCCGTGGAGCTGGGCCTGGGCGTGAGCGGGCCTGAGCAGATCGAGCTGGTGACCGGCGACGAGGCCAGCGCCGCCTATGCCGAGCAGCTCAGGGCGGTGCTGCTGGCCTGAGGCCGGGGCGGCCGCTAGGCGGGCGCCGGCCCCTGATGCGCGTGGTCGTTGAGATAGACGGCCGTGTGGCGGCCGGGCGCCAGCGAGAGCTCGGAGAGCGAGCCGTTGTAGAGCAAGAACAGCCAGTCGTTGCGGTAGGGCAGGCCCAGCGCCCGCAAGATGAGCGCCTGCAAGAGCCCGCCGTGGCTCACCAGGGCGACGGCGTGGCCGGCGTGGCGGGCCTGCAGGTCGGCCAGCAGCGCGTCGACGCGGGCCAGCAGTTGCGCGGGCGGCTCGCCGCCGGTGGGCGCCGCCAGCGGATCGGCCCGCCAGGCGGCCAGGGCAGCGGCGTCGCGCTGCGCCACCTCGTCCATGCTGAGGCCTTCCCAGGCGCCAAAGTCGATCTCGCGCAGGCGCTCGTCGACGCGGGCGGGCAGGCCGCAGGCCGCGGCCACGTGGGCGGCGGTCTCGACGGCGCGGCGCAGCGGGCTGGTGTAGAGGGCGTCGGGCCGCTCGATGGCCAGCCGCCGGGCCAGGCGCTCGGCCTGCCGATGGCCGGCAGCGCTCAGGGGCAGGTCGCTGCTGCCGATGATGCGGTGGGCGTGGTTGAGGGCGGTGGCGCCGTGGCGGGCGAGCAACAGGCGCAGGGCGGGCTCGGTCACAGGGCAACTCCATGCAGGTGGTGGCTGGTTGCGTCGATGATACCCCGACCGGGCGGCGGCGGCGAATCGAGGCCGCAGCCGGGCGGCGCCGTTGACAGGGGCCGGTGCGCAGCGATAATGGCCGCGATCGGTCTACAGAGAGCGCGCCAGGGCAACAGCGCGCGCAAGCAAGAGCCGGCGAGGCAGCCGGAGAGAGGCAGGGCGGCGATGACGCAGCAGACGCGCGAGGCAGGCAAGCGCATCAAGGCGTGGGGCGTCGAGGGCGACGTGCAGCGGGCCATCGAGGGCACCGCCGAGCACCCGATCATGTATCGGGCGCTGGGCACCGCGCCGCAGACGGCGCACCCCTACAACCTCTATGGCGACATCCGCAGCCAGGGCGAGGCGCTGCGGGGCACCTTTGCGCTCAACCGCGACGTGATCCCCGCGCTGGCGCGCACGCTGGTGGACAAGGGGTTCACCGGCATGGCTGGGCACGGCCTGGGCACCTCGCAGTATGTGGCCCAGACGGCCGCGGGCGCCTTTTGGGACTGGGCGCAGTGGGATGCGCGCGACCTGGACTCGCTCGAGTATGTCACCGTGGGCCGCCCGCTCGACTGGGCGCGCACCGTCTTTTTCTCCTACTCGGGCAGCGGCAGCACCGTCGACAGCAACCGCGCCGCGCAGAGGGCCAAAGAGCTGGGCGCCTATCAGGTGGCGTTCACCAGCATCGCGGGTAGCCCCATCACGCTCAAGTGCGACGCCACCGTGTTGACGGCCGGCGGCTTTGACACCGGCGGATCAGACACGTTCCACTATACCACGCGGCTGGCGGCCTCGGTCTGGCTGGCGCTCGAGATCGGCGCGCTGACGCGGCCGCACGCCCGCGACTGGGACGACCTGCGCCGACGGCTGTTTGCCACGGCCGACGCGTTCGACGCCATGTTTGACGGGGTGAGCCAGCGCGCCGAGCTGCTGGGGGCGCGCTACCAGGACGTGCGCAGCGTGCTGGTGGTGGGCTCGGGCGGCAACGAGGGCACGGCGCAGGAGATAGCGCTCAAATACGACGAGATGGCGCACATCCCCACCAAGGGCATGAACCCCGGCCGGCATCTGCATGGCGCGCTGGGCCTCACGCAGCCCGACCTGCTCACCATCGTCGTGGCGCCGCTGCACGACCCCAACTATGCCGCCCTGCGCGACATTGCGCAGGTGACGATGATGCTCAAGTCGCCGTCGATTGCGCTGGTGAGCGAGAACGACGTGGCCGTGGCCGAGCAGGTGGACGACGTGTTCCGCCTGCCCGAGACCGACCCGCACCTGTTCGCCATCCTGGCGATCTTGCCGGGGCAACTGCTGCCCTACTGGGGCGCGGTGGCCCAGGGCGACATCAACCCCGACTGCCAGCGCGCCAACATCGCGCGGCACGCCAAGGTGTGGAACTGGCTGTTCCCGGCCAACACGCACTAGGGGGCGCCATGCGCGATGTGACGGTCATCGGGCCGGTCAACATCGACCTGCTGATGGTGGGCCAGGGCCCGGCCGACCTGAGCCTGCTGCCCACGTGGGACGGGCCGGCCTATATGGAGATGACGGCGGCGGGCGCGGTGGGCTATTTCACGCGCGACCTGGCCCGGCTGGGGCTCGACGTGCTGGTGAGCGCCTGCGTGCCCGACGATCCGCTGGGGGCCTACCTGATCGAGGCGCTGGCCCACGATGGCGTGGATGTGAGCGCCATGCACCGCGTGCCCGACACGCTGGTGGGCATCGCGGCCTTTGTGCTGCTGTTTGGCAGCCGCAAGCGGCCGCTGGTGCACCGCGCGCCCACCCACGAGCCCTGGCCGCAGACGCTCGACGACGCCGCCAGCGAGCGGCTGCTCGACGCGCGCCATGTGCACGTGGGCGGCTATCTGCACTTTTCCGCGGTGTGGCATGGCAGCACCGGTCGGCTGCTGCGCCAGGCGCGCGAGCGGGGTTTGTCGACCAGCCTCGATCCGCAGTTCCCGCTGGGGCCGCTGGATCGGCCCTGGATGGCCGTGCTCGACGACCTGCTGCCCTGGGTGCAGACGCTCTTTTGCGACGAGACCGAGGCGCGCCATCTGACCGGCTGCGCGGCGCTGGACGCTTGCGCGGCGGCGTTGCTGGCGGCCGGGCCGCAGGTGGTGGTGATCAAGCAGGGGGCCGAGGGGGCCACGGCCTACCACGCCGACGGCGCTGTGCGTCAGCCGGCGGTGGTGCTGGGCGAGGTGGTAGACACCATCGGCGCGGGCGATGCGTTCGATGCCGGCTATGTGTATGGCGCGCTGCAGGGCTGGCCGCTGGCCGAGCGGCTGCGCCTGGCGGCCACGGCGGCCGGGTTTACGGTGACGGGCGTGGGCGGCAGCGCGACCTTTCCCACGATGGAGCAGTTGCGCGCGGCGCTCGGCTAGGGCGGCCGCGCGGGCGGTTGATGGAGAGCGGGCGACACGGCGTCGCCCGCCCTGTCGTTCAGCGGGCCAAGGCGTCGTCGGGCAGGCCGCACAGCCGCGCCGAGAGCGCCCACAGCCGCGCGGCCTGGTCGGCGCTGCGGGCGCGGCGCGAGGGGGCCAGCGGCCGGCCATCGCGCCAGTACCAGCCGCGGGCCAGGTCGGCGGCGGCGTCGGTGGCCAAAAAGACGATGTTGCGCGCCGGCGCGTCGGGGGGCTGGCCGCCGCGGCGTCGCAGCCGCCAGACCACGGCGGCGAGGCCCGCGCTGTGCTTGAGGCCGATGGCGGTATCCACCAGGCCGGGGTCGGCGGCGAAGGCCTGCACGCGGCTGGCGGGCCCCAGGCGGCGGTTGAGCTCGGCGGTGAACAGGGCGTTGGCGAGCTTGCTCTGGCCATAGGCGCGCAGGATATCATAGTTCTGGCGCAGCATGGGGTCGGCCCAGTGGATGCGCCCCCAGCGGTGCGAGCGCGAGCTGACCGCCACCACGCGGCCCGCGGGCGCGGCGGCGAGCAGCGGCAGCAGCTCGTGGGTCAGCAAGAACGCCGCCAGGTGGTTGAGCGCGAACTGCAGCTCATAGCCGTCGATGGTGGGGGTGAACCAGGCGGCCACGGCGCCGGCGTTGTTGATGAGGGCGTCGAGGCGGCCGGCGGGCAAGAGGGCGCGCACCTCGGCGGCGGCGCGGCGCACCTCGGCCTGCGACGACAGGTCGGCCACGACGACATCGAGGCGGCTGCCGGGCCAGCGGGCCAGCAGGGCCTGGGCGGCGGCGCGGCAACGCTCGGGCGAGCGGGCGATGGCGATGACGTGCGAGCCGCGCGCCAGCAACGCGTCGGCGGTGGCCAGGCCGATGCCCGCCGTGGCGCCGGTGACGACGATGGCGCGGCCGGCCAGGTCGCGCGCGGGGGGCGGGTTGGGCGTGGCCCTGCGGCCCAGGGCCGTGGCGGCTGGCTCGGGGGCGGGGCGCGCGCGGGCGGTCAGGCGCCGGCTCCAGCGGCGGGCGATCCACCGCAGGCGCCAGGCCAGCGGCGTGAGGGCGCTGGCGGCGCGGATGGCGCGGTTGAGCAGGCCGGGCACATAGAGGGGGCGGCCGCGCAGCGCCAGGGCCACGGTGCGGCGGGCGACGCGGTTGACGGGCGTGGCGGTGAGGCGGCCCCAGAGGCCCAGCGCCTCGATGCCGGCGATGGTGCGCGGCGCGGTGGGCATGCCGGCGGGGCACACCGCCGTCACGGTGACGTTGCGCGGGCGCAGCTCGACGTGCAGCGCGCGCGAGAGGTCGACCAGGCAGCGCTTGGTGGCGGCATAGACGGCCTTGCCGGGCATGGGGTAAAAGGCGGCAAAGCTGGCCACGTTGACGATGTGCAGCGTCTGGGCGGGATCGCGCAGCGCCAGGGCGCGGTGGCAGTTGGCGATGACCGCCTCGACGTGCAGGCGGGCCACGGTGAGCAGCTCGTCGAGCGGGCGCTCGGCAAAGGGGCCCTGGTAGTCGAGGCCGGCCACGTTGAGCAGCATCCACAGGCGCACGCCCTGGGCGGCCAGGTGCTCCCAGAGGGCATCGCGGTCGGCGGGCGCGGTGAGGTCGCAGGCGCGCCAGGCCACGTCGACGCCGAACTCGCGCTGCAAGCCGGTGGCCAGCGCCGCCAGGGCGGCATCGCCCGCGGGCGTGGCCAGGTCGGTGAGATAGAGCGACCAGCCGCGCGCGGCGCAGGCCGCGGCCAGGGCCTTGCCCAGGCCGCCGGTGGCGCCGGTGATGAGCACGATCGCTGCCATAGCCCCCTCTCTTGAGCGCGTGTGCGCAGAGTATAGCCGGTTCTGCGGCGCGGCGCGCCCTTGCGGGGGCGGCTGCAGGGCGTGTAGAATGGCGTCCAGCGGCGGGGCAGTGCAGCCCCGCGCGCCAGGAGGTGGCCATGCAGATCACGGGGTTCCGTTTCCGTCGCTATAGCGCCGAGTGGGACTATCATGGCGCGCTGGCCGAGGGCCGCGTGCTGCGCCCCGAGGACATCTATCCCGACCTGGCCGCCGCGCCGCCGGCGTGGCCGGTGCGTCGCGAAGAGGGGCCGCCCTACCAGGTCGCGGGGCTCTACCTGTACATCGACACCGACGAGGGGCTGAGCGGCCTGTTCGGGCCGGTGAGCGCCGAAGAGGCGCGCATCATCACGGGCGCGCTGGCGCCGGTGCTGCTGGGCGAGAACCCGCACGCCGTCGAGCGGCTGTGGGACCGCATGTATCGCACCGCCATCCACGGGCGCAAGGGCCAGACGATGATGGCCATCAGCAAGGTAGACCTGGCGCTGTGGGACCTCAAGGGCAAAGCGCTGGGCGCGCCGGTGTACGAGCTGCTGGGCGGCCCCACGCGCGCGGCCAACCGCGCCTACGCGTCGATGCTGGGCTACTCGATCGATCCGGACGATGCGGCGCGGCGGGCCGCCGAGGCGGTGTCGCTGGGCTATGCAGCCACCAAGTGGTTCGTGCGCAAGGGGCCGGCCGATGGCGAGGCGGGCATCCGCGACAACCTGGCGCTGATCGCCGCGGTGCGCGGGGCCGTGGGCGCCGACGTCGAGATCATGTTCGACGCCTGGAGCAGTTGGAGCGTGCCCTATACGCAGCGCATGGCCGAGCTGGCGGCGCCCTATCGCGTGTGGTGGTTCGAAGAGCCGGTGCTGGCCGACCGCATCGCCGAGTACGCCGAGCTGCGGCGCACGGTGCGGGGCGTGGCCATCGCCGGCGGCGAGCACGAATACACCCGCTGGGGCATCCGCGCGCTGCTCGAGGCGGGCGCCGTGGACGTGATGCAGGCCGACCCCACCTGGGCCGGCGGCCTCACCGAGCTGAAAAAGATCGCCGCGCTCTGCTCGGCCTATGGCGTGCCGCTGATTCCGCACCATGGCAGCTTTGCGTCGACGCACCTGATCGCGTCTGAGGACATCACCACCTGCCCGCTGCAAGAGTGGCTGCTGCAGGCGGGCGCGCGCGAGAACGTGCTGCTCAAGTACCCGCTCGAGGCGGTGGACGGCGCCATCGTGCTGCCCGACCGGCCGGGGCTGGGCATCGAGATCGCCGACGAGATCGCCGCGCGAGGTGAGGACGTGGCTTTGTGAGAGCGGGCGCGGCGGGCCATCGGCCTGGCCGGCGGCGTCAACGCGCGGCGCTGGCGGGCCTGGTGGCGCTCTATCTGGCGCTGGCGGTGGTCTATGGCGTGGTCACGCCGCTGTGGGAGGCGCCCGACGAGCCGCAGCACTATGCCTATGCGCTGCAACTGGCGCAGGGCGGCGGGCTGCCGCGGCTCGCTGCGGCGGCGCCGGGCCCCTGGCGGCAAGAGGGCGGGCAGCCGCCGCTCTACTATGCGCTGCTGGCCGGGGTGATCCGCTGGGTCCCGGGGCAGGACGCTGCGGCGCTCTACACGCCCAACCCCCATGTCGACCTGGGCCGCGTGCCGGCCGACGGCAACATCAACCTGGCCGTTCACGGGGCCGACGAGGCCTGGCCCTACCACGGGGTGGCGCTGGGGGCGCATCTGGCGCGGCTGGTCTCGGCGTTGCTGGGCGTGGCCACGGTGCTGGGGGCGCATCGGCTGGGGCGCGCGGTGGCGCCCGACGAGCCGGCCCTGGCGCTGGGCGCGGCGGCGTTGACGGCGTTCAACCCCATGTTCCTGTTCGTGAGCGGCGCGGTGAACAACGACACGCTCACCATCGCGCTGGCGGCGCAAACGCTGGCCCTGCTGGCCGAGCTGCTGCGCCGCGCGCCGCGGCCGGCCGACTGGCTGCTGGTCGGTGCGTTGCTGGGGCTGGGCGCGCTCGCCAAGATGAGCGCGCTGGCGCTGCTGGCGCCGCTGGCGCTGGTGGCCGTGGTGGCGGGGGCGCGCCACGGCTGGCGACACGCGGGCTGGGCGGCGCTGAGCCTGCTGCCGCTGCTGGGCATGGCCGGCTGGTGGTACGCGCGCAACCTGCGGCTGTATGGCGACCTGAGCGGGCTCGATCCCTTTCTCGACATCATCGGGCGGCGCTATCCCGTGCCGACGCTGACGCAGCTCTGGGGCGAGCGCGAGGGGTTTGCGCGCTCTTACCTGGGGCTGTTCGGGTGGATGAACCTGCCGGCCCCCGGCTGGGCCTATGCGCTGCTGGGCGGGCCGTTGAGCCTGGGCTGGCTGGCGGCGCCGCTGGCGCTGTGGCGGCGAGCCCGCCGGCGCGCGGGCCGTGGCGAGGGCTGGGCCTGGGCGCTGGCCGCGCTCTGGCCGCTGGCGCTGCTGGGCGCGCTGGTGCGCTGGACGCTGCTCACGCCGGCCACGCAGGGGCGGCTGCTCTTTCCGGCGCTGGGCTGCCTGAGCCTGTGGGCGGCGCTGGGCCTGCACGGGCTGCTGCCGCGACGTTGGGGCGCGTGGATGCTGGGGCTGGCGGTGGCCGCCCAGGTGGCGGTCAGCGCGGCGCTGCCCTGGGCGACCATCGCGCCGGCCTATCGCGCGGGGGCGCCGCTGCGGGCGGGGGCCATCCCCGCGACGGCGCAGCCGCTGCAGGCCGACCTGGGCGGCGGCGTGCGGCTGTTGGCCGCCGAGCTGCCCACGGGGCCGCTGGCGCCGGGCGAGACGGCGCGCGTGACGCTCTACTGGCAGGCGCCGGCGCCCGTCGAGCGCGACTATAGCGTCTATCTGCATCTGGTGGGCGCCGACCAGCGCATCGTGGCGCAGCGCGACCGCTACCCGCTGCAGGGGCTGCTGCCCACGAGCCGTTGGCAAGCGGGCGCGATCTATCGCGATGGGTGGGCGGCGCCGCTGCCGGCGACGTTGCACACGCCCGAGCGGCTGCGGCTGGTGGTGGGGCTCTACGAGGCGTCGAGCGGCGCGCGCCCGGGCGAGCCGGCGATGCTGGGCGCGGTGGACGCGCCCGCGCGCGTGGTCGCCGGCGTGCCCAACCCCCTGGACGTGCGGCTGAGCGGCGGCATCGCGCTGGTGGGCTATGCGGTGGATCGCACGGCGGCGCGCCCCGGCGAAGAGATCGCGCTGACGCTCTACTGGCGCGCTGACGGCACAGGCGCGAGCCGCGACGATACGCGGCGCGACGATACGCGCCGCGAGAACCTGTCGGTGTTCTGCCAGGTGCTGGCCGCGGGCGGGCGCATCGCGGCGCAGCACGACGGCTGGCCCCAAGAGGGCGCGCGCCCCACCAGCACCTGGCAGCGCGGCGAGCTGATCGTCGACCGGCACGTGCTCACGGTGCACGACGACGCCCCGGCGGGCGTGTGGCCGCTGCTGGTGGGGCTGTATGACGGCGAGGGGCGCCGTCGCACGGTGTTGGGGGCGCAGGGGCAGGCCGTGGGCAAAGAAATCGCGCTCACGCCGATCCGGGTGTTGGTGGCGCAGACGCCGTAGTGGCGCAGACGCCGTAGCCGCGCCGACGCCGTAGCCGCGCCCGAGCCGGCGCCCTAAGGCGCGGCCATCGCCGCGGGGGCGCGGTCGGGTCGCAGGTAGACGGCCTGCAGCCGCACTTCCCCCTCGCCCTCGTCCTTGTCGTTGCGATACAGCTCGATGTAGCGCGCCTGGATGTCGGCCACATAGTCGGGCGCCCGCTCGGTGAACTTGTCCTCCCAAAAGACCACCGCCGCCGGATTGTAGGCCGCCGAGAGCGTCTGCACGCGGGCGTCGGAGAGGTTCTCGGTGCGGAACCGCATCGACGACGTGTTGGTGAGGCCGGGCGGCACCGCGCGGCCGGCGCGGAAGGCGATCATGGGATAGTCGGTGACCACATAGTCGGCAGGCAGGGTGTGCGCGGCCACCAGGGCGCTGACGTGGTAGCGCTCGGCGTTCTCGGCGGCGTCGTCGCTGTAGAGCTCGACCACCTGCCGGACGGCGCCGGGCACGTGCAGCAGCCAGAGCAACGTTGCGGCGCCGACGAGCGCGACCAGCGCCGCGTTGGCAGGCGACGGCGCGCCACGCCGCAGGCCGGCCAGCAGCGCCCAACCGCGCGCCAGGGCCAGGGCCGCCAGGATGCTCAACGGCGTCAGCAGCAGGTACATGTGGTGGGTGCCCAACGGTCGGTTGGTGAGCATGCCGGCCACATAGAGCCCGACCCAGCCGCCGAGCAGCCAGGCCGCGGGGCCGTGGCGGCGCGCCAGCAGCGGCAGGCCGAGCAGAGCCAGGGCCGGCAGTCCCCAGTTGTTGAGCACCAAGTACTCGCGGAACTTGTCCAGGTTGCGGGGGATGTTGAGCTCCTGGTAAGCCTCATTCTCGAGGTGAGTGCCGCCCACCACCGTCCACTGGGCCACCGCGTGGTGCGCCAGGGCATCGACGGCCAGCGGCAGCAGCGCCATGCCCACCAGGAGCGCAGCGCGGCCCAGCAGGGCGCGGGCGGGCTCGCGGCGGGCGCGCCACGAGGCCCCCAGGCTCAGCAGCAGCGCCGCGGTCAGCAGCGCCGTGGGGTACTTGAACCAGACGCCCAGCCCGGCGGCCAGGCCGGCCAGCGCCACCCAGCCGAGGCGGGCGTCGCGCTGGTGGCGCAACAGCGACCAGGCAGCCAGGGCGCCACAGGCAGCGGCGGGCACCTCGCCCATCACCGAGCGCCCCATCTGCGAGAGGGCCGGCGTGAGCACCAGCAGCAGCACGGTCAACACGCCGGCCAGGCGCCCGGCCAGCCGTCGCGCCAGGTCGGCCGCCAGCAACGCCGTGGCCGCCGCCAGCAGCGCCATGGCGATGCGCGGGCCGACGACCGACACGCCGCCCACGCGAAAGGCGAGCTGCACGAGGGTCATCAGGCCCGAGAAATAGTTCAGCCACACATCGCGATAGAGGGCGTGCCCGTCGAACAGGGCGCGGGCCGTCACCAGGAAGGTGCCCTCGTCGTCCTCATAGGCCCAAAAGTCGAGGTGGGTGAACGCAGCCGTGAGCCAGGCGCCCAACAATAGGGCGCTGGCGAGCGTATAGAGCCACGCGCGGGATCGGCGCTGGCTCGAGGCCATAGCAGACATGGTGGCGAACCTCGAGCGCCCGGGGCGCAGTAGAATCGGAGACCCAGCATACCCCCCGGCGGGCGCGGCGCCAAATGGCGGGCGCGCGGCCGGGTTCAGCCGGGCAGGTCGCCGTGGTAGAGGCGCAGGGCGCGAATCCAGGCGTCGCGTTCGTCGCCAAAGGGCTCGCGGACGCCCTGGGCCACCTGGGCGCTCTTGCGGGCGAACTCGCGCAGGTCTCGAGAGAGGGCGCGCAGGCTGCTGGCGTGCATCTGGCGCAGCAGGGCGCGCTCACGGGGGGCGGCCAGGGCATAGACCTGGCGCAGGTGCGTCAGGCAGAGGCCGGGGCCGGCGGCCAGCGCCTCGCGAAAGCGGGGCTCGGCCATGCGCTGGGCCAGCAGCTCGACATAGAGGCGCTCGGTGCGCGCGATGTTGGCGCAGGCGGGGCAGGCGGTCTGCAGGGCGCCGTTGGGCCCGCCCTGGTCGGGCAGGCGCTCGACCTCGTCGGCCAGCGCGGCCACCTGGGCGGCATAGAGCAGGGCGATCTTGGCGTGGCAGCCGCGGCCGCCCACCTCGAGCAGCAGGGCGGTGTGCTCGGGGCACAAGCCGCGCGACGCGGCGAGCATGGCGCGGGTGCGGCCGTCGTTGACCTGTTCATGGAGCAGCAGGTCGAGGTGGCGGCGCTCGGCCTCGGCCACGCGGGTGCACACGGGGCAGATATCGCCGGCCAGGGCGTCGAGCAGTTGGGCGATGAGCAGGCTCTTTTCGCCGCCAAAGAGTCGTTTCATGGTCGCGGCTCCTGATGCTCGGTGGCGGTGGCGTGATCGGCGGCCCAGCGGCGCAACAGGTCGGCGGCCTGGGCCTGGCCGGCGTCGAGGGCCACGCGCAGGGGCGTGCGGCCCAGGCGGTCGAGCAGGGCGGGGTCGGCGCCGTTGCGCAGCAGCAGCCCCAGGGCCTCGAGGTTGCCCTGGCGGGCGGCCCAGTGCAGCAGCGTCTGGCCGCTGGCGCCGGCGGCGTTGACGTCGATGCCGTCGACCAGGGCGGCCTCGAGCACCGTCACCTGGGCCTCGAGCGCGGCCTCTTCGAGGGTGGTGGCCAGTTGCACGGCGCGCACAAAGGCGTCGTCGCGCGAGGGCCGGCGGGCGTCGAGGCTGTCGCGTAGCAGGTCCATCATCGCCTCCCTGAGGTGGCTGCGGGCGCGCTGCAGGCGCTTGCGCAGGGCGGGCGCGGTGATCTCGAGAAACGCCGCCACCTCGCTCGGTGAATAGCCGTCGATGTAATAGAGCAGCACCGCGTCCCGTTCGTGACCGGGCAGGGCCTGCACCACGGCGAGCACCTGCTGGCGCCAGGCGGCGGCCTCGAGGGCCGGCTCGGGCCCCGCCTCGTGGGGGGCGGGCAGCGCGGCCTCGTCGTCGGGCAGAGGCTCGACGCGCGGCGCGCGCCGGGCGCGCTGGCATTGGCTCCACACGATGCGCTTGAGCCAGGCGCCAAAGGCGGCCGGCTCGCGGAGCTGGCCGATCTGCTGATAGGCCAGGATGAACGCATCCTGCGCGGCGTCTTTGGCGGCGGGCCAGTTGCCGAGCTGCGCCAGGGCATAGCCACAGGCCATATCCTGATAGGCGGCCACCAGCGCGCCAAAGGCCTCGTGGCGCGCGCTCTGGGCGGCGTCGGGGGCTTGCAGCAGGCGCACGTGCGCGGCGGTGGCTTCGGTGGGGGCTGCGGGCACAGGCGTTCCTCGGGTCGTCTCTATCTACAGGAGCCAGCGTGGGCCGCGGGCGTGACCGCCATGCTGCGCCGGCGCCCGCAGTATACGCCGGAATCGGCTTGACGTCAGTGTTATGCATCGCTACCATAGGGTCACAGTCGGACGCATCGGGTTCGTCCGACGCCGGGATGGCCGAGGCCTGCGGAGCGTTGCAGGCCATGCCACACCAGGCGCTCGTGCCTCGTGACGCCTCGAGCCTCGCCAGCCCCGGCCGAATGCTAGCCCAGGCGCTGTTGGCGCCGTCATGTGTGATGCTCTCTGCACCGACGACCCATCGATGTTGCTGGGCAAGCGGAAAGGAGGCCGATGAACAGGACGGTGATCGGCGCGGCCCTGGGCGAGTGCGTGCATGTGGCCGGCGTGCTGAGTTTCTTGCGGCTGGCCCAAGAGGCGGGCTGGCGCACGGTGTTCCTGGGCCCGGCGACGCCGGCGGCCGCGGTGGTGGCCGCCGCCGAGCGCGAGGGCGCCGAGCTGGTGGGCGTGTCGTACCGGCTCACGGCCGAGACCGGCGAGCGGCTGCTGGGCGAGTTCGCCGAGGCCGCCGACGAGCTGCGCCAGCGCGGCGTGCGCTTTGTATTCGGGGGCACGCCGCCTGTGGCCGAGCGGGCGCGGGCGCTGGGGTTCTTTGAACGGGTGTACGACGGCTCGGAGCCGCCCGCGGCGCTGCTGAGCTATCTGCGCGGGCAAGAGCCGCAGGCCGAGGGCGAGGCGGTCTATCCTCAGGAGCTGGTGGCGCGCATCCGCTGGAAGGCGCCCTATCCCCTGTTGCGGCACCACTTTGGGCAGCCCACGCTGGCGGCCACCATCGCCGGCGTCGAGCGCATCGCTGCGTCGGGGGCGCTGGATGTGGTGTCGCTGGGCACCGACCAGGACGCGCAGGAGCACTTTTTCCACCCCGAGCGGCAAGATCGCGGGCGCACGGGCGCCGGCGGCGTGCCAGTGCGCTCGGCCGAGGACTATCGGCAGCTCTATGCCGCGACGCGCTGCGGCAACTATCCCCTGATGCGCACCTACACCGGCACCGACGATCTCATGCGCCTGGCCGAGCTGTATGTGGAGACGATCCACATCGCCTGGCCGGCGGTGCCCATCCTCTGGTTCAACGACATGGACGGGCGCGGGCCCTGGCCGCTCGACGACTCGATCCGCCAGCACCTGGCGCTGATCCGCTGGTATGCCACGCGCGGCATCCCCGTGGAGGTGAACGAGCCGCACCACTGGGGCCTGCGCGACGCCCACGACGCCGTCTGCGTGGCGTCGGCCTACCTGTCGGCGCACATCGCGCGGGCCTGTGGCGTGCGCGACTATGTGGCGGCGCTGATGTTCAACAGCCCGCCGCTGCTCAGCGACCGTATGGACCTGGCCAAGGTGCTGGCGATGCTCGATATGGCCGAGGACCTGGCCAGCCCGGGCTTTCGGGTGTGGCGGCAGACGCGCACGGGGCTGCTGAGCTATCCGCAGGACGACCGCGCGGCGCGGGCGCATCTGGCGGCCAGCGTCTATCTGCAGATGGCGGTGCAGCCCGACATCGTGCATGTGGTGGCCCACAGCGAGGCGCACCACGCCGCCACCGCCGACGAGGTCATCGAGGCCTGCGTCATGGCGCAGCGCGCCATCGAGAACGCCCTCAACGGCCAGCCCGATATGACGGTGGACTCCGACGTGCAGGCGCGGCGCCGCGAGCTGCGCGAAGACGGTATGCGCATCGTCACGGCGATCCGCCAGCTGGGCAAGCAGGTGGCGGGCGACCCCCTGCTCGACGCGGCGACGCTGGCCGAGGCGGTGCGCCTTGGCCTGCTGGACGCGCCCCACCTGGCCGGCAGCCGCTATGCGCGCGGCGCGGTGGTCACCGGCGTCGACGAGCGCGGCGCCTGTGTGGCGCTCGAGCCGGGCGTCGGGCGGCCGCTCGCCGAGGCCGAGCGGCTGGCGCGCCTGCTGTAAACGAAAGGTAGGACATGATGATCCATATGAATAGCCTTGGGGACAAGATCCGCTACACGGTGATGGGCGCGGGCAACGGCGGCAAGGCCACGGCCGCGCATCTGGCGTTGATGGGCTATCCGGTGACGCTCTACAACCGCACCCCCGAGAACGTGCGCGCCATCAAGCTGCGCGGCGGCATCGAGCTGGCGGCCGAAGCGCGCGTGCCAGGCGGCTTTGGGCGGCTGGAGCGGGTGACGTCGGACGTGGCCGAGGCGCTGGCGGGGGCCGAGGTGATCCTGGTGGTGATGCCCGCATTCGGGCATGGGCCGTTGGCGCGGGCCATGGCGCCGCACCTGCGCGACGGGCAGGTGGTGATCCTCACTCCGGGGCGCACGGGCGGCACGCTCGAGGTGCTCAAGGCGCTGCGCGACGGCGGCTGCACCGCCGACGTGACGCTGGCCGAGACGGCCACGCTGCTGTACGTGTGTCGCTCTGAGGGGCCGTCGCAGGCGCGCATCACGCGCGTCAAAGAGGCGGTGCCGCTGGCGGCGCTGCCGGCCACGCGCACGCGGCAGGTGCTCGACCGCATCGGCGACGCCTTTCCGCAGTACATCGATGGGCAGACGGTGCTGCACACCGGGCTCGACAACATGGGCGCGATCTTTCACCCCGCGCTGACGCTGCTCAACGCCGGGCGCATCGAATCGACCGGCGGCGATTACGAGTTTTACATCGACGGCGTGACGCCCTCGGTGGCGCGGGTGCTCGAGGCGCTGGACCGCGAGCGGGTGACGGTGGCGGCGGCGGTGGGCATCAGGGCGCAATCGGCGCGCGAATGGCTGGCGCTGGCCTATAACGCCGTGGGCGAGACGCTGCACGACGCCATCCACAACCAGAGCGGCTATCGCGGCATCAAGGCGCCGGCGACGCTGGCGCACCGCTACATCACCGAGGACGTGCCCATGAGCCTGGTGCCGATTGCGGCGCTGGGGCGGCGCCACGGCGTGCAGGTCGAGGCCATCGACAGCCTCATCCGGCTGGCGTCGATCATCCACCAGACCGACTACTGGCGGCGCGGCCGCACGCTGGAGGTGATGGGCATCGAGCAGTTGACGGTGTCAGAGCTACAAGAGCTGGTGACGCGCACGGCCTGCGTGGCGCCGCAGGCGGCCGCGGCGTAGGGGCGCCCGCGGGGCTGCCCGCGCCGACGCTGGACAGGGTCGCTGCTGCGGCTATGATGGGGCGCAACAGCACCCGCAGGAGGCGCCATGCGCAGGCCCAACATCATTCTGATCCTGATGGACGACCTCGGCTGGAAGGACCTGAGCTGCTATGGCAGCAGCTTTTACGAGACGCCCAACCTCGACCGGCTGGCGGCGCGCAGCGTGCGCTTTACCGATGCCTATGCGGCCTGCCCCGTGTGCTCGCCCACGCGCGCCAGCATCATGAGCGGCAAGTATCCCGCGCGGGTGGGGGTGACGAACTTTATCGGGGGGCACACGCAGGGCCGGCTGGTCGACGCGCCCTATGTGCGGCAGCTGCCGCTGACCGAGGCCTCGCTGGCCACGGCGCTGCGCGAGGGCGGCTATGCCACCTGGCACGTGGGCAAGTGGCACCTGGGCGGCCGCGAGTACTGGCCCGACCGCCACGGGTTCGAGGTCAACGTGGGCGGCTGCGACTGGGGCATGCCCAACCAGGGCTACTTCAGCCCCTGGGGCCTGCCCACGCTGCCCGACGGCCCCGCGGGCGAGTATCTGCCCGACCGGCTGATGGACGAGGCGATCGGGCTGATCGAGCGCAGCGACGGGCGGCCCTTTTTCCTGAACTACTGGGATTACTGCGTGCACATCCCCATCCAGGCCAAGCCCGACAAGGTGGCCAAGTACGAGGCCAAGGCGCGGGCGCTGGGGCTGGATGCGCTGCCCACCTTTGCCGAGGGCGAGCCGTTTCCGTGCGAGCACAAGAAGGATCAGCGCGTGGTGCGCCGCCTGCTGCAGTCTGATGCGGCCTATGCGGCGATGATCGAGAGCGTGGATGAGAACATCGGCCGGCTGCTGCAGGCGCTCGAGGCGACCGGCCAGGCCGATGACACCATCATCATCTTTACCTCGGACAACGGCGGGCTGGCCACGGCCGAGGGCTCGCCCACCTGCAACGCGCCGCTGGCCGAGGGCAAGGGCTGGATGTACGAGGGCGGCACCCGCGAGCCGCTGTTCGTCCACTGGCCGGGCGTGGCGGCGCCGGGCGTGTGCGCCACGCCGGTGACCAGCCCCGACCTCTATCCGACCATCCTCGAGATGGCGGGGCTGCCGCTGCGGCCCGAGCAGCACGTCGACGGGGTGAGCCTGGCGCCGCTGCTGCGCGGCGAGGGCGCGCCCGAGCGCGAGGCGCTCTACTGGCACTATCCTCACTATGGCAACCAGGGCGGCACGCCGGGCGCGTCGCTGCGCGCTGGCGACTGGAAGCTGATCGAGTTCTACGAGGACGGCCGGCTGGAGCTCTACAACCTGCGCGAGGATGTGTCCGAGGAGCGCAACCGCGCGGCCGACCTGCCGGCGCTGGCGGCGCGCTTGCAGGCGCTGCTGGCCGCCTGGCGCGAGAGCGTGGCGGCGCAGATGCCCGCGCCCAACCCCGACTACTCACCCTGGCGCTGAGGCCCAAGCGCCGACGCCAGATGGCGAGACGGCCCTCGTCGAGGGCCGTCTCTTGCTGTGCACGGGCGGCGCGGGGCGGCTAGTCGAGCCGCACCTCTTTGCCCAGCTCGCCGCTCAGCAGCAGCGCTTCCATCATGCGCTGCACCTCGAGGCCGTCGCGCAACGGCGACTCGCACGGGATGCCGTCGAGGATGCAGTCGATGAAATGGCCCGCCAGCGTGTCCCACGAGGTGGTGGGCTTTTGGGGCAGCGCGATGGGCAGGTCGACCGGCTGCTCGTTGAGCGTCTGGTAGAGGGTGAGGGGCTGCAGCTTGGCGCCGGCCTCGGTGCCAAAGAGCTCGACCTGGCCCAGCTCCTCGTGGTGGCTGGCCCAGAACGACTCGATGTGCAGGCCCACGCCGTTGTCAAAGCGGATGAACCCCCCGCCGTAATCATCGGCCGCGTATTGCGAATAGTAGGACGCGGGCGGCTGGCGGTCGACCATCCAGTAGCCCTGGCCGCGCGGGCCGAACTTGGCGCCGGCCACGCCCAGCACGCTCACCGGCTTGGGGCGGCCCAGCAGCCACCAGACCGAGTCGAGATAGTGCACGCCCATGTCGCGAAAGGCGCCGCCGCCCTTTTGGATAAAGTGCAGCGCGCCCTTGTTGGCGCCGGGAATGCCGATGCGCCGCACCGTGCGCGAGTGGGCATAGTAGAGCTCGCCGAAAAAGCCCTGGCGGGCCAGGCCGCCCAGGTATTGCACCGGATCGGAAAAGCGCATCGAGAGCGACATCATGTTGACGACGCCGGCCTGTTCGGCGGCCTCGACCAGCGTGCGCGCGGCCTGCTCTGAATCGGCCAGGGGCTTGGTGACGAGCACATGCTTGCCGTTGCGCACGGCCTCGAGGGCGATGGGCACGTGCCACTGGTTGGGGGTGCCCACCATCACGGCGTCGATGTCGGGGTCCTGGCACATGGCCTTGTAGTCGGTGTAGAACTTGACGGGCTCGGGCAGCTCGCGGGCGAATGCGTCCATGCGCTCCTGGTAGAGGTCGCACAGGGCGGTGACGCTGCCACGGGGGTTGGCGGCCAGGGCGCGGCCGTTGGAGCGGCCGATGCCCATGCCGACGACGCAGATTCTGACCTTGTCCATAGGGGTGGCTCCTTGTCTACAGGTTGACGACCGAGGGCATGGTAGCGCGGGCGCGGCGGGGGCGCAAGGCCGGTTCGACAGGCGGGGTGCGTTGGCCTAGGATGCACGCATTGCGGACGAGGAGGGGGAGCATGCGCGTGGCGATGCTGCGGCGGGCGGGCGAGGTGGTCATCGAAGAGGCGCCCATGCTGGCGCCGGCGGCGGGCGAGGTGTTGATCGAGGTGGCCTATGCGGGCGTGTGCGGCTCTGACCTGCACTCGTTCGAGGGCACGCACCCCTTCAGGCAGCCGCCGGTGGTGCTGGGGCACGAGGTGTCGGGCACGATCGCGGCGCTGGGCGCGGGCGTGACGGGGCTGGCGCTGGGCCAGGCGGTCACGGTGATGCCCTACACCCACTGTGGGGCCTGCCCGCAGTGCCGGCTGGGGCGCACCAACACCTGCCTCAACAAGGTGGTGCCGGGCATCAAGGGCTGGCAGGGCACCTTTGCCGAGTACTTTGTGAGCCGGGCCGAGATCGTCTATCCGCTGGAGGGCATCGGGCTGCGGCGCGGCGTGCTGGCCGAGCCCTTTGCGGTGGGCGTGCATGCGGCGCGGCGCGGGCTGGTGGGCCCTGGCACGCAGGCGCTGGTGTTGGGCGGGGGCACCATCGGGCTGTTCACCGCAGCGGCGGCGCACCTGGCGGGGGCCGAGAGCGTGGTGCTCACCGACCTGTCGCCGCACAACCTGTCGCTGGCCACGGTGCTGGGCGCCGACGAGGTGTATGACGCCAACGACGAGGGCCTGGTGGCCCGGGTGCGCAGCGACTATTTGGATGGCTTTGACGTGGTCTTTTTGGCGAGCGCGGCCAGGGTCACGGTCAGGCAGGCGCTGGCGCTGGTGCGGCGCGGCGGGCGCATCGTCATCATCGCGCTGTTCGCCGGCGAGGCGCCGCTGGCGCTGTCTGACCTGGTGGTCAACGAGCTGGACCTGGTGGGCACGCAGATCTACACCGACGAGGATTTCCGCGCGGCGCTGGGGCACCTGGCCGAGTCGCCGGCCACGTATGACGGGCTGATCACCCACGAGCTGCCGCTGGAGCAGGCGCAGCAGGCGTTGGAGCTGATGCTGCGGCGCGACGAGCCGGTGATCAAGGTGCTGCTGCGGCCGTAGAGGGGGCTTTGGCGCGCGTGATCGTTTGCGTTATAGTCGAGAGCAGCATTTCATCCAGGATGGTCATATGAGGTTGCCCAAGCTGCTACCCTGGCAGCGCACATTGTGGGCCGCGGTGTTTGTGCAGATCCTGTCGCTGATGGCGTTTCAGGCAGGGTATATTCTGATCCCCTACTATATCCAGGACCTGGGCATCACCGACCTGAACGACGTGGCGCGCTGGACGGGGGCCTACCAGTCGGTGGGCTCGGTGTCCTTTGCCATCTTTACGCCGATCTGGGGGGCGCTGGGCGACCGCTTTGGGCGCAAGCCGAACCTGGTGCGCGCCACCATCGGCACGGCGGTGATGATGGCAGTGACGGCCTTTGTGCGCACGCCGACGCAGCTCTTGATGGTGCGGTTCTTGCAGGGCATCTTTACCGGCACGCCGTCGGCCTCGACGGTGCTGGTGGCGGCCGGCACGCCCAAAAAGCAGATCGCCTTTGCGCTGGGCATGTTGCAGACGGCGTTCTTTGTGGGCATCTCGGTGGGCCCGATGATGGGCGGCTGGATCGGCGACGCCGTGGGCTACAAAGAGACCTTTCTGATCTCCTCGGCCGTGGTGGTGGTGGCGGTGCTGATGGCCATCTTTGGCACGGTCGAGCCCGAGCGCGACGCCGAGGAGCTGGCGGCGGCGAAAAAGGGCTCGCGCAACCCGCTGGCCGGCTTTGGCGAGCTGTTCCATAACCCCGTGCTGGCGGGGCTGATCGTGGTCAACCTGATGCTGAGCCTGACCTTTAGCGTCATCTCGCCGGCCATGCCGATCCTGATTCAGCAGCTCGTGCCCGAGGGCGTGCAGCCGGCGTCGGTGGCGGGCACGGTGACGGGCGCGGGGGCGATCACGGCGGCGATTGCGGCGGTGATGGTGGGCAGGCTCAGCGACCGGCTGGGGCATCGGCGCACCACGCTGTTCGGCATGATCGGCACGGCGCTCTTTTACGTGCCGATGGGCCTGGCGGGCACGCCGTTCGTGCTGGGCCTGTTCTCGGCGCTGCAGGGGCTGTTCCGCGGCGGCATCGGCCCGAGCTTGAGCGCCATGCTGGTGTCGAGCGTGCCCAAAGACCGCACGGGCGTGGCGCTGGGGCTCAACAGCAGCGCGGCCTCGGCGGGCTTTGGCCTGGGGCCGATGATCGGCGCGGCGGTGGTGACGGCCGCCAACACGCGCATGCCGTTCTTTGTGGCGGCGGGTATGTTCGGCGCGGTGTGCGTGGCGACGTCCATCGCGGGGCGGCGCGCCGAGCTGGCGGCATTGGCCGCCGACGGCGGCGAGGCCTAGGCGGGCAGGCGCCGGGCCGCATCTGAGCGTTTTGGCGGGTTGACGCCTGCGACGTAATGGCCTACAATGACGCTAGAAAACCGAATAGTTGCAGCCTAATCTCCAGTCTGCTGGAGAACGGAGGAACCAGCCCGTGGGGTGCATCTCGCTCAGGCGAGAGGGGTAGCTACCAACCCTAACCCGTCAGCTAACTTCGTAGGCACTGGCAGAGGCAAAGCCATCGAGATGCGCGCCCTGGGCCTGTGCCTGGGGCGCTTTTTGATGGCACAGGGCCCGCTCGAGGAGGTTGGACCGATGAAGCTCGTCTTTAGCATCGTCAACCGCGATGATCGCGATGCCCTGCGACAGGCGCTCATGGATGAAGGGTTCCAGGCCACGGTGGTGTCGACCACAGGGGGGTTTCTGCGCGAGGGCAACGCGACGTTTATGATCGGCGTGGACGATGACAAGGTGCCCGCGGTGCTGCGCATTCTGCAGGACACGTGCCACACGCGCACGCGCACGGTGTATCCCACTCCGCCGCTGGTGGAGATGGCGCCGCTGATCTCGGAGCCGATCGAGGTGCAGGTGGGCGGCGCGGTGGTGTTCGTGCTGCCGGTGGAGGGGTATCAGCGCTTCTGACAGTATCCAGGCCGCAATGGCGCGGCCGTTGACGCTCAGCGCTGGCGTGCAGCGCCGAACGGGGATAGCGCCGGTCCGTCGAGAGGCGGGGCGGTGCGCCCGGTGAGGCTCTGACGCCAGCGCTGTGGCGTTGGTGAGCAGGGGCGGCCCGCGGGGGCCGCCCTTGTGGTTCACCCCCACGCGCGTGGGGAAGACGTGGGCGCTCCAAAAAGGTGTCGAAAGCCACCGGTTCACCCCCACGCGCGTGGGGAAGACGCGTTAGCCAGCATGCTCGCGTTCTGCGGCTGCGGTTCACCCCCACGCGCGTGGGGAAGACCAGCCGATCGCACCCGCGCCGCCGGTGCGCACGGGTTCACCCCCACGCGCGTGGGGAAGACGGGCTGGCATGAGCGAGCCGCGCGGACGTTCGAGGTTCACCCCCACGCGCGTGGGGAAGACGTGCCGCGCGATTCGTCCAGGTAGCGCGCCGGTTCACCCCACGCGCGTGGGGAAGACCGCTGGGCCGAGTGCTCGAACGGCATCCATTTCGGTTCACCCCCACGCGCGTGGGGAAGACGCATTGCCAAGGCGGTGAGCGAGGCCAAGGGGCGGTTCACCCCCGCGCGTGGGGAAGACATGGCAACCGAGCGAGCTGCCGATGGCGATCGCGGTTCACCCCCACGCGCGTGGGGAAGACGGGTTCACCGAGCTGACGCAGACCATCGGCGCCGGTTCACCCCCACGCGCGTGGGGAAGACCCTGCCCACAGCCGCCGTGGCCGCCCGCCAGGGCTCATGCCAGCGGCCTCTCGACCAGGTCGCAAGCGGTGGCGCGCCAGCCCTGGGCGCTGCGTTCGAGGCGCAGCGTGCACACCGCGTGGGGCGCGCAGGCCACCGGCAGGCGCTGCCCCTGCCAGACCAGCTCGCCCGCTCCGCCGCGGCCGTGGCGATCGGCCAGCCGCACGATATAGCCCTGGCCATCGTCGGCGGGCTTGAGCGCGGTGAGCTCGAGCTCGGGCGTGGTGAGCGCCGCCAGCGACTGGCGAGCGGGCAGGCGGCCCGCATGGGCGTGGGCGGTGATGGCCAGCGGCGGCATGTTGAGCTCGCGGGCGCGCTGCACGATGCCGGCGGCGCTCCAGCCGCCCACGTGGGGCCGCAAGAGCACGTCAAAGGCGTGCTCGCCCTGGTCGAGCCAGTCATAGCGCGGGCGCGTGCCGGGCTCGTGGGGAAGGTGGTAGGCGTAGGGCGGGCAGCGCAGCACCGTCAGGCGCGCCGTGGCGCCGGTGACGTCGCAACTGTAGCGGCCGTCGTTGATGATGCCCAGGCCGATGGTCTGCGCGGGGTCGGCCAGGGCGGCGCCCGAAACAGCCATCCACATGTGGGTGGGCGTCTCGTCGCCGTCGCAGGCGCGCTCGACGTGGCCAAAGGGCACATCGTGCCTGGCGCGCGGGCCCGACACGGCCAGGTCGCAGGCCAGCTTGAGCATCGTCCAGCGGCCCTGCCAGTGCAGCCAGTTGCGGATGAGCAGCTCGGGCTGGCCGGCGCGCAGCACGAGCTGTTGCAGCCAGGTGCTGCCGCCGTAGCGGCGCTCGATCAGCAGCGAGGCCTGCAGCGGGCCGCGGTCGACGACGGTGATGACGGGCTCGCCGAACTGGCCGACGACCTGGTCAAAGCGGCGGATGCCGTGCGACCAGGTGTCGCTCTCGTCGTGCAGCACCTGCAGCACGTTCCAGCCGCCGGCGCCCACCAGCTCGAGGCCGCTGGCGCGGTGGCGGCACGAGACGATGGCGCCGCTGGCGGGGTCGAGCGTGAGGGCCAGGTGCTCGTTGACGAGCGCGGTGGGCGTGGCGGTCACGGCCGGGGCGGCGTCGGCGCGCGGCGCGCCGGGGCCAAAGCGATAGGTGCGATAGCCGAGCGGCGGCAGCTCGACGGGAAAGACGAGCCGCTGCACGCCGTGGTCGGGGCGGCCGGCGGCGTCGTGGTTGGGCAGCACCTGCCAGACGATGGGCGCGCCGTCCTCGTCGGTGAGGCCCCAGCCCTCGGCATCCCAGGGCTGCCAGCCGGTCCAGGGCTCGTACTCGACGTACTCGCGGCGGGCGTAGGGCGCCGGGTTGAAGAGCACCACGCTGCCGGGCGAGCCGGCGGTGTCGACCTGAGCGGCGACGGCGCGGCCGGCGTCGATGGCCAGGGCGCGGGCGCGGTGCACCACATGCCCCAGGGCGCGCACGGCGTCGTCGGCGGCCGCGCGGATGGTGCAGCCGCCGAGGATGTCGTGAAAGCTGTTGAGGCAGACCTCGCGCCAGAGGGCGTCCAGTTCGGCGCTGGGCGCGGGGCGGTCGACCCACTGCGCGGCCAGCACGGCCAGCCGCTCGGCCAGCAGCAGCGCCTGCTCGGCCTGGCGGTAGGTGCGCTTGAGCGTCGAGTTGGCGGCATAGCAGCCCACGGCGTGGTAGTAGAGCTCGCGGTCGACGGTGGGCAGGCCGGCGGCCAGCGGCAGCACGGCGTCGAAATAGGCGCGCGGGTGGCTGAAACGCAGCTCGGCGGGCGCGAGCGGCTGCAGGGCAAGCAGGGACTCGATCTGCGCCCTGGTGGGGCCGCCGCCGTGGTCGCCCACGCCATAAAAGCACATGGTGTGGCCGAGCTCGGGGGGCATGTCGTCGAGGGCGCGCTGGATCTGCTCGGCCGAGTCGGTCTGCCAGGTGGTGTAGGCGTTGGCGATGCGAAAGGCCAGCACCCGCGAGCCGTCGGGGGCCTGCCACCAAAAGGCCTGGCCGGGCAGGTCCATCTCGTGAGGGCCGGGCCGCAAGAAGCAGTAGCTGTCCAGGCCGCAGCCGGCCAGGATCATGGGCACGGTGGCGGCGTGGCCAAAGCTGTCGACGCAATAGCCCACGGTGGGCTGGACGCCGAGGTGCGCGCGCATATAGGCCTTGCCCAGCGTAAAGTGGCGCACCAGCGTCTCGCCGTGGGGCAGGTTCATGTCGGGCTGGACGACCATGCCGTTGACCACGGCCCAGCGGCCGGCTGCGATCTGCTGGCGCAGGCGGGCGAACAGCGCGGGGTCCTCTTGCTCGACCCAGGCGTAGACCTGCGCCTCGCCGCGGGTGTAGCAAAAGGCGGGGTACTCGTCGAGGCGGTCGAGGGCGGCGCGGGTCGAGGCCAGCGCCTCGGCGCGGCCCTCGGGGCAGGTCCACAGCCAGGCAGGGTCGAGATGGGCCTGGCCGATCAGGTGCACGATGGGTCGGGTCATGGCGCTCCTCAGGCGAACAGGATGCAGGTGGGCGCGGGCAGCTCGAGCAGGTGGCCGGTGGGCTGCAGCGCGCCGGTGGCGGGGTCGAGGGCCAGCGTGACGATGTTGTCGCTGTGCATGTTGGCCACCAGCAGCCAGCGGCCGCTGGGGTGGATGCAAAAGTTGCGCGGATGCTGGCCGCCGGTGGGTGCATAGCCGCGCGGCGTCAACAGGCCGGTGACGGCGTCGACGGCAAAGATGGCCAGGGCATCCTGGCCGCGGTTGCTGGCGTACAGGTGGCGGCCGTCGGGCGTGAGGTGGATGTCGGCGGCGCCGTTGGGGCCGTCAAAGTTGGGCGGCAGGGCGGGCGTGTGGGCCACCTCGTTGAGCAGGCCGCGAACGGGGTCCCAGTCGAACAGCGTCACCGCCGAGCGCAGCTCGTTGAGCAGGTAGACCCAGCGGCCGTTGGGGTGCCAGGCCAGGTGGCGCGGGCCCGCGCCGGCCTGCACGCGCACTTGCGGCGAGCGCGCCGGCAGCAGGCGGGCCTGCGAGGGGTGCAGCGCATAGACGAGCACGCGATCGGTGCCCAGGTCGCAGGCCAGCGCCCACAGGTTGGTGGGGTCGGGCCAGATGGAGTGGGCGTGCGGGCGCTCCTGGCGGCGCGGGTCGGGGCCGCTGCCGCTGAGGGAGTGGACGTCGCCGGCGGGGGCCAGGGCGCCGGCGGGCGAGATGGGCAGGGCTGCCACGCTGCCGCCGCCATAGTTGGCCACCAGCAGGGTGCGGCCCGAGCGGTCGACGCTGACGTGGCAGGGCGCGGCGCCGCCGCTGGGCTGCTGGCTGCGCAGGGTCAGGGCGCCGCTGGCGGCGTCGATGGCCAGGGCCGAGACGGCGCCGCCGGGCTGGCCGGCGAACTCGGCCAGCTCGTTGCAGGCGTAGAGGGTGTGGCGCGCCGGGTGCAGCGCCAGATACGACGGGTCTGGCGCGCGCGCGGCGAGGCCGGCGAGGGCCAGGTCGCCGGTGCGTGGGTCAAAGGTGCAGCGATAGATGCCCTCGCTGGCGGTGTTGTGGGTGTAGGTGCCGACATAGACGCGCATGGCCTCGCCTCCGGTGCAGGTGGGGGGCATTGTGCCACGGCGCGCGGGCGGCGGCAAGGGCTCTAGGGGGCGGCGCGGCGGTAGAGGGTCAGGTGGCCGTAGGTGGCATCGAGGCGGTAGGCGGCGTCGATGAGCCGCTGTAGCTCGCCAAAGCCCTGCAGGGCCGCAGCCGAGTCGTCGTCGCTGCCGGTGGTCATCGGCATGGTATCCTCACTGGCGACGACGATGTAGCGTGGCGGGCGACGCTCGAGGTCGGCCAGCAGTTGGGCGCGCAGCTCGGGCCAGCGCCAGTCGCCAAGGAGCACCAGGTTAAAGACAAAGCGCGAGGCCGGCTCGCGCCGGGCGACAAAGTAGATGGTGGGCTCGAACCCCCAGATGAACAGCGGGTCAGACGGCTCGCTGTGGGCGGCGATGTAGTCGGCGGCGGCGAGCTGGTCGGGCAGCGAAAAGCCAGGCTGCGCGGCCATGCACAGGCGCGGCGACTCGCGGCAGAGCTCGCGACCGTCGAGCCGCGCAGCCGAGCCGCTCAGCAGCAGCCAGGCGGCGCGAGTTTGCACCATGCGCCCGACGAACACGCTGGTCGGCAGGGCGAGCATGCTGGTGACCAGCGCTACCAGCAGCAGCCGTCGCCGGCGCGTTGTCGAGGGCGGGCCGGCAACCACCCGCTGCACCACAACCGCGCCCAGCAGCGCGTAGGGCGCCAGCATGGGCAGGCCATGGTAGACATAGCCCTTGCCCTGCGCCAGGTAGGCCAGCGCGCCGGCGGCGAACCAGGACGACACCACGAGCAGGGCGGCGTCGACGGTGGCGCCGCGCCTGGCGCGCAACGCCACGATGGCCGCCGACAGACCCAGGCCAAGGATCAGCGTCTGGGCGCGCTGCACAAACAGGATGGCGGCCAGAAGGAGCCATCGGCCGTATCCAAGGATGTCGCGGCTCCCGTAGCGTGTGATGTAGCGGACCTGCGACTCGACAAAGGGCAGCAGCGCGCCCTGGGCGTAGAGCCAGACGGCGCAGCCGATCAGCGGCAGCGCGCAGCCGAGCGACATCCACAGCACGGCGCGCCACAGGCGCCGGCGCGCGAGGGCGGCGCACAGCCACAGCAGCGGCAGCAGGACGCCGATGGGGTACTTGAACAGCACAGCCAGGCCGATGGCGGCGCCGCTGGCGGCATAGGCCCAGCGCTCGCCGCGCTGCTGGGCGCGCAAGAAGGCCAGCACGGCCAGCGCCGCGGGCAGGTTGAGAAAGCCGTCGGTCTGGGCGGTGTTCCAAAAGTCGTGGGCATAGTACGCGATGGCATAGAGCACGGGCGCCAGCAGGGCGAGCCGTCGGTTGAGGCCGACGCGATCGGCGATGCGCAGCAGCACCAGCGCGGTGGCGGCCTGCCACAGCAGGTCGAGCCAGCGGATGGCCTGCATCGAGCGGCCAAACAGCGTCAGCGCCAGGGCGTGCAGAAGGTGGGTGGCGGGCGGTTTGACGTTGAACACGTCGCGGTAGATGACGCGGCCGCGCAGGGCCAACTCGGCGATGGTGGCATACTCGCCCTGGTCGCGGCCAAAGGGGTAGATCAGGCTGGGCGCGCCGATCAGCAAGACGATCAGCAGCACCAGCGCCAGGCGCAGCAGGCCGGCGCGGCGGGCGCAAGCGGGAGAGTCGAGCCTGTCTGACTGGGCTGGAAATGTCATCGTCGCCATCCTGGGGCCACAGGGCTGTAACTGGAGTGTATGTAGCACAGTGCGACCGAGTACGCAAGGGCCAGGGCGCCGATGCGCAAGGCGCGCACAAGGCAAAGCCGGCCGTCCCTTGGGGCAGAGACGGCCGGCGGACTAAAGACGTGGGCTAGCGGACCAGCCCCGCCTCGAGGTTGCCGTACTTGACGCGGGCGGGCACGATGTCGTCATAGCGGCGCGAGAGGGGATCCCACCCGCGGGCAATGGCCAGCTGGTGCCCAAAGTAGTGCAGCGGCGAGGCATAGAGCAGCGGCGTGGCCAGCTCGTCGAGGCTGGGCAGCTGCACGGTCTGCGCGGCCAGCTCTTTGATGGGCGCCGTGACGTGGTCGGTGAACACCACCGACGGCGCCTGGACGTAGGCGTTGACGGTGAGCACGTCGAGCACGTGGGCGCTGGAGCGGCCCGCGGGCGCCAGGAAGAACATCGGCGTCACCTGATCGACCTCGCGGTAGCGCCCATGTAAAAAGTCCTCGAGCTCGCACGACTCGCTGTACATCTTGGCCATCTCGATGACCTTGAGGGCGCCCTCGTGCATGGTGCCGATGTTAGGGCCGCTGGCGAGGATGAACACCATCTGCGTGCCGGCATAGGCCTGCACCAGGGCGTCGATCTCGCCGAGCTGGGTCTCGAGAAAGCGCGTGACGGCCTGGGCCGCCTGGGCGATCTGGCCGCGCCAGTAGGCCTCGTCGGCGGCGGTGAGGCGGCCGCGGGCCTTGCCCAGCGCGATGCCCAGCAGGTAGAGGCTGACCAGCGACTGGACGTACGACTTGCTCTTGACGGGCGTCAGGTCGCTGTCGCCGCCGGTGAGCACCACGCCCTGCGCCGCCTGGGCCACCGACGCCGCCGGATAGGCGGTGACGGCCAGCGTTTGGGCGCCGTTGGCCTCGGCGTGGCGCATGGCGTCGACCACGGTGCCGGTGCCGCCGGTGGTCGAGATGCCCACCACCAGCGCCTCGCTGTTGACCACGGCGGGCTCGCCATAGGCGGCCAGGTCAAAGGCGTAGCAGCCCTCGCAGGGGATGCCCGCCAGCCGCTCCCAGATGCGCTTGCCCACCTCGCCGGCATAGCACGAGGTGCCCGCGCCGATAAAGTAGACGCGACGGATGCGCTCGAGGTCGACGCTGGCCAGCCAGCGGGCGATGGTCTCAGCGCCGAGGTCGAGCGCCACCTGCCAGGTCTCGGGTTTGGCCAGGTCCATGATATTGTTCAAGATCGGGTACTCGCTCATGCTATTGCCTTTCGTTGACGAGGTCCCACGCCAGGGTGGCCGCGCCAAGCAGGCCGACGTGGTCCGGGTTGAGGCTAGAGGGCACAATGCCCTGCAGGTCAGACAGGGCGCCCCACAGCGCGGTGCTCTGGACGATCTGCTGCACGCGCGGCAGCAGCCAGCCATCGGCCCACACGCCGCCGCCCACCACAATCACCTGCGGATCGAGCAGGTTGATCAGGTTGGTGAGGGCGATGCCGAGGGCGTTGACCATATCGTCGGCCAGGCGCGCCGCCAGCGGATCGCCGGCATCGGCCTGCACAAAGATGGTGTGGGCGTTGAGCGCGCCGGCGGCGTCGGCGGCGGCCAGCGACGAGCCTGCGTAGGCGGGCAGCAGCTCGCGGGTGCGCTCGATGAGGCCGCCCCCCGAGGCGGCGGGCTCGAGGCAGCCGCGGCGCCCGCACAGGCAAGGCACGTCGGGCGCGATGCCGGTGTAGGTGTGGCCGAACTCGCCGGCGTGGTTGCCCACGCCACGCACCAGCCGGCCGTTGGTCACCAGGCCGGCGGCGGTGCCGGTGCCCACGTTGAGATAGACAAAGTCGGTGGCGTGGTGGCCGGCGCCCCAGTAGAGCTCGGCCAGGGTGGCGGCGTGCACGTCGTTGTCGACGGCGGCGCGCAGGCCATAGGGGGCGCCAAAGCGCGCCGTCATGTCCACCGGCTCTGAGATGGGGATGTTCATGGCGCGCACCCACACGCCGGCGGCGGGGTCGGTGCGGCCGACGACGCCAAAGCCCAGCGCCAGGGGCGCGGGCGCAGACCAGGCCGCCATAAAGCCGTCGAGGGCGGCCTGGATGCAGTCGAGCGAGGTCTGTTGCGTCGAGCGGTCCATGGGGTAGCGCTCGCTGCGCACGATCTCGCCGGCGCGCGTGACGGCGCCCACGGCGATCTTGGTGCCGCCCACGTCGATGCCGATGACGACGTCACGGTTGGTCATAGGGCGCCTCACTCAGGCAAAGGTGGGCAGGTGGTCGGCCTGGGCCGTCAACAGCTCGTCGAGCATGGCGCGGGCGTCGGCCACCGAGGCCACGCCGTGCTCGGCCAACAGCGCCTGCAGGGCCAGAGCGCGGTCGCCATGCACCGCGGCCAGCGAGGTGAGCTCTTGCTGGTCGAGCCGGGCGCGCAGCACGTCGGCGGCGCCCACCGGCAGGTCGAGGTTGCGCAGCGGCTGGATGCCGTTGCCGTCGATGAGGCTCGACACCTCGATCACGGCCTCGTCTTGCAGGTCGGGCACGGCGCCATAGTTGGGCACGTTGACGGCCACGACCTTGGGCTGGTTGGTGATGAGGGCGGTGATGATCTCCATCACATCCTCGCCCGAGCGGCGTACGGGGATGCGCACGCGGCCGTCGGCCTCGGCGTGCAGGTGCTCGGTGCGGTCGACGCGGCCACGGCTCTGCTCGTCGATGGGAAAGAGGCCCTCGCCATAGGCGGCGCCATAGCCGGTGCGCTCGGTGACGAACCAGGGAAAGAACTCCATGATGTGCTCGTGGCCGGGGCCAGGAAAGCGCCCGTAGAGCTCCATGAGCTCAAAGCTGGCCGGGCGGTCGGCCGGGCCCTTGGCGCGGTAGAGGTCCCACAGGGCGGGATAGGCGTCGGCGCCGTTGCGCAGCAGGGTGGTGAGCCAGACCATGTGGTTGATGCCGGCGGCGCGCACCTCGAGCTCGTCGCGGGGCACGCCCATATACTCGGCCAGGTAGGTGACGGTGTTGGGCACGCCGTGGCACAGGCCCACAACGGTGGTGTCGGTCTCGCGGGCCACCGAGCGGCAGATGACGGTCATCGGGTTGGTATAGTTGAACAGGATGGCGTCGGGGCACAGGTCTTCCATGTCCTCGGCCACGCCCACGATGACGGGCACGTGGCGCAGGGCGCGCGAGAGGCCGCCGGGGCCCACCGAGTCGCCCACCGTCTGGGTGATGCCGTACTTGAGCGGGATCTTGAGGTCCTTTTCCCAGGCGGGGTGGCCGCCCACCGAGATGGTGGTGATGACATAATCGGCGCCGGCGAGCATGTCGCGGCGGTCGGTGCTGGCCTCGACGGAGAGGTGAGCGCCCTCTTGGGCGATCATCTGGCGGGCCAGGCGCGCGGCCAGGTCGAGCTTTTCAGCGTTGACATCGACGAGGGCGACGGTGCTGCCCTGCAGGTGCGGGGCGAGCACCAGGTCCATCAGCAGGCCGCGGGTAAAGGTCATGCTGCCTGCGCCGATGAGCACGATACGTTTTGCGGGCATGGCGAGTCCTTTCAGGTGCGCCCGCCGGCCCGAGCTGAGCCGGCGGGCGAGAGCGGTCGGTTACAGGATGGCGTCGCAGCCGCGCGAGGGCAGCACCTGGCGCATGGCGCGCGCATAGTTCACGCCCATGATACCATGGATGTCCTCGGTGCTATAGCCACGCTTGTCGAGCTCTGCCATCAGCAGCGCGGCCTGCTCGCCGTACTCCATCCCCTCGGGGTGGTCGGGCGTGAGGATGGTGTCTTTGTAGGTGTTGGGGAACCACTTGGTGTAGGTGGGGTCGTTGCCCAGAATGCCAAAGCCGAGGCACTGGGGGCCGACGAGCTCTGCGACATAGTCGACGTGCGCGATGAAATCGTCGAGGGTGGGCAGGCGATCCTTGCAGAGCATCATGGTGAGAAAGTGGATGCCGATCATGCCGCCCTTGGCTGCCAGCGCGCGGATCATCTCGTCGGTGAGGTTGCGGCCGTGGTTGAACACCTGGCGCGCGTTGCAGTGCGAGGCGAACACGGGCGCGTCTGACACCTCGATGGCCTCCATCATGCAGCGGTCGTTGAGGTGCGAGATGCCCACCAGCATGCCCAGGCGGTTCATCTCTTTGATGGCGGCCACGCCAAAGTTTGAGAGGCCGCCGCCGGTGCGCTCATCGAACATGCCGTCGGCCAGCTCGTTGCGGCCGTTGTGGGTGAGTTGCACGCCGCGCACGCCCAGCCTGTAGAAGCAGCGCAGGGTGGCGAGCTTTTCGTGCATCTTGCGGCCCGAGGAATAGTCCTCTTGGAAGGGGCGCCCGCCCTCGAGCTCGGCCAGGAACCAGACATGGTTGGCGTCTGGGGCGGTGGGCACGTCCTCTTTGTACCTGATCAGCGAGGCCTGGCCGTTGCTGGCCTGGATCTCGTTGAGGAAAAAGTCGAGCACGTCGAGCGAGCCCTCGAGGGGGCGGTCTGACATGTCGCGGTGGGTGACGGAATCGCCGCCGACGATGAACACGACGATGTCATAGCCCGCCTTGATAAAGCGGGGCACCAGGCCCTCGGCGAGGGGGTGCTTTTCGCCGGCGCGTCGGCGCTTGGTGACCTCAAAGCTGTCGCGGTGTGCCTCGAGCACGATGCAGTCAAAGGGGCTGTGAGCCATGGGTCTCCTTTGGGCCGCTGCGCGGCCGAATATGGATACTGGGCGCCCGTGGGCGCAGGGATCACTTGTAGCTGCTCAGCACGATGCCATGCAAAAAGTAGCGCTGTGCGATAAAGAACAGGATCAGCACCGGGATGACGCTGACAAAGGTCATCGCCATGATGTATTGCACCGGAAACTCGCCAAAGTAGTTGCCCTGCACCATGCGCAGGCCGAGCGACAGGGTGAACAGCTTTTCCTTTTGCAGGTAGATGAGCGGGTGCAAAAAGTCGTTCCAGTGGTGGGTGATCGAGTTGATGGCCACCACGCCCAGCGCCGGCCGGCACAGCGGCATGATGATGCGCCAGTAGATGGCGATAAAGCCGGCGCCATCGATCTTGGCCGCGTCATCGACGTCTTGCGGTATGGTCATCATGAACTGGCGCAGCAAAAAGATGTTGAACGGGCCGCCGCCGAACGAGGGCACGGTGATCGGCAGGAAGGTGTTGATCCACTTGATGCGCGTATAGAACACATACTGCGGGATCAGCGTGATGTGCGTGGGCAGCATCATGGTGCTGAGCATCATCAGGAACAGGATGTTGCGGCCTGGAAAGCGCAGCCGCGCAAAGCCATAGGCCACCAGCCCGCTGGCCAGCAACATGCCGGTGACGTTGAGCAGGCAGATGATGAACGTGTTCAAGAAAAAGCGCGGAAACGGGAGCAGGTTCCAGGCTTCAGAGTAGTTGCTCCACACCACCGGGTCGGGTATCCACTTGGGCGGGATGAGCCAGACCTGCGAGTCGACTTTGAGCGAGGTGGTGACCATCCACACGGTGGGCACCATAAACACGATGGCGCCGATGAGCACAACCAGGAACCGCAGCGTTGCCGTTGCCTGCTGCGCCAACCGCACAGAGGGCGGCGTGGCGTGACGCGTGACAGAGGTGCTCATTTGCGTAGCTCGCTTTCATAGTAGACCCAGGCCGAAGAGCTGCGGAACACCAGCGCCGTAAAGGCGATGATGATCAGGAACAGCGACCAGGCGATGGCGCTGGCATAGCCAAAGCGGAACTGCTGAAAGCCCTTGCGGTAGAGGTAGAGGACCATGGTGAGCGTGGCGTTGTTGGGGCCACCGTTGGTGGCGATGAACGCCGACGTGAACACCTGGAACGAGCCGATGATGCCCATGATGAGGTTGAAAAAGATCGTGGGCGTCATCAAAGGGATGGTGATGTTGGTCAGGCACTTGAACGAGCCGGCGCCATCGATGCGCGCGGCCTCGTACATCTCTCTGGGGATGCCCTGCAGCCCGGCCAGGTAGATGAGCATCGGGGCGCCCACGCCCCACAGGCTCATGATGATCAAGCCCGGCATGGCCCACTCGGGCGAGTAGAACCAGCGGGGCCCGGGGCTGACGCCAAAGATGCTGAGAAAGGCGTTGATGAGACCGTTGTTGGGGCTGAACAGCCAGATCCAGATGATGGTGACCGCCACGCCCGAGACCACCGAGGGCAGGTAGTAGATCGTTCGAAAGATGCCCTGGCCCCACACGCCCTGGTTGAGGATGAGGGCGATGACGAACGCCGAGGCGACGCTCAAGGGCACGGTGGTAAAGGTATAGTAGGCGGTGTTCACCAGGCTCTTGGAGTAGAGCGGGTCTTTGAACAGGTTGCCAAAGTTGCCCAACGCCACGAACCGGAACTCGGAGAGCAGGTCGGTCTCGAAAAAGGCCAGAGCCAGGCCGGCGATCATGGCGCCCGCGGTGAGGACGAGAAAGGTGATGAACCAGGGCGCGATGCAGATATAGCCGGCGATCATCTCGGCGCGCCGGTAGCGACTGAGTCTCTGCCTTGAGGGGCTGGCTACTCGAGTCATCTTGTCGTTGTCCTTGCAGAGCTGAGGGGCGGCGCAGAACACGCCGCCCCTGCTGGATGTCGGGCTAGAGCTGGGTCGCCTCGATGTCGTCCTTGAGCTCGGCGAACAGGTCTGATGGCCCATCGCCGACCACAAAGATGCTCTCGAGCGCCGGGGTGATGATCTCGGCGGCCGCGGCATGCTTCTTGAAGGTGTGCGGATCGACGGCGACCGCGTATTCCTTGGCCAGGCCGCGGGTGATCACGTCGACATCCACGTTGGCGAGCTCGACGTTGTTATTCTTGAGCTCGGTGAGGTAGCGCGGGACGGCCGACACGCGGCAGGGCACGATGGTGCGCGAGATGGCCTTGACCATGCCCACCTGAAAGTCGGGGTCGCACAAGAGCTGGATGACCTTCCAGGCGGCGTCGGCGGTGCCCCGCTCGACCGCGCCCTTGTAGAGGGCGTAGCCGTTGGTGCCGCCCAGGGTGGCCTGGCGGACCGGGCCTGCCGGCCACAGCGTGATGTCAAAGTTGCCCTCATAGCCCTTGGCGGTGCGCAGCAGGTTGCTCGAGCCTTCCTCGGCCATGGCCACTTGCTTGGCGATGAGCGAGTCATAGCCCGACTTTTTCTCGACCTGCAGTTGCTGGGCGATGATGTTGTCATCCCACATGCGCTTGCGGATCCACTCGATGGCCTCGACGGCCTTGGGCTCGCCCAGCAGGCACTTGGTGTAGGTGGCCTGGTCGACGGCCTCGCCGCCAAACGAGACGATGTGTGGCATGAGGCGGTCATAGGCCCAGGCCGGGATGTAGGTGCCCCAGCGGGTCGTCTGGCTGCCCTCGCGCACCGTCAGCTTGTCTGCGGCGATCTCATAGTCTTCGTTGGTCCAGTTCTCGTTGGGGTACTCGAGGCCGGCCTCGTCGAACATGTCCTTGTCATAGTACAGCACGCCGAGCCAGACGTGCTTGGGCATGGCCCAGCGAAAGCCGTCGCGGATCATGTCGCGGATCATGTAGGGGTGAAAGTCGGCCTTTTCCGCGTCAGAGTAGGTGGTCTGGAAGAGGTCCTCGAGGTTGAGGAGCTGGCCGCGGTCGCTAAAGGGCCGAAAGACGTCGCCCCAGGCATGGATGACCTCAGGCGAGGTGCCGGCGACCATGGCGGCCATGGTGCGCTCTTCCCAGCCGTCCTGATAGGGCTCGTAGACGATCTTGATATCGGGGTTGGCTTCCATATAGGCGTCAAACTGCGGCTGGGCGACCTCTTGCCAGTCGCCGCCCCAGTCTTGCACGCGCACTTCGACGGCCTTGGCGGGGGCGGGCACGGGCGTGGCCGTGGGCTGCGGGGCCGCAGGCTGCGGCGCAGCGGGCTGTGGGGCCGCAGGCTGCGGCGCAGCGGGCTGCTCGGCGGGCGCGGCGGGTGTGGCTGCGGGCGCGCACGCGGCCAGGATGGCCCCGCTCGAAACCACGCCAGCCAGTTGCAGGAAACGTCGACGGCTGAGTCTTTCTTTCATGGGAATGCACTCCTCGCTGGATAGACTCGAGGCCCAAGGCCTCGTCTGTTGAGACCCGTCATGACGCCACCGCAAGTGCTGCCTCTGCCGAGCGGCATCGATCAACAGAGGGCTTGAGAGCCTCCTTTCTGCGCGCCCGCGCTCACGCGACGATCACCTCGATGCCCAGCTCACGCAGCTCGTCGAGCAGCCGCGGTGAGGCCTCGTCGTCGGTGATCAGCGTGTCGATGTCGGTCACCGCGCCAAAGGCACAGGTGGCCGCTCGGCCCAGCTTGGTGTGGTCGGCCAGCACGATACGCTGTTCGGCGGCGCGCAGCATGGCCATGTCGACGCCGATCTCGCTGGGGTGGGCGCTGGTGAGGCCATGCTCGATGTCGAGCGCATTGACGCTGATGAACAGCTTTTCGGCGTGCAGCGTGCGCAGGGCCTGCTCGCTGATGTGGCCCGCCAGAGTGTGCTCGGGGCCCACCAGAATGCCGCCGGTGATCAGCACAGTGACGCCCATGGCGCCGGCCAGGATGGCGGGCACGTTGATGGTAGGGGTGATGACCAGCAGGTCGGTGTGGTGGGCCAGGCGCCTGGCGAGCTCGGCGGTGGTGGTGCCGCCCGCGATGATGATGGTATCGCCGTCGTCCACCAGCTCGGCGGCAGCCTGGCCGATGCGCTGTTTGGCGTCGTGGTTGACGACCTCGCGCTCTTGCAGGGTGGGCTCGTGCAGGTTGGGCGGGGTGAGCAGCGCGCCCCCGCGGATGCGTCGCAGCCCACCCTGGCCGTCGAGGGCCGCCAGGTCGCGCCGGATGGTCACCTCGCTAACGCCAAAGCGTTCGGCCAGGGCCACCACCTGCACGGCCTCGTCCTCGACGAGCGCCTTCATGATGAGCTGACGTCGTTGCGCAGTGAGCAAGACTGACCTCCTGGCACTTCATTGGGCTTCATAAGTGACCGCTCCTGTGCGTTCACCCAGACAATAGCGCAAAAGGGCGCGCAAGGCAATGGGTTTGGGGCGCGAAACTGATCGATTTAGGGCGATCTTTACCCGAGGTTGGCCCCCTGGCGGGCGAGGGCCTGACGCAGCGTGGCAGCGGGGACGGCGCGCGGGGCGCAGTCGAGCTCGACGGCGATGGCGGCGGCGGCGCCGGCCGCCTGGCCGGTGCAAAAGCAGGGCACGATCAGCCGCAGGGTGTTGCAGGCGACATAGTCGCTCGAGACGCAGCGGCCGGCCACCAGCAGGCCGTCGACGCCCTGCGGCACGAGGCAACCGTAGGGCAGGTCATAGGCCAGGCCGCGGATGCGGTAGGTGGGTCCCCAGTCGGGAAAGTAGACGCCCAGGCGCGCGATGCCGTCGGCATGGCGGCGGTTGGCGCGCAGGTCGTCGTCGGTGACGGTGGCCTCGCCGCGGATGCGCCGGCCCTGGCGCACGCCGAGCTGCGGAAAGGTGGCGGCGATGCGCGCCTGCTCATAGCCGGGCACGCGCTGGCGCAAGAGCTGCAGGGCGGTAAAGGCGTCGTGGCGGGCCTGCACCTCGGCGCGGGTGAGGGCCTCGGCGTCGGCGATGTCGATGTCGCGCAGGCGCCGCGAGCCGCCGGGCAGCACCCCGCCGTTGAGCTGGCGCGCGGCCGACAGAGCGGCGTCGTAGGCCGCGGGGCTGGCCTGGCGGTAGGCCTCGGCGTGGGCGCGGTCGACGCCCTCGAGGCGCATGCCCAGGGTCACCTCGTGGGTGGCGTTGTCGCAGGGCACGCCGGCGCGGTAGGCCAGGTCGGCGTCGGCCGAGCAGTCGATGACGACGTTGGCCAGGATGGCCTCGCGGCCCGACTTGCTCTCGACGGCCAGGCCGATGACGCGCTGGCCGTCCATCAAGGGGTCACAGGCCAGGGTGTGCAGGCGCAGGCGCACACCGGCCTCGACGAGCATCTCGGCGGCCTGCCACTTGAAGAGCTCGGCGTCGACGATATAGTCGCCCGAGGGGCCGAACTCGTCATACTCTTCCTCGGCGCCGGCGCGCATGGGCTCGACGCCGCCCAGCGGCGCCAGACGCTCGCGGATCTCGGCAGTGATGCCGCGGGCCACGGGCTGGCGGCCGTCGCCCACGCCCAGGATGGCCACCACATAGGCGCCGGTGATCATGCCGCCGAGGTAGCCATAGCGCTCGATCAGCATGGTGCTGGCGCCCTCGCGGGCGGCGGCCAGGGCCGCGGCGATGCCGGCAGGGCCGCTGCCCACCACCAGCACATCGACGCTGGCCAGGATGGGCGTCTCGCGGGCGGGCTCGTGGATGGTGGTGCGGTTCATGGGGCGCTCCTCGCGGCAGGGTGTGCGGCCATGCTAGCGCAGCGGGCGTCGACGTGCAAACACCCGAGGCCGGCGCGACGCCGGCGGTTACCTGACCGGCCGGTCCTTGACCGGCAGTGACGAAAAGGCGCGGCCACAGCGTAAAAGTTGGTTGACGATGGCGCGCGCTGCTGCTATCATGACGATTGTAGGAGGGCGCGGGGGGCGCGCTCCTGTTTGTGTATGGGTGGGAGGGAATGGTATGCGCATACGTGCATCGTGGTGGCGTGTGGTATCGCTGGCGCTGGTGCTGGTGCTGGCGGTCCCATGGGGAGTGTGGGCGGACAATGTGCAGGACGATGTAGCTGGCTCGGGCAGCACGACCATCGACGTTGGCGACACGGCCACCATCAGCTACTGGATTGTGGGCAACGGATCAGACGGCTGCAATGTCGATGCGAGCAATCCGGCCACGGTGACGATCAACATCGACGCCGAAGACGATGAGGTAGGCACCGATCCAGACCCGGCCGAGTTGACCTTTACCAAATGCCGCGAAGGCGCGGTGGTCAACGCGCAGTCTGTCGACTTTACGGGCCTCAAGGCTGGAAGCTACGCCATCACGGTCTCGGTCACTGGCGGTAAGGCCGGCAACAACGGCTGGAACACCGGCCCTGCCGCGTCGACGCTCATCGTCGAGGCAACCGCCGACACCACGCCGCCGGTGGTCAGCTACACGCTGACGCCGGCCGCGCCCGATGGCAGCAACGGCTGGTATGTGAGCGACGTGCTGGTGGACTGGACGGTCACTGACCCCGAGTCGGCCATCACCTCGACCAGCGGGTGCGATGACGTCACCGTCAGCGCTGACACGACGGGCGTCACCTACACCTGCTCGGCCACCAGCGCCGGCGGCACCACGTCGGTGACGACGGTGACCATCAAACGCGATGCCACGGCGCCGACGATCTCGGCGTCGCTGGACAAGTCGCCGGCGGCCAGCGGCTGGTTCAACAGCAGCACGGGGGCGCCGACGGTGTCCTTCACCTGCTCTGACGCCACCTCGGGCCTGGCGGGCGACTGCCCGGCCTCGTACCTCTTTGGCGAGGGCGAGAACCAGAGCTACTCGCAGACGATCTATGACAACGCGGGCAACTCGGCCAGCGCCGGGGTGACCGACGTGGACGTGGACCTGACGGCGCCGACGTTCGGCACCTGCCCGACGGGTGGCCCGTTCTACCTGGGCTCGGGCATGCAGGCCGTGGGGCCGATCTCGGCCAGCGACGCCCTTTCGGGCCTCGACAGCGCGGCCAGCACCTTGAGCGGCTCTGTCGACACCAGCACCATCGGCGCCAAAGACGTGACCTTCACCGCGTATGACAACGCCGGTAACTCGAACACCAAGACGTGCACCTACAACGTCATCTTCCTGTTCTCGGGCTTTTTCAAGCCGATCGACAACGGCATGCTCAACGTCGTCAAGGCGGGGAGCGCCGTGCCGGTCAAGTTCAGCCTGGATGGCTATCAGGGCATGGGCATCATCGCCACGGGCTATCCCAAGGTCTGGACGATCCAGTGCCCGGGCGGCGAGCCCGAGGCGCCGGTTGAGGAGACGGTGACGGCCGGCCAGAGCAGCCTGTCGTACGATGCCATCGAGGACCAGTACGTCTATGTCTGGAAGACGAGCAAGGCCTGGGCGGGCACCTGCAAGCAGCTCGAGGTCAAGCTGATCGACGGCACGTCGCACTTTGCCGATTTCAGGCTCAAGTAACCCTTGCGACGGCCTATAGTCGCGCACGCACCAGAGGCGCCGGGCAACCGGCGCCTCTGCCATTGCCGCAGCATGGCGCGGCTGTTGAGGCCGGCCCTGGGGCAACGAGGAGCCCGACAGGGCAGCCTGTCGGGCTCACGCGACGCAGTCTAGGCACCGCAACGCTGAGCGGTGAGGCGCCGGCCGCTATTCGCAGGGCACCTGTCGCTCGACATCGACGTGCACGCCATAGAAGCTGTTTTCGGGCACGACAAAGGGGCCGTCGGCCGCGTCAAACTTCCAGGCAAAGTCACCGGGCACCGGGTTGCCTGTCGGCGCGACCGCATAGTCCTGAATCTTGACGTTCTCGGCGACGTCCTTAAAGCGCCAGCCGGTGTTCAGCGTGATGGTAATGGTCACCTCGCCGCCCGCGGCGGCAGAAAAGGCCACCGTCCCCGCATCCATCCACTGACCGGCATAGAGAGTGACCGTCTTGGCGGAACCATCATAGCTCGTGTATCTGGCCCAGTTGCCCTGTTCCACATAGCGCTCGCCGTCTGACCAGGCGGTCTCGCCCGCCCAGCAGCCGTTGCACAAGATCACTTCGACTGCAGGCTGGTTGCCGACGATAGCAAAGTTCCAGTTATCCACCTCTGAGCCCGCGATCGTGGTGAACGTGTACGTGCCCGCCGCGCTCGGCGTCGTTGCACTGAACACCAGGGTGACAGCCTCACCGGGCACGAGCTTGTTCTGCCCGGCCGGGGTGTTGGGCCGCAGTAGAATCTGGTTTGCCACGATGCTCGCTCCCCAGGACTTGGCGCCAGCATCCACACTGATCACCGCAGCGCCGGCAAAGCCGGACGGGATGGTGACATTGGCGGCGCCGATGTTCTGGTTGATGGTGGTCGTCAGGCTGTTGGTGACGACCAGCGTAAACGTCTCGACGGTGTCGGCGCACACCGGCCCGGTAGGGCTGATGGTGGCGGTAAAGTCGCGGTAGACCACGCCGAACACGGTCAATGGCAGAGCCAACGCCAGGACAAGCGCCAGAACCACGACAGTGCGTGCTCTCATCTTGTACCCCCCGTTCCAAGACACACAGAAGACACACCCACCCGCGGTCGTCCCTGAGAGGGGCGCCTACAACCGCCGCTCTGTGTATGGCCTCTCTCCTTTCGCGGCTTGAGCGCCGCACACTCTCAACGCAAAGCGCCTGTGGCGGCGCCGTCGCTCGAGGTAGGAACCCTGACGCCGAGCGTTGACCATGGTTGGGCCACACAGGGCGGCCGGTGCACACCACCAGCGTTATGTTACGCCTATGCATCGGCCGGTGTCAATAGGTTGCAGCGAAAATGCGCCACGACCAGACGTCGCGAGGCCGCACGACGCAGCGGCCGCTGGCGGCAGGCCGCAGGGCTCGGCTACACGGCGCGCCGGGCGATGCTCTCCTCGCGCAGCTCGAGGCCAAAGCCGGGCGCCTCGGGGGCATAGATCCAGCCGTTCTCGATGCGCGGGCGCTCGACGGTGGCGCCAGGGCCCTTGGGCACGCCGCCCGTCTCGCACCAGATGGCGGTGGGCGTGGCCATCAGCAGATGCACGGTGGCCAGGTCGCCGCCGTGGCTGGCGACGGGCACATGCATGGCGGCGGCCAGGCCGGCGATCTCCAGCCACTCGCTGGGGCCGGCGGTGCGGCGGCGGTCGGGCTGCAAGATGTCGCAGCCGCCCGCGGCCAGCAGTTCATAGACGTGGTACTTGCCATACTCGTTCTCGCCGGTGGCCACCGGCAGGGCGAGCTGGTCGCACAGCCAGGCATAGCCGGGCTTGTCGTGAGGGCGCAGCGGCTCTTCGAACCACTCGACGCCCAGCTCTTCATAGACCAGGCCGCGGCGCAGCGCCTCGTGGCGCGTGAGCACCTGGTTGGCGTCGACCATGACAGGGCCGTCGCCCACCAGCGCCTGGGCCAGCTCGATGCGGCGCACGTCCTCGTCGAGCGAGCCGCGCCCCACCTTGATCTTGACGCCGCGGTAGCCGTCGGCCAGGGCGGCCTCGATGGCGGCGCGCAGGCCGTCGAGGCGCAGCTCGTCGTCCTCGGGATAGTACCAGCCGACCATGGCGTAAGTGGGCAGGCGGTCGCGGCAGGCGCCCAGCAGCCGCCAGCCGGGCACGCCCAGGGCGCGCGCCATGATGTCCCACAGGGCGGTGTCGAGGCCGGTCATGGCAAAGTGGGCCAGGCCCTCGATGCCGGCGTACTCGAGCTCGGCGGCCAGGCGCTCGCGGCAGGCGCGCGGCTGAAAGGGGTCCTGGCCCAGCAGCAGCGGCTCGCACTGGCGCGCGATGATCTCACGGACGGCGCGGGCGCCGTGCAGGCCCACGCCAAAGCCGATGTTGGCGTGGCCGGTGACGCCCTCGTCGGTGTGCACGCGCACATAGAGCTCCTCGGTGCCGGTGCCAAAGGGGTGCTGGGCGTCGGCAAAGATGCGGCCGGGCGCGTTCTTGAGCAGGAGCGTCTCGATGCGGGTGATCTTCATGGCGGTCTCCTGGGGCGGCGCTACAGGTCGGCGCCGAGCTTGATGTGGGTCTGCGGCGAGGTGGCGATCTGAGGGTACTCGTCGAGCAGCGTGCCAAAGGGCACGATGGGCTGCACGATGGGCACGCCGGTGAGCTTGCCAGCGGTCAGCAGCGCCCAGCAGGTGTCGAACAGGCGTGGCTCGTCCCAGCGGGGGTGGTCGCGGTTGGGCACGCTGCAGGCGCGGGTAAAGATGAGGTTGGGCACGTTGTGGTGGGCCTCGCCGCCCAGGTCGAGGCCGGCGCCATAGGCGGGCGGAAAGGCGCCCATGACGATGTTGCCGCCATAGGCCACGCCGCGCAGCGCCGCCTGAAAGGCGGCCAGGGCGCCCGAGTACTCGATGGCGACGTCTACGCCGCGGCCGCCGGTGGCCTTTTTCAGCTCGAGGCCGGCGTCGCAGGCGGTCGGGTCGAGGGCGGCGGTGGCGCCCAGCTCGATGGCCAGCTCGCGGCGCGTGGGCAGCGGGTCAAAGGCGATGATCTGGCGGGCGCCGGCCAGCTCGAGCAGTTGCAGCACCACCAGGCCGATGGCGCCCAGGCCAAAGAGGGCCACATTGTCGCCCAGGCGCACATGGCCGTCGCGCACGGCGCCCAGGGCAAACTCGGCGGGGTCGAGGCAGACGGCCGTCTGCCAGGGCATGTCGGCGGGCAGGGGCCAGCAGTGGCGCTCTTCGCGCACCACGACGTCGGCAAAGCCAGAGTAGACGCAGACGCGGTCGCCCACGGCCAGGCGCGAGACGGACGGGCCGGCGGCCTCGACGGTGCCCACGATCATGTTGCCCACGGCAAAGGGGTAGAGGGCGGCCGGGTCGGCCACGGGCTCAAAGAGCTGCAGCGCGCTGTTGTAGCGGCCGCGCGCCACGGCATAGCCTTTGTAAAAGGCCATCTCGGTGCCATGCTTGGCGGCGGCGTGCTGGGCGCGGATGCGCACCTGCGTGGGGCCGACGGGCGGCAGCTCGACCTCTTGCCAGGCGAGCTGGCCGGGGGCGGTGCAGACGAGTCGTTGCGGCATGGTGGGGCTCCTTTGTGGGTCAGTCGATGGTGGCGTGGATGCCGGCGGCCGCGGCGCGCTGGGCCCAGGCGACGAGCTGCTCGCGCGTCTGCGGCTCGGCCTCGAGGGCGTAGGCGCGGCCCAGCCAGTCGTACTTGGCGGCGGCCGACGGGTTGTAGGGCAGCAGCGCCAGCTCGCCCAGGCCGGCCGCGGCCATCAGGGCGAGGATCGCGTCCAGGTTGGCGTCGGTGGCGGTGATGCCGGGGATCAGCGGCACGCGCACCTGCACTGCGGGGCCGTCGGCCAGGGCGCCGAGGCGTTGGGCGTTGGCGAGGATCTGCCGGTTGGACGCGCCCGTCCAGCGACGGTGCGCGGCGTCGTCGATCAGCTTGAGGTCATAGAGCACCAGGTCGGTGTGGAGCAGCAGGCGCTCGAGCACCGCCCACGAGCAGGCGCCGCAGGTCTCGATGGCGGTGTGCAGGCCGCGCTGGTGACAGCCGGCGAGCACGGCCTGGCTAAAGGCGGGCTGCTGGGTCACCTCGCCGCCGGTGAGGGTGACGCCGCCGCCCGAGGCGCTGAAAAAGGGGCGCATGCGCTCGGCGCGCGCGACGATCTCGCCGGCGGTGGCGGTATAGCCCTTTAGGCTGAGGGCGCGGTGGGTGCAGGCGGCCACGCAGGCGCCACAGGCCAGGCAGGCCTCGCGGGCCAGGGCGTGGCTGCCGGGCGACACGCTGTGCACGCCCTGAGCGCAGGCGGCCGCGCAGGCGCCGCAGAAGGCGCAGTTGTCGGCCACATAGGCCAGCTCGGGGGCGGCGCGCTGCGATTCGGGGCTGTGGCACCAGGCGCAGCGCAGCGGGCAGCCCTTGAGGTAGACCGTCATGCGGATGCCGGGGCCGTCGTGCACGGCAAAGGTGTCCAGGTCGAACAGGACGCCGGTGGTGGCCAGGCCGTCGCTCATGAGCGGCCCTCCTGGCGGCGGATGTGGTGCTCCTGCTGCTGGCGGCTGAGCATGGTAAAGTAGGCGCACCAGCCGCCCATGCGCACGCGCAGCGAGCGATAGTTGTCGGGCTCGCGCTGGGCGGCACGCAGCTCGGCGGTGTCGACCACGGTGAGGGTCATCATGTTGCCGCCGGTCTCGACAAAGGCGCGCAGCAGGCCGGCCATGCGGTCGAGGCCCTCATCGCCGGGCACCAGCGAGCGGTTGAGGCGCAGGTCGAGCGGGCCGCCGGCGGGCAGGTTGTGCTGGTGCATGGCGGCATAGCTGAGGATGGCGCCGGGCAGGCCGTGCAGGTCGCGGCCCAGGGCGGGCGAAAAGTTGGACGAGACCGGCTCGCGCGCCAGGCGGCCGTCGGGCGTGGCGCCCAGGCCCTCGCCGATGCCGATGTACCACGAGAAGGTGCCCACGCCGGGCGCAAAGAGGATCTCGCGCTCGTGGCTGCTGGCGTGGCGCTGCACGGCGGCGGTAAAGGCGTCGATGACGCGACGGCCCATTGCGTCGGCCACGGGGTCGTCGTTGCCATAGGTGGGCGCGGCCAGCAGCATGGCGCGCAGCCACTCGTAGCCGTCATAGTCGGCGTCGAGGGCGGCCACCAGGTCGGCCATGGTGGCCAGGCCGCTCTGAAAGATGACCTGGTCGATGGCGATGAGCGAGTCGATGGTGTGCGCGGCGCTCTCGGCCAACATGCCATAGGTGCGAAAGCGCGCCCCGCCCGCGGTCAGGTCGCGGCGGGCGGCGATGGGCCCGTCCAGCAGGGCGCTGAGCAGGGGCACCGGCGCGATGCTGGCGCGGTCGTTGAGGCTGGCCAGGACGCCGCTGGCGACGCGCCCCACGAGGTGGTCGACCTGCGCCTCAAAGGCCTGCCACACCTGCTCAAAGGCGCCCCAGCCGGCGGGGTCGCCCAGGTCGAGGCCATCGTGCGCGCCCGTGATGCGCGAGAGGCCGCGGTTGAGCGCCCACTCGAGGCAGAGGGCCAGGCTGATGCGCTGAAAGCGAAAGTCGGTGCGGCCGGGGATGATGGTCTCCCAGCAGCCGTCGTTGGTATAGTCGCGGGCGTGCTCCAGGGGGATGCCCAGCCGCTCGATGGCGGGCACGAGCTGCTCGTCGTTGAACAGGGCGGGCATGCCGCCGCCGTCGCGCAGCACCTGGCAGGCAAAGCGGAGCAGGGGCTCGGGCGAGCCGCTGTGCAGGCGCAGCGTCAGCAGCGGGTTGGTCATCTGGTGGCGACGGTAGCTGTCGAGCAACAGGTAGGTGAGCGGGTTGGTGCCGTCGGCGCCGTCTGGCGTGAGGCCGCCCACCACGATGTTCTGCAGCCAGTGGTTGGTGGCATCGAGCTGGTCGCGCGCGGTGCCGAACTGCGACGAGGCGTGATGGCGCACGGCGCTGGCGGGGCGGTCCTGCTCGGCCGAGCGGGCGTCGGGGCGCATGTCGGCGGTGGTCTGCGCGCGCTCGTTGAACTTTAGGCAGAAGCAGTCGACCAGCTCGGCGGCCTGCTCGAGGGTGAGGCGGCCGGCGGCCAGGTCGGCCGCGAGCAGCGGCCAGGCAATCTGGTCGAGGCGGCCCACCGCGTTGCCGTTCATGGTGGCGTGAAAGATCATATGCAGCAGCCAGATGGCCTGCAGCGCCTGCCAGAAGGTCTGCGGGGGGCCTGCGGCGATGGCGCGCAGGTTGGCGGCCATCTGGCGCAGCTCGTCGGCGCGCAAGGGGTCGCCCCCACCGCAGTCGTAGCAGGCCAGCGCCTCGACGCCGCACTGGTCGGCCAGCCGCAGGGCGTAGGTTGTCACGGCCTGCAGCGCGATCTCGACGGCGTCCAGAAAGGCGCGCTGCTCGTCGTCGGCGGCGAGCGGCTGCTGGGCGCGCGCCTCGGCGAGGATGCCGGGCAGGCCCAGGCGCAGCAGCCGGGGATAGTCGGGCACGATGTGGCCAAAGACGGAGCGAATCGAGAGGCCCTGCGCGGCGGCGGCCTGACGCTCGGCGGGCGTGGCATAGTCGGGAAAGCGGCGCTCGTAGTGCAGGCGGGGCTCTTCCAGGGTCATCGAGCCGGCCAGGAGCTGGTCGCGCCAGAGGTCGACCGGCATGTGGGCCAGCTTGAGGGCCAGCGCACGGGCCTTGCGCACCTGCAGGGGCGCGTCCATCTGCTCGGGGGGCAGGCGCTCGGGCAGCGGGGCGTCTTGCGCGGGCAGCGCCATGGCGTCGCGCACACGGCGGCGCAAGGCCAGCACGCGGGGGGTCTCGACGCGCTGCGACACAAAAGCGACGATGTCAGCGGTAAGCGGCATGGTGCTCTCCAAGGGACCTTTGCGGCGAGTATAGGTCCAGCCGCGCGACGGGCGCAAGCGCCATCTGTGCCTGGCGTTGACGCCGCGCGCGCCGCCGCCTATGCTCAGGCCAGACGATCCACCACAGGAGGTGCAGTGATGGCAGAGCGAGTTCGCGTTGGCCTGGCGGGGTGCGGCAGCGTGGCGCAGCGGGGGCTGATCCCCCATCTGGCGCAGCCTGACATCGTCGACCAGATCGAGTTCCGCGCGGTGATGGACATCGTGCCGGGGCGCGCCCAGGCCACGGCGGCCAAGTATGGCCTGCCGCTCTGGTTCGAGGATTACGACCAGATGCTGGCCGAGGGCGACCTGGACATGGTGGTGTTGGCGACGCCCATCGGCCTGCACTATGAGCAGGGCATGAAGGCGATCCGCGCGGGCAAGCATGTGCATTTCAACAAGACGATGACCACCACCAGGGCCGAGGCCGACGACATCATCGCGACGGCCCAGCAAAAGGGCGTCAAGCTGGTGGCGTCGCCGGGCGAGATGCAATGCCGGCTGTTTCAGGATGCGCGCGACCTGCTGATGGAGCAGCGCATCATCGGCAAGATCTATTACGCGCTGTTCGGCGGCGGCATGCTGCACGAGTACGAGGCTTTTCGCCAGCCCAACGACGTGATCAGCAACGTGAACCCGCTCTGGTATTATCAAAAGCCGGGCGGCGGGCCGATGTACGACGGCGTGGTGTATCGGCTGCACCTGGTGACGGGCATTCTGGGGCCGGTCAAGCGGGTGACGGGCTTTTCGGGCATCGGCATCACCGAGCGCCGCTTCAAAGATGAGGTGGTGCAGGCCGACATGGACGACAACACGCACCTGGTGCTCGACTTTGGCGACGCGGTGTACGCCAACGTCTACGGGGCGTTCACCTACAACATCCGTCGCGAGCAGGTGATGCAGTTCGCCGGCTCGCAGGGCTCGCTGGACCTGGGCGAGAGCGGCATCACCGTGCACGGCGGCCGCGAGCCGGGGCTGTATGGGCTGCCGGGGTCCAAGTTCGAGACGGGCGCGCGCCGCGCCCATGACGAGATGCCCTATCTGCAGGGCGTGCACCTGACGCTGCCCGAGCACCACGTCTACTCGGACATCATGCACCTGGTGGATTGCATCCGCAACGACAAGCAGCCGGTGGTGACGGCCGAGCACGCCCGCCACGTGATCGAGGTCATCGAGGCGGGCTATCGCTCGTCAGCGACGGGCCAGGCCATCGACCTGACCACCACGTTCTAGCTGCTGACCGCCGAGGACGGCGCCGCTGGCGCGGTCGAGCCCTGAGCGGGCAGGCCGGCCAGGGCGCCGTCGATGCGCGCGACGATGGCGGCGATGACGCGCGGGTCGTCGTTCCAGGCGCCCAGGTTGCGCAGCGGCACGTCGGCGGCGACGCGCGCCTTGTCGACCAGCGCCGGCACGTCATACTGCGAGTGCAGCGAGTCGGCGCTGATGGCCGCCGAAAAGTAGAGCACCTGCCGCGCGCCGGCGGCCACAAAGCGCTCGACGAGCGCGGCCGGGCGGGGCTGCTTGAACTCCATCCAGGCGATGCCCAGCAGGTCGCGGCGGTAGCCGTCGGCCACGAACAGCTCGAGCACCTGCTCGCGAAAGGCGATCTCTTGCTCGGTCTCGGTGGGCCACTCGCGGTCCCAGTCATCGGGCTGGCCGTGGCCCACCAGCAAGATGGCGGTCTGCTCGCGGGGCAGGTGGCCGCGCTGGGCGTTGGCGCGCGCCACGAACATGCTGCGCAAGAGGGGCGAATCCCACAGGGGGCCGGTGTGGGCCAGGGGCACGCTGGCGGGCAGGGGCACCGAGCCGATCTGGTGCTCGCCCTCGGCGGTGTGGTTGGAGATGGTCAGGAACACCTCGGCCACCACCACGCGGCTGGCGCCCTCGTTGAGGGCCTGGATGAGGGCGGCATCGGGGCGCGGGTTGTCGTCGAGGAACGAGCCGTAAAAGCGCGTGCTGGCGTCGCCGCGCTCGCGAAAGGCGCGTTCGACGGCGGCCAGCATGCGCTGGTGGGTGCGGCGGTGCTCGCTGCGGCCGACCAGGAGATAGTGGTCGCGCAGCCGCTTGATAAAGATCGGCCGCGCCACCAGCGGCACAAAGCCGATGCCCTGCTCGTCAAACTCGCGGAACTGGTTGATCCAACCGATGGGGTCGAACAGCTCGGGCTCGCCGTGGGTAAAGTAGACCACGGCGGTATGGCCGGCGCCGGGGTCGTCGGCGGCGCGGGCCAGAGCGGGCAGGGGGCGCGGGTCGTCGCGGGCGAGCACCAGGCGCGTCATGCCGATGTAGCCGGCCGCAAAGGCGAGCAGCGCCACGGCCAGGCCCAGCCAGCGCGCCCAGGGCAGGCCGGGCGCCAGCGCCCGAGCGCCAGGCCCCAGGATGGCGGCGGCGCCAAAGGCGGCGGCGCAAAAGAGCAGCATCGCCAGGCCCATGCGCAGCGGGTGCGCGGTCAGATACCACACCAGCAGCAGCCCGCTCGCGAACGACAGCAGCGCCAACGCCAGCCAGCTCAAGAGCGTGTCCATCGTCACCTCTCCTCACCCTGATCGAGCAGCACGATCACACCGGTGTAGCCGTCCACCGTCACCAGGGCGCCCTCGGGCAGCGCCAGCACGCCGGGCGCCGAGACCACGGCCGGCAGCCCGTATTCGCGGGCCACGATCGAGCTATGCGACAGCATGCCCCCCGAGGCGGCCACGACGGCGCCAGCGCGCGCCAAGAGGGGCGCCCAGCTCACGTCAGAGTAGGGCACCACCAGCACATCGCCAGGGCCGATGCGAGTCAAGTCGGCCAGGCCGCGCGCCTGGCGCACGGGGCCGGTGTGGCGCCCGCGCGAGGTGGGCACGCCATGCAGCCGGCGGCCGGGCGCCTCTACCAGCGGGGGCGGCTCGTCGCCATAGATGATGGCCGGCGGCGTCAGGTGGCGCAGGGCGTCCATCTGGCAGCGGCGCGCCACGGCCTGGTCGGCCAGCGAGAGCTCGGGCTGGGCCACCAGCGCGCGGAGCTCGTCGAGGGCCAGGCAGAAGACGTCCTCGGGGGCGTGCAGCGCGCCCCGCGCCGCCAGGCGGCAGCCCAGCGCCAGAAACAGCTCGCGGAAGAGGCCATAGGCGTAGGTGTAGCGCGAGCTGACCTGCTCGCGCAGGCTGCGAAAACGCCGTGTCAGGCGATAGCGGCCGTACAGCCGCCAGCGTTGCCAGCGCGAGAGGGGCAGGGCGCTCCACGGCACGGCGGCCACGGCGCGCGGCTGATGCGCGAGCACCATCTGCAGGACCAGGTCGGGGTCCTCGCGCCAGGGCACGGCCGAAAAGTCGTTGCCGCTATCGCTGAGGTGGCCCAGGTCGCCGATGAAGGCGGCGAGGGCGGCCACCAGCGGCGCCGCACCGTCGATGGCGGGCAGTTGGGCATAGCGGGCGGCGGCCACGCTGTCCCTCACGGGGGCGGGCAGTGCGTGATAGATGGCGTGCAGGCGGTCGAGGCGCGCCGCGGGGCTGAGGGCGGCCACCTCGGGCAGGCCCGCGGTCAGGTCGAGCTGGTTGAGATCGACGCCGCAGCGCAGCAGGGCGGCGCCCAGCAGGCGCGCCAGGGCGCGCTCGAGCAGCGCCACCAGGATGCTGTGGTAGGCCAGGCGCTGGGCGTGGGGATAGAGGGCGTCATAGCGCGCCAAGAGGGCCGGCTCTGAGAGGCGCGGGCGCTCGTCAGGCGAGAGGGCGACGACGGTTGATGTCGCGGCCAGATCGCGCGCCACCTCGCGCGGATAGCGCAGCCTGGCCAGGCCAAAGGCCAGCAGGCGCGGCAAGGCCAGCAGCGCGCGCGGGCCGGGGCGCAGCGCGGGCAGCTCGTCGCCGCCCTGGGCGTTGCCCATGAGCAGCTCCAGCCCCTCGCGAGGCATGCCCAGCCGCGCAAAGATGTCGCCAAACGGCCCCATGTTAAAGTAGGCGCGATAGTAAAAGGCGCGGGCCAGCCGCTCGACGGTGAGGTCGTTGGGGCCCAGCAGCGCGGTCAGCAGGCGCAGCCAGGCGCCGTTCACCAGCGGGATGTTGACGGACCAGACCAGCGGCTTGATGAGCCCCGGCAGGAACTCGCCCGAGATGTGGTTCGAGTAGACGTCGAGGTTGGCCAGGCCGGTGATCTCGCGCAGCTGCACCCACCAGAGGCGTTCGCCGTCATAGACCCACTCCAGGTCGACGGGCCGGCCATAGGCGCGGGCGATGCGCTGTGTGGTGCGGGCCACCGCCTCGGCCAGCGCTGGCGACATGGCGGGTGCGGCCGGCTGCTCGAGCCAGGCGCCCCACTTGAAGACCCAGCGCTCGGGGGTGAGGCCCTCTTGCATCAGGCGCTCGCCGCGGCCCTGCACGGCCTCGATGACGACCTCGTCGAGGCCGGTGAGGGGGTTGCAGCCAAAGGACACGCCTGAGAGCAGCGGGGCGGCCATCTCTTGCAAAATGACCGCCATGCGCACCGGCGCCGTTGGCAAGCCCTGCCGCGCGGCATAGGCCTGCACCGCGGGCGCGTCGGCCGAGGCCCACACCGCCTCGATGGCCGCCAGCACGGCGTCGAGGGCGCTCGCCTGGTCGTCGCCGTAGACGTCGAGCAGCGAGCGGAACTGGCCGGCATAGGCATGCTCGTGCTGATCCTCGACGTCGGCCGAGGAGCGCACCGCGTAGCGTTGGCCGGGCCGGACGACCGGGGCCAGGGCACGGCGCAGGGCGGGCCGCAGGGTGGCGTCGTGGGCGCGCTGGCGTTGGTGGGCGCGGTGGGGAATGGCCCAGGCGCGCGGCGTGGCGTACCCGTGGCGCAGCAGATAGCGCAACTGCAGCGCCTTGGCGCCCACCTGCCGCGGGGGCAGCGCCGTCGCCAGGTCGACCAGCAGCGGCGCGCGGAGCCGCAGGCCGCTCATGAGGGGCGGCCGCCATCGCTGCGGCGCTCGTCGCTGTGGCGGCGTGGCCGGCGGAGCCACGGCGCAAAGGCGGGCGGCGGCTCGACCCAGCCGTCGCGGGCCTGCACCGCGCGGCGGTGGCGGTCATCGACCAGGCGCTTGAGGCCACTCACCGCCAACATGGCCGCGGCCACGCCGGCCAGGGCCGGGCTGCGGCGCTCGAGCAGCGCGCCCAGCAGGATGGCCACAAAGCCGACGATGAGCATCAGCTCGTAATCGCCCCACAGGCGGTAGAGCAGGTAGAACAGGGCCACCGAGCCCAGCATGGTGAAGGGAAAGAGCACGGCCATAAAGCCGCTGGCCGTGCCGAGGCCGATGCCACCCCGAAAGCGCAGCCAGATGGGAAAGCCATGGCCCAGCATCACCGCCAGGCCGGCCACCAGCAAGCCGAGGGCGCCGCCGCCGACGCGCTGGGCGAACAGGCAGGCCGCGACGCCCTTGAGCGCATCGAGCAGGGCGGTGGCCGCGCCGGCCAGCCGCCCCACGTTGACGGCCACGTTGCGCGCGCCCACGTTGCCCTCGCCGATCTCGCGGATGGCCTGGCCGGTGGCCAGGCGCGTGATCACGTGGGCAAAGGGCAGCGAGCCGAGCAGATAGCACACGACGGCGATGATGGCCAGAGGCATGCCGCCCCTCCCCCGGGGGACAGTGTGCACGGCGATCTGATGGCGGGACTATAGGGCAATGGCGCTGCGCTGTCCAGCGGGCCTGCAACCGCGGCCGCCTGGGGCGTGGACGCATTTGCCGCGCAGCCAGCAGGGGCGGCGGCCTGGTCGGGCGACCGCGCCGGCCAGGCCGAGCGTCAGCGCACCAGCAAGGGCTCGGGCAGCAGCAGCCGCGACTCGCCAGCGGCCAGCAGCAGGCGCTGGCCCGTGGCCGGGTCGTAGAGGCCCACCTCGAGCTGCGCAGGACCGGTGTAGCCTGCGTCGGTCCACTGCAGCGTGTGGGGGTCGACGATGTACTCGCCCGCCACCCAGCCGGTGGTGGCGCGCTCTCCGCCCGCGGGCGGGCCGTCGTGCTGGGCCACCACGCGGCCGTCGGCGCCGAGCAGGTGCACGAACACGACCAGGTCCTGGTCGGCGGGGGCCAGCGCCTGCCAGACCAGCGTGACGCTCAAGGGCTCGCCGGCCGCGGGCTCGCGCGTCGACAGGGTATAGCCGACGGCGTCGGCCAGCGCGCCAAAGCGAGCCGACACCTGGCGCTGGGTGGGCGGCGCAGTGTAGAGGCGCGCCACGGCCTCGAGCTCGACCTCGCCGAGCACGATGGGCGTCTGGCCGGGCACACGCACCTGCAGGCTGGCCGGGCCGCCGGCCACGTCGGGCGGCACGGTCAGGTCGCGCCAGTCGAGCACCGTCTCGCCGGGCTGCCAGCGCGCGGTGGGATAGCGGCCATAGACGGGGGCGCCAGCGCGCGCGGCCACCACGCCCTCGGCGCGCACCAGCTCGAGCGCGGGCTCGAGGGCGGGCAGCGGGCCGGCGGTGGCCTGCCACTCGAGCAGCACGCTCAGCGCCTCTCCCGAGCGATAGCGCTGGCGCGGCGCGGTGGCGGCAACGAGCGCCAGGCCCGGGGCCGCCGAAGGATGGCCGGGCAGCTCGATCAGGCCCAGTGCGGCCCGGTCGACGGCCCGCGACGGCACGCGGCCGCGCGCGGGCGCCAGGGTCACGGTGGCGAGGTGCAGGGCCTTGCCCGCCGGGGCGCCGGCAGCGTCGAGCAGGTCGAGGCCGGCCGGGTCGCCCTCGTGATAGACGCTCAGGACGAGGTCGTGGTCGACGGGGGCCACGCCTGCGGGCAGAGGCAGGGTGTGAAAGCTGGGCACCTGCTGGCCGACGGCCCAGGCCGACGTGTCGCGGGCGGCGCTGTCGAGCAGAAAGGCGTCGCGGCGCGCGATGGTGCGGCCGGCCTCATCGACCAGCGACAGGGCCACCTTGTAGGCGTGGTCGAGGGGCGCCTCGGGGCGCCAGGCCAGGGCGACGGTCACCGCTTCGTCGGCCGGGGCGCGCGCCTCGACGGCGGCGCTCACCAGTCGCAGCGGCCCAAAGCGCACATCGGCGGCGCCGGGCGCCAGGGCGGGCGGCGCGGCATCGATGGCGTAGAGCTGCAGCGCATAGCCGGGCACGCGCTCTTGCCGCAGCAGCGCGCCGTGGCGCTCGAGCAGGTAGGGATAGAGCCCGCCAAAGTCGACGTCGGCCTGCCCCCAGGCCACGCGCGCGGCCCCGCTGGCGCCGGCCAGGGCGGCATCGACGGCCTCGATGGCGGCCGCGGGGTCGTCGCCGGGCGGCAGGTAGAGCTGGGCCAGGCCGCTGTCGCGCAGATAGTAGCGCAGCGCCCACTCGCTGTGGCTCATCACCACCAGGCTGTCGGGCGGCAACTGGGCCCGCAGCAGGGCGGCGGCGCCGCGGGCGTCGTCGTGGGCATAGTGGGGATCGGTCCACAGGGCGCGCCAGGCGAGGCCGCTGGCCGCCGCCCACGCGGCCGCCCAGGCGATCAGCAGCGCCAGGCCAGCGGGCCGGATGCGGCGCGGCAGGCGGGGCGCGGTGACGGCGACGCCGCCGATCAGCAGCGCCAGCGCCGGCAAGGTCATCATGATGTAGCGCGGATGGTAGCCCGGGCGGAGCAGCATCACCGCGTACACGGCGAGCACCGGCAGCGCCACCTGCATGAGCAGATAGGCCAGCGTGACACGGCGCCGATCGTCGGCCAGCGCCAACAGGCTGGCGAGCGCCAGCGCCCCGCCGGCGCCCAAAGCCAGCAGGGCAAAGAGCGGCTCGCGGCCGGCCAGGTCGATGTGGCCGCCCACCAGAAAGGTCCACGAGGAGCGCAGGTAGTCGAGCAGCGGCGGCGCGGCGCCGGCCCGCGTGGTGTGGCCCAGGGCGCGGTCGAGGGCCACTGAGAGCCAGGGCGCGTAGAGGGCCAGGACGACGGCCTGGCTGCCCAGCCAGCGCCAGCAGGGCCGCCAGTCGCCACGGCGCCCGGCGCGCACCAGGCGCAGGCCCAGCCACAGGGCCAGCGCGCCCAGGGCGATGACGGCGAAAAAGTGGGTGTAGAGCGCCAGCGCCTCGAGGGCGATCAGCGCGGCCCAGTGGCCCGGGCGCCAGGTGGCGCGCTGCAGCGCATAGCGGGCGGTGAGGCCCAGCAGCGGCGTCAGGCAGAGCAGCAGCAGCGTGTACATGCGCATCTCTTGCGCATAGACCCAGGCCAGCGGCGAGAGCGCCAGCACGAGCGCCGCCACCAGGCCGCCGGCGCGGTCAAAGAGGCGCCGGCCCACGTGATAGATCGCCCCCACCGTGAGCGCGCCCAGCAGCGCCGAAAAGGCGCGCAGGGCCGTCACACTGCGCCCAAACAGCCGCCCCCAGGCGATCAGCAGCAGGTAATAGCCCGGCGGGTGGGGATCGGCAAAGTCTTTGAGGCGGCCAAAGACGCGGCCGGGGGCCTCGCTGGCCAGCTCGATGCTCCAGCCCTCGTCATACCAGAGGCTCTGGGCATCGATGCGGTAGAGGCTCAGTGCGAGGGCCAGGCCCATCAGCACCCAGGGGGCCAGGCGCCAGGCGAGCGCCGACCAGCGCGCGCGGCGCGTGGCGCTAGCGGCGGCCATGGAGCGGGCTCCGCGGGCTGCAGGGGCGATGCCTCGGCGCCGCCAGGTGCGTTGACATGGCGACCAGGGGCGTGGCCATCATGATGCTGGTTGGCTCCCAGAGATGTGGCTCGGGCTCGATGGCGCCCATCATAGCCACAAACGCCCGCGGCGTCTATCTGGCGGGCGCGGTGTGGTGCGAGCAGGGGCGTCCGGCGCGCCAAGAGGGGCGGCGGCGCGCCCTAACCGCTGCGGGCCTGGGCGGCGCGGCGCTGCAGGGCCTCGACCAGGGCCCTGGCGCCGCCCATGGCCAGCGTGGCCACGGCGATGCCCATGAGGGGCAGGCTGGCCCGCTCGGCCAGCGAGGCCAGCAGCGTGGCCACCAGGCCGGTGATGAGCACAAACTCATCGTCGGGCCACAGGCGGTAGAGCAGGTAAGAGATCGGCAGGGCGGCCAGCGCGCTGAGGGGGAACAGCACGGCAAAGAAGCCACTGGCGGTGACCAGGCCGATGCCGCCGCGAAAGCGCAGCCAGACGGAAAAGCCACGCCCCAGCGTCACCGCCAGGCCGGCCACCAGCAGGCTGAGCTGGTCGCCGCCGTAGCGCCGCGCCAACAGGCAGGCCGCAGCGCCCTGCAGCGCGTGCAGCAGAGCGGTGACGACGCCGGCCCCTCGGCCCACGCGCAGGGCCACGTCGCGCGCGCCCAGATTGCGCGCGTCGCGGATGCTCACGCGCTGGCCCGTGGCCAGGCGGGTGACCCAGTGAGCCACGGGCAGCGAGCCGAGCAGGTAGCTCACCACGGCGATGGCGGCCAGGTGCATGGAGCCTCTTTCCTGGGGGGCGGTGGCGCGAATGACCATGGCGGGCGGTGGCGGCGCCCCTCCAGCGATAGTATAAGGCCAAGACGTGAGGGTGTCCAGCGCCAGACGCTGCGAGGCCCGCGTCAGACAGCACCCGGCGCCTGCTCTGGCATTTGGGGCGTGCAGCGCGGCCGGCGGCTTGACAGCGGCGGGGTTGGCTCTATCATTGATCGTGCACGTTGTGTTGCGCTCGTGCGGCGCCATCAACACCAAAGGACGGCAGCGGTCATGGCGACAGTTCGCGAAGAAGTCAAGATCAGCCCAACCTATGCCGAGCGCATCGCCGCGCTCAAAGAGACCAAGAACATCCACACCGACATCAAGGTGCAGCGTTTTGGGCACTTTGACACCGACGACCACGGCTATATCCCGTGGGACGAGCCGATCGAGTTCGAGCCCTACTCGGATCACCCGGCGGGCGGCGTGTGGGGGCCCAGGGCCATCGGCATCAGCTTTAGGCGCTGGCTCAACGCGCACCCGGTCTATGTGCACCCGATGAGCTCGCTGGCGGGCTGCTGGGTCTACAAGGGCATCCCCGGGGTGGCCGGCTGGCGGCTCGAGCGCATGCTGCCCAACAGCAAGCCGATGCCGGGCGCAGAGGCCGAAGAGGCGGACGAGGACCGCTATTTCCGCAACTGGCGGCCCGAGGATCGCCCGCTGGAGCTGGTGCCGCTGATGGACAAGTTCAACATCATCTCGCCGGGCGTGGGCGCCACCAACCACTTTGGCCCCGACATGCAGATCGGGCTCGACCTGGGCTTTGGCGGGATTCTGGCCAAGATCCGGCGCTATCGCGAGCTGAACCGCCCCACCGACACGTCGTTCTACGACGGGCACGAGGAGCTGGTGCTGGGCATTCAAGAGTGGATCGCCAAGCACGTGACGCTGGCGCGCGAGATGGCGGCCGAGGAAGAGAACGAGGGCCTGCGCGACAACCTGCTGGCCATCGCCGACGCCAGCGAGTGGGTGATCGAGAACCCGCCGCGCACCTTCCGCGAGGCGTGCCAGTTCATCGCCTATGCGCAGAGCGTCGACCGCATGTGGGCGCTGGGCGGCGCGCTGGGGCAGCTCGACGAGCTCTTGCGGCCCTACTATGAGCGCGACCTGGCCGACGGCATCGAGACCGACGAGTCGGTCATTTGGCACCTGTGCAGCCTGTTCTTTAACGACCCGCACTATTCGCAGATCGGCGGGCAGGCGCCCGACGGCCGCGACCTGACCAGCCCGATGTCGTTCCGCATCCTCGACGCGATGCACGCGCTGCACATCCCCTCGAACATCGCCCTGCGCGTGTGGGAGGGGATGGACCGCTCGCTGTTGCGCCAGGCGCTCGAGTACATGGTCGAGGACAGCACCGGCGTGAGCTTTGCGCTGTCGGGCGGGCTGGATAGCGGCTTTGTCAAGCTGGGGCACACCGACGGCCTGGCGCGCATGCGGGCCAAGGTGGGCTGCAACTGGACGGCGCTGCCGGGCATCGAGTATTGCCTGCAAGACGTGACGCGGGTGGACCTGGTCAAGCCGATGCTGCTGGCCATCGACGAGGTAGTGGCCGAAGAGGCCGAGCCGAGCATGGACGCGCTGTGGGCGCGCTACAGCCGCATCCTGGGCGAGGTGGTGGACATCGTCAAGCGCGGCAAAGACATTCACATGGAGCGGCAGGCGCGCAACTATCCCGAGATCGTGCTGAACCTGTTCTGCCATGGGCCCATCGAGCGGGGCGTGGACGCCTCGGCGGGCGGCGTGGACATCGTCGACCTGGCGATGGACGCCATCGGCCTGGCCACCACGGCCGACTCGTTCGCGGCCATCGAGCAGCGCGTGTTCGCCGAGCGCCGGCTCACCTTTGGCGAGCTGGTGGAGCATCTGCGCAACAACTATGAGGGCGCCGAGCGGGTGCGCTACATGATGAACAGCATCAAGCGCTATGGCTCGGGCAACGCGCGCGCCGACGAGTGGGCCGTCAAGATCGCCGACCTGTGGACGGACCTGGTGGCCGACACGCCCACGCCGCACGGGTTCCGCACGGTGCCGGGGCTCTTTTCGCACGGGGCCACCAACACCTATGGCAAGCACCTGCCGGCCACGCCCAACGGGCGCCGCGCGGGCGAGCCGATCTCGCACAGCGCCGACCCCGACCCGGGCTTTGTGCCGGGCAGCGGCAACGCGGCCACGGCCAAGGCCAACGCGGTGGCCTCGGTGCAATCGGGCTGGGGCAACACCACGCCCCTGCAGATCGAGCTGGATGAGAACCTGGTGCGCAGCCACGGCGGGCTAGAGTTGCTCGAGGCGCTGGTGATGGCGCACAACAAGCAGGGCGGCACGCTCATCAACATGAACGTGGTGTCGAAAAAGGACGTGATCGAGGCCCACGAGGACCCGATGACGCACCCCGACCTGATGATCCGCGTCACGGGCTATAGCGCCTACTTCCGCACGTTGAGCAAGGAGTATCGACAGCCGATCGTCGATCGCATTCTGGCCGAAAGCTGACCGACCAGGCCGCAGACACATCCCCGGCGCCAAGCGCGGCCGGGGATGTGTGTTTCATGGGCACGTCGGCTATACTCGCGACACCAGGCACAGGGAGAGTCGATGGAGCGCGTCAGACGAGTGTGGGCAGACACGTGGCAGGCCGTGCAGCGGAACATGCACGGCAACGTGGCCGTGTTTGCGACCATCTTTACGTTGGGCAACTTTGGCCGCTCGATGGCCTTTCCCTACCTGTCGCTGTACATCCTGGCGCTGGGCGGCTCGCCCGAGCAGATCGGCCAGGTGAACTCGCTGGCGCCGCTGTTGGGGCTGGTGGTGTTCCCGCTGGGGGGCTATCTGGCCGACCATGTGGGCCGCGTCAAGGTGGTGGGCACGATGATGATCATCGCGGCCGGCATCGAGCTGCTCTATGCGCTGGCGCCCACCTGGCAATGGCTGCTGTTGGGCGCGCTGCTGATGGGCGTGGGCGCGATGCAGTTCCCGGCCTCATCGGCGCTGATCGCCGATTCGACGCTGCCGCAGGAGCGCAGCCGGGCCATCGCCATCATGAACACGATCTCGATGCTGCCGGCGATGGCGGCGCCGTGGGTGGCCGGGCTGGTGGTCGATGGCGTGGGCGTGGACCCGGGCGTGCGCTACCTGTACGGATTCATGTCGCTGGCCAACGCCGTGTCGGGGGTGATTGCGCTGCGCTGGCTGCGCGAGACCAAGGCGCCCACCGGCGACGGCTTTCGCCTGGCCATGCTGCCGGGGCTGCTGCGCGACACCTACAGCGACCTGCCGCGGCTGTTGCGGGCGATGTCGGGCTCGGTGCGCGCCATGCTGACGATCGCCATCCTGGGGTTTGCGGTCAATGCCATCTCGGGGCCGTTCTGGGTGGTGTATGCGGTCGAAGAGCTGGGGCTGAGCGCCACGCAATGGGGCACCATCCTGCTGTTCGAGACGGTGGTGCGCAACGTGGCGCTGTTGCCAGCGGGCGTGTTGGGCGACCATCTGGGGCGCTCGCGCTGCATGATCGCCTCGCTGCTGATGGTGGGGCTGGCGTTGCCGCTGTTCATCATGGTGCGGGGCTATGGCGGCGCGCTGGCGGTGCGCCTGCTGATCGGCGCGGCCAACGCGCTGTTCGTGCCCACGTCCATCGCGCTGCTGGCCGACCTGGTGCCGCGCGAGGTGCGCGGGCGGATGATCGCTGCCATTGGCCAGGGCGGGGTGATGATCGGCGCCAGCAGCGGCGGCACGGGCGGCCCGGCGGTGGGCTATCTGGTGACGCTGCCGCTGATCGCCTCGTCGCTGCTGTCGGGCTATATCTATGAGATCGGGCCGATGTGGCCGTGGCTGGTGTCGCTGGGCCTGGTGGCGGTCACGCTGGCGGTGTCGCTGGCGTTCTTGCGCGACCCGCACCAGGCCGAGGCCTAAGCGCCGCGGGCGGTCGCCGTCAGGCCTCGACCCAGAAGAGGGCCAGCGAGGCCACCGACACCACCACGATCAGCACGCCGGCGATGATATTGATGGCGCGACTGTTGCGCCACTTGCCCATCAGCAGCCGGTCGCTGGCGAGCACGACCATCACCACCAGCACGATGGGCAGCAGCAGCGAGTGGGCCACCTGCGAGAGCCACATCAGCGGAAAGAGCGGCAGCCCGGGGATCAGCACCACGATGGAGCTCACCACGATCATCGCGGTGAACATGCCGTAGAAGGCGGGCGCATCGGCGCGACGGGTGTCGAGGCCGCGGGCCCAGCCCATCACCTCGCACACGGCGTAGGTGGTGGCCAGCGGCAGCACCGAGGCGGCCAGGATCGAGGCGCCGATCAGGCCGACGCCAAAGAGGGTCTCGGCCCACTGGCCGGCGAGGGGGGCCAGGGCCATGGCGGCCTGTTCGGCGGTCTCGACGGTGATGCCGCGCGTGTACAAGGTGGCCGCGGTGCAGATGATGATGAACGCCGAGACGACGTTGCCGAGCGCCGCGCCGCTGATGACGTCGGCGCGGGTGTGGCGATAGTGCTCGATATCGACGCCCTTGTCGGCGACGCTGGCCTGCATATAGATGGCGGCCCAGGGCGTCATGGTGGTGCCCACGGTAGCCAGGGCGGCCAGCAGATAGTCGCGGTCGAGCCGGATCTGGGGCACGGCCGCCTGGCGCAGCACCTCGCTCCAGTCGGGCTTGAGCATGATGGCCGAGACCACGTAGGCCACGGCGAACATGGAGAGGGCCAGCAGCACCTTTTCTACGCGACGATAGCTGCCCCGCGTCACCAGCAGGTAGACGAGGGTGGCCGTCAGAGGCACGGCGATGTAGCGGCTCACGCCGAACAGCTCGGCGCTGGCCGCCACGCCGGCGAACTGGGCGGCCGTGGTGCCCAGGTTGGCGAGCACCACCCCGAGCATGACCAGAAAGGTGAGGCGCAGGCCAAAGCGCTCGCGGATCAGGTCGGTGAGGCCTTTGCCGGTGACGGCGCCCATGCGCGCGGCCATCTCTTGCACCACCACTTCGCCCAGGGTGATCCAGACGACGATCCACAAAAAGTTGTAGCCATAGCGCGAGCCGGCCATCGAGTAGGTGGCGATGCCCGGCGCGTCGTTGTCGGCGCTGGCCGTGATGAGGCCCGGGCCGAGGATGCTGGCAAAGAGCATGGCGCGTTGCAGGCCGCGGCGCACGGCCCTGGAGAGGTCTTCACGTAGCTTCAAGTTGTCACCTCCAGTGTCGGACGGCCTTGCGGCCGGGGTCTATCAGAAGAAGCGGGGGATGCGCTTTTTCCAGGCGGTCGGAATGACGGCGTCGATGGCGTCGTCGACGGTGACGATGCCGTGCAGCACGCCGTCGTCATCGACGACCGGCACCTCGAGCAGGTTGTACTTGGCCACCACCTGGGCCACGTCGAGCTGGTTGGTCAGCAGGCCCACGGTGACGGGCGAAGCGGTCATGATGTCGCTGATGCGCGCGTCAGGGGCGGCCATCACCAGGTCGCGCAGGGCCACCATGCCCTGCAGGCGGCCGTCGGCGTCGACGACGTGCAGATAGTACATGGTCTCGTCGTGGCGTGCCTCGGCCGAGTCGCGCAGGTAGGCGAGGGCGTCGGCCACCAGCAGATCGGCGGGCATGGTGGTGTATTCGGTGGTCATGATGCCGCCGGCCGAGTCCTCGGGGTAGCCCAGCAGCTTGCCGACCACGGCCGAGTCCTCAGATTCCATCAACGAGAGGTAATCCTGACGCTCTTCCTCTTCGAGGGCCGCCAACAGGTCGGCGGCGTCGTCGGGGTCCATGGCGCCGAGCACGTCGGCGGCACGATCGACGGGCAGGCTGGCCAGCAGGGCCGGCTGCAGCTGCTCTTCGACCTCAGAGATGGCGTCGGCGGCGGCCTCATTGTCGAGCATCTCGAGCAGGGCCACGCCCGAGGGCCGGTCGAGCTCTTCGACGATGTCGGCGATATCGGCGGCCTTGATGGCCTGCAGCTTTTCGCGGCTGACGCGCAGGCGGATGGGCGCGTTGGGCTGCACGTTGGCCACCTCGGCCCAGGGGATAAAGCGGTCGGACACGCTCGAGCCGATCAGCCGCTGGCCGAGGTCGTTGAGCTTTTCGAGGCCCAGCCGGCGCATCAGGCTGGCGCCGCCCACGGCCACCGAACCCAGCAGATAGCGGCCATCGCCGCGGCGGATCAGTTGGATGTCGTTGACGCGCACGAGCTGGTGGCCCTCGAGGTCGACGATCTGGCGGTCGAGGACATGCTTGCGCAGCCACAGCTCGTTGCCGCGCGGCAGGTATTCAGAGGGCGACTCGGTGGTGAGGATGATGGCGGGCGCAAGCCAGGCCACCTGCTGGGCGGGCACGAGCACGTCGTCGCCGCCAGTAGCACGCATGGCCAGCGCGCAAACGATGGGCGCAGCGTGGCCACGTTCCTCGACCAGCACGTCGGTGCAGCGGCCGAGCGCGCGGTTGCGCTCGTCGTACACGCTCTTGCCGATCAACTGGCTGATGTGCACTGGCATAACGACCTCCTTTGGGCGCCAAGGGGCGCTCGTGGCTGCAGGCCGGTCGAGGCGACCGCCGGCAGCAACAAAAGAGCGCGCTGCGATCCGACGTCACAGCGCGCTCTCGGAGGTCGAGAGATGGGGCTATGGCATCAGATCGCGAGACCTGGCCCTACGATGACGAGACGTTGACTCGGTTGTCCGTCGCTCTGACTACTATACTCGTCCATACTGCTCTATGCTGGCGGCCCAAGTCTGTGGGCCAACCTAACGCTATCGGAGCCATTATACCCGGGTTTGGGGCGGTGTCAAGGCCGGTTTTTGGCGGCGGCGGGCCGGGGGCGCTTGCGCGCCGGCGGCAGGCCGTGCATGATGGAGCTACCAGAGCGACGCAGGAGCGAGGAGGTCGACATGGGGGTGAGGCCGAGCATCACGGGGATCGAGGTCATCGAGTACAGCTACAAGCTGCACGAGCTGGGCACCGACTATAACGGGTTCAACCTGGTGTATGTGCCCGGCAGCACGCTGACGCGCACCAACTCGTTGGTGTTGGTGCACACCGACCAGGGGCTGACGGGGCACTGCCTGAGCGGCGGCGCCAACGTGGCCACGCTGCCGATGTTCGCCGATTACCTGATCGGCAAGAACGCCTTTGAGCGCGAAAAGATCAACCAGGACGTCAAGCGGGCGCTGCGGCAGGTCGCGCGGGTGGGGCTGTCGGTGATCGACGTGGCGCTGTGGGATATCGCCGGGCAGTATTACGATGCGCCCATCTGGGAGCTGCTGGGCGGGCATGTGCGCCCGCTCAAGTGCTATGCCAGCACCACCCATGGCGACCACAACGGCGGGCTGTCGTCGCCCGAGGCGTATGCCGACTATGCCGAGCTGTGCGCCGAGCGGGGCTATCCGGCGTTCAAGATCCACGGCTGGGGCGATTCGCAGGTAGAGCTCGAGGTGGCCACCATCAAGGCGGTGGCTGCGCGGGTGGGCGACCGCATGGACCTGATGCTCGACCCGGCCTGCGAGCTGAACACCTTTGGCGACACCATCAAGGTGGGGCGCGCCTGCGACGAGGCGGGGTTCTACTGGCTCGAGGACCCCTTCAAAGACGGCGGCATCTCGCAGTTCGCCCACCGTAAGCTGCGGCAGATCATCCGCACGCCGCTGCTGATGACCGAGCACGTGCGCACGCTCGAGCCGCACGTGGACTTTGCGCTGGCCGACGCCACCGACTTCTTGCGGGGCGACATCGGCTATGATGGCATCACCGGCGTGATGAAACTGGCGCACGCGGCCGAGGGGCTGGGGCTGGATATCGAGATGCACGGCTGCGGGCCGGCCATCCGCCACGTGATGACCTCGCTGCGCAACACCAACTACTATGAGATGGGGCTGCTCAACCCCAAGGGGCCGGGCAGCTTTAGCCCGGCATACACCGACTATGCGGACGGGCTCGATGCCATCGACGCGCAGGGCAACGTGTATGCGCCCACCGGCCCCGGGCTGGGCGTGACGCTGGACTGGGAGTACATCAAGGCGCACCAGGTGGGGCGGGCGGTGTACGGCAGAGTCTAGGGCATACTGAGCATACTCAATATATTGACTGGCGAGGAGAGGTATGAAGACGCGGACGATCCGGTATCTGCCCGGCGGCGGGCTCGAGGTGATCACCAGCGACGTGCCCGAGCCCGGGCCGGGCGAGGTGCAGGTGCGCGGCAGCGCCTGCGGCATCTGCGCGTGGGATATCAACACCTATCGCAGCGGCAGCCAGGTGACCTGGGCGGCGCCGCCAGGCCATGAGGGCATCGGCCGCGTGGTCAAGGTGGGGCCGGGCGTGACAGGCCTGCAAGAGGGCGACCGCGTGGCGGCCGGCGGCTTTGCCGGGCTGGCCAACGTCAAGGCGAGCGGCGCCTACAAGATGCCCGAGTCGAGCCTGGAGGACATCTACTGGCTGGTGGAGCCGCTCTCGTGCGTGGTGACGGGCGTCGACCATTGCGCGCTCAAGATCGGCGACCGCGTGGCGGTGGTGGGCTGCGGGTTCATGGGGCTGCTGCTGGTGCAGTGCCTGGCGCGGTCGTATGCCGAGCGGCTGATCGCCGCCGACGTGTCGCCCGAGCGACTGGCGCTGGCGCAACGCTTTGGCGCCGACACGGCGCTCAACCCGCTGGCCGCCGACGCCGAGGCGCAGATCGCCGCGCTGCAGGCGCTCGAGATCGACACGGTGGTGGACGCGTCGGGCTCGCAGGCCGGCTTTGCGCTGACGCAGCGGCTGGTGCGCCGCGGCGGGCGCATCAACAACTTTGGCTGGATCCACGGCGAGGTGACGATCAGCGGCGACGCCTGGCACATGCTGGGCTATACGGTGGTCAACTCGTCGCCGGCGGCGCGGTTGCGCGATCCCTTCCCCACGGCCATCCGGCTGCTGGCCGCCGAGCGCGTGGACACGCGCCCGCTGGTGACCCATGTGGCGCCGCTCGACGAGATGGACGCGCTGCTGCGCAGCGTGGCCGCCGGCCAGGAAAAGGGCTATATCAAGGGCGTGGTGACGCTCGAGGACGCCTGACGTCGGGCAGGAATGGCCGCTACACGCTCAGGCCGGGCCGTTGCGCTCGGCCTGAGCGTTTGCGATGGCGGCCGCGATGTCGGCGGCGAGCGCGGCAGGCGGCCCGAGGCGCGCCGCCGAGGCGCTGTCAGCGCGCTGTGCGACCAGTTGCCCCAGGACGCAACGCGGGCATCGAGCAGGCTTGACAGCCCGGCCACTATCTGCTATAGTCTATATGCAATAAGCAACTAGTTTGATGCAAGGAGCAGGCGATGATGGGACCGGGGCACGGGCGCTTGCGAGGCGGGGGCCGCGGCGGGCATGGCGGCGGCAGGCCGCGGCGCATTCGGCGCTTTCTCGAGCCGGCGGTGCTGCTGCTGTTGCACCGCGGGCCCAACCACGGCTATGGCATCGCCGCCGAGCTGGTTGAGCTGGGCCTGGAGAACTATCCCGTGGACGGCAGCGTGGTTTATCGCGTGCTCTACAGCCTCGAAGAGCAGGGCATGGTGGCCTCGACGCGCGACGCCGTCGAGAGCGCCGGGCCGCCGCGCCGTGTCTATCGCATCACGCCCGAGGGCGACGCCTATCTGCGCGCGTGGGTCGACGACCTGCGCGAGACCGAGCGCATGTTGCGCCGCTTTGTGGACGTGTACGACGAGGCGCACGGCGCGCCATCGGCGGGCGCTGCGAGCGGCGGCTGAGGGGTCGAGGCAGCGAGCAGGCGCGAGGGCATTGCGCCAGCAGCGTTCACTCTCAGCCGGTGGGCGCCGTTGGCGCCGGTCAGTCGTGGCGTTGGCGAACGTCGCCACGCCGTAGAGGACAACAGACATACAGAAGGAGGCATGATATGCCACGTGGAGATCGCACAGGGCCCTGGGGTGCAGGGCCGATGACGGGCAGAGGAATGGGCTATTGCGCCGGCTTTGACGCGCCTGGCTATGTACAGGGCGGGTTCGGCAGGCGCATGGGCGGGCGCGGGTTCTGGGGGCGCGGCGCCTGGGGCGGAGGCTATGGCCATCGCCACTGGTTCAGTGCCACCGGGCTGCCCCGCTGGGTGTGCTTTGGGCGCTGCTGGGGGCCGGAGGCCTATCCGCCGACGCCCACCGCCGACGAGCAGGCCGAGATGCTCAAGGCGCACGCCGACGCGCTGCGCCGCGAGCTCGCGGGCGTCGAAGAGGACCTGGCCGGGCTAGAGCGCAGCCAGGCAGAGGAACAGGGCGAGTAGGCTTGACTCGCTGAGGCTCGCCCTGTTCGCGGGGGTGTGGGGGTCGCGTGCGACCCCCACGCTCACCAGATGGAGTGTAGTGGCCCGCCCGCAACCTGGCAAGCGGGCCGACGAGGACAGGAGCAGCGCCATGCTCGCTGCGGGCATCGCCGTCTATGGAGCCGGCGGCGACCATGGGCACCGCCACCGGGGCGCCTGACGCGCCCTGACGCCAGCATGGCCTGGCAAATGGCCGCGGTATATGGCCGCCGCATATTGCATTTGCATCTAGGCGCACTATAATAAGGGTGCGTCTGAGGATAGCCTCGGCGTGATCGGCCAGGTCCGATCGCCCTCGAGTTGGCCCCACGGCATCGCATCCCCGCGGTGCGCGGGCCAGTCTCACAGACAAGCGCCATATGGCGCCACCGGCCGCGACGAGATCGCGACCGGCCCCAAGGACACGCAACATGACTGGCAGCTTGCCGGGGCGTGTTCAGTTCTTCGCGAGGTCCATGGCGGACCCCGTCGCCGGACCATCTCTGGCGGATCTGCCAGGCCTCACCGTGTGGGGCTGCGGCTTGCGTCATGACCGGTGGTCTACTCTCTATCCCTGTGGTGATGCGTTGTGTGGATGCAGTGAGCCATGTCCCCAGCGTCTCGGCGCCTCTGGCGGCGCGACGACGTGGGGCAGGCCAAGCCAACTTGGGAGGACGCATGTTGTCACGGCGTGGATGGTGGCGGTGGTTGAGCCTGGCGTTGGCGGTGAGCGCTCTGCTCGCGTTGGTGGGCTGTGGCCAGGGTGGGCCCAAGAGCCTGGTGGTGCTCGACTGGTCGGGCTATGAGCAAGAGGTGTTCTGGGCCGATTTCAAGGCCGAGCACCCCGATGTCAAGGTCGAGTGGACCTTTTTCGCCGACGACAGCGAGGCGTATGCCAAGCTGCAGAGCGGGTTCAAGGCCGACCTGGTGCACCCCAACGTGAGCTGGCTCAAGATCATGGTGGCCAACGACATGCTGCTGCCCATCGACACGAGCAAGCTGTCGAACTGGGACGGCATCATGGAGCCGCTGGCCAAGATGGGCCAGGTGGATGGCGTGCAATATCTGGCGCCCTGGGAGTGGGGCTATGACTCGATCCTGGTGCGCACCGACAAGGTAGCCGAGATGCCCGATTCGTGGGCCGACCTGTGGGACCCGCAGTATGCGGGGCACGTGTCGATCCTCGACTCGGCCGAGGCCGCGGTGGTGGCGGCGTCGCTGGCGCTGGGCTATGACCCCTACACGCTCACCGACGCGCAGTTGGCCGAGGTCAAGCAAAAGCTGATCGACCTCAAGCCGAACCTGCTGGGCTACTGGACCGACTATACCGAGATCAACCAACAGGTGGCCTCGGGCGAGGTGTGGCTGGGCGCCAACTGCTGGCCCGACGCCTATGTGGCGGTGGCGGCTCAGGGCGTGCCGGTCGAGTACATCACGCCCAAGGAAGGGCGCATCGCCTGGGTGTATGGCTATGCCATCCCCAAGAGCAGCGCCAACCCCGACCTGGCCCACGACTATATCGACGCGCTGATCTCGGTGGGCTCGATGGCCGAGATGGCCAACCAGTATGGCTATGGCGCGGCCAACGCGCAGGTGGCCGAGCTGACCGATCCCGAGCTGGTCAAGCTGTTCAACCTGGATCAGCCCGAGGTGCTCAGCCAGAGCGTGTTCTTCCAGTCGCTGACCGAGGAGCAACGCGCCACCTGGACGCAACTGTGGGACGAGGTCAAGGCGGCGCAGTGAGGCGGGCGATGAGGCTGTGCGGGCAGGTGGGCGCGTGAACACACGCGGCAGACTGCTGGTTCTGATCGGTCCGCCGGCGCTATTGCTGCTGCTGTTCTTTGTGCTGCCCATGATCAACATGGGCAGCTTTAGCTTGCGACAGGGCAGTTTTGGCGCCGCGCGGCAGGTGTGGACGTTCGAGCACTATCGCGCCTTTTGGCACAACTGGGCGTTTCAGCGGCTGTTGCTGACGTCGACGTGGCTGGCGCTGCTGACCTCGGTGCTGACGGTGTTGCTGGCCTATCCGGTGGCCTATCACCTGGCGTTCAAGGTGGGCGGGCAGCGGATGACGCTGATGATGATGCTGTTGGTGCCGGCCTGGACGAGCTTTTTGCTGCGCATTCTGGCGTGGAAGCTGATCCTGGGCTCTGAGGGGCTGTTCAGCGTGGCGCTGCAGGCGCTGGGGCTGATGAAAGAGCCGCGGCCGCTGCTGCTCTACACGCCCACGGCGGTGTTGGTGGCGCTGGTCTACTCGTGGCTGCCGTTCGTGGCGCTGCCGATTTTTGCTGCGCTGCAACGCATCGATGTGCGCCTGCTCGAGGCGGCCGCCGACCTGGGCTGCCCGCCCTGGCAGGCCTTTATGCGGGTGACGCTGCCACTGAGCGTGCCGGGCGTGGTGGCGGGGTTCTTTTTCGTGTTCATCCCCACGCTGGGCGAATGGGTGACGCCGGCGCTGGTGGGCGGCGTGGACGGCGTGATGTATGGCAACATCATCCAGGATCAGTTTGCGCGGGCGCTCAACTGGCCGATGGGCTCGTTGATGAGCCTGGTGATGCTGGCCGCGATGCTGCTGCTGTTGGGCGTGATGGCGGGGCTGGCGCGGCTGCTGCACATCGACGTGGAGGTGATCTAGCCATGCGGCGGGTGCGGCTGCCGAGCCTGGGCACGCTCTACTATGCGCTGCTGGCGCTGTTCATGTATCTGCCCATTGTGATGCTGGTGGTGTTTGCGTTCAACGACTCGCCGCTGATGGTGTTCCCCCTCAAGGGGTTCACGTTGCGGTGGTTTGGGGCGCTGGCGCAGGCCACCGAGATGCTCAAGGCGGCGCGCAACAGCCTGTTGCTGGGCCTCGCGTCGTCGCTGGTGGCCACGCTGCTGGGCACGATGGCGGCCATCGCCACCATGCGCTATCGCTTTGCGCTCAAGGGGCTGTTTCTGGCGGTGGCGTCGATGCCGCTGGTGATCCCCTACGTGGTGCTGGGCGTGGCGCTGCTGATCCTGTTCAGCACGGCGGGTGTGCCGCTGTCGCTGTTCACGGTGGGCGTGGGCCACGTGATCATCAGCGTGCCCTATGTGATGCTGATCGTGTCGGCGCGGCTGGCGGGCTTTCCGGCCAGCCTCGAAGAGGCGGCGCAAGACCTGGGCGCCAGCTACTGGCTGACGTTGGGGCGCGTGGTGCTGCCGATTGCGGCGCCGGCCATTACATCGGCCTTTTTGACGTCGTTCACGACGTCGTTCGACGAGTTTGCGGTGAGCTTTTTCTTGACGGGCACCGACGTGACGCTGCCGGTGTATGTCTACTCGCAGTTGCGCTTTCCCAACCGGTTGCCGATTGTGGTGACGCTCTCGGCCATCGTGATGGTGTGTTCGGTGGCGCTGCTGCTGGTGGCCGAGCGGCTGCGGTCGAGCGGTGAGCCCGGGATGCGGAGAGTCAAGCGGTGAGCGGTCTGGCGGTAGAGCTGGTGGGGTTGACCAAGGTCTTTGGCGGCGAGCCGAGCGCTGAGGCCAACGTGGCGGCGGTGCGACAGGTGAGCCTGGGCATCAACGCGGGCGAGTTCTTTACGCTGCTGGGGCCCTCGGGCTGCGGCAAGACGACCACGCTGCGGCTGATCGCCGGTTTCGAGGCGCCCACGGCGGGCGAGGTATACATCGAGGGGCGGCCGATGGTCCGTGTGCCGGCCCACAAGCGGCCGGTGAACATGGTGTTTCAGAACTATGCGCTGTTTCCGCACCTGACGGTGGCGCAGAACGTGGGCTTTGGCCCCAGCGTGCGGCACATGCCGCGCGCCGAGCGCGAGCGCCGCGTGCAAGAGGCGCTGGAGCTGGTGCGGCTGCCGGGGGTGGGGCGTCGCAAGCCGGCGCAGCTCTCGGGCGGGCAGCAGCAGCGCGTGGCGCTGGCGCGGGCGCTGATCAACGAGCCGGCCGTGCTCTTGCTCGACGAGCCGCTGGGCGCGCTCGACCTCAAGCTGCGCAAGCAGATGCAGGTGGAGCTCAAGCACCTGCAGCAAGAGGTGGGCATCACCTTTGTGTATGTGACCCACGACCAGGAAGAGGCGCTGGCCATGTCGGACCGCATCGCGGTGATGAACGACGGCGTGGTGTTGCAGGTGGGCACGCCGGTCGAGATCTATGAGCAGCCGGCGACGCGCTTTGTGGCCGATTTCATCGGCGAGACCAACTTTTTGGGAGCGCAGGTGGCGGGCCGCCAGAACGGGGTGGTTTCACTGGCGGTGGAGGGCGGCCAGTTGCGCGCCCGCGCCGGCGAGGGGCCGTTGGCCCAGGGCCAGGCGGTGACGGTGGCGCTGCGTCCCGAAAAGCTCAGCCTGACGCCGCACGCCGCAGCGCCCGGCCTGAGCGGCGTGGTGCGCGAGGTGGTCTATATCGGCACCGACACGCGCTTTGTGGTCGAGCTGGCCTCGGGCGCGCACGTGGTGGCGCGCCTGCAGAACATCGGCGAGCGCGGGCTGGGCGAGTTTCGCGTGGGCGATGAGGTGACGCTCACCTGCGCCCCCGAGGACGTGCGCGTGCTGACCAGTTGAGCGGAGCAGGCAGACGGCCCGCCGACGCAGTTGCGTGCGCCGGCGGGCCGTTTTTGCTGTCAGATGCCGAGGCCTCGCAGGAAGAGGGGGCCGGGCGCCGGTGCCAGACGGCCAGATTGTCGCCCACACAGCTTCAGGCCGCCAGGCGCGTGTGGCGGCTCAACCGGGGTGGGGTATAATGGTGGCTGTACGCCAGCGGTGAGGAGGGTGGTATGGGCGAGGTGCGCACCATCGCAGAGCTGATGCAGCGGGCAGGGCGCGTGGAGGCCGGCGCGGCGCAGCCTTATGTGCTCGAAGGGCGGCTGACGGTGGAGACGCTGCTGGGCTATGGCGGCTGGGCCGAGGCATGGGCGCCGCCTTATCAGCCCGAAGCGCAGGGGCTCAAGGCGCTGGCGGCGCAGCGCGACGCGGTGGACCTGTGGGCCTTTGTGGCCACCTGGTGCGGCGACTGCCGGCGCGAGGTGCCGCGGCTATTGTGGACGCTTTCGGCGGCCGGTTGGCCGGTGGGGCGGCTGCACCTGATCGGCACCGACTGGGACAAGCGCGACGCGGAGGGCCTGGCCGAGGCCTGGCGCATCGAGCGGGTGCCGACGTTTGTGGTGGTGCGCGGCGAGGTCGAGCTGGGGCGCGTCGTCGAGCGCGCCGCGGGCCTGCTCGAGGCGCAACTGGCGCGCATCATGGCTGCGGGCTAGCGCCCGGCGCAGCACAGCCGCCTGCATAGAGAGGGCGCGCGAGCTTGGCTCGCGCGCCCTGATGTTTGCGGGCGACCGACTAGAGCAGGTCGGTCAGCAGCCGCTCTTGCGCGTGATAGAGCAACAGCGCCAGCGCGTCGAGGTCGGCGGCGAACGACGGGTTGGCGTCGAGCGCCGCAGCGGCCGCGGTGAGCGCGCCGACCGGATAGCCCCAGACCTCGGGCTTGGCCACGTCCTTCAGCAGGGCGCTGAACCCGCTGCGGGCCGAGGTGGCATCGGCAGCGGCGCCGCCATGCACGGCCGAGTGCAAGGCCATCAGCTCCTGAGCGGCGTCGGCCAGGTCGCCAAAGCGCTCGTTGCCCAGGTCGAGCCCGACCTTGCGGAGCACACCGATGCGCTCGTCGAGCTCGCGCAGGGTAAAGATGCGGCTGACGACGTTGATCTGGAAGGTGATGCCGCCCACCGGCTTGCCGTCGTCGTTGTACTGCACCAGCTCAAAGGTGTAGGTGTCGCCGACGTTGGCGTTGGCCGGCGCGGTGATGCTGACGCCCGCGACCTCGCGGGTGCCCTTGGCCACCGGCAGCTTGAAGCGAGTGACCGCCGTTGTGGGGATCGGGAAGAACAGCCGGCCGTCGCGCTCGGTGACGGGTGCGGCCTCTTCCTCGACCTCGGCGACGGGCACCGGCGCAGGCGCCGGCCGCTCGCTGATGACGCTGCCTGCGGCCAGATGAAAGCCCAGGTCCTGGAGCTCGCCATCGAGATAGAGCTCGACGTCGGCGTCGTTGAGCAGCTTGAGCGAGATGACGCCGCACTGGCAAGGCTCGACGGTCTCGCCAGCGCGAGGCACCAGGCCCGTGATGAGGCGCGGCTGGATGGGCAGCACCGCAATGGGTCGCTCGACGATGACCGGCTGCGTGATGATCTGCGGCCGCAACATGCGGTTCTGGAACTGCAACTGCAGCTTGGCCGCCGCGGGCATCTCGATGCGCTTGAGCTCAAAGAAGGGGTTCAGGCTGGTGATGTTCTGCAAGACGATGGGCAGCACCAGCGTCTGCGAGGGCGCGATATAGTCGATGACCATGTTCTTTTGGGCCAGGTTGTTCGAATCCCACACATGGCTGCCGGCGGGCACGGGGCCCTCTTGGGCCGTGCTGACGTGCACCAGCAGGCAGGGGTGCCAGGTGGAAGGCGGGATCTGAGCCTGGCGCAGGCGAACCCGGCTGATGGCCGACGCGCCCGGCGTCAGCGAAAAGACGGTGGGGCAGGGCGTGTCTGGCGCGTTGATCAGGTTGGTATAGTCCGTCGGAAAGACGAACTCGGTGCCGGTAAAGTTGGCGATGTAGAAGCGCGTGCGCACCACCTCGGCCGAGACGCCGCCAAAGTTGCGGACCTTGGCATAGATGAAATTGTCGCGGTCGCTCTTGGGGTTCTGGTGGGCCTGGGTGGCCTCGCCATCGTCCTGGTTGCGCACCCACAGGTCGGCGTTGTTGTAGAAAGGAGCGCCCGGGGTGATGCCCACATCGGTGGCATAGGTGCCCGGGGCCAGGTCGATGGGGTCGGGCACGCCGTCGGCGTCGCTATCGCGCCAGCCAAGCTGGCCCGTCGACCACTGGCACATGTTGTAGGTGTTGGCCTTCATCAGGCAGTCGATGGAGGCGGGGTTGCCGTTGGCACAGTTGTTGTTGGCCACGCCCAGGTAGCCCCAGGCGCCACCCAGCGAGCAGCCACTCGAGGCGTACTCGTCGGCGGCGCCAAAGATATGGCCCGTCTCGTGGGCGAATACGCGGTCGATCTGGCTGGGGCCCCAACCATCGTTCGAGTATTGCATGACCAGGCGCGGCCCGCCCAGCGAAGCATAGGCGAACCAGGGCGCAGCATACTTGGTGAAAAAGGCCACGTAGGCCCAGTCGGGGCCGGGGCACATGGTGGTCCAGGTGTGCGTGCGCAGGTCATGCAGATAGTCGTACATACCGGCGCTGCCGGCGGCATAGCCGAGGGCGGCCATGGCGGGGTCGCGCCACTGGACCTCGTTGGCCACGGCGGCCGGGGCCAGGGCCAGGGTGACGGTATGCACGTCAAAGATAAAGTTGAGGTTGGCGCCGGCGGGCGAGAGGTCGATGAGGTGCGTGGTGCCCTCTTGCACCTCGGCCACGACGGTGGTGCGCTCGGCCGCGGTAAAGGCTGCGGTGCTGCCGGCGGGGCCGTCGACGATGATGACGCCGACGGCCACCGTGCCGATCATATAGCGGCTGGTGTTGACCGGCGCGGCCTTGGCGGTCTGTTCAGACATGGCCAGGGGCGCGCCGGCGTCTTCCAGCGGGATCACGTCGCCGCCCGGAGGAGCGGCCTGGTAATGGTCCCAGGGAGCGCCTTCATCGGGCCGAGCCGCCTTGGTCGCCTTGTACTCGTCAGACATGCGTAGGTTCCATGCTTGCAGGGCCAGAGCGCCCGCTTCGTCGAGGGCCAGGCGCTCGGGGTTGGTGATGGCCTCTGAGGTGACCTGTCGCACGCCCTGCTCGTCGCGCAAGGCGCGCAGCAGCTCTGCTTCGCCCGTGGCAAAGATCAGGCCGGGCGGAAAGCGCATCATGACGCGGCCGCCCTGCGCCACGATGGCCCCCACCACGCCCTGGTATTGCTCGGGTGTGGCGGACTTTCTCATGACGACAATGAACTCGGTCATGGCATCCCCCTGTGGCGCGCGGGTCTATCGACAAGCACAGCCCGGGACACCTTCCCGCGCACTCTGCAAAAAGCGTAGCAGGCGACTCTGACCGCAGCGTCAACAAAGTCTCAAGAAATCCTCAAGGCGCGAGGTGAGCGGTGGACGGCAAGCGCCCGACCCTCTGGCAGCAGGTCGGGCGCTGTGCAGGCAGGGGTCGGAGACTGCGGCTACTTGCGCAGCACGCTGACGGCCAGGTTGTCGGCGTGGTCGCCGATGCGCTCGAGGTTGCGCAACGACTCGATAAAGATCACGCCGGCCTCGCTGTTGCACGCCTGGGTTTGGATGCGCACCAGGTGGTTCTGGCGTGCGCTGAGGTTGATGCGGTCCATCTCGTCCTCGAGGCGGCAGGCCTGCATGGCCAGCTCCTGGTCGCGATTCTGAACGGCGGTCAGGGCGGTCTCGAGGGTCTTGAGGACGTGGTCAAAGGCGTGGTCGAGGTCGCGCAGGGCGGCGTCGGTAAAGGGCACCTGATGGTAGACGCGATCCTGGGCGGCCTCGGCGAGGTTCTCGCAGTGATCGCCGACGCGCTCGAGGTCGACGTTGATGTTCTTGATGGCAAAGCACTGCTCACGCTCGCGGTCGGCCACGCCCTCGGCGATGACGCTATCGACAAAGCGCTCGATGGCGTCGCAGAGGGGATCGACCACCTCGCGTTCGAGGGCCAGCACCTCGTTGGCCTTGTCCACGTCGGCGTTGAGCAGGGCATCGCGGCTGAGGTTGAGCATGCGCAGGGTGGTTTCGCCCATATAACCGAGCTCGCGCATCGACTCCATGATGGCGATAGAGGGCACGCCGCGGAAGCGATCGCTGATATGGCGGGTGACCGACGGCTTGACCGCGCTGGGCCGGTCGGGGACGATCAGGGCCGTCAGGCGCTCGAGGGGCTTGACCACGGGAAAGAGCATGGCGCTCACCAGGACGTTAAAGATGGTGTGGGCGTTGGCGATCTGCCGCGGCAAGAGCGAGGCCGTGCCCTCGAGCAGGCGCGCATAGGGGTGGATAAAGGGCAGAAAGACGAGCACGCCGATGACGTTGATCAGGATCTGGGCGACGGACACGCGACGGGCGACGACCGAGGTGCCCAGCGAGGCGATAAAGCCGGTAAAGCAGGTGCCGATGTTGGCGCCATAGATCAGGCCGATGGCGCCCGGCAGTGTGATGAGGCCTGCGCTGCCCAGGGCGATCACCAGCGCGGTGGTGGCCGAGCTGGCCTGGAGGACGGCGGTGAGGACGGCGCCGGCCAGCACGCCCAGCAGCGGGTTCTGGCCCATAGAGGTCAGGGCGCTGGCCACGGCCGGCGTGTCGGCCAGGGGCCGCAGCGCGCCAGACATGGTCTCCATGCCGGTAAAGATGATGCCAAAGCCCATCAGCACCTGCCCATAGCGCTGCAAGCTGCGCTTTTGGCCGAACTCGGCCATGGCAAAGCCGGCAGCGATGGCCAGATAGCGGATGTCGCCCACCTTGAAGGCGATGAGCTGGCCGGTGAGGGTGGTGCCGATCTCCTGGCCCAGCATGATGCCGATGGCCTGACTGAGAGTCATCAGGTTGCCGTTGACCAGGCCGATCATGGTGACCATCAGCAGGCTGCTGGACTGCAGGGTGGCGGTGGCGACGGCGCCAAAGGTGGCCGCCTTGAGGGGATGATTGGTGGCCCTGTCGAGCCAGAGCTGGAGTTTGCCGCCGGCCAGCTGCTCCATGCCCTGGCTGAGCATGCGGACGCCATACAGGAACAGCGCCAGGCCGCCGAGCACCATCAGGATCGTTAGCATCATCTCTCCTTGCAATAGATGGCCCAACGAGGCGACGCCCGCTCTGCTGTGGCGCTGAGTGCCTCGACCAAGGGGATTCTAGGGCGTAGCCGCTCGCTGTCAAGATGGCCAAACTGCGGTGTGGAGCGACTGCAAGCGCGCTCGCCATGGGCAGGGGCACGGCAGCGCCGGCGGGCGGCGCCGGCAGGCGTCAAAGAGCGGCCGAGCGGGTTGGGGCGCTGGCGCGGGCTAGTCGCGATCCTCCACGTGGATGGGCACGTCGATGATAATGATGTCGGGGTGCTCGCGCAGCGCGCGCCGCAAAAAGGATGCCGTGCGGTTGTGCAGCAGGCGCGCCAGCCGGTTGCTGGGCAGAAACTCGGGGATCACCACGGTGACGAGACGATCGGGAAACTCGACGGTGTTCAGCCGCGTGACATAGTTGACCAGCGGCTCGAGCAGGTCGCGGTACTCGTAATCGAGCACCACCAGCGACAGGCCGGCGGTCACCGATGGAAAGCGGTGCCAGCGCTGCTCGACACGCGCGCGAGCCTCGGGCGAGGTGGCGATGCTGACGGCGCGCACGTCGCTGGCAATGCGGCGCGCGTATTGCAGCGCCAGCAGGGTGCCGCGGTGGATGTCGCCGATGGGCACGATGGCCACGTTGGCGATCACCTTGAGCTGGCGTTCGTCGAAACGCTCGACGCTGAGGGCTTTGGCCACGCGCTCATAGTGGCGGTGGATGCGCTCGAACCCATAGACGAACAGGGGCAGCGCCAGCACCACCATCCAGGCGCCCTCGGCGAACTTGGTGGCGACGAGGACGATGAACACGGCGCCGGTGGTGATGCTACCGACGATGTTCAGGGCGCGCTTCCAGTGCCAGTTGGGCTCATAGTGGACGGTGGTGACGCCGGTGTTGAGCGTTTCGCCGGGCGAGAGCTTGCCCACGCGGGCCATCAACTGCGACATGCCCGCCTGCGACAGGCAAAAGCTCAGCATCACGCCCAGGGCATAGAGCGGCAGCATGGCGATCTCGTCGGCCCTGAAGACGATCACCAGCGTGGCCGAGATGAGCGCCAGCACGATGATGCCCGAGCTGTACACCAGGCGGTCGCCGCGGTTTTGCATCCAGCGCGGCATAAAGCCCTCGCGCGCCATGAAAAAGGAGAGCCGCGGAAAGTCTTGAAAGCCGGTGTTGGCCGCCAAGAAGAGGATCAGCGCGGTGAACACCTGCACCCAGTAGTAGAGAAAGCCGCTGCCGACCACGTTGCGGGTGAGCTGCGAGAGGATGCTCTCACCCAGCTCGACGGGCGCCAGGTGCATGGTGGTGGCCAGGAACGAGATGCCCAGAAAGAGCACCACGGCGATGACGGCCATCAGGACCATGGTGGTGGTGGCATGGCGCGCCTCGGGCGGCTTGAAGGCCTGTACGCCGTTGCTGATGGCCTCGATGCCCGTCAGCGCGGTGCAGCCCCCCGAAAAGGCGCGTAACAAGAGCCAGATGAGGGCCAGGCCGGTGGCGTCGCGCTGAGGCGGCACCACCACGGCGCTCACGGGCAGCGGCGCGGCGCCGAACAGTCCCAGGTGGCGCACCAGCCCGATGGCGATGACCACCAACGTGCCCGTGAAAAAGGCGTAGGTGGGCACCGCAAAGATGGTGCCGCTCTCGCGGACGCCACGCAGGTTGACCCACGAGATGAGCGTGATGGCCGTCAGCGCGATCAGCACGCGATAGTCGCTCGTCTCGGGAAAGGCCGACGTCACGGCGCGCACGCCGGCCGAGGTCGAGACGGCGACGGTCATGACATAGTCGATCAGCAGCGCGGCGCCGGCCACCAGCGAGGGGTAGCGGCCGAGGTTGTCTTTGGCCACCATGTAGGCGCCGCCGCCCGAGGGGTAGTGATAGATGGTCTGGATGTAGGAATAGACCACCATCAGGATCAGCGAGGCCACGGCCAGGGCCAGGGGCAGCGTAAAACGCAGGGCGGCGCTGCCCAGCAAGATGAGCACGCTCATGATGGCCTCGGTGGCATAGGCGTTGCTCGAGATGGTGTCAGAGGCAAAGACGGCCAGGCCGCGCACCGTGTCGAGGCGCTCGTGCAGCTCGCGGCTCGTTGGAAAGCGCTCGCCGATCAGAAAGCGCTTGACGTCGCGGGCCTTGATCGTGGGCATGCGCATGGTATAGTGGTCCTCAGGAGCGGCGTTCTATGATCAATAGAGGATAGCCGCCCTGAGCGGCGCTGCAAATGGCGAGGGCCTTTTGCGGCCCGCAGAGAGGGGGTAAGGATGGGTCAGGCGGTCATACCGGCCGTTGTCGCGGTGATGATTGCAGCGCTGACCTGGCAGGGCCATCGGCGCGCCATGGCTCGCGGCGAGCGGCAGACGCAGGGGTACTATCAGGGGCGCGGGCTGGCCTGGGGCCTGGCCGCCGGGCTGGCGCTCGATGCGCTGCTGGTGACGCTGACCGGCAACAACCTGCTGGCCGTGGCGGTGGGCGTGCCGGTGGGGCTGGCGGCCGGCGCGCTGGTGGGGCTCTTCTGGGAGCGGCGCCACGCCGGCGAGCTGCGCCCGCTCAACGCCGAAGACCTGGAGATGCGCCGCTTTGCGCTGGTGCTGGGGCTGGGCGCCATCGTGTTGGGCGTGCTGGCGGTGCTGGGCATCGTCTTGCTGGCGCGCTGAGGCGACCTGGTCGGGTGGCCAGGGCAGGCTCTGCCCGCCTGGCAGAGGCCGTGAGGCGCGGGATATGCTAGGCTAGAGGCCAGTGTGAGAGGAGGCGCGCGATGTGGCATAGTCTCTGGGTGGTGGCCGCACTGGCGGTGCTGGGTGCGGCTTTGGTGGCGCTCATCTTGCGGCTGAGGCCGAGCGCGCGCGAGCCGGGGCAGCCTGAAGATGCGCGCAAGCCGCAGGGCTATTATCTGGGCCTGGGCGTGGCGCTGGGGTTGATGTTCGGCTCGGCGCTGGCGGTGGCCCTCGACGCGGGCACGCGCGGCGCGTTGTCGTTTCCCACTATCGGGCCGGCCCTGGGCCTGCCGATCGGCGCGGGCATCGGCGCGGCGCTGGAAAGGCGTCATCGCGACGAGCTGCGGCCGCTCACCCCGCGCGAGGCGCGGCTGCAACGGGTGGCCACGGCGGTGGCGCTGGGCGTATCGGCGCTGGTGGTCTTGGGCGTGCTGGCGCTGATCTTTTGGCGTTGACGCCGGCGGTGCGGCGCTGGCTGGCCGGGCGGCCCGTCGACCGCTGAGGCGGCACTTGCGCGCTGCTTGCGTGGCGGTATACGATAGGCGTATCTGGCCGCCTGGCCGGCAATCTGGCGCGGAGGAACCGATATGACGCGGAAATGGCGCGTGGCAGTGATGGGTTTGGGGCACTGGTACTCGGGCTATGGCCTGGCGCGGGCGCTGCCCGAATATGACAAGGCCGAGCTGGTGGCCGTGGCCGACCTGGACGCGGCGCACGCCAACGAGTTTGCGCAGACCTTTGGCGTCGACGCCTACACGAGCTACGAAGCGCTGCTGGAGCGCAAGGATGTCGACATCGTCCACATCGCGCCGCCGGTGTGCGACATTCCCAAATGCGTGCTGGGCGCAGCGCAGGCGGGCAAGCACATCATCATGGGCAAGCCGATGGCCATGAACATCGCCGACGCCGACGCGATGGTGGCCGCCGTGGAGCGCGCGGGCGTGCTGTGCGTGTGCTTTCAGCATGGCGGCGTGATGCGCTCGGTGGGGCTCAAGCGCCGCATCGAGGCGGGCGAGATCGGCGAGGTGGTGGTGATGCACAGCGTCGGGCGCTGGTCGATCGCCGAGGACTGGTACCATTCGGGGCAGAGCGGCTGGTTCACCGACCCGCGCTGCGTGCCGGGCGGGGCGTTCATCGACGAAGGCATCTATGGCGTCGAGCAGTTGCTCTATCTGGCCGGCAGCGACATCGTCAAGATCGAGGGGCGCACCGCCAACTATGTGCACCAAGAGCTCGAGGTGGAGGACTATGGCTTTGCCACCTACACCTTTGCCAACGGCGTGGTGGCCACGCAAGAGGCGTCGTGGACGATCAACGCGCCGCGCAAGACCGGCCCCTCGCCCAAGGCCAACAGCGTGCGCCGCACCGAGATCATCGGCACCTGCGGCGAGATGATCGACGACGGCCTGCACGTGGCCGGCATGGGCGTGCTGGCCAGGGGCGCCGACGGCTGGGTTTTCGAGCGGCCGGGCGGCGAGTTCGGCGGGCCCACGCCGCCAGGGCTGGTGGCCACGCTGATCGACTGCCTCGAGCAGGGCAGGGCGCCCATGATGGGCATCCGCGAGGCGCGCAAGGCCTTTGGCGTGGCGCTGGCCTTTTACGAGGCCGCGCGTACCGGCTCGGCGGTGGCGCCCTACTGAGCCTGACGCCTGACACCGCGCAGACGCTTGCAGCGAGGGCCGGCCGCCGGCCCTCGTGCTGTGCGCGCGGCCCGCGGCAGGCGCTGCGACAGGAAGTGACAGATCGGGCCGGGTGTGGTATACTGCATCTAGAGGCTGTGGTCGCCAGGCCACAACCGGTTGTATTAGATCGTCGCGCCAAGGCGCGATCCTCTTGCCGCCAGTTGGTTTGTTGATCCCTCTCCTGGTTGAGAACAAGGATTGGCTCCAGCCAGCGTGTGTTCTACCGGTGTGGTTGCCGTCCCTGCCTCAATCCAACCCCTGAAGGAGAGGTATGCACGACGAGAACAAGCAAGCAACGCGCTTTCACGAGCTGCTGCTCGGTGGTGAATATGACTATGTGTTGCCGCGCCCGAACCAGGTGGTCGAGGGGCTCATTCTGGCGAGAGATGGCGGCGACCTGATCGTCGACATCGGCGCCAAGCGTGACGCACTGGTGCCGGCGCGCGACCTGCAGTACGTGTCGAGCGAGCGCGTCGCGGCGCTCGAGGTGGGCAAGACCATCCCGGTGATGGTGATGCGCCGCGGCGTCAACACCAGCGACCTGATCCCGGTCTCGTTCAACCAGGGGCTGCAGCGCGAGGACTGGCTACGGGCCGTAGAGCTGCACGAGAGCGGCGAGATGGTCACCTGCGAGGTGACCGACCACAACCGCGGCGGCGTGGTGGTGAGCTTTGGGCGCCTGCGGGGCTTTGTGCCCAACTCGCACCTGGGCTCGCTGGTGCCGGGCGGCCGGCAGGGCTACGATGAGGACTGCAAGGCCGCTCTGGTGGGCCGCGAGATCGAGCTGGCGGTGATCGACGTCGACCAGAACCGCCGCCGCCTGGTGCTCTCGCGGCGCGCCGTCGAGCGCCAGCTCCGCACCGAGCTGTTGACCGAGCTGCACCCCGGGCAGATCCGCACCGGCGTGGTGCACAATCTGGTGGACTTTGGGGCCTTTGTCGACCTGGGCGGCATCGATGGGCTGGTGCACATCTCAGAGCTGTCGTGGGAGCGGGTGGCGCATCCGTCGGACGTGCTGACGCTGGGCGACGAGATCGCGGTGCAGGTGCTCAGCGTCGACGCGGAGCGACAGCGCGTGGGCCTCAGCCGCAAGCGGGTGCTGGGCAACCCGTTCGACGAGGTGACGCGCGACCTGGGCATCGGCGACACCGTCACCGGCCGCGTCACCCATGTGGTGGACTTTGGCCTGTTCGTGGACATCGGCAAGGGCGTCGAGGGGCTGGTGCACAGCTCCAAGATCGGCGCGGCCTATGGCCTGGCCGAGGCTGAGGTGGAACTGGGCGCCGAGGTGCTGGTGCAGGTGCTGTACGTCGATCGTGAGAAGGAGCAGTTGGGGCTGAACCTGATCGAGGTGCTGCACGAGCAGGATGTGCCCGCGGCATTGCCGGCGGCATTGCCAGCGGCCGTGGCCGGCGTAGACGAGGCCAGCGATGGCGCAGCGCCCGACCAGGGCGCAGACGATGGCCAGGGCGAGGTCAGCGAGGCCGAGCCGGTATCCGAAGGCAAGGTGTCGCTCTACTAGGCGCGGCAGGCAGCGCGGGCGGCCGTCACGGTTCCACATGGAACGTGGCGGCCGCTTGCTTTTGCCTGCGACGGCGTGGCATACTCGGGCCATCTTGCTGATGCACAGAGGAGGTCCAACGTGCGGCTCTTTTTCTTGGGGACGGGCGCGGCCGAGGGGTTTCCGGCGCCATTCTGCCACTGTGACAACTGCGAACTGGCCCGCCAGCGGGGCGGCCGCAGCCTGCGTCTGCGCAGCTCGCTGCTGGTCAACGATAACCTGCTGATCGACTATAACGACATCGTGGCGGCGTGCGCGCTGTATGGCGCCAAGCTCGACAAGGTGACCACGCTGCTGATCACCCACAGCCACAGCGACCATCTGGATCCGGTGGAGCTGACCTGGCGCGGCTATCCCTTTGCCAAGACGCCGCTGCCCATGCTGGCCGTGCTGGGCCCGTGGGACGCCACGGCGCGCGTCGAGGCGGACTGGGGCCGCTACAACGAGCACCACCGCCTGTGGCTGGGCGACCTCAAGCCCGGCCTGCGCGTGCAGCGCGACGGCTACACCATCACGCCGCTGGCCGCCAACCACGGCACGGCCTGCCCCAGCATCTATGTGATCGACGACGGCAAGTGCTGCATCCTCTACTCGACCGACACCGGGCGCTACAGCGACGAGACGTGGCAGGGGCTCAAGCAGCACACGTTCGACGCGGTGATCATGGACGAGACGATGGGCTATGGGCCCAGCGGCGGCCACATGAACGCCGACGACGTGATCTATTACCGCGGGGCGTTCGAAGCCGAGGGCTTGCTGAGGCCGGGGGCGCTGTTCATCGCGCAGCACTTTTCGCACGGGCACAACCCGCCCTATGAAGAGCTGTGCGCGCTGTTTGGCCCGCACGATATCGCCGTGGCCTATGATGGGTGGAAGCTCGACATCTAGCGGCGACGCGAGGGAGGTGCAGCCGATGGAGCCGAGGATCGCGGTGGTAGGCGTGGGGGGCATCGGCGGCAGCATCGCCGCCAACCTGCTGCGCGCGGGCCACGATGTGACCATGATCGACCAGTGGGCGGCCAACGTCGAGGCGATCCGCGCCGACGGGCTGACGTTGACCGACATCGACGCCGAGTTCACCGTGCAGGGGCCGGCGCTGCACATCAGCGATGTAAGCGGCATCGCTGCGCCGTTCGACCTGGTGTTCCTGTCGGTCAAGGGGTATGACACCGTCTGGTCGACGCACCTGATCGCGCCCCATCTCAAGCCGGGCGGCTGTGTGCTGCCCGCCATGAACGCGCTGCCCGACGAGGCGGTGACCGGCGTGGTGGGCTGGGGGCGCACGGTGGGCTGCGTGGCCACCATCAGCGCGGGGATGTATCGCCCCGGGCACGTGGTGCGCACCGACATCAAGGCGCACGCCTTTACGGTGGGCGAGCTGCACGGGCTGTCGACGCCCCGGGCGCGGCTGGCGGCCGAGCTGCTGGGCGCGGTGGGGCCGAGCGATGTCACCAGCAACATCTGGGGCGCGCGCTGGGCCAAGATGGTGTGGAACTGCATGAGCAACGCCCTGGCGGGGCTGCTGGGCGATGCGCGGCTCGACGCCGAGCAGCGCCGGCAGCGCGACCGGGTCGAGGCGGCGCTGGGCTATGAGGCGGCCGCGGTGGCCACGGGCCTGGGCGTGGCCCTCGAGCCGGTGCTGGGCATGCCGCCCGAGCGCCTGACGGCGGCGGGCACGCCCGCGGGGCTGGCGGCGCTGAGCGCGCTGGTGGGCGAGATCCATGCCCAACGCGGCCTGACGCCCGAGCAGGCGGCGCGCCTGCCGGCGCCGGGCCGGCCCTCGCTGCTGCAGGATGTGCTCAAGGGGCGGCGCACCGAGGTGCAGCAGCTCAACGGGCAGGTGGTGGCCGAGGGGCGGCGCATCGGCGTGGCCACGCCGGTGAACGCTGAGGTGGTGGCGTTGATGGACGCGCTGGCGGCCGGCCGGTGGCAGCCGGGGGTGGGCTGTCTGGCGCGGTTGACGGCGCTGACCGGGGCCTAGCGGCCGCGCGGCGGGCCGGCCATGACGGGCGTCACCAGCGGCGTGCCATAGATGGGGTGCACGCTCACCTGCACGGGCAGGCCATAGGCCCGGCTGAGGTGCTCTGCGGTGAGCACGTCGGCGGGGGCGCCACTGGCCACCAGGGCGCCTTCGCTGAGCAGCGCCAGGCGGTCGGCATAGAGGGCCGCTTGGTTGAGGTCGTGCAGCGTCATCACCACGGTGAGGCCGTCGCGGTGGGCCAGGTCGGCCACCAGGTGCAGCACCTCGGTCTGATAGCGCAGGTCGAGGTAGGCGGTGGGCTCGTCGAGCAGCAGCACGCGCGGCTGTTGACAGAGGGCGCGGGCCAGCACCACGCGGCGGCGCTCGCCGCCCGAGAGGGCGGTCACCCGGCGGTCGCGCAGGCGAGCCAGGCCGGTGCGCGCCAGGGCGCCCTCGACGACGGCGTGGTCGTCGGCGCTGAGGGGCAGCAGCCAGCCGCGATGGGGCGCGCGGCCCAGGGCCACCACCTCGGCCACCGTCAGCGCGGTGGCGGGGTCCTCTTGGGGGGCCAGGGCCAGGTCGCGGGCCACAGCGCGCTGCGACAGATCGGCCAGGTCGCGCTCGCCCAGGTAGACGTGGCCCTCGCGCGGCGCCAGCGTTTGGGCAAGCAGGCGCAGCAGCGTGGTCTTGCCCACGCCGTTGGGGCCGATGATGGCCAGCACCTGCCCGGGCTGCGCCGCGATGGAGAGGCGGTGCAGCACGTCATCGCCGTTGTAGGCAAAGGAAAGCTCGTCGCCACGGATCGCCTTCACAGCCCACCCCCCAGGTGCTTTTGGCGCGCTCGCAGCAGGTAGAGAAAGAAGGGCGCGCCCAGCACGGCGGTGATCACGCCCACGGGCACCTCGATAGGCGCCCAGGCGGTGCGGGCCAGGTCGTCGGCCAGCAACACCAGCAGGCCGCCCAACAGGGCGCTGGCGGGAATCAGCCGGCGGTGGGCGGCCCCGAAAAAGAGCCGCGCCACATGGGGCGCGATCAGGCCCACAAAGCCGATCACGCCGGCAGCGGCCACGGCGGCGGCGGTGGTCAGTGTGGTGGCGACGACGATGAGGGCGCGCGCCTTGCCGATGGCCAGGCCGAGGCTCTGCGCCGTCTCTTCGCCGAACGAGAGGGCGTCGAGGGGGCGGCTCAACAGCCAGAGGGTTAGCGTGCCCAGCACCAGATAGGGCCAGGTGGCGCTCAGGTGCCACCAACTGCGGCCCGAGAGGCCGCCCAGCAGCCAGGCGTAGGTGGCCTGAAAGTGGCTGTCTGAGGTGGTCATCAGCAGCGAGACGATGCCCGAGAGCAGCGTGCTGAGCGCCGTGCCCGCCAACACCAGCGCCACCACGGGCGCGCCGCCGCCCGATTCGGCGATGGCATAGACCAGCGCCACGGCCAGCAGCGCGCCCACAAAGGCGGCGATGGGCACCGGGCCCAGCGCCAGCAGGCCGATCTCGGGCAGGGCGGCGCCCGTCACCGAGGCCCAGCGCGCCCCAAAGACGATGGCCAGCGTGGCGCCCAGCGACGCGCCGCCCGAGGCGCCCACCACAAAGGGATCGGCCAGCGGGTTGCGAAAGAGCCCCTGAAAGGCCGCGCCCGAGGCGGCCAGGCCGCCGCCGATCAGCGCGCCCAGCAAGATGCGCGGCAGGCGCAGGTCCCACACGATGGTGCGCACCACGCGGTCGGCCTCGCCGGGGCGCCAGAGCGCGCGCAGCACGGCGCCGGGCGACAGACGGACCGCGCCCAGGCCCAGGCTGAGCACAGCGATGAGCAGCAAGAGCCCCGTCAGGGCCAGCAGCCAGAGCAGATGGGCGCGGGTCGTCTTCATGGCGCGCTACTCGGCAAAGCGGTCGGGATAGAGGACCGCGGCGATCTCTTCGAGGGCGTCGACCAGGCGCGGGCCGGCGCGCGAGATGAGGTCGTCATCGATGACGTGGATGCGGCCATTCTGGACGGCGTCGAGCGAGCCCCAGCCGGGGCGCTGCTGCAGCGTGTCGATGGTCAGCGCATCGCCGGCCGTGTTGGGCCCCATGATCACCTGCGGGTTGCGGGCCACCACCTCTTCGGCCGAGACGGTGGGGTAAAAGTCGCCGGTGTCCTCAAAGATGTTGACGCCGCCGGCCAGGGTGATCAGCTCGCCGGGAAAGGACTTGGGGCCGGCGGCCATCAGCGGCTCGTCCCAAATCTGCCAGTAGACGCTAAGGCGCTCTTCGGCGGGGATGTCGGCCACGGCGGCCTCGACAGCGTCGATGCGGATCGCCATCTGCTCGACCAGCGCGATGGCCTCATCGCCGTGGCCCGTGGCCCAGCCGATGGCGGCGATGGCGCCGGCCACGCCGTCGAGGGTGTTGGGGTCGAGCGCCAGCACGGCGATGCCGAGCTGGTCGAGGGCCTCGATGGTCTCGAGTTGAAAGCCGCCGGTGGCCAGCACCAGGTCGGGCTCGAGGGCGACGATCTTTTCGATGGCGATGGTGTCGCTGGTAAAGCCGCCCACCTGCGGGCGCGTGGCGGCCTCGGGCGGATAGTTGCAGAAGGTGGTGACGCCCACCACCTGGTCGCCGGCGCCGATGGCAAAGAGGATCTCGGTGAGGTTGGGCGCCAGTGACACGACGCGCTGCGCAGCCGCCTCGAGGCTAAAGGGGCGGCCGAGGTCGTCAGTGCCGGTCATGGGAAAGCTGCCGGCCGGGGCCACCGCCGGAAGCGCCGGCGTGGGCGTGGAGGTGGGCGGCAACGGCGTCGGTGTGGGCGGCAACGGCGTGGGCGCGGGCGCGGCGCAGGCGCACAACAGGCCCAGCGCGATCAGCAGGGTCACGAGGGTGCGAACGGAGCGACGGGGCATGGCTGGCCTCCAAATGGTGTGGGGCGCGCCAGTGACGCGCCTACGGCTGCCCCGCGGCCAGCGCAGCACAGGCCGCCAGCATGGCTCAGCCAGAGACGAAAAACGGCCTACCCACCGTCAGGGGATAGGCCGTCGGTCGACGCAGATGGCTGCAGCGATACGGCGCTTGGCTCCCTCTAGCTCGAAGGGCGATCTCAAGCAGGGATGTGAGCGGGTCATCGGGCTCCTGAGGGCGGCACCTCAGCTACCGTTGCGGCACAGCGCCGGACTCGAACCGGCTTCTCCCTCGCGCGAGCTAGGCTCGGCGTGCGCCACGCATCCGGGCGTGAGCGCACTCGCATCCACTATGCAGTTGTGAGCGCATGATAGCCACAGTCCGTCGGGCTGTCAAACGCGCGCCGCAGAGGCGAGTTGCGGCGGCGAGGGTTCGCGCGCAGAATGGAGCCGCAGGATCGCGAACAGGAGCGTGAAGATGGCATGGCAGGCTCGACCCTTTAGCCCGGCGCCCGACGGCGTCGACCCCGACTCGGTGCCGCACAGGCGGCTGGCCAGCGGCGCCACCATGCCCGCCATCGGCCTGGGCACCTTTGGCTCGGACCATGCCGCGCCCGACGAGGTGGCCGAGGCCGTGCTGGGGGCCGCCGAGGTGGGCTACCGGCATTTCGATTGCGCCATGGTGTATGGCAACGAGCGCGAGGTCGGGCGGGCGCTGCAGGCGACGATGGCCGGCGGCATCGCCCGCGAAGAGCTGTGGGTCACCGGCAAGCTGTGGAACAACAAGCACGCCGCAGAGGACGTCATCCCCGCCTGCCGGCAGTCGCTGGCCGACCTGGGCGTCGGCTATTTCGACCTGTACCTGATCCACTGGCCCTTTCCCAACCACCACGACCCGGGGGTCGACGTGCACTCGCGGGCTGGCAATGCGCGGCCCTACATCCACGAGGCGTACATGCGCACCTGGCGGCAGCTCGAGCGGCTGGTGGCGCTGGGCCTGGTGCGACACATCGGCACGTCGAACACGACCAGCGCCAAGCTGGAGCTGCTGTGGCGCGACGCTGAGATCGCGCCGGCCGCCAACGAGATGGAGCTGCACCCGCACTTCCAGCAGCCCGCGCTGTTCGATTATGTGCGGTCGCACGGCATGGCGCCCATCGCCTACAGCCCGCTGGGCTCGCCCAACCGGCCCGAGCGCGACCGCACGCCCGACGACACCGTCGACCTGCAGGACCCGGTGGTGCTGCGCATCGCCGCGGCGCACGGCGTGCACCCGGCCGAGGTCTGTCTCAAGTGGGCGGTGCAGCGCGGGCAGACGCCCATCCCCATGTCGACCAAACGGCGCAACTATCTGAGCAACCTGCGCGCAGTGACGACCGACCCGCTCACGCCCGAGGAGATGGCGGCGATGGCGGGCATCGACCGCAACTGCCGGCTGATCAAGGGGCAGGTGTTCCTGTGGCGCGACGGGCAAGACTGGCGCGACCTGTGGGACGAGGACGGCGCGATCGCGCCGTAGCGCGGCGATGCTGGCAGGCCCGGCCTGCGCGGGAACTCGGCGGCCTTGGGGAGCGTCTGGAGCGCAATACCGTTGCTGGAGGACGCTGTGAACAGGTCGAGACATATCGTTAGTGCGGTGGTGACGCTGTTGGCGCTGCTGACAGTGCTGCTGGCCGGCTGCAGCGGGCCGGGCGGGCTCAAGCGCGCCGATCCGCTGGCGGGCACGGCCTGGACGCTGGCGCGGTTGGGCGATGCGCCGGCGCTGGAGGGCGTGCAGGTGACGCTGCAGTTCGACGAGGGGCGCGTGGGCGGCTCGGCGGGCTGCAATCAGTACGGCGGCGACTATGCCGTGGACAAGCAGGAGCTGACGATGGGCCCGCTGGCCAGCACGCTGATGGCCTGCGCCGAGCAGGCCGCCATGACGCAAGAGGGCCGCTATCTGCAGGCGCTGGGTCAGGTCGAGAGCTTTGAGCTGGTGAGCGGGGGCCTGCGTCTGCACGGGGCCGGTGGCGTGACGCTGGTGTTCGAGCCAGCGGAGTAGCGCGCAACCTGGCGCCCCAGAGCAGCATAGAGCGACGCAAGCGACCGAAGAAAGGTGGGCAGCATGGAGCGAGCGGCGCGGCGGCGGGTGATCCTCTTTTGTGCGCTGGCTTGTACGCAGGCGTGGATCGTGGCGGCCATTCTGTGGCGCCTGGGCGGGCTCACGTCGCCGGCGGCGCTGCCGCTGATGACCGTCGGCACGATGGGCGCGCCGACGGTGGCGCACGTGCTCACCCGGCTGCTCACCCGCGAGGGCTGGCGCGACATGTGGCTGCGGCCGCGGCTCAAGCGCGGCTGGCCCTACTGGCTGCTGGCGTGGTTCGGCGTGGCGGCGCTGGTGGTGTTGGGCATGGCGGTCTATCTGGCGCTCTTTCCGCAGCACTATGATCGCAACCTGACGCTGCTCAGCAAGCAGATGCCGCCCGAGTACTCGATCAGCCCGTGGGTGATCGCCATTCAGGGGGCGCTGGTGGGGCTGCTCATCTCGCCGTTCGTCAACGGGCTGGCCACCTTTGGCGAGGAGTTTGGCTGGCGCGGCTATCTTTTCCCGCGGCTGATGGCGCTGGGACCGCGCAAGGCGGTGCTCATCAGCGGCGCCGTCTGGGGCGTGTGGCACGCGCCCTACATCGTCATGGGGCACAACTATGGGCTGGACTATCCCGGCGCGCCCTGGCTGGGGCCGCTGGCGATGGTCTGGTTCTGCCTGATGGGCGGCACGGTGTTCGCCTGGCTGACGTGGAAGGCGGGCAGCGTGTGGCCGGCGGTGATCGGCCATGCGGTGCTGAACGGCATGGCGGGGCTGCCGCTAATGCTCATCCAGGGCGAGCCCAACCCGCTGCTGGGGCCAACGGTGGCCGGCGTGATCGGCGGGGCGGCGTTTGCGGCGGCGGCGGTGGCGTTGTTCGTCTGCAAGAGCGCCTGGGCCGCGCCGGCAACGGCCGTCGATCGGCCCGCGCCGCCCGAGGCGGTCGAGACGCCGTCCTAGCGCGCGGCGACGGAGGCTACACCGAGCGGGGCGACCGGATACGTCTGGCCGCCCCGCTCGTGCGTCAGAGCGCGAGCAGCTCGCGCAGGGCCGCCAGCAGCGCAGCGGCGTCGTCGGGCGTGTTATAGCCCTGCAGCGAGAGGCGCAGGCCGGGCATGGGCGTGGCCATGCAGGGGATCTCGATGCGGTAGCGCGCTAGCAGGTCCTCTTTGAGGCGCGCCGTGTCGCACGGTGGCAGCGGCAGCAGCGCCATCTGCATGAACCAGTCGGCGCTGGCCGGGCAGAGCGGCGGCAGGCCGGTGAGCTGCTGCAGGCGCTGGCGCGTGTCGACGAGCAGGGCGTGGCAAGCGGCGCGCACCTGCGCCCAGTCGTGGTCGCGCTGAAAGGCGATGGCGTCGGGCAGGGCCAGGAAGGAGGCCAGGTCGCGCGTGCCCTGATACTGGTGCTCGGCGATGAAGCGCGGCTCGCCGCCGTCGCGCCGCCGGTAGCCCCAGCTCACAACCAGGGGCTGCAGCAGCTCGTGCACCGCGGGCCGCGCGTACAAAAAGCCGCAGCCCTTGGGCGTGAGCAGCCACTTGTGGCAGTTGGCGCCATAGAAATCCGCGCCCAGGGCGGTCAGGTCCAGGTCGAGCTGGCCGGGGGCGTGCGCGCCGTCGACGACGGTGAGGATGCCTCGAGCGCGTGCCCGGGCGATGAGCGGCTCGATGGGCAGGCGCAGCGCCGTGCCCGAGGTATAGTGGCTGATAAAGAGCACCCGCGTGCGCGGCGTCACGCCGGCCCAGATGGCCTCGACCACCTGCGCGGCGCTCGTCACGGGCAGCGGCACCGGCTGACGCACATAGGTGGCGCCGGCCAGGGCGCAGGCGTGCTGCCAGGCATAGTCCATGGCGCCATACTCGAGATCGGTGGCCAGCACCTCATCGCCGGGCTGCAGGGCGAGCGAGCGCGCCACGATGTTGATGGCCACGGTGATGTTGGTCACCAGCAGCAGGTCGCTGGCGGAGGCGCCCACCAGATCTCCCAGGGCCTGGCGCGCGGCGTGCAGCCGCTCGGGCGCGCGGCGAAAGTAGGCGGTGGGCTGCAGCTCGAGCTCGCGCTGCCAGCGCTGATAGGCCTCGAACACCGGGCGCGGCGTGGCCCCAAAGGAGCCGTGGTTCAGGTAGATGGTGTCAGGGTCGAGCAGGAACAGCTCGCGCAGGCTGGTGCGGGCCGACGGGCGCAGGGCAACGGTCACGGCGACATGCTCCGGCAGGGTGATGAGGCGATTGTGGGCCCGAGGGCCACAATCGCCAAATGGCCGCCCGCCGACAGGGCCTACCAGGGCAACCCGTTGAACACCGCCTGCGGCGCAAAGACGGCGCCGATCATGCTGGGGCCGGTGTGAGCGCCCAGCACGGGGGCGATGTGGCTCACAGGGCGCCATTCGCAGTCGAACAGGGCGTCGAGCCTGGCGCGCAGGTCGGCGGCGCCCTCGGGGTTGTAGGCGTGCATCACCTGCACGCGCAGGCGCGAGCCGGGGCGGTGACGTGCCGCCACCAGGTCGGCCAGCAGTTGCGTGGCGCGCGAAAAGGTGCGCGCCTGCCCGAGCTGCTCATACTTGCCGAGCACCTTTTCGACGCCGATGACGGGGCGAATCCTGAGCACCTGGGCCAGCAGGCCCTTGATGTGGCTGATGCGCCCGCCGTGCACCAGATAGCGCAGCTCGTCGAGGGTGAACATGGTGTCGGCGGCGTCGCGGATGCGGCCCAGCAGGGCCACGATGGCGTCGAGCGGCCAGCCGGCCTTGACGGCGCGCGCGGCGGCCTCGACCTGCCAGCCCTCGCCGCCCGAGAGGGTCTTGGTGTCGACCAGGGTGACGCGGGCCTCGGGCGTCATCTCGGCGCCGATGCGGGCGGCGTTGAGCGTGCCGCTGAGGCCCGAGGAGATGTGGATCGACAGGATCTCGGGGTCGTCGACGGCCAGGCGCCGGTACAGCTCCGCAAAGTCACCGGGCGAGGGCTGCGTGGTGGTGGGAAAGCTATGGCTATCGGCGAGCAGGTGGTAGAACTCGCCGGGCTCGATGTCTACACCACTGCGGTAGGTGCGGCCATCGAGGTTGATGAGCAGTGGCGCCTGGTGGATCTCGATCCCTGCCAGTTGCTCTGGACTGAGGTCCATTCCCCGATCGGTGACGATCTGCATGAAGGCTCCTTGATGTACTTGACAGATTACAAGTGTAGCACCGCCGCTTGTGGGCGCCAACATGCAGGCGCCAGCAACACGCGATGGTCGCAACCATAGAGACAGCGCCGCAGGTGCAAAGGTTGCGCGCAGCGCGCCAGATCGGGCGCTACGCCGCACGAACGCCGTGCGAGGCGGCAGGCGCTAGTGGAACAGCAGGCGATAGGTCTCGGTGGCGAGACGGCCGGCGGCGGCGAGGTCGCCCCGTTCACCGGCGGCCAGCGCGGCATCGTAGAGCTCGACGGCGTGGTGATCGACGCCGGGGCCGGCGGCGCGCAGCAGTTGGCGCGCCAGCATCAGGAACTCTTCGGCGGGGCCGGCGCGCAGGTAGGGCAGGTTGGCATACCAGGCCACCACGTCGGGCCAGCGAGCGTCGCCGGTGTCGCCGGCAAAGGAGGTGCGGCGGGCGGCCATCTCGGCCAGGCGCGCGCCCGAGCGCTCCATGCTGGCCAACGCGTCGGGCAGGTTGAACCGCGAGACGGGCGTGGGGTCGATAGCGCGCATCTGCTTGTGGTAGAACCAGTGGTAGATGCTCTGCACGCCCGAGATGAGGCCCTTGCCGCTGCCGCCGGCGATGGCGGCGCCCAGGGCGGGCAGGCCGTTGCCCTGGCCCACCGGCAACACCACGCTATCCATGAAATCCTTGCTTAGGCCGTTGATATCGCCCCAGTAGACGGGGGCGGTGACGACCAGCGCATCGGCAGCGGCCACCGCCTCTGAGAGCTCGGCGGGGCAAAAGCGCGCGCCCTCTTCCGAGCCGCCCTGGGCCACAAAGGGGCGCACGTCATAGTCGACGAGGTAGAGCTTGGCCACGTCGGCGCCGTGGCTGGCCGCGCCGCGTAGGGCAGCGTCTGCCAGTTCGCTGGAACGACCGTTGTGGCGCGGGCTGCCGATGATGCCGAGCACGAGCATGGTGCACCTCCTTGCAGGGCGGCGACGGATCGGGGCGAATGTGCTATCATGCCGCCGCCAAAGGGCATGTTACCGTGCTGGTGGACGCCTCGTCAAGCGCGAGGCCTGTATGGGGCCAGGGCCGCTCGCGGCGGCCGGGGAGGGCGGCGTGTACCGATCGTTGTACCGTGATGCTCAGGGGGCGGTGCGCCTGGGGCTATCGGGCGAGGAGCTGGCCCAGGCGCTGGCCAACGGCGGGGTGCTGTGGGTCGACCTGGACGTCGCCGATGTCGAGGCCAACCGCGAGCTGCTGCGCAAGGTGTTTGGCTTTCATCCGCTGGCGGTAGACGACGCCCTGGTGGAGCACCATGTGCCCAAGGTGGACGACTGGGAGCGCTACCTGTACGTGGGGCTGCACGCGGCCATGCTGCACGCCAAGGCCGACGAGGCGCTCGAGATCCGCGAGATCGACATCTTTGTGGGGCCAGGCTTTCTGGTGACGCACCAGCACCACCCCGCCGAGGCGTTGGAGCGCCTGTGGGCGGCCTGCCAGCGCGACGAGCGCCTGCTGCAGCGCGGCGCCACGCACCTGCTCTATCGACTGGCCGACGAGCTGGCCGACGACTATATGCGGGTCGTCGACGACCTGGATGAGGTGGTCGACCAGATCGAGGACGACGTGCTGGCCGGCGACGGCCGCGACATCCTGGCGACGATCATGCGCTACAAGCGCGCGCTGCTGCACCTGCGACGGGTGGTGGCGCCGCAGCGCGAGGTGATGAACAAGCTGGCCCGCGGCGATGACGAGGTCCTCGACAGCGACAAGCTGATCTACTTTCGCGACGTGTACGACCACTATGTGCGGCTGACCGATATCGCCGAGAATCTGCGCGACCTGGTGTCGAGCGCGCTGGACACGCACCTTTCGGTGATCAACAACCGGCTGAACGAGGTGGTGCGGACGTTGACGGTGATCACAGTGCTCTTTGCGCCCATCACCTTTCTCAGCGGGTTCTTTGGCATGAACTTTTTCCAGGCGTCGGGCCGCTTTGGCGTGTGGACGGGCCCGACGGTGTTGGTGACGGCGCTGGCGCTGATGGTGATGCTGCCGGTGGCCATGGCGTTGTGGCTGCGCAAGCGGGCGTGGATGTAGCGGCTGACGCCAGGGGGAGGCGCGATGCTCTGGAGCGAGTTCGAGGCGCGGCACGGGCGGCTGCGGCAGGCGGGGGCCAGCGCGGGGGCGTTGCTGCGGCGGCTGGCGGCCGAGGGGCAGCATCCGCAGGTGCTGTGGATTGGCTGCTGCGATGCGCGGGTGGCGCCCGAGCAGATCGTGGGGGCGGGGCCGGGCGAGCTGTTTGTGCTGCGCAACATCGCCAACCTCGTGCCGCCGGCCGATGGGCGCGACGACAGCGTCGGCGCCGCCCTCGAGTATGCAGTGCAGCACCTGGGGGTGGCGCATGTGGTGGTGTGCGGCCACACGCACTGCGGGGGCATTGCCGCGCTGCTGGCGCACGCCGACACCGCCCACGAGCCGCACGTGGCGCGCTGGTTGGCGGGCGCGTCCGAGGCGGTGACGCGCGCAGCGGCCTATGCGCCGCCTGCAGAGCGCGCGCTGGCGGCCGAGCGCGCCAACGTGGTGTTGCAGCTCGAGCGGCTGCGGCAACACCCCTGCGTGCAGTCGGCCGAGGCGCGCGGCGTGTTGGCGCTCCACGGCTGGCTGTTCGACCTGGCCGAGGACGCGCTGTGGGCCTATGATGAGGCCTTGCAGCGCTGGGCGCCGCTGGATTAGGCTCAAGAGGGCCGTATCTCGATGCGGAAGGGAGCTGTCATGGGCAAGCTGGATCGTGTGGCGCAGGTGCGGGCTGAGCGGCAGCCGTGCGCCGACCTGGGCAACGGCTACTATCGCAACCCGATCATCGCGGGCAACTATGCCGACCCGTCGTTGGTGCGCGTGGGCGCCGACTATTACATGGTGCAGTCGATGGCGCCGGGCGTGCTGCTGTGGCACTCGCGCGACCTGGTCAACTGGCGGCCGCTGGGCAACGCGCTCGACGTCGAGCTGGGCGACATCTGGGCGCCCGAGCTGGTGCGGCACGGCGAGCTCTACTACCTCTATCTGCCGGTGGTGCAGCCGCGCGGTGAGGGGCAACGGCCACGGTTTGCCAACTATGTGTGCACGGCCAGCGATCCGGCCGGCCCCTGGAGCGAGCCGGTGGATCTGCACGTCGATGGCTATATCGATCCGGGGCATGTGGCCGACCGCGACGGGCGGCGCTATCTGTATGTGAGCGCGGGCATGGCGGCGCCGCTGTCGGCCGACGGGCTGGCGGTGACCGGCGAGATGGGGCGCGTGTATGCGGGCTGGCCCTATCCCGACGAGTGGGTGGCTGAGTGTTTTTGCCTCGAGAGCCCCAAGTTCGTGTGGCGGGGCGATTGGCTCTATCTGGTTTCGGCGCAGGGGGGCACCTGGGGGCCGGCCACCAGCCACATGGCGGTGGTGGCGCGGGCGCGCTCGCCGCTGGGCCCGTGGGAGAACTCGCCCCACAACCCGCTGGTGCACACCGGCTCGCGCGAGGAAAAGTGGTGGTCGCAGGGGCACGGCACGCTGATCGACGACGTCGAGGGGCGCTGGTGGCTGGTCTATCACGCGGTGGAGCGCGGCTATGCCACGCTGGGGCGGCCGGTGCTGCTGTTGCCGGTGGAGTGGACCGACGACGGCTGGCCCATCGTGCGGCAGGCGGCCGACGGGCTGCTGCCCAAGCCGGCCGGCGAGGACGTGGGCCACGGGCTGCCGCTTTCGGACGACTTTGGCGCGGGCGCGCTGGGCGTGCAGTGGCGGCGCACCGGCGCGGGCGGGCGCGCAGCCTATCGGTGTGAGGACGGCGCGCTGTTGATGGCCGCGCCTGGCGCGGCCGCGTCTGGCGCGGGGCTCGCCGACTGGGACAGGGTGGCCTATGTGGCCAGCTCGCCGGTGAACCACAGCTACGAGGTGCTGGTCGAGATCGACGTGCCGGCGGGCGCTGAGGCGGGCCTGTTGCTGCAGGATGGGCGCGGGGGCGCAGCGATCGGCGCGGGCACGGGCGGCGGGCGCGCCTGGGCGTTCGTCGACGGCCGGCCGGCCAGCCAGGCCGAGTGCGGCTCGCGGGTGTGGCTCAAGCTGTGGCACCTGGAGCACGACGTGGTGGCGTTCTGGAGCGCCGACGGCGTGGCATGGGCCAAGTTCAGCCGCAGCGGACGCGCCGAGACAGGCCGGCCGTTGTGGATCACGCTCTATGCCAGCGGCGAGGGCGTGGTGCGGTTTCGAGGCTTGCGCTATCTGGGGCTGGATTGAGCCCCTGGCGGCCGACTGACGAACGGCAAGAGAGCGCGGAGTTGGCCGCGCTCTCGCGCTGCGCACGGGTCGGGCGTAGATCGAATCCTGTCGGAAAGGACCTTTGTGACCCATGAACCGCTGGTTGCGTAGGCTGTTGTCTGCCGTCTTTGTGCTCTCTCTGGGGCTGTCGCTGGGGCCATCGCTGGTCGCCGCTGAGCCCGCGCCGCTGCTACAACTCGATCACGTGCCGCCATACGGCGTGCAAGAGTCCATACTGGGCACTGTGTTGCATTCCAGACCGGGGTTGGCCGTCAGCGGCTATCTGCAGGTCAGCGAAGGCGGGCGCATCTGGGGCCCCAAGCCCACCTGGGTCACGCCAAGCGTGCCGGTCGAGGAGGATGGCTCATTTTGGCTGCAGTTCATCACTGGCGGAGACGACATCGATGCCGTTGTGCTCTATGTGCTGCTCATCTCGGCCGAGTACGTTCCTGACAGTGACTATGAGGAGACGGCGCGGGTGGCTCTCGACCAGTTGGTGGTGACCCGCACCCCCGAGGGCCAGGTGACCATCTTGCCCCGCGAGGGCAAGTGGCAGCGCGCCGATGAGCCCGTTGCGGCCGTGACCGAGCCCGAGCCACAGGCGGTTGAGCAGGCCGTGGCCAGCCGGTCGCCGCTCAACCCCAGGCTGAGCGCGCCCAGCATCGCGCTCAACTATTCGCCCTACACCGACGGACAGAGCCCCAACCTGGGCAGCCACATTCCATTGCGGCAGATGGAGCGGCACCTGCGCACCATGCGGCCGCAGGTGGACACGCTGCGGACGTTCGGCGTGTCGGGCGAGCTGCTCAAGCTGTATCCGCTGGCCCACGCGTTCGGCTATCGCGTCTATGCGGGCGCCTGGCTCGGCGGCGCCATGGACGACCCCCAGATAAAGTCCGAGATCGATGTGCTGGTCGACGTGGCCAAGCGCGGCTGGTGCGACGCGGTGGTGGTGGGCTCGGAGTGCCTGCATCGCGGCGACCTGTCGGCGCTACAACTGGCGCGCTACCTGCGCTATGCCAGGGCCGGGCTGCAGGGGCAGGGCGTGGCCGTCACCACGTCAGACACAGCGGCGGCGCTGCTGTCGTACCCCACACTGGTGGCCGAGTGCGATGTGGTGATGGCGACCTACTATCCCTTCTTCGAGGGGGTGAGCATCGACGAGGCGGCCGATGCCTTGGCGACGATGTACGGCCGGCTGCAGGCGGCCTATCCAGACAAGGAGATCATCATCTCAGAGACGGGCTGGCCCACAGCCGGCAGCCCCGAGGGCGAGGCCGTGCCGTCAGAGGCCAACGCGGCGCGCTATTTCGCCGAGGTGTACGCCTGGGCCGAGGCCGAGGGCGTGGAAGTGGCCTACTTTGCCGCCTTTGATGAGGGGTGGAAGGTGGAAGGGTCCAAGGGCGATGTGGGCGCCCACTGGGGGCACCGCACGGCCGCCGGCGTGCTCAAGCCCGAGTATCGCGCCGTGTATCCGTGCGTCGAGCAGCAGGGCTGTGGCGAGACCCCTTGGCCGACGGCGGCCGAGCGCCTGGCCGAGCTGCAAGACCGGCTGGAGCGATGGGGCGCCGGCCGACCATAGGGGCGTGCCGGCCTGCAAGGCCATGAGAGCGGCGGAGTGGTCAGACCACGTCTTGACCGCCCGCCGCCAAAGCATGTACAATGCCGCCATTCACTGCACCATGGGAGGCGTCTACACATGGCGAGGTCCTTTCACAACAAGATCCTGCGGGTGAACCTGACCAAGGGCACGATCGACGTGGAAGAGCCGGGCCTGCTCTATATGCGCAAGTATATGGGCGGCTGGAACGTGATCGCCGACGTGCTGTTGCGCGAGGTGCCCAAGGGCGCCGACCCGCTGGGACCAGACAACAAGCTGGTGTTTGCGGCGGGCGTGCTGACGGGGCTGGCGGCCTCGGGCCTGTCGCGCAGCACGGTGGGGTCAAAGTCGCCGCTGACGGGCGGGTTTGGCGCCTCTGAGGTGGGCGGGCACTTTCCGTTCGAGTTCAAGCGCGCCGGCTTTGACGCGATCATCTTTGAGGGCATCGCGCCCAAGCCGGTGTACCTGTGGGTGCACAATGGCGAGGCCGAGCTGCGCGATGCGGGCCATCTGTGGGGCCAGACGACCAAAGAGACGTTGACCGCCCTGCAGAGCGAGCTGGGCGAGCGGCGCCTGGGCGCGGCGATGATCGGGCCGGGCGGCGAGAACCAGGTGCTCTTTGCCTGCATCATGAACGAGCTCAAAGATGCGGCCGGCCGCACCGGCCTGGGCGCGGTGATGGGCTCCAAGAACCTCAAGGCGGTGGTGGCGCGCGGCACCATGAAGCTGGACGGGGCCAACCCCGAGGTGGTGAGCGAGCTGGCGCGCTCGATGGCGCGCGGCGTGGCCGCCGGCGAACGCGCCGCGGGCATGCACAAGTGGGGCACCGGCGCCAACCTGACCGACTCGAGCGTCACCGGCAACCTGCCCATCCGCAACTTTCGCGACGGCCTGTTCGACGAGGGCGCCTGGAACCTCTCGTCGCAAAAGTTCATGCCCGAGATCGGGCAGGGCATGGAGGGCTGCACCGCCTGCGCCGTGCGCTGCAAAAAGGTCGTCAAGATCGAGGGGGTGGACTCGGACTATGGCGGGCCCGAGTACGAGACGGCCGGCGCCCTGGGCTCGGCCTGTGGCATCGGCGACGTGGTGGCGGTGACCCGCGGCTCGGCGCTGTGCAACGCCTATGGCATCGACACCATTGCCACGGGCGTGAACATCGCCTTTGCCATGGAGGCGTTCGAGCGCGGCATGCTGACGCTCGAGGACACCGACGGCATCGACCTGCGCTTTGGCAACGCCGACGCAATGTTGGCGTGCATCGAAAAGATCGCGCGGCAAGAGGGCTTTGGCAAGTTCCTGGGGCTGGGCTCGGCGCGCATGGCCGACAGGCTCGGCGGCGATGCGGCCATATTCGCGATGGCCACCAAGAAGCAAGAGTTCCCCATGCACGAGCCGCGCTTTAAGCGGGGCATGGCCATCGGCTATGCGCTGTCGCCCACAGGGGCCGATCACATGCACGCGCTGCACGATGCCGGCCTGGCCACGCCCACCGACGACGGCTTTATGCCCAACGGCCTGCTGCGCGAGCTGGGCATCCTCGAGCCACTGCCGCTGGAGGACCTGGGCCCCGCCAAGGTGCGCGCCACGCTGCTGAACTCGCTCTACTGCGCCATGCGCAACGTGCTGCCCTGCTGCCACTTTGTGCCGTGGACCATGGACGAATATGTGCAACTGGTGCGCGGCGCCACCGGCTTTGATGTGAGCACCTACGAGCTGATGAAGCTGGGCGAGCGCGCCTGGACGCTGGCGCGAGTGTTCAACATGCGCGAGGGCTGGACCGTGGCCGACGACCGCCTGCCCGAGCGCTCGTATGGGCCCACCACCGACGGCGCGCTGGAGGATGGCGGCATCGACCGCGAAGAGCTGGAAGAGGCCGTGCACACCTACTATGCCATGGCCGGTTGGGATGCCGAGAGCGGCGTGCCCACGCTCGCCAAGCTGCAAGAGCTGGGCGTCGAGTGGGCGGCCGAGCACCTGCCCCGGTAGCGCGCTGACGCCATCGAAGTGAACAGCCCCCTGGCAGCGACTGTCGCCCAGGGGGCTGTTGCCCTGTCAGGCGGGGGCTACTCCTCGCCGAGCAGGCGGCGCACCTGCATGATCGACAGCCGCGCGGCTTCCTCGCCGTCGTCGCGCAAGATGTCGCGATAGTAGCGGAACGACTCGAACTCGACCGAGCAGCAGCCGTCATAGCCGATGTCGTCCAGGGCGCCAAAGAACGCGTCCCAGGGCACGATGCCCTCGCCCAGCATGGGAAAGACGAACTTGCCCGCCTGGGCCACGCCCACCGCGTCTTTGAGGTGCACATGGTGGATGCGCTCGCGGCCCCACAGCCGCACGATGTCGCCGCTGTCGGTGTTGCCCACCAGCACGTCGTGTGACGGATCAAAGTTCACGCCCAGGTTGGGCGAGTTGTAGCGCTCGATGAGGGGCAGCGTGGTGTAGACGTCGTGGCAGAGCATGCCCCATACGCCCTCGACGGCGATGGCCACGCCGGCGCGCTCGGCGACGGGCACCCACACATCAAAGGCCTCATAGACCATGTCCCAGGCGGCGCCCAGGCTGACGTCTTGGCCGACCACGGGGGTGCCGGCGATCCACGGGCGCGGGCCGGTAAAGAGGTTGACGGCGGGCACGCCGCACTCGCCGGCGGCGACGATGGCATCGCGCGCGGCGGCGATGCGGTCGCGGCGCTCGGCGTCGTCGAGGATGACGACATCTTGTTGGGCGCACACCTCTGAGGTGACCAGGCCGGCCTCGGCGGCGGCGTCGATGGGCTCGCGCAGTTGGCGCGGCGTCATGCGGCGTGGGTCAAAGTGGCTGCTGGTCCATTCGACGGCCTCATAGCCGAGGGCCTTGAGCGAGGCCACCACCTCGGCGGGCGACTGGCGGGCATAGCTGAGCGAGGCCATAAAGGCCAGTTTCCAGGTGCGCATGGGCGATCTCCTTTGGGGTTGTGCGGCCATGCTAGCGCGACTGCGAGCGCGCCGCAAGCGCCCTGCAGGGCTTGACCCTGCCAGGCGCATCGGCTAGTCTCTGGCCAGCAAGCCGATAGCGAGGAGCATGAGATGGTCTACCAGCCGACACGACAGGTGCATCTGGACTTTCACACGTCGGAGCACATCCCGGGGGTGGGCAGCCGCTTTGGCAAGGCGCAGTTCCAAGAGGCGCTGCAGTTGGGGCGCGTCAACGCCATCAACATCTTTGCCAAGTGCCACCACTCGTGGAGCTATTACCCCACCAAGGTGGGCATGGTGCACCCGACGCTCGAGTTCGACCTGGTGGGCGCGCAGATCGAGGCGTGTCACGAGATCGGCGTGCGCTGCCCGGTGTATGTGACGGTGGGGTGGTCGGCCACCGACGCGGCCATGCACCCCGAGTGGGTGGTGCGCGACATCGAGGGGCGGCCCTCGTCGCGCGACAAGGGCGCCATCGGCAACCCCGACCCGCACGCGCCGCGGCCCTTTGGCTCGTGGATCGACCTGTGCCCCAGCGGCGCCTATCTAGAGCTCATTCTGGCGCAGAGCCGCGAGCTATGCGAGTGGTATCCGTTGGACGGGCTGTGGTACGACATCACCAACGGGCCGGTGTGCTACTGCGACAACTGCCGGCAGGGCATGGCGGCCGAGGGGCTCGACGTCAACGACCCGGCGCAGGCGCTGGCCTACAACGGGCGCAAGTGGCGGCGGTTCATGGAGGCGTGCAACGCCCAGTTGCACAGCTACTATCCCGAGGGGACGGTCTTTTACAACGGCACGACGGTGATGTACCCCGATGGCAACCACACCGCGCCGGGCACCGACATCCCGCACCTGAACACGCACTATGAGCTCGAGGACCTGCCCACCACCTGGGGCGGCTATGACAAGCTCTCGATGCGGGCCAAGTTCTTTGGGCGCCGCGGCCGCCCGACGATCGCCATGAGCGGCAAGTTCCACACCTCGTGGGGCGAGTTTGGCGGGTTCAAGCACCCCGACGCCATCCGCTACGAGACGGCAACGATGGTGGCCCACGGCTGCATCCCCTGTTTTGGCGACCAGCTGCACCCGGCGGGCGCGATGGACCTGGAGACCTACCGCTCGATCGGCGAGGCGTACGCCTATCTCGAGCAGATCGAGGCGTTCATCGACGCCGAGTGCTATGCCACGCTGGGGGTGTGGCGCACGGGCGTCGAGGCGCACGATCAGGGTGTGATCAACATGCTGCTCGAGGCCCACTGTGACTATGACCTGGTGCGCCCCGACGAGCCGCTGGGCCGTTATGAGGCGGTGATTCTGACGGGCGGGCGCTGCCTGACGGCCGCCGATGCGGCGCGGCTGCGCGACTATGTGGCGCAGGGCGGCAAGGTGCTGGTCTTGGGCGAGAGCGCGCTGCTGGCCGACCGCGACGCACTGGCCGTCGACATCGGCGCCGACTATGCCGGCCCCGCGCGCTATGCGCAGGACTATACCGTGGCAGCGGCGGCGCTGCAGCAGGGCATCGTCAGCAGCCCGTTCCTCAACGACATCGCGGGGGTGCGCGTGGCCCCGCACGGCGACGCCGAGGTGCTGGCGACGATCCGCGAGCCCTATTTCGATCGCACCTATGGGCGCTACTGCTCGCATCGCAACACGCCCAACCGGCTCGAGGTGGCCGAGCATCCGGCGGCGGTGCGCAAGGGCAACGTGGTCTATCTGGCGCACCCGCTGGGGATGATCTATCACCGCGGGGGCGCGCGCGTGCATCGCGAGCTGTTCATCAACGCGCTGCGCCTGCTGCACACGCGTCCGGCCATCGCCGCCGAGCTGCCCAGCGCGGGCCGCGTCACGCTGATGCACCAGCCCGAGCAGCGCCGCTATATCGCGCACCTGATGTACGCGCCGCCGCTGCAGCGCGGCAACTGCCTGGTGATCGAGGACCTGCCGGCGCTGCACGACGTGGCGCTCACGGTGCGGGTGCCCGAGGCGGTGACCGCGGCGACGCTGGCGCCGCAGGGCACAACGCTGGCGTTGACCGCTGTGGATGGCGCTTTGCGTATGACGGCACCGCTGGTGGTGGGCCATCAGGCGGTGGTGCTTGCCTACTGACCCGGGCGGGCAGGAGTCGTTCGCGCCGCGCGAGGTTGCGCTGAGCGACCTCGCGGTGGTGGGGCGCGGCCGCACGGCCGACGTGCTCGCGTGGGGCCAGGGGCAGGTGCTCAAGCTGTTCCACGCGGGCTTTCGCGAGGAGCCGGTGCGGCGCGAGGCGCACACCACGCGCTTGGCGCACGAGGCGGGGCTGGCGGCGCCCGCTGTGGGCGAGCTGGTGACCGTCGAGGGGCGGCTGGGCATCGTCTATGAGCGCATTGTGGGGCCGTCGCTGCTGGCGCACACGCGGGCGCACCTGTGGCGCGCACGCGCCTGTGGCCGGGTGTTGGGCGAGTTGCACGCGGCCCTGCACGGCGTGGCGGGCGAGGGGCTCATGCCATTGCACGACTATGTGCGGTGGAATCTGGAGCGCGCGCCGGGCATCGCTGCCGAGCTGCGGGCCGATCTGCTGGCGCGGCTGGCGGCGCTGCCCGAGGGCGAGGTGCTGTGTCATGGCGATCTGCACCCCGACAATGTGGTGCTGACGGCCAGGGGGCCGGTGATCATCGACTGGATGACGGCGGTGTGCGGCAACCCTCTAGCCGATGTGGCGCGCACGACGCTGCTGTTGCGCTCGGGGGCGCCGCCCGAGGGCTATGCGCGGGTCGAGGTGTGGCTGATCGACCGCCTGCGCCAGAGCGTGTATGACGCCTATCGGCGCGCCTATGGCGAGCGGCGCGCGCTCGACCGGGAACAGGTGGCGGCCTGGCTGCCGATCATGGCGGCGGCGCGGTTGACCGAGGGCATGCCCGAGGTCGAAAAGGCCTGGCTGCGACGCGTGGCCGCCGGCGAGGTTTGAGCACGAGACACGTAGAGGAGCGGCGCTGTTGGATATGACGGTAGAGGACGTGCGGGCTCTGCTCGCCGGGCGTTTCGGTGGCGACGTGAGCGACGTGGCGCTGTTGGGCGCAGGCGTCTGGTCGCGCGCCTACGCGTTCAACCATGCCGGCCGCGGCTATGTGGCTCGCCTGGGGGCCTATGTCGAGGTCTATTTCAAGGACCGCTTCGCCGCGCAGTTCAGCTCGGCGGCGCTGCCGATTCCGCAGGTGGTGGCCGTGGACGAGGCGCCGGGCGGCTACCTGGCGGTGGCCGAGCGGCACGAGGGCGAGCACATCGACGGGGTGAGCGGCGCGCAGATGCAGGCGCTGCTGCCGGCGTTGTTCGCGGCGCTCGATGCCGCCCGCCAGGCCGACCTTTCGGCGACGACCGGCTTTGGCGCCTGGGGGCCCGATGGACACGGCGCGCGCGCCGGCTGGCGCGACGTGCTGCTGGCGGTCAACACCGACGACCCCGCGGCCACCCGCATCCACGGCTGGCGGCAAAAGCTGGCGACATCGTCAGAGGCTTTGGCCGCCCACGACGAGGCCTACGCCCGGCTGGTCGAGCTGTCAGAGGGCCTGCCCGAGGAGCGGCATCTGATCCACAGCGACCTGCTGCACTATAACGTGCTGGTGCAGGCCGAGCGCATCACGGCCGTGCTCGACTGGGGCTGCAGCCTGTATGGCGACCATCTGTACGACCTGGCCTGGCTGCTCTACTGGCAGCCCTGGTTCCCGGCCTGGCGCGAGATCGACTTTTTGGGCGCCGCGCTGCGCCACTGGGAGGCCATCGGGCTGAACGTGCCCGACTGGCGGCGGCGCCTGACCTGCTGTCTGGTGCACATCGGCCTGGGCGAGCAGGCCTACCAGGCGTCGGCCGGGCTGTGGGACATGCTCAGGGAGACCACGCCCTACACGCTGGCCATCGCGCGCCGCGGCGAGGTCTAGCGCGGCGGCGCCACCAGGTCGTCGGCCAACTGGATGATGCGCTGGCGCAGGGCCAGCTTGCCGCGCCAGTCGGCGGGGATGTCCTGCTCGCCATAGAGGGCGCCGGCCAACTGCCCATAGATGGCGCCGGTGGTGTCGGCGTCGTCGCCCAGGTTGACGGCCAGCAGCGCGCCCTGGCGGTAGCCCTCGCTCTTGTGGAGCGCCCACAGCGCGGCTTCCATCGAGCGGACCACATAGCCGCTGCCCTCGATCGCGGGCGGCTCTTTGTGCCGAAAAGAGCCCGCCGCCACGGCAGCGATCTCGGGGGCCAGGGGGGCGCGCTCCCACAGGCCGGGCACGGGCGCATAATGGGGTGCGAGCAGCGTGGCCTTGTCGAGGCCCTGCAGTGCGCCCCAGATCAGCCCGGCATAGTAGCGGCAGGCGTCGACGGCCTCCAGGGTGGCGTGGGTGGTGCGCGAGCTCAGCGCGGCGTGCTCGATAGCCGCCTCGGCGTCGTCGTGGAAAAAGAGGGGCACGGGCGCCAGGCGCATCAGCGAGCCGTTGCCGGCCGAGAAGGGATCGGTGGCGCCGGCGTAGGGCTCGCCGCTGGCCTGGTAGCGGCGCAGGGCGGTGGCCACGGTGTTGCCGATGTCAAAGCAGAGGCCGTTGCTCGACATGTAGCCCTCGCGCCACCAGCGCAGATAGCGCTCCATCTGGTCGGCGGGGTCGAATCGGCCGAGCTCGACGAGGCTGCTGGCCAGGCAGAGGGCCATGCTGGTGTCGTCGGTCCACTCGCCCGGCCACAGGGCAAAGGGGCCACCGCCGACCATGTCGGTGAGGTGGTGCGGCCCGGGCGTGAACTCGACAGCGGCGCCCAGCGCGTCGCCGGCGGCGAGGCCGAGCAGGGCTCCACGGGCGCGAGAGCGGAGATCGATGGTTGGCATGGCGACCCCCCTTTGCCGAGCCAGGCGGGGGACGCGCACGCAGATACCGACCAGGCCAGGGCCTGGCGCCCCAGAGGCGCTAACCCGTTGCGGGCGTGGCGTGCCCGACGTGCGCCCCGAACTCATGACAGACTCGAGTGGTGAGGCCGCGAGCGTCCCCCCAAGAGCTGACGCCTCGCTGATACTATAGATGCCTTTACGCCCCGGCGTCAAGCATCTGGCGCCGGCGCTGGCTCAGGGCCGCCAGATGGTGGCGGCGACAAAGCGCTCGCCGTCGCCGTCGGGCCGATCGTTGAAATAGTAGGCGGTGACCAGGGCGCCATCGGCGCGCGGCGCCGTGCGGGGATAGCCCAGGTCGCGGCTGCCGCCGCCGGCGCGCAGGGTCACCTCGGCCGACCAGGTGGCGCCCTCGTCGGTGCTGAGGCGCGCGGCGATGGTGTAGGGCGCGTCGCGGTTGCCGTAGGCGAGGGCCAGGCGGCCGTCGGGCAGCAGCGTGAGGGTGGGCGGGTTGCCGCTGTGGCCCGGCTCGCGAAAGGCCACCGGACGGGCGATGCGGCGCCAGGTGCAGCCGCGGTCGTCAGAGCGCCACAGGTCGATCCACGCCGCGCCATCGGCGCCGCGGCAGCGGATGGCCGTGAGGATGGCGCCGGTGGGCAGGCGCACGCTGGCCGGCATGATGTCGAACGCGCCAGTGGGCGGCTCGGGCCCGACGAAGGCGCGCAGCTCGAACGTGCCCAGGCCATCGGCGGTGTGGGCGCAGAGCACGCGGCCCTCGTGGCCGTCGGCCTTGTTGGCGGTCAGCAGCAGCAGCGCCTCGTGCTCGCCGAGCACGACCACGTCGGTGCGCGCGGCGACGCCCGTCTGCCCGAACATGGGCAGCGCATAGGGCCCCTGCCAGTGGTGGCAGCGGTCGGTGGAGACGTAAAAGAAGGATTGCACGCCCGCGGCCAGGCCGGTGCGGGCGCACATGATGGCCAGGTCGGGGTGCAGCAGGTTCCAGCCGCCGGGCGAGGGCCGGGGCGCATCGCCGGCGGCGATGGCGGCGGCCGCGCCCAGCTCGGGCAGCATGTGCTCGTCGGCCGAGAGGGCCCGCCCGCCCGGCGTGCCCCCGGGAAAGGGCTCCACCTGCCAGGTCTCGCCGCCGTCGAGGCTGCGAGCCTGCAGCGTCTCAAAGGGGCGCGTCACATCGCGGGCATGAAAGCGCCCCTGGCTGTCGTGGTAGCCGGCGGTAAAGCAGAGCACCAGCTCGTTGCCCCAGGCCCACAGGCCATAGTTGGCGGGCCAGCCGGCAAAGCGGCCGGGCTGGCGGTAGATGGTCACCTGCTGCATGGCGCGCTCTTCTAGTCGAACTCGCGTATGGCGTCGAGGGCCGCGCCCATGGCGGCGTCGGTCTGGCGCTCGACGATGACGTCGATGACGGCGGGGCGGCCGCAGGCCACCGCGCGCTCAAAGGCGGGGCGCAGGTCCTCGGGGCGCTCGACGCGCTCGCCATAGGCGCCAAAGGCCTCGGCCAGCCGCACAAAGTCGATGCCACGGCCGTTGTAGGTCAGGTCGACGCCGTACTCGTACTCGTAGGCATAGCGCTGGTTCTGGCGGATGAGCGAGAGATAGCCGTTGTTGACGATGATGGTGATGACGGGCACCTGATGCTGGCAGGCCATGGCCAGCTCTTCCATCATAAAGCCAAAGCCGCCATCGCCCATGACGGCCACGGCGATGCGGTCGGGGCAGGCCACCTTGGCGCCGATGGCCGCGGGCAGGTCATAGCCCAGGGTGCCGGCTCCGCCCGAGGCCAGGTAGGTCATGGGGCGCGAGGTGTGTTGGAACTGGCCCGACCAGATCTGCGTGAGGCCGCAGCCGGTGGTGAACATGGCGTCGGCCGGGAAAAAGGCGTTCATCTCGTGATAGACGCGCTGCGGCTTGATGGGCACCTGGCAAAAGTCGGTGCGGCGCGCGGCGGCGGCGCGGTCCTGGGGGATGGTGGCCACGCGGCCCTGCGGCCGGCGGGGCGGCGTGCGGCGGCGGGCCTCGGCCAGCAGCGCGTCGATGGCCAGGCCGGCGTCGGCGACGATGCCCAGCTCGGTGGGCACGATGCGGCCGATGTGCTCGGGCTCGATGTTGACGTGGATAAAGCGGCGCCCCTGGGTGTAGACGCTCAGCTTGCCGGTGTGCCGGTCGTTGAAGCGGCAGCCGATGCCCAGCACCAGGTCAGAGCCCAGGAACATGCGGTTGCCGTAGGGGCTGCCCACCTGAATGCCGATGTGGCCCACGTGCAGCGGGTGGTCGGCGGCGATGCCGCCGGTGGCCATGTAGGTGGTGACCACGGGCAACGCCAGGTGCTCGGCCAGCGCCACGCAGCGTTCAGCGGCGCCGCTGAGCAGCACGCCGCCCCCCATGATCATGATGGGGTGCTCGGCGGCCAGCAGCAGGTCGACGGCGCGGGCGATCTGCGTCGCGTCGGGCGCCGGCCTGACGACGGGCAGGGGCGCATAGGCGTCGGGGTCAAAGGGGATGTCGGCCATCTGCACGTCCAGCGGCAGGTCGAGCAGCACGGGGCCGGGGCGGCCTTCGCGGGCCGTCCAGAAGGCCTTTTGCATGATGGCGGGCACCTGCTCGGGCACGGTGATGCACCAGGTGGCTTTGGCCACCGGCTTGCAGATGGTGGCGATGTCGACGGCCTGAAAGGCCTCTTTGTTGAGGTTGTCGCGCGTGTTCTGGCCGGTGATGGCGATGAGGGGCATCGAGTCGACCTGCGCGGTGTAGAGGCCGGTCACAAAGTTGGTGGCGCCGGGGCCCGACGTGCAGATGGCCAGGGCCATGCGCCCGCTGGCGCGAAAGTGGCCGTCGGCGGCGTGCACCGCGCCCTCTTCGTGGCGCGCGATATAGTGACGGATCTGGGCCGACGTGCCCAGGTGCTCGTAGACCGGGTTGATGGCCGCGCCCGGGATGCCAAAGGCGGCGGTGATGCCCTCTTTTTCCAGGATGCGGACGACGACCTCGGCAACACGCATGTTGATGGACCTCCCAAGCGGAACTGCCGTTCAGTGTGGCACGGCAGGTGCGGGGTGTCAAAGCGTGGCGAGGGGCTGTTGCAGAGGCTTGCGCAGCCGCTGCAACGCGCGCATACTGCCGGAAAATGTGGATGGGAGGCGGGCCATGGGCCAACTGGATGGCAAGGTAGCGATCGTCACCGGCGGCGGCAGCGGCATCGGCAAGGGGATCGCGCTGGCGTTCGCCGCCGAGGGCTGCACGGTGGTGGTCTCGGGGCGTACGATGGCGCGCCTGGAAGCGGCAGCGGCCGAGGCGCGCGCGTTGGGCGCTCAGGCGCTGGCCGCGCGCTGCGACGTGACCGACGAGGCGCAGGTGCAGGCGCTCTTTGCCGAGACGATGGCGCGCTATGGGCGGCTCGACCTACTGGTGAACAGCTCGGGCGCGTTCGACGACGGCCCGATCGAAGAGCTGACGCTGGCGCAGTGGGACAATGTCATCGGCGCCTGCCTGACGGGGCCGTTCCTGTGCACGCGCGAGGCGTTCAGGATTATGAAGCCCGCGCGCAACGGGCGCATCATCAACATCGGGTCGATCTCGGCATCGCGCACGCGGGTGAACATGGCGCCCTACACGGCGGCCAAGTTCGGCGTGTGGGGGCTCACGCAGGCGGCGGCGCTCGAGGGGCGCGACTATGGCATTGCCGTGAGCTGCCTGCACCCGGGCAACACGGCGGTAGAGCGGCGCGTGCATTCAGACCGCGACATGGACGACGAGCCGATGATCGCCACGGCCGACATGGCGCGGGTGGCGCTGTTGATGGCCACGCTGCCGCCCGAGGCCAACATGCTCGAGGCGATCGTGCTGCCGCTGCAGCAGCTCTATATCGGCCGCGGCTGAGAGCGACGTCACCGACACCGGCCGGGCCGGCTTCCAGCCCAACCAGCGAGGAGTGCCCATGTCTGTCATCGAACAGGTCGAGGCGGCGCCACCCGCGCGCCACTGGCTCTGGCGGCCCTATCTGACGGTGTTCATCTCGAGCCTGTGCATCATGGTGCTCGAGCTGGCGGCCGGTCGCGTCATTGCGCCCTATGTGGGCTCGTCGCTCTACACGTGGACCACGGTCATCGGCGTGGTGCTGACGGGCATCAGCGCGGGCAACTACCTGGGCGGGCGGCTGGCCGACCGGCGGCCGTCGGTGCGGCTGCTGGGCCTGATCTTTGCACTGGCCGGGCTGGCGGCGCTGCTGGTGTTGCCCATCGACGGCCTGCTCGAGCCGGGCGAGAGCCGTCTGCCGCTGCTGTGGCGGGTGGTGGGCGTGATGGCCGCCATGTTCCTGCTGCCCAGCACGGTGCTGGGGTGCGTATCGCCGCTAGTGGCGCGGCTGGCCGTGCACGACCTGGCGCGCGCCGGGCGCACGGTGGGCAGCATCTATGCGGTGGCCACGCTGGGCAGCATCATCGGCACGGTGGGCACCGGCTTTTGGCTGATCCCCACGCTGCGGGTGGACCTGATCATCGCGGCGGTGGGCGGGCTGCTGCTGCTGTGGGCGCTGGCGCTGCGCATTGCGGGGCGGGCCATGGCTGGGGAGGTGACGCGATGAGCGCGACGGCTCAGACCCGAGAGCATGGCTGGCACTGGCGCCCGGGGCTCATCGCTGTGCTGGCCAGCGGCAGCATCATGGCGCTCGAGCTGGTGGTGGGGCGCATCGCGGCGACATACGTGGGCTGGTCGCTCTACACGTGGACGGCCATCATCAGCATCGTCATGCTGGGCATCAGCCTGGGGAGCTGGCTGGGCGGGCGCCTGGCCGACCGCTGGTCGTCGCCGCGGCTGCTGGCGGTGTTGCTGATCGTCGGCGGCCTGCTCAGTTGGAGCGTGCTGCTGGTGGACATCATCGATGCCGTGGCGCAGGTGGAAAAGCTCGCCCAGGCGAACCTGTCGTATGTGGCGGGGCTGGCGGCGCTGGGCATCGGGCTGGCGTTCTTGCCCTGCCTGGCGCTGGGCTGCATCTCGCCGGTGGTGGTGCGGCTGACGATGCGCGACGTGCAAGAGGCGGGCAGCACGGTGGGGCGCATCCACGCCCTCGAGACGGTGGGCAGCATCGTGGCCACCTTTGCCACGGGGTTCTGGCTGATCTCGCAGTTCGGCACCCGGCCGGTGGTGTGGGGCATCGGCTGCCTGCTGCTGCTGATGGGCGCCGTCATTGGGGGGCGCGGGCGCTGGTGGGCCATCGCCATCTGCCTGGCGCTGCTGGCGGGCGGCACCGGCATCGCCGTGCAGCGCGGCTGGTTCCGTGGCCCCTGCACGCTCGAGAGCGACTATTACTGCATCAAGGTGGGCGACGAGACCCGCGAGGGGCATCCCGTCAAGGTGCTGATCCTCGACCGGCTGGTGCACAGCTACTCGTCGCTCGATGACCCCACGCGGCTGGTGTACACCTACGAGCGTATGTATGCCGGCGCCACGGCCTATCAGGCCGAGCGACACAATCCGCTGCAGGCGCTGTTCATCGGCGGGGGCGGCTACACCTTTCCGCGCTACATGGAGGCGGTGTTGCCCGAGAGCGAGCTCGACGTGATCGAGATCGACCCGGGGGTGACCGAGATCGCCCACCAGATGCTGGGCCTGGAGCGCGACACGCGCATCCGCACCTACAACGAGGACGCGCGCATGTTCCTGGAGCGCACGCCCGACCGCGCCTATGACCTGGTGTTCGGCGACGCGTTCAACGACTTTTCAGTGCCCTATCACCTGACGACGCACGAGTTCAACCAGCAGGTGCACGCCTGGATGGCCCCCGACGGCCTGTATGTGATCAACATGATCGACGGGCCATCGGGCGAGCTGTTCCGTTCATATGTCCACACGCTGCGGCAGACGTGGCGGCACGTGTATGCGGTGATGGACGTCGACTCGTGGCGCCGCGCCACGCGCTACACCATCGTGATCATCGCCAGCGACGAGCCGCTGGACCGCGACGGTTTGGCGGTGCACTCTGAGGAGCTGGCCGCGCAACTGCTCGACGAGGCGACGCTGGACGCGCTGCTGGCCGAGGACCGCACGGTGCTGCTGACCGATCGCTATGCGCCGGTGGACCAAATGCTGTTGCCGGTGTTCCTGGACATCCTGCCCGACTGACCCTGGCGGGGGCACGCCAGCGGGCGGGGCAGTTGTTGCAGGCAGGTGGGCCAGGTATAATGAACGTCAGACTTTTCAAGGGGGAGAAGATGGCAGACGAGCCCAAACGCGCCAAGGGAACTGGAATCTACAAGCACGTGTTCGGCGACGCCGGCTATGGCGTGTGGGTGCCGCAAGATTGGCACCGGCTGGAGCTGAACACGGGCAACCCGGGGGCGCTGTTCGTGCCCGACCTCGACGACATGGACACCTGCCTGCTGGTCGAAAAGGTGACGCTCGACTATTCGGTGGAAGAGGATGACATCTCTGCGCTGCGCGAGGGCTTTGAGCAGGGGCTGTCGCAGCTCGACATCGTCGACATCGAGTGGCGCAAAGAGACCGTCACGCGGGTGTTCAAGGGCTGGGACGCGCGCTTTGTCTACCGCGACGGTGACGTGGAGCGCAAGCGCTGGGTCCGCACCATGTTCTGGGGCGACGCCCAACTGACCTTTATCGCCCAGGGCAAGGATGTGGCCACCTACGAGTACTACGCCGGCATGTTCTACAACAGCCTCATGACGTTTGAGCTGGTCTAGCCCAGGACCAGGGCCACAGAACGGGGCGGGCTATTCGCGGGCGCCCATGCGCAGCACCTGAAACAGGTCAGAGCGCAGCGCCCGGTGCAATAGGCCGCCCTGTATCACGATCTGCACCAGGGCAAAGGCCCCCGCCATCACCCACATGCTGGCGATGTCGAGCTGAGGCCGCAGCGGCGGCAGCGGCAAGACGCCCTCGGCGGTGGTGACGCGGAAAAAGGGCACAAAGATGCGCGCCGCAGCCACGCCGATGGCCCCCCCGGCGGCCAGGCCCAGCACCAGCACCGTCAGATACTCGAGCTGCACCTGCGCCACCACCTGCTGCTGGCTCAGGCCCAGGGCGCGCAGCGCCGCAAAGCGCCACAGGCGATCCTCGAGCGAGCGGCGATGCTGGATGAGCAGCCCCATGGCCGCCAGCAACAGCGACGCGATGAACCCCGAGGTGAGCACGCCATACACGCCCACGCGCTCTTTGCGTTCGATCTCTTCCGCCGTGAGGGTCCACACATCGAGGTGGTTGGCGGTGTAGGGCGCCACCTCGCTGATGCCGCGGCGCAACGTCAGCAGGTCGGCGTCAGGATCAGCGCGCAGCCACACGTTGTAGGTGGCCACGCCGCCGCCCATGCTCATGATATAGTCCAGGTTGCCCACCACCGTATCGCGCTCCTCTTCAGAGCGCTTGAGGCGCGCGGCCACGTCGTCGGCGGCGTACTGGCCTTCATAGACGGTGGGAAAGAGGCGGTAGCTGCCCACGATCAGCAGGTTGAGCTCGATGGTGTTGGCGCCGTCGGTCGACACCCAGATGCGCAGCGGGTCGCCCACCTGCATGCCGGTGCGCCCCAGGTAGCCCTCAGAGACGAGCACGCCGTTGCTGTGGATGGCGAGGCGGTTCATCAGCATGCCGAGCGAGTCGCTGGCGAAATCGGGGCGAAAGGCGGCCGCGTCGGGAAAGCTCTGGCGGTCGATGGCCAGAAACCAGCCACGGTCGACCTTGGTGGGGTCGACGGGGATGTGGGCGCGGTAGCGGCCCGTCCAGGTGGCGGCGCGCACGCCGGGGATGGCCTCGAGGTCTTCGAGGGGCACCAGCCAGCGCCCCGGGTCGATCTGCTCGACAAAGCCGCCTTCCTCGAGGGTCGAGGCGCCGGCGGTGATGTTGCTGGGGCCCTCGTCGACGCGAAAGGCCAGGTCGGCGCCGATGCGATAGGCGATGCGGTCGGCCAGCCAGTCGTCGAGGCTGACGGCCATCGAGGCGACAAAGACGCCCACGGCCATCATGGTCATGATGAGCAGCAGCGCGTTGGTGTACACGCCGCCGCGCCGGCCGAGCTGTTGCAGGGTGAGGGCGGGCGTCACCGGCAGCAGGCTAGAGAAGGCGCGGTCGAGCAGGCGCAGCAGCAGCGGCACCAGGCGGGCCGCCAGCAGGGCGCACGTCATGATGAAAAAGGCGGGCACCAAGAAGACCATCGGGTCGCTAAAGAGATCGCCCGAAGAGCGCCACTTGCCGATGGAGATAGAACCGGCCAGGGCGAGCTGCCGCAGCAGGTAGTAGGTGGGCAAGATCAGGATGAGGTCGACATAATAGCACTGCCAGAAGGGCGGCTTGAGCTGGCGGCCCACCTCGCGGGCGTGGGCGATGACGCCCTGCCCGCGCGTGGTGAGGGTGGGGTAGACGCGCGCCAGCAGCGAGACGAGCATGGTCAGCGCGATCAACCAGCCGTTGAGGCCCGCGAGCGAGACGTTGAGCGGCGACATGGCCCCGAACCGCAAAAAGCTGGTGGTGTAGCCCATCAGGCGGCCGATGCCCAGGCCCAGGGCTATGCCGATGGGCGTGCCCAGCAGCAAGAGCAGCCCGCCCTCGATCAGCGCCAGCAGGGTGACCTGGGCGTCGCTGGCGCCGCGGCTGACGAGCACGGCCACCACCTGCCGCTCGCTGTCGGCGGCAATGGCCGAGACGACGGCGACAAAGTAGAGCACAAAACCGATGATGGGCACGCTAAAGCCGAACAGCAGCAGGGTGAGCGGCCGCAGGCGTTCGAGGTAGCCCTGCAGGGCGGGCAGGGCGGCCACGTCGAGCTTGGCGTCGGGCAGCATCTGGTGCACCTCGACGTCGGCGCGACTGAGGCCCTCGACGTAGCGCCGGGCCAGCTCGGGCACAAAGCGCGCCTCGTCGAGGTGCAGCGACCAGTGCACCGAGGCGGTGGGCATGGTGCCCAGCAGGGGCTGCACCAGGGCGGTGTACTCGTCGCCGTGCACCAGCAGCAGGCTGCGGTAGGTGGAGTTGGGGCTGGCTGGCCAGTAAGGATCGGTGGCATCGCTGGGCGCCCACAGGCCGGCGATGCGGATGGCGATGGTGGCAGGCGACGAGATGGGCTGCAGGTCATAGGCCTCGCCGGCGTGCAGGCCGAGCTCGGTGGCAAAGGATTCGTGCATCCACACGTTGAGGCGGGCGCCGGTCGAGGCGGCGCCCCAGGCGTCGCCGTCGACGACGGCGATGTGCTGCTCGATGTCAGAGAGGAACCCCACACTGGCGTTGGCGAGAAAGGTGCCGGCCGGGCCGTAGCTGCCGGGCTGCTGCGTCTTGAGCAAGAGCCCCGACGAGCTGATGGCCACCTGCTGCTGCGTCACGGGCAGGTCGGTGTTGCGCTGATAGATGCCCTGCATGAACACCAGTGAGGAGAGGGCCTGCTCGGCGGTAAAGGGGTCGGTGCTGGCGGGCAGATAGTAGGCCTTGACGGTCAGCGGCGAGCGCCGCAGGTCGGTCTCGAGGCGGCCAAGCTCTTCCTCGAGGATGGCGCGGTTGACGGCCTGGGCAAAGATCGGCACGCTGGTGGCCAGCCCGATGGCCAGGGCGATGGCGAGGACCGAGAGGGCGGCCAGGCCAGGGCGGCCTTGGATGCGGTGCAAGACGACGCGAAGCAAGAGCAACCTCCGCGGGGGATTCTAGCCCGAGTGACGGCCGCTACCAAAAAGGCTACGAGGCCCGACCGCAGTCGGGCCTCGTCTGGATCCACGTCAGAGGAGCACGCTGATGATGACGCCAACGACGATGATGCCGGCCTGCCAGGCCCAGATGGTCAGAGCGGTGCGCATCTGCTTGCGGGGGCCACCGTCGACCGGCGCGCCCGAGGTGGGCGAGACGTCGTCCATCGCAGTGCGCAGGCGGTACTCGGCAAAGATGGTAAAGCCCAGGCCCGCCGCGATCAAGAAGAACCAGGTAAAGAGTTCGACGGCGCTCAGCGTCCAGCGCGGGTCGTCGGCCGTGATGGGCCGCGGAATGGCGGCGACGATGGCGGTGGCGATGCTCATGACCGCCATCCGCACCGCCAGGATGTCGACCAGAGTGATCAGGGTTGTGACGGCCCACAACAGATAGTGCAGCGCTCCTTCAGACCACCGCGTCTTGTGTTCCATGCTAGACGACAACGCCTCGCAGACTCAGCTCGCGCGCAAAGTGGCACGCCGCCCAGTGATCATGCTCGACCTCTTCAAAGGGCGGCGCCTCGGTGCGGCAGATCTCCTTGGCATAGCGGCAGCGCGGGTGAAAGTAGCAGCCCGAGGGCGGGTTGGCCGGGCTGGCCACCTCGCCGGGCAGGCGAATGGGCCGGTCGCGCCGACGCGGGTCGGGCTTGGGCACCGCGGCCATGAGCGCCTCGGTGTAGGGATGCTTGGGGTGGTAGTAGAGCTCTTCAGTCGAGGCGAGCTCGACGATCTTGCCCACATACATCACGGCCACGCGGTCGGTGATGTGCTCGACGACGCTCAGGTCGTGGGCGATGAACAGGTAGGTGAGACCCAGCCGGCCCTGCAGGTCTTCGAGCAGGTTGAGCACCTGCGCCTGGATCGAGACGTCGAGGGCCGACACCGGCTCGTCGCAGATGATGAGCTTGGGGTTGAGCGCCAGAGCGCGGGCGATGCCGAGGCGCTGGCGCTGACCGCCCGAGAAGGCGTGGGGGTAGCGGCTCATGTACTCGGGGCGCATGCCCACGAGGCGCAGCAGCTCGGCCACCCGGTCTTCGTGCGAGTCGGCGGTGCCGCCCTCGGCAATGACCAGCGGCTCGGCGACGATGCGCTTGACGGTCATGCGCGGGTTGAGCGACGAGAAGGGGTCCTGGAAGATGATCTGCATGTTGCGGCGGATGGGCAACAGCTCTTGCCGCGACATGCTCTCGAGGTTCGACCAGCCCAGGTCGGGGTCCTTGAAGTGGATGGTGCCGGCCGTGGGCTCGTACAGGCGCAGGATGGTGCGGCCGGCGGTGGTTTTGCCACAACCAGACTCGCCCACCAGGCCGAGCGTCTCGCCCTCACGCACGAAAAAGTCAACGCCGTCGACCGCCTTGACGGCGCCCAGGGTGCGCTTGAACAGGCCACCCCGGATGGGAAAGTGCTTCTTGAGGCCCTTTACCTCGAGGATGACCTCTTTGTCTTGGACTGCGCTATTTGCCATTGTCTTCCACCTCGCCCTTGTCCGAGTACAGGAAGCAGCGAACCATGTGGCCGTCGCCGAGGTCGGTCTCGGCGGGCACCGCGGCATCGCACACACCCGGCATGTAGCTGTCGCAGCGCGGGTGGAAGGGGCAGCCACTGATGGTGGCGTAGGGGTCTGGCACCACGCCCCGAATGGGCGCGAGGCGCTCTTTGGAGCCGCTGCCCACGTGCGGAATCGAGCGCAAGAGCGCTGCGGTGTAGGGGTGCTTGGGGTTGTAGAACACGGTCTCGACATCGGCCATCTCGACGATGCGGCCCAGGTACATGATGCCGACGGTGTCGCACATCTGCGCCACCACGCCCAGGTTGTGGGTGATAAAGACGATGGTCATGCCCATCTCGGCCTGCAGCTCGCGCATGAGGTCGAGGATCTGGGCCTCGGTGGTCACGTCGAGTGCGGTGGTGGGCTCGTCGGCAAAGAGCAGCGCGGGCCGGCACGAGAGGGCCAGGGCGACCATGGCGCGCTGGCGCATGCCGCCCGAGAGCTCGTGGGGGTAGCGCTTGACGAGGTCGGCCGGTTTGGGCAGGCCCACACGGTCGACGATGTCGATGGCGCGCTTCATGGCCTCGCGCTTGTCTACATCCTGATGCAGGATGATGGTCTCGGCCACCTGGTTGCCCACGGTGTACGAGGGGTTGAGCGAGGTCATGGGCTCTTGAAAGATCATGGCCATCTCGGCGCCGCGGATGGAGCGGACCTTGGGGCCGTTGTCTTGCAGCTCGGTCATCTCGATGGACTCGATGACCTTGTAGCCGTCCTTGGTGCGCTCGCCGCGGTTAAAGACGATGCTGCCGTCGACGATGCGGCCGGGCTTGGGCACCAGACGCATCACCGAGAGCGAGGTGACGCTCTTGCCGCAGCCCGATTCGCCCACCAGGCCCATCACGCGGCCAAAGGGCACGTCAAAGCTGACGCCGTTCAGGGCGCGCGAGACGCCCAGGTCGGTGTAAAAGTAGGTTTTCAGGTTCTTGATGCTCAGCACCGGGGGCTGGCCGTTTGCCGTCTTGACTTCCATGGCGAAACAGTGCCTCCTTGCTAGATCGAGTAGGGGTCGACGGCGTCGCGGAGGCCATCGCCCAGGAAACTGAATAGGAGCACGGTGATGATCACCGCCGCGCCAGGGATGACCAGCCACGGTTGCTGGATGACGACCGACACCTGCTGCGCATCTTTGAGCAGTGCGCCCCAGCTCACCAGCGGGGGCATGATGCCGAGGCCGAGAAAGCTCAGTTGCGTCTCGCCGAGGATCATGCCGGGGATGGCCAGTGCGGCCACCACGATGATGTGGCTGGCGGCGTTGGGCAGCATGTGCACAAAGATGATGCGGCGGTCGCTGGCGCCGGCGGCCAGGGCCGCCATGGTAAAGTCAGAGTTGCTGTAGGACATGACCTTAGCGCGCAGTTGGCGCGCGAGGCCGGTCCAGTTCACCAGAGAAAGGATGACCGTGATGAGGAAATAGCGGTGCAGGGGCGTGAACGTGCTCGAGCTCTTGGGCAGGGCGGCGGCCAGGGCGGCCCACAGGGGCACAGTGGGAAAGCTGGCGATGATCTCGATGATGCGCTGCATGACGTCATCGACGAGGCCGCCATAGTAGCCCGAGGCGGTGCCCATGATGGAGCCAAAGACGATGGACATGGCCACGCCCAGCAGGCCGACGGTCATCGAGATCTGCCCGCCCATGAGCACGCGGGTCAGCATACAGCGGCCCAGCGGGTCGGCCCCAAAGGGATAGACGCGGTGCGGCGCATCGAGCCCAAAGAGGTGCACGTCGCTCTTGATGAACCCCAGCATGGTATAGGGGTCGCCCTTGACAAAGAACTTGATGGGGTAGAAGGTGGTCTCGTCTTTGACGTACTTGAACTTGAACGCGACCGGGTCCAGCTCGGTGGTGATGGCCATGGCGTAGGGCCGCAGGCTGAACCTGCCGGCCTGATTGTGGAACACGATGGGCGTTGGCGGCCCCGAGACATAGTCCGAGTCTTGCCGCAGATAGTCGTTGGGGCCCAAGAAGGGCGCCACGGCGATGATGGTATAGCCGATGATAAGGCCGATGAGGCCGATCATGGCGAGGGCGTTGCGGCGAAAGCGCAGCGCCATCAGCTTCCATTGCGACATCAAGCCGACTTCGGACACCGGTTCGGCGATCATGTCCACGTGCGGGAGGGTCGGAACTGCTTCAGTCATCTTGTTCGCCTCCTGTGACTCACTCAAACCGGATGCGCGGGTCGAGCCATGCGAGCAGGATGTCTGCAAGCAAGTTGCCGATCAGCAGCGTGATGGCCAGGAACACCAGGAAGCTGGCAGCCAGATACATGTCTTGCTGGAGCAGCGCCCTAAAGTAGAGCGGGCCGGTGGTGGGCAAGTTGAGCACGATGGCCACCACGGTCTCGCCCGAGATGATGGCCGGCAGGCTCATGCCCAGCACCATCACCAGGGGATGCAGCGCGTTGCGCACGGCGTGCTTCCAGATGACGCGTCGCTCGAGCAGGCCCTTGGAGCGCGCCGTCTGCACATACTGCATGCCGAGCACATCGAGCAGGTTGCTGCGCATGACGCGGCTCAGCCAGGCGGTGTTGTAGGCGCCGATGACGACGATGGGAATCCACAGGTGTTTGAGCAGGTCGACGAACTTGTCCCAGCTCCAGGGGGCGTTCACGAACTGGTCAGAGTAGAGGCCGCCGACATGCAGGCCCAGAGTGCGTTGCGCAAAGACCATCACCACCAGCGCGAGCAGGAACGCCGGCACCGAAAGGCCGGTGAACTGCAGCACGGTGATGGTGTAATCCAGCGCGGTGCGGCGATGGGTGGCCGAGTACACGCCCACGGCGATCGAGATGGTCCAAGAGAAGATCAGCGTGAGGACCGAGATGATGATGGTAAAAGGCAGGCGGGCAAACACGAGGTTGCGGGCCGGCAGGTTGTACTCGAACGACTCGCCAAAGTCGCCCGTCACAAAGCGCGAGATCCACTTCCAGAATTTGAGGTAGATCGGGTCATTGACCCCATACTGGATCTCGAGGGCCTTGATCTGAGCCTGGGAGAGGTCGCCGCCCAGCAGGCGAATGCGCTGCAGCTCGAACTCGAGATAAGAGCCGGGCGGCAGCTCGATGATGACAAAACCGATGATCATGACAAAGATGAGTGTGACGAACAGATAGCCTATTCGCCTGATAATGTAGTTGAGCATCGCACCCCCTTGAACTGAATGTCTCACCTGCCTCGGCCGAGAGAGGGGAGGGGTCTCCCCTCTCTCGGAGATCTTTCGGTGCGGTGATCAGGGCCGCGCTATGCCTTCCAGTAGAAGGTCTCGGGATTGTGAATGGCCGGGTGCGGGACGATCCACGGATCGCAAAAGCCGCCCAGTTTCAAGTCTTCCTTGTCGGGCACGTTCATCAGGTCCTTGTTCTTGATGAACATGCGCACCTGGTTGGCCACCGAACCCATGCCAAAGCCGCCCTGTTCGACATGAATGTCGATCAGGTCCCACACGATCTGCATACGAACCAACTCGTCCGGCTCGAGCAGGGCTTCGGTAAGCAAGTCCTGCATCTTGGGGACGACGGTGTCGGCAAAGCCAGGCTCCATCGAAGCCCACCGCGGCGGAGTACGGTCCCACGGGCTCTTGTCGAGCTCGGTGTCTTCCTTCTCGGTGCCCAACTGCTGGTAGCGGTTGCCGCAGAGCGGAGCAAAGCGCTCGGGCTCGTTGGGAACCAGCCAGCTCGGGTAGACGAGGAGGTCGGGGCCGTCAGAGGCGCCCCAGCCAGCGCGGATCTCGAGTTTGCCGGCATTCCAGAGGGTGCCGAACTCGGCGGGCGGGATGGGGTTGTGCACGATGTTGAGGCCGGCGTCATTCCAGCCCTTGGTGCAGATCTCCAGGCCCTGGACGTTCATGGCGGTCATATCGGCCGGATAGTCGATGCTGATCTCGAGTTTAGAGCCGTCAGGGAACTCGCGCCAGCCGTCGCCGTCCGCGTCGACCACGCCGATGCCATCGAGCAGGCTCTTGGCCTTTTCGATGTCATACTCCACGAACATGTCGCGCCACTTGGCGTACATCTCGCGGGCCTTGTCGTTAAAGTGGAACTCGATGGCCTTGGGGCTCATGGTGCCCGAGGTCAACTCGCCGGTGCCAAAGAAGATCATCTTTTGGATGGTCGGACGATCCATGCAGTGGCCCATGGCGCGCTTGAAATCGGGGTTCCGATAGAGCTCGCGCTTTTTGTCGTCGGGCGTGTCAAAGTTATGGAAGTAGTAGACGCCCGAGCCACCACCGCCGTCGATGAGCATCAGGGTATAGTTGCCGGCATCCTGCGCCTCGCTCACCGTGGCGATGTCCGAGTAGGCCATCGAGTGGTTGACCGAGGGCAGATAGTCGACGCCACCCTGGAGCACCGTCAGCACCTGCACCTGCGCGTCCTGGATCATCTTTTCATCGATGCCATCGACGTACGGGAGCTGGTTGCCTTCGGTATCGACGCAGTAGTAGTACGGGTTGCGCTTCCACACGCGCTGCTCACCTGGATCGTACTTGTCGCAGCTCCAGGCCGAGAGCACGGGGCAATCGGGGTTCTGGCGGTAGATGATCTTTTCGCGCAGCGTCTCGACGTCCTTCATCTCCGTATTGTACTTGGGATGGAACTGCTCGAGATAGTGCTTGGGCGCGATAAAGCGCGGGCCGATGTTGCCATTGACCCACATGGCCAGACGCTTGAGCGTCAACGGCGCCGAGACGGCGTACTTGAACGTCAGGGTGTAGTCATCGACCCTGACGAGCTCGACCAACTCGCCGCCGGCCTGCCCAAAGTCGGGTGGCTGATCCGGAAAGTCTGGGAAGAGAACGAGATCGTTCCACCAGAAGAGCACGTCATCGACGGTGCAGGGCTCGCCGTCAGACCATCTGACGCCCTCGCGGATGTGGATGGTCCACTCGGTGTTCTCTTCGTTGGTCTCCCACGTGTCGCAGAGGCCGGGGGCGATGCCCTGGCCGTCATCGATCCAGCGGAAAGGCGAGTGGCCGTAGAACCACTCTTCGGTGCCGCTGCCCAGGTTGGGATGGAAGGTGCGGATGCGGCCGCCATAGGCGCCCACACCGTCGACGCCGGCCAGGGTGAGCGGCACCTTGGGAAGGCGATCGGCGAGGGGCGGCAGTTTGCCCGCGGCCACCAGCTCGGCGAGCTCGGGGGCCTCTTTGACGGGCACGGCGGTCGGCACGGGTGTGGCCGTCGCAGATTGCGTCGGGATGGGCGTGTTGGTGGGCGCTGCCGTCGGTTGAGCGGCAGGGGCTTCGGCGGGAGCCTCGGCGGGGGCCTCGGTGGCCGGAGCCTTGGCGCAGGCCGCTAGGGCCATGCCCACGGCGCCCATGGCCGATGCAAATAGGAACTCGCGACGGTTCAGTTGGATCCTTGGCATAACATGGTCTCCTTCATGATGCATGTTGGACGTTCTGCTGGCCAGGCATACGTGGCTCGACGGTGACCCCCTTTCTCGGAGTGGTTATCTGAAAACGGCGCGCCTGGATGAGCGCTGGTCCATGTCTTCCAGCGCGGGCGCCGCACTCCGCAAACCAAAGCGGAAACGGCAGATACAAAAAAGGCGCGACAACGCGTCGCGCACCGGGTGAACCGAACGTATCAACCTGCATCAAGTGCGTGCGCACCTGAGCGATAGAGCCGCACAGAACCGCCGCTGCATTACGGGCGGCCTCTGGGCTCTGCGATCGTCTATAAAGGCTAGAAGCCATGGTATCCTTGGCTCGAGTGGCGCCGAGGTCGTATCGGCTCATCGGCTTTGATGAACAGGCAACGCCAACATGCGACAGTATAGCACCCCAAATCACGCCCTGTCAATTGCGGCCTGCGTTCACGTATGGGTGTATGGTGGCACAGGCCGCCGGTCTTGTCAAGCGCATTCGAAGGCCGGGTTCTGTGCAGTGGCTGACAGGCGTAACGCGATCGAGTACCATCAGGGCGTGGGGCGTGGCAACAGGAGGCCGAGATGCGCATCAGCGAGCGGGTAGGCTGTGTCGACTGGCCGTGCGAAGGCGTCGAGCAGGGCGCCTATCACGTGCCGGCGGCGGAGGTGGATCCCGAGCGTGTGCGGGTGGTGCTGATTGCAGAGACGGCCGCGCCGCAGGCGGCCGACAACTGCTATCAGGGGCCGACGGCACTCTATGAGGCGACCACGCTGGCGGCCCTGGCCAGTGCAGGCCTGAGGGCGGCAGCGCTGGCCGAGTTGCTGGAGCACGGCATCTATTGCACCACGGCCGTCAAGTGCGGCAAGGTGGGCTATGGCGTGCCGACGGCGGCCATCAACGCCTGTTCGCGTCTGCTCGAGCAGGAGCTGGCGCCGTTTGAGGGGGTGCGCGCCTATCTGCTGATGGGCGATGTGGCCATCAAGGCGGCGAACGCCATCGCGCGGCGCGCTGGCCAGCCAAGGCCCATTCCGGCGGGCGCCACCTACAGAATCCGCGGCGGCGAGTACTGGTTCGTCGGGGCGCGGGCCTTTCCGTCGTATCTGCAGGCGGGGCCCAGCTATGGCATCGAAAAGAGCAAAGTGGCCATGATCGCCGAGGACATCGCGGCGGCATTGCGTGTGGCCGGGCTGGCCCGATAGGAGGGGGGAGCATGGCGCAGATTGAGCGGGTGATGTACGAGCGCAGCAAGGCGGAGCCCTATGTAACGCGGTTGCTCGAGCTGGGCGCGGCCGACGCCGTGGCCCTCGACCCGCGCGACGTGGTGACGGGCGAATGGGTGCGCTGGAAGTGCCGCTATGGCTGCGGCGGCTATGGCCGGCGCCTGACGTGCCCGCCGCACTCGCCCACGCCGGCCGAGACGCGCGCGTTGCTCGATGGCTATCGCCTGGGCGTGCTGGCGCATTTCGTCGGTGAGCTGCGGCCCAGCGCGCCGATGGTGGCGGTCGAGCGCGCGGCGTTCTTCGACGGGTGGCACCAGGCGTTGGCGCTGGGCGAGGGGCCCTGCCGCTTGTGCGAGGGCTGCAACCTCGAGCGCTGCGCCCACCCGCAAGAGGCGCGCCCCTCGATGGAGGCCTGCGGCATCGATGTGTTCGCCACGGCGCGCGCCCAGGGGCTGCCCATCCACACGCTGCGCGAGCGCAACGAGCCGCACAACCTGTACGGGCTGCTGCTGCTGGGCTAGGCGGCCGGGCTCGCCTGACGTTGCCTAGAGGATGCCCTGCTGCTCGAGAAAGGCGCGGTAGATCTCTTCAAACAGGCGCACATCGGTGCGCGTGTCGCTGGCCGACGAGCGAAAGGGCTCGCCCGTCTGCAGGCAGCGGATGAACGCCTCGGCCTCGCGCCGGTAGGCCCACGACCAGGCAGCGGCCGGAATGAGGCGCTCAAAGCGCTGCGCCCGCCCCGCGCGGTAGACCTCGACCTCGGCCGGCTGGTTCTTGAGGAGCAGGGGCGGCGCCCAGGTGGCCACCCAGCCGTCGCGAAAGTAGACCTGGGTGTGCTCGTCCCAGCGATAGTGCGACAGTTGCCCCGTCTCGAGGGTGGCGCGCACGCCGGCCATGTCGAACACCACCAGGCCGGTGTAGCCGTCGGCATCCAGGTCGACCACGCGCACCGAGACACGGTCGCCGGCGTCGAGCAGCCAGCGCAGCAGGTTGATGTTGTGCGTGTACTGTTGCAGGTACGACAGGTAGCGGCCGGCATAGTCGGCCGGTAGCCAGGCGGGCAGGCTCGGGGGCGGCGCAGGCGGCATCGGCTCGTCGGTGCTGATCGGCGGGCCAGAGGCGCCCGCCGTCCAGTTGCCGCAAAAGCCGTGGTTGCGCGCATAGGTCAGCGGCCCGGCCTCGCCCGAGGCGCGCAAGGCGTCGATCTGCGCCCTGGCCAGCTCGTTGCCGGCGTCATAGCGCTTCATGTAGCCCACCATGACGCGCCGGCCACTGCGGCGCTCGGCGGCCAGGATGGCATCGGCCTGGGCTATAGAGACGGCCATGGGCTTTTCCATGAACACGTCCTTGCCGGTTTCGAGGGCGTCGCGCGCGATCTGTCCCTGCACGCCAAAGGCGGCCGAGACCGCAATGGCGTCGATGTCGGGGTCGGCCAACAACGCCTCGTGATCGCGGTAGAGGCGCGGAATGCCCAGCGATTGCTGCACACGCCGGCCCAGCTCGGGGCGCAGCTCGGCCAGCGCCAGCAGCTCGCAGCCCGCGATGCTCGTCAGGTTGGGCAGATGGACAGTCTGCGCCATGAACCCACAGCCGACATAGCCCAGGCGGATGGTGCGCATAGGGCCCCCTAGAAGACCGTTTCCAGCGGCAGGGTGACGCCGTTGTGGGCGGCCGCGGTGCACTTGTTCATGATCTCGATGACGTGGCGGGCATGCTCGCCCGAGACGATCACCTCTTTGGACGGGTCGAGGATGCAGTCGACCAGGTGCTCGACGCCGGCGGGCAGCGACCACTGGGCGCCGCGGCCCAGGTCGATGTCCATCCAGCCCTTGAGCCCGAGGTCCCAGTCGTCGCGATAGACCGACAGCGGCGTGGGGGCGCCATAGTCGTTAAAGTTGATGGTGCCCTCAGAGCCAAAGATCTGGGTGCGGGGGCCGCGGTGGCCAAAGGCGCAGTAGGTGCAGTCGAGGAAGGCAAAGCTCGACTCGCCAAAGTCCATGATCATCAGGGTGTTATCGTCCACCTCGACGTCGATGATCTTGCCGGCCACGGGGCCAGAGCGCACCTTGCGCTGGGGGATGGCGATGCCCGACATGCCGCAAACGGACTTGGCCGGGCCCAGCAGGCCGGTGATGGTGTGCAGGGCATAGACGCCCATGTCATAGAGCGGGCCGGCGCCGGGCTTGTAGAACCAGGTGGGGTCGGTGGTCCAGTTCTCAAAGCTGGCCGCGCCGCCGTGCGAGTGGTGCGCCACGATGTAGGCGACCTTGCCGATAGCGCCGCTCTTGATCAGCTCTTTGGCCTTGATGACGGCCGGGTTGAGCATCATGGCGGCGGCTGCGCCCAGGCGCACGCCCTGCTTTTGGGCCTCGTTGATCAGGGTGGTCGCCTCGGCCACGGTGGTGGTCATCGTCTTTTCAGAGTAGACGTGCTTGCCCGCCTGCAGGGCCTTGAGGTTGGTCTCAAAGTGGGCCTGGATGTGGGTGAGGTTGACCATCATATCGATGCCCGACTTGGCCAGCATCTCGTCCAGGTCGGTGTAGACCTGCGGCACGTTGTAGCGGGCAGCGCAGTCCTTGGCGCGCTCGGGCACGAGGTCGCAGATGGCCACCACCTCGACGTTGCGCATCTTGCTGAGCGCGGGCATGTAGGTGCTCTGGGCGATGACGCCATAGCCGAGCACGCCGATCTTTACCTTGTCCATGGTTCCTTCTCCTTTGACTTAGCCGATGCACCAGGTCAGGTCGTTGACCAGCTCGAGCCGGCCGCTTACTGCCGAGCGGATGCCCGCGTCGAGGATGGCCATCACCTCGAGGTTCTGGGCGGGATCGACGGTGGGGTGCAGCGGCTCGCCGGTTTCGATGTGGTGGATGAACTCTTTGGCCAGCGTCTCGCGGCCGGCGGGCAGCGGGTCGGGCTCGATGAGCTCGTCGGGCGGCACCACGCCGTGGGCGCGCGAGGTGTACACCTCGACCACCTGGGCGTTGTCGTGAGGGTCGGCGCCCGGGCGGCGATTGACCATCAGCGCGCCGCGCTCGCCATACACCAAGATGCTGGGGATGGCCGGGTTCCAGGTGGTCCAGGTGGCCTCGAGCACGGCGAACGCCTTGGGAAAGCGCACGGTGATGACGGCGTTGTCGTCGGCATCGCCATAGTGGCTGGTGAGGTTGAGGCGCAGGCCGCTGGCGGCAGTGGCGGGCGCACCGATATACCAGCGCGCCAGGCAGGCGCCGTAGCAGGTATAGTCGAGCAGCGCGCCGCCGCCCGGGGCCGACTGATGCCACCACTCGGCGCCCTTGACGTGGCCGGGGGGCTCGGGCTGGCTGTAGGACATGGGGCCCATCGAGCCGCCATTGCGCCATTTGACCTCGAGCACGCGGCCGATGACGCCCTCGTCGAGCAGGCGCTTGACGGTGCGCGTGGCAGGCGACCAGGTGGTGGGCCAGTTGATAAAGAGGCGCACATCGTTGGCCTGGGCGGCGCGCCACATGCGCAGCGCGTCGGGCAGGCTGGCCGACATGGGCTTTTCGGTCATCATGTGGGCGCCGTGGGCGGCGATGGCCTCGGCCACCTCGCCGTGCCGGGCGTTCTCGGGGCAGACCACCACGATGTCGAGCTTTTCCTTGTCCAGCAGCTCGCGGTAGTCGTCATAGGCCTTGACAGGGCCGACGAGGTCGCGCATGCGCTGGATGGAGCGCTCGGTGCGCTGGGTGAGCGAGGGCGTGGCGGGCACGGTGTCGGCGCAGGCCACCCACTCGACGTTGGGCAGGTCGGCAAACGACTTGAGCAGGGTAAAGATGTGGCCATGGGCAAAGCCGATGGCCCCGATGCGGTAGGTGTGGGGCATAGCGACCTCCGAGAGCAGCGCCTTGTGGCGCGGGTTGGCTGCATCATAGAGCGACGGCCGCGGCGCGTCAACAGGTTGGCATCGGCGCAACTGGGCAGACAATGCCCTTGACAGGCGTAAAATGAGGTGTTATCGTGTTTGTGGCAGCGGCGAGTGCTGCAAGGTTGCCGGGCGACCACCACGGATTGCCGTGGCGGCCGCATACTTCCAAAGGAGGAAGAGATCATGTTTGGTCAGGCAGGAGTGTCGCGAAGAAGCTTCCTAGGTCTGTTTGCTGCCAGCGCAGGGGCAGCCCTACTGGCGGCCTGTGCACCCAAGGCTACGCCGGCGCCCAAGGAAGCGCCGCCGGCAGAAGCTGCACCTGCAGAGAAAAAGGCCGAGGCGCCCAAAGCCGCCGCGGCCCAGAAGGTCCTCATCTTTGTGGGCTTTGGCACCGGCACCTCTGAGAGCCAGATCGCCGAAGAGACCGCGCTGATCAACGAGTGCAACGAGACGCTGGCCGACCAGGGCATCTCGGCCGAGCTGATGGTCACGCCTCACGAAGAGCACCTGGCCAAGTTCTCGGCGATGCTGGCCGCCGGCACGCCCCCCGACATCGTCATGCCCATCGGCGTTGGCGGCGTGGCCGAGCTGTACGACAGCGACGCCTGGCTGGACCTGCAGCCGCTGGTGGAGCGCGACCAGTACGACATGAGCGACTTTTACGGTTCGACGGTGACCCTGCACACCTACTCCAAGGGCACGCTGGGCCTGCCGATGGCCGTGTATCCGTCGTTCATCTACTACAACAAGTCGCTGTTCGAGGCGGCCGGTGTCGACGAGGTCCCGCACGTGTGGAACGATGCGAACTGGACGTTCGACAAGCTGGTCGAGGTGGGGCGGCAGTTGACGCTGGACTCCAAGGGCAACTCGGCTGACAAGACCGGGTTCGACCCCACCGACGTCGTGCAGTGGGGCTATGACGAGTCGTGGATGGACTTTGCGGGGTTGGCCCGTCAGTTCGGGGCGACCTCGGCCACGGGCGTTTCTGACGACTACAAGACGTCGTTGTTCGACGACCCGGCCTATGCGGCGCGCGCCCAGTGGATGAGCGACTCGATCTGGAAACACTACTTTGTGGCGTCTGCCGAGATGGCCCAGGAGGCCTTTTCGCTGGCCAACGATCCGTTCGCGAGCGGCATGGTGGCCATGTGGCACTGCCACACCTGGATGATGGGCGAGGTCTATGCCCAGCTCGAGTTCGCCTGGGACATCGGCGCCGTGCCCAAGGGCCCGACCGGGGTGGTCAGCGCGCAGGTTGATGCTGACACCTTTGTGATGGCCGCGGCCGGCAAGCAACAGGATGCTGGCTGGGAGGTGGCCAAGTGGTGCTGCTCGCCCGGCATTCTGGAGCGGTTTGCGCTGACGTGGGGCTCGGTGCCTGCACGCCTGTCGGGCAAAGACATCTTCTTGCAGGCGCTGAAGGAAAAGTTCCCCGGCGTGGACGAGCAGGCGCTGCTGACCGCCATCGACTATGGCGATGTGCCCAACCATGAGGCCTGGAAGCCGCAGCCCGCCAAGGTCGGCGATGCTGTCGGCGCCGCCATGGACCGCGTGTTGCTGGGCGAAGAGCGCGATTGCGCTCTGATCATGCAAGACCTGGACAAGACCGTGCAGGGCTATCTGGACGAGTACTGGGCTCAGAAGGGCTAGTCAGGATGACGCACCGGGCAGGGAGCGAGCGTTCCCTGCCCGGTCTTGCCAGATGAACGGCAGTCCTACTAGCAACCGAGGAGTTCTGCAATGGAGCGAACACAACGCTTTCGGATGACCCCTGCGCGCCGCGAGGCGCTTTGGGCCTATGGCCTTATCAGTCCATGGATCATTGGGTTTCTCGTGTTCACCCTCGCCCCGATGGTCACCTCGTTCGCCATGGCCTTCATGGAGTACAACGTCATCCAGCCCGCCAAGTGGATCGGCGCTGCGAACTATCGCAACCTGACGATCGATCCCCTCTTTTGGCAGTCGGTCAAGGTGACGTTCAGTTTTGCCGGCATGTCGCTCATCCCGGGCCTGGCTGCCGGTCTGTTGCTGGCGCTACTGTTGAATGCCCAGATCCCCGGCCTGTCGGTGTGGCGCACGCTTTACTACCTGCCCTCGATCATCCAGGGTGTGCCCGTGGCCATCTTGTGGGGGTTTGTCTTTAACAAGCGCTTTGGCGTGCTGAACTGGGCGCTGGCCCTGTTTGGCATCAAGGGGCCAGGGTGGCTGGCCTCGCCGCAGTGGGCGCTGCCCGCGCTGGCCATCATGAGCCTGTGGGGCGTGGGCGGCGGCATGATCCTCTACCTGGCGGGGCTGCAGGGGGTGCCCACCACGCTGTATGACGCCGCCAAGGTGGACGGCGCCAACGGTTGGCACCGGTTCTGGAAGGTGACGTTGCCGATGATCTCGCCGGTGATCTTTTACAACCTGGTCATGGGCACCATCGGCACGTTCCAATACTTTACCAACGCCTATGTGATGACCGACGGCGGCCCCAACTATGCCACCTGGTTCTACAACCTGTACCTCTACCGCAACGCCTTTTACTACAGCAAGATGGGCTATGCCTCGGCCCTGGCCTGGGTGCTCTTTCTCTTTGTGCTGCTGCTGACGTTGCTCATCTTCAGAAGTTCGGCCGCATGGGTCTACTATGAGGGGCAGCTCAAGGGAGGCAGGGGGTGAGCAATGGGATCTGAAGCTGGACTCTTTACGCAGAGAGCTGCCACTGAGCATGTGCAGGCCAAGCGCATTCTGGGGCTCAAGCCGTCGGATTTCGTCCAAAAGCTGGTGATCGAGCTCATCTTGACGCTGGGCGCCGTGGCGGTGCTGTTGCCGCTGGTGTGGATGCTCTCGACCTCGCTCAAGACGATGGGCCAGGTGGGAGTCTACCCGATCCAGTGGATGCCTGAGCCGGTGATGTGGAGCAACTACCCCAAGGCGCTGACGACGATCGACTTTGCGCTCTACACCTGGAACACGATCAAGGTGACGTTCATCGGCATGGCCGGCGTGCTGATCTCCTGCTCGTTGGCCGCCTATGGCTTTTCCAGGTTCCGCGCCCCCGGGCTGAACATCATGTTCCTGTTGCTGCTGTCGACGATCATGCTGCCCAGCCAGGTGACGCTGATCCCGGTGTATATCATGTTCTCCAAGATCAAGTGGGTGGACACGCTCAAGCCGCTGATCGTCCCGACCTTTTTCGGGAACCCGTATGACATCTTTTTGCTGCGGCAGTTCTTTATGACCATCCCACTGGAGATGGACGATGCGGCCCGCATCGATGGCTGCAACCCGCTGCAGACCTTTTGGCACGTGATTGTGCCGATGGCCAAGCCGGCGCTGGGCACCGTGGCGATCTTTCACTTTATGTATGGCTGGAACGAGTTTTTCGGGCCGCTGATCTATCTCCATCACCGCGAGAACTGGACGCTGGCGCTGGGCCTGCAGGGCTTTCGCCAGGTGTATAGCACCGACACGAACCTGCTGATGGCGGCATCGTTTGTGGCGGCGCTGCCCTGCATTCTGCTGTTCTTTTTCGCGCAACGGCAGTTCATCCAGGGCGTGGTGATCAGCGGAGTCAAGGGCTAGCGATAGTGGAGTGGCAGCCACAGGCACGCCGGCCTGTGTGAGGCGCGCCTGTTTCGTTTGCGGCCGGCCTGGCATTCACCCAGGGCGCGGGTTTTGGCTATGCAAGGTGCTCGAACGTGCGGCGCACAGGCCACAATGCGCGCGGCGCGCCTCACAGAATCCTGTTGGTGGAGGGACGATGCAAGACAGCATCCTGGTCGAAGAGTATTGCCCGGTGCCCGAGGTGGTGACGCCGGTGCACGAGGTGCCCTGGCCCAAGTTCGACGTGATCGACGGGCACAACCACATCGCCGTGGCAGGCCCGCGCGCCACCCAGGTGGACGTGCCCGCGATCGTGGCCACGCTGGACGAGGTGCGCATCAAGACCATCGTCAACCTGAGCGGTGGCTGGGGCGATGACCTCAAGCGCAGCCTGGAGATCCTCGACGAGGCTCATCCGGGGCGCTTTTGCACCTTCTGTAACGTGCACTGGGGCGGTGCGGGCGCGCCAGACTGGGCCGACAAGGCCACCCGGCAGTTGGCCGCCGATGTGGCCGCCGGCGCCAGGGGCCTCAAGATCTTTAAACAGCTGGGCCTGCACTGGCGTGACTGCAACGACAAGCTGCTGATGCCCGACGACCCGCGCATCGGCGACGTGTTCGAGCAGTGCGCCGAGCTGGGCCTGCCGGTGCTGATCCACACGGCCGACCCGACGTCCTTCTTCAAGCCGCTGGACCGCTTCAACGAGCGCTATGGCGGGCTCAAGCGGCGGCCCGACTGGCACTTTTACGGGTCGCAGTTCCCCACGTTCATGGAGCTGATCGAGAGCCTGTACCGGCTGATCGAGGCGCACCCGCGGACGACGTTCATCACCGCGCACGTGGGCTGCTGGTCCGAGAACCTCGGGTTCTCGTCGCAGATGCTGGACAAGTACCCGAACCTGTACACCGACTTTTCAGCGCGGCTGAACGAGCTGGGGCGGGTGCCCTATTCGGCGCGCGACTGGTTCATCAAGTACGCCGATCGCATCGTGTTCGGCACCGACCTGACCATCACGCCCGAGATGTACCGCGTGCACTATCGCTGGCTCGAGACGGCCGACCAGTACATGCCCTCGCATGCTGGCTCGAACCAAAACGTGATGAGCTGGCGGGTGCACGGCGTCTTTTTGCCCGACGATGTGCTGGAAAAGGTGTACCACCGCAACTTTGAGCGGCTGGTGCCCGAACGGTGCGGCTAGACGCTCGGAATGATCGAAACTGTCGGTGACACTGAATGTCTATGATCGATAGTGCAGCATCGTACAGATTGGCACTTGACGCGAGGGGGGCTGGGGGCTACTATATTAACGGTGCGGGTTGAGCGGCCAACCGCAGCTTTGGGATGCCGCGGCAGATCAGTCAAGGAGGACGGAGAACGCGCGTCACTATCAGTGTCAGGGTTGTGTCGAAGGGCTCAGGATTCCGAGTAGAGTGAGAGGAGAACCGCATCATGGCTTTCAGCAAGCATTTCAGCCGACGTCAGTTTCTCACCACCGCTGCAGTGGCAGCCGGCGGCACCCTGCTGGCAGCCTGCCAGCCGAAGGTCGTCGAAGTCGAGAAGGTGGTGACCCAGATCGTCAAAGAAGAGGTCATCGTCGAGGGCACGCCCAAGATCGTCGAGAAGGTCGTCGAGAAGGTCGTGGAGGTAGCGGCGCCGGCCGAGAAGGCTGTCGACGTGCGCTACATGTGGTGGGGCTCTGAGCAGCAGCGCGCCATCGACATGCAGCTCGACCTGTTCAAAGACCTGGCGCCCAACATCAAGATGAACTCGGAGCTCGTGCCCTGGGCGCAGTACTGGGACAAGCTGTGGACGGCCCTGGCCGGCGGCGATGCCCCGGACACCTTCTGGCTCAACATGTCCAACTTTGCTTCACTGGTGGCCAAAGACACGCTGATGAACATTCAGCCGTTGCTGGACGCCGACGAGAAGCTCAAGACGGACTGGGAGCTCAACTTTGACGCCCTGAAGGCCGCCTATGTGTTCGAGGGCGACGCCTACTCTTGGCCGCGCGACTATGACACCATCACCCTGGCTGTGAACACGAGCCTGCTGGACGAGGCCGGCCTGTCGATGCCCGATAGCGCCGATGACTTTAGCGCTTGGGACTGGGTGATGTGCAAGGAATACGCGACGGCCATGACCAAGAAGGAAGGCGAGCGCACCACGCAGTATGGCATGGTGGCCTCCAACACCGGTCAGACCGGCTGGTTCAACTGGGTGTACTCGAACGGTGGCACCCTTTTGAACGAGGACAAGACGGCGTTCACGATGAACGAGGCGCCGGCCGTTGAGGCGCTGCGCGAGTACGTGTCGTACCGTCTCGAGGGCCTTTCGCCGGGCGCCGAGGCGCTGCAGACGATGGGCGCCAGCGACCAGTTCGTCACCGGCCGCGTGGGCCTGATGCACATCGGTAGCTGGAACGTGGGCACGCTCAACGAGCAGGTCGTCGATTTCGAGTGGGACGCTGTGCCCATTCCGTACGCGCCGACCGGCAAGTCGATCTGCCAAATCCATGGCCTGGGCAACACCATCGCCAAGAACACCAAGGTGGCCGACGCCGCGTTCACGTGGGTGTCGTACCTGGGCAGCTTTGCTGGCTCGGGCGTGCTGGGCAATAGCGACACGGTCATCCCGTCGCGTTCAGACACGGCCCCGCTGTGGTTCAACCCGACGTTCAACCCCAAGAACCGCTCGCTTTTCCTCAAGTGGACCGACAAGTCCATGTACTCGCCCAACACTGCCGAGCCCACCACGGCTCAGTGGTCCAAGTTCATCACCGACGAGTTGACGCTGGTGATGGAAGAGGGCAAGGACGTGCAGCAGGCGATGGACGACGCCAAGAAGGCCATCGATGACGTCTTGGCTGGCAAGGGCGTCTAGTTTCGTGGCAACAACCGGCAGGGGGCTCTACGGCTCCCTGCCGGTATGCTTTAGGAGGAGCGCTGATGGCTAGTGCGAGCGTCACACGGCGCACGTTGCGTGACCGCTGGCAGGCGATGAGCTCGGGTGAGCGGCGCGAGAACTTTTGGGGTTGGCTGTTGGCCTCTCCCTGGATCATCGGCTTTCTGGGGTTCACCCTGGTGCCGATGGTCGCGTCGCTATACCTCAGCATGACTGACTGGGACATCCTGACGTCGCCCACCTTTACCGGCCTCAAGAACTATGGCTACATCTTTACCCGGGGCGACCCGGTGGTGCTGCACTCGTTTATCATCACCACCTACTACTCGGTGGTGAGTGTGCCTTTGCGGCTGGTGCTCGGTCTGGCGATTGCGCTGTTGATGAACCAGAACGTCAAGGGCATTTTCGTCTTTCGAAGCATCTACTATCTGCCGGCTGTGCTGTCGGGCGTGGCCGTGGCCATGATGTGGCGCTGGATTTTCAACAGCGAGTTCGGCCTGCTGAACTATGCCCTGTGGGGACTGTTCAAGATCCAGGGGCCGGCGTGGCTGGTGCAGCGGCAGTGGGTCATCCCCTCGCTGATCATCATGAGCCTGTGGGATGTGGGCTCGGCCATGTTGATCTATCTGGCGGGGCTGCAGGGCATTCCGACTGACCTGTATGAGGCGGCCACCGTCGACGGCGCCAGCTCCTGGAAAAAGTTCTGGAAGGTGACGCTGCCGATGATCTCGCCGGTGTTGTTCTTTAACCTGGTGAACGGCATCATCGGCGCGTTGCAGACCTTTACCCAGGCGTTCATCCTGACCGAGGGCGGCCCCAACAACGCCAGCATGTTCACGTTGCTGTACATGTACCTGAACGCGTTCCGTTGGTTCCGCATGGGCTTTGCCTCGGCCATCGCCTGGTTGCTGTTCATCTACATCATGATCCTGACAGTGATCGTGTTCCGCTCCTCGGTGGGCTGGGTCCACTATGAGGGCGAGCTGCGCAAGGGCTAGGAGGTCACTATGGAGACTGCTACACCCACCGCCCGGCCAGTGCAAAAGCTCAAGATCACCAGCAGCATCAGCTTTATGCAGCGACTGCAGCGCACGGTGGTCTATGTCATCCTGTTTGCGGGCGCCGCGGTGCTGATGGTGCCTTTTCTCTGGATGGTGTCGACGTCGCTCAAGCGGCCCGGCGCCGTGTTCATCTTTCCGCCCGAGTGGATCCCCGATCCGTTCGTGTGGAGCAACTATCCCATGGCCTGGAACTATGTGCCGTTTGCCACCTTTACCCTGAACACGGTGATCATCACCGCGTGGACGGTGGTGGGCGCCACGCTGACCTCGGCCATCGTGGGCTATAGCTTTGCACGATTGCGCTGGGTGGGCCGCGACACGCTGTTCCTGATCGTCATCGCCACCATGATGCTGCCGCAGCACGTGACCATGATCCCGGTGTTCGCCATCTGGCGGTCGATGGGGTTTGTGAACACGTTCGTGCCGCTGATCGTGCCGGCGTTCTTTGGCGGCGGCCCGTTCAACATCTTTTTGATGCGGCAGTTCTTTATGACCTTGCCGCTCGATCTGGATGACGCCGCCAAGATCGATGGCTGTGGCGTGTTCGGCGTGTTCTGGCGCATTGTGGGCCCGCTGAGCAAGCCGGTGATCGGCACGGTGGCCATCTTTCAGTTCCTCTACCGCTGGAACGACTTTATGGGCCCGCTGATCTATCTCAACGATCAGAAGCGCTACACGCTGGCGCTGGGCCTGCAGCTCTTCCGCGGGCAATACGAGACCAAGTGGGAGCTGTTGATGGCCGCATCGGTGATCGTGATGATGCCGGTACTGATCATCTACTTTTTCGCGCAGCGCTACTTTGTGCAGGGCATTGTCTTTACCGGCGTCAAAGGCTAGAGGATTCGAGGAGCGAATATGCAGGGCAGTATCTTTGTCGAGGACTACTATCCCATATCCGAGGTGGTCACTCCGGTCACCGAGGTGCGCCGGCCCAAGTTCGACGTGGTCGATGGGCACAACCATCTGCCGGTCAACCATCCGCGCTTTGCCAAGGTCGACGTGCCTGAGCTGCTGGCCAACCTCGACGAGGTGCGCGTCAAGACGATCGTGAACCTGAGCGGCGGCTGGGGCGATGACCTCAAGCGCAGCCTGGAGACGCTCGACGAGACCCACCCGGGGCGCTTTTGCACCTTCTGCAACGTGAACTGGGAAGGGGCCGGCACGGCCGAGTGGACCGCGCAGGCCACCAGGCAGCTCGCCGCCGACGTGGCCGCCGGCGCCAGGGGCCTCAAGATCTTCAAGAGCCTGGGCCTGCAGTTCCACGACTGCGACGGCAAGCTCTTGTGGCCCGACGACCCGCGCATCGGCGATGTGTTCGAGCAGTGCGCCGAGCTGGACATTCCCGTGCTGATCCACGTGGCCGACCCGACGGCGTTCTTCAAGCCGCTGGATCGCTTCAATGAGCGCTGGGACGAGCTGCATGACCATCCGAGCTGGATGTTCTATGGACCGCAGTATCCCAAGTTCATGGAGCTGATCGAGAGCCTGTACCGGCTGATCGAGGCCCACCCGCGCACGACGTTCATCACGGCGCACGTGGGGTGCTACCCCGAGAACCTGGCGTTCGTGTCGCAGATGCTGGACAAGTACCCGAACTTTAACACCGACATCTCGGCGCGCATTGCCGAGCTGGGCCGCGTGCCCTATGCCGCTCGCGAGTGGTTCATCAAGTACGCGGACCGCATCGTGTTTGGCACCGACATCACGCCGCTGCCCGACATGTTTCGGGTGCACTATCGCTTTCTCGAGACGCGCGACGAGTACTTTCCATACACCACCGGGCCGCGCGGTGGGCAGGGGCGTTTCAACATCTACGGCCTGCACCTGCCCGACGACGTGCTCGAAAAGGTGTACAACGGCAACTTTCACCGGCTGGTCAAGATGTAGGGCCTGCGCCCGCGTACAAGAGGGCCCCTCGCGAGGGGCCCTCTTTTCGTTTGCAAACGGGTGACGCCCGCGGCGACGGCGCCGCTCAGGGAACCCAGGGCAGGTCGCGCAGCACGCGCGCCAACTGGCGCAGGTGCTCTTGCTCCTCGCCGATGATGGCCGCCAGCACGGCGCCGTCGGCGCTGGGCACCAGGTCGCGCAACTCGAAGAAAAAGAGCAGCGTGTCCTTCTCGAACGCCATGGCGGCGCGCACGGCGGCGGCCTCATCGACGGCCTGTTGCGCCAGCGCCGTGCCGCGCTCCTCGCCGCCAAAGAGGGCGCGGTCGTAGAGCGCCTGCAGATGGGCCTCGATCTGGCGTCGTTCCTCGAAAGAGGGCTCGGGCGCGGGGGGAGCCTTGGCGAGCATGGCCGCAAAGGTGCGATAGTGGCGCGCCTCCTGGTCGGCGAGATCGGCAAAGAGCAGCCGGGCGTTGCGGTCTTGGGCGCGGGCGGCCACCTCGCGGTAAAAGGCCTGGCCGTTGGTCTCGATCTGCAGGGCATAGCGTAGGGCATCACGGGCTGAAAGGGTGACCATCTCTGCCTCCTGGTGGCACACGGCTCTGTACACCCATGATAGCGGTTCTGCTGGCGACTTCAACTGGTGCTTGACGGCGCGCGGAGCGGCGCTAGAATCCTGGCAGCGCCACAAAGGAGTGCAGAGATGAAGCTAGGGTTCATGAGTTCGGTGCTGCCGCGCGAACGACTGCCAGGGCTGATCGCGGCGGCGCGTCGGTACGGCTATGCTGGGCTCGAGTTCCGCCCAGAGTGGGGGCATGGGCACGGCATCGAGCTGGGCACGGCGCCCTGGCGCCTGCGCGAGGCCCGCGCCAGACTGGCCGATAGCGGCCTCGAGGCCACCTGCATCGCCAGCGGGGTGCGGCTCTTTGCGCCCGGCAGCGACGTGCAGCGGGCCAACAGGGCGCGTCTGCGGCAATACATCGTGCTGGCCGCCGAGGTGGGCGCGCCGCTGGTGCGCACCTTTGCTGACCCCCTGCCCGAGGAAGACGCGGCGCTGCGCGAGCAGGTGTTCGATCTGGCGGCGGCGTCGTACGCGGCCGTCGACGAGTGGGCCGGCCAACATGGCGTAACGGTGCTGGTGGAGACGCACACCAACATGCTGGCGCGCTATGCCCGCGCCATCGTCGACCGGGCCGCCTGCCAGCACCTGGGCGTGCTGTGGCACAGTGCGCATCACCTGTTGCGGGGCGAGTCGGTGGGCGAGGCCTATGGCCTGCTGCGCGGCCTAGTGCGGCATCTGCACTTTACGGCCGACGCGCTTCAGCAGGCGCCCACCGAGGCCGACAACGTCTGCCAGTTCGGGCTGCTGCTGCACGATGGCTTTGAGGGCTATGCGAGCGTCGAGATCATCAACCCGAGCGAGCCGGTGCGCGTGCTGGTCGAGCACCGCCACGCGTTCGAGCGGCTGCTGGCCGCAGCGGGCCAGGGCCAGGCACAAGGATAAGGAAGCGAGGTCAGCATGAGCGAGGTGCGTATCGACGCCGCCACCCTGGAGCGGTTTACGGCGGCGCTGTTCGAGGGCATGGGGCTGGCGCCCGAGGACGCCGCCACCGAGGCGCACGTGTTGGTGTGGGCCAACCTGCGCGGCATCGACTCGCACGGTGTGCTGCGCGTGCCCCAGTACATGGCGAGCGTCGACGCGGGCGGCATGAACCCCAAGGCGCAGTACCGCATCGAGCACGAGACGGCAGCGACGTTGCTGATCGAGGCCGACTATGCCTTTGGGCCGGTGGTGACCACCTTTGCGATGCGGCAGGCCATCGCCAAGGCGCGGCAGGCGGGCGTGGGCTGGGCGGTGATCCGCAACACCACGCACCAGGGCGCCATGGGCTACTATGCGCTGCTGGCCGCCGCGGCCGACATGGCCGGCCTGGCCATTGTGTGCAATCCGCCCAACATGGCGCCCACGGGGGCGCGAGCGGCCGGCGTGCACAACAGCCCCATCGCTATCGCGGTGCCGGCCAAACAGCGACCGCCGCTGGTGATGGACATGGCCACCAGCGTGGCGGCCTTTGGCAAGATCAACCTCGCTGTGGACAAGGGCATCGCCATTCCGCCCGGGTGGGCGCTGGATGCCGACGGCAACCCCACCACCGACGCGCGGGCCGCCAGGATCCTGCTGCCGGCGGGCGGCTACAAAGGCTATGGGCTGGCGCTGATGTTCGAGTGCCTGTCGAGCCTGATGGCGGGCAACCCGCTGCTGGCGCCGGTGCTGTCGGGGGGCGCGGTGCGGCGCGGCACGCAGAACAGCGTGGTGGCGGCGGTGGATATCGCGGCCTTTACCGACGTGGAGGCGTTCAAGGTTAGCGTCGACGACACCATCGCAGGGCTCAAGGGCCTGCCCACCGTCGAGGGGGTGGCCGAGGTGCAGACGCCCGGCGAGCCAGAGCTGGCGACGCTGCGCGAGCGCGAGGCGCAGGGCATTCCCCTGCCGGCGGGCACGGTGGAGAACCTGCGCACCGCTGCGATGCGCCTGGGCGTGGCCCTGCCGGCGGCGCTCAAGCCCTTCTGAGACAGCATGGCCTGGCGCGGCTGGCCGCGTGGCGTCGGCAAGGGGGCCGACGCCCGTGACGCGTAGGGAGAGATGCGATGTCGCTGGGGAGACACACAGGCTATCCGCGCGCAGCCCGCTGGGTGGCTGACCTGGTGTATGACCTGCTGCGCGGCCTGGCGCGGGCGGTGTCGTGGCGCTGGCGCAAGAGCGTGGCGTGGCATGCGCCGCTGCCCGACGGGCCGGTGTTGCTGGCCATCAACCATCCCACCTCGCTGGACCCCTTTGTCGTCGCCAGCCTGATCAGGCGGCGGATGGTCTTTCTCACGTCCTACAAGCTGTTCCACGTGCCGGGGCTCAAGATGGTGCTCAAGGCAGCGGGCATGGTGTCGGCGGGCGCCGGCGACCCGCGGCGTGCGCTGCGCGGGGCCATCGAGGCGTTGCAGGCGGGCTATGCGCTGTGTGTGTTCCCCGAGGGGCGCATCAGCCCCGAGACGGGCGAGGTGGCCCACCCGCGTAGCGGAGCGGCGCGCATCGCGCTGCGGGCGCGCGTGCCGGTGGTGCCGGTGGGCATCTATGCGCCGGCCGAGCACCTGCGGTTGCTGCCGGTCAAGGTGGCGGGCCGCCAGGACAAGATCCGCTGGTACGGCGGCGGGCCCTATGCCGTGACGTATCGTGTTGTTGGTGGTGGTGGCCGTGATCGGCCTGGGCCTGCTGGGCACAGAGATCAACAACCTCTGGGTCGAGATCCAGACCTGGCTTGGCAGCCGGGGAGAGCTGGACAACATCACTGAGTAGGGCTGACGCCAGGACAGGCTTTCCGTCTGTCGGCGAGGCCGACACACGTGAGGCGCGAGCACCAAGCTAAGGGAGAGCGGATGGCCACGCTGAGACGTTCCGAGAGGCAAGCGTCGGACGGCCAGGACACGATTGAATATGCTCTCCTGATTGTGGTGCTCGTGCTCTCCAGCGTGATCGCGCTGACGGGCCTGGGCGGTCAGTTGACAGGGATCTGGCAAGTGGCAGCGGCCTGGATCAACGGGCCGCTGCCCTAGGATGTGTCGACCAACGAAAGGATGCCGATGCGACGCCGGTGTGAGGGGCAGGACCTGATCGAGTTCGCCCTGGTGACGCCGTTGCTGCTCGTCATCGTGTTGGTGTTCGTCGAGTTCGCTGTGGTGGTGTTTCAGTACAATGCCGTGGCCAGCGCTGCCCGTCAGGGGGCGCGCCACGGCATTGTGGCACGCGGGACCAACGCGGAGGTGCAGGCCATCGCTGAAGCGGCTGCCGAAGAGATGGCCGCAGCCGCCAACCTGGACCCGGCCCGGCTCGATGTGGTCGCGCAGGTCAGGCCGACGCGGGTGGAGGTGCAGGTGGCGTATGACACGCGGCTGATCACGGCGCCGGTCATTCAGGCGCTGGGCGGCGGGTCGTCGGGGCCGTTCACGCTGCGAGCCACGTCATCGATGATCAGAGAGTAGCAAGCGAGGGGGCGCATGTCGCGACTGCGGGGCTTTTTGTGGCTGCTGGCCGGGCTGGTGGTGGCGTTTCTGGCGGCGGTGGTGGCCTATGTGACGCTGTCGCGCGCCGCTCGCGTTTCAGTGGGCGAGGTGCGCGTCGAGGGCGCCACGCAGCAGGTGGTGGTGACGGCGCAGCCCGTGCCCGTGCGCACGTTGCTCACCGCCGAGATGCTGACGACCCAAGAGCTGCCGGTGGCCTCGGTGCCCGTGGGGGCCTTTACTGAGGTGGAGGCGGCGGTGGGCAAGCTGACGCTGACCGAGCTCTACACCGGCGAGGTGCTGCTCGAGCAGCGACTGGTGGATCCCAACATCATCGCTGCCGATGGCCGCACGGCAGTGGCGCTCAACGCCGAGCAGGTGCTAGTGGCCATGCCCGCCACCGACTTGATGAGTCAGGTGGCGGTGCTCAAACCCGGCGACAGGGTCGATATCCTCGTCTCGATGCAGTTTCCCAAGGGAGGCATCGAGGGCGAGGGTGAGGAGATGATCACCTATATCCTGCTGCAGAATGTGACCATCGCCGCGCTGCCCGGGGCCACGCAGCCGACCGATTCGGCGGGCAAGCCGACCAACGAGCCGCCAGCGGCACCCAAGGCGCTGCTGGTGACGTTGGCGCCCCAGGACGCGCTGGTGCTCAAGTATGCGCTCGATTCGGGCGCTATCCAGGATATCGCGCTGCGCGCGCCCGGGGCCGACCAGGAGTGGGAGTTTGACCCGGTCGACATCGACTATGTGATCGACGCGTACAGCATTCCGGTGCGGTGAGATCCCGGGGGGGAGATACACCGACGCCAGGCCAGGAGGTAGGTTGTGCCGCCACAAGATGCCGAGCTGAGGCTGCTACTGGTCAGCGCTCGCTCGGAAGCACAAGACGAGTTGCGCGAGTCCCTGCGTGGGTGGGACCAACCGAATCGCGTTTTCTGGGTCTCGCAAGCCGAGCTGGCCGCGTCGCGGGCCGTGAGCCTGTCGCCGCAGATCATCATGATCGACGACAATGTGGGCGCCAACCCCGAGCGGTATGTACGGCAACTGGGCGACTGCTGCCCGATGGCCACCGTGGTGATGCTGGTGGAGCCGGATCGGCTGGAGCTGGCCAACCGTGCGGTGATGGCCGGCGCACGGGCGGTGCTGCCCAAGCCGCTGCTGCCACAGTCCTTCGAGCTGCAACAGACGTTGCGGCAGTTGCTGTCGGCGCGCGAGGCGGCTGGCCCCGCCGGGGCCGGCGAAGGCGTCAACGGGCGCATTGTGGCGGTGGTGGGGCCCAGAGGCGGCGTGGGCCGGACGAGCGTGGCCTGCAACCTGGCCGTTTGCCTGGCGCACGATGGGCACACCAGCGTGGCGCTGCTGGACGCTGACTTTATGGCGCCGGCGGTGGACGTGATGATGAACGTGCCGGCGCGGCGCACCATCGCCGAGGTGTTCGAGCGGCTGGGCTCGATCGACACAGAGCTGCTGGACGGCATTCTGCAGACGCACAGCTCGGGCGTGCGCGTGATGGTGACGCCCCCGCCCGGGCACATGGAAACGCACCCGAGCACGGCCCATATGGAGCGGGTGCTGGTGCTGTTGCGGCGTATGTGCGCGTGGACGGTGGTCGACCTGGGGCACCCGCTCGACGAGGTGGCCTACAGCGTCACCGACGTGGCCGACGTGGTGTTGATGGTATTGCCGCCCGAGATGGCGGCCGTGCGCAACGCGCGCGCCATGATCGACCAGTTGCACAGCCGGGGCTATGCGCAAGAAAAGGTGTGGATGGTGCTCAACCGGGCATCGGCCACCCATGGCATACCCCAGAGCGAGATCGAGCGGCGTCTGCTGAACGTACGCCATACGATACCCGATGATCCGCAACTGGCGCTGGCGAGCATCAACCGCGGTGTGCCGGTGGCCATGCGGCATCCGCGCAGCGCGTTGGGCCGCGCCTATCACGGCCTGAGCCGCAAACTGCTGCAGGCCTATGGGGTGGCGCAACTGCAGGGCGAGGAGGCGCCCCGAGCGTCGGGCCTCAGGTCGTTATTCGCAAGGAGCAAGTAGCATCAGGGCGCTGCTGCCGCGCGGCGCTGAGCGAGGAGGAGAGACAGAAGCGTGGGGGCCGCAGCATCGGTAGGCGCGGGGCCGCTGGTCTTTGCTTTCTTGATGGCGACGCTGACGTTGCTGGTGTTTGTGTGGCTGTGGAAGGCATCCCAGTCGCGCGACCCGATCGAGCAGCGCATCAAAGAGCTGGGGCTCGACCGCGAGGCACGACAGAGCGAACGCAAGGCCCGGCACCTCTTTGGCAATCGGCGATCGTCGACCCCGGGATCGGCGCTGGCGTTCAAGCTCTCACAGGCCGACCTGCCGGTGACCGCCTCTGAATTCACCATGATCACCATCGGCCTGGTTGTGGTCGGGCTGGTGATCGGGTTGGCCGTGCGCGGCGCGTTGGCGGGCATTCTGTTCGCGGTGCTGGCCTATCTGGGCTCGCAGATGCTGCTCAACGGCCGGGCGCGCAAGCGCGTGCGGCTGATGAACGAACAGCTCCCCGACGTGTTGACGCTGCTGGTGAGCGGTCTGCGGGCGGGGCAGGGCATCAACCAGGCGTTGCGGCTGGTGGTGGAGCAGATGCCCGACCCCAGCGCGGCCGAGTTTGCGCGCGTGGTGCAGGCCGTCGAGCTGGGCCAGCCCCTGACCGATGCGCTCGAAGAGCTGGCGCAGCGCGTGGGCTCAGACGACGTGGCCATGATGGTGACGGCCATCAACGTGCAGCGGCAGACGGGCGGCAACCTGGCCGAGACGCTCGAGATCATCGCCGAGACGATCCGCGACCGCATCCGCCTGCAGGGCGAGATCCGCACGCTGACGGCGCAGCAGCGCCTATCGGGCAACATCCTGGCGGTGCTGCCCATCGGCCTGGCGGTGGTGGTGTGGCTGTTGGAGCCCACCTTCTACGACCCCTTCCTCGAGCCCGGGCCGTTCCGCGCGCTGCCGATCGGCGCCGTGGTGTTGCAGGCGATCGGCTATTATCTCATTCAACGCATCGTGGCGATCGACGTCTAGCGAGGAGAATGCCCACGATGAGCGCGAGTGCCATTGTGACCGTAGGCCCAGCCATCTTTGCAGCGCTGATTGCGCTGGTGGTGATGTTTGGCGCCCTCGCCATTCGCCCGGGCAGGCCCAGCACCGACAAGCAGCGGCTCGAGGCGTATGCGGGCCAGCGCCCGGCGCGCGACCAGGACCTGCAGACGACCGGGTTACTGCGCCGGTTGGTGGTGCCACCGTTCCGCAGATTCGTGCGCTGGCTGGCCAGGCGGCTGCCGGTGGCGCGCGTCGAGGACGCCCGCCAAAAGCTGGTGCAGGCCGGCAACCCCTACAACCTCAGCGCCATCGACTTTATGGGGCTGCGCGTGCTGATGGGCATCGTGCTGGGCGCGCTGGGGTTTGCGGTGAGCGCGCGCACGCGCACTCTGTCGAACGGGCTGCTGATGGGGCTGGTGCTGGCCGGCCTGGGCTATCTGCTGCCATCGCTGTGGCTGGGCAGCAAGATCCGCCAGCGCCGCAAAGAGATCACGCGCCGCCTGCCCGATGCGCTCGACATGCTCACCATCTCGGTGGAGGCGGGCCTGGCATTCGAGTCGGCGATGCTGCGGGTGGCCGAGCGCTGGGACAACGCGTTGACGCGCGAGCTGCGCCGCACGGTGCTCGAGATGCGCGTGGGCACGCCCCGCGACCAGGCGCTGCAACGCCTCACCACGCGCGCCGACGTGCCCGAGCTGCGCACGTTTGTGGCGGTACTGATTCAGTCGGCGCAGTTGGGCGTGAGCATCGCCGACGTGCTGCACTCGCAAGCGGCGTTGATCCGCGAAAAGCGGCGCCAGCGCATCGAGCAACTGGCGCATGAAGCATCGATCAAGATGCTGTTTCCGCTGGTCTTCTTGGTGTTTCCGGCGCTATTCGTGTTCATCCTTGGCCCGAGCATTCCGCGCATTCTGCAGACGCTCGGCGCCGCATCTGGGGGCTGACAGGGGAGTACATGGCCAGAAAAGGGCACGTGGAGCGGCTGGGCCGCGACGAGGCGTTGATCGAAGCGCGCAAGGCGTTTCAGCAGGGACGCTGGAAGGACGTGCGCACCCTGCTGCAAGAGGTGCTGCAGGCCTACCCCGGAGACCAGGACGCGCGCGAGCTGCTGGACGAGGCAGAGCTGCGTGCGGGCATCGAGGGGCGCGGCGTGCGTGCGCGCTGGGCCATCATCCCCTGGCGCCGCGTGGCCACCTATGCGCTGCTGTTGGCGGTGGTGCTGCTGGCAGGCTGGGGCGGGCGGCGCATCTACAGCCAGCAGCTCTTGCCCGAGGTGCAGTCGGCGCAGGTGCAGCGGCAGCAGCAGGCGCTATTCGCCGAGGCGCAGGCCTTTTACGCCGGCGGTCAGTATGACGAGGCAGCGGAGCGCGTAGAGCGGCTGCTGGCCGCGGCGCCCGAGTACAAAGGGGCGCAAGAGCTGTTGGCGAGCATCGAGGCTGACGCGGCGATCCTCGAGCGCTATGAGCGCGCTGTGGCACTGCAAGATGCCGGCGCTCTGGATGAGGCCATGGCCGAGTATGTGGCGCTGCAGGTGGACAGTCCCGGCTACCGCGACGTGGCGGCGCGCATTGTCGACATCGGCCGGCTGCAGCAGCGCGACACCCTCTTCAACGAGGCGGTGGCCAGCGAAGAGGCGGGCGAGTTGGATCAGGCGCTGGCGCTGTATGAACAGGTGCAGCGGCTCGACGCCTCGTATCGCAGCGATGTGGTGCGGGCCAAGATCTTTGAGCTGCACCTGGCGGTGGGGCAGGCGATCATGGACAGGGGGCCCGAGAACCCCGAGGCGCTGCCCGAGGCCGTCAAGCACTTTGAGGCGGCGCTGGTGTTGCGCCCGCGCGAGGCGACGGCGGCCCTGCTGCGCGATGTGGTGAACGACTATCTCAGCGGGCAGATCATGTATAACCGCGGGGCCTGGGCCGATGCCACGCGGCTGCTGCGCGCGGTCTTTGATCGGCGGCCGGCGTTCATGCGCGCCAACGTGCTCACCATGCTGTACACGGCCTATATCAACCTGGGCGACCAGTATCAGAGTGCGGGCGACGTGGGCATGGCCTATGCGGCCTATGTCGAGGCCAGCCTGTTGCCGGTGGAGGATCGCGCTCTGGCCGAGAAGCGGATCGTCGACATCGTGCCGGTGCTGACGCCGACGCCGACACCGACGCCCACGCCCACGCCGCTGCCCACGGCCACGCCGGCGCCTCCGCGCGCGCCCACGCCGGTGCCCACACCGCGGCCGCTCAACGCCTATCACAACATGATCGTCTTTGTCAGCGACCATGAGGACTATCCCGGCTACTGGGTGATGGCGCCCGACGGCTCACAACGCGAGTACCTGGGGCGCTCGAGCACGCTGCGCATACAATACGAGGAGCTGGTCGAGGCGCAGCGCTCTTCGCCCGACGGCCGCTACTCGCTCTTTGTGCGCAGTGTGAACGGCATCGCGCAGATCTTTATCCAGGACCCGCCGACGTCGCAGTTCCCGAATCCGCAGCCAAGGCAGTTGACCGAGGCCGGAGGACTATGCTATGATCCTGTATGGTCGCCCGATGGATCGACCATTGCCTTTGTGAGCCAAGCCTCTGGCAGCGATGATATCCACACCATGCGGCCCGACGGGTCTGGTGTGCGCAACATCACCCCCAACAAATGGGAGTGGGACAAACACCCCTCGTGGTCGCCCGACAGTTCGCGGATCGTGTTTTGGTCGAACCGCGAGCTGCGTAACCAGATCTATGTGATGGACGCGCAGGGGCGCGGCATCACGAACATCTCGAACACCGCCTACAACGAGTATGACCCGATTTGGGTGAGGTGAGACCAGAGCGATGTTGAGGAGCCGTCCTAGCCAACCCGCTGCACCAAGCGCCTCGAATGGTGGCGACCGCGATAGTCGCTATGCCGATATCAAGGCGACGGTGCAGCGCAGGCTGCTGTCAGAGGTGAGCCCGGCCATCGAAACGATCTCACCCTCGGACGTGCGGCCGATTCTCGAGCGCATTTTCAACGAGACGCTGGCCGAAGAGGCCATCCCGCTGACGCGCGTCGACCGCAACACCCTGTTCCAGCAGATTGTGGCCGAGGTGCTGGGCTATGGCCCCATCGAGCCGCTGCTGCGCGACGAGTCGGTCACCGAGATCCTGGTAAACGGGCCTGACCAGATCTTTGTCGAGCGCAACGGCATGTTGATGCTGAGCGATTTCAAGTTCCGCGACAGCGCCCACGTGATGCACGTGATCGACCGCATCGTGGCGCCGCTGGGGCGCCGCGTCGACGAGAGCAGCCCGATGGTCAACGGCCGCCTGCCCGACGGCTCGCGCGTGAACGTGATCATCCCGCCGCTGGCGCTGAATGGCCCCTGCGTGAGCATCCGCAAGTTCGCCCGCAACGTGCTCACCGCCGAGGACATGGTGCGCATGCGCACGATGACCGACACGATGGTGGCATTCGTGCGGGCCTGTGTGATCGGCCGCATGAACATCGTCGTCTCCGGCGGCACGTCGACGGGCAAGACGACGCTGCTCAACGTGCTGTCGGCGTTCATCCCGGCCAACGAGCGCATCATCACCATCGAGGATGCCGCCGAGCTGCACCTGAACCAGAGCCACGTGGTGCGCCTCGAGGCGCGCCCGCCCAACATCGAGGGCTCGGGCGAGGTGCCCATTCGGCAGTTGGTGATCAACGCGCTGCGCATGCGCCCCGACCGCATTGTGGTGGGCGAGGTGCGCGGCGGCGAGGCGCTGGACATGCTGCAGGCCATGAACACCGGCCACGATGGCTCGTTGACCACGGTGCACTCGAACGGGCCGCGCGATACGCTGGCGCGTGTCGAGACGATGGCGTTGATGGCCGGCATGGAGCTGCCGCTGCGCGCCATCCGTGAGCAGATCTCGGCGGCGTTCAACCTGATCGTGCACCTCGACCGCCTGCAGGATGGCACACGCAAGGTCGTCTCCATCTCTGAGGTACAGGGCATGGAAGGCGACGTGGTGGTGATGCAGGATATCTTTGAGTTCAGGCAGACGGGCGTGTCGGATGGCCGCGTGGAGGGCTTTTACACGGCCACCGGCGTGCGGCCCGCCTTTATGGACAAGCTGTCTTCCATGGGCATCGAGCTGCCCACCGACACCTTTACGGTGGCCGAGGGCGCCGAACGGCGCAAGGCCACGCGTGGGTCGGGCGGCGTGCTCGGCGGAGTGTGGGGATGAGCATCGAGAAGGATGCCCTCGAGTATAGCCCGGTGACGGCGCGTGAGACGCTGGCCGCCATCGACGGCGTTACGCCCGCGCAGGCCATGCGCCGCTGGCCGCTGCCAACCGGGTTCGTGCCGCTAGATGAGGTCATCGGGGGCGGGCTGCGCAGCGGTGAGCTGGTGGTGCTGGGCGGGCCCAGCGGCGTGGGCAAGACGATCCTTGCCCTGCAGTTAGCGCGAAACGTGGTCAAGTCCGAGTCGGGCGCCCACGCGCTGTACATCTGCTACGAGCACGAGCCCGAGCACCTGATCTCGCGGCTGCTGTGCCTCGAGTCGGCGTTCGTGATGCCGTTCGATCAGGCCCTGACGCTCAAGCGGCTCGACGAGTCGGCGATGGACGCGTCTGACAGCCGCGGGCCCATTGCAGCGCTGCAAGGCAGCCGACGCTATGGGGCTGTGGTGGCGCAGATGATGGCCTATTCAGAGCGACTGCACCTGGCGCGGCCCGGCCGCACCAGCGCCACCCTGGGCGCGGTCGAGGTGTGGACGCAAGAGATCAGTGAGCGCATCGACAGGCCGCTGCTGGTGGTCATCGACTACCTGCAAAAGGTGAACACCGATGTGCGCATCGAGTCTGAGGACGAGCGCATGACCGAGGTCATTCAGGGCCTCAAGGACATGGCGCTCAACACCGGCTCGCGCGTGGTGGCCATCGCCGCAGCCGATCGCTCGGGGCTCAAGTCGCCGCGTATGCGCCTGAGCGACCTGCGCGGCAGCTCGGCCATCCAGTACGAGGCCGACATCGGCCTGGTGGTGAACAACAAGCACGCGATCGTGAGCCGCGAGCACCTGTTGAACGATCCGGTGCGCGGCGAGCAGATGCGCGGCTTTTTGGTGCTGAGCGTTGAAAAGAACCGCGCGGGCATGGCCGCGGTCGACCTCGAGTTCCGGCTCGATGCGGCGCATTTCAGGATCGAGCCGCAGGGTCAGTTTGTGCGCGAGCGGCTGATCGATCAGCAGTCTGTGATGGCGTAGGCGATCATGGCAACGATCATTGCAGAACCAGGGTCGGTCGAATCGGACATCGTCTACGAGGCGATGCTGGATGGGCTGCCCGACGACTTTTACGTGCTGCCCTACCCGGTGGTGTATGGCCACGAGTTGGGCTGGCTGGTGTTGGCGCCGTCGGGCATCTACCATCTGGATGTGCGCGACTGGCGGGGCTCGGTGTGGGCCAACGGCGAAGAGCCGTGGCTGGTAGAGGGCGAGGGCGGCGCCCGTGAGACGCGACCGAGCCCGCTGCGTGTGGCTCGCGAGGCGCGCCAGGCCGTCTCGACGTTTCTGACCGACGAGGCGCCGCAGTTGGCGCCGCCGTTCAGGGCGGTGCTGGCGTTCAGCGAGGAGCTGCCGGTGGTGTTCGGCGCCGAGCGGGCCATCGACATCGCCCTGCTGGACGAGGCGGTGCAGCGCATCCGCGAGGCGCCGCCGGCGCTCGGCTCGGGGCTCGAGGAGCCGACGATGCGCGCCGCGCTGGCCGAGGCGTTCGATCAGCGCCGGCTGGCGCTGCGCCAGAGGGCATCGCGGCCCTTTGTGCTGGCCACCAGCGGCTGGATCAAAGCCAACCTCGAGGCCTGGACGCTCGAGGAGATGGTGCGGCTCTTTGACCGGCACGGCAACGCCGCCGTCAAACACATGCTGGACGGGTCGCTGGAAGAGTGGCTCGATTCGGAGGGCGCCTATGAGCTGGCGCGACTGGTGCGCGAGGCGCTCAAGCAGCACCCCTCGGATGGGCGGGCCGCCCTCGAGGCGTTTGTGCTCTCCAGCGGCTATGTCGAGCCGCCCGAGCTGCGGGTGCACCCCAGGCAGCTCAAGATGGGCTATGTGCTGGCCGACGAGATCGTGCGGCACGAGATGATCATCGGACGACGCGGCAGCCGTGGGCACCTCTTTGGGCAGCTCACGCCGCTGGACCCCTGGGTGCGGGTGGAGCCGGCGCAGTTCTCGGGCCGCGTCAATGTGCTGGTGACGGTGGACACCACCTCGTTGCCGGTGTCGGTAGAGAGCACCTCGGGCGTGGCCATCAGCGCGGCAGAGGGCCATCACCTGCACACCGTGCCGCTCACCGTGCGCGTGCGGCCGGTGCCCTCGAGGTTCACGACGCGGGTGGCGCGGCCCTTGATGGGGCTGTTGGCCGGGCTGATCGCCGGGCTGGTGTTCGACTGGGCCATCTTTGACTTTGCGGCGGCCGGCACCGTTGCCGCGCGCGCGGGCGCCATGGTGGCGGTGTTGTGGGCGCTGACGGGGCTGATTCGCGGCCTGGCGCAGCCGCCGGCCTGGCCGAACTTTTACGCCATCGAGCGCTGGCTCCTGCGCGTGTTGGGCTGGGGCCTGAGCCTGGCGGTGGTGTTGATGGGGCTCTTGTGGCTGATGCACGGGCTCTACCCTCAGGCGACGGGTGTGGCCAGGGTGTTCGAGGCGCGCCGGCTGTTCGTTTCGGCGATTCTGGCGGTGAGCGTGGTGCCGGGCACCATCGCTGAGCACCGCCAGGCCAAGGCAATGCGGAGCGAGCCGCGCGCGGCGGGCTATGGCCGCGAGTTGCGGCAGGGCTGGCGCATCGCGGCGGTGTTGGCACTGGTGATCATCGGCCTGTTCGAGTATCGGCAGGTGCATCCGCACATCGAGCGGGCGCTGGCCTCAGAAACGGCCGTGAGAGCGACTGAGAGCACCCAGAACGCCTTTACCACGCTCGAAGAGCGCCTCAACCGCTGGGTCGACGGGCTCTATGTGCGCTATCAAGAAGAGCAAAAGCCCGGCAAGGCGACCGGGCTCGAGGCGATCAAGGAGTGGTTTACCGGAGGACGGTGACCCATGTGGCGCGAAAGCAGATGCGGGCGGCGTCGGCGCCAGCGAGGCCAAAGCCTCGTCGAGATGGCGCTCGTCTTGCCGCTGTTGATGATTCTGCTGGTGGGCGTGGTCGACGTGGGCCGGGCGATGTTCACCAAGATCGCCATCACCAACGCCAGCCGCGAGGGCGCGCGGTACGCGAGCCGATTCCCGGCCAACAAGCCGGGAATGATCGATGCGGTGCGCGACGAGCTGGAGCTCAATGGGCTGGACTCTGCCCTGGTGGCTGTGACCATCGACCCCGACCCGGCGGGCAACTGGCTCAAGGGTTTGCCGATCACGGTCTCGTTGACCTATCCATATGGCACGATCCTGGGGGGGATCATCGGTATGGGCGAGATCGAGATCGGGGCCACGACTGAGATGATTGTGTATGGTGTCGGAGATTAGTGGGCGGGAGGCCGATCAAACAGATCGGAAAAAACATGAAGCAGCCACGGTCTGAAGGGCAGGTGTTGGTGTGGGTGGCGGTGCTGTTGGTGGCGTTGCTGCTCTTTGCAGGGCTCGCCGTCGACGTGGGCGCAGGGCTGTCGGTACGCCGCGAGATGCAGAACGCTGCCGACGCGGGCGCGCTGGCAGGCGCCCATGAGCTGTGCTTTGGCGTCCGCGCTCAGGCGACGGCCCGGGCGCTCGAGTATGCCGAGGCGAACGGCGCGCTGGGGCCTGTCATCGTCGAGATTCGCGACCAGGATGGCAATGTCGACCCGACCAACGGCTATGTCGTGTGGGTGCAGGCCGGCACAGAGGCCAACACCACGCTGCTCGGGCTGCTGGGCGTCGACCAGTACCCGGTGAACGCCACTGCCGCCGCGGCCTGCGGCGTGGCCACGAGCTCTTGCGGGCTGTGGCCGCTCACCTTTAGCGAAGAAGTGTGGAACCGCAACTGCGACAAGGTCATCTATGTGTGGAACGCGCAGAACGAGCAGCAAGAGATCAACTGCGATCTCGAAGACTGTGACATGGATAACGACGGCATCGATGACATTGTCACCGGCGCGGGCCGTGGCTGGGTCGATTTCTCGGATTCGCAGGACCCGCTGTATCCCGATGGGTGCATTCAGACCGGCTGTGGCGCCAACGAGATGTCCTGTCTGGTGACCAGCGGCGGCAGCAAAGACCGCGTGGTGCTGCCTTCGTGCATTCCGGGCGTCGGCGGCGTGCGCGAGTCGGTGGTGTCAGACTGCATCGACCAGACGGGCATGGAGATCAAGATCCCGGTGTTCGAGTATATGGGCTGCACCGCGGGCAAAAGCTGCCCCAACGGCGGCACCTACATGATCTCGCGCTTTGGCTGCGCCATCGTCGAGCCACCGCTGGCCGACTGGGAAGTAACCTGTGATGCAGGGACCTATCCCTGCTATGACCCGACCAAGCATGAAGTGCAGATGTCGCAGACGAAAAAGTCCACCGTGATCCGTGTGACGGTGAGCTGCGACAACTGCACGACCGACTGTGGCGGGACGGCCGGCGACCCGCCGCCTCCGGGGGGCGGCAGCGTGCTCGCCGTCAGCCTGATCGAATGACGGTTGCCCTGCAGGCCGTGCTGGGCGCTGTGGTCGGCGCGGCCGGCGGGGTGTTGGGGATGGTGGGCCTGCGGGCGTATCTGCCGCTGCGGCAGGCGCCGCTGGTCCATCGCGTGAGCGCGGTGGGGGCCGTGCTGGCCGGCCTGCTGCTGGGGCTGGCGCTGGGGGGCGCCGGGTTCGAGCTGCGCCTGATCGTGGCCGTGGTGGTGGTGTCGACGTTGCTGGCCACCCTGAGCCTGATCGACCTGGCCACGCGGCGGCTGCCCAACCTGCTGGTGCTGCTGCTGTTGCTGTGGGGCCTGGCACAGGCGCCGCTGGGCATCACCAACTGGCGGATGGCGCTCACCGGGGCGCTGTTTGGGGCGATGATGTTCGGCCTGCTCGGGGCCATCGGGCGCGGCGCACTGGGCGTCGGCGACGTCAAGCTGGCCATCGCCATCGGCGCGGTGCTGGGGCTGCCAGTGGCCGTGCGGGGCCTCGTGCTGGGGGTGCTCGCCGGGGGGGCGGGCGCGGTGCTGTTGTTGGTGACGCGCACGGCAGGCCGCAAGGACAGGATGGCCTACGGGCCCTATCTCGCGGCCGGCGCCTGGGTCACCTACCTGGGAATGCTGGGGATGTGGGGATGAGCCGAGTAGTGGAACGACGCCGATGGGTCTCGGTGGCCGAGCAGCGGGGCAGCTACACGCTCTTGAGCCATGGCCGGCCCTGCGACGGGTTCTGGTCGCGGCTGGTGGGGCTGATGGGCAAGCGTAGCCTGGGCGCGGGCGAGGGGGTGTTGATCTATCCCTGCTCGTCGGTGCACACCTGGTTCATGCGCCTGCCGATCGACGTGGTCTATGTGTCGCGCCACGATGAGGTGGTGGCCATCGACCGCGGGCTCAGGCCGTGGCGCTTTGGCAAGCTGCACCGCGGCGTGCGCTATGTGGTCGAGACGCCCGCCGGGACGGCGGCGCGGGTGCAGGTGGGCGATCGGCTGGTGCTGACCGGCTGGGAGCCGCGCACCATCTGGCGCAGGCTGCAGCAGGCGTTCGGGGGCCGCTGAGCGCGCTCTGCGGGCGGAACCCTCGCCTGGCAGGGCGAGGGCCTGGCGTGGCGTTCATGATTAGAACAGGGAGGCCGCAGGGCCTCCCTGTTGGCGTCTCGGGACGTAGAGCTCAGCCGCGTGCGGCCTGCATCTGGCGATACCAGACGGCCTGCTCGACGAGCATGTCGCGGATGGCCAGCTCGTAGGGGCAGCGCGCCTCGCAGTCGCCGCACCGCAGACACGTCTCGGCCGTCGTGATGCTGCGCTCGGTGTCGGCGCCGTAAAAGCGCTCGGCGGGCATGCGCCGGTAAAAGCTCTGGATGCGCAGCACCGACGAGATGGCGATGCCCTGCGGGCAGGGCTGGCAATAGTCACAGGCGCGGCAAAAGCGTGTGCCCAGCTCCGCGCGGCGGCGGGCGATCAGCGCCTCGTCTGCGGGCGTGAGCACGGCCGGGCCAGACATCAGCGCCACGTTCTGCGCCACCTCGTCGAGCGACTGCATGCCCACCAGCGGCAAAATGCCGGGCACCTGGCGCAGCCAGCGGAAGGCCGGCTCGATATCCCACAGCAGGCCGCCGCCCACCGGCTTCATGGCGATAAAGCCGATGTCGTTGCGCCGGCAGAGGGGGACGAGCTCGTCCAGGGGCTCGCGCGTGATAAAGTTGAACGGGAACATGAGCGTCTCAAAGTGGTTGTCGCGGGCCATCTGGATGGCGAGCCCCAGGTTGTGCGAGGTGACGCCGATGTGTCCGATGCGCCCGGCGGCCTTGAGCTCGCTGGCGATGTCATAGGGGCCGCCCGGCGCCATCACCGCCTCGTATTTGGCGGGGGACGAGACGCCATGGAACTGGAGCAGGTCGATGTGCTCGACCTGCAGGCGGCGAAAAGAGGTCTCCACCTGTTCGCGAAAGGCCTGCGGCTCGGTGGCCGGGGCCTTGGTAGCGATGACCAGCCCCTCGCGCCGGCCCTGAATGGCCAGGCCGATGCGCTCCTCGCTGTTGGTATAGCCGTGGGCGGTGTCGAGCATGGTGATGCCGGCGTCGAGGCAGGCGCGCACCACCGCCACCGCGTCCGCGGTGGTGAGGCGCTGAATGGGGATGCCCCCAAAGCCCAGGGCCGACACCGTCAGGCCGGTGCGGCCCAGCCGTACACTATCCATAGGATGCGCTCCTCGCGGGCCTAGCCGGCCTTGCCGCTGGTGCCAAACACGTCGAGATACCAACTGCAGCGCGCCTGGAAAGAGGCCTGCGCTGCGGCGGTCATGTCAAAGTAGCGGGCGTTGGGCTCGTGCGCCTTGGCGGCCACGGCCGCGCCCGCGCTGAGGAACAGGTCGGTGGCGATGTTGATCTTGCTGATGCCGTTAGCCACCACGTCGCGGAACTGTTGCTCGGTGGAGCCGGTGCCGCCGTGCATCACCAGGGGCAGGTCGACGCGCGAGCGGATCTCGCGCAGCAAGTCGACGTCGATCTGCGGCGTGATGCCCTTGGCGTAGGCGCCGTGGGCGGTGCCGATGGCGATGGCGAGGATGTCGACGCCGGTGTCCTCGACAAAGCGCTCGACCATGGCGGGGTCGGTGTAGCCCTTGCGCGTGGCGCCGATCTCGGCATAGTCGCTGGCGCGGCCCACGTGGCCGATCTCGGCCTCGACGGCGACGCCGACGGCATGGGCGGCCTGCACCACGATACGCGTGTTGGCCACGTTCTGCTCATAGGGCAGGCTCGACCCGTCGTACATCACGTCGGTGCAGCCGTACACGAGGGCCTGCATACACACCTCGACCGAGTTGCCGTGGTCGAGCATGAACGAGATGGGCACACCGGCCTCGCGGGCGCGCACTCGGATATACTCGGCATGGGCGCGGGCGTTGGGGCGGCCGAACTGGGCCGAATACATGGCGATGATGCAGGGCGCGCGGCGCTCTTCGGCGGCGGCCAGCATGCCCTCGGTGGCCTCCATGTCGGCGGTGTCAAACAGGGGGATGGCCCAGCGCTCGCGGCTGGCGCGCTGCAGTTCGGGCAAGATCGATACGAGTGGCATCTTGTTACTCCTGAAACAAGGGTATGACAGCCCACAGTTTGGCCGCGGCGCCCGCACCTGTCAAGCGGGCGCTGCGAGCGTAGCGGGTGGCCAGGTCGACAGATCGGCGGCCGGCTGCCAGGCCATGTCGCGGTCGAGCGGATAGATGGGCCGCCGGATGCGGGCGAACTCGAGCTGGGTGATGTCTGGGTTCAGGCAGCCCGGCGAAAAGGCCAGCAACGACCGCGCCGCGATGGGCTGTAGCTCGTCGTGCAGATAGCCCAGCTTGACGACGACGACGCGATAGGCGCGCGGCTCGAGCCCCAGCGCGGCGAACTGGCTGCGTTCGGTAAACGCACAGCGGGCGCTCGTGAGCACCAGCGTGACGCCCTGCACCTGCACCGTGGCGGTGTCGCCGCCAAAGGCGGTCTCGTGCAGCGCGAGCACCCGCGCACTGATGTCGAGGGGCGCGCCGTGCACCCGGTCGAGCTTGCCGCCCACGGAGAGATCGACCGTCGCGCCCACGCCTGCGGCCCGGCAGGCGGCCACGGCGGACGCATCGGCCAGGCTGGCGTAGAGCACGTCGGCCGCGCCATGAGCCAGCAGGCGCTCGAGCACAAAAGGCACGTCGCCCACGCCGCCGCCGGTGACGTTGTCGCCGGCATCAGAGAGGAACACAGGCGTCGGCTGCTCTGCCAGCGCCCAGGCGATGCACTCGTCGACGGAGCCGGTCTGCTGACCAAAGCCGAACTGGTGGCGCACGCCCCACCAGGCGCCGGCCAGCGCCAGCGCGGCAGACGCGCAGCGACCCGGGTCGTCGCCGATGGCCACCACCGACGCGCCCACGCGAGGCTCGTCGGCCCAGGTGTAGCCCAGCAGCAGCGAGGCATCCCACACACCGGGGCCGATGACGTCGGGGATGCGGGCATAGAGCGAGCGCGCCGGCTCGACGAGCGTCATGGCGCACTCGCCGGGCAGCGTGAGGGGCACGCGCACCAGCGCCCTGGCGGGGCGCACCCCCGCGCGCAGGGCGCGGATGAGCAGGCGCGCGGCGCGGGCGCGGGTCTCATGGTAGTCGGCATGGGGCGCGGTGCGCAGCGCTGTGAGGATATCGAGCAGGGCCAGGTCTTGCGTGGACACGTTGCCGTGCAGGTCATAGCTGGCGGCCAGCAGGGCGTCGGGGCCCGCGGCCGCGCGCACCGCGGCGAGTTGATGCGCCTCGGCGTCCTCGAGGCCGACCACGTAGAGGGCGCCGTGCAGGTCGAGCAGCACGCCATCCCAGGGGCCGCCGTCGCGCAGCGCCGTGATCATAGCGTCGAGGTGGCGCTCATAGACGTCGGCCTGCCAGCGGCCGCCGGGCACCGAGTCGACGCGCAGCAGCGGCACGAACTCGACGTCGGGCTCGCTGGGCAGCAGGGGGTGGCGCTGCAAGATCTCGGCGCCCACCAGGGGGCGCGTGTCGGCCATGGCGATGTCGAGCGGCGAAAAAGTGCAGCTCTCGCTGGCCAGGCCGCAGATGGCGACGCGGTAGCGGCGGCTCACGGCAGCTCGACCGTGCGGTCCGAGAAGGTCACGTAAGGCCAACGCTCGGGCAGGTGCGTGTCATACACGCCGTGCGAGCTCCACACCCAGGCCGGGTGCGGCGAAAGCTCGATGCCGCTGGGCATGAGCTTCTGAAAGCGGCCAAAGAACAGCCGCCAGACGTCGCCTGGGTTGGGCGGCAGGCTGCGGCCGTTGGCGAGCCACGAGAGGCCCTTCCAGGGGAAGGCGATCTCGGCCGTCCAGCCGCGGTCGATGGTGGTGTGGTCGTTGAGCACGCCATCGACGTGCACGGCCCACTGGATGCCGGGCAGGTCCCAGTCGAGAAAGGCCCAGCGCGGGCCGCGCGGATGGGTGCCCCGCCAAAAGGTGCGCGGCTGCCGGTCATAGTCGCCGGCAAAGGTGAAGGCCTCGCGCTCGAGCAGGTCGAACTCGGGCACGTCGAACCGACTGCCACGGGTGTAGGCGTCGCGCCAGATGAAGAGCACCTCGTAGATGGCGCCCAGCGCGTTCAGCTCGAACTCGTAGTAGCAGTCGCCGCCGTCGATGAGCACCTCGACGTCGTTCTCGGAAAAGATGATGCTGTCGCGCTCGGTCAGGTGCGCCTCGACAAAGGGCTCTTCGACCCAAAAGCCGACGTAGAGATAGTCATCGTCCCACAGGCAGGCGGCGCGCGTATCCCAAAAGCCGGGCGCGCCGGTGACGGTGTCGACAAAGCGCGGCGATCTGGGTGCGGCCTGCCAGACGGGCTGGTCGAGGCGGCCACGCAGGCGGCCATCGACGAGCAGCGGCTGGGGGGTGCGCAGGCAGGTGTAGCGGGCGATCTGGTCGGGCGACCAGGCAGGCAGGGTCATCTCGCGGCCTCCGTGGGTGCGTGCAGATCGGCGAAATCCATGAACCGTTGCCAGTCATAGGGCGTGACGGCGTGGCCGCCGGTGCGGATGTGATAGCCGATGCGGCCCAGCAGCGGCTGGTTGACGGGGGGCATCGTCTGCCCGGGCAGGCCCTCGTGGCCCAGCAGGGCGTACGCCGGCGTGGCGAGCCGCGCGCTGAGGTACTCGCCGGCGGGGTCGGCCCAGGCGTCGTCCTCGGCGCTGGCCACATACACGGGGCGCGGCGCGGCCAGGGCGATGAGCAGGTGCTGGTCGATGGGCAGGGCGTCCTCGCGGTCGTTGTAGGCCCAAAAGCGGCGGCAGAACCAGTGGGGAAAGCGCTCGTTGATGGCGCGCACCGTCTCGCCCACGCGGCGTCGCGACAGGGCGGCGCCCCCGCAGCCCGAGTTGTTGGAGATGACCACGGCAAAGCGCTCATCCTGGGCGCCCGCCCAGAGCGCGGTCTTGCCGAGGCGCGAGTGGCCCATCACGGCGACGCGGGCGGCGTCGCAGTCGGCATCGCTGGCGATATAGTCCATGGCGCGCGACAGCCCCCAGGCCCAGGCGCCGATGGTGCCCCACTCGTCGTCGGCCGGGCGCGTCTGCCCGGGCGCGTAAAAGAGCGGGTGAATGCCGTTCTGAAAGCCATCGTCATCGTCGGGATCGAGGTCACCGCAGTAGACGGTGGCCACGCCATAGCCGCGGGCGAGGAGCGGCTCGATGGGCCAGGCGTCGGCGGCCGCGCCACGCGCGGCCTCAGTGGCGCGGTGGTCCGGGCTGTTGGGCACCCACGAGTGGGCCAGGCGCACGGCCGGGTCGTGACAGACGGTGTGGTTCCCATAAAAGTTGAGCCCCACGAAGAGGGGCGCGGGCCCGGGCCGGTCGTTGGGCAGGTAGAGCAGCAGGTCCATCTCGACGCCGGCGGCGCCGATGCGACCCAGGAGCTGCTTGCGGGTGGCGCGGCCGTCATAGGCGTCGGCGGCGCAATCCACCAGCTCAAAGGCGACCGGCGCCCCAGCCGCGGGTGTGCGGCCGTACACGTGCTGCTCAAAGAGGGCCAGCAGCTCGGCGCGGCGGCGCGGCCAGTCGGCGGCGGTGCGCACGGGGGCGCCAGCGGCAAAGGTGAGTGGATCGGGCAGGCCGGGCGGGGGCGCGAGCGGCTCGGGCTGGGTGAGGGACGGCGGTGTGGTCATGGCGTCTCCTGACGGACGGGCGGGCTGCAGGGCGGCGTCAGGTGGCGCCGCCCTGGACAGCCGTGGGCGTCTACTGGTCGAAACGGATCTCGCGGCCGATCTTGCCGCTCTCGAGCAGCGCTTCCATCATCTGCTGCACGACCATGCCATGGCGCAGCGGCGCATGGCACTCGTCGCCGTCGAGGATGGCGTTCACAAAGTCGGCGGCGACATTGTCAAAGCCGTCGGGGCCGGCGGGCAGGTCGATGGTGACGTTCTGCGGGGCGTTGTTGACCGTCTGGTAGAGGGTCAACGGCCGCAGGCGGGCGCCGGCGTCGGTGCCCAACAGGTCGATCTGCGTCTCGCCGTCGAGCTGCTGATGGCTGGCCCAAAAGCTCTCGACCTGCAGGCCGATGCCGTTCTCAAAGCGGATAAAGCCTCCGCCATAGTCGTCGGCCTTGAACTGGCTCCAGTAGGACTCGTCGGGCTGCCTGAAATCCCAGTAGCCCTTACCGCGCGGGCCGAACATGGCGCCGGCCACGCCCGTCACGCTGATCGGCTTGGGCATGCCCAGCAGCCACCAGACGGCGTCGAGCACGTGCACGCCCATGTCGCGAAAGGCGCCGCCGCCCTCGCGCACAAAGCCGAGCGACCAGTCGGGGATGCGGCTGCGGCGGATGGCCTGGGCGCGGGCATAGTAGAGATCGCCAAAGTAGCCCTGCTGGCGGAGTTTGCCCAGATACTGCACCTGGTTCGAAAAGCGCATGCCCAGCGACATCATGTTGACGAGGCCCGACTTTTCGGCCACCTCGACCACCTCGGCGGCCTGGGCCAGCGAGCTGGCCAGGGGCTTGGTGACCATGACGTGCTTGTCGTTGCGCAGCACTTCGAGGGCCACCGGCACGTGCAGCTGGTTGGGCGTGCCCACGAACACGGCGTCGATGTCGGGGTCCTTGCACATCGTCTTATAGTCGGTGTAGAACTTGACCTCGTTGGGGATCTCTTTGGCGAAATCCTGCATGCGGTCTTCGAGCACATCGCACAGGGCGACGATCTCGCTGCGGGAGTTCTTCATGAACGCCCGGCCGTTGGCCCGACCGATGCCCATGCCGACGATGCAGACGCGTACCTTGTCCATAGTGTACCTCCAGAGTGGTTGCCCTTTGGGCGCTCGCAGTGTGTCACAACTCCACAGCGCGCGCAAGCGGCCGGGGTTTGCGCGGGCACGTGCGCCCCGCTATCATCGCCGCAGAGGAAAGGAGCACAACCGATGGGCAAGAGAGCGCTGTTGTTGCTGGGGGGCACCTGGCATGATTTCGAGGGGTTCGCCGCGTGGGTTACGCCGTTGCTCGAAGCCAGGGGCTATGCCGTGACGGCCACGTACGACATGGATGCGCTGCTGGGCCTGGAGCGCGACGGGACGGCGCTGGTGGTGCAATACACCAGCTTTGGCGCGCACCAAAAGTTCCCGGGGGCCACACCGGGGCTGAGCGCAGCGCAGACCGAGGCGCTGCGGGCCTGGGTGGCGGGCGGCGGGCGGTTGCTGGGCGTGCACAGCGCGACGGTGGTGGGCGTGGCGCCCAACGAGGCGCAGCAGGCGCTGCTGGGGGCGCGCTTTGTGGAGCACCCGCCCCAGTTCACCTTTGGCGTCTATCCGCTGGTGCGCGAGCACCTGCTGCTCGATGGCGTCGAGGCGCTGATGGTGCACGACGAGTTCTATATGCAGGTGTATGAGGACGGCAGCGACGTGCTGATGGTGGCGCTCGACCGCGGGCGCGCCTACCCGATGGTGTGGACGCGTCGGGTGGGCGCCGGTTGGGTGGCCTACGTGGGCATGGGCCACAGCGGAGCGGTGTGGCAGCTCGCGGGGTACGAGCGGCTGCTGGGCAATGCGGTGGCCTGGCTCGAGGCGATGGGGGCGCAGGCATGACGGCGCTGCGCATCGGCGTCAAGGTCTATGACCTGGACTGGTTCGGGCAGTGGGGCCTGGAGCCGGCGCAGCTCGCACGGCTGCTCGAGAACTGGGGGGTCGATTTCGTGCTGACGCAGAGCCGGCGCCTGCCCATGGCCGACAGCGCCGTGCGTTCGAGCGCGACGGCGGCGCAACAGCGGCGGCTGGCCGACCATGACGAGCGGGCCACGCGCGACGCCCTGGGCGAGGCGGGCATCGGCTACTGGCCCACGCTGTGCACCTTTTTCGAGCCCGAGGCGCTGGCGGCCGACCCCACGCTGCGGCCGGTGGGCAGCGACGGTCGGCCGATGCCGCTGGTCGACTGGTATGTGGGCCTCTTGCCGGGCCACGCCGGCTGGCTCGAGCGGCAGTGCGAGCGCGTGACGCAGGCCGTCGACGAGCTGCAGCCCGACGGCCTGTTCCTCTCGTTCTGTCGTTGGCCTGGCTTTTGGGAGCTGTGGACGCCGCAGCATCAGCGCAGCGAGACGGCCGAGTACAGCTATGACGCGGCCACGCTGGAGCGCTTTGTGGACGCGACCGGCTGCGCGTTGCCCACGCGCGAGCCTCGCGCGGCGGCGGCATGGATCGACGCCAACGCCCGCGAGGCCTGGGCGCGTTGGAAGTGCGGCGTCATCGTCGAGGCAGTGCGCGCCCTGGGCGACGCGGCCAGAGGGGCGCAGCCGTCGGCGCAGGTGATGCTGAACACGCTGCCCTTTGCGCCCAGCGACTGGGACAACGCCCGCGCCGAGGTCTTTGGGCAGGATGTGACGGCGCTGGCCGAGGTGGTGGACGCCTTTGAGGTGATGACCTATCACCAGATTCTGATTCGCACCGTGGGGTGGATCGGGCAGCGCGGCAGCCAGGTCAAGGCCGCCACGGGCCGCCCCACCTATTGCACGATCCAGGCGGCGCCGCTCTATCTGACGGGGCCGCATCGCCGCGCCAACCGCCACGAGCGGCTGGACGCCGACGAGTTTGCGCGGGCGCTGTTGGCGGCGCGCGACGCTCAGGTGGATGGCGTGATCGTGTTCACGCTGAGCGACCTGCTGCGCGAGGCGCTGGGGCAAAAGGACATGCGCCGCATCGAGGCGTTGTGGGCCGCCAAGGGCTAGGCGGCAGTTGGTGGGGCAGGGCGCGCCGCGCCTATCTCCACGACAGCGCCAGCACGGCGCAGGCTGGCCTGGCATGGCGCGGCGGCGGGCCGCCGTGATCTCATCGAAACGTGGAGCGGCGCCTGGCCACCTGGACGGATTCGTGGCGTCGGGCCATGGGCGGGGAACGGGCGCGGCCCGGCCAGCGTATCACGGTTAGCGTAGTGATAGGAGTGCAGAGATGTTTCGCAAGGCGGCTGCCAGAATCGTAGCTCTGTTGCTGCTCGTTGCGGCCGGCGCCGGCTGTTGGCCCACGCCCACGGCTGCGCCGCCAGCCGAGGCGGTAGCGGCGCCCACAGCCACGCCGGCGCCGGCGCCCACCTCAGCGCCCACCGCGGCGCCGACTGAGGCGGCGACGCCCACGGCCATGCCCTCGTCGTTCGAGTCGGTGGACGGCGTGCGGGTGTTCGGCTACCTGGGCCGGGTGGTCAGCGGACCTGCAGGCGGCGCCGATGACGACCGCGTGCAACTGCTGCCGGCCGACCAGGTGCCGCCCTATGGCGTGCAGGGCAGCACCGCAGAGATCGAGCAGCGGCTGGCCGAGGCGCGCGACCGTGCGGGCGTCGAGGGCGAGCTCAACCTGTACGGCGTGTTCGAGTGCGGCGTGCAAGAGGTCAACGGCTGCCGTCTGGTGGTCGACCGCCTGCGGCTGCCCGGCGAGCAGACCGACCCCGACCAGGTGAGCGGCCTGGCAGGGCGTCTGGTGTCGCTGGGGGCCGGCGCGCAATATGACGACCAGCTGGTGCTGGCCGGGCCGCTGCCAGTGGAGATCGGCGTGACGTCGGCGTGGTTCGAGAACGGCTATTTCATGCTGCGCGACACGCTGGCGAGCTTGCGCGACACGGGCGAGGTCGTCCAGCTCGATGGGCTGATCATCAGCGGTGCCAACGACGTCAACGGCGTGCAACTGCAGGTGCAGGCCGTCTATCGCGACGGGGTGGCTGTCGATCCGCTGGGCGACTGGCGCACGTTCGAGGACGCGGCGCTGGGCCTGAGCCTGCGCTATCCGCCCGAGGCCCGCATCGAGCAGGATGGCGGGCCGTTCGTGACCATCGCCTGGGACGATGTGGCGCTGGTCATCGGCAGCCGGCTTGCCACGCAAGAGACGTCCATCATTTGGGGCCGCACCGAGAGCCTCGAGCCCACGGGCGAGGCGCTGATTGCGGGCGCCCGCGAGCCGCGGCTGGGGTGGATGGTCGACGGGCGGCTGCTGGGCCTGCGCTATGGGCAGCGGGGCAACATACGCGACGGCGACGAGATTCAGCGGGGCGATCGCAAGATCACCGTCTCACTGTGGCAGTTGGGGCCCGACTGGTTCACCAGGGGCGACCTGACGCCCGACGAGGTGGAGCGGGCCGATATCATCCTGAGCACGCTGGCGGTGCTCGATGCGGCGCCGATGGGCGTGGGCATGGCCAACCCGGCCTCGGTCTATTGCGAAGAGCAGGGCGGCCAGCTCGACATTCGCACCGACGCCCAGGGCGGGCAGTATGGCGTGTGCATGTTTGCCGACGGCAGCGAGTGCGACGAGTGGGCGTTCTTCAGGGGCGAGTGCGGGCCGGTCGGCAATGGCGAGGGCGAGCAGCCGGTCAGTGCGCCCACCTATGTCCATGGCGAACTGGGCGTGGGGCTGGTGGCGCCGGCCGAGTGGACCATCGAAGAGGGCGCTGACCACCTGATTCTGCGGCGTGAGAGCGCCGGCGGCGCATATATGCTGTTCATCGGCGCGCGGCCCGAGGGCGCCAGCGAGCCGGTGTTCCGCACCGGCATGCCCGCCGGCGAGTGCGAGTCGGGCGGGCAGGTGCGGGTGTTCAACTACCTGCTGGCGCGCGACGTGTTGGTGTTTGAGGGCAAGGTCAAGGTGGTGTCTTATGGCGTGGCGCGTTCGGGCGGGCTCGAGTTCTTCTGCTACCTCGATGCGCTGCAGCAGGCCGGGCAGACCTACGCTGACCTGGACATTCCCGCCGATGTGCAGGCTGAGGCGGATGGCATCATCTCGTCGCTGACCTTTGCGCGCTAGCCTTCGCGTGGCTGCCCAGAGCGCTGGCGTCGGTGTAGAGCCGACGTCAGCGCTTTTTCATGACGTGCAGCGTCTGTATCTTGGCCGACGAGGTGACATAAGGCTCGCGCCGCTCGACCTGCAGGGTGTGGTGGCCGCGCCAGAGGTCGGTCATCAGGCGGCCGGCCTTGGTGCGGCGCTCGAGCTCGCGCAGCACGAACGCGGCCACGGCGTCGACGTCGAGCGGGCCGACCCGCGGCGAGACCACCAGCTTGACGCGCGTCTCGGCGTCGACCTCTTCTTCGACGAACTGGTAGTGAGTGGGGCCGCCCCCAAACCGCTGGGGCAGGGCCGTCTCGATCAGGTCGAGCAGATCGGCGCCCATAAAGTGCATGCCCGCAGAGGTCAGCTTCTCATAGCTGCGGATGGTGTGCAGGTGGGTATGCAGCCCGGCGGCGTCGAGGGGGCAGCCGCAACGCCGGTCGTAGAGCACGCCATAGTCGCCGGTCTCTACGTTGAGCATGACGCGCGTCATGCGCTCGGCAAAGACGGTGGCATAGAGGGCGCCCACCGGCTCGGGCCAGCCGGGCAGGGGCAGCGGCTGTTGCAGCAGCGCCATGCGGTAGAGCAGCAGGTGCATGTCGTCGGGGGCGTCGCCGTCGCCGCACGACACGCCCAGGCGGCCCGACTCGGTCAGGGTATAGTTCGAGCAGTAGCGGCAGCCTGCGGCCACGATGCACTGCGCCTTGGCGTCGGTGAGGGGCTCGCCGCTGGCGCGCAGGGTGTGGCCCGAGATGTCGAGGCCCAGCCGCTGCGCCTCAAGGCAGACACGCACCGCCCGGCTGGCGCCCAGGCCCATGTGCAACCGTACGCCGTGCGCCGTCTGCTCTGCGAGCCAGCGCGCAATGACCTCGGCGGCCTCGACGGGCACATGCCGCGGCCAGGGCAGATGTCGACCGGCCAGCCGTGTACCCAGCACCGTGGTCAGCGCCACCACGGCGCTCTTGTTGGCGGTGCGCCCCCACACCGGCGGCGTCGGGCTGAACCAGCGCAGCATCGGGATGCCCAGCCTGAGCACGGCGGCGGTGTTCTTGATGCCGCCCAGGGCCGGCGGCGCAGGCCACCAGGCCGCAAAGGGGCGCTCGAGCAGGCCGTGCGCCTGTTTGAACAGGTAGCGGGCGGGCAGCTCGTCGAGGATGTCGCGCAGGTCGACCACCAGGCGGGTGCCGCGCGAGCGCGAGCCGCCGCTGCTCGAGAGCACGTCGCGGCGGGCCAGCGGGTTGTCAAAGCTGTGCTCGTCGGTGGGCAGCTCGAGCGAGCCGCGTCGTATGGGCACACGGCCCTTGAACTCGTCGAGCGTCACATAGACGCCCGCGTCAAGCAGGCGTCGCAGCGCACCCTCGACGCCCTCGAGGCGCACCCAGGCGGCCAGTTCGTCGCGCTCGATGCCGGCATGGCGTAACAGCGCCAGGTAGGGGCTGGTGGGGTGGTCCCACACGGCGCTATCGAGGGTGTGCAGCAGGCGCTGGGCACGCCCTGCCAGCGACGTGCGGATGGCGCCGGCGGGATCCGACAGGTCGACCGGCGCACGATAGAACTCGCGCAGACTGCGCGCATACTGGAGGGCCATCCTGGCATCGTTCAGGATAGGCATGCGGCGTTCACCTGGACGTCTTGAGGCGGTTGGCCATCACGTGCAGTGGCTGGATCTTGGCCGAGCCGGTGAGATAGGGCTGGGCGCGCTCGACGCGCAGGGTGTTACTGTGGCGCCAGACGTCGGTCATCAGGCGGCCGCCGGCGGTGCGGCGCTCGAGCTCACGCAACACAAAGGCCTTGACCTCAGCGGCATCGTCGATGGGCAGCCGCGGGTGGATCACCAGCTTGAGCACAGTCTGGGCGTCCTCTTCGGCCTCGACGAACTGATAGTCGGTGGGGGCGCCGCCATAGCGCTGGGGCAGGGCCACCTCGAGCAGATCGAGCAGGTCGGCGCCCATAAAGTGCATGCCGGCCGAGGTCAGCTTTTCATAGTTGCGGATGGTGTGCAGGTGGGTGGTGAGCCCCGCCTGGCCCAGTGAACAGCCGCACTGTCTGACGGAGAGGATGCCATAGTCGCCGGTCTCGACGTTGAGCAGGAGTTTGGGGGCTGTGGGCCGCAGGCTGGTGAGGTGGATGGCGCCCACCGGCTGCGGCCAGCCGGGCACGACTGTGGGTATCTCGAGAAAGGCGTTGCGGTGGGTAAAGAGGTGCATGTCGTCGAGGGCGTTGGGCGTGGCGCAAGAGCAGCCCAGGCGGCCCGCATCGACCATGCCATAGGCCGAAAAGACATCGCAGCCAGCGTTGCGGATGGCCATCGCCTTGGCCGGCGTCAACGGCTCTGAGATAGTGCGAAAGAGGTGGCCGCTGATATCGAGGCCCAGGTCGGCGGCCGCCTGACAGAGGATCACTGCCGAGCTGACGATGACGTCGAGGTACAGCCGCACCCCACGGCGGGTCTGCTCGGCCAGCCAGCGCACGATCGGCTCGGGATCGTCGGTGGGCACGTAGCGCGGGTATGGGATGGGCGATCCGGCGAGCCACGTGAGCAACAGCGTGGAGCCATGGACCAGCGCGCCCGTGAGGCCGCCGGGTTGGCGGGGCCCGGGGCGCGTCTGCGTATACCAGCGCGTGACGGGGACGCCGGTGCGCGCTGCGATGAGCGTGTACTTGAGCGTCGAGGTAGAGGGCATGGCCGGGCGCCAGTAGGCCTGGGGCAGAGTCAGGGCGTTGTTGGCCTCAAGCCACAGGCGGTACATGGGAATCTCGCCCTCAAAGTCGTCGAGGTCGAGGGTAATGCGGGTGCCACGGGTGCGCGATCCGCCGGTGACGCCCTCGAGGTCGCCCTTGACGAGGGGGTTGTCAAAGCTTCCGGCGGTGACGGGCAGCTCGAGGCCCGGCCGCGCGATGGGCGTGCGGCCCTTGAACTCGTCGAGGGTGACGTACACGCCAGCGTCATAGAGCTGGCGCAGGGTGGCCTCGATGCCCTCGCGTTGCACCAGGGCGGTCAGGTCCTGCTCTGCGACGCCGGCTCGGGCGAGCAGGGGCAGATAGGGGCTGCGCGGGTTGGCAAAGACGCCGCGATGCATCGTGGCCAGAAAGCGCTCGTTGCGCGAGGCCAGTTGCGCCTGGACGGCCGCGAGCGAGTCCTCGACAGTGCGACGACGTCGCAAGAAGGGGATCAGGCCGCGTGCATAGCGCCAGCCCATGGTGAGGTCGTTACGCAGGCCCATGGTTACCTCCAACAGTGTCACAGGCATTCTAAGGAACCTGCCGGGCGGCGCAAGCGCGGCAACGCAAAAGGAGGGGCCGGTGGCCCCTCCTCGAGGACAGCGACTCGAACGGCGCTACGTCGCCTACTTGCAGCAGCAGCAGCAGCAGTCGCAGCCGGCGACCTTCCAGCGATCGAGGACATCGCGGACCCTGGCCACCTGAACGGCGACCTCGGTGTACTCGTTCTCGCCGGTGTGGTGCTCGATGCCCCAGAAGCCGCGATAGCCCGCGTCACACATCATCTGCATGGTGCCCATCAGGTCGCCTTCGCAGGTTTGCCAGTGGACGTGGGTGTGCATGGCGTAGGGCGCCATGAGCTTGTCGCCCTCGTTGCCGCGGAAGTGCAGCAGCACGCCAAAGGCCGGATGGTCGACCGCCTTGGCGATGGCGACCATCGTCTCGGGGACGACCTCGGGGCCCCAGTGGTTCTCGGGGCCGAACTTGAAGCCGCGGTCGTGGGCGAGCTGGCTGTATTCGCGAAAGCGCTTGACGATCAGGTCCATCATCTCGTCGGTAAAGCATTCGCCGCGGCCGCCGGCGTCCAGGCGCATGGTCTTGGCGCCCAACACCTCTGCGGCGTGGATCCACTTGAGCGCGTTCTGGTAGTTGGCCTCGCGGGCGTCGGGGTCATCTTCCCAGATGTGGGGGCCGTCGACGCAGAGGTTGGCCAACACCAGGTCACGGGCATCGAGCTCGGCCTTGACCTTTTTGAGATAGTCCTCGTCGAGCGACTCGATCATGCCCGACCAGATGTCGGCATGGACGCCGTAGCGGAACTTGACGGTCTCGAGATAGCCAAAGACGTTCATGCGGCCGGCGCTAACGAGGCCGTGAAAGGCGTAGGACGCGATGCTGATCTTTTCCATGGCGGGTTCCTTTCTCAAGCCTGTCGGCCGCTAGACGCGGCCCAGGCCTGGCTCGGCGTTCTCGATCTCCTCGGCGGTCACTTCGCGGCCCAGGTGCGAGGAGACATAGACGCCCTCGGTGATAAAGGCCGTCTTGAGCGCGATACCGGCGGTGTCGAGCAAAGGCACTTTGCCCTGCTGCGCTGCCACCCAGTGGATCTGCGAGCCGGTGTAGTAGTTGGCGAGGGGGTCGCACTGGCCCCAGCGCCAGGCCGCCTGCTTGACGTCAAAGGTGCCGTCGAGCTCCATGTCGGCGATGGTGGTGTAGAACTCGAGCGGATCGACGCGCAGGCCGCCCTTGGAGCCATAGACGCGATCCTCGTTGGGGTCGTTGGCATGGATGGCCCACGACTCTTCCATCACAAAGGTGATGTCGTTGGCCATGCGGATAAAGCCCATGCCCAGCTCCTCGACGTCGTACTTGCCCGACGCGCGTCGGTCGGCGTACATGTCGATCTCCTGGTAGGTCTTGCCGGCAACGCTGACGAGGTCGGGGTTGCCCAGCAACCAGACCATGCGGGCGATGTGGTAGACGGCCATGTCGAGCATGGCGCCGCCGCCCGAAGTCGAGGTGTTCACAAAGGCGGGCGAGCCGTAGCCATCGACCCAGGGGCGGCCACGACGGCGATAGTGGATGGCCTTGGCAAAGTAGACGTCGCCGAGGTGCCCCTCCTCGATGAGTCGCTTGGCGCCGCGGGCGTCGGGCGAGTAGAGGCTGCTCAACTGGATGTGCAACATGCGGCCGGTTTCCTTGGCCGTGTCGTACATCTTTTTGGCGTCGCGATAGGTCCACGACATCGGCTTTTCGCAATAGACGTTCTTGCCGGCATGGAGCGCATCTACGGTCACGGGCATGTGAAAGCGGTTGTGCAGCGCCACATCGACCGACTGGATGTCATCGCGCTTGAGCAGCTCTTTATAGTCGGTGTAGACGTCCTTGACGCCATACATCGCGGCCACGCGATTGGCCTCGGCCTCGTTGATGTCGCAGATGGCGACGATCTCTGCATCGGGAACCGCCCTGGGGCCGCCGGGCTCACCCCAGTACCCCTGAACGTGGCGCTTGCCGATCTGGCCAACGCCGATCATGCCGATACGCACTTTGTCTGCCATGGACGTCGATCCTCCCTTGCGATGTGTAGAGAGACGTGTCTCTCATCGAGACCCAGATTGGCTGGCGAGCCGGGCTCACCAGCACCATTGTCGACGCGCCCGCGCGGGTGTCAAGTGCCCACGCAAAGCATACTCGAGGCGCAGCGCCGGTCAGCTCTGGCCGTCGATGCGCCAGCGATCGAGCACCGCCCTGATGCGCGCCAGTTGCAGGCCGAGCTCATGGTACGAGTCGCTGGTGAGCTCGGCGCTATAGCAGCCCTTGTAGCCGCTGTCGCGCAGCAGCGCCATGCTGGCGGCCGTCTCGTCAGGCGACAGAGACGGCGTGACATGGGCGTGCATGGCCCATCTGGCCACCAGCTCGTCGCCCTGGGCTGCATCGTCGCCGCGCCAGCGGCCCAGGTGCAACAGCACGCCAAAGGCCGGGCTGTCGACCGCCTCGCACAGGCGCACCATCTCTGAGGGCACGTCCTCGGGCCCCCAGTGGTTCTCGGGGCCGATCAGGTAGCCGTTGTCATAGGCGCGCTGGGCATAGCGCCTGTAGGTGGCGACGATATAGTCGAACTGCTCGTTGGTGAAGGCCATCTCTTGCGGCGCGCCGCCGAGCGACAGCCCCTGGCTGGAGCCGGCGTCGATGCGGATGACCCTGGCGCCCATCTTTTCGCCCAGGGCAATGTGCGCCTCGGCGTTCTTGTTGAGAAAGGCGCGCTGTGCGGGGTCGTCGACCCAGACGTGGCACATGTCGCAGGCCAAGCAGGCCAGCTCCAGCTCGCGCTCGTCGAGGGCCTTTCTGACCTGCAGCACCAGCCCTTCGTCGGGAGAGGTGGTGGCCATGCGCTGGAACGCCTCGCGTGGGTCGCCGCCAGGCGTGGGCCGCGGGTAGAGCATACCGTTCCAGATATCGGCGGCCGAGAGCCCAAAGCGGTGCTTGCAGGTTTCGAGGTAGCCAAAGATGTCGACGAGCCCGGCGAGCATCATGGGCAGGAAGGCGTACGAGATGATCGAGACTTGCATGAGAGACCTCCTTGTCACTGCAAGATGCAGCCCGCTGCAGAAGACAGCGGCGGACCCCCGCGAGCGGCACCACAGCCGCTGCGACACTCCGCTAACAAGCCATCGGCACCACGACGACCGCCGTCTATAGCCCGTCCAGGTCCATCAGCTTGCGCATCACGTCGGCATCCACCTGAAACTCGAACGCCTCATCGCGCAGCAGGCGGGTGTGCTGCTCTTCAAAGGTGGCCCTCAGGTCCTGGATCAGGCCGCCAAAGCGCTCGACGGCCGCTTCGATCTCGGGGTTGGCGCCGCGGTGCTCGCCCAGGTTGACATAGCGCTGGATCAACTCCACGCCCGTGCCCAGGTAATAGTCGAGAAAGCGCCGTGCCCGATGGATGTCGGCCGGGTCGCGCTCGAGGGCGTCGAGGATCAGGCCGGCGGTGTCGGCCAGAGCGTTGATCTGCTGGCGCATGTCGCGCTCGGGGATGCGGATAGCCAGATGGCGCATCTGCCGCACCTGCCTGCGCCCCGCTCTGACAGTCTCGCGCGCCTGCTCGGCCGACAGGGCATAGTCGGGCAGGCGACGCTTGCGCCGCCAAAAGAGGAATCCGGCAGCCAACCCCGTGGCCAGCCATGCGGCCGACAGATCACGGGCCAGCGCCGTGGCCATCAGCAGCAGCCCCGTCTGGGCGACCATCGCGCCTCCTCAGCGGGCCAGGCCACGCTCGGCCAGCCAGGCTGCGGCCTGCAGGCCATCGCGCACCTCGATGATCAACACGGGGTCGGCGGGCGCAGCGCGCAGCGCAGCAAAGAGCGCCGGCCAGTTCATGCGGCCCTGGCCGAGCTGCCAGTGGCGGTCGATGACGCCGTCGCCATCTTGCAGGTGCACGTGGGCCAACAGGTCGCCGGCGGCCTCGACCCAGCCGTGGGGCGGCGGCCCGCCGAACTGCTCGGTGATGAGGTTGTGGCCCACGTCGATGCTCAGCCCCACACCGCGTTCGAACGACGAGACCAGTGCGCAGAGCGGCATTGGGTTGACGTCGGCGATGGTCTCGATGACCAGCTTGCAGCCGATCTCGAGCGCCAGGGCCAGCGGTCGTTCGAGGGTGGTGTGCACTGCCTCGATCATGTGCCGCAGGTGGGCCGCGCCGGTGTGCTCGACCATGGGCAGGCCAAAGATGTCAAAGGGGCTGTGCAGCACCATGTGCCTGGCGTTCAGCTCGGCGCCGAACTCGAGGGCCCGCACGAGCCGATCTGACACCACCTGGCGAATGCGCGGGTCGCCCGCGTCGAGCGACAACGACACGAAGGGGCCGTGCAGCCCCAGCGAGCCGGCGTAGCCGTCGAGATACGACCGGGCCTCAGCCACCAGGTCGCTCAGGTCGCCGTCAAAGCGCTCGAGCGAGTCAAAGGGGTCCTGCAGTTCGAGGGGACGCTGGTCGCGGATCAGCCAGTCGGCATACTCGGGCAGGCGAGCGACGGGCGCCGCGACGCCGAGAAGGGGCAGCTCTTGATTCATGCTCTGCTATCGCCTCCATGGTGTGGGCTGTACGCCACGCTGTGCGTGGCCAGCACGCACATGCTAGCACAAGTTGGCCGCTGCCGCGAGGCGAGCCGGGCAGGGCTGCCCGCGAAACGCTCATTTGACCCCGAGGCGGGGTGTCGCCATCATGTGGGCGCTAGCAGCGCACGGCGCTCTCTTGCGGCCGCGCGATTTGGGGGTTGAGAGGGTGAGCAACATTCTGTGTATCGGAGCCGGATATGTGGGCGGCCCTACGATGGCCGTCATCGCCAAGAACTGCCCGCAGCACCGGGTGGTGGTCGTCGACGCCAACGCCGACCGCATCGCTGCCTGGAACTCGGAGCAACTGCCGATCTACGAGCCGGGGCTCGAAGAGGTCATTGCCCAGGCGCGCGGGCGCAACCTCTTTTTCCGCACCGACACCGAGGCGCAGATCGCCGCGGCGGACATCATCTTTGTGAGCGTGAATACGCCCACCAAAACGTTTGGCGCGGGCGCGGGCCGCGCCGCTGACCTGCAATACTGGGAAAAGGCGGCGCGCCAAATCCTCGAGAACTCGACCACGCCCAAGATCGTGGTGGAAAAGAGCACCCTGCCGGTGCGCACCGCCGAGGCGATGGAGCGCATCTTGAGCTCGCAGCCTGGGCGCGAGACGCACTTTGACGTCATCTCGAACCCCGAGTTTCTGGCCGAGGGCTCGGCCATCAGCGACCTGGAGCACCCCGATCGGGTGCTGATCGGCGGCAAGAGCACGCCCTCGGGGCAGGCGGCGGTGGGGCAGATCGTCGCGATCTATGAAAGCTGGGTGCCACGCGAGCGGATCATCACCACCAACCTCTGGTCGGGCGAGCTGGCCAAGCTGGCGGCCAACGCCTTTTTGGCGCAGCGCATCTCGTCCATCAACGCCATCTCGGCGCTGTGCGAGCGCACCGGCGCCGACATCACCGAGGTGTCGCACGCCATCGGCACCGACAGCCGCATCGGGCCCAAGTTCCTGCGCGCCAGCGTGGGCTTTGGCGGATCGTGCTTTCGCAAGGACATCCTCAACCTGGTGTACCTGTGCGAACACCATGGTCTGCCCGAGGTGGCCGCCTACTGGGAGCAGGTGGTGCTGATCAACGACTATCAACAGCGCCGCTTTGGCAACATGATGCTGGCGGCCATGTTCAACACGGTGGCGGGCAAGCGCATCGCGCTCTTTGGCGCGGCGTTCAAGGCCAACACGGGCGACACGCGCGAGTCGCCGGCGCTGAACGTGTGCCGCGAGCTGCTCGACGAGCGCGCCGAGCTGGTGATCACCGACCCCTATGCGCTCGACAACGCCCGCGCCGACCTGGGCGCAGCCGCCGAGCGGGTGCAGTTCGAGATGGACCCCTACAAGGCGGCGCGCGGCGCGCATGCCATCGCCGTGTTGACCGAGTGGCAGCACTTTGCCGAGCTGGACTATGCGGCGATCTACCGTGAGATGGTCAAGCCGGCGTTCATCTTTGACGGACGCAACATCCTCGACCATCGCCGGCTGCACGAGCTGGGGTTCAACGTGTATGCCATCGGCAAGCCGCCGTTGGCGCACTTTGACTGACCGGCCAGCGGCCTGGCGCTACGACGAGGCCTCTTCGACGCGGGGCAGCCGCAGCGCCTGGGCCAACCCCGCCGCGGTGACCAGCGCCGTCACCAGGAATAGCGGGACATAGCCCAGCATCTGCAGCATTGCGCCGCCGAGCACGGGCGCCAGGGCGGTCAGCCCGACGATGCCGTTGGCCAGGCCCACGTAGGTGGGGCGCAGCTCGGCCGGCGCGATGGCGAACACATAGTTGCGAAAGCCCAGCATGCGGATGCTGTTGAACACGCCGATGCCCACATACACCAGGGCATAGAGCGGCGCGCTCCGCAGGCCGGTCAGCTCGGCCAGCAGCGCCAGCAGGGGAGAGGTGATCACCACCGCGCAGCCGAGGCGGATGACCCATTGCAGCCCGCGACGGTGAGCCACGATGCCCAGCACCAGGCTGGCGGCGATATAGGCCAGCGAGCTCACCACCACAAAGAGGCCGGCGATGGTCGGCGAGAGGCCCAGGCCCCGCGTGGCGTGCACCCCGTAAAAGGGCACAGCCAGCCACACACACGAGGTGAGGGCCTGGCTCAGCACCATGCGGCGAAAGCGGTGATCTCGCCAGGCGTGGCCCCAGGCGGCCGACTGACGGTGGGCGGCGGCGCCGACGGCAGGGCCGTCGCGGGGCAGCAGCAACAGGGCGATGGCCGAGATCAGCAGGCCGACGCAGGCCAGCGCCAGCAGCAGCCCGAAATCGCGCGGAAAGGGCCAGGCCGGGTTAGCGAGCACCCACGAGACGAGCCCGCCCACGGCCAGCCCCAGGATGCCGGTGATGATCTGGGTGAGGCTAAAGAGGCGCACACGTTCGCGCTCGGGTAGCAGGCGCGGCAGCATATCGGCCAGGGCGATGACGATGAGGCCGTCGCTGGTCATATAGAGGGCGAACATGGCCATGAACAGGGTCAGCAGCGCCTGCGGCCGCTGCGCCAGAGGCGTAAAGCAGGCGGCCGCGACCACGGCCATGGGCAGGCGCCCCGCGAGCGTGATGGCGATCACTCGCCATTTGGATGGCTGCCGCTGCACCCAGCCGGCCATGGCCACCTGCGGCACCACCCACAGGCCCAGGGCGATGGTGGGCACCAGGCCGATCAGCGGCGCCGAGCTGGTGAGGCCCGCCACGAACAGCGGCAGGACGTTGTCGTGGCCCGCCAGCGAGAGCGTGAGGAAAAAGGCCACCGTGTCGATGGCCAGCAACCAGAGACTGCGACGCGTATCGGCTCTCATGGCAGGCCTCGGCAAGAGATGACATCACGGCCCCGCCCGTGCGTGGCACAGGTGGGGCCGTGATGGTGTGTGACGTTAGTTGACGACGTTCTCGCGCTGGCCCGCGGCAAAGGCCTTGACGTTGTCGACCGCCGTCTGCATCAGGCGGGCGCGCGCCGAGCGGGTGGCCCACGAGATGTGCGGCGTGATGTAGATGTTCTTGGCCGTCATCAGGGGGTTGTCCATGGTGGGCGGCTCGACCTCGAGCACGTCGAGGCCTGCGCCGGCAATGACGCCGCGGTTGAGCGCGTCGGCCAGATCGGCGTTGTTGATCACCGGGCCGCGGCTGGTGTTGATCACAAAGGCTGTCGGCTTCATGGTGGCCAGGCGCTCCGCGTTGCACACGCCCTGCGTCTCGGGTGTGAGCGGGCAATGGAAGGTGAGCACGTCCGACTCGCGGAAGAGGGTCGCGAGGTCGACCATGCGCACGTTGGGGTCGCCGGGGTCCTGCACGTACTCATCAAAGGCGATCACCTTCATGCCAAAGGCCTTGGCGATATCGGCGGTGTTGCGGCCGATGCGGCCAAACCCAAAGACGCCCATGGTCAGGCCGTGCAGCTCGATCAGTGGATAGTCCCAGTAGCAAAAGTCCTCGCCCTGGGCCCAGCGACCGGCTTTGACGGTGTCGGAATGGTAGGCCACCCGCTGGGTGAGGTTGAGCAGGTGGGCAAAGACCATCTGCGCCACCGACTGGGTGCCATAGGTGGGGATGTTGGTGACGACGATGCCACGCTCGCGCGCCGCGTCGATGTCGACGACGTTGAACCCGGTGGCCAGCACACCGATATAGCGCAGCTCGGGCAGTTGCGCGATCACCTCGCGGGTTACCTCGACCTTGTTGACGAGCACGACCTGGGCGCCCTGAGCGCGCGCCACCACCTGGTCGGCGGGCGTGCGGTCATAGACCGTCGTAGCGCCCAGCGCCTCGAGCCCTGCCCAGGTCAGGTCGCCCGGGTTTAGCGTGTAACCGTCCAGCACCACAATCTTCATAGCATCACCTCATCTCCATGAGCATCTGTCCGGCCTAGGCGTCGGCGCGCAGCGGCGGCAGCTCGACGCGCTCGCCATAGCCCCCGATCCAATACTGTCTATCAGGATACTTGACGACCATATAGTCGGCAAAGAGCGCCGGATCGGCGCTGTTGTGCGCGAACATGTCATAGTGGCTGGGCACCGTGAGGCGCGGGCCGAGCTCGCCGGCCAGGTCGACCGCCTCCTGGTAGGTCATGTTGCCGATGCAGTTGCTGCGCAGGCGCACGGCGTCGCGGCCATTGATGGGCACGAAAAAGAGATCGGGCGACCAGCGGCGCAGCTTGAGCAGCATGCCCTCATAGCGGCAGGTATCGCCGGTGTGCACCATGGTGACGCCGCCCGTCTCGACGATGAAACAGAGGTAAGGATAGCCGAGCACGGGGTCGCGGTCAAAGAACTCGTGGGCCGCAGCGATGGCCGAGATCCGCAGCCCTTCTTCCTCGTAGGTGAGCCCCTCGTCGAGGGCGATAGTGCGCTCGGCGGGGATGCCCAGCGCGGCCAGGTGTTGCGCGGCCACTCGCGAGGCCACAAAGCGCGTCTTGGGCGCGGCGGCGGCAATGCCGGTGATGGCGTAGGGGTCGACGTGATCGCTATGGTCGTGGCTGCACAAGACCAGGCTGGCGTGGCGCACCTCTTGAGGCAGCAGCAGCGGCGGCACCTGGCGGGCCTCGTCGGGGCTCAGGTAGGGGTCAAAGTAGAGGATGCGCCCCCCGGCTTTGACGACAAAGCTATGCTGCCCCAGCCACCAAAAGGCCAGCCCGCCGTAGGGTGGGGCAGCCTTGTTGATATCGTGGATCAGTTCGGCGTGTTGCTTCATGCTTGCACCTTGTCGCAGGGTGAGACCGACGCCATGTGACCGGCGCCCGGCGCGCCTGGCCCTCTGTATACGCGCCAGCGGCGGTAACGTCAAACGCCGACGCCAGGGCTGCGCGCCGGCTAGTCGACAAAGGGCCGCTCGATGGACGGGCTGGGCGCCGTGAAAAAGTGGGCGCCATCGCCGCCCATGTAGATGCAATCCTCGAGGCGGATGCCAAACTCGCCATAGAAGCAGATCATCGGCTCGTCGCTAAAGCAGAGGCCCGGCGCCAGCGGCGTGGCGTTGCCGCGCACCGCGTGATGCCACTCGTGCACCTCGAGGCCGATGCCATGGCCGGTGCGATGCGGCAGGCCAGGCACGCGATAGTCGGGCCCAAAGCCGGCGGCCGTGATAGCGCGGCGCGCGGCCGCGTCGACCGCCTCCAGCGGCGCGCCGAGCTGGCAGGCCTCAAAGGCGGCGCGCTGGGCCCGCTGCTCGATCTCCCAGACATCGCGCATACGCTGGGTGGGCTGCCCGTACACAATGGAGCGGCTGATATCGGACCAGTAGCCCTCGACGGTGCACGAGCCATCCATGACGATCATGTCGCCCTCGCGCAGTTGCGTCTCGTTGATGCTGCCGTGGGGATAGGCCGTGCTGGGGCCGAACACCGGCCAGATGGCCCCCTCGACGCCCAGGGCACGGTGCGCGGCCACCGAGATATCGCGGAACTCGGACTGGGCCATGCCCGCGCGCAGGTGCGGGATGCTGGCGCGGTAGGCCGCCGCGGTGATGTCGTTGGCGCGCTGCATGAGCGCGATCTCGGCGGCGCTCTTGTAGGCGCGGCACGGTATCGTGACCGGATCGGCGCTGACCAAGGTGAGGGTGGGCGCCTCGCGGCGGATGCCGTCGAACACGAAAAAGCGCACCGCCTCTTCGACGCCAACGGCGCCGCCCGATGGCGCGCACTCGCGCAGCAACTGCGCCACGAGGCGATAGGGGCTCTCGTGCTCGGCCCACAGAAGGATGCGGGCCTCAGGCCCTGTCTGCTCGGCCAGCCGTTCGCCCTCAAAGCCCGGGCAAACGTAGGCCGGCTCGCCGCGGGCGGGCAGCACGGCGGCCAGCAGGCGCTCGCTGAGGCCCCAGCGCACGCCCGTAAAGTAGCGCAGCGACGGCCCGGCCTCGAGATAGATGGCGTCGAGGCCGGCGGCGGCCATCAGGCGCTGGGCGCGCTCGCGGCGCTGGGCGCACTCCTGGTCGTCGATGGGCTGGATGTCGGTCACCATCGAGGTCAGATGCTCGAACGACGGCAGGGGATCGTGCATGGCGCGGCTCCCAGGCTAGGCTGCCCGCAGCATAGCAGAGCGCCCGGCTGGCCGCAATGGCGAGCGCACTGGCGCCCGCCGGGCAGAGCGCGCATGAATCTGTGTTATAATCGGGTTAGGGGAAGCCACGCACTGTAACCTGGAGGAATGACCATGCTACCGACCAAAGCCTTTGGCGCAACCGGCCATGTCAGCACCCGGATCATCTTTGGCGCCGCCGCTCTCGGCAGCGTGAGCCAAGCGGATGCCGACCACACCTTTGAGCTACTGATGAAGTGCGGCGTCAACCACATCGATACGGCGGCCAGCTATGGCGACGCCGAGCTGCGCATCGGGCCTTGGATGAAGACGCACCGCAGGCGCTTTTTCCTGGCCACCAAGACGGGCCTGCGCCCCTACACCGAAGCCCACGACGAGATCCGCCGCTCGCTCGAACGCATGCAAACCGACTATGTGGACCTGATTCAGCTCCACGCCCTGGTGGACCCCGACGAGTGGGACGTTGCCATGGGCGACAACGGCGCTCTCAAGGCGGCCATCGAGGCCAAGGAAGAGGGGCTGGTGCGCTTCATCGGGGTGACCGGCCACGGCACCACAGCGCCTCGCATGCATCTCAAGAGCCTGCAGCGCTACGCCTTTGACAGCGTGCTCTTGCCCTACAACTTCCCGATGCTGCAGAACCCCGAGTATCGTGCCGACCTGGAAAAGCTGCTGGCACTGTGCGGCGAGCGCGAGGTGGCCGTGCAGACCATCAAGTCGCTGGCGGTGGGCGCCTGGGGCGACAAGGACCGTACGCGCGCCACCTGGTACGAGCCGCTGGAGGCTCAGGACGACATCGACCTGGCGGTGAACTATGTGCTGGGCGATCCGCGGGTCTTTTTGAACACCTCGGGCGACATCAACATCCTGCCGCGCATCCTCGAGGCGGCTACGCGCTTCCAGGAGCGGCCCAGCGAGGAGCAGATGGCCGCGTTGGTGACGCGCTGCGGCATGACGCCGCTCTTCGTCTGAGCGCCGGCGCCCGCAGATGCCCAAGGCCCGCCTTCGAGGCGGGCCTTGCTGTTGTGATCGCTGCGGGCCGAACGCTACTCGGCAGGGATGGCCACCGGATCGACGTGGCCCTTGAACTGGCTCATGTACAGGTTGTAGTAGAACCCGCGCCGGGCCAGCAGCGACCGATGGGTGCCGCGCTCGATGATCTGGCCATCGTTGATCACCAGCACCTGGTCGGCGCTGCGGATGGTGCTGAGGCGGTGAGCGATGACAAAGGCGGTGCGGCCTTCGAGCAGGCGCAGCAGCGCCTGTTGGATGTTCATTTCGGTGCGCGTGTCGACCGAGCTGGTCGCCTCGTCGAGGATCAGTATCTGCGGGTTGGCGAGCATGGCCCGAGCGATGGCCAGCAACTGCCGCTGCCCCTGGCTCAGGTTGCCGCCGCGCTCTGACAGCTCGGTGTGGTAGCCGTTGGGCAACCGCCGGATAAAGTGGTCGGCGTTGGCCACCCTGGCCGCGGCCACCACGTCGTCGTCGGTGGCGTCGAGGCGGCCATAGCGGATATTCTCCATCACCGACTGGGCGAACAAAAAGTTGTCTTGCAGCACCAGCGCGATGGCGCGGCGCAGCGAGTCCTTGTCGATGTCGCGCAGATCGACGCCGTCGAGGCGAATGGCGCCGCCATCGACATCGTAAAAGCGGGTCAAGAGGTTGGCCACCGTGGTCTTGCCGGCGCCGGTGGGGCCCACCAGCGCGATGGTCTGGCCGGGCTGGGCGTGCAGGCTGATGCCCTTGAGCACGGGCACGCCCGCGACGTAGCTAAAGCTGACATCGTCGAACTCCACGTCGCCCTGAACCTCGCCGAGCGAGGCGGCGTCATCCTTCAGCCCCAGTTCGGCCGGCTCGTCGAGCACCTCAAAGATGCGTTCGGCGCCGGCCAGAGAGGACTGGATGGTGTTGAGCAGGTTGGCGATCATCATCAGTGGCCGGCCCAGCTCACGCGAGTAGTTGATAAAGATGGCGATGGTGCCCACAGTGGCCAGGCCGTTGATGGCCATGATAGCGCCCACCAGCGCCACAATGGCATAGGCCAGGTGGTTGATGAGCCCCGACAGCGGCCCCACCACGCCCGAGAGGGTCTGGGCAAAGATGGCCGCCCTGACATAGGCCTGATTGCTGACGTCGAACTCGGCGATAGACGCCTGCTCGCGGGCGTAGGCCTTGACGACGCGCTCGCCGGTGATGGTCTCTTCGATGATGCCGTTCATCCTGCCCAGGGTGGCCTGCTGCTCGCGGTAGCCGCGCCGTGTGTGCTTGGCGATGTAGCGCGTCACCACGCCCATCAACGGCACCGATATGAGGGTCACCAACGCCAGGCGCCAGTTGACGGCGAACATGGTAAAGCAGACGCCGATGATGGTGAGCACAGACGAGATGAGCTGCGTGGCGCTCTGGTTGAGCACCATGCTGATGGTCTCGACGTCGTTGGTCAGGCGGCTCATCAGCTCGCCGTGGGGCTTGCTGTCGATGTAGCGCAGCGAGAGGAGCTGCAGGTGCTCGAACAGGCGCTTGCGCACGAGGCGGATGGTGCGCTGCGAGATCGCCGGCATGATCCACTGCTGGCCAAAGCTGGCCGCAGACTGCACGGCGAGCACGCCCAGGTAGAGCAGGGCGATGCGCCCCAGGCCCGGCAGGTCTCCCTTGAGGATATAGTTGTCGATGGCGCGGCCCTGGATGATGGGCAGCATGACCGCGGCGCCGGTGGCCACCAGCACAAGGAGCACGACAAGGATGAGGTCTTGTTTGCTCTCGGCGACAAAGGACCATAGGCGCTTGAGGGCGCTGCGCGCGTTCTTGGCGCGCTCGATGTTGGCAAAGCCGCTCCCCGGGCCGTGGCCTGGGCCGCCCGGCCGAACGGGCTGGCGCGTGGTGCTGACGGGTCTAGTTGCTGCCATTGCCATTCACTCCGTTGCCCAGTTGCGAGTCATAGATCTCACGATAGATGGGGCTCGAGGCGAGCAGTTCGCGGTGGGTGCCTTCGGCAGCCAGCCGACCCCCGTCGAGCACGAGGATCTTGTCGGCGTTGAGTACCGTGCTGACGCGCTGCGCAATCACAAAGCTGGTGCGCTCGGCCATGAGCTCCTCGAGGGCCTCTTGGATGCGCGCCTCGGTATCGACGTCGACCGAGCTGGTCGAGTCGTCCAGGATCAGGATGGCCGGCTTGGCCAGCAGGGCGCGCGCAATGGCAATGCGCTGCTTTTGCCCGCCCGACACGTTCACGCCGCGCTGGCCGATGAGGCTGTCATAGCCATCGGGGAACGACATGATGAAATCGTGCGCCTGGGCCGCCTTGGCCGCGGCGATCACCTCTTGGTCGGTGGCGTCGGGGCGCCCGTAGCTGATGTTCTCGCGGATGGTGCCGGTGAACAGGATGGGCTCTTGCAGGGCGATGCCCATGGCGCGGCGCAAGGCGCTCTGCTGCACGTCGCGCACGTCGATGCCATCGATGGTCACGCGGCCGCCGGTGACATCATAAAAGCGCGGGATCAGGTTGACGAGTGTGGTCTTGCCCGAGCCGGTGGCGCCGAGCAGCGCCACGGTGCTGCCGGGCTCGGCCGTGAACGAGATGCCATCGAGCACCGGCTCTGAGCCAGGGCCGTCGTAGGCAAAGGACACGTTCTCAAAGGCGACGCGGCCCTGCGGCTGAAACTCGGCCGTGGCATCGGCGCGATCGACGATGGTGCTCTTGGTGTCGAGCACTTCGCAGATGCGTTCGGCCGAGGCTTCGGCGCGGCTCATCGAAGAGACCATCATGCCAAAGAAGAGCACCTCGCGCAGGGCCATCATCAGGTAGTTGACAAAGGCCATGAGCTGGCCGATGTGCATGTCACCGCGCACCACCTGGGCGCCACCGCGATAGAGGGCCACCACCACGCCGCCGTTCACGATCAGCATCATGGCGGGAAAGACGATGGCGAACATGCGAAAGGCGCGGACGCTGATGTGCATCAGGTCCTCATTGACGCGTGCAAAGCGCTCATCCTCGTGAAAGCGCCGCACAAAGGCCTTGACCACGCGGATGCCCGAGAGGTTCTCCTGGATGGTCTCGTTGACGCGGTCGAGCGAGCTCTGCACGCGGCGGAACATGGGGCGCGCACGCACCACCACCCACCAGACGAGCATCAGCAGCAACGGCATAAAGGCGAAAAAGACCCAGGCAAGCGAGGGCGCGGTGATGATCGACATGATCAGGCTGCCCACGAGGAGCAGAGGCGCGCGCACCATCATGCGCAGGGCCATCTGAGTGAGCTGCTCGACCGCGGTCACGTCGCTGGTGAGGCGGGTGACGAGCTGGCCGGTCTCGAGCTCGTCCAGGTTGGCGAACGAAAAGCTCTGCACCTGGCGGAACAGGGCCTGTCGCAGATCTCCGCCGGTGCGCAGTGCGGCGCGCATGGCTGCGATGGTGCAGCCCAGGCCACCGACGGCGCCCACGCTGGCTGCGGCGAGCATCAGGGCGCCGCTCTTGAGGATGATCGTCAGGTCGAGGGTGGGCAGGGCCTGGTCGATGATGCGCTGCAGCAGGCTGGGCTGCACCAGGTCCATGGCCACTTCGACGAGCATCAGCAGTGGCGCGGCCAGGGCCAGGCGCCAGTGGGGCTTGAGATAGCGCAGTAGACGTAGCGTGTTGTTCATGCGCTGGAGACGCTCCTCTCGGCGACATCGGGCTGGGGCGGTACGGGTAGCGAGGGCCCGCCGCAAGCACAATCGGGCATGTAGCGGGCGAGCAGGCGGTCACGGATGTGGCGCAGCAGCCGCCGCAGGGTGACGAGGTCTTCATCACAGAGGCCGGTGGTGTAGCCGGCCTGGAAATCGGCGAACCACGCCTCGACCTGCCCCTGCACATCACGGCCGCGAGCGGTCAGAAAGACGCGCGATACGCGCTCATCGGCATCGTCGCGCCGGCGCTCGACAAAGCCACTGCGCTCCATGCGCTGCACCATCTTGGAGATGGTCGCGGGTTGGACGCGCATTCGGTTGGCCAGGTCAGAGTGGGTCAGGCCATCCTCTTGCCACAGCAGGCGCAGCATGCGTGGCTGGCCGCGGTAGAGCCCAAACGACTCGATGCCGCGATGCACCAGCGCATGCTGCAGGTGGCCCACCTGGGCCAGCAGCATGTCGATTGTCTCCTGGTCGTTGGTCGAATGCATTGCACCCCCTGGGATGTGTCGGCTATTAGTCAACCGGCTAAAGATTAGACGGCTAAATGATACGGAGATGGCCTCGAGCTGTCAAAAACGAGCCTGCGTTTTGCAGTGTATCGACGGGCAGCGCGACCGCCCGCGCCAGTGCGGCTGAAGTGAATTCGACATAACCACTGAGCGCGTCTTGGCCAAAGCGGGCGTTGATGGTATAATCAGGTTCGAGTTCAGCACGTGCATCGTCGCACGGGCTGCCGATGCGAGAGCGATATCGTCTTTTGGAGGTGCCAGGCAGCGGGCGACATGCGCCCTGGGTGGCGCGATCGTGACCAGTCCCAAGCTTTCACCCGCGTTCCGTTGACGGCTGACCATTTGCCAACCGTTGCCACGTGGCTCTGCTCCTCTGACCGTTTCGTTCGCCCCCGGTTGATCTCACGACGCGGCACACGCGTGCCGCCGCATCCATGCGATGTGACGTTGGCCAGCGCGGCAGCCTGCGCAGGATGCTCCCCAGCACCTACAGGAGGTCTGTGTTATGACGTCTGTCTATCGTCACCAGGACGAGTCGATCGAGCAGTTGATCCGCCGCTTCAAGAAGGCCGTGCAGCAAGACAAAGTCCTGACGGTGGTGCGACGCAAGCGCTTTTACGAAAAACCCTCGCAGATCCGCAAGCGGAATGCCGCGCGCAAGCGGCGCAAGAGCCAAAAGACCACCCGGCGTGACGTTATGCGGAGATACTAGAGCAATGGAGCAGACCGCGCTATCTGGAGTGGCTCTGTTCGAGGTGGGCAGCGACGTGGTGCACCCCAACCATGGGGCCGGCACCATTGTAGAGGTGGAGCGCAAACGCATCGGCGAGCATTCGCAGCGCTACTATGTCATCGACATCCCCTCAAAGGCCATGCGCGTGATGGTGCCAGTCGACCGCGCAGACGCCACCGGCCTGCGCGAGATCCGCTCGCGGCGCCGGCTGCGGCAGATCTTTGAGGAGGTGCTGGCCGAGGCCGACTGGAACGACATCGAAGAGGACCATGCGCGTCGCTTTGAGCTGTACACCGAGATGCTCAAGGAGGGCCGATTCCGACAGGTGGTGCGTGTGGTCACCTGGCTGTGCATGCTGCGAGACCGCAAGCGGCTCGGCATGCGCGACATGACGCTGTATGACCACGGCCGTCATCTGCTGGCCGGCGAAGTGGCCCTGGCCGAGGGCATCAGCGATGCCGAGGCCCTGGCCGAGGTCGACCTGGAGCTGGAGCAGATGGCGCGGCGCACGCGACTGCTCGATGCGCTCGAGGCGGACCACAGTGAGATGGACGTCGACGACCTGTTGGAAAAGCGCGAGCGGCGGCGCTCCACGTGGTCGCGCACCGTGGCGCAGGGCGACGTGCAGCAGGTGGCGCGCGTCGCGGTGGAGCTCACCGTGGTCTCGCTCAGTGCCGACCTCAACGAGAACGAGGCCGAACTGCTGGGCCAGGCCCGCGCGTCGTTGGTGTCTGAGGCCTGTGAGGTGCTGGGGCTGCCCTTCGACGAGGCCTGCGCTCGCGTCGGGCGCCACTGCACCGATAGCGCCGCTCTGGCCATCGCGGCCAACGGCCCGAACCAGGCCTGATCGGCGCGCATCGCCTCGAGCGCCGACTTGATCGCACGGCGCAGTGCTCTTATCCTATGGCGTGAGCAACAGTGAGACGCAAGCCATGAGACTGCGAGAGACAGAGCTGCTGCGAGGCGCGGCGCCGGCGGTCTTGGCGAGGCTCGAGAGCCTCGGCACGACGCGCACGCTGTCGCAGGGGGCGCTGGTGTGCTCGGCGGGCGACGCCGAAGCGCCGGTGATCTTTGTGTTGGCCGGCACCGTGCGCGTCTACAAGGCCGACGCCGACGGGCGCGAGCAGACGATGGTGCTGGTGGGCGCCGGCGACGTGCACACCCTGCCGGCCGCGTTTGCGGCCGACCGGCGCGCCCCCGCCAACGTCGCGGTGCTCAGCCTTGAGGCCAGGCTGGCCTCGATCCCCGGGCGCGCCTTTGCCGAGCAGGCCGCCAGCGACCCCGCGCTGGCCATGGCCGTGATGAGCACCCTGGCTACGCAGGCGCGACACCTCTCAGAGCTGGTGGCCGACCTCAGCTTGCGATCGGTGCGCCAGCGACTGGCCCGCTTTCTGCTGACGCAGGCCGACGACGATGTTGGTCACACGCCGGCCCGCTGGACGCATGCCGAGATCGCCACCCGGCTGGGCACGGCCCGCGAAGTGGTGAGCCGCCAACTGCGCGCCCTGGTGCAAGAGGGACTCATCAGCCAGGAGCGCCAGCGTTTGGTGATCGCCGACGCCGAGGCGCTGCGACGGCTGGCCGATTCCTGACATTGTGACCGCGGTCACAGCCAGGCCGTGGCGAGCGTGCTACACTGGGGCCAACACTTGGAGTGTGCCTGATGCCAGAACTGATGCCCGTGCCCGAAATCGACCGCGCGCTGTGCAACCTCTGCGGCCGCTGCATCTCAGAGTGCCCCACCTCGGCGGCGCGATGGGTGCAGGGCCGGCCAGAGATCGTGCGCGCTCTCGATTGTGTGTACTGCGGCATCTGCGAGGACGTGTGCCCGGTGGGCGCCGTCTCGCTGGTGTTCGAGATCATCATGGCCGCAGGCGCCTCGACGAATCGGAGGAACTGTGAAGGTCGTCATCGCTGAACAACAGCCCGAGAGCCCCAACCCCCATGGCATTGTAGCGCGAGCCGTGCACAGCACCGAGTACGTGCAGGTGTCCTACCTCACGTTCAAGCCCGGCGAAAAGCTGCGCTGGCACATCACCCCGGTGGACGCCTTTTTCTTTGTGATTGAGGGCGTGGCCCAGGTCGAGATCGGCGACGAGAGCGAGGTCGCGCCGGCCGGCGCGTTGGTGCACAATCCGGCGGGCATCAAGCACCGCATCGTGAACCATGGCGATGGCGAGCTGCGCGTTCTGGTGGTCAAGACGCCGGCGCAGACCACGGGCACACAACTGCTGTAGGCAAGGGGAAGATCGCATGGACATGTTCTGCTTCCAGTGCCAGGAGACGGCCCGCAACCAGGGCTGCACGGCCAGCGGCGTCTGCGGCAAGTCTCCGCGGGTGGCTGCCCTGCAGGACCTGCTCGTCTGGGCGCTCAAGGGCATCTCGTTCTGGGGGGCCAACGGCCGCAAAGTGCTCGGCGTGGTGCACCCCGAGACCGACCTGTTTGTGGCTCAGGCGCTGTTCAGCACCATCACCAACGCCAACTTTGATGAGGCGCGCTTTGTGGCGCTGATCCGCGAGGCCATCGAGCGGCGTGACGCCCTCAAGGCCGCGGCTCAGGCCACTTGCCACGCCAAGCACGGCAAGCCCTGCTTTCACGCGCTGCCCGAGCCCGCCACGTGGACGCCGGCGTCGTACGACGTCGAGGCGCTGCTCAGCAAGGCGGTCACGGTGGGCATCATGGCCGACGCCGAGCTGGACGAGGATGTGCGCTCGCTGCGCGAGCTGACCATCTATGGCGTCAAGGGCCTGGCGGCCTACGCCGACCACGCCTATGTGCTCGACCATCAGAGCGAGGACCTGCTGGCGTTCATCCAGGAGGCGCTGCTGGCCACTCTCGACGACAACCTGGCCGTGAGCGATCTGGTGGCGCTGGTGCTCAAGACCGGCCAAATGGGCCTCGAGGCGATGCGCCTGCTGGACGAGGCCAACACCTCGACCTACGGCCATCCCGAGCCGACGCAGGTGAGCCTGGGCGTGCGCGAGGGGCCGGCCATTCTGGTGAGCGGCCACGACTTGCGCGACCTGGACGAGCTGCTGCAGCAGACCGCGGGCTCTGGCGTGAACGTGTACACCCACGGCGAGATGCTGCCGGCCAACGCCTATCCTGGCCTCAAGCAGCACCCCCATCTGGTGGGCAACTATGGCGGCTCGTGGTGGCACCAGCGGAGCGAGTTCGAGGCCTTTGGCGGGCCGATCTTGATGACAACCAACTGCATTGTGCCGCCCGCCGAGAGCTATGTGGGCCGGCTCTACACCACGGGCATGGCGGGGTGGCCGGGCTGCACGCACATCGCCGACCGCAAGCCGGGCGAGCAGAAGGATTTTGGCGCGCTCATCGCTGCGGCCAGGGCGTTGCCGGGGCCGCGTGAGCTCGAGAGCGGCACGATCCCCATCGGCTTTGCGCGCAACACCATCATGTCGGTGGCCGACAAAGTCATCGCGGCCATCCAGGCCGGGGCCATCACCCGACTGGTGGTGATGGGCGGCTGCGACGGGCGCCAGCGGGGGCGGTCGTACTTTACCGAGGTGGCCGAGAACCTGCCGCAGACGCACGTCATCCTGACGGCGGGCTGCGCCAAGTATCGCTACAACAAGCTGGCGCTGGGCGAGATCGGCGGCATCCCCCGCGTGCTCGATGCGGGCCAGTGCAACGACTCGTACTCGCTCATCTATGTGGCGCAGCAGCTCGCCCAGGTGCTGGGCGTGAGCGACGTCAACGACCTGCCCATCTCGTACGACATCGCCTGGTACGAGCAAAAGGCGGTCATCGTGCTGCTGGCGCTGCTGGCCATCGGCGTCAAGCACATCCGCCTGGGGCCCACGCTGCCGGCGTTCGTGTCGCCCAACGTGACCAAGGTGCTGGTGGAGAACTTTGACATCAAGCCGACCGCGACCGTCGAGGCCGACGTAGAGGCCATCGCCGCCGGTCGCTAGGCGCGCCGAGGATACAAACAGGGGAAGCGAAAGCTTCCCCTGTTTGCGTCTGGCGCAGTGGCGTTCGTGGGGCGACGCTAGTGCAAGTCGTCGGGCGCTAGCGTGGCCAGCAGAATGCGACCGTCGTCGCGGGGCTGGCCGGCGACGCTCGCAGGCAGGCGTTCGAGGGTGGTGGGATCGTACAGGCCCACATAGAGCTGCCGTGCGCCGGTGGGCAGCGACTCGGGCAGGGCGAGGCGATGCGTGTCGACAACCTGGTCATCGGCGCGCCAGCCGGTGGTGGGCCAGAGCCCGGCGCCTGGCTCCTGGTCAGATTGGGCGACTATCGTCTCGCCAGCGGGGCTGGCCTGCACCAGATGCACGAACACCTTGTAGCTGGTGAGCGTGCCGCGCAGCGCCTGCCAGTGGAGCGTCACGTCGAGGGCGCGCCCGCCATCGGCAGGCGCCAGGCTGTAGCCGCGCAGGCGAGCTAGGTCGCCGAAGGGGGCATCGACGGGCAGGGCCGGCGCCGGCGGTGCGGACGCCGGCGCCTCGCGGCGCACGACGGGCCGCGGCATCAGGGCGATCTGCTTGCCCGGTAGCGGCTGCCCCTGGCCGTCGGCAAAGGCCAGGCGGTCGCCGTTGGGATCGTACCAGCCTACCGAGAGGAGCTTGGGGCCGGCCGGCGCGTCGCGGCTGACGGGCACCTCGACCTCGGTGTAGATGATGTCGCCGGCGCGCCATTCGTCGGTGAGCAAAAAAGGCATGACGTCGACCTGCCCCCAGAGCTGCCCGGCGTCATCGAGCAGGTGCACGAACAATGTATGGCGCGCCTTCACGTCGGCTGTGGCGCGCCAGTAGAGGGCCAGCGTGAGCCGCCGCCCGGCGTCCACCGCCAGCGTCTCGGCCGAGCTGCCTAGCAGGCAGAGGCCATCGGGCGCGCAGGCCTCTTGCGGCCAGTGGGGCGTGGCAGGCAGGTAGAACCAGCGGCGCGTCTTGATGGCGCGCAGCGCCATGTGGGTGCGCGCCCACTCGTGGAACTCGGGCAGGCGCTCGAGGCGCTGCTCCCAAAAGAGCACCCCCGCCACCGGCTGGCGCTGGCAGATGGCGATCAGGTCGTCAGACGAGATGCCACCGCCGCTCTTGAGGCGGCGCAACGAGGGCACTGCCAGCAGCGGCGGCACGGTGGCGCCGGTCTCAAAGGCCAGCATAGGGTCGTCGACGATGATGGTGTCGCCAGGAGCCGTGTGCTCGTACAAGAGGTTCAGCGCGAGCTGGCTCTCGGCAGCCTTAAAGCCGGCCTTGAGCGGCGCCTCGCGGGCGGCGAGCGCCTGTCGTAGCGTGCCCGGCAGGCCCAGCGCCAGGAGCAGCAGCGCCACCGCTGTTGCGGCCCACCAGGCGATGTGAGCCACGCGACCGCCGCTAGTGCGCCGGAGCTGGGCGGGCAGGGCTGCGGCCAGAGTGACACAGGGGGGCAACAGCAGCAGGTGCTCGTGCCAGCGCTGTGGCGTGTGCCACACAATCGCGACTGCGGCGGCCACCAGCCAGACGATGGCCCACAGGCGGTGTGGGCTGCGCCGCCACACGAGCGCCGCTGCGCCCAGCAACGCCAGCAGCATCAGCCCTGGATAGTAGCCGCCGCCTAACGAGGCGCGCACTTCGAGCAGGTTGGCGGCCAGCGAAAAGCCGTAGGACTCGCGCGCGTCGGCAAAGGTGCCCACCACCTGCCCGAAAAAGGAGCGCGGGCCCAGTATGGCCGCGGTCGCGACCAGCAGGACGGACGGCGCTGCGTGCAGCGCCAGCAGGTTGCGCCAGCGCGGTCGCCACGAGCGCGCCTCGGGCCAGCCCGCCAGCAGCAACAGCGGCAGGTAGTAGGGCGCGATGAGCGGCTTGACGAGCATCCCCAGCCCGAAGCAGAGGCCTGCCAGCAGCAGCCAACGCGGCCGCGGCGCCTGCTGCACATGCAGCGCGCAACCGATGGCCGCCACGCCCAGCACCACGGCGGGCAGGCCGATCAGAATGGTGCGGCCCAGCTCTTGCACCAGCGGCGAGAGCGCCAGCAGTATGGCGGCGCCCAGGCCGGCCCAGCGGTTGCCCAGCTGCGCGGCGACCCAGGCGGTGGCGGCGATGAGCCCCACGGCGCAGGCCAGCAGCAGCGCGCGCCCGACCACCACGCTGGGGCCGAACAGCGCGAATGCCGCAGCGAGCGCCAGCGTGAGTAGCGGCGGCTGATCGGACCAGATGTCACGGTGCGGCCAGTAGCCCTGGCCGACGAGCTGCGCCTTGATGACGTTCAGCCCCTCGTCATATTCCCAGTAGGCCTTGTCGAGAGCGGGCCACTGGAAGCAGACAAAGCCCGCCAGCAGCGCGCACAAGAGCAGCGCCGGAAGCCATGGCTCCCAGCGGCGGCGGCGCAGTGTGGGCCGATGGGGCAGTTCGGCGCTGGTCACGGGCGCACCCCTCTCAAAAGCGCGGCCCACCGTGCAGAAGCGGCGGGCCGCGCTGGCTATGCGAATCGCAAACTCTAGAGCAGGCCGAGGCGGCGCTTGGCCTCGGTGAGCATGCCCACGGTGCGAGTGGCGCCCACACGCGTCACGCCCAGGGCGCGCACCTCGAGCAGGGCGTCCAGGTCGCGCACGCCGCCGGCGGCCTTGACCTGCACCGAGGCTGGCGAGTGCTTGCGCATCAGCGCCAGGTCGTGCAAGGTGGCGCCGCCGGTGCCATAGCCGGTGGAGGTCTTGACCCAGTCGACGCCGATCTGCCCGCAGATCTCGCAGAGCTTGATCTTGTGCTCGTCCTGCAGGAAGCAGTTCTCAAAGATGACCTTGAGGCGCGCGCCGGCGCCATGGATGACATCGCAGACAGCGGCGATATCGTCGTGGACGTAGGACCAGTCGAGCGAGAGCACCTTGCCGATGTTGCAGACCATGTCGAGCTCTTGCACGCCGTCCTCGAGGGCCTGCCTGGCCTCGGCCACCTTGATGCTGGTGTTGTGGCCGCCGTGAGGAAAGCCGCAGGTGGTCGAGGCGGCCACCGTCGAGCCGCGCAGCAGCTCGGCGCAGCGCTTGAGATAGTAAGGCTTGATGCAGACGCTGGCGGTGTCGTACTCGAGCGCGATCTGGCAGCCCTCTTCGAGCTCCTGATCGGTCATGATCGGGTTCAGGAGCGAGTGGTCGATCATCTTGGCGATATCGAGATAGGTATAGTCCATGGTGCCTCCAGGGTGGGGTCAGGCGACGTCGCCCTGCTTGAGGGCGAGGGCGATGCCGCCCAGCATGCCGGCGCGGTCGCCCAGCAACGAGGGCTTGAGGGCCACCGACTCGGGCGGGAACATGTTGATCTGCTCATCCAGGGTGGCGCGCACCTTGTTGAACAGGATGTCGCCGATGTTGGCCACGCCGCCGCCGATGACCACCAGGTCAGGGTGCAGCGTGTGGGCCACCTGCGAGATGCCCAGCCCCAGGTAGTAGGCGGCGCGCTCGATGGCATCGCGCACCGGGGCATCGCCCTCGAGGGCGGCCTGCAGCATGGTGCCCGGGTTGACGCGGTTCAGGTCGCCATCGGCGATGCGGTGCAGGTTGGGGGCATTGCCGATGAGCATCAGGCGCATGCCCTCGGCGCTCATGGCCGGGCCCGAGGCGAGCGCCTCCATGCAACCGTGGGCCCCGCATCCGCATAGCGGTCCGCCGGGCAGCACCACCAGGTGACCGAACTCGCCGGCAGCGCCCATCGCCCCCAGGTGCAGGCGCTTGTTGATCACCGCGCCGCCGCCGATGCCGGTGCCCACGGCGAAAAAGGCCATGGTGGTGGCGGTGCGGCCGTGGCCAAAGACCAGCTCGCCCAAGGTGGCGGTGCGCACGTCGTTGAGCAGATAGACCGGGCAGCCCACCTGCGGCGCGAGCCAGTCGCGCACGGGCACGTTGGGCCACTTGCCGGGCAGGTTGGGCAGAAAGCGCACGATGCCGTTGGCCAGATCGGCCAGGCCAGGCACGCCGATGCCCACGCCCTCGGGCTTGATGCCGGTGGAGGCGGACAGGTCGTTGATGAGGGCAGCCATGCGGTCGACCACGGCACGTGGCCCCTCGTGGGCCTCGGTGGGCACGCGATTCTCGGCGATCACGGCGCCCTCAGCATCGGCAAAGGCGCAGGCGATCTTGGTGCCGCCCAGATCCACGCTTGCATAGACACTCGCAGCCATCGTATCTCCCTCCATGGCGATCAGGTGCTGGTGGCTTGTGGGCGCAGGATAGGCCAACGGCATGGGAGTGTCAAGACTGGAGACCACGGCACTCTATGGTGGTGGACAGCACGCCGCACCGCGGCTACACTGCAGGCGACGACCGACTGGCAAGGAGCGATGCGATGAGCCCACGCCGCATGGCGCCCGACTGGGAGAATCCCGCCGTCTTTGGCCGCAACAAGCTGCCCGGCCGCTGCACCTCGCTGCCCTATGCCGATAGCGCCGAGGCCCTGCGCGGTGGCGAGCCATCGCTGGCTATGGACCTGGGCGGCAGATGGCGGTTCTGCTACCGTGATCGGGTTGACGACCGCCCCGCAGGCTACGAGCAGGTGGACGCCGACCTGTCGGACTGGGACGAGCTCGAGGTGCCCTCGAACTGGGAGATGAAGGGCTACGGGCGGCCGGTGTATGCCCCGGGCAACCTGCCGCCCTCGCTGAGTGTGTGCCCGCGGCCGCGCATCGACCGCGCCAACAGCCCGGTGGGCTGCTATCGGCGCGAGTTCACGCTGCCCGATGACTGGCGCCGACGACGCATCATCCTCTCCTTTGGCGGGGTGGCCTCGGCCATGCACGTGTGGGTCAATGGCGAGCCGGTGGGCTATAGCCAGGACAGCATGCTGCCGGCCGAGTTCGACATCACCGCGCAGGCGCGCTATGGCGAGCCCAACGTGCTGGCCGTCACCGTCTACCGCTGGTCCGATGGGTCGTATCTCGAGAACCAGGACATGTGGTTCCTCTCGGGCATCTTTCGCGCGGTGCGCGTGCTGGCGACGCCCGCCGTGCGGCTCGACGACTGGTTCGTGCGCACGCGCTTTGACGACGCCTATCTCGACGCCGAGCTGCTGGTGGACGTGCGCGTGCGCAATCCCGAGCGCATCGCGCTCGAGGGCTGGTCGGTGCTGGTGCGCGTGCTCGACGGCCGCGACGAGCTGGTGGCCGAGGCAGCAGAGCCGGTCACGCCGCTCGAGGACGAGGGCCTGTGTGGCCTGTCGTTGTGGGTCGAGCGACCGCTGCAGTGGACGGCCGAGACGCCACACCTCTATCGCGTCATGCTGACGCTCATCGACGCCCTGGGCCAGCCGGTGGATACGCGCCTCTCGCGCCATGGCTTTCGCGAGGTGGCCATCGAGGGCCGCGAGCTGCGGGTGAACGGACAGGCTATCAAGCTGCTGGGCGTCAACCACCACGACTGGGATCCCGAGGGCGGGCACGCCATGCCCTATGAGCGGCTGCTGCAGGATGTGCTGTTGATGAAGCGGCACAACATCAACGCGGTGCGCACCTCGCACTATCCCGCCGACGAGCGCTTTTTGGAGCTGTGCGACGAGTACGGCCTGTACGTGCTGGGCGAGGCCAACGTGGAGAACCACGGCGCACGCCGGGCGATGCGCGGCGATCGTCGCTGGCGGGCTGCCATGGTCGACCGCATGGAACGCATGGTGCTGCGCGACCGCAACCACCCCTGCGTTATCATGTGGTCGCTGGGCAACGAGTCCAGCTCTGACGAGCGCTTTGCGGCCATGGCGGCGGCCGCGCGGGCGCTGGACGCGACGCGGCCGATCCACTATGAAGGCGACCATCTGGGCGAGTACACCGACGTCTATAGCATGATGTATGCCACGCCGGCACAGTGGGAGCGGATCGCGCTGGGTGGCTCGCCGCCGCGCCTTACGCTGCTGTTGTTCGAGGGCGACTGGCGCGCGCTCAAGGTGGGCCCGCGCTCGGTCGGCGACAAGCCGCTGCTGCTGTGCGAGTATGCCCACGCCATGGGCAACAGCCTGGGCAACCTGGACGAGTACCTGGCGCTGTTCGACCGCTATCCGCAGTGCATCGGGGGGTTCATCTGGGACTGGGCCGACCAGGCCATACGCCGTGAGCTGCCCGATGGCCGGGTGCTGTGGGGCTATGGCGGCGACTGCGGCGACGAGTACCAGTTCGGCGTGTTCTGCTGCAATGGCGTTGTGGCCGCCGACCGCACGCCGCATCCGGCGCTGCTGGAGGTCAAGAAGGGCTACCAGCCGGTGGAGATCGCCCTGGAGGGCGCCGAGCCGCTGCGGCTGCTGCTGCGCAATCGGCGCGCATTCGCAGCGCTCGATGACCTGGCGGGGCAGTGGCGCCTGATGGTGGACGGCATCACCGCCGCCCACGGCGAGCTGCCGCGACTGGACGTCGGCCCGCGAGGCGAAGCGACTATCGAGCTGCAGCTCGAGGCGCCCCGACGGCGGGGGCGCGAGCGACACCTGCATGTCGAGCTGCGGCTGCGCGAGGCGACGCCCTGGGCGCCGGCCGGGCACGTGGTGGCGTGGGAGCAGTTCGCTCTGCCGGGCGGTGAGCAGCGCATCCAGTCGCTCGACCTGACGGCGATGGCGCCCATCGCCATGTCTCAAGACCTGCGCTGGCTGACGCTCGAAGCCGAGAGCGTGGCGGTGCGTTTCGACAAGGAGAGCGGCGAGCTGGTCTCGTTGCAGAGCGGTGGCCGCGAGTTGCTGGCCGGGCCGCTGACCATGAATCTGACGCGCGCCCCGACCGATAACGACCTCTCGCTGGCGATGATGGCGCCGGCGCTCGCGCCGCTCGTGCGCGACCCCTGGCCGAGGGCCTGGGCGCGCAGGCGGCTGCGTTCGTTCGAGATCGGGCGGCGAGACGACGCCGTGGTGAGCGTGCGGGCGCAGATGGCCCTGCCGCTGGCGCGCACGCCACTGACCATCTACTACACACTGTTTGGCAGCGGCGACCTGGTGGTCGAGGCCGAACTGGTGCCGCGGCGCGAGCTGCTGCGCTTTGGTATGCAGTTTGCCATGCCCGCCGCCTACGAGCGCGTCACCTGGTTCGGGCGTGGCCCGCATGAAACGATGTGGGATCGGCGGCAGGGGGCGCCGGTGGGCATCTACTCGCTGGCCGTCGAGGAGATGGTCGCACGGTATGTGCGGCCGCAAGAGAGCGGCAGCCGCACCGATGTGCGTTGGGCCACGCTGACCGATCAGGATGGCGAAGGGCTGTTGCTGGTAGACGAGGCCGGCACGCTGTTGACCCTCAGCGCGTGGCCGTTCACGCAGGACGATTTGATGGCAGCGCAGCACCGGCACGAATTGCCGCGCCGCGAGGCGATCACGGTGAACGTGGGGCACCGTCAGCGCGGCGCAGGCGGCGACGTGTCGGCAGGCGTGACGGTGCACCGCGAGTACCGGTTGCTGCCTAACCGCAGCTACCTGTTGCGGTTTCGCCTGCGCCCCTTTGCGCCCGGCGACCCGCTGGGCCGCGAGCTGCAGTGGCGACTGTAGACAGCGTACCACGTAAATGCAGAGCGCACCAAAAGAGACCAGTTTTCCAATAGGGGTGGAAATTTACGCAGAAACGCCGAAAAGGGCTTGACTAGACGTAGACGCAACCTATAATGCCTTTGAGATAGCGGCCATGGAGGCCCTTCTGCATCGGGGGGATGCGAGGGGATGGCCGCCTGTGGATGGGAAAAGGAGCTTTTGCCATGTCGCCACGCGTTCGTTCGCGCCTGCGTCTTTTCGTCACACTGCTGCGCATCGTTGTCGTTCTGTCGCTGGCCGTCTCGGTGATCCCTACGGTGCTGGCTGCCAGCGATCCCGGGGTGGGTGCCTCAGAAGTGAGGATTGCGCCCAGCAGTGAAGAGGAAGAGCCGCCGACGCCTCCGACTGAGGAGGCTACACCTGCACCCTCTGAGACGCCCGCGCCCACCGAAGAGGTGACGCCGGAGCCGACGGAGGATGCCACACCGACACCGCCGCCTGTCGACGAGCCGACGCCGCCCGCCGATGAGGCCACCCCGGCGCCGACAGAGGTGGTGTACGAGCCGACGCTCGAGGTTATGCTGGAGCCCGCCGCGGCGGGCGTCTTCCCCGACTGTGGCTGGAACTGTACGGCCAACGACGTGGAAGGCAGCAACCTGCGGTTGAGCAAGAGCCAGTCTGCGGACATTCCGCTGGACGCCTGCACGCCCGGCGACGTGGTCACTGCCTGGATCTGGGTGACGCTGAGAGCCACCACCGGCGCAACGCGCGCCCCGGTGGTGGTTGCGGGTGACCTGTATGTGGACGGCGCCTATCACAGCAGCGTCGAACACTGCGCGCTCGACAGCATCGGCAACAAAGAGACGAAAGAGGTCGCGCTGACGTCGTTCCAGTGGACGTGTGGCTCACGCGTCGAGCTGCACAACCTGCTGGTGGCCTGGACGGCCAGCGGCGGCCCCTGCCCGCACCCAGAGAGCTGCCAGGCGTACCAGCCTGCCAAGTGTTACCAGCAGTCCGTGGCGCCCATCGCCGCGCCGCTGGTGGCCAATTTCAACTTCGATGACGTCTGCCTGTCGGACGGCACCGTCGATTTCATCGGCGCCACGACCGGCGGCGAGATGCCGTACAGCTATGCCTGGGCCTTTGGCGATGGTGGCACGAGCACGCTGCAGAGCCCGTCGCACAGCTACACAGCGGCGGGCGACTATCAGGTGACGTTGACGGTGACCGACGCGCAGACGCCGCCGGTGAGCGACTCACAGACCTATACGGTGCATGTCTGGGCCAGCCCGGTGGCGAGCTTTACAGCGACGCCGCTGAGTGGGCCGGCGCCCCTCGAGGTGACGTTTACCGACACGTCGACGGCGGGGTCGCCCAACGGCGGCGCCGTCACCGCCTGGGCGTGGGACTTTGGCGACGGGGGCGCCAGCACGGCACAGAACCCCACCCACACCTTTAGCGCCGTGGGCACCTACACGGTCAAACTGACCGTGACCGATGCGCACGGCTGCATGCACTATGTGATGCACGATGTCGAGGCCACCGCCGCGCCCGGCTTTACCGTCGACAAGCGGGCGCTCGCTCCGCACGACACCCAGGCCGCTCTGCCCGGCGATACGATCTACTATAAAATCGACGTCGTGAACACGGGCAATGTGGCCCTCGACATCACCGCTGTACAGGATACGTTGATCGCCAGCTTGAGTGGCCCGGTCGGCGACAGCAACAGCAACAATAAGCTGGACGTGGGCGAGACGTGGACCTACACGGGCAGCTATGAGGTGACCGACGCCGACGTCTGCGACGACATCGACAACACGGCCACGGTGTACGCCGAGTATGGCCAGTGGAGCGATGACGAGAGCGACTCGGTGACGGTGACGACCGACTATACGGCCGACATCGCTATCGTCAAGGAAGCCGACGTCGAGACCATCGGCGTGGGTGGCACCATCCACTACACCATCACGGTCACCAACGAGGGCAATGTGGCCCTGGCAGACGTGCTGGTGAGCGATAGCAAGTTTACGCCGAGCGGCCCGACCGGCGACACCGACGGCGATGAACTGCTCGACGTAGACGAGACCTGGGTGTACACCGGCAGCTACAATGTCGTCGAGAGCGACATCTGCGCGCCCATCCTGAACACGGCCGAGGTCGAGGCCAAGGATCCGTGCCGAAACACCGTCGATGACACCTCGTCTGAAGTGTCGGTGGACGTGACGTACGATTTCGACATCGAGATCGTCAAGACGACCACGACCGCGATCGGCGAGCCTGGCGACGAGATCACCTACACGATCACGGTGACCAACACCGGCGACGTCGCTCTCTCGGGCATCATCGTCGAGGACGACCTGACCGGCCTCTACTGGGAGGTGCCCACGTTGCCGGCCAATGGCGGCAACGCGTCCAAGGACACCACCTACACGGTGACCGAGGGCGATCTCTGCGGTGACATCGTCAACACCGCCACCGCCACGGTGGACGATCCCTGTGGCGGCGAGGGCATCACGGTCAGCGACACCGTCACGGTGGAGACCCTGTTCAGCCCCGAGCTGACGGTGACCAAGTCGACCGAGTTTGAGGGGCCGGCCAAGGTGGGCGACACCATCGAGTACACGATCGAGGTCGCCAACACCGGCGACGTGACGGTGACCGATCTGGAGGTGACCGACACGCTGCTGAGCAGTGTGACCTACGTCTCGGGCGACGACAACGAGGACGAGGTGCTCGACGTCGACGAGACCTGGGTGTACACGGGCAGCTATGAGGTGACCGAGGCCGACATCTGCGGCGACATCGTCAACACCGCCAGCGCCACGGGCATGGCTGCCTGCGAGAGCCCGGTGAGCGACGACTCGAACGAGGTGACGGTCGCAACCACCTCGACGCCAGAGATCACGGTGACCAAGTCGACCGAGTTCGAAGGGCCGGCCACCGTGGGCGACACCATCGAGTACATGATCGAGGTCGAGAACACCGGCGACGTCAGCGTGTACGATCTGGCTGTGATCGACGCCATGCTGGCCGACCTGGCCTATGTCTCGGGCGACGACAACGCCAACAGCGTGCTGGACGTCGACGAGGTGTGGGTCTATGACGGCAGCTATGAGGTGGCCGAGCAGGACGTCTGCTGGTCTGGGCTGGTCAACTCGGCAGAAGCCAGCGGCCTGAGCCCGTGCGAGGATGTGGTGACCGACACTTCCAACGAGGTGACGGTCGGCATGACCTATCACGCCGAGCTGACGGTGGACAAGACCACCACGCTCGTGGGCAAGGCCAAGTCGGGTGACACGGTGCAGTATGCCATCAAGGTGACCAACACGGGCAACGTCACGCTGTACGACGTGACGGTGACCGACCTGATGCTGGGCATCGTGGCCGACACATCGATCGGCGATCTGGCGCCCGACGGGTCGGAGACGATCTATGGCTCGTACAAGGTGCAGTCTGGGGACAAAGGCAAGAGCCTGACCAACACGGCTGTGGCGACCGCGCTCGATCCTTGCGAGAAAGAGGTGCGGGCCGAGGACAGCGTGACGATCCAGGTGAGCAAGCCTTCGGTCAAGAAGCCGACGCCGGTGCCCCCGACGCCGACTCCCGTGCCCACGCCGCCGCTGCCGCCCGTGCTGCCGCCAACCGGCGTGGCCGGAACCGGCGCCCTGGCCTGGCCTCTGCTGGCGGGCCTCGGCGCCACCGCGCTGCTGGCGATCCGGCTGCGTCGTCGTCGCTGACGGGCGCCTGGGGCAGAGGGACTGGCCCCGGGGGGGAGGCCAGTCCCTTTGCGCCGCAATCTGTTGGACGTATCATAGCGGCAACCTATCGTGAGAGGCAGACAGTGCGCAAAGCCTTACTCGTGACACTGATGTTGGCCGCCGTGATCGCAGCGGGCTGTGGTCGACGTGCCACGCCAGAGGCGGTGGTGGCCGCCCCACTGCAGGCCACGGCCACGGCCACCCCCATGACGCCGACGGCCAGAAACGAAAAAGAGATTCCCCCGACGCTCACGGCCACCACCACGCCGCAGGCCACCACCACGGTGACTCGCACCCCCAGGCCCACGTTTACACCCCGCAGCTCGGCCACAGCTACGCGAGCAGCGCCGCCGCCCACGCGCACGTTGCCGCCGCTGCCGGTTGACACGGTGCGCTACACTCGTGGCGGCATCAACTTTGGCGATGGGTCGGGGCACATCTCGATGGCCTACCCGGCCAGCCTGGACGGCGATGGCTGGACCGAGTTCTACGACCTGGAACTGCTGGTGTCAGAGCCGACGCAGCAGGCCTACACCCGGTTCATCAGTCAGTTTGGCGGCAGCGTCTTTGTGTATGCTGACCTGCCGAGCGGCGCCTTTGTGCTCAACGTGCACTCGGGCCGGCTCAAGGCCACGCGTCAGGCACTCGAGGCCGAGCCGCTCCGCCAGATGCTCGAAGGTGACCTGTACTCGCCCTACAACCGTGAGACCATCAACGCCAACTTGGCCAAGCTCGTTGGGCGCGAGTTCGTGTTTGCACAGGGCACCACGCGTACGCACTTTGTGGTGTCGCAGGCGGCCCGCATGGGCCACGCCGAGCGCGCCCCCTATGATGCCAGCCCGGGAGACATCAGCCTGTTCCTGGGGGGGCTGCAACAGCCCGAGCGCTCGTTTGTCATGATCCTGTGCAGCGGGCGTCAACCTGACGAGCCGCAGACGGCGTTCCCTGGCTACTTTGTGTTGGGGCTCACGGCCGTGGAGTGACGACGACGAGTGGGTCGTCGAGCTGCTTTTCGGGTGGAACACGGTCGTTTGCAGCCGAAAAGTGATTGACTTGCAGGGTTTAGTGCGTGTATCATGGTAACTGAAGGTCCAGGGGGCTGCTCCCGTCGGGGGATGGAAGCAGTGGGCCTTGATGTGGGAAGGGAAAGGAGTGCCTGCCATGCCGCCACGTATCCGCCGTGATCCACACTTGCTGCCGCTTCTGCTACACACTCTGGTGATTCTGGCCCTGTCACTGGCGTTGATCGTGCCATCGTTTGCTGAGGGCGACCCGGCTGACCCGCCGCCGCCCGTGGAAGAGCCGACGCCGACGCCGGTGGTCGAGATCGTGCTGGGCACGCCGCCAGACGCGGCGCCCATGCCCGAGGGCGAAGTGGGGCCCGCCGGAACGGGGACCTTCCCCGACTGCGGCTTTAACTGCACCGCCAACGACGTGGTGGGCAGCAACCTGCGCCTGGCCAAGGGCGAGACGAATGACACACCGCTTGATCCGTGCACGCCCGGTGAGCCCAGCACAGCCTGGATCTGGGTCACCCTGACCAACACGCAGAACTCGAACCGCTATGAGGTCACCGTGGTGGGCGACCTGTATGTGGATGGCGTGTTCCACAGCCACATCGAGCACTGCGCCGTCGACAGCATGGGCGACAAGGAAGTCGTGAACACGTCGCTGGTGTCGTTCGAGTGGACGTGTGGCGCGCGGGTCGAGCTGCGCAACCTGCTGGTGGCCTGGACGGCCGGCGGCAGCGGCGCGTGCCCGAACCCGACGAGCTGCACCGAGTATCAGGCCTCCAAGTGCTACATGCAGGCGGTGGCCCCGATCGCCGCGCCGCTGGTGGCCGATTTCACTTTCGATGACGTCTGCCTGTCGGACGGCACCGTCGACTTTGTCGATGACACGACGGGCGGCGAGATGCCGTACACCTATGCCTGGGACTTTGGCGATGGTGGCACCAGCACATCGCAGAGCCCGTCGCACACCTATGCGGCCGCGGGGAGCTATGACGTGACCCTGACCGTGACCGACGCTCAGGCGCCACCCGTGCAAGACTCGCAGACGCACACGGTGAACGTGTGGGAAGGCCCGACGGCGGCGTTCACGGCATCGCCGATGACCGGCGACGTGCCGCTGGAGGTGACTTTCACCGACACCTCGACAGCGGGAGACGATGATATCGTCGCGTGGGCATGGGATTTCGACGACGGCGCGACGAGCACATCGCAGAACCCGACGCACACCTTCACCGGCTCCGGCACCTACTCGGTCGAGCTCACGGTGACCGATGAGGGCGGCTGCGAGGACTCGGTGACGCATGATATCGTTGTGGCCTGCTCGGCCTCGATCGAGGTCACCAAGTCGACCGATTTCGACGGGTCGGCCACGCTGGGCGACGTCATCGACTATACCATCGAGGTCGACAACACCGGCCCGGTCGGTGTGGAGGATCTCGAGGTGACCGATGCGATGCTGGGCACGCTCACGTACGAGTCGGGCGACACCGACGAGGACGAGGTGCTCGATCCCGATGAGACGTGGGTGTACTCGGGCCGCTATGAGGTGACGGTCGAGGACATCTGCTGGACCGGTCTGCTCAACACGGCCAGCGCCGAGGGCGTGGCGACCTGCGGAGCGCAAGTCCAGGACGACTCGGACGAGGTGACGGTCGGGCTGACCTATGATGCCGAGCTGACGGTGGACAAGACCACCACGCTCGAGGGCAAGGCCAAGTCGGGTGACACGGTGCAGTACGCCATCAAGGTGACCAACACGGGCAACGTCACGCTGTACGACGTGACGGTGACCGACCTGATGTTGGACATCGTGGCCGATACATCCATCGGTGACCTGACTCCGGGCGCCTTTGGTACGATCTATGGCTCGTACGAGGTGCAGTCTGAGGACAAGGGCAAGAGCCTGACCAACACGGCCGTTGCGACCGCGCTCGATCCTTGTGAGCAAGAGGTGCGGGCAGAGGACAGCGTGACGATCGAGGTCAGCAAGCCTTCGGTCAAGAAGCCGACGCCGGTGCCACCGACGCCGACGCCTGTGCCCACGCCGCCACTGCCGCCTGTGCTGCCGCCAACCGGCGCGGCTGATGCCGGCGCTGGCGCGCTGCCCTGGATTGCCGGGCTGGGCTCGCTCTTTACGGTAGCCGTTTCGGTGCTGCGTCGCCGTCGATAGACAGCGGCGTCTGCTTGAGGACTGGCCCTTCTCCCCTGGGCCAGTTCTTTTTTGTCTCCGCGCGGCCACGTCACCGGCCCGCCTGACGCGAATGCTGCTATGCACTCCTTGTCTACGCTGGACAACCGCTGCGGCATGCGTACAATGTGTGTTGGGTACGCAATCGGCCCACAGCTGGTCATTTCACGGAGGTTCTCACATGGACAAGTTCAGGGTCGGCATCATCGGTTTCGGGCATATGCATATCAACAACGTTGCCCAGCTCTATGCTGAGCGGCCCGAGGTCGAGTGGGTGGCTTGCGCCGACACCGAGCCGGCCACGGCCGAGCTCCGCAAAGCCCCGTATACCCGCGAGTGGAACAAAGAGCTGCTCATGGAAAAGCTGGGCATCCCCAAGAGCTACGACTGCTGGCGCGAGATGCTGGACAAGGAGCAGTTCGACATCATCGTGGTGACCAGCGAAAACGCGCAGCACGCCGATGTGGTGGTCGCTTGCGCCGCCAAGGGCATCCATGTGTGCGTCGAAAAGCCCATGGCGGTGAGCCTGGCCGACGCCCTGCGCATGGCGCGCGCCGTGCGCGCAGCCGGCACCAAGATGGTCATCAACTGGCCCACGACCTGGACGCCCGCCGCTCGGATGATGAAGAAGGTGCTCGACTCGGGCGTGATCGGTCGGCCGCTGCAGGTCAAGTGGCGCGCCGGACACACCGGCCCCCTGGGCTCGGGCGCGCACCACACCGGCGTCAGCGAGAACGCCGCGCCGATGACCGGCCCCGAGCGCGCTGCGACCTGGTGGCACCAGGTGGCAGCCGGCGGTGGCTCGATCCTCGACTTTTGCTGCTACGGGGCCATGCTGTCGCGCTGGTGGCTGGGCGAACAGGCCGTGTCGGCTCAGGGCCTACGCACCAACCTCGACAGCCAGTATGGCGATGCCGACGACAACTCGGTGATCGTGGCCCAGTTCCCCAGCGCCATGGCCATCTTTGAAGGCTCGTGGACCACCTGGGACGGGGCGCAGATTCCCGCGGGCATCGTGTATGGCACGCGCGGCACGGCGGTGCTGCTCAGCGGCCCCGACGGCCAGTTCGTGCGCGCCTACCTGGGCGCGGGCAAGACGCAGGACTTTGAGAACGAGCCGTTGCCGGCGGGCCGCGAGACCGTGGCAGGCGAGCTGATCCACGCGATCAAGACGGGCGAGCCGGTGCACACCACCATCGACATGGAGTTCAACCTCGAGGTGATGGCCATTCTGGATGCTGGCGTGCGGTCGAGCTTTACGCATCAGGTGGAGCTGGTGCAGAACGCCGCCAACAACTTTAACCTGTAGAGAGGGCGACAGGGCCAGCGGCGCCGGCTGCTGGCCCTATGGTTGTCGCCTCTTTGTGGAAAATGAGTCTTGTCAACTGCCCACGAGTGCGCTATAATAGAGCGCAGAACTTGAGAACGGCAACGGTGCAGGGCTGCATGGCCTACGGGCGCAGTCCTTTCTTTGCGGGCCGGCGACAGGCACATCGCGATGGGCGTGGAGGCATAGGATGACAGTGAAGGAAGCAGTGCGCGAGCTCACGTATCAGGAGCGGATCAAGATCCTGCACGAGCAAAAACTGCGCGACACCAAGGAAAAGCAAGAGATCATCGGGGCGATGGACCACGACGACTGGGCGCAGGTCTTGCCGCCGCCCGAGCGTCGCAAGGTGACCGAGGCCATCAGCGGCTCGGGCGAGGTGATCCGAGACGTGCTGCTCGATGGCGTCGAGGTCGAGACCAGTCACGCTGGTGGTGGCTTTTTCGGGCCCCGGCTGGTTGGGCGCAACTTTCGCCACCTGCTGGACGCCCATCCGCCCTATGTAGACCCGGTGGCCTCGATTGCCGGCGCCTACATGGCCAACTACAACTCGTACATCAAGGTCGGCTGGAGCCCCGATTTTCCGTACGATCACCTCAAGCCCGACATCCAAAAGTACGACCTGCGCGCCGGCATCGGTGGCAAGCAGCACTTTTGCCAGGACCTGCAGATCGGCTTTGAGCTGGGCTGGGGCGGCATCCTCGACAAGATCGCCAAGTACCGCGAGCTGAACGCGCCTCACGGGGCCGAGTTCTACGATGGCCTGGAAGAGGTGGCGCTGGGCATCCAGAGCTGGATCGCGCGCACCGCGGCCGCCTGCCGCGCCAAGGCCGAGACCGAGCAGAACCCGCAGTGGCGGCAGAACCTGCTCGAGATGGCCGAGATGAACGAGCACATTGCTTCAGAGCCGCCGCGGACCTTCCGCGAGGCCGTGCAGTGGCTCACCTGGTTCGACATGTCAGCGCGCATGTTCAACGGCTCTGGTTCTCTGGGGCGCATGGACGTGTTGTTGACGCCGTTCTACGAGCGCGACACGGCGGCCGGCATTCTCACCGATGAAGAGGCCAAGTTCCACATCGCCTGCTCGCTGCTGCGCGACACCGCCTACCTGCAGCTCGGTGGCCCTGACTTTGGCGGGAAGGACGTCACCAACCGCGTCTCGTACCTCATTCTGGAGGCCGCCCACGAGATGGGCATTCCGGCCAACGTCGGCGTGGCGGTGGGCGACAATGTCGACGAGGGCCTGCTGAAGCGCGGTGTCGAGATCCAGTTCGACGACAAAAAGGGCATGCCCAAGTTCCTGGCGGTCGAGCAGACGGCCAAGGGCTATGCGCGCAACGGCTATGACGTCGGCTGGGGCTATGAGCGGGCCTACTCGGGTTGCCACTGGTCGGCGATCCCGGGCCGCGAGTACACGATGAACGACATCATCAAGATCAGTTGCGCCAAGGTGTTCGACGTGGCGATCAAAGAGATGATGTCGGACGAGACCGTCGAGCCGTCGCTCGACCGGCTGTGGGAGCTGTACGAGTATCATCAGCTGCAGGCGGTCAAGACCATCGGCGAGGCGCTGGACTTTCATCTCGCCCACATGGCCGACGTGATGCCCGAGCTGGTGATGGACCTGCTGTCGCACGGCACCATCGAGCAGGGCCTGGACGCGACTGCGGGCGGCGTCGAGTTCTACAACCTGTGCTGCGACGCCACCGGCATCGCCACCGTGGCTGACTCGTTCGCCGCGCTCGAGCAGCGCGTCGAGCGCGAGAAGCGCGTCACCTGGCCAGAGATCTGGCAGCACCTCAAGGACAACTGGGCCGGCCCCGACGGCGAGCGCGTGCGTCAGATGATGAAGCGCTCGGAGCGTTACGGGCAGGGCGGCTCGCTGGGCGACGAGTGGGGCGTCAAGATCAGCCAGTCGTTCACCGACTGTGTGCGCAACAACCCCACGCCCGAGGGCCGCCTGGTGGTGCCCGGCATCTTTTCGTGGGCGCAGACCATCGGCCTGGGCAGGGTGGTGATGGCCACGCCCAACGGCCGCTTTGACGGCGAGCCGATCTCGCACGGCGCCAGCCCCGACCCCGGCTTTCGCCAGGACGGCGCGCCCAGCGCCATGGCCGTGGCGGTGGCGCAGGTGCAGCCTGGCTTTGGCAACACCGCACCGATGCAGCTCGACTTTGATCCGGGCATCTCTAAGGATGAGGGCGGCGTCGAGAAGGTGGCCAATCTCATCAAGACCCACTTTAAGCTGGGCGGCACCCAGATCAACATGAACGTGATGGACAAAGAGACGGTGCTCAAGGCCCACGAGGACCCCACCCAGTACCCCGACCTGGTGGTGCGTGTGACCGGGTTCTCGGCCTACTTTGCGAGCCTGTCGAGGGAATTCCGCCAGTTGGTCGTCGACCGCATCATCGCCGAGGGCTAGAGCCCAACGCGCCCTTCAGAGCCCCCGCAATGTTGCGGGGGCTCGTTTGTGTGGGGCGCTCGATGGCCTCGTTGACGCCTGCCTCGACGTGTGCTAAACAGATGTGGCCGGCGATTGCTGTGGGGCGCGTTTGACAGCGCCGCATTCTGTGCTCTAGAATGCGCGTATCTGGCCGAAAGTGAACGTTCTCTTGCACAGCCGGCAACACACCTTGCTGCGAGGGTAGCGCATGGGGCATACAGGTTTGGTTGCAGAGCCGTCGCGAGTGGACCGCGACGGCTTGTTGTTGGCCATCGACATCGGCACCACCACGGTGCGCGCCATGCTGTTCGACCTGGCCGGACGGCGTGTGGGCGAGGCGCGCTACGAGCCGCCCGTGCTCACGCCGGGGCCCTACATGGCCGAGGTCGAGCCCGGGCTGCGCTATGACCTGACGCTGCGGGCGGTGCGCGACTGCCTGCAGGCTGCCGCGGTGCGCCCCGAGCAGGTGCTGGCCCTCAGCCTGAGCGGCCTGCAGCACGCGCTGGTGCCGCTCGATGCGCAGGGGCGTGTGCTCGACAACGCCATGCTGTGGATGGATCAGCGGTGCGCGCCGCAGGCGGCCTGGATGAGCGACGAGCACGGCGCGCTGCTCGAAGAGCTCTTTGGCCGCGCGCATATGAGCACCACCATGTCGGCGCCCAAGCTGCGCTGGTTGGTGGAGCATCGGCCCGAGCTGGTGGCCGCAACGCGCTGGTTCCTGCCCATCAAAGACTATGTGCGCTGGCGGCTTACGGGCCAGGTGGCCACCGACCCGGGCGACGCCGGCGGCACCGGCATGTTCAACGGGCGCAGCGGCGACTGGAGCCAGCCGATCCTCGACCTGGTGGGCGTGGCGCGCGACAAGCTGCCGCCCATTGTGCCGGCCGAGACGGTGGCCGGCGGCCTGCTGCCCGAGCCGGCCGCGGCGATGGGCCTGTTGGCGGGCACGCCGGTGGTGGTGGGCGCAGGCGACGTGCCGGCCACGCGCCTGGGCGCCGGCACCACCCAGAACAACCTTACCTGCATGTACATCGGCACAGCGAGCTGGATTGCGCCGCCGCAGCGCCGCAAGGGCCGCTTTGGCTCGACGGCCACGACGGGCGCGGCGCTCAAGTGGGTCGTCGACCTGCTCAGCGGGCGCGGCGACGAGGGCGCCCGCAGCGATGACTATGCCCGCAACCTCGAGGCGGCCGCAGAGGTGCCCATCGGCGCCTGCGGTCTGGTTTTTTTGCCGCACCTGATGGGCGAGCGTGGGCCGGTGTCTGATCCGCTGGCCAAGGGGACGCTGTTTGGGCTGACGCTGGCGCATCGTCAGCCGCAGGTGGTGCGCGCAGTGCTCGAGGGTTGTGCGTTGCACCTGCGGTCGATCTATGACCAGCTCACCGACGAGCGCTTGCCCGAGGTGGTGGCTGTGGGCGGCGGCGTCAAGAGCCCGATCTGGCGGCAGATCATCGCCGATGCTACGGGCGTGGCGCTCATCATCCCCGAGGAGATCGAGGCGGGGGCGCTGGGCGTGGCGATCCTCGCCGGCGTGGGCGCGGGCGTGTATGGCAGCCTGGCCGAGGGCGTGGCGCAGACCGTGCGCTACGTTGACAGGGCCGAGCCTGATCGGTTAGCTTACGAGCAGTATGGGCGCATCTATGAGGTGTACGCAGAGCTCGAAGAGCGCGTCTCGCCGCTGTATGCGCGAGTGCCAGTCTCACAAGGAGATGGATCATGCGTGTGGTAGCGATCGTCAACGGGTACACGGGGGCACTGTGTCTGCAAGAGCTGGTGGACCAGGGCGATGAGGTGGTGGCGGTCGTCACCAGCCCGGGCGATCCCCGCCCAGGCGCCGACCCCAAGACCTCGGTCAAGCTCACGGCCGACCGCAACTACCTGCCGGTCTATCAGCCGGCGATGGGCGACGTCAACAAGCCCGAGTTCATCGAGATCATCCGCAAGCTGGCGCCCGACCTGATCGTCTCGATGCACTATGCGGTGATATTCAAGCGCGAGCTGCTCGAGATCCCGCGGCTGGGCTGTGTGAACGAGCATCCCTCGCAGCTACCGGCCGGCCGCGGCATGACGCCGAGCTTTTGGCACATGATCCGTGGCGACGAGCGCAACTGGATCACGCTGCACTTTGTTGACCCCGGCATCGACACGGGCGATGTCATTGCGCACGGCTCCATCCCCGTGCTGCCCGACGACACCGGGCGCACCACGTCGAAAAAGCTGTCGGAAGAGGGGCATCGCATCTTTGCCGAGAACCTGCCGTTGATTCGCGAAGGCCGGGCGCCGCGGGTGCCGCAAGATCAGGTGCCGGGTGTCGAGAGCAGTTATGTGAGCTGGAAGCCGTGGCATTCGCGCATCAGGTGGACGCGCACGGCCGACGACCTGGCGCTGCGGGTGCGCACGCTGACCATGCCGCGCGGCGAGGGCGGCTGGACGCAGCCGTGCTATAGCTTCTTGGCGGGGCAACGCGTGAACGTGCGCGCGGCGGTGGCCGGGGCAGTGCCGGGCATGGAGCACCTGCCGGCCGAGCCCGGGCAGGTGTTGGGCGTGGCCGGGCAGGGGCTGGTGGTCAAAACCGGCCAGGGCCTGCTGACCATCAGCGACGCCGATGTCGAGGGGTGCGAGTGTGAGGGCCTGCGGGGCGTCATGGCGCTCTTGCCCGCCGGCCTGCCGGCGAGATTCGATTAGGAGAAGCCGATGAAAGCTGCACTGTTCTATGGTGGCGCCGATATCCGCGTCGAGACGGTTCCCACGCCCGAGCCAGGGCCGGGCGAGGTGCTGGTGCGCGTGCTGGCCGCGGGCATCTGCGGCAGCGACCTGCATGGCTATCGCGGCAACCGGCCGCCGATGCCGGGCGGGCCGCGCCTCAATGGCCACGAGCTGGCGGGCGAAGTGGCGGCAGTCGGGCCTGGCGTCACCACCCTCAAGGTGGGCCAGCGCGTCGGCGTCGAGCCGAGGCACCTGATCGGCTGTGGCGTGTGCCGCTACTGCCGGCGCGGCGACTATCACCTGTGCTCCGAGCTGGGCCAGCGCAATGGGCAGCAGGTGCACTCGACCGGCTTTGCCGAGTACTCGCTCGAAGACGCCGCCAAGGTCTTTGTGCTGCCCGACGATGTCAGCATCGAGGATGCCAGCATCCTGGATGTCTACTCGTGCGGCGTGCATGCGCTGCATCTGGCGCCCGTGACGCCGATGGACTCGGTGGTGGTGTATGGCGCCGGCGCCATCGGCCTGACGGCGGCCGAGGTGTTTGCCCAGGCCGGGGCCAGGCAGGTGATTGTGCTGGCCAACCGGCCGCATACGCTGGCCGCCGCCCAAAAGCTGGGCATGACGGCCATCGACGTCACCGCCTGCGACCCGGTCGAGGCCGTCAAAGACCTGACGGGCGGCGAGGGCGTCGAGGTGGTGGTCGAGGCTGTGGGCGGGCGTGGCACGACCTTTGAGCCGGCGCTGCAGATGGCGGCCACCGGCGGCAAGGTGGTGTTCATCGGCATGTACTCGCAGCCGCAGGCGCTCAACATGCGCCTGATCCATCGGCGCGAGGTGTCGTTGCACCCCTGCTGGAGCTATGCGCTGTGGAACGGCGTGCCCGAGTTCAAGGTCGCGCTGGACATGCTGGCCGATGGCCGGCTACAGCCTCAGGTGCTGATCACGCACCGCTTTCCGCTGGACGAGATCGGGGCAGGTTTCGCGGCTGCCGACGACAAGGGCAGCTCGAACGCAATCAAGGTCGTCATCAACCCGTAGGATCAGAGAGGAACCATGGCAGACAAGTTTCGCATCGCAATCGTCGACCTCTCCAGCGACCATGTGTGGAGCATGGGCAGCGCGTTCAGGATGCAGCCCGAGGTCGAGCTTGTGGCGCTGTCGGATGTGCACGAGGAGCTGCGCGACAAGGGCAAGTCCACCTTTGAGATTCCGCTGGCGTACAGCGACCACCTGGCGATGCTGGACGAGGTCAAGCCCGACGCCATCGTGGTGTGCGGCGACAACGCGATGAAGGCGGGCATCACCGAGGCGGCGGCAGAGCGGGGCATTCACGTGTGCCTCGACAAGCCGATGTCGGCGAACCTGGCGCAAGCCGATCGCATCGTGTCGGCGGTGGCGTCGAGCGGCATCCTGGCGATGGTGGCCTACCATCCCTACTTTGGCGATAGCTATCAGGCCATCAAGGGTTGGGTCAACGAAGGGCGCATCGGCCAGCCCTACCTGGCCAAGGCATCCATCGGCCATGGCGGCCCCATCGAGATCGGCCTGTCGAGCTACTTTTGCGAGTGGCTGATCGACGCCGAGCGCAACGGTGGTGGCTCGTTCGTCGACGAGGCCTGCTACGCCATCTCGATGTTCACCGACTTTTTCGGGCGCGTGGCCGAGATCTCGTGCTACACCACGCAGCAGGGCTGGCGCAAGTACCTGCCCGCCGACGTCGAGGACAACGCCGTGGCGATCCTGCGGTTTGAGAACGGCATGCTGGGCGTGATCGATGCCAAGTGGGGCCAGATCGGCCGCGTGCCCTACGGGCGTTCGGTGCATGGCACCGAGGGCACCATTCTGATGGGCTTTGACGACGCGCAGATGTTCTCGCGCGTCAAGTACAGCGGCGACGAGCCGGCCTGGGAGACCTTTACCTGGCCGCGCGGCCCGCGCAACTTTCAAGAGGCGGCCTACTTTGTGACCATGCTCAAAGAGAAAAAGCAGGCCGACGGCGCCGCCAGCCTCGCGTGGTCGCGACACACGCAAGAGGTCATCGAGGCGGCCTACATCTCGGCCCGCGAGGGGCGCTCGATCAAACTGCCGCTCTAGGGCGGCGCAACGGCCAGTGGACGCAACTGCGAGAGGAGCAATGATATGGCAGCGATGATGAGATCGGCCCGCATCTATGGCGTCGGCGAGATGGGCGTCGAGGAGATCGAGCGCTACAGCATTCAGGCGCCCGACGAGGTGCTGATCAAGATCCACGCCTGTGGCGTGTGCCCCAGCGACCTGCGCGCCTACACGGGCACGCGTGGCGGGCGGGCCTATCCCTTTACCCCGGGGCACGAGTGGGCCGGTGAGATCGTCGAGGTGGGCCCGGCCGTCGAGGGCTGGAAGGTGGGCGACCGCGTGGCGCCGAGCTGGCGCGTGATGTGCGGCACCTGCTACTATTGCGTGCGGGGGCTGCACAACTACTGCGAGAACATCTCTCGACACCGGCCACGCGGTGGCTTTTGCGAGTATGGCGTCTCGGTGCAACAGGGGCTCTACAAGATCCCCGACAACCTGAGCTACACCCAGGCCGCCTTTGCCGAGCCGCTGGCCTGCATCATCAACGGCAACCGCTGGACGATGATCAACTATGGCGACGACGTGGTGGTGATCGGCGCGGGGCCCATCGGCCTGATGCACGCGCAGTTGGCGCGGCACAGCGGCGCGCGCGTGATCGTGAGTGAGATGAACGCCGAGCGCCTGGCCAAGGCCAAGGAGCTGGGCGTCGATGAGGTCATCAACCCGGGGGAGGTCGACGCGGTGCAGGCCGTCAAAGACCTGACCAACGGCTATGGCGCCAACGCCGTCATCGTGGCGGTGGGCAATCGTCGCGCCGAAGAGCAGGCGCTCGAGATGGCCGCCATCGGCGCGTCGGTCAACTATTTCGCCGGCACCTATCCGCCGACCACCTTCCCGCTGGACCCGAACGTGATCCACTACAAGCAGATTCGGCTGACCGGCAGCCATGACTATACGCCGATGGACTTTTACAGCGGCCTGCTGTTCATGTCGCAAGGCGCGGTCAAGGTGCAAGAGCTGATCAGCCACGAGTTGCCGTTGGCGCAGGTCAAGGAAGGCTTTGACATCGTCGCCGCGCAGCAGGGCCTCAAGGTGATGGTGCGGACCGATCAATAGTTGCCGATCGGGCCGCTTGGCAGTGAGTGTTCAGGAGTGTGCGCCCAGAGGAGGGCAAGATGAAAGTCGGATTGTACAGTATCACGTTCCTGGGTGTCTGGTATGACGGGCCGGCCAAAACGTTGAGCGAGTTCATGCAGACGGCAGCGCGCATGGGGTACGACGGCGTCGAGTTCGACGGCAAACGGCCCCACGCCAACCCGATGGACCTGAACGCTGCGCAGCGCAAGGACATTGTCAAGCAGGCGGCCGACCTGGGCCTCGAGATCAGCGGCGTGGCCAGCAACAACGACTTTGCAAGCCCGGTGCCCGAGCACCGCGAGTGCCAGTTGCTGATGGTCAAAGAGCAGTGCCGCCTGTGTGGCGAGCTGGGCGGCGGCGTGGTGCGCTTGTTCGCCGCGTGGCCCGGCGTCACGCTGCTACAGGGCGTGGGCTCGTACGAGTTCGCGGCCAACGGCTGGCACGCCTTTGACGGCTGCGTTACCCGCGAGCAGCGCTGGGATATGGTGCGCGACTGCCTGGCCGAGGCAGCCGGCTTTGCCAAAGAGTTTGGCGTCACGGTGGCCCTGCAGAACCATCATCCGCTGGTGCGCCACTGGAAGGATATGCTGGACCTGGTCGAAGAGGTCAACTCACCGTATCTCAAGTGCGTTCTCGACGTGCCCATGCTGACCTCGCAAGACAGCGACTTTGTGCGCGAGGCGGCGCTGGCGGTCGGCAATCGACAGTCGATCTCGCACTTTGGCGGCGAGTTCCGCCGGGGCGAGGACGGCAAGGCGTTCTGCAAGCCGGTTCACTGGGGCGGCGCGCCGATCAACTACCCGGTGTTCGTCAAGGCGATGAAGGACATCGACTACAAGGGGTTCATCAACTTTGAGTATTGCCATCCGGCGCTCAATGAGAAGCATCAGCGCATGGGCATCGACTGGGTGGAGATGAACGCCCAGCTCGCGCTCGAGTTCATGCGCGACCAGATCGCCACCTACTACAAGTAGGCGTTGTGGGGCGCTGGCAAGAGGGCGTTGCGCCGCACGGTGCAACGCCCTCTTGGCGTTGACGGTTGCGGCGCCGTGGGTCAGACGGTATACTGGGGCCAACCAGACGCTGCGGAGGGCACGATGAGAGGACTGTGGCGACGGGCCGTGGTGGCCGGGCTGGCGGTGGGGCTGGATCTGGTCGGCGTCAAGCCGCCGACAGCCGCCAGCGAACGCGCGTCGGGGGCTGGCGCCTGGCTGGCATCACGGCTTGGGCCGCTGGCGCGGGCGGGCGTGGTGGGGCCGGTGGCCATGACCGGCTCGGCGGCGAGCGCCGTGGCGGGGCGCGCCCTGGAGCGCTGGGGCCGTGCGCTGCCCGAGGGGCTCGATCTGCTCACCGAGGCGCTGCTGTTGCAGGCGCTGTTGAGCGTCGAGGCGGTGCGCTCAGCCGCGCGCGAGGTGTCGGCGGCGCTGGCGCGGGGCGACCTCGAGGCGGCGCGCGAGGTCTGGCGGGCGACGCCGCTGTTGGCGGCCGTGCCCTGCGATGACCTCTCGGCGACAGAGATGGCGCAGGCGGCCACCAGCCGCGTGGCGGCCGCCGCCAACAGCCGCGCCGTGGCGCCGTTGTTCTACTATGCCATCGGCGGGCTGCCGGCGGCGTTCGCCTATCGCTGGCTGTGCGGCGATCTGCTGGGCGCGCCGCAGAGCCGGCTGGGCGAGCACATGCGACGCCTGGCCATGGGGGCGCCGTCGTGGGCCACGGCCGGCTTGATGAAGGTGGCGGCCGAGCTGCGCCGCGCCGACAGCCTGGGCGCCGAACGGGTGCAGCGCGTGGAAGGGGGCGTGTTGCAGGCGCCCGCGCGGGCGGCCACCGTGCGCGTGATGGCCGGCGCCCTCGACGTGGCGCTCAGCGACCAGGAGGGCAACGCGGTCAACGCCAGCGGCCGGGCGGCCACGGCCGATGACCTGCGTCGCGCCGGGAGCATCGCCGGCATGACGGTGGGCCTGGCCGGCGGGCTGTTGATGGTGACGGGGCTGGCGTGGCGCGTGTTCGGGCCGCGCGAAGGAGCTGGATGACCACAGAGACTCTCGACCCGGGCGCGTACGAGGCTCAGGTGGCCCGCGTGCTGGCCGGGCTGACGCCCGAGCAGATCCGCGGCGCCCTGCGCGAGCTGGTAGCGGCGCAGCCCGAGCGGCTGCGCTCGGGGATCACCGCCTTCGAGCTGGTGGACGCGATCTTGGGGCCCCTGGCCGCTGCCAGCGGCCAGGCGGCCTGGCGAGCACGGATGGCTGCCGTACAGGCGCTGCGCGAGCGGATCGCGGGCATGGAGGGCGTCAAGTTCGTCGAGGGGGACGCTTGATGAGGGCCCGATTGCGTCCTTCTGGATGAAGGACAGAGCTAGAAGGGGGGCAGGTCGGCGCGACCTGCCCCTTCTTGATGCCTGGCCGGCGCTAGAGGCGATGCAGCAGGTCGGCCAGGCGCGGGTAGAGCTCGCGGTAGAGGGCATAGCGCTGGTCGTAGCGCGCCTGCATGGCGGCCTGTGGGGCGATGGTGCGCGCCTGCCGCACTGTGGCGGCCACGGCCGAGGGCAGGTCGGCGAACACGCCCACGGCCAGGCCGGCGAGCAGGGCCGCGCCCAGGCCGGCGGCCTCGGAGACAGCGGGCGCCCGCAACGGCAGGCCGCAGACATCCGCCTTGAGCTGCAGCCAGAGGGCGCTGCGAGCACCGCCGCCCACGGCATGGAGCGCCTGCACCGGCAGGCCGGCCTGCAGCAGCAGCTCGACGTTGGCGCGCAGCTCAAAGGTCAGGCCCTCGAGGATGGCCCTGGCGATCTCGGCGCGGGTGGTGGCGAACGACAGGCCCACCAGCGCGCCCCGCGAGGCGGTGTCGAGCAGCGGCGTGCCGCTGCCTGCAAGGTGCGGCAGCAACAGCAGACGCGTGGGGCCGGCAGGGGCATCGCGCAGCAGCAGGTCGTAGGCGTCGACGCCGCTGCGTTGCGCCTCGGCCAGCAGATCGGGCGCGCAGGTGTCGCGGAACCAGCGCAGCACCATGCCGCCCGCCTGGTTGAGCGTCATCGCCAGATAGCGCCCGGGGACGACGTGACGGTAGACCGAAATGCCGCCCGCAGCCAGGCTGGGCGCGAGCGACGGCTCGGCCAGGGCCAGCGCGATCACCTCGGCGCTGCCGGTGGAAACCATGGCCGTGCCCGGGGCGATGGTGCCGCTGCCCAGGGCGGCGCAGGCCTGATCGTGCCCGCCGGCCGCCACCCACAGAGGGCGCCGCAAGCCGAGCTCGCGGGCCAGGGCAGGGCGCAACTGGCCGACCGGCCGCAGGTCGCCGCGGGCTACGGGCGAGAGGCGCGCGGCATCGAGGCCGCAGCGTTCGAGGACCTGGCTGTCCCAGCCGTTGCCGCGCAGGGCCATCATCTGGGTGCGCGAGGCGAGGCAGGGGCTGATCACCGGCTCGCCGGTGAGGCGCTGCAGCATGAAATCCTCATAGAGGCGGAACCCGGCGGCCTGCGCATAGATGCCTGGCTCGTGCTCGCGCAGCCACAGCAGCTTGGGCAGGGTGTTGATGGTGTGCAGCGGCATGCCGGTGCGCTCAAAGAGCCACTCGGCGCCCAAACGCTCGGCGAGCCAGGCGTTCTGCGGGCCGGTGCGGGTGTCCATGCCCAGGATCGTCGGCCTGAGGGCGCCGCCCGCGGCGTCGACCGGCGTCACCGCCTCGCCCTGGCACGAGAGCGCCAGGCCCGCGGGCGGGTCATCGGGGCGGGCCGCCAGGGCCTCGCGCAGCGCATCCCACGCCAAGCGCCAGACGGCCTCGGCATCCTGCTCGGCCCAGCCGGGCCGGGGCGTCAGCACGTCGTACTCGCGCGAGGAGGCGCTCAGCAGAGCGCCGTCCTCGCCGAACAGGATGGCCTTGCAGCCGGTGGTGCCGATATCGAGGCCCAGCAGCGACATCCGCGTCAGTAGCCCATGTGCTGGTACACGTCCCAGCCAAAGTAGGTCTCGAACGCCTCGGCCAGGATGTCGCTGGTGTGGCCGGGGGCCATGGCCACGTGATGCTCGAACTGGTTCTTGCAGATGTACTTGAGCAGGAACTGCAGGTCGGGCACCTCGACGACGGCGGTGCTGCCAAAGGTGGTCAGCGGGTCGTCGGTAAAGGCGCCGTCGCCCACATAGCAGTGCACCGTGCCCTCGGTGTCGAGCGTCGAGACCCGCGCATAGCCCATGGGCCCGGCCGGCACGCGTCCGGCGATGGCGCCATACGTGCGGTCGCTGCCCAGGCTGGTGCCCAGAATCTCGCCATAGTGCATGTGCGCGCCGGTCAACATGCTCTTGGGCCAGTTGCTGCAGTGAAACAGCACGCACTTGTCGGGATCATCGGCATAGTTGTTGTTCCAGTCGACCAGGGCGCTGGGCCGACCCGCGGCCAGTTGCAGGGCGTACATCGACACCGCGCCGGTGACGTCGACTTCGCAAGCGCTGGGCAACATGCGGTCGCTCATAAAGCTCATCACGCTGCAAGGGCTGACGCCATAGTTGATCTGGATCGAATCCCAGCACTGCAGCGCGGTGGCATCGATGGCGTTGGCGTCCATCCACTCTTCGATGACGGCCGCCAGCCGGGCCATCTGCAGCAGCGGTTTGGTGGGGACGCCGTCGGTGGGGATGTAGCTCTTGAGCGCCTGCAGGCGGTCGACGACCTGGGGCGCGTTGTCGGCAAGCAGCTCGGCGCGGCCGATGATCTCCGAGAGGTCGGCCGTCACCACAGTGATGCCGTTGTCCTGCAGAATCCTCTCGCTGTAGCGCACGGTGTTGAACGCCGCCGGCCGGGCGCCGATGGCCCCCAGGCGGGCGCCGTGCAGGCCGTTGACCACGCGACATACGCCCAGGAACTGGTCCAGGTCCTGTCGAAAGCTGGCGCTCTTGGGGTGGACGGTGTGCAGCTCGGTCAGCGAGAAGGGGATGCCATACTGGCCGAGGTTGTTGCAGACCGAGATCTTGCCGCAAAAGGCATCGCGGCGGCGCTCGACGGTGAACTGGTCCAGGTTGTCGGGATAGGCCTGCACCAGGATGGGCACGTCGAGGCCCGAGAGCTGCACCGTCTCGGCCACGCCGCGCTCGTCGCCAAAGTTGGGCAGCAACACGAGCAGGCCGTCGATCTCGTCGGCGTGCTCGGCGAACAGTCGGGCGCACTTGAGCGCATCCTCGCGCGTCTCGACGCCGCCGAGCTTGGTGGTCTGGTCGTCGAGCATCACCGGGGCGATGTCCAGGTCGCCAAAGAGGTCGAGGATGTCTGTGCGGGCCTCGGTGACCAGTTGATCGGGGAAAAAGTTGCGGTTGCCGACAATCACTCCGAGCGTTGCCTTGCTCACAGCAGCACCTCCATTGAGCCTGTTGACGTGATTCTGGTGTCCGACTGACGCTGATGCCACGTCGCTGACGCCAGCGCCCTAGGGGAGTACCAGCACTTTGAGCGCCTCGCCCGCCGAGGCCGCGTCGAAAGCCGCGTTCACCTGTGCAAGCGAGTAGCGCGCGGTGATGAGCAGCGCCGCCGGCACCAGGCCCCGCGCGAGCACGTCGAGGGCCAGCGCGTGCATGGTGGGGTGGTACGAAAAGGCGCCCAGCACAACGATCTCGCCATAGTGAATGCGGTTGCCGTCCAGATGCGTGAGCGGGTCGGCCTTGGGCAGCCCCCCAAAGAGGACCACCTTGCCGCCCTTGCGCGCGGCCTGCACCGCCTCGGCCTGGGTGGCGGCCACCGGGTTGGCGCAGATGACGATGTCGGCGCCGCGCGCCTCGGTGTGAGCGCGCACCAATGTCACCAGGTCCTGCGTCTGGGGGTCGATGACCAGGTCAGGCTGAAAGCGCCGCGCCATCTCGCGGCGGGGCGCACTGCGCTGCGAGACGATGGTGCGCGCGCCCCGGGCCTTGGCCACCGCGATATGCATGCAACCGATGGGCCCCGCGCCGATGATCAACACGGTGTCGGCCATCGACGTGCCGAGCTGCTCGTGGGTGGCCAGCACGCTGCTGAGCGGCTCGGAGAGGGCGGCATGGCTGGTCTCGAGGCCGGCAGGCACATGGTGCACGATGCCCCGCGTCAGCGCGGCCGCCGACAGCGGCATGTACTCGGCCAGGCCGCCCGGCTGCCCGGGTGTGATGCCGATCATCGTGAGATGGTCGCACAGGTTGTAGAGTCCGCGCTGGCAGTAGTAGCACTGGCCGCAGTGGATGTCGGGCGCGATGGCGAGGCGGTCGCCCAGCGCATAGCGGTGCTGCGCCGAGCCGATGGCCACCACGGTGCCCACCACCTCATGGCCGGGGATGGTGGGCGGAGCGCCTGCCGTCGGCCCTTCGCGCCAGCGGCGCAGGTCTGAGCCGCAGATGCCGCAGGCATCGACGCGCAATAGCAGCCCGTCGGGCGGCACAGGCGGCAGGGGCGTGTCGCGCAGCTCGAGCGTCTGTGGGCCGGTGAGGTAGGCGGCTAGCATGGTGGCGATGCTTGGGCGTCTTCGTGCGCGAGGCGGCGGCCCACGGCGCCCCCTGGGTGGGTGACGGCGAACTGTTCGCGGGTGTAGCCGCGCATCGGCAGCAACAGCACGCAGAGCAGGTCGGCGGCGGCGGCATTGACCAGGCTGCTGCCGGTGGCGATCATGCCGTAGGCGTCGACCTGGGGCGGCGCGACGACGCAGTAGACGAGGTCGGCCATCTGGCCCAGCGGCGCCTCGGGCGCCTCGGTTTGCGCCACCACCAGCGCGCCGCGCTGTTTGGCAATGCGCGCCAGGGCGTTGACCTCGGCGCTCTGGCCACCCTTGGAGATGACATAGAGCACATCGTCGGGGCGGATGGCGCCCGCGCCGCCGTGCAGGCTATCGCCGGCGTCGAGGCACAGCGCCGGCGTGCCGCTGCACGAGAGCAGGTGCGCCAGCCGCAGGGCGATGGCGTGCGACGTGCCCGCGCCCGTCACCAGCACATGGCCGCGGCACTGCAGCAACGCCTCTGCCACGCGCAACAGGGATTCATCCACCTGCTCGGCCAGCGCTCGCACCGCATCGGCCTCGGCGATGACGGCGGCACGGGCCTCAGCCAGACGGCCGTCGGGGTCTCGATCCATGGGCGCCCTCCTGCGGCGAGCGATCCACCTGGTGTAAGGGGGGACCACCCAGAGTCTAAGGGGCGCCCAGCAGGACGTCAAGGCGGGGCTGCGGCCTACTCGTAGGCCAGCACCTACTCGTAGGCCAGCACCTACTCGTAGGCCAGCACCTCGCGTACGGTGAGGCGCGCGGCGTTCTTGGCGGGCAAGAGGCTTGCGAGTGAGGCCAGCGCCACCACCAGCCCGAACCAGATGGCAAAGCTGTGGACCGACAGCGAGAGGGTGGCGTTGCTGCCGAAAATCGAGCGCGAGATGATCTGCGTGAGGCCATAGCTGATGGGCAGCGCCAGCAGCGAGCTGCCGACAAAGCTCAGCAGACCGATGAGCAGCCCCTCGCCGAGCACCATGCCCACGATGATGCGATCATAAGCGCCGATGGCGCGCAACACGCCGATCTCGCGCGAGCGCTCGAGCACGTTCATGCTGAGGGTGCCGGCCAGGCCGATGCTGCCCACCGCAGCCGTGAGGCCGGCCATGGCCAGCAGCACGGTGATGAGGATGCCCACGTACTCGGTGGTCGAGTCGGTAAAGGTGCGCCCTGCCTCGGCATTGGCCACGCGCAGGCCGCGCGTCTTGAGATGCGCGTCGAGGTTGGCGGCCACGACCTGCTGGAATGCGAGGTCATGGTAGGTGGTGGTGATGCGGTAGACGGCCGCCGAGTAGTGCTGGCCCAGCGCCGTCGCCAGGGGCTCGCGGTTGGCGTAGGCGATGAGTTCGTCCATGCCGGTGAACTCGAAGACGCCCACCACCGTCCAGTCCTGCTCAGAGCCGGCCAGATCGAGCCGCAAGGTGCTGCCCACGCCGAGGCCTGGAAAGCGCCGCAGAAAGGCCTCGTTCACGGCCAGGCCGGCGGCATCGTCGGGGTGCAGCCAGCGGCCGGCCAAGATCACCGGCTCGACCAGGGCGCTGCCGGCGGGCGGGCCCAGCACGGTGGCGCTCTCGATGACGACGCCTTCGGCGTCGACGATGTCGGCCTCGGCGGTGGCCCAGGCCTCGACGCTGACGACGCCAGGCACCTGCAGGGCCTCGCTCGCGACGCGGTCGATGCGATAGAGCTGCGCCATGTCGAGGTTGACATCGGCGCTAAAGTAGCGGGCGATGCCCTCGACCTTGTCGTCGAGGGCGGCCTGGGCGTTCAGCACGCCGATAAAGATCGAGCCGCCCAGGGTCAGCGTCAGCAGGGTGAGGGCGAGGCGCTGCTTTTGCCGAAAGGTGTTGCGCAGCGAAATCAGCAGGATGCGCGGCACCCAGGCCGCCCGGTCGAGCCAGCGGCTCAGGCGCGATGGCCGCCGGGGCTGGCTCTGCTGCATGTCGCTGGCCAGGGCGCGCCGCACGGTGATGCGGGTGCCGCGATGCACCGGCAGGGCGGCAGCCAGCAGCGGCACGCCGATGCCCATGGTCGCCTGGATGAGCACCGCCCAGGGCGACATGGCGAGCGGCGCGGGGTTGCTGAGCGGAAAGTTGACGATGTCGGCGGCAAGGCGCGCAATACCGTTGGCGGCCCAGGCGCCCAACGGCACCGCGATGGCCAGGGCGAGCAGGGCATAGATGGCCACCAGCCACAGATAGACCGAGGCGATCTGCAGGCGGCGCCCGCCCACCAGCTTCATGATGCCCACCTGCCGCAACTGCTGCGCCAGCAAAGCCGAGAGCGTGTTGGTGATCAGCGCGCCCGACAGGAACAGCACCAAGAGTCCCAGCAGACCCAGCACGCCCAGCAGGGCGCTGATGATGTTCTGCAGGGGATGTTGGCTGCGCAGGTGCTCGCTGCGGGCGTACACCTCGCGCCCCGAGCGCTCCAGTCGGTCGACCACCGTATCGGCCACGGCGCGGATGTGCGCCGCGTCGTCGCCATCGCCTGCCACGGTGAGCACCAGCCGGTTATAGTCATCGGGCTCGCCCAGCCAGGGCAGGGTGTCGCGCGTCACATAAGCCACGTCGGTGCCCACGATGGCGCCAAACCCGCCACCGAGGTCCATGGAGACGCCAGCGATGCCCACCTGCTTGAGGGCGCCGTCGCTCAACTCGACGGTGGCGCGACCGCCCGGCTGCAGGCCCAGGCGCTCGGCGGCCTTGTTGGCCAGCAAGAGCTCGTTGTCGCGCGGCTCGCTGGCGCCGGCCTGCGGCAAGAGCTGGTTGATGCGCGTGGCGCCGGGGCTGTCGACCGCCACGATGCGCAGGGGGCGCCAGTCGCCCGAGGCCACCTGCACGCGCACCGAGACCCAGCGTTGCGCCTCGGCGTCGGCCACGTCGGGCATGCGGGCGATGGCATCGGCCAGGCCCTGGTCAAACGGGTCGGTGACCAGCTCGATGTTGGGCGGGTTGCTGGCGCTATAGCTGCTGGACATGTCGGCGGGCAGCACGAAAAAGGCGCCGGCGATGGCGCCGATAGCGGTGATGCCCACAGCGATGCTCAGCACCACCAGCATGGTGCGCGAGAGGTGCTGGGTCAGCTCGCCGAACACTTTGCGGGTGGTGGGTCTAGAGAAGATCATCGGCCACAATCCAGCCATCGTTCATCGTCAGGCGCCGGCTCGCGCGGGCGGCCATCTGCGGGTCGTGGGTGACCATGATGATGGTCTTGCCCTGGGCATGTAGTTCGTCGAACAGCGCCAGGATGCGCTCGGCCGCAGCCGAGTCGAGATTGCCCGTGGGCTCATCGGCCACCAACAGCGGCGGGTCGGTGGCCAGGGCGCGGGCCACGGCCGCTGATTGCTGCTGGCCGCCCGACACGCCGCCGGGCAGCATGTCGGCAACATCGGCGAGGCCGACCGCGTCCAGCAGCCGCCGGGCGCGCTCGGGGCGCTCTTCAAGAGTCAGATAGCCGCTGAGATCCATGGGCAGCATCACATTCTGCACAAGCGTGAGCATAGGCAAGAGCTGAAAGAACTGAAAGACGATCCCAAGGTTGGCGCCGCGCCAACGCGAGCGGTCGCTCTCAGAGAGCGCGATCAGGTCGACGCCGCCCACGACCACCGTGCCGGCAGTGGGGCGGTCGAGGCCGGTGATCATGTTGACCAGCGTCGACTTGCCGCAGCCAGAGCGGCCCACCACCGACACAAACTGGCCCGCGAGCACGTCGACATCGACGCCGCGCAGCGCATAAAAGACGCCCGCGGGCGTCTCGTAGGTCTTGGTGAGGCCCCGGACGCTGACCAGGGGCTCGTCGACGGGCGCGCTAACTGGCCGCAATGCTGTCAGGCTCACCGGAGAGCTGGGCTGGGCGCTGGCCGTGGCCATTGACAATGACGCCATCATTGAGGCGCAACAGCGTGTCGGCGGCAGCCGCCATATCGGGGTCGTGGGTCACCATGATGACCGTCATACCCGCGCTCACCAGGTCGCTGAGCAGCGCGAGGATGCCGGCCGCGGTGGCCGAGTCGAGGCTGCCGGTCGGCTCGTCGGCCACCAGGAGCTCAGGCTCGTTGGCCAGTGCACGGGCGATGGCCACGCGTTGACGCTGGCCGCCCGAGATGGCGGCCGGTTGCTTGTAGGCATGGTCGGCCAGCCCCACCTGGGCGAGCAGTTGCAGCGCCCGTTGCGGCGAGCGGTGCGGATCGTAGCGGCCGGCGAACTGCATGGGCAGCATCACATTGTCGAGCAGCGAGAGCGAGGGCAGCAGCTCAAAGCTCTGATAGACGACGCCGACGTGTTGCCCACGCCAGGCGGCCAGCGCGTCCTCGCCGAGCTCGTGGACGGGCACCCCCTGCACCAGCACCTCTCCCGAGGTGACCTCGTCGATGCCGGCGATCATGTTGAGCAGGGTCGACTTGCCCGCGCCCGAGCGGCCCACCACAGCGTGCAGCTTGCCGGGCGCAAAATCGGCCCACACGTCATCGAGCGCCAGCACCGCGCGCGAGCCGTTGCGGTAGGCCTTGCTCACGCCACGCAGCGAGACGATCGGCGCCCCTGGCCCCTGTGGGCCCAGTCGCATCTTGTCCACGTACCACCTCCACTTGCATGGTAGCAGGCCCCACCGCGCCGCCATAGTGCATCATGACACGAATCGCTGGCTGAACTGGTGACAGGCGTCACCCGCGGCATGACGCCCAACAGGTGCGGCGCGCCAGCCCCTGTGGTATGATGGGGATGCCATGATCCAACGACGCGAGATCGAGCCCGGCCTGCTATCCATCTTTCGCCTGTATACCCTGGTGCGACTGGTGGTGATGCCTGTGTTGGCCGGCTTTTACTACTTTCGCTTTCCCCTCAGGCTCGACCCAGCGCTGCTGGGCATTCTGGTGCTGTTCGTCATCGATGTGGTGGGGCTGCTGTTGCTGCTGACGGTGCACTGGCTGCAGCAGCACCTGGGACGCTACTTTCTGCCGCTCGCGCTGGTGGCCTCAGGGGCGCTGCCGCTGATCGAAGTGCGCACGGTGGTGACCGCCTATGCCTCGTCGGGCATGCCCGACTTTTGGCTGGTCTTTCCTTTTGAGGTCATCCCACTGATCCTCACCGCCTGGCAGTACAACTTTCGCGTGGTGCTATGGTACGTGGGCGGGCTGGGGCTGCTCGAGGCGGCCTACCTGACCATCGGGAGCTTTATCAGCCCGATGCACGCCTTTTACGGGTGGGCGTCGCTGGCCGGGCGGGCGGCCATCCTGGTGCTGATCGGGCACATTGTCACCACGCTGATGGAAGAGCAGCGCGAGCAACGCCAGCAGTTGCGCGAGGCCAACCGGCAGTTGGTGCGCTATGCCTCGACGCTCGAGCAACTGGCCGTCAGCCGCGAGCGCAACCGCCTGGCGCGCGAGCTGCACGATACGCTGGCGCACACCTTGAGCGCCCTCACCGTGCAACTGGATGCCAGCACCGCCATCTGGGACCAGGCGCCGCAGCGCGCGCGAGAGATGGTGCAGCATGCGCTGGACACCGCTCGCTCGGGCCTGGGTGAGACCCGCCGCGCGCTGGCCTCGCTACGCGCTGCGCCACTGGTCGACCTGGGGCTGGCGCTGGCGCTGCAGTCGCTGGCCGACAACATCGCCGAGCGCCGCGGGCTCGACGTCAAGACAGAGATCGCCACGGGGCTCGAGAGCCTGCCCGCCGAGGTCGAACAGACCTACTATCGCGTGGCGCAAGAGGCGTTGGACAACGTGGTGCGCCACGCGGGGGCCAGTGAGGCGACCCTGCGCCTGCAGCGCGACAACAACGCGCTGGTGCTCGAGGTGCGCGACGATGGCCGCGGCATGTCGCCGGAGCGAGACGGCGACCGCTATGGGCTGCAGGGCATGCGTGAGCGCGCAGAGCTCATCGGCGCCACGCTCGAGGTGGCCAGCACGCCCGAGGCCGGCACCACGGTGAGGCTGGTCAAGGAGCTGGGGCGATGATTCGGGTGTTGGTGGTCGATGATCAATGGCTGGTGACCGAGGGCCTCGAGGCGATCCTGGACGCCGACCCCGAGATCACGGTGGTGGGCACGGCCGCCGATGGCGCCGAGGCTCTGGAGAAGGTGGCCCAGTTGCGGCCCGACGTGGTGCTCATGGATCTGCGCATGCCAGTGATGAATGGCATCCAGGCCACGGCCCGCATCAGCGACGCCTATCCCGAGACGCGCGTGCTGGTGCTCACGACCTACGCCTCGGACGAATGGGTCTTTGATGCGATTCGCGGCGGGGCGGCGGGCTACCTGCTCAAAGGCACGCCGCGCGACGAGCTGATCGCGGCCGTCAAGGGCACGGCCCGTGGTGGCACCCACCTCGACCCGGCCGTCGCCGGCAAGGTGCTCGAACGGGTGCGCCACACGTCAGCGCCCGAGGCGACATCGACCGTGTTCAGCGAGCTGTCAGAGCGCGAGCTGCAGGTGCTACAGTTGCTGGCACGCGGCATGACCAACCAGGCTATCGCCAACGAGCTACACCTGTCATGGGGCACGGTACGCAACTATGTGAGCACCATCCTCGACAAGCTGGGCGTCGACGATCGCACCCAGGCGGCCCTGCTGGCGCAGCGCTATGGCCTCACTGCGCCAGGCAACGAACAGCCCGCCTCAGAGGACACCGAACTCCCCTGACGCTCCTGCCGGCTAGACCGAGTAGCCCGCCACGCCGATGATGCCGGGGCCACCATGGGTGCCCACCACCGGGCCCAGCTCGGTGATCAGCAGCTCCTCGGGCCGGTGAATGCTCGCCACCATGTCGGCCACCTGCTCGGCCTCAGCGCGGCAGTGGCCGTGGATGATCGCGATGCGGGTGGTGCGCTCTGCGTCGAGGCGCTCCCACGAGGCTTCACACAGGCGCTGCAGCGAGCGCGAGCGCGTGCGGATCTTTTCGAACGAGTCGATGATGCCCGACTCGGTGTCCATCAGCAGGATCGGCTTGAGCTGCAGTGCGCTGCCCAGCAGCTTGGCCGCCGCACCGATGCGCCCACCGCGATGCAGGTACTCGAGCGTGGCAGGGCAAAAGAGGATCGACGAGCCACGACGCACGGCATCGGCCGCGGCCACCATCTCTGCGACTGAGCCGCCGCGATCGCGCACGTCGGCGGCGGCGAGCGCCTGCCAGCCCAGGCCCATCGACACCGAGCGCGAATCGAACACGGTCACCGGCCGGTCAGAGTTGGCGACAGCGGCGGTTGCCGAGGCAATGGTGCCCGACAGTCGCTCTGAGATGGCGATCACCAGGATCTCGTCGGCGTCGATTTCGCGAAAGAGGCTGAGAAAGTCGGCCGGCGTGGGCTGAGACGAGCTGGGGTGCTCGGTCGAGCCGGCCAGCCGCTCGTAAAAGGCCTCGTTGCTGATATCGACGCCGGCGCGCCACTGGCGCTGGCCGAACATCACGTACAGCGGGATGACGATGATGTCGCGGGCCGCGGCGAGTTCCGCAGGCAGGTCGGCGGTGCTGTCGGTGACAATGGCAACCCTGGTCATGTTCGTGCTCCTTAGCTCAGCAACGGTGTCGCTAGAGCTATAACACGGCCTGGCGACACGCGTTGCGCGCGCGCGCAAGCCGAGTGGGCAACACGCCGCCTTGCGGCGCTGTCGCCGACGGTCTATGCTAGGGACCAAACCCATCAGGAGGCAAGCTCCATGCCCGCGACACGCGATCTCAAGCCCAGAGCGCTCAAGCCCTTGAGTCTGTCGGCCATCAGCCCCGAGGGCTGGCTACGCGATCAGTTGCAGGTGCAGGCCTGTGGCCTGAGCGGCTACCTGGATGCGTTCTGGCCCGATGTGGCCGACAGTGGGTGGATCGGCGGTGCGGCCGAGGGCTGGGAGCGCGGCCCCTACTGGCTGGATGGCATGGTAGCGCTGGCCGCTTCGCTAGGCAACCCCGCCCTGGTGCACAGGGTCCATGGCTGGGTCAACTATATCATCGACCATCAGGCGCCAGACGGATGGCTCGGCCCCGAGCGCGACCTGGCCACCGGCCGTTACGAGGCCCGCGACCCCTGGCCGGTGTTCGTCGCGCTAAAAGCGCTGACGCAATGGCACGACTGGTGGGGCGACGAACGCATCCCTGAAGTCGTGGGGCGGTTCCTGCGCTGCCTCGATGCCGAGCTCGATCAGCGGCCGCTCTTTTCGTGGGGTTGGGTGCGCTGGGCCGATCTGATGCTCAGCATCCACTGGCTGCATGACCAGACCCACGAAAGCTGGCTGCTTGACCTGGCGGACAAGGTCAAGGCGCAGGGCTTTGACTGGGCGACGCACTTTCACGACCTGCCGTTCAAGGACAGGACGACCAAGGAAGAGCGCAACCTGCTCAGCCATGTGGTCAACAACGCCATGGCCATCAAGGCGCCGGCCGTCTGGTGGCGGCAGTCGGGCGATGAGGCGGATCGCACCGGCACGCAGCACATCATCGCCGAGCTGGACCGCTACCATGGCCAGGTAACCGGCGTGTTCAGCGGCGACGAGCACCTGGCCGGCAAGAACCCATCGCAGGGCACCGAGCTGTGCGCCGTGGTCGAGACCATGTTCTCGCTCGAGACGGCCATCAGCATCCTGGGCGACCCCGGCCTGGCCGACCGTCTGGAGCGCATCGCCTTCAACGCTCTGCCCGCCACGTTCACCGATGACATGTGGGCACACCAGTACGATCAGCAGGTCAACCAGGTGAGTTGCGCGGTGATCGACGATCCCATCTACACCAGCAACGGTCCCGACGCCAACATCTTTGGGCTCGAGCCGAACTATGGTTGCTGCACGGCCAACATGCATCAGGGCTGGCCCAAGTTCGCCAACAGCCTGTGGATGGAGACGCCCGACCAGGGGCTGGCCGCCATCTCGTATGCGCCCTGCCACGTCACCCACATCACCAAAGACGGCGACCTGCTCGATCTGTGGGTCGATGGCGACTATCCTTTCGACGAGCAGGTGACGATCACCGTGGAGACAGACGAGCCGGTGACCCTGACGCTCTACCTGCGCATTCCCGGCTGGTGTCAGCAGGCCGTCATCGAGGGCGAGGGTTGGGCGCGCAAGAGCCTCACGCCGGGGCGCTTCGTGCCCATTCGCCGCACGTGGGAGGGCTCGACGACCATCACGCTGCGCCTGCCCATGCCGCTGGTGGCCGAGCCGCGCTACAACGATAGCGTGGCGCTGACGATGGGGCCGCTGGTGTTCAGCCTGCCCATCGCCGGAGACTGGCAGTTGCTCAGCGGGACGCCCCCGCAGGCCGACTGGTCGGTGGTGCCGATCGAAGACTGGGCGGTGCAGCTCGAGCTCGACCGTGAGCACCCCGCAGGATCGGTGGAGCTGGAGCGGTCGCGCCCGACCTGGCCGCCCTACACGCACCTGTGGGCGCCGATCGAGATCAAGGCCACGGCGGTGCCCGTGTCCAACTGGGGGCTGGACCATGGCGCCGCAGAGCCGCCGCCTGCACACCCCGTCAGGGGAGAGGGCGAGCCCAGGACGGTGTGGCTGGTGCCGTATGGCTGCACCTCGCTGCGCCTCACCGAGCTGCCTGCCCGCCCGCCACAGCGCCGCCGCAGGGGGACCTAGCCGGGCCTGGCCGGGTGCCCTCGTGGTGCGACCAGAGCGAGCGCTCGAGCTCGCTGCGGTGGCCATTGGGGCTGCAGAGGCAATGGCAGCGGTGGTTGGCGCCGGACGGCGGGTGCAGGGGGCATCAGCCGTGGCGATGACGATTTCGGGCACTCTGGCGCAGAAACTCGACGAACGTTTGACGCGCCGGGTCGGCGCTCTACAATAGACCGGTCTGGCGCCGGGCGCGGCTGCGCCGCACTCTAGGCATACACCCAGACGCAGGGGGAGGAGAAGCGTGAAACGTTGGCGCCTGTGGTTGGCGCTCGTCATCGTGCTGATGGTGGCGGGCTTTGGGCTGTACACCGCCTACAGTTGGTATCTGCAGTTCCCCGTGCGGCGGCCAAGCGTGGCCCAAACGGTGTCGCCGGTGCGCATGGATCTACGGCGCGAGGTGCCCGCCTTTGGGCAGGTGGTGGCGCCGACGCCTGTGCCGGCGGACTTTGATGTGGGCGGCACCGTCGCCGTGGTGCATGTGGCGCGGGGCGACAGCGTGGCCGCGGGCGACCTGATGGCTGAGCTCGAACGCGAGCCGCTGCAACTGGCGGTGGCCTCGGCCGAGGCCGGCGTGCGCGCGGCGCAAGCGCAGATCGATCGATTGCGGCGCACGCCCAGCGATGAGGACATCGCCGCGCTCGAGGCGGGCGTCGAGGTGGCGCGCAGCGGCGTGCAGACGGCCGCAGCGCTGGTGGCCGGCGCCAACGCCAACCTGACCGCAGCCACGGCCGGCTCGGGCCCCGAGGAGCTGGCGATTGCGGCCAAGCGCATCGAGGACGCCAAGGCGAGCCTGTGGGGCGCGCAGGCCCATCGCGACGCGCTCTGTGGCCGCGTGGGCAAGGGCGTGTCTGAGGCCGACTGCGACAACGCCGAGGCGGCCGTAGCACACGCGCAGCAAGCGGTGGATATCGCCGAGCTGCAGTTGCAGCAACTGCAGGCCGGCCCGCGCCCCGAGGATGTGGCCCCCTATCGCGCGCAGGTGCAGCAGAGCCAGAGCAACCTCGAGACAGCACGCGCACAGCTCAAGCAGGCTGAGGCGGCCGTGGCCAAGGCGCTGCAGCCTACGCTGCCTGAAGAGATCGCGGCCGCGCAGGCGGCGCTCGATCAGGCCGAGAGCGCGCTGACGCGCACGCAGCAGCAGTTGGAGCAGGCCGAGCTGACTGCGCCCATCGGGGGCGTGTTGACGGCAGTGGAGATGGCCCCCGGCAAGACAGTGAACGCCGGGCAGATGGTGGCGCAGATCAGCGATGTGTCGCTGCTCGACATGATGGTGCTGGTCAACGAGCGCTTTGTGGGCGAGGTGCAGGCCGGCCAGCCCTGCCGCGCGCGGCTAGAGGCCTACCCCGATGTCTGGCTGAGCGGCACAGTCACGGCCGTGGCGCCGCTGCGCCAGTCAACGTCAGCCGGCGCCAACTATGAGGTGACGCTGCACGTGGATGCCGGCGCGGTCACGCTGCGCGAGGGCATGGCGGTCGAGGCTCGCATCGAGACGGGCCACAGCCCGCAGGCCCTGGCGGTGCCGCGAGAGGTGCTGCGTCTGGGCCCAGAGGGGCGCTATGTGGAGCGATTGACGGGCGGAAGCGGATCTGAGCAGGTGGTCGTCGCCACGGGCCTGGTCGAGGGACGCTATGTGGAGGTGCTGAGTGGCCTCACAGAGGACGATGACCTGCTCATCGCCGGCACATCGCTGGGCACCGAACGGGGCGATTACCGCTGGCTGCCCTTTGGCATCTTTTGGAGGGTGAACTAGCGATGAACAAGCGCCTCAAGGGTATCGCGCTCGTCTCGGGCATCTTTGCGGCCGCGGTCTTTCTGCTGGCGGGCTTTTTCGTGTGGCGTAACGCAGCCTATGTCGACACCTTTCACGCGCGCGTGTTGGGCGATGCGACCGTGGCGACGGTCCCCGCGAACGGACGCGTGCTGCAATGCGACGTGGAAGTGGGCGACGCTGTGGCCGAGGGCGAGGAGCTGGGCATCATCGAGGTCTACCTGTCGAGCTCGCCAGGCGGACGGGTGGCGCTGCCCGTGCGGGCCCCGGTGAGCGGCGTCATCGTTGAGCGCCCGGTCGGCGTCTCTGAGGCCGTGGCGGCCGGGCAGCCCCTGGTCACCATCATGGACCCCAACGACATGTGGGTGGAGGCGAACATCAACGAGGCGCGCATCGCGCAGGTCAAGGTGGGCCAGGATGTGCGCGTGCGTGTGCGCGCGCTCAAGGTCAGCTTTGGCGGCCGCGTGGAGCGGGTGGGGCGCACCACCAACCTGGCCCTCACGGTCGATGGCGGGCGCAGCACCGTATCGCAGGCGCTCAGCGCCGAGGTGCCGGTGCGCATCGCCTTTGACCCTGATGGCTACCGCCTGATGCCGGGCATGTCGGTCGAGGTCCGCATCCGCATCGACCCGCGCGCCTGGTAGGCTCGGGCCAGCGTCACATGCGATACATCCTGCGGATCTTTCGCTATCTGGGCGACTATCGTCGGCGCATCATCCAGACGATGGTGTTTCTGGTGATCACCACGCTGCTGGGGCTGGCGCCGCCGCGCCTGATCCAGGGCATGGTCGACACCGCGACGCGGTTGGGCAGTCGCTCGGTGGTGAGCCTGTTCGCCATTGGCCTGCTGGCGGTGTCGATCGTCAGCGCGCTGTTTGCGGCGGCGCAACGCTACAGCATGGCCACCATCGTGCACGGCCTGATCTATGACATCCGCAACACCCTGTACAACCAGATCCTCAGGCTGCACTTTGGCTTTCACGATCGAACGCCCACCGGCTACCTGATCTCGCGCATGACGAGCGACATGGAAGCCCTCAGCATGTTCCTCGGCTTTGGGCTGGGCAACATCGTCGGCATGGTGATCACCTTCCTGGGCGCACTGATCATGCTGGTGTCGATGTCGTGGCAGCTCGCCCTGGTGGCGCTGGCCATCGTGCCCTTTCTGGCGATGACGACGCTCAAGTCATCCACCCTGCTTGGGCCGCAGTTCCTGGGGTTGCGGCGCCAGTTTGCCCGTGTGACGGCGCAGTTGCAGGAGAACTTTGCGGGGGTGCGCGTCGTCAAGGCCTTTGCTCGCGAGCAGCACGAGATCGACAAGCTCGACCGCGAGCTGGATGACTTTATGGCGCGGCGCCTGCGTCTGGCGCGCGTATTCATGATCTACATGCCGTCGATGGGCTTTCTCACCAACCTGGGCATGGTGCTGATGCTCACCTATGGCGGCTATGCCGTCATCCGCGGCGCCATGAGCCTGGGGCAACTGGTGGCCTCGCAAGGCTACATGATGATGCTCACCGGCCCCATCCGCATGATCGGGTGGATGGTGATCAACGCCCAACGCGCCGAAGCCGCCGCCGAGCACCTGTCTGAGGTGCTGGAGCGCGAGCGGGCCATCGCCGACAAGCCCGATGCCATCGAACTGGACGAGGTGCAGGGCGAGGTGCGGTTCGAGAATGTGTCGTTCGGCTACGAAGAGGACGCCTATGTGCTGCACAACTGCAATCTGGTGATCAAGCCGAACGAGACGCTGGCCGTGATGGGCGCCACGGGCAGCGGCAAGACCTCGGTGATCAACCTGATCCCCCGCTTTTACGACGTGAGCGAGGGACGGGTGCTCATCGACGGCCATGACGTGCGCGACATCAAGCTCGACTCGCTGCGGCGGCACGTGGGCACGATCTTTCAGGAGGCGGTGCTCTTTTCGGGCACCATCGCCGACAACATCGCCTACGGCCGGCCGAACGCCACGATGGACGAGATCGAGCGGGCCGCTCGCCTGGCCCAGGCCCACGAGTTCATCGTGCGCTTTCCCAACGGCTATCAGACGCACGTGGGCGAGCGCGGCATGACGCTATCGGGCGGCCAGCGGCAGCGCGTCACCATCGCACGTGCCATGCTGCTGGACCCGCGCATCTTGATCATGGACGACTCGACGTCCAGCGTCGACGTCGAGACCGAGTACCTCATCCAGCAGGCGATGCTCGAGGGCATGCGCGGCCGCACCAGCATCGTCATCGCCCATCGACTGTCGACGGTCAAGAATGCCGACCGCATCATCGTCCTCGACAAGGGGGTGATCGTCGAAGAGGGGACACACGATGAGCTGCTGGCCCTGGGCGGCCACTATCGCCAGATCTATGACACACAGCTTGCCGACCAGGAAGAGGCCAACTGATGGGCTACTGGGGGCATGGCTTTGAGCTGGCGGCGGCCAAGAAGGGGCAGTTCTCGACGCGACTGCTCAGGCGCACCCTGTCGTACCTGTGGCCCTACAAGGTGGCTTCGATCCTGTCGATCGTGTCGGTGCTGGTGGTCACGGCAGCCGATCTGGTGGGGCCGTTGCTGCTGCAGCGCGCCATCGACATCCATATCGTCGCGCGCGACGTGGGCGGCCTGGTGGGCACCATGGGGCTCTACCTGCTGTCGGTGTTCGTGCAGAGTGGCGCCTCGAGCGGACAGGTGTACGTGACCAACTGGATCGGCCAGCATGTCATCCGCGACCTGCGGCACGAGGTGTTCAGCGTGCTGCAGGGGCTGTCATTGAGCTTTTTCGACAAGACCGAGGTGGGCGACACGGTGTCGCGCATCGTCAACGACGTGGATGTGCTCAACGAGTTGATGAGCAACGGCCTGGTGACGTTGGTGAACATCGTCGTGTCGCTGGGCGGCACCATCGGCATCATGGTGGCGTTGAACCCGCGCCTGTCGATGGTGTCGTTCGTGGTGCTGCCGCTGCTCTTTGGGCTGACGGTGGTCTTTCGGCAGTGGATCGGGGCCGCCTACCAGCGGACGCGCGAGACGGTGGCCGGCGTGACGGCGCACATCGAAGAGGGCATCGCCGGCGTGCGTATCATCCAGGCCTTTGCGCAAGAAGAGCGCGACCTGACCGCCTTTCGGGTGGTCAACAACGATGATCGGCTGGCCAACATCGACGCCGCGGCCATCCGCGCGGCCTACTTTCCGCTGATCGACGTGGTGGGCTCGCTGGGCATGGCCGTGGTGCTGGGCTTTGGCGGCCTGTCGATGCTGCGCGGCGACCTCACCGTGGGCGTCCTGGTAGCCTTTATCTCGTACCTGTTCCGCTTCTTTCAGCCGATCCGCACGCTGACCATGCTCTATGACAATGTACTGGCCGCCATGGCCGCCTCGACCCGCATTTTCGAGCTGATGGACACTCAGCCGGCGGTGGCCGAGAAGCCCGATGCCCGGCCATTGCCGCGCGTCGCAGGGTATGTGCGGTTTGACGATGTGAGCTTTCGCTATGTGGCCGACGAGCCGGTGCTCGAGGGCATGCACCTCGAGGCGCGCCCGGGCGAGGTGGTGGCCATCGTGGGGGCCACGGGCGCCGGCAAGTCGACCACCATCAGCCTGTTGTCGCGCTTTTACGACATCACCGGCGGCCAGATCACCATCGATGGCATCGACATCCGCGATGTGACGCTGGACTCGCTGCGCACACAGCTCGGCGTGGTGCTGCAAGACGGCTTTCTGTTCTCGGGGTCGATCCGCGAGAACATCCGCTACGCCAACCTGGAGGCCACCGACGAGGAGGTGGAGGCAGCGGCCAAGGCCATCGGCGCGCACGAGTTCATCATGCGCATGGCCGGCGGCTATGACACCGAGGTGCGCGAGCGCGGCGAAAAGCTCTCGATGGGCGAACGGCAGCTCATCTGCCTGGCGCGCGCCATGGTGGGCAACCCGCGCATTCTCATCCTCGACGAGGCCACCTCGAGCATCGACCCCTACACCGAGCTGGTGATCCAGGACGCGTTACTCAAGCTATTCGAAGGGCGCACGGCCATCGTCATCGCGCATCGCCTCTCGACGGTGCGGCGGGCCGACCGCATCTATGTGCTCGACAAGGGGCAGGTGGTGGAGGTGGGCAACCACCAGGAGCTGCTGGCCCGCGGCGGGCGTTATGCCCATCTGTACGAGATGCAGTTCAAGGCGCAGGAGACGGTCGCCGAGGATCGGCCTGTGGCGCCCTGGGAGCGTCCCGCTGGCGACCAGGACCCGGCCGCCGACGATGAGCCTGTCGATGGGCCGCCGCGCTAGATATCGAGCGACGCCCTGGCGGCGGCGTCGTCAGGGCGTCGGCGAGCTCATTGCCACTCGAGCCGCGCGAGCTGCACGCCGCCGGCCAGGTCCTCGACGCTGGTGATGTACCAGGCGTCGCCCACCTGCAGCACCTCGGGCGCCGACACGCGCAGCGTGGTGATCCACTTGGCGTCGTGGCCGCAGCCAAAGTCGTACGGATCGGCGGAGCAGTAGACGTGCGTGCGGGCGATGGGCGCGTACTCTGAAGTGCGCAACAGGTAAAAGAGGCCGTCGCGCTCGACCACAAAGGGGCATTCGGCGCTCCACGGGCCTGCGCCGCTGTTGCGCCCGCCCCACGACACCTCACGCGGCGCCGACCAGTGGCACAGGTCGGTCGACGTGCGCACATAGACCTTGCCGGTGTGATAGCGGCCGACGTCATGCCCGCTGTAGTAGCAGTGATAGACCCCGCCGATGGCGAGCACCATCGGGTCGCGCGCCTCGCCCGGGCCGATGAACACGCGGCTATACCCCTGCGGGTTGCGGTAGCGCATAAAGCGGCGTCCATCGAGCGAGGTGGTCAGGCAAATCTGACACTGGCCCAGCTCGGTGTTGTGGCCGCCGTAAAAGGCCCAGTAGCGCCCCTGGGCCTGGATGACGTGGGGCGCCTGAATCCACTCCTGCCCCTGCCAGTCGTTGATGCTCTCGCCATAGCGCTCTTCGGCGCGCATGACGATGCCGCGCGGCTCCCAACGCACACGCTCCAGGGCGTCGCTCTCCCAGGCGCAGAGCACACGGCCCACCTGGGTGCCACGCACGCAGGCCCACAGGTGCCAGGCGCCATCGCGCGACTGAAAGACGGTGTGGTCGACGGTCTGCTGTTCGCCGGGCCGGCCGAGGTCGCCCAGCTCGACCGGGGCGGTGATATACCAGGGCTCGCCCACCACCCGGGGAAAGGCGGGCCTGGCGGGGTTACTGGCGACGGTCATTCAGCTCACCTCCGTGGCGGCAGGGGCGGCGGTGATAGCGGCCACCCGCTCAAAGAACGCGCGTTTGAACGGCGTGTTGAGGCCCCAGTTGACGGGCGGCGTCTGCAAGCCCGACAGGGCCTCAAAGGGCCCGCGGTTGCCGCGCGGCCGCACGGCATAGTCGACATAGGCCTCATCGCTGTAGGCGTCAGTGCCCTGGCCCAACCAGCCCTGGTCATAGTAGCCCCACGAGGCGCCAGCTCGCCAGGCCGCCTCCATGTTGGCGAGCGAGGGCGAGTCCTCGTTGTAGATGATCGGCTTGGGCGCCGCCTGATACTCGGGCAGAGCGCGGATCATCTCGACGGCGCGGGCGATCTGTGGGGGGCGGGCCCCGTTGCCGTGGATGAGCACATAGTCGGCCGCGGCAACGAACTGCGGCGGGGGCAGGCAGCGGCCCGTCTCGGGCGCCACGCCGCCGCCGCTGGTCGAGTAGAGCAGGCCGGGGTGGCGCTCGCGCAGCGCCAGCAGGAACTCGTGCGCCGTCTGCCAGCCAAAGAGGCGTTGATAGGGCGTCTGGTCGACCACCACGTCCACTTCGTTGGCCAGCTCGATGAGGATATTGCGGCGCCCGCTGCGCGCCAGGTGCCCGAGGGCGGTATCGGCGGCGCGCCAGATGGCGGGCTCGCCTTCCATGTGCAGCAGTTGCGTCCAGTAGAACAGGCCGACGATCACCACCATGCCCAGCTCGTCGGCGCGGGCCAGCACGCGGTCGAGGCGCCGGGCATAGTCCGGTTTGAGCGCGCCACGCGAGGTAAAGGCGTTGTTGACATAGCGTCGGTAGGGGTCGGGCGTGTAGGTGGGCCCACCGCCCTGCAGGTTGATGGTCACGCCAAGCACGCCGTGGTCGCGCCAGGTGGGCAGCGCTGCACACAGCTCGTCGGTGTTGCGGTCGGCATCCCACTCGCCGGTGTCGGGATAGGCCCAATGGTGGCGCGTGGCCGGGTTGGCATCGTCAAACAGGGCCTGCACGGCGCGCACGTTGAACAGCAGCCCCTCGACGCGATGGCCCTCAAAGACGCGCCCGGCGTACGTGGGACGGCCGTCGATGTGCACGTCAGCGCCACTAAAGGAAACGACGGTCATGTACTCACCTCAGGTTGCGGCTGGCAAGGGCTCTGCCTCAAGATGGCGATCATGTCGGCCAGGGCGCCTGCGCTACCCACGTTGCCGGGAAAGACGACATACACCAGCCCGGGCCAGCGGCTCTCGGCGCCTGCCCGCCAGATGGGCACGCCGGCGATGGCCTGGCCCAACACTCGCGCCCGGGCGATGTGCAGCGCCTGCGTGGCGATGTCAGACGAGGTGATGCCGCCCTTGGCGATGAGCCAGGCAGGGCGCCGCGGGAGCTGGCGCACCACCTGCACCAGCGCCGCCGAGACGCGCTCACCGATGCCCAAGCTGCCGGCGGCATCGTCGCCGACGACCAGCCCCCGGCTGGTGTAGAGCACAGCGTCGCGGCCAGCGCCGAGCACGGCGTCGACGGCGTGTACGAGCCGATCGATCTCGGCGGAGCAGGCGCCGGCATCGAGGAGCATGGGCACCTGAGCCTCGATGGCCTCGACGCCGGGCAGAGCCCAGGTCGCCCGCAACTGCGCGCTGGTGCGCGCCACGTGCGAGCCGACGACCACGAGGCCGCCCGTCTCGCCCGAGCGCCACAGATTCGATGGCTGCAGCAGCGGCGCCGGCGCAATGCCCCCGCGCACGCGCACAAACGATGCGGCGGTGCGGTAGATCAGGCGTTGGCCTGCTTCCTCGGCCTGCAGCAGGGCAAGCACCAGCACCTCGAGGTCGCGATAGGCGACGGCGTTGACCACGCAGGGCGCGCCATCGCGCAGCGCCATCAGCGCCTCGGCCACGGCGTCGGGCCCGCCCAACCGCAGCAGCTCGAGCGAGATCGAGCGCACGGCCTGGGCAGCGATGGCGCCGCGGGTCTTTTCCTCGACCCAGGCACGCAGGTTCGACTGGCGGTAGCCAAAGACGGCGTCGCGGGCGAACTCGGTCTCGGCGGCGGGCACGGCGCGGTCGCGCTCGACGACATAGTGCATGTCGCCTGCGGTGAGGCGGCCACCCTCGAGGAAAAAGGGGCACAGCAGCAGGCCATCGAACGGACCCAGGGCCTCGGCAAGAGCGTCGGTCTCGGCGGGATAGTGCCCGCGCAGCGTCGAGTCAGAGCGGCTGGTCACCACGAACGGCCGCCCGGTGGCCTGCGAGGCGGCCTGTAGGTTGGCGCCGAGCTCACGCGCAAGGCGCACGGCCGCCGGCGTGGTCAGGCTGCGCGAGTTGATGAGCAGGTAGACGACCGGTGTGTCGTCCTCGAGGGCGCGCACGAGCTCGGGAACGCTCCAGCCCGTGAGAACGTCGACATCGTGCACCGTCTGTGTGCCGGTGGGGTCGTCGTCGAGCACGACAACCTTGGTGCGCATCGCGCGCACGCGCCGCTGGATGGCGGGCAAGAGGTCCGCCGGCCAGACCGGCGGCAGGTTCGCCAACAGGTGTTCAACGAGCACGGCCATCTCCCTGGTGGGCTGGCGAGAGGATAGCACGGCGGGCGGCCGGCGGGCAAGTCTTGTTGCGCGACGACGCTGTGGGGTATACTGAGGGCGATGGCATGCAAGGGGGGACGATGATCGGGACGTTGCTTCAAGAGCGGTATCGCATCGACGCGCGTTTGGGGCGCTGGTGCGGCACTGAGGTCTACCGGGCCATGGACATGCAGCGCCAGCAACCGGTGTTGGTGCGGCTGCTGTCGTCGGCTCTGGCCAGCAATGAGAGCCTCTGGTCGCAGCTGGTCGTCAGGGCGCAGCAACTGGCCGCCATCTTGCACCCCGGGCTATTGCCATTGCTCAGCCTGGGCCGCGAGAACGGGATGGCTTATCTGGTGCAGGCCTATGCGCAAGCCAGGCCGCTCTCAGAGGTGTGGCGGCCGGAATCAGGGCCGCTGAGCCCCGAGCAGGTGCTGATGTTCGTGCGCCAGCTCGGCGACGCGCTCGAGTCCATGCACCGCGCGGGGCTGGTGCACGGCGCACTGTGCCCCGACAGCGTGCTGATCGACGAGAACACCGGCAACTTGCTGCTCGATGGCATGGCGTCGGCCTCATTGCAGGGGGCCGAAGAGTCTGTGCGCGCTGCCGCAGCCGCCTATGCCGCTCCAGAGCAGATCAGCATGGCCACGGCCACGCCGGCGGGCGACCGCTATGCGCTGGGCGCGCTGGCCTTTGAGTGGCTCACCGGACAGCCGCCGCGTGGCGCGTCAGGGCCAGCGGCGGGCGGGGCAGAGGCGCTCTCGTGGGGGCAGCAAGCCCTCGCCCAGCCACCCTCGGCCTCGGCGCTCAACCCGGCGCTATCGCCGGCCGTCGACCGGGCCTTTGTCGAGCTGCTGCACCCCAACCCCAGCGGCCGCCCGCAAAGCGCGACGGCGGTTGCCGAGCGTTTGGCGCAGGAGCTGCGCGGCCGCGCTGCTGTTCGTCGCGGCCGGACGCCCGCGTGGGTCTGGAGCGTGCTGGGCGGTGTGGTCGCGGTGTTGCTCGTCACGGGGGGGCTGTGGGCCATCCTGAGCAAGGGCGGCCTGGACGCCCTTGCGGGGCGAATCGTGGGCCGAGGCGCGGGCGGGTGGTCGCAACAGACGCCCACCGCCTGGCCGACGACGCCGGCGGCGGTCTTTCCGACGGCCACGCCCGGGGCCGCGCTGCCCACCGAGACGCTGTCGCCCACGGGCGAACCGACGGTGGCCAGCACCGAGCCAGCTGCGACGGACACGCCGGCGCCCACCAACACGCCGCAGCCGACGGCTACGGCCACGCCGACCATAACCAGCACGCCCACCAGCACGCCTGGCCCATCGCCGACGCCGCTGGCCTGCGGCCTGCCGGTCGAGGGGCCGTTCGCCGCGCTGTGGGCGACGCACCAGGCCGACCTCGGCTGCCCGCTGCAGGCAGCGCCAGTGGCGGGGTTCTGGGCCGAGGAGCCTTTCGACAACGGGCACATGTACTGGTCAGAGGACGGCAACGTCTTTGTGGTGCTGATGGGCATCGATGGCGGCACGTGGGCGGCCATCCCCGATGACGAGAGCGCCTGGCAAGAGGGCATGCCCGCAAAGAGCTGCGATCCCGACAAGCCCGACAATCGCGAACTGCCCGTGCGCGGCTTTGGCTACATCTGGTGCAACAACGAGGCCATCCGCACGGCGCTGGGCTGGGCCACCGACAAGGAACAGGGCTTTGAGGGCGGCGTGCTGCTGTTGCACCCCTTCGAGAACGGCTATATCCTGCGCGACTCGGATGGCTACGGCAGCAACCGCGCCTATGTGCTCTCGGGCGCGACGTTCACCTTCTTCCGAACGGACTACTAGCGTCGCTCAGGGGGTGCGCTGCACGCACCGGGCGCGCCCGCTGGCTGTTCGGCGTGCGCCGTTCAGCCAGCGACGTAGAGCGCGTAGAGGCGCACGACCTCGCTGCCCCAGGTGGCGTTGCAGCGCAGGCGCACGCCGGTGGCGGCGAGCTCCAGCGGCACCCTCACCAGCCGCTGGTGGTTGTCGGTGCACGTGTGGGCCGTGCGCCAGCCCGAGCCGTCATCGACCTCGATGGTGAACCCCTTGAGCAGCACATCGGGCGGAGCAAAGCGATCCAGGCTGACGCGCTCATAGATGCGCCACAGCCGCCTGTCGAGGGCGCTGTCGGCGATCAGGGTCAACGACGACAGCCGACGTGGCGTATCCCAGCGTAACGTGATCTCGTCGCCGACGCGGCCCACCCAGGCATGGGCATCGGCGCCCACCGGCCGATTGACGCCGTCGCGCAGTGGCTCGGGATCGCCGCGCGTGGCGCTGTAGCGTGCGGCGAGCGTCGTCTCAGAAAAGCGCTGCCGCTGCCAGGGCAGGTAGGCGTCTTGCCAGAGCAGGGTTTGTTGCAGGTCGTCGAGCCGTCGTGCGCCCACCTCGCGCGGAGTCAGGCCGTGGCGCACGGCCAGGGCCGCCGCGACGCCCACCGCCTGGCCGATGCTGCAACAGGTGCCCATCACCCGCGTAGAGCTGAGCGCCGCGTGGGTGACCGAGATATCGCGCCCGGCGAACATCAGGTTGGCGATGTCACGGTGGTAGAGCGAACGGTAGGGGATGCCGTAGGGCGAGGGCGCCGGGTGAAAGATCGTCGCGGGCGAGCCGATCCGAACGGCGTTGAACCCCGCGGGGTGGTGGTCGTCCATGGTCCAGCCGCCATAAGCCACCAGGTCGGTAAAGCGCCCCTCGGCGAGGATGTCGTTCTGGGTGAGCACATGGTCGCCCAGATAGCGGCGTGACTCGCGCTTGCCCGGCAGAAAGCCGACCCAGTCGAGCGCCCAGTTGTCGGCGCGGCCATCGCTGCGGTTTTTGATGACATCCCACACGCCATAGACGATGCGCAGCAACTCGTCGCGGCAGCGCTCGGTGTCGCGGATACTATCGCCATCGCCGCCGAGCTCGACCCACCAGTAGCCGCTCTCAAAGGCGCGCAGATCGCGGCCGCCATAGGGCAGGTCGGCGGGGCTGTCGAAATGGTAGGCCCACGAGGGCGGCTCGTAGGGCTGGGGCGTGTCCCACTCACGGGCCTCAAAGAGGCAGGTCATGCCCATGGTGCAGCGGTCGGCCCGCTCGGGCGCAATCGACTCGCCATACTCGCTGCGCGCCTCGCGGCCGATGCGGTGCGCCGCGCCGGTAAGAGGCGCCAGCACGGCGTCGCCCGAGCAGTCGCAAAAGAGGTGCGCCCGCACCTGGTGCCGCTCCTGGGTGGTCATCTGCCAACCGGTGACAGCGGTGATATTGGGGCCAGCGGTGGTGGCGTCGATGCAGGTGCAGTTCAGCAGCAGCTCGATGTTGGGCTCGCGGCGAACGAGGTCATAGAGCAGCGTATCCCACACGGCAAAGCTCTGCTGCCGGTTGTAGCGCAGGTTGGCCAGGCGCAGCTCTTCGAGGATGCCGGTCTCGCGCATGTTCTTGAGCTGGCCGTTGCGCTCGGCGCCGCTGATGGGCACGCGGCACTCGCTCGAGGCGTTGCCGCCCAGCATGGGGCGCTCGTGCATCAGCAAGACGCGGGCGCCCAGCCTGGCGGCCGACACGGCCACGCATAGCCCCGCCAGCCCGCCGCCCACCACGCAGACATCGGCCTCGTGCACGATGGTGGGAAAGGGGTCACCCATCTCGGTCTCCTGGCGCCGTCCGGCCCGGCGCGGGCGCAAAGGGATCATCTAGTGCGGGCGCAAAGGGATCATCTAGGGCGGCCAGACGTTTGACATCGACGGGCAGGCCAGCGACCAGCAGATAGACCGACGACGCGACGTCGGCCAGTCGCCGGTTGGCCCGGCCCAGCAGGTCGCGGTAGAGGCGGCCGAGCGGGTACGGCGGCACCAGGCCCAGGCCGACCTCGTTGCTGACGGCGATGGTGAGCCCCCGGCGCGAGCGGGCGGCAGCGCTCAGGGCGGCGATCTCGGCCTCGACCAGCGCCTCAGCAGCGGCCTCAGCGGGCGTGTCGTCGCCGCGCTCCGGATCGCCCAGCGAGAGCAGCAGGTTGCTCACCAGCAGGGTGATGCAGTCGACCACGCACACGCCCTCGGGCGCGGCGGCAAGCGCCTCGGCCGGATGCAGCGGCGCCTCGACCGTGCGCCAGGCAGCGGGGCGCTCGGCCTGATGGTGCGCGATGCGGGCGCGCATCTCGGGATCGAGGGCCTGCCCGGTGGCCACATAGGTGACGATATTGCCGCCACGCGCCAGGGCTAGGCGCTCGGCAAAGCTGGACTTGCCGCTGCGCGCACCGCCCAGCACCAGGATCAGCTCGCCCATGGTCAGGCCAGCCCCTGCAGATGGGCGTGATCGTTGAACAGCTCGAGCATGGCGTGCTGCCCATAGAGCGAGAGCACGCTGACGCTGGCGTTGTGCAGGCGAAACTGGTAGCGCCACTGCAGATCGACGTGCAGGCAGAGGCAGAGCAGCGTCTGCAGCCAGCCGCCGTGGGTCACCAACAGAACGCGCTGCTCGTCGGGCAGGCCGCGCAGGTCGGCGAGCAGCGCCCCCACGCGCACGGCCATGTCGGCGGCCGATTCACCGCCCGGGATGCGCGTATGGCCGGGATTGTGGTCCCACTGTGCGGCCAGCTCGGGATAGCGCTGCTGGATCTCGGCGAAGGTGAGCCCTTCCCACTCGCCGACATCGATCTCGCGCAGACGGGCATCGGGCTCGATGGGCAGGCCCAGGCGCTCAGAGACCGGCTGCGCGGTCTGCAGGGCGCGCGGCAGGTCGCTGACCAGGATGCGCTCGATGGGCTCGGTGGCCAGCCGCTCGGCGAGACGCCCGGCCTGTTCCAGACCGAGGCGGTTGAGGGGCGTGTCGTTCTGGCCCTGATAGCGGGCCTCGGCGTTGGCACGGGTTTCGCCGTGGCGCACCAGCAAGAGACGTGGCATGACAATCCTTTCAGTGGACGACTGCGATGGACAGGAGCGCCGCCAGCTCGCCCAGCTCGACGATGGCGCCATAGAGGTCGCCGGTGAGGCCGCCGACCTTGGCGCGGGCCAGAGCCACCACCATCGCCTGCATCAGGGCGACCGCGGCCAGGACGACGAGCCCGCGAGCGCCCGCCAGCGTCAGCGCCAGGGCTATCGCCAGCACAGCGGCCAGCCAGGCCTGGCGAGGGCCGGCGTGGGCTTTGAGCGCGGCGCCGGTGCCCTGAGGTCGGGCATAGGGCTGGCTGACGATCGCCAGACTGAGGCCGCCGCGCGCCAGCACCGGCGCCAGGGCCAGCAACCGCCAGTCGGTCGACTGGGCCAGCGCCGCGAACTTGAGCAGGAGCAGTAGCGCACCGCCCGCCAGGGCGAACGCGCCGATGTGATGGTCGCGCATGATCTCGAGGCGACGCTCGCGCGTGTGGCCGCCAAACAGGCCATCGCAAGTGTCGAGCAGGCCGTCGACGTGCAGCGCGCCGGTGAGCGCCACCCAGAGCGTCAGCGTCAGGGCGGCAGCCAGCAGTGGATCGACCCACCGTGCCAGACACAGGCGCGCCCCCGCCACCAGCAGCCCGAGCAGCAGGCCCACCAGGGGGAACCAGCCCACTGCCGCACCCAGCTCGTCCTCGTCAAAGGGGCGCCTGACGATGGGTGGGGCCACCGTCAGGAACTGGAGCGCGGCCGCCAGCCCCAGCGCCTGCGCTCGCCAGGGGCGGGGTTTGCGCGGCGCCGCCGGGTCGGCCATCATGCCCCTCGCCCCGAGACGCCGGCCTCTGCAAAGGTGGCCATCTCGTCGAGCACGCGGCAGGCGGCCTCGACCATGCCGATGGCCAGGGCCGCGCCGGTGCCCTCGCCGAGACGCAGGTCCAGGTCGAGCAGCGGCGCGACCTGCAGCCAGGCCAGCATAGCGGCGTGGCCGCTCTCTTGCGAGCGGTGCGCGGCGATGATATAGGGTCGACATTGTGGGGCGAGGCCCACGGCGACCATGGCGCCCGCGGTGGAGATGTAGCCGTCGATGACCACGGGGATGCGCTCGAGGGCCGCGCCCAGTACGATGCCGGCGATAGCGCCGATCTCAAGGCCGCCCACCGCAGCCAGGACGCCCAACGCGTCGTGCGGATCGGGCCGGTTGACCTGCAGGGCGCTGCGCACCGCCGCGATCTTGCGCTGCAGCCCAGCGTCATCGACGCCTGTGCCGCGGCCGCAGATCGACGCCGGGTCGAGCCCGGTAAAGGCGGCACAGATGGCCGCCGAAGGGGTGGTGTTGCCGATGCCCATATCGCCGGTGCCGACGATGTCGAGGCCAAGGGCGCGCTCGCGGCGCACGGCGTCGATGCCGAGCATCAGCGCTGCCCCGGCCTGAGCGCGCGACATGGCCGGGCCACGGGCGATGTTGGCCGTGCCCGGGCCTAGCTTGGCGCCGACCAGCGCAGGATGATGCGGCAGGTCGGCGACGATGCCGGCATCGAGCACCAGCACACGCGCCCCGATCTGCCGGGCCAGCACATTGATGGCGGCACCGCCATTGAGGATGTTGCGCACCATCTGGCCGGTCACCTCTTGGGGGTAGGCGCTCACGCCCTCGGCCACCACGCCATGGTCGCCCGCGGCGGTGATGATGGCCTTGCGCGCGACGGTGGGCCGCGGCTGGCCGGTGATGCCCGCCACCTGTGTGGCCACCTGCTCGAGGCGGCCCAGGCTGCCGGCGGGCTTGGTCAGCGAGCGTTGGTGAGCGTCGGCCTCGGCCATGGCCTGTGCATCGAGCGGCTGTATCTGCGGCAACAGGGCGGGGTCGAACATGTGCATCGACGTCTCCTAGAACTCGATGCCGGGTTGGGCGCGCACGCCGGCATCATGGGGATGTTTGACCATGACCATCTCGGTGACCAGATCGGCGGCTGCCAGCAGGGCTGCGGGGGCATCTCGCCCGGTGATGACCACGTGCACGTGCGAAGGGCGGCGCTGCAACAGCCAGGCAACGACTGCATCGGCGTCGAGCCAGCCGAACTTGCACAGGTAGGTGAACTCGTCGAGCACGACAAGGTCATAGGCCCCCGAGGCGATCTGCTCCTGGGCCAGGGCCCAACCGTCGCGAGCCAGCGCGGCGTCTTGGAGCTGGCCGGCGGGATCAAAGACAAAGCCCCTGCCCAGGGCGTGCCAGGCGATGCCCAGCCGCTCGGCCATGACCGTCTCGCCCCAGCGGCCGCGCTCGCTCTTGATGAACTGGATGACGCAGGGTTTGAGGCCGTGGCCCAGGGCGCGCAACACCAGGCCGAGGGCGGCGGTGGTCTTGCCCTTGCCCTGGCCGGTGTAGACGATCAGCAGCCCCTGTCGGCTGGCGGGTGAGGTCACGGTCGTCTCCTTCGAGCGCGCACCAGGGTGCATTGTAAGTTGGGGCGTCGCGCTGTCAAAAGGGCGCGAGAGGCGCGTTCCTATGCTATACTGCCGTCAATGGGCGGGCGGCAGCGGACCTTGAGCGGGAGGTAGGGGCATGGCAACGGGTCACCGGGGGCAATGCGCCATCGTCACTGACACCACGGCGAGTTTGCCGGCGGGCTTTGCGGCCGAGCACCAGGTCGAGGTGGTCTCGCAGATCGTGCTCTTTGGCGACGAGAGCTACAAAGAGGGGGTGACGATCACGCGAGAGCAGTTCATCGAGCGGCTGGTCAGCTCGGCGCGCCTGCCCAAGACGGCCGCCCCCGAGCCGCGGGATCTGGTGGATGCCTACGCTCGGGCGTTGGAGCGGGCCGACACGGTGCTCTCGCTGCACCCCTCGAGCCTGGTCTCTGGCACGGTGCGATCGGCCGAGATCGCCAGAGAGACGGCCTTTGCCGATGCTGATATCCGCATTCTGGACACGCAGTCGATCGCCAGTGGGCTGGGCGCCATCGTGCAGCAGGCCGTGGCCCATGCCGAGCAAGGCATGGCCGCCGATGACATCATGGCGCGCGTGCACGAGATGGCGCGGCGTTGCCGGATCTACTTTTTGATCCCCACGCTCGAATACCTGCAGCGCGGCGGGCGCATCGGGCGGGCGTCGGCGCTGTTGGGCAGCGTGCTCAGGGTCAAGCCGATCCTGGCCTTTAGCGACGGCCAGGTGACGCCCTATGAGAAGGTGCGCACCTACAACAGAGCGTTAGGTCGACTGGTGGAGCTGGTGGGCGAGCAGTGCCCGCGCGACGGTGACGCCTGGCTGACGGTGATGCATGGCGATCACAGAGACGAGGCGCAGGCGTTGGCGGCGCGGCTTGCCGAGCTGTGTGGGCAGGCCGAGGTGCCGGTGCTCACCGTAGGCTCGTCGATCACCACCCACGCGGGGCCAGGCGTCTTGGGCGTCAGTTTCATCGACGGGGCAGGCTGAGCCGAGCGCGCCGGTGCGTTGCTGCTAAAGCTCGCGGGCGTACACTCGGTGCACCTTGGCCCAGTCGATGGGCAAGCTGCCGAGCTCGCGCTGCATGCGCTCGTTGCCGGCGCGTATCTGCACCAGTTCGGCGCGGCCAAAGCGCGAGTCGGTCAGCGTCTTGATCAGCTCGCTGAAGAGGATCGTGGCGCCGCCGAGCCCCTGATGCTCTTGTGCGATGCCCATGCCGTTGATGTCGACCAGGCGGGTGGTGCGTTGCGCCGCCAGCAGGCGCGCCCAGCCCAGCGGCCAGAGACGTCCTCTACACCGCTGGATGGCCGCGCTGATATCGGGGTAGGCGAACACAAAGCCGACCAGCTCCTCGCCTCTGAACACCAGCTTGAGCAGCCGCGGATCGGCGATGCTGAGCAGCCGATCGGCGAGAGCGGCCACCTCGCCCTCGGTCAGCGGGATGTTGTCGGCCACCAGCCCCAGCGAACGGTTGTAGAGCTCCCTGAAGGCGGGCACCAGCGCCCTCAGCTCGGCCTTGCGTCGGAAGGTGGCGACGTGCAGGCCACGGCGCACCATCACGCGTGCGGCAACCTCATGCAGGCGCTCAAAGGCCTGCCCCTGGCGCGTCATATAGCCCGAGCGCAGGTCCTCAATGCCCTGGAGCCCCTGGGCCAGCAGCAGGCGCTCATAGTAAGGCAGGTGATAGGGGATGCCCATGGCCGGCAGGTGCTCGAACCCCTGCACCAGCAGCCCAAGGCCATCGAGGGCGCCAAAGCCGCGCGGCCCGACCAGCTCCTGCAGGCCGCGACCCCTGGCCCACTCGGCGGCGCGCTCAAAGAGCGCGGCCGTTACCTCGTCGTCGTCGACCGACTCGAACAACGCAAAGAAGGCTGTGCGCTTGCCGTGGTGCGCGTTGTAGCGGGCGTTGTCGAGCACCGCCAGGCGCCCCAGCAGGCGTGCGCCCTCAAAGGCGCCCAGAAAGACCGCCTGCGAGTGGGCGTAAAAGGGGTTGGCGCGCTGGTCAAAGGGCAAGGCCGCCTCGCCGGGCAGCGGCGGCACCCATTGGGGCGCGCTGCGATACAGACGCCAGGGCAGCTCGAGCCAGGCGCGGCGGTCGGCACGGTGTTGGGGATCGAGCACGCGAACCTGCATAGTCGTTCTCTCTCGTGGTGTGGCGAGATTGTGGCCCTCTTGGCGAGCCAGGGCTACTATAGCGGGGGCGATCGATTCTGGCAATCACCCTTGCCCATCGGCGGATGCCACCACTGGCCAGGTGGCCAGTGATAGATCAGTCCACGTCGCCGATGCCACGGCGGCGCAAAGCCGGTAGGATAGCAGCAAAGATCAGCAAACATCTGCTCATTGAGGCAGAGAGGAGTCGAGCGAAATGTCGACCGGCAAAGATGGACGCAGTCAGCGTGACACTAACCTGACGATTGCGGCGGTGTTGATTCTGGCAGGCGTGGTGGCGCTCGTGGCGCAGTTGGTGCGCATCCCCCTGGGGCGCTACATGTGGCCCTTTTCGGTGATCGTGCCCGGCGTGCTGCTGGTGGTGCTGGGGCTGGGCCTCAGGAACCAGGCGTCAGAGGGGCTCACCGTGCTGGGCAGCCTGGTGACGGGCGTGGGCATGGTGCTGTTCCTGCAGAACCTCACGGGGCTGTGGGCCAGCTGGGCCTACAGCTGGGCGCTGATCGCGCCCGGATCGGTGGGCCTGGGGCAGGTGGTGTATGGCACGGTGAGAGACGATCCCGGCAAGGTGCGTGAGGGCTGGGGCGCGATGCGCGCGGGGCTGTGGATTTTCGTGGTCGGATTTGTGTTCTTTGAGCTGGTGATCGGCCTATCCGGTTTCGGGCTGGGCAGCAGAAACTGGCCAATCGTGATCATCGTATTGGGCGTGGTGCTGCTGGTGTACAACGTGGTGGGGCATCGCCGATCCGCATAGGGCCGGCGGGCTGACATTGGGACGGTGGAAGAGGTGACGGTATGAGCGAGCAGAACGTGCGACGGGAAGAGCTGCATGTCAGCGGCCAGGATTTGGTGGACAAGGTCAAGCAACTGCTGCATGAGGGCAATGTGCGGCGGATCATCGTGCGCAGCGATGAGGGGCGCACGGTGATCGAGATCCCGCTGACGGTGGGGCTGGTGGGCATCGTGCTGGTGCCGGTGTGGGTGGCCATCGGGGCCATCGCCGCGCTGGTGACCGACTGCACGATTGTGGTCGAGCGGCACGAGGGCTAGGCGCTCATCGATAGCCAGGCGCCCGATGGCCGTGCACGTCGGCGCGCCACTCAGAAGGATGGATACAGATGGGCACGTCGATTCGGATCGGCATGTTGGTGACTCTGGCCGTTGCGCTCTGCGCCTGCAGTTTGGGCTCGGGGCAACTCAAGAGCCGCAGTGTAGCGGTCGATGGTGTGACCGAGGTGGTCTTTGAAGGCATCGGCGACCTCAAGATCGCCCAGGGCGAGCGTGAATCGCTAGAGATCAGCGCTGAAGAGGACGTCCTCGAGCTCGTCGAGACCGAGGTGCGCGGGGAGGTGCTGTACATCCGCCTGGACCGCCAGTTCTGGTTCGGGGGACGGCTGCCCACGCGGAATATCACCTACCGGCTCACGGTTAGAGACCTGCGGCGCGTAACCCTGGCCGGAGCGGGCGACATCCGCATCGGGCACCTGGAGACAGAGTCGTTGGAGCTGAACCTGGACGGCGCCGGGTCGACTGAGGTCGACGGGCTCGAGGCCGACGCATTCAGCCTGCGACACCGCGGAGCGGGCGCGGCCACAGCGTCTGGGCACGTCGATACCCAGGACGTGCTGGTGGCCGGCGCCGGCAGCTATAGGGGCGCAGACCTCGTCTCGCGCAGCGCGCGCGTGGATATCGTCGGCGCGGGCGATGCCACGGTGTGGGCCGAGGAGCATCTCGAGGCGCGCATCGAGGGCGTTGGGAGCATCCGTTACTATGGCAACCCGACGCTGGAGCAGCGTGTGGCGGGCGTGGGCCAGATCAAGCGCATGGGCTCAGACTAGATGACACTGACAGAGGATGGCACGATGACCCAACAAGAGGAACGAAAGCGCGGGAGAGACGACAGCTCTTTCTTCTGGCCGGTGCTGCTGATCGGCATCGGTGTGGTGGCCCTGCTGGTGAACACCGGCCGTTTGCCGGGCGACAACCTGTGGGGGCTGTTGAGCCTGTGGCCGCTGCTGCTGGTGTTGGCGGGCCTCGATCTCATCTTTGCGCGGCGGCTTCCCGCTCTGGGAGGCCTGATGGGCCTGGCCCTGGTGGCGGTGGTGGTCTGGCTGATGCTCACCGGGCGCGTGCCCGCGTCGCCGGCCGAAGCGCTGACCATCGGCGGGCTCCATATCAACACTTCGCCACGGCAGGTGGTGCGCGATGCCTACAGCGAGCCGCTGGGCGGCGCCGAACGGGCCGTCATCGAGTTGAGCTTGCAGCAGTTCGACACCGAGATCGACGGGCTTCAGCGCGATAGCGCCAACCTGTTCGAGGCCAGCGTCGACCACGTTGGCGAGGTGCGCTTTGACGTGTCGGGCGGCGCGACACGCAGCATCGCACTGAGCGCCAGCGGGCCGAGCCTGAGCATCGGCACGGCGGCCAGCGGGCGGCGCTGGCAGGTGGGTTTGGCCCAAGGGGTGCCGCTCGAGCTGAGCATCAGCATGGGCTCAGGCGACCTCGCCATGGATCTGGGGACGACGACGCTGGAGAAGCTCTCGTTGCGAGGCGGTTCGGGGGACGTCGATGCCGTGTTACCCGCGGGAGTCGATGATCTCTCTTACCAGGGCGGCTCGGGCCAGGTCACGCTCGATGCCGCGCCGCGCACGCAGGGCGCCTTTGGCCTGAGCATGGGGTCGGGCGACGTGCAGCTGCGGGTGGGGGCCGATGCTGATCTGGACGTGACGTTACGCCAGGGCGGCAGCGGCGATGTGCTCCTGTACGTGCCCAGCGGCACGCCGCTACAGGTGACCGTCAAGAGCGCCGGCTCGGGGCGAGTGCGAGTGCCCCGCGATGTGGGCTCTGTGGAGGACGGCCGCCGGTGGCAAAGCACGGGCTATGCCGAGGCCGAGCGGCGCGTCACCGTCGTGGCCGAGCGTATGGGCTCGGGCGACCTGATCGTGTCCTACCGCTGAGCACGGGCCGCGCTTGCGTCGGCCTGTGCTCAGCGCGATCATCATAGCAGATTGCGATTCGCAGGGGGGAACATGGGAGTCGGCATCTTGACCTGGATCATCCTGGGTGCGCTGGCGGGGTGGGTGGCCAGCATCATCGTGGGCACCAACCGCCAGCAAGGCCTGTTGCGCGACATCATCGTCGGCGTAGGCGGCGCAGTGGTTGGCGGCCTGGTGATGAACCTGATCGGCGGGCACGGCATCACCGGCCTCAACCTGCCCTCATTTCTGGTGGCGTTGGGCGGGGCCATCCTGCTGCTGATACTGTTCGGCCGCAAGCGATAGCGAGCCGATCCTGCGCTGTGCTCAGGTGCAGGGCGGCGTCAACACGTCGCGCACCGCCACGCGCTGGCCCAGGGCGTGCAGGCAGGCCGGCCAGTCCACGTGGCATAGCAGCCCGCGCGGGAAGTTCGCGGCCGGCCAGGGCACAATGGGCGCCTGGGCCCAGCTCTGGAAAGACACCGGCGCGTTGAGCAGCGTGGCGTGTGCGACGCGCTCGTCGAGCAGCGCGGCAGAGAGCGCCAGGATGGCCCCCTGACCACGCCCGTACAGCTCGACGGCGCCAGCGCCACGGTCGCAGAGCAGATCGATGGTGCGCAGCACATCGTACACTCTACGGCCCAGGTACGATTCACCCAGCAACTGGGCATAGCCGTGGGCCTGATAGTCGCTGCCGTAGGCGTTCCAAAAGCCGTGGGCGTCATCGGGCGCCGATTCGCCCAGGCCGCGCGCATCCAGCGCAAAGAGCTCGCCCTGTGCGCGCAGCGCCAGCGCCAGCGGCTCGTTGGCCAGGTCATCCTCGGCCGACAGATGGGGCAGCCAGAGCCGCGCCAGCGTGGGGCTGTCGAGCGACATCTCGCCCTCGGCGTCGGCCGGCATGGCCCGTCGCAAGATGGCGCGGATATCGCGCTCGGTCTCGACGGCATAGCGACCGATAGTGCCGGCGTCGTTCGGCTCGGGCCTCAACACGCGATAGTTGGGCACGCCAAGCCGCGGCGGCAGCCTCAGCACCTGGCTCAAGAGGCGCGGCAACCGCTCGGGCGCAGGGGTGGGGGCCTCGGCCAGGCAGGAGGCCGTCCGCGCGGCGATCAGCCTGGGGATGGGCGTGGCGCCGGCGGCGAGCACCTGCCCAGTGGGCGTGGCCCACAGCGTCTCGGGCGAAAGCGGCTCGTCGGGCTCGGGCGCCTCGATGTCGCCCAGGCCCGCCTGGCGCGCGAAAAAGCGCACCATGGCGACCTGGTTGTCCTCGTGGTAGCCGTGGCCATGCGAGCCCAGGAAGGCCTCAAAGCGGTCGCCGGCCCCCAGCAAGCCATAGATGCGTCGCGCCTCAGAGGCCGCCTGCAGAAACCCGCGTCGATCGAAAAAGTCGTCGCGCTGCCCCAATAGAATCAGCGGGGCGGGCGCGCGGCCGAGCACAAAGTCGACCATCTCGAGCCCCTGGGCGATGGCGTCGGGCGGATACTGCTCGACGTCGGCCGGCTCTTCATTCTCCAGGTTGCGCAAGAAGGTGGTGACAAAGCACGACGGCGCGCCCATGGTGAACCGGTCTTCGGCCGCAAAGAGCCAGGTGGTCATGGTGCCGCCGCCCGAGTTGCCGGTGACGCCCACGCGAGCGGGGTCGACCTCGGGGCGCGCCAGCAGCACATCGAGGGCGCGGATGCCGTCCCACAGGCGCCAGGCGCCGAACCAGTCGCCGGTGAGCTCCAACTGCTTGCCCATCATGTTGTGGGCGGCCACGCAGCCGCGCACGGGTTCGCGCTGTGGCAGGCCGTGATACTGGTCGCGCTCGCCCTGATTGATGGGATCAAAGATCAGCACGACCAGGCCGGCCCTGGCGAGGCGCTGGCAGAACTCTTGGTAACGAGGCTCGGCCTTGCCCGCCTCAGAATGGCCGCAGGTGCCCAACACGGCGGGCGCCGGCCCCGACAGGTCGCCGGGCAGATAGAGGTTGGCCGTGACCAGAACCCCGGGGCGGCTCTCAAAGGTGAGCTTTTCAATGGCATAGCCACGGCGCTGTAGGCGCCCGGTGACCTGGGTGTGCAGTGGCGTCCGCTCGGGGAGCGGGCCCAGGCAGGCGCGGGCTTTGAGGCGCACCTCGTCGCAATAGGCGCGGGCGTGCGCTGCGCTGGTGATATCGGCCAGCCGTTCGAGGCGGCGCGCGTCCAGCTCACGCACGCGCCGCACATAGTCGTCGAGCACCATATGACCATACCCCTGGCGCATCGCTCCTCCTGTATCGTCAAGGCGCCGCTCGGATGAACCCGAGCGGCGGTTCGGATCGCGTGGCACTGGGCTGTGCGTGTGGTTAGGCCAGCCCGCGGGCAACCTTGTAGGCAGGCACAAAGTAGTAGAGGTAGGCGGCGGCCGACTCGGCCGTCCACTCGTTGCCGCGCAGGCGCAGGGCGCCGCTCATGTAAGCCGACTCGCCGCTGAGCTTGCCGCTGAGCAGCTTGTCGAACACCTCGGACGTGCACGACACCCCGATGGTGGCGGCATCGGCGCCACCGACGGCGCCCGTCACCTCGCCTTTGTTGATGGCGGTGGTGTACTCGGCCGCGAGGTCGGTGATCTTCCAACCGATGGACATGCTGGCGTTGGCGATGCGCGTCGTAAAGCGCTCGTCTTGCCGCAGGTTGGCGATCATCCTGTCGAGCGTGGCCACGAACTCGTCAGCATTGGCGAACACTGCCATGGTAACCTCCCTGTCATCAGGAACCGGGGACCCTGATCGGCAGCATAGCAGAGCATCGCGGCAGAATCAAGCGTTGCTTGCGGACAAGTTGGCCACGGCATACCATGGAGCGGAGCTACTGACAGGGAGGCGCAAGATCATGCGACAGCAAACGAATGTGCGTCCGGTGAGCCTGCAGCAGGTCGACATCGAGGGCGGCTTTTGGGCTCAACGGCTGCAGGTAAACCGTGAGGTGACCATACCGCTCGAGTACCAGCGCTGCAGCGAGACAGGGCGGATCGACGCGCTCAAGCTGCAGTGGAAGCCCGGCGACCCCAACCCGCCGCACATCTTTTGGGATTCGGACGTGGCCAAGTGGATCGAGGCGGCGGCCTATAGCCTGGCCAAGGCGCCCGACGCCGAGCTCGAGGCGCTGGTCGATGGCGTGATCGACCTGATGGCCGCAGCGCAGGGCGAGGACGGCTACCTCAACTCACACTACCAGGTGGTCGAGCCCCAGAACCGTTGGAGCAACCTGCGCGACCGCCACGAGCTCTATTGCGCCGGACACCTGATCGAGGCGGCAGTGGCGTACTATCAGGCCACCGGCAAGGACCGGTTCCTCGGCATCATGCGGCGCTATGCCGACTATATCGACAGCGTGTTCGGCCCCGGACAGGGGCAAAAGCGCGGCTATCCTGGCCATGAGGAGATCGAGCTGGCGCTGGTCAAGCTCTACCAGGTGACGGGTGAGCGGCGCTATCTGGCGCTCAGCCAGTTCTTTGTGAACGAGCGCGGCACGCTGCCGCACTACTATGACCGCGAGGCCGAGGCCCGTGGCGAGGACCCCGTCAAGGACTATCACGGCGGCGGCTATGACTATTGCCAGGCGCACCTGCCGGTGCGCGAGCAGGAAACGGCCGAGGGGCACGCCGTGCGCGCCATGTACCTCTACTCGGGCATGGCCGACGTGGCCCGCGAGACGGGCGATGCAACGCTCTACGAGGCCTGCCAGACGCTGTGGCACAATGTGACGCAGCGGCGCATGTACGTCACCGGCGGCATCGGCTCGTTGAGCTGGGGCGAGCGGTTCACCGTGGACTATGACCTGCCCAACGAGGTGGCCTACGCCGAGACGTGCGCGTCGATCGGGCTGGTGCTGTGGGCGCATCGCATGTTGCAGATCGAGCCCCGGGGCGACTATGCCGACGTGATGGAGCGCGCGTTGTACAACGGCACCATCAGCGGCGTGTCGCTGGCCGGCGATCGCTTCTTTTACTCGAACCCGTTGCTGATGGACTGGGAGCACCAGCAGTACCGCCCTGACCTGCGCTACCGCACCGACCTGACTCCGCAGCGCAAAGAGTGGTACGACTGCTCCTGCTGCCCGATGAACATCGCCCGGCTGATCGCCTCGCTGGGCCAGTATCTGTATGGGCAGACAGACGACGCGCTGTATGTGCACCTCTATGCCCAGAGCACGGCTGAGCTCACCGTGGGTGGGCGGCAGGTGATGGTGTCGCAGAGCACTGCCTACCCCTGGAAAGGCGACGTGACCCTCACCGTCACCGCCGACGGCCCCGGCGTGTGGACGCTGGCGCTGCGCCGTCCGGGCTGGTGCCGCGACATGCAGGCGACCGTCAACGGCCGCGAGGTGGCCGTCGAGCCGCTGCTGCGCGATGGCTATGTGCTGCTGCGGCGCACCTGGCAGAGCGGCGACATCGTGACGCTTTCGCTCGCCATGCCCGTCGAGCGGCTGCGAGCGCATCCTTTGGTGCGCGAGACGGTGGGCAAGGTGGCGCTGCAGCGTGGCCCGGTGGTCTACTGCTTTGAGGAAGCCGATAACGGCAAGGCGCTGTTCGACCTGGTGCTGCCGGGCGAGGCTGCGCTGCAAGTCGACTGGGACGCCGAGCTGGCGGGTGGGGTGGTGACGATCGGCGGCGAGGGGCTGCGCGACAGCGTATCGTCTTGGGGCGATGTGCTCTACCGGCCCGACGCGCCTGCGACCGAACCTGCTCGGCTGGTGGCCGTGCCGTACTTTGCCTGGGCCAACCGCGCGCCCGGCGAGATGGCCGTGTGGATCCGCGAGCGTTAGGCGGTCGGCCGCAGACAACCCCAAGGAGAAGGATCATGACCAAGGCAGCGTTCTACACCCGCGACGAGCTTTACGACTGGGGCAAACGCCTGGAGTACAGCGGCGAGCAGTTGCGCGAGATCGCCTTTCCGCTGGGCGGCATCGGCACGGGCTGCGTGTCGCTCTCGGGCAGGGGCAGCCTCGTCGACTGGGAGATCTACAATCGACCCAACAAGGGCAGCCTGCTGCCCTATGCCTTTTTCACGCTGTGGGCCAGGCCCGAGGGCGGCGAGCCGGTCACGCGGGTGCTGCAGGGGCCGCCGACGCCGCCGTTTAGCGGCTCGGGGCGCACGCACTTTGGCGGCATCGGCTTTGGCGTCACCCGCATGGATGGCTCGGGCCTGCCGCACATGCGCAACGTGCGCTTCAGGGGCGAGTTCCCCCTGGCGTGGGTGTCGCTGAGCGACCCGGCCATGCCGATGGAGGTGGAGCTGGAGGCCTACAGCCCCTTTATCCCGGCGAACGCCGATGACTCGGGGCTGCCGATCGCGGTATTGACCTACCGCCTGACCAACCGCACCGAGCGTTCGGTGGCCGTGACGGTGGCCGGCAACCTGCTCAACCCGGTAGGCTACAACGGCAGTGGCGATGTGGCCCCTGCCGCGGGACGAGACAATGGCCTGGGGGGCAACGTCAACCGCCTGGCGACGTCGCCGGGGCTGCGCACGCTGCTGCTGAGCAACCCCACCGTGCCCGAGGACTCGCCGCGGCACGGCACGCTGGCGCTGTCGACCACCTGTGCCGAGGGTTTCTGCCAGACTCACTGGCTGCGCGGCGCCTGGTATGACATGATGCACGATTTCTGGGATCACCTGAGCACGGACGGCGCCCTGCCCGAGCGCGAATACGGCCCCTCGGCGCTCGGCCTCAGCGACGTGGGCACACTTGGCGCCCAGGCCGAGCTGGCGCCGGGCGAGACGCGCGCGATCACGTTTGCGATCACGTGGCACTGGCCCAACATGGCCAAGTACTGGCAGGGCGACGGCGCTTGCTCGCCCGATGGCCGGCCGCCCCAGTGGCGCAACTATTACGCGTCGCAGTGGGCCGATGCCCTCGAGGTGGCGCGCTACTATGCGGCCAACGCCGAGCGGCTGCATGGCGAGACCAGACGCTTTCACGACACACTGTTCGCCTCAGACCTGCCACGCTATGTGCTCGATGCCGTGTCGAGCCAGGCGTCCATCTTGCACAGCCCCACGGTGCTGCGCCTCGAGGACGGGACCTTTTACGGGTGGGAGGGCTGCCACGGCAACGCCGGCTGTTGCGAGGGCAGTTGCACTCACGTGTGGAACTATGCCCAGACGGTGGCCTTTCTCTTCCCCGAGCTGGAGCGCTCACTGCGCGAGGCGGACTATCGCTACAACATGCGCCCCGACGGCCGCATGGGCTTTAGGCTGCAACTGCCGCTGGGCAGCGCGCCGTGGGAGTTCCACCCGGCGGCCGATGGCCAGATGGGCGGCGTGATGAAGGTGTACCGTGACTGGCGCTTGTGCGGCGACGACGAGTGGCTGCGCGGGCTGTGGCCCGACGTCAAGCGCGCGCTGGAGTATGCCTGGGCGCAGTGGGATCCCGACCGCGATGGCGTGATGGAGGGCGTGCAGCACAACACCTACGACATCGAGTTCGTGGGGCCCAACACCATGATGGGCACGTTTTACCTGGGCGCCCTCAAGGCGGGCGCCGAGATGGCCCGTCACCTGGGCGACGAGGCCAGCGCCGCCGAGTACGAGCGCGTCTATACCCGGGGCAAGGCGCGCATCGAGCGCGAGCTGTTCAACGGCGAGTACTATGTGCAAAAGTACGATCCTGCGGACGCCCCCAAGTACCAGTATGGCGCCGGCTGCCTGGCCGATCAGGTCATCGGGCAGTGGTTCGCGCACCTGGCGGGCCTGGGCTATCTGCTCGACCCGGCGCAGGTCAAGAGCGCCATCAAGGCGGTGTTCGAGCACAACTGGCGCACCGACTTTTGGGAGCATGCCAACCCGCAACGCATCTATGCCCTCAACGACGAGCAGGGGCTGCTGCTGTGCACCTGGCCGAACGGCGGGCGACCGGCGCTGCCGTTTGTCTACTCGGATGAGGTGTGGTGCGGCATCGAGTATCAGGTGGCGGCGCATCTCATCTATGAGGGCCTGGTGGAGCAGGGGCTGGCGATCGTCAGGGGTCTGCGCCGACGGCACGACGGCTCGCGCCGCAACCCCTGGAACGAGTTCGAGTGCGGCAGCCACTATGCCCGCTCTTTGGCATCGTGGTCGCTGGTGACGGCGCTGAGCGGCGTGTCGTATGGGCGTGGCTGGCTGGCCTTTGCGCCACGACTGCAGCGCGAGGGCGCCTTTGCTTGCTTCTGGTCGGTGGATGGGGCCTGGGGGCTCTATCGGCAGAGCGACAGCGGCGTGCGCCTCGAGGTGGCCTATGGCGCGCTGGAGCTCCACAGGCTGGGCGTGCCCGCCGCGTTGGCTTTGGGCAGGGCTCGCGCCCGAGTGGGCGAACGGGCCGTGGCCTGCGCGCTGACGACCGAAGGCGACACCCGTTGGGCGCAGTTTGCACCAGGCCTGCGGCTCGTGGCGGGCGAGGGCGTCGAACTGGTGAACGAGCAGGTTTGACAGGCTCGCCGCGTCGCTTTACCATCGCAGCCGAGTGGCCTGGAGACCATCAAGGAGGAACGCAATGTACGATCTGGGCACCGCCGTCATCGGCACTGGCTTTATCGGCCCGGTGCACATCGAAGCGCTAAAGCGCATCGGGGCCAACGTGGTGGGCATTGCCGACGTGGACACGGCCAAAGCCGAGCAGGTGGCCTCGTTCTGGGGCCTCAGCAAGACGTATCGCACGCTCGACGAGGTGCTGGCCGACGACGATGTGCAGGTGGTGCATCTGTGCACGCCAAACTTTTTGCACTATTCGATGGCCAAGGCAGCGTTGCTGGCCGGCCGCCACGTGGTGTGCGAAAAGCCATTGGCGATGAACTCGAAAGAGACCGCCGAGCTGGTCGAGCTTGCCGAAAAGACCGGCCTCGGCGCCATGGTGGACTATAACCTGCGCTACTATCCGCTCTCGATCGAGGCGCGGGATATGGTGCAGCGCGGCGACGTGGGCAAGGTCTTTTCGGTGTGCGGCAGCTATGTGCAAGACTGGCTGTTCTACGACACCGACTATAACTGGCGCGTGGTGTCGAAAGAGGGCGGTCAGTCGCGGGCGGTGGCCGACATCGGCACCCACTGGATTGACCTGGTGCATGCCATCACCGGCCTCAACATCGAGGCGGTGTGCGCTGACCTCAAGATCGTGCATCCGGTGCGCAAGCGCCCCACCGGCGAGGTGGAGACGTTCAGCGGCAAGGTGACTCGAGTGGTGCCGACCGAGGACGTCGCGATCAACACCGAGGACTATGGCTGCGTGATGATCCGCTTTGAGGGCGGCGCCGTGGGCTGCCTGTGGGTCTCGCAGGTGACGGCCGGGCGCAAGAACTGCCTGCGGTACGAGATCGCCGGCTCCAAGCTGGCGTTGGCCTTTGACTCAGAGAGCCCCAACCAATTGTGGGTTGGGCACCGCGAAAAGGCCAACGAGGTGCTGCTGCGCGACCCGGGCCTGGTGTCTGAGGCGGCGCGCAAGGCGATCACCTATCCAGGCGGGCACAACGAGGGCTTTCCCGACACGATGAAGCAGGCGTTCAAGTCGTTCTACGACTATGTCAGCGCCGGCGACATGGCGGCGCCGCGGCCCTTCCCGACGTTCGCCGACGGGCACCGCGAGGTGGTGGTCTGCGAGGCGATCGTAAAGAGCGATCGCGAGGGCGGCTGGGTCAAGTTGTAGGCCTGAACCCACACCGATGAGCAGAGGGCGATCGCAAGACCGCCCTCTGTGCGTCTAGAGGCCGAGGGCCTGCCGCCTGGCACGGAGCATGGCGGCCTGAGCGTGCATCTCGTCGCAGGTGCGTGGGCGGCGCCGGTGGCTGTCCAGCAGCCGGTCGTACCAGGCGCCGGGGCGCTCCAGGTCGTGCGGCCGACGCGGGATGACGTGCACGTGCAGGTGGTCGACCGTCTGCCCGGCCGAGGCGCCATCTTGCAGCGAGATGTCGACGCCATCGGCCTCATACACGGCCATTAGCAGCAGAGCCGTCTGCTGTGCAGCGGCGAACAGGTCGCGACAGGCGTCCTCGGGCAGGTCAGTCAGGCGTGCCACATGCTGCCGTGGCACCACCAGGCAGTGGCCCGGCACGATGGGCGCGAGGTCGACGATGGCCAGGCAGCCGTGCGCCTCCAGAAAGGCGACGTCGGCCAGCGAGGCGGCGCAAAAGGGGCAGTCGGCGGCCATCGCATTCACCGCGTGGACGGCCTAGCGCACGTTGATGGTGACATAAGCGCTCATGCCCCAGCGCAGGTCGGCGATGTCGGCCTGATCGAGGGCGATGATCACCTGATACACCGTGTCGCCGCGGCGGTCGCCGGCGATGGTGCCGATGCGCTCCACCGAGCCCGGCAGTTCCTTGCCGCTCAGGGCGTCGATGCTGACGGTGGCCTGCTGGCCCAACCGGATGGCGCTGACGTCCACCTCGCTGAGGTCAGTGGTCTCGACCTGGAGCGTGGTCAGATCGCCAAAGCGCGCCACGGTGGCCTGTGGCTGCACCAGCTCGCCCTCGTCGACCAGCAACTGGCCGACGGTGCCGTCAAAGGGGGCGCGCAGCGTGGCGTCATCGACGGCGTTCTGGGCGGCGGCCAACGAGGCCTCGGCCTGAGCCACGGCCGCCCGCGCCACAGCGATATCCTCGGGGCGAGTGCCGGTGCGGATCAGATCGAACTGTGCCTGCGCCTGCCTGACGCCGGCCTGGGCACTCTGAACGTCGGCCCGCCGCTGCTCGAGCTGGGCCCGAGCGATCACCAGGCTGGCCTCGGCCTGGGTCACACGGGCGCGTGCGCTGTCGAGCGCAGCGCGGGCCTGGCCCACCTGGGCGGTGTTGGTGGCGACGGCGGCCGACGCCTGGGCCAGGTCGGCCTCGGCCATGGCCAGGTCCTCTTGACGTGCGCCGCGCTGCAGCTCTTCGTACTGGAGCTGGGCGATGCGGACGGCCGCCTCGGCTATGCCGACACTGCCCTTGGCGCCGGCATATGCGGCGCTCTGGTCGTCAAAGCCGCCGATGGCGTCGCGCTGGTTCTGGGCGGCCCAGAGCTGGTTCTTGGCGCGTTCGACCTCTTGGGCGGCGATGGCGATCTCACCGGGGGTGGCGCCGGCGCGGAGTTTGCTCAGGCGCGCCTGCGCGGCCGACTCGGTGGCCCGAGCGGCGGCCAGGCCGCCCTGGGCCACAGCGATGGCCTGCTCGGCCGAGCTGACGCCCGCCTGGGCATCGGCCAGGGCGCCCTCGGCCGAAGTGACGGCGCCCGTGGCGATATCGATGGCGAGCTCGGCCGTCGTGACGCCCGCCTGCGCGACCTGCAGGGCCGCCTCTGCGGAGGCGACCTCTTCGGTGCGCGCGCCAGCCTCGGCCTTGGCGAGCTGGGCGCGGGCCGACTCGAGCGCAGCCTGCGCCTGCAGCACGCTCTGCTCGAGATCGGCCGTCTCGAGGAGCAGCAAGGGCGCTCGGGCGGTGACGCGCTCGCCCTCTGGCGCCACCACCTGCTGCACGCGCCCTGGCACTTTGAAGGCCAGGTCGGCGGTCTTGTGGGGCACCACCACACCCTCGGCCGACACGACGTTGGCCTGGCGCGTGACGGGCGACAGGGTGGCCTCGGGTTGGGCCGACGGCTGCCCCGAGCAACCGACGACGAGGAGCAGAGCGATGGCAAGCATCGGCAGGGCGCAGAGTCGAGCAGATCGGGCCATGGTAGTTGCCTCTCACAGCGAATGCGTAAGCACGACGTACGGCGCAGGGCACAACGCCAGGGTAATTATACCAGCAAACAACAGCAGGCTCACATCGCTGCACGTGAGCGCCAAGCAACGAGAGGGGAGCCTTCGGGCTCCCCTCTGTGTTGGGCCAGGGTGAGGCAGCGGCTAGAGGCCGATGCACCACTTCATGTCGTTGACCAGCTCGAGCTTGCCCGAGGCGGCCGAGCGGATGCCAGCATCCAGGATGGCCATCGCCTCGATGTTGTGCTGAACCTGCAGCGTGGGATGCAGCGGCTCGCCCGTCTCGAGGTGGTAGATGAACTCTTCGGCCAGGGTGGCGCGCTTCGCGGGCAAGGGGTCGCCCTCGACGACCTGGTCAGGCCCCGCAGCACCGTGGGCGCGGCTGGTGTAGACCTCGACCACCGGCGTGTGGTCGCGGCTCGTGGCCACGAGGCAGCCCTTGGCGCCGTAGACGATGGGGCCGGTGGCCACGCCGGTCGCCCAGGTGGTCCAGGTGGCCTCGAGGATGGTCAGCGCCTTGGGATAGCGCACGGTGATGATGGCGTTGTCCTCGGCGTTGCCATAGGGGCTCAGCAGGTTGGCCTTGATGCCCTGGCAGGCCACGGCGGGCTCGCCGATGAACCAGCGCGACAGGCAGGCGCCGTAGCAGCAATAGTCGAGCAGCACGCCGCCGCCGGCCTCAGAGTGGTGCCACCAGCTCGTGCCCTTTTCATCGGCAAAGATCTCGTCTTCGCCCGAGCCGTAGGACAGCGGGCCCATCGAGGCGCCATTGCGCCACTTGACTTCCCACACGTCGCCGATGGTGCCGGCGTCGATGAGCTCTTTCATCTTGCGGATGGCGGGGCTCCAGGTGGTGGGCCAGTTGACCATCAGCTTGACGTCGTTCTTTTTGACGGCGCGCACCATGCGCAGGGCCTCGGCCAGGGTGGCCGCCATGGGCTTTTCGGTGACCATGTGGATGCCCTTGTTAGCGATGGCCTCGCCGACCTCGCCATGCTTGGCGTTCTCGGGGCAGAACACCACGATGTCGAGCTCTTCCTTGTCGAGCATCTCGCGCCAGCAGTCGTATCCCTTGGGGATGCCGATAGTCTGCATGGCGTGGACGTTCATGTTCCACCAGCGGCTGGACCGCTTCTTGGTCTCTTCGGGGACGTTCGGCTTGGTGTCAGCGCAGGCCACCCATTCGACGTTCGGCAGCTTGGCGAACTCGTCGAGCAGGTGGTTGATGTGCATATGCGCGAATCCGATGGCCCCAACACGGTACGTCTTCATGCGAACCTCTCCTTACGAAATGTGGGGCAATGCCCCAGAGACACCACTACATGGCGACGTCGAGCCGCACCTCTTTGCCGAGCTGCGCGCTGCGCAGCAACCCTTCCATCATCTGCTGGACGATGAGCCCATGCCGCAGCGGAGCGCCGCAGGGCACGCCATCGAGGATGCACTCGATCCAGTGGGCGGCGATGTTGTCCCAGCCAGTGGGCTGCTGCTGCACTTCGATCGAGACATCTTGCGGGGCGCCGTTGACCGTCTGGTAGATGCTGAGCGGCTTGAGCTTGGCGCCGGCCTCGGTGCCGAACAGCTCGATGTTGACCTCTTCCTTCTGATGGCTGGCCCAGAACGACTCGATCTGCAGGCCGGTGCCATCCTCAAACAGGATGAACCCTCCGCCATAGTCGTCGGCGGCGTAGGCCGAAGAGTACGACTCGGGCACCTCGTGATAGTTCCAGTAGCCCTGGCCGCGCGGCCCGAACTTGGCGCCGGCCACGCCCAGCACGCTCACGGGCTTGGGCATGCCCAGCAGGTACCAGCTCGAGTCGAGGACGTGAACGCCCATGTCGCGAAAGGCGCCGCCGCCTTTTTGCACAAAGCCCAGGCTCCAGTCGGGGATGCCGCTGCGGCGCACGCTGCGAGCGCGCGCATAGTACAGCTCGCCAAAGGTCTTTTGCTCGGCCAGGCCCTTGAGGTAGCGAATCTCGTTTGAGAAGCGCATCGACAGCGACATCATGTTGACGACGCCCGCCGCCTCGGCGGCGTCGACGAGCTCTTTGGCGGGGCCCTCGGCGTCGGCCAGCGGCTTGGTCGACATCACATGTTTGCCGTTCTTGACCGCCTCGAGGGCGATGGGCACATGATACTGGTTGGGGGTGCCCACGAACACGGCGTCGATCTCGGGGTCCTTGCACATCTCACGGTAATCGGTGTAGAGCTTGACGTCGTGGTCAAACTCCTTGGCGTAATCCTGCATGCGGTCTTCCAGGATGTCGCACAGGGCAACCACCGTGCCACGCGGGTTCTTTTCGATGGCCCGGCCGTTTGGCCGGCCGATGCCCATGCCAACGATACAGGCACGCACAACTGACATGCTACAACCTCCACAGTCTTGCATACAGCGCCGTCTGCGGCTGCGGGCGCATTCTGCCACAAGCCTGGGGCGCGCGCAACTGCCTCGCGGCGCGACCGGTCGAGCCGCTAGCGCTCACCTGGCTGCGGCGCCTCAGGAGCCCTGCTCGTAGCGTCGCGCGTACAACTCGGAATCATAGGGGGCGGCACGACCCGGGCAATCCTCGCGCGGGCACAGGCGGCAATTGACATAGTCGTTGTCGTTGCCAAAGCGAAAGCCGGTCACCGACTTGTTGGGCGTCATGATGCACGAGTCAGAGAGGGTGACGCCAAGCCGATCTGGCAGCTCGCCCAGCAGGCTGAAGAACGGCTTTTGCTGGGGCAGCGGCCAGTCGGCGAGCGAGCCGGGGTTCATCGAGGCCATCTTGCCGGGGTTCTCAATCTCAATGGCGCCAAAGACGCTCGTTGTGGCCGCACGCAGCGCAGTCACCTTGAGCTCCTCGGCCCAGAACTGGTGCAGCACGTCGGTGAGCGTGGCGGCCCACTGATGGAGCTCGAGGCCGCAGGTGGCGATGTAGGCGAACACGCGGTAAACGCCGTCGAGGTTGACGCGCAACACCCGGCTGGTAAAGCGCTCGCCAGCGATGACCACGCCCTCGGGGTCCTTGCTCTCGATATAGCCCACCACAAAGCCCGCCCTGGGGCGCGCGATGCGCTGCGCCTCGGCGGCGAGGGTTCGAAACTCGGCGGCCTCGGGGGCCTGGGGCTTGATGTGGAGACGTGGCAGCAGCGCCTCGGCGTCGATGGTCACGGGGATATCGGTCAGCAGGGTCGCAGCGGGCACAGGCGCACCTCCGATGGAGCTTGGCGCGAACATAGCCTTTCGCTATGCTGTTGTCAAGATCACTGCCGCCCCCACGAAAGGAGCCGACCATGACGAAACTCATTTGCCTGCTGGGCAGCCCACGACGCGGTGGCAACACCGACCTGCTGGCCCAGGCCGCCTGTCAAGCCTTTGAGGAGGCCGGCGGCGAGGTGGAGACGCTCGTCCTGAGCAAGCTCGACCTACGGCCCTGCACCGGTTGCGACTGGTGCAAGCAGCAGCACGACCGGCCCTGCGTCATCCAAGACGACATGCAGCGCATCTATGATCGTATGCTGGCCGCCGACGCCATTCTCTGGGGCACGCCGGTCTACTCCTGGGCGCCGTCGGTCGAGCTCAAGGTCGTACTGGACCGCCAGTTCGCCCTGGGAGACTATCAGAGCACGACCTGGGCGGCGGCGCTGGCCGGGCGGCCGGTGGGCGCCGTGGTGGCCTACGCCGACCCCGACCCGGCCACCAATGGGTTCTACCACTGCTACCACATCGTGCGGGTGGTGGCCATCGCATCGGGCGGGCGCTTTGTGGGCTGCGCCCATGGCGCGGCCTCGAACCGCGGCGAGATCAAGCAGCACCCCACAGCGCTCGCGGATGCCGCCACGCTGGGCCGCAAGCTCTACGAGGCCGCCATGGAACCGCGACAGGCGCGCTAACAGAGACCTAGCATCTCGGCGCGCAGCGCCTCGATCAGCGCCAGCGTGTCGACCGGCGTGCCTGGTGCGCGCCAGTCGCGGGCCAGGCGCTCGGTCTCGTCCCACATGCTGGGATCGTCGGTGCGCCGCATATAGTGCAGCATCAGGTCGATGCGGGTGTGGTCGACACCCGGCTGGAGGGCATCCAGCTCGGCGCCGAGCTCGGCAAAGAGCCGCTCCAGGCGGTCGAGGCGCGCCTGGGCCAGCTCACGGGCGGCGGGCGTGGTGAGCTTGTCCACGAAATCGTGCCGCTTGCCGCGTGCCCAGCGGGGCAGGTTCTCGTGAATGTAGGGGCCCAGAAAGCGCAGGGGCTCGCTGGCCAGCGTCTCGGCGAGGGGCGGCTCGCCCTCGACACGGCGCGCATCGTAGAAATGCAGGTTGATGTAGATATTGCGCACGAACGCCGGCAGGCCGATGTTGGCGTCGATGGTATCGGCATCGTAGAGGCAGCGGCTCTCGAGCGCCGCATCGTCGGGCGGGATGAGGTGCTGCTCGATGGCGCCGGCCACCCGAGCGACCGTCGGCGTATCGACGCCCAGCGGCGGCAGCAGTTCGCGCGCCAGGGCCGCGCCCGAGAGGTTGTGCAGCGTGCCGGCCAGCCCCAGGTCGACGTAGCGCCGGGTGAGGTCGTTGTGGCGCTCGGGGAGCCGCAGTTCGTTGTGCCAGAAGCCCTGCGCGTCGACAACCCGCTTGCCGTCGGGCCCCGTCAGATACTCGCCATCAAAGGGCTTGGTGATGTCATGCAGCAGCGCGGCCAGCTCGGTGACCTGGACGTCGCCGCCCTGGCGCCGCGCCAGTTCGACGGCCAGGCCGCGCACGCGCTGGACGTGATCGTAGGTATAGTTGCGCCAGTTGAAGGTGACCCAGCCGGCCCCCCACAGGCTGTAGGTGTCGCGCAGCAGGGCCTCGAGATGCGTCGTCAGCCGGTTATAGTCCATGAGCGCTCGCACTTGCAAGATGGTCGTATTATGCGCCTTTGCGCCCGCACGCCAAGCCGAGGCCGACGCCCCTACAGGGGCAGGGTGGGCGTGACGCCATCGTCGGGCCCGATGGGCTGCGCCACGGCAGGGCCCAGCGCCGCGGTCAGCAAACGGTGCAACTGCAGCGCGTTATCGATGGCATAGTCGTGGGCGTTGTTGTTGAACAACACATGCAGATGGGCTGTCTGCGCGGCCAACTCGGCCAGAGTGGGCACCCAGGCCTGCAGTTCGTCGGTGCTGTAGAGATAGTCGAACCGATCGGCCGCCCGCTTGACGCGCGCGTACCACAGTCCGGTGTTGCGCCCATGAAAGCGTACGATGCACAGCCCGGGCGCGGTGACGATGGGGACCGTGGGGATGCTCCCAGAGCCCACCTGCGGCTCGTCGACCACCGTGAGCGCGATGTCGGCGCCCTCCAGCGTGTGGCGGACGGTGGGCAGCGCCTCGGCCGCGAGCCAGGAGCGGTGGCGGAACTCGACCGACAGCGGGTCGGCAAAGGTCTGGCGCAGCCCCGTGAGGTAATCGAGGTTGGCCGTCGAGAAGACGAACCAGGGCGGGAACTGGAAATGCAGCGCCCCGAGCTTGCCCGCGACACGCAAAGGCTGCAGCGACGCCGAGAAGTCGGCGGCCACCTCGGGCGTGGGCGGGGTCGTGCGGTCGTGCCAGGTGAGCTGTTGAAACGGCTTGACGTCAAAGAGGAAACCGGGCGGCGTTCGGCTGGCCCACGCCGAAAAGTTGCGCGCGGGCATGAGCCGGTAGAAAGTGGCGTTGAGCTCGACCACGGCGAAACGTTGGGCATAGTAGCCGATCTGCTGCGGGCCGGGCAGCCCGGGCGGGTAAAAGCTGGCAAAGTCAGACCAACTGCTGGTGCCAACGCGTATCTCTGCCATGGTCGGGCTACTCCATCTCTCCAGGGATCGCCAACGCTCGTGCGGGGTTGTCGATGAGCAGCCGGTCGAGGGTGGCCTGGTCGACGCCTCGCCGGCGCAGCAAGGGGGCGAACTCGTCGAGCAGGAAGGTGTAGGGGCGCACCTCGCCGCCGTTAGGCTCGCCCACGTGATACCAACCGGCATCGTGCGAGAGCAGCAGTTGGCGCTCATAGCCGCGCTCGAGCATGGCCAGCAGCAGGTCGGCGTGTCCGTCGGCGGGGCGGCCCCCGAGGCCGTCGTACTCTAGCCAGGCGCCACGCTCGGCCAGGCTGAGATGGTCGTCGAGTGCGGCGATGCCGTCGGCGTGCACGATGATGTAGCGGTCGAGAGGCATGCCCGCTGCAGCGGCGATGTCGAGGCTCTCATGGGCGGCCAACGCGTGGCCGGTGTGGCTGGCGACCACCAGACCCGTGGCCAGGTGCGTCAGCGCAGCGGCAGCGACGATCTTGCGCTGGATGGGGATCAACGGCCCCGGGTTGACGGCGATCTTGATGAACCCCGGGCGGATGCCGCCGGCATCGCTGCCGCCAGCGTCGATGCCGGTGCGGGCCTCGGCGATCCACCGGCTGGCCAGTTCATCGGCCGAGAGGTCAAAGGCCCACGCAGGCAGGTAGGGCTCTTTGTAGAGGCCGGTGTTGGTGATGAGGTGCAGGCCGCACAGTGCGGCCAGGCGCTGCAACAGCAGGGGATCGCGCCCCAGGAACATGGGCGCACAATCGGCCAGAGCGGTGATGCCCTGCTCGCGCACGGCTTGCAGGTAGGGCAGCATGCGCTCCACCACGCGGTCGCGATCCCAGCGGTGCGGGCCGGTGATGGCGGCGCCGCCAAAGTCGACCAGGACATGCTCGTGGATCAGCGTCGGCCCAAGCGCCTCGGGTGCGATAGGGCCACTGACGGTCTCGATGTGGGGCATGGCGGCTCTCCCGTGCTGACGTGACGCAACCCTCTGTCAGCAGTATGCCGCTGCAGCGCGCGCGGCGCAAGGCGGGCCAGAGTGACAGCCATGCCCGAAACGGGTATACTCCCGGGCGTGATAGCGCCCATCTGTGTAAAGCGATGGCTATGCTCGCTGCTGGCCGCGGCCTGCCTGCTTGTGCTGGCAGGCTGCTCGTCGTTCGTGACGTCGGTGCGGCCAGTCGGCGACACGCCCACGCCCACGGCAGCGCCCACCAGGGCTGCCCAAACACCCGAGCCCACCCCCACGCCAGCGCGGCGGGTCACTCCGACGCCAGCGCCGACCGTGTCGTTCAGCATCTCTGACGCCCCGCTGCAGTTCTGGTCAAATCCCAACGAGGTCGTGGGCCTGGTCTGGGACGGCGAGTGCGCGTGGGCTGCCACGCTGGGCGGCGTGGTGCGCTGGTGGCCCGATGGCCACAGCCAGCTCTACACCACCAAGGACGGCCTGCTCTCGCAGGCGGTGGCCGCCATCGCCCGCGACGGCGACGGCCATATCTGGATCGCCTATCGCGACGTGTTGGCCTGGAGCGAGCATGATGGGCAGGCGTGGCAGCACTATGCCACACGCCAGGACGCCGTCGAGGCGCGCTATGGCGCCATGCTGGCCGCCGGCAAGGGGGATGTCAGGCTCTGGTCGAGCCAGCCCGACAGTCACTGGCTATGGCTGCCACGCGGCGACGGACAGGTGCAGGCCTATGACGGCAGCCGCTGGCGCACCTATGGCGCGGCCCACGGCGTGACGCCAGGTTCGTGGGGTGTGGATATCTCCTCGGGTGGGCGCGTGTGGGCCGTGGGTCGCGGCGTGGCCACCGCGCTAGAGGGCGAGCTGTGGTGGGATGACCACGCCTTTATCAGCAGCATCGCTGCGCCCGCGTTGGTGACCGACCTGGCCGTAGACCCCGCCGGCGGCGCCTGGGTCAGCTTTGTGGGCGAGCGTGGCGCCGAAGGCGGCGTGGCCCGCTACAACTATGAGCTCGATCGGTGGGAGGGGTTTGAGCATGCGCTGAACGCCGCCATGCCCGTGCAGGCCTACGGCGTGGATGTGAGCGCTGGGGGCGCCGTCACGGTGTGCGGCGCCGAGGGGATCGTGACGCGGCCACCGCAGGGCGCCTGGCGGGCGCAGGCTGTGCCCGGCGTGCAGGTGCGCTGTGTGGCCGAGGGCGCCGACGGCCTGCTCTGGTTGGGCTCGGACAATGGCGTCTACACCATGCAGGCCGATGGCAGTAACCTGTCGGGGCCCCTCACCGTGCCGACGCCGCTGCGCGACAACCAGGTGCGCGCGCTGCTGGTGGCCCCCGATGGCACACTGGTGGTGGCCGGCCGCCGGGGCCTGTCGCTCATCCGCGCGACGGGCGAGGTGCAGGCCATCGACCAGACCGGCCTGCGCTGCGGCGCTGTCGATGGGCAGGGGCGCGTGTGGCTGGGCGGCGATGAGGGTGTGTGGCAACTCGACCTGGAGGCCTCGGCGCAGGCCAAGGCCCTCATGCCGGTGAGCGCTCTGGCCACAGTGAGCCTGGCGTGGACGCCCGATGGCCTGGCTGCGCTGGGCGTCGACGGCGTGGTCTATCGCCACGTCGAGGTGGAGCCAGAGGCGTGGCTCGACGCAATGGCAGCGCTGGGGGCCGTGCCGCGCAACATCGCCGTCGACGGCAGCGGCAACGTGTGGCTCAGCAGCGAGCAGGGCGTGGGCCAACTCATGCCCGACGGCGCCCTGCACATGTGGACGCGCGACGACGGGCTGCTCAGCAACGATGTGCGCGCGGTGGCGGTGGCCCAGGATGGCACGCTGTGGTGCGCCACAGCCATGGGGCTGGCCCGTCGCACCCCCGAGGATCGGTGGACGCGGTTCACCGTCGAGTCGACGGGGGGCGGCCTGCGCTCGCTGGACATGACCGCGCTGCTGGTGGAGCCCGACGGCACCCTGTGGATGGCCACGGCGCTGGGCCTGTCGCGGCGCACGCCCGAGGCCGACTGGTCGTACTATGACCTGGCCGGCATCAAGCACCTGGCGCTCGATGCCCAGGGCACGCTGTGGCTGGGCTCTGATAGCGGCCTGTACCGGCTGCTGCCCGACGCACTCATCACCATCGAAGAGTAGGAGGCTCTCTTGGCGCCTCAGGCGACCTTCTCTCGCATCAAGACAGCCGGCTCTGGCCTGCAACAGCAGGCGCTGTCGGAGAACCTCGACATCACGCCCGCGCTGATGAACCGCAAAGGCCTGCTGCATCTGGTGGCCGTCGAGGGCGTGTCGCAGGAGGCGATTGCGCGCATCCAGACCGCCTACTATACGTCGCCGCTGTTCGACCTCGGCCGCTGCCTGGCAGAGGCGCTGGTCGAGGCCTATGACGAGGACCAAAGGCTGCACATCTTGCTGCCCGGCGCCCTGGTGGTGCTGGGCATGGACGTCTACATCGTGGGGACGCCCGGCATGGTGGCCTGGATCACCCGCTACGAGGGCGTGCAGCGCGCGTTCGACACGTACAAGCACATCGGCCTGCCGGTAAGCCTGGACGAGCGGCCGAGCTACACCATCGATTGGGAGGTCGCCGCGGCGCACTGGCGGCTGACCGCAGGAGACACGCTGCTGGTGGCGGTGAGCGGACGCGAGGTGTTTGACGACGACCAGGTTTTGCGGCTGGCCATGCGCCACGATGATGCACAACGCCTGGCCAACGCCGCCGCCGAACTGTTGCGGCGCCACACGCCCGAGCCGAGCGGCGCGTTGATCTGTCTGGCGGGAGGGTTCAGCCCGGTGCCCTCGATGTCGCTCGAGCCGCCGCCCCGGCCCCAACGCGCCAAACCGATCGATGACGGCATTTCGCGTCGGCGCAGCATCTCGCCCATCTGGGTGGCGCTGCTGATCGCGGCAGCCGCCATCCTCGTGACGGTGCAGGTGGCCGGGCGCGAGAACGTCACGAGCGCGTTGCGCGACTATATCGAGCTGGCCTTTGCGCCGCAGCCCACACCCACGCCAGCGCCCGAGCCGACGGCCACGCCTCAGGAGGCCCGGCCGTCCTATCTGGCGGCGCCACGGCTGGTGGCCCCCGATGAGGGCACGCGCCTGACCGGTGGCGATGTGCGGCTCGCGTGGGACTGGTACCGCCCCCTGGCCGGCGACGAGGCCTTTGATGTGCGCGTGGCGCGCGCCGGGCAGACGCCGGTCACCCTCGAGCTGACCGCAGAGCGCGAGACAGCGTATGTGCCGGTGCACACCGGCTGGTACGAGTGGACGGTGGCTGTGGTCAGCGGCTCTGAGGCGACCTCGGCGCGCCAGATCAGCGAGGCGGCAGACGTAGGCAGCTTTTACTGGGGCGCCGAGTAGGGGCGGCCGCCGCCGTCGGGCTAGACGTTGAAGCGAATGTGCACCACGTCGCCGTCGGCGATGACATAGTCGCGCCCCTCGAGGCGCAGTTGACCCTGCTCACGGGCATGGGCCAACGAGCCCGCGCGATCGAGGTCATCGTAAGACACCACCTCGGCGCGGATGAACCCCCTGGCCAGGTCGGTATGGATCTGCTCGGCCGCCTCGATGGCCGTCTGGCCCTGGCGCAATGTCCAGGCGCGCACCTCGTGGCCGCCGGTGGTGGTGAAAAAGGTCAGCAGATGCAGCAGGCGGTAGCCCGCCCACACAAACCGCTGCAGGCCCGTGGCCTCGAGACCATACTCGGCCAGCATCGTGCGCGCCTCGTCTGGCTCCCAGTCGGCCAGCTCGGCCTCGAGGGCAGCGCACAAAACCACGGCCTCGGCGCCGCGGTCGCGAGCGTAGGCGCAGACCTGCTCGGCCAAGGCGCCACCGGTGGGCAGGTCACTCTCTGACACGTTGGCCAGGTAGAGCATCGGCTTGGTGGTGATGAGGTCGGGCTCGGCCCAGGCAGCGCGCTCGCCCTCGTCGGCCGCCGCGCCGTAGAGGGCCTGGCCCTGCGAGAGCAGCTCCAGACCGCGCTCGCAGGCGGCGACGCGCTCGGCATAGGCCCGCGGATTGCCCTTGGCCGCCGACCGCAGGCGCTCCAGGTGCCGGTCGAGGATGGTCAGATCTGCCAGCGCCAGCTCGGTGGCAATCACCTCGATGTCGCCGATGGGGTCGAGGGTGGCCGTCACGTGCGGCACGTTGTCATCGCGAAAGCAGCGCACCACCATGCCGATGGCGTCCACGTTGCGCACATGCGACAGGAACTGGTTGCCCAGGCCTTCGCCCTCGCTGGCGCCCTTGACCAGGCCGGCGATGTCGACCACGCGCAATGCTGTGGGCACCAGCCGCTCGGGGCGGATGATCTCGCCCAGCCGGTCGAGCCTGGGGTCGGCCAGCGGCACCACGCCGACGTTGGGGTCGATGGTGGTAAAGGGGTAGCTGGCGACGGCGGCGCCAGCGTGCGTCAGGGCGTTGAACAGCGTCGATTTGCCCACGTTGGGCAGGCCCACCAGGCCAAGCTCGAGCGCCATGGTTGCCTCCTCTACGTCATGCGATCATCAGTCGTTGGCAGGCGTGCCGGGCGCCACGCGGTAGCGCGCCGGCCAGGGGGCGTAGCGCGTGGCGAGCAGGTATTCGTCGCGCTCGCCAGAGGGCCACTGGACGAGGCGCACGATGGCGACATCCAGCCCCTCACGGGCGCGCTCGACGAGCACCTGCGCCCCAGGCTCCAGCGTCGCATCCTCTTCATACACCGGCTCGGGGGCCGGCAGCGGGTTGGAGGTCTCGGGGTCAGTGGCCGATACCTGTCGGCCGTCGGACCGCCCGTAGAAGCGAAAGGCCACCGTCTGCGCCTGCGTGTCGAGGACCACCTGGATCAGCAACGGCGCGTCATAGTCGTTGGTAAAGCGCAGGTCGACATAGGGCTCAAAGACCGAAGCATCGAGGCCGAGCGGTGGCTCGTACCAGCTCACACGGTAGGCATGCGGGTGCCGCTCGACGATGGGCAGGCCGGCCCAGAAGGCCGCGCGGAAACAGGTGGTGGCCGTCTGGCACACGCCGCCGCCCGCGCCCAGCTCGGTGCGGTCGCCCACGATGACCCACGAGTCGGCATAGCCGGTGGCGCGGCTCACGGGGCCCAGCGCCGCCAGGAATGAAAAGGTCTCGTCGGCGGGCACCGCCAGCCCGTCAAAGGCCAGCGACGAGGTGACGATGTTGGCCTGGCGCTCGGCCGTCGAGCCGACGAACTGGGTGGCGCCCTCGCCCAGCAGGTCGAGCGGCAGCAGCGCCTCGAGGTCGGCGCGCGTCACCGCCGGGGCCACCTGCTCGACGGGCAGAGCGACCACCCGGTCAGCACTGAGGGCAGCGGCGGTCACCCGTCGCGTGGCCTCGGCCACGTCCAGGGCATAGCCGAGTTGCTCCGGCTCGAGCACGTCGAGAGTCGCGCTCTGCGCGTCATAGCGCCAGCGGCCCTCGATGGCCGGCCGCTCGATCTCGCGCTGCAGCGCCGCGATATAGGCGCTGACCGCGTCCTCATCGAGGCTCACGCGCAGCTCTGGCTGGCCAGCGACTGAACTCAGCCGCAGCCAGGCGCCCAGGGTGGCGCGGTCGATCAGCCAGCGGCGTGTGACGGCAGCGCCGTCAGGCTGCCAGGCGAGCTCGATGGGCGCACCGATGACCCGCTCGACCGCGGCCGAGGCGCCTGACAGGTCGCTGAACGGCAGCGTAGTCTGGCTGTGGGCGAGCTCGACGTCGATGGGCGCCATCACCAGCGTGTCGCCCCCCGAGCGCAGGCCATGCAGCACACGCAGAGCGCGCGGCTCGGCCAGCCACCCCGAGCTACCCAAGGCCCTGGTGACCGCCACACGGATGGCTGCCACGGTGCTGTCGACATCGACGTCGCGGCCCTCAGCCGAGGGCTCCACGGCAGCCGTCAGCCCTGCGACGGTGAGACGGGCGCGTCGTGCGGGGTTGGTGGTCAGGCGCGCGATGGGGCGCAAGGCCAGCTCAGTGGCGGCGCGGTCCAGGCTCCAGGCCGGCGCCAGATCATAGCCCTGATAGAGCAGGCGCACACGCGTGGTGACGTCGGCGAGCAGCACACCGCTGCGGCCCAGCGTATAGGCATCGGCCACCGCCTGCGTCAGGTCGAGCCGGCCGCCCACCGCGGCCATGGGCAGGTAGGCGTGTTCGAGGCCCGAGGCGATGGCCAGGTCAGGCAAACGGTGCGGCCCCAGGGCCTCGTGCAGCCGGCTGAGGGCATCGCCCGGCGTGAGGCCGCCGATGTCGACGCCCAGCACGGTCACGCCGCGGTAAACGCGGTCATAGTGCTGGGCGTTGTAGGCCAGATAGGCCAGGTTGAGCAGGATCAGCAGCGTCAGCGGCACGAACCAGAGCAGGCGCCCCAGAACGCGCAGCGAGCTCACCAGCCTGTGCACAAACCACACTCCTCGTCTGCTAGACGGCCGGCGCGATCAGCACCTTGCAGGCCTCGGTGGCCGCATGCGACAGCTCCAGCCCCCTGGCCAGCTCGGCGATGGGCAGGATGTGCGTCACCGGCCGGTCGAGATCGACGCGGCCGCTGGCGGCAATGGCGATCGCCTGCTGCACGTCCTGCTCGCGATAGACGCGGATGGGCTTGCTGCGCACCTCGCGGAACATCACCGGCGTCACGTCGATGGTCACCGGCCCCTTGGGCATGCCCACCTGCAGGATCTGGCCGCCGAGGCGAGCGATGCGCCCGGCCTGCGCGATGGTGGCCTGCGAACCGGCCGACTCGAACACCACCGGCACGCCCTCGCCGCCGGTGGCCGCCACGATCTCTTGCACGGGGTCGGCCTTGGTGGCATCGATGACACTGAACCCAAGGTCGCGGGCGATGGCCAGCCGACGTGGGCTGACCTCGCTCACAAAGACACGCAAAGCCCCGGCGAGGCGGGCCACCTGCGCCACGAGGATGCCCACCGGCCCGGCGCCGAGCACGGCGGTCACATCGCCCACACGCAAGTCAGAGACGCTGACCGCATGCACCGCCACCGCCAGCGGCTCGACCAGCGCGGCGCGCTGCAGCGAGAGGCCTGCCGGGATCGGGCGTACAGTGTGGGCCGGCGCGGCCACATATTCGGCAAAGCCGCCATCGGCGTCGATGCCCACCAGGCCGAGGGTGTCGCATATATGGGATAGACCATTGCGGCAGGCATAGCAATGGCCGCAGGTGAGCAGCGGGTTGATCACCACCGGCGTGCCCGGCCCAAGCTTCGCGCTGGGGTCGGCAGCCACGGTGCCCGAGAACTCGTGCGACATGATCAGCGGGGCCCGCGCGCGTGGGTGCTTGCCGAGGTAGATGGTCAGGTCGGTGCCACAGATGCCCGCGTAGGCGATCTTGATGAGCACCTGGTCGTCGGCGGGGGTGGGGCGCTCGACATCGGCGTACTCGATCTGCTCGGGACCGGTCCAAAGGGCGGCTCGCATGGTGGCTGTCAAGGCACTCCTTTGCGCGGGCGGTATTGGTGTGGGGGCAGTCTAGCACAGCCGCACTTGAGGCTCAAGCCCTGGTTGACGGCCTGAGCCAAAACGCCCACAATGGGGCCGCCACACGCCACTGACCGCCCGAGGAGGGTCCATGAGAGTCGTGATTCTGGCGGCCGCCCAAGGAAGCCTGCTGGACACTGAGACGCCCCGGCCGCTGCTGCAGCTTGGTGGACGCGCCATCATCGACTATGTGATGGAGTGGGCGCGCGCCTTTGCGGCGCCCGAGGAGATCATTGTGGTGGTGGGGCAGCGTCGCGAGGACGTCATGGCGCACCTGGGCGCCAACTACCGCTATGTGGTGCAACAGCAACAGCTGGGCACGGGCCACGCGTTGAGACAGGCCGCCGACCTGTTGGCAGACTATGACGGCGAGTTGCTGGTGCTGTATGGCGATACGCCGCTCTTTCGGCTGTCGAGCCTGCGAGGGCTCGTCAACCTGCACCGCCAGCGCAGGGCAGGGTTGACGCTCTTTGGCTGCCACACCGAGCTGGACCTGCCCTACGGACGGATCGTGCGCGAGGGCGGCCGCGTGGTGGATGTGGTCGAGGCGATGGACGCCGACGCCACGCAACTGGGCATCCGCGAGCTCAACCTGGGCGCCTATCTGGCCGACGCGCGGTCGCTCCTTGCCGCGCTCGAGCGGCCTGGCGACACCGCCGGAGACGGCCGCTTCAAGCTGACCTCGGCGGTGCGCGGCATCGTGGAGCAGGGCGGCGAGGTGACCTGCTACAGCACGCTCGATGAGGACGAGGTGCTGGGCATCAACAGCCTGGCCGACCTGCAGCAGGCCGAGATCATCTTGCAAAAGCGCGCCCTCAGGCCGCGCCGACTCGAAGAGGAGAACGTGATCCGGTTCGGCACCGGCGGGTGGCGCGCCATCATCGCCGAGGGGTTTACCTTTCACAACGTGCGTCGGTTGAGCCAGGCGCTGGCCAACAGGCTGATCCGCGCCGGGCAAGAGGGCGATGGCGTGGTGATCGGCGGCGACCGCCGCTTTTTGTCGTCGGACGCGGCGGTGGCGGCAGCCGAGGTGATGGCCGCCAACGGCGTGCATGTGCGGCTGATCGACGAGGCGGCCCCCACACCACTCATCACCTATGCCACGGCCATCACGCCGGCGCGCTATGGGCTGGCCTTTACCGCCAGCCACAATCCACCTGAGTGGAACGGGCTCAAGGTGTTCGTGAGCGATGGCGCCCTGCTGCTCGACGAGGAGAGCGCCCAAGTCGAGGCCGAGGCCAACGCCCTGACGCCAGAGCAGGTCATCAAGATCGAGCTGGCCATCGCTCAGGCGGCCGGCAAGGTCGAGATCTGCGACTATATGAACGCCTACGTCGACAGCATTCTGGCGCAGGTGGACGTGCAGGCCATCCGCAACGCGGGGTTGCGGGTGATGCTGGACCCGATGTTCGGCGTGGGCGAGGCAGCGATCGACATCGTGCTGACGTCGGCGCGCTGCAGGGTGGCCACCATCCACGGCCGGCACGACCCGCTCTTTGGCGGCCGGTCGCCGGCGCCCGACCTCGAAGCGCTGAGCCTGCTGCGGCAGGAGACGCGCGAGGGGCGCTACGATCTGGGGCTGGCCACCGATGGCGACGCCGACCGCATTGCGGTGGTCGACGAAAAGGGCGAGTTCATCCCCATGAACGACCTGCTGCTACTGATCTACTGGTATCTGCACGAGGTGCGCGGGCAAAAGGGCGCGGTGGTGCGCAACCTGGCCACCACCCATATGCTTGACCGGCTGGCGCAGCGCCTGGGGGCCGCCTGCATCGAGGTGCCGGTGGGGTTCAAGCACATCGTCAACGGCATGTTGGACCATGACGCCATTCTGGGCGGAGAGAGCAGCGGGGGCCTCACAGTCAAGGGGCACATCCTGGGCAAAGACGGGGTGCTCTCGGCGGCGCTGATCGTCGAGATGCTGGCCAAGACGGGCGAGCGCATCTCAACGCTGCTGGCGCGGCTGTACGAGCAGGTGGGGCGCATGCACTCGGTGGAGCGCAACCTGCCCGCCACGCCCGAGATGCGGGTGCAGTTCCCCCGGCTGCTGGCCCAGAGCCCGGCCCAGGTGCTGGCGGGCATGCGCGTGCTGAGGTTGGACACGTCTGACGGGTTCAAGTTCTACATGCCGGGCGATCAGTGGGTGCTGATCCGCTTCTCGGGCACCGAGCCGATCATGCGCATCTTCTCAGAGGGCAACAGCCCGGCCGAGGCGGCCGCGCTGGCCGACGCCGCGCAGGCGCTGCTGCCCATGTGAGGCGCAGCTCACACGTTAAAGCGGATGTTCAGGATGTCGCCATCCTGCACGACATAGTCGCGGCCTTCGAGCCGCAGCTTGCCCTGGCGGCGCGCTTCGGCGATGGTGCCGCAGGCGATCATGGCATCGTATGAGAGCACCTCGGCGCGGATGAACCCCCGCGCCAGATCGGTGTGGATGGCACCGGCGGCCTCGACGGCCGTCGCGCCGCGGCGCACGGTCCAGGCGCGCACCTCGTCTTCGCCCACCGTAAAGAAGGACATCAGCCCCAGCAGGTCATAGCAGGCGCGCACCAGCGCATGCAGGCCCGGCTCAGACAGGCCGAATTCGCCCAGGAAGACGGTCGCCTCATCGGCGGGGAGCTGCGCGATCTCCATCTCGAGCGTGCCCTTGAGCGGCATAGCGAGCGAGCGGCGATGATGGTTGGCCCAGCTCAGGTCGCGCGCCAGATCATCATCCTCGCCCAGGTTGACCACCACCATCTCGGGCTTGGCCGACAGGAACTGAAAGCCACGCAGCAGGCGCTCTTCTTCCGCGTCGAAATCGAGATCGCGTACGGGCTGCCCGGCCTCGAGGCCTGAGACGATGCGGCGCATGAGGCCCAGCTCCTGCTCGAGGGCCGGCTTTTCATCGGTGCGAGCCTTGCGCAAGCCATCCTCGATGCGCTCGGCGCGACGGCTGGCCACGGCCAGGTCGGCGAACTGGAGCTCAAACCGCAGGTCTTGCAGGTCGCGCGCGGCATCGACGCTGTCCTGAGGGTGGGGCACGTCGTCACTGGCAAAGCCGCGCACCACCAACAGGATGGCGTCGCCCTTGGCGATGGCGTTCAGCACCTGGGCGTCCAGTCCGGTGTCGCGTCCGGCGCCGGCGGCCACACCGGATACATCGCTAAAGCGCACCTGGGCGCGCGTCGTCTTGCGGGGCCTGAACATGGCGCTCAGCACGCTCACGCGGCTGTCAGGAACGTCGACCACGCCCACGCGCACATCGGCGCGGTGAGCAGCGAAAGCCGACGTCTCGACGTCGGCGCCGGTGAGGGCGTTAAAGATGGTGGTTTTGCCCGACAGGGGCAGGCCAACGATGGCGATATCCATAGAGCACCTCGCGCCAGGGCCGCAGCTACAAACGCACAAACGTTAATTATACCGCGAGGCGGGCTGGCGTCAATATGCGCCCCCGGGCCTGCAGGCGTTCGCAACAGCAAGAGGGCGCCGCCTGAGCGACGCCCCTGGAGCGATGCGACAGGGCCAGGCCCTCAACGGCCGATCCACTTGTCAGACCAAAAGGCAAAGAGGCTGCTGATCGATTGGCCCAGCAGGTTGCAGTTGATGGCGCGCCCAAAGATATGGCCCACCGAGAGCACGCGCATATTGGGCAGTCGTTTGTAAGGGGGGATGGGCACGGTGTTGGTGGTCACGATCTCATAGATCTTGTCCATGGCGGCCAACCTGGCGATGGCCGGCCCGCTGAATACGCCGTGGGTGCAGGCCAGGATGATGCGCCCGACGCCGCGGCCCTCGAGCAGATGGACCAGCTCGCACACCGAGCCGCCCGTGGCGATCTCGTCGTCAAAGATGATGACATCGCGGCCATCGACGTCGCCGATGATGGTGCTGATGGCCACCGAGTCGTCGGTCTGCCGCTCTTTGTCACCGGCGGCCACGCCCACGCCCAGCGACTTGGCCAGACGCGAGGCGCGCTTGGCATGGCCGATATCGGGCGAGACGACCACCGCGTTGCTGAGATCGAGGGTGCGGAGATAGTCGACAAACACCTCGTCAGCGGTAAGGTGGTCGGTGGGCACAGGGAAAAAGCCATGCACCTGCGGCGAGTGCAGCGTCATGGTCATCACGTGGTCGGCGCCGGCATGCCCCAGCAGGTCGGCGATCAGGCGGCCGGCGATCGAGATGCGCGGCGCGTCCTTCTTGTCCGAGCGGGCGTAGGAATAGTAGGGGATCACGGCGTGGATGGTGCGGGCCGACGCGCTGCGGGCGGCGTCGATCATCATCAGCAGCTCGAGCAGGTGCTCGCTCACGTTGGGCGTGAACGACTGAATGATGACGACCTCTTTGCCGCGCACGCTCTCACCAAGCTGCACCATGAGGTTGTCGTTGGAGAACCGCTCGGTATGGATCTCGGACACGCGCGTGTTCAGGTACGCCGCGATCTCCTGGGCCAGTTCGGGGTGCGAGCTGCCCGCAAAGATGCGCAGCGAATCCGCGAACTGGCCCATGGGAACAGAATCGTCTGTCATGGTGGCCTCCGACACCGCCTGGTGACTGGATGGTGTGGCGACGCGGGGCGGGGAGCAACGCCTCGCACGCCAGAACGTGCGTGTTATACCACAGCGCGGCGGGCGGGGCAAGGTAGGCCGACGGGCGGATTGACGCGGGTGGTGGGCGCACATAGAATCGGCCTGGGCGACAAGGCCACTACAAACAAGGGAGTGCAGTCATGCGCAATACACCGATTGGCATCGCGATGATGAACGATGAACGGCCGCACGTCTGGAGCCTCACCGAAGAGCTCAACATGCAGATCGTGAACCGCTGGGCCGACGTGATCCGCCAGGGGCTCAAGAATGTGGACGGCTCGGGGCCGCAAGTGGTGGTGGGCTCGGAGACGATCAAGAGCGTCCGCACGGCGCAAAAGGTGGGCGAGGAGCTGCGTCGGGCAGGGTGCCGCAGCATTGTGATGTGCTACAACGTGTGGAACTTTCCCTACCTGGTGTGGCCCTTTGTGAACTCGGTGGGCCGCGATGTGCCCATCCTCAGCCTGTCGAACAACAACGGCAAGTATCCTGGCAACGTGGGCCTGCTGGCCACCGACGGCGGCCTGCGCCAGGCCGGCGTGCGCACGCATCGCATTGTGGGCGAGATGGACGACCCCGCCTGTCGGCAAAAGGTCGTCGACTGGTGCCGCGCCGCACAGGCGGTGACGACGATCCGCAACGAGGTCTATGGCCTCTATGGCGGCCACTCGATGGGCATGGAGACGGGCTATTTCCACATGGTGCCCACCATCAAGGCGCTCGGCTGCACCACGGGGCAGATCGACCAGTTGCTGCTCGTCAAGACGATGGAGCAGGTGGACGAGGCCGAGGTCCAAAAGGGCTTTCAGTGGCTCGGCAAGATGCTGGGCGACCGCATCCGCTATGACGGCAAGATGCTCACGCCCGAGACGCTCAAGACGCAACTGCGGCTCTATATCGCCATGAAGATGCTCAACGAGCTGAACGGCTTTGACTTTTGCGGGCTCAAGGGCCAACGCGAGCTGACCGAGCACGTGTGCCTGGGCGACGTGCCCGAGATGATGATGAACGACCCGTACGACTGGAACGGCGCCAAAGTGCCCACGGTGTGCGCCACCGAGGCCGACGCCAATGCCGCGATCACCATGCAGTTGCTCAAGTACGTGTCGGGCGGCCTGCCGTCGCTCTTTATGGATGTGCGCCTCTATCTGCCCGAGCTGGATGCATGGGACTGGTGCAATTCGGGCAACCACTCGTCGTGGTACGCCAGCCAGAGTTTCGACCCGGCCGAGAACTTTGCCAGGATTACGTTCCATCCCGCCCTCGAGTTCTATTTCAAGGCCGGCGGCGCATCCGTCGAGTTCGACGCCAAGCCTGGCCCGATGACGTTTGCGCGTCTCGGCCTGTGGGATGACAAGCCGTTCATGGCCATCATGCAGGGCGCCAGCATGGAGCTGGATGCGGCCACCCGCCAAAAGATCAATGCCTCGACCGACCCCACCTGGCCGCACGTGCACGCCAAGCTGACCTGCTCGTTCGAGCAGTTTCTGTCGGTGTTCCCGTGCAACCACGTGATGGGCACCGTGGGCGACCAGGTGCGGGCGCTCACCTATCTGTGCGAGATCAGCGGCATCACGCCGGTGGTGCTGGGGCCTGAGGGCGCCGACCGCCTGCCGCCCATCTGGGAACTGGTCCGTTAGCGAGCCCTGCGCAAATGAACGGCCCGCCATGTGGCGGGCCGTTCGTCATTGACGGTGTGGAGCCTGGCGCTCAGGCGCTCGGGCGGTAGTAGCAGAGCACCACGACGTGTGGCGATTGCTCGTCCTCGAGGGCAATGGCGCGATGGTAGAACCAGCCGTCCCAGGCGGGCAGGGTCACATGGCGGCCGAGCAGCCAGGCCTTGAAGAGCGACTGCATGCTCACGAGGCTGTGCCCGAAGGGCCCCACGACGGCCGAGTCACTGACCAGGGGCAGCGCGCCCGAGGCGATGCGGGCATGCACCGTGTCGAGCGCCGGGTTGGCCGCCGCGAGATCGCCCAGCGCCTCGCCCTCGAGCCAGTGTCGCTCGCTGTCATCCAGCTCGACGCGCGCCAAGGTGAGGGCATAGAGCGTCGCCACGCGGTCGCCGCCAAAGCGCTCGTCGAGCTGCGGCACGCCCAGCATCTCGAGCGCACGGGCAGCCGCCAGGCCGGTGTCCTGGTCGGAATGCCAGAGCGCGCGGATCAGCGCGTCGGCGGCCCGATGCTCGCCCAGATGTCCGAGCAGGTCGGCCATCACCAAGCGCGCGGCGCGGTCTCCGCGGCGGAGCCTGGCGCCGGCGGCAGGGATGGCCACGGCGCCCAGCCCTACGGCGGCAGCGATGGCCTCTTGCTGCACCTCTGGCCGCTCATCGAGCGCCAGGTCGAGCAAGCGCTCGGCCGCGGCAGACGAGCGCAGTTGGCCCAGCCCTGCGATGGCCGCCCGCACGATGTAGGCGTTGTCTGAGGCCGCAAAGCCCAACAGGGCGCGCTCGCCGCCTGCGCCCAGGTGCGCCAGGGCGCCGGCAGCCGCAGCACGCACAGTGGCGTTGCCCTGGCGCACCGCCTGCTCGAGGGCGTCGGCGGCCTCGGCGGCGCCCAGAGTGCCGAGGGCGGTGGCCGCAGCGGCGCCGCTGTTGCTACTGTCGCCGCGCTCGAGCTCGGCGATGAGGGCAGGCACGGCTCGCGCGTCTCCGAGCGCGCCCAGGCCCTCGGCGGCAGCCGCACGGGTGGCCACATCGCTGTGGCTCAACAGCGCGATCAGCGGCTCGAGCGCGGCGGGGCCGGCCGCAGCCATGGCGGCCACAGCCTCGGTGCGGTCGCCGCCCAGCAGCAGCGGGACCATGCGGGCCAGTGCCGGCACGGCCGCAGCGCCCGATCTGCGCAGGGCGGCCCAGTTCTGCTTGGCGACGTGGTAGACGGCCTGCTCGTCAGGGGTCGACGGCCGCCACTTGATGGCCTCGAGAGACTGCAGGGCGGCCTTGCGCACAGCCGCCGTGCCGTCATAGAGCCGCTCGGCCAGGCGGGCTTTGCCATCGGCGTCGAGCGTCAGGCGGCCGAGGCCATCGGCGGCATGCTGCCGCAGCAGCCAATCGTCGCTGTCGAGCGTGTCGAGCAGGGTGGGCGCAGCAGCCGCCTGGCTCAACGCCCCCAGGGCCTGGATGGCGGCGCGGGCGAGCGGCTTGGCGCCGTCGATCACCACCTGGGCCAACACCGGCACCGCTTCAGGCAGGGCGCTGGCGCCCAGGGCCTGCACGGCTGCACGTTGCTGGTTGAGATCGCTGCCGGCGATGGCCGCCTCGAGGGGCGCGATGCAGGACGTTCCGGCGCTCAGCAGCGCCTCTTGGGCCACAGTGCGAGTGGTGTAGGCGCCGGTGTGGAGCATGGTCACAAGTGAGGCGAGGGCAGCCGGCGTGCGCAGCCTGCCCAGAGCGCGCACGGCGCGCTCGGCGTCGGCGGTCGCTTTGGCCTGTGCCTGAGCCTCGAGGGCCGCCTGAGCCGGCGCGCCCATCTGGCGGAGCGCCGCTGCCGCCGCGTCTGCCACACGTTGGTCGCTGTCCTCGAGGAGCGTCAGCAGTCGGGGCAGACGCTCTGGCCCCAGACGAGCGAGGGCCGCGATGGCGTGTTCGTCCAGGTCGGTGTGGCTGCCGCGCAGCACACCGGCGATGCCGTCGATGGCGGGTTCGTTGCCGATCTGGCCGAGAGCGCGCAGCGCGGCCACGCGCCGTTCGGGGACCGCGTTGCCCAGCATCACCACCAGCGCCTCGACCGCCGCGGGCTCGCCGATCTCGCCCAGCGCCTGTGTGGCCATGACGGCCACCGAATTGTGATCGTCGAGCATGGCGCTGATGAGCGGCCCCACCGCCTCGGGCGCACGCAGGCGCCCCAGCGCCAGCGCGGCCTGGCTGCGCGTCGCGGGGTCAGCGTGCGACAGGGCGCGCATCAGGCCCTTGGCGTTGCCTTTGCTCTCGAGCCGGGCGATATTGGGTTTGCCTAACAGGGCCATGGCATCTCTCCCGTGGTCATGACTGGCGGCTGCAATATAGCCGCGGCGCGCGGTCTGAGCAAAGCGCCGCGGCGCAGTGTTTTGTCGAGCCCTCGCGCTATGGCATAATCGACCCAGCATGAACGGCACACCCGGCGGGTGGAGGCGTGATGGGCAAGGGCATCTCGATCACCTGGAGCGAGGGCATCGCTCGTCGAGAGAGCCAGATTCTGGTGAGAACGGTTGATCAGGTCATCAAGTGGCTCTACTTTCGCCACCCGATGGCCTTTTACGATCCGCCGATCGCCATTCGTGTCTTTGGCAACTGGGTGATCCCCGCGCTGATGGACGACCATCCCTACTGGGGCAACCAGTGGTACATCGAGCAGAGCTATGACCGCGAGCTGGACCGCGTCATTGCGCCCCAGTACCTCGAGCTGGTGCGCAGCGAACCCTGGCAGCGCGCATCGAGCCACTATGACCTGGCGATGATCGACGAAGACCTGACCGAGTTCCCCGCGCCGCTGGCGCGGGCGCGGCCCGACCTCTACTGTCTGGGGATGAGCTTTCCGGGCACGGCCGCGCTGATCTCGGTGCACCAGGTGCGCCGCATCGCCGATCGCGCAGCGCGCGAGCGCGCCCTGGCGCGCCTGGTCAGGCACCATTTGGGGCACGTGCTGGCGGTGCCCGATTTCACACGCACGACCGAGGTGGTGCGCCGCGGGCTCGAGATGCACTGCACCAACCGTTGCGTCATGCGGCATGCCGTCACCCTCGAGGAGCTGCTGCAGCTATCTGAGGACGAGGCCGACCTGGGTTGGGCGTTCTGCGAGGCGTGCACCCGCGGCCTGCACTCGGTGATCGCCGAAAACGCGTTTGTGTGGAGCTAGGCGCGGGCCTCAGGTCAGGCCATCGAGCACGCGGCGGATCGCCTCGACGTATAGGCGGTGCTCCACCCCATGGATGCGCGCCTCGAGCGTGTCGAGGGTGTCATCGGGCATGATCGGCACCGTCTCGACGGACACCACCGGCCCCACATCCACGCCCTCGTCGGGGGCCAGGTGCACCATCACGCCGGTGTGAGCGATCTCGCCGCGTTGATAGGCCTCAAAGGCGCGCTCGATGGCGTGCATCCCCGGAAAGGCGCCCGGCAGCGCCGGGTGAATGTTCAGCACGCGGGGATAGTGCTGCAAAAAGGCCCACGAGAGGATGTGCATCCACCCCGCCAGCACCACCAGGTCCACCTGGTATGGCTGCAACAGCGCTGCCAGGTCGGCATCATACTCTTCGCGCGCACGGCCGCGCTTGCGGTAGGGCAGCAGGGGGTGGTAGATCACCGGCACGCCAGCAGCCTCGGCGCGCTGGATGCCATAGGCGTCCTTGCGGTTCGACACCACCACCGCCACGCATGCGTCGGGCAGGGCGTCCGATGCGACGGCATCGAGGATGGCCTGCAGGTTGGTGCCGCTGCCCGAGATCAGCACCGCCAGACGCTTCATAGCAGGCGCACTCGGGGGCCGTTGGCCGCGGCCACCACCTCGCCGATGACCGGCGCGGGCTCGCCGCAGGCCTGTTGCGCTTTTGCGACATCATCGGGCGAGACCACGACCACCATGCCGATGCCCATGTTGAACACGCGATACATCTCGTCGGCCGGCACATCGCCCTCATCCTGCAGCAGCTGAAAGAGGGGCGGCACCTGCCAGGCGCCGCGCTGCACAGCGACGCCCAGCCCCGCCGGCAGCACGCGGGGGATGTTCTCGACAAAGCCGCCGCCGGTGATGTGCGCCAGGCCTTTGACGTCGACAGCGGCGCGCAGGCGGCGCACCTGCGGCAGATAGGAGCGGTGCGGCGCCACCAGGGCGGCGCCCAGCGTCACGCCGAGCGCCGGGACACGCTCGTGGTAGCGCTCGGGGCCGACGATGCGGCGCGCCAGCGAGAACCCATTGGTGTGCAGCCCCGACGAGCGCAGGCCGAGGAGCAGGTCGCCAGCCGCGATGCGTGAGCCGTCGATGATGGCGTCACGCTCGACGACGCCCACGATGGTGCCGGCGATGTCCATCTCGCCGGGGGCATACACGCCGGGCATCTCGGCCGTCTCGCCGCCCAACAGGGCACAGCCCGCCTCGCGGCAGGCCGCTGCCACGCCGCCCACCATCTCGGCGACGGCTTCGGGCTCGAGCACCGGCGACGCCACATAGTCGAGGAAAAACAGCGGCTCGGCGCCCTGCACCAGGATGTCATTGACGCAATGGTTGACGATGTCCTGCCCCAGCGTGTGGTAGCTGCGCAGCGCCGAGGCCACCATCGTCTTGGTGCCCACACCGTCGGTCGAGGCCACCAGCACTGGATGGCGCATGTCTTGCAGGCGGCCGGCATCGAACAGCCCCCCGAACGCGCCGATGCCCAGCAGCACCTCGGGGCCGTAGGTGGACCGCACGGCCTTCTTCATCAGCTCGACGGCACGGTTGCCGGCATCGATATTGACGCCCGATCGTGCATAGGCGCTCTGAGTCATCGCAGCTCCTCTCTGAGCCCCTTGGCCCCGATGTCGCGCCGGGCGAAAGCGCCGGGCCATTCGATGAGATCGACGGCGGCATAAGCGCGCTCGCGGGCTGCGCGCAGGTCGGCCGCCCAGGCAGTGACGCCCAACACCCGCCCGCCATCGGTGAGCACCTGCCCGTCGGCGAGGCGGGTGCCCGCATGAAAGACCACCACGTCGTCGAGGGCAGCGGCCCGGTCCAGCCCCTCGATCGGCAGGCCGCGCTGGTAGGCGCCTGGGTAGCCGCCCGAGGCCAGCACCACGCAGACAGTGGTGCAACGACGCCAGCGCAGCTCGACCTCGTGCAGGCGGCCGTCGACACAGGCGTCGAGCACATCCAGCAGGTCGTTCTCGAGCAGCGGCAGGATGGCCTGCGCTTCGGGGTCGCCAAAGCGGCAGTTGAACTCGAGCACGCGCAGGTCGTCGCCCGCGACCATCAGGCCGGCATAGAGCACACCGACATAGGGCGCGCCGCGCTCGCGCAGGCCGTCGACGACGGGCTGCAGCACCTGCTCGGTGACGACGGCCAGTTGCGCCTCGTTGAGCAGAGGGGCAGGGGCGTAGCAGCCCATGCCGCCGGTGTTGGGGCCACGGTCGCCGTCGTAGGCGGCTTTGTGGTCTTGCGCCTGGATCATGGGGCGCACCGTCAGGCCATCGCTAAAGGCGAGCACCGAGACCTCGTTGCCCGTGAGGAACGCCTCGACGACGATCTCGTCGCCGGCGGCGCCAAAGGCACGCTGTCGCCCGACCAGGTCGATGGCGGCGCAGGCCTCGTCCACCGTCTGGCAGACGATGGCGCCCTTGCCGGCTGCCAGGCCGCTGGCCTTGACGACGATGGGCGCGCCCACCGCGCGCACATGCGCCTCGGCGGCATCGGCGTCGGTGAACGTGGCATAGTCGGCAGTGGGCAAACCCAGATCGCGCATGAGCGCCTTGCTGAACGCCTTGGACGCCTCGATCCGTGCGGCGGCCTCGACCGGCCCAAAGCAGCGCACGCCCGCGGCCTGCAGACGATCGGCGAGTCCCAGCGCCAGAGGCATCTCAGGGCCCACCACCACCAGCCCGCAAGACTGCTGGACGGCAAAGCGCACCAGGCCATCCAGGTCCTCGGCTTTGATGGGCACGTTGCAGCCCATCTGCGCCGTGCCGGCATTGCCGGGCGCCACAAACAGGGCCTCGCAGCGCGGCGAGCGCGCCAGGGCCCAGGCCAGCGCGTGCTCGCGCCCGCCCGAGCCCACCAGCAGGACGCGCATCAGTGACCTCCCTCGCGCACGGCCGCGGGCTCACGCACGAACCCGCCAAGCCGTTCTTTGAAGGGATACTGGCCCACAAAGCACGACAGACAGAACTGGTCGGCCGGGCGGTCGACGGCGCGGATCAGCCCCGCGAGGCTCAGGTAGCCCAACGAGTTGGCGCCCAGCAGCTTTTCGATCTCGGGCACCGAGTGATGGTGGGCGATCAGCTCGTCATAGGTGGCCATGTCGACCCCCATGAAGCAGGGGTGCATGATGGGCGGCGACGAGACGCGCATATGCACCTCGCTGGCGCCGGCCTTGCGCACCAGATCAACGATGGGCTGGCTGGTGTTGCCGCGCACGATCGAGTCGTCGACCAGGATGACGCGCTTGCCCTCGAGGACCCTGGGCATGGTGTTGAACTTTAGTGCAACGCCGGCCTTGCGCAGGCGGTCACCGGGCTGGATGAACGTGCGCCCGATGTAGCGGTTTTTCATCAGCCCCTCGGTGTAGGGGATGCCTGACTCTTGCGCATAGCCGATGGCCGCCGCCGTGGCCGAGTCGGGGATGCTCATCACCAGATCGGCGTCGACCGGATGCTCACGGGCTAGCTCACGCCCCAGCTCCTGGCGCACCTGATGGATGAGCTGTCCATCCATCACGCTGTCGGGCCGCGAAAAGTAGATGTACTCAAAGATGCACAGGTGGCGCCTGCTGGGGGGCAGGCCTTGATAGACCGTGGCTCCCTCGGCGGTGATCTCGACGATGGCGCCGGGCGGCACCTCTTGAATGTCATGGACGCCCAGCACCTGCAGCGCGCAGGTCTCTGACGCCACCACCCAGCCGTTGCCGTTGAGCTGGCCCATGCACAGAGGCCGAAAACCCCAGGGATCGCGGACGGCGTAGAGCGCCTCGCGCGTGAGGATGGTGAGCGAATAAGCGCCGCGGCTGATCGACATCACGTCGCGAATGCGGTCGACCCAAGTAGAGCCGCGCGCGCCGGCGAGCATCTGGATCAGGATCTCGGTGTCGCACCAAGAGGTCAGGCCGACGCCGCGCTCAAAGAGGCGCTGACGCAGCTCGTCGGTGTTGACCAGATTTCCGTTGTGGGCAATGGCGATGGGCCCCAGCATCGACTCGAGCAAGAAGGGCTGGGCGCTGACCGGCCGCGACGAGTCGGCCGTCGAGTAGCGCGTGTGACCGATGGCGATGTGGCCGGTGAGCGGACGCAGATTGTCCTCGTTGAACACCTGCGACACGAGGCCCATCTCTTTGTAGAGCGAGGCGCGCTGCCCGTCAGAGACGGCGATGCCGGCGCTCTCCTGGCCACGGTGCTGCAACGCAAAGAGCCCGAAAAAGGTCAATCGTGCGACCTGTTCGTGGGGCGCATAGATGCCAAACACGCCGCAAGCCTCGTGCGGGCGGTCGTCATCCCGCGGGGTGAACGGCACAGTGGGCACGTTACTGCACTGACTGGTCGGCACGGATCACTTCCTGTGTGAGCTGTTCTTGATAGGCGACGAGGCGAGCCCGCAGGGCCGGGTCGTGTAGGGCCAGGATTTTGGCGGCCGCGAGTGCGGCCCCTTGAGGCTCGAGCACCACCGTGGGCGCCACGCCAGAGGGCATGCGCAACGAGGAGTAGAGGTCGGCGCCGCCAAAGGCCGTCGACACGGGCGGGCAGGTGATCACCGGCAGGGGCGTGTTCGCGTCGAGCATGCCCGCCAGCGCGTTGGAGCGGCCCGCCACCGCGATGAACACCACTGGCTCGTCGAGGCCGTTGTAGGCCTCCACCAGGCGCAGCAGGTAGCGCACGCTCTTGTGGGCCGAGGCCACGTGTCGTTCCCATGGGACCTGCCACTGATCGAGCTGATCGGTGATGCGCGTCACATGGTCGAGGTCGCTGCGAGAACCCATCAACACGACGACCTTCATCCTTCCTCCTGCACGGCTACTCGCCGTGGTGGTGCTCAGCGGGCACCACCCAACGATCGGTCAATTCGGCCACGGCCATGTAGTTGGCCAGCACCTGCTTGAGATGCTCATCGTCGACCTCGGGCAGGTCGCGGTAGACCTGCTTGTCGAGCTGGCGAGTGCGATCGCCCCCTGGCCAGATGCGCCAGGAGTCGTTGTCGATCACGTCGGCCACCACCAGATCGCCCTCAGGGCGGGTGCGGCCGAACTCGATCTTGAGGTCGACGAGCGTCACATCCTGGCCGGCCCACTCGGCCTCGAGGATGGCGAACACTCGACGGCCGATCGCGCGCATCGCCTCGAGCTCCTCGGGCGTGGCCACCTGCAGGGCCACGATCTCCTCGTCGGTCACCAACGGATCGTGTCGGGCATCGTCCTTGTAAAAGAACTCGACGACGGTGGGCTCAAGGCGGGCGCCTTCGATCGCTTCGGGGTGGCGCCGCAGATAGGAGCCGAAGGCGATGCGCCGCATGACCACCTCGAGGGGGATCATGGTGCAGGGTGTGACCAGGTTGATGCGGTCGCCGATCATCCCGATATAGTGCGTGGGAATGCCCTCGACCTCGAGCACATAAAAGACGTTCGAGTTGGTGCGGCAGGCCACGGCTCCCTTGCCTGGCAGCGTGCTGCGCCGTGCGCCGTCGCCGGCCGAGAGATCGTCCTTGTGGACCATGTAGACCAGGTCGTCGCGGGTCGGGTGCGCGTAGATGATCTTGGTCTTGCCCTGGGCCAAGACCGGGCCGAACTCGGTCTCTGAAACCAGCATCGGTGCTACTCCTGTGTCACTGGGCAGATGTGGTGTCGCAGGCGGCCGCCTGCACGGTGACAGCGATGCGACGGGCCAGCTCCAGCGCGCGGGCAGGCGCATCGCCCACGCCGGCCCCCTGGGCAATGATCGCCTGCACCTCGGCCGGCGGCAGGTAACGGGTGATCTCGCCATCGCTGGCGAGCAGCGCGCCCAGCGGATTGGCCTCGCCGCGCTGGAGCGCCTCCCAGGCGGCCATGCTGCAGGCGCGAATGCGCTCGTGCATGTCTTGCCGCGAGGCGCCGGCCTTGACCAGGGCCATCAGCAGCGGCTCGGTGGCCGCAAAGGGGCCGTAGGTCGACAGGTTGCGGGCGATGCCCTCACGGTTGACACGCAGCCCCCGAACGACCCGTGTCAGGCGGATCAGGATGTCATCGACCGCCAGAAAGGCCTCGGGCAACACCGAACGTCGGTTGGCAGAGTCGTCCAGCGTGCGTTCGAGGGCCGAATGCGCGGCATTGTCCCAGGCCACGCGGCCCAGGGCGGCCACCTGGCGGGCGAGCGAACAGACGCTCTCTGAGGTGATGGGGTTGCGCTTAAAGGGCATGGCCGACGAGCCCACCTGTTGGGCGCCGAACGGCTCTGACAGCTCGCCAAAGGCCGGCGACTGCAGCAGGCGGATATCGAGCCCCAGCTTGTAGCAGCTCTGCGCCAGGCCCACCAGCACGTCGAGCACCAGGCAGTCCATCTTGCGAGGGTAGGTCTGCGTGGCGATCTCGTAGGCCCCGATGCCGAGCCGCGCCATGATGCGGCGCTCCATCTCGGCGGGCGACATGGGCGCAGCGGCCAACAGGTGCTCGTACGACGAAGCGGTGCCGACGGCCCCTTTGAAGCCCTTGCCCTTGACGCGAGGCAGCGTCTGCTCGAGCGAGGCCCAGTCCTCGAGCAGGTCATGGGCATACATCGCCAGCCGATAGCCCAGGGTGGTGGGCTCGGCGGGCTGCAGGTGGGTGTAGGCCATCACCACGGCATCGGCCTCGGCCTCGATCTGCGCTGCGAGCGCAGCGAGCAGGTCCCCGAGCCGCCGTCGCAGCAGCAGCAACGCCTCGCGCATGCGCAACGCATCGGCGTTGTCCTCGATGTCCATGCTGGTGGCGCCCAGGTGGATGATGCCGCCGCCCACGAGACACTGCTCGGCATAGGCGTGCACCTCGGCCATCAGGTCGTGGCGCAGGTCGCGCTCCAGCTCTTGGGCGCGCTCCCAGTCGATCTCGTCGGCGTGCGCGGCCAGATCAGCCGCCTGGGCGTGGCTCACCAGGCCAGCCTCGGCCTGCACCTCGGCCAGCGCCACCCAAATGCGTCGCCACAGGCGGCGCTTGTGCAGCTCTGACCAGAGGGCGCGCATCTCGGGGCTGCCATAGCGCCAGGTAAAGGGCGAGATAAAGGTCTCGTGCGAGTAGGATGTCACCGAATGCCGTCTCTCCTAGAACTGGGCTGCGGCGCGCACGCCGTTGATGAACAGCGGCAGCCCCAGGCCCCCGCGCTCGCCGCGCGACCAGCGGGGGTGCTGCCAGTGGAGCACGTGATCCTCAGGGTGAGGCATCAGCCCAAAGACGTTGCCCGCAGCGTTGCAGATGCCGGCGATATCGTCGATCGACCCGTTGGGGTTGGCGGGGTAGCCGGCCTCGCCGGCCACGGGAACAGCGCTGCTGAAGTCGGCGTCGCCGTCTGCGCGCACGTACTGCAACGCCACCAGGCCAGCGGCCTGCAGACCACGGCGCTGCTCGGCATCGCTGGCCCACAGGCGGCCCTCGCCGTGCGCCACGGGGCAAAGGATGTCGTCGCTCAGGCCCCGCGTGAAAAGGCACGGGCTCTGAGCAGCGGGGCGTAGCCGCACCCAGCGGCACTCAAAGCGGCCCCGCTGGTTCTGGGTCAGCGTCACCCGTTGCAGCGGCGCCGGGCCGGGCAGATAGCCCGCCTTGACCAGCGCCTGAAAGCCATTGCAGATGCCCAGCACCGGCCTGCCCGAGGCCACAAAGGCATCCAGCTCGTCGCGGAAGCGGTGATAGAGGTCGTTGGCCCACAGGCGGCCGGCCCCCAGGTCATCGCCGTACGAAAAGCCGCCGGGGATCAGGAGCATCTGGTAGTCGGCCAGGCGCCGCTCACCGGCGCCGAGCTGGTTGATGTGCACGATCTCGGGGCGCCCGCCGGCCAGCTCGCACGCCAGCGCGGCCTCGCGGTCGCGGTTGGTGCCCGGCGCGTGCAGGATGACGATCCGCGGTTGGGTTACTGTCGCCGGGCTAGCCATCGATGTGTCCCCTCCAGGCAGATGCGATCTCGTCGAGGGTCAACTCGAGCAGCGGCGCGCCGTCCTCTTGGGCGGCAAAGCGCACCGTCGGCGAGCTGACCACGCGACCTACGCGAGCGCAGCGCAGGCCAGCGAGAGCCGCCTCAAAGGCCGCCGCCTGCCCAGGCGCAACTTCGACCAGATAGCGGCCGTTGGACTCGGCCACCAGCAGCTCGGCAGGCGTCAGCCCCACGCGGGCGTCGGCGGGCACGCGCGACAGATCGATGGCGAGCCCCAGACGGCCGCCCAGCGCCATCTCGGCGGCCGCCACGGCCAGGCCGCCCTCTGAGAGATCGTGGCAGGCTGCGACCAGACAGCCGGCAATGGCCGCGTGCAGGGCGCGTGCCAGCGCGGGGCCCTGCGGCGCGGCCCCGGGGGGCGTGCCGCCCGAGCCGCCCGTCACCTGCAGCCAGAGCGAGCCGCCCAGCTCGCGGCGCGTCTCACCCAGCAGGTAGAGCAGGTTGCCGGGCGCCTTGAGGTCCATGGTGACGCAGCGCTCGGTGTCGGGCACAATGCCCAGCGCCGAGATGAGCAATGAGGGCGGGATGGCCACCTGCTTGCCCGTTACGGTGTCGAGGTACTCGTTGTTGAGGCTGTCCTTGCCCGAGATGTAGGGCGTGCCATAGTGCAGGGCGCCGTCATAGCAGCCCTTGCAGGCGCGCACCAGGCTGCCCATGCGGTCGGGCAGGGCAGGGTTGCCCCAGCAAAAGTTGTCGAGGATGGCGATGCGCTCCGGATCGGCGCCCACGGCCACCACATTGCGCACCGCCTCGTCGATGGCGCTCACCGCCATGGCGTAGGGATCGAGCTTGCCGTAGGCGGGGTTGAACCCGTTGCCCAGGGCGATGCCGAGACCAGCGTCACGCACCTCGAGTGGCTTGAGCACGGCCGCGTCTGAGGGGCCGTCGGCGCGCACGCCCACAAAGGGCTTGATCTGCGTGGCGCCCTGGACCTCGTGGTCGTAGCGTCGCACGACGTCCTCTTTACTGCGCACGTTGGGGTGGGCCAGCATCGCCAGCGTGGCATCCTTGAGGCGCGACTCGGCGTGGGCCACGTCGGCCGGCGCCCACACGGGCGTCTGCCACTCGCCGCGCAGCCGTCGGCGTGGCAGGCCGTCGTGCAAGAACGACATGGAGAGCTCGGCCACCTGCGCCTGTTCGTAGGTCAGTGAAAGCCGACCGCTGTCGACGTAGCGCCCGATGACCGTCATCTCCACGCCATAGAGGGCGCAGATGTCTTCCAGCCGCTCGCGATGGGCCGGCGGCACGGCCAGCACCATGCGCTCCTGGGCCTCTGACAGCCAGATCTCCCACGGCTGCAGGCCGGCATACTTGAGCGGCACGGTGGCCAGGTCGACCTCGACGCCGGTCTCGGCGCCCATCTCGCTCACCGCCGACGACAGCCCGCCCGCGCCGCAATCGGTGATGGCGTTGTAGAGGCGCTCGTCGCGAGCCACCAGCATGGCATCGAGGGTGATCTTTTCGGTGATGGGGTTGCCGATCTGCACGGCGCCGCCGGTGAGCTCGCCGGTCTCGTCGGTCAGCTCGAGCGACGAGAAGGTGGCGCCGTGGAGCCCGTCGCGGCCGGTGCGGCCGCCGATCACCACCACCAGATCGCCAGGCTGAGCGCCGGCAGGGTGGGCGCCACGCGGCGCGATGCCCACACACCCGCAATAGACCAGCGGGTTAGCGGTATAGCCCCGGTCGAACCAGATGGCGCCGTTCACCGTAGGAATGCCCATCTTGTTGCCATAGTCCTCGATGCCGGCCACCACGCCGCTATAGATGCGCTGCGGATGGAGCACGCCGGTGGGCAGGTGGGCGGGGTCCAGGTCGAGCGGGCCAAAGCAAAGCACGTCGGTGTTGGCGATGGGCCGGGCCGACACGCCCATCACATCGCGCACCACGCCGCCCACGCCGGTGTTGGCGCCGCCAAAGGGCTCGAGCGCCGAGGGGTGGTTATGGGTTTCGACCTTGAAGGACACCTCGTGGTCATCGCCAAAGGCGACGATGCCGGCGTTGTCGACAAACGCCGAGAGCACCCAGGGTGCATCGATGGCGCGCGTGGCGGCTCGCAGGTAGGTCTTGATGAGGCCATCGATCGACTCGCGACGCATCACGCCGTCGTCATCGCGTTCGACATAGTCGACCAGCGCCTTGAAGGTCTTGTGAACGCAATGCTCCGACCAGGTCTGCGCGAGGCACTCGAGCTCGACATCGGTGGGGTCACGCCCCTCGCGGTCAAAGTAGGCGCGAATGGCGAGCATCTCGTTGAGGTCGAGGGAGAGCAGCCGGTCGCGCGAGAGGGCCTGCAGCGCCTCGCACGAGAGGCCACGCACGGGCACCGTCTCGGCGCGCAGCTCTGCCGGGGCGTGGGCGTCGCCCACGTGAGGCGTCAACCGGCCCAGGGCATAGTACTCGATCACCTGATTGCACAGCAGGCGCTCGGCGATGCCTCTGAGATCGTCGGCCGAGACGTCGCCATCGAGGGCATAGGAGCGCGCCGCCGAGGCCGCGGCCAGCCCGCCGACGCCCACCAGCGCGGCACGCGCCAGCAGGTTGTCGGCCACGCTGTCGGTAACGCCCGGCAGCAGCCCCACTTCGATGACAGCGTTGTGCGTCTCAGCAGTGGCTTCGCTCACCAGGCCCCAGGTGGCCGTCTGTGCGATGGGGTCGACGAGCAGCTCGTCGCACAGCACCTGTACGTCGGCGTCATCGAGGGCGCCCCGCAAAAAGTAGAGCTCGGACCGCACTGCGCTGGTCACACCCGAGACGCCCAGGGCGGCGATGTCGGCCAGCAGCGCGGCGCCGTTGGCCAGTGCCGGCTGTGGCGACACGCACACCCGATAGGTCCGATCGGTGGCCCTTGCCGAGTCAGACACAGTTGGCGCCCTCCCTGGATGAGATCGATCGGCCATCTTGATGGTCACGGCCTGAGCTGATAGTTGGGCGATTCCTTGGTGATCACGATGCTGTGCGGATGGCTCTCGATGTAGCTGGCATGCGAGATGCGCACAAAGCGCCGTTTCTGGTGCAGCTCGGTGAGGTTGGCAGCGCCCACATAGCCCATGCCCGAACGCAGGCCGCCCAGGAGCTGGTAGATGGCATCGGGGACCTCGCCTTTGTAGGCGACGCGCCCTTCGATGCCCTCTGGGACCAGCTTGCCCGAGGCGCGCTCGGATGGTGTCGACTCGGTGTCCACGCTCGACGCGTAACGATCGCGGCTGTAGCCATGTCGCATGGCGCCGATGGAGCCCATGCCGCGGTACTCTTTGAAGCGGCGCCCCTCGTAGATGACGACCTCGCCCGGGCTCTCGTCGGTGCCCGCGAGCAGGTTGCCGAGCATGACGGCGTCGGCGCCCGCGGCCAGGGCCTTGACGATGTCGCCGCTATAGCGGATGCCGCCGTCGGCGACGATGGCGACGCCATGGGGACGGGCGGCCTCGGCACATTCCATCACCGCCGTCAACTGCGGCATGCCGCAGCCAGCCACGATCCGCGTCGTGCAGATCGAGCCGGCGCCCACACCCACTTTGACCACGTGCGCACCGGCGTTGATCAGGTCGCGCGTGCCCTCGGCAGTAACCACATTGCCGGCAAAGATGACGACGTCGGCAAACTCGCGGCGCAGCCGCTCGACGGCACGCAGCACCATCACCGAGTGGCCATGGGCCGTGTCGAGCGAGAGCACATCGACGCCCGCCTCGACGAGCGCGCTGGCGCGGTCGTGCAGGTCGGCACCCACCCCCACGGCAGCGCCCACCAGCAGTCGGCCGCCGGCGTCTTTGGCCGCCACGGGAAAGTCGAGCTTTTTCTGGATGTCTTTGACGGTGATGAGCCCTTTGAGGTTGAACGCATCGTCGACCAGGGGCAGCTTTTCAATGCGGTGCTCGGCCAAGATCTCGAGCGCCTGGTCGAGGGTGGTGCCCAGCGGCGCCGTCACCAGGCCGTCCGAGGTCATCAGGTCGGTGACCGGTCGCGAGTCATCGCGCGCAAAGCGAATGTCGCGGTTGGTGAGGATGCCCACCAGCCGCTGCCCCTCGGTGATGGGCACGCCCGAGATGTGGTAGCGCGCCATGATCTCTTTGGCCTCGGCCAGCGTGGCCGTGGGGGGCAGGGTGATGGGGTCGACGATCATGCCCGACTCGGAGCGCTTGACCTTGTCGACCTCTGCCGCCTGCTCCTCGACACTGCAGTTGCGGTGGATGATGCCGATGCCGCCTTCACGCGCCACGGCAATGGCCATACGCGCCTCGGTGACGGTGTCCATGGCCGCTGAGAGGATCGGCACGTTCAGGTGGATGTTGGGGCCGAGTTGCGTCCTGAGATCAACCTGAGAAGGCAGCACCTCTGAGCGGCCGGGGACCAGCAAGACATCATCGAACGTGAGTGCCTCGACAAACTCGGCGTTGTTCATGGGCATCTCCATCCTCCCTAGTTCGGCTCTACCACAGCCCCAGGCCGCGAGTGGGGCGCTATAGCGGCCACTTGATGACGACCAGTTCATCGCGTTCGGCGCCCACCGAGATCAGGTCGATGGGCGTGCCCACAAGCTCTGACACGCGCTGGCAATAGGCCCAGGCGGGGGCCGGCAGGTCCTCGACCGAGCGCAGATGGCTGATCGGCTGTTGCCAGCCGGGCATGCTGATATAGATCGGCTCGACCTGGGCCAGCAGTCGTGCGTCGGCAGGATAGTTGCGTGTGAGCGACCCGTCTGGCATCCGATAGGCCGAGCAGATGAGGATCTGGTCCAGGCCAGTGAGCACATCGAGGCGGGTGATCGCCAGGCCAGAGAAGCCGTTGACACGGGCGGCATAGCGCAGCGCCACGGTGTCGATCCAGCCGCAGCGACGGCGCCGGCCCGTCGAAGTGCCATATTCATGGCCCTGTTCTACCAGCCAATCGCCTGTGGCGTCAAGCAGCTCGGTGGGAAACGGCCCAGCCCCCACGCGCGAGGTGTAAGCCTTGACGATGCCGAGCACATGGCTGATCTGCGTGGGGCTCACGCCCGAGCCCTGGCAGGCCCCGCCGGCGGTGGGCGATGACGAGGTCACATACGGGTAGGTGCCAAAGTCGATGTCGAGCATGGTGGCCTGGGCGCCCTCGAGCACCAGGCGCTTGCCCTGGTCGAGGGCATCCTGCACAAGCTGGTCGGTGTCGGTAACATAACGCGCCAGACGCTCGCCGGCGGGCAGGTACTGCTCGGCGATGCTGTCGACCGATAGCGGCTCGTGGTCGAACACGCGGGTGAGTTCGAGGTTGACGCGCTTGAGGGCCGCAGAGACGCGCTCGCGAAAGCGGGCGGGGTCGATCAGGTCTTGCATGCGAATGCCGGCTCGGGCGTATTTGTCGGCATAGGCGGGGCCGATGCCGCGTCGCGTGGTGCCCAGGGCCTGACTGCCGCGCAGCTCTTCTTCGAGAGCGTCGAGCAGCAGGTGATACGGCATCACCAGGTGGGCGCTGGCGCTGATGTGGATATTGTCCGAAGTGACGCCCAGGCTGCGCACGGTGTCGAGCTCTTGGACGAGGGCAGGGGGGTTGATCACCATGCCGTGGCCCAGCACGACCGCGACAGCGGGGCGGGTGATGCCTGACGGAATCTGGTGCAACTTGAGGACCGTCTCGCCCACCATGACGGTGTGGCCGGCATTGTTGCCACCCTGATAGCGCATCACCAGGTGCGCTCGCTCGGCGAGGTGGTCTGTGATCTTGCCCTTGCCCTCATCGCCCCATTGGGCGCCGATGACGATCGCCGCTGGCATGGTCAACCTCCGGTCATGTTGAGTCGGTCTGTGCGGGAAACAGGTAAGGGCGTCTCTCTGCAACGCATTTGTTGCCGCAGAGAAGACGCCCCTGTCAGCTCAGTTCTGGATGCGGCCAGTATAGCATGCGCCAGCCAGGGCCGCAACCGCGCGCAGACTCAGGCCATATAGTCGCGCAACTGCCGGCTGCGGCTGGGATGCCGCAGGCGATCCAGCGCCTCGTGCTCGATCTGCCGGATGCGCTCGCGGGTGAGGCCGAACTTTTGGCCCACCTCTTCGAGGGTGTAAGAACGCCCATCATGCAGGCCAAAGCGCAGCCGCAGGATGCGGGCCTCGCGAGGCGATAGCGTGGTGAGCACCTCGCCGAGTTTGTCTTGCAGCAGGCGATGATAGGCCGTATCAGACGGGGTGGGGGCCTCATCATCGGGAATAAAGCTGCCCAGCTCGCTATCCTCTTCTTCGCCCACCGGCTTTTCGAGCGACAGCGGGCGCTGCGACACCTTGAGCATCCACTGCACCTTCTGAGGGGGCAACGCCAGCTCTTCGGCGATCTCCTCGGGCGTGGGCTGACGCCCCCAGTCCTGTTCGAGCTGCTGAGCCACCTGATAGACCTTGCGGATACGATCGCTCAGATGCACCGGCAGCCGGATGACGCGCCCCTGATCGGCGAGAGCGCGGGTAATGGCCTGGCGGATCCACCAGGTGGCATAGGTGCTAAAGCGGTGCCCGCGGTGATAGTCGAACTTTTCGACGGCCTTGATGAGGCCCAGGTTGCCCTCTTGAATCAGGTCGAGGAAGGGCACGCCCTGGCCGAGGTAGCGTTTGGCAATGCTCACCACCAGGCGCGTGTTGGCGCGGATGATGTGCGCCCGGGCGCCCTCACCGCGCTGAAAGATCTTGTAGAGCTCGTCGCGCTCGTCCTCGGTGAGCGAGGGGTCGTTCTTGAGCCGCTGCTGCGCCATGCGGCCCTGCTCGTACTCGCGCGACAACGACACCTCTTCCTCGGCGGTGAGCAGCGGAACACGAGCCATCTCTTTGAGATAGAGGCTGATGGTGTCGTCAGACGCGATCTCCGACAGCGGGACCTCAGAGACGGTCTCTTTGGCCTTGGGCTTTTCCTCGGCCTCTAGCTGCACTTCGGCATCGTCGGGCTCGTCGTCCTCGTCCACCACCTGAACACCATTGTCGCTCAGGTAGATGAACAGGTCCTCGAGCTGCTCCATGCTCTCTTCGGCCTCAGGCAGGGCCTCCATAATGTCATCAAAGGTGAGGAACCCCTTGGTCTCTGCCTTGGCCATGAGAGGCGGGATGATCGCCTCGATCTTTTCGGTAATATGAACTGCCATCGTCACTCCACTTGAATGCGGCCTGCGCCGCCGATTGACAAGCAAAAACCGCCAAGCCGATCATCCTTGGCGGGCTGTGGTCTTGTGACACCAGAGGTGAGCGATCAACCCCATTCGACCCAGCCCCATCTGGATCGGACGACTCTGACTCTCCTCCAGCGCAGAGGCAGTATATCACGGCAAGCGCACTATGTCAAGGGACTTTCAAGGAAACCTGCAGCACAGCGTAAACATTTCAACCGAAGCTGAACACGCCTGCCTTGGTGCTTGCCTTCACAAGGCCCAGCTTGGCAGACAGGCTGTCACGCACTGTCTGTACACAAGCAAACACCCTATTATAGCAAACCAGCGCTCCGTCGTCAATGGTTTGGCGAGGCCGAATTGTGGTTGCTATGCCCCGCTCGCGCGAGTCACTGCCTGCACCAGGCCCTTGATATAGCCCAACGAGAACGCCTCGGCCGCGGTGCGCCCGCCCGCCATGTCGGGCAGATGATCGGAGATGAGCGCGCCGTCAAAGCCCACCTCTTGCAGGGCGCCGACCACCGCGACCATATCCATGTAGCCGTCGTCCAGGTACGTCTCGACAAACCCTTCGGGCATGGGCGCGGTGACGTTGCGCAGGTGCACTTTGAACAACTTGCCCAGGCCGCCAAAGTACCGGATCGTCTCGACGACCTCGCGGCCCATGGAGGGGCCGCCCTCGAGCCAGCAGCCCACACACAGGCACATGCCGATGTTGGGGCTGTCGGCCATCTCGAGCGCGCGCCGATACCCGTCAAAGGTGCCAAAGATGGGGCGGGGAATGCCCGCCAGCGTGTAGACGGGCGGATCGTCGGGGTGGATGCCGATGCGCATGCCCAGCGAATCGGCCACCGGCGCCACACGCTCGATAAAGTAGGCATAGTTGTCCCACAGCTCGTCGGCGGTGTATGCGCGCCCGTGGCTCAGTGGCGTGCGGAACACCTCGCCGACCCAGTGGCCCTCGGTGGCGCGCTCGAGGCGAAAGGCGCGCGACGTAGCGCCGCCGCGGATGCGCTCGCGCTCCGTCGACCAGATGCCATTGCCCATGTGGGCATAGGTGGCATAAAAGATGCCGGCTTCAGCGAGGTCGCGTAGATAACCGAGGTACTCGGCGATCTTGGCATCGCGGTCCGGTAGGTTGAGCGTGACGGCCGGCATGTTGTGGACGTTGTGATTAGCCAGCCGGTAGACCCGCAGCCCGTAGGACGCAAAGCGCTCGACCACGCGTCGGTAGCTGGCAGCCGAGTGCTCTGCAGCGCGGGGCAGGTCGGTCATCACCCATTCCACGCCCAGTTGCAGCCGCATCAGGATCTCTTCTTCGCTGGCGTCAGGCCGCAGTTGCGTGCCGATCTGGATGCCGGGCCGTGAGGCCGCATAGCCGGGGACAGCGCGCAGCGGATATCGCTCGTCCATAGTGCCCCCCCCCCCCCAAAGAATACCTGGTCGGTGGTTGCGAAACTACCGTGTGCGGGCGCAGAGCCTGCGCCCGCACACGTGGTGATCGTTGACGTCTATTCGCCTTCGACCGAGATCACCACCGAGGTGTTCTCGTCGTCAGCCGAGATGATGACCGTGGCCGTGCGGCCGCCCTTGTGCCACGTCTGCGAGGCCATGCCTTCCATGGTCATGCTGGCGTCAGCATCGAGCTCCCAGTCGTTGGACGGCATCTGGTCCTCGTACCAGGTGATCACGTCAGCCACCGGATGGTTGACCGTGAAGGAGACCATTGTGCCGAAAGACGACTTGTCCACGGCATCGAGAGGAATGGCGATGTCAGCAGGCACGCCAGGCGCAGCCACGCCCTCAGGGGCGGTGATGGTGACCGGCTCGTTGATGTCTGTGATCAGCGTCTCGAGTCGGTAAGAGGCCGGCTGGTCCGCCTTCTGGCCCTCCCAGAAGATGACCGACTTGACGGCGATGCCCAGGTCCTTGGACACGTAATAGTCCGCGTAGGCCTGCTCGACGGTCACGTCTTCGTCGGCAGAGAACCAGTTCGTCATTTCCTTGGGCTCGCATCGATAGTAGATCGTGGCGACGCCATCGACGTCCTCGGCGCCCTTGCGCTTGCAGTCATGGTCATCAAACAGCGTCTTGGGGTCACGCCACTGAAAGGTGGTAAAGGAAGAGTCGATGGGGTCAGAATCGGCCGACTCTATCGCCAGCCACTCATCGTCGCCACTGCGCATGTAGGTCACGTCGCCGATGCGGATCATCTCCATGCCTTCGGCGCCAGCGATGACCGTGCGCATGGCAGGGCCTTCAGACGAGTACTCGACCAGCATCGAGACCGACTGCTCCTCGCCCTCTTCCAGGGTGTCGATGCGCCATTCAGCGCGGTAGCTCTGGAAATCGACCTCGTCCAGATCGCGCAGCACGACGTCCTCGTCCTCTGCAGTCGGCGTCGGCTCCTCTTCGACGGTCTCTGCGGTGGGCTGCTGGGCCGCCTCTTTGCTCGCAGCCTCTGGTTGAGGCTTGGTTGGCTGCTCAGCCTGAGCCGCTGGCACCTTGACCCCGCCAGAGACCTTCTCGGCCACCTTTGCGGGGCTGCAGCCAGCCGCCAGAGCCAGCAGTAGCGCCACGACCATGAGCAGTGACAGATTACGTCGCATGGTGTTTCCTTTCAGTCGCTTGTTGTTGTACTGGCCCATTATGGGGGCTCGGGCGCGACTTGTCAATGCTCCTGGCCGCCGACTGGGGTACCTCCGGCAGACATCGAGCGGGCATTGGTGGGCGTTTGGCGCTGTGGTATACTCGCCGCAATCCAGCAGGGTGAAGGCGATGCATATCGTTGTCATGTGCAAGTCGGTGCCCGACACCATGGACGTCCGCTTTGACCCCGAGACCAAGACCATGGTGCGGGCCGGCGTGGCCACCATCATCAACCCCTTTGACCTTTTCGCCATCGAAGAGGCCCTGCGCCTGCGTGAACGGCATGGTGGCACGGTCACAGCCATGACCATGGGCCCCCCGGCGGCACGGCGCGAGCTGCAAGATGCGATCGCCATGGGCTGCGACGATGCCGTGCTGCTCAGTAGCCCCGCCTTTGCCGGCGCCGACACGTGGGCCACGGCCTACACGCTGTCTTGCGCCGTGCGCCACGCCGCGCCGGTCGATCTGGTGATCTGTGGTCGCCAGGCACAGGATGGCGACACCGGCCAGGTGGGGCCGGGCATCGCGCGACAGCTCGGCTGGGGGCAGTTGACCTACGTCTCGCGGGTGTGTGAGCTCGAGCCCGCGTCGGGGCGCATCGTCGTCGAGCGCCTGCTCGAGGATGGCCGCCAGACACTGGCCGCCAGGCTGCCCGCCGTGCTGACGGTGCTCAAGGATGCGAATCTGCCGCGGACGGCCACGCTGCGGGGCGTGCGCCGGGCGCATCGCGCCATCATTCCCACCTGGGGGCCAGAGACCATCGGCGCCGAGCCCGGCCTGCTGGGGCTCGACGGCTCGCCGACGCGCGTGGTGCGCGTGTTCACGCCCCCAGCGCGGCAGGGGCAGGTGCGCTGGATCGCGGTGCCTACCCCCGAGGCCGCCGCCGAGAGCTTGCTGTCGGCGCTGGCCGCCGAGCAGTTGGTGTAGCCATGGCGCGACTGCAGATCGACATCGAGCTGTGCATTGGCTGCGGCGCCTGTGTCGAGGCCTGCCTCTATGACGCCCTGTCGCTGGTCGACGGCGTGGCGGTGGTCAACGAGCGCTGTGTGGCCTGTGCGGCGTGCATCGAGGTGTGCCCCGTGTCGGCGTTGGCCCTGCCAGCGGTGGCGGCCTCGCCTTTGGCCGTCGAGGCCACGGGCGGCGTGTGGGTTTGGATCGAGCGGCAGCACAGCGGCGTCGCCGAGGTCTCGTGGGAGCTGTTGGGCAAGGGACGCGAGCTGGCCGCGGCCCGCAACGTCGAGCTGGTGGCCTGCGTGCTGGGCTGTGGCTGCGAAGAGACGGCGCTGGCGGCCGGCCAGAGGGGCGCCGACCGCGTGCTGGTGCTGGATGGCCCGGTGCTCGACGCCTATCGCACCGGCGTCTATGCCCGCGCGCTGCTCGAGCTGGTGCGCGCGAGGCGCCCCGAGATCATGCTCTTTGGCGCCACCACGCGGGGCCGTGACCTGGCCGGGTCGTTGGCGGCAGACCTGTACACCGGGCTCACGGCCGACTGCACCGAGTTGAGCATCGACCCCGAGAGCGGCTGCTTGGTGCAGACGCGCCCCGCCTATGGCGGCAATATCATGGCGACGATCCTCACTCCGACGCGACGCCCACAGATGGCCACCGTGCGCCCGCGGGTGTTCGAGCCGGCTGCGGTGAACGCGGGCCATGTCGCCGTGATCGAGCGCATCGCCTTGGCAACCGATGTGGACGATCTCGCCACCCAGGTGCTCGCCTTTGCGCCTAGCGGCGTTGCCGAGAACCTGGGGCAGGCGCGGGTGATCGTCTCGGGCGGCAAGGGTGTGGGCAGCGCCGAAGGCTTTGGCCTGCTGAGCGAGCTCGCCGGGCTGCTGGGCGGCGTGGTGGGCGCCTCGCGCGCCGCCGTGGACGCCGGCTGGATCGGCTATGGGCACCAGGTGGGGCAGACGGGGCGCACGGTGCGTCCCGAGTTGTACATTGCCTGCGGCATCTCGGGCGCCATCCAGCATCGCGCCGGCATGTCGACGTCGCGCGTCATTGTCGCCATCAACAGCGATGCCAGCGCGCCGATCTTTGACATCGCCAACTATGGCATTGTGGGCGACCTCTTTCAGATTGTGCCGGCCCTGAGCGCGGCGCTGCGCAAGCGCGGTGGGGGGCCAGCTTGAGTGCCCAGGTGACTGTCGAAGACCGCTTTAGCTATGGTGGCCTGGCGGTGCGGGCGGTGTGGTGCGCGGGGCCGTGGCGGCCCGATGCGGCGCTGGTGCGGCAATGCAGCGGCCTCTGCTTTGACGAGCGCGGGCGAATGTTGCTGGTCTCGGCCGATGGCCAACGCTGGGCCTTGCCGGGCGGGCACCCCGAGCCGGGCGAGACGCTTGAGGCGGTCTTGGAGCGCGAAGTCTGGGAAGAGGCCTGCGCCAGGGTCACCGCGCTGGCCTTTCTGGGCTGTCAGCGCATCCACGAATCAGCAGGCGGGCAGAGCGCGCCCGTCTACTACCAGGCCCGCTTCTGGGCCCGGGTGGCGCTCGAGCCCTTTGAGCCGCGCCACGAGACCGTCGAGCGGCGCCTGCTCGCGCCGGCGGATGTGCCTGCGCTGCTGGGCTGGGGCGAGTCGCCGATCCTCGCGCATCTGCTGCGCCTGGCGGCCGCGCGCGAGTGTGCCAGGGGCCAGGAGAGCGCACGGTGATCGTCGCTGAGCAGGCCGTAGAGGCGCTGCGCGCTGACCGCTACCATCGCACGCCGCTCCGACGGGTGCGGACCGAGCAGGCGGCCAGAGCGTTCGTCGACGAGGTCGGCTTTGCGTTCCTCTTTGGCGAGCGCGGCGTAGAGATACCCACGCTCTGGGGGGCCATCTCCGGTTCTGACCGGCCCGTGCCACGCAACCACGACGACGCCGATCTGGGCCGCACCTGGAACTGGAAAGACTCGCTGCCCTCGCGCGGCGAAGTCTATTACGGCAAGCTGCTCCGCAAAAAGCCCACCCTGGTCTCGCTCGCGCTGCTGCCCCATTTCTACGCCCTATCGCCCAACTATGGCGAGCTGGACGACTATGTGCAGCAGTACGAGGATGGCCTGCTGACCATCGAGGCGCGCAACATCTATGAGGCGCTGCTGGAGCACGGCCCCATGTCCACCAGCCGCCTGCGACAGGCGGCTGGCCTGCAGGGCGGCGGGGCCATCGCACGGCGCTTTGAGAACGCCATCACCGAGCTACAGGTGCAGATCAAGATCGCCAAGACCGGCATCTCTGACGCCAACCGCTGGGGCTATGCCTACGTATACGACCTCTTCCTGCGCGCCTTCCCTGGCGTGTCAGAGGCGGCCAGGGCGATCTCGACCGATGAGGCCATGGCCACCTTGCTGCTCAGACATCTGCACAACACCGTCGCACAGCCCGAGGCGGCGTTGCGGCGGCTGTTCGACTGGGAAGCGTGGGAGTGGGAGCGCCTGGTCGAGCGGCTCGCGCAGGCGGGCGCGCTGGTGACCAATCTGCAGGTCGAGGGCGCCAGGGAGCCGCAATTCGCCACGAGAGACACATGCAATGAACTGGGAGTGACACCATGACACCGTTCGAGCGCTGTTTCGAGGGACAGGTCGCCTGGGTGACGGGCTCTTCGCGGGGCATCGGCCGGGCCATCGCCGACCACCTGGCCGCGTTGGGCGCCACGGTGGTGGTGCACGGCACCACGCCCTCTTCGGGCACGGCCTTTGGCGAGGCGGCATCGCTGCAGGCGGTGGCCGATGAGATCGCCGCGCGACATGGGGCGCGGGTGTTGGCCATGGCGGGCGACCTGACCGACGAGCCCACCGTGATGGCGCTGACCGAGGCCATCGAACGCCAGGCAGGGCCGATCGACATCCTGGTGAACTGCGCGGGTGGCGACGTGGGCGCGCGCGGCACGTCGGCGCCCATGGCTGGCAAGCCCGCCGACAACGATGCGCTGCACATCTCGCTGCCCGATCTGCGCACGGTGCTCGACCGCAACCTGATGACCTGCATCTTGTGCTGCCGCGCCGTGGCACCCCTGATGATGGCGCGTCGGCGCGGCGCCATCGTGAACATCGGCAGCATCGCCGGGCTGACCGGGCTGGCGGGCTCGGCCATCTATGCCACCGCCAAGGCGGCCGTGCACGAGTACTCGCGCTGCCTGGCGGTGCTGTTGCGGCCCCACAACGTGCGGGTCAACGTGGTGGCCCCCGGCGACACGGTCACGCCGCGATTCGTGCACAGCCGCGAGATCGACGAGGCGATGATGGTCGAGGATGGCACCCTCGAGCGCTACGGCTGGCCGCGCGAGGTGGCCGAGGCCGTAGCGTTCCTGGCCTCTGACGGCGCATCCTACATCACCGGACAGGTGCTGCGCGTCGACGGCGGCAAGCAGGCCTGGCCCTCGTAAGCGGTGGCGCCGCTACCCGAGCCCCACAGCCGCGTATGGGAGAGTGAGGGTTAGGCGCAGAGGGAGCACGAGATGGCTGACCTGCTGAGTGCATTCAAAGACAGGGCCGAGGCGCTGGTAACGTCGATCAACAGCGAGGGTGGAGTGCGCGGCACCATCGAGAGCCTGCGCCGCCGCATGGCTGAAGCCGACCGCAAGCGCGCCATCCGTCGCCTCAAAGAGGAGCTGCAGCGCATCGAACGACAGATCGGCGAGATGCTCACGGCGGTAGGCGTGCAGGCCGTGGCGCTGCAGCGGGCCGGAGCCCTAGACTCGGCCGAGCTGACGCCGCTGTGCGAGCGCATCATCGATCTCGAGACACTGCTCCAGGAGCAAAAGCGCGAGCTCCAAAAGATCGAGGCCGAGGCGCTGGCGCAACGCGAGGCCGTCGCGGGACAGATCGCCTGCCCACACTGCGGCCAGCCCCATGGCGCCGGCGTCTCCTTTTGCCCGCACTGCGGCCAGGCGCTCGGGCCGGCCGCGGCCCCCGGATTCTGCGGGCACTGCGGTGCGCCCCTACGCGAGGGGGCCAAGTTCTGCCCGCGCTGCGGCCACGAAACAGCAGCCTGACGCTCGCCCGCTGACGGTCAGCGTCGGGTGTTGCGGTGACTCAGGAACCAGTCGTACAGCGCCGGGTTGTGATAGGTCACCGTCCACGAGTCGTGCTCCAGCTCTGGGTAGACGGTGAGGCGCACGTCGCCGCCCGCCTCGCGCAGCGTGTCCACCAGGCGCTCGGTCATCTCCAGCGGCACCACCGGGTCTTGGGCGCCGTGAAAGGCCCACACGGGCACCCCCTGTAGCGCGCGCACGAACCAGGTGGGGCCGTGATATCCGCCGCAGATGGGCGCGATGGCTGCAAACCGCTCGGGCGCTGCGATGGCGAGCGCCCAGGCGCCAAAGCCGCCCATGCTCAGGCCGGTGAGATAGATGCGCTGGCGATCGACGCGATAGCGTGCCTCGATGTCATCAAGCAGCGCCACGAGGTCGGGGGTCATCATCGACCACCAACCCTCGAGCGGACACTGGGGCGAGACGACGATAAAGGGCAGGTCGGCGTCGGGCGCGTCGAGCATGGCGGGCAGGGGATGCTTCTTGAGGAGCTCCAGGTCGCTGCCGCGCTCGCCGGCGCCATGCAGAAAGAGGATCAGCGGCCACTCGCCGCCAGCCTCATAGCCTGGCGGCAGATGTAGCCAGTAGTCCAGCGTGACGACGCGAGTGATCGGCTTTTCCAGGCGGCAGGCCGTCTGTGACATAGGGCGCACCTCTCAGTTCGTCCAGGCTCGCTTGATCTTGTCGACGACCGCAAGGATGTCTTCCATGTCCGCGTCGTTGCCGAGCAGCACGCTGTGCAGCAGCCACAGGCCGTCGTCGCAGGCCTGCTGGCAGTGGGGCCAGTCGCCGTCATCGGGCACCGGCAGACCGAGCCGCCGACAGATGCGCTCTGTCTCGCGCCTGATCATGGGCTCGCGGCCAAAGGGGGCCGGATACCCGCGCGTGAAGGGCACGCCTTCGGCGCGGGCCGCACGCGCAAACTCGGCCGCCGGCCGGCCGCCAAATGCGTCGGGATCGTAGCGCAGCTTGAGCAGGTGATAGGCGTTGTCGGTCACACGCGGGTCGCCGGGCAAGGCGGCGAGGCCGCCGATCTGCGCGAGGCCCCTGGCCAGCAGGCGCACGTGGCGCTGCCGCATCGCGTTCTGTGGCCAGAGGCGGGGCAACTGGGCGCGCAACACCGCGGCCTGCCACTCGGTGAGGCGATAGTTGCTGGCCAGGCCGACGTGTTCGTACCAGCCGCCGTCGGGGCGCCGGCCCACGTTGACCACCGACCAGCAGCGTTCGTGCCAGTCGGCGCGATTGCTGAGGATGATACCACCCTCGCCGGCGGTGATGTTCTTCGAGTTCTGAAAGCTAAAGGTGCCCATGTCGCCGATGGCGCCCACACGTCGGCCGCGCCAGGCGGCGCCGTGCGCCTGGGCGGCATCTTCGATGAGCACGAGGCCGCGCGCCTGGGCCAGACGCGTCAGCGCGTCCATGTCGGCCGGCTCGCCACCGATGTGAACAGCGATGATGGCCCGCGTGCGCGGCGTGATCAGCGCCTCGACGTGGGCAGGGTCGAGGTTCCAGGTGTCGGGCAGCACGTCGGCAAAGCGGGGGATGGCGCCCACCAGCAGGGCGGCGTTGGCGGTGGCCACAAAGGAGTAGGACGTGGTGATGACCTCGTCGCCCCATTCAAGGCCGGCGGCGCGCAGGCAGATTTCGAGGGCGGCGCTGCCGTTGGTGCAGCAGACGCCATAGTGGGCGTCGTGAGCCGCGGCGAACTCGCGGGCAAAGGCATCGACCTGCTGCCCGCCTATCGACCACCACTCGCCTGACTCGAGCGCGGCGAGGAGCGCCTCGTGCTCCTCACCAGACCATTGGGGCCAGTGCGGAAAGGGCTCGCGGCGCAACGGCTCGCCGCCGTCGATCGCCAGTTGGGCTGACATCGCCACCTCCTGTCGGGCATCGTTGCAGGGCCGATGGTAGACCGGGCCGGGGAGCCGTGTCAAGCGCGCAAACGGCAAGGGGCCCGCGCGGGGCCCCTCTGGGGAGTCGACGACGACCGGCTAGCGCTTGGGCACCGGATGCTTGGCCAGACGTGCGTAGCGCAGCAGCGGGCCGCCGATCAGCGGCCGGGCATAGTCGAGGAATGCCAGCGTGACGTCGTTGCCCGCCTCGTTCATGAACTCGCGGGGCAGCATGCGCTCGGCGTTGGCGATGTGCGCCAACGAGCCGATCTCGGTGCGGCAGTGGTACTCGGCGCCTGGCTCGCGCACCAGTGTGATCATGACGCCCGTGTGGCCAGCCACGGCCGCTCGGACCGCTTCGGCGCCGGCGCGGTAGGCCTCATCGCGGTCCACCGGCGACTGCAGTTCGGCAAAGGCGCGCTGCATGTAGGCCGGCTTGTCAAAGCGGGCGCGCATGCCGGAGCGCTCCTCAACAATCTGGGCAATGGTCTCGACCACGCCGGCTTTGACCTCGTGCCCAAAGGCGTCTCTGACGCCGGTGCTGGCGGCATAGGGCGTGCCGTCCTCGCGAACGGCGCCCTCGCTGACGGCAACGACGCAGAAGCCATAGCGGTCGTACATCGCCTGGACGTCGTCGGCGATCTGCTGCTCAGAGACGGGGCACTCGGGCACATAGATCAGGTGCGGGGGATCGCCCTCTTGCTCACGAGCCAGGGCGGTGGCCGCAGTCAGCCAGCCGGCGTTGCGGCCCATCACTTCCATCAGCTTGAGCGGGCCGCTATCGCCCATAGCCTTGGTGTCAAAGCCGGTGTTGCGGATGGCGGCGGCCACAAAGCGCGCCGCCGACCCATAGCCGGGGCAATGGTCGGTCAGGGCCAGGTCGTTGTCGATGGTCTTGGGCACGCCCACAGCGTGCAGGTCATAGCCGCGCGCCTTGGCCGCCTCGCTGACCTGATAGACCGTGTCCATCGAGTCGTTGCCGCCGATGTAGAAGAAGAAGCGCACGTTGTAGCGCTCGAACACGGCCACGATGCTGTCATAGTCGCTCGGCTTGACCTTGTAGCGCACGGTGCCCAGCGCCGAGGCGGGCGTCTGCAGCAAGAGGTCCAGCGTCTCGTCGCTCTCTTTGCGCAGATCGATGAACTCGCCATGCAGCAGGCCGCGGATGCCGTGCAGCATGCCATAGATGCCCTCGATCTCGGGTTGCGCCATGGCCTGGCGCACGACGCCAAGCAGACTGCTGTTGATCACAGTGGTGGGGCCGCCCGATTGACCGACGACCAGGTTGCCTTTGATAGCCATGCCTTCCTCCGATATCTTGATGCGATCAAACCCGATAGTATAGCGACTGAGCAGCGCCTGTCCAACAGGCGTGAGGCGGCCGGCCGCAGCGGCGCGTTTGACAGCCAGGCCCATGCTGCCTAGTCTGGCCGCATGCCAGCCTGCCAGCGGGAGATGCGATGCCGAGGTACGGGGTGATTCTGGTGCACACGACGTCGGCCGCCATGCGCGGCGAAGCGCTGTTGAGCCGCGCCGCCCTGGCCGTCAAGCTCATTCCGGTGCCGCGCAACCTGTCGAGCGACTGCGGGCTGGCGATCCGGATCCTGGCTGAGGATCGCGAGCAGGCGCTGGCGGTGCTGGCCAAAGAACACGTCGAGATCGCCGGCGTGCACGACATGGGGTGAGGGCTGTATGACCGAGCCGCTGTATGCGCTGGACGCCTACCTGCGCGAGTTCGCTGCCACGGTCGTGGCGTCGCGCAGCGAGCCGAGCAGCGTGGTGCTCGACCGCTCGGCCTTTTACCCGGGTGGCGGCGGCCAGCCATGCGATCAGGGCTGGCTGACGGTCGCGGGGCGGCGGCAGCGTGTGCTGGGCCTCAAGCGCGAGGGGGGCCAGGTGTGGCACCTGCTCGATGGCGAGCCCCCTGCCATGGGCGCGCTGGTTGCTGCCGAGCTCGACTGGGAGCGACGCTACGCCTGCATGCGCACCCATACCGCCATGCACATCCTCTGTGGGGTGGTATGGCGCGACTATGGCGCCCTGGTCACCGGCGGCAACATGGAGCCGCTGCGCGGCCGGATGGATTTCGAGTTCGAGACCCTCTCGGGCGAGCTGGTGCAGGACATCGAGGAGCGTGTCAATGTCGAGGTGGCAGCCGCGCGCCAGGTGCGCAGCGCAATGCACTCGCGCAAAGAGGCGTTTGCCATCCCCGACCTGATTCGCACCAAGATCAACCTGCTGCCAGAGCACATCACCGCGGTGCGCACCGTCGAGATCGTCGGCCTCGATTTGCAGGCCGACGGCGGCACCCACGTAGATAACACGCGCGAGGTGGGTGCGATCAGGATCCCCGACTATCAGAGCAAGGGGCGCATCAACAAGCGCATCTATGTCGAGCTGGCGCCACAGGAGCCACCCGCCCGCGCCTGAGCAGGCTCCGTCGCGGCATGGTTGGCGGCGCTCTCCGAGGCCGGTCTAGCGGACTATGATGCCGAACGACAGCGAACCCAGATAGGCGATGGCGAGCGATTTGATCGTCTTGCCGATCCAGCAGGCCAGCAGAAAGCGCGACACCGGCACCCGCATCATACCCGCAGTGATGCCGGCCAGGTCAAAGAGCGGATTCGGAAAGGCCGACAGGACCAGCAAGGTCAGAAACCCCCGCCGCTCCATGAAAGCGCGGATCTTCTCAAAGCGCTCGCGATCCTCGACGACGGCGCTGCCGGCAAACCCGGCCAGATAGCCCGATAGCTCGCCGATAGGCTCACCGACGCCGGCGATCAGGGCGACCAACAATGGGTTCAGCACGCCGCCGCCCGCAAACACGACGGCGATGCCCGGCACAGGGAACACCACCGTGGCGTTGCTGATCACGCTGATGGCGAAGACGCCCAGATAGCCCAGGCTCGCCAGCCGGCGCAGATCGGTGGCAAAGACGACCACCAGCACCGTGATGCCCAACGACGTGAGCGCCGCGATGATGTGCGAGCGATGGCGCCTGACAAAGGTCAGCACCCGCTCCCACAGGCTCCGGTGGCCGGCCTCGTTAGTGCTCAACGATGCTAACCGACAGAATCCGGTCGCCCGGGGTGCTGGCAACCGCTGGATCGCGCGCCGACAGCGACTCGACCACCTCCATTCCCTCGATCACGTGGCCGAACACCGTGTGCAGGCCATCCAGGTGCGGGGTGGCAGCGTAGGTGATAAAGAACTGACTGCCATTGGTGTTGGGCCCCGAGTTGGCCATCGATACGACGCCAGGGCCATCGTGGCGCAACGTGGGCACGATCTCATCGGCAAAGGTATAGCCCGGCCCGCCCGCGCCGGTGCCGGTAGGGTCGCCTGTCTGGGCCATAAAGCCGGGGATCACCCGGTGAAAGGTGACGCCGTCGTAGAATCCCTGGCGCGCCAGGAAGACAAAGTTATTCACCGTGTTGGGCGCCAGATCGTCATAGAGCTCGATGCGCACCATGCCTCGCTCGGTGGCGACATCAGCCTCGTAGGTCTTGTCGAGGTCGATCTGCATGGCTGGCGGCTCGCGCCACGACTGCACGGCTGGTTCCTTGTTGGACGGGCCGATGACGCCCAGCAGGTAGAGCGCCAGCAGCACGAGGGCCAGCAAGGCGATGACGCCCACGGCGATCCACGTGTCGCGATGCCCCCCGTCATCGGCTTTGGCCTTGGGTGGCGTTTTCCGACTCACCGACGAGCGAGTACGTTGGCTGGCCCGCGCCTTTTGCAGTTGCCTGCGGCGCTCGATCTGCGCACGCTTCTTGACCATCGCAAACCTCGACGCACTTGATGGGCGGCTGTGCTGGATGTCATACAGTATGGCAGGCTTGACCTCACAACGCAAGGCCAGGTGCTGCCCAGCGCGCAGGCAGGGGTAGTTGTGCGGCTTGCCCTGCTCTGCATTGCTGTCCAGTTCTGTTTGACCGTGGCGCTTTTTGCGAGTATACTATGTTTGTTACGAGCGGTGTTGAGGAGTCGTCTGGGCTTCCCGAGCCGCGCCTTTGTGAGTGCACTGCGGGGGTCTCTCGCTGCACTGCCTGAGCTGTGGGGGGCCAGGCGGTGTGACGCCCTAGTGGCGTGTGCGCGCAGCGGGCTCCGCTGAGAGCCGAGGGAGTGTGCAGCATGGCTGACGACACCCTGATGAACGTCAAGCAGGTGGCGCAATACCTGCAGCTCAAAGAGTCGACTATCTATTCCTGGGCGCAAGACGGCAAGATCCCGGCCATCAAGATCGGGCGGACGTGGCGGTTTCGCCGCACGGATCTGGACGAGTGGCTCGAGCAGCATCAGCAGAGCGGTGAGCCGATGGCCTCTGGCGGCTGAGCGCCTGGCTTCAAGCACGAAAGAGGCCCGAGCACGTATGCTCGGGCCTCTGGCTATGCACGGCTCTCAGGCGGGTTCTCTGCCCGGATTGAGCGCGCGGAACTTGGCCAACAGCTCCTCGTGAGTCTCCTCATGGTCCGGATCGGGGCCAGGAGCCTCGACAGGGCATACCTCGTAGCACTGCTGCGTGTCAAAGAAGCCGACACACTCGGTGCACTTGGCGGGATCGATCACGTACTGCTCGTCGCCCTCGCTGATTGCCTCGTTCGGGCACTCGGCCTCGCAGGCGCCGCACGAGATGCATTCATCGCTGATCTTGAAGGCCATCCAGACTACCTCCCTGTATTCTTGGCACAATGATCCGCAAGCAGTATAGGGCTGCCTGGCGAGATGTCAAAAGGCCCTGTTTAGCGCGGCCGCGCCTGCAGCGTAGCGTCAACCTGCGTCGTCTTGCCATCGCGCAGCAAGGTCAGCACGACGGTGTCGCCTACGGTCGTCTGCCTGCTCAGATAGCTGATCAGGTCGTCGAACTTGGTGACCGGCTGGTCGTTGATGCCAACGATGATGTCACCGCCAACGGGCACCTGCATACCGTCAGACTCGACCGTCTCGCTGCTGCCGTTGAGCCCCGCCTCGGCTGCCGGGCTGCCCTCGGTGACCATCACCACCATCACGCCGCGTTGGCCCTCGGGCAGGTCCAGGGCCTGGCTGTAGGCGGGCGTAACGTTGATGGTCGTCACCCCAAGCCAGGGGTGCTGGTACTCACCGTGGGCGATGAGGGCCGGCACCACTCGCTCGACGACGCTGGCTGGCACCGCATAGCCCACTCCCGAGGAGCCCTCGACGGGCGACTCGATCGCCGTTGTGACGCCGACGACCTCACCCTGTCGGTTGAACAGCGGGCCGCCCGAGTTTCCGGGGTTGATGGCCGCGTCGGTCTGGATGATGTCGGGGATGGTGTAGGTGCCGCCGCTGCTGGTGCTGGTGCTTGTGGGCAGCAGCCGGCCAAGGGCGCTCACGATGCCCGTCGTCATGGTGCCTGAGAGGCCAAAGGGGTTGCCGATGGCCACCACTTCCTGGCCCACCTCGAGATCGTCGGACGACCCCATCGTGAGGGGAGCCAGCAGCTCAGAGGGCACATCGACCTTGATCACGGCCAGGTCGCTATCGGGATCGGTGCCCACCACCTGCGCCGTGGCGACAGTGTCGTCGGCAAAGGTCACAGTCACTTCCCTGGCGTCTGCAACCACGTGGTTGTTGGTGACGATGTGCCCAGCAGCGTCATAGACAAAGCCAGAGCCTTGGCCCTGGGTGTACAGCTCCGAATCGCCCTGATCGCCGAACTGTGGCCAGCCGGGGATGGTGGGGGAGCCGGACGTGTTGGCCCCAACCTTGACCACCACCGCGATATTGACGACCGACTGGTTGACCTGCCGGTAGAGATCTGGCAGCGCAAGCTCGCTGCCGGCGGGAACGGTCGCGGCTTTGGGGCGCGGTGTCACTGTGGCCAACTGCACCGGACGGTCTACCCGTGGTTGAGCGGGTTCGGCCGGCGCGTTGCGCTGCTGAGGCCAGCCCTGCTCAAGCTGTGAGAGATCGAGCCTGGGAATGGCCCAGCAACCGCCCAGCACTGTCACCAGCAGCAGGGCGGCGAGAACACTCCACAAACGTCTGACAGGTGTAATGTGCTTCATGAGCTATCACCTCCTAGGATCGCCCTGATTCTACCACAACCCTGTCAAGGAATTGTGTAGAAATGCTATCGACAAAGCGCTTGCCTGCGGCGCCACTGGCGCGTATCCTAGTGTCAAGAGAGCACCAGGGTTGCTGGAGGCGCGATGGAGACGATGCCGTTCGGACTGTGGCCCAGCCCACTGACCCCTGAGCAGTTGGCCCAGAGCAAGCGGCTGCAGGACGTGGCCTGGGACGGGGAGCGGCTGGTGTGGCTCGAGACGCGCTCGGGCCATGGCATGGTGGTGGCGCTCGATGAGGGAGAGACGGCGCCCAGAGACCTGACCCCCGAGCTGTCGGTGCGGGCGCGCGTGGGCTATGGCGGCGGCGATTTCGCGGTGGCCAACGGGCAGGCCTACTTTGCGGCAGAAGGCCGGCTCTACCGCCAGAGCCTGGACCAGGGGCAGGCGGCGCCGCTCACGCCAAAGTACGGCGCCTGGGCATCGCCGGTGGTCTCGCCCTGCGGCCGCTGGTTGGCGGCGGTGCAGAGCGATGAGGGGCACGACTGCCTGGCGCTGGTCGATGCTGCGGGGGCGGCGTGGCCGCTCCAGGTCGCCAGTGGCGCTGACTTTTACATGCAGCCCGCCTGGCATCCGCGCGGCGAGATGCTTGCCTGGGTCGAATGGGATCACCCCCAGATGCCGTGGGACGGCGCCCGCCTGATGTTGGCCAGGGTGGTCGCAGATGGGCAGGGTGGGGCGCATCTCGATGCCGTGCGCCAGATCGGTGGAGGCGTCGACGTGGCCGTGCAACAGCCGCGCTTCTCGCCCGACGGCCGCTGGCTGGCCTACATCTCTGATGCCTCGGGCTGGGGCGCGCTCTACCTGCTCGACCTGGCCACCATGGAGCACCGCGCCCTGGTGCAGGTGGAGGCCGAGCTGGGGCGGCCGGCGTGGGTGCAGGGCATCAGGACCTACGACTGGGCTCCTGACAGCCAGTGCGTGTCTTACTGCCAGGGAGACGGCGGAGCCATCACGCTGTGGCAGGTGGAGGTGGCCGATGGCCGGCGACGCCAGGCCGGTGGGTTGGGCCCCTACACCGACCTCTCGCAGGTGGCCATCTCGGCAGGCGGCAGGGTGGCGATGGTGGCCTCGGGGCCGCGCGTCACCGAGCGAGTGATCGTGTATGACCCGCGCGCCGAGCAGCACCAGGTGGCGGCCCGCTCCAGCAGCGAGAGCATCGCGCCCGAGTGGCTCGCAGAGCCCGAGACGGTGAGCTGGCCTACGACCGAGGGCGATAGGGCCCACGGCGTGCTCTATCGTCCGGCGCCCGCCATGCAGGGCATCGGCAGACCGCCGCTGATCGTGCGGGTGCATGGCGGCCCCACCAGCCAGACCGGCATGGGTTTCAACGCCCAGGCGCAGTTCTTTGCCTCGCGTGGCTATGCGGTGCTGGACGTCAACTATCGCGGCAGCACCGGCTATGGTCGCGCCTATATGCTCAAGCTGCGCGAAAAGTGGGGCCTCTATGACGTGGACGACACGGTCTCGGGTGCGCGCTATCTCGCCGACCAGGGCATCGTCGATGCCAGCCGCATGGTGGTGATGGGTGGCAGCGCCGGCGGCTACACGGTGCTACGCTCGCTGATCCAGCACCCGGGGGTGTTCAGGGCGGGCGTCTGCCTCTACGGGGTGGCGAACCTGTTTACCCTGGCGTCAGACACTCACAAGTTTGAGGCGCGTTACCTCGACTCGATGATTGGCCCGCTGCCCGAGACGGCCGACCGCTACCGCGACCGATCGCCGGTTTTCGCCGCCGCGCGCATCAGCGACCCCATCGCCGTCTTTCAGGGGGCTGAGGACCAGGTGGTGCCGCTCGACCAGGCCGAGGCCATTGTCGCGGCGCTGCGCCGCAGCGGCACGCCCCACGAGTACCACGTCTTTGCCGGCGAGGGGCACGGCTGGCGGCAGGCTGAGACGATCAAGACTTTTTACGAGCTGGCGCTGCGGTTTCTCAAGCAATATGTGATCTATGCCTGACAGCGGTGCGCACTGGCGCGATCTGACCCTGCTCGACCTGGGCGACAGGGCCGAGTATGGCGGCAAGGCTGTCCACCTTGGCCATGCCGCTCGTCTGGGCTGCCCGGTGCTGGGCGGCGTGGCGCTCTCGACCTGGCTGTACCAGCGGTTTGTAGAGCAAGGGGGGCTGCTGAGCGAGGTCGCCTCGATTCTGAACACGATGCAGCCCCGCACCATGCCGCAGTTCGAGGCTGCAGCGTGGGCCATACGCTCGGCGTTCGGCGTCCGGCGCATGCCCACCGAGGTGCGACAGGAACTGCTCGCCGCCTGGCGCGCGTTGGGCGCGCCCCGCGTGGCGCTGCGGTCCTCGTCGACCATCGAGGACAGCCCCACGCGCAGCTTTGTGGGGCAGCATGCCAGCACCCTGGATATCAGCGATGAAGAAGGGCTGCTGGCCGCCGCCCTCGAGAGCTGGGCGTCGCTCTTTAGCGCGAAATCCCTCTCCTATGCACACCGCTTTGGCGTTGGCCTGCTGCCGGCGCGCATGGGCCTGTTGCTACAGCCGATGGTGACGCCAGAGGCTCGCGGGGCGCTGTTCACCGCCGACCCTATCACTGGCGATCCGGACCGCTTTATCCTCGAGATCCACCAGGGCCCTGAGCACGGCGTGTTCGACCTCGACCCTTACAGCCGCAAGCCGGGCGAGCTGAGCTACTGGAGCCAGTTGCGCTACTATGGCCTGCTGCTCGACGAGCGCGATCTGGCCTACCAGACCATCGAATGGGTGATAGACCAGGGACGCCTGACGTTCATCAGGGTGCGCCCGGCGACGGCGGTGCCGGCGTACGTGCCCGCCAGAGCGGTGCCGCGCGACCTCGAGCCGGTGGCGTTGGTGACGCCTGGCGCCGCTACGGGGCGCGAGCTGCAGCCCTACACGCCCTATCACCTCAGCCGCCATGGCCTGGGGACTCGCGGCGGCACGGTCGGCGGCGCAGAGCCGACGCGCGAGATCCAGGTGTGCGGCTACCTCTACCGCGCCACCGCAGACGCTGATATGGGGTCAGCCCTCGAGCTGGGTGCGCTGGGCCTGATGGCTCAAGCGGTGCGCACCGCAAACGTCGCGGCGCGCTCCGATCAGGAGGCATCGTTGGCCCTGAACGCCTGCGAACAGTCAGTCGAGGAGTTGACTCGCGGCGAGTTGGCCAGCCTGCCCGATGGCGAGCTGGCGCGCCTGCTCGAGCAGGTCCGCGACATCGGCGATGTGCTCATCGCCCGTTGCCATGTCGTCAACGACGCACTGCGCGATCTGCTGACCACGCTCGCTCGCGTCAAGAGCGACTGGGCGGGCGTTAGCGAGACGCTGGCCTCAACTGCGGGCAGTGCAGAGACGGGGCCATCCGGCGCATCGCGGGAGCTGCCGGGCTGCGCCGAGACGTGGCTGCTGCAAGAGATCATTCCGCCGGCCGACGTGGCGCAGGAGGGCCAGCGCAGGGTTGCGGCCCCGGTCGAGTTGGCGCCCATCGAGCGAGACCCGAGCGTGGTGGCGCGCCTCAACCGGCTGCGGCGACCGATCTATGAGCTGATGGTCGAGCGAGCGCATCGACTGCAAGCGACGCTGGAGCGGGTCTGGGTTGCGGCCGCGCGTTGTCGCGCCCGCGAGTACGCCGCCGTGCTCGACGCTGGCCGTCGCCTACATGCTGTAGGGTTGGCCTCAGAGCTGCGCGACGCGGCCTTGCTCGAGGCCCGCGAGCTCGACCGCTGGCTCTACGGCGAACTGCGCGATGAGCAGGTGGTGCGGGCGGTGATGCGGCGCCGCGACGAGCAACGACGGGCGTGGCGCTATGCGCCACCGCAGACACTCGGCGGCCAGGAGCAGGGGAGTGGCCTCGACATGGGCGGCTGCGACATGGTGCTGCGCGGTGTGGCCGTGTCTGCTGGGGCGGTGCGGGGCAGGGCGCGGGTGGTGCGGTCGCTCACCGAGGCGCCCACGGTGCTACCCGGCGAGGTGCTGGTGTGTCAGCAGGCCACCTACGAGCTGAGCCCGCTATTCAGCGCCGTCGCCGCCATCGTCACGGCCCAGGGCGCGCTGCTCGACCATGGCGGCGTGCTGGTGCGCGAGTATGGCTTGCCAGCGGTGTTCGCCGTGACCGAGATCACCGAGCGGATCAGGACGGGCGACGAGCTGCTGGTGGACGCGGTGCGGGGCCTGGTCGGCCGCGTGGGCGCACCCAGATCGCAGCTGCGCATAGCCCTGGACGCGCTATAGGCAACACAATCGAGGGAGGACCGTAGTTCATGGCGCTCTATGGAGGGATCGAGGCGGGAGGGACCAAGTTCGTGTGCGCCGTTGGCACAGGCCCCGATGACCTGCGTCGCGAGGTGCGCTTTGCCACCGGCACGCCAGACGAGAGCATCGCCCAGGCGGTGGCCTTTTTCCGAGATGCCGAGACGGCCTATGGCCGGCTGGCTGCCGCGGGCATTGCCTCGTTTGGGCCCATCGACCCCGACCCCGCATCCGAGACCTTTGGCTATGTCACCACCACACCCAAGCCGGGCTGGGCCCACACCGACTTTGCAGGTCAGGTGCGCCGCGCCCTGGGCGTGCCGGTGGGGTTTGACACCGACGTCAACGTGGCGGCGCTGGGCGAGTTCCGCTGGGGAGCCGCGCAGGGACTGGACACCTTCATCTACCTGACGGTGGGCACCGGCATCGGCGGCGGCGCCATGGTCAACGGCCGTCTGGTGCACGGCCTGATGCACCCCGAGATGGGGCATATCCGCATTCCCCACGACCGCACGGCCGACCCGTATGCCGGCTGGTGTAGCTACCATGGCGACTGCTTTGAGGGCCTGGCTTGCGGGCCGGCCATCGCCGCGCGCTGGGGCGTGCCAGCTACAGAGCTGGCACCCGATCATCCCGCGTGGGACCTGGAAGTCGAGTATCTGGCCAACGGGCTGGTGAGCCTGATGCTGCCCATATCGCCGCAGCGCATCGTGATGGGCGGTGGCGTGATGGAGCAGACGCATCTCTTTCCGCGCATCCGGCGTCGCGTCCAGGAGCTGCTCAACGGCTATGTCCAGGCCGACGCCATCGTGAACGAGATCGACGGCTATATCGTGCCGCCGGCGCTGGGCAACCGTTCGGGTGTGCTGGGGGCCATCGCCCTGGCCGAGCTGGCCGCTACGGGCTGATAGCCGGTCGTCAGATGCCACAGGGGCGGCCTCGGCCACCCCTGTGATCGTCTGCGAGCCGCTCAGGACGCTGCGCTCTGTGCCTTGAGCTCTGAGAGCAGCTCGGGCGTCAGGGTGCTCAGCACGGTGCGCAACTCGATGTCGGTGATGCCCGTGACGCGTCCACCCTGGTACTGATCCTCGACCCAGGCCAGCACAGGCGCCAGACGCGGATCGCGCTTGTCGAGCGGGTAGTCGTCTGGAAGCTTGAACTCGCTCTTGATCCAGTGCAGCAAGCCGGCGGCGCCCGAGGCCTGGTTGACCATCACGCGGATGGGCACGTTGAGCAGCTTTTCGGTGTTAAAGGCAGTGTAGACCTCTTTGTCTTTCAGCAGTCCATCGGCATGGATGCCCGCGCGGGTGGTGTTGAAATCCTCGCCTACGAGCGGCGCCATGGGCGGCACCTGGTAGCCGATCTCCTTGCGGTAATAGTCAGCGATCTCGGTGATGACGGTCGTGTCCATGCCATCGAGGGTGCCGCGCAGGGCGGCGTACTCGAACACCATCGCTTCGAGCGGGGTGTTGCCGGTGCGCTCACCGATGCCCAGCAGCGTGCAGTTGGCGGCCGAGATGCCATAGAGCCAGGCGGTGCCCGCGTTCACCACCGACCGGTAAAAGTCATTGTGGCCGTGCCACTCGAGCAGCTCGCTCGGAAAGCCGGCATGGTGCCAGAGGCCATAGGCGATGCCCGGCACGCTGCGAGGCAGCGCCACGCCCGGGTAAGAAACGCCGAGGCCCAGGGTGTCGCAGGCGCGTATCTTGATGGGAATGCCTGACTCGTTCGACAGCTTGTTGAGGGCCAGAGCAAGCGGCACCACAAAGCCGTAGAAATCGGCTCGCGTGAGGTCTTCGAGATGCACACGCGGGCGCACGCCGATGGCCAGCGCCTCTTTGACCACCCCCAGGAACTGATCCATGGCCTGGGCGCGCCGCAGATGCAGCTTGTGAAAGATGTGAAAGTCCGAGCAGGAGCAGAGAATGCCCGTCTCGGGGATGCCAAGGTCCTTGACAAGCTGAAAGTCCTTGGGGGTGGCGCGAATCCAGGTGGTGATCTCGGGGAACTCGTAGCCCAGCTCGCGGCAGGCGTCGAGCGCCTCGAGATGGCGCTTGCTGTACACAAAGAACTCGCTCTGGCGGATGATGCCGTTGGGGCCGCCCAGCCGGTGCAGCATCTTGAACAGGCTCACGATCTGCTCTTTGGTGTAGGGCACCAGCGCCTGCTGGCCATCGCGGAAGGACGTGTCAGTGATCCAGACCTTTTCCGGGGGCATCATGGGCACGTGGCGATGGTTGAAGGGGATCTTGGGCACTTCATCATAGGTGTAGAGCAGCCGATACAGGTGCGGCTCGGGCACATCCTGCAGGCTGTACTGATACTCGCGTTGCTCAAGGGTATTTGACCGGTGACTGAACTCGAGCATTCTGTTGTCTCCTCTCGGCTAGAGTCACGGCACGCTGGGCGAGCGATCTGTACAAAAGGGCCAGTTCCCGCCCAAGAGAACTGGCCCGTCTGCGCTGACTATGGGGTCACAGACTCACCCGGGCGGCTTGATGTGCCGACCGGGCCTCCTGACGTTGACGGGAACTGCTGTCTGACTGGCCACGATCATGATTGACTCCGGAAATGACGCAAGGGCGCCCAAACAGGCGCCCTTGACTTGACCTATAGTAGCATACTCACCCGCTGATGTCAAAGGTTTCGTTGCCCTTGGGCAGGCGTCGCGACGATAGTCGTGCTCAGCGACAGGGTCATGGCAGGCTGGCGCGTAGCTCGCGACAGGCGGCGGCAAAGATGCCGACATCGACGCCCACCGACAGGTATTGCGCCCCGGCATCTACCCAGCGCCTGGCGGTCGGGGCATCGGCGGCAAAGGTGCCGGCCCACTTGCCAGCGGCCCGGATCGTCTCGATGGCCCTTTCCATGCCGCTGGTGACGCGGGGATCGTCGACCTGGCCGGGAATGCCCAGCGACTGCGAGAGGTCGTACGGCCCCAAAAAGATCACGTCGAGATGAGGCACCTGCACGATCTCGTCCAGATGCTCGAGGCCGCGCACACCCTCGACATGCACGATCACCAGTTGCTCGCGATTGAGCGCGTCGGTGAGGCCTTGAATGCCGTTGATGGTATAGTCGCCGGCGCGGGTATAGAACGACAGGCCGCGCATCCCCAGGGGTGCATACTTGGCCGACCTGACGGCCAGTTCGGCGTCGGCACGCGTCTCGATCTGTGGCACCTGCACGCCAGCCGAGCCGATGTCGAGGGCCCGCTGAATCTGCGGGCCATCATTCTTGCGCACCCGCACGATGGGGCTGATGCCCACGGCCTGGGCAGCCCGGCAGAGGTCCTCGCCGGCCTGGGCGCCCAGGGGGCCGTGCTCCATGTCGACGATGGCATAGTCAAAGCCCGCCAGGCCGACGATCTCGATCATGGCGCCATAGCTGCAGTTCATGAACGGGCCGTAGACCACCTGGCCTGCGGCCAGTTTCGCCTTGAGGGCGTTGTGCTTCATCGTGCGGTCATCTCCTTGCACTGTTGGTTGGGCACAGTTTAGCCTCTGGAGTGGCGGCCGCCAACCGTAGCGTTTGCTCACAAGCGCGAGACAGGATATAAAGCCCACAAGCTGGCCACGGAGGCGTGCACGATGCGGCTTGGGTTCCTGGCCTCACTGACGACTGACACCATCGCCATGGCCCAACGCCTGGGCTATGACGGCATCGAGGTGGACGGCGGCTGGGTGGACCGCCCACGCCTCGACGAGATCGAGCTCGCCCTGCCACGGCTGCAAGACGAGCTGGCTCGCACGGGCGTAGAGGTCACTGCCATGGCGGTGTACGGTAACGCCATCGGCACGCCTGCCGCCGAGGCCATCGCCTTTTACGAGCGGGCCATCGCCGTGGCCACGGGCCTCGGGGCGCGCGTGTTGGGCACCATCACCGGCCGCGACACGTCGCTCTCCATCGACGACAATCTGGCGCTGATGGTCGAACGCTTTGGGCCGATCGCCGATCTGGCGCAAAGTGCAGGCGTGCGCATCGGGCTAGAGCCGTGGCCTGGACGGGTGACGGGCTACGGCCCCTACCGTTGGACGAACCTCGCCTTGTCGCCCTTGATGTACGACCGCATCTTTGGGCTGCTGCCCCAGGCGGCCCTGGGCATCGAGTATGATCCGTCGCACTATGCCTGGCAGGGGATGGACTATTTGCAGATCATCCGCGACTATGGCGCGCGGATCCATCATGTGCACGCCAAAGACGTGGTGATCGACGAGGCCCTGCTCAAGCGCGGCGGGGTGCATGCCGCCGGTTGGTGGCGCGTGTGCCTGCCGGGGTTGGGGCAGATCGACTGGCCCCTCGTGTTCGAGGCGCTGGCAGGGGTGGGCTATCAGGGCGATGTGGCCGTGGAACATGAGGATGCCGACTATCGTGGCGAGCGCCGCGAGGAGGGGCTGAGCCTGGCGCTCAAGACGTTGCGGCCGCTGATCGAAGCACGTTTCGCCAGAGGAGGACGCTGATGCTGATTGGTATGACATCGCTGGGCATGGGCCGTGCAGCTCTCGACGAGATGCTGGACTATGCAGTCAACGTCGGCTGCCAGACGATCGAGCTGAACGGTCGGGCGACGGTGCACCAGGGCGTGTGGCAGCGCCTGGGGGTTGACGGCATCAGAGAGCGGTTGGCCAACTGCGGCCTCGAGGTGGGCAGCCTGGGCGGCTACTGCTCGATGGCACAGCTCGACGACGCCGGGCTCGAAGCGCAGGTGTCCGAGTTCGTGGGCTACTGCCGTATTGCGCGCGAGCTAGGCATTCCGGTGGTGCGGGCCTTTGCGGGCGACGTGGTGGCCGGGGCCAGCCTCGACGACCTTTACCCACGCCTGGTCGTGGGCTTTCAGAGGATCATGGCGCAGGTTGGCGGTTGGCCCCTCAGGGTGGGCATCGAGAACCATGGGCGGCTGATCAACAACGGCGACTGGCTCGCCAGCCTGATCCGTGACGTCGGCTCGCCAGCTCTGGGTGTCACGCTCGACACCGGCAACTTTTGCTGGGCAGGAGCCTCGATCGAGCAGGCAGAGCGCTGGTTCGAGAGGCTGATCCCGCTGACCGTGAACGTGCACATCAAGGACGGCCGCTATGTCGATGGTCAGTGGACGCTGCTGCCGGCCGGCCGCGGCGATCTCGACCTGGCAGGCCTGCTCAAGCGCCTGGCGCAGAGCGGCTATGGCGGGCAGGTGGTGAACGAGTACGAGGGCGAGGCCGAGTTTGGGGCCAGCACGGCCGAGAGCGTGGCCTACCTGCGAGGTGCGGCAGCGGGGGTCACCGCCTAGCGCGAACAGGCGCGCCCTAGGTGCGCTTTATCAATGCTCGCGGCCATGCTATAATCGCGATTACCTAAAAGGGCATCAATGGAGATGAGACGACAACGCCAGTCTGGAGGTTAGCGATGAAAGCAGTAGTGATGGCAGGTGGAGCCGGTTCGAGGCTGCGGCCGTTGACCGTCAGTCGGCCCAAGCCGATGGTGCCGATCGTCGAGAAGCCGGTCATTGCTCATATCCTGGGGCTCCTCAAGAAGCACGGCATCACCGACGTCGTGGTGACGCTGCAGTTCATGGCCGAGGCCATTCAGGACTTTTTCGGGGACGGCTCGAGCCTGGGCATGAACATCCAGTACTCGGTGGAAGAGACGCCTCTGGGCACTGCCGGCAGCGTCAAGCAGGCGCAAGAGATGCTCGATGACACCTTTATCGTCATCAGTGGCGACGCCATCACCGACTTTGACCTGTCCGCGATCATCGATTTCCACAGATCGCGTGGTTCCAAGGCGACGCTGACGCTCTATCGCGTCCCTAACCCGCTGGAGTATGGGGTGGTGATCACTGACGAGCAGGGGCACATCCGCCAGTTCCTCGAAAAGCCGAGCTGGGGCGAAGTGATCTCTGACCAGGTCAACACCGGCATCTATGTGCTCGAGCCCGAGGTGCTCGACTACTTTGAGCCCGGCGTGCAGTTCGACTTTTCGAAAGAGCTATTCCCGATGCTACTCGAAAAGGGCGACCCCATGTTCGGCTACGTCGCCGAGGGCTACTGGTGCGACGTGGGCAACCTGTCAGAATACATGCGCGCCACTGCAGACGTGCTTTCGAAGAGGGCCAAGTTGCCCGACCCGGGCCAGCACATCGGCGGCGGCGTGTATGTGGGCGACGGCGTTGACATCGCCCCCGACGCCCAGCTCTTTGGCCCCATCTATCTCGGCAATGGCGTCAAGATCAAGCAGGGCGTCATCATCCATGGCCCCACGGTCATCCGCGACTATTCCGTGGTCGACCGCTTTACGTACATCGAACGCAGCATCGTCTGGCGGAACTGCTATATCGGCGAGGGCGTCGAGATGCGCGGCGCGGTGATCGGCAAGCAGTGCAGCCTCAAGCGCAAATCGGTGCTGTTCGAGGGCGCAGTGGTGGGCGACGCGTCGATCGTGGGCGAGGGCGCCATCATCAACACCAACGTCAAGATCTGGCCCGGCAAGGAGATCGAGGCAGCCGCCACGGTCAACAGCAGCATCATCTGGGGCGCGCAGGGGCGCCACGTGCTCTTTGGGCGCTATGGCGTGACGGGGCTGGTGAACATCGATCTGACGCCCGAGTTTGCTGCGCGCCTGGGCGCCGCCTTTGGCGCCAGCCTGCCCAAGGGCAGCAGCGTGGTGACGAACCGCGACGTGCACCGCAGCCCGCGCATGCTCAAACGCGGCATCATCTCGGGCCTGCCCTCGGCCGGCGTGAACGTGCTCGACCTGGGCGAGATGCCCATTCCGGTGGCCCGCTTTGTCACGCGCACCAGCGGCGCCGCCGGTGGCGTGCACGTGCGGCTGTCGCCCTACGACGCGCGCGTCGTCGACATCAAGTTCTTTGACCGCAACGGGCAAGACCTCACCAAGTCGACCGAGCGCAGCATCGAGAGTGTCTTTTTCCGCGAGGACTTTCGGCGCGTGTATCTTGACGAGATCGGCACCATCAACTATGCCGCCAATGTCGTCGAGGACTATACCGAGGCGTTCCTAAAGGCCACCCGGGCAGACACCATCCGCGCTGCGAACCCCTACCTGGCGGTGGACTTTGCTCACAGCCCCACGGCGCTGGTGCTGGCGCCCATCCTGACGCGGCTCAACTGCCGTGTGGTAGCGCTCAACGAGTCGGTGGACGAGAACAAGATGTCCATCCCCACCGAAGAGTTCCGCCAGTCGATCGCGCAGCTGGGCAAGATCTGCGCCGTGCTCGAGACAGCGTTGGGGGTGCGGCTGGACGTGGGTGGCGAGCGGGTGTTCGTGGTCGAGTGTGGCGGTAACGAGGTGCAGGGGCCCATGCTGACCGCGGCCCTGGCGCGCCTGGCGTTCATCTGCGAGGGCGGGGGCACAGTGGCCGTGCCGGTGACGATGCCCGGCGTGTTCGAGCAGATGGCCGAGACCTATGGCGGCAGAATCCTGCGCACCAAAGCCAACCTGCAGGCGGTGATGGCCGCAGCGAACAAGCCCGATGTGATCATGGCAGCCGACGGCAACGGGTCGTTCATCTGGCCGCGCTTCCAGCCGGTCGTCGACGGCATGATGACCGTCGCCAAGATGCTCGAGTATCTGACCAGCCAGGGCATCACCATCGGTGAGGCGCTGCAGGCTGTGCCGGCCTTTCACATGGCCCAGGGCGAGGTCTCTTGCCCCTGGGAGACCAAAGGCACGGTGATGCGCCTGCTCAACCAGCAGTACCGCGACCGGCTGGGCGAGCAGATCGACGGCGTCATGATCCGGTTTGCCGATGCCGAGTGGGTGCTGGTGCTCCCCGATGCCGACCGGCCGGTGTTCCACATCTTTGCCCAGGCGCCAAGCAACGAAGAGGCCAGGAACTTGCTAGACCGCTATCAGCGCATCGTCGAGGGGCTGCAGAGCTAGCCCGGAGAGTGATCTGACAGGAGCGGCTCTATCTGTGGATAGAGCCGCTCTCGTTGTTTTCAGGCGCCAAAGGCGACCTGGCCGCTCACGATCGTGACATCGACGCAGGCTCGCAGCAGGGCACCGGTGTCTGCTGCAAAGATGTCGTCCGACAGGATGATGAGGTCGGCCCACTTGCCCGGCGTGATGCTGCCCTTGCGCTGCTCCTGGTAGCTGGCATAGGCGGCGCCCATGGTGTAGGCGTATAGCGCCTCGTGCAGCGTTAGCCGCTGCGCGGGGTGCCAGCCGCCCGTGGGCGTGCCGTCGATCTCCTGCCGCGTCACGGCAGCATAGACGCCGGGCAGCGGGGCGAGCGGCTCGACGGGGCAGTCGGTGCCAAAGGCAAGCGGCACGCCTGCGTCGAGGATGCTGCGAAAGACGTAGGCATCGCAGCTCCTGGCGCCCCATTGCCGATCGGCCATGTGCATGTCGTGGATACAGTGGATCGGTTGCATCGAGGCCACCACGCCGAGGCGCGCCAGGCGACCAACGTCCTCGGGCGTGATGAGCTGCACATGCTCGATGCGCTGGCGCAGGCGCACCTGTGGCGCGGCCTGAGCCAGCCGTTCATACACGTCGAGCACTCGCCGGTTGGCGCGGTCGCCGATGGCGTGGATGGCGCTGGCCAGGCCGCCACGCGCCGCCGCCAGAGCGGCCTCGTACAGCGCCTCGCTGTCGGCAACAGCGACGCCGAAGTTGTCAGGATCGCCCTCGTAGGGAGCCAGCATCTCGGCGGTGGCCGAGCCGAGCGCGCCGTCCGCGAACATCTTGACGTGGCCGATGCGCAGGCGATCGCTACCCTGCCCGGTCTGTAGCCCCATGTGCAGCGCCTCGCACAGGCACTCGACGGGCACCATGTGCCACACACGCACGCCCAGGTCGCCCGCTCGTTCGAGCGTCGACAGGGCGCGATACTCGTCTGGCCCCTCGCACGATTGCACGCTGGTTACGCCCAGCGACAGGGCAGCCTGGCAGGCGGCGCGAGCGGCGCGCTCGAGAGCCACGGCATCGGGTGGGGGGATGACGCGCTGTATCAGCGCGATGGCCTCATCGCACAAGACGCCGCTGGGCGAGCCGTCTGGCTCACGGACGATGCGTCCGCCTGCGGGGGCGGGGGTGCTCGCGTCGACGCCTGCCAGCCGCAGTGCGGCCGAGTTGCACCAGATGGCGTGGCCATCCTTCGAGGTCAGCGCGACGGGCGCGCCCGGGGCGACGGCGTCGAGGTCGTGGCGGGTGGGCATCACCGGCCGTGGCCAGACATTGTGGTTCCAGCTACGGCCCAACACCCAGCCCTGACCGTCGGCCGCCATCGCAGCGGCCCTGACGCGCTGCTGGACCTCTGCAAGGCTGCGCGCATCGGCCAGCAGCAGCCGCTGCAGCGAGAGGCCCAAGCCGAGGAAATGCAGGTGGGCGTCGTCGAGCCCTGGCAGCACGGTGTGGCCGCCAGCGTCGATCTCGCGCGTGCCGGCGGGCGCTAACGCGCGGACCTCGGCCGTGCTGCCTACGGCGATGATGCGCTCGCCGCGCACCAACACCGCCTCGGCGGTGGGTGAGGAGGGATCCATCGTGCGCAGAACGCCATTGACCACGGCCAGCGTGGGCTCTTGCAACGATCTCATATGAGCTTGCTCCCGGCAGATGGAGTGCGCAAGAACGCGGAGGAGCGAGAGCTCCTCCGCCTGTGAGCACAGCCTACGATGCTAGAAGGGGATCTCTTCCTCGTCCAGTATCTGGTTCGAGTCAGAGGGGCCCGTGTCGGTGGGGCCGCCCTGCGCAGCAGGGCCGCGGTCTTCGCCACGCCCGCCCAGAAAGCGCACGTTGATGGCGCGCACGTCGAGCGACGAGGCCCACTCGCCATCGCGCCGCTGGTACACGCGTGGCTCGTTGATCTCGCCCTCGACCAGCACCGTGCGCCCTTTGGACAGATATTGGTTGCAGCTCTCGGCCTGCTTGCCCCACACCGAGACGCGGAACCAGACCGTGCGCTCCTGGCGCTGGCCGCTCTGGTCGGTCCAACTGCGGTCGGTGGCCACACTAAAGCCCGTGACGGGCGTGCCCTGCGGGGTGTAGCGCATCTCTGGGTCCTGGCCCAGCCTGCCCACGATGATCAGTCGTTGATACATGACGCCTCCTTGCTGGGTGGCTCGAATGACGCAGCGATTATAGCAGAGGCCACCAGGGCGCACAACGAACCGCAGAGTCGTCAGGTGCCAAGCGCTGGCGATTGCCCTGCGCAGCGAATGGCCCTAGAATGACGGCCACAGAGTTGCGGAAGGAGCAGGCATGGACGTCAGCGCCATCTCGACCTTTGCCGACACCGTCATCGCCAACGTCGAGCGCGTCATCGTGGGCAAGCGCAGCGCCATCGAGAGGGCGATCGTCGCGCTGCTCTGCGAAGGCCACATTCTGATCGAAGACGTGCCCGGCGTGGGCAAGACGATGCTGGCGCGCGCACTGGCCATCTCGCTCGGCTGCTCGTTCAAGCGCCTGCAGTGTACGCCCGACCTCTTGCCCAACGACGTTACCGGCGTGTCGGTGTTCGACCAGCGCACTGGCGCCTTTGAGTTCCGCCCAGGCCCGGCCTTTGTGAACATACTGCTGGCCGATGAGGTGAACCGCGCCACGCCGCGCACGCAGTCGGCGCTGCTCGAGGCCATGGGCGAGTACCAGGTGAGCGTGGACGGCGAGACGCGCGAACTGCCCCGGCCGTTCATGGTGCTGGCCACCCAGAACCCTATCGAGTACGAAGGCACCTTTCCGCTGCCCGAGGCGCAGCTCGACCGCTTTCTGATGCGCATCAGCCTGGGATATCCGACCGAGGAGGAAGAGGAGCACATTCTGCTCAACCTGCAGCGGGTGCACCCCATCAACACGCTGGGGCAGGTGGTCGACGGGCTACAGGTGCCGAGCCTGCAGCCGACGGTGTGGGAGGTGCACGTCGACGAGACGGTGCGGCGCTACATCCTGAGGCTGATCACGGCCACGCGGCGCCATCCCGATCTGGCGCTGGGCGTGAGCCCTCGTGGCAGCCTGGGCCTCTATCGCGCCAGCCAGGCGCTGGCGGCCGTTCGCGGGCGCGACTATGTGCTGCCAGACGATATCAAGCATCTCTATGCCTCGATCCTCGGGCACCGCGTGATCATGAAACCTGAGAGCGCCCTGCGCGGGCGCGATGCGGCGAGCGTGCTGCAGTCCATCCTCGCAGAGACCCCGCTCGGGATCGGCGAGCTCGCTTGAGCGCAATGGGCAGGGCGACCCGATGCCGAACCTGATCATCTATGTGGTCGTGCTCTTTGTGGTCGCTGCCGCCTTTCGTGTCGACTTTTTCTTTTACGTGCTCTACTTTATCTTTGGCGTCCAGCTTCTGGCGCGCCTGTGGGTCGAGCAGGCGCTCAAGCGGGTGTCGTTCCGCTTTGAGTATCCCGAGCGCGTGTTCGTGGGCGAGCATGCCACGGTGCGTATCGAGCTGACCAGCAAGACGGCCCTGCCGGTGCCCTGGCTGCGGCTGCACGAGAGCACACCCGTCGCGCTGCGCAAAGCAGACGCCTTTGAGGGCGTGATGGTGCTGCGGCCGTTCGAACGGCGCGAGTTCTCCTACGAGCTCGACTGCCGGCAGCGCGGCTATTATCTGCTCGGGCCGCTGACGCTGGAATCGGGCGATCTGTTCGGCATCCAGCGCAGCCGTCGCCGTGAGGAGCAGCGGCGGGTGTTGCGCGTCTATCCGCGCATCGTGCCTCTGACGCACCTGGGCCTGCCGGCGCAATCGCCCTTTGGCAGCATCCCGGTCAAGGAACGGCTCTTTGAGGACCCCACGCGGTTGATCGGCGTACGCGACTATGTGCGCGGCGATAGCCTGCGGCGCATTCACTGGCGCACCAGCGCGGCGCAGGGCAAGCTGCAGGTCAAGCGGTTCGAGCCGGCCATCTCGATCGAGGCGCTGATCGTGCTCAACCTGCGGCAAGAGGACTATGGCATCGCGCGCTTTTACCCGGCGAGTGAGCTGGGCATCACCACGGCAGCATCGATGGCCGCCCAGCTCGTGTCCTCGCGCCAGACGGTGGGCCTGGCCTGCAACGCCCTCGATCCACTGACCGACCAGGAAGGGGTGTTGGCGCTCGACCCCGGGCGCGGGCAGGGGCACCTGCTCGAGCTGCTCGATGTGCTGGCGCGCGTGCGGCTGTGTCACGGGGTTGCGTTTGCCGACACGCTGCGCGAGGCATGCCTGGGCCTGACCTGGGGGGCCACCGTCATCGTCATCACGCCCGACGTGAGCGAAGAGTTGTTTGGCGTGCTGCTGTGGCTCAAGCGGCGGGGCCTGCATCTGCTGCTACTGGTCACCGACCCGCAGCGGGCCTTTCGCGAGGTGCAGCAGCGCGCTGCCCAGGTGGGCATCCTGACGCACCTGGTGTGGCAAGAGAGCGACCTGGATATGTGGCGCAGAGAGGGACGCGCATGAGCGAGACGCCGACGCCCGCCGCGCCGAGCCCGGCGCGCGATACGATGGCGATCGCACGGTCGCTGGCCATCGCCGCCATGCTGACCTGCATCGCGGTCTCGATGGCGCAATTGGGCCGGCTGATCGACCCGAGCTGGCCCGGGCACATCTGGGTCGTGCTGGTGTTTGTGGTCAGTCTCGAGAGCATGCACTCTTTCCGGCTGCTGGTGGCCAGAGGCGTGGCGGCGCAAGATCGGGGGCGGTTCCGGTTTGTCGAGTGGGTCATCATCCTGCTGGTGGTGCGCTTTGCGCTCTACCTGGGCGAGCCGCCGGGCACGCTCTCGCGCGATCTGATGGCATGGTCAGAGAACCTGAACCTGTTCTTTGACGCGCGTTTCATCGTGGCGTCGATCCTGATGGCCGGCTTTTGGAGTGCGGCGCTCTTCTTGGCCCGCACCTTTGCCGATCTGGACGCAGCCGACTATGAGCTGCACCGTGCCTCTAGCGAGCTGGAACGCTATCTGTGGCAGACCATGCCACGGCACGGCCGCCAGGATCGTGTGGCGCTGCTGCAACGGGTGGGCGTGCTTTTCATGGGCGGCGGCATCGTGATGATCCTGCTGGCGGGGATGGCCCGGGTCGACGTGCGCGACATGGTCCTGCTGCAGCATGGCCGTTCGCGCGGCGTGATCCTCAATGTGCTGCTCTACTTTGTCATCGGGCTGCTGTTGATGAGCCAGGCCCACTATGCCGCGCTCAAAGCGGGCTGGGACCTGGAGCGACTGCCGGTGTGGGATCGGGTCGGTCGACGATGGCTCGCCGCCGTGCTCATCTTTCTGGCGGTGGTGGGGCTCTTGTCAGCGTTGCTGCCCGTCGGCTACTCGGTAGGCCTCATCGCCACCATCGGGTTGGTGATTCACTGGGTGTGGTACATCGCTGTGCAGGTGGTGCTGGCGATCCTGTTCGTCATCACATTTCTGGCCGGGCTGGTGGCCGGGCTGTTCGGGGGCGAGCCGAAAGACACCTCATTCACGCTGCAGCCGCCGCCTTCGCCGCCGCCCGAGGTCATGGCCGCCGATGGGGCCAACGCCTGGTGGCCTTTGGTGCGCTCATTGCTCTTTTGGACGGGGCTGATCGCGCTGGTGGGCTACTCGGTCATCGCCTTTATGCGCGACCGGTGGGGCCTGTTTAGAGGGTTCACGCTCACCGGCTGGCTGGGGCGCCTGCGCGACTGGCTGACTGGCGCCCGGGCCGGCCTCGACGAGGCGTTCGGCCGGCTGCGCGACGGCGTGCTGCGCTGGCGCGCCAGTCGGGCGCCGCAGGATGCAGGCCGGCGCGTACGCTTCTTCTCGCTCGGGCGACTGAGCGCGCGCGAGCGAGTGCGCTACTTTTACCTGGCGACGGTGCGCCGCGCGGCCGATGCGGGCGTCGGACGCCAGCCGACCCAGACGCCGCTCGAGTATGACGCCGTGCTGCGCGCCGCCACTGAAGAGCCCGAAAGCTCCGCCACGCTCACCGAGGCCTTTGTGACCGCACGCTACAGCGTTGACGACATGACGCCTGATGACGCCGAGCAGGCCAGGTCGGCCTGGCAGCGGCTCAAACGTACGCTGGTGCGCCGGTCGCGCAGGAGGGCGCGATGAGCGATCTATTCGGCTATGCCGGCCGCGAGCGGGCCGAGAAGCAGGCGCCCCTGGCGGCACGGATGCGCCCCCGCACGCTCGACGAGTTCGTCGGGCAGGATCATGTGCTGGGCCCAGGGCGCCTGTTGCGGCGCGCCATCCAGGCCGACCAGATCTCTTCGGTGGTCTTTTACGGGCCGCCTGGCACGGGCAAGACCACACTGGCGCGCGTCATCGCCAACACCACCCACTCGCAGTTCGTCACGCTGAACGCCGTGCTCGACGGTGTGGCGCAGGTGCGTGAAGTGGTCAAGGCGGCGCAAGAGAGCCGCGATCTCTATGGGCGCCGCACCATCCTGTTCGTCGACGAGGTGCACCGCTGGAACAAGGCGCAGCAAGATGCGCTGCTGCCGTGGGTCGAGAACGGCACCATCATCATGGTGGGCGCCACCACCGAGAACCCGTGGTTCTCGGTCAACCGGGCACTGTTGAGCCGCAGTCGCGTCTTTCAGCTCACCCCGCTGACTGCCGACGATCTGCGCACCATCGCGTATGCGGCGCTGGCTGACGCAGAACGCGGCTATGGGCAACTCAACGTCGAGGTGGCGCCCGACGCGCTGGAGCACCTGGTGCAGGTATCCAGCGGCGACGCGCGGTCGCTGCTCAATGCCATCGAGCTGGCGGTGGAGACGACGCCGCCCGATGCACAGGGCGTCATCCACATCGACATGGCCGTGGCCGAGGAGTCGATCCAGCAGCGGGCCGTGCTCTATGACCGCGAGGGCGACTATCACTTTGACACGATCAGCGCCTTTATCAAGTCGCTGCGCGGGTCAGACCCCGATGCGGCGCTATACTGGCTCGCCAAGATGGTCTATGCCGGCGAGGAGCCGCGCTTTATCTTCCGGCGGATGCTCATCCTGGCCTGTGAGGATGTGGGCCTGGCCGATCCGCAGGCGCTGGTGGTGGTGCAGGCGGCGGCCGAGGCCTTTGAGCAGGTGGGCCTGCCCGAGGGCCAGTTTCATCTGGCATCAGCCGCGCTCTACCTGGCCACCTGCCCCAAATCGAACTCGGTGATGGGCTTCTTTGACGCCCTCGAGACCGTCAAGAAGGAGCGGCTCGACGAGGTTCCCAGGCACCTCAAAGACGCGAGCCGCGACAAGGAGGGCTTTGGGCACGGCGAGGGCTATCTGTATCCTCACGCCTACCGCGATCACTGGGTGGCACAGCAGTACCTGCCCGGCGCACTGCAGGGCAAGGTGTTCTATCACCCCGGCGAGGTGGGGCACGAGCGTCTCATCCGCGATGAGGTGGCGCGCCGCCGCGAGGCCCAGCTTGCGGCCATGGTGCCCGAAGGCTCGGGAGACGTGCTCACCTACACGCCGGCCGATAGCGCCCAAGAGCGCTGGCTGGCGCGCACCATCGACGATGCCGCCCGCGACCTGGGGATGATCCGCGACGAGATCATGGTGCACGTCCAGATCCAGCGGCACGACCGCGTGCTCGACCTGAATGCGGGCACCGGCCTGCTCACGTGGGAAGCGTTGCGGCGCGCTCCCGAGGGTGGCATCTGGGCGCAGACGACCGACGGCGAGGCCGCGGTCGCCCTGGCGCAGATCGCCGAACGCCTGCCCGAGGTCGAGAGGCCTATGGTGGCGCTGACCGAGCCAGGGTCACTGGGCGCGTGGTTGGCTGCGAATGGCCAGGGCGACCTACGCTTTGACGTGCTGGTGGGGCGCAACGGCCTGTTGGCGAGCCGTGACAAACCGGCCGTCATACGCGCTTTGGGGCGACTGCTGGCCGACACCTGCCGCGTTGGATTGTGCGAGACTGCCGTCTATCAGGGGCAGCGGCTCTATGCACTGTGCGACCTGGGCAGCCTGGGGCACGACCTGGCGGGCAGGCTGGCGCGCGCCGAGGACGCCATCTATGCCGAGCCGGGCGACGCGCTGGTCAACTGGCGGCCTGAGGCCATTGCGGCGGCCCTGGAGTCGTTGGGGCTGGGTGTCGAGATCGAGGAGCGCGACTTCGCCTCAGAGCGACTGATCACGCCCCAGCAGGTCGAGCGCTGGTTCGATCTGACTCCCCGCGACAGGCCCAGCTACGGGCAGCGGCTGCTGGCACTGCTAGAGGTCAGCGAGGTGGAGCGGGCGAGGGCGCTCTTTCGGCAGCAGTTGGCCGGAAACTCCGTGCGCTGGACGTGGCGGGCGGTCTTTGTGTGGGGCGAGCGGTCAGGGTGAGCTTTGACCGACACTGGCGGAGCCGCTAGAATAGGCGCATTACGGTCGTAGGTAGGGGCATTGCAGTTACTTTCAGAAGCGCTGACCATCGTATGTTTGGTGGCCATTGCGGTGGCCGCAGTCGCACTGGCGTTGGCCATAGTGGCCATCTGCAGGCAGCGTCGGCTCGAGGCCAAGTACAGCCGCCTCTTTGGGCATGTTGAGGGGGGCAACGTCCGCGACGCGCTGGAGGGCTATGCGGCGCAGGTGCGCCAGGCCCTCGGCGAGACGTCGCAGGCTCTGGCAGAGGTGCACGCCGTCGGCGCCCAGGTGACCGGTTGTGTGCAGAGATCGGGCGTGGTGCGCTTCAATCCTTTCGATGACACCGGCGGAGACCAGTCGTTCGCGCTGGCACTGGCCGACGCCGAGGGCAACGGGGTGGTGCTCAGCAGCCTGCACGCGCGGGGCCTCACGCGCGTCTATGCCAAGCCGTTGGCGGGCTGGGCGTCCACCTATCAGCTCACCGAAGAGGAGAACCAGGCGATACAGCGCGCGCGAGCTGTGGGCACCGATGGGCAGTAGGCAAGCTAGGGGCGGAGTGTCTGGGGGAGACCGAGGCGATGGGGAGGGGAAGCATAGATGGCACTGCTAAAGAGGAGTAACGCACCTGCTGCGGCAATCGGCAAGATCGACAACGTCCTGGGCAGTAGCAGCCGCTTTACCGGCGACATCATCGCCGACGGCAACATCCGCATCGATGGGCAGTTCGAGGGGCGCATCGAAACGGCCGGCAACGTCATCGTCGGGCCCGAGGCGCGCCTGGTGGCGAGCATCGAGGCGGCGGTGGTGCAGGTGTGGGGCGCCGTCGAGGGCGACATCACCGCGCGCGGGAGGCTCGAGATCCTGCCGTCGGGCAGGGTGTTTGGCAACCTGCAGGTGGCGTCGTTGCTGATCGATGAGGGCGGTATCTTTCGCGGTGAGTGCACCATGGGCGGTGTCACCGTGGAAGCATCGACGCCAACCAACGCCGAGGCATAGACGGCCAGCCGGTGGGCTTGCGTTGAATGGGCCGCTGAGGAGCCGACATGAGAGCAGTTTTCATACGTAGCCAGGCCATCCTGCGCGATAGCCATCTTGTGGCTGAAGCGGAAGAGCCGGCGCCGCGTCTGGTGCCGGCCACGCTCGAGGCGGTGCGCGAATTGGCCGTCCCCGAGACGATGGTGGTGGTCTATGGCCACTATCCAGGGTCCGACGAAGAGCTCCCAGAGGAGCTGCAACAGATCATCTCGCAGGTCGAGAACGCTGCAGGCCGCATCGATATCGCGGTCGTCTGTCAGCATCGAGCCGGCGCCACCTGCCACTGCTGGGAGGACTCGCCAGGCATCCTGTGGTGCACCGCGACCCGCTTTGCCATCGACCTGGCCTCTTCCTACCTGATCGGCGATTGCGTGGGCGACGTTGCCACGGCCAAGTCAGCCGGGGTGCGGCCGATTCTGGTGTTGGGAGACCGCACCGTGGAGCAGGTGCTGGGCACGGCTGAGCTGCAGAAAGACTTTGCCGTGGCGCCCGACCTGCCACGTGCAGCCGAGTTCATCACGGTCGAGCGAGAGATCGCCGCGACCGTTGGGGCCCCCAGAGGCCAGGCTGTCGAGATCCCCGTGGAGTTTGGCGTCGAGGCCGGCAACGGCAACCTGCCTTTGGTGGTAGCGCTCTCACCCGAGGCGCGCCAGAGCCAGGCGCGGCGCACGGGAACCAGGCTCCAGCTTGGCGACATCACGCGGTGGCTGGTGTTCCTGACGGTGGGCGGGCTGGGCCTCAGCCTGGGCATCGCTTACCTGATGACCCATCTGTACCGCGTGCAGGCCTTTCCGTCCTACGTGTACTATCTCACGCTGCAGTTCATCTCGCGCCCGGTCCGCGGCGCCATCTTCATGGCCATCGGCGTGCTATTCGTGTCGCTGGCGGTGTACAGTGTCGTCAAGTCGACGCGAGCGCCACGCGATGCTGCAGCCCGTGAGAGCCACGGTCGCCCGGGGCGTCGTCAGGGCTAGAGCACGAGCACCATCTCGTCGAGCGTGCGCAGCAGCTCGAAATCGTTGGCTAGCAAGGCCTGCGCCGCCTCTGGATGGGCCGTGGATACATGTGCCCGCATCTGACGGACGCGGTCACCCTGCTGGTAGAGCAGGGCGAGCGTCAGCTCGGCCTCCCAGCGGCCGCGCTGCGCGGGATGCACCAGCAGCTCCACTTCGAGCGGGCCGCGCGGTGAGACGCCCCACGCTCTCCCCAGAGCCACCATGTGGCCGTTCTCGTTGACGGCGCCCTCGCAACTGCCGTCAAAGAGATCGAGCCAGAACGCCCGCGATAGACGCCCCCACAGCCCTCGGCGATACTGCTCCAGCAGGTGAGGCCGCGCCTGCAGCCTATGTGGGGGGAGCGCCTGCCTGGCGAGGTCGACGGTGCGGCGTGTGTGCCACCAGGGCACAGGCTCCACGCGATCTGAGGCCTGGCCGATGGCAGCGCCGTGGCGAGGCCACAGGCCCAGCTCGAGGACGGTGTCATAGACGTCAAAGTCGCGCCGCAGATACAGGTGCTGGGCAGCGACGTTGTCGACGTTCACCTGCAGGTACACGCGTCGACCGCCCATCTGGCGAATATCGGCCAACGCACTGTCGAGCAGCCGCCCCGCAATCCCTCGGCCGCGATACTCGGGATAGACGGCGACATTGCTGATCTGCCATTCTTCGCGAGCGCGCTCGCGCCCATAGCTGACGTTGCCGATGATGCGCCCGCCTTCGAGCCACACGCGGCCGTGATGGAGCGGCCAGCTGCCGGCGGCCAGGCCGACCAGCGGGCCCATCACCGCCAGTGCGCGCATATCCTCGGCGAGCCGGTTGCCAGTCCGCCGCAGCTCTGCGCCAAAGGCAGCCTCGATCAGATCGGCGAGCTGCGCCAGGTCGGTGTGAGGGGCAAAGGGACGAAGGCCGTTCGGTTCAGCTAGAGTCGTGGTCATGGCGACGCCATCGCATGGATTGGCTCTCAGAGCCGCCGGTGATTCTACGCCTGCAGCGGCTGGGGCGCAACAGCCGCCTATCGGCGTCCTCGGTTGCTGCTCCGGTCGGCGCACGTGATAGTGTGGTCGTGCATAGCCGCTCTATCGCGGGCTTGGGAGCAATGGACCAAAGGTCAGATGATCGCTGGACAGGCCTTCGGGCGAGCTGTAGACCAGCCGCTCGCCTGTGGCGGCGTCATAGAGGCCGATGAGCAGGTAGAACGGGCCACCGTCCATGCGCTCGGGCACCGCGATGACGTGTCGGTCGGCGACGTGCTCGCCCTCGCGCCACAGGCTGGTGGGATAGTCACCCTGCAGCGGCTGCTCGTCGGTCTGCGCCAGGATGCGGCCATAGGCGTTGACCAGGTGCACGAACACCGTATAGTCGACGCGCACCGGTTGCAGCGCTTGCCAGTAGAGGTCGATGGTCCATGGGGCGCCCAGGCGCGGCTGAACCGGGTTCACCCCAAAGCCCAGCAGGCGCACGCTCTCGCCCCAGTCGACTTGCATGGGCGCAGCGGGCTCGTAGCGCGTCTCATAGGGCGGCACGAGGCGGATGGCGCCGATGCGCGGGCTGATGCCGAGCTCTGCGCCATCGGGGGCGCGGGCCGTCAACGGGTCTTCCTTGATGCCGCGATACACGGTGACGCGGATATCGCCCTTGGTGGGCGTATGGGCCAGCGGCGAGATCGGCACGGCGATCTCATCCTGGATGATCTGCCCGGGGATCCAGTCAGAGGTGGGCGATGTGCCGCCTCCGGGCATCGAGTTGGCAATGCCCACCTGCATACGCTGCCTGCCGGTCACCTCAACCGAGACCGTATAGTCGACCGCCGGGCGGCGGCGAGCGAGCCACACCAGCCGCACCGTCACGGCCTCGCCACGGGCCACCGTGTCGCGGTCAACGCTATAGCCCACCAGGTAGAGGTCGTTACCATACTCGATGCCCACCGGCGTCACGTTCTCGTCGGCGAGGTAGGTCAGATCGAGCTCGGGTGGCGCGCTGCGCTGTGTGGTGGCAGGCAGCGCGAGAGCGGCGACAAACATGAGCACTGCGAGGGCCACCGACATCAGCCACTGTCCTCTCTGGGGCAGCCAGGCGCACCAGCCTGCGGCCAGCAGCAGGCCGACGGGGGCGATCAGCCCGGCGAGGCTCTCGGCGAGCAGACCACCATCGCGCCAGAGCAGTAGCAGGTACCGACCTGCCAGCGCCAGAACCAGAGCGACCACCACCCACCAGCCATGGCGCGCCACCGTGGCAGGCGGCGACCACCACCGCCGTAGCGCGGCCAGGGCCAGGCCTCCTGCGCTCACGATGGTCAGCGCGTTCAGGGCGGTGTAGGCCACGCGGTCGAGGGGCACGCTGCGCCAGCCCAGAACGCCCCACAGCGCCTGCGTGAAGCGCGTCAGAATCAGCGCCGGGCGCGACGACCGCAGGCCCACGATGACCTCTGCCGCCTGCAGCACCAGCGGGTCGGCCTCGGCAACCGCCAATGCGCAGAGTGCGCGTACGATGAGATAGAGCCCCAGCCCAGCCGCTGTCAACAGAGCCCGGTGACGCCGCACCCGACCGTCATGAGTGTGCAACACGGTCACCGCCATCACCAGCAGGGGCAACGGGCTGATGGTCCGGGCGGCGGGTGAGACGAGCATGCCGAGTGCAGGCGCCGCCATCGAGGCCAGCACCCACCCAGACGACGCGGGACGTTCCCAGAGGCGCACGGCGATGACAAGGATGACAACCACGGTCAGGGCGGTGAGCGCATCGGCATTGGCCGTGGAGGCGGCGATGACCGCAGCGGGCAACAGGCCGGTGGCCACTGCGGTCAGGGTGGCTGCCGAACGGTCGCCGGTGAGCCACAAGGCGATGGCGTAGGCGGCTGCTGTCGCGCCGAGCATGGCCAGCAGTGAGAACACCCGCAACAGCCGCACGGCCCGGGCCACACCGACCGCGGCGAGAGGGTGCAGCAGCGTGTTGCGGTTGGCTCCGCCTGCGGGATCGTAGGCGCTCAGATAGGGGTTGGGGCGTATGGGAGCCGCCGAGGCGTCGTGGCCCGCGCACAGCGCCACGGCGCCCTGCGACAACCAACGATAGGCCGGCGATTCATCCACGGCCGGGTGATGGGCGAACTGGGCCACCAGCTCGACATAAGGCGGCTCATCGGCGTGCCCCTGGCGCTCGAGTGCTTGGGCGACGAACGGGGCCTCTTCAGCGCCCTCGAGCAGCGACACGCGGGCGCCCGTGAGCAGAGCCGCCACGAGCAGCACCACCAGCACCGCCCCGAGTGGCCAGTGAGGCCGCGCCGCTGCCAAGGTGGGGCCCAGGCGCCCTCGCAGATTGCGCCATAGCGCGCGCCCAACACCGGTCACCGGCGGCCTCCTGGCAGCATGCTCTTACGCGCGGCCACAGACATCGTTCAGCAAGCTGAGCATGCGGTCGGCGATCGGGTCCCAGTCAAAGAGGCGCGACAGCTCCTGCGCTCCGTCGCCGATCCGGCGAGCGAGCTCGCGGTCGCGCCACAGGCGTTCGATGGCGTCGGCCAGCCCAGCAGGGTCGTTGGGCGCCACAAGCACGATGTTCTCGTCGGCCACCAGCTCGGGCGTGGGCACCTGAGGCGTGGTGCTCACCACCGGCAGGCCATGCGCGAGCGCGGCCATCAGGCTGCCGCGCCGGAACGAAGCACCATCGCGAAAGGGCAGTACGCAGGCATCCGAACTCACAAAGGCGGCCGAAACCTGTTCGTTGGGCAGGTAGCCGGTCCAGAAGACGTTGTCGCGCAGGCCGCGTTCAAAGATCAAGGCCTCTACGCGCTCCAGATACAGCCGGTTGGTGGGGTCTGAGGCGCCCACTGTACCGCCGATCATCATCAGGTGCGCGGGCACCTCGCGGCCAAGGGCGAGGCCGAGCGCGTCAATCAACTCCTCGCCGCCCTTGCTCTCGTTCAGGAAGCCAAAGTAGCAGAGCAGCATCGCCCGCGTGTTGACGCCCCAGCGCCGCCGCCAGGTCTCGCGATCATAGTCGTCGGGCAGGCGCGGCGTGATGTTGGAGCCGATCGGGATGAGCTCGAGGCGATCGATGCCGCTCACGCTATCGAGCGTGAAGCGATCCTGGGCGTTGGTGACGATGACCGCCGCAGCGCTGCGCGCCAGCTCGTGGTTCACCCAGGTGCGCAGACGGCTGGCTTTGGGGAATAGGTAGGGCACCAGCAGATCGTGGAAGGTGACCACAAACGGATAGCGCGCGAAACGGCGCGGCAAGAGGTTGATGGCCGGGTGCATGCCAAAGGCGGCCGTTTGGTACTGAATGTTGATGACGTCGGGCTTGACCTGTTCGAGCAGCTCACCAAAAGTCTTGTAGGCGGAGCGAAACGACCAGTCGGGCATGGCGGCATAGACCACCATGCCATCTCGTTCGCCGCTGGGGCCAGCATCGCCTGAGGTGAGCACGTGCACCTGGACGCCGCGCGCAGCCAGCCGCTGCGCGATGATGTGCGAGTAGTCGGCCACCCCCCCTTCCATGGGGGGGAACTCGCCAGTGACCATCAGCAGGCGCAATGGCTCGGTCGTCACAGCGTCACCCCTTTGCACTGGGTGGGGGCTCGAGGCCCGAACGCAGCAGGTCGCGATAGGCTCGGAGCCGCTCGTGGCGCAACGGCCGTTTGTGGCCCAGCAGCCACTTGAGCCCCTCGATGAGCATCTCGATCGCATAGCCAGCGAGCAGGCCATAGCGCAGCACGGCTGCCTGACTGGCGCCCACATGTTGGCGAAAGTAGTGCACCTTGCTGCTATCGAACAGCAGCTGTCTGCGCGTCAACACCTGTCCGCTGCTCTGGCCCTCATAGTGTACCACAGTTGCCCGCGGCTCATGCACCACGCGCCAACCGGCTGTTCGCAGCCGTCGGCAAAGGTCGAGCTCCTCAGAGTACATAAAGTAGCCTTCGTCGAACAGCCCCACCTGAACCAGCGCCTCGCGCCGCACCAACATGCAGGCGCCGGTGACCCAGTCCACATCCTGCACCTGGTGGGCGGGCACATCTTCCATGCGGTAGCGCCGCGCCCAGCGGTTGTGAGGAAACCAGCGTTCGAGCGGCGTGCTCTCCATCAGTCCCATGCACAGCGTGGGAAAACGCCTTCGCGAGCTCTGCGGCGAGCCGTCGCCATAGAGCAGGCGCGGCCCGACCACGGCGACATCGGGCGCGGCATCGGCGACATCGGCCAGCAGCGTGATGGCGTCGGCGTCCCCTTCGCGCGTCACCACCGTGTCGGGGTTGAGCAGCAGCGCATAGCGACCGCAGCAGGCCTGCAGCGCCAGGTTGTTGCCGCCGGTGAACCCCAGGTTCTGGCCGGCATCGATGGCGTGCACCCACGGATACTGGTCGGCCAGCATCGCCAGGGTGGCATCGTGTGAGGCGTTATCGACCACCCACACGTCGAGCACGCGCTGGCCCAGGCGCAGGGCGTCGCCAGAGAGCGGCTCTGGGCCAGCGATCGCGAGCAGCGAATCGAGGCACTGGGCGAGCAGAACGCGCACGTTCCAGCTCACGATGACGACGCTGATGTCGGGCGCGCGATCAGTCGACATGAAAGAGCTCCCTGGCGTTGGCCGTGGTGGCAGCGGCCAGGGCCTCGAGGGAGAGCCCCTGGACCTGCGCCAGGCACTCGGCGACGTGCACCACAAAGGCCGGCTCGTTGCGGCGCCCGCGCATAGGGTGGGGCGCCAGGAAGGGGCAATCGGTCTCGATCAACAGCCGGTCCAGGGGCGCCGCCTGCACCGCCTCGACGAGCGCCGTCATGCGTGCAAAGGTGATGGGCCCGGCGATGCCGAGGTACAGTCCGCGGTCGAGCGCCCAGCAGGCCAGGCGAGTCGAGCCCATGAAGCAGTGCAACACGCCCCGCAGGTTGCGCGACGCGCCGTCGACCAGGGCGATGAGGTCGTCATCGGCCTCACGGCAGTGCAGCACCACCGGCAGATCGCGTTCGGCCGCCAGGCGCAACTGCGCCGACAGAGCCTCGCGCTGCGCTTCTCGGGGGCTGAAATCATAGTGATAGTCGAGGCCGATCTCGCCGATGGCAACCACCCCTGACCGTTCAGCCAGCTCGGCCAGCTCGGCCAGGGCAGCGGGGTCGACGGCGCTCTGCGGACAGATGGTGCTGGCCGCATGGGGGTGCACGCCCACCGTCGTCAGCACACCCTCATACTGCCGATGCAACGCCAGGCTGGCACGCGAGCTCGCCAGGTCTGAGCCGCAGGTGATGATACGCTGGACGCCGGCCTCTCGCGCCCGGGCGATGACCTGGTCGCGATCGGACGCAAAGCGGTCGGCGTCTAGATGGGCATGGGTGTCGATGAACATCGTCCCGGTGGCCGGCCCTCGCTAGGCCTCGAGGCCGGCGATGCCCAGCCCTGACGCCAGCACCTCGGCCACGCGATGCTCGGCGGTCACCTCGCAGTAGACGCGGATGACCGGCTCGGTGCCCGAGAAGCGGATCAAGGCCCACTGGCCGCCCTCGAGCACATAGCGGACACCGTCGCTGCGATCGATCTCGAGCACGCGCAGCCCGGCCAGATGGGTCGGCTGGGCGGCCGTCACCCGCTCAACGACCTCGGCCTTGAGCTCCGGCGGCATCGACCGGTCGACGCGATCATAGTAGTGTGGGCCCACCAGATCGAACACCGTGGCGATGAGCTCGCTGGGGCGTTTGCCGGTGCGCACCATCAGGTCGAGCAGGTAGAGGCCGGCCAGAATACCGTCACGCTCGGGGATGTGATTGGCAAAAGCAAAGCCGCCGCTCTCTTCGCCGCCCATGAGGGCGTCGGTCTCGATCATCTTGGGCGCCACGTACTTGAAGCCGACGCCGGTTTCGTAGACCGGGACGCCAAAATGCGCGCCCAGCTTGTTGGCCATCACCGTGCTGCTGATCGACCGCACCAGGGGGCCGCGCAGCCCACGCACGCCCAGCAGGTAGTAGCTGAGCAGGGCATAGACCAGCAGTTGGTTGACGAACTGGCCATGCTCATCGGCAAAACCGACGCGATCGGCGTCGCCATCGTTGGCCAGGCCGGCGTCGGCGCCAAACGGCTGGATCGCCTCGAGCAGGCCCACCAGGTTCGGGGCGATCGGCTCGGGGCGCGCCATGCCCGGAAAGAGCGGGTTGCGCTCGCCGTGGATCTCTTTGATGACGGTAGCGCCGCCGGCCAGCAGGCGTGTGAACCAGCCCTGCCCGACGCCCCACATCGGGTCAGAGACCAGGCGCAGGCCCGCGCGCTTGATCGGCTCGACGTCGATCAGCCGCTGCAACTGCTCTTCGTAGGGGCCATCGGGATCAAAGAGCTGGATGAGGCCCTGGCGCACGCCGGCATCAAAGTCGGTGCGCGCGACACGATCGGCCTCTTGAGCGGCAGCGATGCGCTGCTCTACGAGCACCAGCGTCTCGGGGGCTGCGGCACCGCCATAGTCAGAGCGCAGCTTGTAGCCGTTGTCGGTGGGGGGGTTGTGGCTGGCGGTGATCCAGATGCCGCCTGCCGCGCGGCGCGGCAGGATATTGTACGACAGCACGGGCGTCGGCGCGGCGCGGTCGGCCAGAAACACCGGAATGCCATTGCCCGCGAGCACCTCGGCCACTGCCCGCGCAAAGTCTTCAGAGAGAAAGCGCATGTCGTAGCCGACGACCATGCCGCGCGGGGCCAGCCCCGAAGCCTTGAGATAGTCAGCCGTGCCCTGGGCGCAGTAGCGGACGTTCTCAAAGGTGTAGGCGTCGGCGATGCCAGCGCGCCAGCCATCGGTGCCGAATACGATCGGTTGTTTCGCCATTGAGCACCTCTCTCTAGTGTGGCGTCTAGTCGACGGTCGGGGGTCTGCCGGTGGCGATCTTGTCCTGGAGCATGTGGAGGTCATGCTCGACCATCATCTCGACGAGCTGGTGAAAACTCACCTCGGGCTGCCAACCGAGCAGGCGCCGCGCTTTGGACGCATCGCCGACCAGCTCATAGACGTCGGCCGGGCGCAGGAACTGGGGGTCGACATAGACGTGGTCGCGATAGTCGAGTCCGAGGCAGCCAAAGGCCACCTCGAGTAGCTCGCGCACCGAGTGCTGCTCGCCCGTGGCCACCACAAAGTCGTCGGGCTTGTCTTGCTGGAGCATGAGCCACATGGCACGCACATAGTCGCCGGCAAAGCCCCAGTCGCGCTTGGCATCGAGGTTGCCCATCGCCAGCCGGTCTTGCAGGCCGAGCTTGATGCGGGCGGCGTTGTGGGTCACCTTGCGAGTGACAAACTCGAGGCCACGCCGCGGCGATTCGTGGTTGAACAGGATGCCCGACACCGCAAAGAGGTCATAGCTCTCGCGATAGTTGATGGTGATCCAGTGGCCATACACCTTGGCCACGCCGTAGGGGCTGCGTGGGTAGAAGGGCGTCGTTTCGCGCTGCGGAACCTCTTGCACCTTGCCGAACATCTCACTGCTCGACGCCTGGTAGACGCGGATCGTGGGGTCGACCATGCGGACGGCGTCGAGGACGCGGGTAACGCCGACGGCGGTAAACTCGGCCGTGAGCACGGGCTGCTCCCACGAGGTGGGCACAAAGGACATCGCGGCCAGGTTATAGACCTCTTGAGGGCGGTGCTTGCGCAGAATCTGGATCAGTGAGACCTGATCGAGCAGGTCGCCCTGCTCGAGAATGAGGCGGTCCATGATGTGCTCGATGCGATGATAGTTGGGGGCGCTGCCCCGTCGCACCATGCCGACCACGCGATAGCCTTTTTCGAGCAGCAGTTCGGCGAGATACGAGCCATCTTGCCCGGTGACGCCGGTGATAAGAGCGGTTTTCTCCATGTCGATTCCTTTCAGGCTGCGTCGCCTAGAGCGGCCACCCGGGCGCGCCAGTATTCGAGGGTATCCTCAAGGCTCTGGGCGAGCGGCACCAGCGGCCGCCAGCCAGTGACATAGTTCAGCAGCGCAGCGCTGCCCACGACGTTGGGTTGGTCGCTGGGGCGCATGCGCGTCGGGTCGCGCTCGACGGCGATCTCGACGCGAGCCAACGCCAGCAGGCGGTCGAGCAGCGCCTGGATGGGCACTGAGGTGCCCAGGCAGATGTTGTACACTGCACCCTTCTCGCCGCTCTCGAGAGCGAGCCGATAGGCGCGCACCACGTCACGCACATCGCAAAAGTCGCGGCGTGCGGCCAGGTTGCCCACCTTGAGCGTCGGCGCCTGCAGTCCAGCCTCGATGCGCGCGATCTGCCGGCTGAAATCGGGCACCACAAAGCCGGTGCGTTGGCGCGGCCCGATGTGGTTGAAAGGCCGCACGCGCACGACGTGCAGGCCATGGCTGTGGCAGAACATGCCGCCCATCAGGTCCTGGCTCACCTTGCTGAGCGCATAGGGGTTGGTGGGCTGCAGCGAGTTGGCCTCGGTGACTGGCAGCGCGTCAGGCGAGACGCGGCCATACTCGTCGGCCGAGCCCACCACCAGCACGCGCGCCTGCGGGCACAGCTCCATCACGGTGCGCAGCAGATAGAGCTGCGACAGGACATTGGCCTGCACGGTGCCGACCGGGTCGGCCCACGAGGCCGCGACCGAAGCCTGCGCTGCCAGGTGGTAGACGCGCTCTGGCAACGCCTCGGCCACGACCCGCCGCACGGCCTGCTCGTCGGTCAGGTCGCCCTCGAGCAGGGTAAGCCGCTCACCATGGTGAGCGATGTTCTCGCGGCTTCCGCCGGGACGGAGCACACCGACGACCTCGCTGTCGTCATCGGCCACCAGCAGGTCTGTCAGGTGCGACCCGGCAAAGCCGCCGATGCCCGTTATGAGCACGCGCATGGACTCTCCTTTGAGAGGCTAGAGCTGTTTAGCGCGAGTATAGCAGAGACAGAGGCTGGGGCAAGTGGCCCCAGCAAGGGCGCGCCCGAGCAGCTCAGCCGACGGCAAGAGGGCCTGCCAGAGGCAGGCCCTCGCTGAGTGCGTGGCCTAGATGCCGGCGGCCTCGCGTAGCGCCTCGACGCGGTCGAGAGCCTCCCAGGGCGCATCGATGTCGGTGCGTCCGAAATGGCCGTAGGACGCGGTCGGCTGGTAGATCGGGCGGCGCAGGTTGAGGTCACGGATGATGGCCGCCGGGCGCAAGTCGAACACCTGGCTCACGATCTCGCCCAGGCGCTCATCCGAGAGCTTGCCTGTGCCAAAGGTCTCGATGTTGACCGAGACGGGGTGCGCGACGCCGATCACGTAGGCGATCTGGAGCTGGCAGCGCTCGGCGAGGCCGGCGGCCACGATGTTCTTGGCCACCCAGCGCGTGGCATAGGAGCCCGAGCGGTCGACCTTGGTGGGGTCTTTGCCTGAGAACGCGCCGCCGCCATGGGGCACCATGCCGCCGTAGGTGTCGACGATGATCTTGCGGCCCGTCAGCCCCGAATCGCCCATGGGGCCGCCCACCACAAAGCGCCCTGTGCCGTTGATGATAAAGCGGGTGCGAGCATCGAGCAGGTGCGCCGGGATGGCCGTGCGGATCACCGCCTCGGCCAAATCCTGGCGGAGCTTTTCAGTGGCGACGTCGGGGCTGTGCTGCGCGGCCAACACCACCGTGTCGACACGGGCAGGCCGGCCGTGATGGTATTCGACCGTCACCTGCGACTTGCCATCGGGCCGCAGGTAGGGCAGGGTGCCATCTTTGCGCACGGCGGCCAGCCGCTTGACGAGCCCGTGAGCGAGCACGATGGGCATGGGCATCAGCTCGGGCGTCTCCTGGCAGGCATAGCCGAACATCATGCCCTGGTCGCCGGCGCCCACCTGGTCGATGTCATCGCCACCGGCGCGCGCCTCTTGGGAGGCATTCACGCCCATGGCGATATCGGGCGACTGCTCGTGGATCGAGGTGATGACGCCGCAGGTGTGGCAGTCAAAGCCCGAGTCAGAGCAGCAGTAGCCGATGTTGCTGATCGTCTCGCGCACCACCTTGGGCACATCAACATAGCAGTCGGTCGTGATCTCGCCCTGCACGAGCACCAGGCCGGTGGTCGCCGCCGTTTCACAGGCTACGCGGCCATACGGGTCTTGTGCCAGGATGGCGTCGAGGACGCCATCGGAGATGAGATCGCACACTTTGTCAGGGTGCCCTTCAGACACCGACTCTGACGTGAACAGAAACCGCGGCGAGCGCATCAGGTTGTACATGCAGCCACTTTCCTTTCCGGGCAGAGATGAGCCCTCGGAGAACCGGCGATCAGGTGCCGCTCTTCCACGAGGTGAGATAGGCTTGCTGCGCCTCGGTCAGCTCGTCGATGGTCACGCCCATCGCACGCAGCTTGAGCATGGCGACCTGCCGATCGATCTCGCGCGGCACGGCGTAGACGGACTTGGCCAGATGGTCGTGATTCCTGATCATGAACTCGGCGCACAGCGCCTGGTTGGCAAACGACATGTCCATCACCGCTGAGGGATGGCCCTCGGCGGCCGCAAGGTTGATCAGGCGGCCCTCGCCCAGCACATGGATGCGACGTCCGTCGGCCATGCGGTACTCTTGCACATATTCGCGCACATAGCGCACCTCGGTGGCCAGCTCGGCCAGGGCCACCAGGTTGATCTCGACGTTAAAGTGGCCCGAGTTGGCGATGAGCACCCCATCCTTCATGCGCTCGAAATGGGCCACGTCGAGCACGTTGGTGTCGCCAGTCGCCGTCACCACGATGTCGGCCTCGACGGCGGCCTGGAGCATGGGCATCACACGATAGCCATCCATGAGCGCCTCGAGGGCGCGCAGGGGATCGACCTCGGTGACAATGACGTTGGCGCCCATGCCTCGCGCGCGCATGGCGATGCCGCGGCTGCACCAGCCATAGCCGCAGACAACAAAGGACTTGCCGGCCAGCAGGGTGTTGGTGGCACGGATGATGCCGTCGATGGTGCTCTGGCCGGTGCCATAGCGGTTATCGAACATGTGCTTGGTGTCGGCGTCGTTCACGGCCACGATGGGGTACTCGAGCTTGCCCTCGGCCTCGAGGGCGCGCAGACGGATGACGCCCGTGGTGGTCTCTTCAGTGCCGCCGATCACTGCAGTCAGGGCATCACGGCGAGCGCCGTGCAGGATCGATACGACGTCGGCGCCATCATCCATGGTCAGGTTGGGGCGGTGATCGATGGCAGCGGTGATGTGTCGGTAGTAGGTCTCGTTGTCCTCGCCCTTGATGGCAAAGACGGGCATCTCGTCTTGCGCCACCAGAGCGGCGGCCACGTCATCCTGCGTCGACAGCGGGTTCGAGGCGCACAGCACCACGTCGGCCCCACCGGCCTGCAGGGTGCGCATCAGGTTGGCCGTCTCGCTGGTTACGTGTAGGCAGGCCGCCATGCGCACGCCGGCAAGAGGGCGTTCGTGCGCGAATCTTTCGCGTATCAGCCTCAAGACCGGCATTTCTCGCTCGGCCCAAGCGATGCGCTTGGCGCCCTGCTCGGCAAGGCGTAGGTCTCGGACGTCGTATTCCTTCACGGTATATCCTTTCAGCTCGTGCTCGGGCTAGAGGGCGCCGGTGAACACCGCGCACTCGGCCGGTGTCAGGGTGTCAAAGTAGGTGAGGCAGCGGAACTCGTCATAGCGAGCGACGATCTGCTCGCGATCGAGGCGGCGCAGCCGATCGATGGAAAAGTCTTGCACGGTGAACGACGCCACCACGGTGCCGTGCACCACGGCGCGCCGCAGGCCCTGGGGCGAGAGGTCACCCGTGGCGGCGAGGTAGCCCATCACGCCAGCCGCAAAGGTGTCGCCGGCGCCGGTGGGGTCCACCACGTCGTCGATGGGAAAGGCTGGCACGATGAAAAAGCGCTCGCCGACGCGACTGCCGCGCGTCACCAGCATGGCGCCGTGCTCGCCACGCTTGATGATCAGTGCGCGCGGCCCCAGGTCGAGGATGGTGTCGGCGCCGCGCAGCAGGTCGTGCTGCTGCGAATAGAGCCTGATCTCGGACTCGTTGAGCAGCACCAGGTCGACCATCGACATGGCTCGCGTGAGGCTGTCGCGCTTGGACGTCATCCAAAAGTTCATCGAGTCGAGGGCGGTGAGGCGGGGCGACCGCACCTGTTCGAGCACCTCGATCTGCAGATCGGGATCGATGTTGGCGAGAAAGACGTACTCGGTGTCGGCATAGGCCGGCGAGATCTCGGGGTGGAAGGTGGCGAACACATTGAGCTGCGTGTCCAGCGTCTCGCACACGTCCATGTTCACGCCGTAGCGTCCCGACCAGAAAAAGGTGCGGCCGTGAGCGTGCTGCAGGCCATCGGTATCGATGCCGCGCGACGCGAAGAATGCCAGGTGGTCGGCAGCAAAGTCATCGCCCACCACGCCCACCATACGCACCTGACTGTACAGGCTCGCCACTGTGGCGAAGTAGGTGCAGGCTCCACCCAAAGTGCGCTCGCGCCTGCCCTTGGGCGTCTCGACGGTATCAAAGGCGACCGAGCCGACAACCAGGATGCTCAATTTGTGCCTCCATCTTGTGCTGCACTCGTTGCGCCGCTCGAGGCGTCATTTGCTTCTGCAGTTTGACCCGGCAGCGGGTATCTTTGTTGCATCTCGTGCGAGAGATCCCGGGTCAGGTCGAGGATGTGCGTCGCCAGGTCGACATCGAGCCCGCCGAGCCCGCACGAGGGCGAGACCATGCTCTGTCTGACCAGGCGCCCGCGGTCGATGCCGGTTGCAGCCAGAGCATCGAGGCCCTGCTCGATGCGGTCGGCCAGGCTCTCGACCGACTCCCAGGTCGCCGGCAGGCCGGCCGGCACCATACCCCAACAGAGAATGCCGCCGCGCTCGACAAAAGCCGCCAGCGGCTCGGCATAGCTGAGCAGGGGGCCCATATAGTCGTACGCATCCCAGCTCACGAGCCGCGCCGAGGTGGCCAGGATGACCGACCAGTCAGTGGCGCCGCAGCAGTGCACGCCACCGATGCCACGAACGCCCGCCAGCACCTCGTTAAAGAGCGAGATGGCCCGCTCACGGGTCAGCGGCACGAAGGAGGAGCCAAACGAGGCCATGTAGGGCTCGTTGAGAATGATGATCGTCTCGGCAGCCACATGGCGCAGGGCACGGTCTTGCCACGCCGCTTTGAGACGCAGGTGTTGCGCTGTAGCGCCCTCGAGCACGCGATCGTACAGAATGGGACGGCGCTGCTCGTCGAGCATCGTCAGAGACCAGCTCACCGGGCCAGTCACCTCGCCTTTGACAGCGACGGGCCTGGTACCGTCGCCCTGCCTGAGCAGCAGCGCCTCGAGGCCCATGGCGTGGCTCGGGCTGATCTTGCCATACTCCAGATCATCGTCGAGGTAGGCGAGGTGCAGTGCGCCCAGCTCTCGACTCAAGATAGCGCCATGCTCGACGAACGCAGAGCCCGCGTCTTCACGCAGTCCGGGAAAGCCCTCAGAGTACAGCGTGTACATGTTCTCGAGCGGCGAGCGCCGTGGCAGTTGCGGCCAACTGGGCAGCACCGCAAAGCGCTCCATGATAGCCTCGATGGCGGCCTCTGCCTCAGAGTATGGAAGGCCGTTGAGTAGAATCGCCTGCCAGGCGGGCTCGAATGTCACTGCGCGAGCACCTTCTCACAAAAAAACGCTCCCCGAAAGGGGAGTCTCACGCGCTCCCTCATCTTTCAGGCCACAGAGCCTGTCGGATTTGGCACCTCAGACCCGTTTTCGGTCCAGGTTGCCGGGGTTTCTCAGGGCCGAGTCCCTCCACCCCTCACGATGAGCGTCGACACCGATGATGTTAGCATAGGGGCGCGGGCCTGTCAAAGGCTGCTGTGGTTCACCGCACCTCTCTAGCGAGGATGGCCTCAACCAACCCTGGCAGCGCGTCGTCGTCGCGCCGCCCTGACAAGGACGGAAACCAGCATTACGCTGGCCGCGAGGGCGGCCGCCAGGCCCAAAGCCACCTTGCCGATGGCCGGCCAGTCATACCATGTCTGGCGGTAGCTGAGCGTGCGCTCCTCGCCACTGCCCAGCAGCCAGCGGGGCGGCTCGACCACCTCGGCCACGTCCAAAGAGTAGACCCAGCGCGTGTTGGCCGGCAGCGCCTGCCACACGGCCACCTGATCGCGCAGGGCCAGCAGCGACAGCTCGTGCTCGGTGGCCGAGGCACCGCTCTCGGGCTGCTGGGCGTGCAGCTCGATCATCCACCAGTTGGCATAGTCGGCATCGACCTGCCACGCCTGGTGGAAGGCTGCCGTATCCACCAGCTCGTCATAGAGCAGTTGGCGGCCCCAGGGAGTGTGATCGACCTCGAGCGCCTGCACCCTGGCCTGCCAGGGCGCGGCCAGCAGCTCGGCCAGCAGTCCGCCCTGCACCCGCCAGGCCTGCACCAGCAGTTCGCCGCTGGCTCGCAGCTCGTCGAGGGTGTGATAGTCGACCACGACGGTCATGCGACGGCGTGCGGTGGCCCCGACCGCCTCGAGCGTAGCCTGCACAGCGGGCACCCCCTGCGCGGCGGCCAGCCCTGCCAGCAGCGCCTCATCGGCGGCAGCCGTGGCCGGCCCATAGAGCATCAGGTCATAGGTCACCCGCCGCTGGCCTGCGGCGAGCACCACCTCGGTCTCAGCATGCACCAAAGGGGGCGCAAACCGCGTCAGGTTCTGCGCTGCGGGAAGCTGGCCAGCCTGACTCAACAGCGTTACCGCCTCAGAGACCTGGCCCTGTCGAGCCAGGTCGAGGCCCCAGCGCAGCACGAACTCGGCCTGCGCGTCAGCGACCTGTTGGCTGGGAGCCATCTCTGCGGCGCGATTGAGGTAGGCGATGGCGTTGGCGGGGTCGCCGGCCTGGTCGGCGGCCATGGCCGCCTGGTAGTATGCCGCGGCGAGCCTGGCCTCGATGTCCGGGTTCGAGGGGGCGGTCTCAGATGCGGACCTGAGGGCGTCGATGGCGAGCAGGGTGTCGTTCAGGCGACGGTCGGGCTGCATCTCGGCGAGGGTCAGGTAGGCGTCGGCCGTCAGCAGACGCACGGCAGTGTCGTCGGGCGCAGAGGCGACCCGGCGATGCAGGGCGGCCAGCAGGCGCGCAACGAGCCCATCGTCCACCTGCTCGGGCTGCTGCGCTGCCAGCCACCGCACGAGCGCCTCGAGCGTGGCCGCCGAGCCGTCGGCCTCGGGCTGCAACAGGGCGGCGTCGACGGCCGGGTTCAGCATCTTGCAGGCGACATCCTGCGCCAGCCCCTGCCAGTCCCAGGTCAACCTGTCAGCCGATCGACGCTGTGGCGCGGGGTCGGCGTCGAGCCAGGCGCCGGGCTCGGCCAGGTTGGGCTCGAGCACCAGGCGCACGTCGCCGAGCTTGCCCCAGCGCGAGAACTGGCTGGCTGCCACTGTGCCTACCACCAGCGACGCGTCGGTGGTCTGAGACGACACCGTCGCCGTGACCTGGGCCGTGCCGCGAGCGGGCAGTGTGACGCGATAGGCCTCACCGTCGAGCTGCGCCTGGGCGCCCTCGGCGCTCAGCGCGGCCATTGTGCCGGCACAATCGGGGCCGAGCCCCAAGCGCAACGTGGCTGCACCCACCTGATCGGTGTTGACCAGCGTAAGGTACTGAGTGGCGCCGAGCGAGCAGGGCCCATCCTGGCAGCGTACCACGGCCTCGATACGCAGCGCAGAGAGCTCGACAAAGCCGGCGCCGTCGAGGGGTACGACGGCCGGTAGGCACAGTGGCCCGTGGGCGGCTGACGCAATGGGCAACGCCAGCGCGATGGCAAGGTAGATGGCGACAAGCCACAGGGCGCACTTGGGCACAGATCGGTTCATGGTTGCGACATCCTAGTCGCGAGTGCGGCCTGCGTCAATGGGCGGAGCCAGAGCGAGTTACATAGAGCGAGCGGTTCGCCGTCTGGCGATACGCTCTGGGGGGGCATCCCCTTCAGGAGGGCAGATTCTAACGAATGCCGCTCAACAGGCGCTGATAGTAGCCTGGCGCCGATCGGCGCTGCATGAGCATCTGGCGCACGCGCTCGACAGTGCGCGTCAAGATCCCAGGGTTGGGTGCGCAGGCAGGGCAGGTGGCCTTGATGTCATCGGCGAGCTGCTCCATCTTGACTTGATATGCTTCGATCATACTGTATGCCATCTTGTGCCTCCTCGTGCCGCACACCGTGCCCAGTGGGCCGGTGAACTGTGAGTATGATGGCATACTGAACCCCCGGCCGCATCGTGCAGCCGGGGGAATGTGAACCTCGATCTTTGATGAGGGCGGGCCTGGCCAGGTGGCCAGGCTGGCGTTATGGCGTGGGGCCGTCGACGAGCCGGTGCTGCAGCGCCATGGCAACCGCCTCGGTGCGCGTGCTGGCGCCAAGCTTGGACAGGATGCTGCTCACGTGAAACTTGACCGTCGAGCGGCTCACAAAGAGCTGGTCGGCGATCTCGGGGTTGCTGATGCCCTGCGCCATCAGCGCGAGCACCTCGCGTTCACGCGTGGTCAGGTCGTGGCCCAGTGGCGGCGGCTGCGTGGTGGCATGGATCAGCGCCTGGGTGGCCTCGGGCGAGAGGGTGGGGCGGCCCTTGTGGGCCTTGCGGATGGCGTCTGCGAGCTCGTCAGCGGTGACGTTCTTGAGCAGATAGCCGATGGCGCCCGCCTCCAGGGCATCGTGCACCAGGTCTTCCTCTTTGAAGCTGGTCAAAGCGATGACCTGCGTCTGGGGCTGGCGCTGTCTGATCACCCTGGTGGCGGTGGCGCCGTCCATGCCCGGCATCATCATGTCCATCAGCACCACGTGCGGTTTGAGGCGCTCGCACTGGTCGACAGCCTCCTGGCCGCTGCCGGCCTCGCCCACCAGCTCGAGATCGTCGTGGACCATCAGGAACGCGCTCAGGCCGCTGCGCACAACAGCATGGTCGTCGACGAGTAGCACCCGGATTGTCTCGCGGTCGGTCATTGTGCCTGCTCCTGTCTACTATGCCACCGGGCCTCGACGCGCGTGCCCTGCCCGGGCCCGCTCTCGATCTCAAGCTCGGCGCCGATCTGCTGGGCGCGCTCTTGCATGATGCCGAGGCCCAGGTGGGTCGGCGGCACGCCCGCCGGATCAAACCCCTTGCCGTCGTCTGCCACCACCAGCACGAGCCAGCCGTCTTCTTCGGCCAGCGACACCGACACGCGACTGGCGCCGGCGTGCTTGGTGATGTTATTGAGCGCCTCTTGCACGATGCGATAGTACGCCACCTTGACCTCGGGCAGCAGCTCCAGGCCCGCACCGGCCTCGAGCGTCACCGGGATGCGCGAGCGGCCAGCAAAGGCCTCCACGAGCTGCTTGAGAAGCTCGCCCATGTCGGCCTCGAGCAGAGCCTGGGGGCGCAGCTCGAGCAACAGCGTGCGCATCTCGGCCAGGGCGCCACGGGTGAGCTGCCGCAGCTCCTCGAGGCGTGCTGCGCCGGCCTCGGGCGAGCGTTCCCAGACGCGGGGCAACACTTCGGCGATGAGGCTGGCGGCAAAGAGCGTCTGAGTTACGGCGTCGTGTAGCTCGCGGGCGAGCCGCTGTCGCTCTTGCCGGGTGGCCGAGACCTGGGCCAGGTCATACAGCCGCGCGTTCTCGATGGCCGAAGCCGCGCGTCGCGCCAGCGCCGCAAGCAGGCGGCGCTCATCGTCGTCCAGCGAGCGGGGGCGCTCTGAGCAGATGGTGAGCACGCCATAGCTCTGGTCGGCAATGCGGATGGGCACATGCACCAGTGACCGCACGTGCTCCTGGGCGGTCAGCGGCTGCAACGTCTCACGGTCTCGCGAGGTGTCTTCCACCACGACGATCTCGCTGCCCTGCACCACTTCGCTGAGGCAGCCATCGGCGACAGAATAGGTCTGTTCGGCAAAGCTGGGGCCAAAGCCGCGCCAGACGCGCGGCACCAGTCGGTCGCGGCTCACGTCCCAGGTGAACAGCACCGCCTTGTCGGCGGCGAGCACGGCCAGGCCGGTGGCCACGAGGGCGTCGCCTACCTGCTCGATGGAGACATTGCGATGCAGCTCTTCATCGGCGCGGAATAGCATCTCGAGCATGCTGTAGGCGCGTTCAAACTCGAACCGAATGCTATGGTTGAGCGAGAGCGCGAGCAGCGCGGCAAACACCGCGGCCACCACGCTCATGATCAGCAGCAGCAGGTTCGAGGTGCGCTGGCCGTCGATGCCGTCGCTCACCCGCTGGAAAAAGCGCGTCTCTTCGCGGTCGTACAGGCTCTGCGTCGAGCGCTCCAGCCGGTCGACCACGTCCAGGAACCGCTCGCGGACGCTCGGTTGGGCCAGCAGCGCCTCGTCAGCGCCCACCTGGTCGAGCAACTGGCCGTACTCGGCCAGCATGGGCGAGAGCTTGCTGAGGCCAAGCGCGATCACGGGGCTCTCGGGCGAGCTGCGCTGCGCCTGTTCGACCTGCGATGACACCAGTGCGTACTGTAAGCGGGCACGCCCCAGGCCATCGCGGCCGACGTCGAGCATCTCGACAGTGGCCAGGTGCAGCTCGTAGGCGCCGCGCCGGATGTTGCCCAGGTCGGTGAACAGATAGCCCGATCGCAGAGCGCTCTGGGCGGCCGCGCCCGAGGCAAAGCCCATGATCAGCAGGGCCACCACTGCCACCACCAGCACCATGCTGGCGATGGCAAGCCCCAACTGCAGGGGGGTCAGCCGCCGAATGTCGAGGGGCTTGCGAGCGGTCATCGCAACGTTCTGGCTCCAACGGGCATGCTCTGGCGCGCACATGATAGCACATCGCCACAAGACCCGAAACCGGCGAATCACAGCGTATCAACGCGACCTGGCCAGTCGGACAGGCTCACAACTCGCCCAGCGGGCGGCGCCCAATCTGCACCGCTGCACGGTGTAGCCGGCCTGCTCGCCGGCTAGAATGCAGACGAAATCAGATGCGCACACACACTCGAGGGGTGTTACCCATGTTCGATAACCTGTTCAAAGCGACGGTCAAGCCAACGCCGGGGCAGCCCGACGCGCTGATCGATCTCGAGGATGTCGTCAAGACCTACGAGGGCGCAGCCGGCGCCTTTCGGGCGCTCAAGCACATCAACCTGGAGATCGACGCCGGCGAGTTCGTGGCGGTCATCGGCAAGTCCGGTTCGGGCAAGTCCACCCTGCTCAATATGATCACCGGCATCGACCGCCCGACCGAAGGCGAGGTCTGGGTCAACGGCGCCCCGCTGCATCGGCTGAGTGAGGATCAGCTCGCTGTGTGGCGCGGACGCAATCTCGGCATCGTCTTCCAGTTCTTTCAGCTACTGCCGATGCTGACGATCATCGAGAACGTCATGCTGCCGATGGACCTGGCGGACTATGGCACGCGGCGCGAACGATATGAGCGGGCGCTGCACCTGCTGGCCCAGGTGGGCATGGCCGAGCATGCCGGCAAACTGCCCTCGGCCGTATCGGGCGGACAGCAGCAGCGCGTGGCCATTGCCCGTGCCCTGGCCACCGACCCGCCCATTCTGGTGGCTGACGAGCCGACGGGCAACCTCGACTCGGCCACGGCGGCCGCGGTGCTTGTGCTCTTTGAGAGCCTGGCAGCCGAGGGCAAGACGATCCTGATGGTCACTCACGACCGCGAGCTGGCCGCGCGGGCCGCTCGTGCCATCACCCTTGCCGACGGCGAGATCGTCTAGCGATCGGCGCCACGGCTGCAGCGCTATGAGGAGCAAGACTGTGCTTGGAACGCGATGGATAGTCGCCATCAAAGACCTGTGGCGCAACTGGGGTCGGTCGTCGTTGGCCGTGCTGTCGATCGCCGTGGGCGTGACTGCCGTCGGCGCCATCAGCACGTCAACGGCGGTCATCCGACGCAATATGGATGCCCAGTACCTGGCGACCTGCCCGGCGGACCTGGTTGTGTGGACCAGCGCCCTCGACGATGATGCCATCGCCGCCGTGGAGCGCCTGCCGTCGGTGGCCGCCGCCGAAGGCAAGGCGTCGTTCCGCGCCGAGGTGCAGGTGGGCCCCGATAGCTGGAAGCCCGTCTACCTCTATGCGATCGACCCCCAGCACGAAGAGATCGGCCGCATCACCGTCTTGAGCGGCGAGGCGCCGCCCAGACAGCGGCGCGTGCTGCTCGAGCGGCGCACGCTGGGCTATCTGGGCGTGGCGCCTGGCGACACCGTCACGGTCAGGGCGTTTGGCGAGCTCGAGCGCGAGCTGCACGTGGATGGCGTCGTCCACAACCTGGGACTGCCGCCGCCCCTGTTCAACGACGGTGGCTCGGGCTATATCTCGATGGACACGAGAGCGTGGTTCGGCCTGCCGCCCACCTACTCTGAGGTGCACGTGCGGGTCACCGACGAGCTGCGCAACACCGATGGCCTGCAGGCCGCGGCCAAGGCCATCACGACGCGCATCGAAAAGGGCGGCGGCAGCGTATGGGGCTACTGGGCGCCCACGCCCGGCCGACACTGGGCCTCGGACATCCTCGACCCGGTCATGCTGATCATGCAGGTGCTGGGCGTGGCAGCGCTGGGGCTGGCTGCTTTCTTGGTGGTCAACACCATTGCGGCCATCCTGGCGCAGCAGCGCCGGAGCGTGGGCATGCTCAAGGCCATCGGCGCGCGCCGGCGTCAGATCGTGGCGCTCTATCTAGGCATGGTGCTGGTGCTGGGCGTGCTCGCGCTACTGGTCGCCACGCCCGTCAAAACGTGGCTGGCGCACGGCATCGCTGACTATGTGGCCGACATGCTCAACTTTGATATCAGTGACTATCGCCCGCCACTGCAGACGGTGCTGCTCGAGGCCGCTGCCGCACTGTTGGCGCCGCTGTTGGCGGCGCTTGCACCGATCTTGAGGGGAACCAGCATCACTGTACGAGAGGCCATCAATGACTATGGGCTCACCGACGTCGCGCCAAGCAGCGGCATTGCCGAGCGTCTGACGCGCCTCAAGGCCCTTTCGCGCACGTTTGCCCTTGGCCTGCGAAACACGTTTCGCCGACGGGGCAGGCTGGTCCTGACGCTCACCACGCTGGTCATGGGCGGCGCCGTCTTTGTCTCGGTGCTCAATGTGCGGGCCTCTTTGGGGCGCACCACCGACGAGGCGCTGCAGTACTGGAACCACGAGCTCACGCTCAGTTTCGGGCAGCCATTGCGCATCGGCAAGGTCGACAATGAACTGACCGTGGTGCCCGGCGTTGCCGCGGTCGAATACTGGGGTCTTGGTGGAGCCGAGCGCGTTCTGGCCAACGGCGGGCACGGTGAACCGTTCATGATCGTGGCGCCGCCGGCCGACACCCGGATGATCACCCCCACGATGATCGCCGGCCGCTGGCTGCTCCCCGAGGACGAGAACGCTTTGGTGATCAACTCGGACCTGCTCAAAGCCGACCCGACGTTGCAGGTGGGCCAGACGGTGACGCTGCAGCTCGACCGCAACGGCTCCAAGATCGAGACCGAGTGGGTGGTGGTGGGCGTGGTCAAGGCGCTGATGGTCGGGCCGCTGGGCTATGCGAACTATCCTTACCTGGCGCACACGGTGGGGCAGGTGGGGCGGGCCTACTCGGCGCGCATCCAACTGACAGACCGCTCGCCCGCCAACCAGGAGGCCATGGGCAAGTTGTTGGCCGCACACCTGCGCCAGCGGGGCATCACCGTGAACTCGTGGGAGAGCACGGCTGAGGTGCGCGAGCGGATCATGGGCCAGCTCAATACGGTGGTCGGAATCCTGCTGACGATGTCGGTGCTGTTCGCCGCGGTGGGCGGCCTGGGCCTGATGGGCACGCTCAGCATCAACGTCCTCGAGCGGCGCCGCGAGTTGGGCGTGATGCGCGCCATCGGCGCTTCGAGCCGAGTGGTGCGGCGGATCGTGATCACCGAAGGGCTGTGCATGGCGCTCATCAGTTGGGGCCTTGGCGGGCTCGTGGCGCTGCCGATGAGCGCGCTGTTGGGGAGCGCGCTGGGCACAGCCATGATCCGCAGCCCGCTCACGCAGGTGTACTCGTTCGGCGGGCAGATGCTGTGGCTGCTCATTGTGATGGGTATCGGCGCGGCAGCCTCGGTGTTGCCTGCGCAACGGGCCGTCGGTGTGACGGTTCGCGAAGTACTGGCGTACGACTAGAGTACGATTGTCGACGACTCTTACGGAGGATGAAGATGAAGCGAGTTTCGGATCGGATTTGGTGGGGCATCGCACTCATCGTGGTGGGGGCGCTGCTGTTGCTGCGCAACGTGCTGGGCGGGTGGGTCGACCGCGAAGAGTTGTTCTTTGGCGGTCTGTTCGCAGCGGCTGGCCTCGGCTTTGTGGTCACCTATGCCGCGAACACCAAAGGTCGCTGGTGGGCCATCATCCCCGGCTGCAGCCTGCTGGGGCTGGGGGCGCTGCTGCTGATGACCAGCGTGTCGAGTGCGCTGACGGACCTGGTGGGTGGACCCATGTTCCTGCTGGCCATCGCGCTGGCGTTTGTGATCGTCTTTCTGACCGAGCCGGCGCGGTGGTGGGCGGTCATCCCCGCAGGGGCACTGGCGTCGGCGGCGGCCACGGCGCTCGTCGAAGAGCTGCGCCTGCCGTTCGAGGGCGGCGCGGTGATGATGTTCGGGCTCGCCGCCACGTTTGGTCTGCTGGCGCTGATCGCGACGCCCCAGGGTCGTATGCGTTGGCCATTGATCCCAGCGGGCGTGCTGGCGGCCATCGGCCTGTTGTTGCTATCCGAGTCGCTTCGCCTGGGCGCATTCGTTTGGCCCATCGCGCTGGTGTTGGTGGGCGCAGCCTTTGTGCTGCGCAGCCTCAAGGGCGCGCCGCGCGAGTGAGACGCGCACAAAGCGCCCCAGGCCACCGTAATCTGTGGGCCTGGGGCGCTTGCGCGACTGCTGAGCGCATCGGCTAGAGCAACGTCTCTTGAGATGACTGGGCCTCGTCGGCAGCCGTCCTGCCTTCGAACGAGACGGTATCGATGCCATGCGTCTGCCGCCAGGCATCAAAGTCGGCCTCGATGGCCTCAGTCCACTTGGTATCCATCTGCGACGATGTGTAGATGCCCTCGCGCAGGCGCTGGTGGCTGAACTGCTCGCGCTGATGCGTCCGCTCGGCGTGCTCGAGCACCTCTTCGGCGAGGTGCGGCGGCACAAAAAGCACCCCCTCGTAGGTGCCGATGACGAGGTCGCCGGGCATGCAGGTGGCATTGCCGATGCGGCAGGGCGTGTTGAGCCCAATCAGCGTCACATCGCGGATGGGCGTCGGATCCATGCCCCTGCAGAAGGTGTTAAAGCCGGGGATCTCGACGATCTGCTGGGCATCGCGAATGCCGCCGTCGATCACCTGGGCGGTGCCCCCGGTGCGCGTGGCGATGGCCGTCGAAAGGTTGGCGCCCGAATAGGTGCCAAAGGCCACCTTGCCGAACAGATCGATGACGATGACGTCGTCCGTGCGCAGGGTCTCGATGACCCAGGAGTTCATGGCGCCGATCCGCCCCTCTTGCTCCTGGCCGTAGCTCATCAGATAGTCGTGCAGGTCGGGCCGCGTGGGCACAAAGGTGCCGGTGACCGCACGGCCGATGACGATCATCTCGGGGTGCATGTTGAGCCAGTTGCCCTCGAACTGGTAGTGGTAGCCGTGCGACCAGCACACTGCCCACGCCTCTTCGAGCACGATGTTGAGCCTGCGCAGCCGTGCGATGACCTCGTCTGACACCTTGGGTCGCCCATCCTCAAAGCGCTCGCCCTTCCACAGAGGCGTGAGCTGGATGATGTCCTCGCGATTGTTGTATTTCATCTGCCGCCCTTTCGCGCGATGCTGTTGAGAATGGCGCCAGTATGCGCGCCGATATCTTGCTGTCAAGTGCCTCTAGCCACACCCACATATGGTGCCACGCGGCCGATATGGTACAATAGCTACAACGTCGAGAGCCAACAGGCTAGACATCAGGGGACACAGTTGCACAAAGAGGCATCTCTCGGAACAGGCAAGGCGGCGCGGCTTCGCGCGGGGTATCATACCAGCATCCTGCTGTATCGGCTGCTTTGGGTTACCATCAACGTCGTCATGCGCGTTGTGTACCGCTACCGTGCCAGTGGGCAAGCGAACGTTCCCAAGCACGGGCCGGTGATCATCGTGGTCAACCACCTGCACCTGGTGGACCCGGGCACGGTGGTGTGCGCGGTGAGGCGTCAGATTGTCACTCTGGCCGCCGACAAGTGGCTGACCACGCCCGTGGTGCGCTGGTTCTTGCGGTCGGCAGGCTCTATCTTTGTCAACCGCGGCGAAGTCGACCGCAACGCGCTCAATCTGTGCCTCGACGTGCTCCGGCGCGGCCTCGCTTTGGCCATCGCTCCCGAGGGCACGCGCAGCCAGACGGCGCAACTGCAGCGCGGCAAGGCCGGCGTCGCCTACGTGGCCCACAAGGCCAATGCCACCATTGTGCCGATTGCGGCCTGGGGCCAGGAGCGTTTGGGCGACTGGCGCCGACTGCGTCGGCCGCGGTGCACCGTGCGCATCGGCAAGCCGTTCAGGCTCGACTATGGCGACGGCAGGCTCTCGTCGGAGCGGCTGCAGGTGCTGGCCGACAGCGTGATGGTGCAGATTGCGCGCATGCTCCCCGCCGACTATCGTGGCTATTACGCCGAGCAGGCGGCGGCACTGGCCGAGGATCAGCTCCCCGAAGGCCTGGTGGCGGCGTGAGGGCGAGCGCCTGATGCCGCGCTACGGTATCGAGGTCGAGATCGAGCCCGAGTCCGGCGCGGAAGTCACGCCCGCGCAGGTGGCGCGGCTGGCTGAGGCGGCTCTACGGGCCGAACAGGTGCAGCCCAGCGCCCGGGTGTATGTGCGCGTCACCACCGACGAAGAGCTCGCGACACTCAATGCCACCTATCGTGGCATGGCAGGCCCCACCGATGTGCTTTCGTTCCCCACCCTGGGCGACGACGGCTGGGTCAGGCCGCCTGGCGCGCCCGTGGAGCTGGGCGACATCGTGATCTCATGGCCGCGCATCGTGGCGCAGGCCGCCGAGCAGGGCCACCCCGCGATGCACGAGCTCGCCCTTATGGTGGTGCACGGGTGCCTGCACTTGCTAGGCTATGACCACATGGAGGAGAGCGATCGACAGCGGATGTGGGCACGCCAGGAGGCCATCCTGGGCGCACTTGGCATCAACGTGCCACTGGACTAGACTCGTGCCCATGATGGTTTCCACGCGTGCAGATGGCAGGGCATACGACGAGCATCGGCCCGTCGAGTTCGAGCTCGGCGTCGCGCCAGCGGCTCAAGGCTCGGTGCTCATCTGCTGTGGCAACACCCGCGTCATCTGCGCAGCCTCGGTTGTGGCGGGCGTGCCCGACTGGATGGCGGGCCGCGGGGTGGGGTGGTTGACCGCCGAGTACGCCATGCTGCCCTATGCCACGCGCCCGCGCAGCAAGCGCGAGCTGGAGCGCCTGTCGGGCCGCACCCAAGAGATCCGGCGCCTGATCGGCCGCTCGCTGCGCGCCTCGCTCGACATGGCTGTGCTGGGCGAGCGCACCGTCTGCATCGATGCCGACGTGCTGGAGGCCGATGGTGGCACGCGCACCGCAGCCATCACGGGCGGCTGGGTGGCACTGACGTGCGCCCTGCAGGGCCTGGTAGCCGCCGGAGAGCTGCCACCCGAGGCGCTGCCGACGCCCGTGGCGGCCATCAGCGTGGGCATCTGGCGCGGTCAGCCCATTCTGGACCTCTGCTATGCCGAAGATAGCCAGGCCGAGGTCGACCTGAATGTCGTGATGGACGGGCAGGGCCGCTACGTCGAGGTGCAGGGTACGGCAGAGGGGCAGCCCTTTGCGCGGACCCAGCTCGACGCTATGCTGGGGCTCGCCGAACAGGGCATTCACAGCCTGTTGTCGCAGCAACGGGCGGCCGTGGGGGGTCGTTGCTGCCCGGGCAGTGAGCACCGTTAGGGGCATCATTCCAGACGGAGGTCTTTCCGTGCGTCCAACTCGTGAACAAGCCTGGGAGCTGCTGACGACCTACACTCAGAACCCCAGCCTGATCAAACATGCCCTGGCCGTAGAAGCCGCGATGCGTGCCTATGCCAGGCAGTTTGGCGAGGACGAGGAGCTGTGGGGCGTCACCGGGCTCATCCATGACTTTGACTATGAGCAGCATCCCACCGCAGAGGAGCACCCGCTGGCGGGCTGCGCCATTCTCGAGGAGGGGGGCTGGCCTGAAGAGGTCATCGCCGCGATCAAGGGGCACGCCACCTACCTGAACGTTCCGCGCGAGTCGCTGATGGCCAAGACGCTCTTTGCGGTTGACGAGCTCACCGGTCTGGTGACAGCCTGCGCGCTGGTGCGCCCCAGCAAAAGCCTGGATGACCTCAAAGCCAAGTCGGTCAAGGGCAAGTGGAACGACAAGGCCTTTGCGCGCGGCGTGAACCGCGAGGACATCGAGCTGGGCATGCAAGAGCTGGGCGTGGACCGCACCGAGCACATCACTGCGGTGATCGAGGCGCTCAAGACGATCGCCGCCGAGCTAGAGCTGGACGGCAGATTGGCGTCGTCTGGCTGAGATAGAGTAAGCTATTCAAATGAAACCTGCCCAAGAAAGCCAGCGTTGCCCTGAATGCGGCGCGCGCACCAGTGAGGCAGCCACCATCTGCCCCAGATGCGGCCGATCGCTTGGCATCCGCGAGCCCGAGTGCTGCCCGGTATGCGGGGCGCGCTGCGATCAGGTCGAGGCCCGCTGCCCGATCTGCGGCGCCGAGCGCCAGCACTCGACGGCGCCCCACGTCTCGGCGTTTGTGGCCGTGGCGCTGGGCCTGTTGGCGCTGGCTCTGGTTGTTCTTTTGGGAGCTCGCCTGCGCCCATGGCGCAACGCCGACATCAACCCCGATGCGCTGGTTGCCGCTGCCATGGGCCGCCTGGGCAATACGTCGACGCAGCCCGGCGCTGCTCAACCTACAGCGACGGCGCAGCCGACTATGACGCCTACAGCAGTGCCCACCAATACGCCCACAGCAGCGCCAAGCCCCACGTTGGCGCCCACCGTGACCGTGGCGCCCACAGACGAGCCCGATCTGCGGGCCGAGGGCGCACCAACGGTGCATGTGGTGGCACAGGGCGACACGCCGCTGGGCATCGCCTCTCGATATGGCATCGCACTGGCGGCGCTGCTCGATGCCAACGGGCTCGACGAGGACGCGGTGCTGGCCATCGGCCAGGAACTGACGGTGCCCGGCGGGGTAGGGGGCGGCGAAGGGCAGCCCGCGGTCGTCCGTGCAGAGCCTGTCATCCACGTGGTGATCTCGGGCGATACGCTGCTGGCCATCGCCAGAGACTATGACGTCGACCTCGATGACATTCTGAAGGCGAACGGCCTCACCGAGCGCAGCGTGCTGAGTGTCGGGCAAGAGCTCGAGATTCCGGTGGCGCAGGGCACGCCCGCACCGGCTGCCGCCGGCACAGCCACTCAGGCGCCTGCGCCAGGGCGCACGCCCTTGCCATCGCCCACGCCCACCGAGCGCCCGGCCGTCATCGTGCACACGGTGGCCAAGGGCGACACTTTGGGGCAGATCGGCGTGATGTACGGCGTGAGTAGCGCCGAGATCGCCGCGGTCAACGGCATTCGCACCACCACAGTGCTGAGCATCGGTCAAGAACTGATCATCCCCGGCGTCACACCCGAGCCCACGGCCACATCCACGGCGACGCCAACCGTTGCTGCTTCGCCCACGCCGACGGCCGGCGCACTGTCGATGGCGGCGAGCGCGCCAACGACGCGGTTCAAGTACAGAACCCCCGAACTGCTGACGCCCCGACAGCGCGACGTGGTGCCAGCCGCCGACGGCGCGCCGCTACTCACCTGGGTCAGTGTCGGCATCCTCGAGAAGGATGAGTGGTACCGCCTGCGCGTCTGGCCCACGAGCGGCAAGGTCGATCCGCAGGTCTACTGGACGACGACCACGTCCTGGCGGCCCGGGCTAGAGCCCGGCGTCGAATACGCCTGGCAGGTGCAGGTGGCCACCCGCAGCGACGAGGGCGAGATCGCGACACAGTTGAGTGGAGTCTCAGACCGCTACACGTTCAGACTCGAATAAGCTCTTGCGGCATCCGTTGCCGACCGCCTGCGCGAAAGGGAGGCCATCATGTTGGCGTTGCTGATGTGGGTCGCGCTGGCCATTTGGGTCTACATGACGGCTTTTTTCCTGTTTGCCACGCTCGCCCGCCGGAATGATCTCGCCGACGTGGCCTGGGGCCTCGGTTTTGTGGTGGTGTCTGCGGTGGCCATCGCGGCCCGGCCCGGCATGACGGCGCGCCAGACCGTTGTTCTGCTGCTCGTCGTGCTCTGGGCGCTGCGGCTCGCCCTGCATGTTTGGTCGCGCAACCGTGGCCAGCCTGAGGACTTTCGCTATCGCAAATGGCGCGAGGACTGGGGCGACCAGTACCTCTGGAAGGCCTACCTCAATGTGTTCATGCTGCAGGGGCTGTTCATGTTGATCAACAGCCTGCCGATCAGCGTGGTCAACCATGCCGATCGGGGCGGCCTGGGCTTTGTCAACATCCTCGGCGTCATCGTGTGGGCAGCCGGACTGGCATTCGAGGCCATCGGTGACCATCAGCTCACGGTGTTCAGGCGCAACCCGGCCAACCGCGGGCAGCTGATCACCACCGGCCTCTGGCGCTACACGCGCCATCCCAACTACTTTGGCGAGGCGTTGCTCTGGTGGGGCATCTGGCTGGCGACCGTCGGAGCGAGCCTGTGGCCGTGGGGCGTCATCGGGCCGGCCTTTATCACGTTCATGCTCACGCGCGTGTCGGGCATTCCGATGCTCGAAAAGCGCTCGGCCACCAAGCCAGGTTGGGCGGAGTATGCCGCCCGCACCAGCGCGTTCATCCCCTGGTTTCCCAGAAAGTGAGCACAAGGCGGCCGTGAGCAGGGCCAGTTGGGCACAGATGGGTCCGAGGAGAGGAGCGGTTGATGTCCCCAGTATCTCTGGTCACCGATAGCGCCAGCGACATCCCCTACAAGACCCTCGATGAGCTAGGCGTGCGCGCCGTGCCCCTCACTGTACACATCGGTGACGACACCTTTCCCGACTCGGACCTGACCATCGACCGCTTCTGGGAGCTGGCCTCTGACCCGACTCGGACGCTGGCGACCTCGCAGCCCAGTGTGGGCGCCTTTGCACAGATGTTTCGCCGCCTGGTGGACCAGGGGCACGAGGTGGTCTGCGTGGTCATCAGCAGCCGCATCAGTGGCACCTTCAACTCGGCATGGTTGGCGGCGCGCGAGTTCGGCGACCGGGTGACGGTGTTCGACAGCGGGTTCTGGTCAGTGGCGCAAGGCTACCAGATCAAGCAGGCCGCGGCCGCCATCGCCAGGGGCAGCGGGGTGGCTCAGGTGGTGGCGCTGCTCGAGGACCTGCGCGGCAGGACCGAGGCCTATCTCTCGATGGACACGATCGCCTACGCCAAGCGTGGCGGGCGCTTCGAGCGCGTGCTGACGCCGTTGCGGCGCTTTATCGACGGGCTGAACATCAAGCCGATCGTTCGCGTGATCGCCGGGCAGCCCGAATTCGTGGGCGTGGCCCGCAGCATGTCTGGCGTGATGCAGCGCATGCGCCGAGAGCTGCTCAAGTTCGGCGAGCCCGAGATGTTGATGGTCGCGCACACTCGTATCCCCGATCGTGCAGCGCAGTTCGCTCGCGACCTGGCACACGATCTGGCGTACCCCTTTGAGAAGGTGACGATTGCCGAGCTAGGCCCGGCGCTGGCCAGCCACGGCGGGCCTGGCGCCGTGGCCGCTGCCATGGTACGCAAGCCCTGACGCAGACGCAGCGCCTCCGATGGGCGCTATGAGAGCCTCGTGGAGAGCCCCACGGCCGGCTGTTCATTTGATCAACCATTGACATATGTGCAATAGCGAGTTATCATATTGATGATCATATGCACAGGGTCGAACAGGACGCCGCAATGACTGCACTGGACGACCAGGAGAGCGAGCAGGGGCTGCTGTTCAAGGTGGCCCAGGCCTACTACCTCGAGGGCGCCACCCAGGCCGAGGTCGGGCGCCGTTTTGGCCTCTCGCGCATCAAGGTGTCGCGCCTCTTGAAAAAGGCGCGCGACGAAAAGATGGTGCAGATCGCCATCACGCCGCCGCCCGGCTCATTGGCGGCGGCCGAGCAGCAGCTCGCGAATCATCTTGGCCTCCACGAGCTGGTCATCGCCGACCTCGACGTGCTCGACGGTGGGGCCGTGCTCGCCGCCCTCGGGGCGGCAGCGGCGCCGGTGTTGTTGCGCCACCTCGGAGAGCGCACCACTCTGGCGATCAGTTGGGGCGCTACCCTGGCGGCGCTGGTGGCGGCCATGCCCCGCCGGGCGCTACCGCAGGCCACCGTTGTGCAGATGTTGGGCGGGCTGGGCCGGGTCGAGTCAGAGGCCCAGGGCGCCGATATCGCGCGCCGCCTGGCGGCCAGTCTGGGCGCCCGGTGCCGAATGCTGGCATCGCCCGGCATTGTGGCAAGCAAAGAGATCCGCGACGCCCTGGTGAGCGACCCGCAGATCTATGACACTCTGGCCCTGGCGGCCTCGGCGCAGGTGGCACTGGTGGGCATCGGCGTGCCGTCGCGCCACTCGGCCACGTTGCGAGAGGGGGCTATCCTCTCCTCGACCGATCTCGAGGAGCTGAACCGCCGCGGCGCTGTGGGCGATATCGCGCTACGTCATTTTGATGCCGGCGGCCGGCCGGTGTCGGCCGGCCTCAACACGCGCATCGTGGGGCTCGAGTTCGAGCAGATCCGCCAGATACCCTGCACCATCGGTGTCGCGGGCGGCATGGCCAAACTCGCCGCCATCCGCGGCGCCCTCAAGGGGCGCCTGCTGAACGTGCTGGTGACCGACGTCTATGTGGCGCGCCGCATTCTCGAAGAGGTGGAGCGCGGCCAGCTATAGCGAAGAGGAAGTCGATGTTGCTGTTTGCGGGGCTGGACTTTGGGACGGGCGGCGCCAAGGCCTGCGTGATCGATGACCAGGGGGCCGTGCGCGGCTATGCCTTTGCCGAGCTCGAGCTGCATCACGCGCACCCCGGGTGGTCAGAGCATGAGGCCGCGTCCTACTGGCCCCTGGCCTGTCGCTTGCTGCAACAGGCCATCGCCCAGACAGGAGCGCCGGCGAGCGAGATCAAGGGAGTGGCCGTCTCGTCGGCCATGCCCTGTCTCGTGCTGGTCGACGCGCAGGGAGAGCCGCTGGCGCGGGCCTACAACCTGATGGACCGCAGGGCGCACGCGCAGGTCGCCCAGCTCTATGACCGATTGGGCCAGGATCGCGTGTTCGACAGCATCGGCAACCGCCTCGAGGACCACCCGACGATCGTCAACTTGATGTGGGAGGCCCAGCATCGACCCGAGCTGCTGGCGCGTGCCGCCGCCGCCCTCACCATCGATGGCTACATCACCATGCGACTGACCGGGGCGCGGACCGTCCATCGCTCGGGCGCCGGCTTTTACGGCTGCTATGACCTGCGGCGCGGCGACTGGGATCGTGAGCTGCTGGCGCAAGCCGGCGTAGACGAGCGGCTGCTGCCACGCCTGTGCACGTGCACAGAGATCGTCGGCGAGGTGACCGCGGCCGCCTCGGCAGCCAGTGGCCTGGCGCCGGGCACGCCAGTGGCCGCCGGCCAGGTCGACTGCAACGCGGGTTGGATCGGCGCAGGGGCCACGCAGGTGGGCGACATGCAGAGCAACCTGGGCACGGTGGGCAACTTTGGCGTCGTGCATCAGAGCGCAAGCTTTGTATTCTCGGATGTCGGCCGACTGATGATCAATGTGCCCTACACCGTCGAGAACTGCCTGGTCACCATCCCCACGACCATGACGGGCGGGCAGTCGATCCGCTACCTCAAGGAGGCGTTTGGGCAACATGAGGTCGAGCTCGAGCGCACCACCGGCCTCTCGGCCTATGACCAGCTCAACGCCGCCGCCGAACAGGCGCCCCCCGGCAGCGAGGGCCTGCTGGTGCTGCCCTTCTTGATGGGCGAGCGCACCCCTCTGTGGGATGTCAATGCACGCGGCGTCATCTTTGGGCTTTCGCTCAACCACGGCAAGGGGCATCTGGTGCGCGCGACGATGGAGGCCGTGGCCTATGCCATGTACGATTCGTTTCGGCTGATCCGGCAGAGCGGGCTGGCGATCAACCTGCCGCTGGTGCTCAACGAAGGCGGGGCGGTGAGCCGGCTGTGGCGGCAGATCATCGCCGACGTATTCGATGTGCCCATCGTGTTGGTGCAGCGCCGCGAGGGCGCACCCTTTGGCGACGCGCTGCTGGCCGGCGTGGCCACCGGGCGCCTGCCGGGGCTCGATATCGCGCGCCGGTGGACGACCTATGTCGAGCCGATCGAGCCCGATCCGGCGCGGCACCGCCTGTATGAGGAGCACTATGGCCTCTACAAACAGCTCTACGAGCACCTGAAGGACGACTTTCGGGCGCTGGCCGCGCTCCGTAGCCGGTACGCATCCTAGAGGAGGCCAAGATGGACTTGCGCCAGGGACTGGAACAGCGGCAGGCCGAGGGTCGGCCGATCGTGGTTGGGTTGGTGGGCTGTGGCCAGATGGGCTCGGGCCTGGTACACGTGCTGGACCAGATGACGGGCATGGATGTGCGCGTCATCTCCGACCTGGCCACGTCGCGCGCGGTGGACACCCTGGCTTCGCTGGGCGTCGCTCGCGACGACATCGTGGTCACCGACGCGGTGGGGGCCGCGCAAGACGCCCTGGCTGCCGGCAGGCGCGTGGTGACGGGCGATGCGCTGCTGCTGACGCGCATCCCCGCCGTCGAGGCCATCGTCGAGGCCACCGGGCTGGCCGAGGTGGGCGCCACGGTGGCGTGGCATGCCATCCTTGGTGGCAAGCACATCATCATGCTGAATGTTGAGACCGATGTCACCGTGGGGCCGCTGCTCACGCGACTGGCGCAGCGGTCGGGCGTCGTCTACACGGTGGCCTCGGGCGATGAGCCGGGCGTCTGCATGGGGCTCTACAACTTTGCACGCACGCTCGGGTTTGAGGTGGTGTGCATCGGCAAGGGCAAGAACAATGTGATCGATCTGGCGGCCACGCCCGAGAGCTGCCGCGAAGAGGCCATTGCGCGGGGGATGAACCCCAAGATGCTGGCCGCCTTCAAGGACGGCAGCAAGACGATGGTCGAGATGGCGGCCGTTTCGAACGCCACCAGACTGGTGCCCGACGTGCCCGGCATGCACGGCGCTCGCATCGACGTGCCCGAGCTCTGCAAGCAGCTCGTGCCGGTCGAAGATGGCGGCATCTTGTCGCGACGCGGCTGTGTCGAGTACTCGACGGGCAAGGTGGCGCCCGGCGTTTTCGCCGTGGTCACGTCGCACGAACCCCGCGTGCGCGTAGACATGACCTTTGTGGGCATGGGCGCCGGCCCGTACTATACCCTCTATCGGCCCTACCATCTGTGCAACATCGAGACGCCGCTCTCGGTGGCCGAGGCAGTGCTCAACCACCAGCCGACCATCGTGCCCCAGGCGCTGGTGTCAGAAGTGGTGGCCGTGGCCAAGCGCGCCCTGCGCCCTGGCGACATTCTGGGCGAGGTGGGCGAGCCCGACTACTATAACCGCATCTACACGCACGCCGAAGCGCAGGCGCTGCGCGGGCTGCCGATGGGCCTGGCGGCTGGGGCGCGGGTGACTGCGCCGGTGGCCAAGGGTGAGCTCTTGACCTATGACCACGTGGCGCCAGACAGGGACCGGTTCGTCTACAAGCTGCGCCAGATGCAAGACGAGCTGGTGCGCCAGGGCTAGTGGCGAGCTCCAGTGGGCGTACGCATGCATACGCGAGCTCGGCCTGTCAACAGCGTTGCCCGAGAAGCGCCTGTTGGCGGTCGACGTGAAGCCGCGCGATGATGCTGGTATAATGATGGCCATCAAGAGCCTGCGCTCTAGCCCGACTGGCGACGAGGAAGAACCATGAGTTCGCCTGGACAGATCACCAAACGTTCCGGGGCCGTCGTGCCCTTTAACCGCGACCGCATCACCAACGCCATCTATCGCGCTGCCGTGGCCGTGGGCGGGCGAGACCGCGCCCTGGCCGAACGGCTGGCAGATCAGGTGGTCGAGCTGGTGGCGCGTCAGTGTGGGCCCAACGGCATACCCACCGTTGAGGACGTGCAAAACGCCGTCGAAAAGGTGCTGATCGAGAACGGTCATGCCAAGACGGCCAAGGCGTACATCCTCTATCGCGAAGAGCGCGCTCAGCGGCGAGCCGAGCGCGACCGCCGCGAGAGCCAGGCGCAGGAGAGCGTGCCCTGGCGCAAGCTCTGGGAGGTGCTCAACTGGGCCGTCGACCATGGCCTGAACACGGTCGACAGGCTGAACACGCGCCTGGCGCGCGGTGAGTGGGCCGCTATCGTCAGCGAGAGCGATGCCGCCTACCAGCAAGACATTGCCCTGGCCGCCGAAGAGATCGCTGCACGCCGCGAGCAGGTTCGCGTTGCGATCGTCGCTGGCCCATCGTCCTCGGGCAAGACGACCACCACGACCAAGCTCAGCCTGCTGCTCAAGGGGATGGGGCTTTCGTTGGTGCCGCTGACGGTGGACCACTACTTTTTCGACCTGGAGCTACACCCCAGGGACGAGCACGGCGACTATGACTATGAGACGCCCCAGGCCCTCGACCTCGACCTGATCAGCCAGCACCTGGCGGCGCTGGTGGCCGGTGAGCGGGTGCTGATCCCCTACTATGATTTCAAGACGGGGCGGCAGCACCGCGACCACACGCCGATGCAGTTGGGCCCCAACGAGATCATCCTGATCGACAGCCTGCATGGCCTGTATGCGCCCATGACGGCCGGCGTCGCCTCCGAGGCCAAGTTCAAGCTGTACATCGAGCCGATGCTGCAGATGAAGGATGGCAACGGCGTCTATGTTCGCTGGACGGACCTGCGGCTGATGCGCCGCATGGAGCGTGATGCCTCGCACCGCGCCTATGACCCGCAACAGACGCTGGAGCACTGGCACTATGTGCGGTCGAGCGAGCTGCGCAACATCGTGCCTTACATCAACACCGCCGATGCCATCGTCAACAGCGCGCTGCCCTACGAGCTGCCGGTGATGAAGCGGCGCCTCATCGACTCGTTCGCCCGCTGGGCTGTGCAGTACGACCATGACCCGCTGCGCGAGGATGCCGCCGATCGCGCCAAGCGCGTCTATGCGCTGCTATCGCAGGTGGGCGACCCGGGCCCCGAAGAGGCCATTCCGGGCGACTCGCTGTTACGCGAGTTCATCGGTGGCAGCGTATACGCGTACTAGGCCTGTCAGCAACCGCGTGGCGCCGCTACAGATCGACTCTGTAGCGGCACTTGCGTTCTTCGCCGGGCTCGTACACCGAGTCGGTGGGGGGCACATCCACGGTTTCGACGAGGACACCGCCCAACAGCTCGCACGTGCGTCGCGAGGCTTCGTTGTCGGGGTTGCAGGTGATCCAGAGCTCGTTCAGGCCGTGGGCGCGCGCCAGATCAAAGAGCAGCCGGCTGCTTCTGGCCGCATAGTGGTGTCCGCGATACTCGGGCCGCACGCCATAGCCGATGTGCCCCGCGTACAGCCGGATGTGGTCGCTATGGCCGATGCGCAGCGAAATGCCCCCCAGCAGCGCGCCGGTGCGGCGGTGTCGCATGTCAAAGTGATAGGCGGGCGCCCAGCCCCTGACCGGATCGCCCGCAGTGGTAGAGCCCAGCACCAGCTCGAGCTCGCCATCGACCAGGCGGCCCGGGGTCAGAAAGGCAAAGCGCTCTGGCAGTCCAAACATCGCCCACTCCCTGGTCAGGTGGTTCGGCGCGCTACCAGAGCGGCGCCTGCGTCAGCGGCTCTTGCTCCTCGCCGCGATAGAGCCGCGTGTCGTGCATCAAGCTCTCGTCGGTGAAGGCGCCCTGGCCGCCTTCGCCCTGCATATGCTCCCAGGCGCCGCGCACGCTGGCGTCCATCTCGTCGGCATGGTGCACCAGCAGCGCCTCGAGCGTCATCGGCAAGATGGGCGAGCCATGCTCGAGCTTGCCGTGATGCGCCAGAATGGCATGGATGACGCGCCGACGCAGCTCGGCGTCGAACCCGTCGATCGCGGCGATGGCCCGCTCGACGCGCGCTGCGCTCATATAAAGGTGCCCCAGCAGCGCGCCATCGGTCGTGATGCCAAAGCTCAACGGATCGTAGGCGTCGATCTTGCCGATATCATGGAGCAGCGCGGCGGTCACCAGCAGGTCCTGATCGATCTCGGCATAGCCGCTGGCGCTCTCGAGGGCCAGCCGCACCACGGCGAGAGTGTGTTCGAGCAGCCCCCCCACGGTGGCATGGTGCAAAGATTTGGCGGCGGGCGACGACACGAACGCCTGGTACGTCTGCTCATCGAACACCTGCTTGATGAGCGCAGTGAGCTGCGGCGACTCGATGCCGTCGCAGAGCGCGGCAAACTCGAGCTCCATCTCGTCGCGGGGACGCAGCGCCATCGGCAGGTACTCTTCGAGGTGCACCAGCTCGGTGGGCTCGATGCGCTCGATGTTGATCTGCGTCTGCTGGCGAAACTCGCCCACGCGCCCCGTAACCAGCACGCCACGGCCTGCCGTCAGCGCGTCGACGACGTAGGTCTGCACGTCGAACAGCACGCCCGGCAGCGACCCGCTGCGGTCGGCCAGGGTGACCCGCAACATTAGCCCGCCGGTGCGCGTGGTCGACACGGATTTGTCGCGCAGCAGATAGGGCTGCTTGGTGATCGATGCGCCCACACGGAGTTGGGCGATGGACTGCCTTGGCAAAATACGCCTCCTGGTTCTTGGTATCAGTCGTACGGCGGCAGATGGTGGGCCTGCGCCACACGCTGGATCAGGCCATCGACGGGCGCCTCACGGCGGGGCGAAGCACCGAGCACATCGGGGTAGGGCTCGCCCAGCATGGCCGCGATGGTGGCGCACACGCCGTGAGCCAGCGCGTCGAGCTGATAGCCGCCCTCGAGCACGACCACAGCATGCCCGTGGCAGCGCCGCTCGGCATAGCCCATCAGTTCGGCCACCAGCCATGCGATGCCACTGACCGACACATCCAGCTCGGCCAGCGGATCGGTCCAGTGGATGTCATACCCGGCGCTGACCAGAAGCAGATCGGCGCCGAAACGCTCGAGCGCGGGCAAGACGAGCTGCTCACAGACGCGTCGCCAGCCCTGGTCGCCCACACCGGGCGGCAGGGGGATGTTGATGGTGGTGCCGTTGCCCGAGGCGATCCCCCGCTCATCGATGCCGCCCGTGCCGGGATAGAGCGGGCTCTGGTGGGTCGAGACGTAGAGCACCCGCGAGTTGGACTCAAAGGCCTCTTGCGTGCCATTGCCGTGGTGCACGTCGAAATCGACGATGGCGATGCGCCTGACGGGGCTCTCGCGCAGGGCCACTGCGGCGGCCACCGCGATGTTGTTGAACAGGCAAAAGCCCATGGCGTTGTGTCGCGTGGCGTGGTGGCCTGGGGGGCGCACCAGCGCAAAACCGCGGTCCAGCTCGCCAGCGGCCACACGGCGCACCAGGTCGGTGGTGCCGCCAGCGGCCAATAGCGCAGCGTGGTACGAGCCGGCGCTGAGCACCGTATCAAAGCCGAGCGCGCCGCCACCCACAGCCGACATGCCACGCACCGCATAGATCAGCGCTTCGTTGTGCACCAATGTGAGCTCGCGCTCTGTCGCCGGGCGCGGCTCGAGCCGCTCGAGGCGGCTCAGCAGCCCCGAACGTTCGAGTTGCGCCATGATGGCCCGCAGCCGCCGAGGCGACTCGGGGTGGTTGCCCGTATCGTGCTCGAGGAAGGCATCACTATAGAGCAGGCCCACACGCATCGCCGCAGTATCCTTTCGGCACGCCGACCCGATGCGGGCATTATAGACCAGACCCCGGGCCCCGAAAAGTGCCTGCCGGCGAGATTGTCGCCGCGCCGCGTCGGCGGTAGAATGCCCCAATCACACGCGGAAATGGATGTCGTGCACCACCGACGCACCCTGGCGCCCACCGAGCCCTGTGCCCCCACCAGCGCGGCCACGCCGATCGACAACCGTCGCATGCTCGCTACCGGCAACGTGTATGCGCACGTGGCACGGCTGGCCACGCCGACGGCCGTCGAGATGGCGCTCTATTCGGCCACCGGCCTGCTGCACGCCTACTGGATGGGCCAGGTCGGCTCGCTGGCCCTGGCGGCGGTGTCGATGGGCACCGCCCTGCGCACGGTGCTCATCAGCCCCATGATGGGCCTTTCAGCCGGTGGCATGGCCGTGGTGGCCCGCGAGATCGGACGCAACGACCGCCGCGCCGCCGACCACGCCTGCGCCCAGGTCATCCTGTTGATCGTGATGCTGGTGCTGCCGCTCATGGCGATCGGCCAGGCCATGGGGAGCACGTTCTTGGGCTGGATGGGAGCCAGCGGCCAGGTGTTGAGCAGCAGCATCGGCTACCTGCGGGTGCTGCTGTGGGGGCTCTTTTTCATGGAGTGCATGCCCACGCTGAACGGCGTGATCCGCGGCTCGGGGCGGCCCGAGTTCACGCTGCGCATCACGATCGTCAGCCGGGTGGTGTTCTTTGCCCTCGAGCCTGTGCTGGCGCTCGGCTGGGGGCCCGTGCCACCGCTGGGCGTCATCGGCGTGGCCTGGGCCGAGGTGCTGGCGAGCATCGTGGGGGTGGCGGCCCAGGGCGTCGTGCTGCTATCGGGCAGGGGCTGCCTTACGCTGCACCTGCGCGATCTCAAGCCAGACTGGGCGATGATGCGGCGCATCCTGCGCATCGCCGTGCCGAACTCGGCGCAGCGTTTCTCGCCGAACCTGGCCAACGCTCTGTTCATGCGGCTGGTGGCCGGCCTGGGCGACGCCGTGCTGGCCGGCTATAGCATGTTCGCGCAGGTGCAACTGTTTGTGCAAGGGCCGGTGCAGGGCCTGCAGTCGGCGGCCGCCACGATGGTGGGGCAGAATCTGGGGGCACGCCAGCCAGCGCGCGCCGCCAGGTCGGCTTGGTTTGCGGCCCTGTTGGGGGCCGGGCTATCGCTGCTGCTGTATGCCGTCGCCAACCTGCTCGGCAGACCGGTGCTGCCGTTGCTGAACAGCGACCCGGCTGCCGTCGCGGCCGCGCGCGAGGTGCTGCTCTATGCGCTCGGATTTGGCCTGTTCAACGGCATCTGGCTGGTGCTGGGCAACGCCCTGGCGGGCGCCGGCGACGCCGTAGCCCCCACCATCATCAGCATCGTGGCGCTGTGGGCGGTGCAGTTGCCGGCCTGCTGGGTGCTGGCGAACGTCGTCGGCCTGGGCTCGGTGGGCATCTGGGTGGGCATGATCATGGGGCACATAGCCAGCGCAGCCGGGATGGCAGCGCGCTTCCGCCGCGGCCACTGGCAGACGAGCCACGTCTAGTCCTGCCGGTTGGCCGTGACCCCCTCTCCAAGCTCCTTGGTGAACACCCAGTAGACCTTGTGCACCACAGCGTCGACGGCCCGGGCGTAATAGTGCACCGGCCCGGCCCAACTGATATCGGCCACGCGCCAGCCCTGATCGCGCAAGTCTTGCAGGCACAGCCGCAGCAACACGCCGCCGAGGCCGCGTCGGCGATAGTCAGGGTGAGTATACGTAGGGCCGAAACGGTTCCTGCCGGTGACGCCATAGACGGCAAACGAGACCGGGCGTTCGCCGACAAGGGCGACAAATGCAGAGACTGGCCGGTTCTCGCCAGCCTGCAACACCTCGGCGCGAAAGGCATCCGACTGCCTAGCGCCCAGGGCAGCGACAGCATCGACCTCGCCGCTGGCCATGCGGCGGATGGCGATGCCCTGTGCGGCCAGGGCGGCCGTGGCCTCTGAAGTGGCCAGTGGCGCCGAGAGCAGGTCCACGCGCAGGTCCACTCGGGCCACGCGATCGGTCTCATAGCCATGCCGCCAGAGAAAGGACAGGGCGGGTGTCAGGCGGACGTCTATGCCCGGGTAAAAGTAGCCGGGGCCGACGCCACCGGCCAGCGCCCGCGCCACGCCCATCGTCTGCGCGACGCTCTCGAGGCGGGTGAGCAGCGCCGAGCCGATCCCTTGGCGGCGCCAGGCAGGGTGCACGGCCAGGAACTTTATCACCAGAACGCCATCGCGCAGACACCCCACCGCAAAGCCGGCCATGGTCTCACCGGCCATGGCGGCGAGCCGCAGAGCCGGCGGTGAGGTGGGATCGCCCGCGGTCAGCTGCCAAAAAACCAGAGCGTCGACGGTGTCGTCATAGTCCAGCGCAGCGAATACCTCGAGGGCCTGGGGAGCCAGGCCCTCATCGAGTGGGCAGATGCAGTAGTTCATGCGGTGTGCACCCGGCCCAGGCGCCAACGGCGGATCAGCTTGACGATCTCAACCGCCACAAAGAGCACGGCGCTGAGCGCGAGGCTGGCCAGCATCTGCCAGAATGTCAGCGCAGTGGTGTCAAAAATGCGCTGCAGGAAGGGCGTATAGATCACGGCGAACTGCAGAGCGGTCGTCAGCAGGACCGCCAACAGCAGCGCCCGGTTGGACCCGATGCCCAGGGTAAAGAGCGACTGATCGTCTGAACGGACGGCCAGGGCATTGCCCATCTGGGCCAGGCTCAGTACGGTAAAGACCATCGTCTGCCAGGTGCGATCATCGTTCCAGCCAAAGTGGTCGCCCACATACTCGGTGGCCAGGCAGAGGGCGCCCAGCAGCAGGCCCACCCAAATGATATAGATGCCGGTGCCGCGAGCCAGGACGCTCTCATTGGGCGGGTGGGGCGGGCGCTCCATGGTGTCAGACGCCGAGGGCTCGACGCCCAGCGCCAGGCCGGGCAGCCCGTCGGTGACCAGGTTCACCCAGAGCAGTTGCACGGCGGTGAGGGGCAGCGGCATGCCCAGCAGCGGCGCCATCAGCATCAGCAAGATCTCGCCGACGTTGCTCGAGACGATGTACTTGACGAACTTGCGGATGTTCTCATAGATGGTGCGCCCTTCCTCAATGGCGTTGACGATGGTGGCAAAGTTGTCGTCGAGGAGCACCATGTCGGACGCTTCTTTACTCACATCGGTGCCGGTGATGCCCATCGCCACGCCGATGTCGGCGCGCTTGAGGGCGGGGGCATCGTTGACGCCATCGCCCGTCATGGCCACAAAGTGGCCCTTGCGCTTGAGGGCGTCGACGATCTTTACCTTGTGCTCAGGGCTGACACGCGCGTACACCGAGACCTCTTGGACCACGCCCTCGAGATCGTCCACCGACATCTGCGCGAGCTGCCGGCCGGTGATGACCTGCTGCATGGTCGCATGGGGTCCGGCGATGCCCAGCTCGCGCGCGATGTTGAGCGCCGTGAGCGGGTGGTCGCCGGTGATCATCACCGGGCGGATGCCCGCCGTGCGACACTCGGCCACGGCCTGCTTTACCTCGGGGCGCGGCGGGTCGATCATGCCCATCAACCCCACAAAGACCATCTCGTTCTCCACGTCGCCGGCATCGCTGGTTTTGGGAACGTGATCCCATCCGCGGTAGGCGCCCGCCAGCACTCGCATGCCATTCTGGGCCAGCGCCTCATTGGCGCTGGCGATGCGCTGTCGCCAGGCGTCGTCCAGGGGCAGCACCTGGCCCGCTTCGTAGACCCGGGTGCAGATGTCGAGCAGGCCGTCGGGCGCGCCTTTGGTAAAGGCCACATAGTCGTCGGCCGGCAGCACGCGCAACAGGCCGTCGACCGGATCGCCGTTGTCGCTCTGACGCAGGGCGGGGACGCGGTGGATGGTGGTCATACGCTTGCGCTCGGACGAAAAGGGCACCTCAGCGACGCGCGGCAGAACCCGCTCGAGATGCGCCTTCCACATGCCCTTTTGCGCTGCCACCACCACCATCGCTCCCTCAGTGGGATCGCCCACCGCCCGGTACTCCTCAGATCGATCGGGGTTGGGCTCGAGGGTGGCGTCGTTGCACAAGGCGCCCGTCGCCAGCAGCAGGGCATGGTGCTCGTCGGCCACGCCGAGGGGAGCGCTGCCCGGCGCCAGCATCGCGCCGGCGGTGCTCAGTTCGGCCACCAGGTCGAGGCGCGAGCCAGCGATGTCGAGCACCGTCACGGTCATGCGGTTCTCGGTGAGGGTGCCGGTCTTGTCTGAGCAGATGGTGGTCACCGAGCCCAGGGTCTCGACGGCAGGCAGCTTGCGGATGAGCGCATGGCGTCTGATCATACGCTGGCTGCCGAGGGCCAGCGCGATGGTGACGACGGCGGGCAGGCCCTCGGGCACGGCGGCCACGGCCAGGCTCACCGACGTGACAAACATCTCGGTGATCGAGCGCTTGGCGAGCACGATGCCTACGACGAACACCACCGCGCAGATGATCAAGGCCGCCGTGGCCAGCCACTTGCCCAGCTCGGCCATGCGGCGCTGTAGCGGCGTCGTCTCCTGTCCGACCTCCTGCAGCATATGAGCGATGTTGCCGAGATCGGTGTCCATGCCCGTCGAGGTGACCACGGCCGTGCCGCGCCCATACACCGACGTGGTGCCCATGAACACCATATTGACCCGGTCGCCCGTGGTGAGCTGGCCGCTGAGCGGCGCTGTCGTCTTTTCGACGGGCAGCGATTCGCCGGTGAGAGCAGCCTCCTCGATGCGCAGGTTGGCTGACTCGATGAGGCGGGCGTCGGCGGGCACACGCAGGCCGGCATCGACGTAGAACACATCGCCCGGCACCAGGTTGGTGGCCTCGATCTCCTGCGTCATGCCGTCGCGGTGCACGCGCACGTGCGACACGGCCAACTTGCGCAGCGCCGCCATGGCCCGCTCTGCCCGGTACTCCTGGGTAAAGCCCAGGATGGCGTTGAGCACGACGATCACCATGATCATGATCGAGTCGGTGAATGACTCGTTGGGATCGTACAGGGCGATGAAGAACGAGATCAGGGCGGCCACCAGCAGAACGATGACCATCACCTCGGTGAACTGCCCCAGGAAGATGAGCCAGGGGCTGCGCGTCCTCTTTTCCTCGAGCTGGTTTGGGCCGTACTGCGCCAGTCGGCGCGCGGCCTCAAGACTTGTCAGCCCCTCGCGCGACGACTCCAGGGCCTCGAGGGTGGCGTCCACATCTCGCTCGTACCACTCGGTCATCTCTCGCCTCCTGAGCAGGGTCCGATTCACCGTTCGCTACGCACACCATCCGTTTCGTCAATGTCCTGCAGGGTTCCACGCCGCCAGCGCACGGCGGCCACATCCAACTCGCAGCCGAGCAGCCGCCCGGCTGATGCCTGGGCATCCGCAGCACAGCCCGAGCTGCGGATGCGCGTGCGACCGATGCTCACGTCGGCGGCCAGCAACCCCTGCGCCGCCAACACGCGCTCAGTCTGACGGGCCACAGCCTCGCTGGGCTCAAAGATGCGCAGACGCCCGCCAGACACGTGGTCGATGGCCGCGCGCAAGAAGGGGTAGTGCGTGCACCCCAGCACAAGGGCGTCGGCGCCGCCTGCGAGCATAGGGGCCAGACAGGGCCGCAATGCGTCGAGCGCCGCCTCAGAGTGTGTGTCGCCGCTCTCGACCAGCTCGACCAGGCCTGGGCAGACGACGCTGATCACCTGAACGCCGTGGGCATGGTCGCGCACCACATCGCCAAAGAGCGCGCCGTTCAGGGTCATGGGGGTGGCCAGCACGCCCACCACCCGGCTCCTGGACCAGGCAGCGGCAGGCTTGACGGCCGGCACCATGCCGATCACTGGCAGGCCCGGCCAGGTGTCGCGCAGCAACTGCAGCGCCGCCGCCGAGGCGGTATTGCAGGCGACGACGATGGCCTTGGCGCCCTGACTGAGCAGGTAGCGCACGATGCCCAGCGACAACTGCTGAATCTCGTCGATAGAGCGCGGGCCATAGGGGCAGTTGGCCGTATCGGCCACGTAGAGGATGTCCTCGGCGGGTAGCTGCCGCCAGAGCGCCTGCACCACCGACAGGCCGCCTACGCCGGAATCGAACACGCCGATGGGCCGTCTATCCATGGCGTTCATCGGCCCGCCGACCGCTGCACCAGCACTGTGAACAGGCCGACCATGGCCCTGTGGGTGGGCACCAGCTCCTCGGGATGCCACTGCACGCCCAGAGCATAGGCGCGACCGTCACCGTTCAGCTCGATGGCCTCGATGACTCCATCGGGCGCGCGCGCCGCCACCTCAAAGCCCGGCGGCGGTGTGTCGACGGCCTGATGGTGACTGCTGTTGACGGGCACCTCGGCACCCCGAGGCCGCCCGAGAGACTGCGCCAGCAGCCCTGTGCGCAGCAGGCCTACCGTATGGGCCAGAAAGTCTCGTGCGTGGCCGGCTCGGTGCCGATGGTCGCTGGCCTGGGGCAGGGCGGCCTGCACATCTTGATGGAGCGTGCCGCCGGCCGCCACGCAGAGCACTTGCGCCCCGCGGCAGATGCCCAGAATCGGCATGCCGCGCGCCAGAGCGGCCTGCGCCAGCGCGAGCTCGGTGAGGTCGCGCGCACGGTCGACGCCCTGGATGTGCGTCGTCGACGTCTGTCCGTAGAACTCGGCCAGCACGTCGCCGCCGCCCGCCAGCAGCAGTCCATCGAAGGCGTCCAGGCGCGCCACCAGATCGGCAGTGTCGTCGTTCGGGGGCAGCAACACGGGCAGCCCGCCAGCCATCTGCACGGCAGCGACGTAAGCCGCATTGATGCCGTGCCGCAGCGCCGCCTCGCCCGATGCCGAGGCCAGCGGGATGGCGATGAGGGGTGCGCCGCCTAGCATGGCGCCTGCTCCGGGTGCGAGCTGCGTGCTACCCAGCCCTGCAGGGCGCGGCGGTGATTCTCAAAGGCGATGTTCTCGGGCAACTGCCCGGGCGCAAAAAAGCGCGCCTCAGAGGCGTCATCGCCCGCGCAGGTCGCCGTCGAGTTGGCGTGGGCTGCGTAGAGCAGCAGCACGCCGAACGGCTCGCGGTCGCCACCGAAGGTCATGACAGCCAGCAACCCATCGAGCTCGGCCCTGACGCCGCTTTCCTCAAAGGTCTCACGCAACGCTGTCTCCTCGGGGTGCTCGCCGACCTCGGCATAGCCCGCCGGCAGCGCCCAGTAGCCCTCGCGCGGGGCCACGGCCCGGCGCACGAGCAACACCTGGCCATCTGCGTCGACCAGGGCGCCCGCGGCGACGATGGGATTGACATAATGCACGCTGCCGCACAAGGCACACACGGCCCGCGTGCGGCCATCGCGCACCACCGGCTCGAGGCGGCCGCCACAACTGCTGCAAAAGCGCGGCGCCGTCATGCCCATTTCGCCCGTCTACTCCTTGCGATCGTACACCTGATCCTGACCTACCCAGCGGCCGGGAGCGATGGCCGGAATGGCTGCGCGCTCAGCGGGGTCGAGCCGCAGATCGAGGCCGGTCAACGTGTCGTTGAGCTGCTCCAGGTTGCGCGCCCCCAGAATGGGGCAGGTGATGCGTGGCTCGGCCAGCACCCAGGCGAGGGCCAGCGCGGCCGGCGACACGCCACGTTCAGCCGCGGCGGCCACAAAGCCGGCGACGATACGCAGGGCCTCATCGGTGTAGTAGCGGTCATAGTAGGCCTGAAAGGCCTCGAGCCGCGCACCGGCCGGCAGCCGATCGCGCCCGTACTTGCCGGTCAGCATGCCGCCGGCGAGCGGGTTGTAGGTGATGACGCCCACCCCCTGGCGCTCGCACAGCTCGAGCAGCTCCAGCTCAACGCTGCGGTTGAGGGCGTTATACAGCGGCTGCAGGCTCACGAACTCGCTCAGGCCCGCCTGTCGCGCCCTGAAGAGGAACTCGGACAGATGCCAGGCCTTGAGGTTGGAGCAGCCGAGGTAGCGCACTTTGCCCTGCCTGACGAGGTCGTCCAGGGCGCGCAGCGTCTCGTCGGGCGGCGTGTCGTAATCCCAGCGGTGGATCTGGTACAGATCGATGACGTCGGTCTGCAGCCGACGCAGGCTGTCCTCGACGGCGCGCTGGATGTGAATCCTCGAGAGGCCGCCGTCGTTGGGGCCCGAGCCCATGGGGGCATACACCTTGGTGGCCAGGACGATCTGGTCTCGATGGCCGCGCTCTTTGAGCCAGCGGCCTACCACCAGCTCGCTGCCGCCCGTTGAATACTGGTCGGCCGTGTCGACAAAGGTGCCGCCCGCGTCGAAAAAGCGGTCGAGTAGGGCGAACGAAGTGTCGGCATCGGCCTCGCGCCCAAAGGTCATGGTGCCCATGCACAGGCGCGAGACGCGCAGCCCCGAGCGCCCCAGTCTCACATATTCCATACCGTTTGCGCCTCCGTTTGCTGTGGTCACAAGTGGCTCTCGCCCTCTAGTCTGCCGGGTCCAGCGTGATCTCGGTTGCGGCGCGGAAGGCGTGCATGGCGGTGAACTGGTCGCCGCTGCTGAAGGCAACCAGCACCGGGTAGGTCTCGCCGGGCGCCAGCGGTTTGTCATACTTGTCGCCTGAATCGAGCGGGATCTGGAACTCGATCAGGGTCAGCCCGTTGGCCTCAGAGCCAGCAAAAGCGACGACATCGACCGCGCCACCCAGCTCGGTATCCTCAGGGTGGTTCGGGCCGACGGGCGCCATGCCAAAGGCGTCAGAGATGACCGCCTTGCCATCGACCACGGCGCCCAGGACAAAGCTGGCGCCCTGCATGCGATTGTCGGGGTCCAATCCCACCGCCACCCAGCCGGTCGTGGGCGCCTGCATGGCCACATACAGATGCTCGCCATCGTTGGACCAGCGCAGGGCAAAGTCATCGACCAGCAGCTCGTGGCGGTACTCGGCCGGATCAACAACGCCGTCGACACGCGGCAGCCACGTAGCCTGCCCAGGCTGCTGAGCGGGCTCCGGATAGCCCGTCGCTGGGGGCGCCTGCTGGGGAGCTGGCAGCGGGTAGGCCTGGCCCTCGGCCGCGGGCGTCGCTGTGGGCTCATCAGCCACGACATCGCCACTCGAGGCGACCGTCGACACCGGCGTGGCCGTGGGCGCGGGCGGTGCGGCGGCAGGCTCTGGCGTTGGCGCCACGCAGCCGACCAGCCATAGGGTGGCGAGCAGCGCGATGGCGCTGGCGAATCGGACCGTTTTCATGAAACCCTCCACTCGGTCTGGACTCGAGCCGCAACGAGCCGGCTGCCACTCATTCTAGTCTAGCGCCGCCGCCCGGGCAAGGCAGAACGTGACTAGACCAGGGCATCGACGCGCACGGCCAGCCAGGGCACCAGCATCTCCTCGGGCGTGAGCCCGCCGTGGCGGCCACGCATCCATGCGGCACGGCCCAGGCGATCGATGTAGCGCTGTCCGCGGGCCACGGCGATGTGGTCGCCCAGGCGCGCTTCGACCTCTGGCGTGGGCCGGCCCGGCCCAAAGAGGCCCGCCTGCAGCGCCTCACGCGCATCGAGCACGGCGTAGCCCTCGCCGAGCAGCGCCTGCAGCTCTGCCCGGCGAGCCGCTCCAGGGCCGCCGAGGGTGTGCAGGTAGGCGCAGCGCGACTCGCCGCTCTGCGGCACCAGCAGCTCGCGCTCGAGGCGGCTGCCCTCGATGGCGTAGGCCGTCTCCTCGGGCGCGCTGATAAACCCGTGGTCGGCACAGATCACCACGACGGTGTTCGTTGGCGCCTGCGTGGGCAACTGCTCGCTCACCCAACGCCCCAGGGCAGTTGCAGCCTCGTGATAGGCGTTGTGCCAGTCAGCGGTGTCGGCGCCGTGCATGTGGATCTCACGGTCGATGCCGCCCCAGTAGGCATAGTGGTAAGAGCGTTGCCCGCCGGCCTCGGCCAGGTCGGCGCCGAGATGTTCGCAGAGCGAGGAGAGCCCGTCATGGCCGATGATGCGCCCAAAGCCGCGATAGCACAGCCGCGTGAGGGCGCCATCGCGGAACTGCTCTCGCAGGTGCGCCGATGTCCGCACGCCTGCTTGCTCGAACAGGGTGCCCACGCCCGGAACGGGCATGAACGTCTCAGGCTGCCACCCCCAATCGGTCAGTTGCGTAGCGCCGCGCGCATAGACCGGCTTGAGGCCCAGCATCTCGACCAGCACACCATACTCGCGCAGCCAGAGCTCATAGCCCAGCACGCCGTGAACGGCGGGCGGCTCGGCAGTGCCCAGGGTGGCCAGCGCCGTGGCCGTCGTCGAAGGACAGACCGAGGTCATGGGCAACAGAATGCCGCGCTCGGCCAGGCAGTTGAACACGGTCTGCGACGAGGCCAGCTCGCTCGTGAGCTGCAGCCAGCCGAGGGCATCGAGCAGGATGAGCACGACATGCTGGACAGAGCCCAGGCCCTGCCAATAGGCGGGGGCGAGCGGCGCCAGGCTGCCCACCGGGCCCACGCCCAGCATCGCGCCGATGGTGGCCGGCACGTTGGCCAGCGACCGCCCCTGGTACGAGGGCAGTACGAACTCGGCATCGGCGGGCCCGTCGATCACAGGCCACCGCATCGCACGTAGCTCTCGCTCGATGGCGATGGCGGCATGGCTGGGCTGGGTGACGTTCATGAGCGACCTCCGGCCAGGATGCGGTGAATCTAGCACGGGCCGCCAGCTCGGGCAACAGGTGGGTTGCTCGCAGCCCAACGCCCGTTCTATAATGGCCTCAGCTTTCGCGCCTCAGGAGGTAGAGATGGCCAAGATACGCTATGGCATCGTGGGTGTGGGCGGCATGGGCTCGGGGCACGCCCGCACGATGGCGGGTGTAGAAGAGTGCGTGCTCACTGCGGTCTGCGATATCGACGCGACTGTGGCGCAGAACGTCGGCGACGCCTTTGACGTGCCGCACTGCACCGACTATCACGAGCTCATCGACCGCGACGACGTGGACGCCATCATCGTGGCCACGCCGCACTACTATCACCCCGAGATCACCATCTATGCCCTGGAACAGGGCAAGCCGGCCATCTCGGAAAAGCCCGTGGCGGTGACCGTGGCGGCGGCCGATGCCATGGTCGAGGCCGCGCAGCGCACCGGCACACCCTTTGGCGTGATGCATCAGTCGCGCACCGAGCCCATCTGGCAGGCTGCCCACAAGATCGTGAGCGAGGGCCGGCTGGGCGAGATCTATCGCACCATGTTGGTGTACGCAGACTTTCGCAGCCAGGCCTACTACAACTCGGCCGGCTGGCGCGCCACCTGGGCCGGCGAGGGCGGGGGCGTGCTCATCAACCAGGCGCCGCACTCGCTCGACCGCTTTACGTGGCTTGGGGGGCTGCCCAGCAAGGTGCGCGCCATGACGGCCATCAAAGACCACGTCATCGAGGTCGAGGATGTGGCCTCGGCCATGCTCGAGTATCCCAACGGCGCCGTCGGCTACCTGTACTGCTGCACCAACGAGGCGCCGACGACCAACATCATGGAGTTCGCCGGCGAGTATGGCAAGCTGCAGGTGGTGGGCGACCAGATCCGCTTCTGGGAGATACCCGCCGGCGTGCATGCCTTTTCACGCAGCAGCGACCAGATGTGGGCGCACCCCGAGGCCAACGAGGTGCCGGTCGAGCTCGAGCCGCGCGAGCACGGCCACATCGCCATCATCCGCAACTTTGCGCGACACCTGCTGTATGGCGAGCCGTTGGTGGCGCCCGGCGTCGAGGGCATCAAGACGGTCGAGATGATCAACGCCGTCATCTTATCGGGCAAGACCGGCGAAGAGGTCGCGGTGCCGGTGGATCGCGCCCGCTACAACGCCTTCTTGCAGGGGCTCATCGGCACCTCGTCGTTCCGCAAGCACGGCGGCCCCGATCTGCGCGTCACCGACAACGTGCACCACTGACGGCGCGGAGCGGTCGACGTTCTCGAGGGCAGCGCGTGTGGCTGCCCTCAGGCCAGCTCGCCCTCGCGACGCCACACGCGCAGGCCATAGCGGCTCAGATAGATGGGGATGTTCTGGAAGAGCGGACTGGTCTCTTCGATGGCGCGCAGCATGGCGCGCTTGGCGCTCATCGAAGGGCCGGTGAGGACGGTGATCGAGCCGCCGTCGCCGCCAGCGCCGTTCACCTTGCAGCCCAGAGCGCCATGCTCGTGCGCGATGCGCATGATCTGATCGGCCTCGGGGCTGATGAGGGCGGGGTGCAGCTCGCGCTGCGCCTCGGTGTTGGCGCTCATCGTCTGCCCCAGCTCGGCGAAATCGCCGGCGTACACCGCGTCGCGCGAGGCCCTGGCCATGCCCCGCAGTCGCTCGAGCTTGGGGTTGTCGGGCCCGGCGTCTTCGAGGGTGTGGATGACCATCTCGTGCACCGCCGATGAGCTGTGCGAGCGCCCCAGGAAGATCAGACAGAGCCGACGCTCGAGCTCCCACCAGATGTCGTTGGGCACCAGGATCTGCGACACAGCCGCGTAGGGATAGGCGAACATTTCTATGTAATTGATGCCGCCATAGGCCGCACAGAGCTGGTCCTGAATGCCAGACTGCTGGTGCAGCATCTCGGTCTCGATGCGATGGGCGGCATAGGCCACCTCGAGAGGCGTGCGCCGGCCGGGGGTGAGCAGGTCGAGAGCGCCGATCAGCGCCACCGTCACCGCCGCAGAAGTGCCCGTCGAGCACCCCGCCGGCGCCTGCGAGTAGATCGAGATCTCGACCGCCAGGTCGCCCGGCACGCCCATCAGGTCGATCGCCGCCTCGAGCAGGGGATGGCGGCTCCACTCGTGCTGTTCGCGCCGCGGAAAGACGGCATACCGATCGCCATAGTTCTCGGCGTTGAGCATCACGCGCTGCGAGCGCTCGCTGCGCGGATACACGTCGATCTGCACCTCGACGTAGGGGTAGACGCCGATGTTGAAGATGGCGCCTCGCTCGGCGAACCAGGTGTCGGTCCACCCGCCGTTGTCGCACACACGAATGGGGGCCACGCTGTTGATGATCTGATGGGGGAGGTTGCTTGCCGCCATCGCTCTCCTCGATGCTCGTTTGCGGCATTCTAGGTGCGCCGCCGGTGGTTGTCCAACCCGATTGTCTGGCGCCTGGCGCACGGGTAGAATCGGGGTGTGCAGCTCTTGACAGCATGAGCAGAGGGGCAGGCAGATGAACAGGATCAAAATCGACCCACAACGGACCATCGCTGCGCTCGACCGGAATGTGTTTGGCGGCTTTGCCGAGCACCTGGGGCGGTGCATCTATGGCGGCATGTTCGACGAGGGCTCGCCGTTGGCCGACGAGCAGGGCTTTCGCAAGGATGTGATCGCCGCGCTCCGCGAGATGCGCATGCCCATCATACGATACCCGGGCGGCAACTTTGTTTCGGGCTACCGCTGGGCAGACGGCATCGGCCCGCGTAGCGAGCGGCCAGCGCGGCCCGAGCTAGCCTGGCACACCGTCGAGCCCAACACGTTTGGCACTGACGAGTTTGTGGCCTGGTGTCGTCAGGTGGGCACCGAGCCGTACATCGCCGTGAACTGTGGCGACGGCGACATGCGCGAAGCGCGCGACTGGGTCGAGTACTGCAACGGCACCCAGAACACCTACTGGGCCAACCGGCGCCGCGCCAACGGCGCGGTTGAGCCGCATCGGGTGCGCTACTGGGGCATCGGCAACGAGGTGGACGGCCCCTGGCAGATGGGCATGAAGACACCCGAGGAATACGCCCGGGCGTGCACCGAGTTCGCCAAGCTGATGAAGATGGTCGATCCCAGCATCAAGATCGTGGCGTCGTGGACCAGCGGCTGGTTCGCCGACTGGGTCGAGCGCGGCCAGCTCATCATGGAGCAGGCGGGCAAGCTCGTCGACTATATGTCGATCCACTGGTACGTGGGCAACCGCGAGGATGACTTTGCGGCTTACATGGCGCTCTCAGAGCTGTTCGAGGAGCGCCTATCGGCCTCGGCGGGGCTGTTGCAGGCCATGGGCTCCTGTCTCAAGCTCAAGAACCCGGTCTATCTGGCGGTGGACGAGTGGAACGTGTGGTACCGCACGCACGGCGGCGACCAGTTGGCCGAGATGTACAACCTCGAGGATGCGCTGGTGGTGGCGTTGCAGATGAACGCCTTTATCCGGCATGCCGACATGGTCAAGATGGCCAACATCGCTCAGATCGTCAACGTGATCGCGCCGCTGGTCACGCGGCCCGACGGGCTACTGCGGCAGTCGATCTACTATCCGTTCGCGGCCATCTCGCGGGCGGCCGGCGACACGGCGCTCGACCTGTTTTGGGAGGGCGAGACGTTCGAGGGCGGCGGCCACAGCGGGCTGCGCGTGCTCGACGTGGCGGGCACCATCGCCGGGGGCCGTGAGGTGGCGTTGTTTGTGGTCAACCGCTCGCAGTCGCCTGCCGAGACCGAGATCGTGCTACAACAGGGCGCATTCGCAGGCTCGGGCACGGCCACGATCATCAACGGCGCCGACATCAAGGCCACCAACACCTTTGATGACCCCACACAGGTGATGGCGCGTGAGGTGGCGGTGACGCCTCTGGGCGCCAGCCTGGTGCAGGTGTTTGAGCCGCACTCGGTGACGGTGCTCAGGCTGCCCGTGCGTTGACCTGACGCCCACACAACGGTTGCGGCCCTCGAACCTGTACGTTAGGTTTGGGGGCCGCGTGCTGCGCGGCTAGAATGGCCGGCAGCTCGAGACAGGAGATCGCAATGCCACAGGGCCTGGTGGACGCGCTGCCCATTCTGCTGCTGATCGGCGTGGGCGTGCTCGTCAGAGTGAGCGGGCTGGTGAACCAGAAAGAGGGACTGGTGCTCACGCGGGTGGTCTACTATGTGACCATCCCGGCAGCGATCATCGTGTCGATCGCAGGCGCTCAGCTCACGCTGGCCAAGGTGTGGCTGCCGGTCATCTCACTGGCGGTGCCGTGCATGCTGGCGGGCATCATGTACCTCACCACGCGCCGGCTGCTGCACCAGCCAGAGCTGAGGGGCGTGTTGCTGGTGGGCATGGTGGTGCTGGCCATCTTTGCCTACCCCTTCTTTGAGCTCTTCTATGGGCCCGAGGGGCTGGCCAACATGGCCATCTATGACGTCGGCAACGCCATCTATGCCGGGCCGGTGGCCCTGACGCTGGCGCAGCGCTTTGGCAGCCGACGCACAGCGCCGCTGCAGCGCAGCGCGGCCTGGAAGCGTGTGGCCGCCTCGCCGCTGCTCTGGGCAGCGGTGCTTGGGCTGGCAGCGTCGCTGCTGCAGATCGAGATCAGGGGCGTGGTGGGCAACACCCTGCAGCGGCTGGCCAACGCCAACTCGCCGCTGGCGATGGTCAGCGTGGGCCTCTTCTTGCGGCCGCGGCGGGGGCATCTGGGGCTGGTGGCCCAGTTCGTGGGGCTGCGCATGGTGTTGGGGGGACTGCTGGGCTGGCTCATGGGGACGGTGGTCGGCCTCGGCGGCCTCGACATGATCACCGCCATCGTCGGCTCGAGCCTGCCGGCCGGCACCACGGCGCTCATCTATGCCGGCAACGAGGGGCTCGACACCGAGTTTGCCGCCTCGATGATCTCGTTCACGGTCATCATCGGTGCGGTGGTGATCAACGTTCTGCCGCACCTGCTCGCGAGCGTCTATCTCTAGCTCACGGCGCCGGCAGGTGTAGCTGCTCGCTATTGTGAAAGCCCGCCTCGTCGTGCGTGTACATGAACAGCAGCACCTCAGACGGCTGCGCGCCTGCGGGGATGCTCAGGCTGTACACGTCGCGCACCAGCTCACCGGCCGCCCACTGCGTGGTGGGATACCACCCATACACAGGGTGCTGCGAATCGGCCTGCGCCAACAGGCCGGGCGCCGCACCGGGCGATGGCGCACCGATCAGGTGCACGCCCACGGCATAGTCGTGCGCGGGCTTTTCGAGGGCCAGCCAGGCCACGTCAAGCTGCAGGGCCTCTTGGCCTACGCGCCTGACCGACCCCGAGGCCACCGCCAGGCCATTGCCCAGCGGCAGGGCATCGATCGCCGCCGGGGCCAGCGTGGGCGTTGCCGCCAGCGTCACCAGCCCGTTGGCCGGCGCTGAGAGGGCCAAACCGCCCATGCGCTCGGCGAACCAGGCGGGCGCAAAGACGTAAAAGGTCTCCTGTGGCGTCACCAGTCGGTGGCCGGCCGACAGAAGGGCCTCGAGCGAGGCGTTGTGGTCGGCGATGGTGAGGCCAGGCAGGGCGCCCTCGTAGCGCTGTACGTACCGCAGCGCCCAGTAGTCATGGCCCCAGGGCATCCACACCGTGGTGGGCTCGTCTGGGGGCAAGAGCTGAGCAACGCGGTGCACCACGCCTTCGTAGGTGCGGTCGCGCGTGACGGCCCATACCTGCGGCGCGTGACGGTAGCCCAGCCAGAGCGCCAGCGGCAGGGCGAGCATCAGCGTGGCGGTGTTGGCCCAACGTGGCGCCTGCCTGGGAACCAGGAAGGCCAGCCCCAGGGCGCAAGCCCACACCGCCGGCAGCTTGACGGCCAGCAGCGCGTCAGAGACGCGCCCCTCCCAGACGATGACCGAGACGGCGACATAGACGACGGCCGCCGTCGCCAGGCCAAACGCCGCTGGCCGCCTGCGGCGCGCCAGCACGCCCAGGCCTGCCAGCCCCAGCAAGAGCAGCCACCAGGGTAGGTCGGCGTGCAGCAATTGCGCGATGACGCGCCCGCGCTCAGCGAGCTCGCCCAGCCCCGCCGGCGCCCGCACGATGCGCTCTGACTTGGTGTCGAGCACCAGCCCCCAAAAGCCTCGCCAGGTGCCGGGGGCGTTAAAGGTCCAGTCAGCGCCCATCCAGGCGCGCAGGGGGAGATACAGATAAGTTGCCAGAGCCCCCAAGCCATGCAGCACGATGGGCAGCGCGGCGTTCCAGATGGCCTTCCAGCGGCCGAGCACGAGGATGGCGATGGCGGGCGCCACGAACAGCACGGCCCGCTGGTGCACAGCGCCGTGGGCCAACAGCGCCGCCAGCCACAGCAGGTCGCGGCGCGCGCCCGAGGCAGCAAAGCGCACCGCCGCGAGCACAGCGCCAACGGTCAGCGCCATGGTCATGGTGTGCACTTCGGCCAGCGAGGCGTCCATCCACCACGAGAGCGACAGTCCCGACACGATGGTGGCCAGTGTGGCCCCAGGTCTACTGGCGCCCAGCGTTCGCGCTAGCACGTAGGTCAGGGCTGCGGCCATCGCCGCCCACAGCGCCGAGAAGAGGCCGGTCGACAGCGCCGGCGCAATCCCCACAGCCCGTAGCACCGTCACAAAGGCCGAGCCCAGCAGGCTGTACTGCGGGTAGCCGGTAAAGTGCAGCGTGCCCCAGCGGGGCAGGGCGTTCTGGATTTCGCCCACGTCGGTGGCATAGGGCGAGCGGCTGCCGTTCACATGGCTCTGCACCGTGAGCCCATAGGCGATGAGCAGCAAGAGCGCCAGGGTGAGGGCGATCAGGCGATCGTCGTGCGCCCAGGCCTCGAGCCGCCCGCGCCAAGGGGTGGCGGGCTCAGAGCCTCTAGCGCCCATACAGACCGGTGCTGAGGTAGCGCTCGCCCGTGTCGGGCGCGATGGCGACGATCAGCTTGCCCCGGTTCGCGGGGCGAGCGGCGATGCGCAGCGCGGCCACCACCGCGGCGCCACTCGAGTAGCCGCACAGGATGCCCTCGCAGCAGGCGAGCCGGCGGGCCATGGCAGCGGCGGCCTCGTCTTTGACGCGCACGATCTCGTCGAGCAGCTCGGGCCGCAGCACCGCGGGCACAAAGCCCGCGCCGATGCCCGCGATGGCGTGTCTGCCCGCCGGCAGCCCCGACAGCACCGACGACCGGTAGGGCTCGACGGCCACGACGCGCAGGCCGGGCTTTTTCGGCTTGAGGTACTGGGCCAGGCCCGTCACAGTGCCGCCGGTGCCCACGCCAGCCACCACGATATCGACGGCGCCATCGGTGTCTTGCCAGATCTCGGGGCCGGTGGTGGCCAGGTGGGCGGCAGGGTTCGCCGGATTGGCGAACTGCATGGGCACAAAGCTGCCCTCGATGACGGCGGCGATCTCGCGCGCGCGCGCGATGGCCCCCGTCATGCCGCTGGCGCCGGGCGTCAGCACCACCTCGGCGCCCAGGGCCTGCATCAACTGCCGCCGCTCGAGGCTGGCCGAGTCTGGCATGGTGAGAATGCAGCGGTAGCCTCGCGCCGCACATACAAAGGCCAGGCCGATACCGGTGTTGCCGCTGGTGGGCTCGACCACCGTGCCGCCGGCGGCCAGTTGCCCGTCGGCCTCGGCCGCCTGAATCATGCTGAGCGCAGGGCGGTCTTTGACACTGGCCAAGGGGTTGAACGACTCGAGCTTGACGACGACATTGGCCGATACGCCCCGGGCTACGCGGTTCAGGCGCACGAGCGGCGTGTGACCAATGGTTGCGGTGATATCGGGTAGGATTCGCAACGCGCCCTCCTATCGGTCGGTGTATAGCATGGTCTGTATGATAGACGCGAGCCCGGCGCGCGGCAATTGTGCTGACCGCCGCCTACGTGAATAGCAGCGAATTTGACGCTCAAAGACGCCTATGCTAGCGTGATATAGTGGCGTATTGTGCCACTATGCCTTGTCTGGAGGATCTGGATGGCGGCTCTCAACGATAGACCGGAGCTTGGCGGCGACATGGAGCAACTGGGGCCAGACACCTATGTCAGCCTCGGCCGACATGCTGCTGCCGTCAAAGAGGCATTGGCGACTCTGGCGGAAGTAGACGCACCCGCACGCCTGTGGGCTCGCGATGGGCGCCTGTGGGCCCCTGATAGCGCCGAGCTGGCGCATGACGTGCAGGATCGGTTGGGCTGGCTCAGCCTGCCGCAGGACATGGCCATCGAGTTGAGCCGCCTCGAGGCGCTGGCGCTCGAGATCAGGGCGGCCGGGCTGACGCGAGTGGTGCTGCTGGGCATGGGCGGCAGCAGCCTGGCGCCCGAGGTGATGGCCGCGGCTCTGCCGCGCGAGGCCGACGACGTCGAGCTGGTGGTGCTGGACACGACCGACCCGGCTCAGATCCGGCGCGTGGAGCGAGAGGCGCCGTTGAGCAGGACGCTGTTCATCCTGGCCAGCAAGTCGGGCACCACGGCGGAGACCGACAGCCTGTATGCCTACTTCAAGGCACGGATGCGCGCGGCGGTGGGCAACGACTGGCACGATCACTTTGTCGCCATCACCGACCCGGGCACGCCGCTGGCCCGCCTGGCCGCGAGAGACCAGTTCCGAGCCACGTACATCAACCCGCCCGACATCGGCGGGCGCTATTCGGCGCTGTCGCTCTACGGGTTGGTGCCTGCTGCGTTGTTGGGCATCGACCTCGACCGGCTGTTGGATTCGGCGCGTGAAATGTCGTGGGCCTGCCGCAGCACTGCGCCCGTTGCCGACAACCCCGGCGCGGTGCTGGGGGCCATCATGGGGGCCTGCGCGCTCGCCCGGCCGTTGGCGGCCGACAAGCTGACCCTGATGACCTCGCCGAGCATGGCTGCATTCGGCCCGTGGGCCGAGCAGTTGATCGCCGAGAGCACGGGCAAGGGCGGCGTGGGCATCTTGCCGGTGGAGGGAGAGCAACTGGCGGGCCGCGACCGCCTGGGACGCGACCGCCTGTTTGCCTACCTACGGCTGGCGACAGACGACAACACGGCCAGCGACGCTCTTGCGGGGCGCCTGGCGAGCGACGGCCATCCGGTGGTGGTGATCCCGATGCACGAGCCCTTTGCGCTCGGAGCCGAGTTCTATCGCTGGGAATATGCTACGGCGCTGGCGGGCTACTTGCTCGGCATCAACCCCTTTGATCAGCCCAACGTTGAGGCCGCCAAGAACAGCGCGCGTGAGGCCATCCAGGCCTACGAGGCCACCAGAGAGCTGCCGCAGCTCGAGACCGCCGTGGCCGCGGGCCGGCTGCGGGCCTCGGGCCCGGCCGGTGAGGGCTCTGGCGTGGCAGACTATCTGGGATCGTTCCTGCGCCCCGCCCACGAGGGCCAGTATGTAGCGCTGATGGCCTATGTCGATCGCTCAACGGACAACGCTCGGGCGCTGGAAGCGATCCGCGAGCATCTGGGCGCTCGCCTGGGCGTGCCTGTCACGCTGGGGTATGGCCCCAGATTCCTGCACAGCACCGGGCAGCTACACAAGGGCGGTCCGAACAGCGGCCTGTTCGTGCAGATTGTGCAGGACGAGGCGCACGACCTCGAGATCCCCGGGCGCAGCTATTCCTTTGGCGTGCTCAAGGCGGCGCAGGCCCTGGGCGACTGGCGCGCTCTGCACGATGCAGGTCGCCGGGCCGTCGCCATCAACATCGGCCCCGATGTGGCCGCAGGGCTTGCCGAGCTGGCGTGCGTGCTGCGCGAGGCGCTTGGCCAGGGCGGGGAGGCATCATGAGCAAGACGCTGTTGGTGATGCGCCACGCCAAGTCGAGCTGGAGCAACGGCGAGCTGCCCGACCATGAGCGCCCGCTCAACGCCCGTGGCAGGCACGAGGCCGAGCAGATGGGGCAGGAACTGGCCCGCCTGGGGTGGAGGCCCGACCTGATCCTGGCCTCGACGGCCAGGCGAGCGCGATCGACGGCCAAGCGAGTGGCGCGTGAGCTGAACGATGTCGACATTACGCTCGACGGGCGCCTGTACGACAGCACGCCGGGCGCCTGTCTGCGGGTGCTGGCCGAGCGGGGCACGGGCGAGACGGTGCTGCTCATCGGGCACAATCCCACGCTCGAGGACCTGGTGCGCGACCTGGCGCTGCGCTACATTGGGCTACCTACGGCCACGGTGGCCGTCGTCAGGCTCGCGATCGACGACTGGGCGCAGGTGGACGGGGTGACGTCGGGGCAACTGGAAGCGGTGCTGACGCCGCGCGAGGCCGACGTGACCGCCATGCGCCTCGTCTAGTTCGGGGAGCGCCTCAGAGGAGAAGGCCGATGGCCAGGGTTCTGGTGGTTGAGGACGAGCCGGCCCTGCTCGAGGCACTAGAGTACAGCCTCGCCAGGCAGGGTCATGAGGTGCTGGCCGCCAGCGATGGCGAGAGAGGCCTACAGCTCGGGCTCACCGGCCGGCCCGACCTGGTGGTGCTGGATATCCTGCTGCCGGGCCTGGACGGCCTCGAGGTATGTCGGCGCCTGCGACAGAGCAGCAGCGTGCCCATCATCATGCTCACCGCGCTGGCCGACGAAGTCGACAAAGTCGTCGGGCTCGAGCTAGGCGCCGACGACTATGTGACCAAGCCGTTCGCGATGCGTGAACTACTGGCTCGCGTCAAGGCACAGCTCAGGCGCGTGCAGATGCAGCAAGAGGCCTCGCTCGCGAGCCTGGGCGCCACCACGTCCGGGCGCATGGTCTTTGGCGACCTGTGCATTGACGAGGAGCGCCACGAGGTCACTCTGGGGCAACGCGTGCTCAACGTCAAGCCCAAGGAGTACGCGCTGCTGGCCTTTATGGCGCGCAACCGCGGCATGGTGCTCTCGCGCGATCTGATTCTGGAGCGTGTTTGGGACTGGAGCTACGGCGGAGGCAGCCGCACAGTCGATGTGCACATTCGCTGGCTCCGCAAAAAGATCGAGCCTGACCCCTCGCAGCCTGTTCGCATCGTCACCGTCCGAGGTGTCGGCTATCGCTTTGAGGGGTGAGCCCATGCGTGCACGCGGCACCATTCGCTGGCGCATCGCAGTTCCATACTTGGCGCTGATCATGGTCACCATTCTGGGGCTGTCGCTCTTTTTCGCCGGCACGCTCAAGCGAGTGGCGCTCGACGAAGCCCAGTCTGATCTGATGCTACAGGCGCGGCTCGTGGGGCACGCCTTGCGGGCGCCGCTGGCAGCCGGAGACCTGGGGTCAGTGGGCAGCATAGCCTCTGACTATGCCGCACTGCTCGGCGCACGCATCACTGTGATCGCGCCAGACGGCACGGTGTTGGCCGAAACCGACCAGGATCGCGCCGAGATGCGCAACCATCTCTATCGCCCCGAGATACAGCAGGCGCTGGTCGCGGGGCAGGGCACAGCCGTGCGCCCGAGCGACACCATCGGGGTGGAGATGATCTATGCGGCCGTCAGCATCGCCGCAGGCGACGAGCCGCTGGGGTTTGTGCGTGTGGCGCTCCCAGAGCGCGACCTGAGCGCGCAGCTCGATGCCATGCGGCGGGTGCTGGCAGGCGTGGCAGCCGGCGCCTCGGCCATGGCGCTCGTGCTGGCGGTTCTGGTTGCCGAGAGCACGACACGTCCGGTAAGGCGGCTCTCGGCGTTCGTGCGCCGCCTCGCCGATGGCGAGCTCGATCAACGCCTGCTGGCGTCATCGAACGATGAAGTGGGGCAGCTCACGGACGACGTCATGGAGATGGCCGAGCGGCTGCGGGGCACGATCGCGCACCTCAACGCCGAGTCTGCGCGGCTCAGTGGCGTGCTCAACAGCATGGCCGACGCAGTGCTCATCACCAACGGCGAAGGCAATGTCACCCTGATGAACCCCGCAGCGCAACAGCTCCTGTTCACCACCCAACAGGAAGCGCTCGGTCGGTCGTTCACTCAGGTGGTGCGGCACTTTGAGCTCGCCAAGGTGTGGGAGGCGACCCTCGATGCCAGCAGCTCCCGATCAGAGCTAGTGGACCTGGGTGACCGCTTTCTGCAAATCACTGTGAGCGCCCTGGACGATGTCGAACCGGGCACTCGGTTGGTGGTGTTGCAGGATCTGACGCACGTGCGACGTCTGGAAGGCATGCGCCGCGAGTTCGTGAGCAACATCTCGCACGAGTTGCGCACTCCGCTGGCGAGCATGCGCGCCATTGTCGACACCCTGGCAGCCGGGGCGCTCGATGACCCGCCCGCCGCCAGGCGCTTTGTGGAGCGCATGGATGCCGAGATCGACGCGCTGTCACAGATGGTCGAAGAGCTGCTCGAGCTCTCGCGCATCGAGTCGGGGCGAGTGCCCATTCGACTGGAGCGCATTGCGCTGCCGCCGGTGGTGCGAGCCGCCGTCGAGCGGCTGCTGCCCCAGGCCGAGCGTGCACGCCTGACAGTGACCCTGAATCTGCCCGACATGCTGCCCCTGGTTCTGGGCGATGGTCAGCGGCTGCAGCAGGTCGTGACCAATCTGGTGCACAATGCCATCAAGTTCACCCCCGGCGGAGGGTCCATTCAGATCGAGGCGCGCGCCGCAGATGAGAGGGTGGTGGTCAGCGTCAGCGACACAGGCGTCGGCATCCCGCCAGCCCTGCATGAGCGGGTATTCGAGCGCTTTTTCAAGGCTGACCGTTCGCGGTCTACCGCCGGCACGGGGTTGGGTTTGGCCATCGCCAAACATATCGTGCTGGCCCATGGCGGACAGATCTGGGTCGAGAGCGAGCCCGGTAAGGGTAGCCGGTTCTTCTTCACCGTGTTACGGGCGCCGGCTGCCTAGCCCAGGTCACGGGGGGGCACGCGCTGAGGCGCCCTGCCAAGCGCATCAGGCTCGGCTCTTGACAGAGCCTTAACAGGCTGACTATGAGGTGTTAGGCTGCCCCATGTAGCATTGGACAAGAGCGGTGGGCGCAACCCCGCACCGGCCAGGGGCTCGCGACAAGAGCGCGTCAACGCCTTTCGGGTGGTGCGCGACGAGTTGGCGCAGCGCGTGGTTGACTATTGCAGCTCACTGGATGAGGAGGCGACATGCTGAGAATGCCCGTCCGTCACAACGCCGGACTGCAGGCGTTGCTGGCGGCCATCAACGCCGACCAGGAGCTGTTGCAGTTTTACCGCTCGGCCAACATCAACGCGGTCGACCGCGGCGGCATGAACGACCATGGCGAGGTGCACATCCAGATCGTGGCCAACGCCGCGCTGCGACTGCTGCGGCTGCTGGTCGAGGCGGGCATCACGCCGAGCATCGTCAGTAACTATGCGCGCGAGCTCGCCGACGCCGAGGTCGTGGTCGTTCTGGCGGCCTGCCTGCACGATATCGGCATCGCCATCCATCGCCACGACCATGAGCAGCACAGCCTGGTGCTGGCGTACCCCAAGGCGCGCCAGTTGCTGGCCGGGCTCTATGAAGAGCCGACGCTGACCGTCATCGTGGCTGAAGTGCTGCACTGCATCGCTGCCCACCGTTCGGACGTGGGCTGCCTCACCCTCGAGGCCGGGGTCGTCAAGGTGGCCGACGCGCTCGACATGACCGAGGGGCGCTCGCGCATCCCCTTTGAGGCGGGCCAGGTGAATATCCATTCGGTCTCGGCCATGGCCATCAAGGCCGTGTCGATCGACAAGGGTGACGAGCGTCCCATTCGCATCAACGTGCTGCTCGATAGCACCGCCGGCGTCTTTCAGGTCGACGAGCTGCTGCGACGCAAGCTGCAGAACTCGACCCTCGCCCGGCTCGTCGAGGTGGTCGCCCAGTTACAGACGGCCGAAGGGCCGAAGGTGCTGCAGGTGTTCAAGCTATAGAGCGAGGAGAGGCCCCATGCGCACCAGAACGCTCGATAGAGAGATTCAGCGGGTGCAAGACGACATCGTCACGCTGGGCAGCATAGTCATGCGCGCCGTCAGAGAGGCAGTGCAGGCACTGCAGAGCCACGACCTGACGGCAGCACAGCGGCTGATTGCGGGCGACATCGAGGTCAACCGGCGGCGATTTGCCATCGAGTCGGATGTGCTGGTGCTCATCGCCACACAGCAGCCCATGGCCGATGACCTGCGTGTGCTGGCCGCCGTGCTCGAGATCGTGACCGAGCTCGAACGCATCGGCGACTATGCCAAAGGAATCGCCAAGATCACGCAACTGCTAGGGCCCGAGCCGCCCCTGTCGGTTCCCATACAGATCGGGCGCATGGCCGACCTTGCTCTGGACATGCTCGGCCGCGCCATCGACGCCTTTATAAGGCGCGATGACGAGCTGGCCCGCGCCATACCTCGCGAAGACGACCTCGTCGATGCTCTCTACAACGAGGCCAACCGCACCCTCTTGGGGGCCATGATCGCGGACCCTCTGACGATGGAACAGGCGAACTATATGCTGTGGGCAGCACACAACCTGGAGCGGGCCGCGGATCGTGTGACCAATGTGTGCGAGCGGGTGGTGTTCACGGTCACCGGCGAGCTGCGCGAGCTGGATCAGGCTGCGCCGGCAACGTCGCCAGCATAGCGGCCCGGGGCGCAGTGCAACCCTGACACGCAGACGACGTATAGTTGTCAGTGTGGCCGGTGTTGTGGGAGGGTGACATGAGCGAGAAGAAGGACAGAGCGAGCACCAGCGCCCAAGAGTGGCGCGAGCTCTTTAAGCAGATGGGCGACCAGGTGCGCCGAGAGGCCGCCCGCACTGTGGGCGCGACCGAAGACGCCGACTGGAAGACCATCGGGCGCACGACCGACGATGCGGCGCGCCGCACGGCCGCCAAAGCGGTGGGCGCCAGCGAAGAGGCCGAGTGGGATGAGATCGGGCAGGCGGTGGAGCGCTCGACGCGCAGCGGCATCGCGCGCGTGGTGGGCACCACGCCCGACGCCGACTGGTCGAGCATCGGCCAAGAGTTCCAGACCAAGCTGAACGCCTTCCTCAAACGCGTGTTTGCGTCCAAGGAGCAGGCGCAAGACCAGGAAGAGGATATCGTCGACCCCTGGTCGTGATGCTGCGATCTGGCTGTGCGGCCAAGGCGCCCCCGATCGCGCGATCAAAGGGCGCCTCGTTGGCTCATGACGAGAGCAGGCCGTCCAGATAGCCGGCTGCGTAGAGCGCCTCGCCGGCAAAGTCATCGCCCCAGCGGCATTCGATAGAGATGGCGCCCCGATAGCCGATGTCGGTCAGCACGTCCAGGAGCGCCCGCAGCGGATACTCACCATACCCCGGATAGCGACGCTCATCGCCCGACAGATGAACGTGCGCGAGCAGGTCCGCGCCCTGACGGAGCGCGTCGAACGGCTCCAGCTCTTCGACCATGTGGTAGATGTCGGCCAGCACCTTGACGCTGGGCCGATCGACGCGGCGCGCCAGCGCCAACGCCTCGCCAAAGCTGTTGATCATGTTGGACTCGGGCCTGCGCAGCCCCTCGATGACAAAGCTGATGTCGCGGTGGTCGGCGATGTCGGCGCCGATCGTGAGCACGCGCACCAGTTGGTCCAAGGCGGCCTCTTTGGAGAAGCCTTCGGGGGCATTGCGCGCCCCGCCGCTGCCGAACACCAACACACGGGCGCCCAGGTCCGCGGCGCGGTTGACCACGCGCGAGAGATACAGCTCCACCTGCGCCCAATCGACCGCAGTGCCCACCAGCTTGACGCTGGGGGGGACGAGCACGTTGAACGCGCCCACGGGCAGTGGGCTAGCGGCCAGGGCACGCCGCTGAGGTTCGTAGGCGGCATCGCCCTGCAAGCCCATCAGAACGGCCGATCCGGGCGGCTCGATAAAGTCATAGTAGCCTACGAGCTGCGACACTCTGTCTGGCGTGGCGCTGATTCCCAAGGGAAATGGTCGCTTCATGCGTGTCCTCCTGCTACGTACGACGACGCCGACCTACAGTGACACCCATTGCCGCTCGCGCCCCGAGCGGAGCGCATCTTGCATCGTCATCATCTGCAACAGATGCAGCACGTTGAGCCGGGCAACCGGCCGCTCTGCGAGCACTGCTTCGGCAAAGTGCAACAGCGAACCGAGGTAGCCGGTTGCGGCCAGGGCGCTCGCGCCCCCCTCAGCCGGGCCAGCGTGGATGGCCCCAGGCCCAGTAGGGCCTGCCGTCGGGGCGTCGAGCCGCGCCATCTCCAGGCCCTGGTGCACACGCCAGACAGTGTCGCCGGCATGGACGTGCAGCGCCTCCATCGACGGCGTGCCGGCGCGGGCGCAGATGAGCTGCAGCGAGCCCACCAGGCCCGTGGGGTAGCCCAACGTCACGCTGATGCCGCGCCGATCGGCGTGCCACGACCATTCGGCCGACTTGGCTTCGCCAAAGAGGTCTACGAGCAGCGCCAACGGGTGCATCAACAGTGCTGGCAGGTCGCCGGCCTGGTCGATGGCGGTGGGCAGGGCAGGGAGGGCGGGCAGGGCGCACCAGAGGCTATAGGCATCAGGCCTGACGCCGGCCTCGGCGAGGGCAGCCTTGAGCGCGCTGTAGCCCGGCATGAAGGGTCGTCGATAGCCGCCCATCACATAGGAGCGGCCACGGATCGCGCCGTCGGTGTACTGCTTGGTGATCTCGGTAGCGGTGCTGGCCGCAGGCGCATCGACCCAGGCGTGCACCCCGGCGGCCAGAGCCGTGTAGGCAACAGCAGGGTAGGGGAGTGCGCCATCTGCCAGAGGGGGCAGCGAGAAAACGGCGGCGCGCACCTCTTCGCGCTCCAAGAGCGTCTCGGCGTCAGGATAGAACCGCTGAGCGCCAAACATCTTGGCGACCTGCATGCCGCGCCGCCGATCGGCGTCGGCCAGCGCCACCAGATCAAAGGGTAGATAGCGCAGGCAGGGCAGGATCAGATCAACGCAGCGGTCGCCACCGCCGATGACAGCCACCGGCACCCGTCTGGCGTAGTTGAGACTCAGCCTATAGTCAGCGCTGACCATCATCGTCCTCCGTCAGGCTTGTTCGGGCTCGCCTCTGCCTCCCAGATAGGCCAGCGCGATGCCAGCCGCCAGAAGCAGCACCAACACCCACCACGGCGCCACAGGCGCCTGCTCGGGCACCAGGGCGTAAACCGATCCCAGGATGAGGCCCAGGACGCCATAGTATGCCGTTCCAGGGGAGCGCTTGATGAGCGCGTCGATGCTCTTGGAGAACAGCACGATGCCCAGCAGCACGCCCACTGCCGTGGTAACCAGCGGCAGCCAGTGGATCACCAGGTGCATCAGTTCGCTCACCGACTGCAGCACCGGCTCATAGGTGCCGCCCAGGATGAGCACCATCGAGCCATCGAGGCCCGGCGTGACACTGGCGCCACCGCCCAGAAAGCTGATCAGCAGGTTATAGGCCGCGCCAGGCAGGCGCGAGAGATCGTCGATCGTCATCCTGGAGCCGGAGGCAATGCGCCCCTCGAGCAGATTGAGCGCCACCACCAGCGCGATGGCAACCGCGGTCGCGACGATGCGCCCAGGCTTGGGCCGCATGTCGCCATGCAACCTGAACACCGAGGGAATGGTGCCCAGGAGCAGGCCCATCAGGAAAACGTTGGTCTCGGCCGGGTAGCGTTCGAGAAAGCCCGCCAGCACCTTGGCCGAAAGCAGGATTCCGACCACCATGCCGATGCCGAGCGGTATCAGAAAGACGAGGCGTCGCCCGAGGCCCTGGCGATCCAGGAAAAAGTTGCCGACCGCCTCGACAAACTGCTCATAGATGCCCATCACGATGAGCACCAGGCCGCCTCCGATACCCGGTACGACATGCGTTACGCCGTAGGCAACGCCTTTGAGTGCCAGAATGACATAGTGCATGCAAAGGTCCTTCCTGAGGCATGATCGTGAGCCTGCCGAGCCGTCGCGCCGGGCGCCCAAGCGTTCGGATTATAGCAGAGGGACGTTGGGTCGACAAAGGTCCGGAAGGGTGTCGGCCTGGGTGACCTGTGGTATAATGAAGCAATGACGCCAGGTGTCCACTCCGACTTTGCCGCGCTGGGGCTCGATGACCGAGACCAGCAGCTCCTCGAGAAGGTCAGCGCCGACCTGAGCATCCTCAGCGACGTCTCACGGGCCGACCTGCTCCTTGTGGTCCGTGGCGCCGGGGGCCAAAGCCGCATCGTAGCGCAGGCCCGACCGCACTCTGCCACCCCTCTGTATGCCGAGAGCATCGTGGGGCAGCCGCTGCCTTCCGACGCATCAGAGCCCAACCTGTGGCGGCGCCTGCTATCGCCGCTGTTGGTCGACACCGTCTCGGTGAGAGGCGCCAGCGTGGCCCGTCAGTCGCTTCCCGTGTGGGGCGCCCACGGCCAGCCAATCGCCTACCTGGTCAAAGATGCCTACTGGCTGCAACATGAGCGCCACCGCCGACGCAGCCGCGTGTTCCAGTACGCGCTACTGGCTCTGACCGTGATGGTGATGCGCGGCGAGCTGCAGGGGGCCGAGGCACTATCGCCTTTTGGCGAGCACGACGGCGTCATCTATGTCAGCACCGACCGGCGCATCCTCTATATGAGCGGCATTGCGGCTGAGCAATACCGCAACCTGGGCTATCGCGACAGCCTGCTGGGGCGCCGACTCAGCGAGCTCGACACCGTCGACCACGAGATCGCGCTCGAGGCGATCAACGAACGCAGGGCCATCCAGCTCCAGAAGCAGGAGCATGGGCGCGTGCTGATCCACAAGGCGCTCCCGGTGCGCTCGCTGCCGTGGCACCTGCTGCTGCTGACGCGCTCGGCCTCGTCACGGGCAGCGACTCGTCCGCGGGGCGCCCTGATACTGGTTCATGACGCCACCGAGCGCCTGCGCACCGAAGCCGAGCTGGCCAGCCGCATGTCGCTGCTGCACGAGGTGCACCATCGTGTCAAGAATAACTTGCAGGTGATCGCCTCGATCACCCGCATGCAGGCCCGCCGCGCCAAGCATGCCGAGACGCGCCTGCTGTTGGATGAGACCGTCAACCGCATCATGAGCATGGCGGTGGTGCACGAGTTTCTGTCGCAGAACGACAAGGGCAACATCAACCTGCTCGACGTAGCCCACCGCATCGTCCAGCAGGTGCAACAGGGGCTGATCGCGCCCGAGCAGCAGATCAGGCTCAGCGTCGACGGGCCCAGCATCTGGCTGCCGGCCGACAAGGCGACGCGCTGCGCCCTGATCGTCAACGAGCTGCTGCAGAACGCCATCGAGCACGGCATGGCGGGCAGGACGCGAGGAGCAATCCAGGTGGTGCTAGTTGACCATGGTGATAAAGCCAGTATCATGGTAAGCGACGATGGTCAGGGCCTGCCCGAGGATTTTACCCTGGGCACGCACGCAAACCTCGGCCTCCGTATTGTGAGCGGTATGGTAGAGCGCGACCTGGGTGGCGTCCTTACGATATCGCGGTCCGATGGAGAGACCAGGGCAGACATCGAGTTTCCCAAGTAGCGCAAGGGAGGTGCCGAGTTGGAGCGCATTCGCGTAGTCATCGCCGACGACGAGTCGGTCATCTGCATGGATCTCCGCGAGATGCTCAGCAATCTGGGCTATCTCGTGGTGGGTGAGGCCGGCGATGGCCGCAGCGCCGTGAACCTGGCGCGCGAACTGCGGCCCGACGTCGTGCTGATGGACATCATGATGCCAGATATGGACGGCATCACCGCCGCCAAGCACCTCACCGAGGAGCGCATCGCTCCTGTCGTGCTGATCACCGCCTACAGCCAGCGAGACCTGATCGATCGCGCCAAAGAGGCCGGCGTGGTCAACTATCTCGTCAAGCCGATCCAGGAGGCCGATCTGGCGCCGGCCATCGAGGTGGCGCTGGAGCGCTTTGCCGAGTTTCGCGAGCTGCAGAAGCAGGTGGATGACCTGGCCGATCAGCTCGAGACGCGCAAGCTGGTGGATCGTGCCAAGGGCATCCTGATGGATACCCAGGGGCTGACCGAATCGGCGGCCTTTCGTCGCATTCAGAAGATGTCGATGAACACCCGCAAGTCGATGAAAGAGATCGCCCAGGCGATCATCCTGACTTACGAGGCCGGGGCCTAGTTGACATAATCACTCTTGCCTCTTGCGAGGCATCGAAGACGCCGCCGGGCCAGCCCGGCGGCGTCTTGCTTTTCGTCAGGCGGGCTTGCCTGCAGCCCTGGCGGCGCGGTCGGCTTCATACTCCTCTCGTGTCAGCAGGGTGCCACCTTCGATGTCGGCGGTGACGACGCGATAGGAGTCATCGAACCAGGCCTCAGCCTGCATCAGGCGAAAGCAGCGGTTGTCCATGACCTCTTTGCGCACAAAGAACGTGCCGGGGCCGCCTTCTTCCCGCGAGAGGTCGTTGCGCTTGTTGAGGCGCACCGCCACGGCCTCGCCGCAGTTCTTGCAGCGGCAGTAGAGATAGACGCCATCGGGATCGCCGCCGCCCGACGCAGAAGAGGAGCCTCCAGCACGGCCAGACCCGAGCCCTAACACACGCTTGACGGCATCCCAGAAAGCCATCGTCCACCTCGCGTCACATCTGACAGTCACAGCGTCTCGTTAGCCGAGTATAGCACGCCGACACTGGCGCACCAACCAGCGTGGGCGACACGGCGCGCGTGTCGACCCCTCTCGGCCCTTGCGGCTCAAAGAGGGGTGATAGGGGTCTGGACGGCCAGAAATCGCTTGACATCAGGCCTGATCTATTATATTATTTATTAAAGATTAAATAAACTACTCTCAGGCACTGCATGGAGGCGCCCCTATGACCGTTGAGCCCAGACCCCCCTCTCCTGCTACCGGCTCGGCCAATAGCGAGCTGGCCGGCCAGGCCGAGCAGATGCTGCAGGCGCTCGACCTCTCCCCTCTCAGCAAGCGCACCTACCGTTGCGGGTTGAATGCGCTGTTCGCCTTTCTCGAGGAGTCACCGCAGGCTCAGGGCGAGCTCGGGGCCATCGACGAAGACCTCTTGCAGCGCTTTGCCTTGTGGCTACGCGACCGCTATCCCGACCTGCGCGCGCGCGCGCGTGGCGAGCTGCGCCCCACTCGCACTGCTCGCACCTACCTGGTGGCGGCCAAGCGCCTGATGAACTGGCTCGACCTGCACGAACTGCTACCGCCGGGCGTGTCATACGATCGCATGTTGCGGCGCATCGACAGCGGCCGTGGCACTCGCCGCACCGGCTATCAGCAGCGGCGGACCGATCCCGATGTCGCCCGCGTGATCACCCACTATCTGCGCCAGCCCCTGCCCGACCGTGTCGGGCCCAAACGGCTGGCGCTGCTTCGCAACCGCGCGCTCATGTGCCTCCTGTACGACACCGGCATGCGGATCAGCGAGGCGCTGGCTCTCACCCGTGAAGACGTGCTCGACGGCCGTGCCCACAAGGTGCGGCTCACGTTGACCAAGAATGGTAAGCCGCGCACGGTTTTCCTATCAGAGGAGAGCCAGAGGCTGCTGCAAGCCTATTGCCACGAGCGCAGCGACGGCGTCTATGCCCCACTGTTTGCCTCGCACGGCCGAGGCAAGGCCGCGCGCGAAGACGACGAGGAGCCGGCCGCGACCGGCGTGGTCGAGGGCATCACGCCGCAATACGCCTGGCAGTTGGTCAAGAGGGCCGCCCAGGCCGAGGGGCTGTACGACAACACCTCGCCACACTCGCTACGCCATCGCCGCGCCCAAGACCTGCTCGACGAGGGCATGCCGCTCGAATGGGTCGCTGCACTGCTGGGACACCAGCACCCCGATACCACGCGCGTGGTCTATGCCTGGGAGACAGACGAGGAGCGCCTCGCCGACATGGTATCGACCTATGGCCTGAGCCCCACCGCAGCCCAGCGTAGACGGGGCGCCGTCAGCGACGACGCCCCCACAAACGACGGCTGACCGCGGCTCAGAGTCGCTGGCTCGCCAGCACCGCCGCGCCGATGACGCCGGAGTGGTCGCCCAGCTCGGCCGTCACGATGCGCACGCGGTCTATGTCATCCTTGTTGATGAAATGCTGACGCGCCACCGCACGCACCGGTTCGAGATAGACGTCGCCCATCTTCTCGAGCACCCCGCCGCCGATGACCACGACCTCGGGATCGATGATGTTGACGCAGTTGGCCACCATCAGCCCCAGGTAGTGCTGCGCCTGCGCCACCGCCTCTTGCACCACGGGGTCGCCCGCCTCGAGCGCGGCCAGGATCTCGCCCGAGGGCATTTGGTCAGCCGAACCCTCGTCGCTATCATCGCCGCTGGCCACGACAGCGCCATCGACGCCAGCGCGCGCCTCGCGAATGCGCCGCTCGATGGCCGTGCGACTGGCCAGCGCCTCGGCATGGCCACGCTCGCCACAGCCGCACAGCGGCCCCCCATCCATCAGCACCATATGGCCCACCTCGCCGGCCGAGTAGCGGTAGCCGGTGCGGAGCTTGCCGTCGAGCACCAGCCCCCCGCCGATGCCGGTGCCCACGAACATCACCACCAGGTCATCAGCGCCCCGGCCAGCGCCAAAGCGGTGCTCGCCCACGGCGCCCACGTTCACATCGTTGTCGATGGTCACGTTCATGTTGAGCAGGCGCTCCAGCGCCTCTTGCAGGGCGAAACCGTCCCAGCTAGGCCCCAGGTTCACGCACCGCACCACCCTGCCCTGCGACGGATCGACCGGCCCTGGAATCCCCACGCCCACGCCCTGGACGCGCGCACGCTTGACACCGGCCTGGTCGATGGCGCGCTGAATGCAGCCGACCAGCCGCTCGGTCACTGCATTAGCGCCCAGCTCCCGTCGTGTGCGCCGCTTGGCCTCGCCCAACACCGCGCCCGTCGACACATCGATGACGGCCGCCATCATACTGGTGCCGCCCAGATCTGCGCCGACCCAAAGCTGCTTTGACTTGACCATCGAGCCCTCCCTGATCGGCTAGGCTGCGGGCGCAGCAGACGATTCGAACTCTGCCCCACCCTGCTCTTGCGCCGGGCACACCCATAGATACTGGGCCACCGCATACCCGAGGACCACACGACCTGCGCTCGTCGCTACGGTGACCGTCTCGTTGAAAGGCAACAGCTCGACGACGCGCAACATGCTTCCGGGGACCAGGTCGTGCGTCTCGAGAAAGCGCAGTAGCTCAGCATTGCGCTCGACCTCTTCATGCACGCGCGCCAGCGCATAGACGCCCTGGGGCTGGCAATCGAGCAGAGGCACGAACCGCTCGGCCTCTTGCTCGTGGCCAGGAAGCGGGTTGCCGTGAGGGCACAGCTCGGCATCGTCGATCAGCTCGGCCACGCGCGTAGCGATGTCGGATGAGAGGCCGTGTTCCATGCGATCGGCCTCTTCGTGGACCCGCGCCCAGGGCACCCCGAGCACACGCGCCAGCAGCAGCTCGGTTAGCATGTGCCGCCTTACCACCGAGGCGGCCATCTCGAGGCCGGCGCTGGTGAGATGGATGGTCTTGTCGTCGTGCATCACCACCCACCCATCACGCGTCATACGTTGGATGGTGGCCGTCACCGTGGGCGGCGAGACCTCCATCCAGCTCGCCAGCTTGCGGCCTATGACCGGCTCGCGATCGCGCGCGAGGGTGTAAATGGCGCCTAGATAGTCTTCAACGGTCGGCGTTGGGCTGGCCACGGGCGGCTCCGCTCTTTACAACGTTGGCGGCAAGAACGCATTTGGGTGATGCTAATACGGGCGACAAGTGCACGCTAATCACCGCAACGGTATCACGACAGAGGTCGGCGGTCAAGCCACGCTGGACAGTGCAGCCCGCCTGGTCTATGATGCTCCCGTACGCTCGTATATTACAGCCAGAGGGAGATGCTGTCGAGATGGCCTCTTTCGATCTTACGGGCAAGGCAGGCGTCATCATCGGCGGCGCAGGGGGCATCGGCCAGACCCTGGCGCACGGCCTGGCAGCGGCCGGGGCTGACGTGCTCATCGCCGATCTACCGGCGCAACGCGCCCAGGCAGAGCTAACGGCCCAGTCTCTGGCGCAGTATGGGCGCCCGGCGTTGGCGCTCGATCTCGACATCACCTCGCTGGCCTCGATCGAGCAGATGGTGGCACAGGCCACCCAAGAGCTTGGCAGGCTCGACTGGCTGGTGAACAGCGCCGGCATCAACATCCGCAAGCCGGTGCTCGAGTACACCGAGGGCGACTGGGATCGCATGTTGGCGGTCAACCTGAAGGGCGCCTTTTTTGTGACGCAAGCGGCAGCCAGGGCCATGCTGCCGCAAGGGCGCGGCCGCATCGTGCACATCGCGTCGCAGCTGGCGGCGGTGGCTATGCATGATCGGGCCATCTATGCCATCACCAAGGCAGGGCTGGCCCACCTGTGCAAGGCGTTTGCGGTAGAGTTGGCGCCCTATGGGCTGGCGTTCAATGCGGTGGGGCCCACCTTTGTGTCGACGCCTCTCACCACCAGCATGTTTGACGACCCGGCGTTCATCGGCGAGAATCTGCCTCGTATCCCGGCAGGGCGTTTCGGCACCACCGACGACGTGCTGGGCGCAGTGCACTATCTGGTATCTGACGCTGCGGCTCTGGTAAATGGCCACCTCTTGTTGGTCGACGGCGGCTACACGGCCTGGTGAGCTCGCTCGACAGACGTATGCTACACAGGGAGTAACGCACATGAAGGGTGTCATTCTTGCGGGGGGCCTCGGGTCTCGTCTCTATCCGTTGACCTACGCCACCAACAAGCACCTGCTGCCGGTGTATGACAAGCCGATGGTGTTCTACCCCATCGCCACGCTGGTCGACGCCGGCATCACTGAGATCCTGATCGTGACGGGCGGCCCGCACGCCGGCGACTTTGTGCGGGTGCTGAGGAACGGCAAGGAGCTGGGTATCACGCATCTCGAGTACGCCTACCAGGAATCCGAGGGCGGCATTGCCGATGCGCTGCGGCTGTGCGAGGACTTTGCCGATGGCGGCAACATCGCCGTGATTCTGGGCGACAACACCACCGACGCCAACATCGGGCCGGCGGTGGCGAGCTTTGAGCGCGGGGCGATGGTCTTTTTGCGAGAGGTGCCCGACCCCGAGCGGTTTGGCGTGCCTGTGTTCGCGCCCGACGACCGGCAACGCATCATTGCCATCGAGGAAAAACCCAGCGAGCCCAAGAGCCGCTATGCCGTCACCGGCCTGTACTTGTACGATCAGGCGGTGTTTGACATCATTCGCACCATCAAGCCCTCCAGGCGCGGCGAACTCGAGATCACCGATGTGAACAACGCCTATGTGGCGCGCAGCGAGCTGCGGTGGGCGCTGCTGGACGGCTTCTGGTCAGACGCAGGCACCTTTGAGAGTCTCTTTCGCACCAACGTCTATTGGGCGCGCAAGACCACGGGGCAGCGCTGCGAGAGCTTTGACGCCTACTTTCGCTAGATCAGCGAGCATACTCTTACGATGAGGGAGCATGATGTACCGATCACTGGCAACCGGTCCCATTGGCGTTCGCGCCAACCTGGCGGAGCGAGTGGCTCTGGCCAAAGCGCATGGCTTTGCAGGGGTTTCGATCGACCGCAATGACCTGGAGGCGTACGGCATCGAGGGCGCCAAGGCCCTGTTGGCCGAGGCCGGCATCCTGGCGTCTGAGGCGGGCCTGCCGGTCGACTTTCGCAACACCGACGAGGCCTTTGCGCGCGGCATGGAGTCGCTGCCGGCCTATGCCGCTATGCTCAAGGCCGTGGGCTGCAGCCGGTTGAACACCTGGCTGTCGCCGGGCAGCGACACGCTGCCCTATGCCGAGAACCTGGCGCTACATCGCGACCGGCTCGCGGCGGCCGCGGGGGTGTTGGCCAACGAAGGGCTGCGCCTGGGCCTCGAGTACGTCGGGCCGGCCACCGCCCGCGCCAAGGCCCAGTACCCGTTTGTCCACAACCAGCAGGGCCTGTTTGAGTTGATCGACGCCATGGGCGCAGCGAACGTCGGCCTGCTCCTCGATGCCTACCACTGGTACACCTCGGGCGGCAGCGTCGCCGAGCTGCGCGCTCTCACCAACGACCGTGTGGTGTTGGTGCACGTCAACGACGCGCCCGCCGGCGTGCCGGTGGCCGAGCAGCTCGACCTCGTGCGGCGCATGCCTGGCGAGACGGGCGTCATCGATATCGGCACCTTTATGCAGGCGCTGGTAGATATGGGCTATGACGGCCCGGTGGTCGTCGAGCCCTTCTCTGACTGGGTGCGCCAACTGCCCCCCGACGAGGCCGTCAAGGCCACGGCCGACTCGCTGGATCGCATCTGGCCCAGGGGTTAGGTCAAGTGCAGCCAAGAGGCCGGCCCTGACGGGCCGGCCTCTTGCTTATCCTCTACAGTGCTGCCTAGCGCCAGGTCAGCGTTGGGCTGTGAAAGATCTCGAGCTCGTTGCCGTCAGGGTCCTTGAAAAAGGCCAGGCGGATATCGCCAGCGTCGCGCGGCTGCACGTGGAACTGCACGCCCTTGGCCACGAGCTCCGCGTAAGTGGCGTCGGTGTCATCGGTCTCAAAGGCGAGGTGCACAAAGCCGCACATCGGCTTGATCGGCGCGCCCTCTGCCGTCGGCAGCAGCTCGATGGTGGTGCCCCCGATGTCGATAAAGCAGATATCCGAGCCCGGGATCGACCCGATCACCGGAAACCCGAGCGCCTCGGTGTAGAACGCCTTCATCGCCGCAAACTGGCTCGTCCGCAAAGCGATGTGATGCGCGCCCAAAATCGCCATGTCGTCCTCCATTGTGGTGTGTGTGAGATCGCACGATAGGTGGATGCTAAGCGCGAAACGTCTGGGCGTCAAAGCGCGCCCGCTGGCATTTGACAGTGCGCCGGGCTGCACCTACCATCGATGTCAGGCTACTTGCTGAGGGATGGTGCAAGCGGGATGACCGTGCGCGAGCAAGCGGGCGCCGACCTCTGGAGCGGCGTTGATCTTTCAGGCGTGACACTCGTGATCGGCCTGGGCACTGGCCAGTTGCTGCAGCTCTTGGCTGAGGAGGCGCAGCGCGCCGGTGGCATCGTGGTGCTGGCCAGCTATCTGCAGCCGGCGCTGGCGGCTGTGGCCGAGCTCGCGGCGCAGTTACCCGTGGAGCGCGTGTGCTGCCGTCCGCGCGAACTGCCCCTGGCCGATGGCACTGTCGACCTGTGCGTGGTCAACGCCTCGCTGCGCGAGGTGCCCCTGCCCCACTATCGCGCCTTCCTCGATGAGCTGTGGCGCGTGCTCGTGCCCGGCGGACACCTGCGCATCTCTGATGTCCTGGCGCCGACCGACGCACCCACGGCGCTCACCTGGCGCCGGCGTTGCGATGTCATCACGCGCCTGGGTCAGGCCCTGGGCAGGCCCGTCGCGCTGCACGCTGACGCGCGTGCCCTGGCGATCGCTATGCAGGAAGTCGGGTACGAGAGCATGGCGGTCTCGCTGCTGCCGGGCGTGTCATTGACGTCGGAGTGGCTGGCCGAGACGGTCGAGGCCATCCGTGCCATGGTGTCGCGCGTCAGCGATGCCGAGTTGCGCCAGGAGTTGCTCGAGCGCGAACTGCCCGCGCTCATCGCTGCGTTTCAGCGTGGCGATCAGCGCGCCGCCGATCGCTTTGTGGTGCGCGGCAACAAGGTGGGCAACCTGGCGCTGGACATGGAGACGGCCGGCACTGCAGAGGTGCTGGCCGCTCGCGACGACGATGGCGACGCCCTATCTCATGAGAGCAACTCGCTATGAGCGTCTATGTGGACATCTCGGCTGCTGTGCATGCCAAGGCCGGGCTGAGCCGCTATGCCGGCAGCCTGGCCAGAGCCCTGGCGCCCGTGCTAGGCTCGCAACTGCGCCTGTTTCAGAACAGTCTCGGAACGCTGATGCCGCCTGAAGACCTGGCGGGCATCCCGGTGAGTGGCACGCGCCTGGGATATCGGCCCTGGAGAGCGGCCGTGTTGGCCTCGCAGGCCCTGGGGCTGTCGAGCCGCAGGCTGGCCCCACAGTGTCAGGTGTTCCACGCCACCGAGCACCTGTTGCCGCCGGTTGCGGCGCCGGCGGTGCTCACCGTGCACGACCTGATCTGGGAGCTGTATCCGCAGTATCACCGCAAGGCGAACTATGTCTACCTGAAAAACGCCGTGCCGCTCTACTGCCGGCACGCCGAGCGAATCATTGCTGTCTCAAGCGCCACCCGCGCCGACCTGGTTGAACGCTACCGCATTCCCGCCGAAAAGGTCACGGTCATCGCCGAGGCTGCGGCCGAGCGCTTTGCGCCGGCGCCGCCTTCCGAGATCGAGCGTGTGCGCAGCAAGTTCAGCCTGCACGGGCGCTATATCATTGCAGTGGGCACTCTCGAGCCGCGCAAGAACATCGCCACGCTGGCCCGCGCCTGCGGAGAGCTGTTCCGCCGTGACCTGGCCGATGTGTTGGTGGTGGTGGGCGCGCGCGGCTGGCTGTTCGAGGACGCGATGCGCGAGATCAGCGCGCTGCCGTGGAGCAATCGCATCGAGATGCCTGGCTATGTGAGCGACGACGACCTGGTGGCGCTCTACTCGGGCGCCTGGCTAGCCGCCCAGCCGTCGTACTATGAGGGCTTTGGCCTGCCGGTGCTCGAGGCGATGGCCTGCGGCTGCCCCGTCTGCGCCAGCGAGACGTCGAGCCTGCCCGAGGTGGGCGGCGACGCTGCGCGCTACTTTGACCCACACAGCCTCGAGAGCATGACCGAGTCCCTTGCTCTGGTGGCCGGAGACGACGCGCTGCGCAACGACATGCGCGTGGAGGGCCTCATGCGGGCCGGCGAGTTCTCGTGGCAGCGGACGGCGCACGAGACGGCGGCGCTCTATCGCGAGATCGCTCCTACGATCGAGGTACTGGCGTGATCGGCGCTGCAGCGTTCGCGTTCAGTCGAGCCTAGCTCGCCATGGCCAACGCTAGCAAGGACGGCCTGAAGCCGGGCGCGGCCAACGAGGGCGATGCCGAGGCGCTGGCGGCGCGCCTCGAGGCCGAGCTGCGCCTGCGCAGGCTATCGGCCGCAAGCAACGGCGCGCACGAACCCCTGACCGACCTGCGTCTGCACAAGTGGATCAACAGCCACCTGCCCATCGGATGGCCGCGCTGGCCTAAAGGGCTGGCGCCAAAGGTCGTCGCCCTGCTGCAAAGAGTGGTGCGACGCCTGTTGCGGTGGTACATCGATCCCATCGTCGCCCAGCAGAATGCCTTCAACGACCAGGTCGTGGCGGCGCTCGAGGCGGTCTATCGCGAGATCGCGCAAGAGTCGGCGACCGCCTGGTCAGAGCGCAGTGCAACCTTGGCGCTGCTGCAGAGGGTGGTCACGCAGCTGCAGGCCAACGCGACTGACCTGCCCTCACTACCGCCAGCGGCCAGGATGGCGCAGATAGAGTCCATGGTGTCGGGACAGCCGCTGAAGCGCTGTCCTTTGGGCGCTGATCACCTCAACGCGTTCGCGGCACGCCTGGCGCTGGCGCGGCATCTCGAGCCGGCGGGCCCGACCAAGGTGTTGGTGCTGGGCCTGCTCTCAACGCGTGTATGCGGTCAAGCGCGAGCCCTCGGCCTCGATGCCATCGAGCTGGGCGCGCCGAGCCAGGAGCACGTCGACGCCCAAGCCCCGGCGGCGACGGACGGCCAGGCCAGCGCTGATGCCACGCGCGCAACGCTGGCGGCTGTCGACGACAACTCGCTGCTGGGCATCGTCTGGGCCGGCGGGCTCTGGCGGCTCGACGTGGCTGGCGTGCTACTGACGGTCCAGCAGGCCTGGCGTGCGCTGGCGCCTCATGGCCTGTTGCTGTTGGAGAGCGTCGACCCGCATGATGATACGGCCACCGCAGACTGGGTCTGGTCCGATGGGCTCGCCTGCCGCCCCTACACGGCTGAACTGGCCGGCGAGCTGCTGCAGGCAGGCGGCTTTGCAGCGGTGGATCCGCCTCTGGCGGCGCCAGGGCCAGAGGGTCGGGCGTCGGGATGGTTCGCGATCGCGGCCGAAAAGGGCGTAAGTTAGCATGCGCATCGTGGTCTGCAGCACCCAGGTGCCCTTTGAGCGGGGTGGCGCTGATGTCCATGCCAGCGAGGTCTGTCGGCAGTTGCGCCTGCGCGGCCATCAGGCAGAGCTGGTCCAGATTCCCCAGCAGTGGCAGCCCAGGTCAGAGATCATCAAGAACTATCTTGTTTGGCGCATGCTGAGCCTGACGCACACCTATCAGCAGCAGCCCATCGACCGGGTGATCTGCCTCAAGCACCCGTCCTATGCTGTACAACACCCTCACAAGGTTACGTGGCTAATGCATCAGTTGCGCCAGGCCTACGACCTCTATGGCACGCCCTACAGCTTTATGGGCAACACGCCAGAGGACCGCGAGACACGCACTGCCATCGTGCAGATGGATACGCTGACGATTGGCGAGTCGCAGGCTGTGTTTGCCATTTCGCAGAACGTGGCCGAGCGCCTCGAGCGCCACAACGGCATCCAGGCCACAGTGCTCTACCCGCCCACGGCGCTCGAGGGCGCGCTGCGCTGTGATGCCTACGATGGCTACGTGCTGTCGGTGGGCAGGCTCACGCGCATCAAGCGCGTCGACGTGCTCATCGAGGCCTTGGCCCACGTCGAGACGCCATTGCGCTGCCTCATTGCCGGCGCCGGCGAGGACAGCGCCCGTCTGCGGCGGCTGGCGCGGTTGCGGGGCGTAGCGCGACGCTGCGAATTCCTTGGCTATGTCAGCAACGAGCGCCTGCTGGACCTGTATGCGCGCTGCCTGGCCGTCTATCACGGGCCGGTCGACGAGGATTACGGGCTGGTCACCATCGAGGCCATGAAGGCTCACAAGGCCGTGTTAACCGCGCACGATAGCGGCGGCGCTGCCGAGTTCGTGGTAGACGGCGAGTCCGGCTACCGCTGCGATCCGCGCAATCCACGTGAGCTCGCGGCGCGCCTCGACGCGCTCTATGAGGACCGTGCGCTGGCCGAGCGACTCGGGCGGCGCGCGAGCGAACGGGTGCGCGCCATCACCTGGGATGCGACCATCGCGCGGCTGTTGAGGCCCCCGACGTGAGACTGGGCGTGTTGCTGCCGCCGCGCTGGCGGCGCGACCTGTCGGCCCTCACTATGTTGGCGGCGCTGCAGGCGCACCTGACCGACGGCGTCGACGTGGTGGCGCCTGGAGACGAGCTTCCCGAGGAGGCGCTGGCCGCTCGGCCGGGTTGGAGAGCCAGCCGCTGGTCGACCGCGGCTGCTGTAGCGGCCGATGTAACAGCCCTGCCCGTCGGCCGCGACAGCGCCGACTGGCTGCGGGCGCGACTTGGCGATATCGACGAGCCCGTGGTGCTGTACGTGGGCGACCTGGGCGTGGCGCCCTGGCAGTGGGCAGAAGCGGACGGGCGCCTCCGAGGCCTGTTGACGCCCGAGAAGGACTGGCAGCGATTGCTAAGCACGGCTCTGCCCCACCTGCCGGTGCTCTACCTGCCCCCCTGCCCGCCGGCTCCGTGTGGTCAAGCTCACCAAGAGTTTCAGCACGCGCCCTACGTGCTCACGTGCGGCTTGGCCGACCCTGCGTGGATTGCGGCGATCGCGAGGGCTAGCGCGCCCGTGCTCCAACAGCGAGGCGATGTCCATCTGGTGGTGCTGGGTGGCGAGCATCGCCAGCTCTGGGATCAGTGGCTGCGCGCTTGCGGCATCACAGGTCGGGTGCGGCTGCTCGGGCCCGAGGCCTATGCGCGCGCGGCAACCCTCATCGGCGGCGCTGCGGGCGTCATCGTTGCTCCCGCACCAGAGGGCCGCTCCATCGCGCTCCTGGATGGACTGGCACGGGCGCTGGCGCCCTGGGTGATCACGATGCCCATCGGGGTCCGCGATGCTACCGGCCGCGCCCCGCTGTTGTCAGAGCGGTTGCAGCAAGCGCTCGACGCGAGTCGGCAGCCCCCGAGACAGCAGGTTGCTGCCCTGGCGGCGCCGGCCGCTGACCACCGTGGGTGCGAGGGCGAGCTGCGGGCCTGGCTTCAGGCCTGCCTCGAGGGCGGGCGTGGCTCGGCCCGGGCGCCGGCGTCGCTGGTCGAAGAGTCACTGTACGGGCTGGTCTCACGGAGCGTCGCCAGCCTGGGTCTGGAGCGGCTGCCGCCCGGAACGTCGTCGGCGTTGGCGCGCTGCATCACTGACCTGACGCGGTGGTAGCGCGATGTTCACGCTAGATGCCACCATTCTGCTCGACGCCATCATGCAGTGGGTGGCGCTGCTCGCGTGGCCTGCGGTGAGCCTGAGTGTGGGCTGGTGCCTGTGGGCGCTCTTGCGCCCGGGCAAAGGCGCTGTACCCGTCGGGTGGCTGACGCTGCTGGGCCTGGGCGTCAGCCTCTGGTTGGGCGTGCTGCTGGCGATGGCCGGCGCCTTTTGGCCCTGGCTGTTGGGCGCGCTCTTGCTGGCGCCAGCCGTGCTGGTGGTCGGGCGCGCCATCGTTGGCGCCGAGCGCGTCGCTCTGCCGCCGATCGCACTGCCCCCTCGCGGCCGCTCGCTGGCGCTGGTCGGCGCTCTGCTGACGCTGGCGGCGGTGCTGCTGGCGAGCCCGGCCGAGTCGTTCGTGGTCACCGACGATGCTGGCGTGTACACCCTGGGGGCCATCCACCTGGCCGCAAGCGGCGAACTGCCATACGACGAGCCCGGCATCTATCCGTTGCGAGCCACGGCCGCCGGGTATGAGGGCGACTACCAGGGTTACTTGCTGGACTATGGCCGCCAGTTCCTGCTCCCCGAAAACGTGTCGACGCCTGCTGGCACGCGCTTCTGGGGGCCGTTCTTTCAGCCGTTGCTCTATCGTCAGCGGGTCGAAATCGGTTACCTGCCCACGACCAAGGTGTTGGGGGCCGGCCTGGGGCTGTTGCTGGGCGCGCGCTGGGTGATCTGGGCCGGCCCGGCGATGGCCCTGCTATCGTTGGCCCTGTTCATCGGCCTGCTGCGCAAGTCCGCTGGCTGGCGCCTGGCGCTGCCGGCCGGGGCGATGCTGGCCTTTAGCTTTCCGCAGGTCTGGTTCGGCCGCCACCTGCTGTCAGAGCCGGTGACGCAGGCGCTGGTGATGGCGGTGCTCTGGCTCCAGGCCGAGGCCGACACGGCGCCTGACGAGGCGCAGCGCGCTCTCTTGCGCGCGGCCGAGGCGCTGCTGCTGGGCCTGCTGCCGCTGACACGGTTGGAGGGCGCGTTCATCGGCGGCACGCTGCTGGGCTGGCTCGCGTGGCATGCGCCGGCCCGCGCACGCGCCGAGGGGCGTATCTGGGTGTGGAGACTGGCCGCGTTGGGCGTCGGCCAGGGCCTGGCCATTCTGGCGTCGCCGGCCTACCTGTACAGCCGCAGCATCGGCGCTCTCTCGCAGGGCGCCCAGCCGTTGGTGGGCATCGCCTGTGTGGCCCTGGCGGGCGCTGGCGCTGTCTGTGCCGTCGCTCCACTACGGCGTGGGGCGCAGAAGGCCCTCGCCTGGCTCGGTGAGGCGCGACATCGCGCCTGGTTGACGGCCGGCCTGTCGGGGCTGCTCGCGCTCATCGTGCTGGTACAGAGCCTCTCGGGGCCCCCGGGCCGCACCTTTGCGGGGTGGCTGGTGCAATACTGGTCGCTGCCAGCGCTCTTGTTCAGTTTGGCGGGCCTGCTACTGGCGCCCTTGCTGTGCTCAGAGCAGCAGCGCGCCGTTGGCGCGTTGGCTTCACTGGGGGTGACCTTTGCGCTGCTATATGCGGCCAACCCGCAGACCACGCTCGTGCATCCCTGGGTCATGCGGCGCGCGGTGCCGCTGGTGATGCCGGCGCTGGCGTTGGGCGCGCCGCTGGCCGCGCAGCATCTGATCGAGGGCCTGCGCCGTGGACTGCTGCCGCGCAGCCCCGCCCGGCTCTTGCGTGGCGTGGGCTATGGCGCACTGGCTGGGGCGCTGGTCATCGCGGCCGGTGCGACGACGCTGCCCTTGACGATCCACCAGGAGAGACGGGACGTGTGGTCGCAGTTGGCCGAAATCGACGCGCTGCTCGAGCCTCGTGCCCTGCTGATGCTCGACGATGGCGACATCAGCCGGCAGATCGCCCAGCCGCTCGCTCTGATCTATGGCCATACCGTCTACCATCTGCAGCAAACCGAGGTGCTGCACGCCGAGGCGCCGCCGGTTGCCAGGTTGCTGGCCGCGGCCCGTGAGCAGGGCCGCCCGGCCTATTGGCTGGTCAGCGATGTGACCCGCCGCTTTGCGCCCGTCGATCAGGCCCTCGTGCCGGTCGGCGGAGTGCAGGTGTACACCCCCGTGCTGGCACACCGCTCCGACGGCCCACCGAACTGGCGCAGCCTGGCACGGCAGTCGTTCCTGGTGGATGTCTATGCCATCGTCGACGAGGAGCCTGCGCCGCCGGCGGCCCGCTGGGGTGCAGTGCCGCTCGGTGCGGGCAGCTACCCCTACCTGATGTTAGGGTTCTACGGGTATGAGCAAGACGCGCTGCGCGCCCTGCCCTATCGCTGGATGGCTGGCCGGGCGGTCGTGCGGCTGCCGTGGCCCAACCAGGACGACGAGGCGGCCTCGTTCGAGGTGGCCGCCACCGTGGCCGGTCTGCGCCCCTGGCGGGCGCCCGACCCGTGGATCGAGGTCTGGGCAGAAGGCCAGCGACTGCTGCGAACGACTGTGCCGGCCAACGGCGAGCCGGTGGAGCTACGGGCGCTGTCGCCCGCGCTCTACGATGTGGGCGAAGCCGGCCTCGAGATCACGCTCCTCTCTGACACCTACGTGCCCGCAGAGCATGGCGGCGGCAGCGATACTCGTGAGCTGGGGCTGCGGCTCTATGGTCTCAGTGTAGGGTATGAGGAGTGGCCGCGATGAACGTGCTCATGCTGACGCCCGGCTACCCGCCCCTGGAGGGCGGCGGCGAGCGCTATGTGGCGGCGCTGGCGCAGGAGTTGGCCTCTCGCGGGCACCGCATGGTCGTCGTTACGGCGGCGGGCGAGCGGGCCGAGGCTTTCTGGTCGGGCACGGGCTCCCGAGAGTCGGTCGACGACAGGCCGGTCGTCGGCATCACCGTGATCAGGCTGCCGCTGCGGGGATTTGCGGGCAGGCGGCTCGCGATGCTGGCCCTGCGCAAGGCCATGACGGCGCTCGGCATGCTGGGAGACCTGGCCCTGGCGCCACTGGAGCGTTGCGGGCAGCGCTTTCCCGGCCTGCAGGGCATCGACCAGGCTGTCGCCGACGTGGGCGCTGTGAGCATCGTGCACAGCTTTAACATCTCGTGGGAGCAATGCATTCTGACCGGAGGGCGCATCGCCGGCCGGCTCGGCGTGCCGCATGTGACCTCGCCCTTTTTCCATATCGGGGGCGGGCGCACAGGGAGCGTGTGGCGTAACAATGGCATGCCCCATCAGCGGCGCGCCCTGGCCGCGGCTGACGCCGTGCTGGCCAACACACCCAGCGAGCGCGACGGCCTCATCGCCCTCGGCGTCGAACCGGCGCGGCTGCACATCGTGGGCGCCGCCACCCCGGCGTTGGATGCGGCCGCGTTCGACGTGCCGCCCCCCACCCTGCCCGGCGAGCTGACCACGGGCGAGGCGCCGATCGTGCTCTTTCTCGGGCGGGTCAGCCACGACAAGGGCGCGCTGTTGGCGATGCGCGCCGTGGCGCAACTACATCGCCAGGGCGTCGCCTGTCGACTCGCGCTGGCCGGGCAGCCCTCTCCAGAGGCGCAGCGGCTCGCAAGCCGGCTCCGGAGGCAGGGGCTGCCGATCGACCTGCTGGGGCTGGTCGGCGAGCCCACCAAAGCGTGGCTGCTGGCGCACTGCCGGGCTCTGGTGCTGCCCTCGCGCACTGACTCGTTCGGCCTGGTGCTCCTCGAGGCGTGGCAGCATGGCAAACCGGTGGTGGTGGCCAACGTGGGCGGCCCGGCAGACCTGGTCACCCACGGCGTCGATGGGCTGCAGGCGCCCTGGGGCGATGTCGACGCACTGGCAGCCGCTCTGCGTCGCGTGCTCTGCGATCGTGTCCTGGCCGAGCGGCTCGGCTCTGCCGGACAGGCCAAGGTAGCAACGCACTACACCTGGGCGGCGGTGGCCGATCGCGTCGAGTACGCCTATCGCTGCGCTACGGCCAGCCACAGCGGCGAGTCCAGCGGGGTGCACCGATGAAAATCGCCCTGGTGGTGCATCAGCTCCCGCCCGAGCACCTCGGCGGTGTTGAGGTGTACACCTGGACGCTCGCCCGGCGGCTAGTGGCGCTGGGGCACTGCGTGGCCGTCTTTTGCCCGACAGATGATCAAAAGGCAGCAGGCGAGACCGAACGAGAGGGCATCACGCTGGTGCGCCCCTACCGCCCCGACCCACGGTCGCTCGGGCCGCTGGCGGGATTCGTACGGACGTTTCGCAGCCGGACGATCGAGCGCGCCTATGCCTCATTCCTGCGCTGCTGGCGGCCCGAGGTGATCCACGTGCAGAGCTTGCAGTGGGTCAGCGCCCAGCTCACGCGACAACACGGCCGCACACCGACGGTGCTAACGTTGCACGACTATTGGCACATCTGCGCCAACAGCCAGTTGCTGCGCGCCGATGGCAGCCTGTGCCCCGGGCAGTCGCCGAGCGCCTGCGTCTATTGCCTGCTACGGGGGCGAGGGGTGCATCGGGTGGCCGCGGCGCTGCTGGCCGTACCCTTGTCGCCGCTGCTCGCCTGGCGCAACCGCTATGTACGCAAGAGCGCCCTGCGCCCCGACCTAATGCTGACGCCCAGCCCACAGGCCCGCGACGTCTGCCTGGCCGCCGGGCTCGCTGAGCGGCCCATCCGCGCCTTTGACAACGGCCTCGACCCGCTGCGCTTTGCCGGCGCGCCGACGCGGTCGGCGGCGCGCGACCACGCCGTGTTTGGCTATCTGGGCGGGCTGGCGTGGCAAAAGGGTGTGCACGTGCTGGTCGAGGCGTTCAGAGCGCTGCCGCCGCAGCACGAGCTGCGCATCTATGGGCCGCAGCAGACCTTTCCGGAGTATGTGCAGCAGCTGCGCGGACTGGCGACGCACCCCGGCATACGCCTGCTGGGGCCTGTGGCGCCGCATGGGGTGGGAGAGGCTCTGGTCGATCTCGACTATCTCGTCGTGCCATCGCTGTGGGCCGAGACGTTTGGCATGGTGGCGCAGGAAGCCCAGTATGTGGGCGTGCCGGTGATCGCCAGCCGCATCGGGGGGCTGCAACGCATCCGTGATGGCAGCGACGGTCTGCTGTTCGAGCCCGGCGATGTGGCCGGGCTGCGGCGCATCTTGGAGCGTCTGGCGGCCCACCCTGAGGAGCGCGAGCGTCTGGCTGGCGGTATTCGGCCTGGGCCGACGATCGACGAGCAGGCGCAGGCGCTCGTGGAGCTGTACGGGCGCCTGATCAGCGAGGCCTCATAGCTCCTCGGCAAAGCGCACGGCGTGTCGTTTGAAAAAGCCATAGCCAACCAGGCACACCAGCACCGCCGTGAGCGTGGTGCGCGTCACAAAGTCCCAGCCAGGCGCGCCGGGCGGCCCGCCGTCCACCTGGCCGTAGAGCACCGAGCGGTAGTTGGCCACAATGGACGCCAAAGGATTGATGATGTAGACGAGCCGTCGCACGGGGATCTCCAGGCCGAACAGGTTGGTCCATTCGGGCAGGATGTCGATGGGATAGAACACCGGCGTCACAAAGAACCAGGCCTGCATCACCACATCCATGATCACGCTGGTATCGCGGTAGTAGACATTGATGGTGCTCAGGACAAACGCCACCCCCAGCGTGAACAGGAGCTGCACCATCATGATCAGGGGCAGGAACAGGATCACCCACAGGATGGGCCGGCCACTGATCAACACCGCTGCCAGCAGCACCACCAGCGAGAGCCCAAAGTTCACGCCGTTGGCGAGGACGCTCGACATGGGCACGATCTCGCGGGGAAAGTAGACCTTTTTGATGAGGTGCGACTGTTCGACGACCGAGTTGACCGAGGTCGTCACCGAGGTGCTGAAAAAGTTCCATGGGAGCAGGCCACACAGCACAAACACCGGAAAGTCGGTGACGGCGGCGTTGGGCACCATCACGGTGAACACGACCGTAAAGACCAGCATCAGTAGCAGCGGGTTGAGCAGGCTCCACAGAAAGCCGAGCACCGAGTTCTTGTAGCGCAGCTTGAGGTCTCGCACCACCAGCTCGCGCACCAGTTCGCGATAGGACCACAACTCGCGCAATGCCCCGATCACTGCACGGCCCCCCTGGTGTGACGCCAGCGGCCCGCCATCACCATCACGCCCTCGCCACGCGCCTGCAAACGATCACCCAGCACCACAAAGGGATAGGCGCAGTCCTGATAGTCATAGGCCTCGTGGCCGTCGATGCTATGCATCGCCACCGATAGTAAATAGTCGCCGGCAGAGAGGTTGAGGTCGGGCACCTGAAAGGTCACCCTGCCCGGCCCGTAGATGGGACCAATGTACACGCCACACAGTGCGGTGTCAGTGCCGGTGACGTGCGAACCATCGGCGCGGTGAACGGCAAAGCCAAAAGCCGGCTGCTCAATGTGCTCGCGCGCCTCATAATCGATGGCCAGTGTGTAGCGTCCGCGTGTCTGCAGCGTGTGGGTGGGCTGGTTCTCGGCGTTGAGAAAGGCCGCGTTCGAAATGCGGCCTTCGAGCGACCCCTGGCGTCGGTACGCCACGTGGCCCGTGGCGATGCTCTGGTCGGCCCAGGCCGAGCCAGGGTGAGCCGTCGGCGCCGGCCCAAGTGCGGCCACTGTAGCCCCAGACGAGGTGCGCAAGAGGTTGCGCTCCTCGAGTGCCGTCAGATAGAGGTCGATCGTCGCCTCTGCCGGCCCGTCCGCAGCGAGCTGGCCGCTATCGAACCAGATGGCGCGCGAGCACAATGAGGCGACCGTATCGAGATCGTGCGACACAAAGACGATGGTTACGCCGCGGTCGTGCATCTCAGCGATACGCGCGAGGCATTTGGTCTGAAAGCTCTGGTCACCAACGGCCAGCACTTCGTCGATGAGCAACACATCGGGTTCGACGCTGACGGCCGTGGCAAACCCGAGGCGCACATACATGCCAGAGGAGTAGAACTTGACCGGCACGTCCAGAAAGCGCTCCAGCTCGGCAAAGGCGACGATATCGTCGAGGCGCGCCGTGAGCTCTTTGCGAGGTACGCCCAGCACGGCGCCATAGAGATAGATGTTCTCGCGGCCGGTCAACTCGGGGTGAAAGCCCACGCCCAGTTCGAGCAAGGCCGACAGGCGCCCTTTGACATGCACCTGCCCCTCGGTGGGCTCGATGATGCGCGACAGCAGCTTGAGGCAAGTGCTCTTGCCCGAGCCGTTCTGGCCGATCAGCGCCACCGTCTCACCGGGCGTGACAGTGAACGAGACATCGTTGAGCGCCAGAAGCACTTCCCTGGGCCTGCTGCGGCGGCCATGAAGCGTATCTAGAAAGAGCGTCTGGAAGGACCGCGGTCGCGTCGGGTTCAGCGCAAAGCGTTTGCTCAGGTGGCTGACGTCGATGCAGGTGGATGACAGGCTGCTCACATGCTCCTTAACAGCGGCTCAGATGCCCGGCGAGTATAGCACCCGACGCCGGGCGCGACAAAGCCCAGTTGACGGAGACCCCGGCGCGCATACACTCCCTGACATGGAGCATGTGCAGCGCAAGCAAGACCATCTCGATATCGCGTTGACCCGTGACGTCAGCTCGGGGCTTGACACCGGCCTCGGCGCCGTCAGGTTGCGCCACTGTGCCCTGCCCGACCTCGCGCTGGCTGCGGTCAGCACAGCCACCGAGTTCATGGGACGGCGGCTCGCGACGCCACTGCTTATCTCTGCGATGACCGGCGGCACAGCCGAAGGCGGCCGCATCAATCGTAACCTTGCGCAGGCTGCCCAGTCGCGTCGCGTGGCCCTGGCACTCGGTTCTGGGCGGGTGGCCCTCGTGGAGCCCAGCACTCTCGAGACCCTGGCGGTGCGCGAGCTGGCGCCCGATGTGCCGCTGTTCGCCAACCTGGGCGCCGTGCAGCTCAACTATGGGCTCACGACCGACGACTGCCGGCGTTTGGTCGATCTGCTCCAGGCCGATGGGCTGATCCTGCATCTCAATCCGCTGCAGGAGGCCCTGCAGACGGGCGGCGACACCGATTTCAGGGGTCTGCTGCCCAAGATCGCGGCCGTGTGCACGGCATTGCCGGTGCCGGTGATCGTCAAAGAGGTTGGCTGGGGCTTGAGCGGGCCGACGGCGGCGGCGCTCGCTTCGGCGGGGGTGGCGGCGCTCGACGTGGCCGGCGCGGGCGGCACCTCGTGGAGCGAGGTCGAACGACATCGCGCCGCGGATGCGTCGGCCGCACGCGTGGCACTGCCCTTCCGCGACTGGGGCCTGTCGACGGTCGAGTCGCTGCTCGAGACGGTGGCTGCCTGCCCGCACCTGCCGATCATCGCCAGCGGGGGCATCTGCACGGGGGTCGATGCGCTCAAATGCCTGGCGCTGGGGGCTCGTGCGGTGGGCATGGCCGGCGGCCTGCTGCAGGCCGCGGCCACCTCGGCGGCCGCGGTGCAAGACGCCATCGATGTCTTTGCGGCGCAGCTCACCATTGCCATGTTCGCCGCCGGAGTCGGCGACGTGGCCGCCATCGACGCATCGATCATACTGAGAGGACCTCATGTCTGACCTGTTCGACCGCTATCGTCCGGCTGTGGAGGCAGCGTTGCGCGAGGCGCTGGCGTGCGCCGAGCCAGCGTTCGGGCCGCTTTATGGGATGATGGAGTACCACCTGGGCTGGCGCGATGCCGATCTCGCCCCCATCGAGATGCGCACCGGCAAGCGGCTGCGCCCACTCATCTGCCTGGCCTTGTGCGATTGCCTGGGAGGCGACTGGCGGCGGGCGGTTCCCTATGCCACGGCCATCGAACTGGTGCACAACTTTTCGCTGATCCATGACGACATCGAGGATGACAGCGACCTGCGTCACGACCGCCCCACCCTATGGCGGGTGTGGGGGCTGGCGCAGGGCATCAACACGGGCGATGCCCTGTGGTGCCTGGCGCGGTTGGCGCTGCTGGGGCTCTCTGCTGCCGGGCACGGTGCAGCCACGGTGCTGGCGGCGGTGGCCCTGCTCGACCAGGCCTGCATGGCGCTATGTCAGGGGCAATACCTCGACATCGCCCACGAGACGCACCCCACGATCGGTCTCGATGCCTATGAGCAGATGGCGCGGGGCAAGACTGCGGCGCTGCTGTCGGCAGCCTGTCAGGGTGGCGGCCTGCTGGCCGGCGCCGGCCCCGATACGCAAGACCTGTTGGCCGCACTGGGTCAGGAGCTCGGCCTGGCTTACCAGATCGTCGACGACATCCTGGGCATCTGGGGCGATGCGGCCCTCACCGGCAAGTCGGCTGAGAGCGACATTGCAGCGCGGAAGAAGAGCTTTCCCGTAGCCTATGCCTTTGAGTGGGAGGCCGCTCGTGGGCTGAGCGATCTCCAGCGGCACTACCAGCTCGCTTCGAGCCCTGCAGCCGATGCCGAGATCATGGGGCTGCTGGAGCGGGCGGGCGCCCGCTCCTATAGCCGTGACTGCGCTCGTCAGCGCCATCAGGCGGTCCGTATGCTGTGGGCGCGGCTCGGGGTGCAAGGTGCAGCCGCCACCGCGCTCGAGGAGCTGTTCGACGCACTGCTGATACGCGACTATTAGCGGAACAAGACACCAACGGCAGACGTTGTATGCAGTGACACTGCCTGCAGGAGTTTGCTGTGCCCTTGTCTGGTCGCTTTGGCTGGCGTCGCACTCTGCTATGGGCTCTCGCAGCCCTGCTGCTGGCGTCAGCCGCCGTGCGCGTCTACATCGGGCCGCTGCCCGACACGACACTGCCCGAGGCCGGGTCGACGGCGCCGTCGATCTTGATCCTGGACCGCGCAGGTCGCGTGCTCTATGAGCTGATGGACCCGGCCGGCGGCCGACAGCAGCCGGTGGCTCTCGACGAAATGCCGCTCTATCTCCGTCAGGCCGTGATCGCCACCGAGGACGCCCGCTTTTACACGCACCCCGGCGTCGATCCGTTGGCCATTGCACGCTCGGCCATGCTGAACCTGCGCGCCGGCGAGATCGTCTCGGGGGCCAGCACCATTCCCCAGCAGCTCGCGCGGATGCTGCTCTTGCCCACCCAGGAGCGCACCGAGCTCTCCTTGAGGCGCAAAATGCGCGAGGCGAGCCTGGCCATCGGCCTCTCGTTGCGCTACTCGCGCGACGAGATACTGGCCAGGTACCTGAACCAGACCTACTTTGGCGCCTTTGCCTACGGCGTCGAGGCGGCCTCGCGAGCGCACTTTGGCAAGCCGGTGCAGCAGCTCGATCTGGCCGAGTGTGCTCTGCTCGCCGGACTCATCCAGTCGCCCTACACCTACGACCCATTGACCCACCCCGAGGCCGCCCTGCAGCGGCAGCGGGTGGTGCTGGGGCTGATGGTTGCCAACGGCTATATCACCGAGGCGCAGGCGCAGCAGGCCGCACGCGAACCCTTGCGCTTTGCCGGTGAGAACGACGACATGCGGGCGCCCCACGCCGTGGTGTATGCCCGCTCAGAGCTCGACCGGCTGCTAACGCCCGAGCAGATCGCCGCGGGCGGGTTACGCGTCTACACGACCATCGACTTGCCCCTGCAAGAGCGCGCCGAAGCGGCCCTGCGGCGCCATCTGGAGCGGCTGAATACGCCCACCCCCAGCCAGCAGGCCCACAACGTGCACAACGGCGCTGTGGTGGTGCTCGAGGTCGCCTCTGGCGACCTGCTCACGATGGTGGGCAGCCCGGACTATGGCAATGCCGAGATCAACGGCGCGGTAAACGGCGCGCTGGCCGAGCGCCAGCCCGGCTCGGCGGTCAAACCGATCACCTATGCGGCCGCGTTCGAGCGCGGCTTGTCGCCTGCCAGCGCGTTCAGCGACGTGCCCAGCACCTTTACCAGCGACGATGGCAAGCCCTACACGCCCATCAACTATGACTATCGGTATCACGGCGTGGTGTCGTTGCGGCAGGCGTTGGCCAACTCGTACAACGTGGTCGCGGTCAAGGTGTTGCAGCAGATCGGCGTCGGGGCGCTGTCGGACATGGCCTTTCGCCTGGGTGTGCCGTCGTTGGGCGATGCCAAAGGGCACGGCCTGGCGATGACGCTGGGCAGCAGCGAGGTGCAGCTGCTGCAGTTGGCCAACGGCTACGCCACGTTGGCCCGCGGCGGGAACTATCTCGACAGCCATATCATCACGCGCATCGTCGCGGCCGACGGCGCTGTGCTCTACGAGCGCCCGGTGGCACAGCCGAAACGGGTACTGGATGAACGCGTGGCCTACCTGGTGACCGACGTGCTCTCTGACGACAACGCCCGGCTGCCCGCCTTTGGGGCGCACTCGCCCCTCGAGACGTCCTTTGATAGCGCCGTCAAGACCGGCACCACCACCGACTGGCGCGACAACTGGACCGTCGGCTATACTGCAAGCACAGTGGTTGGGGTATGGGTCGGCAATGCCGACGGCTCGCCGATGAAGGGGGTCACGGGCGTGACGGGCGCTGCGCCCGTCTGGCACGACGTGATGCAGGCTGCACATGCCGAGACTCCGTCGGCATTCAAAGAGCCCCAGGGGCTCGTCAAGGTGCGCGTCTGTGCGCTGTCGGGCAAGCTGCCCGGCATGGCGTGCACCCACACCCGCGAGGAGCTGTTCCTGGCTGAGCAAGTGCCCACCGAGTCGTGTGACATGCACCGCCTGGCGTTGGTGGACGCCACCAGCGGCCAAGAGGTGGATGCCAGCGCCTGCACTGCCGGCAGTTGCGTGCGCCGCGCGGTGACCGTCTGGCCCGCCGACGCGCTCGATTGGGCCCTCTTGGAAGGGCTGGCCCGAGCCACCGACGCGCAGCCGACTGTAGCCTCCGGCACGGATCACGTCGGGAGCGCAGACGCGTCGCAGTTGGCGATCGTGCGGCCCACGCAGCACGCCCGCTACTATCTGAGTGCGGCGCTCCCCGCCGAGTATCAGGCGGTGGAGGTCGTGCTCGCTGGCCCGACGTTGCCGGCGGGCACCAACATCACGCTGTTGCTCAACGGCCGGGCGGTGGCCGAGTGGCGTCAAAGGCCGTTGAGCTGGCTCTGGCCCCTCGAAGAGGGCGAACACACTCTGCTGGCCCTGGCGACTCTACCCGATGGAAGCCAGGTCGCAAGCGATCCGGTCACAGTACGTGTCGAATATGCCACGGGAGGCAGATAGTATGAAGTCGCTGCGCGTCGCTTTGTCCTTGCTGATTGCCTTGGCCATCGTGGCCTGCACGGCCCCCACCGCCAACCTCCCCACGCCTGTGCCTCCGCTCGAGCTGCCCGGCGCGGCTGCTCAATCGCCCACCGGCGAGCCAGCCGGGGCGCCCACCACAGCGGCCGGCAGCTCGCCACAGGGCGCCGGTCGATCGGCGCCGACGTTGGTGGCCGCCACCCCGCCGGCCGGCCAGGAGCTGGCTTTGGATGGTGAGGTGGTGTTCCAGTTCGACCGGGCGATGGACCACGCCAGTGTCGAAGGCGCCCTGCTGGTGGCGCCCGAGGTGCCTCTGAAGCTGAGCTGGGCGGATGACCACACCCTGGCTGTGGGCGCGCGGGCCGGCGCCTTTGACGCCGACAGCGAGTATGTGCTGGTGATCGACACCTCGGCCAGTAGCGCTGACGGCGTCGCGCTGCAGCATGCGGTGCAGTGGATCATCAACACCACGGGCACCGCCGACGTGGCGCAGATGGTCCCCTCGCCCGATGCCACCGATGTGGCGGTCGACAGCCCGCTGCGCGTGGTGTTCGACCGACCGGTGGTGCCGCTCGTGGGCGTAGAGGAGCAGAGCACTCTGCCGATGCCCATCAGCATCACGCCCGAGGTCAAGGGCCAGGGCGCGTGGACCAACACTTCCATCTACGAGTTCACCCCTACGACGGGCTGGCTGGGCGGCACACGCTACACCGTGACGACGGTGGTGGCGCCGGGCGAGCCGATCGTCGCCGAGATCGCATCGAGTGAATGGTCTTTTACCACGTCCTCACCGCGGGTGATCGATGTGACGCCTGCTCGCGAGGAGCAATATGCCAGCCCCGAGGCGCAGGTGCGCCTGGTGTTCAACCAACCGATGGACGAACAGGCCACGGCTGAGCGGCTGAACGTCCGCAGCGCCGCTGACGGCGTGGCTGTCGCAGGCAGCATCGCCTGGGAAGAGCATACCCTGGTCTTTACACCCGAGGCTCTGGCTCGCGGCGAGACTTACGAAGTCGTGCTGGCGCAGGGCGCGCCGGCCGCCACCGGCGAGACTGTCATCGACACGACGTTCTCATCGCGCTTTCGTGTCGCGCCCAAGCTGGCGCTCGATGCTTCGACGCCGCGGTCGGGCGCCAAGAGCGCGCCCTACGATGAGCTGGTGCAGCTCACTTTCACCAGCCCCATCGAGCGCGACAGCCTGATGGGACAGCTCAAGGTCGAGCCCAAGGTCGACTTTTACGTCTGGATGGACGAGACCGAGACACTGGCGAACGTGTCGATGTCGCTGCAGCCGTCCACAGCCTACAAGGTCACCATCGGCGCCGAGCTGCTGGATCGCTTTGGCACTACGCTGGGCAAAGCCGCGACGGTCTCTTTCACGACCTCTCCGCGGCGGCCGGGCGTCTGGCTCAAGACGCCGAGCCCCGTAGGCTTGTACGACGCTGATGGTGAGGCCACCGTGTATGCCTCGGCGGTGAACGTGTCGAGCGTCGACCTGGAGCTGTATTCGCTGGATACCGACGAGTTTCTGGCGCTGGCGCGCTATGGCGGCTGGCCCAACTGGGACGAGTACCGGCCTGCGCGCAACACGCTGCTGCGCCAGTGGTCGGTCAAGGCCACTGCCAAGCTCAACCAGGTGGCCACGATCAAGACCACGCTGGCCGAGACACGCAAACCCCTGGCTTCCGGCTTTTACGTGCTGCGCGTGTCGGGGGGCGGCAGCGATGCCCGCGAGCATCAACTGGTGGTCGTCTCTCGCTACAACTTGACGCTCAAGACCGGCGCCGGACAGGCGCGCGTATGGGCCACCGACCTCAAGACGGGCCAGCCCGTCGCCGATATGGCCGTCTCGATCTACGACGACGGCGGCAAGCGCATCGCCACGGCGACCACCGATGGCGATGGTCTGGCCACCGTGGCGCTCAAGCAGACAGATCCGTGGGCGCCTCTCACCGTGGTGGGCGTCAGCGGTGAGGACATGGCCGTCGTCCTGCGCAACTGGACCGACGGCATCTCGCCCTGGCAGCTCGACGTGCCCGTTGAGATGTACACGCAGCCGTTCCGCGTGTTCACGTTCAGCGACCGGCGCATCTACCGCCCCGGTCAGACGGTGTACTACAAGGGCTATGTCAGGGCAGACGACGATGGACTGTACAGTCTGCCCCCAACCGGCCTGCCGGTGCGGGTCGAGGTGTTTGACGGCCAGGGTCGCACCATCGCCACGGAGCAGCTCGCTCTGAGCGAGAATGGCACCTTTGACGGCGCCATCCTGCTCTCTGAGAACGCCAGCCTGGGCTACTATTACGCCACGGCGGCCATTGAAGAGCAGTACGCCGACCTGAGCTTTATGGTGGCCGAGTACCGCAAACCCGAGTTTCAGGGCACGCTCAGCCTCGACCGCAGCGAGTATGTGCCTGGCGATACCGCCAAGGCGCAGGTGGCTGTGAGCTACTTTTTCGGAGGCGATGTCAACGACGCGCAGGTGGTATGGACGGCCATCAAGGAGCCCTTCACCCCGTCGTGGGAGGGGCTCGAGGACTATACCTTTGACGACTATGAACTGACTGAATGGCCCTATATCCCCGAGTACGGCGGACCGTTTGCCGATGGCACCGGTGTCACCAAGGCTGACGGCACCTATAGCTTTGAACTGCCCATCGACCTCTCTGAGGACAAGAGCAGCCGACGCCTGCTGCTGCAAGCCTCGGTGATCGACGTCAACAACCAGGAGGTGAGCGTCAACGCCAGCGCCGTGCTGCACAAGGCCCAGGTCTATGCAGGCCTGGGGACTGACCTCTATGTGGGCCGCACTGGCGACGAGATGGGCGTCAACGTGATCACGGTGAATACCGACGGCGAGGCCCTGGCCCGCCAAGAGGTGCAGGTCACCTTCCTCAGGCACGAGTGGTACAGCGTGCAAGAAGAGACCCAAGAGGGCGCCGTCTACTGGGTCAACAAGACCCGTGAGACCGAGGTTGCCGATGCGTCCATCACCACCGATGCCCAGGGTCTGGGCACAGCATCGTTCACTCCCAAGGAGGGCGGGGCCTACCGCGTCCGCACGACGGTGCGCGACAGCCAGGGCAACGAGAACCACAGCTCGCTCTATCTGTGGGTGACGTCAGATCGCTACATCAACTGGGGCCAGGCCAACGACAATCTGCTGCAGCTCGTGGCCGACAAGGACGAGTACGCGGTGGGCGATGTGGCTCGCGTGTTGGTGCCGGCGCCCTTCGACGCGCCCGCCCTGGCCTGGGTGACTCTGGAGCGCGGCGGCGTGCTCGAGGGCACGTTCGTCAAGTTCGACGGCGTCAGCCAGATCATCGAGGTTCCGATCCACGAGGAGCATGTGCCCAATGTGTTCCTCTCGGTGGTCATGATCGTGGGCTCTGACGCCCTGGGCGGCCCAGCCACCTTCAAGGTTGGCTCGGTCGAGCTGCCGGTCGACGTCTCGTCGCGACGCCTCGAGGTGACGGTTACGCCCAACAAGGCGAACTATCAGCCGCGCCAGGAGGCGCAGTACACCGTGACCACGCGCGACGCCGCCGGCAAGCCGGTTTCGGCCGAGGTCACCCTGCAACTGGTCGATCTGGCCGTCGAGACGCTGGTGGGCGGCGAGCCACCCAGCATCATCGACGCCTTTTACCGCGAGCGCGGGCTGGGGATCAACACAGCGGCAAGCCTCACTGTCTCGGTCGACCGCGCCAACCTCGAGTACGCCGCCGAAGGCAAGGGTGGTGGCGGTGGCGGTAATGGCGGCACTGCGGCGCGCGAGTATTTTCCCGATACCGCCTACTGGCGAGCCACGCTCGTCACCGACGACAAGGGGCAGGCCACCGTCAACGTGCTCTTGCCCGACAACCTGACCACCTGGCGCATGCGCGCGCAGGCCATGACCGTGGACAATCTGGTCGGCTCGGCGACCGTCGATGTGGTCACCAACCTCGACCTGATGGTGCGCCCGGCGTTGCCGCGCTTTGTGGTGGTGGGTGACGAGCCCGAGCTGACGGCGGTGGTGCACAACAACACCTCGCGCAGCCTCTCAGTGCACGTGAAAATGGATGCCACCGAGATGGAGGTCGACCAGCCTGAACAGACGGTTTCGGTGCCGGCGGGCGACAAGGCCGCCGTGGCCTGGCGCGCCAGAGTGACCGGCAGCGACGTCGCCACCATCACCGTGAGCGCCAGCGGCGACAAGCTGAGCGACGCGGTCAAGATCGAGCTACCGATCTTGCGGCCGGTGTCTCCCGAGGTCGTGGCGACCTCGGGCCAGGTCGATGATCGTGTCGTCGAACAGGTGCAGGTGCCCATCCTGGCCGACCCCGAGTGGGGCGCCATGGTGGTGTTGCTGGAGCCGTCGCTGGCTGCCGGCATGGTCGAGGGCCTCAGGTTCCTCGAGGCCTACCCCTACGACTGCACCGAGCAAACGATCAGCCGCTTTCTGCCAAACATCGTCACCTACCGTGCGCTCAAGACGCTCGATGTCGAGCGGCCTGATCTCGCGGCCAAGCTGCCGCAACAGGTGGCCATCGGGCTGCAGCGCCTCTATGAGACGCAGAACCTCGACGGCGGCTGGGGCTGGTGGGCGCAAGAGCGCAGCAATGCCACGCTCACGGCCTATGCCGTGCAGGCGCTGGTGACCGCGCGCGAGGCCGGCTTTGCCGTCGACGAGAACGTGTTGAGCCAGGCGGCCAGCTTCCTGTGGAGCCGTCTCGATGAGCAGCTGGTCGATTCGCGGCAAGACCGCGATGAGCGCGGCGCCGTGCTCTACGCACTCGCACTCACCGGCGATGGCGACCTGGGCCGCACCGTGCGCCTGTATGACGAACGCGATGACGTGTCGCTCTACACCAAGGCGCACCTGACCATGACGTTGGCCTTGCTCGAAGGCCAGGCCAGCGAACGGGTCGAGACGCTGGTCAACGAGCTCGAGCAGGCGGCCATCGTCACCGCCACGGGCGCCCACTGGGAAGAGAGCCAGGCCAGCCCGTGGAGCATGTCGACCGACACCCGCACCGCCGCCATGGTGCTGCGGGCGCTGGTGCAGGCGGCGCCTCAGAGCGAGACGCTGGCCCCGGCCGTGCGCTGGCTGATGACGGCGCGCTCAGCGGCTCGCTGGGAGACGACGCAGGAGAACGCCTGGGCGATCATGGCGCTCACCGACTATATGGTGCTCACCGGCGAGCTCGCCGGCGAGTACGCCTATGGGCTGTCGCTCAACGGCGACTCGCTCAAGACAGGCTCGGTCGAGCCTGCGACCGTCGACCAGGTGGTTGTGCAGCAGGTGCCCATCGGCGACCTCGAACGGCGTGGGCCCAACGCAGTCGAGATGACGCGCAGCGAGGGCGCCGGCAAGCTCTACTACTCGGCCTTCCTCAACTACTATCTGCCCATCGACCAGTTGCGGCCGCTGTCGCGCGGCATCCATGTCCAGCGGCAGTACACCTATCTGGATGCGGCGGGCAAGCCGTCAGAGCGGCCGGTGCTCAACGGCCTGATCGAGGTCAAGCTGACCATCATCGCGCCGCATGACCTCTACTATCTGGTCATCGAGGATGCGTTGCCCGCCGGCTGCGAGGCCATCGACCCCGCACTGGCCATCTCGCGGCGCATTGACGAGTCCGCCGGCCTGGCGCCGGTGGGCGAGCCCGCGGCCGAGGGGCCCGCCTGGCGGCAGTACTGGCCGACCCATACCGAGTACCGCGATGAGCTGGTGGCCCTGTTTGCCACCAGCCTCGAGCGCGGCACCTACGAGTACGTGTACACCATGCGCTGCTCAGCGCCGGGCCTGTACAACGTGCTGCCTGCTCTCGCCTATGAGATGTACTCGCCCGACGTGATGGGGCGCTCTGCAGGCGAGCAACTCCTGATCGAGCGCTGATCGCGCCGAACAGCGACGCACAAAACAAGAGGGGGCTCGCCTAGCGAGCCCCCTCTGTCTATCTCCGCGGAGCTAGCGCCTGATGATCTGGGGAGCCTGCTCGCCCACCGCCACCATGCGCCGCACCAGCCGCTCGGCCAGTTCGTCGGCCACAGCCCGATAGGCGGCGTCGCCCACGAGGTTGTGCTGCTCGTGGGGATCGGCCTCGAGGTCGTAGAGGTACTGCTCTTCATAGACCAGCGCATCGGCGTCGTTGCGCCCGTCGCGGTCGGGAGCGTCGACGCCATACTTCCAGCGCTGGGTGCGCACCGCCCTACCCACCTGCGACTCGCTGATCTGCACGAACACGTCATCGGGCCAGTCATCCGCCTCGCCCGCCACGAGCTCTTGCAGACAGCGCCCCTGATACTCGGGCGGCACGTCCACGCCCGCCGCGCGCAGGATCGTTGGCGGCACGTCGACCAGGCTGGTCAGTTGGTCGAACACCTGGCCGCCCTCAAACCCGGGCCCGCGCGCCACCAGCGGAATGCGGATGGACGCCTCGTGGCAGGAGCGCTTGTATTCGCTGTTGCGCGTGCGGAAATGACTGCCGTGGTCACTGGTGTAGATCACCAGGGTGTTGTCGGCCAGGCCGAGCCGCTCCAGCTCGGCCAGAACGCGGCCCAGGTTCTCGTCGAGGTTCTTGCAGATGCCATAATAGTCGGGCAGGTTGGCGCCCCAGTCGCCTTCGCTGTGACCGACCAGGTCCTCGGGCGCCGGCGCCTCGGCATAGCGGTCGGCATACCCATCGGGCGCGACGTAGCGGGTGAGGTCGTTCTGATGGTGCGGTTCGAGGTACGACAGAAAGAGAAAGAAGGGGCGTGAGCCGTCTCGCGTCCGCAGATAGTCGATCACGTGGTCGGTCTGGGCATCGACGCGGTACTTGTTAAAGGGCACAAAGCGCCCTTCAGCGTCATAGTAGCCGCCGCCATAGGGGTGCGAGCTGAACTCGAGCAGATCGGCCCCCAGCCAGTAGTCCGTGTAGCCGCCACGGCGCTCTGGCGGCACCGCCTGATGGTCGTGGGGGCGCAGGCCCGCCAGGTGCCACTTGCCGATATAGCCCACCTCGTACCCGGCGCCCTTGAGGAGATGCGCGATCGTGGTCGCATCCTGCGGCAAGGGGATGCCGTTGCGAAAGCAGCCGGTGACTGTGGGATAGACGCCGGTTTGCAGCAGCGCCCGCGCCGGGCCACACACCGGCTGCGCCGTAAAGGCCAGATCGAAGCGGACGCCGTCGGCGGCCATCGCGTCGAGGTTGGGCGTCAGGCCTATGGAGCTGCCGTAGCAGCCCACCGTATCGGCTCGCTGTTGATCGGTGAAGAAGAACAGGATGTTGGGTCGCGTCGAGGGCGCTGACATGGCGGTTGTGCTCCTTCCGGGCGACGACGTCGAACCGTTCCGGTCGCTGTCACCATCATATCAGCGGCGCTATCAGGAAACAAGCACCAGTCCGGCCACCGCCAGCGCCGTGCCCACGGGCACCAGCCAGGTAGGTCGCTCTTTGAGGAACACCAGGCTCAACGGCAGCGCAAATAGGGGCGAGCTTGAGGTGATGATGGCCGCTTTGGCCGGCCCCAGCGCCGCGATGGTTTCGACGAACAGCATGCTGCCGAGACCCCAGCCGATAAAGCCGCCCACGGCGACGATGACCCATTCGCGCCAATCGAGTTGCTTGAGCAACCCGCCCGTCTTGCGCAGGGCCACCACGAGCCACAACGCGATGGCCAGTGCGGTGACGCGGATCGAGGCCACCATGATGGTGTCGTGGCCGGCGATGCCGGGCGCCACCAGGATGGCCGCCACCGCCCACATGACGGCTGCGCCCAGCGCTGCGGCCACACCGCCCGTCGCCCCATCCTCGGGCAGCGTCTGATGGCGCGGCTGGTAAGAGATCAGCACCACGCCGACCACCACCAGCACCATGCCCGCCACCAGCCGCAACGAGAGCGACTCGGACAGAAAGGCCACGCCCAGGAGCACCGTAATAGCAGGGTAGATGCTGCTGATGGGAAAAGCCCGCGATACGCCGATGCGCTTGAGAGAGATGACGTACAGGGTGTCGCCGATGCCACCGCCCACCAGCATGCTGCCCAGCATAAAGCCCAGCTCGGGCAGGGTGACGGCGCCGTAGCCAGCGCTGCGCCCGCTCAGCAGCGTGATGGCCAGCATCGCGAGCCCGCCCACCGTCGTGCGCGGGGCGTTGAGGGTAAAGGGGTCGAGCTTGCGCGATAGGTCGCGCATCATCACCGAGCCGATGGCCCAAGACGCCGCACACAACAGCCCCATGACAATGCCCGACATATCCCCCCTCGCCCGACCGTAGTCACCGTCTGCAGCCCGACAGGCCCATCTTAGCTGCTCGCGAGGTTCGCTCCAACTCCATGGTCACGGGTGTCGAGGATGCGTATGGCGTTGCCGATGAGCCAGGCGCGCCAGCGACAGGCGTAACGGCGCCGGGCCACCACGCGGTAGACGCCCGGCTCGCGCAAGGGCCAGTTCAGCCTGCGCCCCAGCGTGCTGGCGCACACGTGCCCGTTGCGCCAGAGCTCGATGCGCGCCCGCGCCGGGGTGCGCACGACCAGCTCGCCGTCGACGGGCCAGGTCGCCGTCGCGCCCATGTGCACGACGTGACCAGCGGGCTCATGCAGCGCAAAGCGAAAGCCCGTGCCCTCGCGCAGTCCGTCGTAGGCCACATAACAGCGGCCAGCGCGCAGCGCATCGAGCAGCCTGCCCTCATCGGCGTCCACCTCACCGCTCCAGTCGCCCTCGACCAGCGCGTGGGTGTTCACGGCGCCGAACAGGTGACGGTACGAGAAGACACGGCGTCGCAGTGGGCCAAGGGTGTACTCGACAGCATGGGCATCGCTGCCGCCAAGGCCCACGCAGGGGCGCTCGGCCAGCAGAGCGTCCCAGCGCGCGAGCGTTTCGGCATATGGGCCCACGATGGCGAGCTGCGGCCAAAAGGCCAGCGCCAGCGCCTGAAGTCGGTTGGGCAGGTGCGCCTTGAACTCGGACATATAGTTCCACAGCTCGAGGCCGTGAACACGATCGACGAGGTCCCAGCGCTGCCAGTCGATCTCGGGCTCGTTGGCATAGGCGCCGCTGTGCTCGAAGGGGTGGGCGATGATGCAGCAGGCGCCCGCCTCAGCGGCCCGCGCCAACGCCAGCGCGATGTCAGCCCCCAGCGGCGCGAGGTCGACAGGCGCGCCCAACACCAGCAGGTGATTGCGGTGCGGATGGGCGGGGTCGTGCAGCTCCTGGCCGACGAGCATCAACAGATCGCCACGCCAGCGCTGCTCATCGAGCGGGGCTGCGTTGTGATCGGTGACGATCACCCACGACAACCGCGCCTGCCGTGCCGCTTCGGCCACCTGCTCGTGACTGCCTGAGCCGTCAGAGCAGGTGGTGTGAATGTGCAGGTTGCCCTTGCGATCGAATAGCATCGACGCGATCGGCTTTCTCTCAGCGGCTCGTCAGCCCAACAACGACCGCGCAAACGCCTCACCAAAGCGCTCGGCCTCGCGCAGGGTCTCGCGCGTGGGGCCACCGTTCACCTCCAGCGGCTCGCCCCACTCCCAGTCGAGCTTGGCCGTGATCTCCTGCGCCTCGCGGAAGGCGCCCTTGCTCCAGCCATAGCTGCCAAAGTAGCCCGCTTTGCGCCGCATGATGCGTTTGTGCTCGGCCATGTGCAGCGCCTGAGCCATGGGCGGGAAGAGGGACACCTCATAGGTGGGGGCGCCCACCAGCACGCCCGACTTGGTCCACAGCGACGGCAGGATGTAGGCGCTGTGGGTGCGGGCCACGTCAAAGATGTCGAGGGGCAGGCCGGTGCGCGAAACACCCACGGCGACGGCGTTCATCAAGGCCTCGGTGTTGCCATACATCGAGCCGTACATGAGTGTCACGCCCGCGGGCGCCGGCTCGGTGGCCAGCCTGGCCCACTCCTGGTAGAGCGACACGATGCGGCCTGGATCGTTGCGCCACACAAGGCCATGCGAGGGCGCAATGATGTCGATGGGCACACCGCTCAGCTTGTCGATCGCCTTGAGCGTCGGCCCCGAGAAGCGCGCGACGATGTTCACATAGTAGCGCAGCGACTCGCGCTCATAGAAGGCCATGTCGCAACAGTCACCATCAAAGATCGCCCCTCGCAGCGCGCCATAGCCGCCAAAGGCGTCGCAAGAGAAGAGCACGCGGCTCTCCTTCTCGTAGGTGACCATCGTCTCGGGCCAGTGCACAAAGGGCGCCGCCAGGAACTGCAGCGTCTTGCTGCCAAGCTGGAGCTCCTCGCCATCGGCCACGGCTCGCACCCGTTCGGTAATGCCATAGAACGCGTTCAGCATCGGCACGGCCTTGGCCGACATAAGGAACTCGGCCCTGGGCGCCAGGTTGCGCAGCAGGCGAATGGCGCCGGTGTGATCTGGCTCCAGATGATTGAGGACCACATAGTCGAGCTCGGCCGGGTCGATCAGGTCATACACCTGCTGCAGCAGCGCACTGCCCGAGCCGCTGTGTGCGAGATCGATGAGCACCTTTTTCTCGTCAAGGATGAGGTAACTATTGTACGACACCCCTTCCTGGCTGATGGGCCACATGCCCTCAAAGAGGTCGGTGGTGCGATCGTTGACGCCGATCCAGTAGATGCCGGGCTTGATGGGTATGGCTGGCATGAGCTCCTCCCGATACAGGTATCTGGTTCTGAGACGGCCGCGGAATGTCGCTACACCGATAGCTTACGAGCTTGTCCGCACCGGTCAACCTAGGTCACACGGGGCACCCTCGCCAGGATGGCCGCCACGACCTCGTAGCCGATGGTGCCCAGGCGTGCGGCCACATCTTCCACGGTGATCGCCTCGCTGCCCTGTCGGCCGATCAGCACCACTTCGTCGCCCGCGCGCACGTTGGGGACCGCGGTCACGTCGACCATGGTCTGGTCCATGCACACCTGCCCCACAATCGGCGCGCGCCGGCCGCGCACCAGCACCTCACCCCAGTTGCGCGGGCCGCGGCGAAAGCCGTCGGCATAGCCCACGGGGATCACAGCGACGCGACGCGGGGCGTCGGCCACATAGGCGCGGCCATAGCCCACCGCAGACCCGGGCGAGATCGACCGCACCTGAGCCACTTGGCACTTGAACGCCAACGCCGGACGCATGCCCGCTGGCAGCGGCGCCGCCACCGATGGGGCCAGTCCGTACAGGGCGATGCCCGGCCGCACCAGGTTGTAGCGACTTGACGGCAGGCGGATAGCGGCGGCGCTGTTGGCCAGGTGCACCCAACGCGGCGCGATGCCAGCCTCGGCCAACGCCGCCAACGACTCGTCAAAGCGGTCGATCTGCCACAAGGCGTAGGCCAGGTCGGCCTCGTCGGCCGTAGCCAGATGACTGAACACGCCATCGAGCGTCAGCCCGGGCATGGCCAGCGCCTGGCCTGCAAAGGCCACGGCCTCTTCGGGCTGCACCCCCAGCCGGCCCATGCCGGTCTCGATCTTGAGGTGGGCCACGGCGGGCCGTCCGACATCTTGCGCCGCCGCCGACAACGCCCGAGCCACACGCAGGTCGTAGAGGGCCACAGCGATGTCGCGCAGCACGGCCACGCGGGCCTGCCAGGGCGGCAGATAGCCCAGGATCAGGATCGGCGCATCGATGCCCGCATCGCGCAGTGGCAGCGCCTCGTTGAGCGAGGCCACTGCGAGCCAGGCGGCGCCGTTGTTGATCGCAGTCCGCCCCACCCTAACGGCGCCATGCCCGTAGGCGTCGGCCTTGAGCACCGCCATCAAGCCCACCCGTGGCCCCACCAACGCCTGCATGGCGCGCACGTTGCCGGCGATGGCTTCCATATCGATTTCGAGCCAGGCAGGCCGATCGGGCATGGCGGTGTGGGCCAGCTCAAAGGCGGGGTGCTGTCGCGCCAGGCGCTGAGGCGCTTGAGCCGGCTCGGCCATCAGCGCCCGCACCACCTCTTCCATGCGGCTGGCCGCGCTGCCCTTGACAAGCACCACATCGCCCTCGCTCAACCCCTGGCGCACCGCAGAAATCGCGTCGCTTTGAGCATGGCAAATGGTGACCTGCGAGGGCGACAGGCCCGCCTGGCGCGCGGCGAGCCCTGCATGGGCCGCCAGGTCGCCCAGGGTGATCAGTCGGTCGACGCTGGCCGCGGCCAGCCGTCCTGCCTCCTCGTGCAGCGCCTGGGCCGCCGCGCCGAGGTCGGCCATGTCGCCCAGCACGAGCGTTCGCCGCTGCGCCGGCAGCGCCGCCACTGTGTCGAGAGCCGCCCGAACCGCCGTGGGGCTGGCATTGTAGCTGTCGTCGACGAGTCGGCACCCGTGCACGCCTGCGAGCGGCGCCAGCCGCCCGGGCAGTGGCGTATGGGCTGCGGCCGAAGCCGCGATCGCCTCCCACGAGGCGCCCATGGCGCGCGCCGCAGCCGCAGCCAGCGCCAGCAGTTGCGCCTGGTGGGCGCCCAGCAGCCGCGTGGTGAGCGTCAGGGCGCGCCCCTCGGCCTGCAGCAACAGGCGCACGCCAGACCAGGTGGCTGCATACGAGTCGATGCGGAACCCGGCATCGGGGCTACAACCCACCAGCACGCGCCGCACGCCCGGCGCTGTCTCCATTGCACGCACCAGCGGATCGTCGGCGTTGAGCACGGCCACGCCGCCTGGCTGCAGGTGCGCCAGCAGCGCCGCCTTTTCGCGAGCGATGACCTGCCGCGAGCCAAAGGCGGCCAGGTGGCTATCGCCCACGTGCGTGACGATGGCTACCTGCGGCCGCACCAGTGCGGCCAGCTCGGCGATCTCGCCCAGGCTGTCGGCAGCGAGCTCGAGCACCGCCAGGCTATGCGCCGGCAGCAGCGCCCCCAGGGCGATCGGCAAGCCCAACCTGCCATTGTAGCTCTCGGGCGGGCGGAACACGGCGCTGCTCTGGCTCAGCATGGCGGCCAGCAGCTCTTTGGTGGTGCTTTTGCCGGCGCTGCCGGTGATGGCTGCAACGACGAGGTCGCGCGCCCGCAGTAGGTGGCGCGCATAGGCCAGCAGCGCCTGCGACGTGTCGCTGACCTGGATGATACCGACGCCGGTCGGGGCCTGCACCGCTCGGTGGCAGAGCACGCCGGTGGCTCCCGCGGCGATGGCGTCGAGGACATGGTCGTGGCCATCACCGGTGGTGGTGCTGAGCGCCACAAAGAGCTCGCCGGCCTGGGTGCGCCGCGAGTCGTAGCTAAAACCGCTCCAGGCCGCTGGCCCGGGTTGCATTACTTGGCCGCCAGTTCCGACCAGCAGCTCTTGCAGTGTGATCATCGCGTGTCTCCTGAACTGCGATTCTACCATCAGCGGCCCTGGAGCGGCTAACCGGTCGCCGCGTTGAGGCGCCGGCGCTATACTGGCAACATGTTTGATCTGCTTTTCCGGGCGCTTGGAGCGCTGTGCCATCAACTGCCAGCCCACAGCCTGACGGTGCACGGCCAGGCGCTGCCCTTGTGTGCCCGTTGCACCGGGCTCCATGTGGCAGGGGCGTCGACGTTGCTCTACCTGGCTCTTGCCCGCCAGACGCGCCGGCGTTGTGGCCTGCCGGGCGGCGCGGCAGCCTGGGCGCTGTGCATCCTCGCCGGGCTGTGGGCCATCGACGGCCTCAACTCGGCGTTCGACCTCGTTGTGGGCCGCCGCCTCTATCCACCGAGCAACGCCCTACGCCTCGTCACAGGCATGGGCATGGGCCTCGTCGTCGGCATGCTCCTCTACCCGGCGCTAGGCCTCGCGCTGGGCAGTGCGGCGCCCTGGCGCGATGAGCCGGTCGCTAGGCGGCTTGCGGCGCTGCTCGGGCCGGCCCTCGCGGCAGTGGCAGGCGTAGCGCTGGCGCTGTTTACACCGTGGGCCACTGCAAGGGCCTGGTTGCTGTTCGCGGCGGCGCTGGCCTTGCTGGCCGCGGCCAACGGATTGCTGGCCACTCAGCTCGTCGCACGGCTGTGGCCAGCCGTCAGTCCGCGGACATGGTGGTTCTGGCCCGCGGGTGCGGGCCTTGGCCTGCTGGAACTCGCACTGCTGGCGTGGCTGCGGGCCTGGCTGGGCGGCTAGAGGCGAGATGGGGCTTGAGCGCGGGCCCGATACCGAATAGAATAGCGGTAGACACGCCCAGCGCGCGGGCTCTAGTCAAAGGAGATGCACCGTGGACATCGGAAGATCATTCAGCTATGCGTTTGAAGACAAGGACTGGCCCAAGAAGCTCGCCATCGGCGGCCTGATCAACATCGTGCCCATCTTTAACCTGGCCACCATGGGCTATGCGCTGCGCGTCATGCGGGCGAGCGCACGAGGCCAGGAGCCCACCCTGCCCGAGTGGGACCGCCTCGGCGACGACTGGGTCAAGGGCCTGCTGCAGTGGCTGGCGCTGGCCATCCTGCTGATCCCGCTGATCCCTGGCATCGTCGCCGCGAGTATTGGCGGCAACTGGATGGACACCGGCAGCAACAATCCCCTGCCTCTGTGCTGCTTTGGATTTACCTGCCTCAGCTCGCTGTGGGGGCTGTTCGTAGCCGTCATCTATCCCATGGGCCGGGCGCACTATGCGCTCACCGACGAGTTCGCCGCCTTCTTCCGGTTCCGCACGTTGCTCAAGGCCATCGGCAAGCGGCTGGGCGACTATGTCGTGGTGTTGCTGATGATCATCGTGGCGCAGATGCTGGCCGGCACCGTCGGGTCGTTGGTGTGCATCGTAGGCGTGGCGTTTACCTCGTTCTACGCGCAGTTGGTGACGGCCGACTTGATCGGCCAGGTGGCCGCCGACGCCGCAGCGGCCTCGGCCACCGAGCCGCCGGCGCCGCGGCCAGCGCCCACAGTCACCTATGGCCCTGAGATCGACCTCGACGCCGAGCTGAGCCGCGAGGTCGAGGCGGGCCCCGACACGGAGCTCTTTGGAGCGGAAGACGAAGAGGCCGACGAGGACTATGGCGGCCCTGAAGCCTAGCGTCCGGGGCCGTTGACCATCGAGCGGGGCGAGTCGCATGGCTCGCCCCGCTTTGCCGTCCACGCGTTGCGTCAACTCCTCTTCTGCACATGCCTCGCCCCACTTGCACGACCGCGCATCCCCACTCGCGCCAGCCTGCCAGTCTTCTGGAAGCCCCTGACAGTTTCTGACAGTGATATTGGCCTATCCTAGGGGAGTATCGTGCGCCATCGAGTCTGGCAGGGAGAGGATGAGTTCCCGTTTACCTGGTTTCCACCGCCTGAGCATCGTCGAGCGCCGCCGGCTGTTGGTCGGTGACGCTGGGCTCTCTGCGCAGGAGCTGGCGGCCCTCGACAGTGGCGGCCTTTCGCTCGAGCTGGCCGACCACCTCAGCGAGAACGTCGTCGGCCTGTGGGGCCTGCCGCTGAGCATCGGCGCGAACCTGCGCGTCAACGGCCGTGACGTGCTCGCGCCCATGGCCGTCGAAGAGCCTTCGGTGGTGGCCGGCATGAGCCATGGCGCACTCCTGGCCCGCGCCGGCGGCGGCTTTTTCTGCCAGGCCGACCCCGCGTTGATGCGCGGCCAACTGCAGGTGCTCGACGTGCCGGACATCGACGGCGCCTGTGAGGCGCTGGCGGCTGGCCGTGACGCGCTCACGGCGGCTGCTGACGAGCTGCACCCCACCCTCGGCACTTTGGGCGGGGGCACGCGCGCCTGGGCCTGGCGCACGGTTGCCTCGCGAGTGGGCCAGATGCTGATCGTAGAGGCCACGATGGACGTGCGCGATGCGATGGGCGCCAACGCCGTCAACACCTCGATGGAGGCGGTGGCGCCGTTGGTGGAGCGACTGACCGGCGGCCGCGTGGTGGCGCGCATTCTGAGCAACCTGGCCGATGAGCGCCTGGCCCGCGCGCAGTGTGAGGTGCCGGTGCAGGCGCTGACAACCGCTGCATTGCCGGGCGAGGCTGTGGCGCGGCGGATCGTCCAGGTGTGCGCCTTTGCCGAGGTGGATGCGCATCGCGCTGCGACGCACAACAAGGGGATCATGAACGGCATCGACGCCGTGGCGGTGGCCACCGGCAACGACTGGCGCGCCATCGAGGCCGGCGCCCACGCCTATGCCTGCCGCAACGGTGCCTATGCGCCGCTCTCTACCTGGGCGTGTGACGGCGACCTGCTGGTAGGCAAGCTCGAGCTGCCCCTGGCGGTGGGCACAGTGGGCGGCGCCACCAGGGTGCATCCGCTGGCGCAGTTCAGCCTGCGACTGATGGGCATCGCCCATGCCGCCGAGTTGGCCGAGGTGATGGCCGCCGTGGGGCTGGCGCAGAACCTGGCGGCCTTGCGTGCGCTGGCCACCGAGGGCATTCAGCGGGGGCACATGCGGCTGCACGCTCGACGCGGCGAGGCGACGCCAGACCCGGACGCGCAACGATGATGCGCCCCACCCTGCCCGTTGGCATCGTCGGCTATGGCGCCTATGTGCCGCGCTACCGTCTGGCGGCCAGCGAGATCGCTCGCGTGTGGCCCTCGGGCGGCGACGAGGGCCCTGTGACCAGCAAGTCCGTGCCGGGCCCCGATGAGGACACGGTGACCATGTCGATCGAGGCGGCCCGCAACGCCCTGGCGCGCGCCAGCGTCGACCCCGGCGAGATCGGCGCGGTGTGGGTGGGCTCTGAATCGCACCCGTATGCCGTCAAGCCGACGTCGACGATCGTCGCTGAGGCCATCGGCGCGGTGCCGCGTGTGCTGGCCGGCGACTGGCAGTTTGCCTGCAAGGCGGGCACCGAGGCGCTGCAGGCCGCCATCGGTCTGGTGGGCTCGGGCATGGCGCGCTATGCGCTGGCCATCGGCATGGACGCCGCCCAGGGCAGGCCCGGCGATGCGCTAGAGTTCACCGCGGCGGCCGGAGGCGCGGCCATCTTGGTGGGGCCTGCCAGCGAGGCCCTGGCGCACTTGGAAGGGTCTGTCTCGCACGTCACCGACACGCCGGACTTTTGGCGTCGACCTGGGCGGCACTATCCCGAGCACGCTGGCCGCTTCACCGGGCAGCCAGCCTACTTTGCCCACACCCTGGCGGCCGCGCGGGCGTTGCTCGACGAACTCGGCTGGCGGCCCGACGATCTGGCCCATGCCGTCTTTCACCAGCCCAACGTGCGCTTTCCGTCGCAGGCGGGGCGTGAGCTGGGATTGACCCGCGAGCAACTGGCGCTCGGGCTGCTGTCGCCAGAGATCGGCAATGCCTATGCTGGCTCGTCGTTGCTGGGGTTGGCAGCCGTGCTGGATGCCGCGGGGCCAGAGCAGCGCATTCTGCAGGTGTCGTTCGGCTCTGGCGCCGGCAGCGACGCCTTTGGCTGGACGACCACGGCGCTGCTCGCCACGCGGCAAGGGCGAGCGCCGGGTGTGCGCGACTATGTCGCGCGGCAGCGTCGGGTCGATTACGCGACGTACCTGCGCTACCGCGGTCAGATCGTGATGGAATAGGGCGTGCCGTGAGAGACGTTTGCATTGCTGGCATCGGTCAAATCCCGGTGGGTGAGCATTGGGATCGTTCGCTGCGTGACCTGGCGGTGGACGCGATCCTGGCCGCCCTGACGGACGCACAGGTTGAGCGGCCGCAAATGCTCTTTGTGGGCAACATGCTCTCGGGGCAGCTCTCGCTGCAAGAGAACCTGGGCGCCCTGGTGGCCGACCACGCCGGCCTGCGCGGCATCGAGGCGATCAAGATCGAGGCCGCCTGCGCCTCTGCGGCCGCCTCGCTGCGCATGGCCTATCTGGCGGTGGCCGGCGGGCTATGCGATGTGGCGCTGGCCTGTGGCGTGGAAAAGATGACCGAGAGCCGCTCGGATCGCGTCACGACGGCCCTGGCCACGGCTGCCGACGCCACCTACGAATCGGAGCAGGGCGTCAGCTTTGTGGCGCTCAATGCGCTACTGATGCAGCGGTATATGCACCAGTATGGCTACCGGCGCGAGGACTTTGCGGGGTTTGCGGTCAACGCCCACGCCAATGCAGTGAGCAATCCGTCGGCGATGTTCCGCCGCGCGATCACGCCCGAGCAGTTTGCCGAGGCGCGCATGGTCGCCGCGCCCATCAGCCTGCTCGATTCGGCCGGCATCGGCGACGGCGCAGCGGCTGTGGTGGTCATGCCTGCCGACCTGGCCCGGCGTGCGCCGCGCAAGCCGGTGCGCATCCGCGCGTCGGCTAGCGCCACCGACGCGGTGGCCCTGCACGATCGACGCGATCCGCTGGTGCTCGAGGGGGCGGTGCTATCGGCGGGGCGAGCCTATGCCCAGGCCGGCGTGGCGCCGCAGGATATCGACCTGTTCGAGCTGCACGACGCGTTCACGATCATGTCGGCGCTCAGCATCGAGGCCTGCGGCCTCGCGGCACGCGGACAGGGCGTGGGTCTGGCGAAAGAGGGCGCCATCGCGCTGCACGGCGCCCGTCCCATAAGCACCATGGGCGGGCTCAAGGCGCGCGGCCACCCGGTGGGCGCTACGGGTCTGTATCAGGTCGTCGAGGCCTGCCTGCAACTGCGCGACGAGGCCGGGGCCAACCAGATTCGGGGCTGTGGCCTGGCGCTGACGCAGAACATCGGCGGCAGCGGCGCAAACGTATTCACGCACATTCTGGAGCGGTGTTGGTAAAGGAGTCGGTATGAGCAGCTCTTCACACTGGCGCACGAGACGGCAGCGGTTGGCCCTGCTGGGCGAGCAGTGCCCGCATTGCCACGCCATGCTCTTTCCCCCGCGAGACGTGTGCCCGTCCTGTCATGGGCCGGCCAAAGAGCCGTACAACTATCGCGGGTTGGGTTCGGTGTACTCGTTCTCCGAGGTCTACACCGCGCCCGACGCCTTTGAGCGCTATGCGCCCTACGTGGTGGCACTGGTGCAGCTCGATGAGGGGCCGTTGCTGACTGCCCAGCTCACCGATGTCGAGCCCGATGACGTCTACGTCGGCATGCCGGTCGAGATGGTGACGCGCCGTCTGCGAGAGGAAGGCCCCGAGGGGCTGATCGCGTACGGCTACAAGTTCCGCCCCGTGCTGGAGCGCGTTGCGGCCCACTAGCGGCGCGCCAGTGGCCCCAGGTGACCTTGCGCCGCAAGGCATCGCCAGCGGCTCGGCCTGCGGCAAGGTCATCTTGCTGGGCGAGCACGCAGTGGTGTATGGCCAGCCGGCCATCGCCGTGCCGGTGACGGGCGTGCGAGCCGGGGCCCGCGTGTGCCCCGGCCGGCAGGGCGGCGGCGTGACCATCGTGGCGGGCGACCTGGGCGTGCGCTTCGGCGCCGGCTGTGATGACGAGCGCGGCCTTGGCCTGCTGCTGGCCGCTCGCGTCGCCATCGAGGCGTTCTCGCCGGCATCGCCCTCGCCGGACGTCGAGATCCACCTGGGCTCTGCCATCCCCGTGGCGCGAGGCATGGGCAGCAGCGCCGCCGTCAGCGCCGCCATCGTCCGCGCGCTGGCGGCCTACCTGAGCGTTGACCTGACCGACGATACGCTATCGCGGCTGGTCTATCAGGCCGAGATGCACTATCATGGGACCCCAAGCGGCATCGACAACACCGTGGTCTCGTATGAGCGGCCCGTCTGGTTCGAGCGCGGCCGCCCGCCCGAGTTCGTGGCGGTGGGCGCAGAGCTGGAGTTGCTGGTGGCAGACACGGGCACACCGTCGCGCACGCGCGACACCGTGGCGCAGGTGCGCGCCTGGCGCGAGCGCGACGCAGCGACCGTCGATGGCCTGATGGCCGAGATCGGCGCGCTCGTGCGGGCAGCCCGGCAGCAGCTCGACCGAGGCGACGTCGCCGGGCTCGGCGAGGCGATGAGCGCGAACCAGACGCTGCTGCGCAGGCTCGGCGTGTCGACGCCAGCGCTGGATGCGCTCGTGTCGGCTGCAGAAGAGGCCGGCGCCCTGGGCGCCAAGCTCTGCGGAGGCGGTGGCGGCGGCTGCGCGGTGGCGTTGCTTGCGCCTTGCGCGGCCGAGACCGTGGCCGCGGCGCTGCGGCGCGCTGGAGCCGCGGCTCTGTATGTCACGTCGGTCGGCGCGGCCGCCTGCGTGGCCTGGTGAAGGCACCACATCTGGGGGAGGCCAATGAAGCAAAGAACGCACCTGTGGCTCGGCGCGGCGCTGGTCATCCTGGGGGCGCTCGCGCTGGCCAGGACGTTGGGCGCACAGTGGGCATCGATGGAAAAGCTCTGGCCGCTGGTGGTGATGGCCGGTGGCGGCGCGGCCATCGTCGACGGCGTCAAGGAGCGTAAGCAAGATGGCCTCTGGCTCGGCGCGACACTGTTGCTGAGCGGCGGATTGCTCGCCTATGTCACCCTGTCTGCCGGATGGGCCGCGATGGCCCGCTTGTGGCCGTTGCTCATCGCCTTTGCCGGCATAGGCTGGCTGTGCGCCTGGCTGCTGAATCGCCGCACCTGGGCGAACCTGGCACTGGCGGTCGCCGCCTGGCTGGTTGCTCTATCGGTGGCCGGTTTGCGGGCCAGGCTGCTCCCCGAGCCGCTCCGTCGCGCCGTCGTCTCAGGCTGGCCCTGGCTCCTCGTGGCGCTCGGCATCGCGCTGGTGGTCGAGGGTGTCGTGACCTGGCGCGCTCATGCTGATCGGGATTGACGCCAGCCGGGCTCTGACATCGGAGCGCACCGGCACCGAACACTATAGCGTCAGGATCATCCAGGCGCTGCTCGCGGTGAGAGGCGCGCACCGCTTGCGCCTCTATGCCCCGCGCGAGCCCTCGCCCGAGATCGCCACGCAGCTGGGCGGCGCCGAGTGGCGCATCATGCCCCTGCCCAGGCTGTGGACCCACCTGCGACTGAGCCTCGAGATGTTGCAGTCGCCGCCTGATGCCCTCTTTGTCCCGGCCCATGTGCTCCCCCTCATCCACCAAAGGCGCGGCGTCGTTACCATCCACGATCTGGGCTATCGGCGCTTTCCGGGCGCACACACCCGTTGGCAGCGGCTCTACCTCGATTGGAGCACCCGCTGGAGCGCCCAGGTGGCGCGGCGCGTCATCGTCGATTCGCTGGCCACGCGCGACGACCTGGTGGCGGTCTATGGGGTGGACGCGGGCAAGATCGTCGTGGCCTACCCCGCCGGGCGAGACCTGCACCGGCTGGGCAACCCCACCGACGATGCGCAGGTGTTGGCGCGTTGGGGCCTCGCCCCCGGCTATGTGCTGGCGGTGGGCACCCTGCAGCCGCGCAAGAACCTGACCCTGTTGCTCGACGCCTTTGCCGGCCTCGTCGCCAGGGCGCGTCTACCAGGCAGCACGCGGTTGGTGCTCGCCGGTCGGCCGGGCTGGCTCAGCGCGCCGATCCTGGCGCGCGCTAACGCGCACGATCTACTGGGGCGCGTGGTGATCACGGGGTACGTCAGCGACGTCGAGCTGGCGGCACTCTATCGCGGGGCCGCCGTGCTGGCATTTCCATCGCTGTACGAGGGGTTTGGGCTGCCGGTGCTCGAGGCGATGCAGTGCAGGGTTCCGGTGGTGTGCGCAAACAGCTCGTCGTTGCCCGAGGTGGCTGGCGATGCCGCCCTGCTGGTCGACCCCGGTGACGTTGTGGGCTGGCAAAATGCCATCGAACGGGTGTATCATGAGCCAGAACTGGCCAGAGAGATGGTCACGCGAGGGCAGCGACAGGCCGAGAGCTTTACCTGGGAGCGCTGCGCTTGCACCATCCTGCAAGCGATCGAGGAGCTGGACGGCTACGTATGACGGGCACTCCGCCAGCGTCGGTGCGCATTCTGGGGGTGCGTGTCGATGACGTGACGATGGACGAGGCGGTGGCGGCCATCGGCGAGATGGCGCTCACGCCGACGCCTCAGCAGGTCGTCACCGTCAACGCCGAGTTTGTGATGCGCGCGCAACATGACGCCGCCTTTCACGTAGTGCTAGACGAGGCAGCGCTATCGCTGGCCGATGGCTATGGCATTGTGTGGGCGGCCCGCCGCCTGGGCCAGCCCCTGCGCGAGCGCGTGGCGGGCTCGGACGCCGTGCCACGGCTCTGCGAGATGGCTGCCGCCTCGGGCTTGCGGGTGTTCTTTCTGGGCGCGGCCGAGGGCGTGGCTGAAGAGGCTGCCCGGCGGTTGCAGCAGCGGTGCCCCGGCCTGCTGGTAGCGGGCTGCTATGCGGGCTCGCCGGCCGAGGCCGATGAGCCGGGCATTCGAGCGCGTGTTGTGGCGGCGCGGCCCGATCTGCTCTTTGTGGCCTATGGCGCTCCGGCCCAGGATTTTTGGATTCACCGCAACCTGGCGGCGCTCGGGGTGCCGGTGGCCATGGGCATCGGCGGCACGCTGGACTTTGTGGCGGGGCGAGTGCCCCGCGCGCCACGCTGGATGCGCGACCACGGTCTGGAGTGGCTCTACCGTCTGATAAGACAGCCGTGGCGTTGGCGACGCATGCTGGTGCTGCCACACTTTGTGGTGCGCGTGCTGGCTGAGCGCAACACCGTAGGGAGAGGTTGAGATGAGACGTTGGACGCTGGCAATCATCGCGGCGCTGCTGTTGTGTCTTGGGGCGTTCAGCCCGGCCGTCGCGGCTCAGGATCCGGTCTCGCTCGATCTGGTGGACAACTATGTGGTGGTGCGCCAGGATGGCACCTTGCGCGTCACCTATACGCTCAACTTTACCGAGCTCGAGAACGGCCGCGACCGCATCAAAGAGATCGGGCGCTTTGACTGGCGCCACACCATCGTCAGCGCCTCGGGCACGGGCCCCGAGGGCGACCTGGGCGTGCGCCTGGTAAGCACGGGCGACCGCGCCTATTACCGGGCCGAGTTCGACCGTGACACCGAGCGCGGCCAGCAATACACCGTGCAGATCGTCTTTACCGTTGACGAGTCGGTGTTCGAGGCGACGTCGTGGAACGGGCGGCCTCTCAAGGCTGTGGGCTGGGCGCCGTTCCAGTGGGCGCTACCTATCTCGCGACAAGAGATGCGCTTTGTGTTGCCGCTGGAGCTGCCCGAGGGCATCACCGAGGCCGAGCAGGTCACCGACGATATCGTCAACCAGCTCGGCGTGGTGGCCAACAACACCGGCGATTTCGACCGCTGGGTCTACTTTGCCACGCCCGACGAGACCACCGGCAAGTCATACCTGTCGATCTATTGCCAGGAAGACAATGTGCGCCCCGAGTCGGGGCTGATCCCGCAGTTCTTTTTGCCGGGCGAGAGCATCACCGTAGAGCGCGGCACGCCCATCCCCTACGACACTGAAGAGCCCACGGCGCCAGCCGTCACGCCGTTCAGCCTGCTCGACTGGCTGCGCAACCCTCTGGTGGTCATGCTGGGGCTGATCATCTCAGTGTTCGTGATCGTCGTGATCGTGCGAGCCAGCCGCAAGCGCCAGGCCAAGCCGACCTATATGCCGCCCGAGATCGAGGTCGAGACCTTCCAGACGGCCAAGGTGGTGCCCGACCTGAACGCCATCGAGACCGCCTTTTACCTGGGCAACTCGACCAAGACACTGGCGCTGATCGTGCTTTCGTTGGAGCAAAAGGGCATCGTCGACATCGTCAACCGGCACCCGCTGCAGCTACAGATCGTCGACCGCGACGTGCTGGCCGGGCGCCGCGACAAGCTGCCCGGCTATGAGCAGGCGCTGTTGGCCGCGCTGCTGCCCGACGGCACCATCGACCCTGAGCAGACGTCGGCCATCCTCGACGCCGTGGCCAAGGCGGTGCAGCCCAAGGTGTGGAACGCCGACCCCGAGGCGACCCGCGAGACCTATCGCCGCCGCATCGAAGAGGCCTGGCGCGAGTACGAGCGCGAGTATCGCGAGCGGCCGCAACCGCAGGTCATGCCCAACTATGTGCCCTGGATCATCTTGCATGAGAGCGCCACGCCCAGCGCCAGCGCAGCCGGGCCGGCCATCCCGCGCGAACCTGGCCCGCTGCAGCAGATGGCGGGCCAGGCGGTGGCGCCCCTCGAGACGATGGCGAGCGAGCTGGTCACCGGGATCGAGCGGGTCGCTGGCAACGCCGTCGAACGTGTCGAGCGCGGCGTCGGCCGCCTGTTGGGCGATGGGACCAGCCCGGAGCGAGGCTGTCACTCGGCCTGCCACTCGGCGTGCCACTCGGCCTGCGTCCACGATGCCTGTCATTCGGCCTGCGTGCATGACGCCTGCCACTCGGCCTGCCATTCGGCGTGCGTGCACTCGGCCTGCCATTCGGCCTGCCATTCAGCCTGTGTGAGCCGCTTCTGATGGACACCACCCTGGATACCACCGCGATCGCCAGGCGCGCCTGGGAGCTGGTGGAGCGGTCGCGAGACTATGTCTGGATCAGGCCGCAGGATGGGCTGATCATTCTGCGACCCAACCGGCTGCACTATCTCAACCCGACCGCAGTCGAGATGCTCGACATGCTGTATGGTGACCCGCAGGGCCCCGATGCGCACCGCGTTGTGCAGCACATGGTGGCGCGCTACGGTGTCGAAGCAGAGCGCATCTGGGGCGATCTCGACAAGCTGCTCGACGCCCTGCAACTGCTGCTGCAGGACAACATCCATGGCGAGGCGGTGCGCGTGATGCGCTTTGGCTCACACAAGCGCACGCTGCCGGTGCTGTCCGAGATCGCGCTCACCTACCGCTGCAACAACCGCTGCACCTTTTGCTATGCCGATGCGCCCCGTCGCGGCAAAGACGTGGCCGAGATGACCACCGACCAGGTCAAACTCATCATCGACCGCATTTGCGATGAAGCGCACTGCCCCACCCTGTCGTTCACCGGGGGCGAACCCACCCTGCGCGACGATCTGCCGGAGCTGATCGCCTATGGCGCCGCCAAGGACCTGCGCGTCAACCTGATCACCAACGGCGTGCGGCTCGGCGATGCGGCCTATTGCCAGACGCTGGCCGCTGCCGGGCTCGACTCGGCGCAGGTGAGCATCGAGGGCGGCTCGGCGGCCGTGCATGACGCCATCACACAGCACCCGGGCTCGTGGGCGCGCGCCACCGCTGCGGTGCACAACCTGCGGGCGGCCAAGGTGCACACCCACACCAACACCACCATCTGCGGGGGCAACCGCGACCATCTGGACGAGCTGGTCGACTATATCGCCGACGAGCTCCACTCTGAGTACTTCTCGATGAACATGGTCATCCGCACCGGCACGGCGCTCGACCATGCCGAGGATGACATACGCTACGGCGACATCGGCGCGCTGATCGAGCAGGTTAAGGCGCGCGCCGAGGCCAAGGGCACGCGACTGGTGTGGTACTCGCCGGTGCCCTACTGCATGTACAATCCGGTGCAGGCAGGGTTGGGCGGCAAGTCCTGCGCCTGTGTAGACGGCCTGATCTCGGTGAACCCCGCTGGCGAGTTGCTGCCCTGCTCTAGCTTTGAGCGCGGCATCGGCTCGCTGCTGGAGCGCTCCTTTGAGCAGGTGTGGCACAGCCGCACGGCCCGCTACTGGCGTGGCAAAGAGTTCCTGCCGCCCATGTGCCACGATTGCGAGATGAGCCACATCTGCTGTGGCGCCTGCCCGCTTTACTGGCAACAGCGTCGCGGCTTTGATGAACTGACCGGCTATGCGCCCGGCTGCTCGGCCTGGCAAGAGTCGCTCTGGCGCATCAAGCATCAGGTGCTGTCGGGCACCTGGGGCGTAGGGCTCGGCCGGCAGGAGAGGGAGGGATAGAATGACCGAGCGAGGCAAGCGCGTCTATGCGATGACGCTCGCACAGTTCGACAAGTATCTCAACGAAAAGCTGCAAGAGCTGCGGGCCTGCTCCAAAGAGGTCGAGGAGATCCGCACCGAGTTCGAGGGGGCTTTCCGTCGGGAGCTCGAGGCGTGGCAGGAGCGGTTCTCGTACTGCTTTCCGCTCATCCAGGCCGACCGTGCCGTGCTGCCCGAAGCGATACGCGCCCAACTCGCCGACATCGAGCGCGAGGAGCTCGCCAAGATTCGCACCGAGATGGCCGAGCTGCAGACACGTCTCAGCAACTCGCGTGCCGAGATGGATCGCCAGATGGCCCAGGCCGAGTCTGCCCGGCAAGAGCTGCGGCAGGCCAACCCCGGCCTCGATAAGCGCGAAGAGGGCCTCAAGGCCAGGATCGTCGAGCTTCAGAACCGCTACGCTGACCTCTACGAGCAAGAGGAGAGGCTGACCGGCGTCCTGAGTTGGTTGACGGCCGGCGGCAAGCTGAGACGTCTGCGCCGCGAGCAGGCAAAGGTCAAAGAGCAGCAGGCCCGGGCACTGGCCGACCTTAAAGAGGTGCGCTCTGACTGGGCCGAGCGCGTCCAGACGATCGGCGAGGCGCAGGCTGAGTTGAGCTCGCGTTGGCAGAGCCTGGGCATCGAGGTAGCTCGCGACGAGGCGCGGCTGTCGTTCCTGAGCGCCAACACTGAGGCGCTGGGCGAGCAGAATGCGATTCAGCGCCTGCTGGAGGAGCTGGACGCGCCCCCACCTGTGTCAGGCGAGTTGGGCGCCAAGCTGGCCGAGCTGGCGGAGCACAACCGCATCCGTGCCCAGTACGAGCAGGGCATGGCCGATGTGTCGCTGTCGCTGGGGCTCATGCAGGGGATCGGCGTCGGCCTGGAAAAGTTTGGCGCCAGCGTGTCCAAGGTCGTGGCAGAGCAGCGGCGGTATAACCTCGCCCAGGTGCAGGTGCCGGTGCCCGCTTCGGTGGCGGTGATCAACCAGACCTGGAAGTATGTGGCCGACAAGCTGCGCGACGAGGTTTACATGGGCAAAAACCCGTTGGCCTTTTCGGAGGTCGTGGCCAAGTACATCTCCAACCGTCTCACCGAGGCGACTATCCAGCGCTTTTTCGAGGAGATGGGCGCAGCGCTGAACCGCGCCACCTCGGCCTGGGGCTAGTCCGAGACTCTTGCGATAGGAGTAACCATGAAGAAAGCAACGGCCGTCTTTGTCTCGCTGCTGTCGATCCCGCTCTACTTGATCGGCTTTCTATTCGTCATCGCTTCGGGTAGCGGCGGCACCTCACGCCTGCTGGCGGGCCTCGGTCTGCTGGTGGTGGCGACGGCCGTGCTCTTGCTGGGCCGCAATCGGCTGCGCCGCCTGGCAGAGATCGATCCTGACTCGCTCAAGACGGGCGCCGTCGAACTGGCGCAGAGGCTGGGCGGCGAGCTGACCGTAGCACAACTCCGCGCCGAGTACCGCATCTCTGAGAAGCAGGCCACCGACGCGCTGGAGCAACTGGCCGCCGAGGGCTCTGCGGTGCGCGAGCAGCGCGAGCAACGCGCCGTCTATGTCTTTACGGGGCTGCTGCCATCCAAAGCCGAGCGGCTTTGCCCCTACTGTGGGACCAAGCTCCCCATCCGCGACGCCCTGCACAAGTGCCCAAACTGCGGCGCCAACCTGGAGATCAGCAAGACCTGAGCGCAATGCGGGCCCTTCGATAGGCCGCCTGGCGCTGCTGCGCGCGCCTAACCTTGTAGCGCCAGGCGGACCTGCTGTGTGAGCTGCCCATCCTGATCGGGCAGCACGGTGCGCAGATCGAGCAGCAGGCGTCCCTCTTGAACGCGCGCCACCACCGGCGGCGAGCCGCCGCGTAGCCTCGCTGCCAGGCGCTCGGCGGGGTCCACCTCGACTGACACCAGCCAGGTGGGCAGCGACTGCTCGGGCAGGGAGCCGCCCCCCACCATCGAGCGCCCGGCGGCCAGCTCTGCCACCACCCCCGCGCGCTGCAGCTCGCTCGCAAGGCGCTCGGCGCGCCTCTGCAGCGCCTGCACAGGGGTCGCCAGCATGCGCCACACGGGAATGCGGGCCTCGGCCTCGCCGCGTGCATAGTGCAACAGGTTAGCCTGGATGCCAGCGATGGTCGTCTTGTCGACACGCAGCGCGCGGATGAGAGGATGCCGCCGTATCACCGCCAACAGCTCGGCGCGCCCCACGATGATGCCGGCCTGGGGACCGCCCAACAGCTTGTCGCCGCTGAACGTGACCACGTCGGCTCCGCCGGCCACGCTCTCTTGCACCGTAGGCTCGTGGGCCAGGCCGTAGACAGCGGTGTCGAGCAAGGTGCCGCTGCCCAGATCGTCGAGCACCAGCAGGCCGCGCGCGTGGGCGGCCTCGACCAGCTCGGCCAACGTCGGCTGATGCACAAAACCTGTCTGCGCGAAATTGCTGCTGTGCACGCGCATCAGGCCCGTGGTGTTGTCGTCGACGGCCTGGATATAGTCATGCACATAGGTGCGGTTGGTGGTGCCCACCTCGTAGAGCAGCGCGCCTGACTGCGCCATCACATCAGGGATGCGAAAGCCGCCGCCGATCTCGACGAGCTGGCCGCGAGACACGATGACGCGCTTGCCGGCGGCCAGCGCCGACAGCACCAGCAGCACGGCGCCGGCGTTGTTATTGACCAGCATGGCGGCCTCGGCGCCCGTCAGGCGGCAGAGCAAGGCCTCGGCATGCACGTAGCGCGAGCCGCGCCGCCCGGCCTCGAGATCGTACTCCAGGTTGCTGTAGCCCGCGCCCACAGCGGCCATGGCGTGCAGCACATCCTCGCTCAGGGGGGCGCGACCGAGGTTCGTGTGCAGCACCACGCCGCTGGCATTGATCACCGGGCGTAACGTGGGCGCAAGACGCGCGTCGAGCCACTGTGCAGCTGCCTGCGCCAGGGCGTGCTCTTTGATGGCCTCGGTGAGGGCCCCGATGTCGTCGGGCCGCGCATCGAGGAGTCGGGCGCGGACGGCGTCGCTGGCGGCGCGGGCCGCCTCCAGCGCCAACGCACGACCATAGCGATCGATGAGCGGGGCAAAGGGCTCGCTCTGCAGCAGCCGATCGATGGCCGGAAGCCGCCGCAGCAGATCAGATGGCTGGTTCATGGTCGTTTACCTTTGCCGCGCCAGAGCGCAGCAGGTAGCGAACGCGCGGGCCAAGGTCATGTCGCTGAAAGCCAGCATCTTCGATCCGTGGGCGGCTATCGAACGCATCGTTAGGGCCATAGGCCAGCGCCCGCATGGGGCAGGCGCGTACGCACACCGGGTCGTCGCCAGTCGCAAGCTGCTCGGGACAGCCGTCGCATTTGGCGGCCAGGCCGTCATCCAGCAGGTGGACGGCGCCAAAGGCGCAGGCAGCGACACAGGCGCCGCAGCCCGTGCAGGCGGTGCGGTCGAGGACCACGAGGCCGTCGCCGCGCCGCTCGAGCGCGCCAAAGGCGCAGGCCGCCACGCACGCCGGGTGCTCGCAGTGCCAGCAGTGCGCCACACGGAAGCACACTGTGACGTTGGGGAACGCGCCCTGCTCCTCGGCCTGCACCCGCAGCAGCCAGGCGTCATCGCCCAGGTCGGCGCGGTCGAGGCAGGCGACCGCACAGGTCTGGCAGCCGGTGCAGGCGCCCATGTCGACGATAAAGACGCGATCAGTCAAGGCGCTCCACCTCTACCCAGGCCGAATGGGTCGTTGGCCCCCCGGTAGGCGTCACAGCCAGCGACGTGAGCACGTTGGCCGAGCCGGCCTGGTCGACGCCAGCACTATCAGGCGTGAACCAGGCGCCCTGTGGCAGGCACACTACACCGGGCATGATGCGCTCGGTCACCCTGACCAGGCACTCGACGATGCCACGAGCGTTACGCACGCGCACGCGCTGGCCATGGTCGATGCCTCGCTCGGCGGCATCGGTTGGGTTGATCCACAGCGCCTGTTCGTCGATCTGCCGCAGCCAGGGGTTGCCGCCGTGGCCCGAGTTAGCGCGCAGCTTGTGGTGCGGCGTCAGCAGATGCAGAGGATAGGCGCTTGCGGCCGGGTCCGGCTGAGCCGGCACATAGGCTGGCACGCGCGGCAGGCCAGCGCGCACGGCTGTCTCGCTGGCGATCTCGATGCGCCCGCTGGGCGTGGGCAGTGGATGTCGTTCAGGATCACGGCAAAAGTCGGCCAGGGCCACGCGCACGGCGCCCTCGCGCCTGAGCACGCCATGACCTGCCAGCTCGGCCGACTCGCCCTGCCCTTCTGCACGCCACATATCGAGCCACTCGGCGGCCGTCTTGCCGCCGGTGTAGGCCTCGCCGATGCCCAGCCGGCGGGCGATCTCGGCGCACACCCAGTAGTCGCTGCGGGCCTCGTCGGGGCTCGAGACCGCCTGTTCCGACGCAAAGAGATGCCTGTCAGAGCCCCAACCGGTCACCACGTCGCTGCGCTCGAGATCGGTGTTGATGGGTAGCACCACATCGCCGACGCGAGCGGTAGGCGTCATGAAGGGGTCGAGCACGATGGTGGCCTCGAGCGACCGCAGCGCGCGCAGGCAGGCGTGAGTGTCGCTGCTACGGTTGATCAGGTTGCTGGCACAGACCAAGGCGAGCTTGACGGGCGGATCGAGCGCGCCCTCGTTGACGGCCTGCGCCCAGGAGCCATTGTGCAGGGTGCGCGCGGCGCGATGCGGCCCATAGGGCAGCCGCGGCAGGCGCATGCTGTTATTGCGCACGCCCACGCCGGGCAGTGCGGCGCCGGGCTTGCCGATGTTGCCTGTCGCGCAGGCGAGAGTGATCATGGCGCGGTGGAACTGCTCGCCCCACAGGGCGCGTTGCGGCCCCCAGCCCGGCAAGATCGTCGCCGGCCTCAAGTCGGCCAGTTGTCGCGCCAGCCACACGATGCGCTCGACCGGCAAGCCGGTGATCGCGCTGGCCCACGCAGGCGTCTTGGGCACGCCGTCGGAGCGGCCCAACACATAGGACTGGTAGGCCTCATAGCCGCTGGCATGGCTCGCCACGAAGGCGCAGTCGACGGCTCCCCATGCTTCGAGTTGGTGCACCACGGCAGCCACCAGCGCCACGTCGGCGCCGGGCTTCACGGGCAGCCAGACGTCGGCCAGAGCGCCACTGTCCGACAGACGAGGATCGATCAGCACAACCAGCGCGCCACGATCGCGCGCCAGCCGGATATAGTGCTCGGTGTTGGGGCCCATGCGTGTGTCGGCGGGGTTGTTGCCCCACAACACGATCAGGCGCGCCTCGAGCAGCGTGGCGCGGTCATCGGCCTGCACCTCACGACCCAACATGCGGGCCTCGGCCCAACTCGCGCTGTGATGGCTCAGGTTGCCCACCGTGTGGGTGACGCTGTCCCAGTGCGAAAAAAGCCGCGCCGCGGCGCCTGCTCCGCTAAAACCGCGGCCGCCACCCGAGCCCGCTCCGGTGGCCAGCATGATGGCCGCCGCGCCCCACCTGTCGCGGATGCGCAGCAGCCCTTCGGCCGCCCGGTCGAGGGCTGCATCCCACGTGGCGCGCTTGAGCTCGCCGCCGGCGGCACGGACCCAGGGAGTGCCCACGCGGCGCTCGTCGGTGAGCCAGCGTCGTTGGGCGCGACCGCGCGCGCAGGGAATCAGCCGCGGCAGCTCGGGGCTGTCGAGGCCGGCGGGGGTGTCGATACGCACCAGATGACCATCGACCACCAGGGCCAACAGCTCGCAGCGGCTGCCACAGTCCAGGGTGCAGGTAAAGGGGACCCAGCGCTCGCTCAAAGGCACGCTCCTCGCGCAGACCGTCTAGATGCCATCCCAACAGGCGGCTGCCAGGTCGACGCGGCCGGTCAGGCCAAACTCGACGCCCTCGGCCTCGAGCAGATCGCGCTGCACCCACTCGCCCATGGCGTGGGTGCGCACGCTCACCTCGCCGCGCCCATTGACCACGCGGTGCCAGGGCACATCCTCAGGGCAGGCGTGCATGGCCCAGCCCACGGTGCGCGCGGCCCGCGGAGCGCCCAACGCACGGGCCACCTGCCCGTAGGTGACGACCTTGCCGGCCGGCACCAGCCGAACCAGCGCATAGACCCGCTCGAAGAAGGTGTCGCTCATCGGCCCGCCACCAACTCTAGCGCCGGCTGCACATCGAGGTCGAGCCCCGAGCGCAAACCCGATAGAAAGCGATAGTGCGCGGCGATGCCGACCATGGCGGCGTTGTCAGTGCAATAGCGGATGGGCGGAAAGCGCACCGGCACCGGCGAGAGCTCGCTGAGCCGCGCACGCAGGGCCTTGTTGGCCGCCACCCCACCCGCCAGCACGATCTGCACCGCGCCAAACTCGGCGGCCGCGGCAACCGTCTTGGCCGCCAGGATCTCGACGACCGCGTGCTGAAACGACGCCGCGAGGTCGGCGATGGGCATGTCGACCTGGTCGAGGTCGATGGTCACGTCGGCCAGGCGCACACCGCGCGCGACCACATCCTTGCCCTGGTCGCGCTGCAGCTCTTGCACCAGCCGCAGCACGGCGGTCTTGAGCCCAGAAAAGGAAAAGTCGTATGGGTCCACCCGCAGCGTCGAGGGCAGGTCAAAGGCCAGGGGGTTGCCCCTGGCCGCGACGCGCTCGATCACCGGCCCGCCGGGATAGCCCAGGCCGAGCAGACGCGCGACCTTGTCGAACGCCTCGCCGGCGGCGTCATCGACCGTGCCACCCAGCCAGCGATAGTCGTGATGGCCTGTGACATGCACCAGCTCGGTGTGGCCGCCAGAGACGATCAGGCAGAGCAGTGGAAAGGCCGGCGCCACGGGCATGACCTCGCCGTCGGGGTCGCTGCGAATCCAGTTGGCATAGATGTGAGCCTCGATGTGATTGACCCCGACCAAAGGCAGGCCGGCGCCAAAGGCCAGCGCCTTGGCCGCGTTGAGCCCCACCAACAGCGAGCCGGCCAGGCCCGGCCCATGCACCACGGCAATGGCATCCAGATCGCCCAGTTGCCGCTCGGCCCGACGCAGCGCCTCGCGGATCACCGGCGTGATGGTCACCACATGCTGTCGCGAGGCCATCTCGGGAAAGACGCCGCCATAGTCGCGGTGCAGCTCGATTTGCGACGTCACCACGCTAGAGACGACGTCACGCCCGTCGCGCACCACGGCCGCGCTGGTCTCGTCACACGAGGTCTCGATGGCCAGGATGTGCGTCATGGCTAGTCGGCCAGGGGTGGCAGTGAGACGAGCACAAACTGCCGCTCGCTAAAGATGAACATGCGCGCCGTGGTCTCGTCGACATACACGCTGCCCAACGCGCCCATGTAGGGCTCGCTGGTGTTGGCCTTGAAGGAGCGCAGATAGTTGCCCGCTTTGTCGAACTGCACGATGCGCTCGTTGCCCCAGTCGGTCACATAGAGATAGCCCTGACCCTCGGGCTCTTGCGGGCCCGACACCGTGATGGACGTGGGATTGACGATGGGCGAAGGCAGGCCCGTCATGGGGAAAGGCACCTCTTCGCCCTCAAAGAACTTGTGAATGACGCCGTCCGCAAAGAGGACATAGACATTGCCATCGATGGCCATATCGACGGCGCCCAGCATATCCACCGTGACGGTGGAGCTGAGGTAAGGGAACGGCGGCGTGGTGTAGGCGTTGTTGGTAGGCAGGTACTTGAGAATGCGCTCGCCCATCGGGTCGAGCACGTACAGGTTGCCCATGTAGGCGCCGATGGCCACCGGCTTGACCCAGCGATCGCTATCGCCCACGGGGATCGGCGCAAAGGCCTCGTTGCGCCAGGCCCACAGGGTGCCGGTGCGGTCGAGCACCACCAGGTCGCCAGCGGTGCGGCTGCCGGTGGGGGCGAGGTAGGCCATATCCACCAGCTCGCCCACGGTGGTGGCGCCGATGGTCTGCCCCTGGCGCAACGGCACCTGCGCTTCGGCCCGCGAGCTCACCGCATCGCCCACATCGCTGAGGGTGTAGGCGTGCACCTGCCCGGCGCCCTTGTTGAGCACAAAGGCGCTCTTGTCCGAGACCACAATGCGGCTCGGCTGGTTGACCACGGTGCCGCCGGTAGTGAACGAGTCCAGCCGTTTGAAGTGAAAGAGGCGCTCGACTTTTTCCACCTCATCGAGCTTGAGCGTGGTGCGCATGCGCAGATCGACCAGCAGGCTGTCCTCGGGCAGAATGGCCAGCCCCGCCTCGACCAGCTCCATGGTGCGGTAGAGGCCGTCGGCGCGCAGTTCGGGGCTGGCGGCGTTGATGGCCCGGTCGTATTCGGACAACGCCGTCTGATGGATGGAGCCACGGCGGGCATCGAGCTCGCGGTTGTATTGCACCCGCACCATGATGACGGTAAAGAGCACCAGCAGAGGCAGCAGCAGAGCCACGACCACCAGCGACTGGCTGGCCGGCGAGATCGACGGGGCTGCCTCGGCGCGCGGCTCGGGGCGTTCGGGCAGCCGGTCGGGCAGCACCTTGAGCAGCACGTCCTCGGCGCCGTTGCGAGCGCGTCGCGCCCCTCGCCGCAAGGCGCGCCCGGCGGTGCGGGCGGCTTTTTCGGCGCGGCCGCCGAGATCGATGTGCTCGCGAGGCAGCTCTGCGACGGGCTCTGCCAAGTCGGCGGGCGCGACGAGGTTGGCTTCCGCCTCCCACGCGACGGCCTCATCCTCTTCCTCGTCCAGGGGGGGCAAGTTCCAGGCCTCGGACGAGAGCGGCGGCACTGGCCGCGGCGCGACTGGGGGCCGGTAGGCGGCCGGCTCCTCGGCCGGCGCCTCAGCAGGCTCGGCGGATACCGACTCGGGCTCTGCGGCGGCCTCGGCGAGGTCCTGAGCGCTCGCCGGCGCGGCATAGCCAACCAGCGTCTCTGGCTCGGGCACCGGCTCGGGCTCAACGGCAGCCTCAGCGGCCGCGAGCGGTGTCGCGATGGGCGCGCTGCCAGCCACTACCGGCGGCGTCACAACCATCGTGAGGTCGTGGCCCTGGGCCGCCGCGACCAGCGCGGCGCGCAAGGCCTCGCTATCGCCCAGCAGCCGGCCCAACTCGGCGGGCTGAAGTCGTCGGCGCAGGCTCTGCGACAGCAACACCACCCGCGCCCCAGGCGCCACATGCTGCTGCGCCAGCTCGGGCTCCACATCGAGCCTCAGGCCGAGGGGCGGCTCCTGGCTGATATCGACGAGCGACTCGCCCAGGCCGTACCATAGCGAACGCTCGGGGAACTGCCGCAGCTGTTCGCCCTCGAGCAGCCATGCGCAGGCCGGCCCCATGCGCCCCAGGTAGACCGTCTGGCCGACCACGACCGCGCAGGCAATGCCCATCAACAGGCGGCGATCGGCGTCGGCGCGCACGTTGTGGTCAAAGAGCGCCTCATTGGCCGCCAGCAGCCCGGCGCGCAGTGCAACGGCGGGCGCACCGCCATCGCTGGTGTAGGCCTCGCTCAAAGCCAGCCTCACCTGCTCACACAGCTCATCGACCAGCGGGCGGGCATCGGCGCTCTCCAACAGATAGCAGAGCCGCCCCGAGGCGACATCGTCCGCCCCGGCAACGACGCCTGCCTGAGTCGGCGAGACGACCCAGGCGCCATTGCGGTACGCCAGCGTGTCGGTCGTCGGGCTATTCAGCATGGGCTCCTCTGCCCGCGTAAAGGCCATGGTTCACTCCTGTGCTGCCTGTGATATCGCGACGGCTACTCCCACTCGATGGTCGCCGGCGGCTTGCTGGAGATGTCATACACCACGCGATTGACGCCCGCAACCTGATTCACAATGCGGTTCGAGATGCGCGCCAGGACATCATAGGGGATGCGCGCCCAGTCGGCCGTCATGCCGTCCTCGCTGGTGATAGCGCGCACGGCCACCGTGTTGGCATAGGTGCGGCTATCGCCCATCACGCCCACGCTCTTGAGCGGCGTCAGCACCGCAAAGTACTGCCAGACGTCTCGCCCCAGGCCGGCGGACTCGATCTCGTGCCGCACGATGGCGTCGGCCTGCTGCAGGGTGGCCACCCGCTCGGCTGTCACCTCGCCGATGATGCGCACCGCCAGCCCCGGCCCCGGAAAGGGCGGCCGGTAGACCAGTGCCTCGGGTAGGCCCAGGGCGAGGCCCACCTGCCGCACTTCGTCTTTAAAGAGAGTGCGCAGCGGCTCGATCAGGCTCATGCGCATATCGTCGGGCAGGCCGCCCACGTTGTGATGCGTCTTGATCTTGGCGGCAGACGTGGCCGCTGTGGCGCTCTCGATCACGTCGGGGTACAGAGTGCCCTGCGCCAAGTAGTCCACCTGGCCCAGCCCGCGCGCCTGCTCCTCAAAGATCGCGATGAACTCGTTGCCGATGATGATGCGCTTTTGCTCCGGGTCGGTGACGCCCTCGAGCCGGGCCAGAAACCGCTCCGACGCATCGACATAGATGACATTGGCATCGAGATAGCGCTGCAGGCTCTGGCGAGTGGCTTCGGCCTCGCCCAGGCGCAGCACACCGTTGTTGACAAAGATCACCGTCAGTTGCGCGCCGATCGCGCGGGCCACCAGGGTGGCCACCACCATCGAATCGACGCCGCCCGAAACGGCGCAGAGCACCTGGCCCCGCCCCACCCGCTCGCGAATCGCCGTGACATGCTCGTCAACGAACGATCCGGGCGTCCAGTCTCCGCGACAGCCGCACACACGAAAGCAGAACGCGCGCAGGATGTCTTTGCCCCAGGGCGTATGCACCACCTCTGGGTGAAACTGCAGGCCATACAGCCGACGGCGCTCGTCTGCCATGGCCGCGATGGGCGAATTGTCGCTGGAGGCAATGGCCACAAAGCCTGGCGGGCACGCATCCAGGCGATCGCCGTGGCTCATCCACACCTGCAGGGTCGGCTCGAGGCCGGCGAAAAGCGGCGAACCCTGCGCCTGCACGCTGATCTCGGCCAGGCCATACTCGCGCGCCTGCGCTGGCGCCACCACGCCGCCCAGTTGGTGCGCCAACAGCTGCATGCCGTAGCAGATGCCCAGAATGGGCACTCCCAACCGCAGCACGTGCTCGGCGAGATAGGGAGCACCGTCGTCATAGACGCTGTTGGGGCCGCCCGACAGGATGATGCCCCGCGGAGCCAGGCGCGCCAAGTCGTCGGCAGTGGCATCCCAAGGCAATAGCTCGGCATAAACGTTGCACTCGCGCACGCGGCGCACGATCAGCTGGGCATATTGCGAGCCATAGTCGAGGACGACGATGGTCTCATGTCGGCGCGGCGTAGCGGTCATGGGTGAGAACACACCTTTGCGAGAGATTGCGCACCCCATCGCACGCGATTATAGTGTCGGCAGCGGCATCCGACAAGTGCTATACGATATAGGCCCGGCCTGCCACGCTGGTGGTCGCCCGGCACGCCCACCCCAGAGGAGGAACCTGGCATGTCCATCACCCGGCGCGAGCGCCTGCTCACCGCCCTCGCTCACCAGCAACCGGACGTCACTCCCTGGCAGATCGATCTCACCAGCGAGGCCCACGAGGCCACCGCGCGGTTCCTGGGCGACCCCGAATTTGTCGCCAAGATCGGCAACCATCTGGCGCACGTCGGCGATGGCTGGTTTGAGGACCTGGGCCAGCATCGTTGGCGCGACAACTTTGGCGTGGTGTGGAATCGCAGCATCGACCGCGACATCGGCAACGTCGAGACGCTGTTGCTGCCCGAGCCCGACATACGGCTCTATCGCTTTCCCACGCCCGACACCGAGCGCAACGGGCGGCGCATCGAGCAGATGCTGGCGGAGAGCGAGGGCGTCTTTAGCGCCGGCGGCATCGGCTTTTCCATGTTCGAGCGCGCCTGGACGCTGCGCGGCATGGAGAACCTGCTCATGGACATGGTGCTGGCGCCCGCCTTTGTCGACGAGCTGCTCGACCGGATCCTCGAGTACAACCTGGTGGCACTCGACCATATGCTGCAGTATCCCGTGGACTGCATCCGCTTTGGCGATGACTGGGGGCAGCAGCACGGGCTGATCATGGGGCCACGGCTGTGGCGCAGATTCATCAAGCCGCGGGTGGCGGCGATGTACGAGCGGGTCAGGTTGGCCGGCAAGTTTGTCATGCAGCACTCGTGCGGCGACATCGCCGAGGTGTTTCCCGATCTGATCGACATGGGGCTGGATGTGTTCAACACCTTCCAACCCGAGGTGATGGACGTGGACCGCATCAAGCGCGAGTACGGGCGGCACCTCTCGTTCTACGGCGGCATCAGCACCCAGCAGGTGCTGCCACGTATCGCGCCAGAGGACGTGCGCGCCCACGTGATGGACATGATCGCGCGTATCGGCAAGGACGGCGGATATCTGGTGGCGCCGACCCACGCCATTCCCCGCGACGTGCCCCCTGAGACGATCGTCGCGTTCATCGAAGCGGTGCAGACGCAAGATGGCTGACGACACGTCCAAATCGTGCCCGCCCGTTGTCATCGGCATCGACCTGGGCACACAGGGCGCCCGCGCGCTCGCCGTCGACCTGGCCGGCACGGTGCTGGCCAGTGCAGCATTGCCTTTGGGGAGTGCAGCGCTGGCGGCCACAGCGCCCGGCTGGTTCGAGCAGTCGCCTGCTGCCTGGCGCGAGGCGGTGCTGGCGGTCTTGCACGAGTTGACAGCGGCTCTTGGCCAGGCGCGCGGCCGCGTGCGCGCTCTGTCGGCGTGCAGCACCTCGGGCACGTTGTGCCTCATCGATGGCGCCGGCCAGCCGCTGCGGCAGGCCATCATGTACTCTGACACCCGCGCTGGCGCCGAGGCCGCCGTGGCGGCACAGGCCTGGGAGCCGCTGGTGCCCAAGGTCGGGTTTGCCATCTCTGGCTCGTTCGCGCTGCCACGGCTCCTGTGGGTCAAGGCGCACGAGCCGGATATCTATCGCCAGGCTCGCTGGGCGCTGAGCCCGGCCGACCTGGTGCTGGGCTGGCTCACCGATCGCTGGGGCGTCAGCGATTGGACCAACATGCTCAAGACGGGCTATGACACCGTCGACCGCTGTTGGCCGCGCCAGGTGTTTGCCGAGCTGGGGCTCGATGAGCGGCTCTTGCCCGAGGTGCAGGCCCCGGGCGCCCTCGTAGGGCCGCTGGCGCCTGGCGTGGCCGAGGCTCTCGGCCTGCCCCGCGAAGCCGTCGTCGTGTCGGGCGCCACCGACGGCACGGCGTCGCAACTGGCCTCGGGCGCCGCTGCGCCGGGAGCCTGGAACACGACGATCGGCACCACGCTGGTCGTCAAAGGCGTCTCGCGCGAGCTGGTGATCGATCCGCTGGGGCGCGTCTACTGCCATCGTCATCCCGACGGCCACTGGCTGCCGGGCGGGGCCAGTTCCACCGGCGCCGAATGCCTGGCCCAACGCTTTGGCTCGGCCGACCTCGCGGCGCTCGACGGCGTAGCACTGGCACACTCGCCCACGGCGCTCACCGTTTACCCTCTGGTGCGCAGAGGCGAGCGCTTTCCCTTTGTGCGGCCCGAGGCCGAGGGCTTTGGCCTGGGCCAGGCGACCTCTCTGGCAGAGAGCTACGCGGCCCACCTCGAGGGCATCGCCTGCGTCGAGCGACTGTCCTATGACACGCTGACCGGGCTGGGCGCGCCCGTTGGCGACACCATCTACACCACCGGCGGGGGCACTCGGGGCGCCGCGCTGTCGCAACTGCGCGCGGACATCACCGGGCGCACATTGCGCGTGGCGGCGGTGCCCGAGGCGGCCATGGGCGCGGCGATCCTAGCCGCCGCGGCCGTGACCGGCCAGAGCGTGGGAGAGGCCGTCGCCGCCATGGTGCGCATCGACCACACCATCACGCCCCGCCCTGCTCTGTGCGGCGCCTACGAGGCGCTCTATGCCCGCTTCCGAGTTGCCTGCGAGCAGCGGGGCTATCTGTCATGAGCGTGTGGAAGTCGTGCGACATCCGCGGCCTGTTCGGCTCCGAGTTGGACGCCGACTTTGCCCGGGCGCTGGGCCGCGCCGTTGGGCGGCACTCGGCAGGCGGCGCTGTGCTCGTGGCGGGCGACGTGCGCACCTCGACCGAGGTGCTCAAGCCGGCGCTCATCGAGGGCCTGGTGCAAGCCGGGGCGCAGGTGCTCGACGGCGGCATTGGCCCAACCCCTGCGTTCTACCACGCCAAGCGCCGGCTGGTGGCGCCCAGCGGCGTCATGGTCACCGCATCGCATAACCCGCCCACCTACAACGGGTTCAAGATCGAGCTGGGCGCGTGGCCTATCCAAGAGGATGAGCTGGCGGCGCTGCGGGCCACGGTCGAGGCCGGCGAGTGGGAGCCTGGGCCGGTGGGCGGCGTGGAGTCGGCCGACATCCTCGGCCCGTACGCTCGTTTTCTGGTCGAGGCCTTTGAGGAGCTGGCACCGCGTCGCGTCGTGGTCGATGCGGGTAATGGCTGCATGTCGCTGGTGGCGCCGCAGGTGCTGGCCGCGCTGGGCATCGACGTCGTGCCGCTCTACTGCGAGCCTGACGGCACCTTTCCCAACCGCTCGCCCAACCCCTCTGACGCCCGCCATCTCATAGCCCTGCGCGAGGCTGTACGCGCGCAGCGGGCCGAGTTGGGCATCGCCTTTGACGGCGACGGCGACCGTGTGGTCTTTGTCGACGGCACGGGCGAGGTGCAGCCAGCCGAGCGGGTGCTGGTGCTGTTCGTCAGATACGCCCTGCAACGGGCTCCAGGCGCGGCCATCATATACGACCAGAAGGCATCGGACGTGGTGCGCCAGGCGATTCTGGACGCCGGTGGACGCCCCCTGCGCGAGCGGTCAGGCTTTGCCCATATCAAGCGGCGCCTGCTGGCCGAACGGGCCGTGCTGGCCGGCGAGGTCAGCGGGCACTACTTTTTCGGCGAGTTGGGCGGCGATGACGCCCTCTACGCCGCCTGCCACTTGCTGCGGGTGCTCGATGGCCTGCGTGCGACGCTGGCGCAAGCGCTGGCCAGCGTGCCCGTATACCCCATCACGCCCGACATCCGCGTGCCCTGCGAGCCGGCCATAGCTCGCGCCATCATCGGCGAACTGGCGGCGGCCTTCGGCGAGGCGCGTGTGGATCGGCTCGATGGGGTGCGCATTGCGTGGGACGATGGCTGGGCCCTGGTGCGCGAGTCAGTGACCGAGCCACTGATCACGCTCCGTTTCGAGGCCCGCACTCGGGAGCGTCTGTCGGCCGTGCAGGCCGAAGTGCGCGCCTCATCGCCCACGCTGGCCGCTATCTGGCCCCGCTGAGCCCCGCGGCCGCCGACGCGCGCAGGCGCTGGACGCCCTCGGCGATGGGCAGTTGGGCCATAAAGATGCTCGAGGTGCCGCCCACCAGCCAGTCGGCGCCCGCACGGGCCATGGCGCCCGCGTTGTCGAGGCTCACGTTGCCGTCGACCATCAGCCCGATGTCGCGGGCGGTGACATCGAGCCTGCAGCGGCAGGCGGCGATCTTGGCCAGCATCTGCGGGATGAGCTTTTGCCCCTGAAAGCCCGGGTTCACGGTCATGATCAGCACCAGGTCCAGGTCGTCGAGCACATAGTCGAGCGCCTGTAGCGGGGTCTGTGGGTTGAGGGCGACACCCGGCGTGCAACCCACGGCGCGAATCTGCGCCAGCAGGCGCTGCAGGTGCTGGGTGGCCTCGGCATGTACGATGATCACCTCGGCCCCGGCCGCGGCCGCACGGTCGACGTAGGTCTCAGGGCGCTCGACCATCAGGTGCACATCCATGGGCAGGCCGCAGGCCCGGCGCACCGCCCGCATCGTGTCAAAGTTGAGCGCCAGGTTGGGCACAAAGGCGCCGTCCATGATGTCGATGTGCAGGTAGTCCACGCCGGCGGCCTCGAGCGCGGCGAGGTCTCGCCCCAGGTGCAGATAGTCAGCGCAGGCCACCGACGCGCAGATGCGAATAGCGCCCATCGCGCCTAGGCCTCGGCGACGCCATGCGGATGAACGATCACCTTCATGCCCAGGTGGCCCTCAGCCGCTTGCAGCGCCAGGTCGATCTCGTCAAGGCTATAGTGGTGGCTGATGTAGGGATCGGGGTCGATGGCGCGCGTGGCCAGATAGCCGAGCGCCAGGCGGTGATGGCGATCGACGCTGCCATGCGATCCGGTGACCGTCAGCTCTTTGTAGTGGATAACGTTGGACGGCAGATCGAGCGGCGGCGCATCGGCGGGCAGGCCGCCAAAGAGGTTGATGGTGGCGCGGTTGCGGACGATCTGAAAGGCGAGGCGATGCGACTCCAGGGCCGAGGTGGCGGTGATGACCACATCGGCGCCCTCGCCCCCGTTCGCTTTGAGCACGGCCTCCGCAGGGTCGCCATCGAGCGAACAGATGACGACGTCGGCGCCGCCGATCTGTCTGGCGGCCTCGAGCCGCCCACGTGAGCGTTGCACGGCGATCACCCTGAGCGCCCCCAGGCTACGGGCCAGCTGCATCAGCATGCAGCCCGCCGGCCCGGCGCCGATGACCACCACGGTGCTGCCCGGGCGGATGTTGCTCATCTCGGCGCCGTTCAGGCAGCAGCCCAGGGGCTCGGCCAGCGTCGCCTGCGCGTAGGTGAGGCTGTCGGGGATGCGATGTACGGCGCCCGTGCGCAACGTCAGGGCGTTGAGGTGCACGTACTCGGCAAACCCGCCCGGAAACTGGTAGCCGATGGCATAGTTGATGGCACAGTTGTTGGCCAGTCCGTCGCGACACCAGACGCACTCGCCGCAGGGCACATCGGCGCCCGTGGCCAGCCTGTCGCCGACGCGGAAACGCGTCACACCCTTGCCCACAGCCACCACCTCGCCGGCGATCTCGTGGCCGATGATCTGCGGTGGGCGCACCCGGGCGTTGCCGTGGTGCAGTATGCGAATGTCAGAGCCGCACACGGCGCAGGCGTGCACCTTGACGATGAGACCTTGCTCGTCCTCGAGCTGGGGATCGGGCGCCGAGCCCACGCGGATGGCGTCAATGCCTTCGAGTATCGCTGCCTTCATCGCTCTCCTCTAGCCATTGATCAGCACCACGCGCGCCACGGGCTCGGCACGCCGGCGCATCATCTCTAGCGCCTGCACGCCCTGCGACAGCGGCACGCGGTGGGTGATGAGCGGCTTGACGTCGATGCGCCGATCGGCCAGATAGCGCAGCGTCACCCGCCACTCGTCGGTGGGCAATGCCACAAAGCTCGAGTTCCAGGTGCCGTGCAGCGTCAGCTCCTTGCGGAGCAACTGCGACACCGTGCCCCGAGCGAGCGCCACGTCAGCCGACGGATTGCCCATGATCACCACCCGGCCCAACGGTCGCGCCATGAGCAGCGCCTGCTCAAAGGTGGCCGGCACGCCGGCAGCCTCGATGACCAGGTCGGCGCCGAGGCCGCGCCCCAGCCGCCGCGCCAACGCCACTGGATCGGCGGTGCGGCTGTTGAGTGTGGCGCCCAGCCACATGCGCCGGGCCAGCTCAAGCTTGGCATCGTCCACATCGACCAACAGCACCTCGTCAGCGCCCATAATACGTGCCCACTGCGCAATGAGCATGCCGATGGCCCCGCACCCGAGGATGGCCACCATGTCGCCCGGCTGCACTCCGCCCTGCCGCAAAGCGTGCAGGGCCACCACCGCCGGCTCGCACAGCGCGGCATCAACCGCGTCGAGGCCCGTGGGCAACGGCAACAGGTTCGCGATCGGCGCCAGCAGGTACTCGGCCATGCCGCCGTCAGAGCGCGAGCCGAGATAGTCATAGTCCTGGCATTGGCCATAGGCGCCGATGCGGCAATAGTCACAGCGCCCACAGGGCAGCAGTGGCATCACGACGACGTCGGTGTCCACGGCCACGCCGCCGGCGCCCATCGGCGTGTCAGGCCCCAACGCGACCACGCGCCCCGCCACCTCGTGGCCGGGAATGAGCGGATATTGATAGGCTCCGTGCTCGTAGATGCGCGGCAGGTCTGAGCCGCAGATGCCCGCGGCTGCCACGCGGATCAACGCCTGCCCTGGGCCAGGCTCGGGCAGCGGCACCCGCTCGTAGCGAATATCTCCCAGGCCGTGCAGCACCAGGGCGCTCATGTCTGCGCTCATGCGTTCACCTCCGGCTGCCAGGGCCCATCGCTGGGCAGAAACTCGCGCCAGTAGCGCGCGCTCTCGATCAGCTCGGGCAGCACCAGCGGCTCGACCTCGTGGCGCTCGCGATGCGCGATCTCGAACCCCAGCCAGATCTCGTCGGAGCCGGTGGCCGTCAGGTCGGCGAGGACGCGCTGCGGCTCGATGATGCCCAGGGCATTGTACTCGGGGGTAAAGGGCCAGTGCCGCGAGTGGCCCGCCTCGGTCTGTTGCAGGTGCACCAGCCGTGAGATGCCGCCGAGCTCGCGCAGCCACAGATAGGGATCGCGCTCATCGGGGTGCGGCGCGTGCCCCACATCGAGGCAAAGCGCAAATGGCACGGCGACATCTTCATTGACGCGCGCCCAGAGCTCGCGCGCCTGGCTGACGGTGTGGCCCATCTCGCGCGGGATGGACATGGTCTCATAGAACAGGTACTTGAGGCCGGCATCGGCCGCATGCCGGGTCAGCGCCTGCCAGGAGCGCACGGCCTCGTCCACCCGCTGGCGCCGCCTGGCCTCGTCGGCCAGATCGGCCATCGACAGGATGCCAAAGTGGCTGCCAACCGACTCGACGCCCAGGCGCGCCCCCAGGTCGATGAAGCGGCGGAACCAGTCGACCCAGGCGCGCCTCTGCTCCGCATGGGGGTGCATCAAGTGGTTCACCCGGGTGTAGGTGCTGGTCATGAGCGAATGGATGGCGACACCGTACCGCTGGGTGGCCTCGAGCACGCGCTCCACCTCGCAGTCGAGCACATCGTCGGGCCAAAAGGGGTTCAGCAGATCGGCCACCAGTTGCACCGAGCGCAGACCCATCTCTTCGCGCACAAGCCGCGCCCACACGTCGGGCTCTGGCCAGCGGTTGGTGGCAAAGCCCAGGTTGATGCCGAGTGTAAAGCTTGTCATTGGCGTAGCAGCACCTCGCAACCGGCCGCCCCGGTTTGGTGGAGCGATCTTACCGTCGATGGCCGGTCATGGTCAAACGGACGCCCCGGGCCCGCTGCGCGGGCTGCGGCGGCTACAGTTGACACCCACGGGCGCCATCGCTATGCTGCAGCAGGTAGCAGCGGGCGACCCGCAGCGGCACTCAGGAGGCTGGAGCGACATGACGACCGAGATGGCACTGCGCTATGGCATGAACCCGCACCAGCGGCCGGCGCGCGTCTATGTGGAACAGGGCGAGCTGCCTTTCGAGGCCCTGGTGGGAACGCCCGGCTACATCAACTTGCTAGACGCCCTCAACGCCTGGCAACTGGTCAAGGAGTTGACAACCGCGCTCGGGCAGCCCGCGGCCGCCTCGTTCAAGCATGTCAGCCCGGCCGGGGCGGCCATCGCTGTGCCCCTGTCAGAGCAAGAGGCTCGCGCCTGTTTTGTCGACGACCTGGAGCTGAGCCCCATCGCCACCGCCTATGCGCGGGCGCGCGGCGCCGACCGCATGTCCTCTTTTGGCGACTGGGTGGCGCTCAGCGACACCTGTGACGAGGCCACGGCGCGCCTGCTGAGCCGTGAGGTTTCGGACGGCATCATCGCACCCGACTATGAGCCCGAGGCGCTGCGCCTGCTGCAGGCCAAGCGCGACGGCGGCTATCGTGTCCTCAAGATAGACCGCGACTATACGCCTGCCCCCGTCGAGCGCCGCCAGGTCTTTGGGGTGACGCTCGAGCAGGGCCGCAACGATGCGCTGATCTCGCCAGCACTGTTCGGCAACACCGTCACGGTCAACGCCGAGATCCACGCTGAGGCGATGCGCGATCTGATCGTGGCGACCATTGCGCTCAAATACACGCAGTCCAACTCGGTATGCCTGGCCCACAACGGCCAGGTGACGGGTGTTGGCGCCGGGCAGCAATCGCGCGTGCACTGCACGCGGCTGGCGGCCTCCAAGTCGGACCTGTGGTTCCTGCGGCAGCACCCGCGCATCGCCGAGTTTCGCTTTGCGCGCGGCGTCACCCGTGCCGCCCGCAACAACGCCATCGACGTCTACCTCGGCGGCGCGCTCACTCCGGCCGAGCAGGCGGCCTGGGAGGCGGACTTTCGCCAGGCGCCGGTCAGGCTCACGCCTGAAGAGCGGCGCGAGTGGCTCGCTGGGGTGCAGGGCGTGGCGCTCAGCTCGGATGCCTTTTTCCCCTTCCGCGATTCGATCGACCGCGCTTCGACCAGCGGGGTGCGCTATGTCGCCGAGCCCGGTGGCTCGGTGCAAGATGCCGACGTCATTGCTGCGTGCAACGAGTATGGCATGGTGATGGCGTTTACCGGACTGCGGCTCTTTCACCACTAGCGGGCATTCGAGGGGGATCGCATGAGCTACGTGCACCGGGCATCGGTCTATAAAGACACGCCACAGGGTCCGCTGGTGCTGACGCCCTACCTGCCCGACGACTGGTCGCCGAGCGACCTGCGCGTGGGGGTGGCCTTTTTCCACGGCGGCGGCTGGGTGAGCGGCACGCCGACACAGTTCGCCCATCAGGCCCACGCCCTGGCTCAGCTGGGACTGGTCTGTTTCTGCGTGGAGTACCGCGTCATCTCGCGGCACGCCGTGCTGGCCCCCAGTTGCGTCGAAGACGGCAAGAGCGCCATCCGCTGGCTGCGCCAGCACGCCCGTGAGCTGGGGCTCGACCCGAACCGGCTCGTCGCAGCCGGCGGCTCGGCAGGCGGCCACGTGGCCGCCTGCGCAGCGATCATCTCCGGCTATGACGACCCGACAGAGGATCTCGACGTCTCCTCTGCCCCCAACGCCCTGGCGCTACTCAACCCGGTGCTCGATGCCAGCTTTGACCCGGGTCTGGCGGCTCGCTTTGGGGGCGAGGCCATTGCCGAGCGTCTGGCGCCACTGCAGCATGTCAGGCCGGGGCTGCCGCCCGCCTGGTTGGCCCACGGCACCGACGACGAGACGGTTCCCTTTCGACAGGCGCGGCAGTTTCGCGCCCAGATGCTCGCCGCCGGCAACCATGTGGCCTTGCTCGAAGCGCCACGAGGGCGGCATGGTTTCTACAACGCTCCCCCCTGGCGCGAGCGCACGCTCGACAACCTGCAGCTCTTCCTGGCGGGGTTGGGCTATCTGCGGCGCAGCGCGCGTAGCGGCACGGTCATCTAGCCGGGCGATATCCCAAACAGTATCCCAAGTATCCCAAGTTGTCATCGGCCCAGCGCTGGCGCAGCTCCCGTCAGCGGCCCTAGTCCAGCTCGGATAGCAGCGCTTCAGAGGCGAGATCGTCCTCATCCTCATCTGCCACGAGCCCGAGGCGGCCCGCCAGCCAGCGCGGCAGCCGCCCGATCACGTGGATGCCGTCGTTGGCATAGGAGAGCCGGTCGATCAGCCCGTGCTCGTGCCAAAGATTGAGTGCGTCGCCCATGTCATAGGGAACCACCGTATCCACGGCCAGCATGCTGGCCGACAGCGCCTGGGCCACGGCCGCGAGGACATCGTGAAGGCCCACGCCCTGTCGCGCCGAGATGAGCACCGGGTCGGGATAGCGCTCGCGCAGGCGCACCAGCGGCGGCCTGGTCGGGTTAAAGCGCTCGCCAGACGGCCCAACGAGCAGCTCCTGATCGACCACGTCGATCTTGTTCAGCACCAACACTACAGGCTTGTCGCTGGCACCGATCTCCTCGAGCACCTGCTCGACAGCGATGACCTTCTCGACGACTTTCGGGTCGCTGGCATCGGCCACGTGCACCAGCAGGTCGGCCAGGCGCACTTCCTCAAGGGTGGCCCGAAACGAGACCACCAGCTCGGTGGGCAGCTTTTGGATAAAGCCGACGGTGTCGGTAAAGAGCACCCGTTTGCCGTCGGGCAGGGTCACGTTCTTGGTGGTGGGGTCGAGCGTGGCGAACAGCTTGTCCTCGGCCAACACGCGGCTGCCCGACAGGGCGTTGAGCAGCGTTGATTTGCCGGCGTTGGTGTAGCCCACGATCGACACCACCGAGATGCCGGTGCGCTGGCGGCGGCGGCGACGCAGGCGGCGCTGCTGGCGCACCTGCTCGAGCTCGACGCGAATCTGGCTCATGCGGCGCTGGATCTCGCGGCGGTCGAGCTCGAGCTGCGTCTCACCCGGGCCGCGCAGACCCACGCCGCCCACGGCCTGACGCGAGAGGTGCGTCCACTGACGGGTCAGCCGCGGCAGGCGATAGGCGTACTGTGCGAGCTCGATCTGCAGTGAGGCCTCACGGGTGTTCGCGCGCATGGCAAAGATGTCGAGGATGAGGGCGGTGCGATCGAGCACTTTGCAGTCGAGCTCGCGCTCGATGTTGCGTAGCTGCGCGGCAGAGAGCTCGTCATCAAAGATGACCAGGTTAGCGTCTAGTTCGTGCAAGAGCGCCTTGACCTCATGCAGTTTGCCCGAGCCGATGTAGGTGCCCGGGTTGATGCTGTCAAGGCGCTGGGTGATACGCGCAACCGTCTCGGCCCCCGCCGTGCTGGTCAGGCGCTCCAGCTCATCGAGCGACTCGTCGAGGGTCAGCAGTGCGTCAGGGTCATGCACCTCGGCGCCCACCAGGACGGCGCGCTCGGGCGCCGTCCTGAACTGGCGTCGCTCGGCCCACGTTTGATCGGCTATACGTTTGATAGTCTCTCTCCTGCCTCGATGAGGCGATCTTCGGGCACACACACCGAGAGTCGCAGATGGCCAGCGCCCTGCTGGCCAAAGGCGGTGCCGGGCGTGAGCCACACGCCGGCCTTGTCCAGCATCTCTAGCGCATAGGTCTCGCAGTCGACGCCGGCAGGCACCTTGACCCACACATACAGCCCGCCCTGCGGCGGCTGCGCCGACATGCCGAGCCTGGGCAGCCAGCCCATGATGATGTCGCGGCGCCGCTGATAGACCATGTTGCGCTCGGCAATCCACGACTGGTCGGCGGTGAGCGCGGCGGCCGCGGCCGCCTGCAGCGGCAAGAAGATGCCCGAGTCGATATTCGTCTTGATGGTGGTCAATGCCTCGATGGCCTGAGCATTGCCCACGGCCATGCCCACGCGCCAACCGGCCATGTTGTAGGTCTTGCTCAGCGAGTTGAACTCGACGGCCACATCCTTGGCCTCGGGAATCTGCAGCACGCTGGGCGCCACATAGCCGTCGAACACCAGGTCACAGTAGGGGTTGTCGTAGCACAGCAGAATGTCGTACTCACGGCAGAAATCCACCGCTTCTTGCAGGAACGCGAGCGGCGCACCCACCCCACTGGGGTTGTTGGGGTAGTTGAGCCACAGCAGGGTCGCCCTGGCGGCCACGTCGCTGGGGATGTCGTGCAGCACGGGCAGCCAGTTGTTCTCCTCGAGCAGCGGCACCGCGTAGCTCTCACCGCCCGCCATGACCGCGCCCATGCTATAGGTCGGATAGCCTGGATCGGGCGCCAAAACGACGTCGCCGGGATCGACAAAGGCGAGCGCCATATTGGCCAGCCCCTCTTTAGAGCCGATCAGCGGGCGCACCTCGGTGTTGGGATCCAGCTCGACGCCAAAGCGCTTGCCATAGTAGGTGCAGATGCCATTGCGCAACGCCTGTGTGCCATAGTACCCGGCGTAGCCGTGCGTGTTGGGCTTGAGCGCCTCCTGGTACATGGCATCGATGATGAACTTGGGCGCCGGCAGGTCTGGGCTGCCGATGCCGAGGCTGATCACGTCGACGCCGGCGGCCTTTTTGGCCGCGATCCTGGCCTCGACCGTCGCAAAGACATAGGGGGGCAGGTTTGCGATGCGGTCAGCGATCTTCATGTGGATGGCCTCCTGTGGTGTGGTACCGGTTCATTCCTGTTTGATGAACGCCGTTATCACATCGCCGACCCTTTGGAGGCTATCGACACTGATCTTGTCCAAGGTGTCTTGGCGGGTGTGCCAGTAGGGATAGTCGAAATCGATGAGAATGGCCGCCGGCATGCCGAGCTCGATAAAGGGCGTGTGGTCAGCGATGAGGTGGTGCTTGTTCCTCGCGACGAACTGCTGTCGGTAGCCCAGGTCATGGGCCACATCCCACACAGCCTCATTCAGCGCCACTGACGAACTCCACTCCCAGAACAGCTCCTGATTGGCGTCGCCAACCATGTCGAGGATCAGCACCCACTCGGGACGCGCATTGGCGTCGTTGGCCAACTGCCGTGCGAGGTGGCGCGCGCCTACCGCCCATTCCCAGCCATCGATGTCACCGCGATCCTCGCCATCGAGAAAGGCCAGCATCACGCGGCGATCGGCAGTGATGGTCGGATCGAGGGTCCGGGCGACCTCGAGGAGCACACCCACGCCGCTGGCGCCGTCGTTGGCGCCCGGCACCGGGCTGTTGGGCTCCAGCGGGTCGTTCTCGGCGACCGGCCGCGTGTCATAGTGGGTGCCCAGCAGCACGGTGGCGCCGCTGCCCCGCGTGGCGATGACATTCTGCAGCCGCTCACCGCCATACGCAAAGTCCTGCCGAGTCACTTCCCAACCATACCGCGCGAGTGTTTCAGCGATATAGTCGGCGGCCTCGCGGTTGGCATCGTTGCCCACATAGCGCGGCCCCAGGCCATAGAGCGCCTCGACGTGCTTGAGCGCCCGTTGACCTGAGAACTCGTGGGGCCTACAGCCAGCCAGGCACACCACCATCACCAGCAACAGCGCCAGGTTGCGGCCCATAGCTTTCACGCGCGGCTATCCCCCGTCAGATGGTGTTGCGAGGCAAAGGCCGCCAGGTCCGCCAGAGCACGCTCGGCGTAGGCGGCATTGCGGTCGCGTTTGCGGCCGCTCCAACCGACCAGCTCAGGCAGCAACCCCATATTGGGCTTCATCGGCTGAAACGCCGTCGCCTGTGGTGTCGAGATATAGCGCAGCAAGGCCCCCAACATCGTCGTCGGGGGTACGATCAGCGGCTCCTCTCCGACTGCCAGCCGGGCGGCGTTGATGCCCGCCACCAGGCCGCTGCCTGTCGAGCCCACATAGCCTTCGGTGCCACAGATCTGGCCGCCAAAGAGCAGATCGTCGCGATCGCGCCACTGCAGCGTGGGCCGCAGCAGATGAGGCGCATTGAGATAGGTGTTGCGGTGCATCTGTCCGAAGCGCACCCACGTGGCACGCTCGAGGCCGGGAATCATCGCCAGAACACGCTTTTGCTCACTCCAGCGCAGGTTGGTTTGGAAGCCCACCAGATTGTAGAGCGTGCCCGCGAGATTGTCCTGGCGCAACTGCACCACGGCATAGGGGCGTTGGCCGGTGCGTGGATCTCGCAGGCCCACCGGGCGCAGTGGCCCATAGGCCAGCGCCCGTTCGCCACGCTCGGCCAACACCTCCACGGGCAAGCAAGCCTCAAAGAAGCGCTTGTCCTCGCGCTCAAAGTCGCGCAGCGGCTGCCGCTCGGCGCGCACCAGCTCGTGCACAAACCGGCGGTAGGTCTCTTCATCCAGAGGGCAGTTGATATAGTCGTCCTCACCTCGACCGTAACGAGCGGCACGAAAGGCGACCGACATGTCGATCGACTCGGCCGCCACGATGGGCGCCATGGCATCGTAAAAGTAGAGCTGCGACTCGCCGGCCAGCCGCGCCAGATCATCTGCCAGCGCCGAGCTGGTGAGAGGCCCGGTGGCTACGATGGTCAGGCCGACCTCGGGCACCCTGGTCACCTGTTGCCGCACCAGGCGGATGCGCGGATGTCTCGCGATGCGCTCGGTCACTCGCTGGCTAAAGGCCTCACGGTCGACCGCGAGCGCTCCCCCGGCCGGCACGGCGCACTCGTTGGCGCAGGCCAGAATCAGCGAGCCGAGCTGCTGCAACTCGTTCTTGAGCAAGCCAGGCGCCCGATCTGGCAGAATGGAGCCCAGCGAGTTGCTGCACACCAACTCGGCAAGGCGATCGGTCTGATGCGCGGGCGTACACTGCCCTGGCCGCATCTCGAACAGCGTGACGTCCAGGCCCCGCTCGGCCGCCTGCCAGGCCGCCTCAGAGCCCGCCAATCCGCCGCCGATCACGGTTAGTGTGGCCATCGCCCTCCTGCTCTTGATAGCCCATGATAGCACAGCCTGCCCGCAGCCTCAACTCGATTCTGCTTGCACCTTGGACATCTTGGTGCTAGAATGAGAACAAACTTTCTACTCACCTTGTGAGGCACGATGGACCCGGAGCTGATCGTCATTCGTGGCGCCCGCGAGCACAATCTGCAGGACATCGACGTCACCATTCCACGCAACAGGCTGGTGGTGATCACCGGCGTATCGGGGAGCGGCAAATCGTCGCTGGCCTTTGACACGCTGTATGCCGAGGGGCAACGTCGTTATGTCGAATCGCTCTCAGCCTATGCCCGGCAGTTCATCGCGCAGATGGAAAAGCCCAAGGTCGACTACATCGGCGGCCTGAGCCCCGCCATCGCCATCGAGCAAAAGGCGGCCAGCAAGAACCCGCGCTCGACTGTGGCCACCGTCACCGAGATCTATGACTACTTGCGGGTGCTGTTTGCCCGCGTGGGCACGCCACACTGCCCGCAGTGCGGCCGCGAGGTCAACGCACAGTCGGCGCAAGAGATCGTCGAACAGGTGGCAGCCTTGCCCGTCGGTACGCGGTTTCAGTTGCTCGCGCCGCTGGCACGCAACCGCAAAGGCGCCTTTCAGGATGTACTGATCGATGCCAAGGCGCAGGGCTATGCCCGCGCCCGCATCGACGGCAAGGTGAGCGAACTCGAGTCTCCCCCACGGCTCGACAAGAACCAGCGGCACAATATCGAGCTGGTTGTCGACCGCCTGTCGGTGCCCGACGACGCCACCGCTCGCGATGACTTTTTGGCGCGTTTGGCCGACTCTGTCGAGACGGCGCTGGAGGCGGGCGATGGCATCGTCATCGTCGATCGTGGCGATGGCGTCGATTGGATGCTGTCGGATCAGAACGCCTGCCCGCAGTGCGGCATCAGCTTTCCCAGGCTGGGGCCGGCCATGTTCAGCTTTAACTCGCCGCTGGGCATGTGCCCCGAGTGCAACGGCCTGGGCGTACGCTTCGAGTTCGATCCCGCGCTCTTTGTGGCCCCCGAGCTGTCGCTCAACGACGGTGGCGTGCGCACCTGGGGCGAGCTCCACAAGAAACATGGCACGGGCATGTACATGGCTGCCGAGCAGATCACCAGGCACTTTGGCTGCGACATGGGTACGCCGTGGCGCGAGCTGCCCGAGGCCTGTCAGCAGGCTATCCTCTACGGCGGCATCGAGGTGGCCTTTAGCTGGGAGAACAACCGCTCGCGCGGCGAGTTTCGCGACGTCTTTGAGGGCACCTACAACGCCACCCGGCGCCGCTATCGCCAGACGCAATCGGAGGGTATGAAGCGCTGGTACGAGGGCTTTATGAGCGAGCAGCCTTGCTCGACGTGCCATGGCCATCGCCTGCGCCCTGAGAGCGCCGCCGTCACCGTGGGCGGCCACACGTTGATCTCCGTCACTTCGTGGAGCATTCAGCGGGCGCTAGCGTGGACCGCCAGCCTGATGGACGCCCAGACCGGGGCGCAGGTGTTCGACCAGGAGCAACGCCAGATCGCTGCCGAGGTGCTGAAAGAGATCCACGCCCGGCTCGAGTTCCTGATGAACGTGGGGCTGCACTATCTCACGCTCGACCGCCCTGCCCCCACGTTATCGGGCGGCGAGGGTCAGCGCATCCGGCTCGCGAGCCAGATTGGCTGCGGTCTGGTGGGCGTGCTCTACATCCTCGACGAGCCCAGCATCGGGCTCCACCAGCGAGACAACCGCCGGCTCCTCGACACCCTGCAGCAACTGCGCGACCTGGGCAACACTGTGGTGGTGGTGGAGCACGACGAGGAGACCATGCGCTCGGCAGACTATATCATCGACCTGGGCCCGGGCGCCGGCGTGCAGGGTGGCCGGCTGGTGGCTGCCGGCACGCCCGAGCAGGTGGCCAGCCACCCGGCGTCGCTCACGGGCAAGTACCTGCGCCACGAGCTGCAGGTATCCTCGCCCTCCGATGGGCGGCGCCCGGTCAACGCGCACTGGCTCACGGTGCGTGGCGCTGCGCAGCACAACCTGCGCGACATCGATGTGCGGTTTCCGCTGGGGCTGTTGACCTGCGTCACCGGCGTGTCAGGCAGTGGCAAGTCGTCGCTGGTGGCGCAAACGCTCTATCCCGCCTTGGCGCACCACCTGCATGGCAGCCAGGCGCCCGTCGGCCGCCACCGCTGCATCGAAGGGCTGGAGCAGATCGACAAGGTCATCAACATCACCCAGTCGCCCATCGGGCGCACACCGCGCTCGAACCCCGCCACCTATGTGGATGTGATGGGCGCGATCCGAGAGCTGTTCGCCGAGACGGCCGAGGCTCGCGCGCGCGGCTATGGCGCCGGTCGCTTCTCGTTCAACGTCAAGGGGGGTCGCTGCGAGGCCTGCCAGGGCTATGGCTTGCGGCGCGTCGAGATGCACTTTTTGCCCGACGTGTGGGTGACGTGTAGCGTGTGCCGCGGCATGCGCTTTAACCGCGAGACCCTGCAGATCCGCTGGAAGGGCAAGAGCATCGCGGATGTCCTCGATATGGATGTGGACGAGGCGCTGCAGTTCTTTGGGGCCATCCCCAAGGTGAACCGCATCTTGCAGACGCTTTCAGACGTGGGCCTGGGCTATATCAAGCTCGGGCAGAGTGCCACCACGCTTTCGGGCGGCGAGGCGCAGCGGGTCAAGCTCGCCAAAGAGCTGGCGCGGCAGTCCACCGGCGACACCCTCTACATCCTCGACGAGCCCACCACGGGCCTGCACTTTGCTGACATCCAGCATCTGCTGGATGTGCTGCATCGGCTGACGGATGCCGGCAACACCGTGATCGTCATCGAGCACAACCTGGACGTGATCAAGACGGCCGATTGGATCATCGACATGGGCCCCGAGGGCGGCGACGAAGGCGGGCTCATCGTGGCCGAGGGCACGCCCGAGGAGATCGTCACGGCCGAGGCATCGCACACGGGACGCTTCTTGCGCCAGGTGCTGGCACAGCACGTGTCCGTCTAGGGGCTACGGCCTGGGGCCGTCGCGCCGGCCAAAAAGAGACACGGGGAGGCGCTTGCCTCCCCGTTCGTTCCCTGCTCGCGCTCTAGGCCACGTTGGCCCGCACCTGTCTGGCGGTCTCCTCGGTGGTCGGCTGATAGTGCGAGAACTCCATGCTAAAGGCGCCACGCCCCTGCGTGTTGGAGCGCAGAGTGGTGGCATAGCCGAACATGCGCGCCAGAGGCACGTTGGCGGTGATGCTCTGCACGCCCGCGCCGCGCGAGTCGATGCCACTTACCGTGGCCGCCCGCGACGAGAGATCGCCGATGATGTCGCCCGTATACTCTTGCGGCGCCGTCACTTCGACCCGCATGATCGGCTCGAGCAGCACCGGCCCGCCCTTCATGATAGCGTCGCGTAGGGCCAGGGCGCCCGCCATGGCAAACGCGCGCTCGTTGGAGTCGACCTCGTGATACTTGCCATCGACGAGCGACACCTTGACATCGACGACGGGCTGCCTGGCAAAGGGGCCTTCCTTCAGCGCGTCGAGAATGCCCTTCTCGACGGCCGGGATGTACTCCTTGGGGACGGCGCCGCCCACGATCTTGTTCTCAAAGCTAAAGCCCGAGCCCTCTGAGAGGGGCTCGACGTCGAGCACGACCACCGCATACTGCCCACGGCCGCCCGACTGCTTGACCAGGCGTCCCTCGACGCGCACCGGCCGTGTCAGCGTCTCGCAATAGGCCACCTGCGGCGCACCCACCACCGCGTCCACGCCAAACTCGCGGCGCAAGCGGTCGACGGTCACCTCCAGGTGCAGCTCGCCCATACCGGCGATGGTGGTCTCCTCGGTCTGCTCGTTGGTGCGCACATAGAGCGTCGGGTCCTCTTCAGACAGACGCTGGAGCGCCATCGAGAGCTTGTCGGCTGCGCCCTGGTCCTTGGGGCGGATGGCAATTTCGATCACCGGCGTGGGGAACGAGATCTGCTCTAGCACGACGGGATAGTCACTGTCGCACAGAGTCTGCCCCGTTTTGGACTCGCGAAAGGCCAGCACCGCGCCGATATCGCCGGCAGCAAGTTCCTCGATCTCGTCACGTCGGTCGGCGTACATGCGCACCAGGCGGCCCACACGCTCGCGGCGACCGGTGGAGCTGTTGTAGATCGTTTCGCCGCGCCGGATAGTGCCCGAGTAGACGCGCAGAAAAGAGACCTTGCCCACGTAGGGATCGGTCATGATCTTAAAGATCAGGGCAGCCGTGGGCGCATGCGGATCAGACGGGCACTCGACCCGCTCGCCACTCTGCAGTGTCTCGGCCGTCATGGGCTCGACGTCGCTTGGCGACGGCAAATAGTCCACGATGGCATCGAGCAGCGGCTGCACACCCAGGTTCCTGAGCGACGAGCCGCATAGCACCGGCACAGCCTCGCCATGCACCGTCAGCCGGCGCACGGTGGCCTTGAGGGTGTCGTCGCTCAGCTCATGGCCTTCGAGATAGGCCAGCGCCGTGTCATCGTCCACATCGGCGATCGCCTCGATCATCGCCTCACGGCGACGCTCGGCCTCGGCCAGCAGAGCAGCCGGTATCTCTCGCACTTCGTAGGCGCCATCCTGCCCAAAGAACAGCGCCCGCATGGCCATGAGATCGATGACGCCCTGGACGCTGCCCTCGGCCCCAATGGGCATCTGCAGCAGCACGGGGTTGGCGTTGAGGCGTTTGCGCATCATGGCAACCGTACGGTCGAGATTGGCGCCGACACGGTCGATCTTGTTGACGAATGCGATGCGCGGCACGCCATAGCGATCGGCCTGGCGCCACACGGTCTCTGACTGCGGCTCGACGCCGGCCACGCCGTCGAACACCACCACGCCGCCATCCAGCACACGCAGTGCGCGCTGCACCTCAGAGGTAAAGTCGATGTGCCCAGGGGTGTCGATCACGTTGATCTGGTGCCCGCGCCAGTTGCATGTCACGGCCGCCGACTGAATGGTGATACCACGCTCGCGTTCTTGCACCATAAAGTCGGTAACGGTGTTGCCGTCGTCCACATTGCCGAGCCGATGGATCTGCCCCGTCTGGAGCAGGATTCGCTCTGTGGTGGTGGTCTTGCCCGCATCGATGTGGGCGATGATGCCGATATTACGTAACCTGTTGATATCCGTGGTCATGTCTGCCAGAGCTCCCGGCGATCGTCGAGCGCAGGAGGCCGCACTCGCGCAATTGAAAAGCGACGGACGTCTCGGCGCACCATGCGCTCTTGCCTAGAGACGCTGCCGTCGCATCTTTACACCGTTGGCCAAGCGCTCGCTCGGCCCGCAACCTTTTCATGATACCACGCTCGACCTGGACTGTCAATCTGGCGAGCCCCACGGTTGCAGCGTCAGCCGGCATTTGCACAGCCAGGGCCTCGTGGGCTAGCATCAGCCTAGCCCATCGTGAGGGAGGCGACCATGCCAAGCGAACCGATCCGACTCGATCAATGCCTCAAACTGCTCAACCTGGTGCAGTCTGGTGGCGAGGCCAAGCACCTGATCCAGGGGGGGCAGGTGTTGCTCAATGGCGTCGTTGAGACACACCGCAGTAAAAAGATCGCCTCTGGCGACGTCATTAGCTTTCGAGGCCGCGACTATACCGTATCGCAGGACATGCTGCGGCCCGTTGACCACGGGGACTAGGCGCCCTCTTGGAGCCTCAAGCGCATGCGCTGACGGTCGCCATTGTCCTGGTCGACCTCGAATCCCATGCTCGCGTAGAGGCGCATGGCGCGCACATTCGCCTTGGTGACGTTCAGCGTAAGCGCAATCCGGCCGGCCTCGCGCGACTCTGCGATGGCATCGCGCAGCAGGGCGGCCCCACGACCCTGACCCCAGTGGCCCTGCGCCACCTGAAGATGCCGGATGTGCACGGCATCCCAAGAGCTGTTGAGGTCCAACCAGAGCCAGCCCACCAGCCGGCCCTTGTGCTCATAGACGTACATGCGATGGTAGCGCAGTCCCGTCTCGAGCGACTGTCGAAAGGCGCTCTCGGAAAAGGCCTCGCCAGGAAAGTTGATCGGCCAGCTCTCCAGCTCGAGCGCGAGCAGCGCTCGATAGTCGTCCATGGTCGCCTCTCGACGCCGCCATGGTGACACGGCGTCTGGCTGGCCTGCCAGGCGTTGCTCATCTGCAGCGGTCATCTGTCGCCGCCCAACCAACGATCGTCCATTTGCTGCAACCTGCCAGATGTCTGTAGTGTTGTGATGATGCTGTTCACCTCGGCAGCAAGACGTGGGGCTCCGCGGGCGGTGACCACGTGCACCGGCTCGGACACCAGAGGCGGCAGCACCATCTGCAGGGCCTCGCCGGCGGCGAGCTGGCCGCCGGTGATGCGGTCGCAGATGGCCGCGTCGACCTCGCCCTGCACCAGAGGCGCCACCAGTTCTTCGACGCGATCGACCACGACGATTCGCAGGCTCCCCTGCCCTCGGTCGAGGCGCCGCGCATAGAGGTGGGCTTCAGAGCCCAGCTCGACGACCACGCTGCTGTCGCCCAGGTCGATCGGTGCGCCCGCACCCGAGCGCGTGACGAGCACCAGCCCCAGGTCTGCATACGATCTCGAAAAGGCCACGTCGCGGGTCAGGGTGCCGTCGTAGGGCACGGCCGAGATGATCATGTCGATGCGCCCAGCCTGCAGAGCGCCCAGCAGCCCATCGTAGTGGATGTTGGCCAGCTCGAGGCTGACGCCCAGGCCGTCCGCGATGGCTTGGGCCAGCTCGATATCGAGCCCCACAAAGGCCCCCTCGGGCGTCAGGCTCGCCAGTGGCGGGTATGAGGCGTCGGTGCCGACGCGCAGCACGCCTTGACGCTGCACGCGCGCCCAGGTGGCATCGGGCGCAAAGGGCAGCGTGGTCAGGTCGACTGTGCGCACCAGGGACAGCAGGCCCAAGAAGGCGACCAGCAGCGCGGCCCACCAGCGCCGCACGAACCGCCATGCCGCCCTGCCCCGGCTCATGGCTGCCCCTCGAGGTACTCGAACGGTCGCCCCTGGGTATAGCGCTGCAGCTCGGTGTAGAGCGGCTTGAGCTCGAACTCGGGCGTCACCAGCGTAAAGCGGTCCTGGTAGGTGCGCTGGTCCCACGGGTAGCGAAAGGCCCAGATGCACAACGCCTGGCACCAATCCCAGCCTGCGGCCACCTCGAGCGCCTCGATGGTGTAAGCGATGCGCTCCAGCGGAGAGACGGCCTTGGTCCAGCGCGGATGGTCGTTCCAGCCCGCCTCGGTGATGAAGCAGGGTTTGGCGGCGTCACCGTGCGCCACCATGACGTCGCGGAGCAGCTCGGCGCGCCGAAAGTTGACGGCCTGTGCATCGGGCGGATCGTCGGCCGGAAAGGTAAAGCCATAGGCGTGGATGGCCAGGGCGTCGAACCATTCGGCTGCGCCCGCCGCGTACATGCGGCGCAGGTACTCGAGGTCGTCCATGCCCCATTCGCTGCCCGGTGGGGCCATCGTTGGCGCCAGGCCCGCCGCGAGAACCTGCGTTTCGGGCGCCACGGCCTTGACGGCGCGATAGGTCTGCGCCAACAGCGCCACATAACCCTCGGGGTCGACCGGCCGATAGCCCCACTCGAACGCGAGGTTGGGCTCGTTCCACACGACAATGTGACGCACCTGGTCACGGTAACGCTGGGCAAAGGCGGCCACGAACCGGGCATAGTCGCCATAGTGTTCTGGCCCCAGGTAACGGTCGCTGCTGTCGGGCGGGCGCGCCCACTCGGGGACATAGTCGATCCGAGCGATCAGGGTGAGCCCCTGCGCCACGGCGTGCTCGATGACGATGTCGCTATGGCGCCAGTCGTAGCGGCCAGGCTGTGGCTCGCTGTAGGCCCAGGGAAAGTACTCGACCACCCAGGGGCTACCCAGCTCGCGCACCAGCTCGAGAGTGCGCTTGATCTTCCACGGCTCCACCTCATCGGTAAGCCGGGTGTGCACGCCCAGCTTGGGAGCCAGTGTCTGCACGGTGCGCTGCGGGCCCACCTCGACGCGCTGCACGCCGGGCGAATTGAGCAGGCACAAACACGCGCCGATGATGACGGCGCGGACTCCCAGCTTCATACTGCCACCGAGCAGCGGCGGCGCTTTTGCGAACAGCCTGCCCAAGTGATATACTCCGGTGCACCGGCCCCAGTAGCTCAGAGGATAGAGCAGAGGTTTCCTAAACCTTGTGTCGGGGGTTCAACTCCCTCCTGGGGCACTCGACCCGGCTCGTGCTATGGCATGAGCCGTTTCTTGTTATGGGAGCATACCACAAAGAGCGCCTGGCGGTAAAGCCGTGCGTTTACGCGCTTGACGTGCGTGCGCGACACTTGCACAATGCTGTTGGCGGCGCGCGGCTGGCGTTGCGGAACCTTCTATGGGAGTAGAGGCCATGGATGAACTCATCAAACTGGTGGTAGCCAAGACGGGCATCACGGAGGACGCTGCCCGGAAGGCCATCGAGACCGTCCTCCAGTTTATCAAGGATCGATTGCCTGCCCCGCTCGGAGCGCAGGTCGAGGGTCTTTTGCAGGGCTCGGGCGGGCAGGCAGGCGCGCTTTTGGGCGGCCTGGGCGGCCTGCTGGGGAAGCGTTAGCGACATCTACACAGTCTAGAGGGGAGAAGCATCATGACCAAGCTCGCGAGCATCGAGGGCATCGGGCCCGTCTATGAGGAAAAGCTGAACGCCGCAGGCGTTCGCTCCATCGAAAAGCTGCTCGAGATCGGCAAGACGCCCAAGGGGCGCGCCCAGTTGGCCGAGGACTCGGGCATCAGCCCCAAGCTATTGCTCGAGTGGATCAACCACGCCGATCTCTTCCGTATCAAGGGTGTCGCCGAGGAGTACTCTGATCTGCTCGAAGAGGCAGGCGTCGACACCGTCCCCGAACTGGCGCAGCGCAACGCCGAGAACCTCTACGCCAAGCTCGTGGAGGTCAATGCCGCGAAAAAGCTGGTGCGTCGGCTGCCGCCCAAGGTGCTCGTCGAGGACTGGGTGGCCCAGGCCAAGACCCTGCCCCGCATCATCGAGTACTAGCCTGTACAAGGGCGCCCGGGGCGCCATGCGCCGCTCCGGGCGCTTTCAGGGAGGGCACCGACCTATCAGCCCTGTTGAGCGCAGCTATCAGGAGTCTCATCGTGATCGACAACATCCATTGGCTGGGGCACGCCAGCTTTCGCATCGACAACGATCTGGTCATCTACATCGACCCATGGCGCCTGCACAGTGCTGTGCCGCCGGCCGATCTGGTGTTGGTGACCCACGGACACGGCGACCACCTCTCACCCGACGACCTCGCCAAGATCGCCAAGCCCGACACCGTGTACGTATGCGCGCGGCCCTATGCGGCGAGCATCAAGGGCGACGTGCGGCCCATCTCGGTGGGCGAATCGCTGGCGGTGCGTGGCGTCAAAATCGAAGCGGTTGCCTCGTACAACACCGGCAAACCCAACCACCCCAAGAGCGCCGGCAACGTGGGTTACGTGCTTACCATCGGCGGGCAGCGCATTTACCACGCAGGCGATACGGACGTGATCCCCGAGATGGCCGCCATTCGCTGCGACGTGGCGCTGTTGCCGGTGGGGGGCACCTACACGATGGACGCCAAAGAGGCAGCCGAGGCGGCGCGCCTGATCGGCCCCAGAGTGGTGGTGCCCATGCACTGGGGCGCGATCGTCGGCTCCAAGCGCGACGCTGAGACGCTGGCCGCGCGGGTGCCCGACACGGTGCAGGTGATGGTGCTGGAGGTCGAGGCATAGCCACGGCCTCCATGGCCCTAGTGGTAGCGCGTCACGCGAAAGCGGTACAGGTCATAGTCCTCGTGCGCGCCGATCCAGGCCTTGCGGAGCGCAATGCTGACCTGCTGCTCGGGCGTGTCGACGCCCTCGAGGTCGGGCAACAGCAGGCCTCGCCGACCGCCTCGTTCCACGATCACGCCGTACTGCCTCGGATCCAGCTCGGCTATTGACGCAATTGGCTCGGCTGGCTCGAGCACATCCACCGAGATATCGAGCTGCCTGAGCTCATCGGCCATCACCGGCGTAAAGCGCGGGTCGCGCGTGGCGGCGCTGATGGCGTTGGCGATCACCTCTTGCGCCAGGTTGGGCTGCTGCGGCTCTACTGTGCCGATGCAGCCCCGCAACTCGCCCGTGAGGTGGAGCGACACAAAGGCCCCTGCCCGGCTGGCGAACAGCTCGGACAGCTCCTCGGGCGGGGCAATGCGCCTACCATGGCGCACGTAGGTCTCGATCGATTCGCGCGCCAGCTCTACCAGCGGATGTGACATCTCCCACCTCCCATCGGCCCTTGGCCCGGTCAGTGGCTACGACCGCGCCAGGCTGGCCCCCCCATCACCTGCACTCAGCGCTCCCGTCACAAACTCGAGCAGCGCCCTGCGCGCCGAGCCGCTCGCCCCAGTGACCACCTGCACACCGTGCGCGCGCAGGTTGTGGCACGTCGCTTGCCTGGCCGTGGTGCACACCAACACGTCCACGCAGAGCGCGTCCACGGCCTCATTTACGATGCCCTCTGCCGTCAGCGGGCACGGCGCTTGCGAGACGCCCGCGATCGTCGCGCCGTCCAGCTCGGCGATCAACCAGCATGCAGCCGTCTCGGCCGAGCTACTGCAGGGGCATTCCAGACCCTGCTGATCGTCCACTGCCACTGCTATACGCACAGCTCCCCCATCCATCGCTTGATCTCGTCTACCTCTTGCTCAAACAGGGCCGCGCGCCCGCTGGCGTCGAGCGTCATGTGCTCGGCGAGCGTCGTCAGCAGCGCGTCTGCAGTGGGCGCGTGCATCAGCCGGGTGCGCACGGCCGCGGCGCCCGGCAGGCCCTTGATATACTGCACCACATGCTTGCGAAACGACACCACGCCGCGCCGTTCGCCATAATGCAGCACCGACATGTGCAGATGTCTGGCCAGCACCGAGAGACGCTCGTCGAGCGGCACGTCGGCCAGATCGCGCCTTTGGAACAGCCAGGGGTTGCCGATGGCGCCACGCGCCACCATGGTCGCGGCGCACCCGGTCTGCACCTGAATGGCTGTTGCCGAGGCCACATCATGCACGTCTCCGTTGGCGATCACCGGAATGCGGACCGCCTCGCGCACCTCACGGATGGCCGCCCAGTCGGCCTGGCCGCCGTAGGCCTGCGCGCGCGTGCGGCCATGCACGGCGATGGCCGCTGCGCCCGCCTGTTCGAGCAGGCGGGCCACCTCGACGTGGTTACGCGTCGCCTCGTCCCAGCCCAGGCGGATCTTGGCGGTGACCGGCACCGGCGAGCTCTGCGCTGCCGCGGCCATCAACTCGGCGGCCAGTTCGGGCTCGCGCAAAAGCCCTGCGCCACGGCCGCCATGCACGACCTTGCGCGCCGGGCAGCCCAGGTTCAGGTCGATCAGCGCTGGCTGCAGCAGCAGCACACGGTCGATGGCCCGTACCAGGCGCGCCGGATCGCGCGACAGGAGCTGGATGCCCAGCGGCCGCTCGCCAGCGTAAAAGGTGATCAGCGGCCTGCGCGGACGGCGGCGCGCCAACACGGCCTCATCGGGCACGATGGGCACATAGCTCAGCGCCGCACCCATGCCGCGGCACAGCAGCCGAAACGGCGCATCGCCAAAGCCATCCAGCGGCGCGAGCAGCAGGTCACCCGAGAGCTCCACCGGGCCGATCAGCATCGGCAACGCCCCCCAGACCAACTCGCGATCACACCGTCAGCGATCCGTGCGCTTGCCGCCACCCTGCGCCTGAGCGCGCAACAGCGCCTGCACCTCAGCTTTGGTCACCATCGGCAGGTCGTACATCAGGGTCTGCTTCAGCAGCGTCATGGCGTCGCCCACCTGCACGCCCTTGCTGAGCGCAGCCAGTGGCTCGTCTTCGGTCAGCAGGCCATAGTAGAAACCTGCGTTCCAGGTGTCGCCGCCGCCGAGCCGGTCCCACAGCGTCACCGGGCGCACCTGCAAGGAGCGGTAGTAGTTGCCGGCCGCGTCCAGCGCAGCCGACTCCCAGCGGTGCTGCTCAAAGCTGTCAGGGTAGCGAATCGTCACGGCTGCGATGCGCAGGCCAAAGCGGGCGATGACGCCCTGCAGAAAGGCCATCAGATCTTTATCGGCGATGCGGCCGAAATCGCCCTGCACCAGCTCACGCGCCGAGTAGCGGCCGGCGCCCAGGCCGTAGAGCTGCGCCATGTCCTCGATGCTGGTGATGAGCACGTCCACATGATCACACAGCAACGGCGTCATGACGGCCGTGGCCTGCTCGGCGGTCCAGAGCGTGCTGCGATAGTTATAGTCGAGGCCCACCAGGCAGTCGGCCGGCCTGGCGGCGAGCGCCTCTTGCAGGGCCTCGAGGCAGTAGTTGCGCTCATAGCCGCTGTGGGTGCTCAAGCCAAAGGTGATGCCCGAGGTGTGCAACAGCCGGCAGTTGCGCAGCGCCGTCGCCCAATCGACCATGCCCGCACCCAGGCGGCTGGCCGCCGAGTGCATGCGCTGATACCAGCCGGCATCGCGCCGCGGGGTGCGGCCGATCTCATAGAGCAGGCGCCCCATCAGCTCGGCGCGATGCGCCCAGCAAAAGTGGTCGGTGTCGATGCCCTGCGAGCGGGCCAGGTCGCGCAGCGCCCAGCCATAGGGGTTGTCGGGCGTGCGTGTGACAAAGGCGGTGCTCACCCCCAGGCGCTGCAGACCCATGGCCAGGGTGAATTCGCTGCCCGCCATCGAAAGGTTGACCTGGCGCGTGCGCTCCAACCGCTCGTTGTCAGACGGGGTGTCGCGCACCATCACCTCGCCAAAGGTGACAAACGCCGGCCCGCCGGCGTTGAGCATCGACAGGTCATCTTGCAGGATGTTGAGCATCTGCGCCAACCGCTCACCTCCCTAGTATGTGTGCCTGCAGTCTAGCGCCGCCGGACGCGCTCGCCAAACTGCCGTCCGCTGCGCCGCTCCGTTGACGGTCCCTTACCGAGACGGTAAAATCGGGACAGCGCATTCGAAGGGAGTGCGATGCCAACAGAGACGATGACGCCGCGCGAGCGCTGGCTGGCGGTGCTGACGCGCCAGCAGCCTGACCGCACGCCCATGGACTATTGGACCACGCCCGAGGCCGACGGCCGGCTCAAGCGTCACCTGGGTGTGTCGACCGACCGCGAGCTATACGAGCGGCTGCATATCGACCGACCCATCGGCGCCGGACCGCGCTATGTGGGGCCGCCGCTTTCTGCAGGCGAAGACATCTTTGCCGTGCGCTATCGCGACGTGAGCTATGGCCTTGGCAGCTATCGCGAGGCGGTCACCCATCCACTGGCGCGCTATGCATCGGTGGCAGAGATCGAGGCCGACTATGCCTGGCCCAGCCCCGACTGGTGGGCCTATGACCGCATCGCCGACCAGATCGCCGCCTGGAGCGACTATCCCATCGCAGGCGGCGGGTCAGAGCCCTTTCTCACCTACAAGAATCTGCGAGGAGACGAGCAGGCCTTTGTCGATCTCGTCATGCACCCCGACATCGTGCACTACTGTCTGGACAAGCTGTTCGATCTGGCTTTTGTGAACACAGTGCGTATCCTCGAGGCCATCCCAGGCCAGGTGACCTACTGCTATGTGGCCGAAGACATGGGCAGCCAGACCGGCCTGCTCTTTTCGCCACGGCACATCCACACGTTCCTCATCCCGAGGATGAAGCGGATGATCGACCTGGCGCACGGCGCCGGCGCCTATGTGTTCTACCACAGCGATGGCGCAGTGCGCGCCATCTTGCCCGACATGATCGCGGCGGGCATCGACATCCTCAGCCCGATCCAGTGGCGCTGCGCGGGCATGGAACGGGGGGCGCTCAAGCGCGATTTCGGCCAGCAGGTGGTGATGCACGGCGGCGTGGACAACCAGCACACGCTGGCCTTTGGCTCGGTGGCAGAGGTGCGCGGCGAGGTGATCGAGAACCTGACCACACTAGGCGCCGGCGGCGGATACATCCTGGCGCCTTGCCACAACATCCAGCCGGTCAGCCCGCCAGAGAACATCGTGGCGCTCTACGAGACCGGCTATCATGAAGGCTGGAGCCCGTCAGGAGGAGGGTGAGATGTACATCGGCCGCTTTGTGGTGCTGGGCCAGACGCCCGACGGCACGCCCTATCTGGGCTATCGTGTTTCGTCGCGCTCTTTCCCCAACCGGCGCATCGTCATCGGTGAAGATCGTGCTGTGGTGCTGCCAACGGTGGGGGCGCCGCACTCTGAGAACCCGTACATCAGCTACAACTGTGCGCGCATCTTGGGCGACACGGCCATCGTGGCGAACGGCAGCCATGTGGACCCCATCGTCGACAAGGTGAGCATCGGTTATGGCCTGCGCGACGCCATCGCCCTGTCGCTGCTGGCCATGGACTATGAGCACGACGCCTACAACACGCCGCGCATCGTCGCTGCCCTCGACGGCGCTGGCCAGGGGTACCTGGGCATCGCCGCTGAGCACAAACTGCTGGTGACGGCGGCGGCCGTCGCACCCGGCCAGGCGTTGCTGATCGCCACGTATGAGCTCACCGACCCGACGCCGATGACCCTCGAGGGTGAGACCCCTGACGAACTGGTGGATAGCCTGATGGATTGCGCCTACGAGCTGCCCGTCGCCGGCCTGGTGGTCATGCCGGGCGACGACGAGTACGCCTTGGCGGCGAGATCGTTGGTGGCGTGACAGGCCCCACGACACGTTGCCCAGAGGAGAACCGCGAGGAGGACCGGCCAGCAATGCACAAGCAGATCGTCATCGACCAGATCAACCATCGTGAGACGTCGGTCGTCCCCTACACGCTATCATTCGAAGGCGATGTCGCCGAGCGGCTCGATGCGCACTATGGCACCGACGCCTGGCGCGCGCAGCTCGACCAGGCCATCTGTCATGCGCCGATTCCCGCGCTGGGGGTGGACCTCGAGGTCACGCCCACCGTCACCGATCCCTATGGCACCACCTGGCAGACCAACCGCCGCCCCTTTCACCAGCTCGAGGCGCCGCTCAAGGAGCCCTCGCTGCAGGGCTTTGCCTTTCCAGACATAGACGCCTATGTGTCCGACGCCTATCTGGCGCAGGCGCGAGCCGCCATCGAGGCCGCCCCCGATCGCTTTTGGGTGGTGGGCTATTCATTCGGCCTGTTCGAGCGCACCTGGTGCCTGCGCGGATTCACCAATGCCCTGGCCGACGCCGCCAGCGAGCCGGCGTTTTACGGCGAGCTGGTAGAGGCCATCGCCGACCACCAACTGGCGATCATCGAGCGGCTGCTCACCCTGCCGGTGGATGGCATCATGGGCAGCGATGACTGGGGCTACCAGGACGGCATCCTGCTCGGTCCCAGGCTCTGGCGCAAGTTCATCAAGCCGCAACTGGCGCGCCTGCACAACCGCATCCACGCCGCAAACAAGTACACCCTGAGCCATTGTTGCGGCAGCGTGATCGACATCATGCCCGACCTGATCGAGATCGGCCTGGACGTGCTCGAGAGCGTGCAGCCCGAGGCCCGCGGCATGAGCCCCTACGACCTCAAACGGCAGTATGGCGACCGCATCACCTTCTGGGGTGGGCTGGGCTCGCAATCCACCATCCCCTTTGGCACGCCCGACGACGTCCGCGCCGAGGTGAGTCGCCTCTGCTCGGCCATGCCGCGGGGTGGCGGGTACATCCTGTCGCCCGCCAAGGCGCTGCAACCCGAGACGTCCACGCTCAATGCAGCCGCCGTGGTCGAGTCGTTCTTGCAGGCGGGCGGCACGCCGCTAACGCTCTAGCATCACAGAACCAGCCCAAGGAGCAGTTATGTCTCGCCGACGCGCTCACTATGTCCTCAGCACCCACTGGGATCGCGAATGGTATCAGCCCTATCAGTACTTTCGACATCGGCTGGTGCGCCTGCTCGATGGCGTGCTCGCTGGCCTCGCATCGGGTGAGCTGCGGGGCCCCTTTACCTGCGACGGGCAGGCCATCGTGCTCGAGGACTATGTCGAGGTGCGCCCCGATCGCGCCGAGGAGATCCGGCAGTTGGTGGCCAGCGGCCAGCTACGCGTCGGCCCGTGGTACGTGCTGCCCGACGAGTTCCTGGTGTCGGGCGAGGCGCTGGTGCGCAACCTGCGCCTGGGCCGCGAGATGGCGCGTCGCTGGGGCGGCACGCCCTCTAGCGCCGGCTTTGTGTGCGACATCTTTGGGCACAACAGCCAGATGCCGCAGATCCTGGCCGGGTTTGGCATGTCCATGGCCTTTATCTGGCGCGGCGTGAACGAGAATGGCAAGCGCCTGGCTCGCTGGGTGGGCGCCGATGGCACCGAGGTGCTGGCCTATCGCTTCGAGTCACGTGGTTACTCGAGCTACTCGGGCGCCGTGCGCGGCTCTTTTGAGCACGGCGACGCCGCCGAGCCGGAAGAGATCGACGAACGGCTGGACGCCTATGTCAACGAGCTGCTGCAGCAGACCGAGACCGATAGCGTGCTGCTGTTTGACGGCGGCGACCATCAGGAGTGGGACCGCACCGCCTATCGCGTGCTGGCGACGCGCCTGCGGGCCAGGACGGGCGACGTCGAGTATGTGCACACCGCGCTGGACGAGTTTGCTGCCGAGGTTCTGACGCAGCGCGAGCGCGTGTCGACGGTGCACCATGGCGAGCTGCGCGAGCCCGGCCGGTGGCCCAGTGACCGCGACAGCCAGTGGCTCATCCCCGGCGTGCTGTCGAGTCGCATGCCGCTCAAACAGGCCAATGCCGCCTGCCAGGCGCTGCTGTGTCACTGGGCCGAGCCGCTCGCCACCCTAGCCACACACGCGCTGGGCGAGAGCTATCCGCAGGGCTTTCTCGACGTGGCCTGGCGCTGGCTACTGCAGAACCAACCGCACGACTCGATCTGCGGCTGCAGCATCGATCAGGTGCACGACGATATGCGCTATCGCTTCAGCCAGTGTGAGCAGATCGCAACGCGCCTGCGCGACGAGGCAGCGCGTACGCTGGCCGCCAATGTGGCTGCGCCACTGCCTGCCGACGCGCTGCGCGTGGTGCTGTTCAATCCTCTGCCCAGGCCGGTCGAGCGCGTCGCCGACCTGACGCTACAGACGCCCGCCGGCTGGGCGACCTTCAACGAGTTCTTTGGCTTTGAGCCCAAACCAGCTTTTCGCATCTATGACGCGGCGGGCAACGAACTGCCCTATCAGCGACTCTGCCAGGCGATGGACCAGCCCAAGACCCGCATCATCGACGTGCGCTTTCCCGAGAGCTATCGCACCCACGATGTGGGCGTGGCCCTGCCCGTCTCGCTGCCGGCCATGGGCTATGCCACTTTCACGGTGGCGCCAGACGCCGACGGCGCTCCGACTCGCCACCCCGAGACGCCCAACCTGGTCACCAGCGAGCGCTCGCTTGAGAACGACCACCTCGCTGTCACCGTTGCCCCCAACGGCAGCCTGTCGCTGCTGGACAAGCGCACCGGTGCGCGCTACGAGCGGCTGCTCACCTTTGAGGATGCCGCCGATATCGGCGATGGGTGGTACCATGGGCAGGCGGTCAACGAGCAGGTGTATAGCAGCTCCGCCGCCCAGGCCGACGTGGCCGTGGTGGCCCACGGTCCGCTGCTGGGCACACTGCGAGTGCGCACCACCCTGCGCCTGCCGGCCGAGTTTGACTTTGGCGCCATGCGGCGCAGCGATCGCTGGGAAACGCTGGTGCTCGACAGCCGTATCACCTTGCGGCGCGACGCTCAACATGTCGAGGTCGAGACGCAGGTGCACAACACAGTCTGCGACCATCGCCTGCGCGTCCTCTTGCCTACGGGCGCCCAGGCCGAGACCTTTTGGACCGACACGCCCTTTGACGCGGTCGAGCGCCCCATCGCCCTGCGCGGCGACAACCACCTCTACCGCGAGCTCGAAGTCGAGGGCAAGCCGCAGCAGAGCTGGAGCGCTGTGTGGGACGGCGAGCGCGGCCTGGCAATCATCGCACAGGGCCTGCCCGAGGTGGCCGTCAAGGATCAGGTCGACCGCCCCATCGCCCTCACGCTCTACCGTAGCACGCGCCGCACCGTGGGCACCGCCGGCGAGCGCGGTGGACAGTTGCTGCAGGCGATGGTCTTCCGCTACTGGGTGGCGCCGCTGGCCTCAGCGCCTGACCCGACGACGCTTGGCGAGCTGGGCATGGCCATCCACGCCGGTTGGTATGACGTGCAGTTGACCGCTCGCGATGTGCCATTCTACCGACGGCCCAGCCACGTGGCGCCAGTGTGTGGCGCCCTGACCCTGCAGGGCGCGGTGGTGCTCACCAGCCTGCGGCAGATCGGCGCGGCGGTCGAGGCGCGGCTGTGCAATCTCAATGACCATCACGAGTCGGCGCGGCTCGAGCTGGGCCCGGCGCTGCGGCATCTGGATCGGGCGATGCTGGTCGACCTCGAGAGCCACGCCCTGGGCGCACCATGGCCGCTGGTCGACGGCGTGTGCGAACTCACGATCGCCCCCAAGCAAGTGGTCACGATCAGCCTATCGCGACGTCGCGAGACCTAGTGGCCTCGAGCTTGGGAACCGGGCTGCGCTGTGGTATAATGAGCTAAGCTGGCCTGGGGTCAGCACCGCACTTGGGCCTGAGGGACGGTGAACCCGCAACAGCGACGTTGCGCTCAGCAAGAGGGGCTAGTCACCGGGGCTGTGTTCCCTGCGCAGGGCGGCCCCTTTTCATGTGCACATTCTCGACGACAGAGCGCACCTCGAGTGCCTCGACCTCACAGGGGGAAGGTGTTCATGTTTCCAGTTGGCGCCAAAGTGGTGCATCCATGCTATGGCGCGGGCACCATCGTCCGCATCACCGAGAAGAACATCGGCGACGCTGCACGTGCCTACTATATCATCAGCACGGTTTCGCGACCGATGGAGCTGATGGTGCCTGTCGAGCGGGCCGAAGAGGTCAGGCTGCGACCTGTGGGCGAGGCCGATGAGCTACACGAACAGCTTGCCGCCTGCGCTGAAGAGCTGCCACCAGATCATTTCGGCCAGGACCTCAGGCAGCGGCAGACCTCGATGCGCGACCTGCTCAAGTCGGGCTCTTTCCACCTGGTGGCGCAGGTGGCCCGTACCCTGGTGGCGCTGAACACACGCCGCCCGCTGGGCACCGTCGATCGCCAACTGCTCGATCAGGGCAAGGACCTGCTGGCCGGCGAGCTGGCCCTTTCGGCCGGGCATGACATCGAACAGGCCATGCAGATCGTGCAGGAGCATCTGTTGCCCCAGTTGAGCGCCCAGAGCTAGAGTCACTGTCCATCTGCCGCCCGGCGCGTCTCGCTCCGGGCGGCACTTTTGGTGGCAGTCTCCGCTGCGAGAGGAACGATAGCATGCCAGACACCCGCCTGGTCGCACTGCTCGATGCCTTTGATGGCGCCCAGCGGCGCGCCGCGCTTGAGCGGCTGCTGGGCCTCGAACAGCATGGCGAGCTCTCGCCTGCCCCTGTGGGCGAGGCGTTCAACCTGCACGCTCACACCTTCTTTTCGTACAATGGCGCCGGCTACTCGCCCTCGCATCTCGTGTGGCGGGCACACCGCCAGGGCTGGTGGGCGCTGGGCACCGTCGATTTCGACGTGCTCGATGGCGTGGATGAGACCCTGGCAGCCGGCGAGCTGGCCGGGCTGCGTGCGGCCGCGGGCGTCGAGACGCGCGTCTATGTGCCCGAGCTGGCCGATGCCGAGAGCAACTCGCCCGGCGAGCCCGGCATCATGTATCTGGTGGGGGTGGGCTTTGCCGCATCCACAGCGGCCCCCGCGGCGGCCGACACCCTGGCCGACATGCGCGCACGCGCTCAGAGCCGCAACCGTGCGATGATCGCGCGCATCAACGCACGCCTCGCGCCGGTGACCATCGACCTGGAGCGCGACGTCTGGCCACTGACGCCCGCTGGCAATGCCACCGAACGCCATATCCTGGTGGCCTATGACGCCGCGGCGCGCGGCCACTACCGAGAGCGCCGCGACCTGGTAGCCTTCTGGGCCGACCGCCTGGGCATGCCCACCGATAGCGTGGACGCGATGCTGGGCGACGCGCCCTACCCTCATGATGCCATCCGCAGCAAGCTGATGAAGCGTGGCGGCGTGGGCTATGCCCAGCCGGGGCCCGACAGCTTTCCACCCCTCGACGACGCGGTGCGCGCCATTGCGGCCTGTGGCGCCGTGCCCACCTACGCCTATCTCGATGGCGTCAGCGCCGCCGAGTCGCGCCTAGACGAGCTCCTCGAGCTGATGGTCGCGCACGGCATCGGTGGCCTGACGATCATCCCCGACCGCAACTGGAACATCGCCGATCCCGTCGCCAAGACGGCTCGGCTGGCCGACCTCGCCGGCGTCATGCGGCGGGCCGAGGCGCTCTCGCTGCCGGTGCTGGCCGGCACTGAGATGAACAAGCCCGGGCAGCGCGAGTTGGACGACTTTGAGACCGCCGAGCTGCGGCCTTACTGGCCCGCGTTTCGACGCGGCGCAGCCTGGCTGTGGGGACACACGGCGATGCAGCGGCGGTTTGGCTGCGGCGAGCAGAGCGCCTGGGCGCAGGGCTGGATGCCCGCCCGAGCGGGCCGTCTGGCCTTTTATGCCGCGTTGGGGGCCGCTCTGCGGCCCGGCGATGCCCGCTGGGCGCGGGTTGAGGCCGCCCTGGAGCGGGGCCCAGGGGGCGTGCGCGCCGCGCTGGGCCTCTAGCGTCGCTCTCGACACCCGCAGGCAGCCGCGCCTGGCGTTGACGGGGCTGCCACGCGACCCTATACTGCAGCTACCTCGCCAGATGACGGAACTATGCCAGCAGAGACCCCGATTCGGCAGCAGTATCTCGCCATCAAGCGTCAGCACCCTGACGCCATTTTGTTTTTCCGGCTGGGCGACTTTTACGAGACTTTTGACGACGATGCGCGCACCGTCGCCGCCGAGCTGGACATCGTGCTCACCTCGCGCAACGTCGCTCAGGGCAAACGCGTGCCGATGGCCGGCGTGCCCTACCACGCCGCCGAGGGCTACATCGGGCAACTGATCGGCAAGGGCTACAAGGTCGCCATTTGCGAGCAGATGGCTGACCAGACCACCAAGGGGCTCATGTCGCGCCAGGTGGTCCGCGTGGTGACGCCCGGCACCGTGGTCGAGGATGATCTGCTCCAGGACGGCCGCAACAACTATCTCGCCGTGCTGGTTACCGGCAACACGCAGGCGGGCATCGCCTATGCCGACATCACCACCGGCGAGTTCCGCGCCACCGAGCTGCCGCATCACGACCTGACCGAGGCCGTGCGCGAGCTCGATCGCCTCTCGCCGGCCGAGCTGATCATCAGCGATGGCGGTCAGCCCTGCCTCGAGCACGGCAGCCAGGCCACCGCCGAGGCGCGGCGGCGTCTGCCCGCGCTCGAAGCACTGCCCAGCGCCATCACCCTCTACGACCACTGGCGTTTCGATGCCGCCACCTGCGAGCGGGCGCTGCTCGAGCACCTCGAGGCTGCCTCGTTGGCGGGCTTTGGCCTCGGCGACCGCCCCCTGGCGATGTGCGCCGCCGGCGTGCTGGTGCAGTACCTGCAGGAGAACCAGCCGGGCAGCCTGTCGCACTTGCGGCGCGTCAGCGTGTACAGCACGAGCGGCTTTATGACGCTCGACCTCGCCACCCGCCGCAACCTGGAGCTCACCGAGACGCTGCGCAACCGAGAGACCCGCGGTTCGCTCTTGTGGGTGCTCGACCGCACGCTCACCCCGATGGGGGCGCGCCTGCTCCGCCGCTGGCTGGGCGAGCCCCTGCTCGACCAGCACAGCCTGGGCGAGAGGCTCTGGTGTGTCGAGCAGCTGTACGGCGACGTAAAGTCGCGCGAGGAGCTGCGCCAGGCGCTGCGACCCATCGGCGATGTGGAGCGGCTGGCCGTCCGCGTGGTGCAGCGCATCGCCCGACCGCGCGATCTGGTGGCGCTGCAGTCGTCCTTGGCGCAGCTGCCCGAGGTCGCGCAGGCCGTGGCCGAGAGCGGCCAGGATGCATCACTGGGCGACCATCAGCCTTTTCCTTTCGATGGCGCCGCCCTGGAGCCGCTGCCCGAGCTCTGCACACGCATCGGCCAGGCGCTGGTCGACGAGCCGCCGCTGACACCGTCTGCGGGACGCCTGTTCCGCAGGGGCTATGCCGCCGAGCTGGACGAGATCGAGGACTCGGTGGCCGCCGCCAAGCAGTGGGTGGCCTCTCTCGAGCGCATCGAGCGAGAGCGCACCGGCATTCGCTCGCTCAAGGTGGGCTACAACAAGGTCTTTGGCTATTACCTTGAGGTGACGCACGCCAACCGCGAGGCGGTGCCTTCTGACTATGTTCGCAAGCAGACGCTGGTCAATGCCGAGCGCTATATCACGCCAGAGCTCAAGGAGAAAGAGGCCCTCATCCTGAGCGCCGAGGAGCGCATTCAGGAGCTCGAGCAGCGCCTGTATGCCGAGCTGCTCGACGAGCTTGCGCAGCACGCCGGGGCGATCCAGCAGCGGGCGCGCGCCATCGCACACCTCGACGTCTATGCTTCCTTTGCCGATGTGGCCGCCGAGCGCGGCTATGTCCGCCCCGAGATCGCCGACGACGACCGCATCGAGATCGTGGCCGGACGGCATCCGGTCGTCGAGCAGACGTTGCGCGACGCGCCCTTTGTGCCCAACGACACCCGCCTCGCGCCTGACGAGTCGATTCATATCATCACGGGCCCTAACATGAGCGGCAAGTCCACCTATCTGCGACAGGTGGCGCTGATCGTGCTGCTGGCGCAGATCGGCTCCTTTGTGCCGGCGCGCAAGGCGCACATCGGGCTGGTCGATCGCATCTTTGCCCGCGTCGGCGCCCAGGACGAGATCGCCGCCGGCCAGAGCACATTCATGGTCGAGATGGTCGAGCTGGCCAACATCATGAACCACGCCACGTCGCGCAGCCTGCTGATCCTCGACGAGATCGGCCGTGGCACCAGCACCTACGACGGCATCTCGATCGCCTGGGCAGCCGTGGAACAGTTGCAGGCCTTTAGGCCGTCGCCGCCGCGGACGCTCTTTGCCACCCACTATCACGAGCTGACCGACCTGCAGGGCTTTATCGCCCAGGTGCGCAACTATAACGTGGCCGTCAAGAGCGATGGCCGGCAAGTGGTCTTCACCCACTATATCGTGCCGGGCGGGGCCGACCGCAGCTATGGCATCCACGTGGCGCAGATGGCGGGCCTGCCGCCCGAACTGATCGGCCGCGCCTACGAGATCCTGGCCGAACTCGAGGGCGCAACGCGGCAGGTGGCCGTAGGCACTGGGCCACGCGTCATCAAGGTCAAGCAGCTCGCGCTGTTCGACGGGCACCCGGTGCTCGATGAGCTGCGCGCCCTCGACCTCTCCACGCTGACGCCTCTCGAGGCGCTCAACGCGCTGGCGCGGCTGCAACAACAGCTCGATGCGTAGGCCCTCACGATCGACTGCGGCGCGCAACGGCGGCCTCGCGCTTGCGGCCCTGATCGGCCTGCTGGGCCTCGCCGCCGTCTGGAACCCTGCGCTGCCCGAGAGCGTCGCCCTACAGCCGCGGGCCACCTGGGCTCCACCGCCGCTGGGCCCCGACCGACCTCTGGCACAGACCTTTGTCTCGCCCCGAGACGGGCTGGTCGCAGTTGAGGCGCTGCTGGCCCACTACCGCTCCAAAGAGCCGCTGCCGTCCGACCTGTCGATCTGTGGGCAACTGCACGCCGTCGCGACGGATGCCGCAGCGACACCCGTGGTGTGCTGGCCGGTCGCCGATCTGGCGCACAATGCGCGCCTACGGCTGAGCTTTCCCGAGCTGCGTCGGTCGCGCAACGTCGCCTATCGCGCCACCTTCTGGAGCAGCGCGCCGGCCGCCATCACCCTGTGGGCCACCGCCGAAGAGGCCTATGCCGACGGCGAGCTCGCTGTGGCCGGCACCGCCTCTGCCGGCGATCTGTCCATCTCGCTGGGCTATCGCTACCGCGTCACCGACGCCATGGCCGATCTGTGGCGGCTGCTTGGCCGCTGGTGGCGCCCCCTGCTGTGTCTGGGCCTGCTCATCGGCGCCCCCGGCCTGGCGCTGGCCACCTGGCTCGGCGGCCGCGACGCGCCTTGCCTCGCCCTGCCCCTGGCGCTCGCGATCTGGCCGCTGGTCCTGCTCTGGCTGACGACGTTCGGCGTGCCCTATGGCGCTCCCGCCATCTGGGGCCTGGTGGCGTTGGCGCTGGCCGCCGGGCTCTATGGGCTGTTTCGGCGGCCACAGGCACGTCGCCGGTGGCTCGCTACGCTGCGGGCGCCCGCTCCCTGGCTGCTGGGCGTCGTCACGGCGCTGTCGCTGGCGGCTCGTCTGCTGAACGTGCGCGATCTGGTGCTGCCCAACTGGGTTGACTCGCTGCATCATACGATGATCGCGCAGCTCATCGTCGAGGGACAACGGCTGCCCGCCGACGGGGGGCGCTTTGTGGCGCTACCGGGGTTCTATTACCACTTTGGGTTTCACGCGCTGGCGGCCGCCGTGGCGCAGACCGCCGCTATCGCCAGCCACGAAGCCGTGCTGATCGTCGGCCAGACGTTGCTGGCGCTGGCGCCGCTCGCCGTGTACGGCCTGGCCAGAGGGCTGCGTGTCTGCCGGACGGGGGCGCTGCTCGGCGCGCTAGCCGTGGGCTGCTGGTCGTACATGCCGGCGTACTATGCGAGCTGGGGGCGCTATCCGCAGATGGCCGGGCTGCTGCTGGTGGCCGGCGTGCTTGCCGGCACCTGGCGTCTCACCGCGGCGCGTGCGCCCACCTGGCGGCAGGTGCTGAGCGCTGGGCTGATGGTGGCCGCGCTGCTGCTGACCCACTATCGCATGCTGGCGTTGCTCGTGCCCTGGGGATTGGTGCTGCTGCTGCGCCTGGCCGTGCACAGACGCTGGTCGCGGCTGGGGCGTGCGGCGGTGGCGATGGCGGCCTCCCTGATAGCCGCCGGCCCCTGGCTAGGCCGTCTCTTGGGCCCGTTTGTGGCGCAGTTCGCGGCCTACTATGGCACGCTGACCGTCGCGCCGGCCGCCGATGACGCCTGGCCTTTGGGCCTGCTCACCTATCGCTGGACGGCGTATCTGCTGGGCGCGGCGATCGTGGGGCTGCTGTGGGCGCTGAGGCGGCGATGCTGGGGCGTCGCGGCGCTCGGCCTGTGGGCCGGCCTGACGGTGTTGGTGCCCAACCTGCACTGGATCGGCCTGCCCGACCTGTGGCTCGTCAACAACACGACCGTGGCCATCGCCTACTGGTTGCCCATGGGCGTGCTGGTCGGCTGGCTGTTGGGCGATCTCGCCCGCTGGGCCATGCGCCGCGCACGCCCGCACGCGCGCGGCGCACTGGCCGTGGCGGGCAGCGGCGCGCTGATCGCCCTGGCGCTTTGGGGAACGTGGCTCCATGTCGACACCGTCAACTCGGCGACCGTGTTGGCGACGGACGACGATCTAGAAGCGGCGGCCTGGGCGCGTGACCATCTGCCTGAGGACGCGGTCGTGTTGGTGAACAGCGCCCACTGGACCAACACGGCCCGCCGCGGCAGCGATGCGGGCTGGTGGTTGCCGTTCCTGTCGGACCGCGAGGTGACGCTGCCCAACGCGCTCTACATTCAGGGCGGTCCAACGCTCTTTGCCGAGGTGAACGAGCTCGCTATCGCTGTCGAACAGACGGATGACCTGTGCTCACCCGAGCTACTGAGCCGGCTGCAGGCGCGAGGGGTGACCCATGTCTATGTGGGCGCCGCGGGGGGGCCGTTGGCGCCCTCGCGCCTGGAGGGCTGCCCGGCCTATGCGCAGATCTATGTCAATGGGCCGACGCGCTTCTATGCGTTCTCGTCGGGCGCCGTGACGTCGCGCTGAGCCAGGCTGCGTTCCATCTGCGCCAGGGTGTCGGCCACCTCTTCGATGGCCACACGCTGCTTGCGGTAATAGTCCGACTCGCTCATGGCCAGGCGCGCGGCGATGTCACGGATGCGCAGGCCCTGCACAAAGCGCATCTCGAGGATGTTATAGAGCGTCCACTCGCTGGCGGTCAGGCTGCGGGCGCCGTCAGGCCTGAGGCGCTCGATGGCCTCTTGCAGGACCGAGCGCATGGCGCGAGCGGGCACGCCGTCGTGCTCGGGCATGCGTTCGGTCACCACTCGCATGCGGATCAGTGGGCTCTTGCTGAGCTTGGGGCCACCCCAGAACTGCGCCAGGGCCTCTTTGACGGCCTGGACGAACCCCGGCGTCGCCGCTGGATCGACATCGAGGTGCTGCAGCACACCCCGTTCGGCGGCATAGACGGGAATCGAACGCCACTGCTGAATCTGCGAGAGCTCCTGGTCGATGCCGCCCAACAGCCCAAAGATGCGCTGCTGTAGACGCATGTCCTCGAGGGCCAGCTCGGCGCGACTCACCAGGCCATAGACGGCGTCCAGTTCGTCGTCACTGAAGCGTGCCTGGCCGTTGGTGGCGCGCAGGCCGAGGATGCCGAGCGTCGAGCCATCAGCGCGGCTCTTGAGCGGCATGAGCCAGTGCCCGTCGGCCTGCACAAAGTCCTCGTTGGCGACAAAGTCGTCCATGCGGCTCGAGGCCAACTGCTGCAACACCAGCCCAAGCGTGCTCGCGCTAACAAAAGGTGCGCTGGGCGGCGCACCGCACGATATGCGCGTGGCAAGCTGCCCGTTCTGCATCGTCACTACAAAGCCCGATGGCGCTCGCAGCAGCTCGCAGAGCGCGAGGACCGTGTTCTCGAGGATCTGCTCGAGGTCGGTGGTCGTGAGCAGGTGGTCCTCGAGGCGCTGGATGCGGTTCACTTCCTCGCGATCGGCTCGGTACAGCAGCCTGTCGAGGGCAGGCTTGCCCAGGTTGATCAGCACCTGCATGACCACGATGGCGCCGGCGACGGCAAAGATGAGCACGGTATCGCGCTGGAGCCCCAGGACCGACTCGACGCGTGGCACGGCCAGCATCAGCGAGATGGCAATGGCCGCCACCAAGGGGCCGCGCAGCATAAAGTGCACCAGGCGATGCTTGACCACGCGGTCGGGCAGCAGCACCCCCTGATAGGCGACGATGTAGCCGATGACGATCGTCATCAGAGCGATGCCCAGGTTGCCCACCAGCGTCAACACCGACACGACGCGCGGCGAGAGCGCCTGTGCAGCGGTTGGCAGGAGCAGGTAGGGAAAGACGCCCAGGCTGGGGGCCACAAAGGCCAGCATCAGGTAGCTCATGCGGCGGCGCGATGTGGTGGTGAGGCACAGGCTGCGCGCCCGGCTGATGTTGATCCAGCCGCTGAGGCTCGTCACCGCATAGTACAGGGTGAACGCCCAGAAGAACGGCCCGGGCGTCAGATGCAGGATACTGCCCTCTGCCGCGAGCGGGCCCACGATGGCGTCGGTGGCCACGGCAAAGGCCAGCGCCACCACACCGACCGCATAGGCCAGCCTCACGCCCCAGTGGCGCCGCGACGGCCCCTGCATGCTCCTCAAGAGCGCATCGGCGAAATGCAGATAGGCGGCCGGCACCATGGCGATGCCCAGCCACTGCGCCCGCAGCCAGAACTCGGCGGACTCGAGCGTCACAGCGCCCGCCATAAGCACATCGGCGCTGTAGACCGCCGTTACAAAAGCGATGAGGGCGCAAAAGGCGCGCGCGACCGAGCTGCGCAGGTTGTTGGTGAGCACATAGACGAACAGCGAAAAGCCGATGACGGCGTTGACCGAGGACAGGATCAGATTGCCCAGCTCCAGGGCTTGCACGAGGAGATCGGGGATGCGGGCGATCATGCGAACTAGAATCCTGCCAGCAATAGACTGGCGATGTACATCACGGGCACCACGAACAGCAGGCTGTCGATGCGGTCGAGCATGCCACCGTGGCCCGGGATGAGGTTGCTCGAGTCTTTGGCGTTGGCCTGGCGCTTGAGCACCGATTCGGCCAGATCGCCGATGGTGGCCGACACCACCAGGGCAAGCGCCACCAGCACCGCCGCCCACCAGACGAGGCCCAGCACGAGCATAGCAAAGGGCACCACAAAGACGAGCGCACCGAGAATGCCGCCCCAGACGCCTTCCCAGGTCTTTTTGGGGCTGATGCTTGCAGCCAGCCTGCGCTTGCCGCAGCGCACGCCCACCAGGTAGGCGCCCGAATCGCTGACCCAGGTGCCGACCAGGCTCATGGTGAGCCACCACAGGCCCTGCTCGGCGCCGCGCAGTCGCACGAAAAAGCCCAGGGCGTAGGCCACATATAGCGGCGCAGCCACGCCCACCGCCCAGCTCAGCGCCGAGCCCGCGCGGTTGTGGTGGATGATCTCGATGGAGAGCAGGATCAAGGGCAGGCCCAGCGCAATCCACTGCAGCAAGCCGGCCTGAGGCCACACTGCGTCGGCAATCAATAGCACGGCCGCCACCAGCACGACCGGCCTGACGGGCGTAGCCCCCAGGCTCTGAACGAGCCCGAGGACCTCGTTGCAGGCGAGCACCGCCACCAGAGCGAGCGCCGCGGCCAGCGGATAGCCCCCCAGCCACACCAGCAAGCCCACCAGAGGTAGCAAAACACAGGCGCTCAACACCCGCGCTGAGAGCATCGCACCTTCCTTGCGCCGGCCAGGGCGACTGGTTGCAGCAGTTTTAGGGATTGACTCCGCCATATCGCCGTTCACGAGACTGGAAAGCTAACAGGGCTTTGAGAAGCTCGGCGCGGTCGAAATCGGGCCAGTAGGCCGACGTACTATAGTACTCGGCATAGGCGGCCTCCCAGATCAGAAAGTTGCTGAGCCGCATCTCGCCGGCCGTGCGGATGATCAGATCCACGTCAGGCAGGCCCGCCGTGCTCAGCGCGGCTCCGATGGCCTGCTCGTCGATCTCCTCTGGCCTGAGGCCGCGCTCGACGAGCGTGCGCACGGCGTGGACGATGTCAGCGCGACCTCCATAGTTGAACGCCACGTTCAGCCTGAGGCGCTGATTGTCGCGCGTCAGCGTTTCGGCATGGCGGATGCCCGCCAGCAGCGCTCGCGGAACGCCCACATCACTGCCCACGTGGCGAATGCGCACCCCGTTCTGGTGCAGCTTGCCGAGCTCGTCGCGCAGCGCAGCCGACATGATCGCCATCAGCGCGTTGATCTCATCGGCGGGCCGCTTCCAGTTCTCTGTGGAAAAGGCGTACAAGGTGAGGATCGGCACACCAAACTCGACGGCCGCCTCGATCACGCGCCGCAGGTTCTCGGTGCCAGCCCGATGCCCGGCGCTGCGCGGCAGGCCGCGCTGCTGCGCCCAACGACCGTTGCCATCCATGATGATGCCAACGTGCTGTGGCACACGCTGCAGCGGCGGAGGCTCTGCCACGCTAGACCTCGGTTATCTCGGCCTCTTTTTGCTTGCCGAGATCATCCACCTTGCCCACGTACTCGTCGGTGACCTTCTGAAGCTTGTCGCGCCAGGTGTACAGGTCGTCCTCGGTGATGTCGCCGTCCTTTTGCATGCGCTCCAGGTCGCGCAAAACGTCGCGCCGCACGTTGCGGAGCGCGACACGGGCCTCCTCGACGCGCCGGCCAACCAACCGGGCCAGGTCGCGGCGCCGCTCATCGGTAAGGCTCGGTATGTTGAGCCTGATGATGCGGCCATCGTTGTTGGGCGTCAAGCCCAGGTCCGACTTGAGGATCGCCTTTTCGATGGCGCCGATGTTGTGCGCGTCCCAGGGGCGCACCGTCAGAAGGCGCGGCTCGGGCGCGGCGATCGTAGCCATCTGGTTCAGGGGCATGGTGACGCCATAGGCGTCCACACGCAGGTCTTCGATCAGGGCAGGCGTGGCACGCCCGGTGCGCACTTTGACCAGGTCGGCGCGCAGGGCCACCACGGCGCCATCCATGCGCTCTTCGGCTTCGAACAAGAGCTCTTCAGTCATCTTTACCTCCAGCTCTGGGGGTAGAGCCTGGCGGCTGCGCTAGGCAGACACCAGGGTGCCGATCGGCTCGCCGGCGATGGCCCGGGAAAGACTATCGGGCGGCTCCAGGCGAAACACAGTGATCGGCAAGTTATTGTCCATGCACAGCGACAGAGCAGTGCTGTCCATGACCTTGACGCCCATGTTCAGCGCTTCGAGGAAAGACAGACGCTCGAATCGGCGGGCGTCAGCGAACTTGAGGGGGTCCTTGTCATAGACACCATCGACCTTGGTGGCTTTGAACAGCACCTCGGCGCCGATCTCCATGGCGCGAAGCGCAGCCGCGGTGTCGGTGGTGAAAAAGGGGTTGCCCGTGCCGGCCCCAAAGATCACCACTCGCCCCTTTTCCAGGTGACGGATGGCTCGCCGTCGGATGTACGGTTCAGCCACATCGCGCATCTCGATGGCGGTCTGCACACGGGTCACCACGCCCATGCGCTCGAGAGAATCTTGCAGCGCCATGGCGTTGATGACGGTGCCGAGCATGCCCATATAGTCCGCTGTGGCTCGCTCCATGCCGCGAGCCTGGGCATCGCCGCCGCGCCAGATGTTGCCGGCGCCGATGACCAACGCCATCTCGACGCCCAGCGCATACGCCCGTACGACCTGCTCAGCCACCAGATCGACGGTCGCCGGGTCTACGCCAAAGCCCGAGGGGCCACACAGCGCCTCGCCAGAGAGCTTGAGCAGTACACGACTGTATTGTGCTGCCATTCGGTCCCCCTTAGCATAACCGGCCCTGTTGGGCCGGTCCTCTCTAGCTCTGGATCTGGAAGCGGGCAAACCGAGCGATCTTGATGTTCTCGCCCAGCAGGGCGATGGTCGCGGTGAGCAGCTGCTGCACCGTCATCGAGTCGTCCTTCACAAAGGGCTGCTCGAGCAGGCAGGTCTCGCCAAAGAACTTGGCCAGCTTGCCTTCGACGATCCGCTCTACGATATGGGCCGGTTTGTTCTCGCCAGCGGCCTGCTGTTCGAACTCGGCTTTGATCTCGGCCAGCTCGCCCGGCGCTACGTCATCGCGCGAGACCCAGCGCGGCGCCAGAGCGGCCACCTGCATGGCCACATCATGGCAAAAGGTCTGAAATGCCTCGGTGCGCGCCACAAAGTCAGTCTCGCAGTTCACCTCTACCAACGCAGCCAACTTGTCGCCCGGGTGTACATAGGCCTCGATACGGCCGTCGGCCGCCTCGCGAGACGCCTTTTTGGCAGCCGCAGCCAGACCCTTTTGCTTGAGATACTCGGCAGCTTTGTCAAAGTCACCATCGTTCTCTTCGAGGGCGCGCTTGCAGTCGAGCACGCCGGCCTGGGTCAATGTGCGTAGCTGCTTGATCATCTCGGTGGTGATAGCCATATTCCTGTCCTCGCTCTGCTGAATCGGCGCGCACCTGTCGGTCGTGCGCTGCACATTCTGGCTCAAGCCCAGGCCTTGGGCGCCTGGGCTTGATCGTCCGGTCAATGATGTCCCAGGTGAACGAGTCTATTCCTCGTCGTCGTCATCGATGACGATGATATCGTCCTCATCATCATACGACGAATCTTCGTCGTACTCTTCGGTGGCAGTGTCGAGGGCCGGCGGCACGTCGGCCACGTCGTACTCCTCACCCTCTTCGGCCATCACCACGCCGCGCATCTGCTGGCCTTCGATCACGGCATCGGCGATCTTGGACGCGATCAACAGCACAGCACGGATGGCGTCGTCGTTCGCCGGAATGATGTGGTCGATCATGTCTGGGTTGCAGTTGGTGTCAACGATGGCGACCACCGGGATGTCGAGCCGGTCGGCTTCGCGCACAGCGATCTCTTCCTCGGTCACGTCGGTGACAAAGATCGCCTCGGGGAGGCGGTTGAGGTTGCGCAAACCGCCCAGGCGCCGCTGCAGCTTGGATAGCTCGCGAAGCTTGCCCATGGCCTCTTTCTTGGGCAGGCGGTCGAGCATGCCGTTGGCGCGCTGCTCTTCGAGCTCGAGCATCGTCTCGACGCGCGAACGGATGGTGCGAAAGTTCGTCAGCGTGCCGCCCAGCCAGCGGTGGGTGATATAGGGCATGCCGCAACGCTGCGCCTGAGCGGTGACGTTCTCTTGCGCCTGCCGCTTGGTGCCCACAAAGATGATGCTGCCACCCTCAGCCACCAGGTCGCGCACAAAGTCATAGGCCGCTTCGAGGTTGGCGATGGTCTGCTGAAGGTCGATGATGTGGATGCCGTTGCGCTCGGTAAAGATGAACGAGCGCATCTTGGGGTTCCAGCGGCGGCTGCGGTGCCCAAAGTGGACGCCCGCTTCGAGCAGTTCCTTCATCGTGACGACTGCCATGGATTCTCCTTCCGTTTTTCACCCGCCCCCTTCAGCCCGCAGCGAACCGGCTACTGCCGGCACGGCGCTTTGGATCATGGGGCGTGCTTGATGTGATGTGGACAAACGTCCGACCACAGAGTATAGCAGGGCGGCGGCATGGGCGCAAAAAGAGGTTTGAGAGTCGGCGCCCCCATGCTATACTGGTGCCAAGGCTAACGTCCAAAGGGGGAGCTCCTGACCATGATCAGCGAAGAGCTACTGGCAATCCTGGTGTGTCCGTCCTGTCGGACCAAGCTGCAGCTCGTGGGAGAGCACTGGCTGGTGTGCCCCAACACGGCCTGCGCCCGCAAGTACCCGATCATCCAGGACATCCCGAATCTGTTGATCGAGGAAGGCACCAAGCATATCCATGTGGACGTTGAGGACCTGCCCAGCAACCCGACGCGCTAGCCCGTGGCGCTGGCTGTGGGCGCTGACGCTGGTGTTGAGCCTGCTGCTGGCCGCTTGCCCGGCGGCGGCACAGACGTCGCCGCGAGTCAGTGTCTCTCGCAACGAGGTGAGCTACACCTTTTCTGAGGCGCTCTACTTTGAGCTCGAGGCCTCGACGCCAGCGGCGCCCGAGCGCCTGGTGCTGTTCTATGGCATCGAAGGCAAACCGTTATGGCGGCGTATCTATCCCAGCTTTGAGCCGGCAGGCAAGCTGGCCGTTGAGCACGCCGAAGAGATCGAGCCGGGGCAGTTCGCGCCCGGGCAGGTGCTGCGTGCCTACTGGCGGCTCGAGTTCGCCGACGGCTCGATCTACAACACGCCTGTGGTGCGCATCACCTACGCCGATGATCGCTTTGACTGGCGTTCGCTGGGCGGCTCGTTGGTCGACCTGTACTACTATGGCAACGCAAGCCGCCAGGCTGCCAACCTGCTGGTGGTGGCGCAGCAAGCGCAGGCGCGGCTCTCGAACGACGTGGGCGTGGCGGCCGACCGCCGCCTGCAGGTGTACCTCTACAACTCACCGCGAGACATGAGCGGTGCGCTGTCGCAGCGCTCCGAGGTGTACGATAGCCAGGTGACGACGCTGGGCGTGGCCATGTCTGAAGACACGCTGCTGTTGCTCGGCTCTGACGGCAACGTCGAGCTCACCCTGGCCCACGAGCTCAGCCACCTCATCGTCGGCCTGGCCACCGACAACCCGTACGCTGGCCTGCCACGCTGGCTCGATGAAGGGCTGGCCATGTACGCCGAGGGGCAATTGCCGCGCTCTAACAAGGTGGCGCTCGAACGCGCCATCAAGCAGGACGCGCTCCTCACGGTGCGCTCCATGTCCAGCTACTCGGGTCAGGCCGAACAGGTCGACCTGTACTATGGCGCCGTCTACTCGGTGGTCGACTATTTGTTGCAGGCCTATGGTCGCAACAAAATGCAGGCGCTGCTCCGCGAGTTCGCCAAGGGGGCGCTGCAGGAGGACGCCCTGCTCGCGGTCTACGGGCTCGATCTCGATCAGCTCGATGGCGAGTGGCGGGTGAGCCTCGGCCTCGAGCCGCGCGAGCCGGTGTCTGACGGCGCCACCCGAACGCCGCTTGGCCTTTTGCACTGGCGCGAGGTGGGCGCATCATCACCCTGGTTCACATATGCCCGAGCTGCCTGAAGTCGAGACGATCGCCCGACAACTGGCGCACTGCATTGTGGGCCAGCAGATCGTGCGCAGCGGGGTCAACTGGCCGCGGAGCGTGGCCACGCACACGCCCGAGTGCTTTGGCGAGCTGGTGCAGGGGCGCACCATCGCGTCGGTGTCGCGCCGCGCCAAGTTCGTCGTTATCGAGTTGCCGCCACACTGGCTCCTCGTGCACCTGCGCATGACAGGCCGCCTGCTGGCCTGCGATGGCGCCTACGCCTCGCCAGAGGCCGAGCCGCACGTGCAGGTGTGGTGGCAGTTCGCCTCAGGAGAGGCGCTCAAGTTCGTCGATGTGCGCAAGTTCGGGCGCGTCTACCTGGTGCCATCGCCCGATGTAGTGCTCGCTGGCCTTGGCCCCGAGCCTCTGGACGATGGCCTGACGCCCGAGCACTGGCACGAGCTGCTGCAGAGCCGCCGCCGTCAGATCAAGCCGTTGCTGCTCGACCAGCGCTTTCTGGCAGGGTTGGGCAACATCTATGTCGACGAGGCGCTCTGGCGCGCAGGCATCCACCCCAGCACGCCTGCCGATGCGCTCGACCGCCCACACACCGACCGGCTGCTGTCAGCCATACGGGCCGTGCTCTGCGAGGCGATTGCCAGTGGCGGCACCACACTGCGCGACTATCGTAATGCGCTCGACGGCACAGGCGCGCACGGCCCACATCTGGCGGTCTATGGTCGCGCCGGCCAGCCTTGCTTGCGCTGCGGCCACACGATCGAGCGCCTGGTGGTTGGGAGCCGTGGCACCCATGTGTGCCCCATCTGCCAGCCGCAGTGGCCACCAAAGGAGGCCTGCGTTGACTCGTGACCGCGATTGCCCTGGGGACTTTGACCGCGCCCTGGCGCGCTGGCAGCTCGGCGAAGGCGGGTCGCGCCTGGCCAGTTTCGTACAGGTTCTCGAGGTGGCGAGAGCGTCGGGCCTGGCGCGTCGCGACGTGGAGATCGCCCTGCTCGAGCGAGAGATCATCCCCGAGCGGTACGGGCGCAATATCGGCGCCCTGGGCGTGGCGGGCCAGTTGGCCCTGCGGCGCGCGACAGCCCTGGTGATCGGCTGCGGCGGCCTGGGCGGCTGGCTGGCCGAAGGGCTGTGTCGGCTGGGCATCGGCCGGCTGCGGCTGGTCGATGGCGACGTCTTTCGAGACAGCAACCTGAACCGCCAGCTCGGCTGCACCGAGGCGACACTTGGTCGCCCCAAAGCATCGGCGCTCGCAGAACACCTGCGGCAGGTCAATGGGGCTGTCGATCTCGAGCCGGTGGACGCGCACCTCACGTCGGAGAACGCCGCCGAGATGCTGACCGGCGTCGATGTGGCGCTGGATGCCCTGGATAGCATTCACACCCGCCTGCTCTTGCAGGGAGCAGCACGGCGCCAGGGCGTAGCATTGGTGCATGGCGCCATCGCCGGCTGGACGGGCCAGGTGATGACGGTGTTGCCCAACGACCTGGGGCTCGAGACCGTGTATGGGCACGAGCCCCCGCACGATCACGGCGTCGAGATCGAAACCGGCACGCCTTCGCCCACGCCCATGATGACGGCCGCCTGGATGCTGCAGGAGTGCGCCAAGCTGCTCGTGGGCAGAGAGTCGCTACTGCGCGGCCGCTTGCTGATCCTCGACGGCCTCTACGGCGAGGCCACCACCGTCGAACTGGCCTGACGCCCCTAGCGGCCGACGGGCTGGCGCTGCACGCGCCCCTCTTTGATGCCCTTGGCCAGCGCTTCCTCGGGCGACAGGTTCTCGAGCAGACAGCACTGCTTGTACTTTTTGCCGCTGCCACAGGGACAGGGCGCATTGCGGCCCACCTTGGCGCGATGAATCGCTTCACCGGGCTCGGCGCCGCCCCTGGCCGGGTGCACCCGCACCGCAGGCCGCGGTTGTGGCGTGGCCAAACGCACGTTGAGTAGCATCGTGGCGATCTCGGACTTGATGGCCTCCAGCAGCTCGCCAAAAGCGTCAAAGGCCTCGCGCTTGTACTCGACCAGAGGGTTCCGCTGCCCCACCGCGCGCAGGCCGATGCCCTCGCGCAGCTCGTCGAGATCGGTGAGATGCGTCACCCAGTGACGGTCGATGGCCCGCAACATGAGCATGCGCTCGACCTGCCGCATGAGCTCGGGGCCCAGCTCGGCCTCGCGCATGTCGTAGGTCGCCTGCGCGCGGGCGATGATGTCATCGGTGATCTCCTGGCGCCCACGCCCCTGCCAGGCGCTGGCGCGGTGCCCCGCCGGCAGGTGCACCATGCGGTCGATCTGCTGGTGCAGTTCGTCGAGCTGCCAGTCCTCTTCGTACCCCTGGGTGAACTGCTGCACCCAGCCCTCGAGCTCCTCGACGAGGATGTCCCACGTCACAGAGCGCAGGTTGGGCTCGGTGAGGATCAGCCGACGCTGGTCGTAGATCACCTGCCGTTGCTGGTTGACGACATCGTCGTACTCGAGCAGGTGCTTGCGCATATCAAAGTTATGGCCTTCGACGCGCACCTGTGCGTTCGAGATCGCCTTGGTGACCATATCGTGCTCGATGGGGATATCCTCATCGGCGCCCAGGCGATCCATCAGGCGCGCCACCGTGGGCCCGCCAAAGCGCATCATCAGGTCATCTGACAGCGACACGTAGAAACGCGACGAGCCGGGGTCTCCCTGCCGGCCGGCACGACCGCGCAACTGGTTGTCGATGCGTCGAGCTTCGTAGCGCTCGGTGCCCAGCACGTGCAGGCCGCCAGCCGCCAGCACCCGCTCGCGGTCGGCGCGGCACTGCGCCTCGCATTCGGTCAAGGTGGCCTGCCACACTTCGGGATCAACGGCCTCCAGGTCGACGCCCTGGCGACGCAGCTTGTCGCGCGCCAGGCCTTCAGGGTTGCCACCCAGCAGAATGTCCACACCACGGCCAGCCATGTTGGTGGCGATGGTCACCGCGCCGGGCTGGCCGGCCTGCGCAATCACCTGCGCCTCGCGCTCGTGCTGCTTGGCGTTGAGCACCTGATGAGGGATGCCCATGCGTCGCAGGCGCGTCGACAACATCTCAGACGTCTCGATGGCGAGCGTGCCTACGAGCACCGGCTGCCCCTTGCCGTAGCGCTCGCTGATCTCTTGCAGCGCAGCGCGATACTTGGCCTCGGCCGACTTGTAGACGACGTCGGGATGGTCGACGCGGATCACCGGGCGGTGCGTGGGAATCACCACGACGTCCAGGTCATAGATGGTGCGGAACTCCTCGGCCTCGGTCTCGGCGGTGCCCGTCATGCCAGCCAGCCGGCGGTACATTCTGAAATAGTTCTGGAAGGTGATCGTCGCCAGTGTCAGGCTCTCGCGCTGCACCCGCACACCCTCTTTGGCCTCGATGGCCTGGTGCAGCCCCTCAGAGTAGCGGCGGCCATACATCAGCCGTCCCGTGAAGCCGTCGACGATGATCACTTCGCCCGCGTCAGACACCACATAGTCGCGGTCCAGGGCAAAGAGCGCCTTGGCCTTGAGGGCGTTCTCGAGATAGGGCGTGAGGTGAAAGTTGGCCTCGTCGTACAGGTTGTCCACGCCCAGTGCCCGCTCTACCTTGCCGATGCCCTCATCGGTGATGGTGGCAGTGGTGCGCTTTTCATCGACGGTATAGTCATTGCCCTCGACCAGGCGGCCAACGATGTCGGCGAACACGCGATACGAGTCAGCCGACTCGTGGGCCTCGCCCGAGATGATCAGCGGCGTGCGCGCCTCATCGATGAGGATGTTGTCCACCTCGTCGACGATGGCATAGTAGAGCTCGCGCTGCACGCACTGGCTGATATCCTGCACCATGTTGTCGCGCAGATAGTCAAAGCCAAACTCGTGGTTGGTCCCGTAGGTGATATCCGCTTCATAGGCCTCGGCGCGCGTGCTAGGCCGCAGGTGGTGGTAGCGGTCATCGGCTGCGGCATAGAGAGGATCATAGATGAACGAGGAGAGCAGCGGATCCTGGCCCTGCGACTGGATGACGGCAACCGTAAGCCCCAGTAAGTGATAGAGGGGGCCCATCCATTGCACGCCGTACTTGCTCAGGTAGTCGTTGGGCGTAACGAGGTGCGCGCCACGGCCGGTGAGAGCGGCAAGATAGAGCGGCAGAGTGGCCGCCAGGGTCTTGCCTTCGCCGGTCTTCATCTCGGCGATGGTGTTGCGGTGCAGCACCATACCGCCGATCAACTGCTCGTCAAAGGGGCGCAAGCCCAGCGTGCGCACGCTGGCCTCTCGTGCAGCAGCAAAGGCGCGCGGCAGCAGATCATCGAGCACCTCGCGCTCGGCCCTGTCTTGCTCATCGCGCAGGTCGGCGATCTCTTGCCGCAGGCGCCGCCGCTCGTCGTCGTCTGCCTCGCGGTCGAGCCGCACCTGCAGCCCGCGAATCTCTTGCGCCAGCGCTGCCGTAACCTGTTGCACCTGCTCGCGGAAGCGCGCAGTCATGTCGGGAAAGGCGTCGTCCGGCAGGGCCTGCATCTCTGGCTCGAGGGCGTTGATGCTCTCGACGAGGCCCCGCAGCCTCGCGATCTCGCGGGCGCTCGGGTCGCCGAATAGCTTCTTGATCAGTTGGAGCACTACGCATCACCCCCATGGGCAGCGGTACTAGAGGTCTATTATAGCACGAGCGACGCCGGGTCGCTCGTGGGTGAGGGCGAGCCACGGGCCTTGCGGCCCCCTAGTCAGTCTCGCAGTGGGCGTAATAGTCGGTCAACGTCCCCCCTACCGACACGCCGCGATGCACCGCGTCGATGACGCAGGCCAGCCATGGCCCCAGATGGATGATCTCCAGGTTCGGCAGTGCCATGCGGTGTTCGGGCGGGATGGGCTCGGTGTTGGTGGTCACGATCCGCGTGAACTTGGCCTGCTGCAGGCGCTCCACCGCGCCCGCCGAAAAGGTGGGATGCACGAAACAGGCATAGATGTCGCGCGCACCTTCCTGACGGAGCTCTGCGGCTGCCCCGGCAATGGTGCCGGCGCCATCCACCTCATCGTCTACGATCAGCACGTTGCGGCCTCGCACATCGCCGATGACGTTGAGGCTCTCGGTGGACGTGCCCAGGCGCCTCTTCTCGATAAAAGCCACCGGAACCTGCAGCATCTCAGCGATGTTGCGGGCCTTTTTGGCAAAGCCCAGATCGGCCGAGAGCACCGTCAGGTCGGGGATGTGTAGTTGTTCGATGTGCCTCGCCAGGAACGGAAAGGCGGTGAGCTCGTCGCCGGGCATGTCGAAAAAGCCCTGGATCTGCCCGGCGTGCAAGTCCACGCACATAAAGCGATCGGCGCCGGCTGTCTGAATCAGGTCGGCCACCAGCTTGGCGGTGATGGGCACCCGCGGCATATCTTTCTTGTCGCTGCGCGCATATGCGAAAAAGGGCACGACCGCGGTGATGCGGCCCGCCGAGGCGCGCCTGGCGGTGTGAATGAGAATCAGCAGCTCCATCAGGTTGTAGTTGACGGGGCGACAGGTCGGCTGGATGACAAACACGTCGCGCGAGCGCACCGTCTCTTGGAGCTGCACAAAGATGTTGTCGTTGGGAAAGACGGTGATTGAGCGCTTGAGCAACGGTTGACCGAGTGCTTGAGCGATCTCGTGAGCCAGTTCGGGGTTGCCGCTGCCACTCACCAGGGCCAGATCGCCATAGATGCGGGTGCCGTCGAGCATAGCGTTTCACCTCCATGCACCTGCGTGATGCTCCTGCTCAGGGCGGCCGCTCCAGCCGCTTGGCCCTATTATCGCAGACCCAGGCATGCCCGTCAACCGCAAGAGCAGAGGCCGGGCGCAGTGCCCGGCCTCTGTGAACGCTACGACGCTGGCAGGCTAGCCGCCCAGAATGGCCAGCACCACGCCGCCAGCCATCACCGATGCCACCTGGCCAGAGGTATTCGAGGCCATGGCATGCATCAGCAAGAAGTTCGTATAGTCCTCGTCGTGCCCGATCTTTTGGACTACACGGGCCGACATCGGGAAGGCGGAAATGCCGCAGCCACCCAGCAGCGGGTTGATCTTGCCGCCCGAGAGCATGTTCATGAGCTTGCCAAACAGCACACCGGCGGCGGTGTCGAGGATGAACGCGACAAGGCCCAGCACAATGATCTTGATCGTATCCCACTGTAGGAACTTGTCGGCCACCATGGTCGAGCCGATGGTGATGCCCAGGAACGTGGTGACGATGTTGGCGATCTCGTTCTGCGCGGCCTGGTTGATGCGCTGGACGACGCCAGCCTCACGCACCAGGTTGCCGAACATGAGCATGCCGATCAGCGGCGTGGCCGCCGGCGCGATCAGGCCGCAGGCCAGTGTCACGACGATCGGGAACAGGACGCGGGTGATTTTGGACACTGGGTGTGACGTGTAGGGCATCTTGATGCGGCGCTCGGCCTTTGAGGTCAGCGCCTTCATCACCGGCGGTTGGATCACCGGCACCAGCGACATGTAGCTGTAGGCCGCCACGGTGATGGGGCCCACCAGATCAGGGGCCAGGCTCGAGGCCACAAAGATCGACGTAGGACCGTCGGCTGCGCCGATGATGCCGATCGATGCCGCCTGGTTGATGTTGAACCCGAGCAGCGTGGCGATGAGCAGCGTGCCAAAGATACCGAACTGGGCCGCTGCGCCAAAGAGCACGTATTTCGGGTTCTCGAGCAGGGGGCCAAAGTCGGTCATCGCGCCGATGCCGATGAACACCAGGCTCGGGAACAGCTCGTTCTCGATGCCGGCGTCATAGAGCACCTTGAGCAGACCGCCTTCATCCAGCATACCCGTACCGGGGATATTGGCCAGGATGCAGCCGAGGCCGATGGGCAAGAGCAGCAGCGGCTCGTACTCGTGCTTGATGGCCAACCAGATGAGCACGCCGCCCACAGCCATCATCACAATTGCCTTCCACGTCAGAGCAGTGATGCCCTGGGTAAGGTTAGGCAGCAAGTTTGCAAACGACAGGGGCTCCATATGTACCTCCCTGCCTAGCCCAGAGTGACCAGGGGATCGTCAAAGGCCACCGTCTGACCGACCGTTACATGCACGGCCGCCACCCGCCCGGCGCCGGTGGACGCGATCGGCATCTCCATCTTCATCGCCTCGAGCGTGCAGACGGTGTCACCGGCCTTGATCGTTTGCCCCGGCTGTACCGTGACAGACAGGATCTTGCCGGGCATCGGGGCCGTCACCTTGGCGCCGGCCACCGCAGACGCGGGAGTCGGCTTGGGCGCCTCTGCGGCCTTGGGGGCCGCGGCCACGGGCTCGGCTGCAGGTGCAGCAGGAGCGGCCGGGGCCACCGCCGTGGCTGGCGCGGCGCCGGTCGTATAGGCCACGCTCTTTGCGACGCCGTCTACCACCACCTGCACCGGCGATGCTGATACATCGCCGACCTCGACCTGATAGGTCTTGCCATCGATCGTCAGTTGATAGTTGATCACGGTAGCCTCCCTTATTTGAGCCCGTCGAGGCGGCCGCGGGCCTTCCAGTTCGCCGAACCAGTCATACCCGCCACCTGGATCACCTCACCGGTGATCTCCTCGTCATCGACGTGGGTGAGCCCCTGCCACGGCAGGGCCGCCACCATCTGCGTGACGCCGCCCGCCGCGGCTGTCGCCAGCGCGGGGCGCGCCTGCTCGGCCTGCAGCGCCAACACCACGGCCACCGCCGCTGCCACGTTGGCGCCATCGTCAGACACCGTCGCCACAGGGGCAGTGCGTGTCGCCTCACCCGCCAGGTCCTCTTCCTCGGCCGCCTCTTCCTCGCTCTCGACCTGCACCTGGCCGGGAAAGACTTTGGAGAGCAGCCAGATCAGCGCCGCAATGATGATCAGCGTGAGGAACACCAGCCCCATGCCGACGCCCGTGATCGTCAGGCCCTGGTTAAAGACCTCCCATACTTCCACGCTCCATCTCCCTCATTCGATTTGCCGGCGCCCAGAGGTGCTGAGCGCCGAATGGTGACTCGATCAGGCCTAGCCCAGACGCCCGGCGACCCGCCAGAGCGACACCTTGGGCGAAGGTTCCTCTGCCTTACTGGCCACTGGCGCCACGCCGGTCGTCGCCGGCGCCCCCTTGGCCACGGGGGTCTGCTCCACAGGGAAGATGCGCGGCTCGGTGATGGGCGCAACACGACCGGCGCGGCGCAGCTCAAAGAACTCGCGCGCCTCGCGCGGGAAGAGCGCGTAGGAGATGACGTCTTCCTCGCTCTGTGCCAGATCGCCGATCTCCTCTTTGGCCTTCTCCCAGCCGGGCTCGACCAGGTCGCCAGGGCGCACCGTGATGGGCTCCTGGTCGCCGATGGCCATCTTGACCACATCGGGGTTGAGCGGCGCCGGCGGCGTGCCATACATGCCGCGGCAATAGTCCTGCACCTCTTTCGAGATGATCTTGTAGCGCTCACCCATGATCACGTTGAGCACGGCCTGCGTGCCCACGATCTGGCTGGTGGGAGTGACCAGCGGCGGGTAGCCGAGGTCCTCACGGACGCGCGGCAGCTCTGCCAGCACAGCTTCCCACTTGTCCGATGCGTTCTGCTGCCGCAGCTGGCTCACCAGGTTCGAGAGCATGCCGCCAGGCATCTGGTAAAGCAACACTCGAATGTCAGAGGCGTTGATGCCCGTCTCAAAGCGGGGCAGATGCTCAGCGCGGACCTGCCGAAAGTAGGCTGCGATCTCGGTGAGCAGGTTCAGGTCGATGCCCGTGTCCCGCTCGGTGCCCTGGAAGGTTGCCACCACGGCCTCAGTCGGCGGCTGTGCGGTGCCACCGCCCACCGACGAGATCGCCGTGTCGACGACATCGACGCCTGCTTCGGCGGCTTTGAGCACCGAGGCCATCGAGAACCCGCTGGTGTCATGGGTGTGGAACTGCACCGGCAGGCCCACATCGGCCTTGAGCCTCTTGACCAGCTCGTAGGCGTTGTAGGGTGTGCACAGTGCCGCCATGTCTTTGATGCAGATCGTGTCGGCGCCCAGGTCTTTGAGATGCCTGGCCGTCTCGACGAAAGAGTCGAGCGTGTGCACCGGGCTGATCGTGTAGCAGATGGCGCCCTGGACGCTGCCACCATGCTTCTTCACGGACCTGATGGCCCACTCCATGTTGCGGATGTCGTTCAGGGCATCAAAGATGCGAAAGATGTCCATGCCCGCTTTGACCGAGAGCTCGACGAACTTGTCGACGATGTCATCGGGATAGTGGCGGTAGCCGAGGATGTTCTGCCCGCGCAGCAACATCTGGAACTTGGTCTTGGGCATCCTCTGCCTGAGGATCTTGAGGCGCTCCCAGGGGTCCTCTTTCAGAAAGCGCATCGCCGAGTCAAAGGTCGCCCCGCCCCACATCTCCACCGAGTGATAGCCGGCCTGATCGAGCTTTTCAGCGATCGGCAGCATGTCGCCGGTGGACATGCGCGTGGCCAGCAGCGACTGGTGCGCATCGCGCAGTGTCGTATCGGTTATCTTTAAGGGATTGCTACTCATGGCATACCTCACTAGAGCGGCATGGTGGCATGCTTCTTGCCAGGAACGGTATCGCGCTTGTTCTGGAGCATGCGCAGGCCGTTGACCAGCGCCGCACGCGTCTGGCTGGGCTCGATGACCGCGTCTACAAAGCCCGCCGATGCAGCGACGTAGGGGTTGGCAAAGCGCTGGCGGTACTCGGACACGAGCTGCGTGCGCAACGCAGCCGCGTCGGCCGCACTGGCCAGGTCCTTCTTGTGGAGGATGCTGACTGCGCCCTCAGGGCCCATCACCGCGATCTCGGCCGTGGGCCAGGCGAGGTTGAGGTCGCCGCGCAGGTGTTTGCTGCTCATGACGATGTAGGCGCCACCATAGGCTTTGCGCAGCACCACCGTCAGCTTGGGAACTGTCGCCTCGGCGTAGGCATAGATCAGCTTGGCGCCGTGGCGGATGATGCCGCCCTGCTCTTGCATGGTGCCGGGCATAAAGCCGGGCACATCGACCAGCGTCACGAGCGGGATGTTGAACGCATCGCAAAAGCGCACAAAGCGGGCGGCCTTGGTCGAGGCGTCGATATCGAGCACGCCAGCCGAGACGGCGGGCTGGTTGGCCACCACGCCGACGACGGCGCCATCCAGACGGCCAAAGCCGATGACCACGTTGCCGGCAAAATCCGGCTGCACCTCGAACCAGGAGCCGAGGTCGAGCACCTTGGCAATCACTTCTTTGATGTTGTAGGGCGCGTTGGGGTCTGCGGGCACGAGCGTGTCGAGCGAGGCCTCGGCGCGCGCCGGGTTGTCCTTGGCGGCCACGGCAGGCGCATCTTCCAGATTGTTCTGGGGCAGATAGCCCAGCAGTACGCGCACATCGTCGAGCACGGCCTTCTCTGAGGCCCCCTTGAAATGCGCCACACCGCTCAGCGCAGTGTGCACGCCGGCGCCGCCTAGCTCGTCGAACGTCACCTCTTCATGCGTGACGGTTTTGAGCACGTCGGGCCCCGTGATGAACATGTGGCTGGTACCCTCGACCATGAACACAAAGTCGGTCAGCGCGGGCGAATAGACCGCGCCGCCTGCGCAGGGCCCCAGCACCACGCTGATCTGGGGGATGACGCCCGAGGCCAGCACATTTCGCAGAAAGACGTCGCCATAGCCGCCCAGCGCATGAATGCCCTCTTGAATGCGTGCGCCCCCCGAATCGTTGATGCCGATCAGCGGCGCCCCATTCTTGATGGCCAGGTCCTGCACCTTGACGATCTTGGCGGCATGCGCCTCGCCCAGGGTGCCACCCTTGACGGTGAAATCCTGTGCAAACACATACACCAGCCGACCCTGAATGGTGCCATAGCCGGTGACAACGCCATCGCCCAGGGCTACACGGCCCTCCAGATCCATCTCGCCGCTCTCGTGCATCACCAGGGCATCGAGCTCCTGGAATGACCCTTCGTCGAGCAGATAGGCCAGCCGCTCACGAGCCGTCATCTTGCCCTTGTCGTGCTGGCGCGAAATGGCCTCGGCCCCCCCACCCTGTTTGGCCTGCTCTTGGAGCTGGCGCAGATTGGTGATCTTGTCGGACGCCATTATTCCTCCTGTCTACTAGCAACCGATTCAGTCTGTTCGCACAACACAAGCTCGACTCCTGCCTCCTCCAGCATCTTGCGCGCCAGGGGATCAGGATAGGCGCTCTTGCAGACCACCCTGGTGATGCCTGCGTTGATGATCATCTTGGCGCAGGTGATGCAGGGTTGGTGCGTGACATAGATAGAGCCGCCCTCGATGGACACACCATGCAAGGCCGCCTGGATGATGGCATTCTGCTCGGCGTGCAGGCCCCGGCACACTTCTTGGCGCTGGCCCGAGGGGATCCCAAGCCGTTCGCGCAGGCAGCCGGTCTCGGCACAGTGGGGCAGCCCGCGTGGGGCTCCGTTATAGCCCGTCGACAGGATGCGCTTGTCGCGCACCACCACGGCCCCCACCGAGCGCCGCAGGCAGGTCGAGCGGGTGGCCACTTGCGTCGCGATCTCGACAAAGTACTCGTCCCAAGTCGGCCTCATCGTTTCAGCACCGCGTCGGCAAAGGCCGACCCCGTGATGGGCATGACGCGCTCAAAGATACTCAGGGCCGCTTCGGCGTATTGCCGGTGCTCCCATTGGGCGTGCGGGTCGAGCCGCTTTTCGAGCCAGTTCATCAGCGACCAGGCGTTGACGGTCCAGATGAACTCGGTGTAGACCGACGTGCCGAGCACCGCCCGGGCGCGCTCGCGCTTCCACCCCTGGCCGACCAACTGCTCATAGACGTCAAACGACTGTTCCATGTGTTGCACATAGAGGCTATCGGCGGCGACGCCATCGGGCACATAGTACTCCCGGTCGGCAACGCAGTACCGCAGGCTCTTTTCGTTATAGCTGCCGATGCGATGGCGCATCCACTGGCGAGCTACGAAAATGGGGCACTTGACGCCCCATCTAAAGACCGCGTGTTCGAATACCGTGTTATGCCTGGGCGTCGACTGCATCAACCGTCGTATCAGACGTTCATCGGCGTCGTCGCTCTTGGCGGTGGACTGATAGCAGATGCGCGCACCACGGATCACGGCGCCATCGCCACCCATCAGGTCTTCCAGGTGGAGATGGCCCCGGTTGAGCACGTCAACACACAGCGGCAGTTCGAGCGCCACGAGACAGCACCTCATGCTCACACGCCACAAAATGGCGGCCCGGCCATACTACGCCAGGATACATTGTACCAGAAACGCACTGCACTGACGAGTCAAACACAAACAGACGTTTGTGGTTTCGGCTGCCGACCCTTAGGCCTGCTCGAAACGCTTGCCCAGCGCGGCCGGCGGCGAGCCGCCGATCAGCGCCAGGATGCCGCGCTGCAGTCTGGCGGGCACATAGCGCTCGACCCAGGCCGACCCGCCCCCCACCAGCACCAACGCCACCACCATCAGCGCAAAGGGCGCAGCCTGAAACACCTGCGTGGGCACATTGGGATAGCTCGGCTGCAAGATGCTGCCCAGCGACTTGAGGGCGCCGAACAGATAGGCGCCCATCGCCACCCGTAAGGGGCTCCAGCCGCCAAAGATGACGATTGCGAGAGCAATCCACCCCATGCCCGAGGTGTGACGGTGGCTCCAGCCAAGCTTGACGCTGAGCGAGTAGCTGGCGCCGGCGATGCCCACCAGCGCGCCCCCGATGGCGGCATAGATGTACCGCAGCCGGTTGACCGGGATGCCGCGAGAGAAGGCCGCTTCGGGCCGTTCGCCCACGCTGCGCAGTTTCAGGCCGGGTTGCGTCAGCGACAGCCACCCCCAGGCCAGCAGCACTATGAGGTAGCTGGCATAGACCACCAGGTTCTGCCGAAAAAAGACCTCGCCCAGCACGGGAATCTCGGCCAGCAGGCCGAGGGGCATGTGCGGCACGCTGGGCCCGGGAATGCGCACAAATGGTAGCCCGATGAACGAGCTGAGATCGGCGCACAGCAGAGTGAGCACGAATCCGATAGCCACCTGATCCTGCTTGAGGGCGATCGACCCGACTGCCACAATCAGGGCAACCGCCGCCCCCACCACTGCCGCTGCAGCGAACCCCAGCACCAGGCTGTTGGTGAGGTAGGCCACGGCAAAGCCGGCCATGGCGCTGAGCAAGATGGTTCCGTCGAGCGACAGGTTGACGATGCCCGCGCGCTCGGTCAGCGTCTCGCCGATGCCAGCAAAGATCAGCGGGCTCGACGATGCCACCACGCTCTGCAACGTGGCCACCACCAGAGGATCAAGCATTGCGCTCCTTCCTGGCGGCCAGTCGCTGTCGCCAGCCCCTGATCAGGAAAAAGAAGAGCACCATGCTGGCCTGCAGAATGCCTCCGAGTGACGAGTCGAGCTGCATGCGCAGTTCGAGGCGAGGGCTGCCCACCTGCACCGCGCCGAAAAAGAACACGATCAGCGGCACGGCCACAGCGCGCAGGCCAGAGAGCAGCACCACCAACTGCGACAGATAGCCATAGCCACCCGACACCTGCGGAATGAGCCTAAAGTACACCGCCGTGGTCTGCAACGACCCTGCGATGCCGGCCACGACGCCACAGGCCACAAAAGCCAGGATCATCTCACGCCGGGTGTTGATGCCCATGCGAGCCGCCGCGGTCGGGTTGAGGCCGATCGCCTTGAGCCTCAGGCCCCAGTGCGTGTCGCGCAGCAGAAAGTAGACGACCACCAGCGCTGCTATCGCCAACCCGATCGACACCCAGCTCGCGCGAGAGCTGCCGATCATGGGCATGCGCGCCGCAGCGGGAAAGGGCTCGGTGCCGCTCATGGTAGCACCATCGGGCGGACGCCAGGGCCCAAAGATGAGATAGTTGGTCAGCGCCACCATCACAAAGTTCATCCCCAGGCCGGCAAAGATCTCGTTGACCCTGCCCCAGGTGCGCAGCGCGCCGATGACCACGCCGAGCGCCGCGCCCCCGGCGGCCCCGGCCAGCAGTGAGAGCGGCAGGATCAGCCAGATGGGCCCCTCGAGCCCGAGAGCCACCCAGGTGGCCGCCAACGCGCCCGCGACGATCTGCCCCTCGACGCCGATGTTCCAGAGCCCCGCGGCAAAGGTGACCAGCATGCCGGCCGAGCACAGCGCCAGCGGCACCATCACCACCGCAATGTCGCCCCACTTTTTGGCCGAGCCGAACGCGCCAGCAATGATGTTGCCAAAGGCGTCCAGGGGATTGGCGCCAGCTGCCAGCAGAATCAACGTGGCAAACACCAGCGTCACCAGCACGGGCGCCAGCCCGAGGGCCACCTGGGCCAGGGTCGGTCGCTTCACAGCCCGCGCCCGCCGATCAGATAGCCCAGCTCTTGCACGGTCACGGTTGCCGCATCGACAGGTGCAGACACGCGCCCTCCCGAAAACACCATGATGCGATCGCTGTACTGCAGTAGCTCATCGAGGTCGGTTGAGGTAAAGATGAGGGCTGTGCCTCGCTCGCGCCTGGCCAGCAGGTTGCTCCAGATCCACTGCGCCGAGCTGACGTCGAGCCCTCGCGTGGGGTGCTCGAGCAGCAGCACCGAGAGATCGGCGGGCAGCAGCGCCAGGAGGGCCCGCTGTTGGTTGCCCCCCGACAGGTCGTCGACGGCGGTGAGTGGCTCGCCCACAATGTTGAACGCCCTGATCTGCTGGTGGGTCAGGCCCTCAGCCGCGGGCCAGTCGAGCATCAACCCTCGGCAACAGTGATGACACAGCGCAAAGTGCTCGCGCAGCGTGAGGCCGGGCACCATCCCCTCTTCGAGGCGCGCCGCCGGCACCAGCGCAATGCCCCGGTGGCGAAAAGCCTCGTAGGGTCGGCCGACCAACTCATCGGCACCCAGCCGAATGCTGCCTGCTCGCGGGCGCACCACGCCGGCAATGGCTTGCATGAGCAACTGCTGGCCGCTGCCTTCGAGCCCGGCCAGGCCCAGCACCTCACCACGCCGCACGCTCAGGGCGACATTGTCGAGCGTCAGCCGATGGTCGCGCACCGAGAGCTGTTGCACCTGCAGGGCGTCGCCATCGATGTCGACGGTCGGCCGCTCGCCTGTCGGTAGTTGTTGGCCGAACATCAGGTTGACGAGACTGTCGGCGGCAAAGGGCGCCGGCAGCTCTCCAACACTGCGCCCCTTGCGCAGCACCGTCACACTGTCGCACAGTGCCCGCACCTCGTCGAGCTTGTGCGACACGAACACCACGCTGAGGCCCTCCCGGGCAAGGTCCTTGAGGGCCTTGAACAGGAGCAGCTTTTGCGGCGCCGAGATGCCGGTCGTGGGCTCGTCGAGGATGATCGTCCTGGCGCCCAACGCCAGCAGGCGCACCAACTCGAGCTGCTGCCGCTCGCCCACCGTCAGGCTGCCCACCACCGCGCCGGGGTCGAGCGCAAAGCCAAAGCGTTGGCACAGCGCTTCGAGGCGCGCCACCATGGGCCCGCGCCGGCGATAGAGCCCACCGTCCTGGCCTAGCGTAAAGTTGTCGAGCACCGAGAGCTGTGGCACGTCCATGGGGTCTTGATGGAGCATGCCCACACCAGCGCGAAGTGCATCGGCGGGGCTGTGCAACCGATGCTCCACGCCATCGAGCCACACCTGCCCCGCATCGGCCTGCGTGTAGCCCGACAGAATGCGCATCAGCGTGGTCTTGCCAGCGCCGTTCTCGCCCAGCAAGCCACGGATCTCGCCCGCCGAGATGGTCAGGTTCACGCCATCGTTAGCGACGACGGGGCCATAGCGTTTGTGGATATTGACGAGCTCAATTCTCATATTGGCCCACACAGGAGGGGCCAGGCAGCCTGGCCCCTCATCGAGATGCACAAGACCTAGTTGCTGGCGCCTTCCATGCCCTCGAGCAGCTGCGGCAGGTACCAGATCTGGTCGTCGGTGGCCTGTTCTCCGGCGGCGAGGTAAGGCGTGCCGTCCTGGAGATTCAGCGGCCCGACGAACAGCTTGCTCTCGCCGTTGGCCAGTCGCTGGATATAGTCCTCGATGTTCTTGGTGTCTTGCTCGTTCAGCGCAGGGCCAAAGTCAAAGCCCACCGCCGAGACCTCGTTGTCGTTAAAGCTCTTCCACACAGGGCTTTCCCACACCCATGTCTGATCGAGCAGGCCGTCCTTGTCCTTGCGCACCGCCTCTACGGTACGGATGTAAAAGGGCTTCCAGTTAAAGTAGGGCACGCCCAGGCACACCTCGGGCTTGACCTCGCAGGCCCCCTCATAGTCATAGGGCACAGCCCACACCGTTTCGCCCTGGTCAAAGCGCTGGCCGGCCACCACGATCGCTTCGGTCGTGTCGATGCCCGACATGAGCACGTCCACGCCGCTGTTGAACAGGTCGTTGGCGACCTCGGTAGGATCGAGCGTGACGCCGGGAATGTTGAACCAGAAGCCGATCCAGGTCACCACAAAGCGCAGGTCATCGGCGCTCTGGCCGCGATACAGCTCATAGCACTCTCTGGCGCCTAGGTAGGCCGAGGAGGCGAGGCGACGGGTCTCATCATTGATGACGGGGCCCAGGTAGCCGATTGCGCCCGTCTCTGTCTTGAGGGCAGCCGCACAGCCGGCGATGGCCTTGGTGTACTCCATGCGCGCCATAAAGTTGGAGACGTTGCCGGGCGCCTTGCCGGTCTTGGCATGGTCGCCCGAGATGTGCACGAACTGGATATCGGGGTACTTGGCTGCCACCGAGTCGGTGTCCACAGCAAAGTCATCTGAGGTTGTAAAGATCAGCGTAGCGCCTTCAGACACCATGTCGTCGACGACTTGCTCGAGCGTTGTCCCCGCCCGGTCGGCGGGATTGAGCTTGTCGAGGTGGATGAACTTGCTGTTCGGCAGCTCAGCCACAGCCGCTTCAGCGGCGCGATAGTGCGCCTCACTCCACCCATGGTCGTTGTAGGGGCCGACCAGCACGAGGCCAAACACAAACTCCTCGTTCGACTTGGCGCCACAGCCGCTGAGCAGCACTGCGGCCACCAACAGCACCGACACCAACACCCAAGCCTTCTGTTTGATCATGTCGCCAGTGTCTCCTTCCCCTCAGAACAGATTTGGCTGCATCCGCCTGACCGTGGGGCCGCGGAATGCGCTACACCCAGCAAAAAGCAAAGACGACCAGGCAGCTTGCCTTGGCCGTCTTTGGCGCTCACACCTGGGCAACGCCCATTCACCCTTACTAGCCACATCATAGGAGGCTGTCAGCGGTTGTCAAGCGCTGCTCATCGACGTTCTTGCGCGATCGCCACAAGGCCGCGCTATCTGACGGTCGGTACCACCACCAGCGCAGCAAGGTCCTTGAGCACCGGCGTGATGTCATAGCTGCGCCAGTCCTCATTCATGGGGCCAACTGTGAACACGGTGCAGCCCAGCACATAACTGTCTTTGCGTAGTTCGCTGTCATACCACGCCAACTGCTGCATGTAGGTGACTACCGGGTCATCGCCCAGGCCATTGTCGCGCCAGTAGCCCAAGAAGTCCTGCCAGCCGTGCCCCTTGGGCCCGGGGCGATTGGTCACCAGGCCATCGACGCCGGCCTCGGTGATGATGAGCGGGATCGCAAGCCCGTTGGGGATGAGATGGTCTTGATACCACCAACGGTAGCGCAGCGTCAACGCCCCGCGGTCGGGATGGCTGGGGTGCCCGGGCAGGCCCGCGCCCACGCTGCGGTCCATGGTGGGGGCGTCATACTCGTGCAACGATAGTACCGCGCCGTACTGCTTGCCCACGCGAATGGCGGGCAAGAACTGGCGCATGCCGTCCCACTCGGGCACGCCGGTAGAGAAGGAGCCGATCGCACATCGCAAACCGTGCGCAGCCATGGTGCGAACGCGCTCGGCTTCGAACTGGGCGTACCAGTCCATCTTGCCGCCGACATCGGGCTCGTTCAGCCCTTCCCAGTAGTCAACCAGCGGGTTGGCTTGGTAAGCGGCGAGATGCTTGTTCACAAAGGCCTGCGCTGCGGCCGCCGGGTCCCCGTCGAGCGCGATGCGGTCGTCAATACGCGCCACGATGATGGTCTGCGGTGACTCTTTCTTGAGCTCCTCGAAGAAGCCAAAGTCGCCCACCGACTTGACCACTCGCGGCTTGTAGCGCCGCATGTACTCCATGATGTCGGGCGAGTTATTCCACTGCACGTGCAGTCCAATCTTGCTGGGCGGTGGCGCGGCGAGGGGCTCTGGCCAGGGCCTGGTTGGCGTGGCCGTGGGCTTGGGAGTCTTGGTCTTCTTAGGTTTGGGGGTCTCGGTCAGCGTCGGGGTAGGGGTTTCGGTCGGCTCCCCTTCAGAGCGGCGCACCAGCGGCACGTGCAAGAGCCAGCCCTTGGTCGGTGTGGGCGTCGCCTCGGGCCCCGGTGTCGCCGTTTCAGGGACAGGCGTCGGCTCGGGCGACGGCTGGCGCCCGGCGGTGATCTCGTAGAGCCGCGACAGGCTGTGCTGTAAGCTGCCGCGATAGAGGTATACGAGCGATACAGCGCCCAGCACCACCAGGGCAGCCGCAAGCACAATCAGAACGCGATGCAGTCGAGACAGAAGGCACCTCCAGGGATGTTTACAATGGCAATGCCACCTATGGGCAGGTCGTCAGGCGGGCGGTCAGGGCAGCCTCTCAAGAGGCTCGGTGTGCACAAAGGCGTGGTCGACATCGGGCAATGTCTCGACCGCCTCGCGAACGGCGTGGCTGGTGAGGTGGGCCACCTGCAGAGTAGCATGGCTATCCATCACCACATGGACGTCGACGCGCACCTTGGGGCCCACGTACTCGATGATCAGTTGGTCGATGGCGAGCACCCCAGGGACGCCCTCGATGGCGCGCCGCACCCTTGCATACAGCTCAGGAGAAGCGGCGCCTCCAACGAGATGCCCGATGCTCTCGGACAACACCTGATAGGCATTGCGAAAGATCCAGATCGACACGCCCAGGGCTGCAATGGGGTCGGCGTAGGCAAAGCTAAAGGCGTTGGCGCCAACGCCCACCAGAACAACCAGGGCGGCCAGGATGTCGCTGAGGTTATCGCGGGCTGCGGCCCGCAGGGCGGGGCTGCCAACCAGCTGGCCCAAATGCCTGACCTGCCAATACATGCCGACTTTGACGGCCATCGTGACAACGGGCATCGCCAGGCTTAGGGATCCGCTGATGATCGCTGGCCCCTCGACGAGCGACTGGATGGCCGACCGGACGGCCTCGACACCTGCCAGTGTCATCATCAGCCCGATGGCCAGGCTGACGAGAGGCTCAAAGCGCCCATGGCCGTGAGGGTGGCTGTCGTCAGCGGGCTGCACGGCGAGACGCAAGACCAGCAGCATCGTCAGGCTAAAGGCGACATCGGTGACCGAGTTGATCGCGTCAGCATAGATCGCCCTACTGCCACCCAGATACGCAACGGCCCCCTTGGCCAGGGCCAGAAAGGCGTTGCCTGCCAGTGTGAACAGACTGGCCTGCAGGTAGGTCCGCTCTGTACCCTCGGGCACTCGCGCTCTATCCAGGTGACGGGGATTACCGTCTTGCATGCTGACCTCTTGACGCCTCCTGGGAATCCCAGCCATCGTCGGGGTGGCTCATAGGCGGCGCTGCGCCGCTATCCGTGCGAGCCTAGCACAGGTAGGGCTGGCCGTCAACCAGCGGCTGTGGTGTTCGCAGAGGCCTGTCGCCTCTGGGGTGTCAGGCGACGCAAAAAGCGGACAGGTTTCTTGGCGATGACCTACTCTTCCAGCCCGTTACCAGGCAAGTACCATCGGCGCTGGAGGGCTTGACTGCCGGGTTCGGGATGGGACGGGTATACCCTCCGCTCAGATCACCAAGAAACCTGTCCGCTTTTTAACGTCCACCTTTGTGCCCTCAAAACTGAACAGAATGCGCTCTGCCATCGCTCTAGAACAGTCAAGCCCTCGATCATTAGTACGGCTTTGCTCAAGACATTGCTGCCCTTACACATGCCGCCTATCAACCTGGTCGTCTTCCAGGGATCTTACTTGCTTGTGCAATGGGTGATCTCATCTTGGGGCGGGCTTCCCACTTAGATGCTTTCAGCGGTTATCCCTGCCAAACGTGGCTACCCAGCTATGCACCTGGCGGTACAACTGGCACACCAGTGGTTTGTTCACTCCGGTCCTCTCGTACTAGGAGCAACTCCCCTCAAATCACCTCCGCCCACAGCGGATAGAGACCGAACTGTCTCACGACGTTCTGAACCCAGCTCGCGTACCGCTTTAATGGACGAACAGTCCAACCCTTGGGAACTTCTCCGCCCCCAGGATGCGACGAGCCGACATCGAGGTGCCGAACCTTGCCGTCGATGTGAACTCTAGGGCAAGACTAGCCTGTTATCCCCGGGGTAGCTTTTGTCCGTTAAGTCACGACCCTTCCACGCGGTGTCGTGAGATCACTAAGCCCGACTTTCGTCCCTGCTCGACTTGTGGGTCTCGCAGTCAAGCTCCCTTCTGCCTTTACACTCTGCGGCTGGTTTCCATTCAGCCTGAGGGAACCTTTGGGCGCCTCCGTTACCTTTTGGGAGGCGACCGCCCCAGTCAAACTGCCCACCTGACACTGTCCCCCAGCCGGTTCACGGCCTGGGGTTAGGGTCAAAACTCAATTAGGGTGGTATTTCAAGGCTGACTCCGCCGAGGCTGGCGCCCCAGTTTCTCTGTCTCCCACCTATCCTACACAAACTGAGCCCTAACTCAATATCAGGCTGCAGTAAAGCTCCACGGGGTCTTTTTGTCCTGCTGCGGGTAAGACGCATCTTCACGCCTATTTCAATTTCGCCGGGCCCCTTGTTGAGACACTGCCCCACTTGTTACACCATTCGTGCGGGTCGGAACTTACCCGACAAGGAATTTCGCTACCTTAGGACCGTTAGAGTTACGGCCGCCGTTCACCGGGGCTTCGGCTCAAAGCTTCGCTTGCGCTAACCTCTCCCCTTAACCTTCCGGCACTGGGCAGGTGTCAGCCCCTATACCTCAGCTTTCGCTTTCGCAGAGACCTGTGTTTTTGTTAAACAGTCAGTAGGGCCGATTCACTGCGATCTCCGGCGGCTCCGCTGGCTCGCAGCTTCACCACCAAAGACCCTCCTTCTCCCAAAGTTACGGAGTCATTTTGCCTAGTTCCTTAACAAGGGTTCTCCCGATCGCCTTGGTATGCTCTACCCATCCACCTGTGTCGGTTTGCGGTACGGTCACGTGTGGCTCACTAGAGGCTTTTCTCGGCAGCTTGGGCTCAACCACTTCTGGGCTCTGGGCCCCGCCATCACCCCTCAGGCTCCCCGTGCGGCTTTCCCTGCACAGCTCATCACCCTACAGGCTTGGCACCGGAATCCGTTAACCGGCTGGCCTACCCTCCTGCGTCACCCCTTCGCTCAATCACCACGACGTGGTACGGGATTATTAACCTGTTGTCCATCGCCTACGGCTCGCGCCCTCGGCTTAGGCCCGACTAACCCGACGCGGATTAACCTTGCGTCGGAAACCTCGGATTTACGGCGAATGTGTTTCTCACACATTTCTCGCTACTCATGCCAGCATTCTCACTTCTGAGCAATCCAACACGCCTCACGACGTGCCTTCGACTCGCTCAGAACGCTCCCCTACTACCCCACGGGCCTTGCCCGTGAGATCCGCAGCTTCGGTATCAGACTTAGCCCCGGTATATTGTCGGCGCAGGATCACTCGACCAGTGAGCTATTACGCACTCTTTCAAGGATGGCTGCTTCTAAGCCAACCTCCTGGCTGTTTGGGTAACCCCACTTCCTTTTCCACTTAGCCTGATTTCGGGACCTTAGCTGGCGGTCTGGGCTGTTTCCTCTCGACAATGAAGCTCATCCCCCACTGTCCGACTGCCGGGATCTAAATACTGGTATTCGGAGTTTGATATGGTTCGGTAAGCTATACGCCCCCTAGCCAAGTCAGTGCTCTACCCCCAGTACTCAACTCCCAACGCTAGCCCTAAAGCTATTTCGGGGAGAACCAGCTATCTCCAGGTTCGTTTGGCATTTCACCCCTACCCACAGCTCATCCCTCGCTTTTGCAATAGTGAAGGGTTCGGTCCCTCCACAAGGTTTTACCCTTGCTTCTTCCTGGCCATGGGTAGCTCACCTGGTTTCGGGTCTACTCCTTGCGACTAAGCGCCCTGTTCAGACTCGCTTTCGCTTCGGCTCCGGGTGTACGCCCCCTTAACCTCGCCACAAAGAGTAACTCGCTGGCTCATTCTCCAAAAGGCACGCGGTCAGTCTTGCGACCTCCCACTGCTTGTAAGCACACGGTTTCAGATTCTATTTCACTCCGGTTACCCCGGTTCTTTTCACCTTTCCTCACGGTACTCGTTCACTATCGGTCGCCTGAGGTATTTAGCCTTGGAGAGTGGACTCCCCAGCTTCCCACAGGATTAGCGTGCCCCGTGGTACTCAAGGTCTCGTCAGGAGCCGCTCGCTTTTCGATACGGGACTCTCACCCCCTCCGGTCGGCCTTTCCAGTGCCGTTCTCCTAAGCCAGCGGTTTCTTACTCCTCGAGGTAGGGTGGCTACCTCTGACCAGCCTTACAACCCCCATGCGCAACGCCCACCGCTTACACGCATCGGGTTTGGGCTCTTCCCCTTTCGCTCGCCACTACTCAGGGAATCTTTTCTGTTCCTGAGGGTACTTAGATGTTTCAGTTCCCCTCGTGCCCTGCGCCATGGCTATGTGTTCACCATGCGCTGCCCGGGCATTCCCCGGGCGGGTTCCCCCATTCGGAAATCTCCGGATCATCGCTCGTTGACAGCTCCCGAAGCTTATCGCAGCCTGCCACGTCCTTCTTCGGCCTCATGCGCCTAGGCATCCGCCGTGTGCTCTTACTATCTTGACTCTTCCCGCGATCGCAGAACTCGCATTCTGTTCAGTTTTTAAGGTACAAAGGCCGCTCTGGGGCCGCTCTCACGCCCTGCCCCTTGCACCCCTGTGGAGATGAGGGGATTCGAACCCCCTGACCTCCTCCGTGCAAGGGAGGCGCTCTCCCAGCTGAGCCACATCCCCATCGCCTTGTGGGCCTTTCTGGACTCGAACCAGAGACCTCCCTTATCAGAGGAGTGCTCTAGCCGGCTGAGCTAAAGGCCCGACCTTGCGGCGTATCCCTACGCCGGGCGTACCTCGACGCCTAAAGAGTGACAAGTCTCCTACCCAAGCGGCCTCGAGCACCACCGCTGATGCTCTCTTCCCTAGAAAGGAGGTGATCCAGCCGCACCTTCCGGTACGGCTACCTTGTTACGACTTCGTCCCAGTCACTAACCCTACCTTAGGCGGTTGCCCCCTCGCGGTCAGCTCACCGACTTTAGGTATTGCCAGCTCCCATGACGTGACGGGCGGTGTGTACAAGACCCGGGAACGTATTCACCGCAGTATGGCTGACCTGCGGTTACTAGCAACTCCGACTTCATGCAGGCGAGTTGCAGCCTGCAATCTGAACTGAGACCGGCTTTCTGAGATTCGCTCCGCCTCGCGGCTTGGCTGCCCTCTGTACCGGCCATTGTAGCGTGTGAGTAGCCCTGGATATAAAGGCCATGCTGACTTGACGTCATCCCCACCTTCCTCTGGTTATATGCCAGCAGTCTCGCCAGTAACATGTAACTGGCAACAAGGGTTGCGCTCGTTGTAGGACTTAACCTAACACCTCACGGCACGAGCTGACGACAGCCATGCAGCACCTGTATACGCTCGCCGAAGCGTCGGTCCCCTTTCGGTTCCCTACTACGTATATGTCAAACCCAGGTGAGGTTCTTCGTGTTGCATCGAATTAAACCACACGCTCCGCTGCTTGTGCGGGTCCCCGTCAATTCCTTTGAGTTTTAACCTTGCGGCCGTAGTCCCCAGGCGGGATACTTAACGCGTTGGCTTCGGCACCAAAGGCCTTGACCCCTGATACCTAGTATCCACCGTTTACTGCCAGGACTACCGGGGTATCTAAGCCCGTTCGCTACCCTGGCCTTCGCCTCTCAGCGTCAGGTGCAGACCAGAAAGCCGCCTTCGCCACTGGTGTTCTTCCTGATATCTGAGCATTCCACCGCTACATCAGGAGTTCCGCTTTCCTCTTCTGCCCTCTAGTTGCCTAGTTTTGAACGACCTCTCCTAGTTGAGCCAGGAGATGTCACGCCCAACTTTGACAACCGCCTACTTGCCCTTTACGCCCAATGAATCCGGATAACGCTCGCCTCCTACGTCTTACCGCGGCTGCTGGCACGTAGTTAGCCGAGACTTGTTCCTAGGGTACTGTCCTTCCTCTTCCCCTAGAAAAGGGTTTTACGACTCGAAAGCCTTCTTCACCCACGCGGCGTTGCTGCATCAGGGTTTCCCCATTGTGCAATATCCCTTACTGCTGCCTCCCGTAGGAGTCTGGGCCGTTCTCAATCCCAGTGTGGCTGATCATCCTCTCAGACCAGCTACCGATCGTCGCCTTGGTGGGCTCTTACCTCACCAACTAGCTAATCGGCCGCGGGCTCATCTCAAGGCGGTCCAAAGACCTTTCTTCTTTGCAGACCACATGCGGTATTAGCTACCCTTTCGAGTAGTTATTCCCCACCTCGAGGCAGATAACCCACGTGTTACTCACCCGTCCGCCACTGACCAACTGTCAGCCTCTCTTGCTCCGCTCGGGCTTTGCGCGATTTCTCACCCTCGGCCTCCGCTCGGCTGCCCAGGCTAAGTCGATCCGTTCGACTTGCATGTATCAGGCACGCCGCCAGCGTTCATCCTGAGCCAGGATCAAACCCTCCGTGATTAGTTATACCTCTCACGAGGTCCTGTTCCTTGCCTTATCCGGCCGCTTCTCAGGACACTTGTCACTCTTTAGTTGTTAAGGTGCGCCCCGCACCCCCTCTCAGGGTGCGTTAGCCAGTATATGCCCTCGCTCAGCCCTTGTCAAATCGCGGTTTCTTGCTGTTTTTGCGTCTTGCTCGCGGTGCTATGCACCTCAGCGCCTCGCCTCAGCGCGTCCGCTGTGTTGCGCTCACTCAGAGGCAACAGGGGCGTATTCTAGTGATCGGCCCGAGGCTGTCAAATCGTCATTTCGCGCCTGCCGACGATCGCCTCAGACAGCGTCATCCGGTCGGCATACTCCAAATCGCCACCACGCGGCAGACCCAAGGCCAAACGCGTGACGTGCACCTGCAGCGGCGCCAACAGTCGCGTGAGGTACATGGCCGTCGCATCGCCCTCGAGCGTCGGGTTGGTCGCGATGATGACCTCATCCACCCCGCCCGCCTCGACGCGAACCGCGAGTTCGCGCATGCGCAGCTCGTCGGGCCCCACGCGTTCCATCGGCGACAGGTGCCCGTGTAACACGTGATATTTGCCGCGATACGCCCCACTGTTCTCAATGGCCAGCACATCCAACGGCTCTTCGACCACGCAGATGATGCGCCCCTCGCGGCGATCATCGGCGCAAACCTCGCACGGATCGCTCTCGCTAATATTGCAGCATACCGAGCAGAGCCGCGTTTGGGCGTGCAACGCCTGCAGCGCTTCGGCCAGGGCCACGGCGTCTTGCTGGTTGCCCCGCAGCAGAAAATAAGTCAGCCGTGACGCTGTCTTGGGCCCGATGCCCGGCAAACGGCTGAATGCATCGATGAGGCGCGAAACCGCCCGTGGTGTGGCCGACATCAGAACAGGCCCGGCATCTCGAGGCCGCCCGTCAGCGGCCCCATGCGCTCTTCGGCCAGTTTGGCGGCCCTGTCGCGGGCCTCACGGAACGCCAACAGGATCAGGTCCTGCAGCATCTCCACATCCTCAGGGTCGACCACCTCGGGCTTGATCGCGATCGACCTCACCTCCTGAGCTCCAGTCATGACGAGCGTCACCGCACCGCCGCCCACCGAGGCCGTCACCGTCTCTTCCTCCAAAGCCGCCTGCGCCTCGGTCATCTGCTTCTGCAGCTCTTCGAGTTGGCGCATCATATTGCCCGGCCGCCCGGCCGGTGCATTGAAGCGGCGCTTGCCCTTGCTCGCCATATCGTTCCTCCCTGCTATAGCTCCGAATCAGGATCGAGCTCGACGCGGCGCACACGCCCACCGCGCTCGGTCAGGTCTCTGACGGCGGGATGGTTCAGCAACTGCTTGCGCTGCGCCTCTTGCGCATCGGCCTCGGCAAACAGGTCCTTGGGGCCTTCACCCTCGCTGTTCTGCAGGCGGCCGCGCGCATCGCGGTCGACCACACATCGCACCCGGCAGCTCGTGCCCAACACCTGGCCGAGCACCTCCTCGACCTGTTCACGACGTCGATCCTCGGCAAGGCGGTCGCGGTGAAAGGCCGACTCACAGGCCAGGGTGACCAGATCGTCGGCCACCTCAACCGGATAGACCGACCGCAACACCGCCTGCAACTGCGGGTTCTGCGCGCGCATGCGCGAGACGACTCGCGACCAGTTGCCCTGCACCACTTCGAGGCTCAGCGCACGGCCGGGGGCCGGCGGCTCGGCTTGGCGCGAGGGCTCAGCGGACCGCTCGACCGGCGCATCATGGGCGTCGGGGGCCGGCGCCGCCGCGGCCAGTGGACGCGCTGTCGTCGCGCCTGGATCGGGGTCGGGCTGCACCGACGCCGGCCGCGCCACCGATGCTCGAGCGTTCTGTGGCGGGCTTTTCGACGCCACAGGCGCCGGTATGGAGGGCGGTGGCTCGGCCACGAGCTCACCGCCCTCAACAGCCACGGCCTCGACCAACGCCAGCTCCAGCGGAATCTCGGGCCTCGCGGCGGTGCGCAGTGCCTCGCTGGCTTCGCTGAACAGCCTGATGCCCTGCACCAGCCGACGCAGCGAAAAGCCAGGCTGGGCGATCAGCGCCCGCAGTTCATCGGCCTCTTCGTGGGCAACGAGCAGTGTCTCCTCGGTGGTGCCCACGCGCATTAGCAGCAGGGCCCGCAACTGCTCGACGATGCTGGCAAGCAACTGGCGTGCATCGGCGCCGCTTTCAAAGGCCGTGGTGATGGCGCGAAACCCGCCGGCCACATCGCCCAGCGTCACCGCTCGCGAGATGGCCAGCACCAGTTGGTAGGGCACCGCGCCCAGCACCGACTGCACCAGCTCGAGCGTGATATCACCGGCGCCGTAGGCAGCCACCTGGTCGAGCAGGCTCTCGGCATCGCGAAAGCTGCCGGCGCCGCGGCGCGCCAGATAGGCCAGCGCTTCTTCAGAGACCTGCAGCCCCTCTTGCTCGCAGATGAAGTGGAGCTTTTGGCGGATCACCTGTTGCGTGGCGCGCCGAAACTCGAACCGCTGGCAGCGCGACAGAATGGTGTCGGGCAGGCGATGCGCCTCGGTGGTGCACAGCACAAAGATCACGTGTGCCGGGGGCTCCTCCAACGTCTTGAGCAGCGCGTTGAACGCCTCGTTGGTGAGCATGTGCACTTCATCGATGACATAGACCTTGTAGCGGCCCTGCTGCGGCATAAAGTTGACCCGCTCGCGCAGCTCGCGGATCTCGTCGATGCCGCGGTTCGAGGCCGCGTCGATCTCGATCAGGTCGAGCGAGGCGCCGCTCGAGATGGCGCGACAGACCTCGCACTGGTTGCAGGGCGGGTCGTCGGTTTGCCCCACGCAGTTGACGGCTTTGGCAAGGATGCGCGCCGTCGAGGTCTTGCCGGTGCCGCGCACGCCCGAGAAGAGATAAGCATGCCCCACTCGCCCCGCACGAAGCTGGTGTTGCAGCGTACGGGTGATGTGCTCCTGCCCCAGAATGCCGTCAAAGGTCTGGGCGCGCCATTTACGGGTCAGTGCCTGAACTTGCATCGCTTCGCCCCGGGTGTGCCTCGAAAACCAAGTGTAGCACCGCTTGGGGCCGCCGGCAAAGGCCCTGCCGACCGCCCCGCCGGCTAACCCCGCAACCCCGCCATCACTGCCTGATAGACGCCCTCTGGCGCCAGGCCATGCCTGGCCAGCAGCTCGTCGGCCAGCCCCGACTCGCCGAATACGTCGCGCGTGCCCAGCCTCAGGAGCCTGCCGCGGCCACCCTGCCCCGGCAGCTCGGCCAACACCTCGGCCACGGCGCTGCCCAGGCCCCCGATGATGCTGTGCTCTTCGATGGTGACAACCAGCGGAGACGCCGCAGCCTGTTGCACGGCGGCAACATCGAGGGGCTTGATGGTCGACATGTTGATCACGCAGGCCTGCACACCCTCTGCGGCCAGCAGATCGGCGGCCCGCATGGCCATCCACACCATGTGCCCACAGGCGAGCAGCGCCACATCGGCGCCTGCGCGCAGCCACGCGGCCTTGCCCAGCTCATAGGCATAGTCGGCCGGCAGCACGTTGGGCACCGGATAGCGCCCCAGCCGCAGATAGACCGGGCCGGCGATGTCGCGCACGGCCGCCAGCGTCATGGCGCGCGTCTCGATGGCATCGGCGGGCACCAGCACGTTCATCTTTGGCAGCGCACGCATGAGCGCCACATCTTCGAGCGACTGGTGACTGGCGCCGTCGGGCCCCTGCGTGAGGCCGCCGCTGGAGCCAGCCAGGATCACGTGCAGGCCCGGATAGCAGATCTGGATGCGTATCTGGTCGTAGCAGTGGGCAGTGATGAACATGGCAAACGAGTTGGCAAACGGCACCAGCCCCGAGGCTGCCAGGCCGGCCGCCGTGCTGACCATGTCCATCTCTGAGATGCCCACGTCGATAAAACGCTCGGGGAAGCGCTCGCGCACGGTGACGGTGCGCGTGGACGTGTAGAGGTCCGCGTCGAGCGCCACGACCTCGGGAAAGCGCTGTGCGGCCTCTGCCAGCGCATCGCCGTAGACGAAACGGGTCTGATACAGCTCGCTCATGTCAGCCCTCCAGCCCGGCCAGGGTGCGATCCAACTCCTGCAGCGCCGCCTCGAGCTGCGCCGAGGTCAGGGCAGCATTGTGAAAGGCGGGCTGGTCCTCCATGAACGAGACCCCTTTGCCCTTGATGGTGTCGGCGATGATCAGCGCCGGGCTCGCCGCGGGCGTGCGCGCCCAGTCGAGCGCGTCGAGCAGGGCTCCCAGGTCATGCCCGTCTACTTGCACCACGCGCCAGCCAAAGGCATGCCACCTGGCGGGCAGCATGGTCAGGTCGGCGCTGCCGTACGAGCGGTCCATGGCCTTGAGGCGGTTGCGATCGATGAGGGCTGTGAGATTGCCCAGGCGCTGTTGCGCTGCCGCACGTGCGGCCTCCCACACCTGCCCTTCGTGCGTCTCGCCGTCGCCCATGAGGCAGTACACTTGGTACCCCTCCCCCTTGATGCGCGCCGCGAGCGCCAGCCCGTTGGCAAACGAGAGCCCCTGCCCCAGCGAGCCCGTGCAGGCCTCGATGCCGGGCAGCAGGTGCGCCGCTGGGTGCCCCTGCAACCGGGTGCCGAGCTGCTTGAGCGTCTTGAGCTCCCCGACGGGAAACGCGCCCAACATCGCCAGGGCGGCATACTGAGCCGGCACGCAGTGGCCTTTGCTCATCACAAAGCGATCGCGCTGGGGCCAGGCCGGGTTGTGCGGATCGTAGCGTATGGCATGGAAATAGAGCGCCGTCATGATGTCTGCCGCCGACAGCGAGCCGCCGAAATGGTGCGCCTTGTCGGCGCCCATCATTGCCACAATGTGGCGGCGCAGCTGTGCGGCGACGCGTCGCAGGGCCACCACCTCTCTTGCATCAACCAAGTCACACCCCCTATTACACGATCGCGCTCCATCGGCCATAGCCACGTCAGTCCATCAGGTCAGGATACTCGCCCAGCACCATGTCCTGGTCGGTGGCGCCAAAGATGTGCAGCAGTTCTCCGATCATCGAGGCTTTGCGCTCCGCATCCTGCTCTGACCAGGTGCGGCTCTTGATCTCGATGTAACGCTGCTCCAGCGGCGGCGTCGTGATGCGATCGACATTGACGGCAAAGTCAACGCCGCGATACCGGATATGGTAGCGTTCGCGCTGCTTGCTCACCTCGAGCTCGCGGACAGGGCTAAAGCACTCTCGGTAAAAGCGCAGACTCTGGTGGGCCGTCGCCGTAAAGCGCGAGCGCGACAACAGCACGCTGTGTTCGTACTCGGCCTCACGAGCGGGGCCGTTCAGCGTGAGCGTGTAGATCGGCTCTTTGGAGCCATCGGCGCGGATCACCAGGTCTTCGCGATAGCGCAGGCGCCCCTGGCCGGGATCGGCAAAGTAAAAGTAGGTGTCGTACTGCTCGCGACGCGTCTGCCCGGTGACATGCACCAGTTCGTGCTTGAGCGCCGCATCAAAGGCCTTGCGATCGACCAGTACCGCTTTGGCCTGCACCTCGAAAGTCTCCTGCTGCTCCACGCCGCCGATGTCGACCAGCTTGTCGAGCACGCTTTCCTGGCGCCCGACGAAAAAGTGGTTGATCCGCTCGGCCAGCGTGCGAGCCCGCTCGAGCACCTGCGGCACATCAACCGTAAGCACCTGTCCGCCGGCCACCACCTGGCGGCCATCCACAAAGACATCGCGCACATCGGCTGCGGCCGCCGTATAGGCGAGCTGCGAGTACACATTCAGGCCGGTGGTGTTGAACTGCGGCACGGCGTGCGCCCTGCCCTGGCTGACGACGATCACATCGGCCAGCTTGCCCGCTTCGAGCGACCCGATGCGATCCTGCAGGCCCATAGCGCGGGCCCCCATGATGGTCGCCATGGCCACGGCCTCGGCGGCCGGCACCACAGTGGGACTGCCAGTAAAGCCTTTAGGCAGCAGCGCCGCGAGACGTGTCTCCTCGAACATGTCCAGGTCGTTGTTCGAAGCGCAGCCGTCGGTGCCCACGCCCACGGCCAGGCCATGAGCGAGCATCTCGGCCACGGGGGCCACGCCGCTGGCCAGCTTTAGGTTGCTGCTGGGATTGTGTGCCACGCCCACCCCATGGCGGGCCAGGATATCGATCTCTTCGCCGTTCACATGCACGCAATGCGCCGCCAGCACGGGCGAGTCGAGCAGACCCTGGCTTTCGAGCCAGCGCACCGGCCTGAGCCCTGTCTGAGCCGTCCAGGCCTCGACCTCGCCGGCTGTCTCTGACACATGAATGAGCTGCAGCGTGCCGAACGAACGCGCCAGGGCTGTCGTCTCGCGCAAGATGTCCTCGGTGGTCATGTAGAGCGAGTGGGGCGCGGGCACGGCGGTGATCAGCTTGTGGCCGCGAAAGCGTTCCATCATCTCGAGGCAGTAACGCAGGCTGACCTCGTAGCTGCGGGCGTCGGGCGTGGGGAATTTGGCGATGGTCTCGCCGAGGATGCCGCGCATGCCGGCCTCGATGGTGGCCCAGGCGATCTCTTCCTCGTGGTAATACATGTCGGCAAAAGTGGTGGTGCCGCCGCGCAGCATCTCGGCGCAAGAGAGGCTGGTGCCCAGGAAACAGAACTCGGGCGTAACAAACTCGCGCTCGACGGGCAGAATGTAGCCATAGAGCCACACATCGAGGCGCAGGTCATCGGCCAGGCCCCGCAGCAGGCTCATGGGCATGTGGGTGTGGGTGTTGATCAGGCCGGGCATGACGATGTGGTCGCTGCAATCGATAGTCTGGGCAGCATCGCAGACGGCATCCAGGGCCTCGACCGAGCCCACCGCAGCGATCTCCCGGCCGCACAGCGCCACCGAGCCGGGCGCCCAAACGTGCCGTTCAGCATCCATCGTCACCACGGTGCCCCCGCGCAGTAGCACATCCACCCGTCGCCTGTCGGGCTGTGCGACGCCGTTGTCCATCCCCTCACCCCCCTTGCGCCTGTCGCGTGATGTCGCCATTATACCTCAGACGTGTGAACCCTCAAGGCTGCACTGGTACGCTCTTTGGCCTGTCGACGCCAGGGTGCTATAGTGACATGATCAACTGAGGTCGCATATCGCTCCTGGAGACACACCATGCGTAGACACGCCGTATACCTCGCCGTCGCCCTACTCGTGCTGCTGGCAGGCTGCAGTCGACCGTCTGCCGAGCAGCCCGGGCCCACCCCCACGCTGGCGGCGGCCGCGGTGTCGACGCCTACGACGGCGCCCGACGACGCAGCGGCGCCCACCGCAACAGTCGCCCCGATCGAGCTGGAGCTGCCGACGACCGAGCCTCCCGACATGGAGGCTTTGCGGGCCAAGGCCATCGCCAGCCTGAGCGTGGCCTTTGAGTCGCTCGACCTGCCCGATGTGCCCGTCGCTGCCACCGTGGACGGCGTCGACATCAGCATGGCGCGCTTCACCGAGTATCTGCGGCTACGTCTGTATGCTATCACCATGGCGAACGACGTGGACTGGGCCAGTCAAGAGGCCCAGGGCTATCTGCCGCAGATCGCTAAGGAGGTGCTCGATGTGCTCGTCCAGTCTGAGGTGGTGGCGGCCGAGGCACAGGCCCTGGGCGTGACGCCCAGCGAGGCAGACGTCGCCAGCCAGCGAGCCGATCTCGTGGAGCAGCTCAAGGCGGCCGAGGCGGTGGAGACCGAAGAGCAAGTGCTGCAGGCCTATGGCGTGAGCCTCGACACGCTTTCGCATCTGGTGAGCACCTCTCTGGCCGCGCAGGCCATCTACGAGCAGCAAACGCCCCTCGAGGACGAGGAGCAGGTTCAGGCCAGCCACATCCTGGTGGCCACCGCCGACGAGGCAGCGGCCGTGCTGAAACGCCTCGAGGGCGGCGAGGATTTTGCCACCGTTGCGCAAGAGGTCTCGCTCGACACAGGCAGCGCCGCTCAGGGCGGAGATTTGGGCTGGTTTCCAAGGGGGGCGATGGTCGAGCCTTTCGAGGAGGCCTCATTCGCCCTCGAGCCAGGCGAGCTCAGCGAGCCGGTCGAGACCGACTATGGCTTTCACATCATTTGGGTGCAAGACAAGGCGGTGCGCCCGCTCGATCCGTCATGGGCTCAACTTCGCCAGCAAGAGCTGTTCGACGAGCACCTGGCCGAGCTGGAGGCAGCCGCCGAGGTGCAGCGTTACATCCTAACCGACTAACACCGCAGGCCATCGAGCCTAGCCGCCGCGGGCCTTGCGCCAGCTCAGCAGGGCCCGCGGCGACATGTCGTCCTTGATCGGCCGCAGGTAAAAGAGCACCACCCCGAGTGCCCGCACCGTTCCCCCCACCAGCAGGGTGGGAATCAGTCCGATCCGTTCAGAGAGCTGCACGCCGACGATCGGCATCACAAAGGCAGCGACGTTCATCGCCATGCTGTAGAGCGCCACGGCCATATGGCGCCGGCGCCGAGGCAGTTGCGACATAAAGATCATGCTGTGGGGCAGATCGACTCCCGGCGAGGCCAGGCTCACCCAGGCCGAGAGCACCAGAATGATCGTCAGGTCGGGAAAGGCCGCCAGCAGGAAGGGAAAAGTCGCCACCAGCGGCAGCGCCAAGAGCAGCGTCTTGCTCTCTCCCCAGCGCTCGGTCACACGCCGCCAAACGAGATAGCCCAGCAGGCCACCTGCCTGCAGAATCATCGTGCGTAGGCCCACCCAGCCATCGGTGGCGCCCAACTGCTTGATGAACAGGATGGTATAGAGTGGCATCACCAGCCAAAAGCCGCTGTTGAACACGAGGGTGTTCAACAGGATGCTGCGAAAGTAGCGGTTCTCGCGCAACAGGTCGATTGCGCCGGAGAGAACGGGCGCTTTTTGCGCCTCGAGCTGCCCGTGATACTGCTCTTCGGCGTCGGTCTGCGGAAGCTGCAGGCGACCCAACATGGTCACGCTGATGACTCCGCCCAGCACGCCAAGGCCGTACATGATCTGATAGTTGCCCGGAAATGGCCCGTGCTCGAGCCACTGGCCAAAGCTGTAGGTCAGCACACCCACCGAGGCGCTCATCAGGATCATGCGCCACGACAGCACCCTGGCGCGCGACCGCTCGGGCACCACGTCGGCCAGCAGCGGGCTCCAGCCGGTGGCAAAGACCACTGCCGGAAGCTGCATCGTCACGATGGTGGCCACCACCAGCGGCGCCGCCTGCGGCAGAGCCACCATCGGCCATATGACCATGAACAGGTACATCAATCGCACGGTGGTGAGCGTGCCGACGATCCAGCGGAAGGGGCTGCGTCGTCGCTCCAGAAAGCGAGCCGCAGGGATGTAGGCCAGCGCCGCAGCGAGGGCCGGCAACGAGGCTTGCAGCGCGATCAGGCGGTTGGTGGCGCCCAGGCGCACCACAAAGGCGCCGTCGAACGAGGCCGCTGCGCCCAGGAAACTGTAGAACACGATCTCCAGATACAGGTAGACCGTGTTCATCTCTTCGCGTGTCCGAACGCGCACGACGTGATGCCACAGGCTCGTCAGTCTGCCCATCTCCCTCACCAGCTTGGGATCACCGCGCCTGCAGTATAGCCATTCCGGCGGTGCGGTAAAGACGGAAAGCCGGGGGCCACACGTGGTTGGTGGGCTCGGGTGAGCATGTTATAATCGCGATGACGCATGTTTGAGTGAGGCTTCTTTGAGCGCCAACAGCCCCGTTCGTTCTGACATGCCCTGGCGACGCATCGTCGTCAAGGTAGGCACCAGCACCCTGACTGATGGCGGTGCGCGGCTCAATCCGCCGCGTATGGTCGATCTGGTGCGACAGCTTCACGGGCTACGTCTGCGCGGGGCGCAGGTGGTGCTGGTCACGTCGGGGGCGCAGCAGGCTGGCCGCGAGAAGCTCGGCTTCCCCGAGACCGTCAAGAGCATCCCCTTCAAGCAGATGCTGTCGGCGGTGGGCCAGGGCCGACTGATGCACTTGTGGGAGCAGTACTTTGACCTGTACGGCATCGTCACCGCCCAGGTGTTGTTGACGCGCCAGGACGTCGAAGACCGCCATCGCTACCTGAACCTGCGCGACACCTTTGTCAGCCTGATCGAACGCGGGATCGTGCCCATCGTCAACGAGAACGACGCCGTGGCCACCGAAGAGATCCGCGTCGGCGAGAATGACACCCTGTCGGCGATGGTGGCCAACCTGATCGAGGCCGATCTGCTGATCCTGCTGTCAGATATCGATGGCCTGTACACCGCCAACCCGCGCCTCGATCCGGCGGCAGCTCTCGTGCCTCAGGTCGAGTCGATCGACGCTAGCGTGCTGGCGTTGGCGCGAGGAAACGGCACCGCGATGGGCTCGGGCGGCATGTACACCAAGCTGGTTGCGGCCGATATGGCCATGCACTCTGGCACGTCGGTGGTCATCGCCAACGGCAGCCGCGAGAACATCCTGCTCGACGTTACCACGCAGCGCTCGGTCTGCACTCTGTTCCCGGCGCCCATCAGCGCCGCCGAGGGCCGCAAACGTTGGCTGCTGGCGCAAAAGCAGGTCGCCGGGCAGGTGGTGGTCGATCGCGGTGCGGCCGAGGCGTTGCTGACCAGGGGGCGTAGCCTGCTGCCGGTGGGCATTCTCAGGGCGCAGGGGGCATTCGAGCGTGGCGCCATCGTGGCGGTGGCCGACGAGTCGGGCCAGGCGATCGCCCGTGGGTTGGCGAACTATGCCTCTCAAGACCTGGCTCGCGTGCTCGGGCACCGTTCAGAGAGCATTGCCGAGCTGCTCGGCTATGACTATGGCCCGGAGTTCATCCATCGCGACAACCTGGTGCTGCTCTAGCGACGGCAAGAGGAGGGCAACGTGAGCGAGACAGAGACTCGCGAGATCGATATTCGCGCGATGGCCCTGGCCGCCCGCGACGCGGGTCGGCAGTTGGCCCTTTCGACGACGGCTGCCCGCAATGCCGCGCTGCACGACATTGCGGCGCGCCTCGGAGCCGTGGGCCCCGAGCTATGGGAAGCGAACCGTGCCGATGTGGCCTACGCCGCCGACGCGGGCATCGCGCCTGCGCTCCTCGATCGCACCACACTCAACCCCAAACGACTGCAGAGTATGATCGACGGCTGCAACGACGTCGCCGCCCTGCCCGACCCGCTGGGCGAGGTGTTTGATGGGCGCACTCTGGCCAACGGCATGGTGCTGGCCAAAAAGCGCGTGCCCCTGGGCGTGCTCGCCACGCTGTTCGAGTCGCGTCCCAACGTCACCATCGACATCAGCGCCCTGGCCATCAAGAGCGGCAACGCCGTCATCATGCGCGGTGGCAAGGAAAGCCTGCAGACGAACATCGTCCTGGCGGGCATCGTGCGCGCAGCGTTGGTCGCCTCTGGCTTGCCGATCGACGCCGTGCAGCTGATCACCTCTGCCGACCGGGCGCTGGTGCCCGAGCTGCTCGCCATGGACGACCTCGTCGACCTGGTGATCCCGCGCGGGGGCCCGGGGCTGCAGGGTCTCGTCAAGAAGCTCGCGCGCATGCCAGTGGCCTATGGCGGCATCGGCGTGTGCCACCTCTATGTGGACGCCACCGCCGACCTGGCCCGCTCCATACCGCTGATCAACAACGCCAAGACGCAAGCGCCGTCGGTGTGCAACGCTCTTGACACCGTGCTCGTACACCGGTCGGTGGCCGCGGCCCTCGTGCCGGCGATGGTGGCCGACCTGAACGCTGTGGGCGTCAGGGTCTACCTGGATGAGGACAGTATGGCTGCTCTGGATGCCGACGCCATCGCCAGAGCTGGCGACCTGGTGGCCCCAGCCACCGATGAGCACTATGGCGCAGAGTTCCTCTCGCTGCAGCTCTCAGTCAAGGTCGTCGACTCGCTCGACGAGGCCATTGCGCACATCCAGCGCCATGGCACCAACCATAGCGATGGCATTCTGACCGACAGCGTGACCAGCGCCGAGCGCTTTCTCAACGAGGTCGATTCGGCAGCCACCTATGTCAACTGCAGCACGCGATTTACCGACGGCGCCGTCTTTGGCCTGGGCGCCGAAGTGGCCATCAGCACACAGCGCATGCACGCGCGCGGGCCCATGGGCCTGCGCGAGCTGACCACCTACAAGTGGATCGCACGGGGCGACTACCACGTGCGCCCGTGATCTCACGCACCGACACCGAGAGGAGCCCAACGATGCGCACCATTCGAGAGCCCGCCCGTGAGATTCCGGTCGTCGCCGAGGCCGAGGTGGTGGTCTGCGGCGGTGGCCCGGGCGGATTCCCGGCCGCCATCGCTGCGGCCCGACACGGCGCTCGCACGTTGCTGATCGAGCGCCACGGCTATCTCGGCGGCCTGGCCACGGCCGGCTTGGTGGCGCCCGTGTTGGGGCACACCGCTTCAGAGAGCCACACACCCATCGTCGAGGGCCTGCTGCGCGAGATCACCGAGCGCCTGCACGCGCTAGGTGGCGCCCCTGCTTGGGAAGAGAGCTTGCGCGAGTGGGGCATCCGCTTTGACGCCGAGGCGCTCAAGCACGTCCTCGACCAGATGTGCGCCGAGGCAGGCGTGCAGGTCATGTTCCACACCCACATCGCCGCTGTGCTCGCTTTGGACGATCGCATCGAGGCGGTCGTCATCGAGACCAAGTCGGGCCGCCAGGCGGTGACGGGGCGCATCTTTGTCGACGCCACGGGTGACGCCGATGTGGCCTGTCGTGCCGGCGCGCTCACCACGCACGGCCGCGAGTTCGATGGTCGCGGCGAGTCGATGGGCTCTTTCTTTCATCTGGGCGGCGTGCCCGAGCTCAGCGCAGCGCGCGCCCGTGAGATCACCGAACTGATCGAACACGAGATGGAAGATGGGCGCTTTGCCTTCTACAACCCTGGCTTCCTGGGCAAGAACACTCACCACCGCGATCATACCTCGGCGAACATGACCCGCTTTGCCGGCGACGGCGACTGCGGCGGCGACCTGACCCGCGGCGAGGCCTATGTCCGCGGCCAGGTGTGGGAGCTGGTGCGCTTTCTGAGGGCCAACGTGCCCGAGATGGCCGATGTCTATGTGCAGCAGACCTCGCCACAGATCGGCCCGCGCGAGAGCCGCCAGATCGTGGGCCCCTATGCGCTCAGCGGCGACGACGTCCATCGCGGTGCGCGGTTTGACGACGCCATCGCCCGCGGCTCGTGGTGGATCGACATCCACTGCCCGCTGGGGCACACCTATCCTGTACATCTGTGCACCGCCGAGTGCCCGCGCGGGGCCGAGTGCCCCTACTGGGCCGCAGAGCACGACACCATGCGCAACCAGGCCGAGCTCTATCCGCCCAGGGGTGGTTGGTATGACATCCCCTACCGCGCGCTGCTATCGATCAGCACGAGCAACCTGCTCGCCTCGGGGCGCTGCATCTCGGCCACCCACGAGGGCATGGCCGGCGCGCGGGTGATGGGCACCTGCATCGCCATCGGCCAGGCTGCCGGCACGGCAGCGGCCCTGGCCATCGCCAGCGGCGCGCCGCGGGCCGAGTTGGACGTGCAGCAGCTCCGGCAAGTGCTCAGAGAGGACGGTCAGCTCGTGTAGCCCGCCTTGACATAGACAGCCACGGCCTTCAGAATGCCGTCGATGGCTGCACCGCAGCAGCATCAGCACAGAGGAGGTTGAGCATGATCCAAGGCAAGAACGAAGAGGCCTTTTTCCCGCGCAAGCTGCGCATGGGCATGGTGGGCGGTGGTCGCGACGCCTTTATCGGTGCGGTGCACCGGCGTGCGGCCTGTCTGGAGGGTGGCGTCGAGCTGGTGGCGGGGGCCTTTTCGTCGACCCCCGAAAAGAGCAAGGCCTCGGGCCGCGACCTCTACCTCGATGAGTCACGCGTCTATGGTTCGTGGCAGGAGATGATCGAGGTCGAGGCCAAGATGCCCTCAGACGAGCGCCTCGACTTTGTGTCGGTGGTGGTGCCCAACCACATGCACTATCCCATCATCATGGGCCTGGTCGAGGCGGGATTCAACGTCGTCACCGACAAGCCCCTGTGCCACACGGTGGAACAGGCCCGCGACATCGCCCGCGCAGTCAAGACGTCAGGCGTGCAGTTCGGCATCACCTACAACTACTCGGGCTATCCCATGGTCAAGCAGGCGCGCCACCTGGCGGCCAGCGGAGCACTGGGCGAGATCCGCAAGGTCGTCGTCGAGTATCCGCAGGGCTGGCTGGCCGAGCGCCTCGAGCTGACGGGTCAGAAGCAGGCCGAGTGGCGCACCGATCCGGCCCGCTGCGGCATCACCGGCGCCATCGGCGACCTGGGCTCGCACGCCGAGCACCTGATGAGCTACATCACCGGCCTCGAGATCGCCGACATTTGTGCTGACCTGACCGTGTTCGTCGAGGGCCGCCAGCTGGACGATGATGGCGCCATGCTGCTGCGCTTTACCAATGGCGCCAGGGGCATGCTCTCGGCCTCGCAGATCTGTACCGGCCAAGAGAACTCGCTCAGCATTCGCGTGTGGGGCTCCAAGGCCGGGCTCGAATGGAAGCAGGAGGAGCCCTTTTTCCTGCGCGTGCGCTCTAACACCGGCCCCGAGCAGCTCTATACCCCGGGCAATCCCTGGAGCTGTGCGGCGGCCGCCGATGGCACGCGCCTGCCAGCCGGCCACCCCGAGGCGTACATCGAGGCCTTTGCTAACGTCTACAAGAACTATACCGACACCATGCGCGCCCGCATCCTCGGCATCGAGCCCAGCGAGATCATGCTGGACTTTCCCACCGTCGAGGACGGCGCCCGCGGCGTCGCATTCCTGCACAAGGTCGTCGAGAGCAGCCATTCGGCCACCAAGTGGACGCCGTTCGGCTTTAAGCTGTAGCCACAGACACGCTCATGTACATCACAACGAGGAGCAGCCAACATGGGTAGACCCGTCACACTGTTCACCGGCCAGTGGGCCGACCTGCCATTGGAGACCCTGTGCGAAAAGGCGGCCAGCTTTGGCTATGACGGCCTGGAGCTGGCCTGCTGGGGCGATCACTTTGAGGTCGACAAGGCCCTCTCGGTCGATGGCTATGTCCAGAGCCGCCACGACGTGCTGGCCAAGCACGGGCTCAAGTGCTGGGCGATCAGCAACCACCTCGTCGGGCAATCGGTGTGCGACGACCCCATCGACAGCCGCCACAAAGGCACCCTGCCCGCCTACGTGTGGGGCGACGGCGACCCCGAGGGCGTGCGCCAGCGCGCCGCCGAGGAGCTCAAGAACACCGCCCGCGCCGCCAGGCTGATGGGCGTCGATGTGGTCAACGGCTTTACCGGGTCGAGCATCTGGAAGCTTTTCTACTTTTTCCCGAACCCCGGGCCAGAGATGATCGAGGCCGGCTACAAGGACTTTGCCGCGCGATGGAACCCCATCCTCGACGTGTTCGATGAGGTGGGAGTCAAGTTCGCCCTCGAGGTGCACCCCACCGAGATCGCCTATGACATCGTGACGGCGAAAAAGGCCCTCGAAGCGCTGGGCCGCCGCAAGGCCTTTGGCTTTAACTTTGACCCCAGCCATCTGCAGTGGCAGGGCGTGGACCCGGCCAGGTTCATCCAAGAGTTCCAGGACCGCATCTATCACGTTCATATGAAGGATGCGGCCACGACGCTCGACGGCTACTCGGGCATTCTGAGCTCACACCTGAACTTTGGCGAGGCCGCCCGCGGTTGGGACTTTCGCTCGCTGGGCCATGGCGACGTCGACTTTGAGCCCATCATCCGTTGGCTGAACCGCATCAACTATCAGGGGCCGCTTTCGGTCGAGTGGGAGGACTCGGGCATGGATCGCGAGTATGGCGCGGCCGAGGCGTGCGCCTTTGTGAAACGCGTGGACTTTGCCCCATCCAACATTCGCTTCGACGCGGCTTTCGAGGACTGAGCGGCACGACATCGAGACGCCGCCTCGATGAGGCGGCGTCTCTTGATGCGCTCACATTGACGCTTTCTGAGCCTAGCAGTAGACTGGTCGAACAGAACAATGCGCCTCGCGCCTGTGCGCAGGCGCAGGAGGGATGACCTGATGTCGGTTCCCATCGCTCTACAGCTCTATACCGTTCGAGATGAGACAGCCAAGGATTTCCCGGGCACGGTGCGCAAGGTCGCCAAGATGGGCTACAGCGGCATCGAGCTGGCCGGCACTGGCGGGCTCTCGGCCGCCGAGATGTGTGACCTGCTGGCTGAGACGGGCCTCAAGGTGGCCGGCAGCCACGTGATGGTCAACCTGTTCCAGGAGCAGCTCGACGAGCTGATCACTTACTATAGCGCCATCGGCGCCAAGTATGTGGGCATCCCCGCACTGCCGGGCGAGCTGCGCACCGTCGAGGGGTTCAAAACCGTCGCCAGGCTGATGAACAGCGCCGGCAAAACCATGCAAGATGCGGGCCTGGCCCTCTACTATCACAACCATGCCTTTGAGTTCGATGATCTTGGCGGCGGCGTTCGCGGCATGGACATCCTGTGGAACGAGACCGACCCGGCCGTGGCCTTTTTTGAGATCGACTGCTACTGGGCGGTGCATGCCGGCATCGACCCCGCCGAGACCATCAAGGCGCATGCGGGGCGCTACCCGCTGATCCACCTCAAGGATATGGTGGGCACGGGCGACGCGCGCACCTTTGCCGAGGTCGGCGAGGGCACGATCGACTGGCAGCCGGTGTTTGCCGCCAGCGAGGCCCAGGGGGCCGTCTGGTATATCGTCGAGCAGGATCGTTGCGCACGCCCGTCGCTCGAAAGCGCCCAGTTGAGCGCTACGAACCTCAAGCGATGGGGCAAGGGCTGAGGCCGGGCGGCTCGCTGTTCCTGCAGCGTTGCAGGTGGCCAGCGTGGGCACACGTCGGATGGACCTACATACGCTGAGGAAACGACCATGGCCGAGAGCCTGACTCACAAGATCATCCGCCGCCATCTCGTCTCTGGCGAGATGGCGCCGGGCCATGAGATCGGCCTGCGCATCGACCAGACGCTGACTCAGGATGCCACTGGCACCATGGCCTATCTGCAGTTCGAGGCCATGGACCTGCCGCGCGTCCGCTGCGAGTTGGCCGTCAGCTACGTCGATCACAACATGTTGCAGACCGACTATCGCAACGCCGACGACCACCGCTATCTACAGACTGTGGCCGCCCGCTACGGCATCACCTTTTCGCGTCCGGGCAACGGCATCTGCCACCAGGTGCATCTGGAGCGCTTTGGCATCCCCGGCAAGACGCTGTTGGGCTCGGACAGTCACACGCCCACCGGCGGCGGACTGGGCATGCTGGCCATCGGCGCTGGCGGGCTCGATGTAGCCGTAGCCATGGCAGGGGCGCCCTTTTACGTGCCCATGCCCAGAGTCGTGCTGGTGCGGCTCGTCGGCGCGCTGCAGCCCTGGGTCTCGGCCAAAGACGTGATCCTTGAGTTGCTGCGCCGCCTCACCGTCAAGGGCGGCATCGGCAAGGTGTTCGAGTATGGCGGGCCGGGGGTGGCCGCACTCAACGTGCCGCAACGCTCGACCATCACCAACATGGGCGCCGAGCTCGGCGCCACTTCGTCGCTCTTTCCCAGTGACGACGCCACGCGGCGTTTTCTGGCGGCTCAGGGCCGCGAGGGCGACTGGCAACCGCTGTCGGCCGATCCGGACGCGGCCTATGACGAGGTGGTCGAGATCGACCTCTCCACCCTCGAGCCGCTGATCGCCTGCCCTCACAGCCCCGACAACGTGCGCCCTGTGCGCGAGCTGGTCGGCACTCCCGTCGACCAGGTGCTGGTGGGGAGTTGCACCAACTCGTCGGTGGTCGATCTGGAGACGGTGGCCGCCATGCTCAAGGGCAAGACGGTCTATCCGGCCACATCGCTGGCCGTCAGCCCGGGCTCCAAGCAGGCCTTGAGCGTGATCGCCGCCAGCGGCGCCCTCGAGGCCCTCGTCAGCGCCGGCGCGCGCATTCTAGACGCCGGCTGCGGCCCGTGCATCGGCATGGGGCAGTCGCCCGCCAGCGGCGCCACCTCGTTGCGCTCGTTCAACCGCAACTTTGAGGGGCGCAGTGGCACCGCCGACGCCGAGGTCTACCTGGCATCGGCCGAGGTGTGTATGGCCAGCGCCCTCACGGGCGTGATCACCGATCCGCGTACCCTGGGCCAGCCGCCGCGGATAGCCATGCCCGCGCAGTATCACGTGGACGACAACATGATCGTCGCCCCCCTGGCCGATGGCAGCGCCGTCGATGTGGTGCGTGGGCCCAACATCAAGCCGCTGCCCAAGGGCGTCCAGGTGCCTGCCGATATCGAGGGCGAGCTGCTGCTCGCCATGGGCGACAACATCACCACCGATCACATCATGCCCGCCGGCGCTAGCATCCTGCCCTTGCGCTCGAACGTGCCAGCGCTGAGCGCGTTTGTGCTGACACGGATTGACCCCACCTTCCCCGAGCGCGCGCGTCGGGCCGGAGGCGGGCTGCTGCTGGGCGGCGAGAACTATGGGCAGGGCTCGAGCCGCGAGCATGCCGCCCTGGTACCCATGTATCTGGGCGTCAAGGCTGTGATCGTCAAGTCCTTTGCGCGCATCCACATGGCCAACCTGGTCAATGTTGGCATCGTCCCGTTGATCCTCGAGGACCCCAACGATCATGCCCGCTTGGCCCAGGGCGATGTTCTGCGTGTCGCGGGCATTGGCAAGGCATTGCTCGAGGGCGGCCCCCTCGTCGTTGAGAACGTGACGCAGGGCGGCCAGATCCCGGTACGGGTGGAGCTCTCGGAGCGCCAGGTGCAGGTGCTGCTGGCCGGTGGCCTGCTCAACTATATCAAGCTCCAAGCAGTCGAGGAGTAAGCGATGGGCTACACAGTCACACTCATTCCGGGCGACGGCATCGGCGCCGAGGTGAGCGAGGCCATGCGGCGCGTGGTCGAAGCCACGGGGGTCGACATCACGTGGGATGTGCAGCAGGCCGGCGCGGACGTGATCTCCGAGTATGGCACGCCACTGCCCGACCACGTGGTCGAGTCGATACGCCGCAATCGTGTCGGCATCAAGGGCCCCATCACCACCCCGATCGGCACCGGTTTCCGCAGCGTCAACGTCACGCTGCGGCAAAAGCTCGATCTCTACGCCAACTTGCGCCCGGCGCGCTCGATCAAAGGGGTGGCCGCGGCGTTCAGCGACGTCGATCTCGTCATCGTGCGTGAGAATACCGAGGGGATGTATGTCGGCATCGAGCACGAGGTGATCAAGGGCGAGGCCGCCGAGGCGATCCGCATCATCACCCGTCGCGCCTCTGAGCGCATCGTGCGCTTTGCGTTCGAGTACGCCCGCGCCAACGGCCGCAGGCAGGTCACCGCTGTACACAAGGGCAACATCCTCAAGATCACCGATGGCCTCTTCCTGCGCACAGCGCAGGAGGTGGCCGCACAGTATCCCGACATCGCCTTTAACGATCGCATCGTAGACAACTGCGCCATGCAGCTCGTCCAGCGCCCTCACGAGTATGATGTCCTGGTCATGACCAACCTCTTTGGCGACATCATCAGTGATCTCTGCTCGGGCCTGGTGGGCGGCGTGGGCGTGGCCCCGGGGGCCAACATCGGCGACGGCATCGCGGTGTTCGAGCCGGTGCATGGCTCGGCGCCCAAATACACGGGGCAGAACAAGGTCAATCCGACTGCCACCATCCGTTCGGGCGCCATGATGCTGCGCTACCTCGGCGAGACCGAAGCCGCTGACCGCATCGACGCCGCTGTGGCGCAGGTCATTGGCGACGGCCGCCAGGTCACCTACGACCTCAAGGCCACGCGCGACGATCCCACAGCGGTGGGCACGCGCGAGATGGCCGAGGCCATCATCGCCGCTCTCTAGCCTTCCCGAACCCAAGAGGCGCCCGCGGTCGGGCGCCTCTCTCTATGTACCGCGGTCTCTATACTCAGTATCTTATGTTTGCTATGAGAATATACTCTGTATGCTGACTAGCTCAGTCGTCGGCACCTGGCGCCTTGGCGCCTCGCTGGCCGCTCAGGGCATAGATCGGCAGGATGGGCGTGAGCAGCAGCGCCGACATCGTTAGCCCTGCTGGCACCGACAGGGCTCTGGCCACCCAGCCCACAGCAGGCCCACCGGCCACCTGCCCAAGCGAGTCGGCCTGCCCGATCGCCGAGAACAGAGTGGCGCGTACCGACGAGTCGTCGATCTGCCGATTCAGCCACGTCACCCGCAAGAGCGCAGACACGCCGCGCAAGGCGCTGATGCCTATCGCCGCCGCAGCCGCCACCCAGAACGATCTCGTCCACGCGACGCCAGCGATGCCCAGCACGACGCCCAGGGCCATCAAACTGAGGACGTAGCTCAGGCGGCGATCGTCGCTCGAGAGGAGACGTCGCCGTGCCAGCTCCACCGCGCCGATGCCCAGCAGAGATTCGCCCATGCGGATGCCAGCGAACCAGGCTGTCGTAGGCAGCTCGGGATGGTCCGGCAAGCCGATACCCTGCAGCATATGCGGCATCCACAACCGATCATAGCCCTCTGAATAGAGCCCCAGCACCACGCCGCTCACCAGAAGCCAGACCAGCACCTGCCTGCGGCCAGCCAGACGCACGGCTCGCGCAGCGGTGTCGGCAAATTCTCGCCAGCCCGACCAGTCGGCCGCGCCCGAGGGCCGGTAGCCGCTCTCGCACATGAGCGGGAGCAGCGCGAGGGCCAGCACAACGTAACCGAGGCCGCAGACGAGGATGGGCAGGGCCAGATCGGCTGCGCCCACCCATGCGGCCAGTCCGATGCCCGCCAGACTGGCGAGCTGCGCTGCCTGACCCGCTCGCGAGAACGCCTCGGGCGCCCGGTCGGGGCCCACTTCGTCGGCGAGCCAGGCTTCTTGGGCGCCGCTGGTAAAGGTGTAGCCTATGCCCCACACCGCCTGCGCCAGTGCCACTGCCCACAGGTGGGGCACCACGGCCTGCAAGCAAAAGGCCGCTCCCGTGAGCGCATGCCCGATGACGATCGAGACCTTGCGCCCGCGCATGTCGGCCACTACACCGGTGGGCACCTCAAACAACAGGATGGTGCCTTCGAGCACAGTGCCCATCAGCACCATCTGCAGAGGATCGAGACCAACCGTCTCGACATAGTAGAGCAGGTTAGTGGTAAAGGCGAGGGAGAGCAACAGGCTGCCCCCCAGAGACAGCCCTATGTAGATGATGACGGGATCGACGTGCTGCCGCGAGCGCATCACCTCTGGCCGTCGCTACTCGGCGGTGGCGGGCTCCATGGCTGGCGCCTGCCGGCGACTCGGCACCGACAGCGCCGCACAGACCGACGAGGCGATCAAGATAGCCGGCAAGGCGCCAAGCACTGCACGCAGGCCTACGCTATCGCCGATCAGCCCCATGATCCATGCTCCGCCCGAGCCGCTCACAAAGGTAAAGCCCAGCATGAACCCGGCCACCGTAGCCATGCGCCCCGGAAAGCGCCTCTGCCCCGACACGAGATAGAGCGTGTGCGACGGCCCAAAGGCCAGGCCACTGACGACCAGCGCCACATAGCGCCACAGGCCGGGCAACACAAAGTAGCCATAGAGCGCGACGCCGGAGATGGCCAGCGATGCCACCAACACGCCGCGAAAGCCGATGCGGTCGGCCAGGTAGGAGCCCAAGACGCCGCCCAGCGCATTGAACGCCAGAAAGGCAGACAGCACCAGCCCGTAGGCGGCCGGCGAAGCGCCGAGGTCCTGTTCGTACTTGGGTACGTACGAGCTGATCGTGTTCTGTGTGAGGGCGCGTAGGGCGAGCCCGATCAGCAAAATGGCCAATGGCACATAGAACGCCGCGCCCTGCCTGGGCAGCGAGTGCTCCACGGGGGCAGGCCCATCCTCGCGGTCGGGCAGCTCGTGGGGCACCAGCCGCCTCACCACCAGCAAGGCCACGCTCACGGCGATAAAGGCGATGATCACCAACGATCGGCGCCCAAAGGTGCCGATGAGGAACCCACCCAGAGCCGAGCCGGTCAGCGAAGCGCCCAACGTGCCGCCCAGGAAAAACACCGAAGCCGCCGTCGCCCCCCAGCGCCCGCCGCCAGAAGCGGTGGCATTAGCGGTGCCCTGCGGGTGGAATGCGCCCGAGCCAAAGCCAGCTAGCGCCAACACCAGTAGCAACACCCACTTGGCAGGCGCATAGACGGCCGCCATGAACATGATCGAAGTCCAGATGATGGCGCTGACGGCCAGCACACGCCCGCCCACCTTCTCCGACAGCCGCCCGAAAAAGGGCTGCGTGATGGACGAGACGGCATTGTAAAAGAGCAGCGCCAGCCCGATGTCCGAGTTCTTGAGCGCGAGTTCGGTGCTCATCGATGCCAGCAACACCGGCGCCAGCCCAAACCAGGTATCGTGGGCGGCGTGGGCGATGCTCTCACCGACCAGGGCGGCTGTTCGTTTCTCCAAGTGTCTCCCTCGTTGCAGGTCGTCTCAGGCGGTCAGAGCAGCCAGCCAGTCGGCCAGCTCGTCGATGCCCGTGCCGACTGTGCTCGACACCGGGAAGAACGCGATCTCAGGATTGAGCGAGCGCACCAAACGCTCGAACTCGGCGACGTCAAAGGGCAAGTAAGGCAGCAGATCGGCCTTGTTGAGCGCCAGCGCATCCACGTTGGCAAAGATAGTGGGATACTTGTGCGGCTTGTCATCGCCCTCGGGCACACTCGAGATGCCCAGGCGGGTATGCTCGCCCAGCACAAAGTTCACCGGACACACCAGGTTGCCGACGTTCTCGATCAGCAGCAGGTCGATATCGTCCAGCGGCAACTGCTCCAGGGCCACGCGCACCTGCCGGGCATCCAGATGGCAGCCGCCGCCCGTGTTGATCTGGTACACGGGCAGGCCCGCTGCGCGCACCTTCTGGGCATCCACGTCCGAGGCCAGGTCTCCCTCGATGACGCCCACCCGGCATCTGCCCGCCAGCGCAGCCGACACCGCCAGGATCAGGCTCGTCTTTCCGGCGCCCGGCGCCGCGATGATATTCACGGCATGCACACCATGGTCGTCGAGCAACTGGCGGTTGGCGGCCGCCACATCGTCATTCGCCTTCATGATCCTCTCGACAACGGGGATCCTCGTCATCAGTCTTCCACCTCAATGCTCTCTACATAGAACTCGCGGCCGGCCCGCACGCGTGCCTGCGCCTGGCCGCACTGCGGACAGGTCCAGTCGGCGTCGGCAGGCTGCCACACATGTCCGCAGGCGCCGCACTCGACCTCGACGTTCACCCGTCGAAAGCAAAGCTCGGCCCCCTCGGCCACGGTCCCCTCGCTGATAAAGTCAAAGTAGAACTGCACGCTCTCGTCGATGATGGTCGAAAGCTCGCCCACCACCAGATAGACCCGGCGCACGCGGTGTGCGCCCGCCCCCGTGGCGTGGCGGCAGACGATGTCGACGACGTTCTCTGTCACGGCGTATTCGTGCATATCGGACTGATTATAGCCGCGCCCCAACCTCGGCCCAAACCCGCCGGTGAGGTCTACTCGTCCTGTCGGTCGAGTCCCTCGGGCCGTATCGCCCAGCGCAGCAGCACCAGCCCCGACACCACCACTGGCGCCAGCCAGAGCAGTGGCTCGCGCACCAGCACAAAGAAGATCACGCCGGCCATGATCGCCGTGACGCCGCCTCTGATCAGCACTTCGCGCCAGCAACGTGGATCGCGCCAGCCCTTCACCAAACACCTCCCTGCAACAGCAAGGCGCCGTGACGGGTGCCCGTCACGGCGCCCTGGCATCGCTGACTAGAGCAGATCGGCTACCCAGGCGATGTCGAGCTCGTGGAGCTTGGCGCTCGTGGGCACGCCGGTCTCGGCATCCCAGCCCATCATCTCGTAGAACAGGGTCACATGCTCGTCGAGCACTTCGGGGTCGATGGGGGCCTCATTGACCACGCCCGCCCTAAAGTGCGAGTTCATGCGCAACGGTAGCACATCGTCCTTACGGCCCAGCCCGCATAGCAGGTTGAACGCGCGCGCCATGGTGACGCCTCGCTCGCCCACCATCAGCAGCTCGTGCACGGTGGTCTCCCAACCGGTGATCGCGCGCACGACATCGACCAACTGGTCGCGCGTCCAAGGGATGAACATGCAGTGCCCCAGATGGTTGTGCACCCACTGCCAGTTGCTCACCGACTTGTAGGCGCGCACCTTGACGGGAGACAGCTCGGTCTGCGGCACCGACGTATAGATGCCCAGGCTCTGCAGCCCCTCTTCCAGCTCGGACTTGGCCAGGCCCTCATCCCAAAAGTTGTGCATGTGGTCGGCGCCGGTCGGCGAAAGCGCATAGCCCAGGCCCTGCCCGTGGCGATAGCGCGATTCGTGCATCGGGAAAGGCTGGCCCTTGACGGCCACCAGGAACGGTTCGGCCCTCGGGCCCAGTCTTCTGGCGGCCACGGCAGGGCCCTCGGCCAGCAGATCGGCCAACGCGCCTTCGCGCTCGCACAGGCGGCGGGTCATCTCGACCATCGCCGTCGCGTTGCCAAAGCGCAGATCGAGGCCGTCGGTATCCTCGAGGGTCAGCAGGCCGTTCTCAAAGCACTCCATGGCAAAGGCCACCGTCATGCCGGCGCTGATGGTGTCGAGGCTGTACGCATTGCAGAGCTCGTGCGCCTTGGAGATGGCCCGCAGGTCATCGACGCCGCACACCGATCCAAAGGAGCCCACCGTCTCATACTCGGGGCCGCCATAGATCGGATCGACGTCATACTCGTCGTCGTGCACCTCAACCACACGCTTGCAGCGGATGGGGCAGGCATAGCAGCCCTCGCGGCCCGTCAGAATCGTGTCGCGCATCGTGCTGCCGGTGATCTTTTCGGCGCCCTCGAACTGCCCATCCTGAAAGTTGCGCGTGGGCAGGGCGCCCACTTCGTTGAGATCCATCAGGCCGCCATCGGTGCCCGTGTCGTGCAGGTCAAAGGCCTTGTCCTTCCAGTTGCGCACCATCCAGCGTGACAGCTCTTTGAAGGCGCCCTCGTCGGCGACGGGCACGTCGGGCTTGCCACGCGCCGCCACTGCCTTGAGGTTCTTGGAGCCCATCACTGCGCCCGTGCCCGAACGTCCGGCGGCGTGCCGCAGATCGTTGATGACACAGGCAAAGCGCACCATCTTTTCGCCGCCCGGGCCGATCATGGCGAGCCGCACACGCCTGTCGTCGAGCTCTTCTTGCAGCGCGGTCTGGCACTGGAGCGTGGTCATACCCCACACATGCCCGGCCGGCCTGATCTCGACCTCGCCGTCATGGATCCACAGATACACCGGCTCCGCAGCTCTGCCGCTGACCACGACGGCATCATAGCCGGCCTGCTTGAGTTCGGCCCCAAAATGGCCCCCTACGTCTGCCTCGCCGTAGCCGCCGGTCAGCGGCGACTTGCACCCTACCGCGCTACGGCCAGCGCCCGCAATGGGCAAGCCGGTGACGGCGCCGGTCGCAAAGATCAGCAGGTTGTCAGGCCCCAGAGGATCGGCCTTGGGGTCCATCTCGGTCAGCAGATAGTGGGCGATGAACCCGTTGCCCCCCATGTAGCGCCGGTAGAAAGCCTCGTCCTTCTCCTCGACAGCAGTCGTGCCCTGGGTGAGATCGACTCTCAGAATCTTGCCCGCGAATCCGTAAAGCATGGTTAGCACCCCCTCATCCTTCTCCAGATACCCTAGGCGCTGGCCGCTCGTCGCACCGGACGCGTGCTTGGGCTGCCGACGGACGATGCCACCGTTATCTTCTCAGAATCGACGTCTCCTGTCAAACATTCTGCGGACTCACACCGCGCTCAGGCGAGCAGCCGTACGACGTCACCCAGCCTGTCGGCCAGGTGCACGGGTCGCCCATAGTGTGTGACCAGGGCGTCGAGGCTGACGTCGTCGAGCGTGCGCCCCTGGTCGGCATCGAACATCGCGCGCGGCAGCACAATCTGCTCGCCCGCGGCATCTGGCGTCAGTTGCGCCAGCAGGTCCTGTGCCGTGATGAGGCCCGACACTGTCACCGTCGGGCCGAAAAAGCGGTTGCCGATCGGCATGAGGCGCACGTCGATCTGCGCGGCGGCGGCCAGCTCAGCAACGAGTGGCGCCAGCACCGGCGCGATCGCCGCCCCACACACCAGCGTCAGGCTTGCCGGCCGCGACCGACGCCGCTTCACGCGACGTCGCACCCGTGACCAGTCATCCAGCAGCTCGCGCACCAGGCCCACGCCATTGTCGAGCTGCTCGGGCGCGTCATAGTAGCAGGCCGGTGGGATCGGCGCACGGGCCAGCAGATACAGCTCATCGGCCGGATAGAGCCAGGTGGTGTCGATCTCGCCAGGCAGGCGGGCCCGCATGTGCGTGACAAGGGCCAGGACGTCTCGCGCCTCATCTGCAGTCAGGGTGCGCGCCGTGCCCCGGTGGAACCGTGTCAGGCCAACGGGCACCAGAGCCAGGCTCTGCAACGTGGGCCACAGCATAGCGCAGTCAGCGATCGTCTGCTCGAGGTGAGCCCCATCGTTCAGCCCGGGGACAATCACCACCTGCCCGTGCACCTCGATGTGCAGGCTACCCAGCCGCCGCAGCTGGGCGATGATATCGGGAGCGTCGTCTTTGCCCAGACAGGCGCGTCGCACGCCCGGCTCGGTGGCGTGGATCGACACGAACAGCGGGCTCAGGCGTTGCTCGGCGATGCGCTGCCAGTCATCCTCGACCAGGTTGGTGAGCGTGACAAAGCTTGCGCTCAGGAACGAGAGGCGATAGTCGTCGTCGCGCACATACAGGGTGCGACGCATACCGCGCGGCATCTGTGCCACAAAGCAAAAGGGACAGCGGTTGTCGCACTCGCGCAGGCCGTCGAACAGCAGCGCGTCAAAGGTCAGTCCCAGCGACTCATCATAGTCGCGCTCGACCTCGAGCCGGTGCCGTGCGCCGTCGCGTTCGACGTCGAGCCAGAGGTGCTCCTCGGCGCCGTAATACCGATAGTCAATGACGTCGCGCAGCGGGTGGTCGTTGATGGCCATCAAGCGATCTCCCGGCTCCAGGCCGATCTCGGCGCCCACGCTGCCCGGCTCGACCGCGCTGATCAGCCCCCCGCAGCCCAGGGTCATCGACAACAGCCCCTTTGTGCAACGATGGCCAGCACAGCAGCCACCACCTCCTCGATCGACAGGTTGGTGCTGTCGATCACCCGGGCGTCGGCCGCGACAGACAGGGGCGAATCGGCGCGCGTGCTATCGATGCGGTCGCGGTTGGCCAGCTCGGCCGTCACCTCGTCGAGCGAGAGCTGCAGCCCACGCGCCGTGGCCTCGGCCCAGCGGCGTCGAGCGCGCTCTGGCAGCGCAGCGTCGAGATAGATCTTGACCTGCGCATCGGGCAAGACCACGGTGCCGATGTCGCGCCCGACCAGCACCACCCCGCCTCGTTCGGCGATGCGTCGCTGCTGCGACACCAACGCGGCGCGCACACCGGGGTAGGCCGACACCGGCGAGACGTTGTCATTGACAGGCGGCTGTCGTATCGCCCAGGTGATGTCGACGCCATCGGCGAGCACCGTGTACTGACGGCCGTCGTCGGGCCCCTCGCTGACGATGTCGATGCGCAGCCGCTCGGCCAGCGCCGTCACCGCCTGCTCATCGGCGATGGCCACGCCCTGCTCGAGGGCGGCCCAAGTCACAGCGCGATACATGGCGCCGGTATCGATATACAGATAGCCCAGCCGCTCGGCCACCAAAGCGCCGATGGTGCTCTTGCCAGAGGCCGCCGGCCCATCGATGGCAATGCTGACTGTCCTCATCGCTCCCTCTCGCGTCCATAGCGCACCAATGCCCTCACCTCCTCGGCCTCTAGCCAGCGCCCGGCGCCGGGCTGCAGATCGCCGAGGCGTAGCGGCCCCATGCGCACGCGCACCAGGCGCTCCACCTCCAGGCCCACCGCCTCGAACAGGCGCCGCACCAGGCGCTTGCGCCCTTCGCGCACCACCAGCCTGAACCAGACAGAGCCGCGGGGCGCCGCTCGCCCCCTGAAGCGATAGCCCGCCGGCAATGACGTCAGGCTGCCGCGGGCCACCCACTCTTCGCCGGGCAATAGCACGCCCTCGGCAAACCGCTCGCGCAGGTCCTCGGGCGCGGCGCCGCGAGCCAGGACGAGATACTCCTTGGGGTGCTCGTAGCGGGGATGCGTCAGCCGTTGCGCTGTCTGGCCATCGTTGGTGTAGAGCAACAGACCTTCGCTGTCGGCGTCGAGCCGTCCCACCGAAAAGAGCCGTGGCGACGGCGGCACCAGGCTCTGTGCGATCTTTTCTGCGTGCGGGTCGGCGGCCGTCGTCACATAGCCCACCGGCTTGTAGAGCAAATAGTAGCGATAGGCGGTCGGTGGGCGCACCACTGTGCCATCGACCTCGACCTGGTCGCTCTCGGGATCAATGCGCGTGCCCAGCGTGTTCACCACCTCGCCGTTGACGCGCACCCGCCCTGCATCAATGAGCCCGTCGCAGGCGCGCCGCGAAGCCACGCCGCACCGCGCCAGGAATCGGTTCAGCCGCTCGCCGCCGGACGCGTCAGGGTCGGGCATACAGGGGTAGCTCGGTGAACAGCTTGCCGTTCATATACACTTCGAGCGACCCCAGTGGTTGGTCGGGGTCGGGATCGGCGGGCAGCTCCCAGAGCCGGCGCGTATAGCGCAGCGAGCCCAACTGCCAGGGGCGCACCAGGTAGGTCACCGGCTCTTTGATGGTGAACTCGTGCTCCTCGCCATCGGCATCGCGATAGCGGTTCAGCGCCGACCTGGGCAGGTCGATGACCAGCTCGACGTGGTTGGCGTAGAAATAGTCCAGCAGCGCCGCCGAGTCGGCAAAGCGATCTTGAGAGCCCAGCACGATGGTGAGCGCCTGCCCCGCAGGTCGCTCGACCCACCCCACCAGGCACTGACCCGCATCATCCGTGGTGCCCGTCTTGATGCCCACGGCACCCTCGTAGCGCGACAGCAACTCGTTGGTGCTCGTCAGGCGATAGCCGCCTTTGTCGATCTGTGTCTGGGCGACGATCTGGGCAAAGAGCGCGTTATTCATCGCGGCCCGTGACAGGATGGCCAGGTCGTAGGCGCTGCTATACTGGCCGGCGGCATCGAGGCCATGGGCATTGACAAAGCGCGAGTCGACCAAGCCCCAGGTGGCGGCCAGCGCGTTCATCTGCGCCACAAAAGCGCTCTCCGTCCCAGACAGGCTGCGGGCAATGGTCACTGCCGCAGCGTTGTCAGATGGCACCAGCAGGATGTAGAACATCTCCTCGAGGGTGAAATAGGCGCCTTCGCGCATCCCGATGGCCGTGTAGGGGTAAAAGTCGGCCTTGATCACCTGCAGTTCGGCATCGAGGGACCCAACGGCGGACTCGCCCGTCGATACCAGGCTCGCTGCCGTCATAAAGGTCATGATCTTGGTGAGCGAGGCCGGCGCGCGCCGGGCATGCTCGTCGTGGGCCAGCACGATCGCGCTGGTGGTCGGGTTCACCAGAATGTAGGCTTGGGCGCTGATCTGCGGCTGCACGGGCTCGCGGAGGCCGGCGAGGTACTCGCGAGACGCGCCCCAATGCGGCGCGTCCGAGGGGGACACGACCGACGGGCTGAACCCGCTGCCAAACAAGACGCTCACTAGAGCGATCGCCAGTAGATACGCTTTGCGTCCGGTCATCCTACCGTGGCTCGAGCATGATGCGGGGATTCTAGTCGACGGCGCGCGCTCGGTCAAGCACTCGCCATGCAGGCGAGCGATCACGTGCAAAACGCACCCTCGAAGTTGACACACCCTACCCCCCTAGAGTATACTTGTGAAAGACATCACAAGTCCGTGACCCAATCTGCTCCTGGGAGCATGAGGACAGACACATGAAGACCTATGTCATCGTCGGTGGTGTGGCCGGTGGCGCTACAACGGCCACGCGTCTGCGCAGGCGCGAGGAGAGCGCCAGGATCATCCTCATCGAGCGGGGCCCGTATGTCTCGTTCGCCAACTGCGGCCTGCCCTATCACGTCGGGGGTGTCATCGCCGAGCATGACAAGCTGGTGATCACAACGCCTGAGGAGCTCGAGCGCGAGTTCGCGCTCGACGTGCGCACTCGCCACGAGGTCACTGCGGTGCACCCGGACGATCACACGGTCGAGGTGCGAGACCTGGCCACCGGCGAGACCTACTCGCTGCGCTATGACAAACTCGTGCTATCTCCCGGTGCGTCGCCGGTGGTGCCGCCGGTGCCCGGAGCCGACCTGCCCAACGTGTTCACCCTGCGCAACATCCCCGATATGGATGCAATCCAGGCCTGTATCCGCGAACACAAGGCCGTGAGCGCCGTGGTGATCGGCGGCGGCTTTATCGGGCTCGAGATGGCCGAGAACCTGCAGCTGGCGGGCCTGCAGGTCAATGTCATCGAGATGCTGCCACAGGTCATGGCTCCACTTGACCCCGACATGGCGGCCGGCATCCACCGCGAACTGGCGCAGCGCGGCATCGGCCTGGTGCTGGGCGATGGCGTCAAGTCGATCGCAGCGCTGCCCACGGGTGGGCTCGAGGTGACCGTCTCATCTGGCGCCACCTATCGGGCCGACCTGGCCATCATGGCTGTCGGAGTCAAGCCCGAAAGCGACCTGGCCCGAGCAGCGGGGCTCTCGCTCGGCCCTCGTGGGCACATCGTCGTCAACGAGTTCATGCAGACGTCGGATCCCGACATCTACGCCGTCGGCGACGTCGTGCAGGTGCTCGATCCGGTGACGGGCCAGCCGACGGCCGTGCCCCTGGCCAGCCCCGCTAACCGTCAGGCGCGCACCGCGGCCAGCCACATCACGGGCCTGGAGCTGCCCTACAAGGGCACCTATGGCACCGCCATCGTCAAGGTGTTCGATCTGGTAGCCGCGTCGACCGGCGTCAACAGCCGGCGGCTAGAGCAGTTGGGCATTCCCTTTCATGCCAGCGTGACCCACAGCTATGACCATGCCGGCTACTATCCCGGGGCCACCATGCAGACGATCAAGCTGCTCTACGGCGCCAACGATGGCCGCCTGCTTGGCGCGCAGGTGCTCGGATACCATGCCGTCGACCGCACCATCGACACGTTGGCCACCGCCCTGATCGCCGGCATGACGGTGTTCGATCTCGAAGAGCTCGAGCTGGCCTATGCCCCGCCTTTTGGCGCCGCCAAGGACGCGGTCAACATCGCCGGCTTTGCCGCGGCCAACGAGCTACGCGGCGACACCGGCCTGGCCACGTGGGATCAGGTGGTCTCGCGCGACCCCGAGCGGGTGGGCGTGCTGGACGTGCGCACCCAGCTCGAACACGAGTTGGGCAGCATCGACGGCGCAATGTGGATCCCAGTGGAAGAGCTGCGCGACCGCCTCGATGAGCTCGACAAGAACAAAGAGTGGATCGTCTTTTGCGCCCGCGGACGTCGGGCCTATGGCGCCGACCGCATCCTGCGGCAGAACGGCTATCGCTCGCGCAACCTGACGGGCGGCTGGAACACCTACAGCCAGGCCAGCGAGCTACAATCGCACCCAATTGCCACCCACACTGCCGCCGTGCGCTCAGAGGAGGCGCCTGCACCCATGCTCGACATGAAACTGATCAAGACCGACCACAGGCTCGATGCCACCGGCCTGCAGTGCCCAGGCCCCATCATGATGCTGTACAAGCAGATGCAGGACATGACAGAGGGGCAGACGGTGCGCGTCTCAGCCACCGACCCCGGTTTCAGGCACGATGTGGGCGTGTGGGCCGACAACACCGGCAACAGCCTGCTCGCCCTGGATCAGGAGGGCGGCGTCATCACGGCCGTGTTGAGCAAGGGCGGGCCTTTGCCGCTGCGGCAGGCAGAGCCCGTCGCGGTGAGCAACCGCGCCAAAACGATGGTCGTCTTTTCGGGCAACCTGGATCATGCCATCGCTGCGTTCATCATCGCCAACGGCGCCGCCTCGATGGGCCAACACGTCACCATGTTCTTTACCTTCTGGGGACTCAACATCCTGCGCCGGCCCAAGGCGCCCCCGGTCAAAAAGAACCTCATCGAGCGCATGTTCGGGTGGATGATGCCCAAGGGCCCCGACGCCCTGCGGCTGTCGCAGCTCGACATGGGCGGTCTGGGCACGGCCATGATCAAGGGCGTGATGAAGGCCAAGAACATCGACTCGTTGCCCACCCTCATCCAGGCGGCCATCGATTCGGGCGTGCACGTCGTCGCCTGCCAGATGACCATGGAGATGATGGGCATCAAGCATGAGGAGCTGTTCGACGGCGTCACCGTGGGCGGCGTGGCTTCGATGATCGGCGCCACCGACAGGGCCAACGCTTCCTGGTTCATCTAGGTTGCGTCTGGCGGCAAACAAACAGGGCCCCTCGCGTGAGGGGCCCTGTTTCTCGTTCAAAGCCTGTGGCTAACGATACAGCCGTTGATAGAGGCGGTACTGACGGTAGACACTGGTGACATAGGCCTTGGTTTCGCTGTAGGGCAGCGTCTCGACGAACAGATCATAGTCCACGATCTCGCGGCCCTCGGTCAGCAGGTCAAGGCTGCCCGGCCCGGCGTTGTAGGCCACCAGCGCCGCGGGCCAGTCGCGCCCGCGCAAGCCAAGCCCATAGTTGAGGTACCAGGCCCCATAGCGCAGGTTGAGATAGGGGCGCCACAGCATGGCCTCATGATAGCCTTCGGGGCCGATGCTCTGGGCGATCCACTCGCCTGTCGCCGGCATCACCTGCGTCAAGCCGCGAGCGCCGGCCGAGCTGACGGCTCGCGCGTAAAAGCGGCTCTCCTGGCGGATCAACGCGCAGAATAGCAGCGGATCAAGCCCGTAACGCTCGGCATACTCGGCCACCAGCTCCTCATAGCCCAGGGGATAGGCCACGCGCCAGAGGTCGAGCGGCGGCTCGGGAGCCTGCTGCCGCTGCCCTTCACGGATCAGGTACTCGGCTGCCACACCGGCGATGTAGCGGTTCCCTGCTGTGTCACACTCTTGTGCCATGTAGCCCAACAGCGCCGGGTTGCCCTGCTCGCGCAGCGCCAGGCCATTGAGCGCTGAGACGGCATCGGCCTGCCAGCCCACGCGCCACATCCAGAGCCCATCGCGCACCTGGATGGCGAGCGAGTCGGCGACCGGTTCGGCCCAGCCGTCCAGCCACGCCGCGATCGCCTCCCAGTCGGTTGGCGCGCTGGCCGCGGGCATGGCGGCGGTCAGCCCCAGACGCAGCGAGGCGCCCGCCATCAGATCGGTGGCTCTCAGGCCCCAGTAGCCGTCGGGCGTGAGCGCCATCGCCTGTTGCCACGCTTCGCCGGCGCCGATCAGGTCGCCCGAGTCGCGCCGTGCGATGCCCAACCACACCAGTAGGCGCGCCCGAGCCGCCTCTGAGCCCGGACGCGCCTCGAGCCGCTGTAGCTCTTGCGTCCATGCGTCCAGCGCCCGTACCGCTTCGGTGTGCTGATAGTGCACCAGCCCGGCCTGCAGGCCGGCATCATCGGCCAGAGCGCTGTCGGGATACTCGGCCGCGATGCGCGCGTACAGATCGGCCGCAAGACTGGGCTGCTCGTGCTCGGCCAGATAGCGGGCAGCGAGCAACAGCGCCCGCGGGGCGTCGGGGTGATCGGCATAGCGCGAGGCAAAGAGCGTATAGACCTTGCTCGGATCACCATTATTCTGCGCGACGACCTGCGCCTTGGCGAACCAGACCTCAGCCACGCGCCGCAACGACACAGCATCAGCGGGCTGCCCGCGCTGGTTGTAGAGCGTGATGGCGCGGTCGAGCTCGGCCAGCGCCGAGCGTGGCTGGCCTCGTGAAGCCAGGATCAGCCCGCGCAGCGCATACGCGTCGGCCCGATCGGCGTCGCGCGTCTTGAGCGCAGCCTTGATGGCATCCTCTGCGGCCTCATTCTGCCCGGAATGGTGCAACACTCGCGCCTCGATCAACGGAGCCACCAGTCGAGGCTGTTCCTCCTCAGGGTCATCTCCGGCCTGCTCTCGCACGATGGCCAACGCTTGCTGTCCGGCCGCCTGTTCGGGGTACTCCACCATCGCCTGGGTCAGGATCTCGAGGGCCGGCTCGACCTCGCCGATGCTGAGTAGAGTGCGCGCTCGTTCTACCTCGACCAGCATGCGGTAGGCCGGCTGGGCAGCAAACGACTGGATCTCGTCGATGGCAGCGATGGCCAGCTCCCACTGGTTGCGCTCGCGGGCCAGCCGCGCGACCTCTTCGAGGACCTGCGCCCGGAACGTCGGGGGCAGCGCCGGCGTGTCGATCTCACGCAGCAGGCGTAAGGCCTCGCCATCGGCTCCGGCCTGAACGTTAGCCCGCGCAGCTCGCCACAGCACATACGGCCTGGCTGGCGGCTCGAGGGCCAGCAACATAGCGTACACCTTGGTGGCGGGCTGCCACTGGCCAGCCTGCTCGTAGGCAGCGGCCAACATGGCCAGCGCCTGATGCTGCATGGGTCCCGACGTTTCGGCCCATGGCAGAACGAGTTCTACGCCCTTGGCAAGGTCGCCATCGGCCAGGTGGGCGCTGGCCAGGCAGAGGTCGACCGCCTCGGCCTCGGCATCGGCGGTGCCTCGCCTGGGCAGCAGCAGAGCGGCGAGCTCCTCATGCTCGCCGCGATCGAGCAGCCGCAGCGTCTCGACGCGCAGTCGATCATTGGCGATCATCTCGGTGCAGATAGGCCAGGGCGTCGCCTCCCCGGGTGCAGCGCCCTCGACGGCCTGCGGCTCCGGCTCGGCCGTGGGCGTCAGTTCGGCCGTCGGCATGGCCGTCGCCGGGACTGCCACGGGGGCCATCGTAGGCGTGGGCGTGGGCGCCGGCGTGACGGCGGGCGTAGCTGCGGGCAGAGGCGCGCACGAGGTAAGCAGCATACCTGCAGACAGAGCCAGCGCCACAGCCTTGAGCCAGCCGCGCCGCTGCCCCGCCGCAGGGTGCACGCCCTCGATGCCTCCCCACGGCCTAGCCATGCGCTCCGCCTCGGCCAAGCCTGGCCACCCACAAAATGCGTGAGGTCTCATCGTGCGGCGGATGCAACGTAAAGCAGTCATAGGTTGCCAGCACTTCAAAGCCGGCGTCGACGAGCAGCGTCGAGACATGCTCAGGCGGATAGGCCTGCTCGGTATGCCGCTCGGCGCTCTTGGCATAGAGCCCTGTATGCGGGTCGCGCTCGAACCAGGTCACTGTCACCGTCGTCTGCCGGCGACTGGGGCTGTAGCGTGTGTTGAACGCGACCGCGAGATCGCCCTGATCCTCAAAGTAAGCCTGGCCGCCCCAGAAGGTCTCCAGGGCAAAGGCGGTGTTCATGTCAAAGAAGAACAACCCGCCGCGCGTCAGCGCCCTGGCCACCCGGCCGAACACCGCCGCAAGGTCGTCTGAGGTGAGCATATAGTTGAGGCTGTCATAGAGGCAGGTGGCCACATCGCAGGGCTCGGGTAAGGTGAACTCGCGCATGTCCTGCTGCGACCAGGCTACGTCGACGCCGACAGCCTCCGCCTTGCGACGGGCCTCGGCCAGCATACGCTCCGAGCCGTCGACCCCTGAGACGACGTACCCGCGTCTCGCTAGAGACAGCGCCACCGTGCCAGTGCCACAGGCCAGCTCGAGCCAGCGTTTGCCTGGCGGCGCAAAGTGCTCCAGCAGCTCCTCGAGGTAGCCGATCATCCTCAAGCTAAAGCTCAGCTGCCCCGAGGCGTCGTACACGGCGGCATAGCCGTCATAGATGGCCATTGCATGCTCCCAAACGAGTTGGCGCATTATAAGGATGACCGCCAAGAGGCGTCAAGTTGCCGCGCCCACGCGCCGCGCCTAGACTGCTGGCATGCGCATCCAGCTGATTCTCCCCACCCGCGCCGACGTAGCCGAGCTGCTTTACGTAGAACGGCACTCGCTGGGCGACAGCGACTATGCGGTGGACGAGGCGCTGGCAGTGTTGGCTACACCTGCTCAGCGCTGCTTTGGCTGCTATGTCGATGCCACCCTGGTGGGCTTTCTGAGCTGCATCGAGACCTGGAGCGCCCTGGGCGCGCGCCTCGAGCTGGACATGCTGGGCGTGCTGCCCGACCATCGCGGCCGTGGCTATGCCGGCGCGCTCGTTGCCGAGGCCATCCGCTACGGCCAAGAACAGCGCTTTGCCAGCGCGCGAGCCATCGTGGCGGTCGACAACTCGGCCTCGCAGGCCACCTTTCGGCGGGCGGGCTTCTCGCCCTTGGCAACCTGCGCGATGCTGATCTGGAACCGGCCGCGCAGCGACGCCGCGGCGATGGATGCGCGCCTGTTGCGCCAACAGGTGCGCCTGCCGGGGCGGCCACACGCCGAGGCTACTTTGCTCTGCGTTTGCGACCAGCAACAGACCACCGCCAGCGCCACCGCTATCGAGGTGACCACCCTCGCCTATCGCGGCTGCTGGATCGAAGACATCTCGGGCCCATCACCAGAGGATCGTCTGGCGCTGGTTACCCACATCGGCTGCGAGGCGGTGGCTGCGCACCTCGATGAGGCTGGCATGCTGGTGCCGCGTGCGTCAGTCGATGGGATCGCTGCGCTCACGACACTTGGCTGGCAGCGTGTCGGCGACTATGACATCCTCGCACGCACGATTGGCCCAGCGCGCTAGGCTCGTCGCCCAAGCCGTCGCTCGAGCCGCTCGAGACGATGCTGCAGGTCGGCCAGCAGCTCGCCTGGCCAGGGGTGCGCGATCTCGCCGGTCTGGACGCGGGCCAGCCCGCGCAGCACCACCTGGCGCGCGCCGGCATGGTCGCGTTCGCGGTGCTCGAGGTGCTTGGCCAGCTCGACGATGGGCACCGGACTCGGTCCATCCAGGTGGGCGGTCCATACGACCGCCGCCTCGTCGCTGCGCCCCAGCCGCTTGAGCAGCAGGCCATACCTATCCCAGCCCTCGGCGGCGACGCGGGTGTTGTCATCTTGGCCGGCGGCGGCATAGGCCTCCAGCGCCTCTTCGTGCCGGCCAAGCCGCTCATGCAAGCGCCCGATGGCCAGCAGATCGCGGGGCGCCTCCGCCGGCTCTGGCTGCAGCGACATCTGCATCGAGATGCGCGCCAGCAGGCAGGCCATCGAGATCACATCCATCAGGTTGTGGTAGAACACGCCGGCCAAAGGCTGCGCATAGCCGGTGCGTAGATAGTCATAGTAGAGCTGGGGAATGAGATAGCCGGGCACATCCTCGGACGTGCGCTCCACGCCCAGCACCTCGCGCTCGAGTGCAGAGAGCGCACACGAGGGCAGCACGTAGCGCCACAGCGCCCGCGACCAGCGCAGCAGGTCGAGATGGCCGTCGAGCGCAGGGGCAGGCTGGCCGTGGTAGGCGTAGCGGTTGCTGAGCAGCGGCCAGTCAAAGCCGACCCCGTTGAAGGTCACCAGCGTGGGCCGCCGCGCCAGCTCGCGCTCTAGCTCGTGCAGCAGCGCCGGCTCGTCGTCGGGATCGGCCACAAAGTACTGGCGCGCCTCGAACGTCTGGCCGTCAAAGCTGCCCACGCCCACCAGGAACGCAAAGGTGCCCACATCGCGCCCCAGTCCGGTGGTTTCGGTGTCGAGAAAGAGCAGCTGCTCTGGGCTCGTGGCACCGAGCTCGGCCGCTCGCAGCAGGACCGTGCTCGACTCGAGCGCCGTGCGCAGGTCGATGTCGCCATGGCGATGGTCCAGCGCGTAGCGCGCATCTGCGCGCAGGCATCGCCCCTCGGCATGGTCAATCCACTCGCCGCCCACCAGCTCATCGATGGGCGCCGAACGTCGTTGCGGAATAGCCTCGTTGGGCAGCGGCGTCGTCAGGCGCCGCAGGCGATCGAACAGACTGCTCATCTGGTGCGCTCACCCTCCGCAGGCATTATACCATGGCAGGCGGCCCGGCACTGACCAGCCGCCGCGCCAGGGCGAGCACGCGCGCTTTGGCGTCGGCATCCTCGGCGAGCACGGGCCCGATGCACGACGGGCAGCCATAGGCGCACCCGCAGGCGCCCACCAGCTCCAGCACGCGTGGCACGAGCACGTCGAACTGCGCCATGGCTTCGTAGCTCAGACCCACGCCGCCCGGCAGGTCATCATAGATGAACAGCGTGGCAAGGCCGGTCTGCGCCGCGCGTGGCTCGCTCTGCACGCCCACATCGCCCGGGTCGCACAGCAGCAGCGTGGGCAAGAGATGCCGCAGGGCATGCCCCAGCCCTGCGAGGCTGCCGCGCACCGCTACGCCCTGCTCGGCGAGGCGATGGCACGCAGGGCACAGCGTGATGAGGTTGGCGAGGGCATTGGCGACCTGCCAGGGGGGCAGGTCGCCCTCGAGTCCAAAGGTGCTGTAGGGGCGCAGATGATGAACGTGCAGCCCCTGCCCCGCCCTCGCCGTTGCCCCACACCAGCGGCAGGCATGGCCATCGCGCTCCAGCGCCAGACGGCGCTGCTCGGGCCAGTCTGGCCCTCGCGAGAACGACCCTTCGCCCACCCAGCCCTCGGTCTGGCTCAGCGCGTTGACCAGCTCGTCGCTCAACGTCAGCCACATCGCCTCGGTCTGCATGGTCTGCTCGGGCAGATCGACCTCGCCCCAGCCCAACACCTCGAGGGTGCCCTGGCGTAGCCGGCGGTAGCCCGTCACCTGGCGTGTGAGCTCGATCTCGCCGCGCTGCAGCGCCCAGTCGTCGCCCGACGCTTGCTCGCGCGTCTCGAGGATCCGGATCGCGCTGCTGCCGCTCGCCCGGGTAAAGTAGTCAACCGCCACCGGCCTGACATGCGCCACGCCGGCGTCCCACTCGAGGCACTCCACGAGGTATTGCTGGCCCTCGTGCACATAGATGGCCTGCTCGTGCACATACACCGGCGCGGTATCGCGGTCTACGGTGCCGATCACCTGCTCGCCGGTAGCGTGCTGCTGCATGATCGTAATCTGGTCGGGGCCTGCCGAGCGCAGCGAGATGTCAGCCGCGGGATAGTCGCCCGCGATGCGGTGCCAGCGCGCTCGCGACCGGCGAACCTCGCCCAACTCCTCGAGGTGCCCCAGGATAACCTGCACATCCTCGCGTCCATAGGCCTCGTCGAGGCCAAAGGGCAGCTCGTGGCTGGCACAACGGACATGGCCCAACAGCACGTGCAGATTGTCGGGGTTGGCCAGCCCCCGCTCGGGCGCCTGCTCAAAGAGATAGCCGGCGTGCGTCATGATGTACTGATCGAGCGGTGACGCGCTGGCCACCAGCACCGCCAGGCTGTCCTCGCTGCCACGACCGGCGCGGCCGATGCGCTGCCAGGTGCTGGCCACCGAGCCCGGATAGCCCACCAAGACGGCCGCGGCCATGCCACCGATATCGACGCCGACCTCGAGTGCGTTGGTGGCCACCACCAACCGCACCTGCCCCGACCGCAGGCCCTGTTCGATCTCGCGGCGCTCGCTATCGAGATAGCCGCCCCGATAGCCGCGCACGCTATCGGCTGCCACGCCGGCGCGCATCGCATCCTGCCGCAGCTCGACCAGTAGCTGCTCGACCGCCCCGCGCGACTGGCAAAACACGACCGTCTGCAGGCCCAACTCGCGCAGCACGTTGGCGATGTGCCGCGCATCGGCCATCGCCGAGCGACGGATGCCAAGGCCCGGGTCCAGCAACGGCGGATTGTAGAGCAGCACATGGCGCCGGCCGGCAGGGGCGCCGTTCTCGTCCACCAGCACCGGCCGACGGCCTGTCAGCGTCGTGGCGAGCTCCACCGGGTTGGCGATGGTGGCCGACGTGCAGATGACCTGCGGATCGCTGCCATAGAACCGACAGATGCGCTGCAGCCTGCGCACCACATTGGCCACATGCGCCCCAAACACACCGCGATAGCTGTGCAGCTCATCGATGACGATGAAATCCAGGTGCGACAGCAGCTCGCGCCACTGCAGGTGGTGCGGCAAGATGCTCACGTGCAGCATGTCGGGGTTGGTGACGAGCAGGCTCGCGCGCCGCCTGATCTCGGGACGCAGGCCCATGGGCGTATCGCCATCGTACGCCAACACCCTGGCAGAGCTGCCCGCCGCCGCGGCCAGGCCGGCCAGCTCATCCATCTGGTCGTGGGCCAGCGCCTTGGTGGGATAGATCAGCATGGCCCGGCTGTCAGGGCGCGCGGCCAGGCGCTCCAGAATCGGCAGGGCATAGCACAGCGTCTTGCCCGAGGCGGTGGGCGTGACCACGACGACGTCGTCGCGCTGCAAGGCGGCAGCCAGGGCCTGCGCCTGGTGCACATAGAGGCGCTCGAGGCCCAACGCTGCCAGAGCCCGCGCCGTCGGCTCGCTGAGGAGCGCAGTCGTGGACAGGTAACGCGGTGCGCGCGCAGGCACCACCCGGTGATGCACCACGCCAGGCGCCGTCTCGCGATCGGCGTACAGACGGTCCAGTGCGACAGCTATCGACAAGCCGACCTCTCCAGCATCGTCGCGCCTCAGCTCGCAGAACTGCTGCCGACCAGCGCCAGCAGCCCCGCCTCATCGAGCATGGCGATGCCCAGTTGCTGGGCCTTGTTGAACTTGGATGCCCCGGGTTGGTCGCCCACCACCAGATAGTTGGTCTTGGCCGAGACGCTGCCGGTCACCTTGCCGCCGTGCGCCACGATGAACGCCTCGGCCTGCTCGCGGCTCATGGCGGGCAGCGTGCCGGTGACCACAAACGTCAGTCCTTCGAGCGCTGCCTCGCCCAGGGGCTCGCCAGCCGCCTCACGGGCCACCTCTGGCGTTGCATCGGCCATCGAGACGCCGCCAGCGCGCAGGCGCTCGAGCAGACCGGCGGTGGCGGGCCGCCCAAAGTAGCTCACCAGCGAGGCTGCTGTGGTCGGGCCGATCCCCTCGATCTCTTGCAGCACCGCCTCGTCGGCGGCCCGCAGGGCATCGAGCGAACGAAAGCGATCGGCGAGCACCTGCGCAGCCTTGGCGCCCACGCCGGCGATGCCCAGGGCGGTGAGCAGACGCCACAACGGCCTCTGCCGCGAGGCTTCGATGGCCGCCAGCAGATTGTCTGCGCGCCGCTCTTGAAAGCCCTCCAGCGCCAACAACTGCTCGCGCGTGAGCCGATAGAGATCGGCCACATCGTGCACCAGGCCCGCCGCAATCAACTGCTCGGCCACCCTGATGCCCAGCCCGTCGACGTCCATCGCGCCGCGCGAGGCCCAGTGCTCGAGCAGGCGCAGCGTCTGCGCGGGGCACGACGGGTTCACGCAGTAGAGCGCCACCTCACCCGGGGTGCGCTCCACCGGCTGCCCGCACGATGGGCAGCTCGTAGGCGGCTCAAAGGGCACCTGTGAGCCGTCGCGCAACTCGACCACCGGCCTCACCACCTGCGGAATCACATCGCCGGCGCGCTGCACCACCACCACGTCGCCAGCGCGTATGTCTTTACGCGCCAGATCATCGAGGTTGTGCAGGCTGGCCTGACGGATGGTCACGCCCGAGAGCTGCACCGGCTCGAGCACCGCATAGGGCGTGAGCACGCCGGTGCGGCCCACGTTGACGGCGATCTCGAGCAGCCGCGTGGTGGCCTCGCGCGACGGGAACTTGAGGGCCACGGCCCAGCGCGGCGCATTGCCCACAATGCCCAGCCGACGCTGGGTCTCAAAGGCGTTGATCTTGATAACCACGCCATCGGCCTCATAGTTCAGTCGCTCGCGCCTGGCCATCCACTCTTCGCAATAGTCGAGCACCCGGCCGAAATCGTCGCACTCGAGGATATCGGCGTTGACGCTGAACCCCAGTTGGCGCAGCCACTCGAGGGCCTGGGCCTGGGTGCTGATCTCGACGCCTTCGACATAGCCCACCGCGTAGGCAAAGAGCCGCAGCGGGCGCGAGGCGGTGATGGTCGGATCGAGCTGCCGCACCGAGCCGGCAGCGGCGTTACGCGGGTTGGCAAAGGTAGGTTCACCGCGCGCCTCGCGCTCGGAGTTCATGGCCGCAAAGAGGTCGCGCGGCATATAGATCTCGCCGCGCACCTCGACGACAGGCGGTGGCAGCACGTCATTGGCGACCGGAATGCGCAGCGGGATATTGCGGATGGTACGCACGTTGGCGGTGATATCCTCGCCCGTGACGCCATCGCCACGCGTGGCGCCACGCACCAACAGGCCCTGCTCATAGGTCAGCGCCACAGCCAGGCCATCGATCTTGGGCTCGGCCACAAAGGAGAGCGGCTCACCTGCGGGCAGCAGGCGTTGGGCCCGCGTCAGCCACTGCTGCACCTCCTCGCGGCTGAAAGCATCAGTGAGGCTGGTCATCGGATGAGGGTGCTGCACCTTGCCAAAGCCCTCGAGCGTGGCACCGCCCACTCGTTGCGTGGGCGAGTCGGGCGTGACCAGCTCAGGATGCTCTGTCTCGAGCCGCCGCAGTTCGTGGATCAGCGCATCGTACTCGGCGTCGCTGATCGAGGGGGCGTCGAGGGTATAGTAGCGGTAGGCGTGCTGCTCGATGCTGCGCCGCAGTTGCTCGATCCTGCCCCTGGCGTCGGTGCTCATGCCATACTCCTCAAAGCAATACCCGGGACGAGGCAAGCGCTCTGTCCCGGGTAACAGGATACCACAGGTGTCCAGGTTGCCCGCAACAGCTCAGCGGGCTGCCTGCGTCATCACTCCTGCAGCTTGATGTACTCGCCGGCGACCCAGCCGGTGGCGCCCGAGCTGTCGCGCACCTGATACCACGTCAAGTTGTCTGCGTCCTTGGGCCCGCCGACCACTTCGAGCACGGTGCCCTCATCGACGGTCTTGACGCGGTCAAACCCGGTGCCCGCGCCGACGCGCATGCGTAGGCCCGCGCCTTCAGTGCCGGTCACAATCACCTTGTCGCCCTCAGCAAAGTTGCCCGCCACCAGCGCCCCCTCTTCGGGGGTGGGTGTGACGCCTGCCGCACTCGTAGCGGTGGGCACCAGGCCGGGCAAAGTCGACGACGTGGGCGTGGCGGTCATCATGGCCGCACCACCAGCGCCCTCGGCCGGCGTGGGCGAAGCATGAGGCGCCATAGGCCCCGCCGCCAGGGGGGTGGGCGTGGGCTCTTTGCGGCCCGATGGTTCGGGCGCAATCAGTGCCCACCACAGACCCGCCACCACCACCACCACCAACAGCGGCACAACCACGATCATCCAGCGAGGCCAGGCCTGCGGCCCACGATCTCCGCTGGAGCGGTAGCGCGGATCAGATGCCATGACTGCGCCTCCTTTGTCGTTTTCTCGATTATGTACCATCACCCTGCGCATGTCAACGGTCGTTATCTGTCCACCGCAGGGCCGCCGGGATTCTAGCTCAACTCGCGGCCGTGCGCAACCGCTCGGCGCGCTGCCAGGCCAGGGCCTAGCAGATGCGCGGCAGTTGTCCGCCAGCCAGCATGGGCAGCACCCGCTCTGAGCCATAGGGGGTGCGCAGCGTCACCAGGCCAACATGGCTCGACGTCACCCGCCCCACGATGGCCGCGCGGCCCCCCAGCGGGTGAGCGCGCATGGCAGCCAGTACCGCCTCGGCGGCCTGAGACGCCACTGCTGCGACCAGCTTGCCTTCGTTGGCCACATAGAGCGGGTCCAGCCCAAGGAACTCGCACGCCGCCGCGACGGCAGGATCGATGGGTAGCTGCGTCTCATCAAGCGATAGCCCCACTCTATCGCTGGCCCACTCGTTGAGCACGGTGGCGAGGCCCCCACGGGTGGCATCGCGCAGGCAGTGCACGCCATCGCCGCCGGCGGCCAGCATCGCCTCCACGAGGCCGTTGAGAGGCGCGCAGTCGCTGCTGATGGGCGTGTCAAAGGGGAGCCCCTCACGCGCCATCATCACGGCCATGCCATGGTCGCCCAGAGTGCCGTTGACCAGCAGCAGATCGCCCGGAAGCAGGCGTTCAACGCCCAGCGAGCGGCCGGGCGGCACCGCGCCCACGCCGGCCGTGTTGATGTAAAGGCCATCGGCCGCCCCGCGCTCTACGACCTTGGTGTCGCCGGCCACGACCATCACGCCTGCCCCGCGCGCGGTGGCCGCCAGCGAGCGCACGATCTGCCGCAGCAGCGACAGATCGAGCCCTTCCTCGAGCACAAAGCCCGCCGTCAGATAGCGCGGCACCGCTCCCGCCATGGCCAGGTCATTCACCGTGCCGCACACGGCCAACTTGCCGATATCGCCACCCGCAAACACGGGCGGCTTGACCACGAAGGAATCGGTCGTCAGTGCCAGCCGGTCGCCGGGCGAGGGCACCACCGCCGAGTCTCCCAGGGCGCGCAGCGCGGCGTTGTCCAGCTCGGGCACAAAGACCGTTGCGATCAGGTCGCGGGTCAGCTCCCCGCCTTCTCCATGCGCCATCAGGATACGCTCTTGAGGCATCACGCGTCTGGCACCTCGGCATAGCGATAGTGGGCCGCACAACTGCCCTCGGCGCTGACCATGCATGGCCCCACCGGGTCGCGCGGCGTGCAGCGCCTGCCGAACAACGGGCAGGCCGTCGGTACGAGCGCACCCCGCAACACGTCGCCGCATCGACAGCCCGGCGGCTCGGGCGCTGGGGGCACGTCTAGCGGGTACACAACGCGCACGTCGCGATGCTGCAACGCTTTGCCAAGGCCGAGTCCGCTGGCCGGGAGCGTGCCCAGCCCGCGCCACTCGGCCGCGCCTACGTCAAAGCAGCGCACCAGCAGGCCCTGTGCTGCGGTGTTACCGCCAGCGTCGACGCCCCGCCCGTAGCAGTTCTCGACGCGAGGTCGACCGTCGACGGCCATCTCAACCAGCGCCGCGACGGCCTGCAGCATGTCCAGCGGCTCAAAGCCCGACACGGCGACGCCGACGCCAAAGTCGTCGGGCACAAACCGCCAGGCGTCGCTGCCCGTCACCGCGCTCACATGGCCGGGCCCGATGATGCCATCGAGGCGCGAGTCGCCTCCGCTCAGGATCGCCCGCATGGCCGGTGGCGTGAGCTTGTGCAGGCTCAGCAGCAACAGGTTGTCCATGCCCTCGGCGTCGGCCTGCAGCAGCGTGGCCGCCACTCCGGGCGCTGTGGTCTCAAAGCCCACGCCCAGCAGCACCACGGGGCGTGTTCGATCCCGCCTGGCCAGCTCGAGCGCGTCGAGCGGCGAATAGACCAGCCGCACGTCGGCGCCCTCGCTGCGGGCGTGCATCAACGAGCGGCCGCCCGAGCCGGGCACCCGCAGCATGTCGCCAAAGGTGGCCAGCGCAATGCCCGGCACTGCGGCCAGGGCAATCGCATAGTCGAGATCGGTGGCCGAGGTGACGCACACCGGGCAGCCGGGCCCCGAGAGCAGCTCGACCTCGGGCGCCAGCAGTCGCCCCAGCCCGTACCGGCCGATGGCGTGGGTGTGCCCTCCACAGAACTCCATCAGCCGCAAGCGCCGACCTCGCGCCAGGCGCTTGATGCGCTCGATCAGGCGTCGTGCCGTGGCGGGATCGCGAAACTCGTCGATGTACTTCACGCTTCGCTATCTGCCCGGTACTGGGCTTCAAAGGCTTCGAGCTCGTCGAACAGCGCCAGGGTGGCCTGCGCCTCTTGTTCGTCGAGCACGTTGAGGGCAAAGCCGGTGTGCACCAGCACATAGTCGCCAACCTTGGCCTCGGGGGTCATCACCAGGCTCACCTTGCGCTCGACGCCCGACAGCTCCACCAGAGCCATGCCGTCAGCGTCGATCGCCTTGATGCGCACCGGAATCGCCAAACACATCTCGTCGGCCCCCTTTCGCTAGCTCAGTCGCGCTGCGGCCAGTGCGGCCTGGCCCAGCGACACACCGCCATCGTTGCACGGCACCGCACGGTGTAGCAACACTCTCAGGCCGGCGCGCTCCAGCTGCGGCGCTGTCAGCCGCAGAAGAAGCACGTTCTGCATGACGCCGCCACTCAGGGCTACTGTGTTGGCGCCCGCCTCGCGGGCCAGCATGGCGCCAAGCTGAACAATCATGTTAGCCACAGTGCGGTGGAAACGCAAAGCGATGATCGGCACAGGCACGCCCGCCTGTGCGTCGGCCCAGATCGCATGCAACAGGCTGTGAGGCAGCACCGTGCGCATCGCGCCCTGCTGCTGCACATCCCAGGGATAGCTACGCGCGTCTGCCGTGGGTTCGGCAGACAGTTGTTCCAGCTCGATGGCAGCCTGAGCCTCATAGCTCACCTGCCGCGACACCCCCAGCAGCGCGCTCACCGCATCGAACAGCCTGCCCATCGACGAGGTCTGCGCGACGTTGATGCCTTGTTCGACCTGTGCGGAGAGCAGGGCGCGCTCGGCGGGGCCGGCCAGCCCCTCGGGCAGGCTCTCGCCCTCCCCCAGCGCCCACAGGTAGGCCACAGCAATGCGCCAGGGCTGCTTGATGGCCGCATCACCCCCCGGCAGCGGCAGATAGGCCAGATGCGCCCGGCGTTCGAGCCGCGCATAGTCGCCCACAAACCACTCGCCGCCCCAGATGGCGCCGTCATCGCCCAGGCCGGTGCCATCCATCGCGACGCCCACCACGGGCCCATCGTCTGGCGTCCATGCATTGTCGGCCAGCACCGCCGCAATGTGCGCCCGGTGGTGCTGCACCGCGATCGGCTCGGGCAGGCCGTGTGCGGCGGCATAGCGGATCGCGAGCCGGCTGGAGAGATAGTCAGGATGCAGATCGCGCACCACATGGGCTGGCGTCAGGCGAAACAGCCGCTCGTAGAGCGCCAGTGTCTCCTGGTAGTGCGCCAGTGCCTGCAGGTCCTCGAGATCGCCGATGTGCTGGCTCACAAAAGCGTGTCGACCGCGGGCCAGGCAGAAGGTGTTCTTTAGCAGCGGGCCCACCGCCAGCAGCGGCGGCACCTCAAAGGGCAGGCTCAACGGATACGGCGCCATGCTCCGGGCGCGCCGCACCACCTGCGTAGGGCTGTTCGCGAGGCCCACCGCCTGCACCACCGAGTCGTCATAGCGGCTGTGAATGCCGCGGTTGTGCAGCAGGATAGCGTCGGCCAGCCCGCCCAGACGCGCCACCGCCTCCTCGTTGTCTTTGGCGATCGGCTCTTCGGCCAGGTTGCCGCTGGTCATGACCAGGGGGCGGCCGACATCGCGCGTGATGAGGTGGTGCAGCGGTGTCGACGGCAGCATGATGCCCACGGTGCGGGTATTGGGGGCCACGCCAGCGGCCAGCGGCGCATCGGGCTGTCGCACGGCCAGCACCACCGGGCGGCACGTCGAAGTGAGCGCCTCGACGGCCGCGTCGTCGAGTTGCGCCAGCGCGCGGGCATCCTCGAGGGTGGCCACCATCACCGCAAAGGGCTTGTGCGGCCGCCGCTTGCGCTGGCGCAGGCGCGCCACTGCGGCCTCGCTGGTCGCGTCGCAGGCCAGGTGAAAGCCGCCCAGCCCCTTGATGGCCACCACCTCGCCCGCCTGCAGACGCCGCGCCGCCTCGGCCAGCACGCCCTCGTTGTCAGCCTCAGCCTCTGAGGCCACGAGCGCCCGCCCCTGGCCATCGACCAGCCAGAGATGCGGCCCACAGATCGGGCAGGCGTTGGGCTGCGCGTGAAAGCGCCGGTCGCCGGGGTCGTCATACTCCTGCTGGCACGCCGGGCATAGCGGAAAGACGCCCATGGTGGTGTTGGGGCGGTCGTAGGGTATGTCCTCGATGATCGTAAAGCGCGGCCCACAGTTGGTGCAATTGATGAACGGGTAGCGATGGCGGCGGTCGGCGGGGTCCAGCAACTCGCGCAAGCAGTCGTCGCACGTGGCCACGTCGGGCGAGATCAGTTGATGCTGCCCGGCCACCGCGCGTGAGTGGCGTATCTCGAACCGTTCCAGGCCCGCGGCCGCCACCTCGCGCACCTCGACGCGCTCGATGCGCGCCAGCGGCGGCGCCTCGGCGGTCAGCGCCACTCCAAAGGCGTGCACCTGCTCGGGCGCGCCCTCTACATGCAGATCGACGCCCCCCGAGTGGTTCAGCACCCAGCCGGTCAGCCCCAAACGCGTGGCCAGGCCATACACAAAAGGCCGAAATCCGACGCCCTGCACCACGCCGGTAACGGTCATCTCTCGCGCGACGTTCATGGCGTTCGTCAATCGCCCTGACCGGCCCAACTCAGGATGCGCTCAACGACGCCCGGCACCATCGCCGCCACTTCTGGGCTCAGCTCCTCGCCAAAGTCAAAGTCCAGGCCGGGCAGCGAGAGCAGCAGCCCCTCGGGCGCTCGCCCATACAACTGCTGCGCCAGGGCAAGGATCGAGCTGGGCTTGAACTGGTGCGACACGAGATGCGTGATCTCGAACTCGGGTTTGAGGGCTTCTGCGCGCATGCCCGCGCCCAGGCCAGGCACGTGAGCATCGACGAACACGGCCCGGTCATAGCCCGCCACCGTCTCGGCCAGCTCGGGCACCATCTGGTGCAACACCACACAGTCGATGGCATGACCCAGATCGTCGTAACCATCGTCAAACGGGCCGAGTTCGTCACGGCCCAGGCGGCGCAGCACGGCATTCACGATGTGCCGTCCCACGCCATCGTCGCGGCGATACGCATTGCCCACCGCCACCACAATCGTCCTCAAAGCACCTCCCCATCAACAACACAGCCCCGAGGTCGCTCTGCGCCTCGGGGCTGTGCCTGCTCTGCAGTGGCCTAGTCGCGGCGCAGGCTGTCGACCACCTGCCCATTGGCGTCTACCAGCTCGATCAGGATGGGCATTTCGCCGACCGCGTGGGTCGAGCACGAGAGACACGGGTCGTGGGCGCGGATGGCAGCCTCGACGCGGTTCAACATGCCCTCGGTCAGCTTGGTGCCGTCCACATAGCGCTTGGCCACGAGGTCCACCGAGTGGCCCATGGCCCAGGCGTTGTGCCCGGTGGCCACGATCATGTTGACCTTGGTCAGCAGACCGTTGGCATCGGTCCAGTAATGATGGAACAGCGTGCCGCGCGGCGCCTCGACGCAGCCGACGCCCTCACCGGTCAGCTCTTCAGGATCGTTCGCCACGTCCTCGCAGAGGATGATCGGGTCCTCGATCAGCTCGCGGGCGCGCTCGAGGGCATAGAGCGTCTCGATCAGGCGCGCGTAGTGGAACCACAACGTGCCCTCGACGGGGCGGCCGCCGTTCAGTCCCTTCCACTTGCGCATCTCTTCCTGCGCCAGCGGCGTGCTGATCGAGCTGGCGGCGTTCAGGCGGCCCAGCGGGCCCACGCGATAGACGCCCTCGGGCCAGCCCATCGGCCTGTAGAAAGGCGACTTGAGATACGTGTGAGCCTCGACGTGCTCACCGATATGCTCGAGATAGTCCGCCGCCGCAAACTCGACGATCTTGGCGCCCGTCTGGCCGACCAGCCGGAGCTTGCCATCGTACAGGTCGAGCGAGCCGTCATCACGCACCGTGCCCATGTACATCGAGGGGAACACGGCGAACTCGTTCATCATGTCCTGGTTGGCATCGGCCCAGTTGAGAAACAGCGCGATGCCCTGCTGAGTCGTCGCGATATGGTCATCGATCTGCGGTGCGATCCACTCGCGGTCCTCAGCGGCCAGCGGTTTGTTCACGCCGCCCACCACCGTAAAGATCGGGTGCACGCGGCGCTCGCCCAGGCGACGGATGATCTCCTGGCCAAATGCGCGCAGCCTGACGGCGCGTACGGCCAGTTCGGGGTTGACGCCCACCACGCCGGCCACGTTGCGGATGGCCGGGTCAGCATCGAACCCCATGATCATGTCGGGGCCGGCCAGCTCGAAAAAGTGCATGCCGTGCGATTGGATCAACTGGCCCATGTGCATGAGTTCGCGCAGCTTGAACGCCACCGCGGTGGGCTTGACGCCTGCGCAGGCATCCACGGCCTTGGCGGCGGCCAGGTGATGGCTCACCGGGCAAATGCCGCACGAGCGCTGCGTGATCTGGGGCATCTCGTAAAAGGGGCGCCCCTCGCAGAACTTCTCAAAGCCGCGGTACTGGGTCACGTGAAACAGAGAACGCTCCACCTTGCCCTGGTCATCCAGATGAATGGTGATCTTGGCATGGCCTTCGATGCGCGTCACCGGCGAAATGGTTATCTTCTGGGTCATGGTAGGCTCCTCTTACTCGTCCATGCCATAGCGCAGGGCCTCGCCCTCGACCTTGGGCATACGGCCGGCGATGAGCTCGCTCAACACATACCAGATACGGTCGGCGTTGGGCGGGCAGCCAAAGAGGTACAGGTCGACGGGCACCACCTGATCGATCGCCATGACCTTGTCGGTCAGCTCAGGCAGGTCTTCGCTGCCCGGGCGGCTGCCGTCGACGGTGCTGGCCGTCTCGACATAGCCGCAACGGAGCACCTCTTCCTTGTCCCACGGGTTCCGCATGGTGCACACGCCGCCGGTCACGGCGCAATCGCCGAGCGCGATCAGGATCTTGCAGCGCTCGCGCATCATTTTGACTTCTTCCAGCTCATCTACGTTGCCGATGCCGCCCGTGACGATGCCCACATCGACGCCCGACTCGGGCGGGTGTTTGAGGTCGGTGATCGGCGACGAGGTCAGTTCCACATGGTTGAGCAGCTCGACGATGCGCTCGTCAATATCCAGAAAAGACATATGGCAGCCTGCGCACGCCTCGAGCCAGGTCGTTGCCAACTTGATCTTGGCCATTTTCGCTCCCAATCCCTTTCTGCAGTGATGGTGCGCCGGCGGCCTAGAGGCGCGACGCGAGATCGGCGAGGACATCCACCTCGTCGCGGACGCCCCTGGGCATGGCCACAGCGCCGTTGAGTGCCAGCGTCTTGCCTTCCAGGTTGGTGATATGGCCACTGCGTTCGGCCCAGATCGGCGCCGGCAGCAACACGTCAACTTGATCAAGGGCGCCCGACTGATAGCTCGCCACGGCCACCGTGAAGGCGCCATTCTTGGCGGGCAGGCAGCTCGTGCAGACCTTTTCCTCGCCCAGCAGCCAGAGCTGCGCCTTGGCGCCGTCCAGCTCGATGGGCGCGATGCACAGGCCGGCCAGGCCGCGGCCGTTGGCGCCCGGCTCTAGGCCGATGAACTTGGCTTTGGAGAGGCCCTTGAGAGCCGTGACCACTTGATCCGACAACTGGGCACCGTACAGCACAACCGGTTTCGAGGCCTTGTCGACCAGGGCCGCGAGCTTGCCGGCGTCGGCGCTCGTCAGCTTGATATCAGCGAACTTGGCCATGGTGTTTTGGCCGTCGCATACCACCGCGATGCTGGCGCCATTGTCCTTGGCACGCTTGGCCAGGTAGCCAAGCACACGGTTAGTCTCGAGCGGGTCGACGCCCGCGACGATGACGAGGTCAGCCTCGGGCACGTCGGTCACTGCGCCAGCGGTCACGCCCTCGAGACAGGGCAGCGTGGCGCCCAGGCGGCCCACCTTGCCGTTGACGTTTGCCATCAGCGTCTTGAGCCCGCCCAGCGCCTCGTTGGTGTTGGCGCCGGTGGCCAGTGCCACCGCAGCGCCGAGCTTGAGCCCGTTGGCGGCCGCGTCCAGCGCTTCATCCCAGGTCGCGTCCACGAGCTTGCCATCGCGACGGACCTTGGGACCGGTGAGGCGCTCGCGCTTTTCGTCATAGAGCGGGGCAAAACGGCCGTCGACGCACAGCAGCCCGTGGGTGGGCTCTGCCTCCCACACACCCTCGACGCGCAGCAGCCGCCGGTGGGCCGAGACCACTTCGATCTGGCAGCCGACGCTGCATTGCATGCAGGTGGTGACGGTGCGGTCGACCTGTTCACGATGGCCGCCATAGACGCTGCGGCGATCGATCAGCGCGCCCGTGGGGCACACCTGCAGGCAGGTGCCGCACGAGACGCAGCTCGACTCGCCAAAGGGCAGCCCCAGGTCAGCCGAGATGATCGAATGCGAGCCGCGGTAGGCCATCTGCAGCGTATGGTTCGCCACGATCTCGTCGCAGGCGCGGATGCAGCGCCGGCAGAGAACGCAGCGGTTGTGATCCATCACAAAGTACTTGCGAGAGGCATCGACATCCTTGTTCTCGGCTGGCCGCTCAAAGAGCCAGTGGTCGAGATCGTGCCGATAGGCCAGGTCTTGCAGTTCGCAATCCCCGCTGGTGGGGCAATACATGCAGTAGTGGTTGCGCTCGTAAAAGAGGAGCTGCAACACAAGGCTGCGCGTCTCGAACAGCTTGGGCGTCTCTGTGTGGACGACCATGCCATCGGTAGCCGGGCAGGTGCACGCCGTCTGAAAGCCGCGCATCTTTTCGACCTCGACCAGGCACAGGCGGCAGCCGCCCAGATCACTCACCATCGGGTGATGGCACAGCGTCGGGATGTCGACACCGGCAGCCTTGGCCAGCTCCAGGATGGTCTGTCCAGACTGGCCGACCACCTCTACCCCGTCGATTGTGAGGTGTATCTCACTCATACTGCCCCTTCCTCCTCACGACATTGCGGTTTCGTCGTCGACTTCGGGCGAGCGCTCTGCCCGACCGTGATCCTGTGTCACGCTGCTCACTGGCAGCCATCGTGATCCTCTGAGGCCGCTATGGCAGACGCTGCCAGGCGCCCCAGGCGCATGCCGACATTGTGACATTTGTCACAGCCACATTGCGCGCATTCTACAACACCCGCAATGACTTGCCAAGTCAAACAAACCGGCATCACTGTCCGGCTCTGGGCTCACAGGAGAGAACGGCAGCCGCCCACGCTGTCGAACTGCCGTTCAGTACGGGAGTGGATGGGAGTCGAACCCACCAGGGCCGCTTGTGCAGCACCCCCCAACGGTTTTGAAGACCGCGGAGCCCACCGGGACTCAGCCACCCCCACGTAACATGCAGATATTAGAGCACTCTGTGCGCATCGTCAAGCACGGCCCGGTCCACTACGATCCCATTTGACGCGGGGCCAAACTCAACGACACTATGCGCATGCACGTCGCCATCAATGCCAGCTTCTGGGGCCAAGAGACCACCGGCACCGGGCAGTATCTGCATCGGCTGATCGCAGAGCTTGCTGCGACCCCCGGCGTCGAGCTCTCATCTCTGGCCGCTCGCGCACTCACCACGGCCAGCGACCCCGGCATTCGGCGCCTGTCTACGCCAGTCGACCTGCTGGGCGTCGACATCGCCAAGCTCTGGTTTGAGCAGGTCACCTTTGCGCGCGAAAGCCACCGTCTGGGCTGTGACGTCGCCCATGTGCCATACTTTGCACCGCCGCTGCGCCACCGGGTGCCCGTCGTGGTCACCATCCACGACCTGATTCCCATGCTGCTGCCGGCCTACCGGGGCTCTCGGGCTGTGCGCCTCTATACGAGCCTGGTGGCCAGGGCCGCAGCTCGCGCCGATCTGATCATCACCGACTCGACGGCGTCGGCGCGCGACATCTTGCGCCTGCTGCGCATCGCTCAAGAGCGGTTGCGCGTCATCCCGCTCGCGGCGGGCGAGCAGTATCATCCTCTGCCAGAAGCCGAGATCACGCCGGTGCTCGCGCGCCACGGCCTCGAGCCGCCCTATATCCTCTACCTGGGCGGCTTTGACGTGCGCAAGAACGTTCCTCTGTTGATCAAAGCCTTCCGCGGCGTGGCCGCGTGCTCCGACGTCACCCTGGTGATCGCCGGGCGCCTGCCCGACCGGCCAAGCGGCTTTGCCCCCGATCCTCGCCCCCTGGTGCAGCAGCTCGGCTTGAGCGGCAGGGTGAGGTTCTTGGGGCTGGTCGCTGAGGACGACAAGCCAGCCCTCTATGGCGGCGCGCTGGCTTTTGTTTTTCCCTCGCAGTATGAGGGCTTTGGGCTGCCGGTGCTCGAGGCCATCGCCTGCGGAACGCCCGCCGTGGTCACGTCGGGCAGCTCGATGGATGAGGTGGCCGGCCCCGGCGGGTTGCGCGTGTTGCACGACCGTGCGGATCTGCTCGCCGCGGCGCTCGTGAGGCTCATCAACGAGCCGGGACTGCGGCAGGAGCTGCGCGAGGCTGGCCTGGCGCACGCCAGAAGGTTTTCGTGGCGCCGCGTGGCCCAGGAGACGCTCGAGGCCTACGCCGACGCCGGCCGACAGAGCCGCGCATGAGTCTGCGCCAGTCGTCCGCTCGCGTTTCAGGTCAGCACGTCCTGTGCGCCCTGCCCGGCGCGCTTGCCGGCCTCTTTGCCGCCCGCCTCGTCGCCGAATCCTGGCCGCACGCATGGCGCTGGTGGCAGTTGGCGCCGCTGGCAGCGCTACTATTCGTCGGCGGCGGCGTAGGCTCGCTGCTGCTCTCGCGGCGCTGGCAGGTCTGGCCCCTTGGGTTGAGCATCGTCTATCTGCTCTGGCCGTTGCCCCAGCTCTGGCCAGCGGTTTGGGTGGCGCTGAGCATGATTGTGGCGTTCGTGCTGGCCAACAGCATTGCCGCGCGCCACACAGCGTGGCATGAGGGCGTCATCACGCTGGTAGCGCTGGCGCTCTATCTGGCGACGCTGGCGCCGGGGCTGCTGCCCGCCGACGCCGGCGAGTTTCAGATCGTCGCTTCGACCCTGGGCATCGCCCACCCGCCGGGCTATCCGCTCTATACGCTGCTGGGCAGGCTGCTCGTGCTGCTGCCCATCAACAGCCCCGCCTGGCGGCTCAACCTGTTCGCGGCGCTGTGTGCGGCTGGCTGTGTGGGCGTGGTGGCCCGCGCTGTCGGGCGTCACACCGGCTCGGGCTGGCTGGCCGTGCTGGCCGGGGCGGCGCTGATGGTCACGCCCACTTTCTGGGTGCAGGGCGTAGGAGCCAACATCCGCTCGCTCACGGCCCTGCTCGTTGCGCTGGGCGCGGCCCAGGCTCTCCGTTGGGAGCGCAGCCGTGCCACCAGAGACCTGACCTTGCTCGGGCTCGTCCTCGGCCTGGGCGTGGGACACCATGCATCGGTCGCGCTGCTGCTGCCCGCCTATCTGGCCCTGGTGCTGCTGTCAGAGCCGCGCATTGTGTTGCGGCCGCGGCGCTGGCTGGGCGCCGTGGGCGCAGCGCTCGCCAGCTTGATCGTCATCGCCTATCTGCCGCTGCGCAGCGCGATGAACCCCGCTTTTGCCCCCTCGCCGGTGCGCTCGTGGGGCGACCTTGTCGCCCATGTGCTGGCGTTGGGCTTTGGCGGCGACATGTTGCGCTACACCTCGTGGGCCGACCTGTGCCGCAGGGCGGGAGCGCTCGCCCAGATACTGCGCCTGGAGCACGGCCCTGCTGTGCTGGCGATGGCGGCGCTCGCCATGGCGGGCTTGCTCTGGCGACAGTGGCGTCTGGCTGTGCTGGTGGGCGGCATCTGGCTGCTCAACGTGCTTTCGGCCATCACCTATCGCGCCCCGCAGACAGTCGAGTACATCATGCCGTCGTATGTAGCCGTGGCGCTCCTGCTGGGCCTGGGCCTGCAGCCTGTCCTGGGCAAGGACCTGCCACGCAACGCGTTGCTCACCGCTGCCGCCGTGGCGGTGGTGTGGCTTGGGGCGAGCTCCTGGCCCAGCATGCGCGCTCTGCACCACGACGATGGAACACGCGCCCAGGCCGAGATCCTGCTGCACGCCGCGCCAGCCGACGCCCTGATCCTCGCCGGCTGGCACCAGGCCACGCCGCTCTGGTATCTGACGCTGGTCGAAGGCGAGCGGCCGGACGTCACGGTGACCTACGTCTACCCTGAAGGCGCCACGCCCAACGCCGAGGTGTGGCTGCGGCGCGTCCGCGAGGTGCTGCCAGCGAGGCCGGTGGTGGTCACCAATCGCTTCCACGCCTATGACGCCGCCGATCTCTGGTTCGAGCCGCTGGGCGCTGGCTGGCTGGTGCGCTCGGCGCCGGGCACATCTGACGCAGCCGATGGCGCCAACTTTGGCGAGGTCCTGCGCCTCGCTGGCTGGCGCCTCGAGGCGAACGATGCCGCCCCCGGAGACACGCTGCAGCTCGACCTGATGCTGGCGGCCACCGCCCCACCGGGGCAAGACTATACCCTCTTTGCGCAACTGCTGGGGCCTGAGGGCGTGGTCGCGCAGGACGATCGACTGGTGCGCACCTCGCGTTTGCGCGCGGACGAGGAGTTGCACGAGCGTCTGCAGCCCACCGTGCTGCTCGATTGCGCGCCGGGAAGCTATCAGCTCATCATCGGCCTCTATACCTATCGCGATGGCGCCCTGCAGCGCCTGCCCACCGCCACGGGTGAAAGCCTGGTGCTCACTACGGTGCAGGTGCATGCCTTGCGACACCCCACCGTCACCGCGCACCCGGTTGAGTGGCGCTGGAGCAACGGCCTCAGGCTGCTGGGGCTCGATGTGGACAGAAGTATCGCAGGTCAACAGCGGCTGTACGCCCACGTCCATGCGGCCACTGGCCAGAGCGCGCCCGCCACGCTGGTCGTCACTGGCACTGATGGCGCCGCGCTGGCACAGGCAAGCCTGGCGGCGCTTCCAGAGGGGGGCTACGCGCTGGTCAGCCTCGACCTGCCTGAGGGCGTGCGCGAGGCACGCGTGGCGCTCGCTCAGGCCGAAGCGCCTGTGCACCTGCTGGCGCCCTGGCATCGCCAGGCGCGCGATGCCATAGGCCTCGATCTGGCTGCCTATGGCCAACGCTATGTGCCCCTGGGGGGCGAAATGGCGCTGACCGGCTGGAGCGGCGCCTGCGAGGGGAGCTCGTGCCAGCTCACTGCCGAGTTGCTGGCGCTGCGCCCCCTGACGGCTGACTATTCCGTGTCGCTGGGCGTGCGCGGTGCGGCCGGCGAGGCCAAGTCAGACGGCACCCCTGTGACCGGCGCCATACCCACCCTCAAGTGGCTGGCCGGGTGGCGGCCGCAAGACACGCGCACCGTTCGCGCCCTGGATGGACAGGCCGATGCGGGCGTGCTAACCGTCTATGATGCCTTTACGCTACGCACGCTGCAGGTGCTCGACGGCCGCCTGGTGCGTGCAGGTCAGGGCACCGAGCTGTTGCTGCCGTTGCCCTAGTCGAGCTCCACGGGGACGAGGCCCGCGCCGATGCTCGCGAGCGTCACGCGATCATACAGCACGATCTCCCATCTGTCGCCCGGCTCGACCTCATCTCGCCCCACCGCGACCCGCAGGCGTGTCGTCATCAGCTCGCCCTGGCGCCACAGCCCCGTGGGATAGTCAGGGGAGAGCGGCGCGAGATCGAGCGGTTTGAGGGTGCTGCCGTCGGCGTGCAGGTAGCGCACCGAGATGGCATAGTTCTGCCTGGGCGTCTGTCGCACGCGCCACCGTAGGGCCAACTCCAGATCATGGCCCTTGATGCCCGTGGTGGCGGCTTGCACCAGCGCCAATGTGGGCGGTGTATGAGGATCGCCATACTCGGCCAGTGGCGCTGTTGTCTCAGGGCCGGCAGCACGCGGCAGCACCCAGATCGGCCTGAGACAGGTGCGGCTCTGCAGCGTGCCGCGTACGTTCTCGATCGCCAGGCTTTCGCCGCCACGCTTGATGCCCACACGCGGCACATAGACACCGGGCGGCAGATCGTCGGGCAGGCGCATGGTCACGCGCGTTTGGGTGGCATCGATGGCAGAGAGCTCTTCGACCCAGTCCACGCTCTGATCGTGCAGATGCGAGCTCAGGCCCATCAGGCGCAACTGCAGTGTCTCTTCGGGGGCCGGTCGCAGCCAGGCAAGGTCGATGGCGAGATCATCACCGGGCGCCAACGTGTCGGCGTTGTAGGCATAGTCGAGCAGCGTGGTCGAGCCGATGCGCAGGCCGTCTGGCTCGTGGTGCAGGTAGGGATAGCTGCCCATGTCCATGACGAGCGGGCCCGTATGCCGATCGGCAGCCGGGCCAGGCAGCGGCCGCCCCAGCGCCCAGACCCCGGCAGCCACCAGCAAGACGCCAGCGGCCACGCTGACCACGGCGCGTCGCCGGCGACGAGTTGCCCACCAGACGCCTTTCGCCAACCACACGCCGGACCCGGTCAACGCCGCAATCTCGGCGGCGCGACGCACTGGCGTGCGGCCCAGACTGAGCGTGATGGCGTGCTCGCCAGCCTGCACGTCGAGGCCGATCAGGCCCAGTCCGGGCAGAGCCACGATCTCGGCAGGGGCGCTATCAATGGTGGCGCCCCACCCTTCAAAGGCTGCCACCGGAAACACCAGCCGCTCCGGAGCCTCGAGGATCACGCGCCAGGTCTGCGCGGCAGCATGATGGGTGAGCGGCTCGGCCGCCATGGCGGCGCCGCCCAGCGGCCAGGGCCCAACGATCGCCTTGCGGGCCAGCAGCTGCGGCGACGTGAAGTAGCGTGGCACCATCCCTGCAGGCAGGTACTCGGCCCGCACGGTGCCCCCGATATTGCCCGAATAGCCTTCAAAGAGCCACAGCCGCTCGGCGGTCACGTCGCCCTCGGTGAGAGGCAGCCGGTCAGGATGCAAGTCGATCAGGCTGGCCACGCCCATGGCAGTCACCAGCGCGGCGGCCAGCAGCAGTCGCGTTCGACGCCCAGGCCACACCTCGGCCAGCAGCCCGACCAGCGGCGCCGAAAGGACCGCCTGCACGCCCAGCAACCGCCATGGAAACTGCGCGTAGGCCAGCAGGGGCAGGCGCTCCCAGAGCACCGTTGTGAGCGGCGTGATCAGCAAGGTGCTCGCCACCACGCCCAGGCCGTAGGCGCACCAGACCGGGCGACTCTGGACTCTGTGCCAGCGCACAGCCACCGCCAGCAGGCTCAGCGCCACCAGCAGCGCCTGCACCAGCCCCATACGAAAGGCGCCGCCATCAGCGCCGACGCCATAGTCGAACGCCAGCGAGGGCTGCACCAGGTTGGCGCCGCGGAAATGCCCTCGAAAGTCAAAGTAGCCTGTGGTCTGCTCGGCGAGCTGTACGAGCCCACGCTCTGCCAGAGCGGGCGCCCAGAACCAGGCACTGAGCACCAGACCTAACACCAGCGCCCCAACGGCATACAGGGCCAGAGCCGCTCTGCGCTCGCTGCGCCACAGCGAGGCCAGCAACACCAGCCCGATCAGCGGGGATGCCAACAGCGCGGTGATGTTGTGGGCCAGCACCAGGGCCGCATAGGCTGCCGCCAGCAGCAGAGCGCCGCCCGCGTCGGGGCGACGCCTGAGCAGCGCCACCGCCCACAGACAGGCCATCACCAGGCCCATCGCCCAGAACTCGGAGAGTGAATCTCCACGGACATAGACGTTGACCAGGTGAAACGGGGCAAACGTAAAGAAGCCGGCTGCAGCCATCGCAGCAGGGCGTCGCAGGCCGAGGGCTCTGCCGAGGCCATAGGCCGAAAGGCCGCCCAACGCAAAGCCGAGCCCCTGCGTCACCTGTATGGACGCGATGATGCCCAGCCCAGCCAGATGGAGCACCGCCGCCAGATAGTAAGGCAGCGCAGCGTAATAGTTGTAGGCGGGATAGCCCAGCCCGAGGTTGGCGGAGGGCATCCAGCGCACGGGCAACGGTCCGTCAGCCAGCGCCCGGGCCATCTCGTACACGCGCTGTAGTAAAAAGGGCGAGTCGCCGCCGGCGCGTGTGTAGACCATGCCCTCGCCAGCCCAGAGGGGGACCGCCGCGAGCAGGCTCAACGCGAGGGCCAGAGAGACACCCAGTGCCTCTCTGGCCCGATCCCGATCGAGCACGCGGCTCAAGGAGACCGCCACGCTACGGCTCAGCGGCGGCCGAACACGCGCACGCCCAGTGGCAAGAGGACGGCGAGCAGGGCCACCAGGATGCCGCTATACTGGGCCAGGCCGCCCTGCCCCTTCGTGGTCGGCACGGGCGTGGCTGTCGGCGCCACCACCTGCGTGGGGGCGGCGGCCGGCTCTGCAGTGGGCTCTGGCGTTGGCGTAGGTTGCTTGGATTCGACCAGACCAAAGTCGATAGCCACGGTCTCGCCGGCCAGAGTGGTCACCGGGCGTTCGGCAAAGCGGTTGACCTCGTACCCCTCGGGAGGCGTCACCATCACTGTCAGATCGCCGATCGGCAGATCACCCACGGTCAGGCCATCCATGCCCAGAATCACTGTGACGAGCGACTTGCCCGCGGCATCGGTCACCGTCACCTCTGCGCCGGCCATACCCTGTTCGTCCTCGCCACGCAGGCCGTCACCGTCGGCGTCAGCAAAGACGCCGATGGCCAGCGTGCCCACCTGCCGGACAGGCTCGGGCGTGGCTGTCGGTTCGGGTTCTGCGGTAGGCTCTGGCTGCTCGGTGGGAGCGGGCGTCGCCGTCGGCTGAGCGGTAGGCTGTGGTCTGGGAGTGGCGGTCGGCGGCGACTGCACCGTCAGGCAGGCGTCGTCATAGTACGAATCATTGTGCTTGACAGGGTACTCGACATCGCCGCGGATGAACACGGTGATAGTGCCCGCCTGCGCGGTGGCCTGCACCGAAAGCTCGACCCATTGATCGGCGGCGCCGTTGCGCGGCGACCAGACGATGTTGCCCGACGTCCAGTTAGTGCCGCCCGTCGGGTCGATGCCCACCGACATCTCATAGCGGCCGCTATCCTTGGACACGGCGGGGTCGTCCTTGTTCGAGCTCCACGACTGTCCAAACACGCGGAAGGTCAGTCGGCTGCCCGCCGGCACAGACACCTGCTGCCAGATGCCGCCGTGGTGCGTGCCAAAGAGCGTGTCCATCTTTTGCGCAAAGTTGCCCTCACGAACACGGCGGTTGCCATACACACGCGCGTCCTCAGCGCGATACTCGGGCCGCCGGTTGTAGCCCTCGCTCTGGTTGGGCCCGTCCTGCCAGAAAGGGGTCCAGCCGTTAGCGACCTGCAGCCAATCGTCGCCGCGCGACGAAAAGCCACCCTCAAAGCCGCCGTTCACCAGGGCGTTGCCGGGGCAATCGGCCAGCACGCTCGCCGTCAAGCCCAGAAAGATCACCAGCGCCACCATGACAGCGCACAACACACACCACAGTCGCTTCATGCCTCGACTCCCCAGAGTATTGGTTGCCTATTGCAGGACCAGTTGAGTCTCGTTCGTCTCCTCGCCATCGATCGACACGAGCGGCAGCCGCTCCATAGTGGCGAGGTCGTACAGCCCGACGTGCACCGCCGAGTGTGACGCTCCGTCATTATCCACAGACAGCACTCGACGGTCAACTATGCCGCTGTGAGCATGCCAGATGCTGGTGGGCGCCAGGCCCAGGGCGGGCTGACCATCGGCCTGGCCCACCAGTGCCCCCTGGTCGATGGCCTGGCAAAAGACTGTATAGTCACGCTCGACCGGCTGCTCGGCGCGCCACCACAGGGCCACGTCGATCTGGCCGTCGTGGCGGTCGAGGGTGTAGCCCTCGAGCACAATCCCCCCGGCCCACCGCGCCTGGGTGGCCACGGTCGGCGGCTCGGCCGCCCCCACCTGCACCCAGAGGTACATCGGCCTCGCCTCGGTCTCCAGGTCGCCCCGTTCCCAGGCGCCGCGGCGTACATCGAGCACCTGACCGCTGGGCAAGCGCGAGATCACTGCCGCCGTATCGCCATAGGGCCACACCGCCAGCACCAAAGGGGTGCTCGTACCGGGCTGCACCTGCTCCAGATCGATGAGCTGGGTGTCGGCGGCCATGAGGTAGTCGAGCGCAGGGTAGTTGGCCCGCAGGCGTCGATCCACGGCTACCGTGCGGCCGGACGACGGCTCGACGGGGGCCACGCGCAGCCCCTCGCCTTGCCAGCCCGCGCCCACAAAGCGGTTCACCTGCGCCGCGAGCTCTGTGGCGCCCGACTCAAAGTTATAGTAGACCGCCTCGCTGCGCAGGTGCGCGGCGTAAGCCTGCACCTCGACGACAGCGGCCGCCGCCAGCGCCAGAGTCATCAGTGGAATCGCCAGCCTGCGGCAGCGCGCCGCGACACGATCGGCCAGCCAGGCGAGGCCGACGGCCGGCCACAGATACAGCACCGGCAAAACGCCTACCGCGCGCAGAAAGTGAGGCGCGTTCTCGGCTAGCACGGTGGGCAGCGCCATTGCGACGCACCAGATGAGCGCCAGCGCTGCGGCGGCATCGCGCCTGGCGCGCGCCATCAGCACCACCAGACCCAGCAGCCCCACGGGGGCCATGACGACACCAAACGCAGGCCTCAGCGGGATGTTGTGCCGCGGGATAAAGTCGCCACGGACGAACGGACCCAGCAGTGCGCCCCAGACGTTGCGCCAAAGAGCCCGCCAGGGGTGGCCACCACTGATGGCCGCGTCAAAGACCGAGACCTGGGTAGCCCGGCCCATCGTGGCTTGCCAGTGCGTCGCGATGTACAGTCCCAGAGGCGCGGCCACCAGGATCGCCGCCAGCGCCATCCACAGCCAGCCACGGGGCCAACGAGCTGAGGGCAGGCGCCACCAGAGGTAGGCGGCCAGCAGCGGCATGGCGACGAGCGTAAAGCGAGCAGCCAGATAGGTGTAGAACGCCGCCCCCCAGCACAGGCCCGCAGCGACCATGTGCCCCGTACTGCGGCGCCGCAACCCGCTCCAGAGCAGCGCCAGCATCGCGCCCTGAAAGAGCGGCAGGGCCCCGGCGCGAAAGGCGATGCGGCTGAGATTGACCGGCCACGCGGCCGCGGCCAACAGCGCGGCCATCGCCAGGCCAACGCGCGCGCCATAGAGCTGGCGGCCCAACGCATAGCCGACTGCGACCGTGACCGTCCCCAGCAGCGCCGAGACGATGCGCAGCGCACCCGGCGAGCGGCCCAGCAGGTGGATGCTCGCTGCCAGCAGATAGATGTACAGCGGCTCGCGCCCGTTGTTGGCCGTGAAAAAGATCGGCCGTTCGCCGGCGATCACCCGCAGCGCGTCGAGGCCATTAATGGCCTCGTCGCGGTACACGCCGGGGGGCAAGGCGTCGAGCTGCCAGAAGCGCACGGCCAGAGCCCCGGCCATGATGGCCACTAACGCCAGCCAATGGCTCACTTCGTTACGACGCTCGGGGCGGGCACGGTCAGACGACATAGCAGCCTTCTCGCGCGCCTCAGAAAAAGGGCGGCAGCGGCAGCGCGTCATGCGGCGCATCGCCGTCCTGTCGCCAGGCCTGCAGGCGCGACAGGGCATACTCGCGCACGTCGACCAGCGCCTGAGCGCCGTCGCGCGTGGTGCGCAGCTCGCGCGCCGGGGCACGGTTGTCGAACATCAGGGCGGCGTTGGCCACCGGAATGTCGAGCCGCTGCCAGACCCAGGCGAGCAGCTCGCCGTACAGCGTCACCACGCGAAACTCTCCAAAGGCGGTGGTGGGCTGGCCGTCCCAGGTCGGGCGTTGCGCTTCGGCCAGCGTGGCGCCCGACAGCGCCGCCTCAACCACACACGTCGTCTCGGGGCCATAGTGATCATAGTCAGAGCGCGAGAGCGTACCCATGAACTGAGGCTCGGCGGCCACCACCCGTGCAGCCAGCCGCCGGGTGTAGACCTTGAATCCGCTGCTGACGTCACAGGCGCGGCCGGGCAGGCAGCACGAGGTGTCGAGCACGCGTCCCTCGCGAGCCAGGGCAAAGGCTAGGGCGTCGATGGTCACCTGGTCGAGCAGCTCCTCGAGCTCCCCGCGCAGCCAGCCCATCGGTCGTGAGCGGCTGGCGCGGCTGCCGATCACTAGCACATCGGCCGTGCCCCTGGCGGCAGCGATATAGGCGGCCGTGCGCACGAGGCGCGGCACCACCGCCGCCATGTGGTCGCCGTCGCCATCGAGGTAGGCCACATACTGGACCGCGGGGCAGGCGTCGAGCAGTGCTCGCGTGCCGGCGCGCATGGCGCCGAGCTTGCCCTGGTTCATGGGCAGCGGCAGCAAGCGCATGCCCCCAGCCAAGCGGGGCAAGAGCGCCTCGGCCAGCCTGGCAGTGCGCGCATCCCCATCGGTCACCACGAACACCGCCTCAGGCGCCACCACGCGCGGCAGATCGGCCAGCGTCATGCGCAGCAGCCGGGTCACTGTCTCGTCGTCGGCGCCAGCCGAAAAGTAGGCCGGCACCACGATGCCGGTCGACGCCGCCACCTCGTCGCCATCAAGCCAGACCTGCATCGCACCCTCTCACGTCAGATGACCAACAATGGCACATCGGCCGCCGGGCGTCAAACCAGGCCGCACTGTTGACAGCCGGAGCTGCCGATGGTATGGTTGGCCATCCGTCACGCACGAGGATGGCCTTGGTCCATAGCAGATTCCGCTTTGGCGCCAGCGAGCAGCTCTTGGATCAAGCCGCTCGGCTGGGGCTCGAGCTGCCCTATAGCGATAGCCTCGCTCGCCTGGCCCAACCTGTCGTAATCGGCGCGGCTATGGCGCCCAACGCCCTGGGCATCCACCCCATGGAAGGTTGTGATGGCACCCGCGATGGCGGCCCCGATGCGCTGACGCGCCGCCGCTACCTGCGTTTTGCGCGCGGCGGGGCCGGCCTACTCTGGTTCGAGGCCACGGCCATCACGCCCGAAGCGCGCGCCAACCCCAGGCAGCTCTGCCTCACTGCCCAGACGGCGCCTGCCATCGCGCGGCTGCGTGAGGAGACGCTGGCGGCCGCCGCGGACGCGTTTGGCAGCAACCATCGCCCCTTTGCCGTCATCCAACTGACGCATTCGGGGCGCTACAGCCGGCCGGTCGACCGCCCTGCGCCCATCCTGGCGCACCACGATGGCGTGCTCGACCGCGCGATGGGCATTGCGGCCGACCAGCCCGTGATCAGCGATGGCGAGCTCGACCGCCTGCAGGAGACCTACGTGGCGGCCGCACGTCTGGCGGCCGAGTGCGGCTTTGATGGGGTGGACATCAAGAGCTGTCACCGCTATCTGCTCTCAGAGCTGCTGGCGGCCCACACCCGGCCCGGAAGCTATGGCGGCCCGTTCGCGAACCGTACGCGCTTTCTGCTGCAGACGGTGCGGCGCATCCGCGAACAGGTGCCAGCGATACAGATCACCCTGCGGCTCAACATCTACGACGCGCATCCCTTTCCGTGGGGCTGGGGCGTCGACCAGCATGACGCCGCCCTGCCCGATCTGGCCGAGCCGCTCCGCCTGGTGCATCTACTCCACCAGGCCGGCGTCACGCTCGTCAACGTCACGGCAGGCAACCCCTACTTTTCGCCGCACGTCAACCGCCCCTTTGACGCTAACGTCGTGGGCGGGGCGCTGCCCGACGAGCACCCGCTGATAGGCGTGATGCGGCTGCTCGACCTGGCCGCAGCCGTCAAACGCGCCGAGCCCGAGCTGGTCATCATGGGCACGGGCTATTCGTGGTTGCGCCATCACCTGGGACATGTGGGCGCCGCAGTGCTCGAGCAGGGCGGCGCCGACATCATCGGCGTGGGGCGCGAGGCGCTGGCCTATCCAGATTTTGCTCGCGACCTGATCGAGCGAGGCACGCTCGACCGACGGCGCGCCTGCATCACCTGCAGCCGCTGCACCCAGATCATGCGCGACCACGGCGAGGCCGGCTGCGTGCCCTTTGACCGCGAGGTCTATGGCCCGATCTATGACCGTGGGCGCCAAGCACATACTACCAGAGGAAGCCCAGCATGAGCCGTGTCATCAACAGCAGCAGCCCTGGCAGCGTCCGCAATGCCGCACGTCGCACCATAGCCGAGATTCTGCGGCAGATGGTGGCCAAGCGCTCGCTCGACGGCGAGTCGCGCGACATGGCAGCGGCCATCGTGCTAGAGCTGGACCGCATCGCCGGCACCATCGAGACGACCTGCGATGCCTGGGAAAAGCGCAACTACTTTCTCAAGGCCGATCGCTTTCGCCTGGAGTGGGAATGGGTGCAGCCCACCGCCGACCGTCTGCGCGACGTGATCGTGGACGAACGCTGGGATCAGGCGCCTCTCGAGCTGGCCAAGCTCTTGCCGCGTTTCGCCGATGTGCGCATTGCCAAGATGACGCGCAGCTCTGAGGCGTGGGACGGCGCCCTGGCCCAGTTGCTGGCTACAGCAAACGGGGGCGGCTCGTAGGAGCCGCCCCCGCAGCATCCTGGTCGTCGGGCGCTAGACGGCCAGCCGCGTCACCGGGTTGGCCAGTTCGCCTAACCCCTCGATGGCGATGCGCACCATGTCGCCTGGCGCCAACGTGAAGGTGTCGGGTGGCACGATGCCGGTGCCCGTGAGCACGAACGCCCCCGCGGGCACCGAGTTACAGCGTCTCAAGTAGGCCGCCATCTCCTCTGGCGAGCGATGCAGACGTGACGTGCGGGTCTCGCCGCGGAAGGCGGTCTCACCGGCGCGCTCGATGGTGCAGGTGACGCCCAGATCGAGCGGGTTGAACCCCGTCGCCAGGCGGATGACGGGCCCCAGAGCGCAGCAGCGGTCGTACACCTTGGCCTGCGGCAGATAGAGCGGATTCTGCCCTTCGATGTCGCGCGAGCTCATGTCGTTGCCGATGGTATAGCCCACGATGCCAAACGCGGGCGTGACCACAAAGGCGAGCTCGGGTTCGGGCACGTCCCAGCGCGAGTCTCCCCGGATGGCCACCGCCTCGCCCGGGCCCACCACGCGGTGCGCCGTGGCCTTGAAAAAGACCTCGGGGCGTTCGGCTTCATACACGCGGCCGTAGATCGTGGGCTCTTCCGATTCGCGCATGCGCGCCTCGCGGCTCATTTCATAGGTGACGCCAAAGGCCCAGACCTCCTGAGCATCGATGGGCTTGCACAGGCGCAGGCCAGCTCGACCCAGCAACAGGTCGTCGGCGGCGCCCACCGGCGCCAGCCTCTTGGACGCCGCGAGCACGGCGTCGATGGCCGCCTCTTCACGGCCTGCCGCGGCCTGCAGCCAACCCGTCAACGAGCCGTAGCTCTCGGCATCAGCCGCCGTGAGATCATACACCTGGCCGCCCAGGATCAGCCCCAGACAAACCTGACCACCCCGCTCGAACCTGCAGATGGCGCGATCGATCTCCACACAGCCTCCTTATTGGCACTCGGACTGTAGCTAGGCGGTGATGAACTGCGAGGCGTACAGCCGGGCATAGAGCGCATCGGCCTCCACCAGTTCGGCGTGCGTGCCACGTTCGACGATGCGGCCGCCATCGATCACCAGGATCTTGTCGGCCCGCTGGACGGTGGCCAGGCGGTGGGCGATCACCAGGCTGGAACGCGCCGCCATCAGCCGCTCGATGGCATCCTGGATCAACCCTTCGGTGCGCAGGTCAACGCTCGATGTCGCCTCGTCGAGGATCAGGATCTGCGGCTCGGCCAGAATCACGCGCGCCAGGCACACGAGCTGGCGCTGTCCGAGAGAGAGGTTGGTGGCGCCCTCTTGCACGTCAGTGTCATAGCCGCGCGGCAGGCTCGAGATGAACTCGTGCGCGTTGGCAGCCTCGGCGGCGGCGATGATCTGCTCGATGCTCGCGTCGGGGCGGCCAAAGGCGATGTTGTAGGCGATGGTGCCGCCAAACAGGTACGGCTCTTGCGGCACCACGCCCAACTGCCGCCGCAGCTCGCCCACCTTGAAGTTGCGGATGTCGATGCCATCCACCAAAATCGCGCCCTCGCCCACATCATAGTAGCGTGATAGCAGCGCGGCGATCGTGGTCTTGCCGGCGCCGGTCGGCCCCACCAGGGCCACCGTCTCGCCCGGAAGAACCTCGAAAGAGACATCTCGCAACACCGGAGCGTCCTCGACATAGCGAAAGCTCACATTGCGGAACTCGACATGGCCCTCGGTGCTGGGCAACGGCAGCGCATCGGGCTTGTCCTGGATGTCGGGCTCCTCGGCCAGAATACCCAGGATGCGCTCGCCGCCGGCCATGGCCGACTGCCAGGTGTTGTACATCATGCTCAGGTCGAGGATGGGCTGGAAGAGGCGCGATGTGTAGCTCAAGAAGGCTACGATCACGCCCAGCGTGACCGTGTGCTGAGCCACAGCGCGACCGCCGAACCAGAGGATGATGCCGGTCGTCAGCGTGCTCAGCACTTCGATCGACGGCGTAAAGATCGAGGCCAGCCTGGCCGCCTCCACGTTGGCATTGCGATTGTCACGGTTGATCTGCGAGAACTCGCGACCCATGCGGTCTTCTTCGGTAAACGCCTGCACCACCCGCATGGCGTTGATATCCTCGGCAAGGCGGCCGGTGAGGATGCTGACCTTTTCGCGCGTGGTGCGGTAGGCCACACGAGCGCGACGGCCAAAGAGGTAGGTAGCCATCACCATCAACGGCAACACTGCAAAGGTCAGCAGCGCCAGTCGAGTGTCCAGCACCAGCATCACCACCACGATGCTCACCAGCATCACGATGTCGCTCAGCATGGTGATGAGCCCCTGCGAGAGCAGCTCGTTGATCACTCCGACGTCGCTGAGCACGCGCGAGATCAGCGATCCGGTGCCGTGTTTGTCAAAGTAGCTCATGCTCAGTCGTTGATAGTGCGCAAACAGCTGCCCGCGCATGGTGTTGAGGATCTTGTTCCCCACGGTCTGCAGCGTCAGGCTGCGCTGCCAGGTGGCGACCATTTCGAGGCCATAGGCGCCCAGCGTCAGCAGAGCGATGTAGGTCAGGCCGGGCGCGTCGCCCACAGCGATGTAGGCGTCAAAGGCCTGCTTGATCAGATAGGGCGTCAGCAGCGCCAGGCCGGCGCCGACGAACATCCACAGCACGCCCCAGGCCATCTCGCGCTTGAAGGGCTTGAGATAGGCCAGCAGCTTCATCGTGATCTTGCGGTCAAAGGCCTTGCCGGTGACATCCTCAAAGTCGCTGACATGCAGGTGCGGGCCGTGCCCACCGCCAGGGGTAAAGCTAAAGGCCATCACGCCACCTCCGTCTCTGAGAGGTCTTGCCGCAACTGGCGGTGGTAGATGTCGGCATAGATGCCCGACTCGGCGATCAACTGGCGGTGGGTGCCGCTGGCGACCAGCTTGCCGCGGTTGATGACGAGAATCAGGTCGGCGTTGCGCACGGTAGACACGCGCTGTGCGATGATGAACGTCGTGCGCCCGGCCATCAGGCCATCGAGCGCCGCCTGGATCTTGAGCTCGGTGTCGGTGTCGACGCTCGAAGTGGCGTCGTCGAGGATGAGAATGCGCGGATCGAGCAGCAGCGCGCGGGCAATGGCGATGCGCTGACGTTGGCCGCCCGAAAGCGTCACGCCGCGCTCGCCCACGTCGGTGTCATAGCCGTTGGGGAAACCCGTGATAAAGTCGTGGGCCGCGGCAGCCTGGGCCACCATCTCGATCTCTTCCTGGGTCGCCTCGGGGCGCCCAAAGGCGATGTTCTCGCGCACGGTGTTGCCAAAGAGCAGCGTCTCTTGCATCACAATGCCGATCTGGCTGCGCAACGACTCGAGCACAACGTCGCGAATGTCGACACCATCGACCAGAATGGCGCCCTCGGTGACATCGTAAAAGCGGGGGATGAGGTTGGTGATGGTCGTCTTGCCCGAGCCGGTGGGGCCGAGCAGCGCGATGATCTGCCCGGGCTCGGCCGTGAATGAGACGTTCTCGAGCACCGGGCGCCCGGCCAGGTAGCCAAAGCTGACGTTGTCGAATGTCACCCGTCCCTCGATGGGGCCCAGAGGCCTGGCGTCGGGGCGGTCCTCGACCTCGGAGCGGGCGTCGAGGATCTCGAACACGCGCTCGGCCGAGGCCTGCGACTCGGTGATCGAGGTAACCAGGAAGCCCAGGCGACGCATGGGGCCGACGAGCTGCAGCACGTAGGTGTTAAAGGCCACAAGCTGGCCCAGCGTCAGCGCGCCATTGATGACCAGGCGACCGCCGAGCCAGAGCACCAGCACGCTGCCGGCGCTGGCCAGCAGCACCACAAAGGGGTTGATCAGCGAGCCGAGCCGCACGATGGCCTGCGAGACGTCATAGACAGCCCGGTTGTCGTTGCCAAAGCGCTCGATCTCTTTGTGCTCCTGAGCAAAGCCGCGCACGACGTCCATGCCGTAGAGGTTCTGTTCGAGGCGCGATGCGAGCACTGCCATCTTGTTCTGACGATCGCGAAAGCGCGGGTGTTGTGTGGACCGGTACTTGCGCATGATTAAAAAGATGGCGGGCATGACAGCCAAAGAAAGCAGCGCCAGAGGCACGTTCATCCGCAGCAGCAGCACCGTTGTGCCCACCAGCAGCACAACGCTGTCGACCAGTCGCAGCAGGCCTCGCCCGGTGAGCATGCGCAGGCGCTCCACATCGCTGGTGATACGCGCCAGCAGTTGGCCCGTCTGCGCCCGATCGTGGTAGCTGAAGGAAAGCGACTGCAGCTTGGCGTAGGCCTCGTTGCGCATGTCGTACGACACGTCTTGCGAGACGCTCTCGGTGAGATAGCCCTCGCCGTAGCGAAAGAACCCGGTCACCAGGGTGACGCCGATCAACAGCAACACCAGGTTCAGCAGGATATCGGCCTGGCCCTGCTCGATGCCCAAGTCGACGATACGCTCGATGATCTTGGGGCTGATCAGCCGGCCGCCAGCGATGCCCAACATGCACAGGTAAGCGATGGCCTCAGCAAACCAGTATTTCTTGACATAGTTGAGTACGCGCAAAATCGTCTGCATCTAGATCCTCACTCAGCGATGTCGGGGTCGACGTCGGCGAGCTCGACCAGTCGGTCGAGCGCGTGCAGCAGTTCAGCGAGCTCAGGTTCGTCGAGCTGTGGCAGCGCCTGGCGCAGGCGGTTGATGGGCCCCAGCGGCGCCTCTTTGCAGACCTCCCTCCCCTTGTCGGTAGCTTCGATGATGAGACGGCGGCTGTCAACGAGGCTGCGCCGCCGCACGATGTAACCGTCTGCTTCCATGCGCTCGAGCAGGGGCGAAGTGGTGGCGTCGCGCACCCACAGGTGCCGCGAGATATCGCCCACACACTGGGGCCCGTCGCTCTCGAGAAAGCGCAGCACGCTGAGCTGCCGCCCACCGATGCCATACAGCGAGCGCATCTTGTGGCCAAAGCGGTGCTGATAGCGGATCAGCGTGAGCAAGCGGTTGATGATGGATTGAGCCAGTTCGGCGCTGTGCTCCATACCACCCCCGATAGTTAGGTTCCTTACGTTCCAAGAGAAAACTATAGCGCGACACCGACAGGCGCGCAAATGAAGGGGCCGCAGCCCGCCCGAAAAGGCGATTTGACGCCGCGCAGAAAGCGAGTATACTGGAGTCTGTTGATGCGGGGTGGAGCAGTGGCAGCTCGTTGGGCTCATAACCCAAAGGTCCCAGGTTCGAATCCTGGCCCCGCTACTAATATTGGCGACGTAGCTCAGCGGTAGAGCAGGGGACTCATAAGCCCTTGGTCACTAGTTCAAATCTAGTCGTCGCCACCAGATAGCCCTCTTCCAGGCAGGAAGAGGGTTCTTTGTGTTGTACAACGATGCACCTCGGTACGTGCTCCATGGCTGACGCCGAGTGCAGGATATGGCACGATGTGCTAGACTCGTTGACACAGTGTCCAGCAATGCAGAGCATACTCCGCTATGCTGAAGGCTGTACTTTCGAACCCGTGCGGAAGAGAGGCTAAAGGAACGCAGCCTATGGGCCTCCTGGTGCCTGGTAGCGTAGTTGATGCGTGAGCCTTCCGTGGCGCATCGGTGGCGCGTGATCGTGGTCACGTTGCTCTACGCTGCGCTCGGCATATGGTACAGCGTCCGCGTGCCGGTGGGCGAGGGCGTGGATGAAGGGGCGCACTTTGCGTATGTGACCTTTATCCGAGACCATCACAGATTGCCCACCATATCAGCAGCCGGCAAATCGGGCGTAGCCATGGCGCACCACCCTCCCCTCTACTATGCTCTGGGCGCCTTGGTGATCGCGCCCTTTGACCTGTCAGACGCCCAAGATGTGCTTCAGCCGAACCCTCACTTCGTGTGGCATGAGAACAACGGCTCGAATGGGTGGAATGTAGTACTACACTACGGCCAGGATGCCTGGCCGTGGCGCAGGACCGCCCTGGCCCTGCATACGCTAAGGTTGCTCTCGATCCTCCTGGGGGCAGTCACTGTCGTCTCTTGTTACGAGCTCGCTCGGATTCTGCTACCGACACACCCCTGGGCTCCGCTGGGAGCGGCAGCCCTTGTGGCCTTCAACCCCTCGTTCGTCTACTCCTCGAGCACGGTCCATCACGATCCCCTGATCATCAGCCTCTTTGGCCTGGGTATACTGATGGCGGCCCGTACGGCTCTGCAGGGCCCACGTCGCAACGGCGCGGTCTTGGCAGGAGTGCTCGTGGGCGGAGCGATCCTGACCAAGGCCACCGGCCTCCTGTTGCTGCCCATCATGCTCGTGGGTTATGCGCTGTACGCGTGTCGGAGCAAGACATGGCGCGCCCTTCTGTCTCAGTCGGCCATCATTGTCCTAACAGGTCTGGGCATCGCCGGCTGGTGGTTTGTGCGCAACATGTACCTATACGGTGATCCACTTGGTTGGTCGGCGTTTCGTGAGGCTTTCTGGTTCAACTTTCGCGATACGCCCTATAGCTGGGGCCTGTTCTGGCACGAGTTCGTAGCTCAGTTGGGCCGCACTTTCTGGGGCAGCTTTGGCTTTATGCACATGACCTTCCCGCGGACTGGTAGGTACCTGTGGATAGCAACTGGGTTGGCTGTGATGGGCATACTTCTGCAGGCCATCTGCATGGTGAGGCGCCGTCTGGTCACCCCGACGTGGCCAGGCTGGGTCGTGGCGCTGCTTGCTGTGGGGCTGGTCGCGTGCGCGATGGTGCAGTTCTCCGTGACCAGCAAGGGTGCGGGGCATGCACGCTATCTGTTCCCTGCGATCGGGGGCTTGGTCTGTGTGCTGATTGCGGGCTACAACGCGCTGTTTAGCTGGCGGGCACAGGCTGCCATCAGTGTTGTGATCGCGACGTCACTGGCGGGGTACGCCGTGTGGCTGCCGCAATCCCAGGTGTGGCCGCGCTATGCGCCGCCTCTCGAAGCTACTTTGACAGAGCTATCGGCCGCTTCGAGGCTCGACCTGGACTTTGGCGGGGCGCGGCTTACCGGGTACAGTGTCCATCCTTCCATTGCAGTTCCTGGTACGTGGCTCGAGCTGAGTCTGTACTGGCAGGCCACAGGAGAGGCACGCACTCGCACTGACGCCTATGCACACGTCGCGCTGCTCGACGAAAGTGGGCAGCTCCTGGATGAACGTAGTTTCTGGCCAGCGGCCTCCAGCTCACCGCGGGCGTGGCGCCCGGACCAGACGATCGTGAGCCGCACACCCTTGCACGTGCCGTCGACCTTGGGCTCTGCAAGCGTGCGTCTGGAGATAGGCGTATCGGACGGGCGCAGAGGGCCGGGTCTGGCCGTGTCGGCCCCGAATGGGCAGCCTGCCGAGCCGGGCCCGCATCTGATCGCGACTCTGCCCTGCCCAGGCAATATCCTGGCCGTGAGCCGCGAGTCGGTCCAACACCCCAGAGACGAGGTCTTTGGTGAGAGCATAGTGCTGGCGGGCTATACACTATCCGGTGCGGAACTGGAGCCGGGGAAAGCGCTCGTCGTGGGGATCTACTGGGACGTACTCTCACCTCCGTCTGCCGACTTGACCGTGTTTGTGCACCTGGTAGACCAGAGTGGACGCTTGATTGCTCAGTATGATAGCCCTCCAGCTGGGGGGCGTTCGCCCACCAGCAGCTGGGAGACAGGTCAACTGTGGCTGGACAGCTATCCAGTGCTGTTGCCCGATACCCTACCTCCTGGCAACTATGAGATTCAGGTTGGGCTCTATTCGTGGCCATCTATGGAGCGCGAGACCGTGCATCTCAACGGAGCTGTCAGCGATAGCGTGACGCTCCAGACGATCGTCGTTCGCTAACCCTGTGCGCCTTGGCGGCGCAACAGCTCGCCCACACGAAAACAGGAGTCAGATCATGCCCGTCCAGCATTCTCACATCGACGCCTTTCTAGGCCAGCTTGGCCAGGCGCTCACCTCGGGCCATGTACCCGCGATTGTGGCTGCCTGGGACATCCCGGCGCTGGTGCTGTCGGTCGAAGGCGGCCGCGCCGTCAACACGATCGCCGAGATCGAGGCCTTTTACACAGGGGCACTCGACTGGTACCACTCGCAGGGCGTCATCGCCATTCGACCCGAGACTTGGGCTGCGGCCTCCCTCTGTCCTGGACTCTGGTCGGTCGAGGTCCGCTGGTCGGCCTGTGACGCTGCCGGCGACTGGTCGCCGTCTGATCATTCACACTACGTACTGCGCGAGACCTGCGCCGGCGGCCTGCGGATTAGTGTGGCCATAGGCCTGAATAACTGAGCAGCGCCGCGATTTGACGCTTCGCGCCACCCGTGCGAGTATGGGCCGGCCTTGGCTCTCGGTTCACCGGCCCACCCACGCCCGGAGGCGCCCATGCCCGCCGTCGACCTGTCGCAACTGCTCGCCGCGGCCATCCGGTTCGTGCCGCGGCTCATCAGCGCGCTGATGCTCTTTGCCGCCGGCATCTTGCTGTCGCGGCTGGCCGAGCGCTGGCTGCTGCACTGGTCGGCCAGGCGCATCCCCCAGGTCGAGACGCAGCAGCTCATCACCCGCCTGGCGCGCTGGGCGGTGTTGATCCTGTTCAGCATTGCCGCGCTGGGGCAGGTGAACTTTGACGTCACCGCCTTTCTGGCAGGGCTGGGCGTGGCGGGCCTGACCATCGGCTTTGCCCTGCAAGACCTGGCGCGCAACTTTGTGGCCGGCATCATCGTGCTGGTGCGTCGCCCCTTTGGCATCGGCGACGCCGTCAAAATCGGCGAGCACACCGGGCAGGTGCTGGCCGTCAGCACTCGCGACACCACCCTAGCCACCTGGGACGGCCAACAGGTCATCATCCCCAACCTGCAGGTGCTCGAGGGGCCCATCTCCAACTACTCGCTGGCGCCGCACCTGCGCCGCACGGTGATGATCCGCCTGGGCTATGGGCAGGATATCGAGCTCGCCAGGGCCGCCCTCCTGGCCGCGGCGACGTCGGTGGACGGCGTGCTCGCGGCGCCCGCGCCCATCATTCACGCCGAAGAGCTGGGCCCCTACGCCGTCTCGCTGGCGCTGCGCTACTGGGTCGACCACCACAGCAGCAACATGCTCGACATCGGCTCCGACGTCATCGTCGCCCTCACCCGCGCCGCCGAGGTCAACGGGTTGGTGCTGCCCTACCCCATCCAAGACCTGCGCCTGACGGGCCTGAGTTAGGCACTGCGAGGCGTTGCGCTATGCCGGTCGGTGTGCTCGAGTGGGGTCTCGATATGATCCGCTGGCTGCAGCAGGCCAGCCCTGCCCTCGACGCGCCCTTTCGCGCCCTCACGGCGCTGGGCAGTGTGGCCTTTGCGGCGGCGCTGCTGGCGGTGCTCTATTGGGCCGTCGACCGCCGCGCCGCGCTCGAGCTGGCGGGCCTGTATGTGCTCTCTTCGCTGCTCAACGCTGGCCTCAAGGCGCTGCTGCAACAGCCACGTCCGGCCGACCTGCACGCCGGGGTGGACATCCTGACTCACGCCGGCGGCTATGGGCTGCCCAGCGGCCATACCCAGGCCACCGTGGTGCTGTGGGGCTATATCGCCATGCGCTGGTCGCGCCGGTGGCTCTGGTGTCTCTACGGCGCCCTGTTGTTGCTGGTGCCACTATCGCGCGTCTACCTGGCGGCGCACTTTCCCACCGACCTGCTGGGCGGCTATATCGCCGGCGCGCTCGTGCTGGCGGGCTATGCCCTGGTGCGCAACAGGCGCGTCGCCCGATCGCCGCAGCGCCGGCTGACGCTGCCGATCGCTCTGCTGGCGCTGCTGGTGCTGCTGCCGGGCCTGGCGCTCTGTGCGGCCGAGGCCTTGACGGCCGCCGTGTTCGGGGCCGGCCTGCTGGCCGGCTATGCCATCGAGCGCCGCCGGGTGCGCTTTGCCGATGCCACCACCGCATCCGAGCGGCTGCAACGGGCGCTGTACGGCCTGGGCGTGGCGGGGCTGCTGGGCGCAATCTCGCTGGCGCTGCCCACGACGGGCGTTGCGTCTATCGGGCGCCTCCTGCTCTACGCTCTGACCGGCCTATGGGTAACCTGGGGCGCACCCGCGCTCTTTGTGCGGCTGCCGAGCGCACCGCGCTGCACCACGCACTAGGCTGGCATGCCGCACCGTTTGCGTCTATGCTCAACACAATCGACACCCGCAGGAGGAGTCATGCTCAAGATCGGTGTCTGTGGCGCGGGCAGCTTTGCCGGCAGCTTTATCCCCCTCTTTCAGGCGCATCCGCTGGTGCGTGACGTCGTCATCGCCGAGGTCTTTCCAGAGCGACGTGCCGAACAGGCGGCGCGCTTTGGCATCAAAGAGACCTATGCCTCGCTCGACGAGCTGTGCGACAGCGACGTCGACGCCATCGCGCTCTTGACGCAGCGCTGGCTGCACGGGCCACAGGCAGTGCAGGCGCTGCGCGCTGGCAAGCACGTCTACTCGGCGGTGCCCACCGGCGTCACCCTCGACGAGTTGGGCGAGTTGGTGCGCACGGTGCAACAGACGGGGCTGATGTACATGCTGGGCGAGACCTCGTACTATTACCCCTGCAGCGTCTTTTGCCGGCAAAAGTGGCAGGCCGGCGAGTTTGGCCACTTTGTCTACGGCGAGGGCGAGTACCTGCACGACATGGGGCACGGGTTCTACGAGGCCTACCAGCACAGCGGCGGCGAGCAGTGGAAGCAGACGGCCGGCTTTCCGCCCATGTTCTATCCCACCCATTCGACCAGCATGATCATCGGCGTCACGGGCGCCAGCCTTACGCAGGTCTCCTGCCTGGGCTACCGCGACCGCAGCGACGACGACATCTTTCGCGTGGGCGGCAACCTGTGGGATAACCCCTTCTCCAACGAGTCGGCGCTGTTCCGCACCTCTGACGGCGGCATGTGTCGCATCAACGAGTTCAGGCGCGTGGGCCACCGCGGGCGCAGCTCGGTGCGCACCAGCATCTTTGGCACCCTGGGCTGCTATGAGGAGCAGGCCAACGCCCAGGTATGGATCACCCACGGCGGCGACAACATCGACCTGACCGAGCTGTTGACGCCGGTGCGCCTCTCGCCCGAGGACATCGAGGCTCGCAAGAAGGAAGGCGTGCAGGCCGACTTTTTCAGCGGCGTGGCGCCTATCCACAACCGCCGCCGCCTGCCCAAGAGCTTTCAGGGCCTGCACAACGGCCACCTGGGCTCGCACCAGTTCCTGGTGGACGACTTTTGCCGCGCGGCCGACTCGGGCCGGCTGCCGCCCAACCACGTCTGGCAGGCGGCGCGCTATGCGGCGCCGGGCATCGTGGCGCACCAGTCGGCCCTCGCAGAGGGCAAGCTGCTGCCCATACCCAGCTTTGGCGAGCCCCCCACTGGCGCTGCCTTGCTCGAGGACCTGCTCTACTAGCCATTGGCCCTCTCCTGTGACTCTGCGGCGCCGGGGCAGGCCCGGCGCCGCTTGACGTCTCTCGGCAGTGTTCGTATAATCAGACTTGTTTAGTCTGATTACTCTACAACGAGGTGGCCGATGAATCGCCGCAGCCTGATCGCGACGTTGCTGGCGTCGGGCCTGCTGGCCGCCTGTAGGCGCGCTGGCCTTGTCGCCCGACCAGGCCCGGCCCATACGCCTGTTACAGAGGGAGCCATTGAGATGCAGCGCATCACCAAGACCGATGATGAGTGGCGCGCTCAGCTCACGCCTGAGCAGTTTCGCGTCACCCGCGAAAAGGGCACCGAGCCCGCCTTTGCCAACGCCTATTGGGACAACCACGCCGCGGGCGAGTATCACTGCGTGTGCTGCAACCTGTTGCTGTTCACCTCGGCGGCCAAGTTCGACTCGGGAACCGGCTGGCCCAGCTTCTTCGAGGCGGCCGAGGCGGCCGTCTACACCCGGCGCGACACGTCGCACGGCATGGTGCGCGACGAGGTCCTCTGCGCCCGCTGTGACGCCCATCTTGGCCATCTGTTCGACGACGGCCCCGAGCCCACCGGCTGGCGCTACTGCATCAACTCTGCCGCGCTGCGCTTCGAGCCGGCCTGATCGGCGGGAGCGACGGGCGGAGGTTGCGCTTTGGGCTGTTACGGGCCACAATGCGCATGAGCCAACACCGAGCGTCCAACACCCGGAGGTGAGCGATGGCGCACTCCTCGGAGTCCGCCTACTGGAGCCGACGGCGATGAACGCCCTCGAACTCAGCCTGGCGCGCATGGCCGGCTGCCCCTGCGACCGTGCGCCCAACTGGGACATCATGATGACTTTTGCGGCGCATTACATCGGCGCGCCGCTGCGCGCTTATTATCTCGATCACCGCACGCTGGTGCACGCCAACCTGGCCATGGTGGACGATCTGGGGCTGGACATCGTGCAGGCCATCTCTGACCCCTACCGCGAGGCCTGCGACCTCGGGCTACAGGTGGATTTCCCCGAGGACGCCTTGCCTGTGGCGGCCGAACCGCTGCTCTCCGAGCCCGGCGCGCTGGCCAGACTGCACGTTGTAGAGCCTTCGCGGGGCCGGCGCATGAGCGACCGCCTGGACGCCGTGCGCGGCCTGCGCGAGCGAGTGGGCAACACTGTGCCGGTGATGGGCTGGGTCGAGGGGGCGTTGGCCGAGGCAGCCGACTTGCGTGGGGTATCGACGCTGCTGCTCGATCTGTACGATCGCCCCGAATGGGTCGAGGAGCTGCTGGCCCTGTGCGAGGCGCAGGCCATCGCCTTTGCGCGGGCTCAGGTGGCGGCGGGCGCCCATCTCGTCGGCATCGGCGACGCGGTCGCCTCGCAGATCTCGCCGGCCGCCTATCGTCGTTGGGCGCTGCCCCACGAGCGGCGCATCGTAGCCGCGGTTCACGAGGCGGGCGCCTTGGCGCGGCTGCACATCTGCGGCAACACGTCGCGCCTGCTGCCCGACATGCCCTCGACCGGCGCCGACATCATCGATCTAGACTGGATGGTGAGCCTGCCGGCAGCCACGGCCGCGTTTGGCGACGGCCCGGCGCTCTGCGGCAACTTTGACCCTGTTGCGGTGATGCTGCGCGGCACGCCCGATGAGGCGTATGCCTGGACGCTCTACTGCCTGGCCGCCGGCGGCCTGAAGAGCATCAGCGGCGCCGGCTGTGAGATCCCCGATGGCACGCCCGTCGCCAACCTCGAGGCTCAGCGGCGCGCCATCGTCGCCTGCGCCAACCTGTGCCCCGCGGAGCAAGCCGCCCTGGCCATTACGCCGCCAACTGCGGGCGCCATTGACCGGGGGCCACGCCTGGGGTAGAATAGTGGTTCGGCGCAACGTGGCGCCGAGTAGCCCAGAAGGAGTCGACATGACAACACGCGCCGCGGTGGCCGTGCTCAAGGCCACGCCCGAGACGGTCCTCGAGGACTATGATCGGCTGATCGGGCTGGCGCAGGTGGGAAAGCACCTGCCCGCCGACACCACCGTGATCCTCAAGGACAATATCTCCTGGCACTTTCCCTTCCCCAGCGCCAATACCACGCCCTGGCAGCTCGAGGGCACCATCCGCGCGCTCGAGCGTCGCGGCTACAAGAACCAGGTGTGCGTGCAGAACCGCACGGTGGTCACCAACGCCTTCAAGGGCGAGGACCTCAACAACTATGTGCCCATCTTTCGGCGCTATGGCATTCCCGTTCTCTACAACTTTAAAGAGAGTGACATGTCGTGGGAGGTGTACGAGCCCAAGGCTCAGATGGATGTGCTGCCCAGGATCTATCCCGAGGGCATTCGTATTCCCACCTACTTTTTGAACAAGGGCATCGTGCACCTGCCCACCGTCAAGTGCCACATCTACACCACCACCACGGGCGCCATGAAGAACGCCTTTGGCGGCCTGCTCAACCACAAGCGGCACTATACCCACACCTGGATCCACGAGACGCTGGTTGACCTGCTCAAGATACAGCAAGAGATCCATTCAGGCGTCTTTGCGGTGATGGATGGCACCACGGCCGGCAACGGCACCGGCCCGCGTGTGATGAAGCCCGAGGTCAAGAACGTCATCCTGGCGAGCGGCGACCAGGTGGCCATCGACGCAGTGGCCGCCAGCCTGATGGGGTTCGATCCGCTGCAGATCAAGTACATCCGCATGGCCCACGAGCAGGGTCTGGGCGTGGGCGACCTGCGCGAGATCGAGATCGTTGGCGACGACATCGCCGGCGAGAACTGGCATTTCGAGGTGGGCGTCAACCTGCATCGCGTGCTAGGCTGGCTCTCCTGGTATGGGCCGACCAAGTTCCTGCAAAAGGTGCTCTTTCACACGCCGTTGGTGCATGCCACCGCGTTCGTCTCTGAAGCGTACCACGACTATTATCGCTGGCCGCTCAAAGAGCGCCACGTGTATGACCGCTGGCGTCGTGAGACGGGTTGGGGACAGCTCTTCGACCGCTACAAACAGGAAGGCAGCCTGCGTTAGGCAGTCGCATCACGAGCCCCGCACGATATGGTGCGGGGCTCGCTTTGTCAGCGGCGTCAGCGATGCCTGGCGATAGCCGCCCGCATGAACTCGCGGAACAGGGGGTGCGGTCGCCCCGGGCGCGAGTTGAACTCGGGGTGGAACTGGCTGCCCATCATCCAGGGGTGATCGCGCAACTCGGCCACCTCGATCAGCCTGCCGCTGGGCGAGGTGCCGCTCCACACGATGCCCGCCTGCGCCAGGTCCTCGCGCAAGGCGTTGTTGATCTCGTAGCGATGGCGGTGTCGCTCATCGACGGCGGCCAGGCCATAGGCCTGCTGCGCCCGTGAGCCGCTCAGCAGCGCGCACGGATAGTTGCCCAGGCGCATCGTCCCACCGCGGTCGATGACGCCAACCTGATCGGGCATCAGGTCGATTACCGGATAGGGTGTCTGCTGGTCGAACTCGGTGCTGTTGGCGCCCGACATGCCGGCCACGTGTCGCGCAAAGTCGATGATCATCACCTGCAGGCCCAGACACAATCCCAGGTAGGGCACGTGACGCTCGCGCGCGAAACGGGCCGTCTGAATCTTGCCCTCGATGCCCCGCGGGCCAAATCCGCCCGGCACCACAATGCCATCGGCAAGGGCCAAACGGTCGCTCAAGTCACCATTTTCCACATCCTCGGCGTTCACCCAGTCGACCACCAGCTTGCGCCGATGGTGCGCAGCAGCATGGATGAGCGCCTCGTGTACGCTCAGGTAGGCATCGTGCAGGGCCACATACTTGCCCACCAGGGCAATGCGCACCTCGTCCTCGGGCTCTCGCAGCCGCTGCAAAAAGTCCTCCCACTCGACCAGGTCGGGCGCATGGCCATCGAGCCCCAGGCGCTCCACCAGATAGTCGCCCAACCCAAAGCGGTCGAGGATCAGCGGCACCTGATAGATCGACGCAGCCGTTTCGAGCGGGATCACGGCTTTGCGCTCGACCGAGCCAAACAGGGCGATCTTGTCGAGCAGCTCGGGAGCGATGGGATAGTCAGCGCGGCAGAGCAGCACGTCGGGCGAAATGCCGATGCCGCGCAGTTGATGCACGCTGTGCTGCGTAGGCTTGGTCTTGAGCTCATCGGTGGCTTTGATGTAGGGGAGCAGCGTCAGGTGGGTGTAGCAGGTGTTGCCATAGCCAACGTCCTGGCGCATCTGTCGGATGGCTTCGAGAAAGGGCAGGCTCTCGATATCCCCCACGGTGCCGCCGATCTCAGCGATGACGACATCGGCCTGGCTCTCTTCGGCCAGCGCACAAATCCGCCGCTTGATCTCATCGGTGACGTGGGGAATGACCTGGACCGTCCCGCCTAAGAAGTCACCACGCCGTTCGCGCGTGATGATCTCAGAGTAGACCTGCCCGGTCGACACACTGGCGTTGCTGGAAAGCGACACATCGGTAAAGCGCTCGTAGTGGCCCAGGTCCAGATCGGTCTCGGTGCCATCGCTGAGCACATACACTTCACCATGCTGGTAGGGTGACATGGTGCCCGGGTCGACGTTGAGGTAGGGGTCGAGCTTTTGGATGACGACCTTGAGGCCGCGCGATTTCAGGATTCGGCCGATCGAGGCAGCAGTAACGCCCTTCCCGAGTGAAGAGACCACGCCACCGGTGCAGAAAATAAAGCGGGTCATTGGTGCCCTCCCATCGCTGCTTGGGGCACGGTCTCATGCCCGGGATTCAAGTATAGGCGGCGCCAACCTATTGCCCAAAACCCTGTTGACCTGCAAGCCCTCGGGCCTACGCGACTGCCTAGCCGATCGCAAAGGTGCGCAACGACACTTGCGCCGATTATAGGGGAAAACTGCCGCAGAATCAGCTTCTGACGAGCATAACTTGGCTCAACTTGTCCTGATTTCGTTGACAACGCGCTGTTGCGTTGGTATAATCGTAAGGATGAACTCGCGGTGAACGCAGGCGTGACCATGCGTTTACGCCACAGAGACGCAGCGCGGTCGCGCCGTTTGTCGTGAGGGCAGAACCCACGAAGATGTGAGGACAACCCCATGGAGCCGTCAGAGCAGCTAGACCAACTGGATTTCGCAACCATCTGGGAGCAGTACAGCGACACCTTTGGGTACACAGCTCCCAGACGTGGAGACATCCGCGAGGCCACGCTGCTGCGCGTCTCGCCTGGCGAGATTGTGCTCGACATCGGGTCCAAGCAGGATGCGGTGATCGCTCCCAACGAACTCTCGAGCCTGCCTCAGCAGGAGCTGGCGAGTCTCCGCGTTGGCAAGACCCTGCCCGTGTATATTCTGCGCACCGACCAGAGCACCGGCCAGGTGGTCGTCTCGATTGAGATGGCGCGCGAGTACACCGACTGGCTGCGGGCCGAAGCCCTGCTCGAGACTGGCGAGATCATCCAGTCCGCCGTCGTGGGCTACAACAAGGGTGGCCTGCTGTGCGAGTTCGGCCGGGTTCAGGGCTTTGTGCCGGCGTCGCAGGTGCTCTACGGCGCCCATCCCGGGCGCCAGGGTGATTCAGCCAGCATGATCGGCGCTACGCTGGCGCTCAAGGTGATCGAGGTCAACCGCAATCGTCGGCGCTTGATCCTCTCGGAGCGTGCTGCAGCTCGCGAATGGCGCGTTCAGCAGCGAGAGCGTCTGCTCGACGAGATCGAGGTGGGCGACGTTCGCTCTGGCACCGTGAGCAACCTGTGCGAGTTCGGCGCCTTTGTCGATCTGGGCGGCATGGATGGGCTGGTGCACCTGTCTGAGCTGGCCTGGGAGCGAGTGAGCCATCCCCGTGAGGTGGTGCAGATCGGCGACACCGTCAGCGTCGTCGTGCTCAACGTCGATCGCGAGCGACAACGCATCGGGCTATCGCTCAAGCGCACTCTGCCCGATCCCTGGAAGGATGCGGCCGCCGCCTTTGGCCCCGGCATGGTCGTCGCTGGCACCGTCACTCACCTGGTGAGCTTTGGCGTCTTTGTGCAGCTCATGCCCGGCGTCGAAGGCCTGGTTCACACATCAGAGCTCGACGCCAGCGGCGCCGTCGTCGGCATCGACATCGTCGAGGGAGCTCAGCTTTCGGTGGATATCCTGGGCATGGACCCGGTCGAGCATCGCATTAGCCTGGGCATCCATAGCCTTGGCAACGATGATGCCGCGGACGCAGGCGACACTCAGGAGTCACAACGCGAAGCGGCCTGAACGCCGTCGCGGTCGTCTCTGCGAGCGCCTTGGCCCCGCGCCCGGGCGCTCGCTTTGTGCCACAGTCCAACGCCCTCAATTCACCCTCAGTGCTGCTGATGCTATACTCGACGCAATGCTGGCATGGGGGTGGTGGTGACAAGAACTCAGCGGGCGATGCTCGCGACGGCACTCGCTGTGGCTGGAGGCCTCATCAGCCGCGGTCTGTCGCGCTGGTCTGGCCCAGGGGTCTTTCCGGCTGTGACGCTGTGGGTCATCTGTGGCGTCCTATTGAGCCAGGCGCTGTGTGGCCTCGGCGCTCTCGGCGACCTCGTCAGGCAGGCTCATCGCCACCCTGGCGGGACCACACCCGCTGTCCCCTATGGCCGGCCAATGGCGCCCGCCAGCCGTTGTTTGGCCGTGTTGCAGACCTGGGGCCGCACGGGTTTGGCCCTGGAGGTGCGTCGCGCCTGTCTCTTGGGGCTGCTGGCGGCCGCGCTGCTGGTGCTGCTCACCCAGCTCTACGCCCCCCAGGTGTCGCTCATCATCGCCGTGGGCGGTGCATTGCTGGCGTTGTTGGCGCTGGCCGGCGCTGCAGAGCGGTTGCAGGTGGCGCTGCTCTCGGCGTTGGCCTGGTGTGCCGCCACAGCGCTGGACCGCCCACTGGCTCTGCCTCATGTCGTCGTAGCCCTGCTGGCGGGCGCGGTCATCGCCGCAGCGCTGCGCCCCGCTGAAGGCCGCGTTGGCCGGGCCGCGACGGTCATCTGTAGCCTGGGGCTGGGGCTGGTCCCGGCGCTGAACTTTCAGCCGGCCCTGGCCTGCCCCATCTGGGCGCTCAGCCTGGCGCACCTGGCGCTGCCTCGCGATGTCGTCTCGCCCATCACCTATCGGCTGCTGGCAGCCCTGTCCGTTCTATGCGCTGCTGTGGCCGTCTCCTACTGGCTCTAGTCGGCATGCCACCTATTGCGTGTTGGCTGGCGGCGGCCATCGCCCTCGGCATCGGCTACTATCTGCTCATTGTGACCGAGGGCACCTATCTCGGCGCTCGCATGGTGGCGCTGCTGTACGACTGGACAGCACGCTCTTACGATCGCGTCAAGAACCTCAAGGCGGTCAACGAGGCACGCCACATCGGCATACCGCTCAGCGAAAGGCTGGCCGAGCTAGGCGGCACCCGTGTCCTCGATATCGCCTGCGGCACCGGCCGCGTCGCGTTGACACTGCGGCTGGCGGGAGACTATCAGGGCGCGATCGTAGGCCTCGACCGCTCGCAGGGCATGCTGACAGAGGCCACCCGGCAGCTGGCAGCGACAGGCGTGGCGATGGACCTGATCGTTGGCGATGCCCACCGCCTGCCATTGCCCGACTGTTCGGTGGATGCGGTCACCTGTCTGGAGGCGCTCGAGTTCTTTGGTCACCCGCGCGAGGCGCTCGTGGAGTGCAGGCGTGTGCTCAAGCCCGGAGGTCTGCTGCTCACGTCCAACCGCGTGGGGATCGATGCTCGGCTGCTGCCCTTGCGCCATGCCGGTCGGGGCAACCTCGAGGCGCTGCTGCGCAGCATCGGCTACCGCGAGGTTGACACAGAGCGCTGGCAAGTGCATTATGACTTGATATGGGCGATCAAGCCCACATGAGCGCACGCACGGAGTGGAATATGAAGCGCGACCTGCTCTCGTTGGCCGATCTGAGCCCCGACCAGGTGAGCGACCTGCTGGCCCTGGCCGTCGAGCTCAAGACAGAGCTCAGGAAGAGGGGCAACGCGCCTCTGCTGGCCAACAAGGCGCTGGCGATGGTCTTTCAAAAGCCGTCTCTGCGCACGCGCGTCTCGTTCGAGATGGCCATGCAACAACTCGGAGGCCATGCGCTCTACATCGCCCCCGCCGAGATCGACCTCGGCCATCGTGAGAGCGTGCCTGACGTGGCCCGCGTGCTGTCGCGTTATGTGGATGGCATCATGGCGCGCGTGTTCGTCCACAGCGATCTTGTCCAGCTCGCTCGCTGGTCGTCGGTCCCGGTGATCAACGGGCTCTCCGATCTCGTGCACCCTTGCCAAGGGCTGACCGACCTGCTCACGATCCAAGAAAAGCTCGGCCGTCTTGCGGGTGTGCGCCTCACCTATGTGGGCGACGGCAACAATGTGCTGCACTCGCTGCTCTATGGAGGGGCGCTCACCGGCATGCGGGTGACCTATGCCACGCCGGCGGGGTACGAACCGCTGCCCGAGGTCTTGACCAGGGCGTCGAGCCTTGCAGAAAGCACTGGCGGGGCCATCACTGCCGAGCGTGATCCCAGGCGGGCCGTCGTCGGCGCCGACGTGATCTACACCGACACCTGGACCAGCATGGGTCAGGAGGCCGAAGCAGCCGAGAGGCGCAAGGTCTTTCCACCCTATCAGGTCAACGACAGCCTGCTGGCTGCTGCTGGAACGCAGGTGGCGGTGATGCATTGCCTGCCGGCCCACCGAGGAGAGGAGATCACCGATGCGGTGGCCGACGGCGAGCGCTCGTGGCTGTTCGACCAGGCCGAGAACCGGCTGCACGCCCAAAAGGCGGTTCTGGTGAGGCTACTGAGAGGCTAACTTGGCTGCCAACCTGTTCTGGATCCTGTCCAAGATCAACCTCACCAGCGTGCTGGACATCCTGCTGGTGGCTGGGGTGATCTATGGAGCCCTCAGGCTGTTGCAGGGCACTCAGGCCATGCAGCTCTTGCGTGGTGCCATCATCCTGGCGATCTTGATCGCCCTGGTGGGCAGCATCTCACAGCTCACCGCCTTTAGCTGGCTGTTGCGGAGCGGCGGCCAGGCGCTGCTGGTGGTGGTCGCCATCGTGCTGCAGCCCGAGTTGCGTCGCGCTCTCGACCGCGTGGGCCGCGCTGGCGTGAGCTGGCTGCCCTGGGCCACCCGCGAAGGGCACAGCGAGCAGATGGTGCGGAACATCGCTCTGGCATGCGAGCGGTTGTCGGCTCAACGGCAGGGCGCTCTGATCGTGATCGAGCGCGAGACAGGCCTGCAAGACCGTATCGAGCAAGGCGTGCAGCTCGACTCGTCGGTGGAGGCAGAGCTGCTGCAGACGATCTTTTTCCCCAAGACGCCGTTGCACGACGGCGCCGTGGTGATACGGGGAAACCGCATCGTGGCGGCTGCGGTGGTCTTGCCGTTGGCCGAGGTGATCGTGTCTGATACCCATTTGGGCACACGCCACCGTGCTGCCGTAGGCATCACCGAGCAGACCGATGCCATCGCGGTGGTTGTCTCTGAAGAGACCGGCATCATCTCGGTGGCGCGCAACGGCCGCATCGTGCGCCACCTGGATGCGCGCTCGCTGACCAACCTCCTGATGGCCCTGCTGTCCTCGTCGGGCGAGCTGCGACGCCAACGGCGAGCTTGGGGCCGCTCAAGAGACGCGCAATAGCTGGGAGCACGCCCGTGTTGTCACGCAGGATCTTCAACCACCTGAGCACCGCGATGCTGGCCCTGGTGCTGGCGCTGTTCGTGTGGCTGGTCGCCAACTATGAGCAGGAGCGCCCTCGTCAGGACCGTTTCCCCGAGCCCATCCCGATTCAGGTGCAGAACCGACCCGAGAATATGGTGGTGACCAACAAGCCCTCCATCTCTGTCGAGGTCGATGTGCGGGCCTTTGCGTCGAGTTGGGAGACGCTTACGGTCGACAGCTTTGTGGCCACGGCCGACTGGTCCAACGTCGTCACTGGCGTGAACATCGTGCCGGTGGAGGTCGTCTGCACCGATCGCACCGTGACCATCGACGACGTCTATCAGGACAGCATGATCGTGCAGGTCGAGCCGCTGGTCTCGCGCGAGCTGCCCGTGACCATGGATGTGACCGACAGCGACGAGCTGCCCCTGGGGTATGATGCCATGGCTCCCAGCATCGAGCCGGTAGCCGTGAGCCTTTCAGGGGCTCGGTCGGCCGTCGACTCGGTGGCGCGCGTGGTGGGGAGCGTGTCGGTGGCCAACCAGCGCACCACCTACGAGGAGACGGTGCGCATCCGCGCGCTCGACAGCGAGGGGCGCATGGTCGAGTCGGTCAAGGTGGAGCCGACCGATGTCACAGTGCGGATTGTGGTGCAGAAGCGTGAGAACTTTCGCGAGGTGGCGGTGCGCGCCCGCACCAGTGGCGTGCCCGCCCGCGGCTACTTTGTGAGCAGCGTGAGCGTGTCGCCCTCAACCGTAACCGTCTATGGCCCCCCCAACGTCATCGACACCATGGGCAGCGTGGTCGATGCCGCCGGCGAGATCGACACCACCGGCGCGACGCGCAGCTTTGCCGACCGGCTGCCGCTGTCGCTTCCCGACGGAGTACAGGTCTACGGCGCCTCGGCCGACCAGCCCTTTGAGGTCACCGTGAACGTCGGCATCGACCCCGTGATCGGCGGGGCCACGGTCGAGCTGCCCTTGCGCATCGTGGGCCTGGGAGAGGGCCTTTCAGCCGACCTATCGGTGCCGGTGGTCGATGTGCTGCTGACGGGGCCATCGGCCATCCTCGACACCCTGCAGACCAGCCTGCTCGATGCGACGTTGGATGTCTCGTCGTTGGGCGAAGGCACGCACCAGTTGCGACCTCGCATCAACATGGTGGCCGGGGCCGACTCGCCTCTGCAGCAGTTGACCGTCAAAGAGATGCTGCCCGAGACAGTGCAGGTGACTCTGGCGCGCATGCCGACGACCACGCCCGGCGCGCCGCGCACTCTGGCGCCGACCATCACGCCCACGACTGCGCCCACTCGCACGCCGCAGTCGAGCACCACACCCTAGCCGAACGGGGAACACGATGCCACGCAAACCTCTAGTAGCCTTGGTGGGCCGCCCCAATGTGGGCAAGTCCACCCTCTTTAACCGGCTCATCGGCGAGCGCCGCGCCATCGTCGAGGACATTCCCGGCACCACGCGCGACCGCATCTATGGCGACGTCGAATGGGGTGGCAAGGTCTTTTCGCTGGTCGACACCGGCGGCCTGGTTCTGGGCGAGGCCGACGAGATCACGCTGCAGGTGCGGGCCCAGGCCGAGCTCGCCATTCAGGAAGCCGACGTCATCGTCATGCTCGGCGATATCACCGAGGGCGTCACCGGCCCGGATCACGAGATCGCCGATATCCTGAGGCGGACCGCTAAACCCGTGGTGTTGACGGTCAACAAGGCGGACAACCTCAAGCGCGAGATGGCCATACACGAGTTCCATGCGTTGGGACTGGGCGAGCCCCTCGCCGTCTCGGCCCAGCGCGGCCTGGCATCGGGCGACCTGCTCGACAGGATCGTGGCTGCCCTGCCCCAGCTCCCCGATGAGGAGGAGGAGCCCGAAGCGCTACACATTGCGCTGGTGGGCCGCACCAATGTCGGCAAATCCTCGCTGCTCAACCGCCTCACAGGCGAAGGGCGCTCCATTGTGACCGGTGTGCCCGGCACCACCCGCGACGCCGTCGACACCAAACTGCGCTATCAAGACCGCGACCTGGTGCTCATCGATACGGCGGGCATTCGCCGACGCGGCAAGATCGAGGTGGGCATCGAAAAGTACAGCGTGGTGCGTTCGATGCGCGCCATCTCGCGCGCCGACGTGGTGCTGCTGTTGCTGGACGCCACCGACGGAGTCACCGCGCAGGATGCCCACATCGCCGGCTACATTCTCGAAGAGGCCAAGAGCGTGGTTGTGCTGGTGAACAAGTGGGATGCAGTGGACAAAGATGCCCACACGATGCCGGCCTATACGGAGTATGTGCGGCGCGAGCTCCGCTTTCTGGATTATGTGCCCATCTTGTTCATCTCGGCGCTGACGGGTCAGCGGGTCAATGCGATCCTGCCGCTGGTGTTGCGCATCGATGAGGAGCGGCGCACGCGTCTATCGACCGCCGCCATCAACAACCTCATCCGCGATGCGACGGCCAGGCGTTCTCCGCCCACCAAGTGGGGCAAAAAGCTGCGCATCTACTATGGCACTCAGGCCGACGTGGTATCGCCGCCAACCTTTGTCTTTTTCGTCAACGATGTGCGGCTGGTGCACTTTGGCTACGAGCGGTACCTCGAGAACCAGCTCCGGATGCGCTTCAAGTATGAGGGAACGCCGCTCAAGTTGGTGTTCCGGGGGCATGCACAGCGCTAACACAGGGCGGGCCAGTTGGCCCGCCCTCTTGCATCGCTAGAGCGCCTACCCGGCATAGCCAGGAGCCGGCCCCAACACCTGACCGAGCATCGACCAGGGGCCAGTCCACTCCAGGCGCACCAACGCCATGCGTCCCAGCCAGTCATCGTCCGATGCAAAGAACACCAGCTTGTTGGTGCGCGTACGGCCACGCCACCTGCCTCGCTGGCGGCCATCGACCAGCACCTCGACCGTCTGCCCCAGCAGCTGGCTGTTGATCTCGCCAGCGATCTGCTCCTGCAGCGCCTCGATGGCCAGGCGGCGGCGCTCCTTTTCGTCGGGAGGCACGTCGTCGGGCCAGGTGGCCGACACGGTGCCGGGGCGCGGTGAGTAGGCCGCAATGTGCACCAGATCAAACCGCGTCTCGCGGACGAGCCGCATCGAGTTCTCGAACTGCGCCTCTGACTCGCCTGGAAACCCCACGATGACATCCGTGTTGATCGATCCGTCAGGCGTCGCAACGCGGATGCGCTGCACCAGATCGTTGAAGCGGGCCACGGTGTAGCCCCTGGCCATGCGCCGCAGCACGTCATCGTCGCCCGACTGCACTGCCAGCTCCCAGCTTGGGCACACGCGCGGCAGCTCGGCCACGGTGTCGATCAGCTCGGGCGACATCTCGCGCGGATGTGAAGTGAGAAAGCGCACGCGCCACAGCCCATCGACGGCGTGCACCGCGCGCAACACGGCTGCCAGGCTGGCTCCATTGTCAAGGTCGAGGCCATAGGCATCGACATTCTGCCCCAGCAAGGTCACCTCGCGCGCGCCTCTTGCCACCAGCGCCTCGACGTCGCCGACGATCTCGTCGATCGGACGGCTTCGCTGGGCCCCGCGGCGCAGGGCCACGATGCAATAGGTGCAGCGATGGTCACAGCCGTAGCTCACCGGCACCATCTCGGCCACCTGCGGGGCCGTCGAGGGCTCGCCGCCAACCAACCCCCAGCGGTGCTCGACTTCCCAGCGGTCGAGCCACGCCGCCAGGCCCTCGAGGTCAGACGGCCTGAAGAAGGCGTCTACATAGGAATAGTCGCGCCGCAACGCCTCGATATCGCCGACAAAGCAGCCCATCACCGCCAACGCGCGCTCGCGTGAGCCTTCTTTGAGTGGCCGCAGCGAGCTCAGCCGGCCCTGCACCTTGTCTTGTGCGCTCTGGCGCACCACACAGGTGTTGAGCAGCAGCAGGTCGGCCCGCTCGGGCGTCGTGGTGGCCGCATAGCCACGCGATTCCAGCTCTTCGGCCACGCGCCGGGCATCGGCCTGGTTCATCTGGCACCCGATGTTCCAGAGATAGTAGCGTCGTGTGCTCGCCATGCTCACACCGCCTCGGCGGGCAGCCGCTCGCCAGTAGCCACGGCGCCGGTGGGCAGCACATCGCGCAGAAACTGCCCGGTGTAAGAGCTGGCCGTGGCCGCCACCTGTTCGGGCGTCCCGGCAACCACCACGCGCCCGCCGGCGTCGCCGCCGTCAGGACCGAGATCGATGATCCAGTCGGCGCTCTTGATCACATCGAGGTTGTGCTCGATGATCACGACCGTATTGCCGGCATCCACCAGACGCTGCAGCACCTCGAGCAGGCGCTGCACGTCGGCAGCGTGCAAGCCCACGGTGGGCTCGTCGAGGATATAGAGCGTGCGGCCGGTGCTGCGCCGCGCGAGCTCGCGGGCCAGCTTGACGCGCTGTGCCTCGCCACCCGAGAGCGTGGTCGCCTGCTGGCCAAGCCGCACATAGCCCAGCCCCACGTCATGGAGCGTCTCGAGTTTGCTGCGCATGGCCGGGATGCGCCGAAAGAAGCGCAACGCCTCGTCCACCGTCATCTCGAGCACCTCTGCGATATTGACGCCGCGGTAACGCACTTCGAGCGTCTCGCGGTTGTAGCGTTGGCCGTGACAGACCTCGCACGGCACATACACATCGGGCAGAAACTGCATCTCGATCCGCACGATGCCGGCGCCCTGGCAGGCCTCGCAGCGGCCGCCCTTGACGTTAAAGCTGAATCGTCCCGCCTTGTAGCCGCGGGCTTTGGCCTCGGGCAGGCTGGCAAGGAGCGTGCGCAGCTGGCCGAACAGGTCGGTGTAGGTGGCCGGGTTCGAGCGCGGTGTGCGGCCGATCGGCGACTGGTCGATATTGATCACCTTGTCGAGGTACTCGATGCCGCGCAGCTCGTCGTGGTCGCCCGGCTGGGTGTTGGCCCGGTTCAGAGACTGCGCCAGCTTTTTTTCGACGATGTCCATCAGCAGGCTGCTCTTGCCCGAGCCCGATACGCCTGTGATGGCCACAAAGCATCCCAGCGGGATGCGCACCGTCACGTCCTTGAGGTTGTGCTCGCGAGCGCCCACCACCGTCAGCGCCTGGCCATTGCCGGCTCGTCGACGCTTGGGCACCGGCACGCCCTCTTGGCCGCTGAGGAACAGGCCGGTCTTGGATGAAGGGCAGGCCAGGATGTCCTCGAGCGTGCCCTGGCAGACGATCTCGCCGCCGTGCTCGCCTGCCGCCGGCCCCAGGTCGAGAATCCAGTCGGCCGAGCGAATGGTCGCCTCGTCGTGCTCGACCACCAGCACGGTATTGCCCAGGTCACGCAGCCGCAGCAGCGTCTGGATCAACTTCTCATTGTCGCGCTGGTGCAGGCCGATGCTGGGCTCGTCGAGGATGTAGAGCACGCCCATCAGTTGCGAGCCGATCTGCGTGGCCAGGCGGATGCGCTGCGCTTCGCCGCCGGAAAGACTGGCAGCGCCGCGGTCGAGCGTCAGGTAGTGGAGGCCCACATCCTCGAGGAAGGCAATACGGCTGCGCAGCTCTTTGATGATCTGCCGGGCGATGGTGAGGCTCCGCTCGGTCAGTAGATCATCCAGTCCCTCAACCCACTCTCTGGCGCGCGAGATGGGCCAGTGCGTCACGGTATCGATGGGCACCCCGACCACGGTGACCGCCAGGCTTTCGGGCTTGAGTCGGCGCCCATTGCAGGCCGGACAGGGCCGCTCGGACATGTAGCGCTCGACCCACTCTTTGGTGCGGTCCGAGCCGGTGCTACGATAGCGGCGCTCGAGATTGGGAATGACTCCCTCGAACACGCTCTCATGGGTGCGCTCGACGCCCATTGTGTTGGTGTAGCGCACACTGATCATGTCGCTGCCGCTCCCATAGAGGACCACCTGTCTCACGCGCAGCGGCAGTTGCTCCCAGGGCGTCTCCATGGCAAAGCCATAGTGCTCGGCGACGGCGGTTAGCAGGCCCTGGTAATAGTCGTCGTCATTGCCATAGCCCCACGGCTCGATGGCGCCGTCTTCGAGCGAGATCGAGCCATCGGGCACGATCAGTTGCGGATCGAGCTCCTGTCGCGTGCCCAGGCCGGTGCACACCGGGCAAGCGCCGTGGGGGCTGTTGAACGAAAAGGTGCGCGGCTCGATCTCAGGGAGGCTGATGCCGCATACCGGGCAAGAGTACTTTTCTGAAAACAGCAGCTCCTCACCCTCGACGATGCCCGCGCGAATCACGCCGTCGCCCAACTTGAGGGCCGTCTCGACCGAGTCGGCCAGGCGCGTCCGCTCAGCGTCGGCCCGCTCCGGCTCGCCCACCTGCCGCACGACGATGCGATCGACCACGGCGTCGATGCTATGCATCTTGTACCGATCGAGCACGATGTCCTGATCGAGCTCCAGCACCTCGCCATCGACGCGAGCTCGCACAAAGCCTTGCTTGCGCAGGTCGACCAGCACGCGCTTGTGCTCGCCCTTTCGGTCGTGGATCAGCGGCGCCATCAGCATCAGCCGCGTGCCCTCTGGCAGGCCAAGGATCGCGTCGACCATCTGCTGCGGCGTCTGCCGGACGATCTCGCGGCCACACTGGGGGCAATGGGGCACGCCCACCCGCGCATAGAGCAGGCGCAGATAGTCATAGATCTCGGTGACGGTGCCCACCGTCGAGCGAGGGCTGCGGCTGGAGCCTTTCTGGTCGATGCTGATGGCTGGCGACAGACCATCGATGTGATCGACGTCGGGCTTGTCCATCTGCCCCAGAAACTGGCGGGCATAGGCCGACAGCGATTCAACGTACCGCCGCTGACCTTCGGCGTAGATGGTGTCAAAGGCCAACGATGACTTGCCCGAACCCGACAGGCCCGTGATCACCACGAGCTTGTCGCGGGGGATGTCCACATCGATGTTCTTGAGGTTGTGGGCGCGCGCGCCGCGCACCGAAATACAGTCCTGAGCCATACTGCTATCCACCCGTCGTTGCTGGACCGCCCATTATAATCGCTAACGCGAGGGCGCTCAACTCGATGCCGGCAGGTCAGTCGTCTGCCGAGAGCTCCTGCTGCCAGCCATTCTCAAAACCGACCTCGTGCAGAGCGGCCACAGCCTCGGCATACTCTTCGGCGGTGAGCCGGCGGCCCAACACGGCATCGCCCACCGCGCGGTGTGCGGGAAAGTACTGCGCCATCAGGCTCACATAGAGCCCCTGCCCCAGGTTCTCCTCGAGCCAGCGCAACACCTCGGCCGTCTGCGACAGGCCGCCCGGCAGCACCAGGTGTCTGATCACCAGGCCCCGCACCGCCAGACCATCGTCATCGACGGTCAGTTGCGCGCCCACCTGCCGGGCCATCTCCAGCAGAGCCGCCCGGTTGTGCTCGACATAGCGCACATAGTCCGACAGCCGCCGCGCTGCGGCGTCATCGGCGTACTTGCTGTCGGGCAGGTAGATGTCGACGATGCCCTCCAGCAGGCGCAAGGTCTCAGGACGGTCATACCCGCTGGTGTTGTAAAGCAGCGGCAACGTCAGCCCGCCCTGCCTGGCGATCAGCAGCGCCTCGAGGATCTGCGGCACCCAGTGCGTGGGCGTCACCAGATTGATGTTGTGGCAGCCCTGCCGCTGCAGCCGCAGCATGATCCTGGCCAGTTGCTCGGCGCCCTTTTCCTCGCCTACGCCCAGTTGGCTGATGGGATAGTTCTGGCAGAAGAGGCAGCGCGCCGTGCAGTTGCTGAAAAAGATCGTGCCCGACCCCTGCCAGCCGCTGATGGGCGGCTCTTCCCACATGTGAGCGTGCCAGCTCGCCACGCGCGCCAGGCGGCCACTGCGACAGTAGCCCAACTGGCCGGCGCCGCGGTCGACGCCGCACAGTCTGGGGCAGAGGTCACAGTGCGCCAGTCTGCTCAGCGCCTGCGCGGCCCTGTCGGCGAGCGTGGCGTCCGTCAGCGTCAAGTAAGAGGCCGCCAACGCTCAACGCCCCCCTCTGCGATCGTACTGGCGAATGAGCTCCCATTCAGGGATGTGCTGACCATCTTCCTGCATGCGACGTAGCTCAAAGATACGGTCGCGCAGCAGCGCCGCCTTCTCGAACTCGAGCGCCTCGGCCGCCTGCTTCATCTGCGTCTGCAGCTCTTTGATCATGCGCTCTGACTCGGCGCGGGGCAGCTGCGTGGCGCCCGCGTACGGCTTTTCCTCCTCGGCCACCGAGCGCAGGTTGTCGGTGAGGCGATTGACGTCTTTGACGATCGTGCTCGGCGTGATGCCGTGGGCGTTGTTGTACTGCACCTGGATCTCACGGCGTCGATTCGTCTCATCGATCGCCTCGCGCATCGAATCGGTTACCGCGTCGGCGTACATCACCACACGCCCATTGACGTTACGCGCCGCGCGCCCGATCGTCTGGATCAGTGAGCCGCTGCTGCGCAGAAACCCCTCTTTGTCGGCGTCGAGGATCGCCACAAGCGAGACCTCGGGCAAGTCCAGCCCCTCGCGCAGCAGGTTCACGCCCACCACCACGTCGTACACGCCGGCTCGCAGGTCGCGCAGGATCTCGACTCGCTCGATGGTGCCGATCTCTGAGTGCAGGTAGTGCACGCTCATGCCGGTCTCTCGGAGATACTCGGAGAGGTCCTCGGCCATGCGCTTGGTGAGGGTCGTCACCAGAGCGCGCTCGCCACGAGCCACCACCCGTCGTATCTCGGTGATCAGATCGTCGATCTGGCCTCTGATGGGCCGCACGATCACCTCAGGGTCTACCAGGCCGGTGGGTCGGATGACCTGCTCGACGACTTGCGTGCTATGCTCCTGCTCATACTCGCGCGGCGTGGCCGACACAAAGACGCACTGGGTGACGTGTTGCTCAAACTCCTCAAAGGTGAGCGGCCGGTTGTCGAGCGCCGATGGCAGGCGAAAACCATAGTCCACCAGCACCTCTTTGCGGGCGCGGTCGCCATGGTACATGCCGCGTATCTGCGGCACCGTCATGTGCGATTCGTCGATGAACATGAGCATGTCGCTGGGGAAATAGTCCAACAGCGTCCACGGGGCTTCGCCGGCCTCACGCTGCGACAGATGCCGCGAATAGTTCTCGACGCCCGAGCAACTGCCCACCTCGCGCAGCATCTCGACATCGTAGCGGGTGCGCTGCTCCAGACGCTGAGCCTCGAGCAACTTTTCGTCGGCGCGCAGCACTTTGAGGCGCTCGTCGAGCTCGGCTTCGATCAGCTTGAGCGAGTCCTCCATGCGCTCTTGTGGCGTGATATAGTGCTTGGCCGGAAAGATCTGGATGGCGCGATGTTCGGCCAGCAGCTCACCGGTCAGTGCATCGGCCTCGACGATGCGCTCAATCTCGTCTCCCCAGAACTCGATACGGTAGACCGTCTGCCCGTAGGCAGGCATGATCTCCATCGTGTCGCCGCGCACGCGGAACTTGCCGGGTGAGAGCACCGCATCGTTGCGCTCGTAAAAGATACTCACCAGGTGCCGCAAGATACGGTCGCGACTCTGCGCCTCGCCCACCTTGAGGTCGACGACGACCTTGCCATACTCGTCTGGATCGCCCAGCGCATAGATACACGACACCGAGGCCACGATGATGACGTCTCGCCGGCTAAAAACCGAAGAGGTCGCCGAGAGCCGCAGCCGCTCGATCTCGTCGTTGATCAGCGCGTCCTTCTCGATGTAGGTGTCGGTGCGGGGGATGTACGCCTCGGGCTGATAGTAGTCATAGTAGCTGACAAAGTACTCAACCGCGTTCTTCGGAAAGAACTCGGAGAACTCGGAGTAGAGCTGCGCGGCCAGCGTCTTGTTGTGCGCGATCACCAGCGTGGGCCGCTGCACAGCCTCGATGATCTTGGCCATCACAAAAGTCTTGCCCGAGCCGGTCACGCCCAACAGCGTCTGGAAGCGATCGCCGCGCAGCACGCCCTCACACAACTGCGCGATGGCTTGGGGTTGATCGCCTGTGGGCTGGAATGGCGAGACGAGCTGGAATGACGGCATCGCAGCGACTCCTTGCGGCAGGCTCTGGCAAAAGATCATTGTAGCACATCTGTTCGCAGAGAGCAATAGCGCGGTGCCCGGCACGCGCGAGCAGGTGCTACGTCGTCGGCCCTCTCTTGGGCCGCTTGAGCCAGGCGCGCCACAGGCCGGCGTTCAGCCGCGACCAGGCCGACTCGGCTCGCAGGCTGTCGGCCGGCGCCAACGGACGCTGGCTATACCGGGCCACCTGATACAGGCTATCGATCACGCGCACATCCTGCCGAGCGGCACCGCCATAGTCGCCTCGCGTCTCGAGCTGCGCTGCCAGGTAGCGCAGGTACTCGCCGGGTGTCTGCCCACCCTGCGGCTCGAGATTGATCCAGCGCGCAGCGCGCACCAGACGGCCGTAGGTCTGGATGATCGCTTCACGAGGATCGCTGCTGCGCCGTCGCAAGTGCCTGGGCGGCCAGATGATCACGAACAGCACCACACCGGCCAAGATGGCCGCCCACACAAAGATGCGCGGCACTCCTCGAGGCTGTTCGTCGCCGGCCGCCGCCACCGGCTGCCCAACGAGGTCTGCAGAGGACACCGGGCGCGTCCATACGCTCAGGATCGGCGTGGGCTCGAACTCGACCCACCCCAGCGCTGGAAAGTACACCTCGGGCCAGGCGTGCCGATTCTGATCGGTGACCACATAGACGCCAGCATCATAGTCAAACCGCCCCTGCCCAAAGCCCTGCGCGTAGCGAGATGCCACGCCCACCGAGCGCAGCATCACCACCATCGCCGTGGCGGTATAGTCGCAGTAACCGCGCTGCGCCTCAAACAAAAAGTACTCGACCACGTCGCGATCCAGCGGCGGCGGCTCGACCTCGAGATCGTACACAAAGCGCCGCAAGTACTCCTGGATGACCAGTGCCTTGTCATAGCGCGTAGTGGCCCCGGCCCCATCGACCAGTTGCTGCGCCAGATCGGTGACCGCCTGCGGCACCTCGGGCAATGCCAGGTACTTGTTTGCCACCCAGTCGGGGTACGCGTCCTCAGCTGCCCGGAGCTGGCCGGCGGTGGGCTTGGGCGCCATAGAGACCACCGTGTACTGCTCGGCGTTCACCACCAGCGCCGTCATGTCGTCTTCGCCGCGCACCACGATAGCATAGGGCTGGTCCTCGACGCGCACGGGCATGTTGACGGCCGGCGCCAGCCCCGGCTCGAGCTCGACGAACGTAATGGTCTGCGTGACCTCATCGCCGGCGTAGCCAGGTGTGGTCCAATCAGCTCCAGCCTCGTACTCGGCAGCCTCGTGGCCGCTCGTTTCCCAGCCGCTGCCCGTGTACACATCATAGGTGCGCTGGCGCCAGTAGCGTTTCGGTACAAACTGGCTGATGTCGGCCTGGTTGTACATGGCGATCAGCTCGCGCTCGTCGGGAGGCCGCGGATCGCTCACCTCGACGGTGAACAGCGTATCTTGATCGCCGCCCAGGCCGCTCGAGATCAGGTGTCCACTCATCGCCGCCAAAGAAGGGTCGGGCGTCGGCTCAGGCACCGGGTCGCGCCCGGCAAAGGCCTTGTCCAGGCGATCGTAGAACTGCTCCACCTTCGGCCCCACCCGGTTCCAGAAGAACCAGGCAGCGTCGTTCCAGGTGCGGTAGGGCATCAGCAGCGCCACGATCAACACAACCACGGTGATGCCGATGCCAGCCAGCAGGGTGTCGCGGCGCAGCTCGGGCGAAAAGTCGAGCCCCAGTCGCTGCCACAGGCGCTCCAGCCGGTCGATGTTGGCGATGACCAGTGTCGCCAGCGTGATGGCCAGGTACACGTGCACATAGGTCAGGCCCCTATCGGTGAACGACACGTTGCTCACCAACGCCACTCCCAGGGGGAGCAAGGCCGCAAAGGGGCGCCGCTGCCGGATTAGCTCATAGCCGACGTGCCACGAGAGCAGCCAGACCGCCAACGACACCACAATCCACAGCACGGTGATGTCCTCGCTGGCCGTCCCCGCCTGCGCTGCACCGGCCCAGGCAGAGAGGTTGGCGATGAACTCGTCGAGGTGAGTGGCGCTGTAGGCTACCGAGCGCGCAAAGGGCAGCGGTGGGCCCGGGTTCTGCAGCACCAGGGTGCGCCAGAGCCACTCGGCCGCGCTGCCAGCGTCGTTCAGCAGCATCGTCAATCCTGGCACGAGCTTGGCAGCATATTGCAGGCTGTATTCCACGCCCAGGATCATGCTGCCCAGCCACGTCATCGAGTCGGGCACGCGCGCCTGGGCGATCAAGAAGCCAACCCCCAAGCCCCAGAAGGCCGCCCAGATGAGGCGGTTGGCCTCGGGCACCCAGCCACTGGCGCGGATCGACAGCGGCAGGCAGACCACAGCCGCCAGGGCCAGCAGGTAAAGCAGCCAGTAGGAGGAGCGGCTGCGGGTGCGTGCCCACGCCGTCTGGGTGGTGGCGGTTCGGTAGGTCATCAGGACTCGCCCCCGGCCATGTTGACGGGCACCCAGTCGGCAGCCTCGCCCTCTTTGGCCACCACCACGCGCCCGGTGCCCAGCACCCTGAACTCGGGCTGCTGCTGGCGCTTTTGCAGCAGGCTCTGGAAGCGCACCCCCTTATCGATGACGTGCGCTGGCACATTCAGGTCGGCCAGAGCGCCCACTACACCCTGTACATTGCCCTGCCCGCCAAAGCTGGGCGCATCGAGCAGCAGCGTGGTCACGTGCACACCGTGCCTCAACAGCAGGCCGAGTCTCTCGATCCAGCTCGCATCTGTCGATGGGGTGATCAGCGCGATCGACATGTTGCGCGTGATGGCCGGCTCAAAGAGCGTCAAGAGCTCGGCGAACGGCAGCTCGCTGGTGGCGTGCAGCGGCGAGAGCGCCGTCAGCAGCTCCCACAGGTGTTGGTGGCCCTTGCGCGGCGAGATGACGATCGGGCTGGAGGCGTGCGTGATGAGTCCCACCGCCAGGTTGTCGCGCAGGAGCTGGTTGGCCAGCGACGCCGCCAGGGTGACCGCATACTCCTCGGTCGATTCGGCCCCCTCTCCGGCATGCACCGCCGCCTGCATGTCGAGGATGATCCACACATCGCCGGTCGGCTCGAGGTCGAACTCTTTGACATAGATCGCCTCATGCTCGGGCTGTGACCGGCGCGCTGTGGTGCGCCAGTGTATGCGGTTGAGCGGGTCTCCAGGCACATAGCTGCGCACGGTCGAGGCGTTGGTCGTCTGCTCGATGCTGCGCAGGTTGGCGCGCGAGTTGCCGCGCACCACGCCCAGCGGCTCGACCAGGTCGGGCAGCGCCACGATGGACGGGTAGATCACAAACGAGTCGCTGTAGGCATAGTGCAGGCGCACCGTAAAGAGGCCAAAGGGGTCGCCCATGACGATGTCCAGCGGTCCGAGGGTGAACACGCCGCGCTGAAGGCAGGTGCCTGAAGTGTTCCAGGTGACCGAGCTCATGGCGCCCAGTCCGATGGCGCGGCTGGCGTCATAGCCGGCCATGTCGGTGTGTTCCTGGATCTCGGCCCATAGCACCGGCACCCAGGCGTCGTTGTGCAGAATCCAGCGTTCCTGGATGAGGTCGCCGACCTGCGCCCAGCCATAGCGTCGCTTGCGCTGCAGAGACACGCCCCTGGAAAGCTGCCGTGCCCAGATGTAGCCGATGACCAGGACGCCGCCCATGCCCAGCAGGAGCGTGAGTACAGCAGGCGCCGGCGAAAAAACCTGCAGGAACAGCAGAATAGCTGCCACCGCCAGCGGCAGCTTTGAGTTCATCCGAATGGTTGCCGTCGCCACGCAGGTGCCCTCCGTGCAAAAAGTATAACACGCCGCCAAAGATTCCCCTAACCCCCTGCAGGCCTACCGCGAGCATTGACAGCAGCCGCCCGGTCGGTAGAATGAACCCGTCCGTGGGGCGGCGAGCCACGCGAGGCGTCTTGGAGGTGTCGATGAGGCGAATTGCGGTGCTGACCAGCGGGGGCGACGCCCCTGGCATGAACGCAGCCATACGCGCGGTGGTGCGCATGGGCCTCGACGCCGGCATCGAGGTGATCGGCGTGGATAACGGCTATGCTGGCCTGATCGAGGGCAGCTATCGCTCGCTCACCCGTCGCGACGTGGGCGGCAAGATGCAGTTGGGCGGCACCATGCTGGGCAGCGCGCGCTGCCTGGCGTTCTTTGAGGAGACGGGCCGCCGACAGGCCATCGACGAGCTCGAGCGCCGTGGCATCGAGTCCCTGGTCGTCATCGGCGGCAACGGCTCACAGACCGGGTCGCACGCCCTCGCCCAGATGGGCTACCCGGTGGTGGGCATTGCCTCAACCATCGACAACGATCTGGTCGGATCCGACGTCACCATCGGCGTCGACACCGCCATCAACGTGGCCCTGGAGGCCATCGATCGGCTGCGCGTCACCGCCGAGTCTCACGGGCGCGCCTTTCTGGTAGAAACGATGGGCCGCAACTGCGGATACGTTGCCTTGATGGCCGGCCTCGCCGGTGGCGCTGAGGTGATCTCGATCCCCGAGTACGAGCTCACCCCCGAAGAGGTGGCCGCCGAGCTGCGGGCGGCCCACGAGCGGGGCAAGCGCCACGCCATGGTGGTGGTGGCCGAGGGCGCCAAGCACAACGCGCAGGCGCTGATCGCTCATTTCGAGGCCGACCGGGAAGAGACCGGCTTTAGCCTGCGCTACTCGATCCTCGGGCACGTGCAGCGCGGCGCTGCGCCCACGGGCGCCGATCGTCTGCTGGGCTCGCGCCTGGGGGCGGGCGCGGTGCAGGCTCTGCTGCGCGGCGAGCGCGGCGTACTCGTGGGCCTGCACGGGGCCACCGTGGCCACCACACCGTTGGCAGACGTCGTCGGCCGCCAGAAGGGCGTTGACCGCGAGCTGCTCAGCCTGGCGCACATCATGTCGCTGTAGGAGCATCAAGTGGAAATCAGACATGCGGTGATGATCGGGCTGTTGGGCGAGCAACATGACCGCTTTCACACCTACACACCCCCCCGCCCCCTCGCCGAGCGCCTCGACCTGCTGCGTGAGATGCCTCGTTGCGGAGGCATTGAGGTGGTCTATCCTGCCGAGTTTCGCGACCTAGAGGCCGGCGCGCGGGCGATCAGCGCATCGGGCTGGCCAGTGTCGGCGGTGAATCTCAATGTCAAGGGCGACGCCCACTGGCGCAACGGCTCGTTCACCTCGAGCGACCCCGCCATCCGCGCCGCTGCGGTGCGCGATCTCAAGCTATGCATGGACCTGGCCGCCGACCTGGGCACTGACGCCGTCACCTGCTGCCCCCTCATCGACGGACACAACTATGTCTTTCAGGCCGACTATGTGGCGCAGTGGCAATGGCTGCGCGAGGGCATCGATGAGGCCGCGCGCCATCGCAGCGATATCCGCGTCAGCCTCGAGTTCAAGATCAACGAATCGCGCAACTATTGCACGCTGGGTGACACCGGGCGAGCGCTGTACCTATGCGCCGAGCTGGGCTTGCCCAACGTCGGGCTCACGTACGATATGGGGCACGCGTTGGTGGCCAGAGAGTCACCGGCAGCGACCACGGCGCTGGCTTTGCAGGCCGACAAGCTGTTCTACATGCATCTCAACGACAACGCCGGCGAGTGGGACTGGGACATGATTCCCGGCGCAACCCACGTGTGGGAGCTGGTCGAGACGCTGTACTATCTCGATCGTCACGCCTGGGACGGATGGTTCTGCTATGACCTGTCGGTGCGCAGCGGCGACGATCTCGTCGGCATCCAGAATGCCACCATGCGCGTCGTCGACACTGCCTACGCCCTGCTCGATCGGCTTGGCCGCGATCGGCTGGGCGCACTGATCGCCCGGGGGGCGCCGCACGAAGCGGTGACCGCCCTTTGGGAAGCGCTCGCCTGACCATGCTGCCTCCAAGCGCGCAGCAGAGCATCACCCTATACACCGATGGGGGCTGCGACCCCAACCCGGGCCCTGGAGGTTGGGGCGTGGTGATGGTCTACGGCGCTGAGATGCGAGAGCTCTCGGGACGCGAGCCCCACACTACCAACAACCGTATGGAGCTCACTGCCGCCATACACGGCCTCAAAGCTCTCAAGCGTCCATGCACGGTGCGCGTCTATACCGATTCACAGTATCTGCGGCAGGGGATGACCAGTTGGGTCAACGGCTGGCAGCGCAATGGGTGGCGTACACGCACCGGCCAACCGGTCGAGAATCAGGACCTGTGGCAGCAGTTGCTGACGCTCACGGCCCGCCACGAGGTGACGTGGCAGTGGATACGAGGGCACCAGGGGCACCCGCTCAACGAACGCGCCGATGCGCTGGCCACCGCTGCCCGTCAGCAGCGCAGCTCGCACCGTGAGCGCCCCGCGCCGGCCGTCGGCCTGCCCGAGTGCACGCTGTACTGTCGTGGCTCCTGTCAGGGCAACCCTGGGCCGGGAGGCTATGCTGCCATCGTGGTCGCGCCGCCCGCCTCGCCGTCTGTGGTCAGCGGGGGCTGGCCCGACACCACCAACAATCTGATGGAGCTCTGGGCGGTGATCGCAGGGCTGCGCCAGCTGCAGCGCCCCACGCGCGTGACCATCTGCACGGCGTCACGTTACGTGATCGACGGCGCCACCCGCTATCTGGCAGAGTGGGAACGCTCTGGATGGCGCACGCGGCAAGGCCCAGTGCAGCACGTCGAGGTGTGGCAAGAGCTGGCGCGCGTCATGGGCGATCACGACATCGTCTGGCGGCATATCTCTGCCGCCGTCGCCCATCGCGAGATGCGCTCAGCAGCCCAGGCAGCTCGTGAGGCGGCACAGGCACAACCGCAACGAAAGGACGCCGGCTGACCATGGCAAACCTTATCACTGTCTCACGTCTGCCCCTGTTGCTCGTGATCGTGCTGCTGCTCTACTCACCCTGGCCGCTGGCGCACGCCATCTGCGTGCCGCTGCTGGTGATTCTGGTGCTGATGGACAGCCTCGATGGCATCGTCGCGCGCCGGAGACACGAGGTCTCGGTGCTCGGCAGTGTGCTCGACATCATGGTCGACCGCAGCGTCGAGCTCGTGCTCTGGGTCGTCTATGCGCACCTGGGGCTGGTGCCGGTGGCCATCCCGTTGCTGTTCATCATCCGTGGGGTGGTCGTGGACACACTGCGCAACAGTCGCGTCGGCGAAGGCGTGGCTCCCTTCAAGACGCTCGCGACGCCGTGGGGTCGTTTTCTGGTGGGCAGCCCGGTCATGCGCACTGGCTATGCCGTGGTCAAGTTGCTGGCCTTTACGGGGCTGGCAGCCACCCTCGCGGTGATGGGGTCCCGCGGCGCCGATTCGTCGCTGGCGGTCGCGCTGCAGGGCATCTCTGTGGCGATGAGCTGGCTGGCCACTGCGGTCTGCTTGGTGCGGGGCGCGCCCGTGGTCATCGAGGCGGCCGGCAAGCTGACCTGGCGCGAGCCGCGCTAGCGTCATGCCCCAACAGACCCGTCTCCCCCGAGTGCTGGTGTGGTTGGGCCTGCTGCTGGCCCGCCTGTTGCCCGTCAAGACAGCCTACTGGCTGTGTGCCCGCATCGCAGCGCTGCTCAGCCGCCGTCGGGCGCCTATGTTCACCGTGCTGCGCCACAACCTGGCGCACGTGGCCCCCGAGCGCGATGCGGCCACCCTCGATGCCATGGCCGAGCGTGGGCTGGCACTGGCGCTGCGCACCTACTATGAGTCGTTCCGCACTACGGCCACCGGCGGCCGCTGGGCGGTGCACATGGCCATCGATGACGACTGCCCCCTGTTCGAGTGGGCGCTCGACCATCAGCGCAGCCACTCGGCGGGGCTGATGGTCTGTGGCCTCCATGTGGCCAACTTTGACGCGGCCGGCGCCTGGCTCGTGCAGCGCGGCATTGAGGTGCAGGCGCTGTCGCTCGCCAACCCAGACCCTGGTACCGAGATGATCAATGCGCTACGGCGTCAACAGGGCCTGGAGGTGACCCCTATCGATCCCTCGGCACTGCGCACTGCCATCCGTCGGCTACGAGCAGGCGGCGTGGTGCTGACCGGCATCGACCGCCCCGCCCACGACGGCAACCAGCCGGTGCGCTTCTTCGGCCAGGTGACCGAGATGCCGGTGGGGCACGTTCGGCTGGCCCTGCAGACCGACGCAGCCGTCCTGCTAATGGTCTGCTATGAGGAGTCGCCGGGCGCGTACCGGGTGGCCTGCTCCCCGCCGCTCAAGATGGAGCGCACCGGCGACCGCCAGCAGGACATCCTGGCCAACACCAGCAGGCTGCTGGCGTTGGCCGAAGAGTTCATCCGCCAGGCGCCCGAGCAATGGCTCGTGTTCGTGCCCGTCTGGCCCGCCGACGCTCAGCCCGTCGCCGACCGCAGCGTGCCCTGAGCCAGTTCGAGTCGCTGCGTCGCTTCGGCCACGCTGGTAGCCCCGCGCGCGGCGTCAAGATCGCGCCGAGCGGCGTCGAGGCGACTCTCGAGCGCCGTCAGCTCGGGCGAAGGGCCCTGCGCCCGCAGCTCAGCCGCCTGCCGAGTGGCCTCGTCGTACGCCCGGGCTGCCGCCTGATAGAGTCTGTCAAGGCCTGTCAGCTCGCTCGAGGCCAGGTCGCGCGCACGGTCGTAGGCCTCTAGCGCCTGCGTCGCCAACAGGATGGCCTGCTGCAGCGCGCCATTGGCATGGTCGATCGTCGGCATGCCCATGCTGGCGTTCTCGGCTTCGCCCATGCGGCGCCACAGGTTGTCTGGCTCGCGCAAATCCCACGATACCTGGGGCCAGCCACTATCAGCGGCCAGCTTGGTCACGTCTTCACGCCGTCGCTCCACATCGCGGCGGCGCCGCTGCAGCTCTTTCATGAGATCGCGGTTGGTGCGCCGCCCGTCCTCGAGCTGCCCAACGGCCCGTTGGATGCGGGCGTCGATCTCGGGCGCCTGAACGTCGACCAACTCGGCCACGGCAGCGGGCTGCCCCTCGGCTGCCTCGGCGTGGTCCCACCAGGCCTCAAAGGCCTGGTAGAGCTGGTCCACGTCCTCTTCGGGACGGCGTGGATCGCGATCGAGCATGCTCTGCAGGCGGCGCCTGTTGCGGTCGAGCCGACCGCGCCACTCTTTGAGGGCGCGCGTCAGCCGCCTGGCATCCTCGTCGTGCTGCCGCAGAGCCGCGTCCAGCTCATCGTCCAGCGAGGGCAGCCAGTTGGCCAGGGCGAGTTGATAGTCGGCCTGGGTGGGATCGAGCATCGTGCGCCCCTCGTTGTCGAGGCGCTCGCGAACATGGGCAACAGCCTGCTTGACCTCGGGCAGCATCTGCTCGCCGAGAGCGTCAGTCTGGCTCAGCCGCCCTTGCAGCGTGGCTACGCCGGCCTCGAGCTCTTGCCGCTCGTTCAGCACGGCCGTGCGAGCCGCCTCTAGCTCGCTCAGCCGCGCCTCAGACAAGGCCACCAGCTCGTGCGCTGACGCGATCACCGTGGCCTGCTCGGGCAACGCGCTTTGCAGCAGCCGTTGACGGCGAGTCACCTCGGCTGGAAGCTGCGCCAGCAGATCTGCAGCCTGGCTCAGCGCCTGGCCGGCGGCGGTGGCCGTGCCCGATAGACGGCTCTTCCAGATCACGGCATAGGCGCCCATCTCGGCTGCAATGGCGTCCACGCGCTCGCCAAGTTGCTGGCGCCGCTCGGCGCTCACTGCCTCGAGCAGGCTCGTGACTCTATCGGCCAGGTCGGTGGACTCTCTGGCGCGAGCATCGGCAGCGCCCAGCAGCTCCTTACCGCGCGCGGCGACCTCGACCGCCTCGCGGAAGGCAGCCAGCGTGCCCACGTGGATTCGGTCTTCGGCCTGCCGATAGGCCTCGGCAGCCTGCTCGAGTGACGCCAGGCTGGCATCGGCCTCGAGCGGCACGGCGCGCTCCTGAAGGCGCAGTAACGCCTGTCGGGCGTCTTCGAGCGCGGCCACGTCACCGGCCACGCCTTGGCGAGCTGCTTTGATGGTCTCGTCGAACAGCGCCAGAGTGTTGCCCAGCCGCGTCAGTTCAGTTCTGTTGGCGTCGCCCGTCTCGACCGCCTCGCTATAGGCTTGCGGGGTGCGCTGCTCGAGGCAGGCCTGCACCGAGCGCACGCCAGCATCGGCCGACTGCAGCCGCTGTTGGATCTCAGGGTCATTGGCCCCCTGGCCCACCAGCACCTGCCATCGCTCGCGAGCTCTGCTGAGCAGGGCGGTAGCATCGTCTAGCAGGGCAGTGGCTTGGACGCGCTGGTCGATCACCTCGGCGATCTGAGCATCGGCGGCGCCGAGCGCTGCGCCGACACGCTCCAGTTCCTGATCGACGCGCAGCAGCTCCTCGTCGTTGGCATGGCCCTGTTGCGCGAGTTGCTGCGCCAGGCCCTCGGCATCGTTCCGCATGCGCGCTGCCTGCTCGCGCAACGCTTCGAGGGCCAGCGTCCCAGCCTCCTCTTCGGCGCGAATGCGGTCATAGAGGGCGGTTGCCTGGTTGGTGCGCTCGCGCGCCAGCTCGGTGACGGCTGTGGGGATCTCGGCCACCAGCCCGTCGAGCACACTCAGCGCCTCGACGTGCGCCTCGCCCGACTGTAACAGCGTCTGGGCTTGCTTCTGCGCCTTGCGGGTGCTCAGGTTGGCGATAAAGGCCGGCCAGCTCTTGAGCAGCGCGATCTCGGGCAAGCTCAGGTCAGCGGGCGTGTATCCGGTCAGCGTCGGCCACAGTTGCTCGATATCGCCCACCACCACGCCGAGGTCGCTGAGGTGATCGAGCGCTTTTTGGTCGGGCTCCCGAAAGCGGCCGAGCCTGGGGATTGAAGGCCACTTTTGCCGTTCGCTCTGCAGCGCATCTTGCAGGCGCCAGCGCCGGTCGGCCTCGGCGTGGGGAAATGGCCCGTCGCGCTGCAGGAGCCGCTCGACGATCCACTGGCCCAGCCAGGGGATGCCCGCAGCCAGCACATAGAGCCCCAGCACGATCACGACGTAGACCCACCATGCCATCACGCCACCTCCCGCAGTTCACTACCAGTTGGTAAAGGCGCCATCTGCCCGATGGAGGCGGGGCAGCGCCGTCTTCACAAAAGGGTGCCTCGACGCGGCCTGACGATCGAACACCAGGCCCAGGCCGGGCAGATCGTTGGGCGCCATGGCGCCATCGACCCACTCGGGCTGGTTCTGCACCACGTCGGTGAGCATGGTGCCGGTCGGGCGCGGCTGTTCTTGCACGGCAAAGTTGGGGATGGCCATGTTAAAGTGCAGGCATGCTGCCGCCGCCACCGGCCCCAACGGATTGTGCACGACCACGTCGATATAGTGCGTCTCGGCCCAGCCGGCGATCTTGAGCCCCTCGGTAAAGCCGCCGGCGATGCACAGGTCGATACGCGCATAGTCGATCAGGTCATGGTCGATCAGCTCGCGAAACTCCCACTTGCTGGCGAACTGCTCGCCTGCCGCCAGCGGCACCCGTGTGCGCTGCCGGAGCAAGTGGTAGGCCTGCGGGCTCTCTGAGCGCAACGGGTCCTCGATAAAGAACGGGCGGTGCTGCTCAGCGGCGTTGCACAAGGTGGTGGCATCGGCGGGTGACAGACGTGTGTGCACATCAAAGCAGAGCTCGATCTCGTCGCCAAAGGCTCGTCGTAAGGCCGCAAACTGCTCCACGGCCTGCTGTACGGCCCGCGTTGGCTCGAGCAAGGCGCCCTCAGAGGGCAACCCCCACCGCAGAAAGCGCCAACCGGCGTCGATGTGCTCCTCGGCCGAGCGCAGCAACCGCTCGGTGCCCGGTTCGTGGCCGGCATCGAGATGGCAGTAACAGGCGACGCTGTCGCGCGAGCGCCCGCCCAGCAACTGATAGAGCGGCACTCCCAGGGCCTTGGCCTTGATGTCCCACAGCGCGATGTCGACCGCGCCCAGCGCACTGCCCAGCACCCTGCCGTGCGGGAAAAACGCGCCGCGCGACAGCGTCTGCCAGATGTGCTCGGTGCGCATGGGGTCTTGCCCAATGAGCAGTTCGCGCCAATGCTCGATAGCGCCCTGCACCGCCAGCTCCATGCCCGTGAGACCGGCCTCGCCGATGCCCTCGATGCCTGCATCGGTGTCGATCACCACGAACATATAGTTGCGGTGCCCGCCCCAACAGGGATAGCAGCTCACATCGCTGATCTTCATGGCCCGCTCCATCATCAATGCTAGGCACAGTGTAGGGTGCGGGGGTATGCCCTGTCAAGGCGCGTCGCTGCCTCACGCTTGGATGTGTGCCCTGCTTGGGGTAATATGCGCCCACACCAATCTGGGGTGGAGGCGACCATGGATCTCTTGACGCGTCTGCTCGCTAGTGGCATCGTGGCCATCGTGCGGCTGAGCTCGGCTGAGCACCTGATGCGCGTCGCCGATGCCATCGCGGCCGGCGGGGTGCGCTTTATCGAGTTCACCATGACCACCCCCCGGGCGCTGGAGACCCTGCAGGCCGTCACGGAGCGGTATGGCGACGAGCTCGTCTTTGGCGCCGGCACTGTCCTAGACGCCGACATGGCCCGTCAGGCGCTGCTGGCAGGGGCACGCTTTGTGGTGGCCCCCACGCTCGACGCGGCCACCATCCAGCTCTGCAAGCGCTACAGCGCCCTGACGATGCCAGGCGCCTTTACGCCCACCGAGATCCTGCGGGCCTGGAAGCTGGGCGCCGATGTCGTCAAGGTCTTTCCCAGCGACGTGGTGGGCCCTGCCTACATCAAGGCCATCAAAGCGCCGCTACCGCAGGTTCGGCTCGCACCGGTGGGGGGCGTCAGCATCGACAACATCGCCGAGTATGTGCGCGCCGGCGCCGATTGTGTGGGTGTGGGGTCATCGCTGGTGAGCAATGCCCTGGTGGCCAACAGCGACTGGCCGGGCCTCACCGCTCGTGCGTCGGCTATGGTCGCCGCCCTGCAGCAAGCACGCGTTGCCTGAACAACCCGGCTGTCGGCGATAGGAGGCCACATGGTTGCAGAGACGTCAGGTGAGCCGTTCTTCACCGTACAAGTGCTGCTAACGCTGCTGATCTGCCTGGTGCTGGCGGCGGCGGCCATCCTCGTGGTGATCTGGCTGCAACATCGCCTGCGAGACCGACAACTGGCGCAACAGCGGGCTCAGCAGGAGGGCACCATCGACCGGCTGCTGAGCTCGTTCGGCGAAGACAAAGACGAGCTTGCGCGCGAACACCAGGCCCAGCTCGCCGAAAGAGAGGCGCGCATTACTGCGCTCGAACGCGAGAATGGCCGCCTGCGCGACCGGCTCACGTCGTCGGGCATCGCTGGCCTGTTTGGGGGCGGCAGGCGCGAGGTGCTCAGCGCCTTGCTCCTCGAGAACGAGCAACTGCACGAGCTGCTCACGCAAAAGCAGGAGCAGATGCGCGAGATGATGGGCGATCTCACCCAGCGCCTCATGGACCGCCTCGACGAGCAGACGCGCGAGAGCGCGCAGGCCGTGCGCTACAAGCAGGCGCTGCTCTCGGCCTTTCTGCAGCAGCAAGAGACGCGCCAACTGCTCGACCGCCTGATCGCCGATGGCCAGGTGCGCCCTGAATCGGCGGGCACGCCCGAGGAGGCTTGAGCCGCGCCTACTCGTAGTGCAGCGCGTCGATGGGGTTGAGGTTGGCCGCTCGCGAGGCTGGGTAGATGCCAAAGAACAGCCCCACGGCCATCGAGAAGCTAACGGCCAGCAGCACCGACTGGGGCGTCACCACCGTGGTGAACTGATCGGTGGTGTTGACGGCCAGCGATATGCCCCAGCCAAAGCCGATGCCCACCACACCGCCGATCACGCTCATGACGATCGACTCGATCAAGAACTGCCCCAGGATATCGCCTCGGCGGGCGCCGACGGCTTTGCGTATGCCGATCTCGCGGGTGCGCTCGGTCACCGACACCAGCATGATGTTCATGATGCCGATGCCGCCCACCAACAGCGAGATGCCGGCAATGGCCCCCAGAAAGATCGTCAGCACGTTGGTGATCTGGTCGAACACGCCCAAGATGTCTTGCTGCGACGTGGCGGTAAAGTCATCTTCCTGATACTCGATGCCGTGCCGGTCGCGCAGCACCCAGCTAATCTCGTCGATGGCTGCGTCGATGCTCTTCTCATCGAGCGCAGAGACGCTGATGTAATCGATGACGCGCCCGGCGGTGGCCGCCTGGCGGCCACTGACCAGCCTGCGCAGCGCGGTGGTGATGGGCACGATGGCGAGGTCGTCGGCGGTGCCGCCGCCAAAGCCCTGGCCACCCTTGGAGGCCAGCACGCCCACCACGGTGAACGGGATGCGGTTGATCCGCACAGTCTCGCCCAACGCCAACGCTGCCTCGCCAAACAGCTTGCGGGCCGTGGCCGCTCCCAAGACGACCACCCGCGCCTCTGAGGCCGTGTCGGGCTCGCCGAGGAACACGCCAAACTCGACCGGATAGTTGCGCACGAACTCGAACTCGGCGGTCGAGCCGACCACTTCCACCTGCAGGGCGTCGCCGCCTGCTGTGACCGGAAAGCTCCGATCGACGATCGGAGCCACCGCCGCCACATGGGGCGCCAGGGCCGGATCGGCCAGCGCCTGGGCGTCCTCGAGCGTCAGCGGCGCATAGTTCTGGCTATAGCCACTGGTCTGCTCAAAGCGGCCGGGAAAGACAAAAACCAGGTTCGAGCCGATGCTCTGGATCTGCGAGGTGATGGCCGCCTTGGCGCCCTCGCCCACCGACAACAGGGCAATGACGGCGCCCGTGCCGATGATGATACCCAGCATCGTCAGCCCGGCCCGCAACTTGTTGGCGGCCAGGCTGCGAAACGCCATGCGCACGCTCTCCCAGAGGTTCATGCCACCTCGGCCTCGCCGCTGTTGAGGCTGGGCCGCGGCGCCACCAGCGGCGCCGCCACCGGCTCGTCACTGGCCACCAGCCCATCGCGTAAGGTGATGATACGCCGCGTGTAGGCGGCGATCTCGGCGGCGTGCGTCACAAAGACAACGCTGATGCCGCGTGCGCTGTTGAGTTCTTGGAAGAGGCCGATGATCTCGAGGCCGGTCCTGGAGTCCAGGTTGCCCGTCGGCTCATCGGCGAGGATCAGCGAAGGCTGGTTGACCAGCGCCCGGGCGATGGCCACACGCTGCTGCTGGCCGCCTGAAAGCTCATAGGGGCGGTGATCCAGCCGATCTCCCAGCCCCACTTGCTCGAGGGCACGGCGGGCCAGCAGGCGGCGGTCGCGCGCGCCGGCATAGATGAGCGGCAGCTCGACATTGTCGATCGCGGTCGTACGGCTGAGCAGGTTATAGTTCTGAAAGACAAAGCCGATCTTGGCATTGCGGATGGCCGCCAACTGATTATCGTCCAGCGTCGAGACGTTGGTGCCGTCGAGGGCATAGGTGCCCGAGGTAGCCTGGTCGAGGCAGCCCATGATGTTCATCAGCGTGCTCTTGCCCGAGCCCGAGGGTCCCATGATGGCCGTCATCTCGCCCTCGGCGATCTGCAGGCTCACCCCGCGCAGGGCGTGCACCTGCACGGCCCCCATGTCATACACCTTGGTGATGTCCTGAAGATCGATGAGCATCAACGGCCCCCGCCCATAGCGCCGAGCAGATCGACACGCGGCTGGCTCACCACCACCTCTTCGCCCTCAGAGACGCCATCGAGCACCTCGGTGAGCTCCGTATTCGACACGCCCACCTGGACGTCCGCTCGCTGCACCCGGTTGTTGCGCACCACCTCGACATAGCGCCCCTTGGCGTCGCGCCGCAGCGCGCGGTTGGGCACGCACAACACAGCATCTTTGCGATCGACGACGATGTCGACTGTCGCCGTCATGAGCGGGCGCACCATCACATCCGTTGGCTCGAGGTCGACGCGCACACTGTAGGTCACAAGCCCCTGGGCCGAATCTCCGAGCAGAGAAACCGCGCTGACACGTCCGGCGAGCTGCTGGTCAGGAAAGGCGTCGAGGCTGAGCCGCGCCTCCTGGCCCTGGCGCACGTTGCGGATATCGGTCTCGTCGATGTTGACCAGGAGATGGTAGTGGGCGTCATCTACAAGAGTGCCCACCGGCGAGCCCGGCGAGACACGATCGCCCACGTGCAGGTTCCAGCGCGCCAGCACGCCATCAGACGATGCCGTGAGCTCGGCATCGATCAGCCGCGCCTGGGCCGACAGCACGCCGATCCTCGCCTGCTCCACCTGCGCCTCAGCCACGGCCACCTGCTCTGGGGCAGCGCCGCGGCGAGCGCGAGCGAGATCGGCCTCGGCCTGCGCCACCTGCGAACCAGTCTGGGCGAGTTGGGCGCGAGCCTGATCGAGTTGGGCGCGCGCCGTGGTCAGATCCTCGGGCCGTGCGCCCTTGAGGATAGATTGTAGCTGCAGCTCGGCGATGCTCACGGCCTCCTCGGACTGGTTCACAGCGGCCTTGGCGTTGTCGCACTCGGCCTCCATGCCCCCAAAGCCCAGCCTGCCGCAGATCGAGTCACGCTGCGACTGGGCGCCCCACAGCCGATTCTTGGCCTCCTCCACTTGCCGTTCGGCGATCGCGATCTCTTCCTCCGTGGCGCCGGCCAGCAGCCGATCGACGCTGGCCTGAGCGCTGTTCACAGCCGCACGGGCGCTGGCGCTGCCGGCCTGGGCGATCTCAACGGCCGCTTCATAGCGGACAAGCTCCTCGGCAGTTGGCCCGACTCTGACCTGAGCAAGCTGCGCCTCGGCCACGGCCAGGGCTGCCTCAGCTTGCATCACCGCCAGGCGCAAGTCCTCATCATCTACCCTGGCCAGCAGCTGCCCGGCGGTCACGCGGTCTCCTACCTGCGCCAGCACCTCGACCACCTCTCCGGCGGCGGCAAAGGTGAGCTGCTGTTCATACTCGGCAGCAACAGCGCCCGTAGCGCTAATCAGTGACTCGATGCTATCGCGGATCACCGGCGCAGTGACGATGCCCTCAGGAAGGGTCGCCACCTCTTGGTGCTGCTGCGAATAGAGGATCCAGCTCGCCGCAACCAGAATGACCACCAGAGCGACGAGAAACAGCCTCTTCATGTGCACACCTTCGATCTTGGTCTGTCGAGGTCAGCCCAGTGAGCCAGTGAGAGCACTACTGATCACCACCAGCAAGAGCCTGCTGCCGGTCAGCACCGCCCAGGTGATCATGGCCAGCGCCACTGCTTTGCCCTTGCTCAGCTTGGCCGCCACGGCAACAGCGACGCTCAGCAGGATCAGGTGCCACACCGTGAATGGATCGATGCTCGCCAGCAGGTTGTAGAGCACACTGCGGCTATCTGCGAGCCAGTCACCGCTGGTCACGAGAAAGGACAGCCCCTGGTGCTCGACGAGGCGCCCATTGATGGCGATGCTCAGTGTCTGGACCAAGTTGCGAAGCACATCAGGGAGCATACTCCAGACGCCTGCCGCCGCAAAAGTGCCTCCCCAGGCGCTCTTGCCGCCCATGGCCAGCGCCGACAGGTGCACGATGCCCGCCCGAGCCAGCCAGCCGATGGCCATGACAGCCCCACCACCCAAGACGGCGCTGAGCATCAGCCTGCGCAGCGTCATCTGCGAGCGCTGCATCACCAGCTCGGCCTGCTCCTCAGGCAAACTGGCGATGATAGGCTCGAGCACCTGCGCCTGCCGCTCATTGGTCATCGCGATCGTCTCGGGCGCACTCACGGCCGTCAGGGCCACGACGCTGGCCAGGATGAGCACCGCCGGCAACCACCAGGAACGGGGACGAGTCGTCACAGCCGCCATCGCCTGGGCGGGCCGGTCAACCATCGCGAGCAGAATCCGTCCCAGACTCATCATCATCCTCCTCAAGCCGGCTAACGAGACTATCGCACTTCGATACGGCTCAACCGCCCCGGAGTTGCGCCTGCAATAGGCCGATCACGCGCCAGTGGCACCGCCTGACGACGCATGCAGCGCGCTCAACAGCCATTCGAGCCAACGGCGGTCCCAGGGCAGCCAGCGAGCATCGAGCAGCCAGGCCTCGCCAGCGTCGGTCCAGGCAAGCCAGGCGCGACGTCCCGGCCAGCGCAGGTGCGCTGCCAAGCCAGCTACCAGCAGCAGAGCGGTCAGCCACCATGCGCTGGCCAGGGCCAGGGGCATGCGGTAGACCGTGACGCCCACCTCGGGTCGCACCTCCAACTGACAGCCGTTGGCCAGCAGCGTTGTGGCGGCGGCAACGTCGGCCGTGGCCAGCACCCGGCCCGACTGCCCGTCCAGGGCTTCGGCGTAGAGTTGCGAGGCCGCCCCGGCCCCATGCTGCACCAGTCGCAGCAACAGCCCAGCCTCGGCCACCATCACGAGCCGTTCCTGGTCGAGCGCATCGAACGCAACCCTGGCGCGCTCCGTCGGCGCCCGTGGGCCATCGATCGCCTGCGTCCTGAGTAAGCTCCCGTTGAGATGGCGCGCCTGCACGCTCGCAGCCGGCAGGCTGTCACCCAACCACAGGTAGCTGCCAGCGGCGATGGCACCGCCGCGTTGGCCCAGCGTTACCCGCCTGCCTTGTTGGGACCGCGCCACATCGATCGCCACTGTGGTCGTCTGCGCGCCGCCTTTGCGCGGGACGAGCAGCACCTCATCGAGGGTGAGCAACAGCTCGGCGCCTTCGACCATCGTGGGCTGGCCCAGTAGCAGCACGGTGCGCGTCGTCATTGCGGGCCTCTGCACCATGATCGCGCTGCAGCAGGCCAGCAGCGCCAGCCCGCCGTACAGGCACGAGCGCCCCAGCCGCTGTGGCCGAGGCCAGAGCAACGCCATGCCCATCGCGGACTCGGGCGGCGGCGCCGCGATCAGGCCAACCAGACCTGCGCAGTGCCGCACCCATGCGTCCAGAGGCGCCGGATATGGCGGTGACGCTGCCGGCTGCATACGGCCGGGCCGCAGCAGCGCGACATGCCATGGCGCGACGGCCTCATCGAGCGCGCGGCAGACCGCCACCATGCCGGCCATAAGCAGCAATGCGGCCAAGCCCCTCGCCTCATACCCAAGCGCAGATGGCTCTGGCGCCGCTGCGCGCCACCAGCCAAAGAGCGCCGCGCACCCCACGGTGAGGATGAGCAGCGTCAAGGGATGGCAGACCACGCGCCACGCGGCAGCGCACCAGGAGTTGAGGCGTGTCATCGACGTGTGTGACTACAGCGGGGCCCGCTCAAGCCGCGGGCCCCGCCGGGCTCGGCCTGGTCTCTAGTCAGAAACGGTGAACTCTTCGGGCGCCGATACCATGGGCGCCTTGCTCAGGTCGCTATACGGGCCGCAGACCGGCGCCGCCCAACGCACAGCGTTGGTGATGACCTGCTTGATCTCGGGCTGATAAAAGATGGGGAACGTCTCGTGCCCCGGGCGGAAGTAGAACACTTTGCCCTTGCCGCGGTGGTAGGCCACGCCGCTGCGGAACACCTCGCCGCCCTGGAACCAGCTCATAAAGACCAGCGCGTCGGGCTTGGGGATGTCAAAGAACTCGCCGTACATCTCGCAGTGCGGCACGACAAACGACTCGGGCAGCCCTTTGGCGATGGGGTGGCCCGGATCCACCACCCAGATGCGCTCGCGCTCGCCGGCCTCGCGCCACTTGAGGCTGCAGTTGGTGCCCATCATGCGTCGAAAGATCTTGGAAAAGTGCCCCGAGTGCAGCACGATCAGGCCCATGCCGTTGAGGATGCGCTGCTGCACCTTGTCGACGATCTCGTCCTTGACCTCGCGATGGGCCATGTGGCCCCACCAGATGAGCACGTCGGTGTTGGCCAGCACCTCATCGGTAAGGCCATGCTCGGGCTCGTCGAGCGTGGCGGTGCGCGTCACGATGTCGGCGTTCTCGCCCAGGAATGTGGCGATCTGGCCATGGATGCCGTGCGGATAGACGTCAGCCACTTCTTTGTGCGTTTTTTCGTGACGGAACTCGTTCCAGACAGTCACGCGTATCTTGTCAGACATCTTTCTCACCTCTCGTGCTGAGCATTACCGGCCAGGCCAGCAGCAGTATAGCCCGCGCGCTCGGGCCGCACAACCAAAGGCTGTTCGTCCCACAGGGGGGCGTGCGGCTTGATGTCGATCACCGGCGATCCGTCCCAGGCATCCAGACCCCGCACGGTGAGCGTCGTGCCGTCGATCTGCAACAGCTCGACGGTGGTGAGCGCCAACGGCGACGGCCGGTGCGGCGTGCGCAGCGCAAAGACGCCCCGCCTGGGCCGCGACTCGTCTCCTCTGGGGTGTTGTAGCTGCTCGAACGAACGTGGAGCGCGGTCGATCAGCCAAAAGACCTGCAACAACTGGCCGGGCGCGAGCCCCGTCAATGACGGGGCCAAGCGCGGTAGCAGTTCGATCGCGTCCACTGCGGCTCTGGCCTCGGCATGGCTCTGGCCCTGAGGATGCGAGCTACGGACGACGCCGACCTGCGTGAGGCTCACCGGCAGGGCTCCAGCCTCGTGCCAGCAGGCGTCGCAGATGATCTCGCCGTCGACCTCGCGCGTCCGGCTGGCCATCGTTGCCAGGCCGCAGCGCGAGCAGGTCAGCGATGGCTCGATCGTGGCCCTGGGTGGCAGCACATAGTCCTGCAGCACGACGACATCGACGATGTCATGCAGGGCGGCGGCCAGGATGTCGTCGGCGCGCCTGCGCCACAGAGCGTCAAAGCGCTCGCGGTCATCGTCGACCGCCCGGCCCCCTCTGACTCGCGCTATCAGCGCCTCGTCTTGCGCAGAGGAGCGTCGCTTCGCCGCATGCACGGTGATGCGCACCGCATGGCCGTCTGCACGGCGCGCAAAGGTAAACCGGTTGCGCCCGTGTGGCTGCACGATCAGGTTGCCCTTGCCCAAGGTGCAGCCGACGAGATACTGGATAGCATCGACGGCGCAGTTGTCCGTCTCGCAGACGGCCACCACCTCTTCGTCTTGACGCGCACGGCCGACGTGCTGCAGCGCGGCCTCGGCCACGCGAATGCCTATAGCCACCCCCGGGCAGACGTGCCCGTGGAAGGCGATGACCGAGCTGACCTGTTCAGCGGTAACCGACACAGTGACCCCCTCGGAACGATGTGCGCCCATTGTGCCCTGAAAACGGCTGCGACCCAAGCCACGCGTTGCGGCGTTGACGGCGCTTTGCGGTGTTGTATACTCTTTGTCATGAGTATGATTCATCCACTGGGCGAGGCCGCCGCTGGACGCCTCCACGAGACGGCGCTCTGGCTGACGATCTTGGACAGCAGCCGCCTATCGCGCCGAACCGCCAAGGAGCTGCTCGAACGCTGGTGCGTGCACGAGCAGCGCCGCCTGACGGAACTCGGCGACACGCCTGCCGCCGCGCTGGTCGAGGGCCTGGCATTGCCCCTGGAACAGGTGCGCCTGGCCCAGCAGGTGTTAAGTGACTGGACACCGGCGCGCATGGCGCTCGACCGCCTCGCTCAGAGCGGCATAGAGGTGATCATCAGAACCGATGCCGCCTATCCCGAGGAGCTGGCTCACCGCCTGCCCGAGTCAGACCTGCCCTATCTACTGTTTGCCGTTGGCGAGCTCGACCATTTGGCCGAAACCGGCATTGTCATCGGTGGCTCGCACGGCACCGAGGTGGCCGAGACGGTCGACCTGCAGCAGCTGGCCACCGGTCTGGCTGCCCTGGCGGTGCCGGTGTTGGGCGGTTTCGAACGCGGGCTGGACCGCGAGCTGCTGCTGCGAGTGGCCGATGCTGGCGGGCGCATCACCGCCATGCTGCCCCTGGGCGTGGACCATGCGGCGCCGATCCTGGCGCTGCTGCGCCCAGCGCTCGATGCGCACCGTACGCTCGTGCTGAGCCCCTTTATGCCCGCTCAGGCCTATAGCGAGCGCGGTGGCCAGGCGCGCCTGACGCTGTTGAGCGCCATGGGCGCTGCCATGCTGCAGGTCGAGCCGGACGTTGCGCTGGAAGCGTGGCCAGGCGCAAAGGAGCTGCTGGCGCGCGGCGACAGGGTGGCGGTGTTGAGCCGCTCTGACAGCGCGGCCGTGCGGAGTTGGGAAGCCGGGGGCGCGCAGATCTACGATCACGGCAGCAGTGCCCTGGCTGCAGTGGCGAGCGGCTGGGCGCAGGTTGAGGAGCTCGGCCCAGAGCCTGATGCCCTGCCAGGGGTAGAGCCGATTGTGTTCCACGATGCCGACGAGGCGATCGACATCCTGGGGCGCAGCGGTCGGGTGCCGCCGTCGCTGGCCCGCCGCCTGCGCGAGAGCGGCATGTTCGGTTATCAGGACGTCGAGGATGTCGACGAGCCCTATGAGGACCCTGAACCTGACGCGTAGGGAGGAGCAGCCATGTCGAGCTATCAGGACCTGACCAACAATGAGCTGGTGCCTGGGTGGGTCAAGGAGGTCGTGACCGTGGGGCTCGCCATCACGGCCATCGTGCTCTATGGCGGCGTGCTGGTGGTGGCCGTCTACCGGACCGTCAGCAGCGATCAGCCCTTTATCACCTTTGGCATGGAGCGGGCTGCCGCGATGTTGGGCGGCCTCATCGGCACCATCGTGACGGCCGGCTTTGCGCGGGGGCGGCGGCCCGTAACGGTGCAGGCCCGCGGCCTGCGCCCGGTGGGCGCCAGGCGCCCTTCCTTCTGGCAGCGCCTCGATGCGCCCGCGCTGCTGCAGAGCAAGATGCTGGGCCTGGCTCGCACGGTGGGCCTGCCGGCAGCGTCTGGCGCGATGGCAACACTGGCCGCCGATGCCGATGGCGGCGTCAGCGCGATCGACGCGCGCCAGGCCAGGCACACCCGGCTCGCCATGTGGATGGCCATCGTCTACTTTGTGGTCTACTTTGTCGTGGGGCTGGGCGCCTTTGGGCTGACGCTGTTGCGCGAGAGCGTGCCCGATATGGTAGCCAACGCCGGCTGGGTTTGGCTGGGCACGCTGGTATCAGCGGGCTATGCCTTTTTTGGGGTCGATCCCGACTAGCGCCAACCACCAGTAGCGCAGTCGGCTTCAGACAGCGTAACAGGCGCATCGATATGATGCGCCTGTTGCACGTCCGGTCGCCTGTTACACGCCCGACGAGAGCCTATCGAGCGACGACGCGCTGGAAGCGCTTTTTGCCCGCGCGGAGCAGCAACCCCTGGTTTGCGAGTTGGCTGCGGGCGATGGTCAGGTTCAGGTCGGTCACCGGCTCACCCTCGACATAAGCACCGCCCTGCTCGATGAGCCGCCTGGCCTCGCTGCGCGTGCGCGTCAGCCCCGCCAGGCAGAACAGTTCCGTCACCGCGATGTTCTCGTCAAGCTCGACAACTGCCAGTCTGGTCGTGGGCGCCGCCTCAGCCGCGCCCTCGCCAAAGAGCTCGCGTGATCGTCTCAGGGCGTCGTCTGCGGCTGCCTGCCCGTGCGTCAGGAGAGTGGCTTCATACGCCAGCCGCTCCTTGGCCTGTCGCAGGTCAGCGCCCTGCAGGCTCGCCAGCGCGGCAATCTCGTCCATCGGCAGGAAGGTGTAGATCTTGAGAAAACGCTCGACGTCGGCGTCCTCGGTGTTGATCCAGAACTGGTAGTACTCAAAAGGCGACAGCAGTTCGCGATCGAGCCAGATGGCGCCCTCGGCAGTCTTGCCCATCTTGACGCCTGAGGCCGTCGTCAGCAGCGGAAAGGTCAGCGCAAAGACCTCGGCGTCTTCGACGCGCCGCACCAGGTCGACCCCTGCCAGGATGTTACCCCACTGATCGTTGCCGCCAAACTGCAGCAAGCAGCCATAGCGGCGGTACAGGGTCAGAAAGTCAAAGGCCTGCAGGAGCTGATAGTTGAACTCGAGAAACGTGAGGCCGTGCTCGAGGCGTGAGCGATAGGCCTCCATGGCCAGCATGCGGTTCACCGAAAAGTACTTGCCGATATCGCGCAGAAACTCGATGTAGTTGAGCGGCAACAGCCAATCGGCATTGTTGAGCACCAGGGCGCGTTCGTCGTCAAAGGTGATGTAGCGCGAAAGCTGCGCCTTGATGGCGAGCCGGTTCTGCTCGATCTTTTCGGGCGTCAACAACTGACGCATCTCGGTGCGCCCCGATGGGTCGCCGATCATGCCGGTGCCGCCCCCCACAATGACCAGGGGCCGATGGCCGGCGCGCTGCATGTGCGCCAGCGCCATGATGGTGAGCAAGCTGCCGGCGTGCAGGCTGGCGGCCGAAGGATCATAGCCAATATAGCAGGTGGCCGGATACTCGAGGGCCTGACGCAGCCCCTCTTCGTTGGATACCTGCTCGACGAACCCACGCTCTTTGAGAGTGTCGTACACGTTGACCATGATGCCCCTTCTTGACGCTTCCTTCTGTATGGTCTAGAGTCTGACGATCATCGTAGGTGCAGGCCGGGAGCCTGTCAAATCTCACGGGATGGGGTGCCATTTGGGCGACCTGCCGCTGCTGGCCGGTATCGTGTTGATCGCGGGGCTGATCTCGGGCACCACAGGCTTTGGGTTTGGCCTGTTCACGGTCGGCATGTTCTCGATTCTGATGGAGGTGCCCAGAGCGACCGCCATCTCGTCGCTGGTGGGGCTGACGAGCATCCTGGCCAACGTCTGGAGCACCCGCAAAGAGATCCCCTGGCGTGAAGCATGGCCGCTGCTGGTCACGGGGCTGCCGGCTACCGCCATCGGTGTCTATCTGCTGCACAACCTGCCCGTGGCCAGTTTGCGCGCCGCGATTGCGGTGATGATTCTGCTGGGCAGTGCGCTGACCTTCTGGTCGCCACCCAAGCCGCTCGTCACCAAGGCCTGGCCCTGGGGCTATATCTCGGGCACTGTGTCGGGGCTGTTCGGCGGCTCGATCAACATGGGTGGCCCGCCGCTCGTCTTCTACACCCTGGTGCGCGCCTGGGACAAGGGCGTGTGCAAGGGCGTCTTTTCGGTGGTCTTTTTCGCGGTCAGCCTGGTGCGCCTGCCGCTTTATGCCCTGGCCGGCGACGTCACCAGTGAGGTGCTGTTGACGAGCCTGGCGCTGATCGTGCCCGCGTTGGCAGGCACATTCGTTGGCGCGCGTGTGTTCAGACGGCTGAGCACGGCCGGCTTTCGCTACGTGGCCACGGCGGTGCTGGTGGCGCTTGCGGTGCGCGTGCTCGTCACCTAGGCCGCCGCCCACGAGCCCCAGGGTTACAGCAAAAAGGGGCGAGCCTGGCGACTCACCCCTTGCTGCGGAAGCGACGGGATTCGAACCCGCGATCTTCGGCTTGACAGGCCGACATGTTAACCGCTACACTACGCCTCCAACGCCCCTCAGTATACGACTCTGGCCGGCCCTGTCAAATCAACGGGCACACGCCATTCGTGCTCTGGCCGCGCAACCTCTCGAGCCCGCTGACGTAAGACAGGTAGAACAAGCACGCGCCCGCCGCCGACAGGCGTGTTGTGGGCGACAGTGGATGCGATGGATACCAAACCTCTGACCGTTGGCACAATCGTTCGGGGCCGCTATCGGGTCTTGCGTCTCGTCGCGGGCGGCGGCATGTCGTGGATCTACCAGGTGCAAGAGCAACGGCCTGACGGCGTTGGCGTTGTGTGGGCGCTCAAAGAGCTGCGCCTCGACACGATGGACCGACAATCGCTGGACGAGGCTCGTGCGCTGTTTGAGCAAGAGGCCAACCTGCTGGTGCGGCTCGATCATCCCAACCTGCCACAGGTGGCCGCGTTCTTCGTGGACGATGGCCGCTCGTACCTGGTGATGGAGTTCGTGCACGGCGTTTCGCTGCAAAAGCGCGTCGATGCCGCGCAGGGGCCGCTGCTACAGTCCGAAGTGCTGCCCTATGCCATCCAGATCTGTGACGTGCTGGCCTACCTGCATGCCCAGCCGTCGCCCGTCATCTTCCGCGACATGAAGCCGAGCAACGTCATGGTCACGCCAGGCGGGCAGATCAAGCTGATCGACTTTGGCATCGCCCGCACCTACAAGCAGGGGCAGAGCCGTGACACGGTGAGCATGGGCTCGGAGAACTATGCCGCGCCCGAGCAGTGGGGTCGCGCCCAGTCTGACGCGCGCACCGACATCTACGGCCTGGGCGCCACGCTCTACCACCTGCTGACAGGCTCGCCACCGCTGCCCACCTTTGTGCCTGGCCCGCGCCCCAGGGCCGACGAAGTGAATGCGGCGGTGTCGGCCGAGCTGGCACAGGTGATCGCCACGGCGATGGCCGCCGAACGTGAGGGGCGCTATGCCTCGGCGCTCGAGATGCGCCAGGCGCTGGCAGAGTGCCTGCCGCTGCTCGAGCGGCTGCGGCTGCGCTCGATGGCCGAAACGCCTCGGCCTCGCGGCGCAAGCGCCCCACCGCAGAGCGAGCCGGCGCCCAGGCCCGTGGCAGTGGCTACACGGGTCGGCTCGGCGCCGGCCAGCCCCGCCGTGGCGCACTACTGCTCGGTCTGCGGCGCCGGCAATGGCGAGCGCGCGCACTTTTGCCGCCATTGCGGCCAGCCGCTCGAGCGACGCCTGGCCGCCGAGCTTGTGGTCGTCGAGCCGCCCGAGTGGGGCTGGTCGATCCCCCTGCTGGGCTCGAGCGTGCTGATCGGCCGCCCCCACGGGCAGCGTGCGGTCGACCTGGATGTGAGCCCGCTGGACCCCGACGGCTATGTCTCGCGCAACCATGCCATCATTGCAGCGTCCGATGAGGGCCATACGATCGTCGACCTGGCCAGCTCCAACGGCACGGCCGTGAACGGGGTCAAGCTCAGGGCACACCAGGCCGTGCGGCTGGCCGACGGCGACCGCATCCGCATGGGCAAGCTGTTGTTGACCTACCGAGTGCAGAGGGTGAACGCATGATCATCTGCCAGGACTGTGGCTGGAGCAACCGCGACAACGCCTGCTTCTGTGCGCGCTGTGGCGTGGCCCTGAGCACAGCGGCCACGAGCGCCGACGAGGCGCTGCCCGAGCCTCAGGGACAACCGACGCGCCCGCTCGAGCTGGCGTTCGAAGAGCCGCTCGAGTCGCTCGAGCCCGGTAGCCTGCTGCAGCAGCGGTTTCAGATCGTGCAGCAGATCGAGGAACAACCCGAGGCGCGCGTCTATCGTGCCATCGACCTCGACCGTTGCGCGGCCTGCGGCGCGGTGGGCGTCAGCGACGACGACGGCTATTGCGCCCAGTGCGGCGCGTCGCTCGATGCGCCCTGCTTTGTGCGCATCGTCGAGCTCTGCCATCGGGAGCCACCGGCACATGACGAGCACCTGACTCTGGGCGATCGAGACTACTACATCACGATCGAGCGACCGGCGGGCGCCCCCAAGGCGCGGCCAGACTGGGCCGTGCTGCGCGTTGGCATGCGCACCGACGTCGGAGCGCAGCGCGAGGTCAACGAAGATGCCATCGACAGCCGTATCTATGAGCGCACCGGCGAGCGCAGGCTGGGGCTGTTCGTGGTGGCCGACGGCCTGGGCGGCCAGGCATCGGGCGAGGTCGCCAGCATGCTTGCCGTGCAGCAGTTGTGGCATGCGGTGTACGCCGATCTGTGGGCGCCGGCGATGGTCGGACAGCCTGCCGAACGCTCCCCGGAGGACGTGCTGACAGCCGCAGCGCTGGCCGCAGACCGCGCGGTGGCTGCCGCCAGGAGTGAGCGGGGCAACGACATGAGTAGCACGCTCGTGGCCGCGCTGGTGCTCGACAGCGCTGTGCACATCGTCAACGTTGGCGATAGCCGCGCCTACCTCTTTGATCAGCGCGGGCTGCGACAGCTCACCCATGATCATTCGTTGGTGCAGCGGTTGGTTGACGCCGGCAAGCTGGAGCCCGCTGGGGTGTTCACCCATCCCCACCGTAACGTGATCTACAACAGCCTGGGCGATGCCGAGCCCGCTCAGGTCGATCTATTCCACGACACGCTGACGCCCGCCACGCGACTGCTGCTGTGCAGCGATGGCCTGTGGGAAATGCTGCGCGATGAGGGCATCGAAGAGGTGCTGATGGCCGAGCCCGACCCGCAGCGCGCCTGCGACCTGCTGGTCGACCGGGCCAACCTGGCGGGCGGCGAGGACAACATCTCGGTGATTGTCGCTCAGCTCGACGCTGGCGCATTCTGAACAGGGGGCACGCTATGCCTGAACACGTATCCTTGGTGACGCGACTGAACAAAGCGCACGTGCCGGTGACCAGCACGCAGCAGCTCGTCTATGCCTTGCTGACGGCCAAGCCGGGCGAGACCATCTCTCGCTCGCGGATGGCGCTCAACTTTGGCTTTGTGCTCGATCGCAGCGGCTCGATGCGCGGCGAAAAGATCGAGCGGCTGATCGACGCCGTGCGCCTCGCGCTGGGCAGGGTTTCGACCGACGACCTGGTTTCGGTGACCACCTTCAACGACCGGGCCGACGTCGTTGCGCCGGGCGCCCGCATGGCCGAGCAGCGCTCGCTGGCCGACCAGATTGCGCGTATCAGGGCCGGCGGCGGCACCCAGATGAGCCGCGGTCTCAGCCTGGGCCTGCGCGAGGTGTACCGACACTTTGACAGGAACCGGGTCAACCAGGTCATCTTGCTGACCGACGGGCAGACCTATGGCGACGAAGAGCAATGTCTGCGCCTGGCCAAGGAGGCGGGCGAGCATCACATCGCCATCCAGGCCTTTGGGCTCGGCAGCGACTGGAACGAGTCGCTGCTGGACGAGATGGCCCGCCGCAGCGGCGGCAACTCGGATCTGATCGAGTCGCCCGACGAGATCGTGCCGCTGTTCACCCAGACGGTCGAGCGCTCGCAAAAAGCCATCGTGCGCAACGCCCGCGCGACGCTGCGTATGGTGTCGGGGGTGGTGCCACGGCAGGTGTGGCAGGTGACGCCGGTGATCGCCAACCTGGGCTATGCGCCCATCGGCGAGCATGACGTCCAGGTGGAGCTGGGCGAACTGGACGCCCAGCAGGGCAAGTCGCTGCTCGTAGAGCTGGTGCTGCCCCCGCGCCAGGCCGGGCGCTTTCGTATCGCCCAGGCGCAGCTCAGCTACGACTTGCCTCTGGAGCGCACCTCAGACGTCTCGGCACGCAGCGACATTGTAGTCGATTATGTCACCGACCCAGCGCTGGTGCGCGCCTATGACCCGGCGCTGATGAACATCGTGGAAAAGGTGACGGCGTTCAAGCTGCAGACCCGCGCGCTCGAAGAGGCGCAGCAGGGCAATATCGTAGGCGCGACGCAAAAGCTACGCGCGGCGGCCACCCGCCTGCTCGAGCTGGGCGAGCACGATCTCGCTCAGGCGGCGACTCAAGAGGCTGACAACCTCGAGCAGAGCGGGCAGATGTCGGCGGGTGGCACCAAGAAACTGCGCTACCAGACGCGCAAACTCACCCAGGAACTGTGACCAGAGTCATCAAGGAGCCAGACATGAAGTGCCCCAAGTGCGGCAATGAGAATCAGAGTGACGCGATCTTTTGCGATCAGTGCGGACAGCGCCTGACACAGCCCGAACCAGCGCAGCCGCAGGTCGCCGTCGTAGCGGCGCCGCCCGCCGGGCAGGCGGGCATCTGCGCCCAGTGCGGGGCGGCCAACACGCCCGGCGAGATGTTCTGCAGCGAGTGTGGCGCTCCGCTCGAGGCGCCTGCCCCCGAGGCGCTGGCGGTCGCTGCAGGCCCCGCGCCCGCGCCGGCCGCCGCCGAGCCGCAGGCCCTAGCCTGCCCGCGCTGCGGCGCTCAGGCCGAACCGGGCGACGCCTTTTGCGCCAAGTGTGGCGCCGCGCTGACCGCTCTGCCCGCCGCCCCAGAGCCGGTGCCAGAACAGCCAGCGGCCGCGACGCCGGTGACCGTCGTAGGCCCGGCATCGGCGACGACGCCGGCGCCAGAGCCAGCTGCGCCCGTCGAGGCTGTGACGACGCAGCCGGTGCAGTCGCAGGCAGCGGCTGCCCCGGCGCCGAGCGAGTGCCCCTCGTGCGGCGCGCATGTCGAGCCGGATGCCGCCTTCTGCGACTTTTGCGGTGCGGCCCTGGTTGGCGCCGTCGCGGCAACGGCGGCGGCGGCAGCGCCGGTCGCGGCTCAAGCAGCCTCGCCTGCGACGCCTGTGGCAGTGACCACGCCGCCGGTGGCCATGGCAGCCCCGTCGGCGCAGCCGACCGGGCCGTATCTGCTGGTGGCCGAGAGCGATGCGATCATCCCGCTGTCTGGGCCAGGCGAGGTGCTGGTGGGGCGCGAAGACCCGCTCTCGAGCACCTTCCCCGACGTGGACCTGACGCCTCACGGCGGCGAAGAGGGCGGCGTCTCACGTCGCCACCTCAAGATCACCGTCGGCGAGGGGCAGTTCGCCATCCAGGACCTGAACAGCACCAACTCGACCTGGCTGAATCGCACCCGGTTGCAGCCTGGCCTGCCTGTGGCGCTGCATGACGGCGACGAGATCCGCGCCGGCAAGGTCAAGCTGGTGTTCCGCGCAGGATGACGACCTACGCCTGCCCCGCCTGCGGCAGCCCGTTGCGCCCACAGGCGCGCTTCTGCCCGCGCTGTGGGCGCCCTGCGGTTGCTCCCGTCGAACTGACGGGGGCGCTGCGCGGTGGCGACTATGAGATCGTGCGCTCCATCTCCAAGGGAGGCATGGGCGCGATCTACCTGGTGCGCGATGCGCGCGCCTTTGGCCGGCTGTGCGTGATCAAGCAGATGCTGACCTACTATGACGCCACCGATGGCCAGCAGCGTCAACAGGCCAGGGAGCGGTTCGAGGAAGAGGGGCGCACCCTCGCCTATCTGAGCCATCCGGGCATCCCCAAGATCTACACCTTCTTTGAGGAGTCAGGTGGCTACTATCTGGCCATGGAGTACATCGAGGGCCAGAACCTGGAGTCATTCGTCACGCGCCGTCAGAGCGGGCGCTTGGTGCCGCCCGCCCGACGACTGCACCGCGAAGAGGTCATCCGTTACGCGGTGCAGTTGTGTCGCATCCTCGAGTACCTGCACGGCCAGCTACGCCCCGTGATGCACCTGGACATCAAGCCGGCCAACCTGATCCTCGAGGCGCAGTTGGGCGACGTGCGGCTGGTCGACTTTGGGACAGCAGGCGTGCGCCAGAGCGGCGAGCACCCGACCGAAGGCGGCGACGGCGGCGTGTATGGCACCGACGGCTATGCCCCGCCCGAGCAGTATCGCGGACGGCCCGTGCCTCGCTCCGACGTCTTTGCGGCGGCGGCGACCATCTACCACCTGCTCACCGATGACGACCCTCGCGAGCACCCGTTCAAGTGGCCCAAGCTGGCCGGGCTGCCCCAAGAGCTGGCGCTGGCCCTCGAACGCGCCCTGCGGCCCGACCCGGAGCGGCGCAGCACGGCCGCCGAGCTACGCGTGGCCCTCGAGACGTTGAGCACCCCCAGCCGCACGCTCGAGGCCTTTACCTTTCCGGGCAACGTCGAGATCCGCACGGTGGGCGCTCTGCCCGCTCTCTGCGACCAGCACTGGGACGCGGCGCGTCGCTTTCTCTATCAGGGCGACTTTCAGCGCTGGCTCGGCGACCTCAACCGGCACGATCTGTCGGTCGCGGCCGACGAGATCAGGGGGGCAGAGCCCAATCAGGATCGCGGGCTGGAGCGATTCCTGCACGTGGTCGATCCTGGGCTGGGCCACCCGCAGATCGAGGCCGACCGGCCCACCGTCGATCTGGGCGGCGTTGCGCGCGAGGCGGCACTGATCGAGCATATCACCGTGAGCAACCGCGGACGGGGCTATGCGCAGGTCAGCGTATCAGCCGACCAGCCCTGGGTCGAGGTGTTTCCGACGACGCTGCACCTGTGGTCCGGCCGCCCCGTCGATCTGACCATCACCGTGCGTGCCGAAGACCTGCCCTTGCGCCGGCAGCAACAGGGCACAGTAACGCTCGCTGTTGAGGAGACTGAGGGCGCTGGCGATGCCCTGGCGTCGGTGAGCCCGGTGCAGGTACAGGTGCTGGCGCGCGTGTCGGTCGTGCGAGAGGTGCTGCGCATCCTGTGGCGAGCGGTCTCGACGGCTGCGCCCACGGCCTGGCATGACATGCAAGCCGCGGGCCGCTGGAGCGCAGGGCTGACGCGCGGGCTGACGCGTCCTTTCCGGCGCCATGTCTGGCTCATCTGGCTGCTGTGGGCGGCGTTGAGCGTGGCCGCAGGGGTGGGCCTGCACTATGGCGGCGGCCTGCTGTCGGCCGCTCGCTGGATCGGCCCTTGGGCCACGCTGGTGCTGACCCTGGAGCCGCCGCTGGGCATGGCGCTGGCGGCCATCCTGGGGCCGCCAGCGTTGCTGTTGCTGGTCTGGCTGCTGACGATCGCGATCGCCGTTCTCGGCAGCGGCCTGTGGGGCGCCATCAGGGGCGCCTGGCGATCGTTCGCGCGCTAGCCGCGCGGGCCGATGCGTTCGACGCCGCCCATGTAGGGCCGCAGCACAGCAGGCACCACGATGCTGCCATCGGCCTGCTGATAGTTTTCCATGACCGCAATCAACGTGCGAGGCAGGGCCAGTCCCGAGCCGTTGAGCGTGTGCACATACTGCAGCTTGCCGCCATCGGCCGGGCGGTAGCGGATGTCAGCGCGGCGCGCCTGAAAGTCTTTGAAGTTGCTGCATGAGGACACCTCGAGCCACTCTTCGCAGCCGGGCGCCCATACCTCGACGTCGAACTTGATGGCCGCCGAAAAGCTCAGGTCGCCGGTGCACATCTGCACGATGCGGTGCGGCAGCTCGAGCTGACGGCAGATGTCGGCCGCGTTGTCCACCAGCGCGTCCAACTCGGCCATCGAGCGGTCGGGGTGCACGAACTTGACCATCTCCACCTTGTCGAACTGGTGGCCGCGCTTGATGCCGCGCGTGTCTTTGCCGGCCGACATCTTTTCACGCCGGAAGCAGGCCGTATAGGCCACGTGATAGATCGGCAGCGCCGCTTCGTCGAGGATCTCTTCGCCGTACATGTTAGTGACGGGCACCTCGGCGGTGGGGATGAGCCACAGGTCCTCTTCGGCGTCGTGGTAGAGGTTGTCGCCAAACTTGGGCAGGTTTCCGGTGCCCACCAAGGCCTGGGCGCGCACCATGTAGGGTGGGTAGACCTCGCTGTAGCCGTGCTGCTGCGTATGCACGTCCAGCATCCAGGCGATGAGGGCGCGTTGCAGCCTGGCGCCCGCGTCACGCAGCAGGTAAAAGCGTGTGCCCGAGAGCTTGACGCCGCGCTCGAAGTCGATCATGCCCAGGTCGGCCCCCAGGTCCCAGTGCGGTCTGGGCTGAAAGCCAAAAGATGGCAGCTCGCCCACCTGGCGCACCACGACGTTGTGCGACTCATCTGGCCCCACCGGCACGGCAGGATCGGGCATGTTGGGCATCTCGAGCAGCGCCGCCTGCAAGCGCTCCTCGACTGGGCCCAGGCCGGTCTCGATCTCTTTGATGCGGTCGGCCACGCCGCGCATCGCCTCGATGAGCCCCTGGCGCTCGGCCGCGTCCTTGACGCGGGGCACCTCTTTGGACACGCGGTTACGCTCGGCTCTCAAACCCTCGACCCGGACGAGCAGGTCGCGCCGCTGCTGATCGAGCGCCAGAATCTCGTCGAGCGGGCCGGAGCTGTTGAGCGCCACCAGCGCCGCCCGAATCTGTTCAGCGTTGTCGCGGATGAATGCCAGATCGATCATCTCGTGCTCCTCATGGTGTGGCCATGCAAAAGCGCTCTCGCCAATAGGACGAGAGCGCTGCTCGTGGTGCCACCTATCTTTGCTGCGCCGAGCGCAACCTCAGTGCCCGATGGGCTGCCCGGTAACGGCGGGCGCCGGCGTCGTTTGGGGGTCAGGCCCTTTCGCGCGCAGCTCGGGAGTGGATATCGTCCCGTTTCCGACTGGCTCGCACCACACGCCAGCTCTCTGTACAGAACGCCAGGACGCTTGGTCTCCGTCGTCGCTTCTTAGCGCAATGATAGCACGGTGAGAGGCAGGCGTCAATCTCGACCGCCGCGCAGCAGGCCAACGATGAATGCCCCCAGCCCCACCAGCGCCGCGCCAGCGCCATAGGCCGCGACGATATCCTTGCGTTCGGCGCCAGGGGCCACAGGGGTTTCGACCGGCTTGGTCGGCTCCGTTTCGCCCTGCGCCGCCATATCGATCCTCTCGCTGCGGTCCAGGCCCGCGATCAGGTCTTCGAGGTCAGGGTCACCGGGCAGCAGCTCGAGAGCCGTTCTGGCGATCAGCCTTGCCTGAGTCAGATTGCCCTGAGCCGCATAGACCTTGGCGAGCAGCCGATAGGCTGGCCCAAAGTCATAGCGAGCACGCACGCACATCAGCAACACCACCCGCGCACCCTCGAGATCGCCCGAACGGGCCGCGTCCACCGCTTCGTTGTAGAGCAGCAGGTGACGCTTCTCCAGCTGAATCAACCCGGCCAGATTCTCGTGGCACGCGGGACAAACAGCATCATCGGCGGGCAAGGTCTCGCCGCAATAGGGGCACACGGTCAGATGCTCGGTCATGCTTTCCCCCTATGCCACTGGCGCCGGGCCCGAAGCCTCGTGCTCGCCTGTCGCTCCCCGCGTCGCCGAACCGCTCACCACCACCTCGGCTTTGCGCAAAACGCCATACGGCCAGCGGTAGCCGATGCGCTGCTCGCGCAGCACCGTGCCCGCAGGCACTTTGCCGCCCGACTCGCGCTTGGCCACGACCGCCACGGTCTCGTCAATCGGCATGCCGATGGTGGTGATCGCCTCGACCTGGTGACGGTCCAGCAGCTCGCGGATGGCGCGGCCAAAGCCCACCAACCCGTTGACCACGGCCGTCTCGCGAGCATCGCTCGACGCATCTGCGCTCTCGACCGCTGCCATCACTCGGTCCGAAAGCTCGATCAGTTCGATCAGCATCTCTTGCAGGTCATTGCGGCGCTGCAGCTCGCACTCCTGAAGGCTGCTCTCGGCGCTGGCGAGCCGGAATAGCAAGCCTCGCATGTCGCTGGCAGGGTCGGCATCGAGCGCCGCCGCCGGAATGGGATAATAGCTCTCGTTGAAGCGAATCGGCCGCATACAACCTCCCACCATCGTCGCCCAACGCCGCCATCATAGATAGGCCCTCTGACGATGTCAACCCGCAGTCTTGCGCACGGCTGCGAGTTGAGGTAAACAGAGAGCAGTGAGATTACTGTGCTGGAGGAAGCTGCATGAGTCGCATCGCTGTTGCCTACACGCATCGTCTGGAGGATACCCTGGCCAGGCTGGCGAAGCCGGGCCTGCTGCTCGCGGCCACCAAGAGCACGGGTGAATCCAATGTGATGACCATCGGCTGGGGCTCGGTGGGCATCGTCTGGGGCAAACCGGTGTTCGCCGTGCTGGTGCGTCCTTCGCGCTACACTTACGAGTTCATCGAGGAGTCAGGCGAGTTCACCATCTCGGTGCCCACCATCGACATGGAGCGCTATGTCGCGCTGTGTGGCACCCGCAGCGGGCGCGACATCGACAAGTTCGCGGGCCTGGGCAGATCGGTCAGCCCGGGCAGAACGGTGCGAGCCGTCAGCCTCGACTCGAGCCCGATGGTCTACGAGTGCAAGGTGGTGCACCACAACGACGTCATCCCGGCGCACCTCGCCGCCGATATCGAAGCCAGGTCCTATCGCGGCAAAGACTATCATCGCGTCTACTTTGGCGAGATCACCGGCGCGTTTGCCTTCACCAACTACTGAACTCGTCTCGACGCAAGCCGACAGCCGGCCGAGGCGTCCCGATCGGCTGCATCGCCCTTGCGGTCGAGCGTGGCAGCCCTGCCGGGCGTATGGTTGGTCGCAAGGGCACGTTCAGGTATAATGATGGGCCAGGTTGGGCGCCGCATCGTCGCCCAACGTCGCTGACTGGCGATCGCCTGGACGTGCCCTAACCGTACCAACTCGTGGTGAGCCCATGACAGAATCGCGCTGCCCCAAGTGCAACCAGCCCTACCCGACTGGCGCGGCCCTCTGCCCGCACTGTGCGGCGCCACTGGTGCGCGTCTGCCCAACGTGTGGGCTGCGCCGTCCCTGGCACGTGGCCGAGTGCCCGCGCTGCTCGGGCAGTGCCAGAGATGCCGGTCTGTTCACCGCATTGTTCCAAGAAGCGCCCCGCGAACGGCTCAAGGGCCGCTATGCCGTCGAGGATGTGCTGAGCACCGGCCATGCCGGGCGCGTCATGCGCGCGACCGACCGGCACCGTGGCAGCCAGCCTGTGGCCATCAAAGAGCTGTCACTGGTGCGCCTATTCCGTGCCGACGAGCGGCGCGAGAGCCTGAGCAGCCTCTACCACCAGGTCGAGCGCTGGCAGGCGGTGCAGCACCCCGCCCTGCCCGCTATCCACGAGGTCTTTGAGCTACAAGACCGCCTGTATGTCGTCATGGACCTCATCGAGGGCTGGGATGGCGGCCGCATCCTGGAAGAGCGCGCCATCAGGGTCACGCCAGAACTGGCGCGCAACTGGGGGGCGCAGCTCTGTGAGCTTCTCGCCGTCCTGCACCGCCAGGAGCCCGCACTTGATATGGCATTTCTCACGCCCGAGCATGTCATGGTGACCCCTCAGGGCGAGGTCAGGTTGGTGGGGCTCGGCCTGGGCCGCTTTGTCGCGCCCACCACCTACGGCCCCTATGGCAGCGCCACCGGCTATGCCGCACCCGAGCTCGGCAGCGGCTTCCCGTCGCCGCGGTCTGACCTCTTCGCTGTGGGCCGTGTGCTCTACGCGCTACTGGCCGGCGTCGATCTGGCCCGACATACCGCACAGGCGCCGGCATTGCAGCGGGCCGCGCCGGGCATCTCGACGCAGCTCGTCAAGGCCATCGCCCGCGCCACGCACCGCGATCCGTCGCGGCGCTTTGCGACTGCGCGGCAGTTCCAGCGTGCACTATGGGACGAAACCTACGGCGCCCTGGAGCCCATCGCAGACTGGTACCAGAGCGCACGGCGAGCCACACCGACGGTTTCGTCCCGCCCTGCTCCGTCCCGATCGGGCGACGCACAGACGATGGCAGACCTCGGCTTTGCAGCCGACAGTCGTTTTGGGCCTGAGACGATCGACGAGCCGGCCCCGACGCCCGTGTCGGCCCCGTCCAAGAGAGCGACCATCTCTGTGCAGCCACGCAGCCTGCAGGTGCGCGATGTGGGCGCTGCCGAAAAGCGCCGCCTGGTGCTGACCGTGCGCAACGTCGGCGAGGCCGAGGTCACAGGGCGGCTGCTCAGCCACGTGTCTTGGCTGAGCACACCTGCCCGGGCGCTGGTGTTGCCGGCAGGCAAGCAGGCCAAGGTGTTGTTCACGCTGGATGCGCGAGCGCTGCCCGACGGCAGAACCACCGAACCGCAGGCGCTCTCACTCGAATCGAACGCTGGGACCCACTGGGTGAGTGTGTCGGCGGAGATCGCCTCAGGCCCTCAACTGGTCGTCGAGCCAGCAGAGTATGACCTGGGCGAGCTCGACAACGATGCCCCACAGCCGTTTGTCGTCACCATCAGCAATGCTGGGCGCCAACTGCTTTCGGGCGCGGCGGCCACACGTGTCCCGTGGCTGCGGGTCGATCGACCCGAATTCCGCTGCCCGGCCGGGGCGACGGCGCGCGTCACCGTTGTGTGTTTGCCCGAGCGGCTACCCAGGGGGCGTCAAGTGGCGCCCGATGGCCTGGTGTTGGCCAGCGACGGCGGGCAGGCCACCGTTCAGGTGGCCGCCTGGCGTCGGCGCCCCGAGCTCGAGCTGGGCGCCAACCAGATGGACCTGGGCAGTGTGCGCGCCGGTGACGTGGCTGAGCGCTACCTCATCGTGGGCAACGTCGGCGACGGCCGCCTCGAGGGCGCTGTGCGCAGCCTGGTGCCCTGGCTGCAGGCCTTTCCGCGCGAGTACAGCATCGAGCCCGGTGGCCTGACGCAGATCACCGTCACGGCCGACCTCGCCGGCCTGCCCGATGGCCCGATCTCTATTGCGCAGGCCTTGCGCGTGCAAAGCAACGGCGGCGTTCAGAGCATGTCGCTGCAGGCCCACGTGAGCGCGCCACGTCTCGTCGTGGCTCAAGAGCGTCTCGACTTTGGCGCCGTGGCTCACGGTCAGTCGTCAGAGGTGGGCCTTTTGCTCACGAACGGTGGAACAGCAGAGCTCGCTCTGACGGTCGCAGCGCTCGTCCCCTGGCTGACGGCCAGCGCCGAGTCGCTGGTGCTGGCGCCAGGCCAATCTGAGACCCTGCGCTTGCTGGCCGATACGCGCCACTTTGCCCAGGGCGAGACTATCGAGGCCGAGGCTGCGCTGAGACTGATCCAGCCGTCTGCCATGCGTGACCTGTCCGCCAGCATCATCGTGGTCAAGCCGGCCCTGCGCGTCGAGCCCGACGTCGTCGACCTGGGTTATGTCGATCCGAGTGTGGTCGAGCGCCGCAGTGTGATCGTCGCCAATGATGGCAATGGCCGGCTGGCCTGGACGGCCACCACAGCGGCCCCGTGGGTGGAACTCTCACCCAGCGAGGGCGTGTGCGCGCCCGGACAAGCGTTGACGATTGAGCTGGCTGCCTACGGTTTGATGCTGCCCCTCGAGGCTGAGGGCGATGAGTCGAGCCTGGTGATCAACTCGGACGCTGGCCGCGCCAAGGTGACGCTGCGTATCGCCAAGGCGCATCCGCTGATCGCCGCCGACACCACCCTGGTAGAGATGGGCCCCAGCGTCAACCGGGCGCCCGTGTCCGCGTCGTTGCGGCTGTTCAACCACGGCCTTGGCCTGTTGCGCGGCACGCTGTCGGCCAGCGAGCCCTGGTTGGCGCTCGATCGCGTCTCGTTCGAGTGCCCCACCGGGCGCTCCACCGAGATCGTGCTGCGGGCCGATCCCGCCGAGCTGCCGCGCGACCAGACCACCTGCGAGGCCACGCTCGACGTGCGCAGCAACGGCGGCGACCTGCACATCGACGTGTTGCTGCCCATCGAGCTCTCACCCGCCCTGCAGCCGCCCAACGCCGTGCTGCTGGCGCCTGCCGCGAGCGGCTACGAGGGGCGCCTTACCATCAAGAACAACGGCCTGGCGCCAGCCCGCATACTGCTGCGCGCCACCGCGCCGGGCATCGAGCTATCGCGCGAGCAGGTCGACATCAAGCCCGAGGGCTCGGTGCGCATCCGCGTTGCCACCGAGAGCAAGCCGGCGCCCGACGCTGCCATCGAGATGGCTTGCGGCGCAGAGCGCTGGACAATCCCGCTGAACTCGGTACAATAGTGGTGTGGGATAGGAGCAGTTCGAGAGAGCTCGATGAGGAGTGCCCCATGAAGCTACTTGTGGCCATCGTGCGCAAAGACTATGCGTCAGACGTGCGCCACGCCCTGACCAGCGGCGGCTTTCGCGTTACCCAGATCAGCACCACAGGCGGCTTTTGGCGGGTCGGCAATGCGACCTTTCTCATTGGCGTGCGCCCCGAGCGCGTCGACGAAGCTTTGCGGGTCATCGATGCCAGCGCAGGGCCCGAGGTTGACACCTCCTCTGCACCGGCCTCCCATCCGCCCAGCCGAGCAACGATCTTTGTGCTGGGCACCGATGAGGTGGCCCAGTTCTAGCGCCGTGACGGCCTCCCCAAGGGGGAGGCCGTTCTGTCTATGCCTGTGCGGAGGTGGTCTCACGTGACAAAGATCTATATCCTCACCGACCTCGAGGGGGTGGCGGGCGTGGCCCGCTGGGATCAGACGGGCGCTGAGACACGGGGCTACCCCCAGGCCTGCAGACTGATGACGCTGGAGCTGTGCGCCTGTGTCGAGGGCATCCTCAGCGTCGCACCCGACGCCGATATTTGGGTGTGGGATGCGCACGGCTGCGGGTCGATCGATCTGGAGCTGTTTCCGGCCGGGGCACGGCTGATCAACAACGGCCCTACGACGCCTCCGACGCTGCTCGACGGCTCCTTCGACGCCCTCTTTTTCCTGGGGCAACACGCCATGGCGGGCACACCGGGCGCCAACCTCGCACATAGCTACTCGTCAGAGCACATCGCTCACATGGAACTGAACGGCGTCGCGATGGGCGAGTTTGGCTGTCGCGCCGCCCTCGCGGGCAGCATGGGCGTGCCCACGTTGTTCGTCTCGGGCGACGACAAGATGGCCGCTGAAGCGCGCGCCCTGGTGCCCGAGATCGTCACGGCCGAGGTCAAGGTCGGCTATGCACCGCAGTTGGCGCTCCATCTGGCGCCGCCCGATGCGCGCCAACTGATCCGCGACAAGGCCGCGCAGGCCACCGCGCTCATCGGCCGGGTAACGCCCTATGTATTGCCAGGGCCGCCCTACACCCACGAGATCGTCGTTGCGGGACGCACCGACCCCAATGGCTATCTCGCTCGCGGCTATAGGCAGAGTGGCGCCCTCACCTTTGTCAAGGTCACCGACCATCTGGCCCAACTCGCCGTCTAGAACTCGACTTCGGGCACCTCGTCGAGGCTAAAGTCGAGGTCCTCTGCGAGCCAGCCCTGGCCCTGGGCCTGCTCGGCCACAGTCTCGCGCTGGCACAGCGTGCGATAGGCGCATCCGGCGCACTCGCGCACGTCCTCAGTGCGCGCCATCTGCTCGCGGGTGGAGTTGGCGATCGTCTCGGCCAGCCCCAGCAGCAGCGCGTGGTTTTCGCGATGCAACGCGCGCGAGTAGCCCAACGCTATCTGGCTGGGCCCGTTGGCGAACCAGTAGACCATGCTCACCCCTTCGGGCGCTAGCGGTGGCCCACCCGTGACGACGCTGCCGGCGCACACGAGCGCGTACTGATACACCCTAGTCTGCAGCGCGCGCCGCATGGTTTCGACACGCGGCACGGTGGCCAACGTCTTCCAGTCGACGATGATGGCCTCACCTTGATCGCTCAGCGCCAGCAGGTCAAACCGCGCATAGAGGCGATAGGCGCCCAGCGGCACCACCAGCGGCAACTCTACCTCGCGCACGGCCGCAGGCAGCTCCTGCAGATCAAACGCCCGCCACGCCTCCCACCAGGCGCCCAGGTCGCGGTGCAGCGCAACGTCGTGGCCCGCGTCAGGGATGCCCAGCAGGGCGCGCGCTACCCACTCGTGGAACACTCGGCCCGCCTCCAGATGGGCGCGATAGGCGGCAGCATCGTCGCGTTCGGGCGCAGGCCAGGGCTGCCGGTCGATGTAGCGCAGCAGGAACCGGCGCGGGCAGCGTTGGTAGGTGCGCAGGCTGTGCTGGCTGAACAGGTGTCCGGGCTCGATCAGGCTCATGCCCCTGCCTCCTCGAGATAGCCGTCGTAGGCCCGCTGCAACACCTGCAGCGCCAGCGCAGGCTGCACCTCGCGCCTGCCGTTCTTCTGTGCATAGGTGATCGATAGGTTGCGTCGGGCCCGCGTCACGCCGACGTATAGCAACCGCAGCCGCTCGGCAATCTCTTCGAGCCGCGCCTCCGTGACGGGGTCATGCGCGCTCACTGCGCCAGGCTGGGCCAGGCGCTCGAGCGTCTTGCGCGCCTCGACGGGAGGCGCGTGTCCGGGCAGGTAGAACGGCTCGCTGCGGAAAGCACCGTCGAGGGCATCGGGGAACTCGAGGTCGTCGACGCAGATCAGGTACACGGTGTCCCACTCGAGCCCCTTGGCCTTGTGCATCGTCGTGACGATGATGCGCCCGGGCACCGGTTGATAGCCAGCATCTGGCAGCGACAGGCCGCCCAGGCTACGACGGTTGCTGGCCACCGCGTCGAGGTCGGCGCTGAGGTCGGCGAGGGTCCAGGTCGGATGCATCTGCAGGATGCTGCGCTGCGACGTGGCAATGGTGTGGCACAGTGCCAGCGAGCGCTCTTCCTCTGGGCGGCTGAACAGGTCCTGGCTGATCGCCAGAATGAGCTGGTCAGGCGGTAGGTGCACGGCGCTCACCCAGCGGCGCACGAGCTGCACAAAGGCGCTCAGCACCTCGAGGTCGCCCGCGCGCAGCCGGACACGCTCGGGCACCAGGGCCTCGATGCCGGCGGTGACGCGGGGATAGAGCAACTCGGTCAGCTTGACGTGCCGTAGCAGGTCGGCCAGCCGGCGGGGCTGGCTGTCATCGGTGAGCGGCAGCAGGTCGGCACGCACCAGTCCCCGGTAGAAGGAGATCAGGTGGCCTTTGTGCGTGGGATCGGCCAGGTATTGCAGGGCCTGGGCCAGCAGGCGGGCCACATTACGCACCTGTGGCGTGCTGCGCAGCAGGTCGTCAAAGGGGACGTCTGGCAGTCCCTCGAGCCTCTTGACCACTTCACTGCCCTGCCAGCCCGCCGGGCACAGAATGCCCACCGTCTCGTCAGGGTGCCGCCTGACATAGTCGGCCGCCCAGCCCGCCACACGGCTCGCCTCATCGCTGACATCGGCCGAGGCACGCCTGGCAATGAACACCGTGCAGGCCTCGTCGGGGGGATTGGGCTGCGGATCGCCAGCCCCCGTCGGCTGCATGCGCTGCGGCTCGAAGGAAAGCGCCCGCGCGGCCGCGGTGGGATGCTCCAACACCCCCCAATAGGCCAGCGCGTCGGCCATGGCCATCAGCGGCCGCGCGCAGCGCCCCGATTCGAGCAGCACCTGTGCGTCCACGTCCTCGCGCCGCAAAAAGGCGCGAAAGAAGCGTGGATCGGCGGCGGTAAACGTGCTGTTGATGGCCTGGTTGGGATCGCCCACGCGCACCCAGTTGCCGTCGTCGCCCGTCAGGCGTTCGAGGATAGCCTCTTGCAGAGGCGACGAATCCTGCGCCTCGTCTTCGAGGATGTAGGGCCACCTGGCCCTGAGGCCTGCCAGGAAAGTGGCGTCCTGCTCGATGGCGTCTGTGGCTCGCCAGATGAGGTCATCGAAATCGAGCCCCGCGCGGGCGCGCAGATACTGGGCATAGAGCTCGTACAGGGCCACGCCCATGCCGGCCAGTTCCACCCCGATGTCGCCACCCTGCAGCCGCGCTGCGGCCTCGGTGGGGGTCAGGCGCAGGTGCTTGCACAGCTTGGCCACCTCGCGGCCGATGCGCTCCGTTTCATCGCGCCACTGGCGCCGCACATAGTCGCTGGGCTCGGGGTCCGGCAGGAAGGAGAGCCAGAACGCCTCGTGCTCGCTGATCCACGTCTCGGCGGCCAGATGGAACAGGCGCGCAGTCTCGGCTTCGTCGACGATGGCGAACTGGTCGTCGATGCCGGCCAGGTCGCGGCGCCCGCGCAGGATATCGGCTGCCAGCTTGTGCAGTGTGCACACGTGATAGCCCACCGGCGGCAGGCGCTGTTCGACGAGGATGCGTCGGATGCGCGCCGAGATGTTGTCGACGGCGCTGTTCTGCACCGTCACCACCAGCACCTCGCCTTCGTCGCCGATGCGGCCTTCCACGATCAACCGCGCCGCCAGCAGGGCCAGGGTCAGCGTCTTGCCGCTGCCCGGCACCGCCGAAACAGCCATACGCCCGCCCTGATAGGCCAACACCCGCTGCTGGTGCGGTCGCAGGCGATAGCCAAAGAGGGTCTGCTCAGTCATGGCGCCTCCCGGCCGCAAAGGCCCGCAGCACGGCTCGTTGCAGCGGCCCAGATTGCTCGGCGCCGTCCACGCCCAGCTCGCTGCTGCCGAGCAATATGCGGCCATCGCAGCGCGAGGCCAGGCCATGCACCAGCCGCGCCAGCCCCTGGCGCCGCGCGGCATCTTCCTCGATCTCTCGCCACGGCTGCCCAACCGGCCACTGGCGCGAGAGCACATAGGGGTGCGTCAACGGCTGGTTGGGCCGATCCCACCAGCCCTCGGCGCCCAGGTCTAGCCAGACCTGCACCTGAGAACGCAGGTCGCGCGTGACATAGGCGAACGCGGTGGCCAGCACCACGGCATCTGCGGGCGGCTCACCGGGCCAGTCGATAAGGTACTCGGCACTGGCGATGCCGCCCAGGATCAGCTCGACATAGCTGCGCGCCAGCTCGCCCCGATCGGTGGCATCGCTGCGGCCGACCGCTTCGGTGAACTTGACGGCGGATTCGACCAGTCGACCGCAGGCCCGCACGCGGTCGGCATCATCGTGCAGGCCGAACCCGGCCCGCGAGAGCACATCGCCAAACAGGCTCGTGAGAAAGCCATCGAGAGCCTGTGGCTCGCCCTGGGCATAGGCCGCCAGCCACTGTTGCAGTGTTTGGTAGCGCTCGCGCACCTGAAAGCCCACCTGTTCCCAGAGGCCCACCATATCGGCGCCCACGGCCGTGGCCAGGTCCTGCAGCGTCTGCGCGCCAGGCGGCACGGCCGCCCGCGCCAGCAGGCGTGCCCGCAGCGGGTCGAGCTCACCCAGGGCCACCTCGAGCGCCAACGCCACGTCAGCCTGTGAAGGGCGCCAGGCCTCGGCCTGCAAACGCAGCGCCCACTGGGGATGGGCGAGCACGCTCAACACCAGCAGGCCGCGCACAGCATGTTGGTCGCGCAGCGTCGTCGAAGGGCGCAGCAAAAAGAGGTCGATCCCGTGACTCTGCAGCGCCTCTTGCAGTGAAAAGCGCAGCACCTCAGAGACGTAGGGCGCCACCACGGCGATGCGATGCGCGGGCGTGCCGCCTTGCACGAGCTCGGCGATGCGCGCAGCAGCCACGCGCACCATGCCCACCCAGTACTTGGCGTCGGGCAGCACCTCAACCGCCTCCTGGGGATCGCCTGCCTGGGGGCGCGCAGGGCCGACGCGCAGCGCCCGACCCACCGCGGCGGCAAAGGCGCGCGCCCCCTTGGCGCCGGCCGCCAGCTCGGACAGCTCGATCCGCTCTCGGCATTGCGAGGCGATCTCGTCGGCTCCGGCCGCGTCGGCGCCCAGGAAGACGCGGTGCCCTCCCTGCTCGTCGATGAGCAGCACGGCCGAGTCACAGCGCGGCAGCAGCCAGCTCACCAGCCGGTGGGCCACCGGCACGTTCTCCTCGAGATTGTCGGCCAGCAGGTGGCGATAGCGCGCCGTCAGATAGCGTTGAAAGCCGGGCTCGGACAGCAGATAGCGATCGAACAGCTCGGTGGTCAAGGAGAGGTCGAGCAGGTTGCGTTCGCGGCACAGGGCGCGAAAGCGCGTGGCGCAGTCCTGCGCCTGCCAGAAGGTCTTGAGCCGGCCGACCTCACCGACCCAGGCGCTGCGCAGACGCGTATAGATGTCGGTATGGTCGAACCCCACTAAGGCAGACTTGTTCAGGTTGTCGATCAACTGCGAGAGGAGCCGGTCGCGACGGATAGCCAGTTCGCTAAAGTAGCCCTCGTTGCGTATGAGCGGGTCGACCACCTGCCACATATAGTGCTGTGTGGTCTCGATGGTCAGGAAGGTGGGCTCGCGTCGCGAATCCATGCCGGCCTGCTCGGCGATGAGCGGCCAGAACAGCGCCACCAGGCGCCGACACAGCCCATAGTAGGTGGCAATCTCGGCGCCCCCTCGCGTGGGCGCCCTTGACAGCGCCAGGGCCTGCTCGTACCGGGCGGCCTGAGCACGTTGTGGAATCAGCACCAGCAGCTCGTAGGGGCGCCGTCCCTCTGATGCCAGCGCCACCAGCCTCGCCACCAGCGCCGTGCTCTTGCCGGCGCCTGGGGGCCCTATGGCCGCCAATCCGCCGCCGCCATGCCTGGCGAACTGCACGATCCTTTGTTGGCCCGGCAACAACTCCATGCGCCCTCCCCGCCCAACCACACAGCACGAGTATGCCGAACGGTTGTTCGTAAGTCAAGTGGTTGACCACTCTCTTGCTCGGCACTATACTGCCGGCGGTCAGACCAACAGACCAGTGGTGATACCAATGGACAAGTATGGCCTCAACCTGCAGCGAGATCAGCTATCGAGCCAGGTGGCGGATCGCCTACAAGAGCTGATCCTGGCGCGCTCACTGGCGCCAGACGAGCGGCTGCCTGCCGAGCGCGACCTGGCCGACTCTTTGGGCGTCAGTCGCAGCGTGGTGCGCGAAGCGCTGCGCACCCTGGCGGCGCGCGGGTTGGTCAAGGTCAAGCCAGGTTGTGGCACTTTTGTATGCTGCCCCACCGTCCGTGAGGCCGCCGCCCCGTTCGAGCTGCTGCTGCGGCTGCAGCGCGATGGCGATCTGGTGTCGCGCGTGTTCGAGGTGCGCCGCACCATTGAGATCGACGTGGCCGCCAAGGCCGCGCTGCGCGCTCAGCCGCAGGATGTGGCCGCGCTGTGCCGCCTGCATCAGCAGATGCTGGCCGCCCAGGATTTGGATCGCTACGCCGAGTTGGATGTCGCGTTTCATCTCGCGCTTGCCGAGGCCGCCCACAATGAGCTCTACAGTCTGTTGCTGAGCACCATCACCAACCTGCTTTCCGACACCATTCGCGTTGCGCTCTACTCGCGGGCTGCCGCCGACCAGGGCGCCGCTCGCCATGCGCAGATGTTGGAGGCCATTCAGGCGCGTGACCCGGCCCTTGCTCGTGCCGCTATGCTGGCCCACATGGATGAGGCGCAGGAGAACTATGCGCGGGCTCAGGAGGCGACGGGCATGTCTTTGGCGCAAGAGGCCGTTCAGACTGAAAGGAGTTGATCGATGCACTATCGCGTTCTGGGCAAGACGGGCATCAGCGTCTCGGCGCTGGGCTTTGGCTGTATGCGCTTTCCAACCATCGGTGACGACCATGCCGCCATCGATGAGCAGCGGGCCGCGGCCATGCTCGATGAGGCCATCGCCCACGGGGTCAACTACCTGGACAATGGCTATCCCTATCACGGCGGCAACAGCGAGCGCTTTGTGGGCGCCTACCTCGAGCAAACCGGCCAACGCGACAAGGTGCTGTTGGCCACCAAGATGCTGGTGCGCATCGTGGAAAAGCCTGATGACTATGACCGCCTCTTCGAGGAGCAGCGCGAGCGCTTTCGCACCGACCATTTCGACTTTTACTTGCTACATGCCCTGCGCGGCTCGAACTGGCGACAGTCGGTCGAGTTCGGCGTGATCGACTGGCTCGAAAAGCGCCGTGCGGCCGGTGACATCCGCCACGTTGGCTTTTCTTTCCACGACGATCTGCCCGCACTCAAGTCGATCATCGACGGCTATGACGGCTGGGATCTCTGTCAGGTGCAGTACAACTATATGAACGAGGATGTTCAGGCGGGCACCGCCGGTGTGCGTTATGCCGCCGAACGTGGCCTGGGCGTGGTGGTGATGGAACCGTTGCTGGGCGGCCGCCTGGCCCGGCCGCCTGCCGCCGTACAGGACGTTTGGGCTGGCTCGGGCCGCGAATGGTCGGCGGCCGAGTGGGGCCTGCAGTGGCTCTGGAACAAGGCCGAGGTCTCAGTGGTGCTGAGCGGCATGAGCGCGCTCGACCAGGTGCAGGAAAACATCTGCGCTGCCGGGCGTTCGGGCGTGGGGCAGTTGACCGCGCGCGACCTTGCGACGGTGTCGACAGTGCGCGATCGCTACAACGAGCTCTGCCCGGTGCCCTGCACACGCTGCGAGTATTGCATGCCCTGCCCCAACGGCGTGAACATACCTGGCACCTTTGCCGTGTTCAATGAGGGCGTGATGTACGATGTCATGCCCGAGATGCGGCGCCGCTATACGCACATCGAGGAGGGCGCGCGGGCCAGCGCCTGCGTCCAGTGCCGTGAGTGCGAAAGCAAGTGTCCGCAGAGCATCGAGATCAGCGCCTGGATGCCCTATGTGCACGAGGTGCTGGGCGAAGGGCGTGCCTACGATCGCGCCGCATGCCCGCAGCCCTGAGCACGCGAGTTTGACTCAGGAGCGGCCCTCGTCGACGCGGCTGCTCCTGGGTTGTCAGCACCCGCAATCTTGCATAGGATGCGGGCACCATCGAGCATGGAGGCAGGTTGTGGCCCAGATTCCCGCCGAGCTGTTGACGGCCTGGCGTGAGCACCCGCACCAGGCGGTGCGTATCATCGTGCGTGTGGAAGGCGACTTGCTGGACCGCCAGCAGGACCTGCAGGCGCTCGGGGCCGTGGTCGTTCACACCATCAGGCTCACCAACTCGTTGACGGTGGCCTGCGATGGCCGAACAGCCCTGACCATCGCGCAACTGCCGTGGGTGCTCGGGCTCTCGTCCGACGCCAGGGTCAGTGCTCTGGGGAGGGAATTGCATGGATAGCCCGCGCCGCAAGGTCACCAGCCAGCTACTCAGCAGCATGTCGACGCTGCGCGGCGACCAGGACCTGTCCATCATCGTGCAGTATGTGCCCAGGCGCCGCATCATGCGCCACGCCCAGATGGTGGCGGGCCTGCGCCAGTCCTACCAGTATCGCCTGGCGCCCTTTGCCCACGCCCATGCCACCCTCGACGCCATCACAGCGCTCGAGCAGGATGACGAGGTCGTGCGCATCTTCCAGGACAGCCCCGTGCATGCCCTGTTGGATCAAGCGCCAACCCACATCGGCGTGCCCCACATCTGGGCTACCGGCTATAGCGGTGCAGGCGTGTCCATCGCCATCGTCGACACCGGCGTCGACGCCCAACACCCCGACCTCGAGGGGCGCATTGTCGACCTGCTCGATGTCACCGGCGAGGGCGAGGTTGACAACAACGGGCACGGCACCCACTGTGCGAGCATCGCGGTGGGCACCGGCAAGGCCAGCAATGGGCGCTATCGTGGCGTGGCGCCAGGGGCCACTGTCATCTCGGCGCGCGTGCTCGACGCCTATGGCAACGGCATGATGAGCGATGTGATGGCCGGCATCGACTGGGCCGTCTCCGCTGGCGTGCAGATCATCAGCCTCTCACTGGGCGGCGCCGGGCCTCTGGCGGGCGAAGACCCGCTGGTAGAGCTCTGCCACGCGGCCGTCGACGCCGGCGTGATGGTCTGCGTTGCGGCGGGCAACACCGGCCCCGGCCGCATGACGATCGGCTCGCCCGGCTCAGCCGAAAGAGTGCTCACGGTGGGCGCCGTCGATCGTGCTGATGCCATCGCGTCGTTTTCCTCGCGAGGGCCCACGGTCGATGGCCGTGTCAAGCCCGATATTGTGCTGCCAGGGAGCGACATCGTGGCAGCTCGGGCCACCGGCACCTCGCTGGGCACGCCGCAGGGCCAGTGGTACACCGCCATCTCGGGCACCAGCATGGCCTGCCCCATGGCCGCGGGGCTGTGTGCGCTGACGCTTCAGGCCCGGCCCAGCCTGCGCCCCGCGGAGCTGAAAGAGGCCGTGATGCAGTCGGCCATCGACCTGGGCGCCGATGCCAACGCTCAGGGCAAAGGCTTGGCCGATGGACGGCGCCTGTTCGCCGCTCTGGGCATCGAGCTGGCGACCGAGCCTGCCACACCGCCGGCCACCCCGGCGCCCAGCCCCGACACGCAGCCCGAGCCGCCTGGCGCCGCCCTGCCAGGCGGGCGCCCCGGCTGCCTCGTCGGCTGGCTCAACACCCTGGGACGGCGCGTGCGGCCTTGACGGCAGCTGGCCTTCCTTCAGGCTGTCCCACGCCGTCTGCACGGCGCTATCTGCTGCAGAGCTTGCTGGCCGGCGCGGCCATCGTGGGCATCATGCTGGCGCTCGACTCTATCCTGCAGACCGCGATCGTCACGTCGCTGGGCGCCACTACGTTCATCGCCTTTGCCATGCCCAATGCGCGCCCTGCTCAGCCACGGCAGCTCATCGTCGGCTACCTGGTCGGGGGTCTCGCCGGCGTCCTGTGCTGCTGGGCTTGTCGGTGGGCGCCGCAGCTCTGGCCGGCGCTCGATCCCCATACGCTCAGAATCGTGCTGGCGGGCGTTGCTGTGGGGCTGACCACGTGGCTGATGGTCAGCCTGCATGTGGAGCATCCGCCAGCGGCCGGCTTTGCGCTGGGCCTCGTGCTCGATAGCTGGACGTCCCACACCGTGGTGTTTGTGGTTGGGGCGGTGCTCCTCTTGTCTGCGCTACGGCTGGGCCTAAGGCGAGTGCTCACCGACCTGGCCTAACAGCAAGCCAGAGGCTCCACACGCGGCCTCTGGCTCGTCTTTGTGTCTGGGTGCTAGAACTGGGGCAGATGGGCGGCCTGCACCCGCAGCAGCTCGTCGGCCAGTTGCTCGGCGATCTGGAGCGAGCGACAGGCCCCATCGAGGACGAGCGCCTCGACGAACTTGGCCCGCGAACCCTCGAGTGCAGCCTCGACGACCGTGTCGACCCACGCCAGCCGCGTGGCGAGGGTGCCCACGATGCCCATCGGCAGCGGCGGCTGCACGATGGGCCGTAGCCCGGCGCCATCGGCGATGGACGGCGACTCGATGGTGGCATCGACGGCCAGGTTGGGCACCTGACCGCGGTTGGGCAGGTTGACCGAGTAGACGCGCCCGGCATCTTGACGGATGCTGCGCACGATCTCGATCACCTGCTCGTGCTCACCACCGATGCGCCGGAAATAGTCCTCACTCAGCGGCGCGTCAGAGAGCGCCACCATGCGCATCTCTTGAAAGATGCGGTCGCCCGACGCGATGGTGCCCTCAAAGCTAAAGGCATCGACGCCGAGTTGGCGACCATAGTACTGGCCATCGGCGAAAAATTGGGGAAAGAACTCGGTGACGTGTCGATCCATGGCCGCCGGGAACCCACCGAACAGCTCGAGCAGGTGCCAGCTAAAGGGGGCGAACTCGGCAAAAGAGGAGATCTCGTCGGCGCGGGCCGCCTTGCGCTCGGCAGCGATCTCGCGTAGCCGGGGCATGGCGTCCTGTCCGTTGGCCCGCACCTCTACGAACCAGGTGAGGTGGTTCATGCCCACCGCGCTGTAGCGCAGCGCTGACACCGGCACGCCCAGAGCGTCGGCCAGGTGGCGCGCCACGCCGAACACGCCGTGGCACAGGCCCACCATGTTGGCGCCGGTGGCCTTGCGCACTCCGCGGCAGACGGGCGCCATCGGGTTCCCATAGTTAAAGAACAGCGCGTCGGGGGCCAGATCGAGGACATCACGGGCGATGGCGACCATGGCGGGTATCATGCGCAGGGCCCGCGAGGTGCCGCCTGGCATGACCGAGTCGCCCACCGGCTGATAGATGCCGTACTTGCGGGGCACGAGCACGTCCTGCTCCCAAGCGCGGCGGCCGCCCACACCGATCGTGCAGATGACCACCGTGGCCCCGGGCAGCGCCAGGCGTCGGTCGGTGGTGGCAGAGAGGGTGATAGGCGCTGCCGACAGGGCCACCATCTTGGCAGCCAGGCGCTCGGCCACCCGCAGCGCCTCAGGGTCGACGTCGACCAGGGCGAGCTGGCAGGGCTCGCCGAGGCGAATCATATCGGCCACCAGCCCGCGCGTGAACATGGCGCTGCCGGCCCCGATCAGCACGTACTTTTCCACGTGAACTCGTCTCCTTACCGCAGCCCCTGAAAGTCGATCACATCGCCGGGCGGCACGGTCACGTCATAGATCGGCAGGTCAGCGTCCTCGGCCGCCGTCATCCTGGCTTCATCTTGCAGAGGTTGCTGCTCGAACTCGGCCAGGCTCTGCACCTCGTCCCATCGGTTGACAGGCACCACCAGGGCCTCGGCATAGAGCTGGATGATGAAAGCCTGGCCGCCTACCTCGACAGGCACTTCGCGCGAGATCGGCCCCAACAGACCCCGGTCGCGCGCCGCGTCGGCTAACGCCGTGCCCCTGGCGTCTGGCAATAGCAGTTCGCTCGCCAGGTCGCGGAGCCTGCGGCGCAGGCTCGGTTCGCGGGCCTCGCGTTTGGCCCGGAACTCTGCGAGCCACTGCCGCACCTGAGGGATGACCCAGGCCTTTTGCACCTGCAGGCCAGGGCAGGTCTTGGTCGAATAGTCACGGTGAAAGTTGAGCTTTTCGGGAGGCAGCCCGATGCGGTCGTGCAGGGCGCCCAGAGCGGCCACCGTGTTCTGCCACATGGGGCCGTCAGGCAGCGCAACGTCAAAGTTGCCCACCATCTCGATGTGCAGCGAATCGCGGTTGTGGCCCGCCACGCCCACGCCGTCATAGTTCAGGTCCGAAAAGAGCCAGATGCCATCGTCGGCGATGAATAGATGCGGGCCTGCCGTCCAGCCTTCGTGCCAACGGCCCTGTTCGTCGACCCAGAGTTGGCGCTCATAGTAGGCCTTCATGCCCAGAATGGTCGACAGGCCGCGCCAGGTCTCACGGGTAGGCCGCCAGGTGTGATGCAAAAAGATGCGATTCGGCACGCCGTAGGGAAAGGTCAGCCCGTCGACATGGGTGATGAACTGCTCGATGGTGAGACAGCGGCCGTCGATGACCATCGGAGCTTCTTTGATAACTCCACCGCCGCCTTCTTGGGCACTGACATGAACCCGGGCTTCTCGATCTGCGCCCCGCAACCAGGATCGCAAGAGGTCCATCTCGCCTCCCTATCATCCATACCAGCGGTATTCGCGCTGCAGCGCCGCTCTGAAATCCGCAATGACCTGGTCTTTGCCCTGCAGCGTCCAGATGTCACCCGCGTGCTGCTCCCAGCGATACAGGATCAGTGCGCGGATCTTTTGCTGGGTGGGGTTGGCGTTCCAGCGGTTGATCTCGGCGTACGCCTCTTGCACCCACCTATTGGGTTGGTTGACCCAGGCGATATTCTGGTTGGTCTCGGTGATGTACACCGGCAGGCTGCGGAGCACCGGCGGTATGGCCTGCATATAGTCGATGTAGGAGCGGAACATGCTGCGGCGATGCTCAAAACCCCAGCCCATGCGCGCCTCGCTGGTGATGTTGGCCGGGTTGGCGTCGCGTGCATAGGTGTGGATGGCGATGCCGTCCACCTCACGGCCCAGCAGCGTGAGCATCTGCTGGAAATAGACGATCCAGTCGCCAGTGGGGTTCTCGGGGTACTTGGTCTGGATGTTCCACGGGCCGATGGCCGCCGACACGACCTGATCGTCGGCGTGCCCCGGCCTGGAGCGAATCTCGTCGCGGCACAGCTTGAAACAGCGTGCATACATCTGCGGGGTGATCACTTCGCCATGTTCCGGTCCGCCGGGCCGCTCGACGGCAAGGTTGGGCTCGTTGCCGATGATCCAGATGTGGCAGCCAGACGAGCGCTCAACCATGTTGCCCACGCGCTTGGCAAAGGCCGCATAGTACTTGGAATTCGGCAGGGTGCCTTTGGGGTTGTAGCCATGGTTGATGCGCACCAGCACGCCAAAGCCCTGATCGCTGAGATCCGCATAGTTGCGGCCGCTCCAGTCGTTGGCATTGGCGCCGACCTCTTCGGTGACCAGCACCCAGCCCTTGCGCCCGCTCCAGCCCATCAGGTGCTCGCCGCCGCGGTCGTGCAGCCCAAAGATGTACGGCGACTCGCCCTTGCGCAAAGGCGTCACCGGCGTGCTCTTGGCGTTAGGGATGCGCAACACCTGCCCCACGCGCAGTACATTGGGGTCGCTGATGTCGTTGTAGGCGGCGATCACCGTCGACTTGGACGTCTCGCCATAGTAGAGGCGCGCGAGCTTGGACAGAGTCTCGCCGCTGGTGACCACATGCACAGCATAGCTGGTGCCCCAGTCGCCCAGCCAAGCGGTCAGCTCGGTGAGGATGACGTCCTTCAGATCGGTGCCCTGGTCTGCAGCGCGCGCCCGTAGGCGTCGCTCCAGCTCCTCATCTACAGAAAACTCGACTCTGCGATCCGCCATGGCCGGCCGCTCCTTGCTGGTGGGCACTTGTGGCCCGTTGTTTTGCGCAGTCTATTCGCATTCTTTGCGTTCTGTCAAGCGCGTTGCCGCTAATGTCAGCGCAGCACGCGAGTATCGCCCACGCGACGGGTCACCCTACGACGATCCATGTCTTCGAGGAACGCCAGAGCATAGCGTCGGCTGGCACTGGTCAGGTCGCGCAACTGGGCCACTGTAATGCTACCGTGCTCAGCCACATGCTGCCGCAGCAGCGCTTCGAGCCGCGCGTAGGCATCGCGCGAGAAGAGCACGTCGCTGCTGACGCGCACCAGCTCGCCAGAGTCGATCAAATGCTGCAGCACGGCAGGGCCAACGTGCTCCTCGGCCTGGGCCACCGATGGCGGCGCAAAGGGCGAGGCCGCGAAATCGGCCAGGAGCGTCTGGGCACGGCTGTCGTCGTCGGCGGTAAGCACCACCTGATGGCCGGCCAGCCACACCAACGCCCCACCCTGGCCAATGCGTTCTTCAGCCACGGCACGCGCCAGCAACTGGTCGGCATAGCCCTCGGGCAGACTCGCTCGCGAACGGCACTCCTCGAGGGGCATGCCTTTGCGAAGGGGATGGCCGGCATGGTAGGCCTCGAGCACGGCCGTGATCTGGTCGAGATAGCGCGTCCAAGCGCGACTCGAGAGCAGCGCCGTCGTCTCGTCGAGCGTGTCGCCTGCTTGCGGGTCGAGGGCCATGGCGGCGCCGCCCTCGCGCAGCGTCCGCAGCGTGTCGCGCATGGCCTGCGCGGTCAGCCCACTGTCGGCCACGAGCTGGCGCAGGGGTAGAGGGCCGGCATCGAGCAGTTGCAGCGCGATCTGCTCGGGCTCGCCGCTCGCCAGGGCCGCCAGGCGCGCCAACACATCGGGCTGCCCCGGCTTGTAGCGTCGGCGTGGGTGGACGTCGACGATGGCGCCGCCGCCCAAGGTGGCGCTGGGCGAGGGCAGCCGCACCACAAAACGGTCACCCCGCACGGCCACCAACGGCTCTCGCACCTGTAGCTGGGCCCAGCCAGACGCACCATCGGCGAGCGCGTCCGCATCGAGCAGACGCACTCTGGCCAGCGAGCGGTAGGTGCCGACAAAGAGCTCCACCTCGAGGTTCTGCCGCAGGGCAAACGAGCTGCCAGACAGTGCCTCAAGACGCACATCCACCAGCCGCGTGGGTCGCAGCCACCCCGGGGTGGTGAGCACTTGCCCACGGCGCAGCTCTGAGAGCTGCACGCCCGAGAGATTGACGGCCAACCGCGTGCCGGGCTCGGCCTCATCGACCTTGTGGCGGTGCCTCTGCAGGCCGCGCACGCGCGCCCTGATGCCGTCGGGCGCCAGCTCGATCTCTTGCCCGCTGCGCAGCCTGCCGCCGGTGAGCGTGCCGGTCACCACCGTGCCGAAGCCGACGATAGTAAAGGCACGATCGATGGGGAGCCTGGGCCTGCCCAGGTCGACGCGCGGCGGCAGCTCGCCGATGAGGCGCTGCAGTTCGTTCAACAGAGTATCGAGTCCCTGCCCGGTGTGCGCTGACACCGGCACGATGACAGCCGAGGCCAGAGTCGTGCCCATCAGTTCCTCGCGCACTTCCTCAGTCACCAGGTCCAGCCAGTCGGGGTCATCGACAAGATCGGCCTTGGTGAGAGCAACGACACCGCGCGAAACCCGCAGCAGGTTCAGAATGGCGAGGTGCTCCTGCGTCTGGGGCATCACGCCCTCATCGGCGGCTACGACCAACAAGGCGACATCGATGCCCCCCACCCCCGCCAGCATGTTCCTGACAAAGTCCTCGTGGCCCGGCACATCCACGATGCTTGCCTCAACGCCATCGGGCAGCGTGAGCCAGGCAAAGCCCAGGTCGATGGTCATCGAACGGCGCTGCTCCTCGGCCAGGCGATCGGGATTGATGCCGGTCAGCGCCTGGACCAGGGTGCTCTTGCCGTGGTCCACATGGCCGGCGGTGCCGATGACGAACACTAGTCCTCCAGGCCAAACGTATCGCGCAGCTCACCCAGCATGCCGAGAGAGGCCTTTTGCACTGACTTCCACACGCTCTTGTGGATGGCCGCGAGATGATCCTTGGTCTTGCCCAGATCATCACGCAGGTCGCGGAATCGCTCTTCGAGCTGAGCAAAGTGCGCGGCAGCGTCTTCGTGCAGCTTTTCGACCGTGTCGAGCCGAGCGCTCTGGGCCAGGTCCAGATCTGCCTGGCGAGCGTTGGCCCGCTCCAGCCGCTCGGCCTCTTGGGCCCAGCGACGCTGGTTCTCATTCTGAAACTCGCGGAGCTCGCGGCGCATCTGTTCCTCGCTCAAACGCTGCATCTGTCGCAGGCGATCTTGCTGCTGCGAGATCTCCTGTGCCAGCGCCTGGATGTCGCGTAGCGTGCCACGATTCTTTTCGTGTTGATCAGCATAGAACCGCATCTGGTTGGCCCAGGTCTCGAGCTCTTGCTCAAAACCCTCCAGTCTGCGCCCCCACTCGGCCAACTGCTGTGCCCGCTCGCGGTCGGCCAGGCGTTCGCGCTCCACCAGCTCATTCTGCTGCACCGTGAGATCCTCGCGCAGGCCGTCAAAGCTGCCAAGGCGTTGCTCGACCTTGCTGGCGTTGGTGCTCAGCGACACCAGGCTGCTTCGAATGGCCTGCTGCGCCTGTCGGAGCTCTTCCAGCTCGCCATCCGACTGGCGCATCTCGACCGTCATCTTGCTCAGACCATCCTGCAGTTGGCGCCGTGCCTCGTCGAGCTGCGCATGCTGCTTGTTGCCGCGCTCGATCTCTTGTTGTAGCCGCATCACCGCTTCAGAGAGCCGTTGTTCGGTGGCCTGACGCAGGGCCATGGCTTGCTCGAGCGGCGTGATGCGCTCCAGCTCCGCCCGCAGCTCCTGGATGGCCCGCGTATCCTGCTCACGCTCTATCTGGCGCGTGCGCAGGGCCTCTGTCTCGCGCTTTTGCGCTTCCTGCCGCATCTCTGAGAGGCGCAGCACGATCTCGTCGCGCGTGTGCTGCGCCGCCTCCTGCGCCTCGGGCAGCTTGAGTAGCTCGGCCTGCACCTTGGCCAGCCGATCCTCGAGGGCCATGATGCGCTGCTCCTGGTCGACCATCCTGACCTGCTGCTTGTCCACCACGTCGCGCAGGTCATCGATGATGGTCCTGGCGCGGCGCAGTTCTTCGTCTAGCCAGGATAGGTTCGGGCCGGTTTGCGTCTCAAGCATGTCCAATCTCCCAATAGGAATCTCGTCTGCCGTCGGCTGCCAGACTATGGTATGGCGGCAGGCTGGCGGCACGTACTACTCGCGCACGAACACGACGGTGCCCATCTGAGCCCAGTTGTACAGCCACTCGGCATCAGCCGTATCGAGTACGATGCACCCAAAAGAGCAGCCAGTGCCCAATGCACCGCGCCAGAGCACCTGCGAGCCCCCTCGCAGGGGATAGGCGTGAAAGCCGTTCTCAGAGCCACCCGCCCAGTAGATGCCCAACCAGTAGGGCATGACCAGGTCCCACTTGCTGGCGTAAGCATCCTGCTCGATCTTGCTCTGGATGGTGTAGCGACCGGGCACGGTGGGCGACGACGGCCGCCCCGTACACACCATGAACGACTTGATCACCTCGCCGTTCTCGTAGATCTCGCAGATTCTGGTGGTCAGGCTGACCTCGACGCGCGTGGGTGGCGTGATGATGCTGGCGGTCTTGGCGGCGCCATCAAGACACTCTTGTTTGTCAGCGTCAAAGGTGAGGCAGGCCGCATACTGCTTCTCGGCCTCGAACCAATCTTGTTGCTCGAGCGCCAGATCGCCCAGGCGGTCGTGGCTATCGGCCAGCAGCGAGGGCGTGTCTCGAAACTCGGGGTTGCGGCTGTGCACAACATCGAGCACATCGATCGCCGCCTGCCACTGCTGTCCTTGATAGTAGGCCAGACCCTCGCGATAGCGCTCCAGATCATTGCGGGTTCGCTGCAGGTCGGCGTTCGAGGCGTTGGCCTTGATGGCGCGATCGAGGTCGGCCTTGGCCTGCTCGAGCTGGTTAGCGTCGATGCCCACCAGGGCGCGCTCATAGAGCGCCTCGGCGAGCTGCACCTGAGCGCGGTCGTTGCCCGGCTCGAGCGCCAGAATCGTCTCGAGAGCCCGTACGGCGCTATCATAGTCGCCCTTGGTCCAGGCGATGTCGACCTTGACCCACTCCTGATCGACGCGGCTCGCGACTGTGGGCGTAGGCGTGGCATCGACGACCAGCGTCGGCAGCACCATCGGCGTGATGGTGATCGGCGGGCGGTTGGCGCGGGCGACGCCGATGAACAGCAAGAAGGCGATGGCCGCAATGCCCAGCACCGAGACCACATACACGCTGGCGCCGTGTAGCTTGGAGGCGGCGCCGGCTACAGCCTCTGAGGTCCACTGCCGGGCGTCATCCCACCCCTGACGCATGCCCTGGCCGGCCTCCTGCGCCATGTCGCCCAGCTTGGGGGCCCGCTCTGGCTTGGCCTTGCGCTTGACGCGCGACGTCTGCGCCTCGGGTCGCGGGGCGGCGATCACGGGCTCGATCTCTGGCGGCGCCTGCCCACCGCTGGCACGGTACTGCTCGAGTGCCCACTCGCGGGCCTGTTTCAGTCGTTCACTCTCGGGCACAAAGAGGCTGGCCTCGCGTAACAGGCGCAGCCGTTGTTCGTCGGTGGTGGCAACATAGGCCAGCCACAGCCAGGCATCTTCATAGTCGGGCGACTGATGGATGATGCGCTTGAACAGCGCCTCGGCGCCATTGCGATCGCCCTGCTGATAGAGCCGCTTGCCCTCTTCGAGCTCCGCTGCCGCAGTCTGCCAGCCCGGCCGATCCAGGTCTGTGCTAGCCATCATACCCCCTGTAGAGGTGTTTTGGTCCGTCGTCACGCTGCCTGGCATCGGGCGACGATGTGGACATTATACGTGACGCACCTGGGCGTCGCAACCACCAGATTGACATGCCGCCCTTATACTGAGCATTCTCAGTATATTATGTTCCTCATCTTGGCACGACCGGCACGCGAGTGGTGAGCGGCCCACCTTGCCAGCCTCGCAGGTGGGCCGCTGTGACCTGTCGGGGGTGAGCCCCCTGCTATGCCAGGTCGAGGCTCTGGTTCAGGGCGCGCGCTTCGATCTGCTGTCGATAAGCGGCCATGTCGAGCACGCCTCCCTCGACGCGCGCCTGTTCAGACGCAAACGCCATCAGATGGCTTTCGAGCGATGCGCGGGCGGTGGTGGCGCCCTGGCGTGGGCCGCCTCTCACCGTGGCCACAAAGTCACGCATGATGCCGCCATCGCCGCCGCCATGCCCACCATCGGCGCGCCCAGGATGGAAGGTCTCCACGCTCCCCGTGAGATGGTCATGGATGGCGATCTCATCGGTGGCCTCACTGGCCAACAGCGTGGCGCGGGTGCCATCGTACCGCACGGTGCGCACGTTGTTGTGCGAGTGCCCCTGCATCGTAAACGTGATCGTCGCGTCCGACTCGAGCTCCATGTTGATCACCTGATTGTCGACCACGTCGTTGTCGCAGCGAAAGACGCAGCGACCATAGGGCCCCTCGCGCAGAGCGCGCAGCACCCCCTCGGGTGAAGTGTCGGCGCCCAGCGAGCTGGTCGGCCAGTCACTGCCCCGCGACAGGTAAAAGGCCGGCGCATAGAACGGGCACGTCTCCTGAGCGGGGCAGCCGTCGGTGCAGCGAGCCGGAGCGCCCTCTGGGGCGTTCTCGGTGCAATAGTATAGCAGGCGGCCGAACGAGGTCAGCCTGCGCACCGGCGATCCCAGAATCCAGTAGAGGATGTCCATGTCATGGCAGCACTTGGCCAGGATCATGGGCGAGCTTTCGCCGGCCGACCGCCAGTTGCCGCGCACAAAGCTGTGGGCCATGTGCCAATAGGCCACGTTCTCGCGATGGTCGACATTGATCACCCGGCCCAGGCGCCCTGACTGCACGATCTCGTGCAACTTGGCCCAGAACTGGGTGTAGCGCAGCACATGGCAGATCTGCAGGACCCGCCCCCGCTCCTCGGCCGCCAAGACCAGGCGCACGCACTCTTCGGGGGTCACGGCCATCGGTTTCTCGAGCAGCACCTGATAGCCGCCATCGAGAGCCCTCAACGTCGAGGCAACGTGCATGCGGTCCATGGTCGCGTTCAGCAGCGCTTCGGCCAGTTGTGGCCTGGCCAGCAGCTCTTCCCATGAGGCAAAGCAGCGCTCGGCAGGAATCCCATGTAACGCACGAAAACGCTCGCGGCGTTCCTCGTTCGGTTCGGCCACGGCCACAAAGCGCACCAGGTGCGGGTTCAGCTCAGCATAGCGCCCATAGGCAAAGGTGCCTCGGCCGCCCGCGCCCAGCAGGGCAATCTCCAGGGGTTGCATCTGTCCTCCAAACGGTGTTCTTGGTGCTGCTGCGGGGCATCAGCCATTCGGACGTTGACACCCGCTGCGCGCAGCCCTATACTAGGCGCACATGAACAGAGAGGCAAGGATCGCCGCATGACGAGCATCTGCCGACGAGGCCTATCCAAGTTACCCTGACACCAGCCTGCGTATCTGGCTGGTGTCTTGTTTATAAGGAGGGGGCATGGACTCGGGAATGATCAGCAAGATCCAAAAGTCTATCGAGTACGCCAAAGAGCCCGACCGTGTCGAGATCTCGGCGCTGACGGCCACCTTTCGCGGCAACCATGACACCTATAACCTGACCTATGTCAACGGTCAGTGGACCTGCCAATGCAACTTTTTCGCCCAGCGGGGCGTTTGTAGCCACACCATGGCGATCGAGCGATTGTTGGTGCCGATGCTCAAAGCGGCCGAGCCAGAAGTCGGCTAGCGGCACATCCGCCCAGATCGTCTTTCGGTGGCGGGCCACCTTGATGCCGCACGGCGTCAGGGTGGCCGCCTGAGCCAGAGCGCCCTACTCTCCGCAACATCCATCGCAAGCACACCCCCAGGAGCGCCAGACCTGTGTACCAGACCCGTCCGGTGATCAACGGATGCTGAGCGTTGGCGTCGACATCATCGAACTGGCGCGCATCGAGCGAACCTTGGCGCGCTTTGGCGAACGGTTCCTGCGCAAGGTATTCACCGCACGTGAGGTGGCCTACTGCCGCGGTCGCGCACCCGAACTGGCGGTGCGCTTTGCGGCCAAAGAGGCCATCTCCAAGGCGCTGGGCACCGGCATCAACGGCATCGGCTGGCGCGAGATGGAGCTGTTGGCCGATGAGCGCGGCAAGCCCCTGGTCGTGCTGCACGGGCGGGCCAAGGCGCGCGCCGAGGCCCTGGGCCTGAGCGAGTGGGCCGTGAGCCTGTCGCACTCAGACCACGACGCCATCGCTTTCGTGGTGGCGCAGTAGCAGGCCAGTGGACGGCGCCGTCGCGCGCTGCACGATGTCTCTGGGGATCAGAACGGGGGAGGCCAGGCCTCCCCCGCATGCGTTCCTGTCGGCCGACGCTAGGCCGCCCGCACCGCGCGGGCAAAGACCGGCAGCGCCGCATCGATATCGTCACGCTCGATGCCATAGTGGGTCACCGCACGGAAGCGGCGTGCCGACATGCGGCTGATCTTGACGCCCTCTGCCGCCAGCGCCGCGCCCACAGCGTCATAGTCTGCATCGACGCCGTCGAGCTCGATCATGACGAGGTTGGTCTGCACTCTGCTGGGGCTCACGCGGTAGCCGGGGATGTCGGCCAGGCCTTCCACCAGCCGCCGCGCATTGGCGTGGTCTTCAGCCAGGCGGTCGACCATCTTTTCCAGCGCCACGATGCCGGCCGCTGCCAGCACGCCCGCCTGACGCATGCCGCCGCCCACCATCTTGCGGATGTGTCGCGCCTCTTTGATGAACGCCGCAGGGCCAACGATCAGCGAGCCGACCGGCGCCGCCAGCCCCTTGGACAGGCAGAACTGCACCGAGTCGACGTGTGCCGCGATGGCGCTAACATCGACCCCGAGCGCCACTGCGGCGTTGAACACGCGCGCTCCATCCAGGTGCACCGCAAGGCCGTGGGCGTCGGCCACCCGTCGCACGGCCGACATCTGCTCGACGGTCAGCACCGCGCCACCACAGCGGTTATGCGTGTTCTCGAGGCAGACGAGCCGTGACTTGGGGAAGTGAATATTCTCGCCACGGATGGCATCTTCCAGATCGACCAGGTCGAGCATGCCATCGGGCTGGTTGGGGATGGTGTGCACATGCACGCCGCCCAAGGCCGAGACGCCGCCCGCCTCGTACACAAAGGTGTGCGCCTGATCGCCCATGATGACCTCATCGCCGCGCTGACAGTGGGTCAGGATCGAGACCAGATTGCCCATGGTGCCGCTGACCACAAACAGCGCCGCTTCCTTGCCCATCTTGTGGGCAGCCAGCGCCTCGAGCCGGTTGATGGAGGGGTCTTCGCCAAAGACGTCATCGCCCAGCTCGGCGCGGTACATCGCCTCGCGCATTTCGGGCGATGGCAGGGTGACGGTGTCACTACGCAGATCGATCACGCGCACGTTGCACTCCTTTGCGTCGATACACTCGGCGCCGATGTTTGACGGCCATTGTAGACGGCGAGGGCCATGGCCGCCAACCGTCTTTCGTCGAATCAGTACATCTTGACGATCTGGCGGTAGCTGCGCGGCTGGCGCGCCTGCAAGAGCTGAGTGTCCTCTTGCGCCACTCGCACCTCATCCAGGTCGATGCTGGCCGTGACCACCGTCGGCTCGGCGCCATCTGCGCGGCCGTGCACGGCGCCGGTGGGCCCCACGAGCATGCTCTCGCCGCAAAAGGCATAGGTCGGTTCGGTGCCCACCCGGTTGCAGGCGGCCACGTGGACGGCGTTCTCATAGGCCCGTGCAAAGACGAGGCTGCGCCAGGCATGGGCAAAGGGTCGCTCCCAGCTGCCCAGAATGCACAGTAGCTCGGCGCCGTCGAGCGCCAGGGCACGTGCCGCCTCGGGAAAGGCCAGATCCCACCCCACCAGCAGGCCGACCTGGCCAAAGCGGGCCTTGCCCACCGCAAGCTTAAAGCCGGGGCGAAACGCCAGGCGTTGCTCGGCCTTGAGGTGCACCTCTTGCTGCGTCAGCGCAACCTCTCCCTGTGCATCGACCAGCACCCCAGAGCTGTAGATGACGCTCTCCATCCTTTGCCGTTCGGCCATGCCAAAGGCGATGCACGTATCCCAACGCGTGGCCAGCTCGGCCACCGTCTCCACTGTGCGGCCGTCGATGCGGTCGGCCAGCTCGCCAAAGCGCACGCCGCATTCGTAACCTGTGGTGCACAGCTCGGGAAATACGAACAGGTCCACCTTTTGCGTCGCGCTGGTCTGCTCCACCAGCCGCGCCATCGCCGCCAGGTTCTTGTCGACCTGATTCAGCACCGGAACCATCTGGGCCAAAGCCACTGTCACCTTGCGCATGACGCCTCCCTGTCAGCAGCGCTGCCACTAGAACACCTGTTCGAATCATACTGCAATGCGATCCCACTGGCAAACGCTAAGGGCGCAGTCTGGCGAGCACCTCGCAGAAATCCTTGGGCAGTGGCGCTTCAAACGAGAGCGACTCACCACTGACGGGATGCTCGAACGACAGCCGCCAGGCGTGCAGCATCTGCCTACCGACGCCAGGCGTGGCTTGCCGCGGGCCGTAGGTGCGGTCGCCGATCACCGGGTGGCCGATCGAGGCCAGATGCACGCGAATCTGGTGGGTGCGCCCGGTGAGCAGCTCGGCCTCGATGAGGCTGGCCCCGGCCAGGTGCTCGCAGACGCGCACGCCCGTCTGCGCCGGCCGCCCCCCCTGGCGTGTGACGGCCATGCGGATGCGGCTGTTCGGATCGCGGCCCACGGGCGCCTCGATGATGGCACGCTCGACGGGCAGGCGCCCGTGCACCAGCGCGAGGTACTGCTTGACGACGCGGCGGGTGCGAAAGAGGCGCAGCAGCGCCTGCACCGTCGGCGCGTCGAGGCCGATGACCATGACCCCGCTGGTGTCCGCATCGAGACGATGCACCAGCCCGGGGCGGTGCGGCGCCGGCGCCTCGAGGCCCACCAGAGCCGGGAACTGATTGCACAGGCTGTCGACGAGCGTCGGGCGCGCCGTCCGCCCGGCCCCGCCATGCACTGGCAGCCCGGCTGGTTTGTCGATCACCGCCAGATGCTCGTCGGCATAGAGCACCTCGACCGGCGGCGGGGGCGCCGACACCGCAAGAGCGGGCGGCTCGTCGAGCGGCTCGACGCGGATGATCGCGCCAGGCTCGGGGATCAGGCTCTTGAGCGGCGCCTCTCCGTCGACCGTCACCCGCCCGGCGGCGATGGCCCGCTGTGCCGCGGCCCGCGACACGCCCAACGCCCGCGCCACCAGGACGTCGATGCGCTCCGGCGTTGCGCCCGCGGTCACCGCGATGGCGTCGCGCGCCTGCTCAGGCGGCATCGCCAGCCTCATCGTGGGCCGCGTTAACGGCCTCGCCTCGCTGCTGACGGCCCTCAAAAAAGAGCGTATAGACCGCAAGCAGCACCGCACCCACCACCAGGCAGCTATCGGCCACGTTGAACACCGGCCACCAGCGCACGTCCACAAAGTCCGTCACCACGCCATTCTGCCTGACACGATCGATCAGGTTGCCCAGTGCGCCGCCGAGCATCAAACCGAACACGATCCACATAAAGGGTCGCAGGTCGGGATAGCGCCAGACCCACCAACCGATGGCGACCGCAAGGCCCACGGCGATGACCGCCGATACTCCGCCCAGACCCTGCAGCAGGCCAAAGGCGACGCCGCGGTTCTCGACGTGCGTCAGAGTCACAAAGCGGTCGAGCCACTCGATCGGCATGTAAGAGGTGTTCAGCGGTATCGTCTGGCGCACCCACCATTTGGTGGTCTGGTCGGCGATGAGGATGACCGCGCACAACAGCATGATAGCGACAATGGCCCGTTTGCGATTCAAGAGAGTGACCTCCTCATTGGGCTTGCGGTTTCGTCTCGATGACGACCTTGGATGCGTCGTCATCACGGGGTTGCGCCGCCAGATGCGCGCTCACCACATCGGCTCGCAGACGGTGGCCCAGCCCCGGCCCCTGCGGCAGGCAGAGATGCCCCTGCTCGACGCATTCAGCCGGCTCGATGAGCTCCGCCCGCCAGGGCACCTCGCCCCAGGCATACTCCATTATCAGCAGGTTGGGCAGCGTGGCCGCGACGTGGGCCGTCGCCGCCGTTGAGACCGGCCCGGCAGGGTTGTGCGGCGCCACCAGGAGCTGACGCATACGCGCCGCCTGGGCGATGGCCAACGTCTCGGCGATGCCGCCGTCATGCTTGACGTCTGGCATCAGGATATCCACCAACCGTTCGCTCAAGAAGGGTGCAAAGCCCTCCATCGCATAACAGCTTTCGGCCGAGGCCGTGGGCATGGACAGGCGCCGCGTGAGCTGCTGCAGTTCGCGATGGAAGGTGTGGGGCACCGGCTCTTCGAGCCAGACCAGATCGAGCGGGGCCAGCGCACGCCCCACCTGGAGCGCCTCTGAGGGTTCCATGCGGCCGTGGCAGTCGACCAGCAGCTCGACGTCGGGGCCGATGGCCGCACGCACGGCCGCCACCCGCTCGACGCCAGCATGCCAGGCAGCGCGTGGCCCCGTACGCACGTGATCGGGCCCACGGAGCTCGTCAAACGGCGCCAGCTTGATGGCGTCAAAGCCCTCGCTCACGGCGGCGGCCGCGGCGCGCGCAAACCCTTCGGGACTGCGCTCACGCACATGGCGGTTGATGTTGGCATACAGGCGGATGCGGTCGCGCACCGCGCCGCCCAACAGGGTATGGATGGGGGCGCCCAGCGACTGCCCCAACAGATCCCACAGCGCCTGCTCGATGGCGCTGGCCGCCGTCTGAACCGCTCGGCCGGCCTGCGGGCTGTGCAGCAGTGGCCACAACTGGCGCATCTGGCGCGGATCGCGGCCGTGCAGCCGCTGCGCGAACTGCTGCACCGCGAGCACCACCTGACGGTCGCTCGACCCGTGACTGGCTTCGCCCAGGCCTACCAGGCCGCCATCGGTGTGCACCTGCACAAACACCCAGTCGCCCCGGGCCGACACATGCACGGCCATGGTCTCGAGTCGCGTGATCTGCACCGGCAACCTCCCCTGCCCTTGACAGGCCTGGAGTATAACGCCAATAATGGGCTCTGCGAAACGGCCACCATCAGACACGATCGCACAGGGAGCGACGCCATGCCCACTCTTGGATACACGGCCGGCCAGCATCCGGTTGCCGGCTGGGAAACGATCACGCTATTCGCCGAGGGCGAGCTGCCCACCACGGCCACCTTTACACCGCAGGTGGGCTGCAACCTGCAGAGTTTCTGCGTGGACGGCCACGAGTACCTGGTGGATATCGACCGCACCGGCGCCGCACCGAGCATCCTGGGCACGCCCGTGCTCTACCCCATGCCCAACCGCGTGCGCGATGGCGTCTTCACCTTCGGCGGGCGCACCTTTACCTTTGCGCCCAACAACGGGCCGAACTATATCCACGGGCTGGTGCGCGACCGCCGCTGGACTTGCGACGAGCCGGTGGTGAGCGCCGACGGCATCGCGGTCACGGCGCGCATCGCCATGGCCCCTGGCGATGACCTGTACGCACTCTTTCCCATCGCCAACACGCTGGAGCTCACCTACACACTGCGGCCTGGCGAGCTCGAGCTGCGCTTTGGCGTGCGCAATGACGACGCGCATCACGACCTGCCCTTTGGCCTGGCCATCCACCCCTATTTCGCCATCATCGGCGCGCGCCGTGATGTGCACCTGCAGGTGCCCGCCAGGCGCTGGATGGAGGCCGAGCAGCTCTTGCCCACCGGGCGCCTTTTGCCGCTCGATCAGGCGCCGGCCGGTCTCACCGCGCCGACGAGTCTGGATCAACTCGACGTGGACGATGTCTTTTGGGGCATGCGCCCCGACCGTCCGGCCGAGATCCACTACCGGGCGATCGGCAAGCGGCTGACGCTGCTGGCCGATGCGCTGTTCACCCACGCCGTCGTCTACACCCCGCGTGGGCGCCCGTTCTTCTGCATCGAGAACCAGTCGTGCTCGACCGACGCGCACAATCTCTATGCGCGCGGCCTGCAAGAAGCGGCGCACCTGACCATTCTGTCACCCGGCGAGGCGCTCACAGCCGCCATCCGTCTGCGCGTCAGCGACCTATAGACGCAGCCGCTAATCGGGCCATTCGCCAGCGATCTCGCCGCTGGCGATCATGCTCAGCAGGGGCGAGTCGTCGACGTCGAGTGGCAGGTCCACTCGCCCACGTCGGCGGCTCGACTCGTAGGTGGCAAAGATCACTTCGGTGGCGCGCAGGGCCTTGGCACCTGACAGCTCGGGCTCGCGGCCCGTCTCGAGGCAATCGAGGGCATCGAGCACCGCCAACCTGACCAGATCCATGCCGTGGAACCCGCCGTTGGTGGCTACTACCTGCCAGTCGTCGCTGCCGCGCGACCAGACGCGCAAAGGCTGCGGCTCGTTGCGCACCTCGATGACGCCCTCGGTCCCGATGGCCCGGATGTCGGCGCCGCCCAGCGCATGGTCGACGCCGGTGACCAGCAGCCCCAGCACGCCATTGACGCAGCGAAACTGGCTCAGCCCCTGCCCCTCGACGGGCACGCCAAAGACGCGCTTGCCGCCTCGCCCCTCTATCTGGCCCAGCACCCACTCGATCGGCTGATCGCCGTTCAAGTAGCAGAGCATGTCGAACCAGTGCGTGCCCCAGTCGAACAGGTTCGTGCAGGCGGCCTCGAGGCGCTGCAGTGTGCCGATCTGGCCGGCGGCGATGAGTTGTCGCGCGCGACGAAAGGGCTCGGCAAAGCGACGCTGGTGGTCGATGGTGAGCTGCACGCCATGGGCCTCGCAAGCGCTCAGCATGGCCCGCGCCTCGCCAAAGGTGGGCGCCATCGGCTTTTCGCAGTGGATGGCGTTGACGCCGGCTTCAGCCGCAGCGATGACGGCGGGCGCGTGCAGGTGGGGCCACAGGCAGACGCTGACCATATCGAGCTGCTCTTGGGCGAGCATCTCGCGATAGTCGGCATAGATGCGCTCGCCGCCGTGCTCAGCCTGAAAGGCCTCGGCGTTCTCTCTCTTGATGTCCGCCAGGGCGACGATGTGCGCCCGCGGGTGGGCCTCGTAGCCGGCGGCATGGGCGTGCGCCATACCATAGCCGGTGGCGCCGCTCTGTTGCCGGGCTCGGCCGCAACCGATGATGCCGACGCGGATCTCTCGCATACCCATCTCCTTCCTGGCGGCCTCGCGCAGACGGATGCTTGACAGGCAAATGCCCTTCGAGTAGCGTTGCACATCGTCAGCATAGCGCGCCACCTGCGGAGACGCAATGCCACGTAATCCGACCGCTGATCCCCGTCCTTTTCACATGGGCGCCGGGCCTGTGGCCTGTCTGTTGCTCCACGGCTTTACCGGGTCGCCAGCCGAGGTGCGCCCGCTCGGCGAGTACCTGGGCGCCAGAGGGTTTCGGGTGGTGGCGCCCCTGCTGCCGGGGCACGGCACCGAGCCCGTGGAGCTGAACCGCGTCTCGTGGGCCGACTGGGTGGCGGCTGCCGAGGCCGTCTTTGCGGCGCTGGAGCCTTCCTGCTCGGGCATATTCGTGGGCGGGTCGAGTATGGGCGCACTGGTGGCAGCGGCAGTGGCCGAGCGACACCCTCGAGCACTGGGACTCCTGGCCTACTCGCCCGCGCTCCAGGCGGCCAACAGGCTGCTGCCCCTCACGCCGCTGTTGCGCCATCTGGTCACGCAGTTCCCCGACTCTAGGGGCACCGACCTCACCGACCCCGAGGCGCCAGCCCGTCTGTGGCACTATGAGACACGGCCCGTGGGTGGAGCGGCGCAGCTCTACTGGCTACAACGAGCGGTGCGACCGCTGCTCCCTCGAGTGACCGTGCCGTCGCTGGTGTGCTACGCCAGTCGCGATCGCGCCATTTCGCGCAGTAGCGCCTGGCGCTTTTTCCGGGCGCTGGGCGCTCCGCGCAAGACCTATGCGGTCTATGGCAAGTCGGGTCACAACATGCTCGTAGACGCCGAGCGCGAGCTGATCATGGCCCAGACGTGGCAGTGGATGCAGTCCTGTCTCCCGAAAGGAGCTTTGCATGACAGCCCCGGGTAAAAAGAGCCTCTGGTACATGGCGGCGCCGTTTGCCCTGGTGCTGCTGACCACGCTGGCGCTGACCTCGCTCAACGGGCTCTCGGCCGATGTGCACACCGCCACACGACTGGCCGGGCTGCTGGGCTACCAGTTGATCTTTGTGGCGGTGCTGTCGTCGGCCTTTACTCGACCGTTGATCAGAGCCTTTGGCCGCCCCTTTGTAACGATGCACCATCTGGTGGCCATCAGCGGGCTGGTGATCATCATCGTGCACCCGCTACTGGCATCCATTGCCTGGGGAGATCGCTCTATCTTGCGGCCCAGGCTCGATAGCTGGGGTTCGTTCGTGCAGTGGGGAGGATCGCCCGCGCTGGACCTGCTGGTGATCGCCGTGCTGGGCGCCGTGCTGCGCAAACGACTGAAAAGCGTCTGGCCGGTGGTGCACGCCCTGACCTTCGTCGCCTTTGTGCTGGGCACCGCCCATGCGGCCACCGCACCTTTCACCACCGACCTGCAGGCTGCCTGGGCACGTGCCATCGCCTGGCTGCTGGCCGGGGCGGCGGTGGCGGTGCTCGTGTTGCGTCGCACCCTGCTCAAGCCGAAACGCCGCCCGGCGCGCTGAGCGTCACGGGCGGCGTGTAGACAGCGACCTCTGGCTCGAGGCCGCCACAGGCTATAGGTCCGACAGCTCGCCCTGTGCGTCGTGCTCGAGATCGCTCAGGTCGCCTGGATCGAGTGGGCGCGTGCCCGAGCTCTCATCGGAAGCGGGCGCTTGGGCAGGCGGCAACGCTGGCTGGGCCGGCTCGACGATGGGGCCACTCGGCGTCGTGCGGGCCGCCGCCCCCGCGTGCCAGATGGGGTCGAGCCGCGTGCCAAAGCGCGTCAGCACCACGGCGCCCACGCCCCAGCAGCTCAGCGCCAACACCACCAAAGCACCGAGACAGGGGATGTTGGCGGCGATACCCAGCAGCAGAACACCCGCCACGCTCTGCGCCACCGGGCTGGCGCTCGTCTTGAGCCACGCCAGCGCCTTTTCGCCCAGCCAGTATCCCGCCGCCACCCAGCCAAGCGCCACGCAAACGATCAGCGCCAGCCCCAGCACCGCAGCCACCGGGATGCCGATACAGATCATCACCAGTAGCGGTATAACGACGGCCGCCACCACGAGGGTGAGCAGCCCCACGCCGATCGACAGCGCCGCCGACGACAGCATCACCCGGCGCACGTTGGTCACGTTGTCGGGCACCACCGCCAAGGCGGCAGCGGCCACGATCATGCTCAGGAGCACGCCGCCCAGCCCGCCGAGGCCTCTGGCCACGTTCCTGGGCGGTCGCGCGAGCTGCTGCTGGGCGCCGGCTCCCCAGTTGGGCGTCAGCCAGTGTGGCCAAACGCTGGGCAGGCGCTCCAGCCCAGCGGCCGTGTCCATGCCCTCGAGCAGTTGCCCCTGCACCACCGCGTCGGGATGGCGGTAGCGCAGCGTCCCTGCTACCACCACGTCGCCGCGCACCAGGGCACCCTGCTCGAGCGACAATGTGCCGCCGATCACCGCGACATCGCCGGTGACCTCGCCGGCAACAGAGGCGTTGCCCCCCATCACCGCGAGATCACCCTCTATGCGACTGCCGGCCAGCATGCGCATCTCGCCGCCGAACAGCACCAGATCTCCGTGCTGCACTTCGCCGGGCTCAAGCGTGACCTGCTGCCCCACCAAGGCGGTGCCAGCCTCTTGGGCCAGCACCGGCAGCGCCACCAGCCATAGCGCCAGGGCCACCAGCAGAGAGATCAGCCTGACTTTTCGTCTCATCAGCGCCTCCACACTAGGACCGACCTATCTGCAACCCATTACGAGGCGCGCTCTCGGCCGTTGCGCTCGAGGGGATTTCGAGCCGTGCCGGGCGGATGACGCGGGCGACCACGCCCACCCAGGCCAACACCAGCGCCAGCGCCAGCAAGAGCCAGGCAAGCAGGTAGCCATAGCCATCGCCCAGCACCACAGTGCGAACCACGGTAACCAGCGGAGAGACCACCGCACGAGCCAGTTGGGCCAAGTCATCGCCCATGCGCGTCATCACCGCGGCAAACACGTTGCTCTGCTGCGCGGCCTGCACCGCCTGCACCGCAGGCAACACCAGGGCCACCACCACCAGGGCCAGACTTAGAACGGTGATGAGGCCATTGCGCACCAGTCGGTCGAGGCGGGCGCGCCGGGCCACCCTGGCCATCACGCCCCCAGACAAAGCCGCGGGCAGCGGCAAGGCTGGCGTTGCCACCAACATGGCATCAACCTGCGCAAGGGCGCGCGAGACGCTCTGGCACCGCGGGCACTGGGCCAGATGCACCTGCAGGTCGGCCTCCTCAACGGGCCCGAGAGGGCCGTCGAGCCGCTGCGATATCAGTTCGAGGGCATCAACACACTCCATAGCTCCCCCTGGTGCTCGATCTGTGGCCTGCACGATCAGGCCTCTGTGGGCACACCTTCTTCGGCGGCCAATAGCTCGGCCATCGCCAGCCTGGCACGATGCAACCGTGACTTGACGGCGCTCTCCGTTGTGTCAGTGATCTCGGCGATCTCGGCATACGACTTGTCTTCCCAATAGCGCAGCACGATGATCAGGCGGTATTGCGGCTGCAGGTAGTCGAGCAGCCGTCGCACGCGCGCGTCACGCTCATTGACGAGCGTCTGCTCTTCGGGCTTGGGGTCCTCATCTGGCAGCCAGCGCGAGGCCATGATCTCTTCCATCGATACCTGGCCGCCCCCACGACGGCGCAGGCGATCGATGCAGTAGTGCGAGGCCACCGAGAGCACCCACGACGAGAGCTTGCGGCTCGCGTCGTACGTGTCGAGCTTGGTCCATATGCGCACGAACGCCTCTTGGGTGGCATCTTCAGCCTCGGTGCTGCTGCCCAGCATACGATAGGCCAGGTTGTAGACGGGCCGCTGGTAGGCGTCGACGAGTTGCGCGAACGCGCGCTCATCGCCTCGCCGGGCCTGCAGCACCCAGTTCAGCTCCTGATCCAGCCCCACCCGCCCATGCCTCCGGGTATCTCTACGAGTCGAATGCCGTCATGGTTTCTACGTCTGAACGACAACAGGGTTGCGCCGTTGTGCGGGCAACCCTGTCTCTGCACACGCGCAACGGCCGCGGCCTATAGCTCGACGATCTCCGCCTGCCTCACGACGGTGTCATACAGGGCCATGCTCGACACCCCAAAGCGCCCCATGACCTCGCCGGGATTCAGCAACAGGGTGGCGCCCACTTCGCTCAGGCCACGCTGGTGATTGTGGCCATGGCAGACCAGATCATAGTCGCCGCTGCGAGCGATGGCTCTCGCGATGTGGGGATAGTGTGTCAGAGCGATACGTCGGCCGTCCAGCGTCAGGTCGGCGAACTCACCATGTAACGTGACGTTGCCGCGCCTGGCCTGTTCGCCGATCTGCTGGCGGTCGCCATCGTTGTTGCCCCACACCAGGTGGATGGGGCCGGCAAAGCGCTCGACGATCATCGCCATCGTAAAGGGAGCGCAGAGGTCGCCCAACAACAGCAGCACGTCGCTGCCGGCAGCCCGCTGCAGCGCCCTGTCGAGCGCCCAGATGTTGTCGTGGATGTCGGACAGGATCGCCAGCCTCATGGTGCCTCCTAGCCCAACTGTGGCAACCCCAACAGATGCCGGCGCACCAAGTCGAGCCCCTGGAACATCAGCGCCGAGCGGCCGACGGCACCGCTGCGCACGCGCCGCGGAGAGACGGTCACCTGCTCGCCGCCGGCATACAGCGTGAGGTAGGCCGGCGAACCATCGGCAGGCGCCGCATCGTCAGATGCAATGATGGCCAGGCCGAGCTGAGCGTCATAGACGCGGGCCACCTCTCTGGCGGCCAGGTCGGCGGCCTGCTGGCTCGGAAACGACAGCGAGGTGTCGGCGACGCCTTCGGCCATCGCCAGCAGAGAGGACACATCGGACAGCAGGACGCTGCCTGCAAAGGCGGCGCTCTGGCCCTGGTTGGCGAGCTGCTGGGCCACTTCGCCGCGCGTGTAGGTCTCGGCCACGGCCAGCCTCAGGCCACACGCGGCCAGTTCGCGCAGCACCACCTGCCCCATCGTCTCGTCGTCGGTGCCAAAGACATAGTCGCCGATGCGCCGCCTGATCTCAGCCTCCACCGGTGCGATCATCTCCAGGGCCGCCTCGCGCGAAAGCGCCTTGGCCGTGACCACCACGTCGGTCTGCCCCGGATGGGCGCGCGTGCCCACCGTCGGGTTGGCGCCGGTCATCAGGTCGTCGATCTGGGCGTCGACGGCGCTCTCGCCGATGTTGCAGGTGCGCAGCACGCGGCTCTGGATGACCCCCAGCAGGCCAAAACGCTCGCGCAAGAGCGGGATGACCTCGGTCTCCATCAAATGCCGCATCTCATGGGGCACGCCGGGCAGACAGATGATCAGGTGCGCGCCATGCTCCACCGCAAAGCAGGGCGCGGTGCCCACGGGATTGTGTATGATGCGCGCGCCCGACGGGATGAAGGCCTGGCGGCGGTTGTTGTCGGTCATCTGAAAGCCGCGTCGCCCGAAATAGGTGGCGATCTCCTCTACCAGCCCGTCGTCGAGCACCAGCGCGCAGCCGGTGGCAGCGGCCACGCCCTGGCGCGTCATATCATCAACCGTTGGCCCCAGCCCGCCGGTTGTGATGACCACATCAGAGCGTTCGAGCGACTGTGCCAGCACCTTGGTGATGCGCCCCAGGTTGTCGCCGACCGTGGTGGTATAGAGCAGATCGAGGCCGATGCCTGTCAACTGCTGGGCGATCCAGGCCGAGTTGGTATCGACGATCTCGCCCAGCAAGAGCTCGGTGCCAATGGTGACGATCTCTGCTTGCATGCGTGCGCAGCTCTCCTGTTACAGATAGGATTCGAGACCCAGATCTCGCAGACGCCGCACGAGGGCCGACACATCCTGAGCGCGCTCGCGTGGCATCACCAACAACGCCTCGCCCGTGTCGATAATGACCAGGTCTTTGAGGCCGATGGTGGTCACCAGCCGCGCAGAGTCGACCAGGTTGCGCTGGCTATCGAGTGCCACATAGCGCCCCTGCCCACGCCGGGCGTGTCCCTGGGCGTCGTGAGGCAGCAGGTCATACAGGGCGCCGAAACCGCCCACGTCGCTCCAGCCCATCGCGCAGGGCACCACGGCTGCCCGGGTGGCCTTCTCCATGATGCCGACGTCGATGGTGACCGGCTGGATGCCGTCCCATGCCGAGCGTCCCTCGCCGTCGTCGAGGTGAGCGACGACGGTCTGCAGCGCGGCATATTGTGCGGGCAAAAGCGCACTGAAAGCGCCGAGGATAGTGTCCAGCTCCCAGGTAAAGTAGCCCGAGTTCCAGAAATAGTCGCCCGAGGCCAGATAGGCGCGCGCCGTTTCGAGGGCTGGCTTTTCGGCAAAGCGCGCCAACCGGTGCACCAGCAGGCCATGCCGAGTGGCCAGCAGTTCGCCGCGCTGCACATAGCCAAAGCCCGTCTCGGGGCGATCGGGCACAATGCCCACCGTCACCAGGTACCCCTCACGAGCGGTCTCGATGGAGGCGCACAGCGCCCGGCGAAAGGCTTCGGCGTCTTGCACCACATGGTCCGCGTGCAATGACACCATCACTCCACGGCCCGCACGCCGGCGGATGCGCAGCGCAGCCAGGCCAAGGCAAGGCGCTGTGCCCCGTGGCGAGGGCTCGACAAAGATGTTGTCTACGGGCAGTTCGGGCAGCTCGCTGGCGATCGAGGCGGCATGGTCGGGGCCGGTCAGCACGTAAACGCGCTGCCACGGCACCAGCGGCAACACGCGCTCGACCGTCTGCCGCAGGAGCGAGGCCTCGCCCGCCAGGCTCAGGAGCTGCTTGGGTCGATCATGGCGGCTGAGCGGCCACAGCCTCGTGCCACTGCCTCCCGCCAGAATGGTGACATGGACATCATCGAGTCGCGTGGGCTGCATTGCCCTCTCCTATCTCGTCAGCACATACGATGCGTGATCGGCGCGCCTGGCGGCGCCCTTGAGCTCGAGCATGAGCAGTGTGCTCGAAACGACGGCCACCGGCAACTGGGTCTGCCGGACAATGTCGTCGATGTGCAACGGCTCGACGGTGAGGCAGCCGAGCACGAGGCTCTCCTCGGCAGAATCTGGCACATGCTCGCGCACGGTCTGCTGTTCGGCGATCATCGTCAGGTTCAGCTCCTCGAGCACGTCTTGTACTGAGGTGATCAGCTTGGCCTCGCCGCGCTGAATGGCGCGGTTGGCGCCAAAGCTGGCGCGAGAGAGGATATTGCCGGGCACTGCAAAGGTCTCGCGGCCCTGGTCGAGGGCGTAGTGGAGCGTGATCAGCGCGCCCGAGCGCTCGCCTGCCTCGACGATGATGGCGCCCAGCGACAGGCCACTGATGACGCGGTTGCGTGGCGGAAAGTTGACCGCATCGACTTTGGTGCCCAATGGATAGGTGGAGAGCAGCGCGCCCGAAGAAGTGATCGCCTTGGCCAGCGCATGGTGTCGCGCCGGGTAGACACGATCGAGGCCGCAGCCCTGCACCGCTAGCGTGCGCCCGCCGACGTCGAGCGCGGCCTGGTGGGCCACGGCGTCGACGCCCAGCGCCAGCCCGCTTACGATGGTCACTCCGTTCTCGGCCAGGCCACTGGAGAGCCGTTGGGTGATCTCTTTGCCATAGACCGTGGCATGGCGGGTGCCCACCACCGCCACGGCGAACTCGTCGGCCGGCGTCAGCTCGCCGCGCACATAGAGCACCGGTGGGGGCAGGTCGATGCTCCGCAGCAGCTTGGGGTACTCATCCTCTTCGAGGGTGAGCATGCGCACGCCTTCCTGATCGAGGCGTTGCAGCTCGGCGTTCAGGTCGAGTCGCTGGCGATGGTACAGCAGCAGCTCGATGGCATCCTTGGGCAGCCCGACGCCACGCAACACCGCTGCACTTGCATGCCAGGCTGCGCCAGCAGATTGGAAGTGGCTGCGTAACAGGTCGAACCGGGCCGGCCCGATCTGCGGCACCAGATTGAACCCCAGCCAGTAGGCCCGTTCGTCGGTCATGCTCCGCTACCGCTGCGGATCGAGGCCGGGCGGAATCCTGACGACGACTCGGCCTCGCTCCGGCTCGATGCTGAGCACGACATCGTGGATAGCGGGGATGAGCAGCTCGCCAGCGGGCCGCTTTACAACGTAGACGTCATTGGCGCCGGTGGGCAGCACCTCGCGAAGGATGCCGATGCGGGCGCCGTGCTCGTCGACCACCTCCAGGCCTTCGACCTCGTGGTAGTAGTAGGCGCCGTCTTCGAGAGGTTCGACCTCGTCGACCGCCACGTACAGCAGTTGGCCGCGCAGAGCCTCGGCTGCGTTGCGATCCTCGATCCCTGCAAATAACAGCAGCATCCGGTCCTGGTGGGCCCGAACGCCCACCACGCGCAGCTCGCGTTTGGCATCGCCGGCGTAGACGGTCTCGAGACCTGCAAACCGTTCGGGGTCATCGGTCTCGACGGCAACGCGGACCTCGCCGCGCACACCGTGGGGCGCAACGACCCTGCCGATGACCAGATAGTCATCGGCAGGACGCTTACCATCAGCGGCCTCGCGATGGGCCATGGCGGCGCTAGAGGATCTCGAGGACGGCGCGACGGCGGCCCTTGCTGACCGCAGCCACGCGCAGCAACGACCGCATGGCATTGGCCACTCGGCCTCGTTTGCCGATCACCCAGCCCTTATCGTCTGGCGCCACGGCTAGCTGGAGAACGGTCACCTGGTTGCCGCGCGTCTGGGTAACCTTGACCTCTTCGGGATGGTCGACCAGCTCGCGGGCAATGAATTCGATCAGTTCACGCATGTCAACCTGCCTCTGGGCGGCGCCCTCAGGCTGCGTCCGAGTCGGCCTCGGCTGCAGCGCCCGTGACGCCGGCGTTCTTGAACAGTCGCGCCACGGCCTCGCTCGGCTGTGCGCCCTGAGCGAGCCAGTATTGCGCCCGTTCAGTGTCGATCACCACCGTGTTGGGCTCGGTGCGCGGGTTATAGTGCCCGATGTTCTCGATGAAGCGCCCATCGCGGGGCGAACGCTGATCTGCCACCACGATGCGGTAGCTCGGCTGACCCTTGGAACCAACACGACGGAGCCTAATGCGTACCATACCACCTCATCCTGTCTCTATCCAGATTGCCGCATTCAGTGCATCCACGGCATCATGCCGCGCATGCCTCGTCCACTCTTCATCCGCTTCATCATCTGCTGCATCTCGGTGAACTGCCGCAGGAGCTGGTTCACCTGCTGCACGCTCGTCCCACTGCCCCTGGCGATGCGCCGCCGCCGGCTGGCATTGATGATCTTGGGCGAGCGCCGCTCCTCAGACGTCATCGAGTCGATGATCGCCTCGGTCGTCCTGAGCCCCTTTTCGGTGGCATCGGCGGGCAACTGCTTGGTGAGGTTGCCCATCCCTGGGATCATGCCCAGCAGATCCGAGAGCGACCCCATCTTCTTGATGGTGTGCAACTGCTCGCGAAAATCCTCAAAGGTAAAGCTCGCGGCTCGCATCTTGGCCTCGAGCTCGCGCGCCTGCTTTTCCGAGATAGCCGACTCGGCGCGCTCGATCAGCGTCAACACGTCGCCCATGCCCAGGATGCGCGATGCCAGCCGATCGGGTATAAAGGGCTCCAGGTCAGAGGGCTTTTCGCCCACGCCCATGAACTTGACGGGTACGCCGGTGACGGCGCGCACCGAGAGCGCAGCGCCGCCGCGCGCATCGCCATCCACCTTGGTGAGCACCAGGCCCGTCACGCCCACGCGCTCGTTGAACTCTTGCGCCACGGCGACGGCCTCCTGGCCAGTCATGGCGTCAACCACCAACAGCACCTCTTTGGGCTTGACGAGGCGCCGCACCTCTTCCAGCTCGGTCATCATCGGCTGGTCGATCTGCAACCGACCGGCCGTATCGAGCAGGACGACCGTGCACCCCTCACGCACAGCCCGCCGCATCGCATTCTGACAGATGGTCGGCGGGGGCACATCAGCGCCCTCACTGTGCACCGCGACACCTATCTGCTTGCCCAACGTCTCGAGCTGCTGGATGGCCGCCGGTCGATACACATCGGCCGCCACCAGCAACGGATTCTCGCCCTGCTTGCGCAGGTGGAGCGCCAGCTTGGCCGCCATGGTCGTCTTGCCCGAACCCTGCAGGCCCACCAGCATGATGGCCGTGGGCGGCGGCCCCAGCTCGAGGCGCGCCGGCTCGCCAAGCAGCGCGACAAGCTCTTCGTTGACGATCTTGACGACCGTCTGCGCCGGCGTGAGCGAGCGCAAGACCTCAGCGCCGGTGGCCTTGTCGGCGATCCGTTTGGTCAGGTCGCGAGCCACACGGTAGTTGACGTCGGCCTCGAGAAGCGCCATGCGGACTTCACGCAACGCCTCTTGCACGTCCCCCTCAGAGAGGCGGCCTTTGCCAGAGAGCTTGTGGAAGGTCTCCTGTATGCGGTCAGCGAGCGACTCGAACACGCGTCATCACCACGGCAGACATGCTCACAATCGTGACATTCTAGCGGCTTTTGGCCGCAGAGGCAAAAGCCGCCCCCCTGTGGCGTCGCCTGGCGATCACCGCGCTCCAACGGTCCGTGAGAGCACCCGCCCCACCGAGCGCGCCGCGGTGTATACCTCGAGCCTCAGCGCCGCCTGCACATCGGGCAGGCTCGTCCGCGAGGCGATGGCCGAGAGCTGCCAGCGCACCAGCCCCTCGGCCGTGGCCACCGATGGTCGCCACGTGCGAGCGAGAGGCAGCGTAAAGGGGTAACGCGCCGGCCGTGTGCCGTCGAGCTTGATCGCCTGGGCCAGTGTCTCGTGCTGTTCGAGCCAGACATAGGTCGTGCCGTTCCCGGCGGGCTGCCTGTTGCCCACCACCTCGGCCTCAGCCGGATCACGTTCGGCAAAGTAGACGATGTGCCCATCGCCCTCGGTCAGCCGTTCGACACGCACCAGGGCCAGCCGCAGCTCCTGGATCGCCGCATCGCCGCTGGGAGTGACCAGCACCTGGCCCTGCACACTGTCGCCCTCAGCGTACTGCAGTTGCGGCAGCGACAGCGAGAGTTGGAAGGCGTCGCAGGTGACAGCCGCCAGAGACGACCCGCCGGGCGCCTCGGTGGGCACACTGGCCACCACCACCTCGCGGCGCACCGGGTCGGCCTGGTGCTGTGCGTCGACGGTCAGATCGACCATCCAGCGGATGACGCAGCCAAAGCCATGGTGCGTTGGCAAGGCCTGCAAGGGCAGCGCAAAGGTAAACGGAAAGCGCACCTCAGAGCCACGATGCAGCCGCACCAGGCGCACTGGCACCGTAGTCTCGCTGGCATAGACCTTTTCGGAGCGCTCGTATACGACGTGATCGGAGCCATTGTCCGGAAGCCGGTCGCGTACATAGCGCCCCACACACGACAGCTTGACGGTGGCGCGATGCACCAGCGCAGAGCCATCGGAACGCAGCACCACAAAGCCACTCAACATGTCGCCAGGTTGGTACGAGTCGCGCGTGTCCTCGAACTCGAGGTCAGCGGTGAGGTGCACCTTGCGCCGCGGAATGCTCCACCCCAGGGTAGCTCCGGCCGCCGTGCCCACGGCGCCTGCGCTCAAGCCACCAACGATGGCTCCGGGGATGCCCCGGTTGATCATCCCCAGAGCCACGCCCGCTACGCCGCCGATCAGCAGCCCGACGAGCGCCCCCGCCATCAGCCCACGTTGCGGGCCCGTGCCTCGCGCATAGGCCGGCCAGTGCTCGAGCAGAGCCTGCACACGCAACCACCATCGTCCGCGCTCTGCCATGGCTTTGTCCCTCCCGAGCGTTTCGGTGCACGCTTCTCTAGACGGATTATAGCACGCAAAAGCCTATCAAAAAAGGCCTAACAAACGCAACCACGCAACTCCTTGACGGTCCATCCTCCTGTGATATGATCGCCCTGGCGCCATCCCGGCGGTGCGTAGCGCCCCGTCCAGAGGTCTGGCGAAGCCGCGATGGTCGCCTAAAGGCCGGTCCTTTCGCTTTGGGCCCATCCCAGGCCTACCCGTCGACAGCCAGGAGGAACGATGACCGACGTTCAGGAGCTCAAAGCCCGCGTCTGCGCGGCGATCGATGCCCATCGCGACGAGATCTATGCGTTAGCTGAGGACATCCGCTTGCACCCAGAGCTGGGCTACAAAGAGCAGCGCACCAGCGCCATTGTGCAAGAGCAGTTTGGGCGGCTGGGCATTCCCTTTGAGGCGGGGCTGGCGATCACCGGCGTCAAGGGCAGCCTGCAGGGGCGCGCCCATCGCGCCACCGTCTGCTTTCTCGGCGAGCTCGACTCGGTGCTGGTGCGCGACCACCCCGACGCCGACCCAAAGACGGGCGCCGCGCATGCCTGCGGCCACAATGCGCAGATCGCCAACGTGATCGCACTGGCTGTTGGCCTGGTCGAGAGTGGCGTCATGCCCACGCTCGACGGCGATGTGGTGCTGATGGCGGTGCCCTCAGAAGAGTACGTCGAGGTCGAGTATCGCGTCGGGCTCAAAGAGCAGGGGCTGATCGAGTTTCTGGGCGGCAAGCCGGAGTTGATCCGCCTCGGCGCGTTCGACGGAATCGATCTCACCTTCATGACCCATCAAGCGGCGGCCGAACAGGGCGGCGTGTTGGGCGTGGGCGGCCCTTCCAACGGCTGTGTGGTCAAGCAGGTGGTCTACACTGGACGCGCGGCCCATGCTGGCGGCGCGCCGCATAGCGGGGTCAACGCCCTCAAGGCGGCCGCGCTGGGCCTCCAGGCTATCGACGCCAACCGCGAGACGTTCAAGGACGACGATCATATCCGCGTCCACCCCATCATCACCAAGGGCGGCGAGCTGGTGAACGTGGTGCCGGCCGACGTGCGCCTCGAGACCTATGTGCGCGGGGCCAGCACCGAAGCCATCGTGGCAGCGGCCGCCAAGGTCGACCGCAGCCTGGTGGCCGGTGCGATGGCCCTCGGCGCCAAGGTCGAGATCCGCACCCTGCCCGGCTATATGCCCACGCGACCCTGCGGCGCCTTTGGCGAGGTGTACAAGCGCAACGCACTACAGTTCATCGCTGAGGGCGACTGGTCTGAGCCGACCTTCATGGCCGGCTCGACCGACATGGGCGATGTGAGCCATCTCATGCCTACGATCGAGTCTCGCGCCGGTGGGGCGAGCGGCACAGGCCACGGCGCCGACTATCGCATCGCCGACCCTGACGTGGCCTACATCCTGCCCGCCAAGGCGGCAGCCTGCACCATCATCGATCTGCTGGTTGATGGAGCCGCCGCTGCGAGAGAGATCATCGACGGTTTTCAAGCGCCCATGACCAAGGAGCAGTACCTCACCTTCTTGCGGAGCCAGGATCGCACCGATCGCTGGCAGCCGCCGGCCTAGAGTCCAGACGGGGGAGCTTTACCGCTCTCCCGTCTCTGTCTGCCCCTATAGCTTGTAGCCGATGGTGCGCAGGAACCCCTTGCGCCAGGCAACGCCTGCGGCATCTTCGACGCCCACGGGCGAGACGCCATCGACCACGCCGAGGATGCCCCTGCCCTGGTCGGTTTGCACCACGATGACCTGCACCTGGTTGGCAGTGGCGCAGAACACGCGACACACCTCGGGAGTTGCTTTCACGGCGTTGAGCACATTGACGGGATACGCCCCAGAGCCCAGCAACAGCACAAAGGCATGGCCTGCTCCCAGGGCAAGCGCATTCTTGACGGCCAGGTCGACCAAGGCGGGGTCGGTGCCTGAGGAGCGCACCAGGCAGGCCCCCGAAGCCTCGTTGAAGGCCAGCCCGAACTTTATGCCTGGCACGGCGTTGACCATCGCCTCGTGCAGGTCTTCGACAGTCTTGATAAAGTGCGACTGCCCCAGCACCAGGTTCACGTCTTCTGGCTTTTCGATCGCCACCAGTTGCAGCTCCATCGGTCGCTCCTTTCGTCATTGCGCCCGCTGACGTCTCGCCGTCAGCGGAACAGCCGCATCTCCAGCCAGGTGGTCTGCCCCGCGACGATGGTCACCGTCGACTCGACGAGCTGTCCGCGGTGAAAGACCTGCACCGTCCAGGCGCCCGCGGCCAGGTCCCCGATGCAGAAGCTCTCTAGCCAGCCAGGATCGGGGTTGACGCCCACCGCCGGGTAGGTGTTGGTCTCAAAGCGTGCGGCGCCGCCGGCCGAGCGCAGGATCACCCGGGCTTCGTCCTCGACCAACGCGCCGGCATTGGTCAGCAACACGCCCGCCAGCGCGCCGTAGCCAGGGCGTGGCTCGATCCACAGCTCGGGGTTCACCGTGTGCTGATAGTCGTTGGCGCCCACGCGCACCTCAAAGTGCAGGTGTGGCGCCTCGGCGGCGCCCGTCTGGCCTACCAGCCCGATGGTCTGCCCGGCGGCCACACGCTGCCCCACCCCCACGCGTGGCTCTGAGAGGTGGCCGTACAGCGCATAGATCGGCTCGCCATCCAGCGTGCGGTCGAGCTTGAGCACGACGGCCAGGCCGTAAAAGTTGTCGCGCGCGCCCAGCACGTCGAGCTGGTCGCCGCCAGCCACCACCACCTCGCCATCGGCCACGGCGCGCACGGGCGTGCCCAGCGGATTCACAAACTCGACGCCGTGATGGACAGGGTAGCTGCCATCCTGGCGGGAGCCATAGGGGTAAAAGCGAGCCACGACATCATTGTACTCGTCGGCGACCGGCCGCAGCAGCCAGTGGTGATCGCGACGCTCGGCCAGGCCCACGTAGGGCGCGGGCGTGGGCCGCGCCACAGCGCCGGCCACCAGCGGCGTCGCCGTAAGGCTGGGCGTCGGCTCTGGGGCGAGGCCGCCCTCGGCCGCCAGTGCAGCCGCTGTGGGGCTGGCCTGGGGCTGGCCGACCGCCGGAGCCGGCGGCTGCTCGCGCTTGGCGCGCCACTCGATGGCCGCGTGCGCATCGAGCGCGCCGCGAGGCACCCAGCCCAGAGCGATGGCCAGCGCCACAACGGCCAGGGCAGCCACCATGGCCACCACAAACCAGACCTGGCCGGGTATGCTGTTGCGGACCAACGCCTGTGCCCCCATCGCTGTGCTGGTGCACGATTATAGCATCGCGCCGATCGCAGCACCAAGGCACGCACGACCGGCGGCAACTTGCGGCCGCCGGTCGCTATCGGTAGAATGATTGTGCCGGATGTCACAATCTCGACCCTGGGAGTCGTATGCGGTTCGACGTTCTCACCCTGTTCCCTGGCCTTTTTGACAGCGTGTTCGCCGAGAGCATCGTGCGCCGGGCCATCGATGCCGGGCAGGTGGAGCTACACCTGCACAACATCCGCGACTATGCCCCGGGCCGGCATCGCGTGACCGACGACACCCCCTTTGGCGGGGGCGGCGGCATGGTGATGCGGGTGGAGCCGATCATGCTGGCCCTCGAGGCCATCGTGGGGGGCGAGCTGATCGCTGCGCAAAAGCGCAGCGGCGAGGTGCAGGTGCCCATCGTGTTGCTCACGCCTGCGGGCGAGGTGTTCTCGCAGCGCATGGCTCAGGCGTTGGAGCGGTTCGAGCGCCTCGTCTTCATCTGTGGACGGTACGAAGGCGTCGACGAGCGCATCGTCGATCTGGCCGTCACCCACGAGGTGTCGCTGGGCGATTTCGTGCTCTCGGGCGGCGAGATCGCCGCCATGGCGATCATCGAGGCGGTGACGCGCCTGGTGCCCGGCGTATTGGGAGACATGCGCGCCATCGTCGAGGACTCGCACGCGCGGGGGCTGCTCGAGGCGCCGCAGTACACGCGCCCGGCCATTTACCGCGGGCTCGCCGTGCCCGAGGTGCTTCTTTCAGGCAATCACGCGCTGGTCGCTCGTTGGCGGCGCGAGCAGGCGCTCTGGCGCACTGCGCAGCGTCGCCCCGATCTCCTGGAGACGACGCCGCTCAGTGAGGCCGACCGGCGAGCTTTGGCAGCTGCCGATGGTGGCGCCGACAGTGCGAGAGGAGTGACTCATGACCCAAATGAGCGTGCCTGATGTGGTCATCCGTCGCCTGACAACCTATCTGCAGACGCTCAGACACATGGCCGATCGTGGCCGCAAGGTGGCCTCGTCCACCGATATCGGGCGCTGGGCTGGCGTGAGCCCGGCTCAGGTGCGCAAAGACCTGTCGTATTTCGGCGAGTTCGGCCGCCAAGGCCTGGGCTATGAGACCGCCTTTCTTTCCGAACAGATCGAGCGCATCCTCAAGATCGACCAGGACTGGCACGTGGTGCTGGTGGGCGCCGGCGCGTTGGGCCATGCGCTCATGAACTATCAGGCGTTCGTGAGCGGGCGCTTTCAGATCGTGGCGGTGTTCGACAATGATCCGGCCAAGGTCCACACCGTTGTGGGGCAACGCGAGATATCGCCGATGGAGTGTCTGGGCCAGATCGTCGCTGAGCGCCACGTCGAGATCGGCATTCTGGCCGTCCCTGCGTCGGCGGCGCAACAGGTCGCCGACCAGCTGGTGGCCTGTGGCGTGCGCTCGATGCTCAGCTATGCGCCCATCACCCTCAATGTGCCCCGCGATGTGCACGTGCGCTACATCGACCCTGTGGCTTCGCTGCAGACGATGACCTACTACCTCTAGGCGAGAGGATGCAAAAGGGCCGCCGTGATGGCGGCCCTCAGCTGTCACTTGGGCTCTAGCGAGCGCTTCAGCAGCGGCAGGTGTTGCAACGCCCGCCCTGCCCCGAGAGCCGTGCAAAGCATCGGGTTCTCAGCTACCTGACAGGGAATGCCCGTCTCGGCCGCCAGAAAGCGATCGAGATTCCGCAACTGAGCACCACCGCCGCTCATCACCATGCCGCGGTCGATGATGTCTGAGGCCAGCTCTGGGGGCGTCTTTTCGAGCACCGACTTGACGGTCGCGGCCACAGCGGCCAACGGCTCGGCCAGCGCATCGGTGACCTCTTCCGACGTCACGGTGATCGTGCGCGGCAGGCCCTGCACCTGGTCGCGGCCGCGGACTTCCATGTTGAGCGACTGCTCGAGCGGCAGGGCGCTGCCGATGGCGATCTTGAGCTGCTCGGCGGTCTGCTCGCCGATCATGAGGTTGTACTTGCGTCGCACATAGCCAGCGATGGCCTCGTCAAAGCGGTTGCCGGCCACGCGCACCGAGCTGGACACGACGATCCCGAACATCGAGATGACAGCGGCCTCGCTGGCCCCACCGCCGACGTTGACGATCATGTTTCCAGAGGGCGTCCCCACCGGCAAGCCGGCGCCCAGGGCCGCCGCCAGAGGCTCGGGCAGCAGATGGGCTTCGCGAGCGCCCGCCTGGATGGCGGCATCGCGCACGGCGCGGCTCTCGACGCTGGTGACCCCCACCGGCACGCTCAGCATGACCTCGGGGCGCCGCTCAAAGCGGCTGCACGTCTTGCTGATAAAGTAGCGCAGCATGTTCTCGGTGACGACATAGTCCGCAATCACGCCATCGCGCATCGGCCGGGCGACTTCGATGGTCTCGGGCGTGCGCCCGAGCATCGCCCGTGCGTCGCTACCCACCGCCAGTATGCGGTTGTCCACCAGTGAGATGGCCACCACCGACGGCTCGTTCAGCACCACACCCTTGCCCCGCACATAGACGATGACGTTGACGGTGCCGAGATCGATGCCTATCTGCTTTCCAAGCATACCGCCTCCAACGCGGTTTGTCGAAATGACGCCAGCAACTATAGCATAAGGGCATGCTGCCTACAACTGCACGACTGACGATGAGGTGCCGCTATGCCCATCATCACCCTGCTGACCGACTTTGGCCTGCGCGACAGCTATGTGGCCGAGATGAAGGGCGCCATCCTGGGCATCTGCCCAGAGGCGACCCTGATCGACATCAGCCACGAGGTCGCGCCTCAGCAGGTGGCCGAGGCCGCCTTCCTGCTGGCGCAGACGGTATCGGCGTTTCCGCTGGGCACAGTGCACCTGGCGGTGGTCGATCCCGGCGTGGGCGGCGCCCGGCGCACGGTGGCAGTGGCCACGCAGCAGGCGCTGCTGGTGGCGCCCGACAACGGCCTGCTGCGGCCAGCTCTGCACCGGCTGGGCGCGTATCGGGCGGTGGCCCTCGAGAACCGCGCCTTCTGGCGACGCGACCCGCCGAGCGCCACCTTCCACGGCCGCGACATTTTGGCGCCCGTGGCGGCGCACCTGGCGCGCGGCACACCCCTCGAGGCGTTGGGGCCGAGCCTTGCCACTCTCGAGCCGCTGCCCGACCTCGAGCTGCCCGCTCGGGCCGGCGAGGTCATCCATGGTCGGATCGTGCACATCGACCGCTTTGGCAACCTGATCAGCAACGTGCCGGGCGCCTGGCTGGCGCCCGAGTTACGCTGGACCGTCAGCCTCGGCGAACGGCTCACGGCCACGCTACAGCGCACTTATTGTGACGTTCGGCCTGGAGTAGCCATCGCCCTGATCGGCGGGCACGGCTACGTTGAGATCGCGATCAACGCCGGCGATGCGGCCCAGGCGCTGGGCCTCGGCGTGGGCGCGAGCATCGCGGTGAGCCCGGCCCGAGCGGCGACGGCTAACGACTGAGGCAAGCCCGCTATTTCTCGGGCTGCATCTCGACCAGCAGGTTCCGCAGCGCATCGAAAAAGCTGTTGTAGCGCCCTACGGCCGACTTGAGCGGCGACAAAGTCGTCTCGACCTCCTGCAGGCCGCGGTTGAGATCCGCTGTCTGACCTTCCAGAGCGCCCATGCGCTGCTCAGACTGGTCCAGCGAGCTGTCCAGCGTCTGCCGCAAGAGGGCCACCTCTTGTGAGAGCGTTGTCACCTGTTCCTCGGCGGCGGCAGCGCGCTGTTCGATGGCGGCCACGTCGGTCTCGGCCTGCTGCAGAGCCTCGCCCAACGCCGCGAGGTCGCGCTGCTGTTCGGCCACCAGCGGATCGATGCCGTCCAGCCGTTGCCAGATGACCTCCTGGTTGGCCTGCATGGTGCCCATATTTCGGCTCAGCGCGTCCAGATGGCCGCGCGAGGCATAGTCCAGCGTGCCCGAGCTTAGCAGCAAACCGAGCAGCGTGAGCGCCGCGCCCAGCACCCCGCCCACCAGCACGAGCGCCATGCCACGCCAAAAGCCGCCTTCACGGCGCGCCCCCGATGGGCGTTCGCGGCCCGCATCGCGGCCGGTCTCTCGGCCCGCCTCCTTGGGCGTTTCACCGACCATCTCGCGGGGCGCCGCAGCCGGCGCGGCGGCACGGGACCGCTGTGCTGGCTTCAGCCCGGGGGCCGCCAACGGCTCTTGTCGCTGGGCCTGTGTCGCTGCGGTCCGCGCCCGGCGTTCGGGCATGGCCAACGAGCCCTGGCTGAACGCCTCGACGTCGGCGAGCGCATCTGCGGCCAGCACATCGTCGTCAAAGCCCTCCAGCAGGTCGTCCAGCGACGAGTCTGCAGGTTCTGCCCCGGCAGTAGCAGCCGACGGGCGAGAGCCAGCCTCACCTTCAGACGAGAGCAGCTCCTCAACGCGATCATCGACGACGGGACGCGCCGTGTTCTCTGCGTCCGCTTCGCCTGGCGCAGCTACCTGGCGCTGGTGTCGAGGCCGGAAGGGCGCCAGCGGCGACTCACTGGCGTTCTGCGCGTGTCTCAGTTCTGGTTCGGTCTGTTGTGCCACCATTGCGCCCTCCCTCCGCTATCTCCTATCCTGGCTGCCGGTCGCATTGTAGCGCCAAATGCTGGCCGGCTCAACCGCTCGGCCACTCTTTGACCGGGTCGGCGCACCCCCCTAGAATGCAGGCAACCTGCGAAGGGGCAATACACGATGATCCTGCCAGGGCATCTGTCGGCGGCTTTGTTGGTGTCCGAGCTTTTGCCCGGCGACCGCCGGGGGCTGTGGTGGGCGGCCATGTTCCCCGATATGGTGGACAAGCCTCTGCGCTGGCTGCTCAAGGTGACGCCCAACGACCGACTTCCGGCGCATAGCGGCACCGCCTGGGCCCTGAGCACCGCGGCAGTGTGGCGTCTGGGCGGCGGCGCCCTGGCCAGAGGCTGGGGCCTGGGCTATGGCGTGCACCTGCTGTGCGACGCCCTGAACGCCCGTCTGAATCGCGGCCGCGTGTACTGGCTCTGGCCCTTTAAGCGCTACGAGTTTCACGTCGGCCCCACGGGGCTGGCCTCGAGCCTGCGCGATTTCAAGTGGCGCTCGTTGCTGATCGAGGCGGGCCTCACGCTGTTAGGGCTGGCCTGCCTGGCAGCCCGGGCCAGCAGGCGACACTCTGATCAAGGGGAGAGCCGATGAGAGCTGTCGAGATCATTGAGAAAAAGCGCGATGGGCATGAACTGTCGACTGCCGAGATCGACGCCTTTATCGCCGGCTACGTCTCGGGCGAGGTAGCCGACTATCAGGCGTCTGCCTGGGCCATGGCCGTCCTGTTGCGGGGCATGAGCCCGCGCGAGACGGTGGATCTCACCATGGCGATGGTGCGCTCGGGTGAGACGCTGGACCTCAGCGCGGTGGCGCCTCGCGTCGTCGACAAGCATTCTACCGGCGGCGTGGGCGACAAGACGACGTTGGTGGTGGCCCCCATCGTGGCGGCCGGCGGCCTGCCCGTGGTCAAGATGTCGGGCCGCGGGCTGGGCTTTTCGGGGGGCACGCTCGACAAGCTCGAGTCGATCCCCGGCCTGCAAGTGGAGCTCTCGCCAGAGCGTTTCATCCAGACGGTGCGACAGCATGGCATCGCCGTGGTGGGCCAGACGGCCAACCTCGTGCCCGCCGATGGCAAGCTCTACGCCCTGCGCGATGTCACCGGCACCGTGCCCAGCCTGCCGCTCATCGCCAGCTCGATCATGAGCAAAAAGATCGCCGGTGGCGCCGACGCGATCGTGCTCGACGTCAAGGTAGGGCGCGGCGCCTTTATGGAACGCCTGGACGACGCACGCGCCCTGGCGCAACTGATGATCCAGATCGGGCAGGGCGTCGGCCGGCAGGTCACCGCCCTGCTCTCGGACATGTCGCAACCCCTTGGCAACGCCGTCGGCAACGCGCTCGAGGTGCGCGAGGCGATCGCCTGCCTCAAGGGCCAGGGGCCAGTCGACCTCGAGGCGCATTGCGTGGCTGTGGCCGCCGAGATGCTGCTGCTGGGCCACGTGGCGTCATCGGCAGACGAGGCGCGCGCCCTGGCGCGACGACAGCTCGCTGATGGGCAGGCCCTCACCAAGTTCAGCGACTGGATCGCCGCACAGGGCGGCGACCCGCGCGTGATCGACGCGCCCGATCTGCTACCGCAGGCCCCCTGGCGGCAGACCATCACGGCGCACACCGGTGGCTACGTCGAGCTGTTGGACGCACGCAGTTTTGGCATGGCCTGTGTCGAGCTGGGCGGCGGCCGTCAGCGCAAGGGCGACGGCATCGACCACGCGGTGGGCATCGTGCTGCACGCCAAGGTCGGCCAGCAAGTGGCCGCGGGAGCGCCACTCTACACCATCCACGCGCGCTCGAGACAGGACGCTGAGCGCGTGGCCCCGCAACTGGCGGCTGCCGTGCGCCTGTCAGAGAGCCAGGTGAGCGCGCCGCCGCTCATCATCGAGATCATGCGCGGCTAGCGCGCTCGCGGCTCACCAGACGGTCTTGGCCCGCTCGGCCATCACCCGTCGGTAGACGTCCTCAGTCTGCGAAGCGATGGTGTCCCAGTTGTACACCGTCTCGACCTTGCGATAGGCGTTGGCCACGCGCATCTCGGCCCATTCGGGATGGGCGAGGGTATGAACGATGCCCCAGGCGCACGACTCGGCCGACCCGGGGTAGATGGTGATGCCCGTCTCGGCATGCTCCACCACCTCACGCAACCCGCCCACCTCTGACACCACCACGGGCACGCGCGCCGCCATCGCCTCGAGGGCAACGATGCCGAACGGCTCGTACAGGCTGGGGAACACGGCGCAGTCGGCCGCTGCGAACAGGCGGTTGCGGTCCTCGTCGCTGATAAAGCCCAGAAGCATCACCTTGCTGGCCAACCCCATGTCGCCCACCAGCCAGCGCAGTCGATCGAGCTCTGGGCCCCTGCCGGCGATGACGAACTTGGCCTCGGGCACCTGCGTCAACACCTGCGGCGCCGACCGCACCAGCGTCTCGATGCCCTTTTCGTGGACGATGCGGCCCACCGAGTAGACGATCTTTTCGTGGGGCAGCGCAAAGCGGGCGCGAAAGGCGGTCAGGTCCTCTGAGCGCGCCTTGAGAAAGGGCGTGGGGTCGACGCCATTCGGGATGACGTCGGTCTTGTTGCTGGGCGTGCCGAAATAGTCGAGCACCTCGCGCTGCATGTATTGGGTGCAGACGATCACCCGCCACGCCTCGTAGGCCAGGCGCCACTCAGCATCGTTGATCAGACTGGGCTGGCCTTCGCCCACGTGGCCGTGGCCGCGGCCACGCTCGGTGGCGTGAATCGTGGCCACCAGCGCCAGCTTGTGGCGGTGCTTGAGTGCGATGGCGGCAAACGATGTGATCCAGTCATGGTTGTGAATCAGGTCGAACGGCCCATAGCGGCCGACGATCTCATCGGCGGCCTCTTCGATACGGGCGTTGCTGTGCCAGGCCTCGCCGTAAAAGTCGGTGTACTCGGCTTGCGGACGATCCACCCGGTGGACGGTGAGGTTGTCGTAGAACTCGACCGTCGGAGCATTGCCGATACGCGGCGTCAACAGGTGCAACTCGACGCCGCGCGCCGCCAGTGCAGGGACGATCTCGGCCACATGCTTGCCCAGCCCGCCCACAATGTTGGGTGGATATTCCCAGCTCAGCATCAGAACGCGCATCATTGCCCTCCTGACTGTCCTCCCGTTTGCGCGCCCATTATAGGTGCTGCTCGCCACCCCGGCAACGGCCCGGCTTGCAGGGTGTGTGTGGCCGGACTAGAATCTGCCCCACAGCCATCAGGGAGCAGGCAATGACGATCACAATTGCACGCATCACGCAGGCGAGCCAGCAGGGGACTATCGGCTGTGAGGCCGCCCACCGCCTGGCCGCAGAACTGGGGCTCACGCCGCAGGCCCTTGGCCAACTGGTCAACGACCAGACCGAACTGCGTTTCGATCGCTGCCAGTTGGGCCTGTTCGGCTATGGCAAAAAGGGCACCGAGGCCTACAAGATCGTCCAACCGGCCGGGCACTGCCCGGCAGAGATCGTTGCGGCCATTCAGGCGCAGACGGTGGATGGCCGGGTCTCGTGCAATGCCCTGTGGGCCATCGCCGCCGAGTTTCGCTACCCGCGGCTGGGCATCGCGAACATCGCCGAGGCGTTGAGGCTCAAGGTCAAGCCCTGCCAGCTAGGGTGCTTTTAGCCGATGGCAATCATCATCAAGTCGGCCGCAGAGCTCGAGGCGATGCGGCGTGCTGGCCGCGTCAACTCGCTCGCTTTGCAGGCCATGGTGCGCGCCGTCCGGCCGGGCATCACCACCGCTGAGCTGGATGCCATCGGCGCCGAGGTGATCGTTGCCCACGGGGGCACGCCGGCGTTCCTCAGCTATCCCAACCAGATACCCGGCGAGCCGCCCTTTCCTGCCGCCACGACCATGTCCATCAACGATGAGCTGGTGCATGGCATTCCCGGGCCCCGACGGCTGCGACGAGGCGATATCCTGAGCATCGACGTGGGCACCGTGCTCGACGGCTTTGTGGGCGATTCGGCCATCACCGTGGGCGTGGGCCGCATCAGCCCGCGCGCGAGGCGGCTGCTCGAGGTGACCGAGCAAGCCCTCTATCGCGGCATCGAGGCCAGCCGTGCAGGCCGCCGCATCGGCGATGTGTCGGCCGCCATCCAGGCCTGGGTCGAGTCTCACGGACTGCAGGTGGTGCGTGAGTACACGGGCCATGGCGTGGGGCACGACATGCACGAGGACCCCGAGATATTCAACTGGGGCACCCCGGGCACGGGGCACGTCCTCAAGCCAGGCATGACCTATGCCCTGGAGCCGATGGTGACCGTAGGCCCGCCTGCACTGGTGGTCAGAGGCGATGGCTGGACGGTGGCCACCATCGATGGCGGCCTGTGCGCCCATTTCGAGCATACCATCGCCATCACCGACGGCGAGGCCGAGATCCTCACCCTGTAGGACACGACATGGATACCATGCTGACGTACTTTGACTGCAACGTGACCATCGGCTCGCCCATGGCGGGCCTGTTGGCGCCTTGCCCGAGCGCCGAGGCGCTCGTGGCCGAGCTGGACTGGTGCGGCATAGACCGCGCCCTGGTGCGCCACGTGCTCATGCGCGAGCAGTCGCCGACGGTGGGCAACGCCGCGCTGAGCGCTGCCATCGCAGGTCAGCGACGGCTGGTGGGCACGTGGGCCATTCTGCCGCCCCAGACCGACGAGTTGGCTGCCGGCCAGGCGTTCTACGACGCCATGCGCCAGCACGGCGTCGGGGCGCTGTGGGCCTTTCCGGACGAGCACCGCTATCTGCTCAATCGCACGACCTTTGGCGGTTGGCTCGACGAGCTCAGTGCGCGACGCGTACCCGTGCTCCTGCCGCGCTCCTCGGCCTTACGGCCCCACCCCTCGTCGATGTGGAGCAGCATCTATGAGCTGCTGGCCGATTACCCGGAGCTGACCCTAGTCATCGCCGCTCATGGCTGCTGGGGCGAGGACCGCTACTTCCGCCCGCTGCTCGCGCGGTATCGCAACCTCTACCTGGACATCTCGCGTTACGAGGCTGACGGTGGCCTCATAGGCCTCGTGTCGCGCTATGGGCCTGAACGGCTGCTGTATGGTAGCGCCTTTCCCGAAACGCCCATGGGTGGCGCCCGGCTGATGCTGGCCCGCGCCGCCATCAGCGATGACGCGCGCCGACTGATTGCCGCGGGCAACCTGACCCGACTGCTCGACGAGGCGGTGTTGAGATGAGCCCACTTGCGCGCGTCGTCCGTGAAAGCGCTTTGGTGCACGACTATGTCGAGCTGGGACGCTGCCCGAGCTGCAAGGTCGTCGATCTACACGGCCACTTTGGCCCCTGGCCGGGCATCTATCTGCCCAATGCCGATGAGCGGTCGATGCTGGCCACCATGGACCGCTGCGGCGTCGAGACGCTGGTCTCGAGTGGACACACAGCCCTGGCCGACATGCGCCTGGGCAACCCCGAGATGGCCGCCGTTGCGCGTCGCCACCCCGGCCGCTGGTACGCCTACCTGGTGTGCAATCCGCGCTACCCGGCCGAGCTCGAGGCCCAACTGGCCGGCTTTGACGGCGAGCCCGCCTATGTGGGCCTCAAACTGCACCCGACGATGCACGACTACCCACTGGACGGCCCGGCCTATGAGCCCGTGTACGACTTTGCCGCCGAGCGCGGCGCCATGATCCTCACCCACACCTGGGGCCACAACGCCCTCTGTGGGCCGGCGCAACTGCGGGCCGTGGCCGAGCGCTATCCGAGTGTGACCTTTCTGGCGGGGCACGCCTTCCATGGCGAGTTCGATGCCGGCATCGAGGTGGCGCGCGCCTGCCCCAACGTGATGCTAGAGTTGACTGCCGCCTACTCGGTGTGCGGCGCAGTCGAGCACCTCGTCGCGGGTGTTGGAGCCAAGCGCGTGCTCTTTGGCTGTGATCTGCCCTGGTTCGACCCGCACTATGCGCTGGGCTGCGTGCTCTTTGCCCACATCGACGACGACGAAAGGCGCGCCATCATCAGAGAGAACGGCTTGCGGCTGCTGACGGAACAGCTCTCCAAGAAAGGACTGAGGCACGATGACTGATTGGCTGGCAAAGGGCTACCGCCTCACGCAACCGGGCGTCTACCATCGCGTCACGGCATACGGAGACAGGCTGATGCTCTGCGAGGTCGCCTTCGAGGCCGGCGCCGTGACTCCGCTCCACGCCCATCCCCACGAACAGATCAGCTATGTCGTCTCGGGCGAGGTCGAGTTCACCATCGGCGGCGAAGCAGTCACGCTGGTGGCGGGGGGCTCGTGTGTCCTGCCGCCCGATGTGCCCCACGGCGTCACCTGCCGCCGTGAGGCGCTCGTGCTCGATGTCTTTACCCCGCTGCGCGAGGATTTCCTCAAGCGCTAGCCTCAGCCTAGAGGGTCGTGCGCCCGCCTTTGCCATCGACCGGGGTGGGCGCCGGCCCGCTTTCGCGCTCAGCGGGCTCGTGCACAGCGGGCCGCCCGACCTTCATATCGTCGTATACGCTGAACCAGGCCGCTAGCTCACGGCGCTGGAACTCGATGTCCTGCTCCTGCAGCAACAGGCGATAGTTGTTCATACGGCGAAAGATCTCGTTCTGCACCTCGGCCGGCCGCGGCACATGCGTAAAGGTAAAGTCGCCCTCACCGGCCGTCTTGACCACCACGTCGCCATAGCGCATGAGCGATGCGATCAGATTCGGCACGACATAGTGCACGTTTTGGATCTTGCCGAGGCTGGCCTCGCGCGTGCTCTGTGAGAGCCAGAAAGGGCGTTGCTCGACGTCGATGATCCGCTCGTTGGTGACGATGTACTGGTCGTTGCCCCAGTCGGCGTACTCGTACGCCAGCCACCCAAAGCAGACGATCGTAAGCCCCAGCGTCACCACGCCGGCAAGCCCGCCGGGCGCCAGCCCGAACAGGCCCCCCGTGGCAAAGAACGCCACCGTAAACGAGGCCAGCACCAGCACCAGCGCCAGGGGCACGAACACCGACGTCACCAGAAACAGCCAGTGCTTGCGCCAGACGACCTTCTCGGGGGTCTGCAGCCGGATCGGCGGAATCACCTCGAGGCCTGATACCCAGTCGATGGCGCGACGGAACCAGTTCGGCGTCTGCCGTGGCGGCTCCTGAGCGTCGATATAGTCCAACGACTGCTCGATCGAGGGCTGGCCGCCGCCGGCCGACAGCTCCTCGAGCGTGATGTGGTCGGTCAGTGTCGCCCGGATACGCCAGCGTTGTTCGGCCTGTCGCGTGGCCATGGCACGAAACTGCTCGTCAAAGATCGCCTTGCGCAGCCCCTCGGGGTCGTGGACGTGGTCGAACCGCATGGTGCCGGCAGCAGCAGCAGTCTGGACGATGACTTCGCCATAGCCCAACACCTGCGCCAGAAAGGTGCGCGCCACGTTCACGTTCTGGACCTGGTCGAGGGGGGCGTCTTTGCGCGAATCGTAGAGCAGCGCCACATGCTCGCGATAGCTGAGCCGGCGGTTGGTGACGGCGTAATAGTCGTTGCGCCAGTCTACCAGGTGCCAGAACGCCAGCGCCACGTACATGACCAGAGCGGGCACCAGCAGAAACGGCGCCAGCAGGCCGAGCGGCACATAGGCCGACAGGTAGATCAGCAAGACCGTCAGCCCCACCACGAGCAGCGTGCTCCAGAGCATCTTCTTGGCGAATACGACCCAATGCTTGTGGGTGGCATAGGCGAGCTGCTCGCCCTGCTCTTGCCAGGGATAGCGCGGCGCCTGCCGGCGGGTCTGCACGTCGGGAGGGATATTGAGCTGCCGCTCGATGGCCGGCTCGTCGTCCAGCAGCGCCAGGAAGGGCGGCCGGTGCATCACCCACACGCGCATCTCGGTGCGCGCGATCACGGTGGCATCGCGCGGGACCACCAGAAACAGCGAAGTCACGCCATAGTAGGGGTTCTGCTCGCCGACGATGCCCACCGGACGCTCATAGCCCTTGTCGTCAACGCGCTGCACAATGGCCTGGCCCTCACCGACGAGAAAGAAGGTGGCGCCCAGGTCGCCCTGCCGACTGAGATAGGTGCCGGCCGGGATGACCATCTCCTCAAAGAGCGCGCCCACCTTGACCAGGCCGTCTGCAGACAGCGACTGGAACAGAGGCACCTGCCGAAGCTGATCGAGCAGTTCCATCATCCACCCTGGCGCGGTTGCAGCCACACGCGATCTGTGTTTATCACCACAGAACGATACACAGCGCCGCAAGCACTGTCAAGCGCTGAATGGCGCAGGAGCACCCTGGATTCTTGACTAGACTGTTGCAGAATGCCAGCAGATCTGCTAGCATGATGGCATCGTGTAAAGGCCCTGCTTTGTCATCGTCGAGCGCGGAGGCGCCGAACCATGAACAGACGTACTCTACGAGCGCTCATCGCGTTGCTGTTGACGATCCTCGTGTCGAGTCTGCTGATGGCCGGGTGTGCACCCAAGCAAGGGCTACGACCTCTGGCGGTCGAGGCTGTCGTCGTCGACGTTGGCGTTGGCTCGCCCATACCCGTCGAGATCGTGGCCAGTGGCACCTGGCCCGATCTGTGTGCGCAACTGGCCAGGGTCGAGTCGCACATCGATGCCGGCAATGTCGAGGTCACCCTGCTGGCGTCGCCCCAGCAGCCAGGCTGCCCGCCTGACGCCATGGGCGTGCCATTCAGGGTTGCAGTGCCGCTGAATGCAGTCGAGCTGCCCGAGGGGCGCTATACCATCACGGTCAATGGGATGAACACGACCTTCGACTGGCCAACGCCGTAGGCTGATGCCGGCCAGGCCGCTCCAGACCCGATTCGGGTGACTGCCCGCGGTTGACACCACACCGCCGATGGCTATGCTGTGGCGGTGTCTGTGCGTGCGGCCAGACGCCGGCATTGGGCCCTGATGTCAGCGGCCTGAGCACACTACCGTGGCCCTGCCAGCGGTCGTCGCGCATCGGCTCCGATCTGCCAGAGATCATCGATGGCGCAGCCAGTGAGCGCCACGTGCAGGCCGCCTGCGGCATCCCTTTGGAGGTCCTGACGCTTGGCGCTGTTTTTCAGCATCTTGATGAACAGCATCCTGCCCGCCTACCTGGTGGTGGGATGCGGCTTTCTGCTCGAGCGCACACTGCATCTGGACAAGCGCACGCTGTCGCGGCTGGCCATCTACTTTCTGACACCCGCGCTGGTGTTCACATCGCTCATGAACACCGAGGTCAGCCCGCTGCAGATGGGCAGCATCCTTTTGGCCGTGGCGCTGGTCACGTTCGCGATGGTAGGGCTGGCCCTGGGTGTGGGCAGGTTGCTACGCTGGCCCTCGCGCGAGGTCGACGGCCTGGTGCTGAGCGTCGCCTTTATCAATGCGGGCAACCTGGGGCTTTCGGTGGCGCTCTTTGCCTTTGGCGAAGCCGGGCTCGAGTTGGCCACCATCTACTATGTGGGCACCAACCTGGCCGTGAACACTCTGGGGGCCTTTTTCGCAGCGCGCGGCAACGGCGGCGCCAGAAAGGCGCTGTTCAAACTGCTGCGACTGCCGGGCCTCTATGCCTTTGCACTGGCGATTCTGCTTCGCATCATGCACTGGCAGCCGCCCGCGCTCCTCATGAAGCCGGTCGAGCTGGCGTCGCGGGCCACGGTGCCCATCATGCTCATCATGCTGGGCGTGCAGTTGGCTCAGACGCGCATCGCCGCTCGGATCAAGGATGTGTCGCTGGCCGTGGCGCTGCGTCTCCTGGGGGGCGCGCTGGCTGGCTTTGCCGTCGCGCCGCTGCTGGGTCTCGGCGGCCTGGCGCGCGATGTGGTCATCATGCAGTCGGCCACGCCCACGGCGGTCAACTCGTCGATGATGGCCATCGAGTTCGACGCCGATCCCGACTTTGTCAGCAGCGCGATCCTGGCGTCAACGCTGCTGAGCAGCATCACCCTGGCGATCCTGCTGGCCGTCCTGGCCTGAGCACCGCATCACGTCGCAAGACATCAGGAGGCACCATGAGCAAGACCTGGCAGACCTATCTGGCCGAGAACCGGCAGCGACTCCTCGATGAGCTACTCGAGTTCCTGCGCATCCCGAGCATGTCGGCGCCGCCCGAGGCCGCCGAGGACGTGGCCCGCGCCGGCGCGTGGATCGCGGCCAAGCTCGAGCGCATCGGCCTCGAGAACGTGGCAGTGATGCCCACCGGCGGACACCCGGTGGTGTATGGCGACTGGCTGCACGCCCCTGGCAAGCCCACCTATCTGGTGTACGGTCACTTTGACACGCAGCCGGTCGACCCCCTCGAGCTCTGGAAGAGCCCGCCGTTCGAGCCGCAGGTCACTGCCGACCGCATCGTGGCGCGCGGCGCCTGCGACAACAAGGGCGGCCTGTTTCTGCCGGTGATCGCTGCCGAGGCCCTGCTGGCCACCAGCGGCAGACTGCCGGTCAACATCAAGTTCTTTTTCGAGGGGCAAGAGGAGATCGGCAGCCCGCAGCTCCCCGCCTTTGTGCGTGGCCACCGCGACCTGTTAGCCTGCGATGCAGTGCTCAACGCCGACTCGGGCCAGTATTCCGAGCACGAATCGGGGGTGTTGATGGGCCTGCGGGGCATCTGCTCGCTCGAGATCGACATGGTCGGCCCCGACCATGATGTGCATTCAGGAACCTTTGGCGGCGCTGTGCAGAACCCGCTGCACGCCATGGTGATGCTGCTCGACTCGATGCGCGGGCATGACGGCCGCATCCTGGTCGAGGGCTTTTATGATGATGTGATCGAACTGTCTCAGGCCGAGCGCGAGGCGATGGCGCGCGTGCCCTTTGACGAAGCGCGCTACAAGGCCGAACTAGGCGTCGATGAGCTCTTTGGTGAGCCCGGCTATGCACCCTGGGAGCGCACCAGCATCCGCCCCACTCTGGAGCTGAACGGCCTCTGGGGCGGCTTTACCGGCAAGGGCAACAAAACGGTGCTGCCCAGCGAGGCACACTGCAAGATCACCTGCCGCCTGGTGCCCGATCAGGACCCCGACCGCATCCTGGAGTTGCTGCGTGCGCACATCGCAACCCATACGCCGCCGGGCGTCAAGGCAACTGTCAAGCTCGGGCACGGCACGCGGGCCTATGGCGTGCCCGCCGACCTGCCAGCGCTGCAGAGCGTGCGCGAGGTGCTGACGGAGGTCTATGGCATGCCGCCCTATGACATTCGGGCGGGCGGCAGCGTGCCCATCACGGCTCTGTTCCGCGAGGCGCTGGGCGCCGAGAACATCGGCTTTGGCTTTGGGCTGGACGATGAGCTGGTCCATTCGCCCAACGAGTTCTTCCGCCTGGCCAGCTTTGACAAGGGCCAGCGCGCCTGGGGTTTGCTGCTGGAGCGCCTGGGCGCCTGAGACCTCTCTCAACAGGGGCCTGGCGACACCCGATGTCTAGCGCCTCGGGTGTCGCTAAAAGCCCCAGTCGATCTGCGGCACGGGCAACCTCAGTGCGTCGTCGAGTTGACGCAGCAGTTCGGGCGGTGCAATCAGGTCGTCGGTGACGGCCAGCCCAGTGGCCGGGCGCACGCCCAGCCACAGACGGCTGAAGGCATTGACCGTCGCCTGCATCACAGGCAGTCCGGGCACAAGGCCGTCGCTGACAGCCGACTCTTGGCCTAGCGACACCGTGTACTCGCCACCCACCCCGCGCCAGCCGGCCCGCTCCTGAAGCTTGGACGTGATCGGGTCGTCGAGCTGCAAGCCAAAGCGCACCGTTGGGCCATACAGGTGCGTGGCGCGCACGCAGGCCTGCAGGTCGCAGATGCGAATCTGCCACCATGCCGCGGCCTCGATGCCCGCCTCGTGCTCTGAATGGCGACGGATACGCTCTGACTTGAACGGCTTGCGCACCAGGTCCTGCATCTGGACCATGGGTGGCTCGCCCATGCGGATCGTATTCACCTGATCGCCCAGCGCCTTGAGCAGCGCCAAGAGCTCCACGAACTGCTCCCAGTCGCGGTAGACCATCCACCAGACGTCATAGGGCCCGTGCTCGCCCTTGGGGTTGCACCACACAAAGTGCGTCAGCTCTCCTGTCGCGTCGCGGTAGCCCAGGCCAAACGCGTCCTTGGCAACTCGCGCATCAAACGCAGTGATGGCCTCGGGCAGGATGTCCACCATACCGTGCCAGTGCAGGCGCTGGAGCCTGGCGCGATGCATCTCGCCAGCGTGGCTCGCATCGAGGCGCACCGGCGTGCCAAAGGGGCGCTCGACCACCAGATCGGCCGGGTCAAAGGCGATCTCGTGATGATAGCTGCCAACGCCAAAGCCGAGCTGGTTGTAGAACCCCTGCTCGAACATCCCGAGCCCCACCACGGCGGCCCCGTCATCGGCCGCGCGTGCCACCGTCTCGGCCGTCACACGCTGCGCCAGGCCCAGCTTGCGCGCCACACGGCTGGTGGTGACTCCGCTGATGCCCCAGAACGGGAGCCGCTGGCCCTGATAGTCGATGAGGCCAGGCACCGACAGCACCATGCACTCGGGACTGCCACCGACGTCTTCCACCAGGGCGCGGCTGCCCTCCATCAACATATCAAAGGGCTGGCGAGCGTCTGACTCGGCCCAGCCAACCTCGCGAAAGATGCGGAAACAGGCATCGCCGTCGCGCTCGGCATCGTACAGCCTCATCTTGCCTCCTCCTGGTGACGCAACGGCGACCATTCTAGTGCTCAACCCACGCCGCAGCAAGCTGCATCAAACGTCGTCAGACCTTTGACATGCCCATGCCGGGGTGCTAGAATGGCCTCGAGTCTCACAGGTCAGCAACGACCCAGGCTAAAGACGGCCAGGCCCTCGAGGGTGGCCGTCTGTTCCTATATGGAGGGCGCCATGGCAGCAGTCGAGCACGTAGCCATCGTGGGCACGGGCCAGATGGGCCCAGGCATAGCGGTGGCCACCACCCTGGCGGGTGTCGCCACCACCCTGGTCGGGCGCAGCCCCCAGAGCGTGGCGCGCGGCATGGCCAACTATGAAGCCTCGCTGGCATTCCTGAGCGAGCACGAGGCTGTTGCGCCAGAGCAGGCCGCCACAGCACGCGAACGGCTGACGACCAGCATCGATTTGGCCGCCGTGTCTGCGGCCGACCTCGTGATCGAGTCGATCGTCGAGCACTTACCCACCAAACAGGCCTTCTTCGTCGAGCTCGAGGCGCTATGCGCTCCCGATACGGTCATCACTTCCAACACCTCGGGCCTGCGTATCACCGATATCGCGGCCGAAATGCGCCACCCTGAACGCGCCGTGACGACTCACTTCTGGAACCCCGCCCACCTGATGCCGCTGGTCGAGGTGATCCAGGGCGAGCGCACCAACGAGGACACCGTGCAGGCCGCCTATCAGTTCTGCCTGCGCTGTGGCAAGCGGCCCGTCATCGGCCGCAAAGACCTGCCGGGGCAGGTGTGCAACCGCCTCTTTCAAGCGGTCATCCGCGAAGCGGTGTACATGGTGCAGGAGGGCATCGCTAGCGCCGAGGATGTCGAGACGGCCATCAAGGCCGGCATGGGCCTGCGCTTTCCGGTGTGGGGCCCGCTCGAGCACCTGGACGCCGTCGGCCTCGACCTGGGGGTTAAGGTGCAGGGCACGGTGCTGCCCTCGTTGTGTAACGCCACCGAGCCGGGCCAGCTGTTGCAGGATCTGGTCGCAGCGGGGCATCTAGGGGCCGGCACAGGGCAGGGCTTTCACGACTGGTCACAACGCAGCATGGACGAGCTCAAACGGACCCGCGATCTGTTCCTGGTAGAGCGCTACAAGGCGGCCCAGCGGTCTCGTTGAGCGCCTACCGTTCTTGCCTGGCGATGGACGCCGCCAGGTGCTCTGCGAACTGAGCATTGAGGGGATGCGGTGGTAACAGTCAGACCATTTCGGGGGCTGCGCTACGCGGCGCCCCAAGACGCCAAGCTCTATGCGCCACCCTATGACGTCATCGACGCCGAGCTGCGCCAGACGCTGCTGGCCCGCAGCGCCCACAACATCGTGCACCTCGACCTGGGGCCGATGCCACCCGACGAGGGCTGGTATGCCCAGGCCGCCGACACGCTGCGCGCCTGGCTCGCCGGCAGGTTTCTGCGCCGTGACGAGGAGCCTGCCTTTTATGGCTACTGCCAGGCGTTCACCTGGGCGAAGCGCCGCTATGTGCGCAGCGGCTTTTTCGGGCGCGTGAAGCTCGAGCCCTGGGGCCGAGGCATCCACCGGCACGAGCTCACTCGCAATCAGCCCAAGGCCGACCGCCTGCGGCTGATGCGCGCGCTCGACATGCAGACCAGTCCTGTGTTCGGCCTGTTTGAGGACCCAGAGGGAGCCGTGGCCGCCATCTTGAGTGGCCCGGCGGGCCCTGGCGCCGACCTGGTGGAGGTCGCCGACGACGACGGCGTCGAACACCGCCTGTGGGCCATTCGCGACGCAGACAAAGTCGCTGGACTACAAAGGGCGCTGGCGCAGAGCGAGGTGGTCATCGCCGATGGCCATCACCGCTACGAGACCGCCCTCGCCCTCAGTGCCGAGCGCCGTGCCACCAGCGGCCCCTCTGATGCCGACGACGTACTCATGTGCCTGGTGTCCCGCAACGACTCGGGCTTGCTCGTCTTGCCCACCCACCGCGTGGTGCGCGCGAGCCCGCTGCAAGGCGAGGCGCTGCTGACGGCTCTGCGACAGCGCTTTGCCGTGAACCGTACCGATGTGCCGCTTGCTCAGGCCATCGCGGGGCAGGCGCAAACCCTGGGCCTGCGCCTGCAGGGCGCGTCCTACATCCTGCGCCCGCTGAGGTCGCGTGTGGACAGCGAGGAGCTGGCTGTCACGCTGCTGCAAGAGCGCCTATTGGAGCCGGTGCTGGGCATCACGCCGGCGCAGGTAGCTGCGTCTGACCTGATCGTCTACACCATCGACGCTGACGAGGCCTGCGCCATGGTCGATGTCGGCGAGGCTGCTCTGGCGGTTATCCTGAATCCGACGCCGCTCGATGCGGTGTGGCGTGCAGCTCTGCAAGATCAGGTCATGCCGCAAAAGAGCACGTTCTTCTATCCCAAGTTGTTGACAGGGCTGGTGATGAACCCCCTGTGGGCATAGCCGAGCCTGTCGAGGTGCCACCATGAAGATACTGGTCACCGAAACCCTGGCCGAGGTCGGCCTACGTCACCTGCAACAGCATGCCCAGGTCGATATGCGGCTGGGCCTTTCGCCTGAGGAACTCTGCGCCACCATCGGCCAGTACGACGCACTGGTGGTGCGCAGCGCCACCGACGTCAATGGGGCGGTGCTGTGTGCCGGCTCAGCGCTCAAAGTTGTGGGCCGCGCGGGCACCGGTGTCGACAACATCGACGTGGATGCCGCTACCGATCGCGGCATCATGGTGGTCAACGCGCCCACCGGCAACAGCAACGCTGTGGCCGAGCACACCATCACCATGGTTCTGGCGCTGGCGCGCCGGCTCTATCCGGCGGTGACGTCCCTCAAGCAGGGTCGCTGGGACAAGCGCACACTGCAGGGTATCGAGGTCAAGGGGCGCGTGCTGGGCCTCATCGGCCTGGGACACGTGGGTTCGATGGTGGCCGAAAAGGCCAAGGGGCTCGAGATGGAAGTGATCGCGTTCGACCCCTACCTGTCGCCCACCAAGGCAGCCACGATGGGCGTGGCTCTGTTGGAGCTCCATGAGCTGCTGCAAAGCGCCGATTTCGTCTCGGTGCACACGCCGCTCACCGCGCAGACGCATGGGCTCATCAACGCCGAGCGACTGGCGCTGCTCAAGCCTACCGCCTATGTCATCAACTGTGCTCGCGGCGGCATCGTCGATGAGGCGGCCCTCAAGGTCGCGCTCGAGGCGCATCGCATCGCCGGGGCGGCTTTGGACGTGTTCGAGAGCGAGCCCCGCGTCGATGCCGAGCTGGTGGGCCTGCCCAATGTGATCGCCACGCCGCACGTGGGCGCCTCGACCGAGGAGGCGCAAGAGCAGGTGGCGCTGGACGTGGCTCGTGGGGTGATCGATGCGCTGGAGGGCCGCCTGCCCGCCTCGCCCGTCAACGTGCCATACGTGGCGCCTCAGGCCGCCGAGTTCCTGCGGCCCTATATCGATCTGGCGCAGCGTATGGGCGCGTTGTTTGTGCAGTGGCGCAGCGAGCTAGGCGCTCGCATCGAGCTCTCGTACGAGGGCGAGATCTGTGAACACGACGTGCGCATCCTCAGCGCGGCGTTCCTCGCCGGCCTGCTCGCGCCTATCAGCGCAGAGCCGGTCAATGTGGTCAACGCGCGCAAGATGGCTGAGCGGTTTGGCCTGGCGGTGTCAGAGACGTCGCTGGGACGCCGCGGCCGCTATGACAGCCTGATCGCGGCGCGCATCCCGGGCAGTGGCGAGGCCATGGACGTGGCCGGCGCCATGGTGCAGGGGGTGCCCCACATCGTGAGCCTGGACAGCCAGCCGTTGAGCATCGAGGCGCAGGGGCACATGCTGATTGACCTGCACGCCGACCAGCCGGGCATTGTGGGGGCCATGGGCCAGCTCCTCGGCAGCCGGGGCATCAATATCTCCTTTGCCCAGTTGAGCCGTGAGAAGCGCGGCGGCATGTCTCTCATGGCCCTGGGCCTCGACGAGGAGGCGCCCCGTAGCATCGTGCCGGCCGTCCTCGAGATCCCCAACATCAGCCGCGTGCGCGCCATCTCATTGCCGCCGTTGGCTCGCCGCTGAGCCTTGCTGCGACCGCCGCTCTGGCCTAGAATGCCGACATTCCGGTCCGCAGGAGGCGTCATGCTACGCATTGGTATCATCGGATACGGCGGCCGCGTCTCGCACATGGCCCGCGAGATGGGCATTTTCGGCATTCCCTACCGCATCGCGGCGGTGGCCGACCCGCGTGGCGAGCAGTTGGCCGCCTCGGGCGATGCACTGCTCACCGACACGCGCTTTTACGACACCGCCGACGCCATGTTGGCCGGCGAGCCGCTGGACGGCGTGATGGTGGGCACGCGCTGCAATCTGCACACCGAGATGGCGCTCAAGGTGGCGGCGCACCAGTTGCCGCTGTTCCTCGAAAAGCCGGTGGCCATCTCCTTTGAGCAGCTCAAGGCCCTCGCGTGCGGGTTCGAAGGCTATCGGCCCGTCACGGTCGTTTCGTTTCCCCTGCGCGTCACGCCCATCGTGCAGCGCGTCAAGGCGATGCTGGACGCCGACGAGATCGGCACGGTCGAGCACATGGTGGCCTTTAACGATGTGCCCTATGGGCGCGTCTACTACAATCACTGGTACCGTGACTATAGCATCACCGGCGGGCTGTGGCTGCAAAAGGCCACCCACGACCTGGACTACCTGCAGTATCTCGTGGGCGACCAGCCCGAGACGGTGGCCGCCATGCACGCGCGCCGCGTCTATGGCGGCGACAAGCCCTTCGACCTGCGCTGCGTCGACTGTGACGAATGGGAAAGCTGCCCCGAGAGCCCCTTCAACCGCTTTCACGAGGGGTTCGAGGGCGAACGCGTCGACCTCGAGTCGACGTCGATGTGCCTGTTCTCCGAAGGGATCATCAACCAGGACCTGGGGAACTGCCTCATCCAGTACCGTGGCGGCGCCCAGTTGAGCTATACGCAGAACTTTTTCGCGCGCAATCTCGCCGCGCGGCGCGGTGCACGCCTGTACGGCTATCGTGGCACCATCGAGTTCGACTGGTACCAGAACCAGATCAAGGTCTACCGGCACCGGTCGCCGGTGGTCGAGACCATCGACTTTGCCGGGAACATGGCGCACTTTGGCGGCGACAGGGAGCTGTGCCTGGACTTGCTACGGGGAGTGCGCGACGGCACGCCCTCGCGCAGCCCCATCGAGGCGGGCATCCTCAGCGCCCTCACCTGTCTGTGGGCGCGCGAGTCGGCGCTGACCGGGCAGTTCTATCGCGTCGAGATGCCCTCGTAGGTCACCAGCGCTCGTGGCGCACGCGCGCCGGATCGTACTGTGTCCGCGGCTCGGGGTGTTCGGCAGGGCGGCCGATGGCGACATAGGCAAAGGGCACAATGTCGCCGGGTATGCCCAGGATGTCTCGCGCCGCGGACACTCGCTCTGGCAGCGGGTAGATGCCACACCACACCGCCCCCAGGCCCAGCCCTACGGCCGCCAGGAGGATGTTCTCGGTGGCAGCCGACAGGTCCTGCACCCAGAAATCGGGCCGCCCCGCGATGCCCAGCGCCGGCTCGGCGCATGGCACGATGCAGAGTGGCGCTCGCGCCACCATGCCGGCATAGGGCGAAGAGTCGGCCAGCCGCGCCCTCGTCTCGCCGTCGGTCACCACCACAAAGTGCCAGGGCCGTCGATTGCCCGCACTGGGCGCCGACATGGCAGCCTGCAGCAACATGTCGCGCTGCTCTGCGCTGACCGACGCCTCTGTGAAGCGGCGCACACTGCGCCGTGCGAAAAGGTTCTCCACCGTCAACTCGACCATGTATCCACCTCCGCTCGTCCCTGATCCGTTGACGCCCCTGGCCCACACGCCTATACTCGCCCTGCCACCAGTCACCGCCCAAGGAGGCCCCATGCCCCGCTTGCAGACACTGGCCGTGCATGCCGGTGCGCGTCAGCCCACCCCAGAATACCATCCTGTGGTGCCACCGCTCAACTCGTCGGTGGCCTACCACTATGACGACATGACCACCCTCGACGCCGTGTTTGCCGGCGAGGCCGATGGCTATGTCTACGCTCGCTATGGCAATCCGACGGTGACCGCTTTTGAGCAGGCGTTGGCGGCGCTCGAGGGCGCGGCCGCTGCTGTGGCCTACTCCTCGGGCATGGCAGCGTTGCACGCCGCGCTGCTGGCATCGGGCGTGCGCGCCGGCGCCAGCGTGGTGTGCGCCACCGACATCTATGGCGCCACCTATGCGCTCGTGGCGCGCCTGTTCGCCGAGCTTGGCGTCAGCAGTGTGTTCGTCGACATCAGCGACCCCGATGCAGTCGGCAAGGCCGTCGCATCGACCAGGCCCGCCGCGGTGCTATGTGAGACGGTCAGTAACCCGCTGCTCAAGGTGGCCGACCTGCCCACCCTGGCCGATCTGGCCCACGCCAATGGCGCTCGACTGCTCGTCGACAACACGTTTGCCACGCCCTACTTGTGCCAGCCGTTGGCGCTGGGGGCTGACCTGGTGGTGCATTCGGTGACCAAGTACCTGGCAGGGCACGGAGACGTGATGGCGGGCGCGGTCTTGGGCAGTGAGGAGCAGGCCCACACCCTGCGCGAGAATCAGAAACTGCTGGGCGCCAACCTCGCGCCCGAGCCCGCCTGGCTGGCTCACCGAGGCCTGCGCACCTTTTGGGTGCGGGTACGCGAGCAATTTGCCAACGCCGAGCGCGTGGCGGGATGGCTCGCAGAGCGCGACGACATTGCGTTGGTGCACTATCCGGGCCTGCCGGGCCATCCCCAGCACAGCCTGGCCGCGCGGCTTTTTGAAGGGCGCGGCTTTGGGGGCGTGGTGAGCTTTGAGCTGCGCGGCGCCGACCGGGCACAGGTGTTTAGTTTTATGGATGCGCTGGAGTTGGTGCTTCCGGCCACCACGCTGGGCGATGTGTTCAGTCTGGTGCTCTACCCGGCGCACTCCTCGCATCGCCTGGTGCCACCCGAGGTGCGCGCGGCACTGGGCATCACCGAAGGGCTGGTGCGCCTGAGCGTGGGTCTCGAGGCCGTCGAGGACATCACTGCCGACCTGGCGCAGGCGCTCGCGGCGGCCAACGCCTAGAACGTAAAGAGGCCGGCGATTAGCCGGCCTCTTGGTACCGCATGGGGGAGTCGAACCCCCGATCTCCTCCTTGAGAGGGAGGTGTCCTAGGCCACTAGACGAATGCGGCACAACGCCCTCTAGTATAAGGGTGTTGGCGCCGGTGTCAAATGGCCTGGTGCGGGCCAGTGTGCGCCTCGAGGGCCGCCCGCACGAGCTCGGCTTTGGTGCGGTTTGGTCCATGCCAGACCGCGGCCTATAATATCTTGACATGTCTACTTAACTAATCGGTGGGACCACCCTTGATGATCAGCGACGAAACGATTGAACGCCTCTTGCTCCAGGTTTCCAAGCCGGCCCGCTACGCCGGGCAGGAGTGGAACAGCATCGCCAAGGAATGGGACGGCCTTGCGGCTACGCTGGCGCTGGCCTATCCCGATCTCTACGAGCTGGGCATGTCCAACCTGGGGCTGGCGATCCTCTACGACATCGTCAACCGCCAACCGCAGTACGCGGCCGAGCGCGTCTATGCGCCCTGGCCCGACATGGAGGAGGCGCTGCGCAGCCAGGGCGTGCCGCTCTACTCGCTCGAGACGCGACATGCGCTGTCCGAGTTCAGTGTGATCGGGTTCACGCTGCAGACCGAGCTGACCTACACGAACGTGCTCACGATGCTCGACCTGGGGGGCGTGCCGGTGTTGACCGCCGACCGCGACGACCGGGCGCCGCTGGTGATCGCCGGGGGGAGCTGCACCTACAATCCCGAGCCGATGGCTTCCTTTATCGATGCCTTTGCCATCGGCGAAGGCGAGGAGGTCATCCTCGACATCATGGCGGCAGTGGCCCGGGCCCGGGCTGTGGGCGCCTCGCGCGATGCGCTGCGGAGAGCGCTGGCCACCATCCCGGGCGTCTATGTGCCAGCGCTGTATCGGCCGCGACAGGGCGCCGCTGGGGCCTACGCTGGCCTCGAGCCATTGAACGGTGTGCCTGAGACCGTGACCAAACGCATCGTGCGAGAACTGCCGCCGGCGCCCACGCGGCCGGTGGTGCCACACCTGCAGGCCGCCCACGACCGAGCGGCAATTGAGATCCAACGCGGCTGCGGCCGTGGTTGCCGTTTCTGCCAGGCGGGCATGATCTACCGCCCCGTCCGCGAGCGCCCTGTGGCCGAAACGGTGCAGGCCATCGACGAGCTGGTGGCCAACACCGGCTATGATGAGGTGGGCCTGGTGTCGCTGTCGAGCAGTGATCACTCGGGCATCGGCAAGATCGTCCAGCAGGTGCTCGCACGCCACAACGAAGACGGCGTGGGCGTGTCACTGCCCTCGCTGCGCATCGACTCTTTTGCTGTCGAGCTCGCCCGCATGATCAGCAGCCGGCGCAAGACGGGGTTCACCTTTGCGCCCGAGGCAGGCAGCCAGCGGCTGCGCGATGTCATCAACAAGGGCGTCACCGAAGAAGACCTGCTGCGCACTGCGCAGGCGGCCTTTGCCCATGGCTGGAATCGCGTCAAACTCTATTTCATGATGGGCCTGCCCACCGAGACCGATGAAGACGTGCTCGAGATCGCGCGGCTCGCACAAGAGCTAGCGCGGCTCGGCAGGCAGATGCGCGGCCGTCGTGTCGAAATCGGCGTAAGCGTGGCCACCTTTGTGCCCAAGCCGCACACGCCCTTTCAGTGGGAGCCGCTCATCTCGCGTGAGGACGTCTCGCGACGGCAGAGGCTGCTGCGCGATGCCCTGCGCGGCAAGGCCTACAAGCTCAGCTATTCTGACTGGAACTCGACGTGGCTCGAGGCGCTGTTGGCGCGCGCCGACCGCCGCCTGGGCGATGTCATCCTGGCGGCCTGGCGGCTTGGCGCCCGCTTTGACGCCTGGAGCGAGCACCTGAACGTGGCCCTCTGGCGGCAGGCGCTGGACGACGCCGGACTCGACCTTGAGGTTGAGCTACACGCCGCACGCGAGCGCGACGCACAGCTGCCCTGGGCGCACATCGACGTGGGGGTCGATCCTGACTTTATGTGGGATGAGCGCGAGCGCGCTCTGCGCGGTGACCTCTCGCCCGATTGTCGCGAGCATTGCCACGACTGCGGCATACTCGCTACCTTTGCCGCCGAGCGGTCAGCGGTGGCGGCAGGCACCTGGGGGTGCCCCTGAAATGCGCACTGCAGCGGTTCAGCGTCTGCGGATCACCTTTGGCGTCGACGGCCCTCTGCGCTACCTCTCGGTGCTCGATATGGGCCGGCTGTGGGAGCGTCTGCTGCGGCGGGCAGGGCTGCCTCTGGCCTTTACGCAGGGGTTCAACCCCCATCCGCGTTTGGCCTTTGCCACGCCCCTGCCGGTCGGCTACAGCAGCACCTTTGAGCTGCTGGACGCCTATCTGGGCGCGGCTGTTGAGCCGGCCGAGGCCTGGCGAGCTCTTGCCGAGCAGTGCCCGGCGGGGCTGCGTCTGCAGGCTGTGAGCATTGTCGCTCTCGATGCCCCCGCGTTGCAGGCCGTGATGCGCAGGGCCGACTATGAGGTGTCCTTGTGGAGCGCCGCCTCTGCCGAGGAGGTGTCTGCCCGCCTGCAGCAGGCGCTCGACAGCGCCACGCTGCCCTGCCAGCGGGTTCGCGCCGGCCGGACACAGGCGGTCGACCTACGCCCTCTGCTGCTCGATGCCAGCTACCACAGTCATGCAGAGGCGCATCGACTGCGTCTCACGATGGTCTGCAGCCCTCAGGGCGCGGGCCGCCCCGAAGAGCTATTGGCCGCCCTCGCATTGCCCATCGACCATTGGGCCATCTGTCGCACCGGTCTATACTGGGACAGCGATACGGAGGTATAGCTATGGAACGCGTTTGGTCTCCCTGGCGGATGGAGTACATCCTCGGAGACAAGCCCGGCGAATGTATCTTTTGCGCCAAGCCGCAAGAGGGCAACGACCCCGAGAACCTGATCCTGCTGCGCGGTCAACACTGCTTTGTGATGATGAACCGCTACCCATACAACAACGGCCACCTGATGGTGGTGCCCTATGCCCATGTCGACACGCCCACAGCGCTCACGGGCGACGCCATGACCGAGATGATGCTCGAGATCAACGTTTGCATCGAGGCGCTCAACGAGGCCATGCGTCCCAACGGCTTTAACGTAGGCATGAACCTGGGCTCGGTGGCCGGCGCGGGCATCAAAGACCATATGCACGTGCACGTCGTGCCGCGTTGGCAGGGCGACACCAACTTTATGCCGGTGATCAGTGAGACCCACGTGATCGTCGAGTCGCTCCACAGCACCTACGAAAAGCTCAAGCCATCGTTTGACTGTCGCTGCGAGCTGGTGCGGCCCGTTTCGCCGCCCGGGCCATAGCGCCGACCGGCGTCGCTTTTGCGGCCGGTCGGCAGATGCTATACTCGGGCCCGGAGCGACGCTGTATGTACAACCGCAATCGTAGAGACCTGTGCGCGGCCCTGGTGACGACCTGGCTGCTGGCAAGCCTGCTGACGCCAAGCCTTGCGCGAGCCGACAGCGGCTATGCGGCCTTGTTGGTCATCTTTGGCCCCGATGACTATCACAGCGAGTGCGTGGCCCTGCCCGGTGATATGACGGCGCTCGAGCTGCTCGAGGCGTCGGCGCTCGAGATCACCGTCGAGCCAAGCGCCTCGGGCGACGGTGTTTGCAGCATCGATGGCGTGGGCTGCCTCTACCCCGACGAAGCCTGCTTTTGTCGATGTTCAGCCGAGGATTGCGCCCTGTGGACCGCCTGGTATCGCGATGGCGACCGCTGGGAGGTCTCGACGGCCATCGACGAACGCATTGTGCTCCACGGCGGCGTAGACGCGTGGGTATGGAGCGATGGCCTGCAGGAGCCCCCGGCGGTGAGCTTTGCCGACATCTGCACCGGCGTGGTGGGGGACGAGCCGGCCGCAGGCGAGCCCGGCGACTATCCCGCCCCGCCCACCGTGCAGGCCGTCGTCGACTCGGCCTACCCCCAGCCAGAGTCAAGCCCGCCTACGACCGGGCCGACCCGCTCGCCGTCGGGGCCGCCGGCTTCCGGCACAGCCACTCCAGCGTCGGGCGCGGGACTGGCGACGCCCTGGCCGACGAGCACCCGCTTTGCGACGCCAGGCTGGCTGAGCCCGTCGGGCGGCCAGCGTCGCACGGCCACGCCGGCGCAGCCCGCGTTCAGCCTCAATCCGACGGCCGAGGCAGGGACGCTGACGCCTACCCTCGCGCTGCCGACGGGATCGCCCACGCCCGATCAGGCGGCCCTGCTGATCGGCACGGCCGCAGCGCGCAGCCGCTCCACCACGGTGGCGCTGCGAGCCGAGGCTGAGTATCCAAAGGGTGGCGGCGGTTGGCTGGTGCTGTTGGGCTTGGCGGGCGCCGGCATCGCTACGTACCTGGTGTTGCTGTGGCGCCAGCGCCAGGGCGAGCCGGCCGCGCCGTCCGCAGCCCCGGCGCCGGCAGCCGGCCCGGCTCCAGGCGAAAGCGCACAGCCCGAGTCAGCCGAGCGAGAATCGCCGGACCCGCACGATGGCGAAGGACGCTAGCCCAGAGCAGGCGGTGACGGTGTGAGGCTACGCGCCGGCCGTTATCACGCCGGGCTACCCTTGAGCGCCTCGAGACCCTGACGTAGAGCGCGGTCGAGCACCGGGTAGCTGTCGTCACCGTAGGCCACCAGCGTCACCTGGCGCGGCAGCTCGTGCTCGGCCAGATAGGCGAGCGCAGTGCGCACCGCCACTCGGGCGGCACGCTCGGCCGGGTAGCCATAGATGCCGGTCGAGATAGCAGGGAAAGCGATCGTCTCGAGGCCATGTTCGGTGGCCAACGCAAGGCTGTGCTGGTAACAGCTCGCCAGCAGCGCCTCTTCTCCGCGGCCGCCGCCATGCCAAACTGGACCCACAGCGTGAATGACATAGCGCGCCTTGAGGCGAAAACCGGGGGTGATGCGCGCCTCGCCCGTGGGGCAACCGCCCAGCGCGAGGCAGGCCGCAAGCAGCTCGGGACCGGCGGCGGCGTGGATGGCCCCGCACACGCCCGCACCGGCCAGCAGCCGCGAGTTGGCCGCGTTCACGATGGCGTCCACAGCGAGCGTGGTGATGTCGCCCTTCCACACCTCGATACGTTTGCGCATGGCAGACCTCCCCCTGGCTATGGCCGCTGACCGGGATTATAGGAGTCAGGCGCCAGCCCGGCCAACCCGAGCATGGCAAGCTGTAGAAAGGGGCGCTTTGGTGCAGATCGCCGGCCTGTCTATACTAGCCCCGTGACACACCCTCTTGAGGATTTCGCCGTACAGCGAGCAGCCAGCACGCCGGCCCGCCAAGCTGGCCTGGCTCATGCGCTTCTCTTTACGCGGCCCACGGCCACATTACCGGTGAGCCTGACCGGCGCAGCCTGCGCGCTGGACTGCGCCCACTGCGGCGGCCACTATCTGGCGCACATGCGCCCCATCGACCAGGCCGACGCCACCGGCTACCCCAGCCTGCTCATCTCAGGCGGCTGTGACGCCCGTGGGGGGGTGCCCATCACCAACAGCCTGTCGCACGTCGAACGTCTGCGGCCAGGGCGACGGCTCAACTGGCATGTCGGCTTTGCCGACCGCGCTGAGCTGGCGCGCGTCGCGCCGTTGGTTGACGTGATCTCGTTCGATGTGGTGGGCGACCGCGACACCGCCCTCGAAGTCTACGGCCTCGACGTGAGCCTGGAAGACTATATGCGCCAGTTGGACCTGCTGCAGACCATGGCCCCGGTGGTGCCCCATCTCACTTTGGGACTGCGTGGCGGGCGCATCTCGGGCGAGGAGCGCGCCCTGGCTGCCCTGGCCGAGCGCCATGTGGAGCGGCTCATCCTGCTCATCCTCATTCCTACGGCGGGCACGCGCTACGCACAGGTGGAGCCCCCTGCCCTGGACGAGGTGCAGCGGCTGTTTGCGTTGGCGCGGCGCCTGCTGCCCGCCGCGCGCATCGACCTGGGCTGCATGCGGCCGCACGGCCGCTATCGGCAAGAGGTGGACTGCCTGGCGATAGAGGCAGGGCTCGATGGCCTCGTCAACCCGAGCCGCAGCGCCGAGCGCTTGGCCGAGGAGCTGGGCCGCACCGTGCGGTGGGGAGCCGAGTGTTGCGCGCTGCTGTAACGGGCCCCTCGTGGCGGCTGTCATCGGGCACGGCGGTGGTGGCCGGGCTGGCTAACGCGCGGCTCGACTGTGCGCCGACCACCGCCTATGTGATGCTGGGCGAGCGCTGCAGCGGAGATTGCGCCTTTTGCGCGCAGGCGCGCTCGAGCTCTGCTGGCGCTGACCAGCTCTCGCGCGTGGCCTGGCCGGCATTCGAGGCCGACGGCGCGGCCGCGGCCATCGCGCGCGCCTGCGACGATGGCGCGCTGCGGCGTGTCTGTTTTCAGGTGACGACCGGCCCGGGGCATCTCGATCTCACCATCGACGCGGTGCGCGTGATGCGCGCCCGCACCACGGCCCCCATCTGTGCGTCGGCCGCCGTGCACAGCCTGGACGACATCGCCCGTCTGATCGAGGCAGGCGCGTCGCGAGTCACGCTGGCCATCGACGCCGCCTGTGAACGTGTCTATCTGGCCACCAAGACCGGCTCGTGGCAGCGCACCGATATGCTCTTGACCGCGGCGGCGCACGCCTATCCCGGGCAGATTGGCACGCACCTCATCGTGGGCCTGGGCGAGACGGAGCGTGAGATGGCCCAGGCTCTGCAGCGCTATGCGGACCAGGGGCTGGCAGTGGGGCTGTTTGCCTTCACGCCGATCGCGGGCACGCGTCTCGAGTCGGCAGCGCCGCCAGACTTAGAGGTCTACCGGCGGCTGCAGGCGGTGCGCTGGCTGATCTTTAACCGACTCGCGCGCGCAGACCACCTCAGCTATGATGAGCACGGTCGCGTCGTCGGCCTCGGCCTGTCGGTGGAGCGCCTGCTTCAGGTGTTGAGCGATCCGGTCGACAGCCCTTTCCGCACCTCGGGCTGCGGCGACTGCAATCGTCCCTACTACAATGAGCGGCCGGGCGGCGCGTTGTACAACTATCCGCGTCCACTTTCGCCCGCCGAAGCGCGGGCCGAAGTAGGCGCGTTGGTGCGCGCGCTCGAACGCCCTGGCGCAAGCCGAGCATCTGGATAACACGTTCGACGGAGAGCAAGCCATGACAAAGACGTTGCTGTACGATCGGCATGTGGCCCTCGGGGGGCGCATGGTCGCGTTCGCGGGCTGGGAGCTGCCAGTGCAGTACACGGCCGGCCCCAAGGCTGAACACCTCGCCGTCCGCGAGCGCGCCGGCCTATTCGATATCGACCACATGGGGCAGCTCGTGGTGAGCGGCCCCGATGCGCTGCCATTCTTGCAGCAGATGGTCACGGCCGACATCGCGGCCATCCCGCAGGGCGAGGCCGGCTACGCCCTGCTGTGCTACGCCGACGGCGGCGTGATCGATGACATCTTTGTCTATCGGCTGCCCGACCGCTTTTTCATCGCCGTCAACGCCTCGAATAACGAAAAGGACACGCGCTGGCTGCAGGCCCACGCGGCAGGCTATGACGTCAGAGTCGACAACGTGTCGGTCGAGACCTACATGATGGCGTTGCAGGGGCCGCTGGCCGAGGCCATTCTGCAGCCCCTGTGCGACCAGGATCTGGCCGCGCTCGGCCGTAACCAGATCATCGCGGCGACGGTAGCCGGCACGCCGGGGCTGGTCAGCCGCACCGGCTACACCGGCGAAGATGGTTTCGAGCTCTACCTGCAAGCGGCGGGCGCCGTGCCGGCCTGGGACGCCATCCTCGCCGCCGGAGAGCCGCTCGGCCTGCTGCCCGCGGGCCTGGCGGCGCGCGACTCGCTGCGGTTCGAATCCTGTATGCCCCTCTATGGCCAGGAGCTGGGCCCCAACATCACGCCCCTCGAGGCGGGCCTGGCGTGGACTGTGGATTGGGCCAAGGGGGACTTTGTCGGCAGAGACGCGTTGCTCAAACTGCGCCTCGAGGGCGCCGGGCGGGCGCTGGTGGCCTTCAAGATGCTCGACCGAGGCGTGCCGCGCCACGAGTATCCCATCCTATCTGCCGGCGAGGTCGTAGGCGCGGTCACCTCGGGCATGTATGCCCCCACGCTAGACGCCTTCCTGGGCATGGGCTTTGTGCCCACCGCGCTACGCCGCCCCGGCACCGAGCTCAGCATCGGCATTCGCGGCCGTGAAGCCCGCGCCGTCGTTGTCAAGAAGCCGTTCTACGTTCCCGCATATCGCCGTAGCTAAGGAGATCGACATGGCATCGGAAATCCCGCAAGACCGTCTCTACGCCGAGTCTCACGAGTGGGTGCACGTCGAGGGCGACGTGGCCACCATCGGCATCACCGACCACGCCCAGAGCGAGCTCAGCGACATCGTCTATGTGGAGCTGCCCGAGGTGGGCGACGCCTTTGAGCAGGGCGACAGCTTTGCCGTCATCGAGTCGGTCAAGGCCGCCTCTGAGTGTTACCTGGTCGTCGCGGGCGAGATCGTCGCCGTTAACGAGGCGCTCGAGGCCCAGCCCGAGTTGGTCAACAGCGACCCGTACGGCGAGGGCTGGCTGGTGCGTTTTACCATCGCCGACCACAGCCAGCTCGAAGGCCTGTGGACGGCTGAGCAGTACGCCGAGTTCATCGCCGGCTCAGAGGGTGGCCACTGATGAGCTATGTGCCGCATACCGACCATGACATCGGCGCGATGCTGGCGCGCATTGGCCTGAGCAGCATAGAGGAGTTGTTCACGGCGGTGCCAGCCGAGGTGCGTTTCCCCGAGCTCGACCTGCCTGGTTCGCGCTCAGAGCTGGAGACGATGCAGGAGCTACGGGCGCTGGCCGAGCAGAATGCCGATCTGGGCCACACCCCGAGCTTTCTGGGGGCGGGCGCCTACCATCACTGGGTGCCCAGCATCGTCAACCATGTGCTGCTGCGCTCCGAGTTCTACACCGCCTACACCCCGTATCAGCCCGAGATCAGCCAGGGGACGCTACAGGCGGTTTTCGAGTACCAGTCGATGATCTGCGACCTGACCGGCATGGAGGTCAGCAACGCCTCGCACTATGATGGCGCCACGGCGCTGGCCGAGGCGGTGATCATGAGCCTGAGCGCCACGCGGGGCAAGCGCAACCGCGTGGTGTTGGCCGGCAGCGTGCACCCCGAATACCGTGAGACGGTGCACACCTACACAGAGGGGATCGGCCTCTCCTTTGCCGGCGAGGAACTGGTACACTCGACGCCCGCCGAGCTCGCTGCCCTGGTGGATGATAGCACGGCCTGCTTGATCGTGCAGTCGCCCGACTTTTTCGGGCGCGTGCACGACCTGCGCGGCCTGGCCGACGCCGTTCACGCCCACAGGGCGCTGCTGGTGGTGGTGGCCAATCCCATCGCGCTGGGCCTGCTCAAGTCGCCTGGCGAGTTGGGCGCGGATATCGTGCTGGGTGAAGGGCAGCCGCTGGGCAACTCTTTGAGTTTTGGCGGCCCATACCTCGGGTTTTTCGCCACCCGTCAAGAGCTGGTGCGCCGTATGGCCGGGCGCCTGGTGGGCGAAACCGTGGACGTCGATGGCAAGCGTGGCTATGTGCTCACACTCTCTGCCCGCGAGCAGCACATTCGCCGCGACAAGGCCACGTCCAACATCTGCACCAACCAGGGGCTGAATGCGCTGGCGGCGTCGGTCTACCTGGCCACGCTCGGCAGGCAGGGCCTGCGAGAGGTGGCCGAGCTCTGCTACCATCGCGCGCACTATGCTGCCGCGGCCATCGACGCGCTCGAGGGCTTTAGCGTCGACCAGAGCGCGCCCTTCTTTCACGAGTTCGTGGTGACCTGCCCGCAGCCTGCAGCCGACCTCAACGCTGCTCTGTGGCGCGAGCGCGGCATCATCGGCGGCTATGACCTGGGCCGCGCCTATGCAGGCATGGAGCGGCAGATGCTGCTGTGCGTCACAGAGATGAACAGCCGCGCACAGATCGACCGCCTGGTGGCGGCCCTCGAGGAGGTGGCCCGATGAGCGAGCCCATCATCTATGAGCTCAGTGTCGCGGGCCGCCGGGGCGCCGCGCTGCCCGCGCTCGATGTGCCGGCAGCGCCGTTGCCCGATCAGGCCCTGCTCCGTGACGACTTGCCTCTGCCCGAGGTCAGCGAAGTCGACGTGATGCGACATTACGTGCGACTGTCGCAGCTCAACTATGGCGTGGACCTGGGTATGTACCCGCTGGGCTCGTGCACCATGAAGTACAACCCCAAGATGAACGAAGATGCGGCCCGGCTGGCTGGCTTTGCCCAGGTGCATCCCTACCAGCCCGAGGAAACGGTGCAGGGCAGTCTGGCCTTGATGCACGGCCTCCAGGAGGCGCTCAAGGCCATCTCGGGATTCAGCGGCGTCAGCCTGCAGCCTGCGGCCGGCGCTCACGGCGAGTTGACCGGTGTGCTGATGATCCGCGCTTATCACCTCGCGCGTGGCGATGGCAAACGCGACATCATGCTCATCCCCGACTCTGCCCACGGCACCAACCCGGCCACCACCAGCATGTCTGGCCTCACGATGGTCGAGCTCAAGTCGGATGCCCGCGGCAACGTGGACCTGGACGATCTCCGCGCTCACCTTTCGGATCGTGTGGCGGGCATGATGCTGACCAGCCCCAGCACGCTGGGCCTGTTCGACGAGCACCTGCTCGAGATCTCAAGGCTGGTGCATGAAGCGGGCGGCTTGATGTATGGCGACGGCGCCAACATGAACGCGCTGCTGGGCATCGCCAAGCCCGCTGAGCTCGGCTTTGACGTGATGCACTTTAACTTGCACAAGACCTTTGCTACGCCTCACGGCGGCGGCGGGCCCGGCTCGGGGCCGGTTGGCGCCAGCCAGGCTCTGGTCGAGTTTATGCCGGGGCCTGTGGCGGTCCGCAAGGGCGACCAGGGGCCGTTCGCCCTGGCGATGCCGCCGCAGAGCATCGGCCGCGTCAAGGCCTTCTACGGGCACTTTGGCGTGATGGTGCGCGCCTATGCCTACATCTGCATGCTGGGCGCCGAGGGGTTGCGCCAGGCCAGCGAGATCGCCGTGCTGAACGCCAACTACCTGCAGAGCATCCTCAAGGAGGTGCTGCCGCTGCCCTATGACCGCACGTGTATGCACGAGTTTGTGCTGCGCGGGCAGGTTGAGGGCGCGCCCGACGTCCGCGCGCTGGATATCGCCAAGCGTCTGATCGACTTTGGCCTGCACCCGCCCACCAACTACTTTCCGCTGATCGTGCCCGAGGCCTTGATGATCGAGCCCACCGAGACCGAGAGCAAGCGCTCGCTCGACCACTTTGCCGAGGCGCTGATCCAGATCGTCGAGGAGGCGCGCACCGACCCCGAGCTGTTGCACCAGGCGCCTCACACGGCGCCGGTGAGGCGATTGGACGAGGTGCGCGCGGCGCGCCAGTTGGTGTTGCGCTGGCAGCCCGACGCGCAGGCCTGACTCTGTAGCGTCCCAGGAGCCCCGAGCGTCGGTTTGGGCTCCTGGGCGCCCTGGGAGAAGCGATGCTCTACCTGGTGGCGACGCCGATCGGCAACCTGGGCGACATGTCGGCGCGCGCCATCGAGGTGCTCAAGCAGGTCGACTTGATCGCCAGCGAGGACACCCGCAAGACGGGGCGCCTGCTGCAGCGGTTTGAGATCGACACGCCTCAGATGCCCTTTCACGAGCACAATGAGCAGGCCGCGGGCGACCGCATCATCGAGCAGCTCCGGCGGGGGCGCTCGGTCGCCGTGGTCACCGACGCGGGCACGCCGGGCATCGCCGACCCGGGCTACAGCATCGTGCAGCGCGCCCTCGCTGAGGGCATCGCGCCGACCATGATCCCCGGCCCGGCCGCGTTCGTGATGGCCGTGGTCCTCTCGGGCTTGGCGGTGCACAGTTTCTGCTTTCGCGGGTTCACGCCCCACAAGCGGTCTGCCAGACGCCGCTTTTACGAGGCCGACGTGGCCATCCCCTACACCCTCATCTACTATGAGAGCCCACACCGACTGCTCAAGAGTCTGGCCGATGCGCTCGAGGTGTTTGGCAATCGACGCGCGGCCCTGGCCAACGACCTCACCAAGTTGTACGAGCTGGTGCTGAGGGGGCGCCTCACCGAGCTGCTCGAGGCGGCGAGCCAGCGGCCGATACAGGGCGAGTGGGTGTTGGTCATCGCCGGCACCAGCGACCGTGAGGGCGATGCCGCGCTCGCAGACGATGGCGAGGCCATAGAGCCATGAGCCTGCCGCCCGATCTGATCGATGGCATCGTGGCAGAGGTACTGCATGCCCACAAGTACGCGGCGATCTGTCCTGACACCGTGCGCGCCGTGGCGCAGGCCGAGCTGCGGGCATCCAGGTCGGTCAAAGAGGCCGTCAAGCGCGTCAAGCGCAAGCTCCATCAGATCGGCGGCGCCTATCAAGCGGCGCCGACGCCCTACGCCGCCTGGCTCGCCGAGCTGCGAGCGGCGCCCGATCGCCCCACCCTGCTGGCCCTGAGCCGGCGGATGATGGCCGCTCACGCCTCGAGCCAGGAGCGGCTGGCCTACGTAGACGAGTTCTATGCGCATATCTTTGGCCGCCTCGGCGCCGTGTCATCGGTGCTCGATCTGGCCTGCGGGCTCAATCCGCTCGCCATCCCCTGGATGGGGCTATCACCTGCAACGCGCTATGACTGTGTTGACATCTACAGCGACCAGATGGCTTTTCTGCAGGCCTGGCTCGAGCTCATCGGTCAGCCCGGCAACGCCACCTGCCACGATGTGCTGTTACAGCCGCCCGCCGGCGAGCATAGCGTGGCGCTGCTGCTCAAGTCGGTGCCTTGCTTGCAGCAGCTCGACGCAACCGCCACCGAGCGACTGATCGCGTCCATCGCAGCGCGGTATATCGTCGTGTCCTTCCCCTCCAGGAGCCTGGGGGGACGCGACGTAGGCATGGTCGAACACTATCGCCGTGGCTTTGAGGAGCTTTTGGAGCGGCAGGCGCTGGCCGCTGAGGGTCAGCTTGTGGGCGACGAACTGGTCTATATCGTCGAGACCCGCCGCGTCGAGCGAGACATCACCGACGTCTACCATGGGGGAGAGCACCAATGACCGAGATACGACAGGGACCTGGGCGCTTTGGCGACGACCTCACACCGCGCGAGCGCTTTGCCCGCACGATGCACTATCAGCAGGTCGACTATGTCTCGCACCTGGAGTTTGGCTACTGGGACGAGCTCAAAGAGGACTGGATGCGCCAGGGCCACTTGCCGGTGCGTCTGCGCGCGTCCGATGGTCGCATACCCGATCGCGCCGTCGAAGAGTTCTTCGGCGTGGAGCAGTTCGAAAGTTATGGCGCCGTCATCGGGGCCTGGCCGTTGCGCGAGCGCCAGGAGATCGAGCGCACCGCCATCACCGTCACTTATCGAGATGGCCTGGGCGTGCTGCGCCAGGACAAGGCCAGCGGCACCGAGACCATCCCCCACTTTCTCGAGTTCCCCGTGCGTGACCGGGCGACCTGGAAGGCCTTTCGTGACGAGTTCCTCGATCTCAACCACCCTGCGCGCCAGCTAACCGCCCAGCAGCTCGCCTGGGGCGAGCAGATGAGCCGCACCACGGCCAACCCTGTTTCGGTCTACTTTGGCTCGTTCATCGGGTGGATTCGTGATTGGATCGGCTTTGAGAGCCTGGCCTACCTCTCGGTCGACGACCCCGACCTCGTCGAGGAGATGGTGGTGCATCTGTCCGAGATGCTGCTGCAGCTCCTTCCGCCGGTCCTCGAGCGGGGTCGGTTCGAGGCCGCCGCTGGCTGGGAAGACATCTGCTACAACAGCGGGCCTATCCTCAACCCGCGCTTTTTCGCGCAGCGGATCATGCCCCACATGCGCCCCGTGATGCGGCTGTTGAGGCAGCACGGCATCGACGTCATCTGGACCGACTGCGACGGCAACATCCTCAAGCTCATCCCTTTGTGGCTCGAGGTGGGGCTCAACTGCATGTTCCCACTCGAGGTGCACCCGGGTAACGATCCCGTGGCCCTCAAAAAAGAGTATGGCCGCGAGCTGCTGATCCGTGGCGGGTTCGACAAGTTCGCTCTCTGGCAGGGGCGCGAGGCGGTGCTCGCCGAGCTCAAGCGTCTGGAGCCGCTGGTGGCCGATGGCGGCTTTATCCCACATGTCGACCACCGTGCACCGGCCGGCGTGGCGTTCGATACCTATGCCTACTATATCTGGGAAAAGTGCCATCTGCTCGGGTGGCCCGAGGACCGCGTCAAGGCCTTTCCGGCCTTTGCGCACTGGCGACCTTAGGCGCTCATGCGCACAGGGCCTGTCGAGGGACCGGCAGGCCCTGTGGCGCTCTGTCAGTGCTCCTCGATGGCCTCACCGCTTCTCTGGACAACGCCCACTCTGGCAGCCCCGTTGGCGATCTTGTTGAGCACCGATACGATGACTACGGCGATGACGGCACAAAAGCCCGAGGTCGCCAGAAACACCGATGAGATGCCCCAGCGATTGGCGATGCCCGCGCCGATCATGGGGCCCAGCGAGCGCCCCGCAGCCTGAAAGCTATTCGAGATGCCAAACACCGCGCCGCGTCGCTCGGTGGGCGTGCTCCGCGCCAGCAAGGCATTGGCCGTGGGCATGGTGCCCCCCAGAAACAGGCCGAGCGCCGCATAGAACATGATCAACTGAGGCACAGTCTTGACAAAGGCCAGCGGGATGTAGAGCGCCGCCATGCCCACGATGCAGATCAGCAACACCTTGCGCTGGCCGATACGGTCGCCAGCGCGACCCACCAGAAAGGCCGCCACCGCCGATGTCACCGCCGAGGCCGACGAAACCGTGCCCGCCAGAGTGCCCACCCGCGGGTTGCCCGGGTCGATCTCATTCACATAGAGCGACATGATCGGCGACACCGTCGTCGTGGTGAGCCGAATCAGGCCCACCACAAAGAGCAGCACGGCCGTCACTCCTGCAAAGGCCTCAAGAAGCTCTCGGGGCGTCCGCCGTGGTCCTTTGACCGTGGGTATGCGCGCGAACCGCTCTTTGACGAGTGTGACGGCCAGGATCAGCGAGATGGTCTGCAGCCCAGCCGATACCGGAAAGACGGCGCGATAGCCAAAGAGGTCAGAGGTGACGCCGCCGATCAGCGGGCCGATGGCCAGGCCGGCATACTGCACCGTCTGCATCATCCCCAGGCTCACACCCAGGTGCTTTTCGGGCGTCTGCGTCGAGATCAGCGTCATGGCGGCCGCCATGGTGCCCGAAAGGGCCCCCTGAAGTGCTCGTAGTAGGATCAGGTGCTCGGGCGTCTGCGCCAAGCCCATCAAGAACGACAGGATGGCGCCGCCCATGGTGGCGCGCACCACCATCATCTTGCGCCCGTAGCGGTCGGCCAGCGTGCCCCAGATGGGCGAGGCGATCATCATGGTGATGGCCGCCGTGCTCGAAAAAGCCGCGTTGAGCGAGAGCGCCTGCTCGTACGTCTCGGCGCCCAGCTCCATCATGTAGAAAGGGATGATGGGAAAGTATGACGAAAAGCCGATCAGCGTCAGCAACTGGGTCGTGCACAGAACGGCCACGTTGCGCTTCCAGTTGATCTCGGGCACAGCGCCTCCCTGCGGCACGGAATCGCCGCATTATAGTACGGAAGCTAAATGTTAGCACGCTATGCATCGGGCACGAAGCGTCGCTCATTGACGTCACCGGCTCGGCCGGCTATACTGGCGGCATCATTGTGGGGGCGCCATGGAGATCGTTTGGTACGGACACGCTTGCTTCCGATTGCGCGGCCGCGGCAGCGCAGTCGTTACCGACCCCTATGCGGCCGAGCTGGGCTATGACTTGCCGCGCTTTACCGGCACGGTGGTCACCATCAGCTGCGACCACCCCTATCACAACGAGGCGCGCGTGGCGCGCGGCAGCCCCTACACGATCACCGGCCCCGGAGACTATGAGGTAGGGGGCGTCTTTATCTCGGGGATCCGCACCAACGGCCGGCCCAAAGAGACGCCGCCGGCCCAGCGCAACACCGCCTACACCATCGAGATCGAGGACATCATCATCTGCCATCTGGGCATCACTGCCGATGTGCCCACTCAGCAGCAGGCCGAGGACCTGGGCCCCATCGATGTGCTGCTGCTGCCCGTCGGTGGCAAGACGACGCTCACCCCCGCGCGCGCTGTCGAGGTCGTCAACGTGCTCGAGCCGGGCATCGTCGTGCCGATGATGTACCGCACGCCCGACCTCAACGCCGATCTGGGCACTGTAGCCCGCTTTCTGACGGAGATGGGCGTCGACAAGGCCGACCCTGAGGAGATGCTCAAGATCGTCAAGAGCGACATCCCCGAGAGCACCGTCGTGCGCACGCTCATCCCCAAGCGCTGAGCCCGAGGATCAACATGGGCTCTGATACCAGCCACGCGTTGCCGCCGCTCCGCATCCGCGACCTCACCCTGGAGTGGGGTCGGCGCACCTACGTGATGGGCATCATCAACATCACGCCCGATTCCTTCTCGGGCGATGGTCTCATTCAGAACGGAGACGTTGAGCAAGACCTGAGTGAGATCGCCGAAACGGCCCTGGCGATGGTAGCCGATGGCGCCGATATCCTCGACGTCGGCGGAGAGTCGACACGACCGGGCGCCACGCCGGTCTCGGCGCGCGAGGAGCTGGCGCGAGTGATCCCGGCCATCAGAGCCATTCGCGCTGCCGTCGACGTGCCGATCTCCATCGACACCTACCGAGCCACCGTGGCCAGTGCAGCCATCGAGGTGGGTGCCGACCTGGTGAACGACGTTTGGGGGCTGCGGGTTGATCCCCAAATGGCCCACGTCGTGGCCGAATCAGGCCTGCCCGTGGTGATCATGCACAACCGCAGCCGCCCCAGAGATGCGCGTCAAGAACAACGCCTGGGCGGGCACTATGTGGGCGTGGCCTACGATGACCTACTCGCCGATGTGGCCTCCGAGCTGCGGGCTCAGGTCAGTGTTGGCCTGGCGGCCGGCATCTTGCGCGACAAGATCATCGTCGACCCAGGCATCGGCTTTGGCAAGACAGTGGCTCAGAATATGCAGCTCTTGCGCCATGCGGGCGAGCTGCGCGAGCTGGGTTATCCGCTGCTGATCGGCGCATCGAACAAGTCGTTCATCGGCCATACCCTGGAGCTGCCCCCCAACCAGCGTGTCGAGGGCTCGCTGGCCGCCATCGGCATGGCCATCGTGCAGGGTGCGGCCGACATCGTGCGGGTGCACTCGGTTCGGCCAACGGTGCGCTATGTGCGCATGCTCGATGCCATCCTGAGGGCCTAGCTTTGCGCGCCTACCTTGGGATTGGCAGCAATCTCGGCGATCGGCCTGCAGCCATCGCCAGGGCCATCGAGCTGCTTGGCGGCCGCGGCCGAGTCCTGGCGGTGGCGCCGCTGTACGAAACCGAGCCGTGGGGCCTCATCGAGCAGCCACGCTTTATCAATTCGGCCTGCATCGTCGAGGTTGAGCTGGGGCCGCTCGGCCTGCTCGCTGCCCTAAAGGCCATTGAGCGCCAGATGGGGCGCGTGGCGGGCCCCCGCAATGGGCCGCGCATCATCGACCTGGACATCCTCATGTGCGACGGCCTGATCGTCGCCCTGCCCTGCCTCAAGATCCCCCACGTGGCGCTGGCCCAACGCGCGACAGCGCTGGTGCCGCTGGCCGACATCGCTCCCGAGGTGCTACACCCTCTCACCCGGCAGACCGTCGCCGCACACCTGGACGCTCTACGCCCTATCAGCGGCATCGGGCCCTACCCGCCCGGCCTGCCGTCGGCGTTCAGCTCTCGTCGTCGCGCAACAGCGCCCTGACGGCGTCAAAGGCCAACTTCTTGCGGCGGTACTCGTCGACGATGCCCTTGTTGTTCATGTGCCGTGGGCGCATGAGGGCCCGATGGCCATCGTCGCCGCGGTCGGTGCGCGTATCGCAGAACTGCCAGATGAAAAAGCCCGCACAATCGCCGCGCGCCATAAAGAGCGAGATGCATTCGGTCAGCAGCTTGAGCTGGTACTCCTCGCTCCAGATCACGTCTGGCTCGGCAACTCGCCAGCCATAGAGGGCGCCGGCGCCGAACTCGCTCACGATCAACGGTTTGTCGCCCACGTAACGCGCCATGCGGTCCAGGAACTGGCCCCAGGTGAGGTCGTGGCGATACCAGCCATAGTAGGCGTTGACGCAGGCCACATCGGCCAGATCGAAACAGATGTCCTGCTCGGCGCGATGTGAAGCGAAAGTGATCAGCCGCGTGTCGTCGATCTGTTCGATGGTCTCGCGCAGGTGCTCCATGGCCAGACGCACCTGTGAGGTCTCGGTGGCGCATTCGTTGGACATACTCCAGGCGATGACCGCCGGATGGCTGATATCGCGCTCGACCATGGCCCACATCATCGCAGTAGCGCGATCGGTCAGCAGGTTGCTGTCCATCTGCTCGCCCGAGAACTGCCAGAGAGGGATCTCTGCGACGAACAGAATGCCGCGCTCGTCGCACAGGTCCAGGAAGCGTGGGTCGTTGGGATAGTGCGAGCCACGCACGGCGTTGGCGCCCAGGTCCTCGATCAGATCGAGATCTCGGGCCATGAGGTGTTCGGGCAGCGCTGCTCCCCACTCGGGGTGGTCCTCGTGGCGGTTGACGCCCTTGATGAACACCGGCTTGCCATTGATCAGGATGTGGCGACGCTCGACGCACACATGGCGAAAGCCGGTGCGCTCGATGAGCTCATCACCGCCATAGCGCAGGCAACAGGTGTAGAGGCGCGGCGCGCCCGGCTCCCAGGGCTCGATATCATCCAGGCGCAGCGCAAAGGCCACCACATCAGAGGCGCCGGCGCCCAGCTTGCGTGGCTCGGCCTTGACGGTCTGCCCATCGAGCTGCAGCTCAAAGGGCGCCTCGAGGGGGCCGTCGCTGAGGTTGGTGAGCTCGGCCCGCACCTTGAGAATGCCCTGCCCGTCCACCCAGTCGGGCACCAGGCGCAGCGCGGCCACATATCCCGGGCCAGCCAGCTCCTCGACCAACACCGGCCGGGTGATGCCGCCGTACCGAAACCAGTCCAGGTGCGACGAGGGGATCGTCGCGGTCATATCGTGGCGGTTATCGACACGAACCACCAGCAGGTGCTCACCGGGCGCAAGCTGCGTGAGCAGGGCAAAGGGTAGCCAACCTCCATAGTGCTGCCCCACCGGCTCACCATCGAGCCAGACATTGGCCTGATGCGTCACTGCGCCAAACGTGATGCGCACGGCCTGACAGGCCTGCACGGTGAACCTTTGCGAGTACCATGCGACGCCCTCATAGTGCAGCCAGCCCGAAAGCGTGTTCCAGACCCCAGGCACCCAGGCCGCCCTGCCGGGTGGCGGGCCGTGATGCCACTGCTGATCAAAGCCAACATCCTGCGGGTCCTGTACAAGCTGCCAAAAGCCATCGAGGTACTGCTGGCGCCGGGTGAACGAGGTGACAAAGGTGCGATGCATGCCCCAGTCCTTGGCAAGAGTGGCCCCAGTATAGCGACGCCCACCTTGCGCGGCAAGCAGCCAGGGCCATCTCTACGTAATCAAGTTGCCAAGCCTGTGGGGCTATGTTAGAATCCCGCCCTGTATGGCCTGGCTCGCTCCGGGGATACTCGCAGCCGCCGGCCCGATCACGAAAGGAGCACGGTTACCAGATGACTCCCAGGCAACGTGGAGCCCTCGATCGCACCCTCCTCGAACGCATCGTCGATCTGGGCATTGTCCCTGTTCTCCTCATCGTCGCGTTGTTGCTCCCCCCTGCTTCGTTGGGGCAAAGGCTGTTTGCCCGCGAAGGCGCCACCATCTCTGCGGCCGATGGCGGCGTTGTGCCAGGGCCGGCCGGCGCCCAGGCCACTGTTCCGCCTGGTGCTCTGACGCGCAACACGCGCATCGCCTACACTGCGCTGCAGAGTGCCGATCCAGGTTCTGGGGGCGGTGATCGCGTCTATGCCGCCTCGTTGGGCGCCATCAAGGCCACCGAGGTCGAGGGCACGAGCCCAGAGGGCCAGGCCATTGCGCAACTCCCAGATGGCATCATCGCATACGAGCCCTTTTATAGCCTGCGCTCGCTCGGCAAAGACGCCCCCACCACCATGTCGGTGACCGTGCCGCTGCCCAACGAGCTCGCCGCTGTCGAAAAGGCCGACCTGTATGTGTGGGACGGCGAGGCCTGGCGTTGGCAACCCGCCCACCCAACGGCCGACCTGCTGTTCATGGAAACCGAACTGGTCACGTTGCCTGCCCTCATCGCAGTGACACAGGCGCAACCGTACCGACCCGACATGGCCATCGGCGTCCATGAGACGCTCGAAGGTGAAGCCGAGGTCAGCGTCGAAAGCCTGTCTGTGCCTGGCCTGGTGATCGGTGACGATCTGGGCATCGCCGGGTCGGCCACGCCGCTCAAGTCAGACTGCTGTCTGGCGTTGGTGTCGAACACCGTCGATGGCGTCGTCCGTTCGGACCTCACCGACAATATGCTGATCGACGGTGCCGCGCGCTCGGCGCACGTGCGCGCCATGGTTGAGGCTATCACGTTAGCCGGCTTTGACGGGGTCGATCTCGACTATCGCGATGTCGATCCAGCGCTGCGAGGCGAGTTCACCTGGCTGGTCAACGAGCTGGCCGATGCCCTGCACCAAAAGAGCAAACGTCTGGCGGTGCGTGTCGCGGCGCCCGCGACCGATGGCGTGCACTTTGATACGGGCGCCTACGACTGGCGCGCCATCGGCATGCCAGTCCATCGCCTACGCGTGCCTGCGCTCACAGACCTGGGCGCCTATGCGCCCGACGGCGAGATGGACCGCATGCTAATGTGGGCCGTTGGCGAGGTGGATCGCCGCAAGCTCGAGCTGATGGCATCCGCACAGGCGCGCGTCGTCTCAGAGGGCGAGACCTCGCTGATCAACTACAGCGAGGCGATCGGGCTCCTCGCCGATCGTGTCACCGTCGATCAGGCCACCGGCCTGCTGCTGCCCGGTCAGAGCGTGTCCTTTGGCGCTGACGGCAGCGAGGTGCAGGTCGACTTTGATCCCGATGCACAGGTCTACTACTTTGAGCACCAGGATAGTGCGGGCGTCAAGCGCACCGTCTATCTCGAGACCGCTTCGAGCGTGGCGCGCAAGATGCAGTATGTGGGTCGCTACAGCCTGGGCGGCTTTGAGATCGACGGCGCCCTCTCACCGCGGGCGAGCGCCGATGTGGTGACCGTTATCGAGAGCCACAATGAGCAGGCGCTCCAGGTCACGGCGCCGCAGTTCGCCATCGTCTGGTCGGTGACCGGTCCGGGTGGCGAGGTGGGCCAGGAGATCGTGCCCCTGGCCGACCCGAGCTGGACGTGGACGGCGCCCAACAACCCGGGCGGCTATATCATCGGCATCGCCCTGTCAGATGACGGCGGCCAGACGGTCCAGGCGCCCGTGGCCGAGATCGACATCACGGTGCCCACGCCAACACCTGCGCCAACACCCACCCCAGAGCCCACGGCAGAGCCTGGCACGGGGGGCGCCTTCACAGTGCGCTTTGTTTCAGACGTGACCGTTGCCGACAATACCCAGATGGACAAGGGCGAGGCCTTTACCAAGACGTGGCGCCTGCAGAACTCGGGCGACACCGCCTGGCCTGCAGACACGCGGCTGGTCTTTGAGTCTGGCGAGGCCATGACCACGACCAAAGAAGTGGCTGTGGGCAAGGTGGCCCTCGGAGACGAGGTGGACATCAGCGTCGAGATGAAGGCGCCCGATCAGGACGCCGTTGTCAAGGGGCGCTGGACGCTCAAGTCGGATCGGGGAGCCTTCAGGGGGGGCTCGGTGTACGTGCAGGTCAGAGTAGGTGAGCCCCCTGCGGCCGCAGCTGCGGCCAGCGCGCCTGTCGCGAGCGCAGGCAGAGTGGGCGGTTACTTTGGCTATGGCATCCAGGCCCACATCGATGGCGATCTGGAGAACATCTTTAACCACATCAATGCCTTGGGCTTTAATTGGGTCAAGCAGCAGGTCGAGTGGTTCCGCTACAACCCCGCACCGGGGCAGTACGACTGGGGCCATCTGGACCGCATTGTGGACACCGCGAATGCCCATGGCGTGAACGTCCTCTTTAGCGTGGTCAAGGCGCCAGGTTGGGCCCGGCCTGCCGGGGACACCGACGAAGGCCCGCCCTCTGATCCGGCCACCTATGGCACCTTCATGCGCGAGATGGCCGCCCGCTACAAGGGTCGCGTCAGGGCCTATGAGATCTGGAACGAGCAGAACCTGTACTATGAGTGGGGCGGACGCGGCGGCAAGCTCAATGCCGGCAGGTACGTCCAGTTGCTGGCAGCGGCCTACAACGCCATCAAGTCGGTTGACCCCGGCGCCGTGGTGGTGAGCGGCGCATTGACGCCCACCGGACTGACCGACTGGGACATCGCCGTCGACGACGCGCTGTACCTGGAAGAGATGTACAAGGCGGGCCTGGCGCGTTACTGCGACGCCGTGGGCGCACACCCCAGCGGCTATAACAACCCGCCCGACGCCCAGTGGAACACCTGGAACGATCCGAATGCGCCTAGCTTTAAGGGGCATCGCAGCTTTTTCTTCCGCTCGACCATGGAGCAGTATCGCAACATCATGGTCAAGTACGGCGATGGCCACAAGCGCATCTGGCCCACCGAGTTTGGCTGGGCTACGGTCGAAGGGCTCGGCGTTGGCCCGGCTGCGGGCTATGGCTATGCGGCCGACAACACAGAGGCCGAGCAGGCCCAGTTCCTGGTGCGCGCCTACGAGATGGGCCGCAGCTGGGGCTTTGTGGGGCCCATGTTCATGTGGAACCTGAACTTTGCGCCCGTCGCTGGGCCGCAGGATGAGAAGGCCGCCTTTGGCATCGTCAGAAATGACTGGTCGCCGCGGCCGGCCTTCACGGCCTTGCAGAACATGCCCAAGTGACCGTCGGCCGGGTCTAGTAAGGGCGCAGGGCACCGCCAGGGTGTCCTGCGCCTATCCTTTGGAACTACCGAGAGCTTTTGTTCGTTGTCTAGTGAGATACAGCCACCAGAGAGGTTACCATGCGAAAACCCTGGCTCGCTCTGTTGCTGGTGATGTCACTGCTGCTTGCCGCCTGCGCTAGCACCACGCCTGCCCCGGCCGGCGCAGACACCATCGCGACGCGCACTCCCAAGCCCACCTTTACGCCAGCCGCCGGCCAGGCCACACAACCGACCGCGGCGCCAGCCACTTTGCAGGCCACCAGCGCTGGTGCTCCCACTATCAAGGGCGAGTCAGCGACTGCCACGCTCATACCCACCGTGACACCCACTCCTGCAGCCACTGCCACCACCGCCCCACCGCCAGCCAAAGGTCTGCGCATGAGCTCGCCCGAATACGGCATGCAGATCTTTCCCTGGTGGCGGCCCGAAGTGGGCAGTCGCGATCTGCAGGCCATCCAGGCGGCAGGCTTTTCCTGGGCCAAAGTGAACTTTGGCTGGCGAGACATCGAAGGCGCTAACAAGGGCGCCTTCGACTGGTCGCGCACCGATCAGATCGTGCAGATGGCCAACGCTGATGACGTCGACCTGGTCATCCGTGTCGACCACCAGCCGGCCTGGGCGGGGGGTGGCTTTCCTACCAATGGCCCCCCGGACAACTATCAGCACCTGGCCGACTTTTTCACGGCGCTGGCCACGCGCTACAAGGGGCGCATTCGCGCCTATGAGGTCTGGAACGAGCCGAACCTGGCGCGTGAATGGGGCGGGCAGACTCCCGACCCAGCGGGCTACGCCCGCCTGCTCAAGGCCTGCTACAGCGCCATCAAGGCTGCGGACCCGAACGCGATGGTGATCAGCGCCGGCCTGTCGCCCACCGGCTCATGGACGGCCGGCCCCGAAGGCGCCCGACCAGACGACTGGTATCTAGAGACGCTGTACATCGCTATGGGCGGCAGCAGCAGCGGCTACTTTGACGTGCTGGGCGCCCACGGCGCCGGGTTTGCCAGCCCGCCAGAGCGCGATCCGGCCGAGGTCGCGGCCAACCCGGCCCTCGGCGGCCACCGCTCCATGTGCTTCCGCCGGGTCGAAGACCTGCGCGCCATCATGGTCAAGTATGGCGATACCAACAAGCAGGTCGCGCTGCTCGAGTTCGGCTGGACCAGCGACCCGCGACCCGACTCGCCCTACAACTGGCACGCCGTCTCTGAGCAGACCAAGGCTGACTACTTCGTGCGCGCTTACCAGTATGCCAAAGCCAACTGGTCGCCCTGGATCGGGCTCATGAGCCTGATCTATATCAGCGACCCCGACTGGACCCAGCAGCACGAGCAGTATTGGTGGGCCATCACCGATCCGGGCTGGCCCGAGCTCAAGCCTCGCGCGGCCTACACTGCGCTCAAGAACATGCCCAAATAGGCCATCGACAGCGAACGGCCCCCTCGCATGAGGGGGCCGTTTACGATGCAGCGTCGCGGCGCGTTAGCTGTTGATGATCGCCTCAGCTTCAGCGCGATAGGCGTCCATGACGTAGGCAATGCCGGTCACGTCCTCACACTCGCGTGTCAGCGACATCAGATCGTCACGCGAGATGGTGTCCAGCTTAAAGTTGCGGGTGCCGGCCATCAACTGCTGCAGGCCGACGCGCAGCTTGGCCACGTAGGTGTACCAGCCGATCGCCCCCAGCGGCATCCTGTCAACCTCGGAGCCATACTTGGCCCTGAGCTGTTCATACTCGACAAAGATCTCCTCCTTGGTGGACCCGTACTGCGACACCGTGCGCGGCAGCTTGCCCTCGGTCAGCCACTTGCCGATGTTCTTGCCCACCATCCCCGGGATCATGATGGCGCGCCCCAGGCAGACGGCCTTGACGTGTGGCGCTCCCATGGCCAGCACCTTGAAGAGATGATCCTCGGCCGAGAACCCGCCGCCGATGGCCAGCGAAGGGATGTAACGGCCGCGCCTGGCCAGCAGCTCGCAGAGCTGGTAGGCCATCGCCTCGAGGTAGATGGTGGGCACGCCCCACTCCACCATCATGCGCCAGGGGCTCATGCCGGTGCCTCCCGAGGCGCCGTCGACGGTGACGAGATCGATGCCCGCGTCCGAAGACCACTTGAGCGCCATGGCCAGCTCACGCATCGGGTAGGCGCCTGTCTTGAGGGTGACCCGTTCGGCGCCCAGGCCGCGCAGCCGCTCCACCTCGGCCATAAAGCTGCCCTGATCGACGAACCCCAGCCGTGAGTGCCGCTCGAACTGTTGCAGCGCTCCATCGGCAAAGGCCCTCTGGTTGGCCTCGCTCGATGGGTCAGGCGTGACCAGATAGCCACGCCGCTGCAGCTCCAGGGCGCGCTCCAGCGAATCGACCTTGATCTCGCCACCGATGCACTTGGCGCCCTGCCCCCATTTGAGCTCGATCGTCTTGACGCCCAGTTTGTCGATCACGTACTCGGCCACGCCAAAGCGTGTGTCCTCGACGTTCATCTGCACGTGGATGTCGCCATAGCCCTCATAGTAGCGACGATAGAGCTCTACACGGCGCCGCATGTCGGGCGCCTCGACGATCTTGCCGTGATCGTCTAGCACCAGCCCGGGGTCGATGCCGCACACGTTCTCACCACAGGTGAGCACCACGCCCGAGATCGCAGCGCCGACCGCAAAGTGCTCCCAGTTGGCCCGTGCAATCTCGGTAGAGCCCAGCGCGCCGCTGATGATGGGCATGCGCAACTGCTCTTTGCTCCGATTGCCGATCTCGAGCGCTGTATCGACCAGCGTGAACAGGGTGTTGTCGGGTGTGCCCTCGACGCCTTGGGGCAAGCCCCTGGCGCCCAGCGCATACCCCTGGATGTTGAGGTGCGAATAGTCGACGGGATAGTCCTTATCGCCACCGGCGGTCAGCTCGCCGAACGGCCCCGGGTAGATGACCTCGCGGCCGCGAAAGGTCGACTTGAAGACCTCGCAGTTGCCGGTGCAGCCGTCCAGGCAGCGACTGCAGAGCCCCGATCCCGGGACGACGTCGCGCGAACGGTTGGCGGTCTGCGAGATGTCGTTGGCGTTGGGGCGTGATAGGTTCGGCATGGTGTCCTTCTCCTCTCGGCACGCCGAACAGCGGACACCGGTCTGCAGATGACCAGAGCACCTCACGACATCGAGAGGAGCCACCTTGCGTGGTGGCGGTTTGCAGTGCGAGTTGCACGGCGCGGGGCTCAAACTTCTTATTATCGTAGCATCACAGCTCGGCCATCGTATCCTCCATATGGAGGATTTCCCGTTTGTGCGGCCTGTGCAGTTTGTGTAAGATGTAGCATCGATCGCCGGTTAGCGAGCTGACGATGTGTGCGACCGGCCGAGAAGGCGGCGCTCTCGGAGCTGCGAGCGCCCGAATGACCCGTCAGACGGACACTCGGGCTGGATCCCGACTCTCGAGGAGAAACGCCGTGCCTCTCCAAGCTGATCCTTTTGTCACCGCGCAGCGTCAGCTCGACCGCGCCAGCGAACTGCTCGGTCTGTCGCCCGCTATGCAGCAGTTTCTGCGAGTGCCGATGCGCGAGCATCGGTTTTCCATCCCCCTGCTGATGGACGATGGCAGCTATCAAGTCTTTGAGGGCTATCGCGTGCAGTACAACGACGCACGCGGCCCGGCCAAAGGTGGCATTCGCTTTCACCCCGACGAGACCATCAGCACGGTGCGCGCCCTGGCCGCCTGGATGACCTGGAAGACGGCCGTGGTGGACATCCCTCTCGGCGGCGGCAAGGGCGGCGTAACCTGTAACCCCAAGGCCATGTCGATGGCCGAGCTCGAACGCCTCAGCCGCGCCTATATGCGGCATGTGGCGCACATCGTGGGGCCCGACCGCGACGTGCCCGCCCCCGACGTCTACACCACGCCGCAGATCATGGCCTGGATGATGGACGAGTACGAGACGATCACGAGGCGGCATTTGCCGGGCGTCATCACAGGCAAGCCGGTGGCCCTGGCAGGTTCGTTGGGCCGCGGCGACGCCACCGCGCGGGGCGGAGTGTACACCGTCCGCAAGGCTGCCCGCGCACTGGGCATCGACCTGCAAGGGCAAACGGCCGCCATTCAAGGCTATGGCAACGCTGGGCAGCACGCGCATGCCCTGGGGGCCGAGCTGCTCGGGCTGCGCGTGGTGGCCGTGAGCGATTCACAGGGCGGCATCTACTGCGACAGCGGCATCGACCCCGCGGCCGCGGCCGCACACAAGCGAGAGATGGGTAGCGTCCAGGGCCTGCCGGGCACCGACGCGATCACCAACGCCGAACTGCTCGAGCTGCCCGTGGCGGTGCTCTTTCCCGCAGCGCTCGAGAACGTGATCGCCGAGCACAACGCCGACCGCCTGCGCGCCCGGCTCATCGCCGAGCTCGCCAACGGCCCCACCACGCCAGAGGCCGACGACATCCTCTTTGATAAGGGCGTCACGATACTGCCCGACTTTTTGTGCAACGCCGGCGGCGTGACGGTGAGCTATCTGGAGCAGGTGCAGAACGCCAGCAACTACTACTGGCCACTGGCTCTGGTCCACGAGCGTCTCGATGACACCATGTCACGGGCCTTTGACGCAGTGCACGGCGTCGCGGTCGAGCGCAAGATCTCGCACCGGCTGGCGGCCTACCTGCTGGCCGTCGCTCGCGTCGCTGAGGCTGTGGCCATTCGGGGCTGGGTCAAGTAGCGCGTACGACGCGTCAGGGTCAGCCACAACGCGAGGCGCAAACGCCTCGCGTTGCCGTCTACTGGATCAGCCCCAGGCGCAGTGCCTGCACCGCGGCCTGCGTGCGGTCAGACACACCCAGCTTGATCAGGGTGTTCTGCACGTGGGTCTTGACAGTGGTGGGGCTGATGAAAAGCCGTTCGGCGATCTCCTGATTGGTGAGACCTTCGGCCACCAGCCTGAGAACCTGCGTTTCACGATCGGTCAGCGCCAGCGTGCCCTCGGGCGGCTTGCCGGGGCCCTCACGCTCGAGCAGGCGGCCGACCTCGCGGAGCAGACGCGGCATCAGCGCTGGTGAAATAAGCCCCCCACCCTCGTAGGTCACGCGCACCGCCTCGACGAGTGCCGCACGGCTCGCGTCTTTGAGCACATAGCCGGCAGCGCCATCGGCCACGGCGCGCATCAGGTATTCGGTGTCGTCATACAGCGTCACCATGATGACGCCACTTCTGGGCGAGACCTCTTTGATGCGCTTGAGGGCGGCCAGGCCGTCGAGGCGCGGCATGCGCACATCCAGCAGAATGATGTCGGGCCGCAGCGTGCGCGCCGCAGCGATGGCCTCGACGCCGTCGGCGGCCTCGCCCACCACAGCCATGTCGGGCTCTGGCGCCAGCAGCGAGCGCAGGCCCTCGCGCACGACCGTTTGGTCGTCCACCAGCAGGATGCGGATCACGGCTCCCTCGTCTGAGAAGACGGTCTGGGCAGGCGGATGAGGATACGGGTGCCCTGGCCAGGACTGCTCTGGATCTCACAAGTGCCGCCGAGCAGGTTGGCGCGCTCGCGAATGCCCACGAGCCCCACGCGAGCGCCCTGCTCAGGCCGGGTCAGCACAGCCTCGGGATCAAAACCACGACCCCAATCACGCACCTCGACGCTGTAGCCATCGCTCTCTTGCTGTAATGCAATGCGCAGGCGCGGCGAACGGGCATGCTTGCGCGCATTGTTGGCCGCCTCCTGGACGATGCGGTAGAGCGCCGCTTCAGTGGTCGCCGCCATAGGGGGCCAACGCGGGTCGATCTCGAGCTGGACATCCCAGCTGCTGGTGATGGCCTGCTGGTTAGCAAACAGGTGCAAGGCTCGGGCCAGCCCCAGGTCATCGAGCCCAGCAGGCCGTAGCTGCGCGATGAGCCTACGCGCCTCGACGATCGCCTGTCTCAGAATGTGAATGCCCTGCTGCTCCTCACGCTCTTCGATGTCTGGATCGCGAGGGCCCCACACCTGCGCCGCTTGCAGGTGCTGATAGGCGGCCACCAGCTGTTGCACCAGGCCATCGTGCAGGTCGAGCGCCAACTGACGGCTATCACGCTCCTCGGTGGCGATGATCTTGCTGACAAAGGTGCGCAACTGCTCCTTTTGGGCCTCGGTCTCGCGGTAGAGCTCGGTATTGTCCAGGGCAATGCCCGCCTCTGAGGCCAGATAGTCGAGCAGGCGCTCGATCTGCCCATCGCTGAGGTCGGCGGCGTGCGTCCACACCTGCAGATGACCGCGTTTCGGCGGCCGCATCGGAACCACAGCCTCGGCGTGACGTCGCTGGCCGGCCGTGGCACCAGCGGCATCGGGTATAGAAAGCTCTACGACCTGCGGCTCGCCCGCACCCTCGATGGTGAGCCGCGCCTGGTCAGCCTGAAAGAGCGCCAACGTCGAACGCACCACCGCCTCCTGCACCTGTTCGATGCTCAGGCTGGCGCCAATACGCCGCCCCACCTCGAGCAACTCGACAAGCTGATCGAGGTGGGCGCTGAGCGAATCATAGAGACGGCTCTGTTCCTCAAAGCGACGGTTTGCCAGGTTGAGCTGATCGCGGATGGCCACCAGTTCGCGGTTCTTGGCGCCTAGGGCGCGGGCATAGTCGCCCTGCGCCAGGGGGTCGACGCTCAGCGACTCGATGCTCAGGTGAGGCTCAAGCACCAGGCGGTGTGGGCGGAACATATCATCGGCATAGCGCCCCTGCACCTTGAGCGGCGTGATGATGGTATCGGGGCCATTGTGCTCGATACGCACAAAAACCTGGGTGCAATCGCGGATGGTCGCGAGCGCATGGGGCGTAAAGGCCCGTTCGGCCAGGTGCCAGTAGGCGACCGCCTTGCGCCGGTAGAGATCGGGACACACGGCGGTGAAAAAGGCGACGGCCTCTTGCTCGTCGCCAAAGAGACTGCCAAGCTCCTGCACGGCCACGTAGGCGTTGGCGCCGATGTTGTCCAGAGCATCAGCGAGCAGGGCCGCCCGCTCGCGATCCCAGATAGCCTCAGGCGTCAGCCACCGCACGCCTGCGAGGCCAGCCGACAGTTGGGGATGTTGCTCCACAGTGACCGCAGGCCAGCGCTCGTGCAAGGCATAGGCCAGCGCGGGGCGCATCAACGCGTCGTACTCGACGGCGGTGCCGCCTACAAAGACTACATTATCGCCCGGCCACAGCGCCTCGAGCAGGCCGTCCAGATCGGTGCAGCCGCTCGACAGAGGTTCCATCGGTACCCCCGGCGTGCTCACCTGAGCCGAGTGAGGTCGATTGGCCCTCCTGCGGGCTAGTGAGCGCGCAGGAGCTGCGTCAGCAAGGCCACAAACTCGGCGTCAGCGTGCTCTTCGTCGATCCCCACTTCATGCTCATGCTGCGTCACAACGAGCACGGGCGTCTTGATCTTGCGCGCGCCGATCCCCAATAGGCCTCCCTGCTTCTTGACGCGATAGCAGGTTACCGTATCGTCTTTGATCTCGGCTTCATAGCCCTGCTCGGTGATCTTGTAGGCGATCTCGGTGTAGAATTGACGTGCAGTGCCGTGGCTCATCCAACGTCGCAGCTTGAGCAGATCTTGCTCCATTCATCCGCCTCCTGCAGGTGACTGATCGCCACAGGGCGCCGCTGCTGACTGCACAACAGGGCGCGATGTGCTTCTTGGCCAAACTGAAACTGCAGCATTATACGGCCGTGTGACGCCCGTGACAAGGCCAAAGGCGCCGTTGCTGTGTGCGTGCGGCATGGTGTGACCATCGTGTGCGCGGAGCCTACCTTATTTGGCCGCTCGTTTCGACAACTCCACAGGAGCCTCAAGTGACAACAGCCAACGAACTCAAGCGGATCGTAGTCGCGGTTGGCGCGCCCGATGGCCTCATCGCCCTACTGGCAGTCGTGCCAGGACGCTCAAACTGCAAGAGTCGTTGGTGCACAACCTCGAGCGCCCTGTAGCCGTCTCGCTGCAACGGCTGCCGACCCCCAACCTCGCTGCCACGCCCTAAAGCCAAGGCGGACCCCGTAGGGCCCGCCTTGCGCTCGAGGACGTGTGTGCTACACGCGCGTGAGATAATCGCCTGTGCGGGTGTCGATGCGCAGCACGTCGCCCTCGTTGATGAACAGCGGCACCTGTAGCTTGAGGCCGGTCTCGAGGATCACCTCTTTGGTGGCACCCGTGGCGGTGTCGCCGGCATACCCGGGGGGCGCCTCGATGACCGTCAGTTCGACAGTGATGGGCAGCTGGATGTCCAACGGCTCGCCCTCGTGCGACTCGATCTCGAGTGTGGTGTTCTCCTTCAGATAGGGAATCACATGCTCGAGCAACGCTCGCGCCAGGGCCGGCTGCTCAAACGTCTCAGTATTCATAAAGTAATAGGTCTCGCCGTCGTTGTACAGGTACTGCACCGTCTGGTGGTCGAGACTCACATCCTGGACGCGGTCGCCTGAGATAAAGTTCTTGTTGATGATGGAGCCAGTGCGCAGGTTGCGCAACCTGGTGCGAATCACTGCGCTGCCACGCCCTGGCTTGTAGTGATCATACTCCAGCACGCGCCATAGCTGGTCGTCTAGCTCAAACGTGACACCTTTGCGAAGTTGCGTTACACCGATCATTGGCACCTCGGTCAATTGTGGGTTCACAGCTTTTCAACTATTATAGGCGACGCTTTTCGGGGGCCCAAACGCCCCGGCTCTGCACCTGGGGGTGTTGCCTGTGGGATCGTCACCGACCTATTACGTTCATACCTTGCCCGGCCTGGAACGCATCGCCTGGTCAGAGATACGTGCCCGCATCGAGGGCGCCGCCTCGCAGGGCTTTAAGGTGATGCCCGGTCGCAACGGGCTGGCTCTCTTTGATGCCGACGAGCTCCAGCCTCACCTGGGCGCCCTGCGCACGGCCGAGGACGTCTTTGCGGTGCTGCTGCGCGTGCCCGATCTGCCCTGGGGGCGTGCGGGCCTGGCCGCCGTCGAGAGCGCCGTGGCGGGCAGGCACGTGCTACGTGCCGCTGAGGATCTGGCGCACGCCTTTGGTCTGCTGAACCGGCGCCACGACCGTATCCCCTTCCGGCTGATCGTGCGCCTGGCAGGCCCAGAGCAGCCGTACCGACGCATTGACCTGGCGCGCGCAGTGGGCCGCGCGATTCAGCGCAGCTCGCGCGGCCGTTGGCGACCGGTGCCCGAAGGCGAGCTCGTCGAGCTGTGGCTCAATCATTTTGGCTATGATGCCCTGCTGGGCCTGCGCCTCACGGGCGCCGACATGCGGCACCGCGACTATCAGAAGCAGCACCTGCCGGCGGCCTTGCGCCCGTCGGTGGCCGCTGCCATGGCATGGCTATCACAGCCAGCACCCGAGGATGTGTTCCTTGATCCGCTGTGCGGCGCGGGCACCATCCTCATCGAGCGGGCGCTCTCGGGTTGGCACCGCCTCTTGCTGGGGGGCGACATCTCATCCGAAGCCCTGGCAGCCGCCGCCGAGAACATCGGTCCACGGCACAAACCGCGACAGCTCTTTTGCTGGGATGCCACGGCCCTGCCACTTGCCGGCCAAAGCGTCTCCAAGGCGGCCACCAACCTGCCCTTTGGCGTGCAGATGGCTGCGCCCGCCGAGTTGCCCGCGCTCTACCGTCAGGTGGCGGCCGAGCTAGCCCGCGTGCTCGCGCCGGGAGGCCTCGCCGTCACCCTCAGCGCCAGGGGCGGCCTGCTGCGGCAACTGGCGCAGGATACCGGTCACTTCTATAGCACCACCGTGGTGCCCGTGGACGTGTTGGGCCAATCGGCCCAGATCAGCGTCTTGCAGAGGGCTTGAGTTGCACTCGGGTTTCTAAGTATATCCTCTTGTGCACCCATCGCCGGACGGGCGCGCCTACTCGGCGACCAGGATCGCGGTGGGCAGCAGCAGCCGATCGTCGGGCTGCCGCGCCCCTGCGGTGTCGTATAGCTCCAGACGCTCGCCCGTAGCGGGGTTGTACATGCCCACGGCCAGTCGGTAGCTTCCCGCCGGCAAGTCAATAGGCAGGTCGAGCGCGTGGCTATCGCTGACCACCTGCCCCGGCACCCAACTGCTGGTCGGCGCCTCGCCGGCAGCGGGGGCGCCATCGTGCTGAGCCCAGATGCGATCCTGGGCATCAATGAGGTGCACAAAGACGACGTAGCCGACGTCGGTCACCTGCTCGCCCCGCCAGTAGAGGGTGACTCTCACCGCCTTGCCCGGCATCGCGGGTCCTTCAGCCAGGTCGTACCCCAACAGCACCGCCACCCCTTCGGCGCGAGCCCCGCTGAGCTGCTGCATGGGCGGCGCCTCGAACAGGCGCGGGAGGCCCGTCACCTGTACCTCACCCAGCGCCACCTGAGCGCCGTTGGGCTCGCCCACAAAGAGCGCATACCGTCCCGGTTCGAGCTCGACGGGCAGGCGCAGCAGGTATTGCCCGCATAGCTCGGTGGGCGCGACCACGGCCGTGGGCCGGCCGTTCGGGCCCAGCAGAGGGCCACGATGCAGCTCGATGCGCTCGGGTTGCGCCAGCCATAGCGCGACCTGCGCCGCGGCGTCGGCATCGGCCGCGAGCTGCCAGTAGAGTCTGACACCAAAGGCATCGCCGGGGCGCGCCTGCCATGTCGCCGCATCGGCCCCCAGCAGCATGGCGCCGCCGGCCAGCCGCAGCGCTGCCGGGTGAGCGACCTCGAGCGCGGCCCTGCCCTCGTCGGTGCGGCCGGGCAGGACAGTGACGGCCCCGAGCTGAACATCATAGCCCTTGCGAGCGCCGTCGCTGACCGCCAGGCCGGCCCACTCGCCGCGCCGATGCACGCGGGCTACCGCATTGTACGTCCCCGGCGGCGTGCCTGGGGCCACCGGCAACTCATAGTGCCCAATGGTCACCTCGAATGGCGGCCACTGAGAGGTGGGGATATCGAGCGCACGTTCGAGGCCGCTTTCGTCCCAGTAGGTCTCGCGGTCGATATCGACAAGGGACTTGCTGCCCAGGCCCCACTCCTGGCCGGCATCGTCCAGCAGCCGCAGTGTGACGGCATAATCGTCGTGCATGGCGGCCAGGGCCTGCCAGCGCAGCAGCACAAGAGCCTGCTCGCCGGGCCGCGCCTCTTGTGCCTCCCAGAGCACCCCGGTGAGCGCCAGCTCGTGGCCCAGCTGTGCATCACGCACCTCTCCAGCCCACAAATCGGCGCGATGATAGACTTCGATCAGTCGATAGTCGTACTGCTTGCGCTCGATGAGGTAAAAGTGCTGCTGCACATACTGCTTGAAGGTCACATAGTCTCGCAGGCTGCTGAACTGGTGCGCGCCCTGCGCGACGTTCAGCAGCACCATCGTGGCGTCGCTGGCCTCGATCTCGGCGATCAGGTCCTTGCCCATGATCTGGCCGCTCTGCGCAGCGCCACGCGAGATGCCCGCCGCCAGCCGCGTCGACGGGCGCCTGGCGTAAAAGTTCAGCCCGGGGTAGTCGGCGATCACGACATCGCCAGGGGCGGTGCGCTCCTGGATGTAGCGCACCCAGTCTGGGGTGGTGCGATCGGCCCAACTGGCCACCCACTCGTTGTGAGACATCTGCGGCAGCAGCACAGCCGCCATCACGCCAACGCCACAGGCCGAGAGCGCCCAGCGAGCGCCCCGCCGTCTCCACAGGCGCCCCGCCCTGGCCAGCCCCCAGGTCAGCCCAAAGCCGGCGCACAGGGCGATGCTCGGCACCGCATAGGTAAAGTGGCGCGCCTGCAAGTCGCGCGTCATCGCCAGAAAGGCGAGCAGGGTGGGCAGCTGCCACACAAAGACGCGCTTCTCAGGCTCTGCGCCGTGCGCAGCAACGATGCCCAGTGCGGCCAGAGCCCACAGTACCGGTTGAGTGCGCACATAGTCCCAGTAGAGCGCCAGAGCCTTGCCGACCACCTGGGGCGCAGGGGTGCCGCTGCCCTGCCGCAGGTGGTGGCCCAGCACCGCCGCCACAAAGTCGCGCGAGACCAGGGTGAACAGGCCCGTCAGGCCCAGCACCACCAGCAGGTAAGGGACAGCCGTCCACAGGCCCGTGCTCGCCATGTCGCGCCAGTTGCGGCTGCGCAGCGCTTCGGCCAGGACAAAGAGGGCCACGCCGACCATCATCAGAGCCCCAAAGAGCTTGCTCATCGTCGCCAGGCCGAGGGCCACGCCGGCCAAAGCCAGCCCCACGCGACGTCGGGCGCCATAGCTGCCAACAAAGAGGCATAGCCCCAGCATCCCCCAGAAGAGCATGGGCGCCTCGGGCCGAAAGAAACGCGCCGCCCAAAAGATCTCCTGGTGCACGAGGGTCAGGATCAGAGTCAACAGCCCTGCGAGATCGCCCCACAGCCGCCGAGCCGACCAGCCCACCAGCAGCGCGGCGCCGATGGTATATGCGATCATCGAAAAGCGCGCCGCATAGACTGAATAGCCGCTGAGCGCCAGCACTGCGGCGCCCGGGTAGAGGAACAGCGGCAGCTGTGGCGTCAAAAAGTCGCGGTAGGGCGCCTCGCCCAGCGAGATGCGCCAGGCGGCATACAGATAGCCGCCCTCGTCATCATAGGCCAGCCATTGCGTCAGGCGGTCGGCATAGTAGCAGCCCGCCGCCACGACGATGCCGACAACAAGCAGCGCCAGCCAGGCCTGGCGACCGCGGTCGTGAAGCCACCCCCGCCCCGCTTTCAACACTTCGAATCACCCCTCGAGTGGTGTCTCGGATGCGACACCACCGCTCCATTGTAGTCTGTCGGCAGCCCTTTGCAGAAAGGTGGCGTCATCAGCGGAGCGAGAGCGGCAGGACCAGCGCCGCGTGCTGCGTCTCGAGTCGCGCTGAAAAAGGCGCCAGCCGCTCGCCGGTGCTCGCATCGTACAGCCCGACCTCGAGGTGAGTGCGCTGCAGTGCGGCGATGTCGACCGACAGGCTGTGCTCGTCTGTCACCCTGGTGCCAGGAGCCCACAGGCTCATGGGCCAGTTGCCCCCGGCCGGCTGGCTATCACTCTGGGCCAGGCGCACACCATGGTCGTCGACCAGATGGACAAAGACGCTCCAGTCGCGGTCCAGCGTGGCCGCCGCCTGCCACTCGAGCGTTACCCAGAGTTGCGCACCCTCTTGTCGGTGCTCCACTGAGCGCAGCTCGACGGTGCCATCGCCGAAGGATGCCAGCGCCTCGCCGGTCGGCGGCGCGGCGGGCACGTCCAGGGCGAGCACCGCTCCCCAATCCTGGGGGGCAGCGCCCAGTGCCGACGAAAGCAGGTCAGCGGCTTGCGCGACCTCCTCAGCCCTCACATACTCACAATGCACCAGCACCTGGCGCACGTCGAGGCCCTGCAACAACCCCCGCCGCTCTGCCGCCGTCAATGGGCGTGCCGCTGCGCGCGCCTGGCCCAAGAGGGCCTCATCCAGCGCCTTGACAAAGGCGCGCTGCCCCGGCGGGTCACGGTGGATGTAGCCGCCGATGATGGGCCGGCCATGCTCCGTCTGATAATACATCGCCAGGTTGCCAATCTGTCGCTTGCTGATGGGCAGATCGAGCACGAGGCCTTCCCGGTGCGCCAGGCTGGACACTTCTGGCGGTGGCGTGGGCGTGCCCTCGGGAAAGGGCCAGATGGTGAGGCTGCCGAGCACACACACGGCCAGCAGCACGCCCGTCATCCACGCCTTGAGCCGCAACGACGACACCGCATATGCTGCAAGCATGGCCACGGCCAGGCCGGCGAGCTGCAGCAGGCGCTCGGGGGTGCGCCCCCAGGCAAAGAGCGGCAGCCGTTGCAGCAGTGCGTAGGGCATGGGGATGTCGGTGGCGCGCCCGACGACGATCAGCGCCGGCCCCATCGCCAGTAGAACGGCCACCAGCAGCGTCACCAGCCAGGGCCACCGCCCGCGAAGATCGGCCAGGCTCCCATAGAGGGCCATCGCCAGCGGCGCCAGGCCAAGATAGGCGATGCGCTCGAGATCGTTCGGCTCCGGCAGAGCCGCCTGCAGCATAGGCAGCCGCTGCAGCAGCCGACCCCATAGCGGATGGTAGGGCGAAGGCAGCACCAGCATGGCTGGATCGACCGAGTAGAGCGCCACGCCCTCGGCCGCCAGATCGTGCCCCTCGCTTAGCGCCTCGGCTATAAAAGGGCCGTAGGTGGGCGCAATGACCAGCACCGTCGTGGCGAGCCCAACGAGCGCCATCAGCAGATGGCGACGGGCGAGCTGCTGTCGTCGCCGGATGGCCTCGAGCCCCAGCACCAGTAGCAGACCGGGCGCCATCAGATAGGCGGCGACCACCGGCGCCACGAGCATGCCAAGCCCGGCCAGCAGTCCACAGAGGATGGCGGTTATCGGCCGCGGGCGCTCTAGCGTGCGGCATCCAAAGAGCAACGCCAGCGGCAGCCACCACGCCGCGAGGTGGGTGAGGTGGCCCAGCAGGGCGTGGCCCATCCGAGGCGCGGCAAAGGCAAAGACGGCGCCCGCCAGCATAGCCCCGTGCTGCGAGTGCGTCCTATCGAGGGCCAGCCAGTACATGGCCATGGCGCTGAGCACCAGGCTCGTCAGGAACAGCGTGTTGTAGACCTGCGTCGGCGTCAGCAGGGCATAGAGGGGCAAGGCCAGGCCATCGAGCATCGGGGCGACGCCCAGTAAGGGATTCGCCGCCCGCCAGGGCCGATAGATGAGGCTCGCATCGCTGGGCGACATGCCCTGCAGCCAGGCCTGGCGCGACCACCACAACGACCAGGTGTATTGCAGGCTGTCGCGCCCCGGAAACCCGGCCACGTGCGTGATGAACTGCTGCGCCACGGGCCAGGTGACGCCCACAGCCAGCGCGACGTAGAGCACCAGAGCGACCAGCCAGCTCCAGCGGCGTGTCGCGCTCATGGCGCGACCTCGATGTGGCCCAGGAGCACCTCGTTGGAGGGCAGCGCCACACCATCGTCCAACGCCGGCACGCGCTCGCCCGTCAGCGGGTCGTAGAGGCCCACGTAGAGTGCATACTCGCCAGCCGGCACGCCGGCCAGATCGATCTGCCGCCGGTCGACGACGTACTCGCCTTGGCGCCACCCCACCGTCGGACGCTTGCCCTCGGCAGGGGGACCGTCGTGCTGGGCCACCAGCGCGCCGCCCTGTCGCAAGTGTGCAAACACGACGTACTCGGGCGTAGCCGGCGCCGTGGCCGCCCGCCAGACCAGTTCGAGCGTCAGCGTGCCTGCCTCGGCACGTGTCGACCACCCCACCAGCGCCGCCACCTCGCCAAAGCGATAGTCGCAGCCGTGCTCACTGGCTGGTTGTTCATACAGGCCGGGCCACCGGACGATGGGTCGTGGTTGCAGCGTGATCTGCCCGCCCAGCGGCGCACCGGTGTCAGGTGCGGTGGCCTGCAGGCGCTCGCGGCTGGCGTCATCGTACAGGCCCACCGAAAACGCATACGGCCCCGCGGCGGCATCGGCGGGCACGTCGATGCGATAGACATCCTCGAGCAACTCGCCCGCTCGCCAGGCCTGTGAGTTGTGCTCGTTGCTGAACGCCACCTGATCTTGTTGCGCAACCAGGCGGCCTTGCTCGTCGACCAGGTGCACAAAGCCGTGCAGGCGCTCGTCCATCGGCTGCAGCACGCGCCAGTAGAGCACGATCTCGAACGCACCGCCCGGTGCGGCAACGAGCTGGCGAACGCCGTATCGCTCCAGGCGCACGACCGAGCCCAGGTCGATCTGCGCCTCGTAGAGCGCCTCGCCGGGGCGCGGCCTGCAGAGGATGTCGTGATAGCCCCACTTGAGGGCCAGCCCATAGCGCTCTCTGGCCCAGGCGGTAAAGGCCTCGCTCGAATCGAGCTGCTCATCCCACAGCAGGATGACCTGGGCGTCGTCCTCTTGGGCCACGCGGATGAGCGTATCAGCCCCCAGCAACCCCAGCTGTATGCGCTTCTTGGTGACGGTGGCCAGCTCCGGCGGCACGGTGCATCCGGCGCGAAAGGGGATCATGTGATAGTCGCTGATGACCACGGCGCCTTCGGGGTAGCGTTCCTCGAGGAACTGCACCGCGTGAAGGGTGCTCTCGTAGGTGGGCGCCTCGGCGAGGGTCGCATCAGTCTTGACGATGCCGGGCAGCGCCGCTAACTGCGCGCCGATGCCAAGCAGGGCCAAGGCCGTCGGCAGGCCGATCTTGCGCGAGCGGACCGTCGCGGCCAGGGCCTCAAAGGCGCCGGCGCCGGCGATGCCCAGCGGATAGAGCAACACGCTCAGGTGATGCTTGGGCCACATGGGCGAGCGGACCAGCAGCACCAGCACCGCCACCGCCAGCCAGGCCCCCACCAGCCAGCGCGCCGGGCGCCGGTTGACCACCGCCACCAACAGGCCGGCGACGCCCAGCGCGGCGATGCCCCAGTGCTCGCGCAGGTAGGCACCGATCTTGACGGCATGTGACCCGATCTTGAGCTCCATGCCGGCGCTCTCGAGCTGCGTGGCCACGAACTGCTGCCACATGGCCGCCGGATGCTGCCAGGCCAGCGCCACGGCCAGCGGCAGCGCCACCGCCAGGCCCCAGACGACCGCCTCGTGCAGGGGCGCCGGTCGACCGGCGCGCTGCTGCCAGAGCCATAGCACGCAGGGCGCCGCCACCAGTACAGCGCTGGCCTTGACATACAGCGCCAGCGACATGACCAGACCTGAGGTCAGCAGCAGCCAACGGCGGCGGCGCCCAGTGTAAGCCATCATCAGCGCCAACGACGCGACGGCCAGCGACGTGGCCGGCAGGTCAGGCGAAATGACGGCGCGCGAGAGCCAGTAGTAGTTGGGCACCAGCGCCACCACAGGCGCCACCAGCAGGGCGCCCAGGTCGCCGCTCAGCCGACGCGCCACCACGGCCGCGCTGCCCAGGCCCACGGCCGCGATGAGCACCACCGCAGCGCGGGCCGGTTCGATCTGCCCGCCGCCCAGGGCAAAGGCGAGCTGCACGATCTGCACCATGCCGGGGAACTGGTCGGTCCAGATGTCGCGATAGAGCGCAAAGCCCTGCTGAAGGAGGCGAGCGCGCATGGCGTAGAGGCCCTCATCGGTGGTCCACTGGAAACCACCCAGGTGCGCCCACTGCCAGCCCACGAACAGGGCCAACTCGAGGCCCAGCGCCCCCCAGAAGAGCCAGCGACGCGCGCTCGACGCGCTCATCCGCCCACTGCCGTGATGCGCACTGGCACGTCGAGCAGCAGCCGATCGTCCTGTTGGCGCTGCCCGTCGACGGTCAGGGGCAGGCGCTGGTTGTCGTTCGCGGGCTCGTACATGCCGAGTTCGATGCGATACTCACCTGGGCCAGCATCGGCATCGACCGGGATGGCATAGTGCTCGGCAACATAGTCGCCGGCTCGCCAGGTGTCGGTGAGCATCTTGCCACCCACCGGTGGGCTGTCGAGCTGTCCCCTGAGCACCCCGCTGCTATCGAGCAGGTGCCGGAACACTGTGTAGCTGCCATCGACGTTGTCGAGCGCCTGCCAGTACAGCGTGAGATTCACGACGCCGCCGGCGGCTACCTCGTCGTCCAGGTCATACCCCAGGAAGGCGATCTGCTCGCCGATGACGGCCCGCTGAGGGTGCTCGGGCTGTGGCGCGTGGGTTAGCCGCCCACGTACGGCGACCTCTGCCAGCGTCGTCGTCATCGCCTGCGCCTCGCCGTCCGACGTGAGGAGCTGCACCCGCAACGCAGCCGCTGTCCAGGGCGCATCGGCAGGCACGGCCAGACTGTATGTAGCGGAGAGTAGCTCGCCCTCGCGCCAGGCCGAAGAGGGATAGGCGCTCGAAAGTGGCGCAACCTGCGCCGCAATCGTGGCCCCAGAGGCGTCCAGCAGCGACAGTTCGACATCATAGTCGGGCCGTGCTGGGCTCGTCGCGCGCCAGTATAGGACGACATCGAGCCGGTCACCCGGATAGAGCTCATCGGGCAGCATCCCCCAACCCAGCATTTCGAGATCGGCTGTCAAGGGAGCCGCGTCTGCATGGGCTGGATAAATCTCAGCTCGCTCATACCAGGGCGAGGGCAGCACGACGAGCTCTCCCAGATCGACTTCGGTGCCCAGCAGCTCGCCAGAGGCGGCGCGAGCCATTGTGTGATCGTGGCTCAGGCGGTCTCGCAAGCCCAACACCATGCGGTAGCGGCCCGGCATGATCCCGGGCAACAGCTCGATGGCCATGTACTGCTCTACGTGTGATCTCGGCCGCCACTCGACGGTCGGGCCCAGTGCCTCGTCCATGAGCCAGGTATCGCCCTGCCCCCAACGCTGGCCCACGTCGTCCAACACGTGCAAGTACAGCTCATAGTACCGGGCGATCGGCTGCTCAACGCGCCACGTGAAGACGATGCCCGCGCCACTGCCAAAGCGGCCTTGCGCCGGGGCCAGCGTATAGCTCTCGAGCACCAAAGCATCGTCATAGGCGATCTCGACGGCCTGAGCAGGCGCTGCGTCAAGGAACGATAGGGAACTGTCCAGGTCAAATGCCGTAATAGTGACGTCGTTGGTTCCGACTTTCGTTGAGGCCACAGCGTGGGTGTGCAGTTGATGCTGGAGCCATAACACTGTGGGCTGGGGGTTCTTGTGCCAGTAGTCGACAAACCAGATGCGCCCAGCGACACTGCGTATCTGCTCGAGTTGTGCCAACACCTCGCCTTGGGTGGCCAATGGGTCGATGACATAGACCGGCAGGTCGCCCTGATAGTCCTCGGTGAAGGTCGATGGCCGGCCGATGAGAATGGCGTCGTGAGCGGGGTCGGCGTTGGCCGTGATGGCGTCGATGGCGAACCGGGTCGCCTGGTTGGCAAAGATGTACACATAGTCGACGCCATCGATCTGCACAGTGTGCAGCGGGTTGCCGCGATCGTAAAAGCGCGCGAGCATGGCGGGCTCGAGGCGCCGCTGAACCTCGTTGATGTAGTGCACCACGTAGCGCACGGTAGCAGGGTCATAGTTCGACTCGTGGACCACGCTGCCCTCAAAGAAGGGGGCAAAGCCGGGCAACGCTCGCGAACTGGCCGTGTTCGAGCGCCCATCTGAGAGCGAGTTGAGGTAGGCGGCTGCCTGCTCGAGCCCTTCGCCCCAGCCCACCAGGAGGACGCGCGTCGCCGTCCGGATGCCACCCAGCACCGGGTTATAGTAGGTCAGGAAGTAGGGCCGTCGCGCCAACACGCCCATGCCCGTAAAAGCGATGGCAGCCGCAAGGGCTAGCGCCAGCAGAGGCCGCGCCCAACGACGAAGCCACCGCTCAAACCGCGCGGCGAGCCAGTCGACCACGCCCCACAGACCCACCGCCACGATGATCTGCACAAACGGCAGCACGGGCAAGAGGTATCGGTCGAACTTTTTCTGGCCGAGCGTCATGAACACAGAGTAGAGCAGCACAAAGGCGCCCACCACCCAAAGGTCCGCACGACGCTCGTGCTTGCGCACCAGCCAGATGCAGCCCAGTGGCAGCCCCAGCATCGATAGCGGCGTCAGCCTAAAGGCCAGCGCCACAGGGTAGAAAGCAGCCCCCGGGTCTGGCCGCGGCGCGCCCCAGAAGTAGTTCGAGTTGGCGTGGGGGTTGCCGGCGTAGAAAAAGGCGGTGTCGAGTACGAGCTTGAGCGTAGCCAGCGGCTCGACCCACATGGCTGGCCAGGCCGAAAAAGCCGCCACGGCCAGCGCCCCAACCCAGATTGCCATGCGAAGCACCGCCACCCTGAAGGTGGTCTGCTTCAGCAGCCAATCCACCCCGATGACCAGCCCCGCGAACGCGATCACGAACATGGCCGGCGACTTGTTGATCATGGCCAGCCCGCCGAGAGCGCCTGAGGCCGCCCACCAGGCCCGCCGGGGTGATCGTCGCGCCACCAACAGGCACAGCGCACTCAACAGCATCAGGCTGGCGGTGACCGCATCGAGATGCAGGAACCGCGAGTGCGCCGTCAAGAACGGGTCTAGCACCAGCAGCACGCCGGCCAGGCCAGCAACCCTGAGCCCGAACAACCGCGACAGCAATAGCACGCTCAGCCCGAGGCAGATGGACGTGAACCAGACGACGCCCCGGCGCGCGTCAAAGAGGAGCCTTCCAAGCTCGCGCGGCCGCTCTGGTCCATGCTCCTCGATGATGTCAGAGATGCTGGGGTTCTGGCACACCTCGAGCCACGGGTCGTCGAGGTCCACATCCATAGAGGGCGCGCCCAGCCACATAGTGATGACGCCAGGATGCCCCGTCTGGCGCGTTTGGGCCAGTTCGCCGGCGCGTAGGCCCCGGTAGAAGTTGATGCTGCGACACACCCATTTGGGCTCGTCGGGCGTGATGAAGACGTCCAGCCTAGGCAACCGCATGGCCAGCGCCACGGCAGTGAGCAACAGAGCCACCACCAGGCTATGCCAGCGGAAAGGGCGATCTGGAGACGTGTCGGTCGGTCGCATGCTGGTGATCTATTGCCTCGGCTGAACGTCAATGGTACCCAGGGACATATAGTCGCCCAACGTCTGCCCGTCAGCGTCAAAGACCACCAGTCGCTCACCGGTGTCGAGCCGGTACATGCCGGCCACCAGCGTATGCTGACCGACGGGCACATGGTCGCTGACCCAGATGGTGTGACGATCGACCACCACCTCGCCCGGCTCCCAACGGTCGGTGGGTGCGTTGCCGCAGCGAGGCTGCGTATCCTTCTGCGCCCAAGCGACTCCGGGCTCTTCGACGTGCACAAACACGGTGTAACCCTCGGGCACCGGCGCCAGTGCACGCCAGTACAGCGTCACAGTGAACGATTGCAGGGTGCTCACCGCCCGACGGTCGACGGCATAGCCCACCAGCTCGATGTGCTCGCCCAGGCGGGCGTGCAGCTCGGCCTGCATGCCCTCGAAAGGCTCCAGGTGTGGCTGGCCGGCGTCGTACCAGGGGCCACTTTGAGCGCGATCAAAGACGGCTCCCAACACGCTGGCATCGTACTCGCGATAGGCCAGCGTGACCGGGCTCTGCTCGTAGATCTCGAGCGTGGTCCGCCCATGCTGCTGCACGCGGCCCACCAGCCCATAGTCATCGGCGATCTGATCGAGCGGCACCTCGCGCTCATCCTGCACGTTAGCGGCCAGGATATAGTAGCGTGGGTCGCTGTCACAGGTGGGTTGGGCGCGAGTGTACCAGCGGGTGATGTGCAACTCCTCGTTGGTGTCATAGTCGCCCGAGAGCACGCCCTGTTCATAGAGCTGCCCCACCACCTTCCAGCCAGCTCTGTAGGGAAAGCCAAACAGGCCTTGCGGTGGTAGTTCGTCGCCATAGGGCACCCAGAAGGCGTGTATGCGGTGCTCGGGATAGGTACGACGGTATTCAGGCTGATGGCTGATAAAGACGATCACCAGATAGGCCGCCGCCAACAACAGCCAGGGCGCGGCCGCAGCGCTCACCAGCCAGCGACGCCTGCCCAGCGCCTCTTGCCAGGCTGCAAGCTGGCCGGCCACCAGCACCACTGCCCCAGGAAAGAACACATACACATGGGTGCGCGGATCGCGAAAACCAAACATAAAGATGACAAAGGGAACGCCCATCCACAGCAGCGCAGGGCGAGTGAGTTGCGATCGCGTCTTGCCGGGCAGCGCCGCCGCCAGCAGCGTCACAAAGAGCATCCCAACCCACTGCTGATCGCCATAGCGCCAGAGTTTGGGCTCAACGATGGCCTGGACCATGAGCACGGCGAGCGCCACGGGCAGCACCCAGCTGAGCGGTGTACTGCGACCGGCGCGCACCATCAGCAGCCACAGCACCACAGCACCCAGGAAGGCCAGATAGTAGATCGCACTATAGACTGTGCCGATCTCGAGCAGGTGCCCCAGGTTATTGTAGGGAGGCGCATCGCCCACGCGGCCGGCCAGATAGCCGGCGGTGTTGGCAAAGGTATCGCTGGCCACATAGGGCACGTAGAATAGGCCCAGCAGCACGACTCCCAGCAACAACGGCCCCGCCAGCAAGCGCAGTGCGCTGCCCAGCCGGCGCCCATCCGCAATCATGGCCGTGATGATCAGCCAGGCGGAGGGGATGGCGGCAAAGACTGCATCGGAGTGTGCCAGAGCGCCCCCACCCAGAAAGAGCGCACAGAGCCAGACATACCGTCGGTCACGGGTCTGCTGATAGCGGAGCGCCATCAACAGCCCAAGTGTGCTCAGCGCCAGCACCAGGCTCTGGTATTGCACAATGCGACCAAACGCCAGGAAAAAGCCGTTCAGCACCGTCAGCACGGCGACCCAGACAGCAGCCCGCAGCCCAATCCCCGCGCGGCCCAGCTCATAGAGCGCCACCACGGCCAACACGTTGGCCAGAGCAAAGGGCAGACGCGCGCCCCACTCGTCGATGGCCATGCCCTGTGCATAGGGCAGCAGCGTTAGCAGAATCTCGGCCGGCCCTTTGCGGTGCAGAAAGAGCACATCATCGCGCCCCTGAATGGCGGCCGCCGCCTTGTGCAGCACGGCCACCTCGTCGCCCTGAAACTCGCTGTACGAGAGGTTGATGAGGCGCGTGGCGGCCGTGACCAGCACCAGCGCCAACAGCGCCACGCGGTCCGAGCGCTCTACCGGCCGCAGACGCCCCTGATAGGGCCAGACGACATTCGCCGCAATCAGTAGGCCGAGCAGTGCACCCAGAACGCCCACAGAAAGCAGCCGCGTCAAGGGGCCGGGCACATCGTGCAGCCCAAGCGTGCAAATCACGCAGAACACATAGCCGAGGCCAAGCGCAATGAGCGCCGCCTCGACCAGGGTGTGCGCGGCGCCCTCACGGAACAGGAGGCGGTAGAGCAGCCAGCCGGGCAAGACCAGGTCGATCAGCAGCGCTGCCACCGCCTTGGCCTCGGGCCAGGGCGCCCTGAACAGCACCCCCACACTGACCGCCACGATGGCGATGCTCACGACGACGACCGACCAGGGCAGGCGTCGCTGTGGTGGCGCGGCCTGCGGAGAGACTCTAGCCTGCATCCGTCGCATCATGGCTATGGTCGACGATCTCGCGGATGCGATAGGTCTTGAGGTCCTGCGCCTCATAGTAGGTGCGCATGACCATCTCGCCCAGCAGACCGATGGAAACGAGCTGCAGGCCCATCACAACCAGCAACACCACCAGCACCAGCGCCGGACGGTTGCCCAGCGATTGACCCATGAACACCTTCTGAGCTGTGAGCCACAGCCCCAGCAAGACGCCCACGCCGCCCAGTATCACGCCCCACTTGCCAAAGATGCGGATGGGGCGCGTCATATAGCCCTGTAGGTAGCGGATGGTGATGAGGTCGAGCAGCACGCGAAAGGTCCGGCCAATGCCATACTTGCTCTTGCCGAACCGGCGCGGCCGATGGTTGACGGGCACCTCGGTCCAGCGAGCGCCCAACCAGGAGGCGATGTCGGGAATAAAACGGTGCATCTCGCCATAGAGGCGCATGTCTTTGACGATCTCTAGCCGATGCGCACGCAGTGAACAGCCACGGTCGTGCACGTGCACGCCCGTCGTTTGGGTGATGAGCCAGTTGGCGATCCGCGAGGGCAGCTTGCGGCTGACCAGGGCATCCTGTCGGTCTTTGCGCCAACCCGAAACGACGTCATAACCCTCAGCCATCTTGTCGAGCAGGGCCGGGATGCTGGCCGGATCGTTCTGCAGGTCGGCGTCGATGGTGACGACGATGTCGCCGATGGCGTGGTCAAAGCCGGCGGAAAAGCCCGCTGTCTGCCCATAGTTGCGCCTGAAGCGAATCACCTTCAGGCGGTGGTCGCGCTGGGCCAGCTCTTCCAGGAGCTCAAAGGAGTGGTCTGTGCTGCCGTCGTCGGCGCAGATGATCTCGTACTCCAGGCCCAGAGGATCGAGCACGCTCGTGAGCTGCTCGTAGAGATAGTGGACGTTCTCTTCTTCATTGTAGACGGGCACAACGATGGAGAGATCCATCAGACGCCTCCCTTGCCGCTCTCAGAGTGCTTCTGCTTCATGTCGCTCACGGCCCGCACAGCGTACAGCAGGGCGCCGATCAGGCCGGTGATCACGTTGATAAGGTAGAATCCCAGCGACATGGCGATGGCTTTGGGGGCGGTGGTCAACCCGGTGCCGGCAAAGGCCAGCACATAGGCGCCCTCGCGGGTGCCCAACGCCCCCACCGAGGGAATCATCATCGAGAGTGAGATCACCGGCATCAGCCCCACAAAGTAGAGGAAAGGCAACCTTACCGCCAGAGCCAGTGCGATGAGATAGACCATAGCAAAGAACACGCCGTAAAAGCCCAGCGAGATGAGCAGGGACCGCCATAGCGCACTAGTCCCACAGGTGTGCACGGCCTCGTATAGCCGCGTGATGGCGCTGCCCACCTTGCCAGGCAGAATGCCCAGCACGCGGTCGATGAGGCGCCGCTGAAACAGCAGCCAGGTGCCCGCCAGCCCCAGGCAGCAGATCGCCAGCAGCAGGAGCCCCTCAAGGCGGGGCAACGCTGGGGCCACAAACGGCCAGGCCAGCAGCCCCATGATGAACAGCGCCACCAGGCCCACCAGCCGGTCCACCAGCACAGTGCCTACCGACTCGGAGGCGCGATGGCTGTAGCGGTTCAGCTCGTACATCTTGACGGCATCGCCGCCGAATCCGGAAGGCAGAAAGGTATTGAAGAAGGTGCCCACATAGTACAGATACACCAGCCTGCGCACGGGCACCTGTACCCCAACGGCCAGCAGCAGGGCTCGCCAGCGAAAGGCGCGAATGACTTGTGTGGTCTGGAAAAGGAGGGCTGCGGCCAGCAAGAGCCAGCGGTTGGCCCCCGACAGCACCGCCAGAGCCTCTTGGGGATCGACCAGACGAAAGAGAAGGAACAGCAGCCCGAGGCTGACCAACAGCTTGATGACGTTGCCGAGCTGTTTTTTCACGTACCTCGCCCCGGTTGAACTATGGCGCTGCGGATTATAGCATCCGGCCAGGACGGGGTCAAAGCCCCATCGGCCTTGCCGGCGGCCGACGCGACGCTCTCTGCGGTCAGTTGGTGTCGAGGCGTCGCGCCATTATACTTGGCACCTAGACAGGAGGCGCCAACCATGACCACGCCCGCCCAGGAGCTCGAGCAACGCCTGGCTCAGGCCGATGCGCTCTACGCTGACCTCGCCCTCGATCAAGCCGCAGAGGCCTTTCGTGCGATGCTCTCAGAGACCCCCGACTGCTACGCCGCTCATCTCGGGTTGGCGCGCACTCTCACCCGACAGCGCAACCATGAAGGCGCGCGCCAGGCAGCAGAGCAATGCCTCGCCCTCGACGCTGGCCGCCCCGAGGGGCACATCGCCATGGGAGTGCTGCACTTTTTGCTCGACGAGACGGGCGCCGCTCGCCAGTCGCTCACCCGCGCGCTCGAGCTGGCCCCCACAGACGCCGAAGCGCTGCTGACGCTGGCTCAGGTGGACTCTGATGAAGGCGATCCCGAGGCTGCCGAGCAGCACATGGCGGCCGCCCGAGAGGCCATTGCAGGCCTGCCTGAGGGCATCGAGCATGACGCGATGTCGGCGCTGGCCTGGCATGCACAAACCTATCTACACCTGACGGCCGGCAACAATACCGCCGCTCGTGAGGCTGCTCAGGAGGTCATCGCTCTGCGCGAGGCCAATCCCTATGCAGCTTCGTTGGCCTACTCGAACCTGGGCATCCTCGAGGCGCAGCAAAAGAACTATGAGCAAGCGATCGACTACCTCGAGCAAGCCTTTGAGATGAATCCTCACTTTTACCGCGCTGCGAGCGCCTTGGGGCGCATATTGGTGCTGCGGCGCAGGTATGCGCGGGCCGCTGAGGTGATGTCTGCGGTAACGGCGCACCCCTTCTCAGACGCGGCCATGGATCGCTACGTCTACGGCATGGCGCTGGCCAAGTCGGGCCAACGCGCACTGGCCCGCGAGCAGTACCAGCTCGCTCTGAACGGCGGGCTGAAGGGGGTCTTTAGGGTCCAGGCGCTCTGGCAGACCGTCTGGTTGAGTCAATGGGGCCGCTATGCGGTCATTGGGGTGGGCCTGGCTGCCGTGCTGGCCTATGTGCTGCTCGTCAAGCCCGATGGCAGCGCGCTGTCTCTGTTGGTGGTGGCCGCCGTGATACTGCTGATGCAGTTCGTACTGGGCAGGGCACGACGGTGATCATGGCCTCAACCTGTTGGCCTTTGCCGACCTGCTCTTGCTATGCTACCATCTAGCAGACCTGCCGCGGGTCTTCCGACCGGCTGCCATGGGTGGCCGAGACATGGGCTCTCAATAGCAATAGGCGGCTCCTTTATGCTCGGTGCGGCCAAGTTCAACTTTGCCGATTTTTACCTTCGCCATGCCACTCACCCCGGCATGGCTAGGCGCGCACTCGCCACAGGCGTGTTGGTGTTGCTGGTGGGTGCGCCGATCGGCGTCCTGGTGGGGCTCTTGGGTCCCGTTTTGGGCAGCGGCGCCGTCCTGGCGCTGGCGGCCGCCTATGTGCTGCTGCGCAGTCCACTGGCTGCCCTGTTGGCGGTGCTGGCGGTGGTGTTCGTGTTGCCATTCGCCGCGCTCCCAGTCGATATCGGCTTTGCCCCCACTTTCCTCGACCTGGCGCTGGTGGGCGCCTTTGTCGTCTGGCTCTCCCGTGTTGCCCTGCACAAAGACCGCGAGCTGATCGCCGAGCTGCCCATCGGGGGAATGCTCATCTTTGGCGCACTGGCGCTCTTTTCGTTTATCGTCGGCCTCACCTATGCGCCACTGACTTCAACGGTATTGCGTCGGTTTGTCGAGCTGCTGCTGGCCATCTTCTCGTTCGTGCTGGTCATCAACATCGTCCGCACCCGAGACCAACTGCTCATCGCTGCGCACGGCGTGGTCGTGGGCGGCGCGGCGGCAGGGTCGATCGGGGTTTTGCTCTATGTGCTGCCCAAGCAGACCGCCCTGCGGGCGCTGAACGCGCTCACCGCCTTGCGCTACCCGGGCGGTGACGTGTTGCGCTACATCGAGGATGATCCCCAGCAGGCGCTACGGGCCATTGGCACCTCGGTGGACCCCAACGTGCTGGGCGGGGTGCTGATCATGACCACTGTGCTGGGCGTGGCGCTGCTGCTGAGCCCAGAGACGTTGCTGCCTCGCTGGACGCTGGGCGGCATGGTGGGCATCACCGCCCTCTGCTTGATGCTAACCCTCTCGCGCAGCGCCTTTGTGGGGCTGGCGGTGGGCATCGGCCTGTTGGGCCTGTTGCGCTACCGCAAGCTGCTGTGGCTCGGCGCCATCGGGGTGGTGTTGCTCATGCTCTTGCCGCAGACGCAGGCCTATGCCCAACGGCTCGTCGAGGGCTTCCAGGGCGAGGACCTGGCCATGCAGATGCGCTTTGGTGAGTACAAAGATGCCCTCACGCTCATCCGACGGCACCCGTGGGTCGGGGTGGGCTTTAGCGGCACGCCCGAGATCGACACCTATCTGGGGGTGTCAAGTGTGTACCTGCTCGTCGCTGAGGAGATGGGCGCAGTCGGCCTGACCGCCTTTCTTGCCACGATGGCTGCCTATATGGTAAGGTTTCTGGTGCGCCGCCGAACTCTGGCGCGCGATCCGCTGCTGCAGGCTATCGGCTATGGGGTCACCACCGCGATTGCCGGCGCGCTTGTCGCAGGCATTGCCGATCACTACCTGTTCAACCTTGTGTTCCCCCACGCCGCGCTCCTCTTGTGGACGCTGCTGGGGCTGGGCGCAGCGGCTCTGCGCATCGCGCGGCTGCCGGCCATACCCGTCAACGATCGACGACATTGGCTCGTCCGAGCGTTTCTGCCCGACCGCCCCTCGCGTTCACGAGGCGGCCAAGCCACTATCAAGGAGTCAGCCAGTTGAGAGAGGGCCAGGTAGCCCGGGTCATGGGCGTCGTCGTCGATGCGCGGTTTCGCGTTGGCGATCTGCCCACCATTGCCAGCGCATTGTTGGTAAAGAGGGATGATGGCAGCGACCTGGTCATCGAGGTGCAGGAACACGTGGACCCTGCGACGGTGCGCTGCATCGCCATGGCATCGACGTCTGGCCTCGGTCGGGGCATGCGGGTGGTAGATACGGGCCAACCCATTCACGTGCCGGTGGGCGAAGCGACCCTGGGGCGCATGTTCAATGTGCTGGGACAGCCCATTGACGATGGCCCCCCGCTACCCCCCGATGTGGCGACGAGCCCCATTCATCTGGATGCTCCCACACTGCCCCAGCAGCGCCTCTCCACCGAAATCCTCGAGACCGGCCTCAAAGTCGTAGACCTGCTCACACCCTACGGGCAAGGCGCCAAGATCGGCCTGTTTGGCGGCGCCGGCGTGGGCAAGACGATGCTGGTCATCGAGCTGATCCGCCACAGCATCAACACTCAGGAAGCGGTGGCGGTATTCGCCGGCGTGGGCGAGCGCACGCGTGAGGGCAATGACCTCTGGGAGAGCATGAGGTCGAGCGGCGTCATCGAGTCGAGCGTGCTCGTGTTCGGTCAGATGAATGAGCCACCCGGCGCCAGGCTGCGCACGCCCTTGACGGCGCTCACCATCGCGCAGCACTTTCGAGACCATGGCGGGCGCGACGTGCTCTTGTTCATCGACAACATCTATCGCTACGTGCAGGCTGGCGCCGAGATCTCGGCCCTGCTCGGGCGCGTGCCGAGTGCAGTGGGTTACCAGCCTACCCTGGCCACCGAGATGGGCGAGCTGCAAGAGCGCATCACCACCACCACCGAGGGCGCCATCACCTCGGTGCAGGCCATCTATATCCCTGCTGACGACGTCACCGACCCCGGCGTGGTGGCAGCCTTTAGCCACCTGGACGCGATCACGGTGCTCACGCGGCGCCTCTCGAGCCAGGGGTTCTACCCGGCAGTCGACCCGCTGGCCTCTTCGTCCAAGATGCTCGAACCGCGCTTCGTGGGCGCAGAGCACGTGCGCATTGCCAACGAGGTCAAAGCCCTGCTGGCCAAGTACCAGGCGTTGCAGGATATCATCTCGATCCTGGGCACCGACGAGCTGTCGGAAGATGATCGGCTGGTGGTGCACCGCGCTCGGCGACTGCAGCGCTTTTTGACGCAGCCCTTTTTCTCGAGCGAGCAGTTCACCGGACAGCCAGGGCGCTACGTGCCCATCAGCGAGACATTGCGCGGCTTTGACGAGATCCTCCAGGGCAAGCACGACGACCTCCCCGAGCAGGCTTTCTACATGGTGGGCTCGATCGACGACGCCGTCGAAAAGGCTGCCACACTGTGAGCGAGGCGGTGCAACTCGTCGTGGTCTCTCCCGAAGCGGTCATCTTTGCGGGTAAGGTGCGCTGGGTGCAGATCCCCCTGGCCGATGGCATGCTGGGCGTGTGGCCTGGCCATGCGCCGCTCGTGGGGTCGCTGGGCCAGGGCGAGGTCAGCTATGAGACCGACGAGGGCAGTGGCTCTGTGGCCGTCGAGGGGGGCACCGTCCGGATCGATGCAGAGCGCTGCGTGCTGATGGTTGGGAGTGCCGGCGATGAGGGCCTGTCCGAGGACCATGATGGACTGTTCGGGCAGGCGGTGGCGGGCCTGAGTGAGGAGTTTGCCGATGGCGAGCTCGAGGAGCTTGGCCTGTGAGCCTCTGGTGGCAGACGCTGGCAGGGCTTGGGCTGGGCATGGCCTGGTCCTGCGCGCATCTTGCCCTGTTGCGGCACGAGTTGCAGGCCGTTGAGGCGCTGACTTCCTTGCGCGCAAGGGATCGGCTAGTGAGAGGACTGGCGTTCCGCGTGCTGATGTGGGCGCCAGCCATCGTGCTGGCCACGCAGATGGGCCCGGCAGCCTGCCTTGGCCTCGGCCTGGCGATGTGGTGTGGCCGCTGGTGGCTGATCAGGAGAGTGGCAAAAGGGCCAGTAAGCCTGATGAGGTAGTGCGTGGACATCCAGGCGGTCTTTCCGAAAACGCTGACCATCGGCTCCTGGCCGGTGAGCGATACGGTGGTATACACCTGGATCGTGGTTGCGATCGTGGCCACGTTAGGGCTGCTGGCGTTTCGGCGCTTTCGTGTCTGGCGGCCCAGGCGCTGGCAGTTGCTCATCGAAGTGCTGTGGGACTATGTCGAAGAGCTGGTGATCAACTCGGGGGGGCAGCCCCAGCATGACATGGTGGCTTATCTGGTGACGATGATCTTTTTCGTCGGCCTGGCCAACCTGTTGGGCTTGGTGCCCGTGTTCAGGTCGCCCACGCGCGACTTGAACACCACCCTGGCGTTGTCGCTGGTGTCGCTCGCTTCGAGCCATTACTTTGCTGCCCGCAAGAACGGCCTGCTGGCCGCACTCAAGCGGTTTGTGGAGCCGTCGTTTCTGCTGCTGCCGCTCACGCTGCTGGGTGAGTTCAGCCGAGTCCTGTCGATGGCGTTGCGTCTCTTTGGCAACGTACTGGCCGGCGAGATCGTCGGCGCCGTGATGTTCATGCTGGTGCCGCTGATCGCGCCTCTGCCGCTCAACGCGCTGGGCGCCATCACCGGCGTGTTGCAGGCTCTGGTCTTCACCACTCTGACCGTGGTCTTTATGCTCGATGCCATGGGATCCGACGAACCCACAACCTGAAAGGAGATACAATGTCACCCGAGCAGACCCTCAAGTTCGCCGTGGTCACTACGATCGTCGTTGGCGCTGCCATCGTTTTTGGCACTATCGCCGCGGCCGTCATGGAAGGCAAGGCGGTGATCAAGGCGTTTGACAACATGGCGCGCCAACCCAGCGTTGCCGACCGCATTCGTGGCCTGCTCTTTGTCACGCTGGCCTTGCTCGAGTCCACGGCCATTTATGTGCTGCTGATCTGTTTGATCCTGCTGTTTGCCAACCCGTTCCGCGGAATCTTTGGATTCTAGGAGTCATTCGATGCTCGATCTCGATTGGCGCACGATAGCGTACCAGATCATCAACTTTGCCGTGCTGTTGGTGATTCTGTACTATCTCGTGTTCCGGCCACTACGCCGCAAGCTCGACGAGCGCAGCGGTGACCTGGCGGAGGCGCTGCAAAGCGCACGCGACCAGGAGGCGCAAGCCGCAGAGCTCAAGCGCGAGTGGGAGCAACGCATGGCGGTCATCGATCGCACACGCGAAGAGATTCTGGCGGCGGCGGCCCGCGATGCCGAGGCCCGCACGGCCGAGACGATGCGCGAGGCGCGCGTGCGCCTCGATGGCGCCACCGCAAAGATGCGACGCGATATCCAGCGCCTGCGCGACGAGGTGGTGAGCGAAAAGTTTGGCGATATCCTCGACACGATCATGGGGCTGTCGGCCAACGTGCTGCAATCGGTGACGACACGTCGCGCTCACGATGATCTTGTCTCGAACCTGTTGGCACAGATCTACCAGATGCCGCAGGACGAGGTCGAGGGCTACCGTCGAACCATGGCCGGGCGTCTACCCACCGCGTTCGTCACCACGCCGGTGTCGCTGTCGCCCGAGCAGACGCGCAACCTTACTGATGCCCTGTCATCGCTGATCGACCGTCGCATCGAGTTGCACGCCGCTGTCGACCCTGCGCTCATTGCCGGCATCCAGATCCGCGTGGGCGACCGGCTGCTTGACAACACCGTTCTGAACCAGCTCCATCGCGTCCGCGACGGCGTGTCGGAGGGCATGGTCGAGCGACTGGGAGCCGGAGGCCGAGATGTCTGATACCGGCGCTGGCCCAGGCCGCCCGCCCTTCGAGATGGATGCCGAGCTGCGGCTGCTCGATGAGGCGCCCTTTGCGGCCACCACGCAGGGTGGCGAGGCAACCGAGCTCCCAGAGTCGTTCATCGACCATCTGATAGGCCAGCCGCGTCGCTCTCTCGATGCGTTGCTCGAGACCGTTGCGACCAAAGGGCGCGAAGTACGCGCCAGAGTCTCGGTGTACGATGTGGGCACCGTGCGCCAGGTGGGCGACGGCGTGGCCTCGATCTGGGGCCTGCCGCAGGCGCGCACCGACGAACTGGTGCGCTTTTCAGCCGGGGTTCTGGGCCTGGTGATGAACGTCGACACCCACTGGACCGATTGCATCCTGCTCGGCTCTGATGAGGGTATTCAGGGCGGCGACGTCGTCTGGTCCACCGGCCGGCGCATCATGCTGCCCATCGGCGACCAGTTGCTGGGGCGCGTGGTCTCGCCGGTAGGCCTGCCGGTGGACGGCAAGGGGCCGCTCTATGTGGACGAGCGACGCTTTATCGAGCGCGAGGCGCCCGGCGTCGTCGAGCGCCAGGCAGTGGATACCAGCCTGCACACGGGCATCAAGGCCATCGATGCGATCATCCCCATCGGCCGCGGTCAGCGCGAACTCATCATCGGCGACCGCCAGACCGGCAAGACCACGATCGCGCTCGACACCATCATCAATCAGCGCGACACGGGCGTGGTGTGCGTCTACGTGGCCATCGGCCAACGCAAGAGCTCGACGTTGCAGACCATCCGCACGCTCGAGCGGCATGGCGCCATGGCGCACACGGTAGTGGTGATGGCCTCGCCCGATGACCCGCCTGCGCTGGTGTATCTGGCGCCCTATGCCGGCTGCACCATCGCCGAGGGCTTTCTTGACCAGGGACGCGACGTGCTGGTGGTGTATGACGACCTGACCAAGCACGCCGACGCCTATCGCGAACTATCGCTGCTGCTGCGGCGGCCCCCAGGACGTGAGGCCTATCCCGGCGATGTGTTCTACCTGCATTCACGCCTGCTGGAGCGTGCCTGCCGCCTGAGCCCAGAGCTGGGCGGCGGCAGTATCACGGCGCTGCCGATCGTCGAGACGCGCCGCGGCAACATCTCGGCCTATATCCCCACCAACCTGATCTCGATCACCGATGGCCAGATTTATCTCGACCCCGAGTTGTTCAACCAGGATATCAAGCCCGCGATCAACATCGGGCTGTCGGTGTCGCGCGTCGGATCGGCGGCCCAAGAGCCCATCATGCGACAGGTGAGCGGCCGGCTCAAACTGGCGCTCGCCCAGTTCGAGGAGGTCGAACACTTCTCCCGCTTTGGCGCCGAGATCGACCGCGCCACTCGCGACCAGATCACCCGGGGCCAAAGGCTGCGCGAGGTGCTCAAGCAGGAGGCAGCGGCGCCAATCTCGCTGGCCCGGGAGATCCTGATCCTGTGGGCGGCCGACCGCGGCTTCCTGGACGATCTGCCTCTCACTGAGGTGGTGCGCTACGAAGCGGACCTGTGGGCCTTTGCACAGTCCGAGCATCGTGGCGTCATCCGTCACATCGAGGAGGATCGCGAGCTCACGCCAGAGCTCGAGCGGGGCATCGGCACCCTGTTCGAGGCCTTCGAAGAGACGAGGAGCTAGCGATGGAGGACCTCGAGCGCATCAAGGAGCGGCTCGACAACATCCGTAGCATACAGCCGATCATCACCTCGCTGCGCACCATCGCGGCCGGCTCGTGGAGCAGCGGGCTGCGCCGCCTTCAGGGTTGCCGCGAATTCTCAGCCAACCTGCTAAAAGTGATCGCCGACGTATGGCCCCATATCGACACCGAGCTGGCCATGTCGCAGGGCTTTTTCAGCGAGGAGCCACCAGCCCGCAACGTGCTGGTGCTGGTCATCGCCTCAGAGCAGGGCCTGTGCGGCGCTTACAATGACACGGTGCTCAGGGGCGCCGATGCACTCATCGGGCAACTCAGGATCAGAGCCAGCCACGTGCTGGTGGCCACGCTGGGGGCACGCGCTCTGGATCACTTTCGGAAGAGTGGTGTGGAGCCCGTGCGCGCGTATACGGCGCCGATCACCAGACTGCCTGCGCTCGACCTGGTGGGCGAGATCAGTGGCGACCTGCAGTCCATGGTAGCCTCAGGCCAGGTGGACGCGGTCGAGGTGATCCATGCGCCCTATGCACCCGGCCGGATGAGCCCGCCAGAGATGGTGCGCTGGTTGCCCGTCAGCGCCAACGAACTGCCCGCCCGCGAAGAGCAGTGGCCCCCGCCGATCATCGAGTCTGATCCACGGCTGCTGTTTGAGCGCTCGGCACGGCAATATCGCGGCGTGCGCCTGTTTGAGCTGGTCACCGAGTCTGCAGCCAGCGAGCATGCCGCGCGGTACCGCTCGATGGACGCCGCCAGCACCAACCTCAAGAACCTGATCGAAGAGCTGACCCAGGGCTATCACGCCGCACGTCAGCACGCCATCACCATGGAGATGCTCGACCTGGTGGCCGGATCGGGCCTGTTGCGCAAGCCCTCCGGGCAGTCCGAATCCAGCTAGCAGGCTCCAACACGAGTTGCCAAGGCGTAATCATGTGCTATAATGGTGCTGCACAATGAGAGTGGTACAGGAGACCGCCCCACCGTGACCGAACCTTCAGAACCCTCAAGTCCTGACCCGGACCAACCTGGTCAGGCCCCGAGTTCGCCAGACTTTGGCGCTGCCTGTATAGCTCGGCCTCTCCCCATCGTCTTTGCCAAGCTGCACTTTCCGATGTCTCACCTCGCTCTGAGGTGAGCTTTGCTGTGCCCCACATCGGTGTGGGCCCGGCGCGCAGAGGATAGCAGCAGCATAGTGCTGACGTTGAGGGAGAGATGGAGTTTATCAAGCTAAAGCAGTTCCGCGAGTACCGGCGCATCGCCGGCATCGACGAGATCGGGCGTCGATACTTTGCGATGAACGCTTTCGACGGCATTCTGACGATGATCGGCGTGTTGATGGGCTCGTTGATCGCCCGCATCGCCGATCCGTTCATCGTCATCTACACCGGTCTCACAACCTCAGTGGCCATGGGCATCTCGGGATTCTGGGGCGCCTACATGACCGAGGCCGCCGAGCGCAAGCACGAGCTGGCCGAACTGGAGCAGGCGATGCTTCGCGACTTGAGCGACTCTAAACAGGCGCGCGCCGGCAAGTTTGCGGTTGTGGTGGTGTCCATCATCGATGGGCTCTCACCGTTGGTGGCCGGCTCTATGGTGATCATCCCCTTTTTCCTGGCCTCGACGCTGCCCGATATCCGCGTGTGCTACTATGCCTCGCTGGGCATCGCCATGGTGATGCTATTCGCCCTGGGCGTATTCCTCGCCAACGTTGCCCGCGAAAGCCTGGTGCGGTCGGGAGTTCGCATGCTTATTGCGGGCCTCGTCTGCGTGGGCCTCTCCTATGCGCTGGGCAATGTTGGCGGGCACTGATCGCTGATGTGGGGCACCGTCTGGAATCGCGTTGCGCTGCTCGCGGCCGGCATGCTGCTCGGCTGGAACTTGCCCCACTACTGGGCGGCCCCACGCGATCGTCGGCGTGACCTGGCATTGCGCCTGGCCCTGGGCGCGCTCTTGGGCGCGATGCTGATCGTGCCTCTGGCCCTGACCAACAGAGCTGCCGCCCTGATGGGTTTGGCGGTGATCGCTTTCTGCGCTCTGGTGGCCTATGCCGCCAATGCGCGCCAGCTGCTCAAGGCCCCGTGGGTGCCCCCCTACATGGCGCCCGATGCGCCAACGAGCTGGTCTGACGTCATCGGTGTTTACCTTGTGGGCGCCTGGGAGTCGCGCACTTACGACGGGCCGGCGCCGTGGGCCACCTACACACGCCAGCGCGCGGCCCGCGGCCTGCCCACGACTCACTGGCTGGCCTTTCCGCGGGCGTGCGGGCGCGTTCGTAGGGCCTATGCACTGATGGGTGGCGTCAGTCCAGCCGTCGAGTCGCTGGAGACACTGGCGAGCGACCTCGGTGCCCTGCTCGATGGGCGCGCAGGCGTGCAACTGCAATCGTCAATGGCCGGCACTCCCTTCGCAGGGAGACTCCGCCAGGCGCTGGCCAAGGGGACCCGCGAGTTGGTGGTCGTGCCGTTGGGGCTCGATGCCCCTGCGATAGAGCAGCTTCGCGAGGCGATCACGGCCTCGCGCGTGCGCGAGGCTGGCGCTGTTGTGCGCCTGGCGTCCGGCATCGACGCCTCGGCATGGATCGGCAACGATCAGCAGCGGCTCGATCGCCTGTGGCAGGGTGAGACGATCCCCACCCCCACGGCCGCGCCGCCAGACCTGGTGGCAGCCCTGCTCGCGGCGGTTTCACAGACGACCGCACCCACGGCCTGATGCCTTGGCACAGCAGCCATTCCCCACTATCATGACGCTACATCTCTCGGGTGGAAGGGTCATGCTCCAGAGCTCTGAGCCTGCCAACATCGTCATTGTGGGCGCGTCTGGCGACCTCACACAACGCAAACTGGTGCCCGCGCTGCATAGCCTGGCCTGCTCAGGCCTGCTCGATCCACGCACACGCATCATCGGGCTCGCACGCAGCCACCTCGAGCTGAGCGCCTTTCATGCCCAGCTCTATCAGGGCGTGCTCTCCTATGCCCGTCTCAAGCCCACGATGTGCGAGCACTGGCCCCAGTTCGCCGAGCGTATCTCGTACCTCTCGGGCGAGTATGACGATCCGGCCACCTACCATCGTCTGGCGCAGCATCTGCGATCGTTGCATGACGGCGAGGGGCGCAGCGGCAACGTGCTGTTCTACCTGGCGATCCCGCCGTTTCTCTACCCGGTGGTCGTCGCGCAGTTGGGCGCGGTCGGACTCAACCGGCAGACCGAAGGCTGGACCCGCATCATCATCGAAAAGCCGTTCGGGCATGACCTGGCCACGGCTCAAGAGCTCAACCGTCAGGTCCACCAGGTCTTTGACGAGCCTCAGGTCTACCGCATCGATCACTATCTGGGCAAAGAGACCGTCCAGAACCTGCTGATGTTCCGTTTCGGCAACAGCATCTTTGAGCCTTTGTGGAACCGCAACCATGTCGATCATGTGCAGATCACCATGGCCGAGACTGTCGGCGTAGGGCATCGCGGCGGGTACTTTGACGGCGCCGGCATCTTGCGCGACATGTTCCAGAACCATCTGCTGCAGCTTCTGACGCTCACCGCGCTCGAGCCACCGTCGTCGCTCAACGCCAAGAACCTGCGCGACGCCAAGGTGCAGGTGCTCGAGTCGATCCGCCCGCTCAGCCCGTCGGATGGGGTCTGGGGGCAGTACGAGGGCTACCGCGATGAGCCCAAAGTCGCACCTGAATCGCGCACGCCCACCTTTGTGGCGCTCAAGTTGATGGTCGACAACTGGCGCTGGCAGGGTGTGCCATTCTACGTGCGCACCGGCAAGGCCCTGTGTGCCAAATCGACCGAGATCACTCTGGTGTTCAAACAGGTGCCGCACCACCTCTTTCCCGAGAACACCGCTCTGCAGCCCAACAGCATCTCGCTCTTTATCCAGCCCAACGAGGGCATGCATCTCTTGTTTCAGGCCAAGATGCCAGGCGCCGGCATGAAGGCTGAGCAGGTCAACATGGTCTTTCACTATGGCGAGCACTTTGGGGCCGACGCGCTCCCAGACGCCTATGAGCGTCTGCTGCTCGACGCCATCAATGGCGATGCCTCACTCTTTGCCCGTAGCGACGAGATCGAGCTGGCCTGGGCGCTGTGCGAGCCCTTGCTCGGGCCAGTGACCCCCGTGCCGTACGCCCGTGGCAGTGAAGGGCCCGCCCAGGCCGCGGCCTTTATCGAGCGCGACGGCCGGGCGTGGCATCCTATGGCCGATGCCCACGAGCACGAGGATCTGGACCTGGCAGACTAGCCCTCGCGCGGCCCATCACCTGCGACGTCGAGGAGGCGCCGGGCGTTGCTTTTGACACCCCCCACGGGCCGACCTATCATCTCGCCATGATCGGCGAACAGGGTAAACAGGACCCACCAGACCCCAAGGGTCGTATGGGCCACATGGTGGGCCTCGCCTCAGAGCTGGGCGTTGCCATGGGCCTCTTGTCGGCAGCCATGTTGCTGGGCAGCCTGGCATTGGGCCGTTGGCTCGATCGGGTGGCAGGTGCATCGCCGATCTTTACCATCGTGCTGTTGGTGGTGGGCGCGCTGGCGGGCCAGGCAACGCTCTACCGCATGGCTGCCAACGCCTCTGTCCAGCTCGACGGCGGTGCTCAACGCGCCCTCAACGGCAAGATGCTGCGTCGATCGATCGGCCTGGGCGTGCAGGTGCTGGCGCTCACTGCGCTGCCCGCGGTGGCCGGCGCAGCGTTGGGCGTGTGGCTCGATCGGCAGCTCCACACGGCCGTCCTGTTCACCGCGCTGCTGGCACTGGTCGGCTTTGGCCTGGGCATGGTGCTGATGGTCAGGGCCGTCCGACGGCATCGAGACAAACTCGAGAACGCTTGAGGCAATGCGCAAAGTCGTCATTCTGCTCATAGGCGCGCTCCTTGTGTTGGCGAACGTCATTACGCCCTACAAGGTGCAGCACGTCCATATCGAGATGCAGCCCGAACTGCTGTGGCGCGTCGGCGGGCTGAGCATCACCAACACGCTGCTCACGGGCGCACTGGCCGGGCTGGTCTTGGTGGTGGTTGGGGCCTTCATTGCCCGCCGGCTGGTGGATGCGCCAGCCGGGCGTTCGCCGCAGAATGCCATCGAGGCGCTGTTTGAGGTTCTCTACGGTTATGTTGCGTCCTTTGCCGGCGAGCGCACTCGTGTCTTTTTCCCGCTCTTGGTGTGCTTTTTCCTGTATATCCTGTTCTCGAACTGGCTGGCTCTGCTGCCCGGTGTGGGCAGTATCGTGCTGCGCAGCACGGAGAGCGGGCAAACCATTGTGGCGCCCGTCTTGCGGTCGGCCACATCAGACCTGAACGCCACTCTAGCCCTGGCCGTCACCTCGGTGGCTGCCTCGCAGGTGTTTGGCGTCCGCTTTCGGGGTTGGTGGAAGCACCTGATGCGGTTCATCGCGATCGAGCGGTTTGTGACCTACTTTCGCGAGCTCTTTCGCGGCAAGCGTCCCTCGGCCAGGCTACTACTGAGGGGCCTGCTGGACCTGTTCATTGGCGTGCTCGAGATCTCGGAAGAGATCACCAAGGTGTTGTCGTTCGGCTTTCGTCTGTTTGGCAACATCTTTGGCGGCGAGGTGCTGCTAGTGGTGATGGCTTTCCTGGCGCCCTACCTTGCCTCGTTGCCCTTCATGGGCATCGAGATGCTGGGCGGCCTGATTCAGGCCTTTATCTTTACCGTGTTGAGCGCAGCCTTTTTCGCTCGCGCGGCAGCGGGCCACGAGGACGAGCCGCCGGCTCGTGCTGAGGCACGCTCGTAGGCGGAATGCATCCAGCGGTGTAAAGGAGAGGATCATGGAGATGAGCCGCGACCTTATCGCGGGTATGACGATTGCGCTGGGCGCCCTGGCGCCTGCCATCAGCATCGGACGGCTGGCAGCTGCCGCGATGGAGGCCCTGGGGCGCAACCCCGAGGCCGAGCGTGGCATCAGCACCAACCTGATCGTGGCGCTCGCCTTTACGGAAGCCATCGCCATCTACGCCCTGGTGGTGGCCCTGGCCATCAAGTTCGTCGCCTAGAGCTCGAAAGGACACTCGCAGTGAAGGAGCTCGGCCTCGATCTGGGGCTCTTTATCTCCCAGGCGGTCAACTTTTTGTTGTTCGCCTTTATCCTCTCCGTTGCGCTGGTCAAACCGGTCATGCGCAAGCTGGAGCAGCGCGCCGAGCGCATCAAGCAGGGCCTTCAGGATGCCGAGGAGGCCGAGCGCACCCTGCAGCACGCTCAAACGCAGGCCAAGGCGCTCACCGATGATGCCCGCCGCGAAGCGGGCGAGATCATCGAGACGGCCACCCGCTCGGCCGAGCAAATGCGGCAAGAGATCCTGGTGAATGCGCGCCAGGAGGCCTACGAGCTACAGCAGCGCGCTCAGGAGCAACTGGCCCGCGAAAAGGCCGAGCTGCAGGTGCAGTTGCGAGAGGAGATGATCGCCGTCTCGTTGGCGGCGGCCTCGCGGCTGCTCGAGACCGAGATGGATGAGGAGCGGCACCGCCGTCTCGTCGAGCAGTTCATCGATGAGGCGCGGCAGATGCCCGAGGTGCAGCAGCCTTGATGCCCGCCCTACCCTCTGTTGCGGCTCTCGTCAGCGAGACCCTGCCCCGCGTGGTCGTCCGCAGCGCTGTGGCCCTCGATGGGGCCCAGCAAGATGCGGTCGGGGCTCTTTGCCGTCAGCGTTTCGGCCCCTGGAGCACCATATCGTTTGAGGTCGACCCAGCGGTGATCGGCGGCGTGTGGCTGCGCGTCGGCGATGTGGTCGTTGATGGCAGCCTGGCCGGCAAGCTGAATCAGCTCGGCCACCACCTGCGCGAGCAACTGCGCGAGAGCCTCGCGCACGACCGCGCGAGCACGACATGAGCCCTACCCCTCGCCGTACCGACGATCGCGGGCTGGCCGAGGCCATTCTGCGCGCTACCCGCGAGTACCAGTTCACACTTGCGCCGATCTCTATTGGCACCGTCATCGAAGTTGGCGATGGCATCGCGCGCATCTCGGGCTTGCACGACATCATGGTGGGCGAGATGGTCAGGTTCGATGACGAGACGGTCGGCCTGGCCCTCAATCTTGAGGCCGATGTGGTGGGCGTAGCGGTACTGGGCGACCACCAAGGCATCATCGAGGGCTCGGCCGTGCACGCCCTGGGGCACATCATCTCGGTGCCAGCGGGCAACGGCTTGCTCGGCCGTGTGGTCGACCCACTGGGCCGCCCGCTGGACGATGCCGGCCCCATCGCCAGCAACGTCATGCGCCCCATCGAGCGCGTCGCGCCGGGCATCGTCGAGCGCGAGCCTGTACGCCAGCCGCTCATCACCGGCATCAAGGCGATCGATGCACTGGTGCCCATCGGGCGCGGTCAGCGAGAGCTCATCATCGGCGACCGCCAGACTGGCAAGACGACACTGGCCATCGATGCCATCCTCAATCAGCAGGCCGATGATGTGCTGTGTGTCTATGTGGCCATCGGGCAAAAGATGTCGAACGTGGCTGAGACGGTGGCCACCCTGCACCGTTTTGGCGCCATGGAGCACACGGTGGTGGTCGTCGCCGATGCCTCGGCGCCAGCCGCTGTGCAGTACGTGGCGCCCTATGCCGGCTGCGCCATCGCCGAAGAGTTCATGGAGCAGGGGCGCGACGTGCTCATCGTCTATGACGACCTCACCAAGCACGCCTGGGCCTATCGACAGATCTCGCTCTTGCTCCGGCGACCTCCAGGCCGCGAGGCTTTTCCAGGCGATGTGTTCTACCTGCATTCGCGCCTGCTCGAGCGGGCAGGCCGCATGTCCGAGGCCCTCGGCGGGGGCTCGATGACGGCGCTGCCCATCATCGAGACGCAGATGGGCGACCTGGCAGCCTACATTCCCACCAACGTCATCTCGATCACTGACGGGCAGATATTCCTCGAGGGCGAGCTCTTTCACGCCGGCGTGCGGCCCGCCATCAATGCCGGGCTGTCGGTGTCGCGCGTGGCCGGGGCTGCCCAGGTGCCCGCGATGAAGACCGTGGCCGGCCAGTTGCGCCTTGCGCTCGCCCAGTATCGCGAGCTGGCGGCCTTTGCGCAGTTTGGCACCGAGCTGGACCATCGCACTCAGGAGGCACTCGACCACGGAGCACGCCTGGTGGAGCTGTTCAAGCAGCCACAACATGCGCCGGTCGACATGGTGCACCAGATCGTGCTCTACTATGCGGCCGGCCACGGCTATCTCGCTGACCTGCGCATCGACGAGATCGCCCCCTTTGCCGACTCGTTGGTCGATATCCTGCAGCAGTCTTTTGAGGGCCTGCGCAACGCCATCGAGATTCAGCAAGAGCTGACGCCGCGGATCGTCGAGCAGCTCGACCTGGTGCTCGGCGAGGCCAGAGCCGCGCTGGGGCACACCGGAGGCTGACTGTGGCGACTCTGGCAGCGATCAAGGATCGCATTCACAGCGTCTCCAGCATCGCCAAGGTGACTAACGCGATGCAGGTGGTGTCGGCCGCGCAGCATCAGCGGCTGCGGGCCAGGTTACGGGCCACGCAAAAGTACGCCGAGTGCTCGTGGGACGTGTTGAGGCGGCTGGCCAACGCCGCCGGCGAGGAGATCAGCGGCGATCCGGTCTTTGCTGGCCGCACGGCGGTGCAGTCGATGGCCCTGGTCGTGGTCACTGGCGATCGCGGCATGGCCGGCGACTATTACCAGGCGATGGCTGCGCAGGTGCGACGTTTCGTGCAGGGCCAGAGCGCCCCGGTGCAGTTGCTGGTCATCGGCAGCCATGGCGGCCAGGTAATCCGTCGGCTGGGAGAGAGCGAGCGCATCGACCTGCGCCTTACGCCCGGCATTCAGGTGCAGGAGGTGTCGGACCTGGCCCAGCGGCTGCTGGCCGGCTATCGTGAAGGGCGCTTTGACGCCGTGCAGGTGGCGTACGCACGCTTTCTGGGTGGCGCGCGCTTTGAACCCACTATCGAGCAACTCCTGCCTTTGCAGATCGAGCGCCAGGCGCCCCGGCAGTACATTCACGAGCCCGGCCCACGGCAAGCGCTGGACGGGCTCTTGCCCACCGTATTGCGGTTTCGGCTGTTTGCCAGCATCCTCGAGTCGTTGGCCGCCGAGACGGCCGCTCGCATGATGGCGATGCGCACGGCCACCCGCAATGCGCAGGAGCTCATCGAGCGGCTGCGCACCAGCTACAACAAAGCGAGGCAGCAGACCATCACCAACGAGATGCTCGACATCATCGGCGGCAGCTCGGCCGTACAGCAGGCCGGGGGCCAGCCATGACCCAGCCGGCACGCGGCATCATCACACAGATCATCGGGCCGGTGATCGACATTCAGTTTGCCCAGGGCGCGCCCCCGCAGGTCAACCAGGCGGTGCGCATTGCGCTGCCCGAAGGCCGCAACCTGATCGCCGAGGTGCAGCAACAACTCCGCAACCGGACCGTGCGCTGCATTGCCATGGGCCCCACCGAGGGCCTGCGGCGGGGGCTGCTGGCCGAGGATACGGGCCGCCCGATCACCGTGCCTGCCGATGAAGCAGTGCTGGGCCGCATTCTGAACGCGCTGGGCGAACCGATCGACGGCCTTGGCCCCGTCGAGAGTCGTAACCATGCCTCCATCTACCGCACGCCCCCCGGGTTTGCCGAGCAGGCCGTCACCATCGAGCTGTTCGAGACGGGCATCAAGGCGCTCGACCTTTTGACACCCATTCCGCGTGGCGGCAAGGTGGGCGTGTTCGGGGGAGCTGGCGTCGGCAAGACCATCATCATCTACGAGCTAATCCGCAACATCGCCTACGAGCACGGTGGCCTGTCGGTGTTCTGCGGCGTCGGCGAGCGCAGCCGCGAGGGCAACGACCTGTGGCACGACGTTCAGGATGCCGGCGTACTCGACAAGACCGCGCTTGTTTTCGGGCAGATGAACGAGCCGCCCGGCGTGCGCGCCCGGGTGGCGCTGACGGGCCTCACCATCGCCGAGGCCTTTCGCGATCAGGGTCGCGATGTGCTCTTTTTCGTCGACAACGTCTATCGCTACATCCTGGCGGGCACCGAGGTTTCGGCGTTGCTGGGGCGCATGCCCTCGGCGGTGGGTTATCAGCCCACGCTGGCAGCCGAGGTGGGTATGCTCGAGGAGCGCATCACTTCCACGGCGCGCGGCTCGATCACATCGGTGCAGGCGGTGTATGTACCCGCCGACGACTATTCGGATCCAGCACCGGCGACGGTATTCGGGCATCTCGATGCCACCATCGCGCTCGATCGCGCTATCGCCGAGCTCGGCATCTATCCGGCCGCGAACCCCCTCACCTCGGCTTCGCGCATCCTGTCGCCCGAATATGTCGGCGAAGAGCACTATCGCACTGCGCGCGACGTGCAGGCGATCCTGCAGCGCTACCAGGACCTGCAAGACCTGATCGCCATCCTGGGCCTCGAGGAGTTGAGCGCCGAAGACCGCCTCACCGTGGCGCGGGCCCGCAAGGTGCAGCGCTTTCTATCGCAGCCGATGTTTGTGGCTGCGGCGTTCACCGGCCGCGAGGGGCGCTATGTGCCCATCGCCGAGACCGTAAGGGGCTTTAGGGCGATACTCGACGGTGAGGCCGACGACGTGCCCGAGATCGCCTTTTACATGCAGGGGACGCTAGACGATGTCCGACGTGCCGCCGGCTGATGGTAGCGAGACGGCCCCTCAGGCTCCGAGGGCCGAGCTGCGCGTTGTCGTCGTCTCGCCCGACCGCGTGGCCTATGACGGCCCTGCCCAGGCGGTCATCGCGCCCGGCGCACAGGGTATGATCACTATCCTCTTGCACCATGCACCGATGTTGACTATGCTTGAGCCAGGAGAGCTATCGCTGCGCCATGGTGACCTGACCCACTACTTTGCTGTAGGTGGGGGCCATCTCGAAGTGGTCGATGATCTGGTCACCGTACTGGTCGACAGCGTGGAGCGCCCCGAAGAGATAGATGTTGCCGAGGCCGAGGCTGCCTGCGAGCAAGCTAGAACCATGTTGGCGCGCTACCGATCGCGGCCGGCAGAGGCGGCGCTCACGCTCAGGCGCGCTCAGTCGCGCCTGCGGGTCTCGAAGCGAGGCCAGGCCGGCCCCAGCGCCTGATCTGAGGCGCCCATACTGAGAGGTGCACCCGATGTCACTAGTCATCCGCGGCGGCAAGCCGCTTGAGGGCCGTGTTGTCGTCGGCGGAGCCAAGAACGCCGCGCTGCCCATCATCGCTGCTACCCTGCTCACCGCCGACGAGTGCCTGCTCGAGAACGTGCCCGATATCGAGGACATCCGCAACATGGTGCGCGTGCTGCACAGCATGGGCGTGGCGGCGCGCTTTGAGGGCCAGGGGCGCCTACGCATTCGGGCCGCCCGCATCAACCGGGCCAACCTGCCTATCGACCTGGCGCGCGCCATGCGTGCCAGCTTTTTGACCGTCGGGCCGCTGCTATCGCGCTTTGGGCAGGCTGAGGCGCCTCATCCTGGCGGCTGTGCCATTGGCACCCGGCCGGTGAGCGTCGATCTCAAGGCGTTCCAGGAGATGGGCTCGACCGTCGGCATCGATGGCGACTATTACGACATTCGCACGCCCCGACTAAAGGGGCGCCGGCTGGTGCTGGACTATCCCAGCCACACGGGCACCGAGAACGTGCTCATGGCCGCCTGTCTGGCTGAGGGCACCACCATCATCGAGAACTCTTCGATCGAGCCCGAGGTCGAGGACCTGGCTGACTTTTTGAATGCCATGGGCGCGCGCGTCTATGGCGCGGGCACGCACACCATCCGTGTGGACGGCGCCAACCGCCTGCATGGCACGGTCTACCGTGTCATGCCCGATCGCATGGAGGCCGGCACCTTTGCGCTGGCTGCCATGATCACCCGCGGCAGCGTGACCATGGATAGCCGCGTGGCGCGCTGGCTGGGCGCCTTGAATGCCAAGCTCGAGACCGCAGGGGCCGAGATCAGCATCGCCGACGGCCAGTACACCATCAAGGCCCCGTCGCAGATGCGGCCTACAGACATCCAGACCTATCCCTATCCCGGCTTTCCCACCGACCTGCAGGCACCCTACACCACCACCATGACGCAGGCCGATGGCATCAGCTCGGTGCACGAGACGATGTTCGACAATCGCCTCGGCTATGCCGCCGAGCTGGCCAAGATGGGCGCACGCATCGATGTGTCGGGCTCGGGGCGCACCGCGATGGTGCACGGCCCGACTCCGCTGCACGGCGCTCAAGTGCAGGCGCTGGATATCCGCTCAGGCGCAGCCGTGGTGCTCGCTGGCCTGGCCGCCGAGGGCGAAACCGAGATCAGGAACTTGGCGATCATCGAGCGCGGCTATGAAAACATGGCCGCCAAGCTGCAGGAGCTCGGCGCCGACATTCAGGAGCGTACCGAAGGCCGCCAGGCATCGCCGGAAAACGTGTTGGGCGAGCCGTTGGAGTGGGGCACGGTGCCCTATAGCGTGACGGCAGGCTGAGGCGGCCTCTCTGGCCAACCGGCACCGGCAGGCGTCGGCCACCGCCCTCGACGTGCGGGCAAACACCCCCTGGAGGTACGGTCATTTGGGTATCATCGACACGATTTCGGCGGGCTTTAGGCTCGTCTCGCGCCGTTTGTGGCTACTCGTCCTGCCCGTTGCGCTCGACCTGTTCCTGCTGTTGGGCCCCAAACTATCGGCCCTGCCGGTGATCAAGGAGCTCGTGGCCCAGCAACTCGCGGCTCAGAGCGCCCTGCAGGCGCCCGGCGCCGAGTTGGCCAGCGCCGAGTTGGCTGCCAGCGTGAACGAGCTCGCCAACGATGTGCTTGGCCGCGTCAACCTGTTCGGCCTTGCCGCCTGGACGCGGCTGGGCTTCCCTAACGCGGCCGCCGGCAGGTCGGTGGACGCGGCCAAAGATGTCGTCTACACTATCACCTCGATTCGAGAGATGGTGCTCTGGCAGGTGGGCATCCTGGTGGTGGGGCTGCTGCTGGCCACGGCGTTTCTGGTGCTGGTGGCGCAGGCCATCCGTGAAGGAAGCGCTCGGCCCGGCGACCTGCTGGGGCATATCCTGCATTCCTGGCTCAGGCTGCTGACGCTGTTTGTGCCCGTGGGGCTCGGCCTGGTGTTCGGCCTGGCGCTCTTGTCGCTGATGCCGATGGGCATGGGGCTGCTGGTGCTCATGGCGCTGATGGTGGGCGCCATCTGGGCCGCCATCTATCTGGCATTCGTGCCACACGCCATCACCCTGGCGCACGAGTCGGCCCTTGGCGCCATCAACAGCAGCTTTGGCCTGGTGCGCAGCAACCTGCCCCAGTGCGTGGGCATGCTGGCGCTGGTGGTGCTGTTGCGCACCGGCTTTGGGTTCATCTGGGGGCGCATGGTGATGCAGTCGCAATGGGCTGCCCTGGTCGCGATCGTCGGCAGCGCCTACATCGGCACCAGTCTGACGGCCGCGCTGTTTCTGTTCTACCGAGATCGTCTGGCGCATATTCGCCAGAGGCAGAGAGAGTTGAGGAGTCTGAACCTCTGATGACGCAGCAACCCAGCAGCTATACGGCCGCCAACATCCAGGTCCTCGAAGGTCTTGAGGCGGTCAGGCGTCGGCCGGGGATGTACATCGGCAGCACCGATAGCCGCGGTCTACACCACCTGGTCTACGAGGTGGTGGACAACTCGGTGGATGAGGCGCTGGCCGGCGTCTGCGACCGCATCGAGATCGCTATCCATGAGGACGGCGCGGTGACGGTGTCTGACAACGGGCGCGGCATCCCCTTTGGCATCGAGCCCACCACCGGCCGCAACACCATCGAGGTGGTGCACACCGTGTTGCATGCCGGCGGCAAGTTCGGCGGCGGCGGCTACAAGGTGGCCAGCGGACTGCACGGTGTGGGTGTTTCGGCGGTCAACGCCCTCTCGGCTTGGCTCGAAGTCACCTCGCACTATGAGGGCCGCGTCTACACCCAGCGGTATGAGCGCGGGCATCCTGTCACCGAGGTGATCGACAAGGGCAAGACCAATCGCCATGGCACCACCACTCGCTTTCTGCCCGACGTGAGCATCATGCACATCCTCGACTATCGCTTTCGCACGCTCGCGCAGCGGTTCCGCGAGATGGCCTTTCTGACGCGCGGCCTCACCATCCACTTTGTGGACCAACGCGAGGGCGAAGAGCAGACCTTTCACTTTGAGGGCGGCATCCGGTCCTTTGTGCACTATCTCAATCGCAGTCGCACCGTGCTCCACGAGCCGTTCTATGTCGAGGGCAGCGTCGACGAGACCTCCATCGAGGTCGCGCTGCAGTACACCGATGGCTATGCCGAGTCGGTGCTCGCCTTTGCCAACAACATCAACACAGTGGATGGGGGCACGCATCTGACCGGCTTTCGCTCGGCGCTCACCCGCTCGCTCAACGAGCACGCTCGCCAGACCAACCAGCTCAAGGACGGCGAGGAGAACTTTGCCGGCGAGGACGTGCGCGAGGGCCTGACCGCCATCATCAGCGTCAAGATGCCCGACCCCCAGTTCGAGAGCCAGACCAAGGCCAAGCTGGGCAATGCCGAGGTGCAGGGGCAAGTGGCCAGCCTGGTGGGCGACGCGCTGAGCAAGTGGCTGCAAGAGGATCGTGCCTCGGCGGCCATCATCAAGAAGGCCACCACGGCCCGGCGGGCGCGCGTGGCCGCACGTCAGGCGCGCGACCTAGTAGTGCGCAAGTCAGCCCTCGAGACGAGCACCCTGCCGGGCAAGCTCGCCGACTGCTCTGAGCGCAGCCTGCAGCGCAGCGAGTTGTTCATCGTCGAGGGCGATTCGGCGGGGGGCTCGGCCAAGCAGGGCCGCGATCGCCGCTTTCAGGCGGTGCTGCCCTTGCGCGGCAAGATCCTGAACATCGAAAAGAGCCGCGTCGACACGGCCCTGCAGAGCAACGAGATCAAGGCGCTCATTCAGGCGCTGGGCTGTGGCGTAGGCGATCAGTTCAGCCTGACCACCTTGCGCTATGGCAAAGTGGTAATCATGACGGACGCCGACGTGGATGGGGCCCACATCACCACGCTGCTGCTGACCTTCTTTTTCCGCTACATGGAGTCGCTCATCACCAGCGGACATCTCTACCTGGCCAAACCGCCGCTCTACAAGCTGGCCACCACCAACACGACCCAGTACGTCTACACCGACGCCGAGCGCGATCAGGCGGTCAAGGCGCTGGGCGGCCGCAAGGTCACTATTCAGCGCTTCAAGGGGCTCGGCGAGATGAACCCGGACCAGCTCTGGGCCACGACCATGAACCCCGAGACCCGCACCATGCAACTGGTGACCATCGAAGAGGCCGCGGCCGCCGATCGCACCTTTGACATGCTGATGGGCAGCGCCGTGCCGCCACGGCGCAAGTTCATTCAGACGCACGCCAGAGAGGTCGAGAACCTCGACATCTAGCCGCCCGACCAGCCATCAAGGGGGCCCATGGAGTACGAAGCCATCATCGGCATGGAAGTGCACGCCCAGGTGCTCACGCGCAGCAAGATGTTCTGCGCCTGTTCAGCCGACTATGCCTCGGCACCTGCCAACACACACACGTGCCCGGTGTGCCTCGCGCTGCCCGGCGTGTTGCCAACGATCAACCAGGCCGCCGTCGAGGCCACGGTGCTCACCGGCATGGCGCTCGACTGCACCATCCCACCCTACAGCAAGTTCGATCGCAAGAATTACACCTACCCCGACCTGCCGAAGGGCTATCAGATCTCGCAATACGACTATCCGCTCTGCGTCGGCGGGCACCTCGATGTCGAGGTGGACGGCCTGCGTCGCCGTATCCGCATCCGGCGGGTGCACCTCGAAGAGGACACGGCCAAACTCACCCACACGCCCGATGGCAGCCTGATCGACTGCAACCGCGCCGGCGTGCCGCTGATGGAGATCGTGACCGAGGCCGACATCCGCTCGGCCGACGAGGCTCACGCCTACCTGACCAGGCTACGCACCATCTTGCGCTACCTGGGCGTGAGCACCGGCGATATGGAGAAAGGCGCCATGCGTTGCGAGGCCAACATCTCGCTGCGACCGCGCGGCGCCGAGGCCTTGGGCACCAAGGTCGAGGTCAAGAACCTCAACTCGTTCCGGTCGGTGCGCAACGCCATCGCTTACGAGATCGAGCGACAAAGCGAGATCCTCTCAGCGGGCCGCGCGGTGGAGCAGGTGACGATGGGCTGGGACGAGGAGCGGCTGTGCACCGTGTTCCAGCGCTCCAAAGAGTACGCCGAGGACTATCGCTACTTTCCCGAGCCGGACCTGCCGCCGATCGAACTGTCGTCGGCCGAGGTCGAGGCCTTACGCCAGCGGCTGCCCGAGCTGCCCGATGCCAAGGCGCAGCGCTATGAGCGTGAGTTGGGCATCAAACCGGCGGATGTGGCGCTGCTGGTGGCCGATCGCGACACCGCCCTGTACTTTGAGCAGGCGGTGGCCGCCCGGCCTGCGCTGGGCCAGACCCTCGCCAACTGGATGCTGGGCGAGGTGTTTCGCCATCTGAGCGAGGCCGAGGGCACCGCCGCCGAGCTGCCGACCACGCCGGCTATGCTGGCGGAGCTGGTGGCCCTGGTGGACGATGGCACCATCAACAACACCGTGGGCAAGCAGGTGTTGGCCGAGATGATGACCTCTGGCGAGCCAGCTCGCGCCATCATTGAGCGGCGCGGCCTGGCGCAGATCAGCGATGCGGGTACGCTGGCGCAGATCATCGCCGCGGTGGTGGCAGAGCACCCCGGGCCTGTGGCGCAGTATCGCGCCGGCGAGCCCAAAGTGCTCGGATTTCTCATCGGCCAGGCCATGCGCGCCACTCAGGGCAAGGCCAACGCCCAGATGGTGCGCGAGCTGTTGCTGCGAGCACTCGGCCAAGCCGGCGGCTGACGCATCGCCGGTGATCTTGGCCGCACCTGGCGAGTGTGCTACCATCGCTGGGTGATACCCTCGACCATCAAAGGAGTCTGGAATGCGCACACCGATTCTTGCGGGCAACTGGAAGATGAACAAGACCGCCGCCGAGGCGGTTGAGCTGGTCAAGGCCATGCAGCCGGGCCTGGCTGCGATCGCCGGTGTGGAGCAGGTGGTGGTGCCGCCCTATCTGGCCGTGCCCGATGTCTCGCGAGTCTGCGCGGGCACTCTGCTCAGGGTGGGCGCGCAAGACCTCTTCTGGGAGGCCAAGGGCGCCTACACCGGCGAGGTGGCGCCCAACATGGTCGCCGAGTTCTGCAGCCACGTCGTCATCGGGCACAGCGAGCGCCGCGAGTATTGCGGTGAGACCGACGAGAGTGTCAACAAAAAGATCAAGGCCGCCTTTGCCATCGGCCTGACGCCCATCGTCTGCGTCGGCGAGCGCCTCGAGCAGCGCCAGGCGGGCCAGACCGACATCTGGGTGGCGGCTCAGGTGCGCGCAGCGCTAGAGGGCCTGAGCGGAGAGCAAGTTGCAGCGCTGGTCATTGCCTACGAGCCGATCTGGGCCATCGGCACGGGCCTGGCCGCCACCGACGAAGAGGCCGAGCGTGTCTGCGGTGCCGTGGTGCGCGCCACCGTGGCCAAAGTCTATGGCGCGCAGGTGGCCGAGGCCGTCCGCATCCAGTATGGCGGCAGCGTCAACGCCGAGAACGCCTTGGGCATCATGTCGCAGCCCAACATCGACGGCGGCCTGGTCGGCGGCGCCAGCCTCAAGGCCGACTCGTTCGTCGCCATCGTTGCGGCCACGGCCAAGGCCAAGGGCCTGGCCTAGAGCGTCACCGGTTACCGAGAGGCGCGCGGGGGCGCGCCTCTCGCCTTTCGCCCTGAGGTCTCGTGCAGCCATCACTGTCGCTCGTGATCGGCATTCTGGTCCTGCTTGCGCTGGCGCCTACAGTGCACTGGTTTGGCCTGCGTGTGCAACGGCTGGTTTTTGTGATGAGCGCCAGCCAGGACGCCGCGCTGTACGTCTACCACTTTATGTTGCTGCCGGGGACGCTGCTCCATGAGCTGTCGCACTGGCTGCTGGCCAAGCTGCTGCGCGTGCGGACCGGCAGGCTCTCGCTGATGCCCGTACGCAAGGGCAACGTGGCGCGCTTTGGGGCGGTGCAGATCGGCGCCAGCGACCCGGTGCGAGAGAGCCTGATCGGCGCAGCGCCTCTGGCGACGGGGATTCTGCTGGTGGTGGCCATCGCGCGCTGGCGCTTTGGCTGGCAGGCGGCCGTGCCTGCCTCGTGGGCCGACGCGGCCCTGCTGTGGCAGACGCTGCGCACCGCTCCTGATGCCTTTCTATGGCTATACCTGCTGCTTTCGATCACCAACGCCATGTTGCCCAGCGAGTCGGACCGGCGCTCGTGGCGCCCGATCGGCATCGCTCTGCTGGTCGTGCTGCTGACGCTGCAGCTCGTCGGGCTGCTGAGCGCACTGGTGACCCCCATGGTGCCCTGGCTGGCGCGTGTCGTCGATGCCATCGGCTTTGTGGCGCTGCTCACCGTGGCGTGCGACCTGCTGGTGGGTTTGCTCGCGATGCTCGTGGAGCTCGCCATCGGCGCTTTGTTCGGTCGCTGGGCCGATGTGGCCTAGACGCCGCCCTGCCCTGCTCTTGACCGGTTGCCATCGCCCTCTAGAATGCCCATATCGTCAGTTGATCGGAGCATGATGCACATCTATCTCATCCGTCACGCTGCCACCGACTTGCGCCGGGCTACAGACCCGTACAACCACCCCCTCTCACCGCAAGGCTGGGCCAGGGCGCGCGAGCTGGCAGCGTTGTGTCGTGAATGGGGCATCGAATTACTGGTGACCAACATGATGCAGAACGCCATGCAGACCGCCGATGCCATCAGCGCCGAGCTGCCCAACGTGGAGCGCTGGGATGTCACCGACCTCGAGGAGCTGGTGCTCGATGACCTCATGGGTGACCCTACGGCCTCGCACCTGGTCTCCACCTGGACGCCGCAGCAGGTGCAGACCGGCCTGGTGCGCGTGTGGATTCGCACCATGGCGGTGTTGACGCGCATTCAGCTCTACGCCGCGGCCAACCGACTGCAGAGTGTGGCCATTGTGGCCGGCGAGAGGGTGCTACAACTGCTGTTGCTCAACTGGCGTGAGCAGGATTGGACCCATATGACAGCGGCGCCGGCGGTGTCGCCGGGCTCGGTCAGCCGCGTCACCCTTGACGGCGAAGCTGTGAACATCGACTGGGTCAACCAGGTCTAGGCAGATAGGCAGGTCAAACATGGACGAGGTCAGAGTCGGCATCATCGGGGCCGGAGGCATTGCGCGGGGCTATCATGTGCGCAGCTATCTGCGCTGCTCCAACGTGCGCATCGTGGCGGCATGCGATGTGAGCCCGGCGGCGCTCGCCGAGCTGACGCAGTTGACGGGGCCTCTCGACACCTACGCGGACTATCGGGCGCTGCTGGCGCGCGATGACCTCGATCTGGTGAGCATCTGCACCACCAACAACATGCACCACCCGGTGGCCATGGCAGCCATCGAGCGCGGCATCGACATCTACTGCGAAAAGCCGCTGGCGCTCACCCTGGCGCAGGCCCGCGAGATGCAGGTTGCCGCCGCCGGTGCCGGCATCAAGACCGGCGTCAACTTTTCGCATCGGCGCACGCCGGCAGCGCGCCTGGCCAAGGAGATCCTCGAAAGCGGCGCGCTGGGGCCGGTGCACTATATCTCGGCGGTGTATGCCGCCGGCAGCGCCAGCTACGGCGCGCGGCCGATCACCTGGCGCAACCTCAAAGAGTACGCAGGCTATGGCGGCATGGGCGATATGGGCTCGCACATCATCGACATGCTGTTCTGGTTCGTCGGCGCCGATGCCACCGCTGTGACGGCCGTGGCGCGCACGCTGGTGCCTGAGCGGCCCCATCGCGAGACGGGCCAGCCCGTGCGGGTGACCACCGAAGACCAGGGCATGATGCTGATGACGCTGTCCAACGGCGCCACGGCCTATGTGGCCGGCAGCTATGCCTTTACCGGGCGAGGCTACGACCAGCGTATCGAGGTCTATGGCGCGCAGGGCGGCCTGATGTACGACCAGCAGCACCCGTTCGAGCTGCAGGTTTTCCTGCCCGAAGAGCACCTGCAGCGCTACACGCGCACCGTGGCCGGTGGCACGCCCGACCGGCCCTACCACACCATTCTGGTGCCTGAGCGCCACCAGGGGATCGTCGAGGGCAAGGCCTGGACGCAGACGACCCTGATGGACTTTCTGGCGGCCTACCGCAGGCAGCCGTTCGTCTGGTCGCCGGGCTTTGCCGAGGGGGTGCGCGTGCAAGAAGCGCTGGAGGCGGCCTCTCTGGCTGAAGAGCGCCAGGCCTGGGTGCCACTGCCGCTGTAGGGCCAGACATCAGTCGCGTCGAGACCCGCAGCCCCAGCCGCACCCCGTAGCTCGCGGGCACGGGAGAGTAGGGCTGCGCGTCAACCCGACGACGGGCGACATCGCCAGTGAGGCGCTCGACGCGCTGCACCTGTGCCGGTCCTTGGGCGCTCGGAGGGTGATCGCCGAGACGCTGCTGCGAGAGGTGCAGATCAGCCGACCCGCTCCAGCCACGTGCCCACGCAAACGGCCCGCGTCGGAGGAACGCGGGCCGTTTTGTTGCTGCTGGCGCCTAGCGCAGTCTGAGCCGCACCGTCTTGATCTCGAATGGGCGCAGACTCAGCCGCACGCCGTCAGCGGTCAACGGCAACGGCTGGTCGCCGCGCTCCAGCAGGTCGGTGGACGTGGCGCTGGCGATAGGCAGCGCTGAGCTCAGCGTGCACTCGGTCGCGGTGCGCATCGCCTCATAGGCCCGCACGATGACGTCGCCGCTGCCGTCCTCGGCTGGCTTGACCGTGTCGATGATCACATTGCCGGCGTCGAGGCCGAACAGGCTGGTCGCCTCAGCCGAGCCAGGCGCGGTACGCACTGGCACGTTCAGGGCATAGGCCTCGCGCACCAGCTCTGACGCCACCATGGGGCCGTTCCAGGCATAGAACGCATAGGCCAACTCTTGCCGGCCCTGGTCGGCGGTCATGTCGGGCGCCATCGGCGACCTGAGCAGCGTGAGGTTGATGCTGTTACGGTCGACGTTGACGCCATACTTGCAGTCGTTGAGCACCGCGCAGCCACGCCCGCCCTCCTCCAGGGCTGTCCACTTGTGGTTGGCCACCTCAAATCGGTCGGCGTCAAAGGGGCGCGACTTGTGGTTGGGCCGCCGGATGTGGCCGAACTGGATCTCGTGCACAGCCTCGTTGGCGTGGATGTCGACCGGGAAGTTGACCTTGAGCAGCTTGTGCTGCTCGCGCCAGTCGATCTCGCTCTCGAAATCGATGCGCCGCGAGCCCCGTCGCAGCACGATGGTCTGTCGCAGTGTCGAGTTGTGCAGCACACGCTGCACGCGGAGCATGCCCAGCAGCGGCCCCTGAGTCAACACCTCGATCTGCGCCTCTTGCGCCAGAGGCACCGGCGTGAGCTCGTACATGCTATCGACGTCCCAGGCATCGAACCAGGTGGGCACGTCCTTGTACATGCGCAGGCTGTTGCAGAGGCCGGCCACCAGCTCGCGCCCGGCGTCCTTGTCCCAAATGCTGGTGATCTCGCCAGCGCCGTTGAGGGTCACGCGCAGGTGCTCGTTCTCGAGCAGGCTCGGCGTGGCCACCACCGCCTCGCCTGCATGTACGGGCCTGTCGGTGGGCAGCACGGTGGTCCAACCACAGGCAGGCGCGATCGCCTCGGCCACCCAGGCCTCGCCCACCTGCTGCGAGAGCAGCGGCCGGCCGTCGACGGTCGTCGCCCCGGTGGAGCCATCGGGCAGCTCGACCAGCGCCGGCCGCGGCCACGAGAGCGAGTTGAACGCCGTCAGGCCGTCACCCTGGTCGGTCAGCGCCGACATCGCCCGGTCGGCCAGACTGTCGGCTGTAGCGATGCTCGCCGCGTAGGCGGCCTCAGCCTCTTCATAGACGCGATGGATCGACGAGCCCGGGATGATGTCGTGGAACTGGTTCAGCAGCACGCTGCGCCAGGCCTCGTCGAGCTCGTCCTTGGGCGCCGCACAGCCTTTGACCGCGCCCGCCGCCGTCACCCACATCTCGGCCTCGCGCAGAGCCAGTTCGCTCTTGCGGTTGCCACGCTTGGTGCGCGCCTGCGTCGTCAGCGTGCCACGGTGCGCCTGAAAATAGAGCTCGCCCACGTAGCGGTTGGCCGGCGCGCCCTTAGCCTCCTCATCCCTAAAGTACTGCAGCGGGTGCGGCATCACCACGCGGGGCACACCTTCGAGATCGCCGAGCCGCCGCAGAGACTCGAGATGATCGCGCGTGGGGCCACCGCCGCCATCGCCCCAGCCAAAGGGGAAGAACCGGCTCGAGATGCCCGACTTTTGTACGCGCTGGTCCCACCGCTCCATCACCGACCCGGCGTTGGCGCGCGAGTTATAGTCGTTACACAGGTGCACCAGCACTGTCGAACCGTCGATGCCCTCCCAAGAGAAGGTGTTGTAGGGAAAGGGCTCGCCGCCGTTGTAGGCCCAAAAGATCTTGGCAGTGCTAAAGTACTTGCAGCCTGCCCCACGCATGATCTGCGGCATGTTGCCCGAGTAGCCAAAGACGTCGGGCAGCCACAGCAGCTCACAGTCGACGCCGAACTCTTCCTGAAAAAAGCGCTTGCCGTACAGGAACTGGCGCACCAGCGCCTCACCGCCCGAGATATTGGTGTCGGCCTCGACCCACATGCCGCCCTCGGGCACCCACTGTCCCTTGGCAACGGCCTGTTTGACGCGCTCGTATAGCGCCGGGTACTTGGTCTTGACCATCCAGTAGAGGTGCGGCTGGCTCTGCAGAAAGCGGTACTCGGGATACTCGTCCATCAGCGCCAGTTGAGTGCCAAAGGTGCGCACGCACTTGCGCTCGGTCTCCTCCAGCGGCCAGAGCCAGGCCACGTCGATGTGTGAATGCCCAAAGGCATACATCGTGGGCGCCGTCGAGCCATTGACCTTGGCCAGCAGCGGCGCCAGGCGTTGGCGCGCGGCGCGCACAGTGGCCAGCATCTCCTCGGGGGGCAACTCAAAGTCGACGATGGTGGTATAGTCACAAAGCGCCTGGTCGATCTCGTCGACGCGCAGGCTGTTGATGTCGAGGTGCTCGCGAATGTCGTACAGCGTCTCCACCTCGATATAGAGCTGATAGACCTCCTCGTTCCACACCCCGTAGGTGCTCTTGCCGACGACGGCCTGCCGATCGGGTGGCTCGGGCACCGACTCGCGGCCATAGCCCACCGGCCCGCCGCCCGAGACGCGCGGTCCGTGCCCGGCGTATGTCTCAGCCAGGATCTGGTACCGTGCACCTGGCGCCGCCTCGCGGGCCAGGGTGATCTCGGTGTGTTCGCGATCGAGGGCGCCGGCAGCCACACCGTTCACAAAGATGGCGCTCTCGCCGCCCGGGCGCAGCGCGAGAACCAGGCGTTCGCCGGCCACCTCTTCAGGCGCCACCAGCTCGCAGCGAAACCAGGCATACTCCCATTTTGCGCCCCAGGCTGTGCCCTCGGGCATCGGCGCAAAGGCTCGTATGGCGGCTTGCTCGGGCAAGAGCTGCTCGCGAGTGATGAACCCTTCGAGCTCCAGCTCGCCCACCGGGCTGTAAAAGTGCTGCGGGTGCTCGGCGCGCCAGCGATCGACGCGACGCTTCCATTCGACCGTCAAAGCCATCTTACCTCCTCACCTCGGCCTCGTTGCCTGCACGTTCGGTGTCAACATCAGTAGGCGCGCGCAAAGATCGCCACCCGATCGGTCCTCTGCCCGGTCAGGAAGCATACGCCCTCGCCCTCGGGAACGTCCAGGGGCAGGCAACGCAGCGTGGCGCGCGTCTCGTCTTGAATGCGCGCCTCATCGGCATCATTGCCCGCCCAGTGGGCGCGAATGAACCCGCCCTTGCTGTCCAGCACCTCTCTGAACTGGTCGTAGGATGCGACCCAGGTGGTGTTTTCCTCGCGAAAGGCCGTCGCCTGCGCCAGCAGGTTGGCCTGGATCTCGCCCAGCAGCGCCTGTACGCGCCCGGCCAGCCCTGCGAGCGGCACGCCGAACTGCTTGCCCTCTTTGCCGGGCTGATCGCGGCGCGCCAGCACAACCGCGTTGTTCTGCACATCGCGCGGGCCGATCTCGACGCGCACCGGCACGCCGCGCATCTCCCAGTCGTTGAACTTGAACCCGGGGGTCTGGTCGTCGCGCGCGTCCAGCTTGACGCGGATGCCCGCCTGCCGGAGCTGCGTCAGCGTGGCATCGCAGTGAGCCAGCACCTGGCTACGCTCGTCGTCCTTGCGCCAGATAGGCACCACCACCGCCTGGATGGGCGCCAGCACCGGCGGCAGACGCAGCCCCTGGTCGTCGCCGTGGGCCATGATGACCGCGCCCACCATGCGCGTGCTCACCCCCCAACTGGTGGTGTGGCAATACTGAATCTCGTTGTTCTGGTCGAGAAACTTGATGTCAAAGGCGCGCGCAAAGTTGTCGCCCAGATAGTGGCTGGTGCCAGATTGCAGCGCCCAGCCGTTGCCCATCATCGCTTCGATGGTATAGCTGTTGACGGCGCCAGCGAACTTTTCACGATCCGACTTGACGCCCTTGATCACGGGGATGGCCGCGTCGTTGATGGCAAAGTCGGCATAAACGTCCAGCATCCGCAGCGTCTCTTCCACCGCCTCCTCGGCCGTGGCGTGAGCGGTGTGGCCCTCTTGCCAGAGGAACTCCATCGTCCGCAGAAAAGGCCGCGTGCGCATCTCCCAGCGCACCACGTTGGCCCACTGGTTGATGAGCAGCGGCAGATCACGATAGGACTGCACCCAGCGTGAGTACATGTAGCCAAAGATCGTCTCCGAGGTCGGGCGCACCACCAACGGCTCCTCGAGCTGCTCGCCGCCGCCGATCGTGACCACGGCCAGCTCGGGCGCAAAGCCCTTGACGTGGTCGGCCTCTTTCTGCAAAAAGCTCATCGGGATGAACAGCGGAAAGTAGGCGTTCTGGTGACCCGTCTCTTTGAAGCGGCGGTCGAGCCCACCCTTGACGTGCTCCCACAGCTCAAAGCCGTAGGGCTTGATGACCATCGACCCGCGCACGGGCGAGTTCTCGGCCAGGTCGGCCTCGCGGATGACGTCCAGGTACCAGCGCGAATAGTCCTCGGCTCTCGGCGTGATGCTCACAGTGTCGTTCCTCCTCGTGGCGCGCTCAGGCGTAGGTGCCGATCGCCAGGCCGCGCTCGACAAAGTAGTGGTAGGTATCGTAGGTGACCGTGTTCGGTATCGAGTGGTCGCTGTGCAGAATGTAGCCATAGCCGGGCATCACCGGTGGCACTTTGGCCTGTAGCTCGGCCTCGACCTGCGCACGATCGTTGGTATACAGGGCGCGCACATCGATGCCCCCCATGAACGAGAGCACCTCGCCATACAAGCCGTACAGTTTGACGAGGTCCATTCCCGCCTTGACCTCGAGCACCTGCAAGCAGTCGATGCCGGCTGCGATCATGCCCGGCAACAGCCTCTCGACCATGCCACACGAGTGCATGATCACCGGCAGGCCGTGAGCCTTGGCCAAGGCGATGGTATGCGCGTGCGCCGGCTGAATGATCTCGCGATACATCGCCGGCGACATAAAGGGGCGGTCTTTGAACCCCATGTCCTCATAGTACCAGATGCCGTCGGGATACCCCTCGGCGGCGAACAGCATCTCTTGCAGGTCGATGGTGAGTTGCGCATAGGTCGCGGCCATGTCGCGCACCCAGTCGGGATCCAGCGCCATGCCGGTGAGCATGTTGACGTGGCCGGTCACGTCTTTGAGGATCTCGAACACGTTGACGCCCGACCACATGAAAAAGCGGCCTCGCTCGTGGGCGTGCTCGCGGGCCTGACGGTACTTGACGCGGTCGATGCGCCGCCATTCGGGCTGGATCTTGCGCTTGAGGACCTCCCACTGCTCACGGCCTTTGACGTCAAAGTCGAGGTGCTCGGGCGTGGCGTCGTGCAGCTTGTGCCTACGCAGCAGCGCGCCGTTGCCGTCGCGTGTCACCACCGTCTCGTCGGTGTCTTCCACGATCACCGGCTGAAAGTCAAGGTCGGCGGTGACGTCGAAACACCAGCAGAGGTCCATGTCAAAGCCAAAGTGATCAGCCAGGTCCTCGTCTGGCGTCAGGTGCCCCTGGTCGGTCCACACCTTGCGGGTATCGCCCCAAAAGTGCTCGTAGAGGCCGATCCGATCGACGGGCTGGCGCTTGAGGATTCTGGCGATGCGCTCGCGGCCGCTCATCTCGGGCATGGACGATCTCCTCTGCAGGGCTGCACGGCTTGACGTTGGCGCTATGTTACGGCATCGGCCAGGAGTGACCAAATGGTCAGCGCAGTGCGGCCGGCGTCAGCGGTTGGGGCTTGGTCGCGGCGCTACGGCACGAGCTCGCCGAGCGGCTGGGGCGCCCGCTGGCGATCTCCAGTCTTTGACGGCGAGGTAGCGGCCGTGGTATATCAAGCTCAACAGAACCTTGCCCGGGGCCCGCGGCAGTGCATAACGATGCGCACCATGGCCGGCCTGCTGGCGCACCGAAAGGACGTCTCATGTACATCGATGCGGATTGCCACATCTCCTCACGCGCCCCTCTGGACGGCATCTCGGTGGACGAACTCGTGCGGCAGCTCGACGCCGCCGGCGTCGACAAGGCCGTCTGTTGGCCGATGGTCTCATATACCCGCGAGATGGCCACCGACAACCGCGCCATCTATGAAGGCGCCAAGCTGCACCCCGACCGTCTCATACCCTTTGGCGGCGTCAACCCCAGACTGGGCGTCGACCTGGCCCGCGACGAGCTGGAGCGCTGCATCCAGTCCTATGGCGTGCGCGGCGTCAAGCTGAACGGCGCCCGCGACGGCTACTTTGTCGATGACCCCGTCTTGAGCCTGCCGCTGGTCGATCGCATCGCCGAGGCCGGGCTGGTGCTGGCCCTGCACGTGGGCGCCAACGACTTTGAGAGGACCCATCCCTATCGCGTGGCCAAGATCTCGGAGCGACACCCGGGCCTGCCCATCCTGATCGTGCACATGGGCGGCGCCTCGCACCCCGACCTGCACGACGCGGTCATCGACCTGGCAGCGCGCCACCCCAACTGGTACCTGATCGATTCCGAGACCGACTATCGCCAGGAGCTCAAGGCCCTCGCGGCGTTGGGGCCGGAACGCGTCTGCTACGGCAGCGACACCCCCTTCTGCCCCATGCGCTATGAGTGGGCCTTGCGGCAGGTGGTGTTGGCCGACCTGGCGCCCGCGGACCGCGCTCTGGTGCTGGGCGGCAACATGGCCCGTCTGTTTGGGCTCAGCTAGGCAGGAGGCGCAAACGATGCTGATCCTGGCTGGCGATGTTGGCGGCACCAAGACGAGCCTCGCTATCCTGTCGTCCGAGCGCGGGCTGCGCGCCCCCCTGGCGACGCGCACCGTGCTCAGCGCAGATCATCCTGACCTGGAGAGCGTCGCCGAGGCTTTCCTGGCCGACGCAGGCTACCGCGTGTCGGTGGCATCCATCGGGGTGGCCGGCCCGGTGGTCGACGGCGTCACCACCGCCACCAACCTGCCCTGGCAGGTTTCGATCGAGGGCTTTCGACAACGGCTCGGCCTCGACCTGTTCTACCTGCTCAACGACCTGGAAGCGATCGCCTATGCCATCCCCGAGCTACAGCCCGACGAGCTGTATACGCTCAACGAAGGCTTTCCCGTGGAGCACGGCACAATCGCCATTCTCGCGCCCGGCACCGGGCTGGGAGAGGGCTACCTCACCTGGACCGGCTCGGGCTACAAGGCTCTGCCCTCGGAGGGCGGTCACGCCGACTTTGCGCCGCATGGCGCCCTGCAGCAGCGGTTGCTGGCCTACATGGCCGAGCGCGTGGGCCACGTAAGCTGGGAGCGGGTCTGCTCAGGCCTGGGCATGGCCAACCTGTATGCCTTTGTGCGCGATCAGGGCCTGGCACCCGAGCCGCCATGGCTGGCCGCGGAGATCGCCGCCGCTCTCGACCCCACACCGGTGATCGTGGGCCACGCGATGGCCGACGACGAAGGGTGCACTCTCTGCGGGCTGGCCCTTGACCTGTTCGTGGCTATCCTGGGCGCCGAGGCGGGCAACATGTACCTGCGGCTGCTTTCGCCGGGCGGCGTTTACCTGGCCGGCGGCATTCCGCCCCGCATTGTCAGCGCCCTCGAGCGCCCGGTGTTCATGGAGGCCTTTGGGGCCAAGGGGCGCCTGTCGCACGTGGTGCAGCGCGCCCCGCTGCACGTGGTGTTGGCACAAGATGTGGGCCTTCTGGGCGCCGCCGCCTATGGTTTCAGCCACTAGAGGAGGCACGGCCATGGCCATGAGTTCCTACGACATTGTCAAACGTGCGGTCCATTTCGAGTCGCCAGAGCGACTGCCGCTCAAGTTCGATGCGCTCAACCTCAACGACTTTTACAACGTGGCCACCAACGCCATCGGCACCGGCGATCACACCAAGGCGAGCACCTACGACGAATGGGGTTGCCTGTGGCAGCGCAGCGAAGTGGCTAACATGGGGCAGGTGCGCGGCCATCCGCTCGAGGATTGGAGCGCCTACGAGGCTTACCCCTGGCCCGATCCGGACGCCGCCTGGTACTATGAGGGTATGGAGGAGCGCTTTGCCGCGTCAGAGGGCAAGTATGTGACCACCGGCATCTTTATGCTGCTGTTCGAGCGCATGCACTCGTTGCGCGGCATGACCAACGTACTGACCGAGCTCTACACCGACCGCGGGCGCATGGAGGAGCTGGCCGACCGCATCGTCGACTTTGATGTGCGCGTCATCGAGAAGATCGGCCGCATGTTCCCCGGGCGCATCCACGGTATGCACTTCTCTGACGACTGGGGCACAGAGCTGGCGACTTTTGTGAGCCCCAAGATGTGGTGCAGCTTTTTCCAGCCGCGCTATGCGCGCATCTTTGAGGCCATGCACGCCCAGGGCTGGGACGTGTGGATGCACTCGTGCGGCAAGGTGAACGGGATCATCGAGCCGCTGATCGAGATCGGTCTCGACGCTATCAACCTGCAGCAGCCGCGAGCGTTGGGTATTGAGGAGATCGGCGCCCAGTTCCGCGGGCGCATCTGCTTTGAGTCGCTCTGCGATATCCAGGCCACGCTGCCATTCAAGGAGGCCGACGAGATCCGCGCCGAGGCCCGGCTCTTGCTGGAGCGCTGGGCCACCCCCGAGGGCGGCTTTGTGCTCTCAGACTATGGCGACGGCACAGCCATCGGCGTGCCGATCTGGAAAAAGCAGGTCATGCTCGACGCCTTTCGCGAGTTTGACCCGTTTCGGCGCCCTGCCTAACGAGAGAAGGGCCGCGTTACTGAGCGCGGCCCTCTGGCCCTAGCCCTTGAACCGCGCCCCAATCGACCAGGCCTTGCCGAGGTCGGCGCCGAGGGCATAGTAGCGCCCGTCGGCCGTGAACACCAGCGGGTTCAGCGCCGCGGCCACGATGTTGCCATCGCCATCCAGCACTGCGGTGTCGGCATGCGTCTCGACGATCTCGACGAGATAGTAGACGCCGGCTACGGTTTCGACCCGTTCGACGATCTGGCACTCAAAGCTGAGGGGGCAGTCGGCGATGATCGGCGACGCGATCTTGCTGCTAGGCGTCAACGTCAGCCCGCAGGTGCCCGCCTTGTCGGCGTCCTCCGAACCGCTGACCATGCCACAGTAGTCGGCCGCTGCGGCCAGGTCGGCGCTGGGCACATTCACGGTAAAGCTGCCCTCGGCCTCGATGAAGGGCGTGGAATAGTGGCTCTGGCCGATCTCGATGGCCATCAGCGGCGGATTGCCGCCGACGATCCCCGCCCAAGCCACCGTCAGGATGTTGGCCGTCTCCTCGCCGGTTCTGACAGCGACCATCAACGCCGGCATGGGGAAAAGGCTGGTCGTCGGTCCCAACGTGCGCTTGCCCATATTACCTCCTACACGATGCCGTCAATGCCGATGATGCGGATGGGGTTGTGGATCAGCATGTTGGTCGCCATTTCGAGCGCATCGTCCAGGCTGAACGGCTCCATGTTGGGGTGGATCAGACTGCGTTCCATGCGCTCGGCCAGCGCCAGCGCCAGCTCGAACTTGTACATGCGGAACTTGGGCAGGATGAACTCGAGATAGTAGGCGTCGGAAAAGTAGCCGATAGCCTTGTTGCCCGGCACCGCGTCGATGCGCCGACGGACCTCGCGGGCGATGTCGGTGGGCTGGTTCGAGTACCACCAGTGCCCCGAGGGATAGACGTTGTGACGGATCCAGGCCGCGGCGGTGAGCTCGAGACCGGTGGTGTCGGCGAGCACCGCCGTGGGAAAGCTCACGTCGGGATAGGCATTGAACACATAGTCATAGCCACGCATCGAGTTGACCGAGTCGAACAGGTCCTGCCCGGCGGGCACGCCCTGCGCATAGACGTCGCGGTTGACGCCGATCATCAGGTGGAAGGGGCGCTTGTAGGTGCGGCAGGCGTCACAGATGCACGCCATGGCAAAGGCCCCCCACAGGTCACTCTCGCAACAGTCCCAGGCGCCCCCGGCCAGGGCCTTGTCGAGCACGCGCTGGGCATCCTCGTCGGCCACGGCAAAGGTCCTGAACCCCACCGGGATCGACATGGCGGCATAGCCCATACCGTGGCGCATGAACTTGTCAAAGGTCTTGGCGATGGCCGCGCGAAAGTCATCGGTACTGGCGATGGGTCGCCCCAAGAAGGCGCCCAACTTGGCGCGCTCGTCGGCCCGGCCGAACCAGACGATGAACGGCTCGGTGCGCAGGCAGGGCGCGTAGAAGGAGGCGTCGAGCCCCTCGAGGTCGTCATCGTACTGGTTGGTAAGGAACACTTTGGCGATGTTCGCCTGCGCCACCAGCTCGTCACGCCACTCGGGCCGGTCCATCACATCCAGCGAGCAGTCAAAGATAAACTTCCAGTTCTCGGGCTGCCACTCGTCGGGGCTCAGGCACAGAAACTCGCGCGAGATGGTCATCAGCCAGTCGTACTGCACCGTGTTGCGGATCAGCGCCAACTTGGGCAAGATCTCGCGAGTCAGAGCCTCGGGGTCGTCAAAGGGGAACTTGCCATCCTGAAAGGCGGCCGAGTTGGCCAGCTCGGTGTAATAGTGGTAGCTGAGGATCTCGCCGATGTTGGCCGCGGTGCCGGTCTTCCAGTTGACGTGCGTATGGATATCGATGATGGGCAGGGCATCGATGCGGTCGTAGAGCTCGCGGACGAGGGCGTTGTTCATCGGATCACCTCTCTGATGATGTCGTCGCTGCGCCATACGCCGGCTGCTCGTCGTCTGAGCGACCGAGCCGACGTCACGGGTTCGTCACGGGCAGGCAAACCATACTAGAATGGGCATACCGTGTCAATGGCTCTGGTTGGAGAGGCGCTGATGCTGCTGATCGGCCTGGACGTGGGCACCACCAAACTGGCCGCGCTGGCCGTCGAGGCCGACACCGGCCAGACGGTCGCGCTGGTCACGACGCCCAACACCGCACGTCGCGATGCGGTTGTCAACGGCCTGCAGCGTGCCGAGCTGGACGTCGCCCAGCTACAGGCGCTGGCGCTCGATCTGCTGCGCCGGCTGACGGACGCCCTGCCGCCAGATGCCACTGTGATCGGCCTGGGAGTCACCGGCCAGCAGCACGGGGTGGCCTTTGTCGACCAGCACGGTCAACCCACCCTGCGCGCCATCACCTGGCAAGATCAGCGCGTCCTCGAGCCTGTAGACTCGACGACCTACCTGGAGGCGTTGGTCGCCCAGGCCGGCGGCAGCGGGCGCTTTGAGGGCATGGGCTGCGCGCCGGCGCCGGGCTACTTTGGCGCCTCGCTCTACTGGCTCAGCCGTCGCGGTGAGTTGCCTGCGCCGGCAGGCGCCTGTCTGATCCCGGACGCGGTGGTGGCAGCGCTCGTCGGCGCTGCGCCGGCCACCGACCCCACGTTGGCGGGCAGCACCGCTCTCTATGATGTGCGCCGCGGCCGCTGGGACCGCGGCCTGCTCGATCGCCTGGGCCTCGGGACGATTCGCCTCGCAGAGGTCGCGCCGACCGGTGCACTGGCGGGCGGCCTTGCCAGTGCGGCCGCGCGGCACATCGGCCTGCGCCGAGGCACGCCGATGGCGGTGGCCGTGGGCGACAACCAGGCCAGCCTTATCGGCAGTGTGAGCGCTCCACAGAGCAGCCTGCTCGTCAACATCGGCACCGGCGGCCAGGTGTCGGCGCTGATCGATCGCTTTGTGCGGGTGGATACCATAGACACCCGTGCCTTTCCGGGAGGGCGCTACTTGCTGGTGGGCGCGGGTAGCTCAGGCGGCAGCACGCTGGCGCACCTGCACCGGCTGGTGGCCGAGATCGGCGCCTCGCTTTACGACGCCAAGCGAGACGACCTGTATGAGCGGCTGATTGACCTCGCCGCCGCGCAACCGCCCGGAGCCGAGGGCCTACGCTGCGTGCCCCATCTGAACGGGACGCGCGCAGACCCTACCGCCACGGGCGCCTGGCTGGGGCTCACCGGCTCCAATCTGACCATCGGCAATCTGGCACGCGCCTTGATGGAGGGCATTGCCAACGACACCCACGCGTTCTGGGAGCGCATGCGCCCTGTTGCGGGCAAGCGTGAACGCCTGGTGGGTGCCGGCAACGCGCTGGTGCGCAATCGGGTGCTGCAAGAGGCGCTGAGCCAGAGGTTTCACATGCCCCTCGAGCTTGCCACGCGCGAGGAGGCGGCCGCCGTTGGAGCAGCGCTGTGCGCAGGTGTGGCCGTGGGCCAGTTCCGGAATGTCGACGAGGCGCTGGCGACTGGCGTCGGCACCTGAGGCTCACGCGAGGGGGAGTATGCAGGTCCATCCAGCTCGCATCCATGCTCTGAACCAGCTCCGCGCGCAGAGCGGCCAGTATGTGCTCTATTGGATGCAGTCGAGCCAGCGCGCAACGCACAATGAGGCGCTTCAGCTAGCCATCGCCGAGGCCGATGAACTGGGCCTGCCCGTGTTGGTGGTCCTGGTGCTGATACCTGGCTATCCCGGCGCCAACGAGCGCCACTATCGTTTCATGGTCGAAGGCTGGCCCGAGCTTCAGCAGGCGCTGGCCGAAAGGGGGATCGCGGTGGCCTGCCGATTGGGCGAGCCAGTCGAGGTGGTATGTGCGCTGGCTCGGCGGGCAGCGCTGGTCGTGACCGACTGCGGCTATCTGCGCCACCATCGTGCCTGGTACGCGCAGCTCGCCGAGCGCCTGCCCTGCCCCCTGGTGCAGGTGGAGGCCAACATCGTCGTTCCTCTGGCAGCCGCGTCGGCCAAAGAGGAGTACGCTGCGCGCACGCTGCGGCCCAGGATTCACCGGCGCCTGGCCGAGTTCCTCACGCTCGCTGGCGACGTCTGGCCACGCCACTCCGCCCCAGAGGGCCTCGCTGAGGCCGGCCCGCTGGCTACGCCCGACGCTCTTGCGCTGCTGCCTGACCTCGACCGCAGCGTGCTTGCCGCCACACTGCACGGCGGCGAGACAGCCGCCTATGCCCGCCTCAGCCAGTTCTTTGAGCACAGGCTAGAACGCTATGCTGAGGCGCGCAACGATCCAGGGCTCGACGGCAGCAGTCACCTGAGCCCCTACCTGCATCTGGGGCAGGTCTCGCCGGTCGAGGTGGCGCACCGTGTGGGCCAGGTGGGCGGTCGCGGCGCCGACGCTTTCATCGAGGAGCTGGTGGTGCGTCGCGAGCTAGCCATCAACTACTGCGCGCACAACCCCGCCTATGACTCTTGCGCTGGCCTGCCGTCCTGGGCGCAACGCACCCTGGCTGAGCATCAGTGCGATCCGCGGCCGCACCTGTACGACGTACAGACATTGGGGGCAGGCGCCACGCACGACGCCTTCTGGAACGCGGCGCAGCACGAGCTGGTGCTCACCGGCCAGATGCACGGCTACATGCGCATGTACTGGGGCAAGAAGGTGCTCGAGTGGTCTGCCACGCCTGCCGAGGCGTTCGAGACGCTGGTGCATCTGAACGACAGGTACGAGCTCGACGGCCGCGACCCCAACGGCTATGCCGGCATCGCCTGGTGCCTGGGCAAACACGACCGGCCCTGGGCGCCGCGCCCGGTGTTGGGCACAGTGCGCTACATGAGCGCTGCCGGCCTGGCGCGCAAGTTCGACATGAACGCGTATCTGGCGCGCATCGCCGCCCTGAAGGCCGAAATGACAGCGTCGCGCACCTAACGGTAGAGGATCGTCACCAGGGCCAGAGTGCACCAGGACACGAGCGTGGCCGGGGCTAGCAGAGCCACACTCCTGTGCCGGGCCGCCAGCAGAATGGCGCCACCGACCATCCAGAGTTCTGCCAGCGCCCGCATAAAGGCCCAGTCTCCGCCCAGATAGTGCGTGATGACGACAGCCAGCGCCGCATAGCCCAGGAAGGTCAGCTTGATGTGCAGCGAGGCCCGGCTACGCCAGAGAGCAACCAGCACCAGCACCACAAAGCCGGCCATCGCCAGGAGCTCTACGGCCATGAGGCTCATACGCGGCACCTGCGCCGCCAACACACGCCAGAGAGCCAGCGTGTGCGGCCGCGCCGGCGCGGCGCTCACATTGCCGCTCACGGTGCCCGGGGTGAGTGACGGTGCGCCCCAACGGTGCCTGAGCCACGCCTGCCAACCGACATAGAGGGCGCCGGGCGCCAGCCAGAGGTGCCAGCGCGGGTCGCCCTTGCGTTGCACCAGCCGCGACCAGGCATAGGCTGGCAGGGCCGCGGCCGCCACGCCCAGGGTAGTCTCTTTGGCCAGCACCGCCAGGCAGAGGGTCAACGTTGCCAGGGCATGCCTTTGGCGCGCCAGCAACAACAGCGTCGCCGTCAACAGGGCACTGGAGAGGATCTCCGCCAGGTCGAGGTCAAAGGTCAACAACAGACCGGGGTACAGGGCCACGAGCAGCCCCTCGAGAGCGTGTCGCCCCCAGGTCTGCGCCAACGCCCCCGCACACCAGCCCAACGCGGCCACAGAGATGAGATTCACCGCCACCAACGCCGCCGGCACGAGACGCGGCCGCCCCAGAGACAGCAAATGCGCCAGCAGCGGATACAGGATGCGCTGCTGACGATAGGCCGGGTTGCGGTCGAACGAGACGCCGTGATCGGTGCGCACGTTGGTGAACGGCTCGATAGCGAGCCGGTAATAGAACTGCCCATCGTAGCCGTCCGAGTCTGGCAGCACTGACAGGTGCGGAGCGACCGCCGTTGGATCGGTAAAGCGATCGCCGGCCCACACAAAGCCGGAGACATCGCCTGCGCGCGTGGCCAGGCGCGCCCCGAAAAAGGCCAGATAGAGAGCCAAAACCAGCGCCAGGGTTACGAACGGGCTGTCGGCTCGGCGGTACAGCGTCTTGATGCGTGCTCGCATACTCACCTCAGATGGGCGCAGCATAGGGTACCGTTGCTGAAGGGTCAAATGCGCTTTGACAGGGGCGCATGGGCTTGGTAGCATCGCGTGTGAGCCCACACAGCATCCCGCCCCAGGAGAAGCGCACCGCGATATGGAATGTGATGTGATCGTCATCGGGGCTGGGCCGGCTGGCCTGACAGCGGCACTGGAGCTCACCCGCAAGCGCAAGCGCGTCCTGGTCCTCGAACAGGGCGACAAGGTCGGCGGCATCAGTCGCACGGAATGCTTTCGCGGCTACCGTTTTGACATCGGCGGGCACCGCTTTTTCACGCAGGTACCCGAGGTAGAGCGCCTGTGGCGCGACACGCTTGGCGACGATCTGCTCACCGTAGCGCGGCAATCGCGCATCTACCATCGCCAGCGGTTCTTCAGCTATCCGATCGTCCTGAGCGAAGCCCTGATCAAGCTTGGGCCCATCGAGTCCCTGCGCATCATCGGCAGCTACCTCGGCGCCAGGCTCGCGCCCTATCATCCGGCAACCACCTTTGAACAGTGGGTCACCAACCGCTTTGGTCGGCGCCTCTACGAGACCTTCTTCAAAGGCTATACCGAAAAGGTCTGGGGCCTGCCCTGCTCGAGCATCAGCGCGGACTGGGCCGCGCAGCGCATCCAGGGCCTGTCGCTGACCAGCACGGTGATGAGCGCGCTCAGTGGCGCCACACGGCACAAGTCGCTGATCAAGTCCTTTTACTATCCGCGGCTAGGGCCGGGCATGATGTGGGAGGCGTTTACGCGCCAGGCGAGCGAACTGGGCGCTAGCGTACGCCTCTGCGCTCGAGCGGTGGCCATCGACGTGACGCAGCGCGACCGGGTGCGGGTGACCTTTGAGGATTCGGGCGGACGCGAGGTCGTCACCGCAGGCAACGTCATCAGTAGCGCCCCCCTTCCGGAGCTGGTGGCTATGCTGCAGCCAACGCCGCCCGAGTCGGTGCAGGCCGCGGCGGCCTCGTTTCGCCACCGTGACTTTATCCTGGTGCAGCTCTTGGTGAGGGCTGAGAGACTCTTTTCGGACAACTGGATCTATGTGCACAGCCCCGAGGTGCGCGTGGGGCGCATCCAGAACAGCAAGAACTGGAGCCGCGATCTGGTGCCCGATGCCGCTGTCACCAGCCTCGGCATGGAGTACTTTTGCTGCGTCGACGACGAGCTATGGTCGCGCGACGATGCAGCGCTCGTCGAGCTGGCAACCCAAGAGCTGGAGCAGCTCGGGCTGGCCAAAGGCGAACAGGTCATCGATGGTACGGTGGTCCGCCAGCGCCGTGCCTACCCCGTATATGACAGTCGCTATGCTCAGAGCCTTGCTATCGTGCGCGCCTATCTGGCCGGCGTGCCCGGCGTGCAGACGGTCGGGCGCAACGGCATGCACCGCTACAACAATCTCGACCACTCGATGCTCACTGGCCTCCTTGCTGCCCGCAATCTCGACGGTGAGCGGCACGATCTCTGGCAGGTCAATGCCGACGCGAGCTATCTCGAAGGGGGGCCACCCCCCGTATGAGGCGCAGCGCCCGATCGGACGGCGTCGCGGGCAGAGCATGCGCCGCTGCCGTCAGTCCAGAGTTGCCCAGTGCCCTTTACTGGGAGAGCGTCGGTGACACATGGCAGGCCCTGGGCCGCGACCGCCTGTGGCGCCACGCCAGCGACGACCTGCATCTACAGCTCTTGCGCGGCTGGGATGTCGATACACAGGTCGGAGTCACCCTCAAGACCGACCTGTTCGATGAGGCAGCTACCGGCGAACTCGGCGGGGCGTTGGTGGCCGAGGCTGGGCATCTGATAGGCATCGACACGGCCATGAACACCGTGCGGGCCGCCGCCCGGCGGCTGCCGACGGCCTCGTTGCTGGTGGCCGACGTGCGTGCCCTGCCCATCGCCCCGGGCGCCCTCGACCTGATCGTGTCCAACTCCACTCTCGATCACCTGGCCAGGCAAGAGGAGATCGTCACGGCCATCAGGGGGCTGGCGGCGGCGCTAGCGCCGGGGGGGCACCTCTTGCTGACGCTGGACAATCCCCAGCACCCCCTGCTGTGGCTGCGCGCCCGTGCGTCCTGGCTGCAGCGCGTGGGCCTGGTGCCCTATCGCACCGGGCCCACGCTGAGCCAGGCCGCCCTGGTCCAAGCCTGCCAAGGCGCAGGCCTGACTGTGCTGCACACGGGGACGCTGTGCCATTGTCCGCGGGTGCTGGCCGTGTGGGTCGGCAGGCTGCTCGAGCGCCGCAGCGCGGCAACGCAGCAGGCCTATCGTCGCGCCGTGCTAGCTTTCGAGCGGCTGGCCGCCTGGCCGACACACCTGATCACCGGGCGCTTTGTGGCAGTTCTGGCCTGCACGGCAGCCCAAGCTGGCGAGCTGACCGCGAAAGGTGGCGCGCCATGCTGACGGTGGTGGTGCCAGCCTACAATGGGGGGCGCGAGCTCGAGGAGTGCCTCGCGGCAATCACTGAGGGGACGCGGCGGCCAGACGAGCTGATCGTGGTGGACGACGCCAGCACCGACGACTCGGGCCCGCGCGCTGCCCGACGCGGCGCACGCGTCATCACGCTGGCGGGCCAGCCCAGGGGGCCGGCCCATGCCCGCAACACCGGCGTGGCGGCAGCCACGGGCGACCTCATTGTGTTCATCGATGCTGACGTGGCCGTCCACGCCGACACCCTCGCCAGGCTCGAGCGCCGCCTGCGCGATGACTCGACGCTCGTGGCCGTGTTTGGCTCCTATGACGATGCGCCGCCAGCGCCCGACCTCGTCTCACAATACAAGAACCTGCAACATCACTGGGTCCATCAGCACGCCTGCCGCGATGCGCAGACCTTCTGGGCTGGCTGCGGCGCCATACGACGTGAGGCCTTTCTGGCCATCGGGGGCTATGACATCGCCTTTGAGCGCCCTGCCATCGAGGATATTGAGCTGGGGCTGCGCCTCACCGACGCCGGGCTGCGCGTCGAGCTCGACCGCGAGATCCTGTGCACACACCTCAAGCGCTGGACGCTGGCCAGCCTGTTGCAGGCCGACATCGGCGGGCGCGCCATCCCATGGTGCCGACAGATCGCACGTCGAGGACAGGCGCCCCATGACCTCAACCTCAGCAACGCCGCGCGCTGGAGCGGCGCACTCTCGTGGCTGGCGCTGCTGGCCCTGTGCGCCGCACCCTGGTATGGTCCGCTATGGTTCGTGTGGCTGGCCACCTTGGGGGCAGTCATCGGGCTGAACCGTGCCTTCTACCGCTTCTTGTGGCAGCGCGGTGGGGGCCGGCTCTTGGCTTTGGGCATGGCGCTGCACTATGCGTACTACGTCTACAGCACCGCCATCTTTGTCTCGATTGCCGCACCGGCGCTGGTGGTCAGGCGTGTGCGAGAGATGACAAGAGCGCAGCCATGATGGCTGCGCTCTGCTGTCGGGGCGAGAGGATTTGAACCTCCGACCTCACGGACCCGAACCGTGCGCGCTTCCGGTCTGCGCTACGCCCCGAACGAGGCCAGTATACCCAGAACGCTGCTGGACAGCAAATCGTCGCCCACCAGCGCTCAGCCGAGCATGAGGCTGTTCACTACGCGCTCGAACTGCCCGATCACCATCAAAAAGCCCATTGCCAGCACCAGCAACCCGCCCACTTTGCTGGCCATCGCGAGGACCTGGCCCTTTCGCGCCAGCAGACGCTGCAGCTCGCCAGCCAACAGCCCCGCCAGCAGAAACGGCAAGCCCATCCCCAGCGCATAGGCGCCCAGCAGCAGCGCCCCGTGCGCCGCGGTTTGCGTGTCGGCAGCCAGCACCAGAATGCCCGACAGCACCGGCCCCACGCAGGGGCTCCAGCCCACAGCAAAGGCCAGCCCCATCAACAGCGAGCGCCAGAGGCCCTGCCGGGCATGCCCCAGCTCGACGCGCCACTCGCCAGACAGAAAGGGCAGCCTCAGAACGCCGAGCATCTGCAGCCCAAAAGCCATCAGCACGACGCCGATCAGACGGGTGATGTAGGGCATCGCCGGATAGAGCCAGCGGCCGGCCAGCCCCATCGCTGCCCCCAGCCCCACAAAGGCAATGGCAAAGCCAAGCACAAAGGCCGCTGCATGGCGCAGGGTCATCAACCGGTGCGAGAGCGAGCCTTTGGCCGTGACGGCGCCGGTCATGTAGCCCAGATAGACCGGGATCACCGGCAAGACGCAGGGCGAAAAGAACGACACCAGCCCGGCAATCAGAGCAGCATAGAAAGTGACGTTGACGGCGAGCATCAGGGCTCCATTCCGATCTCTTGCGCCGACGCCAGCGCCCTGCTGAGGTGCGGCAGCCCCCAGCACACCAGCCCCAGGCCGAAGAGCGCGCCCGTTAGCACCCGGCTCCAGGGCGAGCTCTGCCAGAGCCCGACGAGCTGCCCCAGGCCGTCGACGGCCATGGGCGCGGCGGTCAGGGCCAGCACCCAGGCCGGCCAGGCTCGCAGTCGTCGAGCGATAGGCCCCAGGGTCGCCAGGGCGAGCAACATGGAGCCGTAGATGGCCACGTCGCGCTGGCAGACGGCCACCTTGTAGCCCAACACCGGGTTGCCCACAAAGCGCGCGGGCACCGCCCCACCGAGGCTGGTAACAAGCTCGCGCGCGCTATAAGTCGACTGCTCACCGAAAAGGAAGAAGGAGCGCTCGGGCAGTTGGTGGCACAGAGGTCGAAACAGAGTGTAGATGGCCTGCGACCCGCCCTGATGGCCGCGATAGAGTAGCCAGGGGGCCAAGAGTGGCAGAGCGACATAGAGCGCCATGGCCAGGGCGATGATCAGCAGCAGGTGCCGCACCATCCACGAGACGATGGCCAGGCTCACCCGTGCGGCAACATCGGCGACGCCAGGCCCCAAAGCGTCGGGCCTGGCGTCATACGCCTCACGCCTACTTGAGCAGCGCATCGACAACCTTGTTCAAGGCCTCGGCGTCGGTGATCGCGCCAACATGCGAGCCACGGATGATGCCGTTGCGGTCGACAAAGTAGCTCGCAGGGATGCCGCGCACCAGATACGTGCTGGCCACGGCGCCGGTGCTATCGAGCAGCACGGGAAAGTCGAGGCCTTCCTCAGCCACGACGCTCTTGACCGTGTCGGGGGCCTCATTCACGCTCACGGCAACCAACACAAAGCCGTCCTGCTCACGCTCAGCATAGACCTGCTTGAACGTAGGCAACTCGCTGCGGCAATGCGGGCACCAGGTGGCCCAGAAGTTGAGCACCATGGCCTTGCCCTCAAAGTCGGACAGCGAGTAGGTCTGCCCGTCGACGCCCGTCAGTTCGAAGTCCGACAGCGCCGCGCCCACCACTGGCGACCACGACGGCGTAGCCGCCTCAACAGCCGGCTGTCCTTCGGCAACGGTCGGTGCCGCGGTTGGCGCCAGCGTCGGCGCGGTGGTCGGCTCCACGGCCCTAGCCGTGGGCGTCGCTGTGGCCGCAGCCTGCTCCTCGCCCTGAGCCGTCGATTGGGAACACCCGGTCAGCGCCACCATCGCCACCACGAGAACCAGAACGAGTGCTATGCCGCGTCTCATACTCCACCCCATCAGCGACTGAATACGGCTGATTCTACGCGCCCCACTGCAGGGCATCAAATGCTCTGCGAGGCTGCCGCCGGATTGGTTAGGCCGCCTGGCTGGGCGGATAGCCGATCTCGACCAGCGTTGCGATGGCGCTGGCCAGCGCCTCGTCTGAGGCCACCTGCAGCCGCACCTGCTTGGTGGCCAGATCGACATCCTCGACCGTCACGCCTTGTAAGCCGGCCAGCTCGCGTTTGATGGTCATAACGCAGTGCTGGCACGAGATGTCGGGGCAATAGAGTGTGGTCGTCTTCATGTTATCTCCTCTGGTCCACCAGGATATACCCCTACCGGGTATAACTATGATAGCGAGGCAGCCCGAGTTTGTCAACCTACGAACGATTGTTCTTGACATAGAACATCCGTTCCCAGTATAATGTGGACAAGAGCGCGAGGAGAGGAGCCCAACATGGCCACCAGACAGGTGCTGTCCGAGCGGCAACAGCACATTCTGACGATGATCACCGAGTATGTGCAGGAGAACGGCTACCCGCCCACGATCCGTGAGATCGGCGAGCAGTGCGGCATCACCTCGACCTCGGTGGTGAGCTACAATCTGGACGCACTGCGGCGCAAGGGCTACCTGGAGCGTGAAGCGCTCGTCTCGCGCGGCATCAAGGTGGCCGGGTCTGGCCCGACGCCGCGCTCGGCCGTGCCGCTCCTCGGCTTTATCGCGGCCGGTGAGCCCCTGCCGGTGCCAGATTCGGACACCAACCTCGACGAGTTTGAGGATGTCGAGTTGCCTGCCGACATGCTCGAGGCCCGTGAGGGCGTCTACGCCCTGGTAGTGCGTGGCTCGTCGATGGTGGACGCGCTCATCGGCGACGGCGATATCGTCATCATGGATCACGATGCCGGCATCAAGAATGGGGACATGGTGGCAGCCTGGCTCGAGGATGAAAAGGCCACCACGCTCAAACACTTTTACGCCGAAGACGGCGGGCGCATCATCCGCCTGCAGCCGGCCAACCCGCTGTATGAGCCGATTCGTGTGTCTGCCAACACGCTCTCGATCCAGGGCAAAGTCATCGGCGTGATCCGCAAGCTCTAGCGCCTGCGGCGGCCGGCTCGCGATGTGGCGACCGTATCGCCATTTGCCCGCTGGTGTTTACATCGTAGACTGTAGTGAACACCATGACGCGGGTGCGGTATGCAAGAGTTGCAGGTCATCTTGAATCCCCAGGCCGGCCGAGGCTTTGCCGCCCAGATCGTTGACGATCTCGCCGCCGAGCTGCGCAGAGTTGGCGTAGACCCTGTTTTCCACCTGACCCGTTCGCCCGGCCATGCCATCGAGCTCGCCCGCCAGCTTGTCGAATCGGGCTGCCATCGTCTGGCATCGGTAGGCGGCGACGGCACGGCCCACGAGGTCGTCAATGGCATCATGTCGGCCTGTAACGGCAGCGCCCCTGTCGAGTTGGCCTGCATTCCCGCCGGCTCGGGCAACGACTTTGCTCTGATGAACGGGCTCTCGACCGACCTGGGCGAGACCTGCCGCATCATCGCCCAAGGCCACTCGCGCCTGGTCGATCTCGGCAGGATCACGCTTGACGGCGCTATCAGCCGCTACTTTGACAACGCGGTGGGCATCGGTTTTGACGGCCTGGTGGTGCACGAGACCCGCCGGGCCAAGCGGGCGCGGGGTCTGGCGCTCTATATCCCCGCCGTGCTCAAGACGATCTTTGTAACGCTGCAGACGCCGCAGAGCTCGATCACCATCGACGGCGAGACGTTCGAGCTGGCCCCCATGATGCTGACCACCTGCAACGGGCCGCGCGAGGGCGGCGGCTTTATGCTGGCGCCTGGTGCCCAGTTCGACGACGGCAAGCTCGACCTGGTCATCGCCAACCGCATGAGCAAGCTCGAGATGCTCGCCATGGTGCCCCGCTTCCTCAAAGGCACCCACGTCAGCCACCCCGCCATCAGCATCCGCACCATGCGCGAGATGTCGGTGAGCTCAGAGGACCCGCTCTATGTGCACGTCGATGGCGAGATCCTCGCCGAGTACGCGCATCAGATCGACATCCAGATCGTGCCCCAGAGCCTGAGGCTGATCGCGCCCTTGGCGGCTTGAGCCTTGTGAGGATGGGTGGCGACAGCGGCGAGGCGCCGGCTCGGCTAGCGTTTGCTTGCTCTCTGAGCCAGACCTATAATCGGGCCTGATCTCGATAGGGAGCAGCATGGCAGAGGATTCGATACAGCCCGACCAACCCGCGCGTGCTGGCGAGCGCATCGTGCTGATCGACGAGCGGGGCAAGCGCTATTATGAACGTCTCCGCGTGGGCGGGCAGTTCACCAGCAACCGTGGCATCATCTCGCATGACGAGCTGATCGGCCGGCACACCGGCCGCCAGGTCCTTACCCATCGCCATGAGCCCTTTGTGCTGCTGCGGCCCACTTTTTACGAAGAGCTGCTCACGCTCGAGCGCCGATCGGCGATCATCTACCCCAAGGATATCGGCATCATCCTGCTCAAGCTCGACGTCGCGTCGGGCGACCGCGTCATTGAAGCTGGCGCAGGCAGTGGCGCGCTTACCTGCGCTCTGGCGCGAGCCGTGGCCCCCGGCGGGTGTGTGCACTCGTTCGAAATGCGCGCCGACATGTTGAGCGTGGCTCGCCGCAACCTGGAGCGCCTGACCCTCAGAGACTATGTACACCTCGAGCAGCGCGATATCGCCGATGGCTTTGACCTACAGGGCATCGGCGCGCTATTCCTCGACGTCCGCGAGCCCTGGAGCTATATGCCCCAGGTGCGCGACGCGCTAGCCTATGGCGGCCGCTTTGGAGCGCTCGTGCCCACCACCAACCAGGTATCGCAGCTCCTTGCAGCGCTGCCTGAGGCCGAGCTGGGCTGCGCCGAGGTGCTCGAAACCATGCTCCGCGAGTTCAAGCCATTGCCCGGCCGGCTGCGGCCCGACGACCTCATGGTAGGCCACACGGGCTATCTCATCTTTGCACGCAAGATCGACTATGGCTGCTCGCCTGCGGGCGATGCGGCGTCAACCCAGACCACTCTAGCTGAGGAGGAGTGCTTCGCATGACGGCCAAGATCAGACGGATCGTGTTGGACGTGCTCAAACCCCATGAGCCCAACATCATCGAGCTGTCGCAAAGGTTGGCCAGCCTCGAAGGCGTCGATGGCGTCAACATCAGCATCTATGAGGTCGACCGCAAGGTCGAGAACGCCAAGATCACCGTCGAGGGGAGCAGCCTGAGCTATGACGCGATCCTGATGACCGTCGAGGATGCCGGCGGCACCGTGCACTCGATCGACGAGGCGGTCGCCGGCAAGGTGGTGGTCGAGGACTCGCCGACGCCGCAGGAGGCACTGACCTACCTGTAGACCAACCACGCAAGCTGGCGCGCGTCGGCCTGCATGGTATGGGCCGCCCGAGCGAGCAGGAGCCATATGTCTGTAGAGCGCTACACCATCCCGAGCGGCATCGCCTCGGCTGAGCTGGTGATCAAGCATTCGCGCTTTATCGGCACCGTGGGGCCAGCCCCCGATGCCGAAACGGCGCGCGCCTTTGTGGCTGATGTGGCGCGTCGCTATGCAGACGCCTCGCATAATGCCTGGGCCTACCGCATCTCGGCAGGGCCGCAGGGCGACATCGGCTCGTCTGATGACGGCGAGCCCGGGGGCACTGCCGGCCGCCCCATGCTGGCCGTGCTCGACGGCTCTGGGCTGATCCAGGTGGTGGCGGTGGGCACGCGGTACTTTGGCGGCATCAAGCTCGGCACCGGCGGCCTCGTGCGCGCCTATAGCGCCTGTGTGCGCCAGGCCCTCGCCGAGCTGCCAACGACGGATATGGTGCTACACCATACGACGCACGTCGAGGTCGACTATGGCGTCTATGGGCCGCTCAGCTACCAGCTCCCCCAGCTTGGCGTCAAGATGGAGGATATCGTATTCGCCGATCGGGTAAGCCTCACCCTGGCGGCGCCAACGCCAAGCCTCGACCCGGTCGCCGCCCTGCTACAGGAGCTCACCAATGGCCAGGTCATGCTGACTGCGTGGAGCGGGAGCCGCTATGATCCCGCGCGCTAGGGTCTGCCTCTTGCTCGTTCTGCTGGCGGCCACCCTGGGCCCGCTGCTGCAAGGCTGTCGATCGGCAAGCCAAGCGCAAGCACCCATCGTGGTGGGCATCGGCAACTCGACTGAGCAGACCGTCTTGGGCGAGATCACCCTGTTGGTGCTCCAGCGGGCCGGCTTTCGCGCCACGGCGCGCCGCGGCCTCGGAGATGCCTGGTCGGTGCGTCGCGCCCTCGAGGGCGGACGAGCCGACCTGGTGTGGGACTATACCGGGCGTGCGTGGGATGAGGCGTTGGGGCACGATCAGCCCATCGCTGACGCAGCCGACCTCTACCGACGCGTGCGCGATCAAGACGCGCTGAACGGCTTTAGCTGGGTCGACTATGCCCCGGCCGAGTCGCGCTGGGCCATGGTGGTGCCCGAGAGCTGGGCGGCGCAGGCGCGCGTGCGGTCGCTGTCCGATCTGGCCTACCACATGCAGAACCTGAGCCCCGACCTGGTGCTCTGCACCACCGCAGAGGTTGCCGCCTCGCGGTACGGGCCAGCGGCTCTGGCGGGCGTCTACCGCGCCCAGTTCAAGACGCCCAACGTTCGGCAGATGACGGCTCTGGAGGCGATCACTGGTCTGAGCGACGGCTCTTGCCACTGTGCCCTGGTGCCGGCCAACGACATTCCAGTGGCTGTGCTCGACCTGCGGCGGCTGTGGGACGACAAAGACCTGATGCCGGCCTCGAACCTGGCGCCGGTGGTGCGCTCGTTTGTCCTGCACAATGACCCTAGTTTGACGCCGTACCTGCGCCGGCTGGCTGCGGCGCTGGATCAAGGCAGGCTGGCCCAGCTCGTGGCCGAGGTCAATAACGGCAAGAACCCGGCACGGGTAGCGCGGCAGTTCATGCGGAGCGTCGATGTCGTATCGACGCCCACGCCAACTCTCACGCCCAGCCCTACACCCACCCGTACAGCGACGCCAGTCAGCCAATAGGCGGGCCACCACAACCCGCACGCACAGGAGGGCAGCTTGTCTCTTGCTCTGGGTATCGACACCGGAGGCACCTACACCGACGCGGCACTGATCGAGTACGAGAGCGGGCGCGTCTTGGCCGCCGCCAAGGCGCTGACCACCAAACACGATCTGGCCCTCGGCATCTCGCAAGCCATCGATCGGATCGCTTTCGATCCACACGAGATCGGCCTGGTCTCTCTTTCGACGACGCTGGCCACCAATGCCCTGGTCGAGGGCCAGGGCGCCCCAGTCTGCGCCATCCTCATCGGCTATGAGGGGCGTGTGGCCCCCGACATCGACCTGAGCGCAACGCTCAATACACCTCACTATGCCATGGTGAGCGGCGGCCACGACAGCAGCGGGCGCGAGTTGACGCCTCTTGATCTGGAGGCCGTCGAGCGCGCCGCCAAAGCCCATGGCAATCAGGTGGCCGCGTTTGCCATCTCGGGGTACTTTGGCACTCGCAACGCGGCCCACGAGCTGGCGGCACGCGAACTGGTGCACCGCCTCACGGGCAAACCCGTCACCTGCGGCCACGAGCTGAGCAGCCGACTGGACGCGCTGCGGCGGGCCACCACGGTGGCGCTCAATGCCAGCCTCATCCCGCTCGTGTGTGACCTGCTCGATGCCGTCACCGCCGCCCTGGCCAGGCGGAATGTCGTGGCGCCCGTGATGGTCGTCAAGGGCGATGGCTCGCTCATCAGCGCCGATGTGGCCCGTGAGCGTCCGGTGGAGACGATTCTGTCGGGGCCTGCCGCGAGCGTCGTCGGCGCCATGGCCTTGACGGGCCACCGCAACACGATCGTGGTCGACATGGGCGGCACCACCACCGACATCGCCATCATCCGCGACGGCAATCCGGTGCTCAGCGCCGAGGGGGCCACCGTTGGCGGCTGGCGCACCATGGTCGAAGCCATCGATGTCTATACGTGCGGGCTGGGCGGCGACAGCCAGGTGCAGCTCGACGAACGCGGCGGGCTGCAGATCGGCCCAGGCCGGGCCGTCCCCATAGCCATTCTGGCAGCCGCGCACCCCACCGTCGTCGACGACCTCGAGCGGCAGTTGCGCCGGCCTCGGCGGCCGGGCGATGGCGAGTTCCTGGTGCTGCTACGGTCAGACTGGACGCAGAGCGCTCCCACCTCTGGCTTTGAGCAAGAGCTGCGGGCCGCCCTCGACGAAGGTCCGGTCTCGGCCGATCGTTTGCGCGAGGTGATGCCGCACCCTGGGCTCTATGACCGGCAACTGCACCGCCTGATCCGCCAGGGGCTCGTGATCCGCGCAGGGCTGACGCCCACCGATTGCGCTCACGTGCTCGGATGGTATCGCGAGTGGGATGGCATCGCCGCCGAACGTGCCGCTCTCCTGGTGGCACGGCGTTGGGGCCTCGACCGGGACGTGTTGTGCCGCCGCGTGCTCGAACGCACCGTGCAGCTCGGGGCCTATCACACCGTCCGGGCTGTGCTCGCCAGTGAGGGTCTACCCAGCAACACGACGGGCCCTGACGACGGCATCCTGGCGAGGGCCCTGGGGAGCGACAACGGGAGCCTGCTCAGCGTGGCGGTGCGGCTGAACGAGCCGCTGGTGGCCATCGGAGCGCCCGCGCCCACCTACTGGCCGCGCGCCGCCGACATGCTCTCAGCGCAGGTGTCGGTGCCCGAGCATGCCTACGTGGCTAACGCTGTGGGCGCGGTGGCCGGTAGCGTCGTAGCGCGTCTCAAGGCACAGGTGACGCCCTCTGAAGACAGCGTGAGCTACCTCGCCTTTATGCCCGGCGAGCGACGCGAGTTCGCTGACGCCGAAGAGGCTGTCGTCTATGCCATCAGGCGCTGCAGTGAGCTCGCCAGCGCCACGGCCGTGGCCTCGGGCGCGGCCGAGGTACGGGTGAGCACTGCCCGTCACGATCACACGGCGCCAGTGGGCTCGGGCGCCGAAGAGGAGACCTGGCTCTATACCGATCTGGTTGTCACAGCGGCGGGCCGACCCGCAATCGGTCGGGGATAGCACCCAGGCCCACCCGCACCGTGCTATAATGGCGCCAGCAGGATTCGCCAACAAGGAGGTGACATGACCGCAACGACGACGCGAACCAGCCTCAAACGTTGTGACCTGATCAGCCTCGATGGTCGCTACGACAGCCAGACGGCGCCCGACCTCGAGCACACCCTGCGCGAAAGCATGGACGCCGGCGTGTTCCGTATCGTCCTCGACATGGGCAAAGTCACCTACTTTGGCAGCGCGGCCATTCGCGCGTTGATCATGGCCTACAAAGAGTGCCGTCGGTTCAACCGGGGCGATGTGCGCATCGCCAATGTGAACGACCGTGTGCGTCAGGTGTTCGAGATGGCGGGTATTCTGCCCCTCGTCCAGCACTTTGATGACACCGTGCTGGCTGTGGGCAGCTTTTAGCCTATGGACCGCCAGGAGATCTGTTACGCCAGCGACCTCGGCAAGCTGGGCGAGATCTCAGAGTTTGTCGGCGCGCGCGCTCGACAGGCAGGCTTGAGCGAGGATGGCGTCTATGAGATCCAGATGGCCACCGACGAGGCCTGCACGAACTCGATCGAGCACGCCTACGAAGGACGCGCCTCGGGGCAGATCGATGTCTGCTGCTACATCGATGGGGCCTATTTCGTGGTGCGCGTGACCGACTATGGCCGGCGGTTCGACCCCGATCTGGTGCCCATGCCAGATGTCACCGCACCTCTCGAAGAGCGCACCATCGGCGGCCTGGGGCTCTTTTTCATGCGCCGGTTGGTGGACAGCATCGAGTTCAGCTTTGACCCGATCCAGGGCAATCAGGTGGTGATGCGCAAGCGACGGAGCGGTGAGTGAGCATCGACAACGCTTTGGCGCCTGACACGATCGCCGCGAGTGGGCGTATCGATGCGGCTTCGGCGCCCTTGCTCGACGCCCAGCTGTTGGCGCTGCATGCCGCCGGAGCGCGTGATATCGCCATCGACATGCACCAGGTGACCTACGTGAGCAGCAGCGGCATGCGCGTCCTGCTCGTGGCCATGCGCCGGCAACACGCTGTCGGGGGTAGTCTGAGGCTGCGCGACGTTCCCGAGCGGGTCTATCGGGTGCTCGCGGTGGTGGGTTTCGACCGTGTGTTCGAGATCCAATGTGCCTCGCCCGCCAGTGGTCAAGGCAGCGGCGTCTGAGATGCGGCTCTCAGTCCATCCCGTCGTGGTCGTGGCGCTCAGCATCCTGGCTGCGGTGGCGCTGGGAGTAGCGTACGAGCGCGTGCTGCGTGAACGTCGCGCCAGCCGCGAGCTGCGTCGCCTCAACGCCTTTGAGCAAGAGCTCCTCGAGGCGCGCCTCGATGTGGATGCCATCTGCCGACTGATCTACACCTACTGCCAACAGGTGGCGCCCTCGCCGGGCTTTGCCATCCAGATGCGCGCCCCCTCGGGCGCGCTTCACTGCCCGTTGGTGCTGTTGCATGGGCAGCCCCTGGCCGTGTCGGCACACGAGTGCCCGGCGCCGGTGTACGACCTGCTCGAACGTACTGGCCAGCCCCTGGTGCTGGCCGCCCACGACGGCTCGTCAACCCCGTGCGACCCCCTGCCCATGCATGGATTCACGGCCAGCGGTCTCTATGCTCCCATCCGCGTCAACGAACGCATGCTCGGCATGATCGCCCTGCAGAGCGATCGGCCGGCGGCATTCAGCGCTCCGCAGCTGCGAGAGGTCGCTGCGTTGGCCGCGCAGGCAGCGCTGGGCATGCAGGCCGCCGTGCTGCTGCAGCAACGCCAGCAACGCGCCGCTCAGCTCTTGCTGATCGCCGAGGTGGGCCGCAAGGTCGCTGCGATCCTCGACCTCAAGACCCTGTTCCACGACACGGTGCGGCTGGTGCGCGACACCTTTGGCTACTATCACGTCAGCATCTACCGTGTCTCCGATGATGGCAGCGCCGTCGTCTTGGCGGCCAGCAGCGATCCCGAGATCGAGCGGCGCGGTCTGACCCTGCGCCTGGGCACAGGCCTGATCGGCCACACCGCGCAGCAGGGCGAGAGCCACCTGGCGAACGATGTGCTCAACAACGCCCTCTATGTCCACGAGGCATCGCTCGACCGCACGCGCGCCGAGTTGGCCATCCCGTTGCGTGTCGAGAACCGTATCCTGGGGGTGCTCGACCTGCAAAGCGACGCACCGCAGGCGTTTACTCACGATGATGCTTCGGTGCTGCAGATTCTCGCCGATCAGATCGCCGTGGCCATCGAAGACAGCCAGCTCTATATGCTGCAGCGGCAACAGTCGCGCACGTCACAGGCGCTATTGCAGGTGGCCAACGCCCTGGGCGGAGCCACCACCACCCTGCACGAGTGTCTCAATACCGTGGCAGAGATCACGCCGCGCCTGGTCGAGGTCGACTGGTGCCTGGTGCTGGTTTGGCCCGACTCTGATCGGGCGCCCATGCTGCAAGGCGCAGGCCTCGATGACGAGGCGCTAGAGGCCACTGGCCGGCAGTTGGGGCGTCGCAGCCGCGATGAGGTGACGGCGCACTGGGGCGGGCAGCGCCAACTGGTGCTGCAGCCCGAGGACGATCTCGCTGCGCTCTGCCCCACCCTGGCTGCCCGCCTGCCGTTCATGGTGGTGCCCCTGACGGCCCGTGAGATGGTCTCGGGCTATCTGCTGGCAGGGGCAAGCGATGCCGCGGCTTTGGATGGCCACACCCAGACCCTGCTCGCAGGCATCGGCCGGCAGACTTCGCTCGCCATCGAGAGCGCCATGCTCTACCGTCACATGCTTCGCCAACAGCAGTTCGAGCACGAGATGGAGCTGGCCCGCGACATCCAGGTGAGCTTTATGCCCGAGGCGTTGCCTCGCGTGCCCGGTTGGGATGTGGCGGTGACCTGGCGGGCCGCGCGCGGCGTGGGTGGCGACTTTTACGATTTCATCGAGCTCGACGAGAACCGCCTGGGGATCGTCATAGCCGATGTCTCTGACAAGGGCGTGGCGGCCGCGCTATATATGGCGCTTTCGCGCACCGTCATGCGCTCGACTGCCCTCGAGGGCTATTCGGCGGCCCGAACGTTGCAGCGCACCAACGCCCTGTTGCTCCCCGAGTCGCGTTCAGGCATGTTCGTCACCATGTTCTACGGCATCCTGGACGTGCGGTCTGGCCTGTTGCGCTATGCACGGGCCGGCCACAACCCGCCACTGCTGATGCGGGGCAGCGACCTCGCCGTCGAGACGCTGCTCTCGCCCGGCATCGTCCTGGGCGTGGTGGATGACCCCGACATCGAGCAGCGCACCACCGTGCTCTATCCCGGTGACGTGCTGCTGCTCTACACCGATGGCGTCACCGAAGCCATTGCGCCCACCGGCGTCGAGTTCGGCGTTGACGGGCTGCAGGCCGCCATGCGCGCTGCTGTCGGGCAATCGGCCGAGCAGGTGGTCGCCGCCGTCTCACAGGCCCAGCAGGCCCACACCAATGGCAGCGACCAGCATGACGACTTTACCCTGCTGGTATTGCGGCGCGAGCCGGTGCCGCAGATCGCGGGGCGAGCCGAGGCATGAGGGTCTGTTTCTGGGGCACCTTCGATGCGGGACACGTCCGCAGCCGCGTCTTGATGAGCGGCCTCGAGCAAGCCGGCGCCAGAGTCGAGGTCTGTCACCACCCCCTGTGGCGCGAGCGAGACGAGCGGGTCGCCCAGACAGCCAAGGGCGGCCTCAGCGTAGCGCTGTTGGCCCGCGCCATTGTGGCCTATGGCAAGCTGTGCGTTCGCCTGCTCACCATGCCGCGCCCCGACGTTGTGGTGGTAGGCTATCCCGGCCAGATCGATGCCCTGGTCGCCTACCCCATCTGCAGGTTGCGGCGGGTGCCGCTCGTTCTGGATGCCTTCCTGTCGCTATACGAGACGGCCGTCGATGACCGCCGTCTGTTGCCCAGGCGTTCGTGGCGCGCCCGACTGCTATGGCGCATGGAGCGACTGGCCTGCAGGGCGGCTGACCTGGTGCTGCTGGATACCGAGGCCGACTGTGCCTTCTTTCGCGCCCTCTATGGCGGTGGGCACTATGTCCGCGTATGGGTGGGCGCGCTAGAGCCCGATGGCCCGCTCACGCCGCGCGCTGCGACCCGAGACGACACGTACGATGTGCTGTTCGTGGGCACGTTCATCCCCCTGCACGGCATCGAGTACATTTTGGGCGCTGCGGCCTTGCTCGGCGAGTCGGCGCCTGAGGTGCGCTTTACGTTCATCGGCCACGGGCAGACGTACGATGATATGCGCGCTCTGGGTAAGGACCTGGCGCTCGACAATGTGGTTTGGGGCGCCCACTGGCTCGAGGGCACAGAGCTCGTCGAGCGCTCGGCGCGTGCAGACCTGGTGCTGGGCGTCTTTGGCGCCTCGGCCAAGGCGCAACGCGTCATTCCCGCCAAGGCCTATGCGGCCCTTGCGCTGGGTCGCCCGCTGCTCACCGCCGATACACCCGGCAGCCGCGAGGCGCTGGCGCACAACGAGACCGCGTTCCTGTGCCCGCCGGCGAACTCGGCCGCCCTGGCCGAGGCCATCCGCGCGGTGCGAGCCAACCCGGACTTGGCAGAGCGAGTGGCCGCCAACGGCCTTGCGCTCTATCGCGAGCGGTTTGCGCCGCGACCCATCGGCCAGCTCTTGCTCGAAAGCCTGAGGACTCTCGTCAACCGCGTCGGCGACGCACCCTAGCGGGGCGCCACCAGGATCGTGCCGATATCGGTGATCTGGTCGGCCTCGGCCGCAAAGACGACATCGCGGTCGGTCTGCAGATCGTGCGCCAGCACCAGTTGCGACCCCAGCTCAACGATCAAGGCATAATCGTCGGGGTCCGCATCGCCCAGGGCAAATACGCCTTCACCATCGGTGATCGTGGTGGGGGCGCTGCTCTGGCTGAGGCTGACCATGAACGAAGGCTGCCCCTGCGCGTCTCTGAGCCGACGCGCCAGGAACACGCGCGCATAGCGGAGCGGCTCGCGCGTGCTGTCATCGACGCGATAGTAGACCTGGCCGGTGACGGTGGACATGCCCGGGGCAGGCGCTGAAACCACCGCCTTTGCGATGGCCGGCGCAGAGGTGGGGCCGGCAACCGCTTCTGGCGCCAGGGTAGGCCGGGCTCCCGGGTAGGGCTCGTGCAACACGGCCTCAACGGGCGGCGGATAGGCTTCATCGGCGCCGGCAGAGGGGGCCTCGAGCGTACCCTCTGCGGACGGCGCCGTTGTCGGCGTTGGACTCTGGTGTACAGTCGGCTGGCTGGCCCCAGTGGGGGCTGCCGGTTCGGCCACCAGTCGCGTAGGTTCGGCGGCGGGGGCGCAGCCGGCCAGCAGTGCTGCCAGCAGTGCTGCCACAAGCACACAACGAGACATCGACACCTCACTGCATCCTGCAATGTAGTCAAGCATAGCGCGATTGCCACCTGGGCAAAACAGAGCAGAGGGCCGCCGCGCGGCGGCCCTCTGCTCACTTACCGATGCGTCAGGGAGCGACTGCGTTGCTCGGTAACTCCCACAGCGGGAAGGCGTTGTAGGTCGAGAGGACGTCGCCCTTGGAGGGCGGCCCGAACAGCTTGTTGGTGACCGCCACGAGCTGCGCGTCGCCGTCGTCGGCCATCAGCAGCGCCGAGCCCACAAAGCCGTCGCCCAGCTCAAAGGCAAAGGATGCCGAGCTGGCAGCATGCAAGATGTTGGTCGACTCGAGCGGCCCGAGCGTGAGCTTTTGCGTCTTGGATACTGGCTCGCCATGGCCCTGGTCGAGGTGGCCACGGTACTCGATGGTGATATCCTCAGAGTCTGTGGGGCTGGCATTGAACAGGTTGATGGACGTCCAGTAGCCGTTGCTGCGATCGAGCATCTCAGGAAAGGCCAGATAGGGCGCCGCATCGACAGGGCTGCTGCCGTTGTAGGCCGAACCGGTGCCCGTGGCGACGGTGAACTCTTGCACCTGCGCCACCAAAGGCTGCGGCTCGCCGGTCTCCAGGCCCACGTTGCCCGTGGACTGATCGATATAGGCCGATCCGATAAAGGACCCGGCGCCGTTCTCGAGGAAGCAGTCACTGTTGGGCGTGTACTGCTGCCAGGCGTCACCAAAGGCGAAAAAGCCAAAGACCTGCATCGCGCCCGGCTCGATGACCTGCGTTTCAGTGCAGGCCTTGCCCGCATAAGAGACGCTCTTGCTCGGCACAAAGTGCATGGTGACCTCGGTCGCCTCAGCGCCGCGGTTCTGCACGTGGATAGAGCTGAACGTGGTGTTGTGGTTGGTGTGATAGAGCGGCGCCACCAAGAGGCCCTCGGTGCCCACCGTCGCAAAGCCGTCATAGACCATCAGGTTGAGGTCGCTGCCCTCGACGCAGGTGGCCACCACCGGGCTGCCCTCGCTATACACCGTGGCCGCTCCGACAAACGCCTGTCTATCGCGGTCAGCGCCCACCGGCGTTGGGCCCAGCAGGTGAATGGCCAGCTCGCGCGGGTCGAACGTGTACGACACAAAGGGCGGCAGCGTGATGACCGGAGTCTCGTACTGCCGGCCGGCCAGGCCGGGCTCAAAGACCACATAGACCCGAGCCTCTTCGGGGCCCACGTTCTGCACGTTGAACCACGAGTCCCAGTCTTTGTTGCTCAACTGGATGAGCGGAATGCCCACCTCATACGCGCCGTTGAGATAGCCCTGCGACGAGCCCTGGAACATCCAGTCCTCGGTATAGAGGTTGTTCACCACGCGGATCTCGCGGTCAGAGCCCACCACGGCCGAGCCCGACCAGCCCTGACCCAGGCCGCTCACATCCACCGTCCAGTAGATGGCGTCGCTGCGCGCAGCGATCTTGTCATGCAGTTGCTGTACGGGCTCGCCATCGCCATCGAGGTCGTAAAAGCTGATGACGATGTTGGCCTCCTGGTCCTCGATGTTCTGCACGCGGGTGTTCGAGGAAAAGCTGAGCGGCGGCATGGCGGCCACAGCGCCCGCCGAGACGAGCATGGCTGACAGCGCCAGCATCGTGACAAGCAGTGTGAAAAGCCTACGGTTCATACGGAGCCTCCTAGGGGCTTGGGGGCTTTTGCAGCCCTGATCTGCCCTCAGTGTACGATGCCGCGCTGTGAGTCTCAATCACCCGTTAGGGCTATTCTGCCGATGGCGCGCGGATCGCCGGCCGAAGGCCCTGGCCAGCGTCACGATCGCCGCCCAGAGCAGCTCGTTGGCCAGGAACCAGAGGCGCGACAGAATCGGCGCGGCCAGCGCCACGGGCACCGGCACAATGGAAGCCAGCAGGGTGGCCGTGGCCGCCTCGCGCAACCCCAGGCCGGCCGGCAGCACCAGGCTCAGGAAGCTGACTGCACTGCCAAGGGCTGAGAAGGAGATCAGCGCCGGCCACAACGCCAGCTCGGTGGGGTGCAGCGCCAACACCACACAGCAATAGGCCAGCCCGCTCAGCAGGCCAGACGCCACAAAGAGCGCCAGCCAGCGCGCCATGTCGGCCGGCGCCACGCGGCCATCGATCTGCTGCGGCGAGCCCAGCCGTCGCATGATGGCGTTGATGGCGCGCGTGATGAGCGCAGGCCGCGCCAGCATCGCCAGGCAGGCCAGCGTCGCCGTCAACAGGGCCCAGCGCCACACGCCACCCGTCAGCGAGACGCCGCCGACCAGTCCGGCGACCAGCGCCACGATGATCGATGCAAGCAGCATTAGCGCCTGCTCGATGACCAGCGCGGCCGAGCTGATCGCCTCGGGCACCCCCTGAGAGCGGGCCAGCAGGATGCGACCGCCCAGGAACCAGACCGGCGTCGGCAGCTTGCGCGCCAGGTTGCTGAGCGCAAAGGCGTAAAAACTCTCGCCGAAACGAACCTGGGCGCCGAGTCGTCTGGCGGCCAGCACCCAGCCATACACCACCAACCCGATAGCCAGGGGATAGAGCGGCAGCGCCACCAGCAGGGGCCACCAGCGCACCGTCCAGGCATACGAGCGCACCGCCTGCCAGTGCGTCACCAGCAGCCAGACCGCCGCGCCCAGCGCCGCGAGCAGCACCGCCAGCGCCAGCGCTCGCACCCATGGCGACGCCAGAATGCCCCGCGCTCTCACCTGTTCGGCCCACTGTCGCAGCGGTTTCACGCTCGTCATACCCCCTCTGGTCGCCGCCTCGCGTCCACTGCCACCGACCGCCCTGCCTGCGGCCTCAGACGGGCTCTCGTTTGATCGCCAGCAGCCCCAGCCCAGACCCCGGCCAGATGCGCACGGCGCCCAGCGCACGCTGCAGCAGAGCCTTGTGGCGCTCGCCGGCCAGCAGCGCAAAGCGCCCTACAGGCTGGAGCCCCATCTGGCCGAGCAGCAGGGCCAGCGTCGCTGGCGTGAAATAGTGCAGATGTTCGAGCGGGAGCAACTGGTGCCAGCGCCGCCCAAACAGCCGGCCCCAGGCGTAATTGGGCACGTGCACCGCCACGATGCCCCCTGGGAGCAGCACGCGCGCCGCCGCGCCCAGCGCCACCCTGGGCTCACGCACATGCTCGAGCACGTTCAACAGCACGACCGCATCGTACTGCCGATCGCAGCTCTCGAGCGCCTCGGCCCTACCGAGCCGGACACGCCCCGCCAGGGCGCCGGTCTGCATCTGCTCCAACAGGGCCGCGCTGGCCTCGATGCCTTCGGCCCGCCAGCCGCGCTCCAGGGCCACCGTCAGCAACGCGCCGTCGCCACAACCGACGTCCAGCAGGCGCCCCGGCCGGCCGAGGCATTGCTCGAGCTGCGTGAGCAGTCGGCGTGCGCCCTGCAGTCGTTCGACACGCGTGGCGTCAAAGTAGGCCTGCTCCTGTGCACGCGAGTAGCCGCAGAGATGTGGCGGCAACTGCGGCTGGGGGTTGATATAGGCCATGCCACAGCACCGGCAGCGCGCGAGCGACTCGGCGCCTTCCACTTCCAGGGAGCGCTCGCCGGCGTACACGCGATGGGCCCCCGCCCGCCCGATCGTGAGCACTGTGGCGGCATCGTCATAGCCACAGACGGGGCATGGCACCCACACCCGCTGTAGAGCTATGCGCTCGGCCATGGCCTGTCTCCCATCGGCTCGCGCCAGCCCGCCAGCAGGCCGCGCCACAGCGCGCCAGACACCGCGACTCGGCGCCTCAATGCCGCGCACAACGCCCACGCGACGATGTGGCCCGTGACCAACAGCAGCGTCACCGGGCGCCAGGGCCAGGGCGCGTGCTGGCGGTAGAACCGCACGCGGAATCGAGCCCGTTGCGCCGCAGAGCGCTCGCTGGCCAGGGCCGCGCTGCTCCCCACGGCATGCCACAGCCTGGCGTCAGGGGCCACCACAATGCGCCCGCCCATCTGCCGCAGCCTGAGGCACAGATCGGCATCCTCATAGTACATGACATAGCGCTCATCAAAGCCGCCGAGCGCCCGAGCCGCATCGGCGCGCACCAGCATGGCGCAGCCGGTCACCAGGTCGACCCGGTAGGGGCTGAGCTGTATGCTGGCGCGAGCGGGCAGTGGCTGTCGGCGAGGCCATTGCTGGCCACCGTCCCAGAGCAAGTCGGGCGCATCGAGGCGGTAGATCGCCGGAGCGACCAGCGCCGCCTGTTGCGCCTCGCCAGCGGCCAGCAGTTGCGTCACCATGTCGGGGGCCGCTACCGTGTCATTGTTCAGCACCAGCACCCAGTCGGCGCCCATGTCGAGCGCCGCCGCGATGCCCAGATTGTTGCCGCCGGCGTAAAAGCGGTTGTCGGCGCTGGCCAGCACCGGCACACCCGGCAGCTCGCTGGCAAGGCGCTGCAGCGAGTCGTCGCTGGAACCGTTGTCGACCACCAGCACCTGCAGGCGTACCCTCTGGCTATCCAGCAGCGAGCGCACGCAGCGCACCGTATCGCCCGGCAGGTTCCAGTTGAGCACCACGGCCACCACCAGCGGCACGTTCATTGAGCGGCTACTCTGTCGAGGGTATAATGCCGCCAGCCTGCAGCGAGCGAGGAGCCATGCGAATCTGTCTGGTCAACCTGGACTATGCGCCTCAGCGCAGCTCGGGGCTGGGCGTGTACGGCGAGACGCTCGTCAACGGCCTCGTGGCGCAGGGGCACGAAGTGCATGTGGTGGCGCGTGGTCAGGCGCAGCCCGACGGCCGTGAGGTGCGAGGCGGCGCTGTGGTCCACCGCGTGCCCGGGGGGTGGTTGGACTGGATCACCTTTGCGCGCCAGGCCGGGCCCGTTGCTCGGGCGCTCGACCAGCAGCATCGCTTTCATATCATGCATTTTGCTGACGTCCATCTCGCCTATGCTTACCGCGGACCCTTTGTGGCCACCCTGCACCAGTCGTTCAGACAACGGCTGAGGGCGCACGGCCACCTGCCCGCGCATTCAGGAGCGCCCAACCTGCTCAGCAGGCTGGCATACTATACCACAGCGCGCTATCTGGCAGAACGGCCGTGCGTCAGGCGCGCCAAGCAGCTCATTGCGGTGAGCCGCACGACGGCCCGCGCCTTTGCCGATGAGTACGACCTGCCGGCCGAGCGCATCGCGGTGGTGCGCAACGGCATCGACACCGCCCGTTTTACGCCCACTCCGAGCGATGTGCGCACCCGCCTCGGGCTCGAGACCGCCCAGGTGCTGCTGTTCGTCGGCTTTTGCACGCCGCGCAAAGGGCTCGAGTACCTGGCCGCGGCGCTGCGCAGGCTGCCCGAGCACGTCTATCTGCTGGTGATCGGCCGCTGGGAAGAGCGCTATCGTCGGCGGGTGCTGGCCGTCTTGGGCCCGGCCGCTCGCCGCATGATCAACCTGGGCTATGTGCCCGACGAGGACCTTGCTGCCTACTATAGCATGGCCGACCTGTTCGTGATGCCTTCGCTGCTCGAGGGCTTTGGGCTGCCCATCGCCGAGGCGCTGGCCTGTGCAACCCCCGTGGTCACCACCTCGGCCGGGGCCTGCGCCGAGGTGGCCGGGCCTGGGGGGCTGGTGGTGCCGCCTATGGACGCCGAGGCGTTGGCCGTGGCCATTGCTTCGTTGCTTCAGCAGCCCGAACGCCGTCGCGCCATGGCGCAACTCGGCCAGGTGTGGGCTCGCCGCAATCTGAGCGCCGAGGCCATGGTGCAGGGGCACCTCGAAGTGTACGAACGGGTGCTCGGGCAGGCCGGCCGGCCCGGCAAGGCCGATCGCCATGTATAGAGCCTCGTCGCGTTCTGTGCTGCCATGAGCGTCGTCAGGGCAAGGATCGAGCGCGCCATCGCGTCTCGCTGGTTCACCGTCGCGGTATTCCTGTTAGCGTTGTTGCTCGCCAGCAGCACCGTCGCGCTGGGCGAGTTTGGCGACGAGGCCGACAATCTGGTCTTGGGCAACCTGCTGCGGCAAGGCCACCGCCTCTACGGCGAGCTCTTTTCGCATCACTTTCCAGGGGCCTACTACTGGGTCGCGTGCGTGCAGGCTCTGGTGGGCACCTCGATCGTCGCCACCCGTGTGGCGCTGGCTTGCTGGCAGATCGGCCTGCTGGCCCTGACGGCCCGGCTGACGCGCCGGTCGACGGCGCTGGCCCTGCTGGCGCTGGCCTGGAGCCTGCTGCGCGTCTTTTACCGCGGCCAGATGGTCCTCTATAGCTCGCTGTCGGGCGTGAGTGTCGTGGTCGCAGGCGCTCTGGCGTGGGACCTGCTCGATGCCGAGGCGCCCGCCCGCAGCCCGGCCTGGCTGCGGGCATCAGTGCTGGGCCTCTGTGGGGGCCTGGGCATGCTCGCCAACCCGCTGGTCGTCTATCCGCTGGGCGTCGCGCTCCTCGTGCTGGCCGTCAAGGACCGGCGCCGCGCCGCCATCGCTCTCGCGGCCTCGGTTGGGATCGTCGGCGTCTATGCTCTGCACCTGACGGCATCGGGCGGCTGGCCCGACTTTTACAGGGATGCGTTGCTGTTCAACGCGCAAATCTACAGCCGGTACACGCCCACCGACCCACAACGCCTGACCGCGACCGTCAAGGCGGCGGCCACGGGGCTGGGCATCTGCGATGGACAGTGGTGGCGCCTGTCGTGGCGTCCTGAGGATGGCCTCGGCACGGGCGCATTCGACCGCTGGGTGGCTGCCGGGCTGCTATACCGGTTCGCCGTCCTTGCGGTGACCGTCAGCCTGGCCAGGCGGCGACGCTGGCACGAGGCCGCGCTCGTCTACCTGTTGGCCGCGGCAACGCTGGCGACAGAGGATCCCAACTTTCGCCGCCAGGGCTTTACGCTGTTCGCTCTGCTCTGCGCGCTGGAGCTGGTCCTCGATCAACGCGGCGACGCTGCCAGCACTCGGCGCCATCAGTGGTTGCTGGGCGCGATGCGGCTAGGCATCGCAGCGGGATTGACCTGGGCCTGCGTCTATTCGGCGGGGTTCCTCGCCTACCACCGCGAGGAGCTGTCCTACGACCACACTTTTGGGCAGCAGATCAGACAGGCCGAGATGATCTCGGCGCAGGTCTGCGATCAGGCGGACGTCAAGCTGGCCGCGTATCCCGACGGCCGCTATCTATGCTTGCTTACCGGCCTCGAGCCGCTGGGGGGCTATCCCTACGTGTGGCCCTGGGTGGCCGATGTCGCCATGCCCGCTCTGCTAACGCAGCTCGCCGCACCCGACACACAGGCCATCGTGGTGATCGAGCACACGGTGGTGTGGCAGCAGCACGACACACGCGTGTACCTAGCCCCGCTGCTCGAGCTCATCGAGGCGCGCTATACGTCCATCGGCCCGGGCATGTACCTCTCTCCCGCCCAGGCCCGCGCCTGTCAGAACGGCGCGCAAGACGTCGCCCGCTAGCGAAACAGACAATGGTGTGCGCCGCCCCGGCCTAACCCTGTTCGCGGTTAGCCATTTTGGCCACCAGGTCGGCCAGCACCCCCAGCGCCCCCACCTGCACGCCCGTGAGCACCAACATCACCGTCGACGCAGGAAAGTGCCAGTTGTAGCGCACGATGTCTGCGATCGCCTTGCCAAACCCGACGGTAAGCAGCAACAGGCTGATGGGCAGAAAGACACGCAGGGGGTTAAAGTAGGTGATCGTGCGGACCACCAAGGTGAGATAGTTGTAGGTATCGCGAACGGGGTGGAAGGTCGAGCGACCGATCCGTGGGTGGTAGTCGATCGGGATCCACCGCACGCGATAGCCGCAGCTCAGAAAGGCGATCGTGATGGTGCTCACCCACGAGTGGCTGTTGGGCAAGATGTGGTAAAAGCGTGGCACCAGCGCCCGGCGGATGCCGCGTAGGCCCGAGTTGAGATCGGGGATGTGCGTGCGCGTCATATAGCAGGCCAGCATGCGGATGAACCACTTGGCCGGCGAGCGCAGCCAGCGCACGGTGCCCGCTTCGCGGCGCCGTGCACCGATCACCATATCGGCGTTCTGCAGCGCCGCGATCAGCTCGGGGATGGCCTCAGCCGGATAGGTGCCATCGGCGTCGGTCATGACGATGAACTCGCCTTGGGCGCGCCGGATGCCGGTGCTGCGCGCCGCCCCGGTGCCCATGTTGTGGTCGTGCCGCACGAGGATGACATCCTGGCGGCGTTCGCAGAGGGCAGCGGTGTTGTCGGTGGAGCCATCGTCGACCACGATGATCTCATAGGTCAGCCCCAACGGCTGCATGACTGCTACGATCTGGTCCAGGACGATACCGATGGCCTGCTCTTCGTTGTAGCAGGGGATCACAAAACTGACATCGAGGGCGCTCATTGGGCCGATCCTTGGCGTGTGCTGGCGGCCATTATAGCCCCCGATAGCGTGGCTGCCAACCGCATTGCCGCAGCGACGTGCGCTGGCTATACTGGGGGCACTGCCTGCTGAGGTGAAGAGTGTGAGCGAACAGTTCTCGTCCCTGGCCGCCATCTACGGCTCAGACGTCGGCTTTCTGGCTCGCCAGCAGACACGTCTGGATGCCCTGTTGGCGGCATTCCGGCGACGCTGGGGTCACGGTCCGGTGAGCGTGTTACGAGCGCCCGGTCGCGTCAATCTGATTGGTGAGCATACTGATTATAATCACGGCTTTGTGTTGCCGATGGCCCTCGACAAGGACGTGCTGCTGGCCGTGAGGCCCCGCGATGACAGCCGCGTCAACCTCGCCAACGTCGAGCCTGCCTTTGGAGAGCGCTCCTTTGTCATCGGAGACGACATTCCCCGTCAGCCGCTGGGCGATTGGGGCAACTATGCGCAAGGTCCGGCACAGTTGCTGGCCCAGCGGTATCCGCAGCCACTGCGCGGCTTTGATGCGCTTGTCGACGGCCAGCCTGGGCTGGGCGTGCCGCGCGGCGCCGGCCTCTCCTCATCATCGGCGCTGACGGTGGCAGCGGCTGTGGCACTGGTCTACGTCAACGCCCTGCCGCTCGAGGGCCCTGCCCTGGCCGACGCCTGTGGCCAGGCCGAGTGGTATGTGGGCACCCGCGGTGGCGTGATGGACCAGTTCGCTTCGTTGCTGAGCCGCCAGGGGCACGCCCTCTTTCTCGACTGCCGACCCGATGCGACCACGGGAGTGTACACCTACCAGCACGTGCCGGTGTCACCCGAATATCAGGTGGTGGTCATCGACAGCCAGGTGCGCCACGCCAACACGGGGCCGCACTTTAACCGGCGGGTGGCCGAAGGGCGCATCGGTGTGGCGCTGCTGCGCAGCCACTATCCCGATATCACCCATTTGCGCGATGTGCAGCAGGTGCCGTGGGCAGAGCTCGAGCCGCTGCTCCCCGAGCAGGTCACGGCCGAGGACCTGCTGCGGCGTGGTATCGACCCCGACCGCATCCTCGATGCGGGCCGCAGCGCCGAGACCAATGTCTACAATGTGCGCGCCCGTTGCCGGCACGTCCACAGTGAGAACGCTCGCGTGCTGGCGGCCGTCGACGCGCTCTCAAGGCTCGACATGCCGCGGGTGGGAGCGCTGCTGGTTGAGGCGCACCGCAGCGCCGCCACCGCCTACGAGATCTCGACGCCCGAGGTCGATTGCCTGGTGGAGGCCTGCCTGAGCGCCGGCGCCATCGGGGCGCGCCTCACCGGCGCCGGCTGGGGCGGCTGCGTGGTGGCTCTGGTGGCATCCGAGAGGGTCGATCCGTTCGTGTCACAGGTGTCCACTGCCTATCACGCCGCAACAGGCCGGCACGCTGAGGCGTTCGTCTGCCGCTCGGCGCGCGGCGCAGGCCTGATGTTCAGCACCACTCTCTAGGAGGTCTTGTGACGACTGCATTGCTCGACCAGATCGTCAGCACCTACCGTACGGGCTTGCATTGATCAGAAGCGATGGTGGTCGCCGTGGGCGGCCTCTACCTGAACCCCGTGCCCGACCTGTTGGTGCGCGCTTCGTGCCCCTTTGGCGGCGGCGTCTGCGACCGGCAGGAGCTATGCGGTGCGCTGAGCGGCGGTGTGATGGTGCTCGGCGCGCTTTGGGGCCGCAACAAGGCGGGCGTGAACGACGATTTTGTGAAGGACCTCGCCTGCCAGTTCCGGCGCCGGTTCTTGGCGCGTTTTGGGCATACCCAGTGCGCGCCCATCCACGACTCGAGCTGGCGCTCGCAGGAAATGGGCTGCGCGCGGGTCATCCGTGCCAGCGCCGAGATCCTCATCGACCTGATCGAGATCGCCCATCGTCAGCAACCATTCGTCTATGAGGTGAGCATGCCATGAAAACCCGACTCGATGCCCTGCGCGGTCTCATCGCTGAACAGGGGCTCGACTGCCTGATCGTCTCACAGCCCGAGAACCGTCGCTATATGAGCGGCTTTAGCGGGTCGGCAGGACTGTTGCTGATCAGCGCCGAGAACGCCCTGATCCTCACCGACTTTCGCTACTATACCCAGACCGCGCGGCAGGCCCCTGACTATACCCTGGTGCCTGTATCCAGTCGCACCGAAGAGACACTGGCCCAGACCATCGCCGCGCATGGCTGGCGCAGCGTCGGCCTCGAAAAGCACGACGTGACCCTCGAAACGTTCGAGCTCTGGCGCGTTGCGGCTAGCGGCGTCGACTGGGCGCCCACCAAAGGACTGGTCGAGTCACTGCGCCAGCGCAAGGATGAGGGCGAGCTACAACTCATCCGCGAGGCGGTGCGCATTGCCGACGAAGCGATGCAGGCGATGTGGGAGTGGATACGCCCCGGTGTCACCGAGCGCGACGTGGCCTGGCAGCTCGAGGTGTACATGCGCACCCACGGCGCCGAAGGCCTTTCGTTCAACACCATCGTGGGTTCGGGCCTCAACAGCGCCCTGCCGCACGCCACCCTGTCTGACCGCCCCATTGCCGCGGGCGACCCGGTGGTGGTGGATATGGGCGCCCTGTACGAGGGCTATCACTCGGACCTCACCCGTTCGTTCTGCCTGGGGCACGCCGACGACGCCTATCTGGCCATGTGGCACAAGGTGCTCGAAGCGCAACTCGCCGTCGAGCAGGCCCTCAGGCCGGGCCTGAGCGGCTTTGAGGCCGACAAGATCGCGCGCGACATCATCCATGGTGCCGGCTACGAGGGCAAGTTCGGGCATGGCCTGGGCCACAGCGTCGGCCTGGCTATCCACGAAAACCCCAGAGCCAGCTCTCTGTCGCAAGAGGTGCTGAGCGCCGGCGTCGTGCTCACAGTAGAGCCAGGCATCTACCTGCCCGAGAGCGGCGGCGTGCGCATCGAGGACATGGTGCAGATCACAGCGGATGGCTGCGAGGTGTTGACGGCCTGCCCCAAGCACCCGGTGGTAGGCTAGGCAACGACAACGCTTGAGCGACACCAGGCGCTATGCTATGATGGCGTCATAGAGCGGGCGAGGAGCGAGTATGAGCGTGCGAGCTGACAGTGGCAAACGCTTTGGCCCTGGGGCGCTGATCTTGGGCGCCGTGCTGGGGCTCGCCATCGGGCTCCTGGCGGCCTGGGTCGTGTGGCCGGTCAAGTGGGCCGACACCGACCCGGCGGATCTGCGCGCCGAGCACCAGCAGACCTACCTGTTGCTGGTGGCCGACTCGTACGCCATCAACGGCGATGTGCCCCTGGCGCAGAGACGGTTGCAGGAGCTGACGCCGGATGGACGTGACCTGAGCGCAGTCGCCAGCCTGGCCGAAGGCATGGTGGCCGAGCGGCTGGCCCAGGGCGAAGCGGCTGCGGCAGCGCGTTTGAGCCGCCTGATCGAGGACACAGGGTTGCCGATGGGAGCGCCTGTGCAAGCCGCCGAGCCGGCCTCGGAGGCGGCGCGCCCGGGACGGGCCGCGCCGAACTGGGTGATGATCCTGTTTGGGCTTGGCGCCGCGCTGGTGGGGCTGGCAGCGGTGGTGGGGCTCTTGCTGAGCCGTCAGAACCGGCGCAAGCAGCAAGAGACCGAGTACCCCGTATTTGATGCCAGGCTCGAGCCCCTGGAAGAGGCGCCGACGGCCGACCGCGCCACACCCCGCGAACCGGCCGCTTCGCAGCGCCCCAGCCTAGAGGAGCTCCTCGGCATGAGCGCCGACGAGCTGACGCCGCGCACAGCGCCACAGCCGGCCGTCGAAGACCGCGACGTGGCCCCGTGGGAAGGCATCGATGAGGACGAGGCCATCATTCCGCCCACCGTGCCCAGCACGTCGAAGGCCGCTCCCGGCGTGCTGCGCGAGTTCGATGTGGCCTACCGCTATGGCGACGACGACTTTTACCAGTCGGTGACCATCGACACCGCCGAGGAGAGCTTTGTGGGGCAGTGCGGCATGGTCATCAGCGACGTGCTGGGCTCGGACGAGGCCCAGCAGGTGACGGCCTTTGACGTCTGGCTCTTTGAGACGCAGGGGACGCGGACCGTTTCCAAGGTGCTGATGAGCCCCTGGGCCGCCGGCAACGAGGGCGTTGTGGCCAGATTGGAGCGCAAGGGCCAGGCCGTGGTGGCCGCCCCCAACCTCCTGATGACGCTCGAAACCGACTCGCTGCGGCTCACCGCGCAGATCACCGAGCTGGCCTATCTGCACAACCCAGAGTTCCCCGAAGCGATCTTTCAGCGGCTGGCCCTCCATCTGAAGGTGGAGCAGTTGGCCGCCTGACCACCCGAGAGCGCACCATGACCGCCGAGCCAGCCGACGCCTCTGAGCGGTGGATCGTGCACGTCGACCTCGACGCCTTCTTCGCCTCGGTCGAGGAGTATCTCGACAGCTCTCTGCGGGGCAAGCCCATCATCGTGGGCGGCACGCCCGAGGGGCGTGGCGTGGTGGCCTCGGCTTCATACGCCGCTCGCGTCTATGGGGTGCGCTCGGCCATGCCCGTGGCCCAGGCGCTGCGGTTGTGCCCGGGGTTGGTGATCGTGCGCGGCCACTATGCCCGGTATGGCGAGTTCTCAGACCGCATCATGCAGATCTTGCATGACTTTACGCCTGCGATGGAACAGGTCTCGATCGACGAGGCCTTTCTCGACATCACCGGCTGCGAGCGGCTGTGGGGCGCCCCGCTCGACACGGCCGAGCGCATCAGGTCGCGCGTGGCCGCCGAGGTTGGCCTGCCCATCTCGTTGGGCATCGCCTCGACGAAACTGGTCGCCAAGATCGCCTGCTCGCAGGGCAAGCCCAACGGCCTGGTGCTGGTGCCTCACGGCGAGGAAGCGAGGTATCTGGCCCCCCTGCCCGTGCAGGAGATCTGGGGCGTGGGCAAGGTCACCGCTGCGCGGCTGCAGGCGCAGGGCATCCGCAAGGTCGGCGACCTGCAGCGGCTCGGCGCCGAAGAGCTGAGGGCTCGCTTTGGCGATGGCGGCGCCTGGCTCTACCGCAGCAGCCTGGGCATCGATCCCAGCACGGTGTCCACCGACCGGGAGCGGCGCTCCATCAGCCACGAAACCACCTTTGCCCAGGATATCGCCGAGCGCGAGCCTCTGCGGCGCACGATACTCGAGATGAGCGACCATCTGGCCAGCCAGCTTCGCGATCGGGGCCTGGTGGGCAGCACGGTGCGCCTCAAGCTGCGCACGGCCGCCTTTGACACCTTTACGCGGCAGTGCGCGCTCGAGCAGCCGACCGATCAGGCCGAGGTGATCAACAGCACCGCCGTGCAGCTGCTGGACGCCAACTGGGCGCCCGGCAGACGTCTGCGGCTGATCGGCGTGGGGGTGAGCGGCCTGCTCGACGGCGCTGGGTACCAGCTCGACCTATTCGACGGCCGCGACCAGCGGGCCATCAAGCTGGCGAATGCTCTGGACGAGATACGGGGCCGGTTTGGCAGCCGGGCCATCACGCGGGCGTCGCTCCTCAAGAGGTCGCAGGCCGAACCGGACAGGTCGGACGACGACTAGATCATGTGCGACAACAGGGCATAGGCCACCATGCCGGTGGCCATGGTGCAGATCATGCTGCGCGTGCGCCAGGCGACTGCCGCCGTGGGAATGGCCGCGAGCAGCTCAGGCGTCTTCCACGGCTCGGCCGCGCCGGGCGCCCAGATTGCCTGACAGAGCATGGCCGCCAACACCGCACCGGGCACCAGATCGAGCCAGTCGTAGGCCCAGCCGGGGAGCTTGAGGCGCTCCAGCAGCGCCAGCGGCACGTAGCGGAAAGCGAGCGTCACCGCCGCCATCGCGATGATCAGGGCGGTCACAGCCATCGCCTTAGCCCCAGACCGGCCGTGGCCGCCAGCAAAGTGGCCACCATCACCACCCAGGCATCGGGCAACACCTGTCTCCCCAGCAGGGCCAGGGCAACCGCCAGCAAAGCCACCACCCATTGTCGCCGGCCGCGTACCAGCATAAAGAGCAGGCAGATGATGCTGGCCGAGAGCGCATACTCCAGGCCATAGCCCTGCGGGATCAGCGCGCCAGCCAGACGCCCCAGCACAGTGGCTGCCTGCCAAAGCACAAAGATGGCCAGCCCCGAGCCCACCAGATAGACCGGTCTGGCATCGCGCGTGCGAAAAGCGGTCAGGCTCACAGCGAAGCTCTCATCGGTGAGCGCATGGGCCGAAGCAAGTCGCTGGCCAGCGCCAACGCCTCGCAGGTAAGGTGCGATGGCAGCGCTGAGCAGCACCAGGCGCAGGTTGACGAGCGCACAGGTCGCCCAGATAGGCCCGAGGGCCGAGCTCTGGGCCAGCATGCTGGCAGCGATGAACTGCGCCGTCCCTGCGAACACCGTCAGTGACATGAGCGAGGTCTGCCAGGGAGAGAGCGAGGCCGCCGCAACGGCGCCATATGCCACGCCAAAAGGCATGCAGCCCACGGCCACCGGCAGTGTAGCCCTAAAGCCGGCCCACAGGCCGGGGCGCTGAGGAGCGGACGGCATCGCTAACATGCGCGCGATAGTAGCACCCCACCCTGCCGCGGTCAAGAGCCTTGGCAGCGGCGCCGACGTCGTGTAGAATCGTAGCCACGTGTATCGCGCTGCCCTGCACGATGGCCAACTCTGTTGCTTGCGAGGAGCGTTATGCCGCTGGCAAGAGCCAAACTGGAACGGTTTCAGGCGCTCTTTGGCTGGGCCAACCGCCTGCTGCGCATCGATCTCTCGAACCGCACCATCGCCGCCGAGCCGCTGCCCGAGGCGGCGCTTGAATTCATCGGGGGACGGGGGTTGGCCGCCTACTTTGGCTGGCACGAGTACCCCGACCCCGTCGACCCTTTTGCGCCCGAGAACCCGCTCATGGTGATGCCCGGCGCCTTGACCGGCTCACGCTCGCCCTACTCGGGTCGCACCGCCATCTGTGGCTTTAGCCCGCAGGCTTTTCCTTTTGGCTGGTTCACACGCGCCAACATCGGCTCGCAGTTTGGCGCCGCCCTGAAAAAGGCGGGCTATGACGGGCTCATCATCACCGGCGCCAGCGAGCGCCCCGTGATGATCGCCATCGCCGACGACGAGGTCACCATCGAGGATGCCAGCGACCTGTGGGGCCTGGACACCTTTGATACGCAGGAGGCTGTGGCCGCACGCACCTCGCGCCGCAACCGCACGTTGACCATCGGCCCGGCCGGCGAGAACCTGAGCCGCATTGCCACGATCCACACCGCCACCTCATCGACGGCCGGCCAGGGCGGCTTTGGCGCCGTGATGGGCTCAAAGAGGCTCAAGGCGATCACGGTGCTGGGCACCGGCGACGTCGACGTGGCGCATCCGGGGCCCTTTGACGAGCTGGTGCGCGCTGTGGGCGACGAGGTGCGCAGCTACCGCATCCGCCCCGAGCGCTGGACCAACGAGAACGCCAAGCTCGCCTGTGACCGCGGCGGCCAGGTGCGCCCCTACGCCTGCACAGCGTCCTGCCCGACGCCCTGCAACGCTTACTATGCCAACATGCCTGGCGTGGCCTACCCCGACCGCCAGTATGAAGGTCACTGGGCGTGCGTCGGCTCGTCTTTCCGCGGCATCGCCGAGGGCGGCCCGGTGAGCCATGGCGGCCTGTTCGACTGGCAGCTGGGCCTGTATGGCGGCTTTGAGCTGAACGTGCTCTCTAACCGGCTGGGGCTCAATCAGTGGGATCTCATCATGAGCATGGTGCCCTGGCTCGAGTGTTGTCAGCGCCAGGGGCTGCTCACCGAGATCAACGGCCGCGCCATCGACTGGCACTCGCCCGAGTTCTGGGTGGCCTTTCTGGACGACATCGCCTACCGCCGCGGTATGGGCGCTGCGCTGGCCGAGGGCGGCCTACGCGCCGCCTACCTGCTCGATTTGGGCGCGGACATCGCCCGCCGCTTTTACACCGCCTGGGGTTTCGGCGGCCACTGGGACGGGCACGCTGGCACCCAGAACCACATCGTGTACCCCTTCTGGATCGTCTCGGCGTTGCAGTGGGCCACCGACACCCGTGACCCCTACAGCAGCAGCCACGGCTATGTGCAGAATGTGATGCGCTGGGGGCCCATCCCCGATATGTTGGCCAACAGACCCATCACCGGCCCTGACTGGGACGACATGAAGGCCATCAGCGCGCGAGTGTACGGCACCCCCGATGCCCTCGACCCCGAGAGCGGCTATCGCGGCAAGGCGGTGGCGGCCTGGTATCACGACCTGCGCTCGGTGATGAAGGACTCGCTGCCCACCGACGACCAGGTGTTCCCGCTGATCTACACCACCAACACCGACGACCACTACTGCCGCCTCGGCGAGATCGAGGGACCGTCGGTCGACTATCATCTCTTCCGCCTCGGCACCGGCTCTGAGTGGACCGAAAGCGACTTTTACCGGGCGGCAGAGCGCGTCTATACCCTCGAGCGCGCCATCTGCGTGCGCCACTTTGGGCGCGATCGGGCGATGGACGAGCGTGCGGTCGAGGCGTTCACCTATCCCGAGAACTGGGTCAGCCCCGTGCTGAATCGACGCTATGCCCTCGACCCGGTGCAGTTCAAGCCGGTGCTCGATGCGTACTACCGTCAGTTCGGGTGGGATCCCACCACCGGCTGGCCCACTCCCGAGCGGCTGCAGGCGCTGGGGCTTGGCGACGTGTATGACGAGATGGCCTCGGGCGCAGAGCGCGCCAACCAACGCGGCAACGTGTGGCCCGACGAGCCTGCCATCGATAGCACCGTCGTGGAGCTGGCCGATGTGGCGCCCGCGCAGGCCCATGAATAGGCTCGGCTCGCGCCGCGCGCAAGGCTCCGCTGGGGCGCGGCGGTGGGCGATGGTTCTGTTGGCAGCCAGCCTGGCGGCGGTTGCGGCGGCGTTGAGCGCCTGTGCCACGGACAGCCCGGCCCAGCCGCTCGCGGCGGTCGAGGCCGAGCCCCAGCAGCTCACACCGGCGCCGACGACCATGCCCACGGCGACGCTGACGCCTACGGCGACGCCGACGCCGCTTCCTACCGCGACGCCGGAGCCCACGCCTATTCCGCTGGACATCGACGTGCGCGTGTCCAGCGCCACCATCGCGCAGGGCGAGACGATCCAGATCGAGGTGACCTGCAACCAACCGTGCAGGGCCTCGGCGCGCTGGGGCGATCGGGACATCCGCATGAGCTCACCGGCCGACGATCGCGCCTGGGGCGCGCTTGCTGCCCACGCCCTGGCCGAGCCCGGCCCTCAGGAGCTGCAGGTCGAGGCCGTGACCGCGTCGGGGCAACGGGTAACTCTCACCAGCCCGCTGCCCGTGGTGCCAGGCACGTTCGCCTCTGAGGCGCTGACATTCGGCGCCAGCACCGCAGCACTGCTCGATCCTGTCATCGCCGATGCCGAGAATACTCACATGAACGAAATCTGGAGCGTCTATTCCCCGCAAAGGCTGTGGGATGGCCCATTTGCCTGGCCGTGGCAGGGGGTCATCACTTCCGAGTTCGGCACTCGCAGGGTGTACCAGCAGGCGGTGCAGTCGTTCCACACGGGCATCGACATCGACGGCGAGACCGGCGACGCCGTTCTGGCCTGCGCGCACGGCGTCGTCATCCTGGCCGAGCCGCTACAGGTGCGCGGCAATGCGGTGGTGATCAACCACGGCGCCGGCGTCATGTCGGGCTACTTTCACCTCGACCAGATCGACGTGACCGAGGGGCAGATCGTCGAGGCCGGCGAGCAGCTGGGTCTGATGGGCAGCACCGGCCTTTCGACAGGCTCGCACCTGCACTGGGAGTTACGCGTAGGGGGAGTGGCCACCAACCCACGTCAGTGGGCCGATCAGGCCATCGGGCCTTTGGAGGAAGTGGAGCCATGACAAGCATCACGCCGTTCTACCTGGATCGCCCGCTCAACATCGCCCATCGTGGCGCCCGCGACAGCGCGCCCGAGAACACGCTGGCCGCGTTCGAGATGGCGCTGGCTCATGGCGCCGACGGCATCGAGCTAGACGTCACGCGCTGTTGGTCGGGCGAGATCGTGGTGCTGCATGACGACACCATCGACCGCACGACCAATGGGTCTGGCCGCGTCGGCGAGATGGACTATGACACGCTGCTGCACCTCGATGCTGGCGGTTGGTTCTCGCCCGAGTTCCAGGGTGAGCGTATCCCCCGCCTCGCCGATGTGCTCGACACCATCGGCGGCAAGCTACGCATCAACATCGAGATCAAGGGGCGCTCGTTCCGCTCGGATGGCGTCGAGGCCGAGATCGCCGAGATGGTGCGCAGCCGGGGCCTGGCCGCCACCGTGATCATCTCCTCGTTCAACCCCTGGGCGCTGAGCCGCATGAAACGCGTGGCGCCAGAGCTGCCCCTGGCGCTGCTCTATTCTTCCAACTCGCCGTTCTGGCAGCGCAGGGGCCAGGCGCGCCGCTGGCTCAAGCCGCAGGCCCTGCACCCCGAGCGCTCGCTGGTGCACAAGGCCTATGTCACCTGGGCCCGGCGTCACGGCTATCGTGTGAACGTCTGGACGGTGAATGAAGAGGCAGAGATGCGCAAACTGGTCGAGCTGGGCGTCGACGGGATCATCACCGACCGCCCGGCGTTACTCAGCCGCATCTTGGGCGAGGCCCGCTAGAACGCCAGCGGAAACGCCTCGCACAGCGCCAACGTTTGCTGGCGCACCCGTGCCACCATAGCATCGTCGGCCATGTTGCGGATGACCTGCGCGATCATCCGCGCGAGGTCGCCCATTTCATCCTCGCCCAGCCCGCGGGTGGTGACGGCAGGCGTGCCCAGTCGGATGCCCGAGGGCGTGGCCGGCGAGTTGGCGTCAAAGGGGATCACGTTCTTGTTGCAGCAGATGCCGGCCTGCTCGAGCCGGTCAGCAACGTCACGCCCGTTGAGCCCTTGGGCCGACACATCGACCAGCAGCAGATGGTTGTCGGTGCCCCCCGATACGAGCCTGAGCCCTTGTCGTAGCAGCCCTGCGGCCAAAGCCTGCGCATTGGCCACCACCTGTTGCGAGTAGGCGCAGAAAGCGGGCTGAGCCGCTTCGAGAAAGCACACGGCCTTGGCGCCGATGGTGTGCAACAGTGGCCCCCCCTGAATGCCCGGGAAGACGGCGCGATCGACCTTGCGGGCGTACTCCTTCTTGCACAGAATCAGCCCGCCACGCGGCCCCCGCAGCGTCTTGTGAGTGGTGCTGGTGACGACGTCGGCGTAGGGCACCGGGCTCGGGTGTGCCCCGCCTGCCACCAGGCCGGCTATGTGGGCCATGTCGACGATGAGGTAGGCTGCCACCCGATCACAGATGGCGCGTAGGCGGGCGAAATCGATCAGGCGAGGATACGAACTCGCGCCGGCCACGATGGCCCGCGGCCGCAGCGACAGGGCCTGCTGCTCGAGGGCATCATAGTCGATGGTGCACGTGTCAGCCGCGACGCCATAGTGGGCAAAGCGATAGTCCTGCCCCGAAAAGCTCAGGGGCGAACCGTGAGTCAGGTGGCCACCATGGTTGAGGTCCATGGCCAGCACCAGGTCCCCGAGCTCGAGCAATGCCATGTAGGCGGCAGCATTGGCCTGCGAACCGGCATGGGGCTGCACGTTGGCGTGCTCGGCGCCAAAGAGCGCCCGGGCGCGGTCGATGGCCAGTTGCTCCACCTCGTCGACGATGCGACAGCCGTTGTACCACCGATGCCTGGGCGTGCCTTCGGCATACTTGTTGGTGAGCGCCGAGCCCATGGCCTGCATGACGGCCGGGCTGACATAGTTCTCTGAGGCGATCATGACAAGGGTGTTGCGCTGGCGCGCCATGTCACGGTCGATGAGGGCGCTCAGTTCTGGATCGGCGGCGCGCACCTCGCACAGGGGGTCAGAGATGGGCATGGTGACAGTATCCTCTTGGTGTGGCGCGGCTTGCTGATCAGGCATGGCAGGTGCACCCCAGTACAGTAAGCAAAGAGGCTCCATCGGGCCCTCTGGACGTTCGACGGGCGCGTGGAGCCTGGTTCTTGTGAGTGGTTTCACGCCGTGTGCAACACTGCGATCGCCCCAGCATCGGGAGCTGCGTTGGTCGCCATTATAGGGCGCTGCGTCTGACAGGCAAATCCTCGCCTAGCGACGCCGCATGTGCGCCGTCCAGAGCAGGCCAGCGGCAGACATCAGCAGCGCCCCGGCCAAGAGGCTGGCTGCCAGCCCCAGCCCGCGTTGCCATGCAGCCAGTGGATCGAGCGAGGCCGCCGTGCGCGAGCCGTTGGCGCTCTCGGCGCCTCTCTCGCTCGAGTTCGCGGCCACGCTCTCTGCGCTCGAGTTTGTCGCCGCCTCTGCCGCGGCGGGCCCGGCAGCCTCACCACGAGCTGCTGCGGCCTCGTCGGGCTGAACGGTGGGCAGCGCGCGCGCCACCAACGGCTCGGGCGTGGGCGACGGCGCCACGGCCACGGGTTGCGGCGCCAGCGGCGTCGGCGTGGGCACGCGGGTCGGCAATGCCTCGAGATCGACCGCCTCGGGCTGGACGGCGCCGCCACCCTCGACGGCACTGCGCGGCTCTGAGGCCTCGTCGGGCGCGCCTTGCACCGGCGCCTGGGCTGCCAAAGCGAGCTCGGGCTCCGCAGAGGGCGTCCCGTCTGTGGCGACAATCGGCTCGGCCGCAAGGGCCAGAGCCCCTACTGGGGCCGGCTCCTCGCCGCCGCCCACACCGGCGACAGCCGAGTCTCCGAGCGGCGCCGGCATCGTGGGCGCCTCGGGCCGCGGCTCGGCCACGAGAGCGGCCAGTGGCCCCTGCTGGTCAGCGGGGCTCGCCTTGCGCGCAGACTCGGCCTCAGGGCCTGCGTAGGCATTCTCGGCAGCCTCGCCAGCCGCCAGCGCGGCTGCAGGTTGCCCGGCTGCCATGGCGCGCGGTGCCGCCTCAGGCTGAGCCGCGGTGGCACTCATCGCCTGAGCCTGTCCGGCGGGCGCAGCCTCTGGTTGCTCTGGGGCCTCGGCCGGGGCCTCAGCCACCGGCGCCGCAGCCGGCGCAGCGACCTCTTGGGCCACCGCCGACGCTGCCTTGGGCGCGGCCAGCCTGCCCGATGCCAGCAGGGCATTGCCCGAAAGGGCCAGGATCAACGCCAGGCCCAGCGCCACCGACACGCCGCGGAAGGCAGCGAATCCGGTGTTCCACAGCAGACGCCGCTTGCGCTCGACGGCGACAGACGCCGGCAACACAAAGCTACAAGGCAAGGGCCGCTGCGGCACGCAGCGCAACAGGGCCTGCGTCTCACGCAGCGAAGCCAGCTCTCGGCAGCACTCGGCGCAGCTCTGCAAATGCCGCTCCAGGCGCTCGACGCGACGCGGCTCTAGCTCGCCGTCGAGGTAGGCGGAAAGGTCGTCGCGGCTCAGCGCATGATGGCGGCCCAACCAGGAGGTCTGCTTCAACACCGGTCTCCCCTGCACCTATCAGCTCTCAATAGACTCAGCGTATAGACGGGCGCCACCGGGCAAGAGTTCCCTGTGCGCCAGCAGATATTCACGCATCTTGGCGCGTGCCCGGCTGAGCCGCGACTTGACGGTACCGAGCGAGACCATCGTGGCCTCGGCGATCTCGGCATAGTTGAGGCCCTGGATGTCACTCAAGATGACCACCGTGCGCTGATCCTCTGGCAGCGCGGCGAGCGCGGCCTGGATGACCTCGTTGAGGTCACGACGCTGCACATACTCCTCGGGGGTCTCCTGATCATCCTGGAGCAGGCCCGAGTGTTCGTCATCTTCCACCAGGTCGTCGATCGAGGTGGTGCGCCGCCGTTTCGAGGCGCGCAGCATGTCATAGCAGGCGTTGGTGGTAATGCGCAAGATCCAGGCCTTGAATGAGCCGCCGTTAAAGCTGTCGATGGCGCGATAGCCCCGCAGAAAAGCGTCTTGCGTGGCATCCATGGCGCGCTCCTCGTCACCCAGCACGCGATAGGCGACGTTGAACGCCAACTGCTGATAGGCGATCACCAGCTCGTTGTAGGCGCCAACGTCACCCTGTTGTGCTGCGGCAATGACCGCTGCCTCGTCCATGTTCTGGCTGCTTGTACCCTGTACGTTGAGGAGTACGCGAGAGTCGCATCGACCGCGCACTTGACGCTCACGTGCGACTCGCCTATACTAGCCCCGACTCTGCCGAAGTGGCGGAATGGTATACGCGGTGGTCTCAAAAACCATTGGATGTTGATCCTTGTGGGTTCGAATCCCACCTTCGGCACTAATAGTAACTGCCAACGCCGCTCCTGACAAACGCTGGAGCCACCCCTGGGCAAAGGAGCGAGGCCGGGCCGGGCGCGCCCCGTCACCAAGGCCTTGCCTTTTTTGTGCAAAACGACCGAGGCGCGCTGCGCGCGCCTGAGGCCAACTTGAAAGGAGATCCTCAGATGCCCCTCGTAACCAGCAAGGAGATGCTCATCGCAGCCCTCGAAGGGCACTATGCTGTGGGCGCGTTCAACGCCAACAACATGGAGCAGATTCAGGCCATCGTCGAAGCCGCCGTACAGGAAAGGGCCCCCGTCATTTTGCAGGTGAGCCAGGGCGCTATCCGCTATGCCGGTCTGGAATACGCCGCTTCCATGGTGCGCACGGCTGCGCAGATGGCCGATGTGCCTGTGGTGCTCCATCTCGACCATGGCACCGATTTCGACCAGAACGTGCGCTGCCTGCGCGCCGGCTTTACATCGCTGATGTACGATGGTCATGCCGATCCGTACGAGCAGAACGTGCGCACCACCGCCCGCGTGTCCCAGATCGCGCACATCGTCAACATCCCTGTCGAGGCTGAGCTGGGCTCGGTGCTGACGGGGCAGGTGTCCGAAGAACAGGTCCGCGCCGCCATGACGCAGCCCGACCAAGTGGTCGACTTTGTCCAGCGCACCGGCGTCGATTCGCTGGCGGTGGCCATCGGCTCGATCCACGCCGGCGAAAAGCAAGAGACCGAGCTGGACATCGAGCACCTCAAGAAACTGCGCGCCGTGACGGATGTTCCCTTTGTGCTGCACGGCTCATCTGGCGTCAAGGAAGAGAGCGAGCTCGAGGCGATCCAGTACGGCATCACCAAGATCAACGTGGCCACGATGCTCAACCAGGCGTTCATCGCCGGCATGAAAAAGGCCATTGCAGACATGCCCAACAACATCGACCCGCGCAAGACGCTGGCCATCTCGCGCGACATGGTCACCGAGGTCGTTCGCCACAAGATCCGGCTGTTCGGCTCGTCGGGCAAGGCCACCTCGTCGGGCTATGTCAGCGCGCCCAAATCGTTTCGCGCGGTGGATCTCGGCGCCGTCGAGTGATCTGAGCTTGCCCGCGTGAACCACAGCCCCGACCCCGGTCGGGGCTGTTTTGCTTCGTGCCTTGCGTTCGCCCAGGCTCACGCTTATACTCGCCACTTGATCGACAGTCTGTGATGTGGGGAAGTGATGAGCCCTAAACCCTTTCGCCGGTTGCTGTTGGCTTTGGCGCTTTGGTCGTTGATCGTTGCGGGCCTGGCTGCTGCCGGCCCCGTCGAGATGACCATCTTTTACTCCCCGTCCTGCAGCCACTGCGAGACATTCGAGGCCGAAGTGGTGCCTCGTCTACAGCAAGAGTTTGGCAGCGGCCTTGGGGTGCGCACCGTGGATATCACCTCGGCCGAGGGGTTGGCCCAGCTCGAGGCGGGCGAACAGCGCCTCGGCGTGACGGTCGATTACCTGCCGATCGTCTTGCTCGGCGACCAGCTCTATTCTGAAGAGGACGTGTTTGCGCTCGAAGAGCCGCTGCGCGCTGCCATCGCCAAGGCCATTGCCGGCGATTCGGCCACAGCCAGCGCCGCAGCAGGGCCCACGATGCAGCCGATGCCGGTCACCAAGCCTCAGACCACGCCGCCGCTTCAGCTCGCTTATGTCACCCGCAGCGGCTGTGAAGAGTGCGCACGCGCGGCGATCGTCCTCGACGTCATGCGTCAAGAGTTCCCAGGGCTAGAGGTCACTACCTTTGACCACGTGGCCGATGCCGCGATCGTCGAGGCGATGGGCCGTTCGCTGGGGTTGCCCTCTGAGCGTAGGCTGATTGCGCCATCGTTCTATGTGGGCAGCGAGGCGCTGGTGGACGGCGAGATCACGAGCGCCAGTGCCCGCCGTGTGCTCGGGCGCTATGCCGAGTCGGGCGCGCCCGCCATCTGGGAAGGGCTCGACACAACAGCGGGCCGGCAGAGCATCATCGACCGTTTCCAACAGATGGGGCCGATGGCGGTGGTGCTGGCCGGGTTGATCGATGGCATCAACCCCTGCGCCTTTGCCACTATCATCTTTTTCGCGTCGTACCTGGCCATCAGCCGGCGCCCGCGCCGCGACCTGATCCTGGTGGGGCTCGCCTTTGCGCTGGGCGTGTTCGTGGCTTACCTGACAGTGGGCCTCGGCGCCATGGGCCTGCTGGCGATGGTGAGCTCGGTGCGCTGGCTGGGGCTGCTGCTCTATGGCGTCATGGCGGCAGCCTGCTTTGTGCTCGCCATCGTCAGCGTGTACGACAGTATTCAGGCCAGGCGCGGCCGCCTGCACGATATGAAGCTGAACCTGCCCGACCACATGCGCGATCGCATCAAAGGGCGTATCCGGGCCGCCAGCGGCGCCTATGTCGGAGCAGCCTTTGTCTCGGGGCTGATCGTGTCACTGATGGAGCTGGCCTGCACCGGTCAGGTCTACCTGCCAACGATCTCGTTCATGGTGGGCATCCCCGAGATGCGCGCCCAGGCCGTGCTGTATCTGCTGGTCTATAACCTGATGTTCATCGTGCCACTCATCGCGGTGCTGTTGCTCACCGCATACGGCACCAGCGCAGCGCGCTTTCAGGACTGGTTTGTCAAGCACGCCGCGCTGGCCAAAGCGATCATGGCGGTCCTCTTTGTGCTGCTGGGGGCGTTGCTGGTGGCGCAGCTCTTGAGCCTGTAGCGCCGCCTAGCCCTGCAGCCCGAAAAAGGCCTCGCCGTTGAGCAGCATCAGGTGGTCGGCCACCTCGCGGGCGTCCGCCTCGCTGTAGATGCCGCTGAGCACCCGACGTTCGAGCACGTTGGCAATGCCGATCCGGGCCTGCAAGGCATAGCCCACCACACACCAGGGCAGCCCGGTGTCAGAGCCAAAGCCAAAGATCTTGGTAAAGGGCACGGCATCGAGCCAGCCCTCGAGGGCGCGTTCGGCCTCGGCCGGGTTCATGGTCCACATCCAGCAAAGGTCGGGCCAGACGTTGGGGAACTCTTTGGCGATGGTGCCCAGCTCGCTGCACCAAGGCCACGAGGCGTGGAACAGGTCAAAGCGCACACTGCGGAACTTGTCGAGCACCGGCAGCAGGCGCATGGCGCGGGTGGCCTCGAGCGCGCCCCAGTTGCCCGCCAGGTAGCCAGTGTGAATCTGCACCGGTAGCCGGTCATCGGCCGCTCGCTCGAATAGCCGCTGCAACAGATAGTCGCCCAAGGGCCGCCCCTCGCGCGCGTTGACCGCCCCATTGCGCTGTTGCAAGCCACTTCCGCCGGCATCGGGGTTGCGGAGCCGGTTGAAGGCGACCTCGGCCTCGTGTAGGGTGGGATCGGTGATGGTCAGATCGCGTTGATAGGCCATGCCGATCTTGATGGCGGCCAGCCTGCCCGTGGCCTGGCAGATGCTGATGGCCTCATTGAGCGCCTGCACCGCGCCCGTCACCGAGTAGATGCTGCGGCCGGTGGCCTGAGCAAGCGCTTCGAACGGCGCCATATCCACAGCCGAAAAGAGATCGTCCATGCGGAACGTGGCGCGATAGCTGGCGGGATAGTCGCTCGCCGAGTCGCACCAGGTTCGCAAGGGCAGCCAGAAGCAGTCGTTGATGGTCCACTTGATGCGCGCTTCATCGAGCATGTCGGCATAGATCTCGGCGCCGGTCTTGTCGGCCAGGCGCGCCTGCAGCGCCGCTGTCACCTCATCCCAACGGTCCGGCGCGAAGGGGATGCCGAACAGCGCCCGGCTGCCCAGGTCGACCGCCCGGCCATAGCCGGTCAGCCGAGTGGCCTGCCACAGAGCGCCTAGCTCCTCGCGCCCAAGCGCCTTGACCTCGACGTTGCGCCCTGCCGCGCAGGCGAGGTCGGCGTCGGCATAGCCAAAGAGGCTCGCAAAACCATGGCCATCGCGGCCGCGCTCCACCTCGGCATAGCCTTGCTGATGGTCGTGATGGTTAAAGAGCGCGTGTTGCATCACATAGGCGCGAATGTCACTCATCGTCCTCTCCTTTCGCCCACGAGGCGGAGTGTAGCCTCGCTCCACGCTGCCAGCAAGCGCCTTCAGGCAAAGCAAGCGCCGCCGACCAGGTGGTCGGCGGCGCAAGGTACTTACAGGTCTACCGATAGGCCTGCGGCGTGTAGGCAGGCAAGAGCTTGTCAGCAAAGATGGGCTGTAGCCGCGCAAAGCGCTGCAGGCCGTTGACGAGCGGCACGCTCGGCCAGTCCTCGCCGATCAGTGGCCGGGCATAGGCTACAAAGTCATCGGTCACGTCGGCGCGGTCGGCGCTGATCCACTGCTCGGGGAACTCGCGCTCCGAGTTGGCCACCAGCTCCAGCGGCACCTTGTCGTAGCGCACATGGTAGATGGGGCCAGGCTGCCGCAGGATGGTGGCCATATAGCCCGAGGCGCCCTCGGCGGCCAGCAACGCCGCCTTTTGGCCCACGGCATAGGCCTCGGCCAGGTCGACGGTGGAGGCATAGGCGATGCTGTGGCGCTGCAATGTGCCGGCGATATCAAAGCGCGCCGAGCCGGTGGCCTTGAGACCCACGCCGTTGAGATAGTTGACGACGATCTGCGCCGCCGTGGTCTGCGAGGCGGAAAAGACCGTGTGCCCGAACGAGTCCTTGATCTCGCCGAGGTCGCCGAGTTCGAGGCCCTCGCTCACCACCACAACGGCGCGGCCGCGCTCGCGCAGCCGGTCATTGACCAGGTCGGCGATGGCGGGCAGGCCCAGCTTGCTCTCGGCCAGCAGGATCAGCAAGGGCAGCTCGCGATGCGGGTCGCCCAGGCGCGCCGCCGCGGGGATGTACCCGATGCGCCGGCCCATGGCCTGCATCACCAGCACCGGATCAGATGGGCTCGAGCCGGCGTTCTCCTCGTTGGCCGACTGGGTCATGTAGGCCCAATAGCGCGCCACGCTGCCATAGCCGGGCGTGTGGTGGATGAGCTTGAACTCGGAATCGCCCACATCGTTGTCGATGGTCTTGGGCACACCCACGGCCACGAGGTCGAGGCCGCGCGCATGGGCGAGTTGGGCCACCTTATGGGCGGTGTCCATCGAGTCGTTGCCGCCGTTGTACAGAAAGTAGCCGATACGATGGGCCTTGAGGACCGCGATGACGCGCTCGAAATCCTCAGCGTTCTTGTCGCGCAGCTTGTAGCGGCAGGTGCCGATGCCCCCTGCAGCCGGCGTCACGCCCAGCAGAGCGACCTCTTGCTCATCTTGCGCCGACAGATCGAGCAGCTCTTCCTTCAGCACGCCTTCGATGCCGTGAAAGCCGCCATACACCTTGCCAAAGGTCTCGGGCATGGCGCGGCACAGCTCCACCGCGCCGCGCAACGAGCTGTTGATCACCGGCGAAGGACCGCCAGACTGGGCGTAGAGGACGTTGTTGTTCTTCATACTCGTCTCCTTGCACCGGGCACCTAGGCGTGCCACTCGTGGTGGAAACTGCCGGGCTTGTCGATGCGGCGGAAGGTGTGGGCGCCAAAGTAGTCACGCTGCGCCTGGGTGAGGTTGGCCGGCAGACGCTCGGTGCGATAGGCGTCAAAGTACGAGAGTGACGCTGCAAAGGCATACACCGGGATGCCCAGGTTGGCGCCGGTGGCCACCACCCGCCGCAGCGCCATCTGTCGCGAGAGGATGGCCTCGGTGAAAAAGGGATCGAGCAGCAGGTTGGGCAGGCCGGGGTTGGCACGAAAGGCGCGGGTGATGTCGTTCAAAAAGCGCGCCCGGATGATGCACCCGCCACGCCAGAGTTTGGCCACCTCGCCGAGCTGCAGATCATACTCATACTCGTCTGAAGCGGCCTTGAGCAGCGCCATGCCCTGCGCATAGGAGCAGATCTTGGCCGCGTACAGGGCGTCACGCACGTCGCGCACAAAGGCCCCGGGATCGCCCGGGAAGACGCCGGCGGGCCCCGTCAGTACCTTGCTGGCCTCTACGCGCTCGGCCTTGTAGGCCGAGATGATGCGCGAGCTGACCGCGGCGTTGATGGTGTGGAGCGGCGCGCCGATGTCAAAGGCCTGCTGAGACGTCCACTTGCCGGTGCCCTTTTGCTGCGCCTCGTCGAGGATGAGGTCGACCAGCGGCAGGCCCGTCTCTTGGTCCATGTTCAGAAAGATGTCGCGCGTGATCTCGATGAGGTAGGACTGCAGCTCGCCCTCGTTCCATTCCTTGTAGATGGCGTGCAGGGCGTCGGCGCCCAGGCCAAGCACGCGGTGCAGCAGGTCGTACGACTCGGCGATCAGCTGCATGTCGCCATACTCGATGCCATTGTGCACCATTTTGACATAGTGGCCGGCGCCGCGCGGCCCCATGTAGGCTACGCAGGGCTCGCCCTCGGCCACTGCCGCGATGGCGGTAAAGATCGGCTCAACCATGGCATACGCCTCGGGCTGCCCGCCTGGCATGATGGCCGGCCCCCACAAGGCGCCATACTCGCCACCCGAGACGCCGGTGCCGATATAGTTGATGCCGTCGGCCTGCAGCTCGACGGCACGGCGCTCGGTGTCCAGGAAGAGCGAGTTGCCGCCGTCGATGATCAGGTCGCCGGGCTCGAGCAGAGGCTTGAGGTGAGCGATGGTCTCATCCACCGGCGCGCCCGCCTGCACCATCAGCATCACTTTGCGCGGCCGCTCGAGGGCGTCGACCAGCTCCTGCAGGCTGTAGCAGGGGGTGATCCTCTTGCCGCGGGCCTCACCCGCGATAAAGTCCTCAGTGCGTTTGGCCGTACGGTTGTACACCGCCACGCTGAACCCATGGCGCTCGATGTTGAGCACCAGGTTCTGGCCCATCACCGCCAGGCCGATCAACCCGATCTGTGCTGCCATCTTGCCCTCCTGTGCCCTCAACAGGTGCAACATCTCGCCCGCCCGCTCGACCACCAGGATGCCCTCATCCTCGCGGTGGCGATAGGCGTCGAGATCCAGCGTCGTCGGATCCATGTACCCCAGGTTGATGCGCTCACAGCGCTCGTGCGAAACGCCTGTCGCCAGCACCACGTTGACGCGTGGCCGTTCGACGCCGTTCGCATAGGTGCCCGTGCCCTTGACGTGGGTGGCGTGCGCCATCACTCCGCGGGGCACGCCGACGTAGCGCTCCATGTTCGCCACGAAATAGTCGCGTACATGGTAGCCGATGCGATCGAGCACCGCCCCGTGAGTGTATGACACCTCGTCGATGTGCGGCGCATAGATGATCAACGTGCCACCATCGGCCACCACCGGCTCGAGTTTGTACATACCCTTGCCGGCCGTCCAGATGTCGTCATACAGCTCGGGCATGATCGAGATGACCAGCCGGTACTGGCGGTCTTTGTACACCACATTGATCTGAGCCGACAGATCAGCGGCTGCCGCCTGGCTCTCCTCGGGCGAGCCAAAGTAGAGCCCGGCCAGCTTGTCATCGCCTTTGACCACCATGCTGAAGCATGACCTCTCCATGGGGATCATCGCCGCCGCGCGATCGAGGATGGCGCGGATCGGCGTGCGCTGTTGCCCGATTACCTTGACGTTGGTGATCAACGCGCCCAGCCAGTGGGTCAGATCGATCACCTCAGGCCCGGCCACGCCCGGGAAAAAGTACTTGTTGCCGCCCGAGAACCCGGCGATCTCGTGAGGGAAAACGGGGCCGCAGACCATCACATGGTCATAATCCCACAGCCGCGCGTTGACCTGCACCCTGACCTCTTCGCCAAAGAGCCCGCCGGTCAACTCGGCGATCTCGGCAGCCGGGATGGCGCCGAGAGCGCGCAGCCCTTCGGTATAGATGTGGTTGAACACCTGCACATCGCCATACGTCGTGGCGCGCTCCTCGGCAGTGATACCCAGGTGCCGGCAGATGCTGCTTTCGCCCATGGGCAGGTGCGTGCCCAGCGCGATCATGAAATCGAGTTGCGCTGCTACCGGGCGGATCAGCTCGGTCAGCGCCCGAAAGCACAGCGGGATGGGGCCGCTGCGCGTGCTATCGGGAATGATGACCAGCACGCGCTTGCCGGTCAGGTCGAGCTGCGCCACCCCCTCGGCAAAGATGGCGCGCGCCTCTGTCTCGCTCAGGAACCGGTCGGTGAACCCTCTACCGATGACCATGCTACACCTCAGTGCTTCCAGGGCGGCACGGCCGGCAGCGCCTTCTCGAAATCGGCGATCAGCCCCGCCTCGTACTCGCCGGCGTAGCTGCCCTCGATAAAGCGCATGAAAGCCTCTTTGTAGAACCGCTCCCAGCTCTCGTCTTCGTGCCCGGGGTTGACCGGGAAAAAGGCGGCGTTGTTGTCGCGCGCAGCTTCATAGTCGCCCGGAGCGTCGCCGATCATCAGCTTGCGGCTATCGGCGTACTTGCCCTGCGAAGCATAGCGCAGGTGCTCGCTCTTGGTGCCCAGCTCTTGCCCCGCGATCACTTTGACATAGCGATCGATGTCGTGCTCCTGCCACTCGCGCACCAGCGCCTCGACGGGCGTCTGCGACACCACGATGGCGTCGGCATGGTGGGTGATGAGCTCCAGGCTCTCGCGCACGTAGGAGAACGGCGCCACACCATACACCATGTCGGCGATGGTGGCATTGACCGCCTCGCTCCAGTCCAGAGCGCGCTTGAGCTCAGGATCGCCCGTCGTGGCCACCAGCTTGGCGAGCGAGCCGTTGCTGAGCGGCAGGCCCGATGCGATGAACTCGCGCACCTTGGGCACCTCAGGGATTGTCGCGCCGCGCGCCCTGACCTCTGGCCGCTCGCGCAGCAGGTCGAGCACCATCACCAGCGCCGGCCAACGGTTGACGCCCCGCCACTTGCTGTACAGGTTGACGAACTCGCTGGCCTCGCGGGCATACTTGCTGACCGACTGCAGGCCCCAATGCTTGATGATATTGGGCGTAAAGCACTCTTTGTGCTTGATCTCCATCGTGTCAAAGATGCAGCCGTCCGAGTCGATGCCGACGAAAAAGGCGTGCTCGGGCTGCATCTCGACCAAGGGCGTTACCACATGCGGATGCTCTGTCACCAAACGTCTCCTTCTGGTTGCCGTATTGCTGTCATTATCGCACGAGGTGCTACACGCCGCCAAAGGCGCAGTAGCCGCCGTCCACCAGCACCGTCACGCCGCTCACGAACGAGGCCCCCGGCGACAACAGCCAGATGACGGTGCTGATCAGCTCCTCAGGCTTGCCGTAGCGGCCCATGGGCGTGTGCGCGATGATCTGCTCGCCACGCGCGGTGGCGCCCCCCGTGACATCGTCGATGAGCAGGTACTCGTTCTGCGCCGTGAGGAAAAAGCCCGGCGCGATGGCGTTGACGCGGATGTCGGGAGCATAGTTCTGCGCCACGTGCACGGCCAGCCACTCGGTCAGGTTCTTGACCGCGCTCTTGGCCGCCGAGTAGGCCACCACGTTGGTCAACGGCCGAAAGGCGTTCACCGAGGCCACGTTGATGATGGCGCCCTCGCCGCGCCGGACCATCTCACGCCCAAAGATCTGGATCGGCAGCAGCGTGCCCATCCAGTTCAGATTGAACACATGCGCGATGGCCTCTTGCGGCAGATCAAAGAAGGGATTATCCACCGAGGTTGTCGCCTCAGGGCGATTGCCGCCGGCGGCGTTGATCAGCCCATCGACACGCCCATAGCATTCGAGCACGGTGGCGAGCGCGGCCTCTAGCGAAGCACGGTCGAGCACGTCGCCCTGTACCGCCAGCACCTGCCCACCCGCCGCGCTGATCTCATCGACGACGAGCTGCAGGCGCGCCAGAGTGCGCCCTAAGACCACTACGCGCGCTCCGGCACAGGCCAGGCCGCGGGCCATGGCCCCGCCCAGCACCCCGCCACCGCCGGTGATGATCACCACACGATCTTGCAGGCCAAAGAGCTGTTCGAGATATCCCTGTTCCATGGCAAGCGCTCCTTTACGCCGAGACAAAGGGCGTCAGGTGCCGCGCGAAATGACGGCTCAGCGCCTGGTAGTGCGCTTCCTCGTCGCCGGCCAGGACGGCGTAGATGGCCTCGCGGAACAAATAGTCACCCCCCTCGGTGCGACCGGTGAGCACGAGGCCAAAAGTGACATGCAGGGCCTGGCGTGCATGAAAGTCGTCCAGCAGCGCCGGCAGCGCCTCGTCAGGCAAGTCGCGCCAGTCAGGCACCTGCGCCATGTCGGCCGAGACGTGATAGGAAGCTCGCTCGGTGTCGTAATGCTCGACGGCAAAGGCCAGCACACGGCGAAAGAGCGACGGCTCTACCTGCGCCACCGCGCGCAGCCCTTCGAGATAACTGGTGCCTGCGGTCTTGAGGTGCACCAGCGTCCCCGCCAGCCTCGCCGCGATGGGATAGATGCTGAACTTGTCGGAACCCGAGTGCAGACTCAGCTTGTAGGGGCCCAGCGCCTGCGCCACGGCCACGTGCCGGGCGAACTCGCGCTCGAACTCGGCCAGGTCGCCGATATAGTCGACGCCCTTCTCAAAGCGGCCCACATAGCGCGGTGCAAGGCTCACCCAACTGACGCCCAGGCGCTTGAGCTCGCTGGCGATGTAATAGTGCTCCTGGGTGGTCGTGGGGGTGTCGGTCTCATCCACCGAGATCTCGAGCTCATAGGGCCGCTCGCCCATCACAGCAGCCAGGTGCCGGCTCAACCCCGCCAGATGCGCCACCGCGCGGCCATACTTGCAGGCTGCGCGCAGCGCCTGCTCCTCGTCGATCTCCAGGGCCAGATCGTCACCGAGCGTCACCTGCAGGCCGGCGTAGCGGGCCCGGTTCTCAGCCGGCGAGGTCTCTAGCCGTTTCCACGGCAGCTCGTCGTACTTGGCTTTGAGCGTGGCCAGATCATCGGTGTCGGCCAGGGCGTCGACATGCTCGCGCGGGTCGAGCGTGTAGAACACAAAACCGGCCGCAGCGCATAGCTCGATGTCGGCCGCCGTCTTGAGGTGGTCGGCGTCGGCGCCATAGCCCTCGGTCCAGCCTTCTTGCAGCACGCCCCAAGTGGCGTCATCCATCACATCGTCGGGGGTGCGATGGGTGCGCTCCATCTCGCGGATCGACTGTTGCGCATAAATGGGAAAGATGCCGCCCGCCGCCCGAATGGCGCGGACGTGCCCGGGCGTGGCCACGCCGAGCCGGTCGCCGAGGCCGGCCGACAGCCAGAGCCCGCCGGTGACCGGGGCCGCCCAGGGCAGCAGTTGACGGATGGCCAGGGCGTTGGCGTGGCTGGTCTCGCCAAGCCATAGGCGGCCTTCGAGGCGCCCGCTGCCGTCGGCGACGGGCAAGAGCGTCAGGCCTGCGGGCGGCTCCCCCATGCCGAGGTAGCCGAGGGCGAGCCGGCCATCGCGCCGGCCCAGAAACACCACGCCCTCGCCACAGGGGTGCACCGAGCGCGGGTACGCCTTCAGCCCCGCGGCGTGCGTCAGCACCACCGCGGGATCGCCGAGTCTCTCTAGCATGGTCAGCGTTTTGTTCATCCGTCCTCCGTCAGCTAGCTGTTGTGTTCCGGCGCCGGGCCGGTCGTTGCACGTATGATCAGTTCGCCGTCGAGCTCGATCGGTTCGGGCTGCAGCCCTGGGTCGCGGATCAGCGCCAGGAGCAGGCTCATGGCCCGAGCGCCGATCTCATGCTTGGGCAGGCGCACCGTGGTGAGCGGCGGCGAGAGATAGGGGGCAAAGAGGATGTCGTCCCACCCCACCACCGAGACGTCGGCGGGCACCCGCATCCCGGCTGCGTGACAGGCCTGTACACAGCCCACCGCCACCAGGTCGTTAAAGGCCAACAGCGCCGTGATCGCAGGATACTGGGCCAACACTGTGGCAGCAGCGCGGCGGCCGGCCTCGACATTCGGCAACGAGTCCACCACCCAGGCAGGCTCTGGCGGCAGGCCAAGCTCGGCCATCGCCAGCGCATAGCCTTCACGGCGGCCCCGGCTGCTCTGCGACGAGCCCGTGCCGCCCACCAGCGCGATGGCGCGATGGCCCAACTCGTGCAGATAGTGGACCACCCGTCGCGCGTCCTTGCGATCGGCCACGCCCACGCTGCCCTGGCCGGAGAGCGGCTGCGACGGCGTGCGGTTGACCATCACCAACGGGCGATGACTCTCTACCACCCGCTGCAGTGCGCTCTCGTTCAGGCGCGAGCTGCACAACACCACCCCATCGACGCGATGGTCCGCCAACATCTGCAGCACCACGGCCTCTTGCGCCGGGTCCTCGTCGGTGTTGCAGAGCAGCACGCCATAGCCCTCGCTGTGGGCCACCTCAAAGCCACCCCGCGCCACCTCGGCAAAAAAGGGGTTGGCGATGTCGGGCACCACCAGGCCGATGGTCAGCGTCCGGCGCGTCTTTAGGCCGCGGGCAATGCTGTTGGGTCGATAGCCCAGCTCGCGCACGGCAGCGAGCACGCGCTGTCGCGTCTCCTGGCTGATCTCGCCCCGGCCGTTGATGGCCCGAGATACCGTCTGCCGTGAGACGCCCGCACGTGCGGCCACATCGGCGATGGTCACCGCCCGTTGGCGGCTGCCGTGATCGTTCCCGTGATCGTTCACGGCTCTATTGTACTGCATCGGCGCCAGGCGTCAACGCCGCCTTGCCTGCTCTGGAGCGCGGGAGTAGACTCTGACAACACGCAAGGAGCAGCCGCCATGACCCAGCGACCCAACATCCTCATCTTTCAGACCGACCAGGAGCTCGGTGCAGTTGTGGCGCCAGACCACCCCTGCCGCACTCCCAACGCCGATCGGTTAGCGCGCGAGGGGCTGCGCTTTGCTCGCACCTTTGCCGTGACGGCGCACTGCTGCCCGTCGCGGGCCACTTTCATGTCGGGGCTGTATCCCAGCCAGCATGGTATCTACAACAATGTGTTGAACGAAGCCGCCATCAACACCTCGCTGAACCCGGGCACCGTGCTCTTCAGTGAGCTGCTGAGCCAGGAGGGCTACGCGCTGGCCTATGCTGGCAAGTGGCATGTCTGCGCCGACGAGGGCCCGGCTGACCGCGGCTGGTGCGACTATGGCGCCACCTCGGTGGGCGGCGTCGACCGGCATGGCGCCACCTGGGAAGACTGGGTGCGCCTGGCCCAGCAGCCCGAAGAGGACGGCCCTCGCGGCCGTGGCCAGCTCTTGCGGCCCGGCTGGGGGCGCTACACGCTCTACGGTCAGCGCGACACGACGCCCGAGGCAGCCCCCTATGACGCAGGCGACTATCGCATTGTGCAGAACGGCCTGCGCGCACTGCGAGACCTGGCCGGCGGCGATCAGCCCTGGTGCCTCTACATCGGCACCAGCGGCCCGCACGATCCTTACATCATCCCCGAGCACTATGCCACCCTGTATGACCCGGCCGACGTGCCCCTGCCGCCCGGTTTCCACGACAGCATGGCCGACAAGCCGCGCGTCTATCAGCGCCAGCGGGCGCTCTGGTCGCAGTTGAGCGAGCAAGAGTATCGCGAGGCCATCGCTCACTACTGGGGCTATTGCACCATGCAAGACGACCTGCTGGGCCTGGTGCTCGACGAGCTGGACCGCACCGGCCAGGCCGAGAACACGCTGGTGCTGTTCTGCTCAGACCACGGGGACTATGCCGGGGCGCATGGCCTGTTCTGCAAGGGCGTAGCCGCTTTCGAGCAGTGCTATCACGTGCCCTGCGCCATGCGTTGGCCGGCGGGCATCGCCAACCCGGGCCGCACCATCAGCTCGTTTGTCAACCACGCCGATTTTGCCCCCACGTTCTGCGAGCTGGCCGGCGTCGCGTTGCCCAACGGGTCGTCTGGCCACAGCCTTGCGCCCTTTATGCGCGACGAGCAGCCGGTCGAGTGGCCCGATGCGATGCACAGCCAGTTCAACGGCGTCGAGCTCTACTACTCGCAGCGCTGGGTGCAGACCGACGAGTGGAAGTACGTCTACAACGGCTTTGACCTGGACGAGCTCTATGACCTGTCTGAGGACCCCGATTGTCTGTTGAATGTGGCGCAAGACCCACGCTATGCCGACGTCGTGCGCGAAATGTGCGCGCGCATGTGGCGCCGCGCCTACGAGGAGCGCGACATCTGCCACAATGCCTACATCACCGTCGGCCTGGCGCCCTACGGCCCGATGGTGGGCCTGCGCGATTAGCACGATCCATCTGGCGGGGAGAAGGCAATGACCATCGAGCTTGAGCCTGTGCTTGGCTTTCTGAAAAAGCTGCTGAACACGCCCAGCCCTGTGGGCTACCATGAAGAGGCGATCGCGCTGGTGGAGCAGGCGTTTCGGGCAACAGCCCTGCCGGGGCTGAGCATCGAGCGCACTGTCAAGGGCGCCCTACGCGCCACATTGCCGGGCCTGGCCGATGACGCGCCGCGCGCCCTGTCGGCCCATGTCGACACCCTGGGAGCCATGGTCCGCGAGGTCAAGCCCAACGGCAGGCTGCTGCTGACCCAGCTCGGGGGCTATGCATGGAACGCCGTCGAGGGCGAGAACGTCACCGTGCACTGCGTCGTCGGCGGGCAGCGCTACCGGGGCACCATCCAGACGGTGGCGCCCAGCATCCACACCAACGCCGAGCATCGCACCGGCGCACGTGAAGAAGAGCGCATGGAGGTGCGCCTCGATGCCCGCACGTCGTCGACCGACGAGACGCGCGCCCTGGGCATCGAGGTGGGCGACTATGTGTTCCTCGATCCCCGCGTCGAGCAGACCGACACGGGTTATATCAAGAGCCGCCACCTGGACGACAAGGCCGGCGTGGCCGTGCTCTATGGGGTGCTGCTCGAGCTCGCTCGTGGCACTGCTTCGCCGCCGCAGCGCACCACCTTCTACATCTCCAACTATGAAGAGGTCGGCCACGGCGCGGCCAGCGGCGTCCCCGCCGACGTGGTCGAGCTGCTGGTGGTGGACATGGCCGCCAGCACCACCGGCGAGCACCAGCACTCGGACGAGTACTCGGTGGGCATCTGCGCCAAAGATTCGTCGGGGCCTTACGACCTGGCGCTCAGGCAAAAGCTAATGCGGCTGGCGGCCGAGCAAGGCATCGCCTACAAGGTTGACACCTACCCGGCCTACGGCTCTGACGGCAGCGCGCTGTTGCGCGCCGGTGGCAACGTACGCGTGGGGCTGATCGGCCCGGGCGTCGATGCCAGCCATGCCTACGAACGCACCCATGTCGACAGCCTGCGCGAGACCATCCGTCTGGCTCGCGCCTATGTACTGGCAGAGTGAAGGAGCATCCATGACTCGCATCGCTTACTTTGACTGCTTTTCGGGTGCCAGCGGCGACATGTTGCTGGGCGCCCTGATCGACGCCGGGGCGCCGCTCGGCGTGCTTCAGGAAGAGCTTGCCAAGCTGCCGGTGAGCGGCTATGAGCTCAGCGCCGAGCGCGTGGTGCGTCAGGGCATCAGCGGCACCCAGTTCATCGTGCATGACCTGGCGCAGGAGCAGCCGGTGCGCAACATCGCCCTGATCCGCACGCTGCTGCACGACGCCGACCTGCCCACGGGCGTGGCCGCCAGCAGCCTGGGCGTGTTCGAGCGCATCGCCGCTGCCGAGGCGCAGGTGCACGGCACCACGGTGGACGAGATCCATTTTCACGAAGTCGGGGCGGTGGACTCGCTGGTGGATATCGTGGGGTTCTATGTAGCGCTGGCGCACCTGGGCGTCGAGGCGGTCTACAGCAGCGGGCTGCCGCTGGGCAGCGGCACGGTGCGCACGGCGCACGGGCTGCTGCCAGTGCCCGCTCCGGCCACGCTGGCGTTGCTGGCCGAAACGGGCGCGCCCATCGTGCCGTTCGACGCCCGCGCCGAGTTGGTGACGCCCACAGGGGCCGCACTGCTCACCAGCGCGGCCACCTTTGAGCAGCCACGGATGCGCGTGCAGGCGGTGGGCTATGGCTTTGGGCAAAAGACCTTTGCGTGGCCCAACCTGCTGCGCGTCTGGATCGGCGAGCTCGACGCCGCGCCCCAGCGACGCGCCCATGCGCATCCGCACGGGCACGCGCATAGCCACGCCGATTCGGCGGCTGCCCACGGGCACGCGCACGCCCACGACCATGCCCACCCCCACGAGCATGCCCACAGCGAGGATCACGCGCATGGTCCTGACGAGCATGTCCATCAGCACGGCGACCATGAGCACACGCACTAGCCGGACGGCAGAGCGTTGGCGCCACGGAGACTGAGATGCGCATCGCCCTGCTCGAGCCTTACGATACGGGGTCACACGGCGCCTGGCTGCGAGGCCTGGCTGAACACAGCGTCCACGACGTCGTGCCGCTGACCTTGACGGGGCAGTTCTGGAAGTGGCGCATGCACGGTGGCGCCGTCACCCTCGCCCGCCACTATCGCGAGCAGGGGATCGCCGCCGACGCCCTGCTGGCCACCGACATGCTCGACCTGACGACCTTTTTGGCGCTCACTCGCGACGTCACGGTGTCTCTGCCGTGCGCGCTCTACATGCACGAGAACCAGCTCACCTACCCGCTGCGGCCGGGCGAAAAGCGCGACCTGCACTATGGTTTCATCAACTATGCCTCGATGCTGTGTGCCCGCCAGATCTGGTTCAACTCGCCGTTCCACCTGGAGAGCTGGTTCGACGAGCTGCCGCGCCTGCTCAAGCATTTTCCTGACCACACCGAGCTCTCCACGGTGGCCGCGCTGCGTGGACGCAGCAGTGTGCTGCCGTTGGGGCTCGACCTCTCGCGGCTGGCCCGGCTCAAGCCGGCGGAAGAACGCTCAGGGCCACCGCTGATCGTGTGGAACCACCGCTGGGAGTATGATAAGAACCCTGCAGAGTTCATGCAGGCGCTGTACGTGCTGGCCGAGCGCGGCCTAGAGTTCGAGGTGGCCATTCTGGGCGAGGCCTTTGTGCAGGTGCCGCCCGAGTTCGAGGAGGCGTGCGCCCGCCTGGGTGGGCGCATCGTCCAGTTCGGCTATGCCGAAAGCCTGGCCGACTATGCCCGCTGGCTGTGGCATGGCGATGTCATCGTGAGCACGGCCATTCACGACTTTTTCGGGGCAGCCGTGGTCGAGGGCATCTACTGCGGATGCCATCCGGTGCTGCCCTGGCGGCTGGCCTACCCGCACCTCATCCCACCAGCGCATCACGAGCGGGTGCTCTATCGGGATTTCGACGGGCTGGTCGAGCGGCTGGCGACGTGCATCACAGGGCAAGGGCGCGTCGACCTATCGGCGTATGTGGCCCGCTACGATTGGCCTGCGGTGGCGCCGCTCTACGACGCCGCCCTGGCCTCGCTTGAATGAGCGATCCTCAAGGCCTTTGCGACAGGCGAGCACGCTGTGCTATGATCGCGCCATTGGCCCTGAGCAGCACCGGGAGGTAGCCGTATGAAGATTCTCTTTCTGGGTGGCACCGGCAACATCAGCACCGCCTGCGTCGAGCGTGCCCTGGCCCTCGGCCACGACGTCACCGTGCTGAACCGGGGCAACCAGCCACTCAGCTCTGCGCGGCCCGTGGAGCAGATCCGCGGCGACCGCCACGACCGCGCCATTCTGGAGCTGGCCGCGGCGCGACACTTTGATGTGGTGGCCAACTTTCTCGGGTTCACGGCCGACCAGGTGGCGCTGGACGTGGCAGCTTTTGGTGGGCGCATCGGCCAGTACCTCTATATCAGCTCGGCCAGCGCCTACAGCCGACCCCTGCCCCACTATGTCGTCACCGAAGAGACGCCTCTGGCCAATCCGTACTGGCAATATGCCCGTGACAAGATCGCCTGCGAAGAGACGCTCTTTGCGGCATACCGCGAGCAGGGCTTTCCCGTAACGGTGGTGCGTCCTTCCTACACCTATGGCGAGACGTGGATACCCAGCGGCGTGGGCGGGCATGGCTACACCATCGTGGCGCGCATGCGCCAGGGCAGGCCGATCATCTCGGCGGGCGATGGCCAGAACCTGTGGGTGATGACGCACAACAGCGATTTCGCGGTGGGGTTCGTGGGCCTCATGGGGCAGCGAGCTGCCATCGGCGAGGCCTTTCATATCACCAGCGATCAAGTGCTCACGTGGGATGCCATCTACCGCGCCATCGGCCACGCCGCTGGCTGCGAGCCCGAGATCGTGCACCTGTCCACCGACTTTATCGCCGGCATCTGCCCCGAGCTGGGTCCCGGCCTATACGGCGACAAGGCTCACAGCGTGGTCTTTGACAATGCCAAGATCAAGCGGTTCGTGCCCGAGTTCAGCGCCAAGGTGCCCTTTGCCGAGGGCATCGCCCGCTCCATCGCCTGGCACGACGCCGACGCGGCCAACCGTCACGTGGTCAACGCGCGCGTCGATGCCATGTTTGACCGACTGCTGGCCGCGCATCGGCTCGCCATCGCTCGCGCAGGCGCGTGATCAAAGACCTCTGGTGATCTCGTCCGGGGCCACCCCGCTCGGCCCCCGGCTCTACCCTATACGTCAGGAGTTTCTGCATGGCACTCTATGACCTGCCCATCGAGGAACTGCGCGTCTACAGGCCTCCGCTCACCCGCGAGCCCGATTTCGACGCCTTCTGGAATGCCACCCGCGCCGAGAGCCGCCAGACGCCGCTCAACGCCGAGGTGCGCGCCGCCGACTATCCGCTGCTCCGAGCCAGGCCCTTTGAGGTGTTCTATGACGGCTGGCGTGGCGCGCGCATATGCGCCTGGTACGTGCTGCCCGAGGGCGATGGCCCCTTCCCGGCGCTGGTGCAGTACCACGGTTACAGTGGCGCCAAGCACGATCTGCACGAATGTCTGAGCTGGGTGGCGCAGGGCTATGCCGTGATGACGGTCGACACGCGCGGGCAGTCGGGCGGCAGCACCGATCCCGGGCGCTACACCGGCGGCCACGTCAAGGGTTGGATGACCCTGGGCATCCTGGACCCGGACGAGTACTATTACCGGGGCGTGTTCATGGACTGCGTGCGGGCGCTGGACTGGATCGCTGCCCGCCCCGAAATCGACGCCGCGCGCATCGGGGTGACGGGCGTGAGCCAGGGCGGGGCGCTGACCCTGGCCGTGGCCGCTCTGGACGACCGCCCCGCCCTGGCCATGTCCGAGGTGCCCTACCTCTGCCACTACAAGCGGGCCGTCGATGTGGCCGTGCGCGACCCCTACCTGGAGATCGCCGAGTATCTGCGTCGCTATCCCGAGCGCTACGATCAGGTGTGGCGCACTCTCAGCTACTTTGACAACATGAACCTGGCGAGCTGGATCGCCTGCCCCACCCTGATTAGCGTGGGCCTGCAGGATGATATCTGTCCGCCGTCGACCGTCTTTGCGGCCTACAACCAGGTCGGCGTCACCAAAGAGATCGCGGTGTACCCCTATCACAATCACGCAGCCGTGCCGGCCTTTTGGGAAGCCAAGCTGCGTTGGGCGCACCGCTACCTCATGGGCATCCTCCTGTAGCTGGCGCTCCTCGCTGCTCAGGGGCGCCGGCTAGACGAGAGCGAGCAGCTCGCTCAACGTTGCGATCCGTCGCCCCTGATAGCCCGGATGCCAGCCGAGCCGGTCGATCAACACGGCCTCACAGCCGGCGGCCTCGGCGCCGGCGATGTCGGCGCTGACGCTATCGCCCACCATCAGCGCCTCGCTCGCCGCAACGCCCAGGGCGCTCAGCACGTGGCCAAAGATACGCGGATCAGGCTTGTCGATGCGCAGCTCGGCCGAGATGGCGATGGCGTCGAACCAGTCTGCCAGCGCCAACCGCGCCAGCAGCGTGCGCACAAAGGCGGGGTGGTCAAAGTTGGTCACCAGGGCCAGGGCGTGCGTCGCTCGCAGCGCCCGTAGCGTCGGCACGGCGTCCTGGGGCACCACGATGTGGTCGTTCCACGCGGCCAAGCAGGCCTCGGCGGCTGCCCGCGCTACACGGCGATCCTCAGCGACGCCCAGGCTGCGCTGCAGCCGCATCAGCTTGCCCACAAAGATCGATTCGTCGCAGTCCTCTTCGGGCGCCAGGGGCCTGACGAACTGTGCCTGCCACTCACACGCAAACTCCTCGTACGGTTTGCCGAGGCCCTGCGACGTCAGCGCTTCGTGGATCGCGCCCCAACCCTTGAGCGTGCCCGCCTCGATATCGTCGTAGGCAAGCAGCGTGCCAAAGAGGTCGAACAGCACCGCCCGCACCATCAGGGCACAACCACGATCTTGGTCTGGTTGGGGCTGGGGTGAGCGAGCTCGTCGGGTAGCGCCTCGAGGGCGATCTCGAGCGTGATCAGCGGAGCCACTTGCACGCGCCGCCCCGCGAGTAGCGCCACCGCGCGGCTGTGGGTAAACGGGTTGATGCGCGCCCCCTGGATGCGCAGTTCCTTCTCAAAGATGAGGTTGGGCTCTACCTCAACCGTGTGCCCTGGCGGCGTGACGCCAAACCAGAGCACCGTGCCGGCCGGCGCCGCCCATTCGATGGCCTGGCGATTGGTGGCGCGCGAGCCCACCGCCTCGATGACCACGTCGGCGCCCCCTTCCAACGGGCCGCCCGGCTGTGTGGGGTCGCCCCGGGTTGGATCCCAGGCGACGTCGGCGCCCAGGCTGACCGCCAGCTCACGGCGCTCTGCGACGGTATCGCTCACCAACACTGTGGCCGCCCCCGAGAGACGGGCCAGCTGCGCCAGCAACTGCCCGATGGCGCCCGCTCCGATCACCGCCACGCGATCGCCCGGGCGCACGCCGGCCAGGTCGCTGCCGTGCACGCAGCAGGCCAGCGGCTCGACCAAGGCGCCGTCGCGCAAGGCCACGCCGTTGGGCAGACGGTGGCATTGCTTGCGCGGCGCAACGGCATACTCGGCAAAGCCGCCGTCACGGTTGACGCCCAGCGCCGTGAGGTTGCGGCACATGTGCACCTGTCCGCGCAGGCAGGGCCGACACTCGCCGCAGACGATGTTAGGGTCCACGGCAACGGCATCGCCCGCATGCAGGTCTGTGACTCTGGCGCCTACTGCCACCACCGTGCCGGCGTACTCGTGGCCGATGATCACCGGCGGGCGCGTGGCAAACTCGCCATGCATGATGTGCCGGTCGGTGCCGCAGATGCCACAGGCCGCCACGCGGATCAGCACCTCATCGTCCCCTGGCGTGGGGATCGGGCACTCTCTCATGGCGATCTTGCCGGGCGCCTCAAACACCGCCGCTCTCATTGTGGGCATCGGCCATCACCTCCTCGGTCGTGGCTGCTTGGCGTTCTCAGATATCATGGCTATCATTGCATAGAGAGCAAGTTGGCGAGGGTGGAGTTATGCCGGTCTACGAGTTCCGCTGTTCTGACTGCGGCAAGACTTTTGACAAGCTATATCGCCGCATGATCAGCGGCGACAGCGGCGAAACGCCGCCCTGCCCGGCCTGTGGCAGCGCCAGCACGTCACGCCTAGTCTCTTCGTTTGCCGTGCACGGCCCGGCCGGCGTCGACCCCGGACAGGTGGCGGCCGAGACCGCACAGGCCAACCGCGAGGCCTCGATCACCCCCAAGGAACAGATCAGCCGATGGCGGAGCGCCAAAAAGTAGGGCGCTAGTGCGACACATCCACGGTGGCGATCAGCAGCCGATCGTCTGACACCCGCTGGCCGCCTTCATCCACGATCGGCAGGCGCTGCATCGTCGCGGGATCGTACATGCCCACGTAGAGGGCATAGTCTCCCGGTAGCGTGTCAGCGGGGACGCTCAGGGTGTGGCTATCAAGCACCATCTGCCCCTGCTGCCAACGGCTGGTGGGCCGCGTGCTCCCCTGCGGCTCGCTGTCGCTTTGCGCGACGATCGTCTCGCCCTCGCCCACCAGGTGCAAGAACACCTTGTAGTTGGCTGCCAGCGCTTGCTTGGCGCGCCAGTAGAGCAGCACGGTCAACTGGCCGCCAGGCGGCACGGCTTCGGGGTGGCGCCCATGGCCACGAAACTCGATGCCGGGCCCCACCTGGCACAGCCGGGCGTACGGCGCCGCCGGCCAGACGAACCTGCCATCGGCAAGCTCAAAGCGAGTGGCCTGGGCGTGCTCTGAGACGATGGTCTCGGCCGGTCGGGCATGGATCTCGAGGCTGTGGCGCAGAGCAGCAGTTGAGGCGTCGTGGATGCCCGGAAAAGAGAGGAACCAGACGGCATCGTAATGCGAGCTGAGCCATTCCAGCTCGGTCAGCATATAGTCGCGCCGTTCAGTGATGACGCTGTGTACCTCGCGCGACGAGCGCACGGCGAGCGCCGACGTGTTCAAGAGCACCAGCTCCTCGCGTGGGCGGGCGGCCATCTGCGCCAGCAGATCGTCGATCTCCTGACGGTAGATCCGGTTGGGGTAGACCCAGGCATAGGCCAGGCCGTTGCTGGCGCGCGCCACGAACTCGGGCTCCTGCCCCTCGAGCTGCTGCAACAGCTCGGGCACAAAGTGCCGCTGCACATGGCTGGCATAGGTGACGAAATAGTCGGGATCGACCAGCACCGCTTCGCTCGCCTCAGTGGTGCGCCCCGAGAAGAAAGGCTCAAACTCGCTCGAGCTCATGCTGGCGACGTGCAGCTCGGCGGCGTAGGGCTTGGCGTTGAGATAGGCGGCCGCCTGCTCCAGGCCTTCGCCCCACCCAACCAGCAACACGCGGGGAGCCGCCTTCACCCCGCCCAGCAACGGGTTGTAGTATGCCGTATAGTACGGTGCGGCGGGCAGCGCCATGGCGAGGTACAGGCAAATGGCGCCGATCGCCCCGGCTGGCGCCAGCCACCGTGCGCCGGGCCACCGCGCTGCGATGCGCTCGGCCAGCGCGGCCAGCCCCGCCCCCGCGGGCGCGCAGAGCAGTGGGAACACAGGCAGCAGGTAACGGTCGAACTTTTTCAGGCTCAAGCTCATCAGCAGCGCATAGCCCACCGAAAACGTAACCAGAACGACCATGGGAGTGCGCCATCTTCGCATGGGCCGCAACAGGGCGAGCGCCGCCAGCCCCAGCATCACCAGGGGCGTGGTGCGCAGGGCCCAGGCCACCGGGTAAAAGCCCCAGCCCGGATCAGCCAGGCTGACGCCCAGGAAAAAGTTGCCCTTCTCGTGGGGGTTCGATGCCTGGCGCAGTGCCCCCTCGGCCACGCGGCGGATGGCGAATGCGGCCGAATTCCACATGGCGGGCCAGAGCGCCACCCCCACCAGCACGGCAGCGCCCGACCAGACGAGCGCATCGTTCACCCAGCGCCAGAACCAGCCCCGACCAGCGTGTCTGTCGCGCCAGGCATACCAGCCCAGCAGCGCCACTGCTGCTAGCGTCAGGATGATGCCGGGAGCCTTGTTGAGCGTGGCCAGTCCGGCCATGGCCCCCGATAGCGCCAAGAGACCTGGGCGGCTGCGCTGACCATAGGCGAGCAACGCCCACAGCGACAGCGCCATAAAGCACGCGAGCAGGCCATCGAGATGATGCAGCCGCGAGAAGGCGAGGTAAAAGGGGTCAAGCGCCACCAGGATCGTGGACGCCAGGTTGACCCGCGCTGGCAGAAAGCGTCGACCGAGCAGGTACAGCCCGACGATGCCCAGCCAGGTGGTCAACGCGATGACGCGACGCGCCCACAGCGTCTCGGGGTAGAGCCCGACGCCCTGATCGTGTCCCCGAGGATAGAGCACGGCCCGCAGCCAAGGTGCCTCGATCTGCGCACCCTCGAGCCGGCCCGCGATGCGGTAGCCGGCGACGCCCGCCCACATGGTGAGGACGCCCGGGTGCTCGGTGCGGCAGGTCTGAATGTAGTCGCCGCTCACGAGCCCCTGATAGAACTCGATGCTGCGCGTGCGCCAATTGTGCTCATCGACGGAGATGAATTCGTCGATGCGCCACAGCCGCAGCGCGAGCGAGGCCAACAACGCCAGCGCCAGCAAGAGGTTGCGCATGGAGAACTTGCGAGTTAGCGCTCGGGTCGTCGTCACGCGATCTCCTCAGGCCCGCGAGTGTCAGGCTCTCCAACGGATGCCGGCGTCACTCTAGCCTCGTGCGGCGATCGCGGCAAATGGAGGCTCAAAGGGCCCGATGACGAGCATCGAGCCCTCTGACTGCAACGGCATTGCGCTCGTCGCCTCGCCGACAAGGGCCAGGCTCACAGCGCGGCCATGCTCGCTCGCCGAACCGCTAGATCGCCTTGAGATAGCGGTCGAGCTCCCAGCCGCTGACCGACAGGGTATAGTCATCCCATTCAGCGGTCTTGGCGTCGACGAACTTTTCATAGACGTGCGGGCCGAGCGCGTCCTGGATCACCGCGTCCTCGGCCAGCGCATCCAGCGCCTCGCGCAGCGAGCCGGGCAGCATCGCCAGCCCGGTGCGAGCGCGACCGTTCTCATAGAGATTCTCCTCGCTCGCGGGCTGCAGTGGCAGCTCATTCCTGATGCCGTCGAGGCCGGCCTTGAGCATGGTGGCAAAGGCCAGATACGGGTTGCAGGCCGGATCGGGGCAGCGCAACTCGCAGCGAGTGGCTTCGGGCACCATCGCGCGCGGAATGCGAATGAGCGCCGAGCGGTTGATGCGCGCCCAACTGATATACACGGGCGCCTCATAGCCGGGCACCAGCCGCTTGTAGGAGTTGACCAGCGGCGCGACGACCGCCGCCAGCGCGCGGGCGTGTTTGAGCTGCCCCGCAATAAAGTGCTTGGCCAGCTTGGAGAGCCCGTAGGGGTCAGCGGGATCGTGGAACAGCGTCTCGCCCGTGTGCATGTCGGCCAGCGACTGATGGCAGTGCATACCAGACCCGGCAATGCCGCGGATCGGCTTGGGCATAAAGGTGGCATGGAGCCCATGCTGGCGCGCAATGGCCTTGAGCACATACTTGAAAGTCACCGCGCTGTCGGCCGCTTTGAGGGCTTCGCCGTATTTAAAGTCGATCTCGTGCTGGCCCTGCGCCAGCTCGTGGTGTCCAGCCTCAACGCTGATGCCAAAGGCCTGCAAGGCCGTGATCATGTCCTGACGGACGAGCACGCCGCTGTCAGACGAGGCGTCAAAGTAGCCCACATTGTCCCGCAGGGCTCCGGGAATCGGGTTGCCAAACTCGTCGGAGCCAAAGAGAAAGAACTCGAGCTCTGGCCCTACGCGAAAGACAAAGCCCATCTCGGCGGCCTCTCGCAGGGCATTGGCCAGCACCGTGCGCGGCGACCCCTTGAACGGCTCGCCATCGGGCGTAAACACGTCGCAGATCAGTCGCGCCGTCTGATGTTTCCCGCCCTTCCAGGGCAGGATGGCAAAGGTCGAGCAGTCGGGAACGAGGAACATGTCGCTTTCGCTGATGCGGGCAAAGCCCTGGATCGAGGAACCATCAAACCAGATTCCGTTGCTCAGCACCGTCTCGAGCTGCGCCACCGGCACCGTGATCGACTTGACCGCGCCCAGAATGTCCGAGAACTGGAGATTGATGAACAGGACCGAGTGTTCCCTGCAGGTCGCGACGACCGATTCTCTGGTGTGTGCCATGTCTGTCTCCCTGGCTGGACTGAACCGACGCCCTTGTACAGACCACCACGAATCGACGTTGATCGCATGGGGCTAGAACACAATGCCCTATCATACGCGTGTCCTGAGCCGCTGTCTTGGTGCACGGCGTAGGACTGACATGGATGTGGTTTGTGCAGTCTGCACAAGCGCGCTGCTCAGGGTGCCATCAGGGCATGGATGCGCAATGCCAGTTGCAGGGCCAGACGTGTCTCGGCGTCGTTGAGGTCCAGGCTCGCGATCGCGGCGATGCGTTGCAGACGATAGTTCAGCGTGTTGCGATGCACATAGAGCGCTCTGGCCGTCTGGCTGATGTTGGTGTTCTGCTCAAAGAGCACCTGCAACGTGTGCACCAGGTCGGTGCCGTGGGCCCGATCGTAGGCGAGCAAGTCGCCGAGCATCTCCTGGTAGAACCGTTGTAGCTCGTCCCGGTCGCGCAGGTCTGACAGCACGCGGTAGAGCCCCAGCTCGTCATAGTGGTAAGGGCCGGCCTTGTCGCGGATGCGGCTGCCCAGGCTGTGGGCGCCGAGCGCCTGGCGGATGGCCTGCCCAAGCCCCAGCGAGCGATGCGCAATGCGGCTCACGCCGATGCTGTGAGGATCGCTGCCGCGCTCAGCGGCCTCGGCCAGCCAGCGGCGCACCAAGAAGATATCGAGGGGCGCCGGAAACGACACCAGCAGCAGCACCTGGTCGACATAGGCCAGCTCGATCGCGGCGCCACCATCGCGGCGCGCTGCCCAGGCGACGTCGTGCAGCGCCCGCGGGGCCTGGCCAGAGGCTTCGCCCGCAGCAGCGTACCCGGCCAGCGCCACATGGTCGCGATCTGCGCCAAGCGCATACCCCTGACGTTCCAGGCGCACCCGCGCGGCGGTCGCGGTGTCATCGTCGAGCAGTTCGGCCACCAGGTCGGCCCCCAACTCGTCCTCGACCTGCCGGCGGGTGGCGCGCTGCAGGAGCTCCAGCGCGCAAACCTCGGCCGCAGCTCGCGCCAACACGCTCTGTAGCGGGTCTCGCGACTGGCTGTGAGTGCTGACGGTCAGCTCGCCCATGGGCCGCCCGCCCATCTGCACCGCATAGGTGCACGGATGGCCCGGCGGGCCGGCCGAGGGATCGCTCACCTGGGCCACCACCTCGCCGGTCAGAGTCGTCAGCCGCACGGCGCCTTGGACGCCAGCGGCCAGGTCGTTGAGCATGGCGACGAGGCCCTCTTGCGAGAGCCGCGCCTGGAAATGCTCACGCGCCTCTGCCTCGCGCCGCGCGATCTGCCCCTGCGCGTCGAGCAGCGCGCGCAGCAGCTCGCGCTCGATCTGGTAGACATCGCTGCCGGGCGGCAGCAAGAGGATGGGCAACCGTCGCGCCTGCGCGCTGGCGAGGGCCTCTGCGCCCGGCTCTTCGTCTACGGCCAGGCCGACCGCGCCGACACGGCCGAGCTCGTCTACCAGATAGTCCGCCGTCAGTCGCTGGTCGAGTTCGCGCGCCAGGGCCAGGCGGGCCAGCACCAGGCAGCCCGGCTCGAGGTCGCCCAGAATTGGATAGGCGGCCCGAAGTGAGGCTACCCATTCCACCGGCCGGCCCAGCCCTGCCTCGCCAGCGAGCAGCCGTGTGCCCCTCGGCAGGGCGAGCGACCACAGCTCTCGCACGGCTATGGGGCTGGCGGGCGACGGCATCTAGGCCTCCCGGCTACTCCAGTATTCCTGCAGGCTCCTGACGGCGAGGGTGCCCGCCAGACGCGCAGCGATGGCTTGGGCGGCAGCGCGCGCTGCCGACAGGGTGGTCACCACGGGCACGCCGTGAGAGATCGCCGCCTGCCTTAGCCGCCGCTCGTCGTCGAACGAGCGCCCGCCCAACGGCGTGTTGATCATCAGATCGACGTCGCCGTTGATCACGTGGTCGACCACATTCGGGCGCCCTTCCCACGCCTTGAGCACGGTTTGCACCTGCATGCCGCGCTCGCGCAGATAGGCGGCAGTGCCCCGCGTGGCCAGCAGATGGAACCCGAGGTCGTAAAGCTCACGCGCAATGGGCGCCAGGTTGGCCTTGTCACGGTCGTTGACACTCACAAAGACGCTACCGCTGAGCGGCAGGTCATTGCCGCCGGCCATCTGCGCCTTGGCAAAAGCCATGCCAAAGCTGTCGTCCATGCCCATGACCTCGCCGGTGCTGCGCATTTCAGGGCCCAGAATGGCCGGCTCGTCGGGGAACTTGGCAAAGGGCAACACCACTTCCTTGACAAAGTGCCCGCGCAGGCGTGGCTCATCGGGCACGCCCAGCTCGGACAGGGTGTGGCCCGCAAGCACCTGGCAGGCCACCTTGACCCAGGGCACGCCCGTGGCCTTACTGACGTAGGGCACCGTGCGCGAGGCGCGCGGGTTAGCCTCGATCACATAGACCACCCCATCGCGCATGGCGTACTGGATGTTGAGCAGGCCCACGGTGTTGAGGGCCAGCGCCAGCCTGCGCGTAAAATCACGGAGTGTGACCAGCGCTTCTTCACTCACCATGATCGTGGGGATCACACAGGCGCTGTCGCCCGAGTGTACGCCGGTGAGCTCGATCTGTTCCATGATGGCCGCGATGCGCACGTCGTGCCCATCGCAGACACAGTCCACGTCCATCTCAAAGGCATCTTCGAGAAACCGGTCGATGAGCAGCGGGCTATCTTCGGTGACCTCGACGGCCGAATACACATACCGTTCCAGTGAAGGGCGATCATATACGATGGCCATGGCGCGCCCACCCAGCACGTACGACGGGCGCACGATCACCGGATACCCGATCTTCTCGGCCACCACAAAGGCCTCTTCGACGGTGCGCGCACTGCCATGCGTGGGCATGGGCAGCCCCAGGTCATCCATAAAGGCGCCAAAGCGCTCGCGGTCCTCGGCCAGATCGATGGCGTCGGGAGAGGTGCCCAGGATGCGCACGCCGGCGTCGGCGAGCCGCCTGACCAGCTTGAGCGGCGTCTGACCGCCAAACTGGACGATCACGCCCACCGGTTTTTCCAGCTCATAGATGTTGAGGATGTGCTCGAACGTCAGCGGCTCAAAGTACAGCCGGTCGCTGACATCATAGTCGGTCGAGACCGTCTCGGGGTTGCAGTTGACCATGATAGTCTCGTAGCCCATCTCTTGGAAGGCAAACGAGGCGTGCGTGCAGCAATAGTCGAACTCGATGCCCTGACCAATGCGGTTGGGGCCGCTTCCCAGCACGATGATCTTGTCGCGTTCGGTCGGCTCGGCCTCGCACCACGATTCATAGTTGCTGTAGAGATAGGGCGTGTGCGCCGGAAACTCGGCTGCGCAGGTGTCTACCCGCGAATAGACCGGTATGATCCCCAGCGCCTTGCGCCGCGCCCGCACCTCGAGCTCAGGCGCCGCCGGCGCAAGCAGCCGACCGATGAGTGCGTCGCGGAAGCCGGCCCGCTTTAGCTCACGCAGCAGGTCGACACTGAGGTCGCCCAGCCTTTTGCCCACCACGCGGTCGCGCAAATCGCGCAATGCAGCGATCTCGGCGATGAACCAGGGATCCATGCGCGTCAGGTCGGCGATCTCCTGTGGCGAGATGCCCTTGTCGAGCGCCGGCACGATGGCAAAGATGCGCTCGGGGTTGGGCACCAGCAGCAGCCGGCGCAGGTCTTCGCGACCCAGGGCGGCGATGGCCTCGTCAAAGATGCCGTCGCGGTTATCCTCACGCGCGCCCAGCCCTTTCATCAGCGCCTCGTTAAAGGTGCGGCCGATGGCCATCACCTCGCCCACCGACTTCATCTGGGTCCCCAGCGTGGTGTCGGCATGTGGGAACTTTTCCATGTTCCAGCGCGGAATCTTGGCCACCACATAATCGATCACCGGCTCGAACGAGGCGGGCGTCTCAGCGGTGATATCGTTGGGCAGCTCGTGGAGACGATAGCCCACAGCCAGCTTGGCCGCGATCTTGGCGATGGGAAAGCCGGTGGCCTTGCTGGCCAACGCCGAGCTGCGCGACACGCGCGGATTCATCTCGATGACCAGCACGCGCCCCGTCTCGGGGTGCACGGCGAACTGCACGTTCGAGCCGCCCGTCTCGACACCGACGCGCTCCATCACCATTCGCGCCTGGTCGCGCATCACCTGATATTCCTTGTCGGTGAGCGTCTGCGCCGGCGCCACCGTGATGCTTTCGCCGGTGTGCACACCCATCGGGTCGACGTTCTCGATAGAGCAGATGACGACATACTCGTCATCTGCATCGCGCATCACCTCGAGCTCGATCTCCTTCCAGCCGATGACGGACTCTTCGATCAGCACCTCACGCACAGGGCTCTCGTCGAGACCACGCGCAACCATGCGGTCGAAATCCTCGCGGTTGTAGGCGATGCCGCTGCCCGAGCCGCCCAGCGTGAACGACGGGCGGATGATGGCCGGCAGGCCGATCTCTGCCTGCACGGCGCGCGCCTCCTCCAGCGAACGCACGGCGCTCGAACACGGCACTTCGAGGCCAATCTCGACCATCGCCTGTTTGAACAGGTCGCGGTCCTCGGCGACATCGATGGCGCGAGCGCGAGCGCCGATCAGCTCGACGCCGTACCTATCCAGAATGCCCGCACGGTGCAGGTCCATGGCCAGGTTGAGGCCCGTCTGGCCGCCCATGGTGGGCAAGAGGGCGTCGGGCCGCTCGCGGGCGATAATGGCCTCGAGCACCGCCACGTTGAGCGGCTCGATATAGGTGATGTCGGCGGTGTCGGGGTCGGTCATGATGGTGGCCGGGTTAGAGTTGACCAGCAGCGTCTCGTAGCCCTCTTCGCGCAGCGCCTTGCAGGCCTGCGTGCCCGAGTAGTCAAACTCGCACGCCTGGCCGATGACGATGGGCCCAGAGCCGATGATCAGGATCTTGTGGATATCGGTGCGCTTGGGCATCGCTCTACGCCTCTCGCGTCTCGCTCAGTGAGGTCACGAACGAGTAGATGATGTGCAGGCTATCATGTGGGCCCGGGGCGGCCTCGGGGTGGAACTGCACGCTGGCGACCGGCAGCGCCTTGTGCCGCAGGCCCTCGACGGTGCCGTCATACAGGTTGCGGTGCGTCACCTCGAGCGACAACCCGGCGAGCGAATCGGGGTCCACCGCATAATTGTGGTTCTGCGATGTGATCTCGATCTCGCCAGTGAGCAGATTCTGCACGGGATGGTTGTCGCCGTGATGGCCAAAGCGCATCTTGTAGGTGCGCGCTCCGGCGGCCAGCGCCATGACCTGCAGACCCATGCAGATGCCCAGCATAGGCTTGACCGCCATCAGCTCGCGGACCGCAGCGATCGTCGGGCCCGCCTGCTCGGGATCGCCAGGGCCATTGCCGATCAACAGGCCATCGGGCTGCAGCGCCAACACCTGCTCGGCAGACGTGTCGTGAGGAACGGCCGTCACCCGGGCGCCCGCGCTGACCAGGGTGCGCAGGATGTTGGCCTTGACGCCGCAATCCATGGCGACGACGTGCGGCGCTCCACCAGCGGCCTGCCCGGCCATGCTGGTGAACCGCACCCAGCGCTCCTCGGCTGGCTCCTGCCAGACCTCGGGCCGCTGGCGCGAGACCAGGGGAATCGGGTTCAGCATGCTCATCTGGGGCGCCTGACGCGCCATCTCGAGCAGCCGCGGCACATCAGCGCTGATGGTGGACAGCGCTGCGCGCATCACGCCGCGCTCGCGCAACGTCAACGTCAGCCGTCGCGTGTCGATACCGTCCAGCGCCGGCACGCCCTGGGCCAGCAGGTACTCGGGCAACGCCATGGTGGCGCGCCAGTTGCTCGGGCGTAGCGAGATCTGGCGTGCGATCACCGCGCGCACGTGCACTCGCCCGGACTCGTCGTCTGCGGGGTTGACGCCCACATTGCCCAGATGCGGATAGGTAAAGCAGACCATCTGCCCCCAGTAAGAGGGATCGGTCAGCACTTCCTGATACCCGGCGACCGCAGTGTTGAACACCACCTCGCCGACCCACTCGCCCTGAGCGGCCAGCGAGCGCCCTCGAAAGACGCTGCCGTCCTCGAGCACCAGGAGGCCATCTGAGATGACGGTCATGGGCAGCTTACCTTTCGCGTCGGCAGTTCGGCAGCCGGCCGTAGCTTGAAGGCATTGCGGCGCATGCGCGCCTCGATGGCGTGGACGGTGTCGGCCTCAAAGCCCTGCGCAGCGATCTCGCCAATCGACCGATGCTCCTCGGTCAGCAGATAAAGCACCTGATCTGCCTCATCGTAGGTAAAGCCCAGCTCACCTTCATCCGTCTGGCCGGCCCACAGGTCGGCGCTGGGGGCCTTATCGATGACCACCTCGGGCAACCCCAGGTGAGCCGAGAGCTGACGCACCTGGCACTTGTAGAGGTGCATGAGAGGCTTGAGGGCAGCGGCGCCGTCGCCGCAGAGGGTAAAGTAGCCCAGCAACGTCTCGGTGCGGTTGCTCGTGCCCACCACCAGTCCGTTGCAGGCTGCTGATTGGTCATAGAGGTAGACCATGCGACAACGCGACATGATGTTGCCCTTGCGTCCGCTCGACATGTCGGGCTGCTGCGCCACGATAGCATCGACCATGCCACTGATGTCAAAGCGCTGCACGTCGAGCCCCAGCGCTTCGGCCACCAGGCGTCCGTGGGCCTCGCTGTCAGGATTGCTGGTGCGATAGGGCAAGAGAACGGCCCTGACTTGGTCAGGGCCGAGGGCCTGGGCGCAGAGCGCCGCGACGAGGGCGGAGTCAACGCCCCCGGAAAGCCCGATGACCGCCCTCCTCAACCCCGCCGCCTCCATCTGCTGACGGATGAACGCGACGATACGCGTCGTCTCGGCAGCGCAATCCAGGCGCAACGCAGATAGCATGGGCACCTCCTAGTAGGCCTACAGGCGACTCTGCGGCCGCTTGATCTCAGGATGGAGCGCGTCGAGCGTGTCTATCACGAGGCCGTTGGCATCGACGCCCCACAGCCGTCGATTCGCTTGCGAGTGCTGGCACACTGCCATCGTGTCTGCCGGGTCGAGGTCCGCGATGACCACGTTCTCGCCGAGGAAGCGCTCCTGGACGCGACCGCTCACATACATTACACCACCATGCCTCAGTGTGCCAACAATGCGCCATGGATGTGTCCGGTTCCACCCTACGCCTGGCTCGTCCTCCACGACGCATGCCGGGAACCGCCATAGACGGTGCCTGAGCGAGTGCTTGGTGAGGACACTGAAGCGAACCGCGGGCGTCTATTGCGCCGGGCGCACCGAGACGAGGTTGAGCTGTAGCGACTCGTTGCCGTTGTAGGTGTCGATCTCGGGGCTGTAGAGCAAGTCGACGGCCTGGCCGACGGCGTACTGCTCGGCCAGCGCGCCCATGCCCCAGCCCACGCACTTGACGGAGCTCTCGCCACCCGACACGCGCAGGCGCAGATGACGGCCATCGCGCCCCATACGGCGCACATCTCTGAGCACGAGGCCACGCGAGGCCAACAGCGGCTCGGGGTTGCCTTCGCCAAAAGGACCCAGCGCGGCCAGCGCGCGCGGCGTCTGCATCGTCAGCTCTTGCAGCCCGATGATCGCGTCGACACGGCGGCTGGGCACCAGGTCGGCGGCGCCGAGCGTGTCGGCTGCGTGGGCCAACAGGCGCGCGGTAAAGGCATCGTAGGCGTCAGGCCGTAAGGTGAACCCGGCCGCCGCCTCGTGGCCACCAAAGCGCACCAGCAGGTCGGCGCAGCCCTCGAGCGCTCGCGTGACGTGGAATCCAGCGATGCTGCGCGCTGAGCCGGTGTAGGCGCCATCGGTCACCGTCATCACAAACGCGGGGCGATAGTGCTCTTCGCAGAGCCGGCTGGCGATCAGGCCCACCAGCCCTTGGTGAAGCCCTTCGGCTGCCACAAACAGGCAGAGGTCATCCTGTGCCGGCGCCAGTAGCTCGCGCGCCTGCCGATACTGCTGCTCTAAAAGCTCCTGCCGCTGCTGGTTGAGGGCATCGAGCTCCTGGGCCAGAGCCTGAGCCTCTACAAGTGTCTCGCTCGCCAGCAGGGCATAGCCCAGCCCGGCGTTGGCGAGCCTGCCGGCGGCATTGAGGCGCGGCGCCAGCCGAAACGCGATGTCGATGCTGTTTACGGCCTGGGGCGACACACCGGCAACCTGCATCAGGGCGGCCAGGCCGGGCCGCGGCTGCTCGCGCAGGCGCTCGAGGCCCACGCGCACCAGCGCGCGATTCTCGCCGTGCAGCGGCACGATGTCGGCCACGGTGGCCACCGCAACGAGATCGAGATAGGCGTCGGCGCCGGCGCCCAGCAGCGCTTGCGCCAGCCGAAAGGCCACGCCCGTGCCCGACAGCTCGCCAAAGGGATAGCGGCTATCGCTCCGCTTGGGATCGACGACCGCGCAGGCCGGCGGCAGTGTGTCGGGCGCCGAGTGGTGGTCGGTGATGATGATGTCGAGCCCACTGGCGCTGGCCTGGGCCACCTCATCGTAAGAGCGGATGCCACAGTCGACGGTGATGAGCAACTGCGCGCCCTGGGCACGGATCGTCTCTAGCGCTGCAGTGTTGAGGCCATAGCCCTCGTCAAAGCGATCGGGTATGTAGGCGCTCACCTGCGCATCGCGCTGCCGTAGCGCCCCTACTAGGAGTGCGGTGGCACACATGCCATCGGCGTCAAAGTCGCCGTACACCACGATCCGCTCGCCCCGGGCCAGCGCCGCCTCGATGCGGGCGACGGCCGCAGGCATGTCGGGCAGCTCCATGGGGTCCGAGGCGAGCGGTTCGGGTGGAGCCATGTGCTGATGGATCGCTGCGGGCGAGTCGATATGCCGCGCATAGAGGACGCGGGCCACGATGGGATCCAACCAGGGCACGGTGAGCTGGAACCCCTCATCGTAGCGGCGCCGTAGCACCCAGCGTTCTTGGTCGATCAACAGGCCTCTCCGTGCATGGATTGGCACCCATTATAGGTGCGCCCGCGACGGCGGCCAAGGCGCGGCTAGAGCAGGCCTGTGTCTTTGAGCAGGTTGGTGATGAGGGGGATCTCGAGCCAGCGGCCACGCAGCGCCTGTGTGGCATACCATAGGGTGACCGCCATCGGCACCATCAACAGCAGCGCCAGCCCAAAGATCACCAGTTGCGCACGGCTGCGCAACAGCAGCAGCAGCAAGACTATGACCAGGTCATAGAGCACACCCACGCCCACCAGGGCGATGGCCTGCACGGCGTGGTGACGCACAAAGCCGCTCTGGCGGGTGGCCTTGCTGGTCAGCAGCAAGATGGGCATCAGCAGCGGCAGCAGCAGTTGGCTGAGATAGCCAAGCGCGGCCAGCAATCGCTCGTTCTCGGTCGTGGTGGTGGGCGGCGTTGGCAGCGTCTTTTCATCGAGGTCGAACGGCCTGCCGGCAGAACCCTGGCTCATGTCGCTTCCCCCTACCCTGGTCTGCCCACACTACGCGCGCGCGAGCGCCAGGTTGCGCTCGCGATTGGTGCCGTCGGGGCGCGATGCTACAATCACCCTCACACGCGAAAGGATCGGCCATGGCCCGCGTCATCTTTTTCGGCACGCCCGAGTTCGGCATCCCAGTGCTCGAGGCTCTGCTCAAGGCTCACCAGGTGCTGGCGGTGGTCACGCAGCCCGACCGGCCGGCAGGCCGCGGGCGGCGTCGTCTTGAGGTGCCGCCCGTCAAGGGGCTCGCCCAGGCGCACGGCGTCGAGGTGCTGCAGCCCGCACGCCTGCGGAGAGACCGTGACGTGCTACAGCATCTGCACGACCTGAGGCCCGACGTGCTGGTGCTGGCCGCCTATGGCCAGATCTTGCCGGTGGCGGTGCTCGAGGTGGCGCCCCATGGCTGCATCGGCGTGCACGCCTCGCTGCTGCCGCTCTTGCGAGGGGCGGCGCCCATCGCCAGGGCCATTCTGCAAGGGCACGAGCGCACGGGTGTCACGCTGATGCTGACCGACGCCGGCATGGATACCGGGCCCACCATCGCTCAGGCTGAGGCCGCCATCGGCGCCCGCGAGACGACGGCCACGCTCACAGCGCGGCTGGCGCATGTCGGCGCGAGGCTGCTCATCGACACGTTGCCTGCGTGGCTGGCCGGTGCGATCGCGCCGCGGCCGCAGGATGATCGTTTGGCCACAGAGGCGCCGCCCGTCTCGCGTCAGGAGGCGGCCATCGACTGGGCCCTGCCCACGGTCGCGATCGATCGCCTGGTGCGAGCCTTTGACCCGTGGCCGGGCGCCTTTACCACGTTTCAGGGGCAGCCCCTCAAGGTGCTTTCGGCTACCCCGGCCAGCCAGCCGCCACCCAACACGCCTGCGGGCACGGTGGTCGCCCTGCCCGACGGCCTCGGCGTGGTGACAGGCGATGGTGTGCTACAGCTCGAACAGGTGCAGCTCGCGGGCAAACGGGCCATGGCGGCTGCCGACCTGGCGCGCGGCCGTCGCGACCTGGTGGGCGCCCGCCTGGGAGAGAGCGCATGACCGGCGCCGACTGCCGCCCGCTGTGGGTGGTCGACCTCGGCCACATGGCCTATCGACCCGCCTGGGAGCTGCAGCATGTGCTCGTCGAGCGGCGCATCGCCCGCCAAATCCCTGACACCTTGCTGCTGGTCGAGCACGGTCCCGTCATCACGCTGGGGCGACGCGCCGATCCCGCCAACGTGCTGGTCAGCGCGGACACGCTCAGGGCTGTGGGCGTCGACCTGATCGCCGTGGAGCGAGGTGGCGACGTCACCTACCACGGCCCGGGTCAGTTGGTGGGCTATCCCATCGTTCACCTGCCAGGGCTGGGCCTGGGCGCCAGCGACTTGATGCACACGCTGGAGGATGCCATCGCCGCCACCCTGCGCGACTATGGCCTGGCCACGTTGCGCCGTGAGGGCGTCATCGGCGTGTGGGTGGGCCCCAACAAGATCGCCGCGCTGGGCGTGCGCATCCGGCGGGGAGTGTCGTTCCACGGGTTTGCGCTCAACGTGGCGCCCGATATGGCACACTGGTCGCTGATCGTCCCCTGCGGCATCCGCGATGGCGGCGTCACCAGCATGGCGATCGAGTTGGGCTCGGCGCCCCCGATGGCCGAGGTACGCGAGCGGATCGGTCGGCACCTGGCCGCGTTGCTGCAGGTGCGGCTCGAGGCGCATAGCCTCGGCGACCTGCTGGCGACGCCCAAGGCAGTCGGCGGAGATCAGTCGAGCGGCCTGCCCTGAGCGGCCATCAGCGCGACGACCTCAGCGTGGGTGGCAGCGCCTTCCATGGGGCCACGTCTTGTGGTCGCCAGGGCTCCGGCGGCGTTGGCATAGCGGCCGGCCTTGTCGAGTGGCCAGCCCCGCAGCAGCCCCACCAGCAACGCCGCATCAAAGCAGTCGCCGGCGCCGGTCGGGTCCACCTCGTCGATGCGGTACGCCTGAATGTCCAGTCGCCCCGCCCTGGTAAAGAGGGCCGAGCCGCGCGCGCCCAGCTTGAGCGCCACCAGCTCTACGCCGCGCTCGAGGAGCTCTGCCACGCCCTCTTGGGCGTCGTCGCAGCCGGTCAGCGCCTGCAGCTCAGGGCCGCTGGGCATCACCGCGCTCGACAGGGCCAACACCGGCTCGCACACGGCGCGGATCTCTGCGAGAGGCAGCAGTTCTGGGCGCAGGTTCGGGTCGAGCGACACGCGCCCGCCGCGCTCTGCAACGCGCTCGGCCAGGCTGTAGCAGGTATCACGCAGGGCCGCGCCCCCACTGAGCGACGAGCCCATGATATGGACCCACCGCACGCCCTCGAGCAGCTCGTCGCTCACCAGTCCGGGGCTAACCCGCCCGGCAGCCGAGTCTTTGAGGTGAAAGACAAAGGAGCGCCCGCCGTCACTGCGGTAGGAGACAAAGGCGATGCCCGTGAGAGCGTCAGGATCGCGTCGCAGCCCACGGCAGTCGATGGCGTCGGCCTGCAGTCGGGTCGCAATGCAGTCACCGAAGCTATCGCGCCCAACACACCCGACAAAGGCCACGCTCGCGCCGAGCCGCGCCGCAGCACTGGCCGAGATGGCCGGGGCGCCCGAAGGAAATGGGCCCACGAGTGGGCCGGGCCTGTCGAGAGGCAGGTCGAGTTCGGTGCGCATCACCTCGACCAGCGCCTCACCGCAGAACATGATCTCTGCCATGACACACCTCGTCCGCTTGGTCGCCCCCGATGCTACCCTTGAGCAGATGGGCCGTCAACGCCAGGGGGGCAGCCGCCGTGGCCGGGTATGTCTCGCGGTGAGTGAGTGCACGACACTTGTGCTATAATGTGCTGTGACCTTGTCCCGGTTGCCACCGCGTGCGCTGGAGGCTCTATTGGCATCGCCCGAACACCGCAGCCGTACCGGCCAGGCACTGGCTGTGCCCGTCTCCTGGCTATGCACGACAGCGCTCGCCTGCGGGCTGGCGCTGTCGGCCTGCAGCCAGCGCCTCGCGCCGATGCCCCGGGCCACGCCCACCGACGCTCCGATTGCCGCAGAGCCAACGCCCACCGGCCCGGCGGGCAGCGGGTCCAGCGGCGGTGAGCCTACCAGGCCGATCACCGAGTTGACGGTCTGGCTACCGCCCGACATTGCGCGTGCCAGCGTGCCGCTGCAGGGCCGTTCGCTGCTCTACATCGATGCGCTGGCCGAAGCGGCCGATCTGCCCGGGAGCGTCCGACTGGTGACCACCACCAAGAGCCTGTTGGGCCCGGCCGGCATCGTAGAGAGCGCCTTGGCCACCACGCAGGTGATGCCCGAGCGGCTGCCAGACCTTGCACTCATCGATGCCGCCGAGCTGCAGGCGCTGGTCTCGGCCGGTCTGGCGCAACCGCTGGATGATGCCCTGTCGCAAGAGGCCTGGGCGACGTTCTTGTCCTTTGCCCGTGAGGCTGTCACGGTGGATGGGACGCCCTATGGGGCGCCGCTTTGCACCGACCTGACGTTGCTGGTCTATAGCACGGAGCAGGCGCCCGAACCGCCCGCCACCTGGCAGGCGCTGCTGCGCGGTGACGACCTACTGCTCTTTCCTGCTGCGGCCGGTGCAGCCACCAGCGACACCTTACTGACTCTGTACCTGTCAGAGGGGGGCAGCATTGAGCCGCGCGATCCGCTGATCGACACGACGGCGCTGACCCGGGCGCTGAGCGCCGTGCAGCTGGGGCGCGAGGCCGGGCGCATCCACGCCGATGCGGTCGACACAGTCGATGCCGATCAGAGCTGGGCCGCCTATGCCACTGGCAAGGCCGACATGGCGGTCAGCTCTTCGGCGCAACTGTTGCGCGGCGGCGGCCAGCTTCCGGGCACCGCGTTCACCGTGGTCCCCAGCAGCGGCAGCCAACAGGTGTCTATCGCCCATACGCTGGCCTGGGTGATCCTGACCACCGACGCCGAACGGCGGCAACTGGCGCTCGATCTGGTGAGGGCTTCTGTAACCGACCAGCAGCAAAGGGTGCTGGCGCGTCGCACATTTCACCTGCCGGCGGTGCGGGCAGCCATCGATGCAGAGACGGCCGGCGCCTGGCACGATCGCCTCAGCGGCCAACTGGCGGTGGCGAGCCCGGCGCCGGCATTCCCTGACTATGACCTGCTCAACAGGAGCCTGATGTGGGCGCTGGCCAGCGTACTGCGAGGGCAGGCCGGCCCCACCGAGGCGGCCAATCTGGCAGCGGTGCGGTTGAGCGAGCAACAGTGAGGTAAGGATGGCGAACCACGATCTGGGCATTCTCATGTACGAGTCTGCGCTGGATAACGAGGCCCGTCGAGAGCTGCGGCAGATCGGCCGGGCCGATATGCTGATCGGCATACCGACGCATCGCAATGCGCGCACCCTGGGTGAGGTGCTGGATGCGGTGATCCAGGGCATCGACACGTACTTTCCAGATCGTCGCATCGTGCTCATGAATGCGGATGGCGGCTCTTCTGATGATACGGTCGAGCTGATCAGCAGCGCGCCCACGCAGCCCAATGTGCTCAAGCTGCTATCGGCCTACCAGGGCCAGACGGGCAAGGGTAGCGCCATCCGGGCTATTCTCGAAGCGGCCGGCAAACTCAATGTCAAGGCATGTGTTGTGTTCGAGGCGCAGGCGCCGGGCATCACCGCCGAATGGCTGCCCTCGCTCGCAGGGCCGGTGTTGCACGGCGACGACGCTACGTTGGGGTGCTACCATCGCAGCGCCTATGCGGCGGCCCTGACGGACAACCTGATCTATCCCTTTGTGCGCGCCTTTTTCAACACCGACTTGCGCGATCCCCTGGCGCCCGAGTTTGCCGTTTCGGGGGCCCTGGCGGCACAACTGGCCGCGTGCGACGTGTGGGAGACCAACATCGCACGCTACGGCGTCAATGTGTGGCTGGCCACATACGTGATCGTGCGACGCTTTCAGGTGTCGCAGGTCGATCTGGGCTATCGAGGCGATGTCAGTGGCGAGCCAGGCGCCCTGCTGGACCCACGCATTGTGCATTCGGCCATGGCCCTCTTCAGGCTGCTCTCGGCAGAGCGCTCGCGTTGGGAAAAGGGCGCCCCACCCTACCATGTGGCGCTCAAGGGCGGGCGCTGCGAAGATCGCCACATCGCCGGCCCGGACTGCTCCGAGGCGCTACTGGCCGGCATGCGTGACGGGCTCGAGCGCTATGGCGATCAGCTCGGCGAGGTGCTGCTGCCCGAGCGCCTGGAGCAGGTGCAGGCACTCGCTAACGTGCCCGACGCCGAGTTCGCTTTCCCGCTGCGACTGTGGGCCGAGTGCGTGCTCGACTTTGCCCTGAGCTATAACGCCGGGGAGGGCGATCCTGACCGGGTGGCCGAGGCGTTGCTGCCCATCTACTTTGGGCGTGCGGCCAGCTACATCCGCGAGACCGACGAGATGACGCCGGTGCAGCGCGAGCGACAGGTGCGGCGGATCTTGCAGGCGTTCATGCAGGCCAGAATCGGTTTTGACGAGGCCTGGCGCGATCATGTGTTCTGGGAGGATATCGACGACCGCTTTTGGTAGGTTGCGGCCTGCAATGCGGCGCGCCTGGGCTGCACGGCATTGAAACAGAAGAGATCCCGCTCTTGCGAGCGGGATCTCTCTTTGTCTGGAGCGACCTAGAAGCGGTCGAAACCGCCGCGGCCACCACTGCGGCCAAAGCCGCCCGAGTCGCCACCGCGCGAGCCGCCACGGGGGCCGCTGCGGAAGCCACCACCACCACCACCACCGCCGCCGCCGCCACCACCAGCAGCGCGCGGACGCGCCTGGTTCACCGTCAGCGGACGACCCTGAAAGTCAGAGCCGTTCAAGCCTTCGATGGCGGCCAGTGCCTGCTCGTCGTCCGTCATCTCAACAAAGCCAAAGCCGCGCGAGCGACCCGTCTCGCGGTCAATGATGACGCGAGCCGATTCGACTTCGCCGAACGGCGAGAACAGCGCGTTGAGATCGTCGTCCGAGGTCCGATAAGGGAGATTGCCGACATAGATGTTCACAGTACCCGTACTCCTCTTTCGCCATAAAAACTAGATACTCGAAAGTTGGTCCTTGGCGAAGAGCTCAACTTTCCGGACACGGTCATACAGGGCGTGTCTCCCTTACCTATGGTGACCGTCCACCCGATGTGAGACGGATTACACCCAGTGGAGATGGCGGGAATCGAACCCGCGTCCAAAGAGTTCGACCAGAAGCATCCTACAGGCATAGTCGGTCTACTTGTATCTCGCGTTCTCGGCCCCGACCGACAGGGTCACGAGTCCGCCAGCCGATTCATCTTGTTCTGGCCCATCGGCGTTAGCCAGCTAGCATCCCGATTTGATTACGCCCACTCCCTGCCTCTCGGGTTAAGACCGGGGTGAACGTGAGCGACGTATCGCTCAGTGGCGATTATGCTCTACCGCTTACGCGGCGAGCGCAAAAGCCGGAGTTGTCTTGGTATTGGCACTTGTGTGCGATGCCCCTTGATGACGGGGTGAGGCGCCCCGGCCTGCAGCCGCTGACCAGCCCTCCCTGTCGAAGCCTGTCATCCCCAAAGCACACTGTATTATACCATGGGCTGTGTCAAATGCAAGCTGCTTGAGGCATTTCTTCGCTGACGCTATACTGACAGAGCAGCTACAAGGGAGGTGTCGCACATGGATCAGGTGCACGTGGGGGTCATCGGCGGCAGCGGCCTGTACACGATCGAGGGGCTGGCCGACATCGAGGCGGTGTGGCCCGACACACCCTACGGCAAGCCGAGCGATGAGATCATTGTCGGCAAGCTCGAGGGCGTGCGCGTGGCCTTTCTGCCGCGACACGGTCGCGGCCACGTCCTCAGCCCCAGCGAGCTGCCCGCGCGGGCCAACATCTGGGCGCTCAAGATGCTGGGCGTGAGCCACATCGTCTCGATCAGCGCCGTGGGCAGCCTGCGCGAGGAGCTGGCCCCACGCCACATCGTGATCCCCGACCAGATCATCGACCGCACCAAGGGGATTCGCCCGGCGAGCTTTTTCGGCGAGGGCATCGTGGCGCACATCGGCTTTGCCGAGCCCTTTTGCCCCGTGCTGAGCGAGCTCGTCTTCCAGGCCGGGCGTGAGGCCGGGGCGATGGTGCACCTCGGCGGCACTATGGTCGTCATGGAGGGCCCCCAGTTCTCGACCAAGGCCGAATCGAACCTCTATCGACAGATCGGCGGCGACCTGATCGGCATGACGGCCCTGCCAGAGGCCAAGCTGGCCCGCGAGGCCGAGCTGTGCTACAGCACCGTGGCCATGGTCACCGACTATGACTGCTGGCACGAGACCGAAGAGTCGGTGACGGTGGACATGGTGGTGGCCAACATGCAGGCCAACGTCGAGGCCGCCAAGCGCATCATCCGCGGCTTGGTCAAGCGTATCGCTGCGGCCGAGCGCAACTGCGGCTGCGGATCGGCGCTGGCCGGCGCTCTGATGACCGCCAGGGAAAAGATGCCCCCACAGCGTGTAGAGATGCTGCGGCCGCTCATCGGACGCTACCTCTAAAAGACGGCGAGGAGGGCCAGGCCCTCCTCGTTCTTCTGGCTGCGCAGCCGGCCCTCAGCGCAGACGTTCGCGCAGCTCGCGCTCGATGCTGCGCTTGCTATCGCGCTCTGCGATCGCCTCGCGCTTGTCATACTCACGCTTGCCCTTGGCCAGGCCGATCTCCACTTTGGCGCGATTGTCCTTGAGATAGAGCCGCAGTGGCACCACCGTGTAGCCGCGCTGTTCGACGCGCGCCCGCAGCCGCGCGATCTCTTGCTTGTGTAGCAGCAGCTTGCGGTCGCGCAGCGGTTCATGGTCGAGATAGCTGGCCTGATTGTAGCCCGAGATGTGCGTGCCGATCAGCCAGGCCTCACCATCGCGAAACGCTACATAGCTGTCGCGTAGGTTGACGCGACCAGCGCGGATCGACTTGATCTCTGATCCCATCAGCACGATGCCCGCTTCGTAGCGGTCGTCGATGGTATAGTCGTGGAACGCTTTGCGGTTGTTGGCAATGGTGCGGTTGCCGCCTCGTTCCGGTTCGCCTTTCCTTGGCTTGGCCATGTCAGGGCCCCTGGTTTAGCAGCAGGTCGCGCGCCGCGTCGAGTTGTGGGTCACGGCCCACCTCAAAGTCCTCGGCGGTGTAGTCGACCTGCACGTCGGGCACAATGCCATCGCCATCGAGATTGCGACCGCCGGGCAGCAGCCAGCGCGCGATGGTCACTCGCAAGCTCGAGCCGTCGCTCAACGTGTGCGTCTGCTGCACCGAACCCTTGCCAAAGGTGGTTTCGCCCACCAGCGTGCCACGAGCATGGTCTTGCACGGCCCCCGCCACGATCTCTGAGGCCGAGGCGCTGCCACCGTTGACCAGCACAGCCAGCGGCACCTGGGTGGCGCGACCGGTGCCGCGCACGCGGAACTCCTGATCGGGCTGGTCGCGCAGTCGCTCGGTGAGGATGAGCGTGTTGCGCTCGAGAAACTGTCCGGCCACATCGACGGCGATGTGCAGGTAGCCGCCGGGGTTATCGCGCAGATCGAGGATGAGCCCCTTGGGATTCTGCGCCAGCAGCTCTTTGAGGGCCCCGTCGAGCTTGTCGCCGGCCACGGCGTTGAACTCTGCCAGGCGCACATAGGCGATGCCGTCATCCAGCATGCGATACTCGACCGTCTCCAGCTCGATCCGGTCGCGCACCACCTCGATGACAAACGGCTCGGCAACGCCTTCGCGCTGAATCAAGAGCGCAACCTTGGAGCCACGCGGGCCGCGGATCAGCGTGATGGCATCGGTGAGCGACATGCCCTCGAGCGGGCTGTCGTCGGCCGCCAGGATCACATCGCCGGCCTTGATGCCCGCCTGTTCGGCGGGGCTGCCCGGCAACGGCCGCACGATCACCACCTGGCCATCGACCATGTCGACTGTGGCCCCGATGCCCTCAAACGAGCCCTGCATGTCCTCGTCGATGATGGCGGCAGCCGCCGGCTCAACAAAAGCGGTATGAGGGTCGCCCACCGCAGCCACCATGGCCGCAGCAGCGCCGTATATCATCTTCTGGTCGTCGAGGGCGGCCGGCTCGATGTACTCGTCCTGCAGGATCTCGCGGATGTCACCAAGGAGCTGCGCCCTGTCGCTCCACGACGCGACCTGGGCGCTCTGGCCGCCTGGCGACGTAACGTCGCCTGCGCCCACGAGCCACATGATGCCCGCGCCGCTGGCCAGCCCCAGCACAAAGACGACCGCTGCGGCGAGCACGCCCAGCAGGACCTTGACCATGGTGCCGCCACGCGACGCCTTTTCTATGCCCATCTGCTCACCCACTGCTTTATTCTTGAGGTCTGATCTCTATTATACGCGGCACGATGGGCCCCACCAAGCGCTCGCGAGCAGCGGCGGCCGACACATGAGGCTACTCGTAGCGCAGCGCTTCTACCGGGCTAAAGCGCGTGGCGCGCCAGGCAGGGTAGAGCCCACCGAGAACCCCCAGCGCTACACAGATGGCCAGCGCCCGCAGTGCCACCGCTGGCGGCACGACGAACATGGGGCCGTACAGACTCACGCCCGGCATGTGGCGCAGGCCAGCCATCAGCCCCACAGAGACCAGAATGCCAAGCACGCCGCTCAACACGGTCAGGATCACCGACTCGAACAGCATCTGCGCCAACACGTGACGCTTGCGCCAGCCAAGCGCCCTGAGCACGCCGATCTCGCGGGTGCGTTCGTGCACGCTCATGACCATCGTGTTCATCAGCGCCACCGACCCGACCACCAGCGTGAGGGCATAGACGGCGCCGAACATTTTTTCGCTCATCCGCATGTCGGGCAGGTTCTCGGTGAACTCGGCGGTCCTGGAAAATAGCAGGTGCGGAAAGGCCGTCGAGAGCGCCGCAATGGTCTGGTCGGCCGACCGTGGGTCGGTCAGTTTGACCTGGGCCATCATCACCTGGCGAGGCTTTTTCATGAGCCGCTGTGCATCGCGCAGGTCGATCACCCCTCCATTGTCCTCAAAGGCCGCGCCCGTCTCGATGACGCCGACCACCGTAAAGCTCGAGCCGAGCATTTGAATGCGGTCGCCGACGCTCTTGTCGAGCTGTCGGGCGGCATTCCAGCCCAACAGCATCTGTCGCGAGCCATCGAGGAGCCGGCCCGCGCGGACGTTGGCCTTGAGCAGACTGGGGTCGCTGCGCGAGCGCCCCGTGACGATGAAATAGGGTTGCCCTGGCAGGTTGACCACGCCAAAGAGGATGCCGCTCACATACTGCACCTCAGGCATCGCCTCCATCCGCTCCAGGTCCTGGTCTTGGATGACGCTCAGTGAGGTGTCTGCCTGCCCTCCCTCGGTGACTGCGATCTCATAGTCGGCCACAATCGAGTTAAAGCTGTCGACAGCGCCTTCGGTGAGGCCGCCGATGCTCACCAGCGAGATGATCGCCACCCCCACGCCCAGCAGCGTCAGCATCGTGCGCGTGCGTTGCCGGGCCAGGTTACGCACTGCCATGCCACCCAAGGGCAGTCGTGGCACGTTGGTCTGGCCCGAGGCGCCATCATAGCTGAGCGCCAACACCGGAGGCAGCCGTGAGGCGTACCAGGCAGGGTACACGCCACCCACCGCGCCAAGCACCAACGTGGCGATGAGAGCCTGCAGCAGCAGCAGGGGCGGCACGTCGGCGCTGGTGAGGCCAGCCAGGTTGGGCAGCGACGCCAGCAACCGCGCCAGGCCGGCGCCCAGCAGCACGCCCAGCCCACCCCCTGCCAGGCTCAGCAGCAGCGACTCGCCCAGAATCATGCCCATCACCCGCCAGCGGCTCCAGCCCACCGCCCTCAAGACGCCGATCTCGCGGGTGCGCTCGAACACGCTCATCAGCACCGTGTTCATCATGCCCACGCCACCCACCACAGCGGCAATGAGCGCCACCGCCCACGCAAAGATGTCGAACATCTCCAGCATGTCGAGCATCATGCCACCGATCTGCGTGCCGGCGATCTCGACGTCGGGGGGCAGGATATGCGCGATGCGCTCTCTGGCCTGCTCGACGCGTTCGGGGTGCACCAGTTTGATGCCCACATACATCACCTGGCGTGGCATGCCAGCCAGCGCCTGCGCGTCGCGCAGCGACATCACCGCCCCCGAGTCCTCGAGCGCGACGCCGGTCTCATAGAGGCCAACCACGCGATAGGCCGAGTTGGCCATGGTGAGGGTGTCACCCACGCCCTTGTTGAGCTTGTCAGCGGCGATCTTGCCCAACAGGATGGGCCGCCCACCCCGCGCTCGCGCGCCTCCCGAGAGGGTGGCGCCCTCGTACACCTTGAAATGCTGGATGCCGAGCTCGTCGGGGTGGTAGCCGTAGACCACAAAGATGCTGGCGCCGGGCACCTGCACCATGGTGTAGAGCATCGATGAGACGGCGCTCACCTCGGGCAACTGCGCTACCTGCTCGCCCACAGACTCGTCAAAGGGGTTGCCCAGGGTGACGATCGCGCCCTCTGACTGGCTGGCCTGCAGGGTGAGATCGGCCCGGCTACGGTTGGTGACATCCAGATAGTTGCTGGCAATGCCCTTGGAGAGCGTCACCAGCGCCACAATTGCCGCGATGCCGATGGCGATGCCAACCAGGGTCAGCAACGTGCGCGTGCGCCGCCGCAGCAGATTGCGCACCAACACGGCGCCTACTCCTGCTCGCCCGTCGCCAGGGCGCGCAGCATCGCGCTCAGCTCGACGGCGGTCTGCGTCAGGCGCTCGTCGCGCACCAACGGCAGGTGGCTCAGGGCCTCCGCATCCTGCGCGATGAGGCGCTTGCCCAGCTCTGACTGCGCCAGCAGCAGCAGGTCCTCGCTGAGGGCATCGGCCACGATATGCTCGTGCACGATACGCCCGTCACTCATCTGCAAGATGCGCTGCGTCGAGCGCGCCACGTTGCGGTCGTGGGTGACCACAAGGATGGTTGTGCCACGCTCGCGATTGAGGCGCACCAGCAGGTCGATGATTTCACGCCCCGAGACACTGTCGAGGTTGCCGGTGGGCTCGTCGGCCAGGATGACGCGGGGCTCGTTGACCAGCGCTCGTGCGATGGCCACACGCTGACGTTGCCCGCCCGAGAGCTGGCTCGGCAGGTGTCGGGCGCGGTCGGCGAGCCCCACCAGAGCGAGCATCTCCATGGCCCGCTCGCGCTGCCGACGTGCCCCGGCGCGGCGCCCCTTCATGGGCACCTCGACGTTCTCGAGCGCCGTCAGCGTGGGAATGAGGTTGTGCATCTGAAACACAAAACCCAGCGTGAGGGCGCGAAAGGCATCCAGATCACGCACGGTGTTGAGGTCGCGCCCTTCGATCATCACCCTGCCAGACGTCGGCCGGTCGAGCGCGCCCAGCATGTTGAGCAGCGTCGATTTGCCGCTGCCCGATGGACCCATGACAGCGACTATCTCGCCGACGCGGACGTCGAGATCGACGTCGTCCAGCGCCCTGACCGGCACCGCGGCGCCATAGATCTTGGTGAGCCGCTCGGTTGTCAGGATGCTGCCAGAGACTGCCATGGCGCTACTCGGCCACGATGTCGACAAAAGCCGTCATGCCCCAGCGCAGGCGCGGATCGATCTGGTCAAGCACGATGTAGGCCGTGAAGGTGGTTCCGCCCGTGCCAGCGCCGGCCTTGAGTGCAACACGCTCGACGACGCCGGTCAGCATGGCGCCGGGCAGCGCATCCAGCTCGATATCGGCGCGGCTGCCCACGGCCACCCGGTCGACGTCAAACTCGTCCAGATCGGTCGTCTCGATCCACAGCGTGGTCAGGTTTCCCAGCGAGATGACCGGCGCCATGGGAGCCGCCTCTTCGCCAACCCGCAGCGCCAGGCTGGTCACCACACCGTCAAAGGGCGCTACAATCTCGGCACGTTGCTGGTTGGCCTGGGCCGCTTCCACAGCGGCCTTGGCCTGGGCCACGCCCGCCTTGGCCACGGCCAGCTCCTCGGCGCGCGGCGGAGCGGCCACCCGGTTGCGCTGCGCCTCGGCCTGGACCACCTGCGCCTGTGCTGCGGCCACCTGCTGTTCGGCCACCGTGACCTGCGCTCGAGCGCCCGCCAGCGCTGCCTGGGCCTGCGCCACCTGCGCCTCGGCAGCGGCCACCTGTTCGCTACGCGCCCCTTGAGAGATCACCGCCAACTGCAACTCGGCGATCTCGACGGCGTCCTCGGCCACGTACACCTGCCCTTCGGCCGCTTCATAGGCGCTGCTGCTGTAGCCAGGGCTGCCCTTAGCCCCGCCGATCGCATCTCGCTGCGCCTGCAGAGCATAGAGTTGCGACCGCGCCTGTTCCACCTGCTGCCGAGCCACCTCGATCTCCTCGGGCCTGGCGCCGGCCTGAAGCAGCGCGAGCTGAGCGCGGCCAGCCCGCAGGGTCGCCTCTGCGGCGCTGACCTGGGCGCGAGCGACGTCGGCGTTGGCCGCAGCGGTGGCCACGGCTTCGCGCGCGACGGCCACGGCGGCCTCGGCCACGGCGATATCGGCGGCGCTGGCCCCAGCCTCGAGCAGGGCCGTCTGGGCCTGCGCCGCTTGCAGCGCCGCCTGGGCCTGGCCCACGGCAGCAACCAGCTCGGGCGCCCTGAGGCGCGCCAGCGCCTGCCCAGCGGTCACCGTCGCGCCCTCGTCCACCAACAGCTCGGCCACAGTGCCGCCCATGCCAAACCCGAGCTCGGCCCGCTGCCGTGGCACCACCTTGCCGGAGACCGACACCGCCGCCTGCTCAAAGAGCTGCGGCGCTGGTTCGGCAACGGCCGGCGTGGGCTTGCCGGTGAGCGCACAGCCTGACAACACCAGGGATAGGGTTGCACCCCACCACATCAACCTCGACGCTCTGCCCATCACATCCTGCCTGCACATACCCATCTGCGATGCACGACGTCAATCGCAGTCATGATAGCACATTCGCCGGGCACTGTACGGCGATCACGTGGCCGAGTTGCGTCGCTGGCGCACGCGGCTATGATGCTCGCCATGCAGCCCACACCCCCGCCCCAAGCCTGGCCCATACGCATCCGCGCTGCTCTACAGCCCCCTCTGCCGGGCTGGCTTGCACAGAGCCGCATGCTGCCGATACCTCGCGGCGCTCGTCAGTCGACAGCTCCTCCGCGGCTCGGCGCTGTGCTGCTGGCCCTCGTCGCTGGGCCGGCCGGGCCGTCGATCCTGTTGACGTTGCGGGCCAGCAGCACCCGACAGCACGCCGGCCAGATCGCTCTGCCCGGCGGGGCCGTCGATCGGGGCGACGCCTCATTGTGGAGTGCCGCCTTGCGCGAGGCGCATGAGGAGATCGGCCTCGCTGCGGAGGCCGTCGAACTGCTGGGCGCCCTCACGCCGCTCTACATCGCCACCAGCAACTACTGCGTGCATCCCTTTGTGGGTTGGGTGGCGCTCAGGCCGGCCGCGTGGCGGCTCTCTCTTGCTGAGGTGGCCGCTATGCTGGAGCTGCCGTTGGCATCGCTCCTGCGCCGCGAGGCACGCGGCGAAGAGACGTGGCGGGTCGGCGCGCGCGACGTGCGCGTGCCCTTTTACAGAGCGGGCGTGCATGCCGTCTGGGGCGCCACCGCCATGATACTGAGCGAGTTGGAGGTCGCGCTGTGTGCCCAGCCTCAGGAGGTGAGTCAGCATGACCATCGTTGACGCCACATTGACGATCTCGCCACAGATGCCCGTCTGGCCGGGGGATCCGCCGGCCCGCCTGACGGTTGCGCACCACGACAGCGGTCTACAGGTGACGCAGCTCTGCCTGGGGGCGCACACGGGCACCCACGTCGACGCACCGCGGCACCTGCTCGGCCCCGAGGCAGCTGCCATCGACGACCTCAGCCTGGAAGCGCTCTGCGGCCCGGGCGTCGTCGCGGACCTCTCCATGCTAGAGCGGCTCGATAGGGCCGGTCTGCAAGCCTGTCTGGGGTCAGAGCCGCCGCTGCGCCTGCTGTTGAGGCTGCGCGCCGCTCCTATGACGGCCGCGAACTACCTGGCTTTCTGGGCTCTCGAGGTGGACGCAGCGCAATGGCTGGTCGAAAGAGGCGTGCGGTTGGTCGGCGTCGATGTACCGTCGGTGGATGCTCCCGAGAGCGCCGACCTGCCGGTCCACCGCGTTCTGCTCGAGGGCGGGGTGATCATCGTCGAGAACCTGGCGTTGAGCCACATCGCGCCCGGCGCCTGGCAATGCGCCTGCCTGCCGTTGAGGCTGGCCGGGGCCGACGGCGCTCCCGCGCGCGTGGCGCTCTGGCGCTAGAAATGCCCAGGGGGCGGCCGGGCCGCCCCCTGCAATCGCCGTCAGGTTGGCTCAGTCGCCCCTGGCTCGCTTGGCCTGGCGCCTGCGGATAGCACGGATCACCAGCCAGAGAATGCCGGCCGGCACCAGCAGGAACACCGAAAAGATCAGGATGTAGATCAGCGCATCGACCAACACTTGAAAGACCCGCACAAACGACTGCAGCGCGCTGCTGGCGGTCACCAGCGGGTTCCACCTCGCGCGCTGCAACACCGTCACCGGCTGGCCTTTGGGCGCGATCTCGACGTTGATGGTGGCCAGCGCAGACATCTGCGAGAGGTACTGCTTGCGGCCCTGCAGCGACTCTATCTGGGCGCGAATGGACGTGAGCTCGCGATAGATGGCCAGGATGTCCTCGGCCTTGCCGCGGTTCTCGCGAACCTCGGTCAGCAGCGCCAGCAGCTCCTTTTCGGTCGCTTCGAGGTTGCGCAGGCGCGCGTCCACGTCATAGTACTCCTCGGTGACATCTTGCCCCGACGAGCTTTCGCTCTCGACGCGAATGGCCGCGCTGCGCAGCGAATCCAGCGCCTCGTCGAGCCTGTCTGCCGGGATGCGCATGGTCACTCGCGCCCTGGGTTGCTCGTTGACCAGCCAGCGGTTCGACTCGGCGATGTAGCCTTCGTACGCCGCCACCATCTCGCGTATCTGGGCCAGCGCCACATCGGTGTCCTCGACCAGGACGCTCATGTTCACCGTGCGGATGATCAGACGCTCGGCCGCCGGCTCGCCGGCTGCAGCGACTGAGGCGTCATAGACCGCCTCCGGCTCGGCAGGCTGCGCACCCTCGCCGCCAAAGACGCCACGCTCTTCAGCCATGGCTGGGGCCGCGGTGTTGTGCTGTACAGCCGACTTGGCGGCGCAGGCCGACGTGAGGGCGAGGATCAGGAGCAGGCTCAAGACCGCCCCCAACCGTCTTTTCATGGTTCCTCCTTGGTTCGTTGCTGTAACAGAGACGCCCCCCGACCGGGCATGGTTCCGTGCTACCAGCCAAAGTCCAGGCGAGCGATCAGCCGGGGCGCGAACCCCAGACGGCGCATCTCGGCCTGGGTGGCGTCTACGTCGTAGGCCACCCGCCGATGGGTAAAGACGCGGCCAGTGGTGTCGAGCAGCAGGTAGGCCGCCGTGGGATCGCCGTCGCGCGGCTGCCCCACGCTGCCGGGGTTGATGATGTAACGCCCCTCATCGAGTTGCACGCTCAAGCCTGGCTGTGGCGCCAGCACCTCGGCAGCAGGGCCTTGGGCGAAGATGACCGGCACGTGCGTGTGCCCCACCAGGCAGACGAGCGTGCCGAAATGGTCAAAGCTCTGTTGTGCGCTGCGGGCATAGAGCAGGTATTCCCAGATCGGCGAGCGTGGGCTGCCATGGGCCAGCGTAAAGCCCTCGACGACCGCCGTCTCGGGAAGCGACTCGAGATACTCGCGGCTGGGGTCGGTGAGCCGTTCACGCGTCCACAGGTTGGCCTGGCGTGCGTCGCTGTTGAAATCGGACAACGAGATGCGCCCGAGCACGCCATAGTCGTGGTTGCCGCAGATGGCGACGTGTGGCTGCCGGCTCAGCATAGCGATGCACTCGTTGGGATAGGGCCCGTAGCCCACGATATCGCCCAGCGACCAGATCGTGTCATACTCGCCCTGCGCGTCTGCCAACACGGCCTTGAGGGCCGCCAGATTGGCGTGCACGTCAGACACCACCAGTATGCGCATCGGTTTGCCCCCCTGCAGATACCTCAGTGTAGCACGCTCTGGGCTAGGCCCTCAAACGTCTATGCCGGCCTCGCAGGGTCAGTGGCCGCATTGACCAGTTGCGGCCGTCTGCCTATAATCTGGACTGATTGAGTCGAGATTAGAGAGGACACAGCATGCTAGAGCAGAAGGAGCAGGCGCTGCTGCGCAGCCTCGGCGAGATGGGGCGGGTAGCAGTGGCCTTTTCGGGTGGCGTCGACAGCAGTCTGCTGCTGGCCGCCAGCGTCCAGGCGTTGGGCAGTGAGCGTGTGATCGCCCTCACGGCCGATTCGCCGTTGTTGCCGCGGCAAGAGTTCGCCACTGCCGAGCAGGTGGCTGCCCAGCTCGGCGCCCGCCTGGTCGTCATACCGTTCGACGAGCTGGCGATCGAGGGGGTGCAGGCCAACGGTCCGCTGCGCTGTTACCACTGCAAGCGCGCCCGTTTTGAGGCGCTGCAGGCGCAGGCCGAACGACTCGTGGCCGGCGCAGTGCTGGTCCACGGCGAGAACGCCGATGATGCCGGCGACTATCGTCCGGGCTCGCGGGCCGCTGCAGAGCTGGGCATACGGGCGCCTCTGGCCGAGGCCGGGCTGACCAAGGCGGAGATTCGCGAGCTCTCGCGCCGGCGCGGCCTGCCCACCTGGGACCACCCGGCTGCTTCGTGCCTGGCCACCCGCGTGCCCACAGGCACCCCGCTGTCGGCCGAAGCGCTGGAGCGCATCGAGCGCGCCGAGACCGCACTGCAGGCCCTGCTCGACGAGCGGCATCTGCGAGTGCGCGACCACTATCCGCTGGCGCGTATCGAGCTGCCGCCAGAGCGTATTGAGTCAGTGGCCTGCGCGCCGTTGCGCGATGAGGTGGTAGCGGCGTTGCAGGCGCTGGGCTATCGTTACGTGAGCCTGGATCTGCAGGGCTACCGCATGGGGAGCATGAACGCCAATGCCTGAGCCGACCAACCTGAACCACGTCCCGTTTGCCGAGCTCGACCTGCTGCGCGAGCACCGCAAGGGCGCGCCCGAGATCGTGTGGACCGTCAACAAGACGGTCCCGCAATGCCTCGAGATCGCGAGACAGTTTCTACAGCGCACCGGAAGGGCCATCCTCAGCCGAGTATCGCCAGAGCTCCAGGCGGCTCTCGATGCAGAGTTCGGCAGCGCGGCCTACGAGTGGTATGCTGCGTCGTGCACGGCCATCATCCGTGGCGGCCACCAGACACCGGCCACCGGGGGGCGCGTCGGCATCCTCACCGCCGGCACGTCCGATCAGCCGAGGGCCGAAGAGGCCGCCATCGTGTGCCAGGAGATGGGCTGTGAGGTCTATCCCTTTTACGACGTGGGCGTGGCGGGCCTGCATCGGTTGTTCGGGCCACTGCAGAGCCTGCTCAGCGAGCACGATGTGGACGTGATCATCGTCGCTGCCGGCATGGATGGCGCCCTGCCCTCGGTCGTGTCGGGGCTGGTCGATATCCCCGTGATCGGCCTGCCCACGGCCGTCGGCTATGGCATGGGCGGCCAGGGCGAGGCGGCGCTGCTCACCATGCTGCAGACCTGCTCGCCGGGGCTGACTGTGGTCAACATCGATAACGGCGTGGGCGCCGGCGTGACGGCGGCCTTGATGGCCAACCGCGCCGCCAAGTGCCGGCGAGGCGCCCCGAAAGAGTAGCACCATGAGCGATGCCGAGTGCCGCGAAGAGGTCGTCCTGCTGGCCTGCAACATCGACGACATGACGGGCGAGGAGCTGGGCCATGCGTTAGAGCTGATGCTGCGCCAGGGAGCGCTCGACGCCTGGCACACGCCTATCGTGATGAAAAAAAGCCGCCCTGCAGTGGTGTTCAGCGTGCTGGCCCGCCCTGCAGATGCCGCCCGCTTGCGCGAGGCGCTGCTGGTCCATACTTCGACGCTGGGCGTACGCTGGCAGACTTTGCAGCGCGCGGCATGCGAGCGGCGTACGCTGACGGTAGAGACGCCCTGGGGCGCAGTGCGCTGCAAGCTGAAACTGCTCGCTGGGCGCGCGTTGGCCGTCAAGGCAGAGTACGAGGATTGCGCCCGGGCGGCAGAGGCCCATGGGGTGCCGCTGCGACAGGTCGCTCGCGAGGCCGAGCGTTTGGCGCTGGCCGAGTGAACGCACGCAGGAGGAAAGAAGAGGCCGCTGATGTGCGTCAGCGGCCTCTTGGCGCTACTCGACTGGAAACCAGTCTGTCTGGCCAGTGCTGCCCGCGATCTTGACCGAAACCTTGGCGCTGGTGCCGGCGCCCTCGGCGTTACCCGTGGTGATCTCGATCGTGTACGCCTTGCCCAGAGGCAACAGCGGAAACACGAACCTGGGTTGAGCCTGGTAGATCTCTTGGATCAGCCCAATGGGTATGGTTGGCACCGGCGTGGGCGTGGGGGCCAGCAGGTAGAGGGCGCGCTCCTGGCCCACGCTGGCACGAGCCTGCGGCAGACGCCCGCCCTCGAGCAGGCTGGTGGCCGTGCCGCGGCATGCCTCGAGCATGCCATCGGCCTTGTCGGCGGCCAGCCAGCGGTTGAAGGTGAACGACACAAACCCAGCGCCTCCGTCGATGCGCACCTCTGACACAAACCAGTCGGGCTCGGGGCCGCTGTTGTCGTGTCTGATGCAGACGCCAGTGACGTTGCCTACGTCGGTGGACACGATCGCAAAGGAGCGGATCTGGTCGGCCGCGAACATGTGCTCAGGCGTGGGCGAGGGGCTGGGCGTCAGCGTCGGCGTGGCAGTCGCCGTGGGCTCGGGCGTCGCCGTGGGCAGCTCGCCCGGGCTGGGATCGACGTTGTCCTGCTGGCCGTCTCCATCGGTGTCGCGGTTCACGGGGCTGGTGCCGGTGCTGACCTCGTGTCCATCGGGCAAGGTATCACCGTCGGTGTCCATGTTGTGGGGATCGGTCCCATAGGCCTGCTCCTGCGCGTTGGTCAGGCCATCCCCATCCGAGTCGGCAGCCAGCCAGTCGGCCGTGCTCTTGGCCGCTACAAAGGTCGCGGTCTGCACGTTGGCCGTGGACTCTGCGCGGGCCTGGGCGGCTTCGGCGGCTGCCAACGCTTCGGCGGTCTGCGTGGCGTTGATGGCCACGATCGCCTCGGCTGTGACGGTCGCCTGCCTGATGCCCATGGCCATGGCCGTGCGCTCGGCAGCCTTGTTCTTTTGCACGTTGTTGAGGGCCAGTGCCGCGCCGGCGCATAGCAAGAGCACCAGCGTGGTGAGGATGGGGATGGCCCAGGTGGGCAGAATCGGCTTGACCGTGAACGAACCTTGTGCCACCGCAAGCTGCTGGTCTCGAACGCGAGCCTGCACCTGAAACGCGCTGGTGCTGGGGTTGCCCATCAGGGGCCGCTTGCCTTTGGCGGCCACCGGCAGCTCTACGTGCTGGCGTTGCCCGGCCTGCAACATGAGCCGCTGGCCCACCGCAGGCACGGCCAGCACCCCGGCGGGATCGGCCAGCGCCAGATCGACGGTTTCAGGAGAGTTGCCCTGGTTCGCCACCGTTAGCTGGCCGCGGCCCGCGTTGACAAAGGTGCTGGGCTGCAGATCGAGCCCCACAGCGCGAAACGGCGTGATGTTGCAGGTGGCTGTGGCCTGAGCGCTCAGAGTGGGATCGGCACGCGACACCACCCGCACATCAAAGACGTGGTCGCCGCTCAGGCTCGTCGGGTCGCGCGGCGGGGCGATGCGGAGCGCCAGAGTGCCCGTATCGCCTGGCGCCAACCGCAGCGGTTGCGCCGGCAGCGTCACCCAGGGCTGCGGCAGGTTCTCGACCAGGGCCGCAAAGTGATCTACCTGCTGCTGCTGGTTGAGCACGTGCAGGGTCATCGTCACGGCCTTGCCGGGCTCGACGGTCACGCGGTCGGGCTCCAGGGTCAGCGTCACCGGCCGCGCCGGCATGCGCGGCCCGGGGGCGGCCGACACGGCCTCGGGCGCAACGGGCCGCGCGCCACCCTCGGCCAGCCGCAGACGTAGCCAGTGGCCACCCACGCGCACGGCCTGCCCTGGCCGCCACGGCTCGGCCACGCCGGGCAACAGCTTGTTGTCTCCCAGGAAGGTGCCGTTGGTAGAGTTGAGATCGGTCACAAAAAAGCGGCCGTTGTCTGTGCTCACCTGGCAGTGCTGCCGCGAGACCTGGGGGTCGCTGAGCGGGATGCTATTGCCCGGGTCGCGCCCGATGGTAAGGGCACGCCGGGCGCCAAAGGCCACCGTTGTGCTGTTGCCGTCGGGGGCCATCACCATGATCTGGGCGCCGGCCTCGAGGTCCGAGGGCGGCGTGGGCCAGGCGGCGTCTTTGGGCGTGGGCGGCGGCGTCTCTTGCGACATCAGCGTTGCCAGGCTGGCATAGCCGGCCTGCGTGGGCGCCACCGTCGGCGCCCCCTGGTCGGCGGTCAGGCTGGCCCGCGCCAGACGCAGCGCCTCGGCCATCTCGGCGCCGTTCTGGAACCGGTCCTCGGGACGCTTCGCGAGCGCCTTGAGGATGATCCGCTCGACGGGCGTGGGCAGGTCGGGAGCCAGCGTTCGCGGCGGGGGCGGTGTCATCTGGGTGTGTGCCTGTAAGGCCTCGGTGAGAGTGCTCACCGCAAACGGCACCCGGCCGGTGACCAGCTCGTAGAGCACGATGCCCAGAGAGTAGAGGTCGGCGCGGCCATCGATGGGTTTGGCCTCGCATTGCTCGGGCGCCATGTAGGCGGGCGTGCCCATCGACAGCCCCGCCATCGACTGCACACCGCCTTCCGCCAACTTGGCCAGCCCGAAATCGGTGACCACCGGCAGAAAGGTCAGCCCGGCGGCATTCACCTGGCCGGCCTCGAGGGGCTTGAGGATGATGTTGCCCGGCTTGATGTCGCGATGGTACACGCCGCGCCGGTGCGCATAGGCCAGAGCGTCGGCCACCATCTCGACGATGCCCAGCGCCTCGGGCAGCGACACCGCCTGCTGGCGTTGGCTGAGCAGGTGCAGCCAGTCGGCCAGGTTCTGCCCCTCGACAAAGGCCATCACGATGTACAACTGCTGCGGGTCGCTGCTAAAGGCGTGAATCGGCACGATGCCTGGGTGCGACAACGCTGCAATGGCCCGCGCTTCCTGCAAGAACCGCTCGCGAAAGCCCTGTTGCGTCGAAATGTGGCTATGCATTAGCTTGATGGCCACATCGCGGTCGAGGGAGACATCGCGGGCGCGAAACACGGCCCCCATGCCTCCCTGGCCAAGCAGCTTGTCGATGCGGTAAGAGCTGTTGAGCACCGTGCCCACGAGTCGTTCCATTGTGATCGCCTTTCTCGGCTCAAGAGCCGCGGTCAGTCAATCCGTAAGGTGTAGCCCACATGAGCAGGGCAGTGATAGCCGATCACCTCTGCGAGCAACGGCAGATCGATCTTTTCCTGGGGCGCCGCAATGCGCACCACGATGGTGTGCGGCCGTTCCACGTTCTCCTCGATCGCGACCGTGCCGCCGGTGCAGATCTCGAGGTGCCGCCTTAGGCCAGGACGAGTGCCGCGCGCGCGATGCAGCCAGGCGCCGTGTTTGACCAGCTGCCGCTTGACGGGCAGGGGCCAGCGCTCGGCGACCTCGACGCCGAGCCACTGCGCCAGCATGGGCACCAGGTGCTCGGGGCAGGTCTCTGGGTCCAGGAACAGGTCGAAATGCGAAATGGTCTGCTCGGGAGCACTGAGCATGTCCTCAAACAGCAGCAGGTAGCGCCCCAGAAAGGCATCTTCGGCATAGAGCGGCGGCAGATAGCGCAGCCAGCGACTGGCGTCGGTGGGCATCCCAGGCCAGGGCTCCGGCTCTGGCGGCCGAGCGGCGACCTCAGGGGGCGGCGTGGGCGGCTGGCCTCCGGCAGGCGCCTCAGCAGCCGAAGCCTGGGTGAGTGCGCCCATCGGCCGGCCAGGCGCCGGCTCTACGACGACAGCGGCCTTGCTCTCGGGCTCTGGGGCCGCCACATACGTCAGCCGGAACGGCCCGATGCCGATCACGTCGCCGTCGGCCAGAGGGTGCATCTCGTTGGGCGGCAACGGCAGATCGTTGAGCGCCGTGCCGTTGCTGCTGCCCACATCCTGCACGCGGTGCGGCAGACGGTCGCAGTAGAGGCGGGCGTGATAGCGCGACACGGCGCTATGGGGCAGCACCAGGTCGTTCTGCGGCGCGGGGTTGCGGCCGATGCGCACCACTGGCTGGTCGAGGCCATAGACCAGGTCAGGAGCATCGGGCGCGTGGACGATCAGGCGGGCGCCTGTAGGCTCAGCCATGGGTCACTCTCCCGCCTCGACGGTGACGCTGTGAATGTCCGATATGACCACCTCGTGCGCCAGCAGGTCGACTTTGCGGTCAGCAACGTGCGGCTGATCGGTCTCATCGAGCCAGGCCATCTGCAGAGATTGCACATTGAGCAGCCCGTCTACGCGCTGGATGCACGTGTACAGGTCTGATAGATAGACCTCGCGCCCAAAGGGCCAGCCGTCTCCGTCGACGCCGCCCACCAGCGGATTGAGAAAGCGATCGAGCGCCTGCCGCACCTCGGCCTGCAGGCGGTGAGCATCGGCGCCGGGCTGCGGCACCACCACAGTCTGCACACGGATGCGCTTGTAGCCGGCCTCGCGCACCGCCAACTGCGCGGTGAGCAGACGACGCTCGTCGAGAAAGGCAGAGATCTCTTGCTGCAGCTCGGGGCCGAGGGCCAACCGTGAGGGCGGAATGTAGCGATTGGCCTCGTCGGGCGGCAGCGCAGGCACCACCACCACATACACCTGCCCCGGCGAGGGCGCACCGCGGCCCACCTGCGCCGCCTGCAGGCAGCGAGCGCGGGCAATGCGCCCCTGGAACTGGCGCAATGCCAGGAACTCGTAATCGTCGGGCGACACGGCGCGATAGCGCGTGCGCAGCTCATGGCGCGCGCGGAACATGGCCGCTTCCAGGTCCTCGGGGTCCCAGCCCCCGCTGGCCGGCACACGGTTGTTCACCCGCGCCACATAGGGGATGGCCGAGCGCAGCTCGGTGACGGCGCCCGCACGGACATTGCCGCTGGTGCCACCGCCATAGCGGTACCGCGACATGCGCAGCTCGGCGCCGCGCGGCGGAATAGCGCCATAGCTGCGCACCGAGCCGTCGCGCTGGCGGATCGCCGGGCCAAAGGTCACCTCGCCGGTGGCGCTATCGAGCACATAGCAGCGCTCCTGAGCCGAGGTCTCGGCAAAGCTCTCCACCTCTCGCCAGGGCTGCCATTCGTCCAGGCCCGCGTGCCAGAGCTCGACGCGCTCCTCGTCCATACGCGGCAACACCGGCGCGTGCTCGAGCCTGAACACCTGGCCTGGCGAACCATCGCTACGGCCCAGCGGCTCGGCGGTCACCTCGGTGGCGTGCATGGCATCGACGGTGGCGCCCCAGGTGAGCGCGCGCACGTTGCGGATGATCGGCGAGGTGGCGTAGGGGCGCCGCCCTTCGTCGGCCGCCACGACCTGGCAGCGCACCCAGTAGGCCTCGACGCCATTGACCTCGGTGCGCGCCAGGCGAGGCAGATGCAGGCGCACCTGCCCAGCCCAGCTCAGGCCTCCGGTCGTGTCCTGCTCAACGTCGACATCGGCCCAGCCGCCCTCGGCCCAGGCCTGCCATGCCAACGGCGGGTTCTCGGGGATGATGTTGAGGCCACCGGCGCGGACACAGTCCAGCTCGAGCCCCAACAGATGGCGGTGTAGCTCGCCGCCCAGGCCAAAATAGAGCGCCTCACCCCGCTGGGGGTCGGTGGCCGCAAAGGGGCGGAATTCGCGCTCCAGCCGCTGCAGGCCGATGTCCTGAAAGACCATGCCCTGCTCGCCGATGCGTCGACGCGCCACCAGTTGCACGAGCTGCGCCGGCTGGATCGTCAGGTCTTTCTCAGTCGTATAGACGATCGCCTCGCCATCGGCGGAGCGCTTCGTGCTGGCCGCAGTGCCGCGCGAGACCTGCACCGGCTGGGGTTGCGGCGCCGAGAGGTAAAAGGTGAGCGGCACCGTGGCGGCTCGCGGTGGCTGCAGTTGGATGCCGAGCAGATCGAGCAGCTTCACATAGTGCTTGCGCGGCACCTGGTTGAGCCGGTAGAGCAGGATGTCCATCATCCACGCAAACAGCTCGATCAGCGTCACCCCGGGGTCGCTGACGTTGTGGTCGGTCCACTCGGGGCAATGGAGCGGGATGCGCTTCTTGGCCTCGTCCACTAGATCCTGAAAGGATCGATCATCGAGCGGCTGGCTGGGCAGCGGCATGCTGCTTTACTCCTCTGGAATCAGGTAGAAAGGATAGACCAGCGAACGACTGGAATGAGTCGACTTGATCTCATAGTCGACGGTGATCAACAGTTGCCCCTCGTGATGCCCGTCAGTGGTCACGGCCACCGCGGTCACCCGAATGCGAGGCTCCCAGCGGCCGAGCGCTTCACGCACATAGCGCTCGGCGAGGCCCGCCGTGCGGCTGTTGTTGGGCGCAAAGACGAGCTCCTGGAGCCGACAGCCAAAGTCGGGCCGCATCACCCTCTGGCCCGGCGCGGTGCCCAGGATGACGCGCACGGCCTGTTCGATCTCGGTCGCACCGCTCACCATGGCAACCTGCCCTCGCTCGTCAAGCCGGGGCGGAAAAGCCCAACCGCGTCCGATGATATCGCCTGCCAATGGTCGCCTCCCTGTCAGCCGATCAGCACCGTGCCGGTGGCGATCACCTGGCCGTGCGGTGCGGGCACCAAGTCGTCACAGGTGAGCGCCATGTCGCCATTGCGCGCCGCCGGCAGCCCGTTGATGAACACCGTAGCGCTCCCCTGCATGATGGTGGCGCGGTTGGTGGGCGGCACCTGAAACGAGGGGCCGCCTATGGGCACATGCGGCGGCTGATTGGTGGCGGTGCTGTTCATGGTGGCCGCCGGCCGCCCCATGATGGTCACGTTGCCGCTCAGCCCGCCATCGATGCTACCGGTGAACGGATGCCCAGGCATCGGCGTGGGCACAGAACCGCCGGGCGCGGGCACCATCACAATGTGGGTGTCCATCGCCTGCACCGTATCGCCCTGTTTGGCCGCCGGTATCGCTGGCACTGCGCCGCTCCTATGGGTTCAGTTGCACGGTAGCGCCACGGATGGTGGTAACACCGCTGGCCTCGAGGTCGAGGTTGCCGCCCGCCTTGATGGTCAGGTTGCTGGATGACTCGATTTCGATCTGGCCGCCCCCGCCCACTTTGATCGTTTGCCCGTTGTCGTCGAGCGTCAGCGTATTGCCACCCGACGTCTTGAGCTCGATGCGGCCACTATCGTCGTCGATGGTCAGGGTGTGGCCGCCCACGCTCTCGATGCGCACCAGCGCCGGGTTCTGGTCTGACAGCACGATCTTGTGCCCCAGGCGCGTCACCCACACGCGCTGGTTGACCTCGCCGTTCACCACCACGTCAGACGAAGGGGCGGGCAGGGCATCCTGGCCGTTCCACAGGCCGCCCAGCACGATCGGCCGCGAGATGTCGCCCTGCTCAAAGCCCACCAACACCTCATCGTTGACCTCGGGCAACAGCAGCAGCCCGCGCTGATCGCCTGCGCCCGGGCTGGCCACCCGCGCCCATTGCGCCTCAGCCTCGTCGCCCAACCAGGGCAGTCTGACCCTCACCCGGCCCCGGGCCTGTGGGTCATCGTTGTTGGTGACCACCCCCACCATGATCGGCCAAGTGCGATCCTCGCGCGTCCTGCCGGTGATCAGTTCGCGCAAGGTGTCGCCGCCCTTGCCTCTGACGGCAAAGTGGGTCAGATAGTCGCTCTCCGTGTCCCACACATGGGTGGCCCGGGTGACGATGTAGCGCCCGCCAAAGCGTTGCCCCACCGAAGTGATGTTCACCGTGGCGCCCGCCTGAATGGCGTCGTTGCCCACGCAGACGCCGTCGGCCTCGACGAAGCGCCCATCGTAGCGATCGAGAGTGGCCTGCGCCAGATGGTCAGCTTCCTCCTGCGCTGTGAGCCGCGCCGCCACCACCAAAGCGCTCGCGGCGCCAAACGCGTCCTGTGCCAGGCTGGCGCCGCTGCCTGACTGGCCGATCTCGGGGGCGGCGCCCCCCGACGTGGCGCTGCCCAGCACCTCGCGCTTGGTCTCTGGGTTCCACCCGCGCACACTGACCTCATTCACCTGCTGTGCCAGCGCCAGCACCGGGCGAAACTCGAGCAGCCCGCGCCCCCATTCCAGGTCGACGGCCCCGCCGCCAGCCTCGGCGTCGCGCTTGAAATAAAGCGTCTGCTCGCGCACCCACAGGTGGTAACCTAGCGCCTCGGCGCGCTGCTGTAAGAAGGCATAGTCGCTGATGCCGTCCTGAAAGACATGCTCGTGCTGGGTCGTGGTCGCATCCACGTCGGCGCGCAGGCCGGCCTGCTGCGCCACCTGAGTAGCGATATCGCTGTCGGTGGCGTTCTGAAAGGTGCGCGTCTGCGTGCCGCGCTGCAGGCGGTGCGTACGGTCGTAGGCCCGCACCAGCAGGTCGACCACCGTGCCACGTCGATAGTCGGGCTCGATGCCCGTGATCTCGCCCACGAACAGCGCGCGGTCGCCGCGGCCCTGCTCGTCGCCCACGCCCACGCGTAGCTCGGCGCCCAGCTCAAAGGGCCCCTCGTCCACGAGCTGGGCGTTGCGGTCATGCAGATGCAGCACGCACATGTCGGGCAGCGTCAGGCTCGTGTCGACCTCGACGCGGTACAGGTCGGTCATCAGCCTGGCGTCGAGCTCGTCGCCGCCCACGCTCACGTGCACCTGACGGATCAGCGCTTCTTCGTTGGCTGTCATCGCCTTCACACCAACGGCGGAATGAGCAGCACCTGCCCCGGCCGCAGGCGCAGCGGATCGGTGACTTGGTTGGCCTCGGCCAGCAGACGCCAGCGGGTGGCGTCGCCATACTCGTCAAAGGCGATCAGGTCGAGCCGATCGCCGTCCAGCACCAGTCGGGTGCGATAGGCCGCGCCACCGCCCGAAGTGGGGTTGGTCGCGGCATGTTCCTCTTCATCGATCACCTGCTGAAAGGCGATGTCGACCTCAGAGCGCACTGGCGTGCCGTCGCGCATGAACAGCGTCAGCTTTTCGGCCATGCGGGTGATGACCGCCTCGAACTCGAACTTGCCCCACCGAAAGATGCAGTGCGGCGGCTCGCCCTTGCCTGTGCGGCTGTCGGCCTGGTCCTCGTCGATCATCATCATGCGCCACAGCGGGCCGGTGAGCGTACGCACATCGCTGGCCTCGCCATAGGTATCGAACAGCAGCTTGAGGGTCAACGTCTGGGCGCCGCCCTGTCGGAAGCGCACCCGCGGGATGTTGCGTCCCTTGGTCTCGGCGTTCTCATACTGGTTCTGCTTGCTGATGGTGTACTCGAACGGGTTGAACATGCACGAGGTGATCTCGCCCGTGGTCTTGTTGGAGATGGTGGCGGGCTCCAGGCCGCCGCGCGTGGTGGGCATCTCGCTGCATCCCTCCTAACGCCAGCCAGGCCAGCCGAGGCGGTCGGCCTCGATCTGCAGCCGGCGACGCAGACGCTGAAAGACCTGCTCAGCGAGCCGCTCGATGTCGACGCCGGCGGCCTGCGGCGCCTCGGCCTGTGTGCTGGCCGTGGCGCCCTCACCCGTGGTGGCGGCCGGCTCTGCTTGCCGCTGCACGTACGTCACGTTGACCATCGGCGCTTCGGGCACAGCTGCAGGTCTGCTCTGTGCAGCGCTGACCGGCGCAGCGCTGCGCTGCAACATGGAGCGCCCATAGAGCGCCTGCTCGAGGGGCACCGCTTGCGGCCCGGGGCCCGTGCTCGGCTGCGCTGTACTCTCGGCCTCGGCCGCAGGCACTTCTGCAGCCGCCGACATGCCGGCCAGATCGATCGCCCTGGCGACCACGGCCGACGGACGTGCCGGCGTGAGCACCACCGGCGCAGACGTGCGCACACTGGGCGCTGCCGGCGCTAGCGAGAGCCCGGGCGCCGCGACGGGCGCCTGATCCGCCGGCGCCTCAGGCTGCAGGACCTGTGCAGCGCGGTAGGACTCGAGGGCCGCCTCGTAGCGCACCCCAAGACCGGGCGCCTCTCGGGGCTCTGTCGGCGCGGCATCCTCGCGTCGCGCGGCATCTTCGCGTTGCGCGGCATCCTCGCGCCGTGCGGCACCCTCGCGTGACGCGGCGGGCTCGCGCGACGCGGCGGGCTCGCGTGGCGTGCTGGTCGGCAGCGCCTGCGCCTCGCGCTGCACCGGCGAAGTCGCTGCCTCGACGGCGCGCACCTGACGCGCCACCGCCGGCCGCGCGAAGAGGTGCGGTGCAGGCGTCGCCAACGGCTCTGGCGCCGCTGCCGGCTGCGACTGCGTGCTGATCTCCAGAGGCCTGGCCGCAGTGGGCACCGGTGCGACCGTCGGGCCACTCACCACGGGCGAAGCAGGCGCCTGGGCCGCCTCCGGCGACGGGGCCCTGACAGCCTCCGCCGGCTCAGGCTCCAGTGCCTTCACCGATGGCGTTGCCGCCACCTCGGCGCCCGACGGGGTCTCGGGCGCAAGGCGTCGCACCATGGGCCGCGGCGCTGGCGTAGGCCGCGCGGAGGCCGGCGCCGTGGCAGGGGCTGGCTCGCTGGCAAGGGCCGCTGGGGATGTCGCCGACATCGGCCTCGACGTCTCGACGGCCGCGGCTGGCGCGCTCGCGGGCTCCGCTGGCTGCGCCACAGTCGCTGCTGGCGCCGTCTCTTCAGCGCCGGCGGGGATGCCGGTGGCAGTCGGCGACACGGCGTCCAGCTCGGCCGGCGCCATGGCCTGCTCAGAGGACGCCTCGGGTTCGAGGGGCGCCGGTGTCATCTCCTCACGAGGCGGCGCCGGTTGCCGCTCATCGAGCGTGCGACGCAACGCCGGTGCTGCCGGCGGCGAGGTCGGGGCCGCGGGCCTGGCCTGCCGGGCAGCAGAGGGGCGTGCGGCGGCGCGGGTCGAGGGCGCAGTTGCCTCTGCTGGTCCCCTGGGTGCGGGTCGGGGCGACGCTGCAGCGACAGCGGGCCTCTCGGCCGCACTGACCTCGGTCGGCAGCTCTTGGATCTGGGCGCGACGAGACGGCGCAGCAGCGCTCTCAGAGACGACGCGTTCAGGGGGCGTGCGCGCCGGCTCCACCTGCCTCGGCGGAGGCCCCTGCCCTGCCGTCGGGAGAGGCTGCGGCCCTGCCTCCGGCATAGCGGTCGGCCGTTCAGAGACCTGCTCGCCCGCGGGGCGCGGGCCCGCGGCTGGCTGCGGCGCGGCTGGGCGCTCCAGGGCTGCCCGCACCTGCTCGACGGTGAAAGGCCAGGGGCGATCATACCAGGCCGATGCAGGGCCAGGCGACGCCGGCTCGGGCTCGGCCGCAGTGGCAGCCGGGCTCGGGGCCAGAGGCTCGACCTGCCCCGGTGGCATTGCGGCGACGCTCGGGGCCAGCTGCAGCGGCTGCAAGGCCACCTGAGGCTGCGAGCGCGCCAGTCCAGGCACGCCCAGACCCACCAGCAGCCTCGCCGGCGCATAGCGCCTGGCCACCTCGTGGGCGAGACCGCCCGCAGGCCCGACCTGCAACCGCTCCGCGGCCCGCTCTGCAGCCATCGTTAGCTCACCGTCACATTCTCAAAGGTCAGCTCGAGCGTCTCCACGGCCAACTCCTTGCTGCTGCTGTTCAGCGTAGGGCCCGACCACTTGGTTGGGTAGGCCCCCGAAAAGTCCCATCGCAGCACCGTCTCTCCCAGCGCATCCAGCAGCAGCACCGACACCTGCCGGCGGCTCTTGGCGATCTGCCCTTGCATCACCTCGCTATACCATCGCAGCAGCGCGCTTTGCCGGGCCACGCCCCGCTTGAGCGCCACGGTGCCCTTTTTCACACGGCCAGGCAGCAGGTGGGTGCCATCGTTAAAACCACCCTCGAGCTGCTCGTGCACGTCGACCTCGAGCGAGGGCAGCGTGCACTCGGTGAACACCGCCTCGGTCACGCCCTCGATCTGCACTGCAAAACGAAAGGCAGGATACGCCTCGACCTCCATCAGCCCTTCCTATCCTGAGCCCACCGGTGCGCTGCCTTCACGCCTCAGGCAGCGCCAGCGTAGCCTCAAATGCGCGTCCACAGTGCGGACAGACGGCCTCGACCACCGGGCCGCCGGTCTGGTTGATCTGCCGATAGAGCGCCTGCAGATAGGCCAGGTCGGCTGAGAAAAGCCCCTCGATCACCTCTGGGGTCACGGCAGAGAGCGACCCCAACCGCGTGACCACGCGTGCGAGCAGCAGCACCGACAGATAGGCCTCGTTGGCGCGCACTCGTGCGTCGCCCAGCGGCACGATCTCGTCGATAGCCGTCGCCAGGCGCATCGCACCCTCGCGATGCACCTGGCCAGAGCCATCCTGATAGCCCAGCGGCAAGCGAAACAGGAACTCGGTCTGCATCGTCTAGCCGCCCTCAGGGCGCGCGATACAGATACTCGTGCGTGATCACCAACTCTTCGATGGCGAACTCGTTGCTGTCGGCCTTGACCGATGGGCCGCTCACCTTGACCGGCCAGGCACGCTCAAAGTTCCAGCGCGCCACCTCTTTGAGCGATTGATCGAACATGATGATCGAGCCGTTGCGCCGGGCGGTGTCCACGTGGCCTTGCACCACCTCGTCGCGCCAATCCCAGATGTCCATGTTGTTGGTGATGCCGCGCTTGAGGGTGATGTTCTCCCACTTGAGCCGGCCAGGGACCTTCATGACAATCTCGCGGCTCTTTTCGTCGATCACCTTGTGCTCGATCACCTCATGCTCAGAGCCAATGCCGCTGCACTCGGTAAAGTAGCCGCGGATCTTGCCCTGCACATCGATGGCATAGTGGAAACCTACCAATGGATCCTGACGCTCACCCATTTGCTTTCCTCCTGGATCCTCGCGCTACCGCGCCTAGTCGCCTACTCGGCGGCGGGTCCGGCCCACTGGCTGATGCGGAAGATCACAAACTCGGCCGGCTTGACGGGCGCGATGCCGATCTCGATGATCAACTGGCCCAGATCGCGCACCTCGGGCGGGTTCAGTTCTTCGTCGCACTTGACGTAAAAGGCCTGGTCGGGCGAGGCGCCGAACAGCGCACCCGACGACCACACCGTCTTGAGGAACGCCCGCACGTCGCGGCGCACCCGTGCCCACAGGTCGGGATCGTTGGGCTCGAACACCACCCACTGGGTGCCGCGCTCGATCGACTCTTCAACCATGTTGAACAGCCGCCGCACGTTGACATAGCGCCAGGCAGGATCGCTGCTGAGGGTGCGCGCGCCCCACACGCGAATGCCCCGCCCCGGGAAGGAGCGAATGCAGTTGACACCGATGGGGTTGAGACTGTCCTGCTCGGCGCGGGTGAGCTGGATGGGCAGCCCCGTCGCACCTCGCACCACTTCGTTGGCGGGCGCCTTGTGCACGCCGCGCTCGGCATCGCTGCGCGCATACACGCCGGCGATGTGGCCCGCCGGTGGAATGCGCACCGTGCCTTTGCCGCGCACCATATCGCCGGTCTCGAGCCAGGGATAGTAGAGCGCTGCGTACCTGGTGTCATAGTTGGCAGTCAGGCGCCAGTCGCGCATGGCCTGCGGCCCCAGGTCGGGCGGGCAGTCGAGGATGGCAAAGGCGTACTTGACGCGCTCGCAGTGCTCGTACATGGCCTGCTGCACTGCCTGTACATCGCCCAATGACATCTCGCCTGCCAGGTAGCTGGCCATGAGGTCTGGCGCAGCCAGCATGGTGATCTCTTCGACCGCTTCGAGGCCGCCGATGCCGGTGCGCTCGGCCACCTGCCCGCGATAGTCCGATGCCGTGATCGCCTTGGTCTGCATGGCCCCGCCCGTCAGGGCGTAGGTGCCCTGCTGGGGCTTGCGCTCGACCAGGCTGCCGGTCGCCTTGAGCACCGCCACCTTGACCAGCGTCGACTGGGCGTTCACCACGGTCTCGACGTTGCGGTCGTCCTTGCCCAGCGTCAGGTTCTCAAAGGTCTCGCTGACGCCCTCTGGCCCGCTGATCACCAGCGTAAAGCGGTCCTCTTCGAGCGGGCGCACGGCGACCTTGATCTCGTTGCCCACCGGACCGCCCGAGCGCGCCGTGATCTGCAGCGTATCGGCCGGCTTTTCGGCGCCACTGGGCAGCGCCACCATGGCGGGGCTGGCCAGCGACAGGTCGGTCGATGCGCCCAGCGTCTTGACGCTGACGACATAGCAGCGGCTGCCCCCGTTCAGAAAGTAGCCATAGACCGCATAGGGCAGATAGGCCCCCTCGACAAAGCCGCCGTACTTTTCCACATACTGCGACCAGTTGGTCACCGCCACAGCTTTGCCCAACAGCGACACCGGCTCGCCGGCGCCATCAGACATCTCGGCCTTGGCGCTAAAGCCGACGAACGCCGCGACGGCGGTGCCCACCGCCTCAATCGGCCGTGTGCCGCGGTCGACCTCTTCGATATAGACGCCTGGAGACTGATAGATTGGCATGTTTGCTCGTCCCTTTCACAACCTCAGGGCCAGGATGCGTCCGATGGTCGTACGAGAAAGATGCGCCTCCTTTCGGCTCTAGTGAATGCCGATGTCATACAGGTCGGTATCGCCCGAGCGCAGGGGCACCACGATCTCGCGCTGCCCCTTTTTGCCTTCGTGCTCTGCCACCAGTCGATAGCGACCGGCGAGCACGTTTCGAAACCGATAGCGCCCCAGCCGATCGGTCACGGCCTGCTGGGCCGTGCCGACCAGGGTGACGGTGGCGCCAGCCAGCGGCGTTGGCGCTTGAGCGCCGTTGTGGACGATGCCCCCGATCTGCAGAATGGTCTCGGGCTGCGGCTCGGGCGCCTCGCGGTGCACCACATCGATCTGTTTGGTGACCACTTGTCGTCCCTCGATAGGCGCCATGCGCTCCATCGCCATGGTAACGACATAGTTGATCGACGGCCTCAGGGGGTTGTCCATCACGCTCCAGAGGTCGGGCAGGTCATCGATGGCGCGGGTGGCCTGCGCCGTCTTGCACCGCAGCGGATAGGGTTGGCTGCGCAGCGCCTCATCGCAGTAGGCGTCGGGCAGCGTCTCGTGGGTCGCCAACGCCTCGAGCACGCGCCACAGCATGGCATGCTCATCCTCGATATGGTCCTGCGTCCACACGGTGATCAGATAGCTGACGTCAAAGCGCAGCGGTGCGACGCGCTTGGCCGCATAGCCGTTGGGGCGGCGATCCACCGTCCACTCGGCCGAACGCAGCTCGTTGTTCTCGCGCACATCATAAAGATAGCAGTTGATAACCGGGTGTGTGAGGCCGGCCGCCCAGTCGCCCGTGGGCTGGCTGAAACTGACCTCGACATCGGGCTCGGCGTAGCCCGTCTCGGCCTGGATCAGTCGTCTGATGGCGTCGTCCAGCAAATGGATCATCGCGACATCCCTAGTGCTGCAGCATGGCGATCAACTGCTGGGCACGCTGGCGCTCTTCGGGCGTGGCATCGGGCTGCTGCAGGAATCCACGGAACATGTCAATAGCGGCGCCGTTGTTGCCCATTCGGCGGTAGCACTGCCCCATGTTGTAGAGCGTCTCGGTGTAAAGGCGCTGCTCGAGGCCATCGGTGCGCATGAGCTGCTGAAAGTGCTCCAGCGCCGTGGCAAAGTCGCCGCTCTGATAGGCCTGTGAGGCCAGGCCGTAGAGGGCCTGAGCGCGCTGTTCGGGCATCGTCGGCAGGCTCTCGGTGGGCGGCTCTTTGCCGGCGCCGCCTTCCTCAGGGGTGGCCTCGGGGGTGGGCGCGCCACCGGGTCCCAGCTCACGCTCCAGGTCTGTGACGATGCGCTGAGCCACAGTGCGGCGCTCGTCGGGCACTGAAGGCTGGGCGAGGTAGGTGCGGTACATCGTCAAGGCGGCGCGGTCGTTGCCCATATCCTGATGGATGCGGCCGATGTTCCAAATGGCGCTGGCGCGATGGCCCTCGACGGCCTGGTCGATGTCGAGCACCTGCTGAAAGAGCTCCAGCGCGCGGCGCAGGTCGCCCGCACGATAGGCGCGCACGCCCTCACGGTAGATCGCGTTGGCCCGGGCACGCGGGTCGTCGATGGCGGCCCCGCGTGCGGCGCGCTCTGGCGCCGGCCCGGCAGCCTCGGCGGCCTCGGGCGCAGCGGCCGAAGGGGCCGCCTGCCCCTCAGCGGCCACCGGCTCCGCGCCCTCGCTCTGCTCGCGCTCCATGCGGGCCACGATGCGCTCGGCCACGGCGCGCCGTTCCTCAGTTGCCCCTGGCATCGCCAAAAAAGCGCGATAGCACTCGAGTGCAGCGCGATCATCGCCCAGCTCCTGGTGGATGCGGCCGACATTCCAGGTGGCGTTGGCCCGTTCGCGCTCGCTGGCGTCGGGGTCATCGCGCACCTGCTGAAAGAGCTCTTGCGCGCGGCGCAGATCTCCGGCGCGGTAGGCCTGCACCGCCTGGCCAAAGAGATCGGCTTCGCGTGGCTGTTCGCCAGCCATCGTCGGCGCCTCGGCAGAGGTGGTGGCCGGCGCACTCTCCACCGTCACAGGCGTCGAGCGCCTGAGTGGCTGCACCAGTCGGTCCTCCTCCTCTTGCCGACGCAGGCGCTGCACTCGCTCATCTTCCTCGTCCTCGGGCTGACGTTGCAGCCGCTGAGCCTCATCTTCCTCGTCCTCAGGCCGGCGTTGCAGCCGCTGAGCCTCATCCTCCTCGTCCTCAGGCTGGCGTTGCAGCCGTTGGGCTTTTTCCTCGTCTTCCTCAGGCTGGGCCTGACGGGCGACGGTGGCGGGCGCTACCGGCGTTGCGGGCTCTGCAGCCTGCAGGCGCTGAACGACCGCATCGGCAACGGCGTCGGCCTCTGACTCGGCCGGATCGTAGGCCGCGCCGACCGTCACTTTGCGGGCCGAATGCTGCTGCACCACATGGGTCAGCTCGTGCGCCAATAGCCGCTGTCCATGCGAGGTCTCTGGGGCATAGGCCCCATCAGAGAAGTAGATGTCGCTGCCGTGCGTAAAGGCCACCGCATCCACCTGCCGCGTGAGAGCGTCAGCCTCGCCGCCGGTGTGGATGGTCACGTCATCGAACGAAGCGCCAAAGGCCGACTCCATCTGCTCGCGCGCCCGTCCGGGCAAGGGCTGGCCGCTGCCACGCCGGCGCTCGAGCGCCTGCTCCACCTCGGGCGCTGCCGCAAAGGCGTCACCTCGGCCGGCACGGTGCACGACGCCGCGCTCCAGGCGCAGCAACAGCGCCCGCAAGCCGCCATTGCCGGGCGACCGAGTGTCGGCCCGCGCGGATTCGCGCACCCGATCACGCGACCTGCGCACCGGCTCGGCGCGCGGCGGCAGCCTGACGCGGTCGTAGCGTTTCTCAGGCATCACCCCACCCCCGCACCTCTGCTGTCCCAGCACCGATGCGCTCTTCGCCTCCGAACTGGCCGGCTTCGACCAGGCGCCCAAGCTTTTGGTACTCGCGACGAACGGCCCAGGTCACATAGTCGGTGTTGAGTGGCTCTCCATCGCGGGCTGCCAGAAATGCCGCTGTGAGCACCACGTTGCGGATGCTGCCACCCGACAGGCGAAAGCGCCGGGCAAGCTGCTCCAGATCGAGGCTGCCTACCGGCGTCTGGGGAGTGATGAGCTTTTGCCAGATGCGCAGCCGCGCCTGCTCGTCGGGGAACGGGAAATCGACCGAGAGCTGCAGGCGGCGCATAAAGGCCTCGTCGAGGTTCTGGCGCAGGTTGCTGGTGAGGATCACCAGGCCATCGTACTCCTCGATCTTTTGCAGCAGGTAGCTGACCTCGATGTTGGCATAGCGGTCGTGGGCATCGCGCGTCTCGGAACGCTTGCCGAACAGGGCGTCGGCCTCGTCGAACAGTAGAATCGCATTGGCGTCACGGGCCAGGGTAAAGATGCGTTCCAGGTTCTTTTCGGTCTCGCCGATGTACTTGCTCACCACCCCCGAAAGATCGATGCGGTAGAGATCGAGGCCCAGTTCGCCTGCGATCACCTCAGCCGCCATCGTCTTGCCGGTGCCCGAAGGCCCGGCAAACAGCGCCGATAGGCCGGGCGCGGCGCTGCCACGGCCATAGCCCCACTGCTCCATCACGACGGGCCGGTAAGCAAGCTGATCGCACATCTCTTGCAGCTGCGCGATGCGATCGGCCGGCAGCACCAGGTCTTGCCAGCCGTGCCGCGGCTCGATGCGATGCGCCAACTGGCCGATGTCGCGGCTGCTGGCCCGCCGGGCCGCCTCGGCCAGATCGCCAAAGCCGACCGTGGCCGCCGGCCCACGCCGCACGGCCGCCTCTGACGCGGTGCGTGCCGACCAGGCGATGCGCTCGGGCGAGAGGCGATAGCGCCCCGCCACAGCCTGCAGCGCAGTCGCATCTGAGGGCGCGCGCTCGGGCAAGGCCTCGCGCCACAGCGTCAACCGCTGAGCATAGTCGGGCGCCGGTAGCTCACAGGTGGCGCTGAGCACGCCGCGCGGCGCGGCCAGTGGCACTTGCAATGAGCAATGCCAGAACAAGGGACGTGGCAGGTCGCCCAGCACGGCGGCCACCCGCTCGACCCTCGTACGGAGCTCAGTGCCAGGCTGCTCGTCGCCCAGGCCACTCACCAGCAGGGCGCCATCGCGCATCAGCGCCTCGAGCGCCGCGGCGCGTGCAGCGAGGTCGGCATCGTCAGCCTGCGACAGGTCCAGCTCGACGAGAGGAACCTGCCAGGCCGCGCAGGCCGCCTGAGCCAGCGCTCGGGCCAGCTCGGCATAGGGCGCCTGCACATGCACCCACAGGCGCTCTGCGGCCTGGTCTCGCAGCCAGCCGAGCATGGCCTGCGCCTGTTGCGAGTCGGCCGCCAACCGACCGACCCGATCCGGCAAGCGCACAGCCGGGTGCTCGGGGGCAGGCGGGCCCCCCTCATGCAAGAGGTGTTCGACGAGCACCGGATGGAGTGCAACCTGCTGCGACAGCAGGCTCGCCGCATGGTCGTCCTCAGGCCGCAACACCACGAGCCCCAGGCGACGCAGCGGCGCAGCAGGCCAAAAGAGGCGCCGTCCGGCGATCCGGTCGGGCGGACGTGCCCACAGCAGACGCAGCAACAAATCGACCGAGGGACGGCGGGCCGTGACGTTATCCTGCAGGTAGCCAAAGATGCGCTCGTAGGCGCGATCCACCTCGGGCAGCAGGCAGATCAGAATGACCAGGGCTTCGGTGCTCGAGAGGCCCAGCCGCTCGAGCAGGCATCCCCAGCTCCCCCGGGGCGCTGGCTCGGCGAGTTGTGCGAGTGAAGCAAAGGGTGAGGCGTTGAGGGGCTGCCCAAGGAGCTGGTCGAACTCGTCTTCGGCGATGATGAGGCCGCGCAGTTGCGGGTCGGTCAGGTCGGCGGCCAGGGTGCGAGCACGTTCGCGCAGTTCGCGTCCAACGAGCTCGAGCAGCGGCAAGAGCTGATCGCTGGACCCGCGGTGCATATCATCGCCGTTCACGGCCCTTTACCGCCTCTTGGGGGACCCTGACAGGGGCGCCACATATGCCTCTGATCCGATTATAGGTCTGCGATTTTCGAGTGTCAAGGGCTCTCAGCGACCAGCGTATCGTCATCTGGACGGCCCTTGTCGCCTGATAGCGTCGCTTGCGCACCAGGCGGCTCTGCGTACACTGTTGCCTGGAGGTGGCTGTCATGAGCTTTGCGGGAATCTGGCCGGCTCTCGTTACGCCGTTCGACGCTCGGAGCGAGGTGGACGTTCGCGCCACCGAGCAACTGGTGGGGCTGCTGCTGCAGGCCGATATCGGCGGTCTATATATCTGCGGCGGCACCGGCGAAGGTATCCTGATGAGTCGCGCGCAGCGTCGACAGTTGGCCGAGACGGTGGTGAGCGCGGTCGGTGGCCGGGTGCCGGTGATGGTGCACGTTGGCGCGCTGACCACGGGCGAGGCAGTGGCTCTGGCGCACGACGCTGTGGCCATCGGCGCCGACGCGATCAGCGCCGTGCCGCCCTTTTACTATGCCTATTCGTTTGAGGCTATCAAAGCCCACTATCGTGCCCTGGCCGCGGCCGCGGCGCTGCCTCTATACGTGTACTATATCCCGAGCGCCACCGGCAACCCCATGACGGTCGAGCAGCTGCTGGAGATCTGCGCCCTGGATGGCGTGGCAGGGTTCAAGTACACCTCGCAAGACATGCACTTTTTCTCTGCGGTGATGGCGCAGCGTGACGCGAGCCGCGTCAACGTGCTGTCGGGGCCCGATGAGCTATGCATGCTCTGCCAGATGCTCGGTGCCGATGGCGCCATCGGCACCACCTACAACGTCGCCCCGCGCCTGTTTGGCGATATCCGCGCCGCCACGCTGGCCGGCAAGGTCGCCGTCGCACGCGACCTGCACTGGCGCGCCAACCGGATCATCCAGGTGCTGGTCAAGTACGGCGTCATCCCGGGCATCAAGGCAGCTTTGCGTGTGCTGGGCATCGACGTGGGCCAGGGCATGCCGCCCATGCCGCCCATCGAGGGAGCGGCGCTGAAGGACTTTGAGCGCGATATGCGCGCCGCGGGCCTGTTCGAGCTGCGCGATCGGCCGGCGCTCTATCCTCAGGCTGGCGACGCGGCTCGCGGCAGGCTGGCCTAGAGTGAGCACGTGGACGCCACCTATCGTCTCGATCATCGGCTGGCACAATAGCGGCAAGACGACCGTGGCCGCTGCCCTGGTGCGCTGTTTCAGGGCGCGGGGGCTACGGGTGGCGGTGATCAAGCATTCGCGCGAGGATGTGGACCTGGATCGGCCGGGCACTGATACATCGCTGCTCTCAGAGGCGGGCGCTGACCTGGTGGCCATCTCATCGCAAGGGCGCCTGGCCCTGCTCGAAAAGCCCCCGAGCGAGGTGCCGCTGCAAGAGATCGTGGCACGCCTGCCGGGCTATATCGACCTGGTGATCACCGAGGGCTACAAGCGCGAACCCACCCCCAAGGTCGAGGTGATCCGCCCCGGCTATGGACACGGGCGCATCCACACTCCGGGGGAGCTGCTGGCCGTGGTGAGCGACGACGCTGCGGCCGCCGACGATGCGCCGTTGTTCGGCCTGCGCGAGATCGAGCCGCTGGCCGATTTGCTCGAGGCACGCCTCAAGCCGCGCCGCCGGGCCGAGGCAGACTAGGTGCCCGTGGGCGTGCGGTCGCCCGTCTTGCGGGCCAGTAGATAGAGGCCGACCAGGACCAGCACCGCCAGCACCAACAAGACGACCAGTTTGAGGGTGCGCGACGGGCTGAACAGCGCCAGGGCGCCCAGTGCGGCCGTGATGCCATAGTAGGTGAACGAGATGCGAGGCGCGCTCCAGCCTGAATCCTGCAGGCGAAACTGCAGATGGCCGCGGTCTCCAAGGCTGATCGGCTGGCCGCGCTTCCAGCGCGAATAGACCTGCCAGGCGATGTCGACGATCGGCACCCACAGCACCAAAAGGGCCGTGGCCACCTTGGCGCCCGCCACGATGGACAGCGCGCCCAGGGCAAAGCCCAGCACATAGGCGCCCCCGCCCAAAAAGACCTTGGCCGGGTAAAAGTTGAACACCAAAAAGCCCAGGCATACGCCCAGCAACGCCAGCGGCAGCAGAGCCACGCTGTATTGCCCGAGCCGTAGCATGTGCACGAACAGCACCAGCGCTGCAATGGCCGTCACGCCGGTGGCCAGGCCATCGACGCCATCGAGCATATTGACCGTCTCGGTCATGCCGACCAGCCAGCCAAAGGTGATGGGCACCATCAGGTACCAGCCCACCTTGATCTGCTCGCCGCTAAAGGGGCTGTTGAAGAGCTCGATGAACACCTTGCAGACAATGGCCACCACGGCCGCGAGCGCCATGCCGGCGAACTGCTGCCTGGGACGCAGCTTGTAGCGATCGTCCAGCAGGCCCATGACCCAGATGACGCCCACGCCCGCCACCACGCCCACCAACCGGATCAGCTCCAGCGGGTCTTGGCGAGGCAGGCCTAGAGCAACAGGCAGCAACGCTGCCACTGCAAAGGCGGGAAAGATGCCCAGCCCGCCGATGCGGACGATGACGCCCCTGTGCAGTCGTCGTCCGCCAGGGCGGTCGACAATACCCAACCGCTTGCCCAGCCAGATGCTCACCGGCGTCAACGCCAGCGTGAGCCCCAGCGCCACGGTGAACACTGCCACAAAAGGCCAGAGCCTCATCTCGGTTGCCTCACATCAGGCGGTGCCAAACTGACGATCACCGGCGTCGCCCAGCCCGGGCACGATGTAGCCCTCTGGCGGGTCGCCCGGCTTGGCCGGCATCGGTGTCAGGCGGTCATCGATGGCCGCCACATGGATATCCACATCAGGGTGCGCCTCAGAGAGGCGCTGAATGCCCTCGGGCGCAGCGATGATGCCCACGAACTTGATGCGCTTGGCGCCCCAGTCCTTTAGAATCTGACAGGTGGCCACGGCCGAGCCGCCGGTGGCCAGCATGGGGTCGAGCAACAGGCACACTTGCACGGTGGGGATCACCGGCAGCTTGTTATAGTACTGCACCGGTTGCAGAGTCCGGTGATCGCGATACAGGCCGATATGCCACACCTCGGCGGTCGGCATCATCTCCCAGATGCCGTCGACCATGCCGAGCCCCGCGCGCAGGATGGGCACCAGGCCGATCTTGTCTTGGAGCTGCTTGCCGGTCACAGGCGCCAGCGGCGTCTGCACTTCGGTGTCGCACAGGCGCAGGTCCATGGTGGCCTCATAGCCCAAGAGCGCGGCGACCTCGCGGATCAGCTCGCGGAACTTTTTCGGCTCCGTCGTCATGCTGCGCATCAGCGTGAGCTTGTGCTGCACAAGGGGGTGTTGTGACACGTGCACATTGGATGGGATGACCATGCTGGCAGATGCTCCTCCTTTACCAAAAAGAGGGTAGCCTTGTTGTCCGGGGCTACCCTCTCGTCTGTACATCGCTGCCTAGGAGTTGGCCTCGTCTTTGAGCAGACGCTCCCACTCTTCGTCAACGCGCCGCTGGATCTCTTCCAGCAGGCCGGCGTTGGCAGGGCGGAAGAGGTGACGGAAACGCCCCTGCGCTCGCAGCCACTCGGCCACGGGGCGCTTTTCGCGGGGCTTGTAGTTGACGGTGACCTTGTGGCCGTCCTCGATCTCGTACAGCGGCCAGTAGCAGGTGTCGGCTGCCAGCTTGGCGATGGCCATGGTCTGGTCGCTCTCATGGCGCCAACCGCGCGGGCAGGGCACCAGCACGTTCAGCACGGCCGGCCCATCGGCCGCGACGGCCTTCTTGGCCTTGGTCATCAGGTCGCGATAGTTGTGCGGCGAGGCCTGCGCCACATAGGGAATGTCGTGAGCGGCCATGATGCGTGTAAAGGGCTTGCGCCACTGCGTCTTGCCCTGGATCACTTCGCCGGCCGGCGACGTGGTGGTGTGCGCGCCCAGAGGCGTGGCGCTCGAGCGCTGGATACCCGTGTTCATATAGGCCTCGTTGTTGAGGCAGATGTAGACGACCTTGTGCCCTCGCTCCAAGACGCCAGAGATGAACTGGAAGCCGATGTCGTAGCTGGCGCCGTCGCCGCCAAAGGCGAGGAACTTGATGTCCTTGTCTGCTGAGATCTGCCCCGTGCGCTTGAGGGCCTTGTAGGCCGCCTCGACACCGGCAATGGTGGTCGATGCGTTCTCAAAAGCGCTGTGAATCCAGGGCACGTTCCACGAGGTGTAGGGATACACCGTGGTCGAGACCTCGAGACAGCCCGTCGCCGTGGCCACGACCACCGGCTCGTCGATGGCGTGCATGATCTGGCGCACCACGGTCGGCTCAGCGCAGCCAGCGCACAGACGGTGTCCCGGGGCCAGCCGTTCCTCAGGCTTGATGATCTCACGCAGATTGATGCGGATGCGTTCTGCCATGTCGGTCACTCCTTAGCAATAGGGTGCACAACCAGCGAGGTTCATGCCCGGCTAGTCACGCAGGCCCAGGTATCGGACAAGCTCACCGCGGGTGCCATTGGCGGCAATCTCTTGCAGGTCGGCAAAGGCCGATGCGATGTCGGCGGGCATGGTGTCGCGCCCACCGAGGCCATAGATGTAGTTGACCAACGGAAGCTGCACGCCCAGGTTGTAGAGCGCCGAGGTCAGCTCGAGGAACAACGGGCCACAGCCGCCCATGGCGCCAAACGAGATGGCGCGGTCCATGACGGCCACAGCCTTGCAGTTCTTGATGGCGTCGACGATCTGCGCCGCAGGGAAGGGTCGGAACAGGCGCGGCTTGACCACGCCAGCCTTGACTCCCTTGGCACGCAGTTCGCGCACCACCGAGCGGGTGGTGCCGGCCTGCGAGCTCAAAACCACAATGGCCACCTCGGCATCGTCCATGCCAAAGCAATCGACGATGGCTTGATCGCGGCCCGAGAGCTGCTCGAACTCTTTGCTCACCGCCTCGACGACAGGCAGGCAGTTGCTGAGCACCTCACTCTGCTGCCGCTTGTGCTCAAAGTAATAGTCAGTAAAGTCCCACGCGCCCATCGTGACGGGATGGTCCGTGTCCAGCAGGGCGTGCTTGGGGCTATAGCTGCCCACAAACTCTTTGACGGCGTCGTCGGGCAGCAGGCCCACGCGCTCGACGCCATGCCCGGTGATGAAACCATCCTGGCAGCTCATCACCGGCAGCAGCACGTCGGTGTGCTCGGCGATCTTGATGGCCTTGATGGTGTTGTCATAGGCTTCCTGGCCGGTCTCGGCGTAAAAGTGTAGCCAGCCGGCGTCGCGGGCGCCCATGCTATCCGAATGGTCGCAGTGGATGTTGAGCGGGCTTGACAGCGCACGGTTGACCACCGTCAGCACGATGGGCAGGCGCATGCCGGCCGCGATGTAGAGCATCTCCCACATCAGGGCGAGGCCGTTGGCGGCCGTCGCCGTCATCACGCGCGCACCGGCAGCCGAGGCGCCGATGCAGGCGCTCATGGCAGCGTGCTCGCTCTCGACGGGCACAAACTCGGTGTCGACAATGCCATCGGCCACATACTCGGAAAAGTTCTGCACCACCGCGGTCTGCGGCGTGATGGGATAGGCCGCCACGACGTTGGGGTTGATCTGTCGCATCGCCTGCGAGACAGCGTTGGCGCCGTCCAAAGGCATGTATTTGCTGGTCACCATCTGTTGCTACCTCCTCAGTCCCCGGGGCCTACTCAAAATCGCTCTCGGGCACCATCTGGATCACTTTGCCCAGATTCCCGGTGACGCTATGCGGCTGCTTGATGTTAACGGGACACTGCTCGGCGCAGATACCACAACCCTTGCAATGGTCATAGTCAAACGCGGCCACCTTGCCATCCTCGACGGTGATCGCCGAGTCAGGGCACATGATCCAGCAGATGAGGCACTGGGTGCACTGCTCGAGGTCACGTACGGGGCGCATCGTGCGCCAGGTGCCCGTGATATACGCTTCAGAGTTGCCGACCTCGACGACGACGCCGCCCGGCCGGACGTCACGCCACGGCAGATCGAGGCGCGGAGCCTGCTTTTCGGCCATGATAACCTCCACTATCCACATGGGAGCATTACGACAAGCTCACTGGGCCGCCTGCGGCCTCGGCGAGCGATTCGGACTCAACCCTGCACTGCCTCGTCAAAGGCGCGCTGCAGCGTGCGCACGTTGGCCTCGACCACCTCGGGTCGCAGCTTGCCGCCGAGACGCTCGCGTGTGAGGTGCACCACGGTGTCGAGATTGACCATGCCAGTCGCACGGCAGACCACACCGATCATCATGGTGCTCGGAATATCGCGCTTGAACTCTTCCATCGCGATCTTTGAGGCGTCGACGCACCAGACCTGGCCCGTTGAAAAGTTGAGGCGTGCGCGGATCTCGGCTGGCGTCTGCGGGGTGTTGATGAGGACATAGCCGTCGGGCTTGAGGCCCTCTGTCAGGTCTACGACACCGATCAGGTTGGGGTTCACAATGATGACCATATCGGGCTCGAGCACTGGAGAGTGCACCTCAACCGGCTCGGGGCTGATACGGTTGTAGGACTTGATGGGAGCGCCCATGCGCTCAGAGCCATACTCGGGGAACGCCTGAAAGTAGTTGCCCTGTTCTAGCGACGCCTCGGCCAGTAGCTCGCCGGCCGTTACGACGCCTTGACCCGCGCGACCATGCCAGCGGATCTCGATCATCTGGCTCATCGATGATACCTCCTCGTATGTCTTGAGATTGACAAGCTCCTTGCTCAGAGCCCTCAACGTTGTACAGAGAGCGGTGTCACGTGGGCAACCCCACCCATTCGCCGCCCGCAGGCACACAGAACATCAGCGCTCGCGCCTGTCACCTGCCAAACCGGCATATGATAGGCCGAACGCTGATTGTTTGTCAAAGGCGGTGGCAGACGGCAGAGCGGCTGGCCACGGCTCAGTCTTCGGTGTCGACCTCTTCCTCTTCGTCATACAGATCGACATCCCGCCGTCGGCGGGCGCTGGCATATCGTCGCAAGCCGCGTTCACGCTCGCTGGCGCAGCGCACGCACAGAGTCGTTTCGGGCATGATCTGCAGCCGCTCGATCGGAATGGCCTCGCCGCACTTTTCGCAGATGCCGTAGGTGCCATCGGCCACCATTTCGAGAGCTCGATCCAGCGAGTGAATCTTGTTCTCGAGGTTGTCGATCAGCGAGATGATCTTGCCGCGCTCATAGATATCGGCTGCGGCGTCAGCCGAATCGTCATCGGTGGCCGAAGCCGGCTCGATCTCCTCTTTGAGTTGCGCTTCGAGCCGCGCGATCTCACGGACCGCGCTCTCTCTCTCGTTGCGCAGACGTTCAGCATGCGGGTGTTCAGCGGTCATGTCAGTGCCCTCAATCAGAACTTGATGAGCGAATACACCGGGTAGCCCGCCAGTCGCTCGGCGCCACACAGCGACTGTAACTCGATGACAAAGGCCGCACCAACGACCTTTCCCCCCAATCTCTCTACCAGTTCAATGGCCGCTTGAGCCGACCCACCTGTGGCCAGCAGATCGTCTACCACCAGTACACGCTCACCGGGACGGATGGCATCGGTATGGATTTCGAGGCGATTGGTGCCATATTCGAGCGAATACTCGACCGCGATCGTGTCGCTGGGGAGCTTGCCTGGTTTGCGCACTGGCACAAAGCCCGCGCCCAGCTCCAGCGCCAGCGCTGCGCCAAAGATGAATCCCCGAGACTCGATCGCCAGGACCTGATCGATCTCCTCACCGCGATAGCGCTCGGCAAGCTGCTCGACAGCCTGTCGGTATGCGTTAGGCTCGCGGAGAAGTGGCGTGATATCCTTAAAGAGGATGCCCTTGACGGGAAAGTCGGGGATGTCTCTGATGATGGCGGCAAGATCCATCCTTGGAAGCCTCCACAAAGCCAAAAGGCTGCCGTGCAGCCCATGTAAATGGGCGTCGCCGCCCCTCCTATTTGCAGCGATTCTATCATTTAGTGGTCGAACTGTCAACACATGCCCCCTCGCCATGGCGATTCGCTCGGCGATCCTGCCGAGGTTGCAGCCCCCCGGTTGCGCTGTATAATGCCAAGTCGTTTGGCAACGCGAGACAGGGGGTAACTGGCATGGGCGAGCTCAATGTCCTCACCGCGGCGATCATCATCGTTGCGGGCATTCTGGCGGGCTTTATCAACACGCTGGCGGGTGGCGGTTCGTTCCTGACGCTTGCCGCGCTCGACCTGGCCGGCCTGCCCAAGGTCATGGCCAACGGCACCAACCGGGTGGCCGTCCTCGTACAGAATGTCTCGGCCGTGGCGGGCTTTAAAAAGGGCGGCATGTCCGACCTCAAGATGAGCCTGATGCTCTCTGCGCCGGCAGTGGTCGGCTCAGTCGCTGGCGCGCTGTCGGGCGTCAGGCTGAACGCCGAGGTATTCGACAAGCTGCTCGTGGCAGCGATGTTTGCCATGCTGGTGGTCCTGGTCCTCAATCCCCAGCGCTGGCTCAAGAACCGGCAGATCACGCTGACGCCGGCCCGCGCGGTCGTCGCCGCGGTGGTCATGCTGGCGATCGGGTTCTACTCGGGCATCATTCAGGCCGGAGTTGGCTTTTATATCATAGCGGCCATCGTGTTGACGACCGGCCTCGACCTGGTCAAAACCAACGTGCTCAAGGTCTTTATCATCGGGGCAACCACGCTGGTGGCGCTGCTGATCTTTGCCCTCAACGGCCAGGTTGACTGGATCTATGGCGTCTTGTTGGCCATCGGCAACGGCACAGGCGCGTGGGTCGGCAGCCATGCGGCCGTCAAGGGCGGCGAAAAGCTGGTCAAGATCGTGCTCGGCATCATGCTGGTGGTCCTGATCATCCGCTATCTGGGCATCATCCCCTGGTTCTCAGCCTGAGCCCAGGCTCGCAAATCAAAGGCCGCCCTGTTCGGGCGGCCTTGTGCTCTGTTGGAAACGTCACCAGCAGGTGTAGCCGCCATCGACAATGAGATCGTGCCCCGTGACATAGTCCGAGGCCTCTGCCGCCAGATAGACGACTGCGCCCTGCAGGTCGCTCACCTGCCCCATGCGGCCCAACGGCACATCTTTGAGCCAGCCGGGGATGAGATGCGCCACGCTCGCCACCAACGGCGTCTCGGTGTAGCCCGGGCTGATGCTGTTGACCCGCACACCCCGGCCGGCCCACTCTGCGGCCAGCGAACGGGTCAGGTGCACCACCCCTGCCTTTGAGGTGTTGTAGCCCACCTGCTTCTGCGGGCGGTTGACGATGTGCGCGGACATCGAGGCCGTGTTGATGATCTTGCCATAGCCCTGCGCCAGCATGACCCGCGCTTCGGCCTGGCAGCACAGAAAGACCGCCTTGAGGTTGACGGCCATCAGGTCGTCCCACTCTGGCACGGTCATCTCTTCGGCGGCAGCCCAGCAGCGCACGCCCGCGTTGTTCACGCCGATATCCAGCCTGCCCCACGCAGCGATCACCCGCGCAACCATCTCGCCCACCTGCTCGGCATCGCTCACATCAGCCACCACGGCCAGCGAACGCCTGCCAAGTTGTTCGACCTCGGCCGCCACCGATGCGGCTGTGTCAGGGTTCAGGTCGACGATGGCGACATCGGCGCCGGCTTCGGCCAGGGCATGGGCATAGGCCTGCCCGATGCCCTGCCCACCACCGGTGACCAGCGCTGTGCGCCCCCGCAACGAAAAGCGTTCCAGAATCCCCATGCCCCCTCCTCGTATCGGCAGCCTACGGGCATTATAGGTCGCACGCCAGCGGCAAAGCAACGGGGCGGCCCATAGACCGCCCCGTCATCATTGCCTGCAGCGTGCGATCAGCCGACCGCGGCCTCTTCGGCAGTGGCGCTCGATGGGCCGATCTCATCGAGCCACTTGTTCCAGCCCCACAGCAGGTCGCCGCCCACCTTGAGCTCGCGCCAGTAGAGCCCATCGGCCGGCACAACCTTGCCGTTGGGCGACTCGAGCACGGTGCCGTACGGCACGATAAAGATGACCTCGCTATAGCCAGCCTCTTCGCGCAGCTTGAGGCCAGCCGGGGCCTTGACCATGAAAAAGCCTTCGGGAAGGTCCGGCATCACCGGCGCATCGACGTTCCAAAAGCCGGGATAGTTGTCCAGATGCGCTGCCGCGCACCACCCCGCCCCGCGCTCCGTCTCGACCTTGGACCACAGGATATGATCGAGCCAGACCGAAGGCTCGTTGGGATCGACCCAGACCAGCTCACGATGCTTGAGCGTGAACATCTCGAACCCGTCGAGGCCCGGCTCCAGTCGGAGCTTGAGCCCCACCGGGGCGTTCACCTTGGCCTCTTCAGCCGAGACGGCCATCGGCACGGCCAGAATCCCTAACAGCACCAGCACCGCCACGAACACCACTGTGCGTCTTTTCATGCCCGCCTCCCTCGATACGCTTGGCTGATCCAAGGGAATCAGCATTCGACCCATAGCGAATCTGCGACGCCTGTTGTGCGGCGGTCACAGTAACCCAACGTACTCAACAGGACTCTGCGCAAGAGCGTATCACTATTATAGCACTAGCAGAACAGAAGTAAACCAGAATGCTTGTTCGAGCCGTCACAGCTCGAAACTGGCCACGAGAAAGGTGTGGTCCGACGGGCGCTCGGCGCGGCGCGCATCCACATCGATCCAGCACCCTCGCGAGCGCTCGGCCAGGGCCGGCGTTGCAAGGATATGGTCGATGCGCCAGCCCACGTTGCGATCGACGGCATTGCGCACGCGATAGTCCCAGTAGGTGTAGTGGCCGTCCTCGTCGGGATGGTGCTGCCTAAAGACATCCACCAGGCCCCAGCTCCTGGCCTGGGCATAGGCCTCGCGGACGTCCGGATGAAAGTCGACATGGTCACGGTTGCCCTTGGGGTCGTACAGATCGCGCTCCCCGGGGGCCACGTTCAGATCGCCCACCCAGGCCAGCAGGTCGTCGCTGCGATAGTGCTGTTCGAGCAGAGCGCGCAGCCGCCCATACCAGGCGAGCTTGTACTGAAAGACCGGATCATCTATCGACCGCCCCTGAGGCACATAGCTGTTGATGACGTGGATGCCGGCGACATGCGCTCGGATGAGGCGCGCCTCGTCACGGTCCGCCTCGCCGTCAAAGCCGTAGATCACCTCGTCAGGCTTGGTGCGCGAAAGCAGGGCCACGCCCGCGTGCGACTTTTGGCCACGAAAGGCCACGTGGTAGCCCCTGGCCTCGATCTCATCACGAGGAAAGTCCACATCTTGCACCTTGGTCTCTTGCACAGCAAGGATGTCGACCTGCTCGCGATCGAGCCATGCCAGCATCTGCTCCAAGCGCACACGAATCGAGTTTGCGTTAAAGGTAGCCAACTTGAGCAACGTCATCGCTTGCCAGGCCCTCCCTGTGGCTGCGGCGCCGGTGTCTCTCACTTGTCTAGTCGCGGCCATGCTAGCCGTAGCCAGAAGGCTGGTCAAGGCTACCCGACGGCTGTCGCCGCACCCGGCCGGGCCGGGCAGCGTTCGTCAGTCCTGAAACCGGTAGGCGCGGCCCTCGTGCACAATGGTCACCCGCAGGCCCAGCGCAAGCCAGCGACCCCATTCAAGATGCGCCTGCAGCAGCTCGGCGTAGCGTGCGCTGCCCAGCAACACAGTCTCTGCCGCCATGCTTTGGTCATAGTCAGCATCGACCCAGACACCGTCGTGCAGGGCAAAGGTTTTGCCCGCGATGGTGCGCACCAGCGCCTCTGACGCCGGCCGTTCGCTATCACGTAGCGACTGCTCGGCGATGCTCTGCTCCACGGCCTGCTCGCCCGTCACCGCCGAGGCGCCCAGGCCATAGTCGGCCTTGGGGGCCAGCCCCTCCTGGCCGCCCACGGGCTCGTCCAGCGAGGCCGGGCCGCGCAGCATGGGGGCCACCGGCTTGATCGTATCCTCGTACTCATCGGCCAGGAACGACGTGTAGGGCGTCAGAATGCCATAGCGCGTGGCCAACGCCAGCACCTCGTCGACCAGCTCGTCCTGAGCGCCGTGCAGGCGGATCTCGGCCAACAGGTAGCCCACCTTGCGTGCCGCCCACACCGCGGGGATATGCTCGGCGCCCCCCTCCTCAGCCAGCATCAGCCCACCTACCGACTGCGTTACGCGACCCTGAGCACGCGTGCCGGCCAGCTTGACCGTCATCTCACCGGGTTGACGATACCGTCCCACAACCACCAGTTGCTCGCCCGCAAACAGGTCGGGCAGCGGCGTTGGGTAGAGGTCATAGGCGCCGACACCCTCGATATCGAGGGCAACATCGGTGAGCGCAGGCTGGCTGATCTTGTCATACAGGCTCGAGACGCGCTGCTCGATGTTCTCGCCGGGGCGCACATACACAGCCGTGCCATGGTGGTCGAGGGCAGCGCGATCGAGCAACAGCGTGTTCACGTCATAGCCCACGCCAAAGGCAAAGAGCCGCACATTGCTGCGTATGTCGCGGTCGAGGTTGTTGAGGATCCTGTCGGCCGACACCTGGCCCACGGTGGGCAGGCCGTCCGTCAGAAAGAGGATCACCTGCGTTCGGCCGGCGACGGTCAGGTCGAGCGCCGCTGCCAGCGCGCCGTCGATGTTCGTACCGCCCTCAGCCCGCAGCTCCTCAATGTACTGCACTGCGTCTTCCACCCGATCGAGGCCGAGCAGCTCGCCGGCATAGGGTCGCACGCTGCTGCCAAAGCTGACCAGGCCAAAGCGGTCGCCGCGGTTGAGATTGCGCAATACATAGATGGCCGCTGCCCGCGCCTGCTCGAGTTTCTCGCCGCGCATGCTGCCCGAGGTGTCGACCACAATGGTCACGTCACGGCTCACGGCCGGCGCCGCCTCGGCCTGCTCGGGGGGCATCAGCAACAGCATAAAGTGACCGTCTTCGCCCGCCTGGCGATAGGACAGCACCGAGGCTGAAACACCCTCTTGCTGCAGGCCATAGTAGATGACCAGCCCCTGCTCAGGGGTCGACGAGGGCGTCGTGGCCGCGACAACGGCCTCTGTGGCGCTGCGCTCGATGGTCAGATCGTGCGTGGGTGAATAGATGCTGCCGATCCCCTCTGTGGCGCGCAAGACGGCGTCGAGCGTTGGACGTAGGTCTGGATCGGTGGCCAGGCTGGTCTGAAAGGCATAGTCGAGCCGCACCAGGTCGCCCTCGCGCGGTAGCACCTGCGCATAGCGCAGCTCGACTCTGACAACGCCATCAGGTGGCACAGGGAACACGCGCGCTCGCAGCGCGCCCTCACCGGCGTATTCTAGCAGCGCCGGATCGAGCCGCTGTCGCACGATGTCGGTGTAGGCCTGCAGCGCCTCGTCAGCGGTCAGCAGTTGCGCCTCGACGCGACGCCCATCGATCCACAGACCGAGGTTGGTCACTGCAGCCTGCCCGGGCAGAGGCATGACCAGATCAGCCTCGGCCTGGCGTCTGCCGCTATTGCGCAACTCGAGGGTCACCACATAGCTCGCCACCTGCTCATCGACGGTGACCTGCACCGTGTGGCCCGCCACCGCCACCTGGTCGCGATCGGGCTCCAGCGGCGGCTCGATCGGGACGGGCGGCAACAGCCTTTGAGCCTGGGCGGGCAATGCGCCTGCCAGGATCAAAGCCAACACCGCTACCCACATCAACAAGCGTCGCTTCATGCGCTCAACTCCCGAGATGACCTTGCCTGCCCCTACAACGCCGCTCACCCGCTGCAGGTTCCAGACTCTGCGGTTGCGCGCGCTGAGCGCCGTGCTATACTGGCGCCGGACACCCCTATCGCCCCGAGGAGAGCCCGTGCAGCAAGATCGCACTGCCGTCCGCTGGCTTGAGCCCATCGTGGCGCTGCTCACGTTGATCCTGTTGTTAGCTACGCCTCTGCTGGTCTATGTGCGCCCTAGCTTTGCCGAGTTGCAGTACCGACGGGCCGGCTTTCCCCCGGCCGACCGCTTTGGCGACGCCGAACGCTTGCGCCTCTCGCGGCCGCTCATCGACTATCTGCGACATCGCGCGAGCTATGCCGACATGGCCGCGCTGCGCACCGATGCGGGCAAAGCCGCCCTCACCCCTGCCGAGCTCAGCCATATGGCCGACGTGCGCCGGGTGATGGATAGCTTCTATTGGGCCGAGGGCGTGGCTGTGGTGGCGCTGCTCGCGCTGGCCCTCTGGCTGTGGCGCGCCCGGCGCGCGATCACGCTGACCCGCGGGCTACGTCGCGGCGTGCTGCTGACGGTCGGCCTCATGGCGGTGATCCTCATTGCGGTAGCCATCGATTTCGATCGCTTCTTTATGGTGTTCCACAGTCTGTTCTTCACGAACGGCACCTGGGTATTCTCCTACCGCGACACCTTGATCCAGCTCTACCCCCTGCCCTTTTGGGTAACGGCGGTGACAGCCTACGTCGTCACCATCCTGCTGCTGGCGGCGCTGCTCTGGGGCCTGGCTACGCGGGTCGACCGCAGGGCCCGCCGATGATCACGCCCGAGGAGGCTCGGGCGCACTATGCCGACAACGACAGCGCTCACGGCTTTGAGCATGTGTTGCGCGTTTGGCGGCTGGCGATGCGCATCGCTCGCGAAGAGGGGGCCAACCTCGAGGTGGTCAATGACGCTGCCCTGCTCCATGACGCTGGGCGCGCCGAGCAGCTCGCCTCGGGCGGCGACCATGCGGCCATCAGCGCCCAGCTGGCCGACGCCCTGTTGAGCGCCGCGCCAGCGGTGCACCGCGAGGCGGTGTGCCGCGCCATCCGCGAGCACCGGTTCCGGAGCGATCGGCGGCCGTCAACCCTCGAAGCGCAGGTGTTGTTTGACGCCGACAAGCTCGACGCCATCGGGGCCGTGGGGGTGGCCCGCGCCTATGCCATCGCGGGCGTGATGCGGCAGCGGCTATGGGCTCAAGTGCCACTCGACCTCGTCGAGCGCCAGCCGGTGGATGGCGCCGATGACCTGACCAACGATGCCCATACGCCCGTGCACGAGTTCCGCTTCAAGTTGCAGCGTCTGCGCGACGTGGTGGTCACCGCCACAGCACAACGCCTGGCCGCGGAGCGCCATGCCTTCATGTGCGCCTACTTTGAACGACTGGAGCGCGAGGTGCGGGGAGAGTTATGACCGATGGGCCCGCTGTCGTTGCTCCAAGCGGAGCTCGTCAGCAGCCAGGTCAGCGAACGAGGTCTCTTCAAGAATGCGACGGGTGGCGTCGGTGACGCGCTGCCAGACGCCGCGCACCGCGCATCGCTCTCCAAAGGGGCAGTCATCCACCACATCGGGCTGCACGCACCCGGTGGGCGCGAGCGGGCCTTCGAGGGCCAGCACCACTTCGGCCAGGCTGATATCGGCCGGCGGCCGAGCGAGCATATGGCCGCCCTGCGGCCCACGCCTGCTACGGATGACCCCGGCCTTGCGCAGCGTGATGAGCAGTTGATAGAGGTAGTTGGCGGGGATATTGCGCGCCTCGGCGATCTCGGTGCTCTGCACATAGCCCTGGCCATGGCGTGCTGTCAGCTCCAGCATGGCCCTGATGCCGTACTCGCCCTTGGTTGAGATCTTCATCGCGCGCTGCCCCGCCCTCTAGTGCATATTCTACATCAACTTACTTTGATTGTAACACAACCGGCGCGGTTGTCAACCGATCAGTTGGCGGCAGCTCATGTGGCTGGTATCATTGTCACTATCATGACGCCACCCGCTGCGCCAGAGCGCGCCGACAGACTCGCCTACTACCTCAACAAGTCGATCACCAAAGCCGACAAGCGTTTCCGCTTGCTCGGGGAAGGCGACCGCATCCTGGTGGCTGTGTCGGGCGGCAAAGACAGCCTCAGCCTGCTCGAGCTGCTGCAGCGCAGACAGACCACTTCACGTGTCCACTATGCGCTGGTGGCCGGCCACGTGCGCAGCGATGCGCACTGCGGACGTGCCGTGGCACTGCCCTGGCTCGAGGCCTGGTGCGCCGAGCGCACCATACCCCTGGCGCTCGCCGACATGGCGGTGGCCGATCAGCTCGAAAACACCGACAAGAGCGCCTGCTTCGTCTGTTCGTGGCACCGGCGCAAAGCTCTCTTTGAGCTGGCGCATGCGTTGGGCTGCAACAAGATCGCCCTGGGGCACCACGGCGACGACATGGCCGAGACGGTGCTGTTGAACCTGCTCTATGCGTCGCGTATCGAGGGGTTGGCAGGCAAGGCCGAGTTCTTTGAAGGCGAGCTCGAACTGATCCGCCCCTTGTTATTGATCGAGGAGCGCGACCTGGCCGACTTTGCTCAGGCCAGCGGCTTTCCCATCGAGGGCGAGCCCTGCCCTGCGGGCCTCGACTCGCAGCGCGCTCAGGTCAAGCGTATGTTGCGCGAACTCGAGGTGGGGCGCCATCGCATCAAACGCTCGATCTTTCGCGCCGTCGATCGTTACGAGACAGAGATGAACCGGGCTCGGTGGGCGCATGAAGCGCTAGCACGTCAGCATGAGGAGCGTTCAGATGGCTGAGCAGACTGTACAGTGCACCTACTTTGACCATGCCGGGCCCGACAACACCGACCGGGCCCTGGAGCTGGCCTTTGCTCGCGCACGCAAGCTGGGCATTGCGCACATCGTCGTGCCTTCGACGACCGGCGCCACGGGCCTCAAGGCTCTGCAACTGCGCAACGATGAGCAGGTGGTGGTGGTGGCCCATTCGACCGGCTTTGTGCGGCCCAATCATCAGGAGATGCCCGACGAGGTGCGTCAGCAACTTGTCGCGGCCGGGGCCAACGTTGTCATCTGCCAGCACGCTCTCGGCGGCGTTGGTCGCGCGGTGAGGCGCAAGCTGGGCAGCTACCAGATCGACGAGATCATCGCGTTTACGCTGCGGACCATGTGCCAGGGCGTCAAGGTCGCCTTTGAGCTGGCCCTCATGGCCGCCGATTGCGGCGCCATTCCCGTGGGGCCAGAGGTGGTCTCGTTGGGCGGCACAGGCCGTGGCGTCGATACGGCGCTGGTGGTGCGCGCAGCGAACGCGCAGGACCTGTTCGACCTGCGCGTTCTGGAGTTGATCTGCAAGCCACGCTGTTGGGAGTGAGCCGGCTAGACGTTCGGGCCGGGCTGCTGCCACGAGACGGGCTCGGGAGGCGGGGTCGCTTGTTGCAGCTCACCCTTGAGGTAGAGGGCGGCTTCACGTGTGTTGCGCTCGATGTCGAGGAACAGCATCACAAACTCGCTGCCGGCCCACATGATGATAAAGAGCAACGCCGTGTAGAGCAGCGTGACGAGGGCCGCGACCAGGCCGCCCAGGATGCCCGTGCCGACCGGCAACATGGGCACGTTGTCCATCATCGAGCCCCCGACTTGACCTGTTCCTGTCACGCTGGCAATGATCATCACGATGGCTGCCAACACGCCCAGCGCCAGCACCACCCAGGCCAGCACCCGATAGAGACCGATCACGAATCGCAGCGCACGGTACTTTTTCGCCATTCCCCTTGCTCCTTTGTGGCTCCCGGCTTCTACAGTAGGTCGATCTCAGCCGGGCGACCGTATTGTAGAGCGCAACGGCTCTCTACTCAAGGGCTCTACGATGCACGTTGACAGATCGTTGCGGCGCAGAGTAGCCATTGTGGCCGACGATCTGACCGGCGCCCTGGATGCGGGCCTGCAGTTCGCTGTGCGCGGGCTAGATGCACGCGTGTCACTGGGCCTGGCGCCGCAGACAGAGGCCGACGTGATGGTCCTGAACGCCGACTCGCGCGCCGCAGCGCTGCCCGAGGCCGTCGCTCGCGTGCAGCAGGCAGCCGCAGTCTGTGCGGGCAGGCACGTCTACAAAAAGCTCGATTCGACAATGCGAGGGCACCTAGGCCCGGAATGCGTGGCACTGCGCGACGCCCTGGGGCTGGAGGTGGCCGTGATCGCGCCCGCGTTCGCCGCCGCAGGGCGCACTGTCGAGGGCGGGCAGTTGCTGGTCGACGGAGCGCCAGTGCATCGGATCGCGCTGGCAAACGACCCGCAATGGCCAGCGCATACCGCCGACGTGGTGGCCATCGCCCAGCGCGGCGTCAGCGAGCCGGTCGCTCTGATCCCCTTGAGCGTAGTGCGCGGCGGCCCGTCGCTGCTCGCCGAGGCGCTGGCCGCTGCCCCCCTGGCCGTGGTCGAGGCCGTTCAGGCCGGCGACCTAGCCCGCATCGCGCAGGCCATCGTGTTCGGCGGCCTGGCGGCGCTGCCCTGTGGCTCGGCCGGGCTGGCCGCTGCCTGGGCCGATGCTCTACAACTGGCCGGCGCGCATCACCAGGCCTATCACGGCCGCAGAGGCCCCGTGCTGCTGGTGACGGGCAGCCGCAATGCGGCCACCCTCGCCCAGCTCGAGGCGCTGCGCACAACCGGCGTGGTCGCCTGGTGCGAACTGACACTGCCCGCGTCGCCGGCGGCTGCGGCCGAGGCCGGCCTGGCAGCGCGTGCAGCGTTGGCATCGGGCACCGATGTGGTGCTTTCGGCCTCGCTCGGGTCGATGGTGCCCGGCGCCGCGACCACCGTCGCCGCCAACCTCGGCCGGGCCGCCCACATGGCGCTGTCGGCCGGCGAAGGGCTGGCGGGCCTGGTGCTGACCGGCGGCGACACCGCCCTGCAAGTGAGCCGGGCTGTGGCCATTGCTGCTCTGTCGATCGCTGCCGCGATCGAGCCGGGCATTCCGGGCTCACTGGTGGTCGGCGGCGCCTATGAAGGATTGGCCGTCGTCACCAAGGCCGGGGGATTCGGCTCGCGACACGCGCTGCTCTCAGCGGTCGACTGGATTCGCAACGGGAATGTGAGGTAACCGCGATGGCATCCAACCCCTTACTGGGCATCACTATGGGAGACCCCAACGGCATCGGGCCCGAGATCATCGCCCGGGTGCTGGCCGACGCGCGCCTGTGGGGCGCGGCGCGGGCGCTGGTCATCGGCGATGCCGGCTGCATCGAGCGCGCGCTCGAGAGCGTGGGCATCGTTCGCGCTGTGCGGCGCCTGTCTGCGGCGTCCGACTTGCCAGCAGAAGAGCCAGGCGTCGTCGACGTGCTCGATCTGGCCAACGTCGATCCGCAGACGCAGCGCATCGGCACGGTGCAGCCAGAGGCCGGCCGCGCGGCGTATCAAGCGCTGGTGACGGCCGCCGATCTTGCACTGGCCGGGCAGATCGACGCCATCGTCACGGCGCCGCTGAACAAAGAGGCGCTGCACCTGGCCGGCGTCCAGGAGCCGGGCCACACCGAGATCCTGGCGGCGCGGGCCGGCGTGCGCAGCGTCACCATGATGCTGGTGGCCGGGGCCTTTCGTGTGACGCACGTCAGCACCCACTGCTCTTTGCGCCAGGCCATCGAACGGGTGCAGGCCGCGCGCGTGCTGTCTGTCATCGCGCTGACCGAGCGCACGGTGCGCCAACTGGGCATCGCTCGGCCGCGCCTGGCCGTGGCCGGTCTCAACCCGCACGCCGGCGAGGGCGGCCTGTTTGGCGACGAAGAGCTGCGCGAGATCCAGCCAGCCATCGACGCCGCCCTCGCCCGTGGCATCGACGTAGCCCCTAGGCCACAGCCGCCCGATACGGTCTTTTACCAGATGCATGTTCGCGCCCGCTATGACGCCGTGGTGGCCATGTACCACGACCAGGGGCACATTCCCACCAAGCTGCTGGGCTTTGACGAGGGCGTCAATGTGACGCTGGGACTGCCGATCATCCGCACATCGGTGGACCACGGCACGGCGTTCGATATCGCCGGCCAAGGCATCGCCAACCCCTCGAGCCTGCGGCAAGCCATCGAGCTGGCCACGGCTCTGGCGCGCGGCAGAGGCGCAGGGGCCTGAAAGCGAACGCCCCGCCGGTGTGGCGGGGCGTTGTCGGTCATGGCTCAGCGCAGATAATCGAGCAGTTGTTTACTGCGGTAGGGGTGCCGCAGCCGTGCCAGGGCTTGATGCTCGATCTGGCGGATACGCTCTCGCGTCAGGCCGAACTTTTCGCCAACCTCTTCGAGCGTGTGGGCCTTGCCGTCGCGCAGGCCAAAGCGCATGCGCAAGATGCGCGACTCGCGCTGCGACAGCGACGACATCACCTCTTGCAGAGCCTCGCGCAAGAGCTGTCGATAGGCCATGTCGCTGGGCGCCGGCGAGTCCTCATCCTCGATGAAATCGCCAAACTCGGTATCGCCCTCGTCGCCCACCGGTCGCTCGAGTGAGACGGGGTAGCGTGAGATGCGCATCAAACGGTCGACCTTGGACTCGGGGATGCCTGTCTGCTCGGCGATCTCTTCGGACGTCGGGCGGCGGCCTTCGTCCTGTTCGAACTGCTCCACCACGCGGTAGATACGCCTGATCTGATCGCCGGCGTGCACCGGCAGGCGGATGAGCCGGCTCTGCTGAGCCAGGGCGCGGGTGATGCCCTGACGAATCCACCAGGTGGCATAGGTGCTGAATTTAAAGCCACGGTGGTAGTCGAACTTTTCCACGGCCTTCATCAGCCCGATGTTGCCCTCTTGCACCAGGTCGAGCAGGGGCACCCCCTGGCCGATGTACTTTTTGGCTACACTGACCACCAGGCGGGTGTTGGCCTCGATCAGACGGTTGCGGGCCAACTCGCCCCGGTAGATGATATCCTTGAGGTCCTCGACGGTATCCTCATCTAGGTCTTGCTCGCAGCGCAACCGCTCGGTGGCCTGCACACCCTGCTCGATGCGCTGCGCCAGCATCACCTCTTCCTCGGCGGTCAGAAGAGGCACCTGGCCCATCTGCTTGAGATATAGGCTAACGGTATCGTCGGCAGAGATGCCATCCAGATCCGCTTCGACACGGCGGCGCGGTCGTTCCAGAGCTCCGTCATTGTAAGCATCCGTGCGAGTCAAGTCTCTGCTCCTTTGCCTAACTCGGTGCCGTCTCTATTGCGATGGGTATCTGAGGCCAAAAGCGCAGATCGATGTGATGGATAACTGCTGGCTATCTGGCAAAGATGGCGCCGCGATCGGCGACCCCGGGCCGATCGGGCCTCGCACAAACTGACGTCCTCCTCCTCTCGGCCCGCGCTAGAGCATCCGCGGCGCAGTATAAAAAAGCACCCGTCGCACTCGCCCTCACTTGGACGAGACGCCGAGGCTCTGCAATGACAGCGTAATGCTTGGCGCGGCCAACACTTGGCTGTATGTGTTCACCCCTCTATTATAGCCAAGGCCGGGCCCAAGGTCAACCCTACCGGGCGTCTTCTTTACGTTACGTTACTCCAGGCTACGCCGCTGGGCAGCCCCCCCGCATCGCCGCAGGCCAGCACAGCATTGGCCACAGCACGCGCCGTGGCCTGCATGGCCAGTTCCGCGAGCAGAACCGGATCGGCGCTCGCCCCACCCAGGGCCAGGGCGAACACCGTGTCGCCATCATAGAGGGTATGCACCGGCCGGATGACCCTTGCCAGGCCATCTTGCCCGGCCTGCGCCAGTCGGTTGGCCTCGGCCTGGTCGAGGCGGGCATTGCAGGCCACCACGCCGATCACGGTGTTGGCCATGGGGCGCTCGGTCGCGCCCAGCAACAGCGTCTCGACGGCGAGCCAGCCCGGGGGCGCGTCAGCGCGCACCCCCGCCAGAATGCGGCCGTCGAACGGGTCGCGCACCTCGCCCAGCGCATTGACGGCCATCAGCGCCGCCACGGTGAGCTCGCCCACGGTGAGGCTCGCCATGCCCAGCCCGCCCTTGGTCGCGCGCGCCAGCCCACGGAGCTTGCCTACGGTCGCGCCCATGCCAGCGCCGGTGTTGCCCTGCTCCACGGCGGGCGCCGCGGCGTTGATGCAGGCGGCATAGCCCATCGCCGCGTCGGGCCGTATCTGCGAGGAGCCGATGCCCAGGTCGAACAGCACCGCCGCCGGCACGATGGGCACCCGCGCAACGCCGGCGTCAAAGCCAACGCCGCGCTCTTCGAGATAGCGCATAGCGCCATCGGCGGCCGCCAGCCCAAAGGCGCTGCCGCCCGTCAGCAACACGGCATGCGCCTGTTGCACCAGGCCGCCGGGCTCGAGCAGGGCCGTCTCGCGCGTGCCCGGCGCCCTGCCCCGCACCTCGCCGCCCACGGTGGCCGGCCGGTCGCAGAGTACCACCGTGCAGCCCGTCAGGGCGGCCGCATCGTGGGCGTGCCCCACGCGCAGGCCCGGCACGTCGGTCAACGAACCCGGATAGAGCCTCATGGCTGCACCTGCAGCAGCTCGGCGACGCGGTGCACAATCCGTTCGGCCAGGGCCGCCTTGGACATCAGCGGCAGGCTCTCTTCGCCGCCGCTGTCGATGAGCGTGGCGCGATTCATGTCGACCTCAAAGCCGCTGTCGCTGGCCGACACGTCGTTGGCGACGATCAGGTCGAGCCGCTTGCGCACCAGCTTGTCGCGGGCGTTAGCCAACACGTTCTCGGTCTCGGCGGCAAACCCCACCACCACGCGGGGCTCGGCGCCGTATTGAGCACGACGCTCGGCCACTGCGGCCAGAATGTCGGTGGTGCGCGCCAGCGGCATGACCAGGTCGCCCGACCCCTTCTTGATCTTTTCGGGCGCCGCCTCGGCCGGGCGATAGTCGGCCACGGCGGCCGACATCAGCAGCACCTCGCTGTCATCGAGCGCCGCCAGCACGGCCGTCGCCATCTCGGCGGCCGTGCGCACCGGCCGCAGCTCCACGCCAAAGGGCGCCTCGAGCGCGGTGGGCGCCGACACGAGCACGACTTTGGCGCCGGCATCGCGGGCCGCCTCGGCCAGGGCATAGCCCATCTTGCCCGATGAACGATTGCCCAGATAGCGCACCGGGTCGAGCGGCTCCTGGGTGCCGCCCGCCGTCACCAACACCGTGCGCCCTGCCAGCGGCCCCCGACTGCCCAGCGCCTGCCGGATGGCGCCTACGATGACGTGCGTCTCAACCAGCCGTCCGCGCCCCACTCGCCCCGATGCCAACCGGCCCTCACCGGGCCCGACGACCCAGGCGCCTCGTTCGACGAGCAGCGCCATGTTCCGTTGTGTGGCGGGGTGCGCCCACATGTCGGCATCCATGGCCGGCGCCAACACCAGCGGCGCGGTGCACGCCAGGGCGGTGCTCGTGAGCAGGTTGTCGGCCACCCCGTTGGCCAGCTTGGCCAGCGTGTTGGCCGTGGCCGGGGCGATCACCAGCACGTCGGCTTTCTTTGAGAGCTCGATGTGGGCCATGTCCGTGTCGCGGAGCAGGTGAAACTGGTCGACCGAGACCGGCCGTTTGGAGATGGTCTGAAAGGGCAATGGCGTCACAAACTGCGTGGCGGCCTCGGTCATGATGACATCGACGGCGGCACCGGCCTGGACCAGCTTGCTGCACAGGTCGACGGCCTTGTAGGCCGCGATGCCACCGGTGACACCCAGCACCACGTTGGCGCCCTCGAGAATCATGTCTGCACCTCGTTGAGCTGGTAGATGATGCGCAGGCCCTTGAGCGTCAGCCAGGGCTCTACGTGCTCGATCACCGGCGTCTCGGCCGCGATGAGATCGGCCAGACCGCCGGTGGCGATGACGCGCATCTCGGGCCCCAGCTCCTGGCGAAAGCGCGCTACCATCCCCTCGACCAGCCCCACGTACCCAAAGAGGATGCCCGAACGCATGGCGTCGACGGTGTTCGACCCGATGGCCTTGGGGGGGCGATGCAGGTCGATGCGCGGCAGCTTGGCCGTGTGCGCAAAGAGCGCCTCGGCCCCCAGTCGAATGCCGGGCGCGATGGCTCCCCCCAGGTAGTCGCCCTGCTCTGACAGGGCATCAAAGGTGGTGGCCGTGCCCAGATCCACGATGCAGGCCGGGCCGCCATACAGCCGGTAGGCGGCGGCCGCATTGACGATCCGGTCAGCGCCCACGTCGCGCGGTGCGTCATAGCGCACCGCCACGCCGGTGCGTACGCCAGCGCCCACCACCAGCGGCCGCTGGCCCACGAACTCGGCCAGCATCTCGAGGATCAGATCGGTGACGGGCGGCACCACGCTGGCGAGGCAGGCGCCGGTGATGTCCGCCGGCACAAGGCCCGCCCGCTGCATAAAGCCGAGCGTCTGCAGGCCATACTCGTCGGGCATCTTCTGATGGTCGGTGGCCATGCGCCAGCGAGCACCTAGCCGGTCGCCATCGTACACGCCAAAGACGATGTTGGTGTTGCCGATGTCGATGCACAGCAGCATCTTAGCCCTCCCTGGCGCCGCCGCTGCGCCCCGCACTCCTGGCCCGACGACGCCGCCCGCCCAGGTTGCGCACTGCCGCCACCACGCCGATGGTGATCAGCGCCGACACGACCATCTCGGGCAGGCCGTGGGTCAACCCGATGCCGGCGGCCACCGGCAGCGTCAAATAGGCGCGCGCCACAGCCATGCCCAGCACCAACACGGTGTTGGTCAATGAACCGGCCCCGGCGGCAATGCCCACCCGGACCAGAGCGAGGTCTTCGCGTTGCAGCCAGAACCACAGCGCGACGGCGGCCGCCAGGGCCACCACCGCCCAGATGACGCCCATCACCGGCTTGTCGCGCCCGAGCTGCCAACTGGCGCCGAGCAGCAGCAGCAGCATCGCCGCGCCGATGGCGAGCAGGCCCTGTTTGCCCACGCGGCGCACGCCTGCGTACACCAAGGCAGCCACCACGCCGATGAACAGCCGCGGCACAATGGCCACCATCGGGTCTTTGAACATGGGCACAGTCGCGTTGACAAAAGAGGCAAAGCCCAGGCCCATGCCCACGATCAGGCCCACCAACGGCCCCTCGAGCAGGCCCCCTACGATGGCCGGGATGTGGGCCACCGTGGCGTTGCCCGCCGGCGTGGGCATGGGGATCATCCCTACGCGGGTGAACACCAGCAGCAGTGTCAATGCAAGCAAGAACCCGGCCAGCACGACGCGGCGAATCCCCCGATCATCCATGACAGCCCCCTCTCACGACGGTCTCTGCAACAGCACGGTCAAAGCGGTCAGCAGCAACAAGGCCGTCAACGCCAGCCAGTCTCGGCCGGCCAGGCGGTCCTGAATCAGATGGGTGCGCCCTTTGCCGCCATTGTAGCAGCGCGCCTGCATGGCCAGCGCCAGCTCCTCAGAGCGACGGTAGACGTCGACGAATAGCGGGACCACAGTCTGCGCCACACGGCGGGCGTTGGCGACAAGTTGCCAGCGGCCGCGCGTGTCGGCGAGGCCGCGCGAGGCCTGCGCCATCGCGATCGACTCGAGCTGTTCGCCCAGCAGCGGCATGAAACGCAGCGCCACCGAGCCCACCAGCGCCAGCTCGTGGGCCGGCAGCCCCAGGCGGCTAAAGGGGCGCAGCAGGCCTTCGACGCCGCGAATCAGCGCGCCTGAGGTGGTGGTGCCCGTCAGCGCACCCACCGCCAACATCAGCGCGGCAAAGCGCAGCAGCGCCACCATCACCAGGCGCACAGCCGGCCATGTCAGGCGCACGGCGCCCCAGGCCAACAGCACGCGGTCGTCTGGGTGTGTGGGTGTGTAGAGCAACTGCAGCAGCAAGAGCACGATGATGATGGGCAGCGCAGGGCGGATGCTGCTCCAGGTGTAGCCCAGGCCGATGCGCGCCAGCGCCACCAGACCCAGCGCCGCCAGCGCCAGCAGGGCCAGCCCTGAGAGGCTGCTCACCACGGCCACCAGCGCCACCAACACCGCCAGCCCGCCCACCTTGACCCGCGGGTCGAGGCGGTGCACCGGCGAATCCAGCGGCACATAGCGACCGATAGAGACGTGCCTCAGCCCTTCCAGGCCAGCCATAGCTCCTCCTCAGCCTCGGCCGGCGTCAGCGGCGTGCGCCTCAACGCCAGCCCGCGCCCTCGCAGAGCGACCGCCAGATCGGGGGCGAACGGCGCCCCCAGGCCGCAGCGCTCCAGCAACGGCACGTCGGCGAGCACCTGGCGCGTGGACCCCTGCGCCACGGTGCGCCCCTGGTAGAGCACGGCGACCTCGTCGGCCAGCTCGGCCACCTCGTCGAGATCGTTGGAGACGAATAGCAAGGTGACGCCCTCGTCACGGTTGAGCCGTCGCAGCAGAGCGTGCAACTGTCTGCGCCCTTCGGGATCGAGCCCGGTGGTCACCTCATCGAGCACCAGCACTCTGGGCCTCGTCGCCAGCACGCCGGCGATGGCAGCCCGGCGCATCTCGCCGCCGCTCAGCGAAAGCGTCGGCCGGTCGGCAAACAGGCTGGGGTCGAGGGCCACCGCTTCGAGCGCCCAGTGCACCCGAGCCTCGACCTCGTCCTCGTCCAGCCTCATCTGGCGGGGACCATAGGCAACATCGTCACCCACAAAGCGCTCAAAGAGCTGATGGTGCGGATACTGAAACACCAGCCCCACGTCGCGGCGCAGCGCGGCCAGGTCCACATCGCCGCTCAGGTCGCGCCCCAACACATTGACGCGCCCCGGCTGTCTCGGCCGCAGCAGGCCACTGCAAAAGTGGAGCAGCGTCGACTTGCCCGCCCCAGCCGGCCCGATGAGTGCCACCAGTTGCCCTTGCTGCACGAGCAGGCTGGCGTCGGCCAGTGCCTGGCGCTCAGCCAGTGTGCCCGGCAGATAGGTGTGCCGCAGGTGGGTGATCTCGATGGCAACGGTCATGCTCTGGAGCTCCACGCTGTCACGAGGTCGTCGACCAGGCCGTCGGCCTGTAGTGCAATCGCCGCCAGAGGCAGCCCGCGCGCCGCCAGTCCGTGGGCCACTGCTGCAGCCGGCGGCAGGCCCAGGCCCAGCGCCTCGCAACGGACGACATCGGCGAACAGGGTGACAGGCGCCCCGTCAAAGCCGATACGACCGTGATCCAGCGCCACCACCCGGTCAGCCTGCGCCACCTCATCCATGTGGTGCGTCACCCACACCACCGCCAGACCGTCGGCGCACAGCCGGCACGCCATGGCCAGGGTCTCGTGCCGCGCCAGCGGATCCATCAACGCGGTCGTCTCGTCGAGCACCAGGCAGCGGGGCCCGAGGGCGAGCATCGCGGCGATCGCCAGCCTGCCCTTGGCCCCGGCCGACAGATGCTGCGGATCAGCGTCGGCGGCGCGGTCGAGGCCCGTGGCCTGTAAGGCCCGCTCCACTCGCTCGGCCAGCTCGGGCATGGGCACACCCAGATTCTCGGGGCCGAACGCCACCTCTTCGCGCACGGTAGACATGACGAACTGGTTGTCGGGGTTCTGAAAGACCATGCCCACCGTCGAGCGGATCGCAATGCGGTGGGCGCGCAGGCGCGTGTCCATGCCGTCGACGCGCACACAGCCGCGCGAGGGCTGCAGCAGGCCATTCATGCAGCGCGCCAGCGTCGACTTGCCCGAGCCGTTGCGGCCTACCAGCGCCACAAAGGTGCCCGCCTCGATGGTCAGGTCGATGCCGCGCAGCGCCTCGATGGGCGTCTCGCCATCCAGCCCATAGCTCAGAGCCAGTTCTTCACAGACGATCAGGGGCATGGCACCTCGAGAGAACAGAAAAAGCCCACGCCAACAGGCGCGGGCTCACCAACCACTATGGGCCGTATCGGTCTGCCGCGGCTCCACGCGGCACGATCCGACCGACCATGGTCATCGCTCACTGGGCGCCCGCGCACGGGTCACCTGTATGACGCCATTCTACGACGATCGCCTGGCCGATGCAATTGCGGGCCGTCCGCTGCAAGCCTATACTCGCCGGTAGTACGTCGAGGAGGTGCTCAGATGAAGATCGCCATGATCGGCGCCGGCAGCCATGTGTTCGCTCGCCGCCTGATCGCCGATATCCTCTCCTTCCCCGCCCTCGAGGCCGCCGAGATCGCCCTGATGGACCTCGACGCCGAGCGCCTCACAACCATGAAGGCCCTGGCCGACCGTATGGTGCAGCAGGGCGCCAAGCCGGCCCGCATCACCGCCACCACCGACCTGCCCACGGCGCTGCAGGGCGCCGACTATGTCACGGTTTCGATCCGCTCGTCTGACAGCCGCCACCACATCACCATCCCCGAACGCTACGGCATCAACCAGGCCGTTGGCGACACCAGCGGGCCAGGCGGTGTGTTCTACTACCTCAAGAACGTGCAGGCAATGGTCGACATCGCTCAGACCATGGAGCGCCTCTGCCCCGACGCGCTGATGCTCAACTACACCAATCCTATGGTCATGCTGTCGTGGACCATCACCGACCTCACCGACATCCGCTACGTCGGCCTCTGCCATTCGGTACAGGGCACCGCCCAGACGCTGGCGGGCTACATCGGCGTGCCCTTTGAGGAGCTGTCCTACTGGGCGGCGGGCATCAACCATATGGCCTGGTTCCTCGAGTTCAAGCGCCGCGGCCAGGATGCCTACCCCCTCATCTACGAGGCCATGCGCAAACCCGAGGTCTATCAGCGCGATATCGTCAAGTTCGAGACACTCAGGCACTTTGGCGCCTTTGTGTCGGAATCGTCAGTGCACCTGTCCGAGTACTTGCCTTACTTTCGGCGCACGCCCGAGTTGATCGCCCGCTATACCAATCCCCGCATGTGGGGCGTGGTCGACGGCGACCTCAGCCCCGAGGCCCGCTGGCAGCGCGCCCTGGCACGCCGCGCCGAGCAAGATGCGCAGCTCCACGAGATGGCCTTTGGCGACGCACCCATCGAGATGGGCCGCTCGCACGAGTATTGCACTCACATCATCAACGCCATCGAGACCAACGTGCCCTACATGTTCAACGGTAACGTGCCCAACACGCAGCTCATCACCAACCTGCCGCCCAGGGCCGTGGTCGAGGTGCCCATCGTGGCCGATGGCTGTGGGCTGCACCCCTGCCATGTGGGCGACCTGCCCGAGGCGCTGGCCGGTCTCAACCGCAGCAACCTCAATGTCCAGGCGCTGGCCGTGCAGGGCTATGAGGAGCATGACCGTGAGAGCATCTACCGCGCGGTGAAGCTCGACCCGTTGACGGCCTCGCTGCTCACGCTGGACGAGATCCGCGCCATGGTCGACGAGCTGTTCACCGCCGAAGCGGGCAACATCCCGCTCTAGGCCGCTACACCCAACGGGAGAGATGATCATGCGCATCACCAGGCTAGAGACGTTCCTGGTCAAGCCGCGCTGGCTGTTCCTCAAGATGCACACCGACGAGGGCCTGGTGGGCCTCGGTGAGCCGACCCTCGAGGGCCGCGCCCTGACAGTAGCCACGGCCGTCCAGGAGCTCGAGCCCTACCTCATCGGCCAGGACCCGACTCGCGTTGTGCATCACTGGCAGGCCATGTACAAGCACGCCTTTTACCGCGGCGGCCCCATCCTAACCAGCGCCCTCTCGGGCGTGGAGCACGCTCTGTGGGACCTGACCGGCAAGGCCGCGGGCCTGCCGGTCTACAAGCTCCTGGGCGGGCCGGTGCGCGACCGCATCAAGATCTATGGCCGCTGCGGCGGGCGCACGCCCGATGAGGCCCGCCAGAGCGCCGCCAAGGGACGCGAAGATGGCTTTCTGGCCCTCAAGACCGGTATCAGCGGCGAGCGCCCGGCGCGTATCGTCGAGACGATGGGCTTTGTCGAGCGGGTCGCCGAGCGATTCGCCGCCATGCGCGAAGGCGCCGGCAGAGAGGTCGACATTGCCATCGACTTTCACGGGGCGGTGCCCCCACAGACGGCTGCGCTGCTAATCAAGGCGCTCGAGCCCTACCAGCCGCTGTTCATCGAGGAGCCGGTGCAGTGCCAGAACGTCGACGTGCTTGCCGATCTGGCGCACAAGACCCACATCCCCATCGCGGCGGGCGAGCGGCTCTTTACCAAGTGGGCCTTTCGCGAGCTGCTCGAAAAGCGCGCCGCCTCGATTCTGCAGCCCGACATCGCCCATGTGGGCGGCATCTTTGAGGGGCGACTGATCGCGGGCATGGCCGAGGCCTACTATGCCGCCATCGCGCCGCACTGCCCGCTGGGCCCTGTGGCCCTGGCAGCATGCGTGCAGCTTGACGCGGCCACGCCCAACTTTCTGGCGCAGGAACAGGTCAGCCTGGGCGAGGGCTATCTCAAGCAGCCGTTCGAGTTCAAGGACGGCTACATCAACCTGCCCACCGCGCCCGGGCTCGGCATCGAGCTCGATGAGGCGGCGCTGGCCGACAAGATCGGCCACGACTGGACCAACCCGCAGACGTTCCATCCCGATGATGGCACGGCGGTGGATTGGTGAGCGCCATGCAGCCGACCGATGTCAGCGTGGTGACGAGGCGCGTCGCTGAGAATGTGGGGCGCGTGATCGTCGGCCAGGGGCGCACCATCGAGCTGCTGCTGGTGGCCTTGCTCTGCCGCGGCCACGTGCTGCTCGAGGATGTGCCCGGCACCGGTAAAACCACGCTGGCCAAGGCACTGGCGCGCAGCCTCGACTGCAGCTTTGGCCGCATACAGTTCACGCCAGACCTGCTGCCGAGCGATGTCACCGGCGTGGGCATCTATAGCCAGCGTGACCAAACCTTTGTCTTTCAGCCCGGGCCGATCTTTAACCAGGTGGTGCTGGCCGACGAGATCAACCGCGCCGGGCCGCGCACCCAGAGCGCCCTGCTCGAGGCCATGCAAGAGCGCCAGGTGTCCATCGAGGGGGTCACGCGCCCCCTCCCAGAGCCCTTCCTGGTGCTGGCCACGCAGAACCCCATCGATCTCGAAGGCACCTTCCCACTGCCCGAGGCGCAGCTCGACCGCTTCTTGATGCGGCTCAGCGTGGGCTATCCCCAGGCCGATGAGGAGCGCGCCATCCTGCGCCGCTTCCGCGACAACGACCCTCTGGTCGATCTGCAGCCGGTGTTGACCGTGACCGAGCTGCGGGCGCTGGAGAGCGTCTGCCGCCAGGTGACGGTGCACCCTGATATCGAGGGGTACATCGTGGCATTGGCGCGAGCCACCCGGGCCAGCGAAGAGATCTCGCTGGGCCTGAGCCCGCGCGGCACGCTGTCGCTCTATCGCGCCTCGCAGGCGCTGGCGGCCTGCCGCGGACGTGCGTTCGTGATTCCCGACGACGTGCAGGAGCTGGTGCAGCCGGTGATGGCGCACCGAGTGATGCTTAGCTCACGACGACGCTTTCAGGGAGCGCGCATCAACGAGGTCCTTGGGGCCATCGTGGCGCAAGTGCCGGTGCCGGTCGAAGAGCGCTGGTCGGTGCCGGCCGACGATGGGCGATCGGAGACAGCGGGCTAACGGTGAGGCGACTACTCGGGCCGCTGACGGCCCTCATCGTCTTTGCGGTGGCCGTGACGCGCGGCCACACGGCGCTGGCGGTGTTTGCCGCGGTGCTGGCGTTGGCCATGCTCGTTTCGGAGCTCTGGGCATGGCTGTGCTTCCAAGGCCTCACGTATCGGCGCAGCCTCGAGCGCGAGCGTGTGACGGCTGGTGAGCAGGTCACGCTGCAGCTCGAGTTCGTCAACGCCAAGCCGTTGCCTCTGGCGTGGCTGCTGGCCCGCGATCGCCTGCCTCGCGGACTGGCGCTGGTGGGCGCCAACGGTGAGGACACCACTACCGAGTGGCTCAACTCGCTCGTGTCGCTGCGCTGGTACGAGCGCGTCGTGCGCCGGGTGCCGCTGCGCTGCCCGACGCGGGGCACGTTCGACCTCGGGCCCACACAGCTCGTCACTGGCGACGTCTTTGGCTATCGGCGCGTGCTGCGCGTCGAACCCGACACCACCCGGCTGGTGGTCTATCCGCGCGTGTGGAGCGTGGCGCAACTGGCTGTGGCGGCCGGCATTCCTCAGGGCGAGGCCTCTTTCTGGCGGCGCCTGGGCCCCGACCCACTGCGGTTCAGCCAGTTGCGGGACTATCGGCCCGGCGACAGCCCGCGACACATCCACTGGCGCGCCAGCGCGCGCAGCGGCTCCCTGCAGACGCGCGAGTTCGAGCCCTCGGCCAGCACCACTACCATCGTAGCCCTCGACGTGCAGACCATGGAGCACGCCTACGAGCATATCCCGGCGCGTCTCGAATATGCTATCTCGGCGGCGGCCAGCCTGGCCATAGCGGCCCTCGAGGCACGCTGGCAGACGGGCCTGCTGGTCAACGGGCCCTCACCCGACGGCACGCCCTGGCAGTATGTCGAGCCTTCGCAGCATCCGCAGCAGGCCGCCGAGATCTTGGCGGCACTGGCCGGCCTGACGCCCTATCGTGGCGATCCCTTTGAGGCCATGCTGGGAGCGCTACAGCCGCGCTTGCCCGCGGGCGCCTCGCTCGTCTGCGTCAGCGCCTGGGTGCGAGCGTCGCTACTGCAGACGCTGCTGGCCCTGCGGCATGCGCAACACCCCGTGTGCCTCTATACCATCGGCGATGCCCCCCTCGAACCGGTCGAGGGGCTCGAGATCATCCACCTGGGAGGCGGCGATGCCTGGGAACGGCTCCAGACGCTGGCAGTGGTCTGAGCATCTCTGGCTCCCGCTGTTGGGGGCCACCGCGAGGGCGAGTTGGCAGTGGCCGCTGGCGCAGCGCGTCTTTGCCAGCGCGATGGTAGCGCCTCGGGTGAGCGTGCCGGCTTGGTTGGTGCTCGGCCTGCTGCTGCTGCCGGGGCTGCTGGCAGTGGCGGTCAGCGGCCAGCGGCAGAGCCGGGCTGTGCAAGTGCTGGCAGGCCTGCTGGCCGTGGTGGGCGGCGGGTGCGCCATCACCGCATCGACGCCCGGCCAGTTGCTGTCGCAGTTGGCGCCGATCTTTGGCCCCTGGCAGGCGCTGTCGAGGGTGCCCGCTGCCGTGCCAGCCATCTTTCTGGCGTTGCTGCTATGGCTCGAGGGCAGCACCGTTCGCTGGCTGCGCTATGCCGACGCCTGGCGCAGCACGGCCGTCGGCGCCATGGTGCTGGCGCTGCTCGCGCTTCTGCCGGCCACATCGCCGGGTGCCGCAGACACAGCGCTGCCGATGGCCGCCTTTCTGGTCGCCAGCCTGCTCTCGTTGGCCTTGTTGTCGGTGCGTGGCACGCTGGCCACGGAGGAGGCCCGGCTCAACCGTCGGTTAGGCGTCAGCCGCCACTGGCTCGCGGCCCTGCTTGCTCTGGTGGCCCTTTTGCTGCTGACCGGCTGGGCCATCGCCAGCGTGACCGACCCCGGCCTTGTGCAGGCCGTTGTCGGCGCCGTGGGGGCCGGCGTGCGCTGGATCGGGCGGCATCTGGCGGCCGGCCTCACCTGGGCGATCTATGGCCTCTTTCGCGTGCTGGAGCCGCTGGTGCGCTGGCTGCGCAGCCTGGTGGCCGTCAGCCCTGACACCTCGGGGATGACCGCGATGGCCGAGCAGGTCCGGGAGATGGCCGCAGAGTCGACGCAGGGCGGCAACGCCCCTGAGTGGCTACAGCGGCTGTCGACGGCGCTCGGCGCAACCGCCGTGACGGCGCTGGTGGTGTGGCTGTTGCTGAGGGCGATCAGGCGGCCTCGCCCCGCCCTGGCTGCCGCCGAGGAGCAGCGTGAGTCGATCTACAGCGCAGCCCTGCTGAGCGCCCAGTTGCGGGCGCTGCTGAACCGCGTCAGGCGACGCCCACGCCGGGGGCATTATCTGGCCCTCGGTGGCTCCGCGCCCGCCGACAGCATCCGCCTGGCCTATCAGCGCCTGCTCCAGGCCCTCGAGCAGCGCCAAACGCCCCGCCAGCCCGGACAGACGCCAACACGCGTCGCCGCTCTGCTCGCCGAGCGCCTGCCAGCAGGCGCCGTCGCCATTGCCACCCTCACGGGCGCCTACGTGGCCGCCCGCTACGGCGGCGCCGTAGATGCCAGCACAGCGCGTGAGGCGGATCAGGCTGCGCAGACCCTGGTTGATCTGTTGAGCTCCAGGGCCGCCTCAGCCGAGGGCCGGTATGCCGATACTGGCTAGTTGCCCCTGTACCGTCCACAGGTGGCGGTAGAGGCCATCCTGCGACATCAGATCGTCATGGGTGCCCTGTTGCGAGATGCCCTTGCCCTCGAGCACCACGATCTTGTCGGCGTTGCGAATGGTTGACAGACGATGGGCGATCACCAGGGTGGTGCGGCCCACCATCAGCCGCTCCAGCGCCTGCTGAATGAGCACCTCAGTTTCGGTATCCACCGATGACGTAGCCTCGTCGAGCACCAGGATAGGGGCATCCTTGAGCACGGCGCGGGCGATCGAGATACGCTGCTTTTGCCCGCCCGACAGCTTGACGCCACGCTCGCCGATGAGGGTGTCGTAGCCCTCGGGCATGCGCATGATAAAGTCGTGGGCGTTGGCCACCTTGGCGGCGGCGATCATCTCTTCCTCGGTGGCGCCGGGCTTGCCAAACAGGATGTTCTCGCGCACCGAGCCCGTGAACAGGAACACATCTTGCAGCACCATCGACACCTGTTGACGCAGGCTCGCGAGCTGCAGGTCGCGCAGATCATGTCCGTCGAGCAGCACGGCCCCCTCGGTGACGTCATAGAAGCGCGGGATGAGGCTGGCTAGAGTCGTCTTGCCCACGCCTGTGGGCCCTACCAGCGCCACCACCTTCCCGGCGGGAATCTCGAGATCGACGTGCTCGAGGACGGTTTCGCCCTCCTGATAGGCAAAGGTGACATCGCTCAGCTCGATGTGGGCGTTGATGGGTGGCTCGAGCGGCAGCGCCTCCGGTCGATCGGTGACGTCAGGCTGCTCGCTGAGCAGCTCGCTGATACGATCGGCGCCTGCCAGCGACTCTTGCACGCGCTCCCAAACGCCCCCCAGCACCCGCACAGGTTGATAGAATAGCTCCAGATAGAGGAAGAACGCCACCAGGTCCTCGAGGGGCAGGGTTTTTCCAAAGGCCAGCCGCCCACCAAAGTAGATCACCACCACAGTGCCCAGCGACGAGGCGAACTCGATCAGCGGGCCGAACATGGCCATCAGGCGCAGCGCCTTGAGCATCGAATCGCGGTAGCGATCGATATGCCGGCTGATATGGCGGCGCTGCTTTTCCTCTTGGGTGAACGCCATGATCTCGCGAACGCCCGAAAGGCTGTCGTTGAGCGAGGCGTTCAGGTCTGAGAGCGCCGCCTGGCGCTCGCGGAAGGCGGGCCGCACGTACTTGCCAAAGCCGCGCATCGCCACGGCCAGCAGGGGGACGGGCAGCATCGTCAGCACCGCAAGGAGCGGGTTCATTGAGAACATGACGGCCAGCACTCCCGCCAGCATTAGCGCGTTCACCAGCAGGTCGGGCACGGCATGCGAGATGAGGTGCTCGAACAGCTCGGTATCGTTGATGACGCGCGACATCAACTGGCCGGTCTGCTGATTCTCGTAGAACCGCAACGAGAGCCGCTGCAGATGCTCATATACCGTGCGGCGCGTGTCGGCCACCACCCCCCAGCCCGCGCAGTGCGACATATAGCTGCTGAGGAACTGCATCACCCCGCGAATGAGGTAGATGAGCAGCAGCCCGATGGCCAGCCGCGTGATCTGCGGCATGGCCTCCATGCCGGCGCCCGCCGAGACCAAAGCGATCAGCTCGCGGATGATCTGCGGCGAGACCAGACGCACCCCCACCAGGATGACCATGCTCACAATGGCGATGATCATCGGCTTGAGGTAGCGTCGCGTGTAACCAAGCACAAAGAGCAGCGTTTTCAGGGCCCCACCTCCCCTGTGGCGTCGTACTCCATTATACCGCGGGGCGGCATTTCAGCAACGCCTACTGCGGGCCATTTGACAGTACGTTACAGCGGCCCTACCATCAGAAGGCGTTTTGCTCGCGGGGTGCACCCCTGCATTATCTCCAGCAAAGTGGGGCGAACATGTCCGAAGGCGTCATCACCAATATCCAGCGATTCTCCATCCACGACGGCCCGGGCATCCGCACGACCGTCTTTCTCAAAGGCTGCAACCTGCGCTGCTTTTGGTGCCACAACCCCGAGACGCTGGCGCCCAAGCCCGAGATTCAGTTCTTTCCCGAGCGGTGCATCGGCTGCGGCGCCTGCTTTCGCGTGTGCCCGGTGGGGGCGCACGTGACGGTCGATGATGTGCATGTGTACAAGCGCGAGCTGTGCACCGGCTGTGGCCAGTGCGCCGACAACTGCTTCTCAGAGGCGCTGGTGCTCGTGGGCGAGGTCAAGACCCACGAAGAGGTCATCAAAGAGATTCTGCGCGACAAGGCCTTTTACGAGACATCAGAGGGTGGCGTGACTCTATCGGGCGGCGACCCGCTGCTGCAACTCGAGTTCTCATACGACATCCTCGAAGGCTGCCGTCGCGAGGGGATCCAGACGGCCATCGAGACGGCCGCCAACTTTCCGTGGGAGCGGGTCGAGGCCATTTTGCCGGTGGTGGACATCGTGATGATGGACATCAAGGTGATGGATTCAGACAAACACCGCGAGTGCACCGGCGTGCCCAACGAGCGCATCCTGGCCAACGCCATCAGGCTCGGTCAGCAGCCGCAGCCGTTGCTCATCCGCACGCCCATCGTCCCCGGTGTCAACGACAACAAGGAAGAGGTCGGCAAGATCGCCGAGTTCGTCAGCAAGCTGCCGAACCTGATGTACTATGAGCTGCTGCCCTTCCACCCGATGGCCACCAGCAAGTACGACAGTCTGGATATCGACTATCGCGCGCGCAACCTCAAGCGCCCGACGGCCGAGCTGATGGACGAGTTGACCGAGCACGCCAAGTCGTACGGAATTCGCGCGCGACACAACTAGTAGCTGCCTGCAAACCACAGGGGCGCCAAGGGCGCCCCTGTGGTTGCTTTCAGCCGATGGTCGCCGCCAGCACCCGCAGCATGTTGCCGCCCAGCAGCGCCGAGATATCATCCTCAGTATATCCACGTCGCGCCAGCCCGTCGACCAGTTGCGGCAGCTCTGTCACGTCGCGCAGCAGCATACCGCCCCCATCAAAGTCGCTGCCCAGCGCCAGCGTCTCGATGCCCGCCACCTCGGCCACGTGCACCACATGATCGACCCAGCGGTCGACGGACGCCTTATCTTGATCGTCATCGACGAAAAAGCGCACCAGGCTGAGGCCGATCACGCCGCCGTTGCGCGCCAGCGCGCGCAGTTGGCCGTCGGTCAGGTTGCGTGGGTGGTCACGCAGGGCGCGGGCGTTGCCGTGCGAAAAGATCACCGGCCGCGAGCTGACCTCGATGGCATGGGCAAACGCCCCGGGGCTTACGTGGGCCAGATCGACGACCATGCCCAGCCGGTTCATCTCTTGCACCAACGCCACGCCGTAGCTGGTCAGCCCTACACCCTCACGGGCCTGCAGGCAGCCATCGGCCGCCCAACTGCTGACGTTGTGCGTCAGCCCGATGGAGCGCACCCCCAGCTCATAGAGGGCACGCAGCACGTTCAGGCTGCGCGCTGTCGCGTCGGCGTGCTCGATGGCCAGCAACACCCCCGCCGCGCCGCGCTCGCGGGCCGCGGAGATGTCGGCCACGCAGCGGATCACCCGCACGTCGGCGCAGCCGTCGATATCGCCGAGCAGATAGCCCAGACCGTCGAGGGCATACGCCAGATGGTTGGGAAAGGCCGATGTCACATCCACCGCGAAAAAGGCGACATCGAGCCCTGCCTGCCGCATCCGTGGCAGGTCGAGCTGCAGCTCGCCGCTGGGTTGTAGGTTCTCGTGTTCCCACGCAAAAGAGATCGTCCCCGCGTGGCGTGGTGAGTCATCTTGCGGGCGCGCCAGGCTGCGCTTGCCGTGGCGGATGTGCGCCACGATGGCGTCGTTGTGGCCATCGATGACCAGATGCCGCTGCAGCAGCGCCGACGCGGCCGCCAACTCTCCGAGGTCGCTTGACATCGCCTGCCCCCTCCTCTATGCTCTCGCCCAGTCTCGACTGCGCCCCGCTGCGGGCGTAGGTCGACCCGGGAGGCACTCTTTGTCAGACAACTATGAGCAAACGCTCGCCCACGTCAACACGCACTCGTCGCCAGCGACCCTCAAGATCACCGATATCCGCATTGCCACCGTCGGGCGCTGGCCCATGATCAAGGTGTTCACCAACCAGGGCCTGGTAGGCTATGGCGAAGTGCGCGATGGCGCCAGCAAGACCTATGCGCTCATGCTCAAGGGCCGCCTGTTGGGCGAGAACCCCTGCAATGTAGACCGACTCTTTCGGCGGATCAAGCAGTTCGGCCACCACGCTCGTCAGGGAGGCGGCGTATCGGGCCTCGAGGTAGCCCTGTGGGACCTGGCCGGCAAGGCCTACGGCGTGCCTGTCTACCAGATGCTCGGCGGCAAGTTCCGCGACCGCATCCGCTGTTACTGCGACACCGACGTGCAGGGCCGCGACACCGGCCAGGCCATGGGGGAGGCGCTCAAGCGGCGCATGGAGCGCGGCTTTACCTTTCTCAAGATGGACGTTGGCATCGGCATGTTGCGCGACGTGCCCGGCGCTCTGACGGCGCCCTTGGGCCATCTGGACGCCTTCTGGCACACACCCCGACGAGCCCCCGAGCACGCCTCGGCCGAGGCGCAGCGGCTGGCGCGCAACCGCCGCTATGACCTGGACAATGTCCCGCACCAGTTCACCGGCATTCGCGTCACTGAAAAGGGCCTCGACGTACTGGAGCAGTATGTCGCCGAGGTGCGCAGCGTCATCGGCTATGACGTGCCGCTGGCCGCCGACCATTTTGGCCACATCGGCATCGAGGACTGCTGCAAGATCGCGCAGCGTCTCGACCCGTACAACCTCGCCTGGTATGAAGACATGGTGCCCTGGCAGCTCACCGAGCAGTATGTGCGCCTGGCCACATCGTGCCACACGCCCATCTGCACCGGCGAAGACATCTATCTCAAAGAAGGCTTTGTGCCGCTGTTGGCGTCGGGCGGCATCACGGTGGTGCACCCCGATGTGTTGACCTGCGGTGGCATCTATGAGCTGAAAAAGATCGGCGACCTGGCGCAGGAATACGCCGCGGCCATGGCCATCCACATGGCCGAGACCCCCATCGCGTGCATGGCCGCAGCCCACGCCGCGGCGGCCACCGAGAACTTTATGGCACTCGAGGTCCACTCGGTGGACCTGCCCTGGTGGGACGACCTTGTGGTAGGGCCGTCCAAGCCGATCATCGACCGCGGTTATGTCACCGTGTCCGACGCCCCCGGCCTGGGCATCGAGGCGCTCAACGACGAGGTCATTGCGGCGCACATCAACCCCGACGACCCAGAGCTGTGGGCCCCTACCGAGGCCTGGGATGACGAGTACGCTCACGACAGACTGTGGAGCTAGGGAGGCGACAGATGCGTATCGGATTGGTCCTTCCTGATCTCGAAGAAGGCACGCTCAAGCTCGCACGACAGATCGGCGCAACAGACGTCGTCACCTCGTTGGGCGCCAACGAAGGGGGCGGCACCGGTGTGTGGGATTTCCAGTCGCTCTTGGTCAAACAGCGCAAGATCGCGGATGCCGGCCTGCACTGGTCGGTCATCGAGAGCATGCCGATCAGCGACCGCGTCAAGCTGGGGCTCGAGGGCCGCGACGAGGACATCGAGAACTGGCAGCGTTCGTTGCGCCACGTGGGCGCCGTGGGCATTCCCATCATCTGCTACAACTGGATGGCCGCCTTTGGCTGGCTGCGCACCTCGTTCACCACGCGCGTGCGCGGCGACGCCCTGGCCACCAGCTACAATCACGAGCTGATGCAGCGTGGGCCCATGAACCCCTACGGAGAGGTGCCCGAAGAGCAGCTCTGGGATGCGCTGAGCTACTTTCTACGGGCGGTGGTGCCCGTGGCCGAGAAAGCCGGCGTCAAGTTGGCCATGCACCCTGACGACCCACCCCTATCGCCCATCCGCGGCATGGCCCGCATCATGACCAGTCCCGACAACTTTCAGCGCATGCTCGACCTGGTGCCCAGCCCGGTCAACGGCCTCACCTTTTGCCAGGGCTGCTTTGCCGAGATGGGCATTGACGTGCCGGCCACCATCCGCCACTTTGGCCGCCAGGGCAGGCTGTTCTTTGCGCATTTCCGCAACCTGCGCGGCCTGGCGAACGACTTTTGCGAGATGTTCCACGACGACGGCGACACCGACATGTTCGCCGCGATGCGCGCCTACGATGACATCGGCTTTGAGGGCCCCATGCGCCCCGATCACGTGCCCACGCTCGAGGGCGACACCAACGCCCGCCCCGGCTACAGCCTGTGGGGGCGGCTGTTTGCCGTCGGCTACATGAAGGGCCTCATGGAAGCGGTGGAAAAGACCCGCTGAGACATCGAGAGGGCGCTCATCGGAGCGCCCTCTGGCTTTTGCTGGCGCGTCGCCTAGAGATGAGCGCGGATGTACGCCTCGGCTTCGTCCCACGAAGGCTGGCCGTTAAAGCCGCCCATGATGGTGGTGGTCAGGCCGCCGCAGGCCGCGCCAAAGCGCAGGCACTCTTGCAGCGACTTGCCGGCCAGCCAGGCCGCGAGAAAGCCACCGTCAAAGGTGTCGCCCGCGCCGGTGGTGTCTTTGACCTCGACAGGATAGGCAGGCACATCGACGCGATGGCCATCCTGCACGCCGGTGGCGCCATCGCCGCCCCGCTTGACCGCCAGCACCGGCACCCGCGGCGCCATGGCATCGATCGCCGCATCCAGATCGTCCTTGCCAGCGATGGCCATGATCTCTCCTTCGTTGGGCAGGAACACATCGAGGTGATCGAACAAGCCGTCGATGCGCCAGGTGCCGTCGGGGTCCCAGTTGGTGTCGAGCGACACTGTCATGCCGCCCTCCTTGGCCTGGCGCATCATCTGGGGCATGTAGGGCCGCAGCCCTGTCAACAGAAAGGGGCTGGCCACGTGCAGATGGCGCACACGTGAGAACCAGGCCGGGTCCACATCCTGCTGTGAGATGACGCCGAGCGAGCCGAGGTAGGTGAGCATGGCCCGGTCTTCACCCCGCGACAGGATGACCGTGGCGCCCGTCTTGATCTCGGGATCCACCGACACATAGCGCGTGTCGATGCCGATGGCCTGCAGCGCATCGATCATATAGTGGCCAAAGACGTCATCGCCGACGCGGCTGGCATAGAGCACCTTCAGGCCCATCCTGGCAGCGCTGGCGGCAAAGATCGAGCTCGAGCCGCCGGGGGCCACCGTAAAATCATCCACCAGCTTCTCGACTTGCCCGAACTCGGGGTCGACATTGCCCTTGAGGATGAGATCGGGGTTGAGCTCGCCAACGACCAGCAGATCATAGTCCCTCATGACGCACCCATCTCCGTTCCTGTGAGTCTGATGGCCATCACTACGTTGCGAGGCCGATCGGGGTTCAGGCCGCGATGCATCGATCGGTAGTAGGCCAGGAGCTGCACGAAAGGCAGGTAAAGCACTGGCCGCGCCCGCTCTGACACCGGCGCCAGCAGCGCCAAAGCATCGTCGAACTCGTCCAACCCATCAGTCGTGTTGCTCACGGTCAGCACCCGCGCGCCACGCGCCTTGAGGTCTCGCAGCACGGCCACCTCATAGTCGCGCACGCGATCCGAGAGCAGCGCCACCACCAGGTGTTCCTGATCGACCAACGACATGGGGCCATGTCTGAACTCCATAAAGTGGTACGGTTCGGCCATAGAGAGGGACATCTCCTTCATCTTGACCGTCGCCTCGCTGGCCAGTCCATACACCCAGCCCGAACCGAGATAGGTGATGCGCTTGATGGTCTCGTCTTCTCCCCAGCGCTGCGCCAAGGGCTGCGCCCTCGAAATGAGCTGCTCGGCCAGGCCGGGCAGCTTGTCCAGTTCGGCCAGCAGGGCGCTGTCGTCGGCCACCATGGCGGCCACGGCCTGCGCCGCCACCAACATGCCCGCAAACGATCGGGTCTGGGCAAAGCTCTGCTCACGACCCTCGGGGATGCCAATGGTGACATCCGAGACCCGGGCTAGCCCGACGTCCTCGTAGCAGCTGATGGTCAGGGTGGGGCAGCCGAGCTCCCGCGCCTTTTTCATGGCCATGATCGTCTCGCTGGTCTCGCCCGAGCGAGAGAGCGCCACCACCGCCGGCCGCTCGCCCTTGGCGATCACCGTTTCGGTCTGCAGCAGCAACTCGGATGAGGGCACGGCCTGGCTGGCGCAACCGGTCACTGCCTGGTAAAAGGGCGCCGCGAACTGCGCCAGGTAATGCGTCGAGCCACAGCCGATAAAGAGCACCCGGTTTGCCGGAGTCAGCAGCGCCTTGGCAGCGTCACCCTTGGCTTTGGCCGCGGCCAACGCCCCCTGCCAGCTACCTGACTGGGTCACGATCTCGTGCCACGAAAAGGCGCCCCGCTCGGTCATCTCACTCATATCCATCTCCCTCTAGGTATACTCGGACACCAACTCAGCCAGCTTGATAAAGTGACGCGCCGCGCGCTCACCGAACAGGCTGGATGAGGTGCCTCCCAAGACAAACCGCGTCTGGCCCACAGACGCCAACACCTCGCGCGCCAGCGGCTCGATCTCGGCCCACGAGCGCGTCTCGAGCACCTCCATGTCGTCGAGGCCGCCCACCAAACAGACGCGGTCGCCCACGCGACGGTAGGCCTCGCCCATCGCCAGGTCGCCGTAGGGCGGCTGCTCGATGGGGTCGAGCGAGTCGACGCCCAGGTCGGCGATGCGCTCGATCCAGCGGTGCATGCGCCCGTGGTTGTGATAGTGCGCCAGAGCCCCGTGCGCATGGATCGTGGCGACCAGCCGGCCATCGAAAGGCACCACCAGGCGCTCCCAGGCGCGCGGGCCCATCAGCTCGGTGGCGTACTCGCCGCCATAGATGCGCAGGCAGTCCACGCCACCCTCGCACGCACGGGCCACCGCCCGCTCGATGCGCTCGGCGGCCACGCCAGCCGCCCAGGCCAGCAGGTCTGGCTGCTCGGCCCACAACTGGCAACAAAGCGCCGGCCCCAGCATGTCCTGTAGATAGTTCAGGGCGTTGCCCAGGCCCAAGATCACCAGCCCGCGCTGGCCGATCTCTGACTTTAAGGCGTGATAGGCGGCCAGATCGGGCGCTGGCTCAACATAGGGCATCTCGAGCAGGGCGCACAGGTCGCCGGCGGTCTTGCACAGGTACTCGGTGGCCGCCGTCGTCTCTGCGGTGGTGGTATGGGCAGCGGTCAGATCGCGGTCGGCCAGCCGCACCCGCAGCCTGCGCACCGGCCCGGCGCGCCAGACCTCGGGCGCCCAGCCGAGGCCACCGACCGGGTCGCAGCCCAGCCCGATGTCGATGAAGGGATCGGTCTTGGCCAGCAGCGCCTGCCCCATGGGGCTCGAACGCGGCACCTTCGCCAGGCCCCAGGGAGCCACCGGAATGCGATCAGGGCGCAGACCGCCCAGCGCCGCGAGCATACGCTCGCGCGACGTCATGCTCAAGACTGCACCTACCTGCTCTCGTGCTGGCTGCGCCTACATGATGCCCCGAGCCGCCCGGTTTGACAAGCCAGCGCTCGTGACCGTACGATCGTGCCCAGCCAGATACGACAGACTGAGGGAGGGAGCACGCATGCGACTGACGGGCATTCTACCGCCCATCGTAACGCCCTTTGACCTGCATGGCGACATCGACTGGGCAGCGTTCGACGCCAACATCGACCGCTGGAACGAGACCGGGCTGGCGGGCTATGTGGTGGCCGGCTCAAACGGCGAGAGTGCTGCGCTGACGACTGACGAGATTGTGGCACTCACCGAGCGCGTACGCTGCCGTGCCCTGCCCGGGCAGCAGGTTGTGGCCGGCACCGGCCGCCAGTCCACCCGCGAGACCATCGCTCTGACCCGCGCCGCGGCCGCCGCCGGCGCCGACCTGGCCCTGGTGATGACCCCTTCCTTCTTTGCTGAGCAGATGACCGCGACGGCACTGGTCGAGCACTATCAGCGCGTGGCCGATGCCTCGCCCGTGCCGGTCTTGCTTTACAACGTGCCCAAGTACACCCATGTCAACCTGACGCCCGCCACTGCGGCGACACTGGCCAGGCACCCCAACATTGTCGGCCTCAAAGACAGCTCTGGCAATATCACTCAGATGATCGGGCTGCTGCGCGCCTGCCCGGCCGACTTTAGTCTGCTGGTGGGCAACGGGGGCGCCTTCCTCAGCGCGGTGACACTGGGGGCTTGCGGCGCTGTGTTGGCCCTGGCCAACGTGGCGCCCCGCGAGTGCGTGCGCGTGCTCGAGCTGATCCGCGCCGGCGAGGGCGCTGCGGCGCAAGAGCTGGCTTTTCGCCTGGTGCCGGTCAACACAGCCGTCACCGTCACCTATGGCGTGCCGGGGCTCAAGGCGGCCCTCACGCAGCTAGGGTACCGTGGCGGCGCCCCGCGTCTGCCGTTGCTGCCTCTGGGCGCCGACGACCAGGCGGGTTTGAGGGCTGTGCTCAGCGCCGCCCAGTTGCTCTAGGCTCGATAGAAACGAGGGCGGCCCAACGGACCGCCCTCTCGACAGGCTAGACGAGCGTCTCGAGCTCGCCCACCAGCCGCTCGAACTCGGCCAGGGCAGCGGCCACCGGCTCGGGCGAGGCGAGGTCTACGCCGGCCGCCGCCAGTTGCTCCAGGGGATAGGCGCTGCCGCCGCTCTTGAGCAGCGTGAGATAACGCTCCAGCGCCGCATCTTGTCCCGACAGCAACCCTCTGGTGATGGCGATGGCCGCCGACATGCCGGTCGCGTACTTGTAGACGTAAAAGTCGTAGAAAAAGTGGTCGATGCGCGCCCACTCCCAGGCGATGGGCGCATCATCGTCGTCAAAGGCGATGGCGTCGCCAAAGTAGGCCTTGACGAGCTCATAGTAGCGCGAGTCGAGCTCATCGACGGTGAGTGGCTGGTCGTGCTCCACATGAGCGTAGATCAGCTTCTCGAACTCGGCGAACATGGTCTGGCGGAAAATGGTGCCACGAAAGCTGTTGAGCCAGCGGTCGATGAGGTAGGCGCGCGTGGGCCGGTCGTCGAGGCGCTCCAGCAGATAGTGGTTCAGCAGCGCCTCGTTGGTGGTAGAGGCTACCTCGGCCACCATGATGCGATAGTCGCTCAGGTGATAGGGCTGCGTCGTCTTGGCGTGCCACGAGTGCATCGAGTGCCCCAGCTCGTGCGCCAGGGTGAACACCGAGTCGAGCGACCCGTTATAGTTCATCAGCACATAGGGCATGGTGTCATAGCAGCCTGACGAGTAGGCGCCCGAGCGTTTGCCCACGTTCTCGTAGCGGTCGACCCAGCCGCTGGCCAGGCCCTGCCGCATGGTGCTGACATAGGCATCGCCCAACGGCTGCATGGCGGCGCACACCAGCTCTACCGCCTCGTCAAAGTCGTAGGCCAGCTCCACCTCGGGGATCACCGGCACGTAGATGTCGTACATGTGCACGGCGTCGACGCCCAGGAGCCGCTTGCGCAGCGCCATGTAGCGCGAAAAGGCGGGAAAGGCGCCGTGCACGGCGTCGATGAGCGCATCATACACCGCCGGCCCCACATTGTCGGAGAACAGCGACGCCGTGCGGGCGTCGGCAAAGCTGCGTGCTCGAGCCCTGAAGACGTTCGCCTTGGTGTTGGCATCCAACGTCGCAGCAATGGTGACACGGTTGCCCTTGAACTCGCCATAGTAGCGGTCAAAGGCCTCTTTGCGCACGGCTCGGTCGCGCGACTCTAGCAGGGTGATGAACTGGCCATGGGTCAACCGCTGCTCCTGGCCCTTGTCATCGGTGATGCTGGGCAGGCGCGCAGCCAGTTCGACGTTCTTGAGCACCGAGTAGATGCGACCGATGGCACTGAGGGGCTCGTTGACCATCGCCAGCAGTCTTTCCTCGGCCGGCGAGAGAGTGTGGGGCTTGCCGCGCAGGATGTCCTCAAGCCAGAAGCGATAGGGGCTGAGCGCCTCGCCCTGCAGCCAACTCGCCATGGTCTCGTCGGAGATGCTCAGGATCTCGGGCGAAAGGTACGCTCCGGCCGTGCTGATCTTGACCCAGATGGCATAGGCGCGATCGAGCATGTCCTGGTGCACGCTCTTGCCCAGGTCCTCGTCATTGCGCAGGTGCGCATAGACATAGAGCTTTTCCACGTGGCGCATGGCGCCGAACCAGGCCTCGATGGCCTGGCGCAACACCTGCTCGCTTTCGGCCAGGCGCCCTGAGAAGGCCGCCACGGCCTCGGGCATGCCCTGCGCCGCCCGCAGATCCTGTTCCCAAAGCTCGTTCGATGCGTAGATGGCAGCGACGTTCCATTTGTCGGCTGCGGGTATCTCGTCTCTCTGTCTGGTGGCGGGCATCAACGCCTCCTTTAGGATGGGACTTGGCGTATTCTACCACCGTTGGGAGCAACTGCCCAGAGCGCCCCGTCGTCGGCACCAAGGGCGTGCCTGGCCCGCGCTCGGCGCCTAGTCGGCGCCCAGAAGTCGCTGCGCCAGCGTGAGATCAGCGGGGGTGTTCACGTTGAGAAACGAGCGCCCCTGGGGATCATAGGGACGCCATTCAGCTTCGGGCACGAAGCGGCAGCCCAGCGCCGCCAGAGCCGCGCTCAGCCGACGCTCGCCTTGCTGAACCGCGGTCATCAGGAGCGTGAGAACGTCTGCCCGATAGAGGGCGTGGAGAGGCTCGAGGCCACGCTCACAACTGGGTATGACCGCCTGCCAGCCGTCTGCCAAGCTGGCCAGATGGTGCACGAGGGCGGCTGAGACGAACGGCATGTCGCCAGCGATGGCCAACGCCCAGCGATGGTGGACTGCCGCCAACCCGCCGGCCAGAGCGGCCACCAGGCCACCATCAGCGGCCGCGTCATGAGCGACGCGCCACGGACCCTGCGGAGCCGACTGCTCCTGGCGCACCACTATGACCAGGTCATCGGTCAGCGCCGATACGCGGTCGACTGTGGCCTGCAGCAACGTCTGCTCGCCCAGCCGCACTTGGGTCTTGTCGCGACCCAGGCGTTGGCTGCGCCCACCTGCCAGAATCAGGACGCTGAACGGCTCGAGAGACAAGGCGCACCTCTGGCCTCGAACGCAAAAGGGGATGCCAGCGACTGGGCCACCGACACCCCCCGCACGCCTAGCGATGTTCTGCTAGCTTTGATCCTCGAGATACTGCACAGCGTCGCGCACGCTGAGGATCTTTTGGGCGTCCTCATCGGGGATCTCGCCACCGAACTCTTCCTCAAAGGCCATGATCAGCTCGACCAGGTCGAGGGAATCGGCCTTGAGGTCTTCGCGAAAGCGGGCGTCGAGGGTGACTTGATCCTCTTCGACACCCAGTTGGTCAACGATGATCTCCTTGACGCGATCGAATGTGGACACGGCTGGCCTCCTTGTCTGTCAGGTCTCGCTAGAGAATCTATGCAAGCCGTGGCATGGCGTCAAGACGCGCCCGACGGCCGCACCGCTCTTCTGGCACTACAACCCTGCCGTCCGCTCGTGGTTACGCCTGGCCCGGGATGTAGAGCACCGTGCCCACGTAGATGAGGTCGCTCGTCAGGCTGTTGAGGGCCTTGAGCGCCCCAACGGTGGTGCCAAACATGCGCGCGATGCTGTAAAGCGTGTCGCCCGGCTTGACCACATAGGTGCGCGCATAGGTGGGTCCGCCACAGGGGTCTCCGGTGGGATAGCCAGGGTACCACTCATACGGCCCGGTAGGGATCACGAGGCTCTGCCCCACATAGATGTTCGCGTTGGAAAGGCCATTGGCCGCCATGATCGCCCAGATGGTGGTGTGGTAGGCTCTGGCCAGTGAATAAAGCGTGTTGCCGGCCTGCACCACATGGATCACCGGCCCGGCCTGGGGCGCAGGCGGGATAAGCAGCGTGGAGTAGGCAAAGATCGTGGTCGTATAGAGCCGGTTGTAGGCCATGATGGCCCAGACGCTGGTGTTGTAGCGCCGCGCCAGTGCGCACAGCGTCTCGCCAGGTTGCACCACGTGCGCGATGGGTGTGGGCGGCACGTAGGTGGCCGATGGCGTCAACGTGCCGGTGGGCGTAGACGTCGGCGTGACTACGCCGCCGGGGATCACCAGCACCTGGCCAGCCTTGATGTCATAGGTGGTGAGCCCATTGGCCTGCATCAGCGCAGTGATGCTCACGCCGAACTTTTTCGAGATGCTGTACAGCGTATCGCCAAGGTGCACCACGTAGGTGGACCCGCCAGCAGGTGTGGTGGGGGTGGGTGTGGCAGGCGTCCCGCTGGGTGTCGCGGTGGGCACCGGGGTTTTGCAGTAGCGAGCCACTGCATCGAGGCCCTGGTTGGCCTGCGTGTCGCCGGGCTTGATGAGCAGCGCCAGGCGGAACTGGTTGAGGGCCTCGAGGCACTGGTTGCTGAGCATGAGATCCCACCCGTGGGCCAGGCGGGCCTGATACTCGGTCTCGCGCAGCTCGGGCGCCTTGTAGGCGGGGTCGATGGCGCGCAGCGCCTCGATGAGGCGCAGCACCTCGGCCCAGTCTGAGCGGTTGTAGGCCTCGTGCATCTGCTGCTCGAGCGCCTGTAGCTGCTGCGTGGGCGTGAGCGTGTTGGTGGCGGTTGGGCCGGCCTGCTGTGGTGCCTGCGAGCGCGGCGGTAGTGCTGGCTGCAGGCGCGCCGAAACGGCCGCTCCCTCTGACGGCGCCGCGGACATGGCGGCCTGGCTTGCCGCAGGCAGCAGCATGGTCATGAGCAAGATCACGACACACACCATCGACGCCGAGCGAACGTGACGTCTGGAGCTCATCATATGCAACCGCCTGTGTCACCTATCTGCGCCAAACGATGTGGCACCTTAGGCCAACTCATTGTCCCTTGTCAATCCGTCGCAGCCAGCGAGGCCCAGAGCCAGATGAAGAGCTCGTCTCGCTCTCCTGAGCCTCCGTGTCGCCGCCTTGCTGGCCGGCCGCTGCCCTCAGCACTCGCTGTAGCAGCGCGCGATGGCGAGCGTCACGCGTGCCGCGTAGCAGCTCCTCAACGCGCACCTGCACCTCTTCCTGGTCGAGCAGGCCGGCATAGACGTTGATGATGACCTGCCGCCTTTCGGGCGGCGCCGAGAAGAGCACCTCGGTGATCACCGGCACCGCCGCCACGCTCTCTCGCGCCAGCGCCCGCCCCACGCCATCATGATGCTGCGGATCGAGCCAGAGCAGCGCCTTGGCTAGCTCCTCGCGAGCCCCCAGATGCGCCAGCAGCCGCGCCACACCGCGCGTCACCTGCAGATCATTGCTGTGCAGCCCGGCGAGCAGCCGTTCATACACGCTGCGCCCCATCTGTTGTAGCAGGCGAAAGGCGCGCCCGCGCACCGCACCGTTGGTGTGCTTCAGCGCGCCGATCAGATCATCGGCCACCTGCGCGCCGATCTGGCGCAGCGCCTCTTCGGCGGCATCGGCCACCTGGTCGCTGCGGTCGCCCAAAGAGTCGATCAGAGGCGCGGTATCCACCAGGTCACCGACCTGGCCGAGCTGTCGCGCCGCCTCGACGCGCATCGAGCGGTCGCGGCTGCGCAGGTCGGCATAGAGCGCCGCCGTACGCCGCAGAAAACGCACTTCACGATAGTAGGGCGTCTCATCTTCCAGCGTGGCAAAGGCCTGCGCCGCCGCCGCCCAGTCGCGCTGCCGATAGGCTTCGAGCCCCGAGCTGTAGAGCTGCTCACGGCGCCACGAGGCAGACTCGGCCGAGCTCACCAGGCTATCGAGCTGGCCCACGTCGCGATACACCGGCTGCAGGGCCTGGATCGACTCGATCTCCTGCCGGGCCTCTGACCACTGCTCGAGCTTGATGTGCGATCGCAACTCGGCGTACCGCCCTGCCAGGAGCCGCTCTTGGGCCAGCCGCACCTGGCGTTGACGCTGATGCCACTGTGAAAGCATGAACACCACGATGCCCACCATCAGGACGACCAATGGTAGGGCGATGGTTCCCGTGCGGGCCGCACGTCTGAACATCTGTCGTGCCGGGCTGTCGGCCGCCACCACAAAGGTGAGGTCAGAAACCGCCACCACCGCACCGTCGGACACGATCGCCGGAGTGATGGTCACCCGGTGGCTCCCCATGAGCCTCATGCCCACCTGCGTGCCTCCATAGGCAAGCCACACATCGCGCGGCGTCTCTTCGGGAAAGCCGGGCGTAAGCGTGAGGCGCCCAGAGACGTGCGCCCCGGAACGGTCGACCAGGGCCAGTGCATCGTCTGGCAGAGCGATCGCCAGCGTCACGGGCACGGCCTGCGCAGCCGAGCTTGCTCGCGCCACCAGACTGATGGGTTGCGCCAGAGGGCCGGTGTTGCTGGGGCCCAGATAGGCCGGGTGCACCACCTTGAGCGCCACCCCGGGATAGCCCATCTGATCCAGCGGCACATAGGGGCTGGCGATGCGCGTCGGCGCGTACCCGATGACTGCGGCCCAGAGGTAGAGGGCCACCAGCGCCGTCGCCACCGCCACCACGGCTGCGCGTCGCAGCCGCCCCGTGGGCCATTGCCACTGCCGCTCGCGCCAAAGACGCTCCAGAAGCCGCCGCACGCCCACCCCCTATCGACCCGTGGAGCCAAAGCCCGCCTTGGACGGGCCGGCTGTCGTCGGTCCATCGACCGCGACAAAGGCCTCACGGTCGATGGGCAGCGCCCACATCTGTGCAATCCGATCGCCATGGCGGATGATGCGGGGCCAGGGGCTGTAGACCAGCGCCTGCAGCTCGCGCCCATTGAACTCGGACTCGACCAGGCCGTCATGCACAAGCAGCCCTCGCAAGAAGGCGCTGCTTCGCCCGGTGATCCGCACCACTGCGCCGGCCGGCATCTCTAGCGCCACGCCGGTAGGCACGCGCGCGAGGCCCCACACCAACCGCCAACCACGCCCTGGCAGCCGCGCCTTGAGGTCCAGCGCGGCGCCGCGATTGCGCTCGGGGGCCTGCGCCCCTGCGCCCACCAGCCAGTATCCAATCATCATCATCGCCGCGTCTATGGCGCAACTGTGCCGTCGATCAGCGCACTGCCGTCCAAGATCAGGTCTTGCCCAGCAGGCAGCAACACCGTGCGAACCGAGGGCGACAGCCGCGTGGCCCACTCGTACTTGATCAGGTCGGGGTTGTTGCGGATCTGGGCCGCAATCAACTGCAGCGCTTGGGCCTCGGCTTGAGCCTCGATGCGACGTGCCTCGGCGCGGCCTTCAGCGGCGATGACGGCCGCCTTTCTCTCGCCGTCGGCGCGGGCCAGCGTGATCTCGACCTCTTTCTGGGCTGACTGCAGCTCGTACTGCTTCTGCAGGGCGGCCTGTTCGGCCACCTGTTTGCGCTCGATGGCCGCATCGAACTCGGCCGAGAACTCGACATTCGACAGCGAGAACTGGTCGATGATGATATAGTGGTTGCCCAGCCGCTCTTTGAGCCCGTCCTGTATTTGCTCTTTGAGCACCTCACGTTGGCTCAAGATGCGCTCGATCCGGAACTGCGCCGTCGATGCCTTGATAGCCTCTTGCAGCGCCGGCTCGATCAGGATGCTCTCATAGCCCAGCCCCACGCTCTGATAGAGCCGGTTCACTCCGTTCGGGTCCACATGATAGTTGAGCACGCCCGTCACCTGCACCGTCTGCATGTCAGACGAGGCGGCCTCGGTGTAGACGTCGAGCTTGCGCGTGCGCACATCGACGGGCACCACCTGCCGCACCATGGGCGGGATGATCAGATGAAAACCCTCGCCCAGCACCAAATCCTCGACCTTGCCCAGCCGCACCACCACGCCACGGTGCCCTGGCTCGATGATGGCATAGCTCGAGAAGATGACGATCAGCGCCACGATGCCCAGCCCAACGACCGTGATGATCCGCCTCAACGTAAAGTGTTTGCTCACTGTCTGCTCCTTCCCGATCTCATCGCATTATACCACGCGATCAGAGGCCACGCCGAGCCCTCTGCGACGCAATACGTCTTCGCAGCCACCTGGTTGCTTGACCGCACGCCAGCGCTTCCATAGACTCGAGAGCATGCAACCGCGCAACGACGATCGCATAGGTGATGCCAACCCGCGCCGGGGATGCAGCCTCTCGGGCATGCTGGGCTTGTTGCTGCTGGCCCTGGTCGGCCTGTTGGTTGCGCTCGGCTCTGGGCTGGACAGCGAGGGTTGGTCGCCGCCACGGTTCGCACGCGAGCCCTCTGGGCCGCGCGTCGGCATCATCGCCGGGCACTGGCAGAGCGATTCGGGCGCCATCTGTAGCGACGGGCTGCAAGAGGGCGATGTGAACCTGGACATTGCGCGGGCCATTGTGGCGCTACTGCGGGCCCAGGGCTACCGCGCCGAGGTGCTGGCCGAGTTCGACCCGGCTCTGAACGGCTACGAGGCCGCAGCGCTGGTGTCGGTGCACTGCGACTCGTGCGTCACCGCCCTGTCAGGGTTCAAGGTGGCCCGCTCTGCCGAGTCAGCCGTGCCCGAGACCGAGGATCGTCTGGTCGCTGCGCTGTATCAGAGCTATCAGGCCGCAACCGGGCTCTCGCCTCATACCAACACTATCACCGACGACATGCGCCACTACCATGCCTTTCGCCGTATCGCGCCCGAGACGCCAGGCGCCATCATCGAATGCGGCTTTTTGGGCGGCGACCGCCACCTGCTGACCCAGCAGCAGGACCGCGTGGCGCGCGGCATCGCCGACGGCGTCGTCGCGTTTCTGACATCGCAATAGCTCCTGGAGGTCCGTGATGCTCGTCAATGGCACCCACTATCGCACCGTGTGGATGGAGGGCAGCACCGTCCGCATGATCAACCAGCACCTCATCCCCCACCGTTTCGAGATCACCGGCCTGGCAACCCATCGTGACACGGCCGAGGCCATCAAAACGATGGTCGTGCGAGGGGCAGGTGCCATTGGGGCCGCGGCAGGCTATGGCATGGCCCAGGTGGCCCTCGAGGCGCCCGACGGCCCCGGCTTTGGCGACTATGTCGCCGTCGGCGCCCAGACCCTGCGCCAGACGCGCCCCACCGCCCAGGACCTCTTTTACGCCGTCGAGCGTGTCCAGAAGGCCATCGCCGCGGCCGCGAGCGTGCCGGCAGCGCGCCAGGCCGCCGTCGAGGCCGCGCAACGGCTCGCCGACGCGAACGCCGCGGCGGGCCAGGCCATCGGAGAGCACGGCGCAGCGTTGATCCCCGATGGTGCGCGAATCCTCACGCACTGCAACGCCGGCTGGCTGGCGTTTGTGGACTGGGGCAGCGCCCTCGCGCCGGTGTACACGGCCACTCGTCAGGGCAAGAGGCTGTTCGTGTATGCCGACGAGACGCGCCCCAGGCTGCAGGGTGCGCGCTTGACGGCCTGGGAGCTCCAAGGAGAAGGCGTGCCACACGCCATCATCGCCGACAACGCCGCGGGCTACCTGATGCGGCGCGGAGAGATCGACATGGTGTTTGTGGGGGCCGACCGCATTGCCGCCAACGGCGACGTGGCCAACAAGATCGGCACCTACGAAAAGGCGCTGTGCGCGCGCGAGCACGGGTTGCCGTTCTACGTGACAGCGCCCACCAGCACCCTCGACGCAGCCACCGCCTGCGGCGACGACATCCCCATCGAAGAGCGCAGCGCCGATGAAGTGCTGTTTGCCGACGGCGCACTGGCCGATGGGTCTTGCGGGCGCGTACGGCTCGCGCCCGCCGGCTGCCAGGCCCGTAACCCCGCCTTTGATGTGACGCCTGCCGCGCTGGTGACGGCCATCATCACGGAACGCGGCGTGCACCGGCCCACGGCCTTGCCGCTATGACCCTACGTAGCGGAACTCGCGGGCGATATCGCGCAGGCGCGGGTGCTGGCGGTCTTTGGGCGAGAGCAGCGGGGTCTCCACAGGCCAGGGGATGGCCAGGTCGGGATCGTCCCAGATGATGCCGCGCTCGTCAGGCGGCGAGTAGAAGGTGGTCACCTTGTAGAGGAACTCGGCCACGTCTGACAGCACGCAGAACCCGTGGGCAAAGCCGATGGGGACATAGAGCTGGCGCATGTTCTCAGCCGAGAGCTCGACGCCCACCCACTCCCCAAAGGTGGGCGAGCCGCACCGCACGTCGACCGCCACGTCCCACACGGCGCCGACCACCGCGCGCACCAGCTTGACCTGTCCCGGGTTCACCTGATAGTGCAGGCCCCGCAGGGTGCCCCGCGTCGAGCGCGAGTGGTTGTCCTGTACGAATACGTCGCTGATGCCCTCGGCTGCCAGGGCGCGCTGGTTGTAGGACTCGAAGAAAAAGCCGCGTTCATCGGGAAACACCCGGGGCTCGATGATCTTGACTTCTGGCAGCCGAGTCGGTATAACGCGCATACAGGCACCTCGCTGTTGAGCATCGCGCCGCCATCCTAGGGTGACGGCGACGTCCTGTCAAAAAGGAGCGTACATGCGCCGTTCGGTCGTTTCGCTGCACCGCTGGCCCGCCCTCGATGGCGTCGACTCGGTTCTCGCGCAATGCCTGCACGACCTGGGGGGCATGGCCGCCTTTGTGTCGCCGGGGCAGACGGTGGTCATCAAGCCGAACCTGACCGCCAACGCGCCCGAAGACTCGGGCGGCACCACTCATGTGGCGCTGGTCGAGGCCCTCGTGCGGCAGGTGCAGGTCTGGTCTCCCGGGCGCGTGGTGGTGGCCGAGGGCACCGGCATGTTCGGCCTCGAGCACGAGACGGCCTTTCCGAGACAAGCGTGGCGCGAGATGGCGGCACGCACCGGCGTCGAGCTCTACAACCTCGACGCGGGCCCTCATACGACGCTGCGCGTGCCTGACGGGCGCTTTGGGGGCGAGTTGCCCATCGCCAGCCTGCTGTTGCAGGCTGACGTGCTGATCACCGTCCCCTGCCTCAAGACGCATATCACCACCGACTATACGGTGGCGCTCAAGAACGCCTACGCCCATGTGCCGCAGACCACCCGCACCGAGGTGCATCGCCAGTACCGCGTGGAGCATGCCCTGGTCGACATCAACCGTTTGCGCCCGCCCGACCTGGTGGTGGTGGACGCCTATGACGGCGCCGAGGGCATCGCCGGTGGCATCAGGTTCGATCGGCCGGCCGGTGCGCGCCTCATGATGGCCGGCGCCGACCCGGTGGCCGTCGATATCGTTGCCCGCCAGTTGATGGGCATGACCTGCCGCACGCGTTACCTGGAGTGGGCAGCGGCCGACGGCCTGGGCACCGACTGCGCTGACGAGATCGAGGTGCGCGGCGAGCCGGTGCACGCACTGGCCCGGCGTTTTCAGACGGCCGGCGAAGAGATGTGCCAGGTGCTGACCGGCCTGCAGATACTCGACCAGGGCGCCTGCTCAGGCTGCCGCGTGGCCGCCCTGTCAGCGATCCAGCGCTATCTCGACCAGGGCATCGCACAACCCTTTGCGCTGGTCTTTGGGGGCGGCGACGATCTCCCCGCCCTCGACCGCCCTACTCTGGTGGTGGGCAACTGCGCCGCCAAGCATGCACACCTGGGCGCCTACATCGAAGGGTGCCCGGCCCCGTCGGATGCGGTTCGCGAGACGATGGAGGCTCAGGATTTGGTGTGCCTCAAGTGCCGCCGGCTGGCTGAGGGGCTGCTGGGGCGCATCCCGCCGGCCCTGGCGCCACATCTGCGTGTGGTGGCGGCGGGGGCCCAGGTGCACCTCGGCGAGCGGGTGCCCTCTGCCGGCTGGCACGTCGAGCTGCTGGTGGGCGACTGCAGCGCGGCCTATGTCGAGCGCGTGATCGAGCGGGCCAGCCAGTTCGGCATGGTTGCCGACCGCGATATCGTGCATTTGCGGGGCTGCCCTGTGTGTGAGGATCAGGTGCTCGAGGCCCTGGAGCGTCTGGAGCAGACGGTCGCAGTGCATCACGCCTGACTTGACCGGAGCGGGCATTCGCAGTAGAATCTCGCTCTGTCGGCTTGCCCCCATCGTCTAGAGGCCTAGGACACAGCCCTTTCAAGGCTGCGACCGGGATTCGAATTCCCGTGGGGGCATTCGATCATAGCACGGTCGAAAACGCAAAAGCCCCGGCTCATCGCCGGGGCTCTCTGCCACTTCCGAGGCGGGCCGCCGAGCGGCCGCTCAGGCCGCGCCGAGGCGCTCGAGCGCCATGCGGCCATCTATAATCTTGACAATATCAATCATGTTTAGTAGACTGTGCGCAGTGAGGAGTCGCGAAGGAGGATCCCATGCTCAAGGAAGGCGATCTGGCTCCCGATTTCACGTTGCAGGCCGACACCGGCGAGGAGTTGACGCTGTCGAGTTTTCGCGGCAAGAAGGTGGTGGTCTACTTTTACCCCAAGGACAACACGCCGGGCTGCACCAAAGAGGCGTGCAGCTTTCGCGATGACTATGCCCAGTTCACCGCGTTGGGCGCGGTGGTGATCGGCATCAGCCCCGACTCGGCCACATCGCATGCCAAGTTCCGGCTCAAGTTCGACCTGCCCTTTTACCTGGTTAGCGACCCCGACCATGCCGTGGCGTCTGCCTATGGCGCTTGGGGCGAAAAGGTCAGGTGCGGGCGCACCTATGAGGGCATCAACCGGTCGACGTTTGTGGTGGGCGAGGACGGCAGGCTGCTCAAGGTCTTTGGCAACGTCAAGCCCGAGGGCCACGCCCAAGAGGTGCTGGCCCATCTGCAGTAGCCCGACGCGAACGAGCCCCTGCCGTTGGCAGGGGCTCGTTGTATGGCTACAGGCGGCGGCTATCAGGACGCGTCGGCTGTACTCTGCGCTTCGGCTCTGGGCTTGGGCCGGGCAAAGCGCGCCAGGATGATGCCAAACTCGTAGAGCAGATAGAGCGGGACCATCACGATCATCATATTGACCGGGTCAGGCGTGGGCGTCACCACGGCGGCGACGATGGCAGTGGCCAGCACGGCCCACTTGCGGCTGCGCGAAAGCTGGCGGGCATTGACCACGCCGAGCTTGGCCATGAAAAAGACCAGCAGCGGCGTCTCGAACACAATGCCCATCCAAAAGAGCACCCGCGTCACAAAGGCGACATAGTTGTCGAGCGTCCAGCCCATCTCGACCACGTCGCTCAAGAACCCCTGCATAAAGTTGATGGCCGTGGGCAGCATGATCAGCGCGGCGAACACCACCCCGCCCGCATAGCTCACGGTGGCGCTGGGCAGCAGATAGTAGAGGTACTTGTGCTCGTGTGGCAAGAGGCCCGGTAGCACAAAGCGCACCAACTGGTACACGATCATCGGCATGGCGATGATCACGCCGCCGATGAGCGCGATGCGGAAATAGACGACAAAGTGCTCGGTGGGCGCAATGGTCTGCGGGATGCGCTGGCCCAGCGGCAGTATCAGCACCTGCAGGGCTTGCTTGGCAAAGATCATGCTGATGATCGTCCCCAGCATGAGCGCGCCCGCCGCCCAAGTCATGCGAATGCGCAGCTCGTTGAGATGCTCGAACAGGCTCAGTTCACGGTCGGTGGCCATGAGGTCACGTTCTGCGCTCACAGACGTTCCTCGCTATCTGCCCCACGGTCGACGGCCTCATCCACGAGCTCGGGGCTGCCGAGCTCGGTGAACATGTCATCGTCGATCAGCTCGACGCCCTCCAACTCGGTCACCGGCTCGGCGACCGGCTCTGCGCCCTCATCCGCTGCCGCTACGTCGGCCGTCATCGGCTGAGCGGATTCGGCCTGCGGCTCGGCGGGCTGCTGGGGCGCGGTGTCGGCAGGCGCGGGCGTGGTGGACGCAGAGGTGGTGGGCGCAGACGTGGTGGGCGCCGGCCGATCGGCTGCGATGGGCTTGCCGCTCAGAACGTTCTGGATATCCCTGGCAGCAGCGTCGGCTTCAGCCTTGAGATCGGCGATGGCTGCCAGCGGGTTGGCGTCTTTCAGCTCGCCCGTCTCGGCATCGAGCGCCTCTCGAAAGTCCTTGGTGACCTGGTCGGTCTGCTCGCGGATCTTGACCAGCAGACGGCCGCCGCGTCGCGCATAGTCGACCATACGCTCTGGGCCCACCACCAACATGGCGATGACCAGGATTAGCAGCAGCTCACCTGTACCTATGCCAAACATACTAGAGCCTGCCCTCCTGTAGGCACTCGCTGGGGCGCAATCGGCAGAGAGGGTGCACCACTCATGGAGGAACTAGTCAATCGCCAGCCCGAGCTTGGCCACGATATCCTGCTGGTGACTGACGAGCGTGCCAAGCACGCCGTTCACAAAGCGGCTGGAGCTGTCACTGCCAAAGAGCTTGGCCAGCTCTACGGCCTCGTTGATAACGACCTTGGCGGGCGTATCGCCTGGATAGAGTATTTCGTACACGGCCAACCGCAGGATGCTGCGATCGACGCCGGGCATCTGCTCCACCGGCCAATCCGGCGCCATCCTGCGGATGACCTCGTCCAGGACGTCCAGGTGGCTGAGCGCACCATACACCAGAGACTGGACAAAGGCCTGCAGCTCGACCGCAAGCTCTGTCTCTTCCATTCGGGTCTGCAAGACCCGCTGAGGATCATGGTTCGCCATGTCCACCTCAAAGAGGGCCTGCAGCGCCACGGTGCGCGCTCGTCTTCGTGGTCTCAAGGTTCGGCTCTGCTCACCTATTCTTTGGGAGCGATGACTACGTCCTCGACGCGTACGTTCACGGCCAGGACCGGCATGCCAACCAGGTTTTGGATGGCTCGCGCCACCTGTTGCTGCACAGCCTGCCCCACTTCCAGCAGATTGACACCGGAGAACGCGATCAGGCTCAGGTCGATGCTGACCGCATTGTCGACCACCTGCACACGCACGCCATCGGCGCTGCCGCGGCCATGAAAGAGACGGTCGACGCTGGTCGACAGATCGCTGTACATGTGCGCCACGCCAGGCACGCTCAGCGCAGTGAGCCTGGCGATGGTCGCCAACACCTCAGGAGAGATGCGGACCGAGCCCAGTTTTCCTGCCACGTTGCGGTTCTCCTCTTGTCCACACCCGTCTGCCATGAGGCCTAGCTCTCGACCTCGAGCACCTTTTCGCTGCGGTAGCTGCCGCAGTTGACGCAGACGCGATGCGGCAACGTCATCTTGTGACAGGTTGGGCACTCGACCAGGTGGGTCCGCGTGAGAGCGTCCTGCGAGCGACGGCGGAGGGAGCGGCTGTGCGAATGTCGACGTTTCGGTTGCGGCGTCATGAATGAGTTCCTTTCCGGCCTCAGCGTCTAGTCCGTTGAGTCGAGCAGCCCGGCCAGGGCTGCCAACCGCGGATCGACCTGAGCGAGATGGCAGTTGCAGCTCTCGTGATTCAAATCTGCCCCACAGATGGGGCAAATGCCACGGCAATCGGGACGGCAAAGCCCGGCGTCAATGATCGCCGCCACGGCGTATTGCCGCAGCACTTCGCGCGTATCCAGTATATGGTGGTCGCTGATGAGGAGCTCGGGCTCCTCGTCCTCGCCCTCGGCCAGCTCGATGCGGTAGCCCGTCACCACATCGACGGTGGCCACGTACTCTTCCTCGATGTCGAGATCGACCTCGCGCTCATATGTCGCCAGGCACCGCCTGCATGTGGCGGCCATGGCAAGGTGCGCTTTGCCCTGGGCCAAGAGCCCTCTGGGAATGCGCACCACGTCGAGATGGCCCTCGACCGGCACCGGCCCTGCGTTCTGCTCATCGATATCGTAGAGCTCTCCCGACAACTCATAGTGTCGGGTGGCTCCGATACCCTCTTTGAGCAACTGCGCGACATTGAAAGCGAGCATGCACACCTACTGACGAGGCAGGCTCGGCGTGATTATATCATCGGCGCCGTAAGTGTCAAACCTTTGGCGACACTGCGTTTGACCTGACGTCATATTTTAGCATAATGGTCAAGAGTAGACCAATCTGGTCTGCGAAGACCTCTCTGATCTGGGCGTCCTCGAGATGCGGCCAGGCGTGCCGACGAGGGCGGCCGACTGACAGGGGTCGTGCTGCCAGGGATGCCATCTTTTGGGCGCGGTAGGGTGAACCAGCCTGGAACCGAGATGGCCGCCGACATCTCCCTGGCCGCGAGCTCACTTGCACTGCAGTGGAGGTCCAGCTTGCAGATCCGTGCCGCCGTCGTCACCGTCAGCGACAAGGGCTATCAGGGCGCTCGCGAGGATGCGAGCGGGCCGTTGCTGGCCGAACGCCTCGGCGCCATCGCTGAGGTCGTCGAGCGTGCCCTGGTTCCCGACGAGCCGGCGATGATCTCGGCGACGCTGCAGCGCCTCGCCACCGCGGTCGACCTGGTCATCACCACCGGCGGCACCGGGCTGGCGCCACGCGACCACACCCCCGAGGCTACGTTGGCGGTGCTCGACCGCCAGGTGCCTGGCATTCCCGAGCTGTTGCGGGCCCAGGGCGCGCTCAAAACGCCGATGGCCTCGCTTTCGCGGGGCGTGGCTGGGCTGCGGGGCAGATGCCTGATCATCAACCTGCCCGGCAGCGTGCGCGCTGTAACCGAGGGGATCGAGACGCTACTGCCCATTCTGCCGCACGCCATACAGATGGTGCAGGGCGTCGATCTGGAGCATCACGCGTCCGGTCAGAGCCACCATCAGGGGCCCGATCTTGCGTAACTCGGACGACTATCCACTGCTTGCTGTCGAGCAGGCTCTAGAGCACGTGCTGACGACCGTGGCGCCACTGCCTGTCGTCGAGGCGCCCATCCTGGCCGCGCTCGATCACGTGCTGGCTGAGGACGTCGACGCCCCCTTTGACGTGCCGCCGCACGCCAACTCGGCCATGGACGGCTATGCCGTGCGCTACGCCGATCTGGAGCCGGGCGTCGAGCTGCCGGTGATGGGCTCAGTGGCCGCCGGGCACCCCTGGGTAGAGCCCTTGCCGGCGGGCCAGGCTTTGCGCATCATGACGGGCGCGCCGCTGCCAGCGGGCGCCGACACAGTGGTGCGCTTTGAAGATGCCACACTCCTCGATGAGGACGGCCTGCGGGTGCGCATCGACCGTGTGCCGCGGCAGGGCCGAAACGTGCGGCTGGCGGGCGAGGATGTGCACGCCGGCCAGCAGGTGCTCACCGCCGGCGCTCTGCTCCGCCCTCAGGAGATCGGGATGCTGGCCTCGCTCGGCAAGAGCAGCGTGCGCGTGCATCGTCGGCCGCTAGTGGCCGTGCTCAGCACCGGCGACGAGGTTGCGTCGCTCGGACAGTCGCTCGCGCCCGGGCAGGTCTATGACATCAACACCTACACGGTGGCCGCACAGATTGTGCGGGCCGGCGGCGAGCCGCTGGTGCTGGCGCCAGCGCCCGACCGCGAGGGCGCCCTCACGGCGCGTTTGCGCACGGCCATGCAGCAGGCCGACCTGATCGTCACCTCGGGCGGCGTCTCGGTGGGGGATTTCGACCTCGTCAAGCAGGTGCTCGTCGCCGAGGGGCGCATGGATTTCTGGTGGGTCAACATGAAGCCCGGCAAGCCGCTGGCGTTCGGTCGGCTGGGCGCTGTGCCGCTGCTGGCCCTGCCTGGCAACCCTGTGGCTGCAATGCTCAGCTTTCACCTCTTTGGGCGGCCGGCGCTGTACAAGATGCGCGGCTTGACCGCCTGGGAGACGCCCAGCCTCACCGCCGTGCTGGCCGACTCGGTGGCCCGCAAAGACGGTCGCCGGCACTACCTGCGGGTGTGGCTCGAGGAGCGCGATGGCCAGACGCTGGCACACCTGACGGGCGACCAGGGATCGGGCATCCTGTCATCGTTGACCGGCGGGCGCGGCGTGGCCGTGATCCCCGAGGACTGCGATCATCTCGCCGCCGGCGCCACCGTCACCGTGCTATTGATGGATTGAGCATGACCACCCAACCGTTTGTCAACCGCAGCCCCTATCCAGTGCTCACCTTTCAGCAGGCCTGGGCGCTGATCGAGGAACGGCTGCAGCCGCTGCCGCCACGGGCTGTGCCGCTCGACCAGGCGGGCAACCTGGTCCTCGCGGCTGACGTGATTGCGGCGGGCGATGTACCGCCCTTTCCTGCCTCGACGATGGACGGCTATGCCGTCATCGCCGCCGATCTCGCTGTTGGGGCAGACCGCCAACGGCGCCTCACGGGCGAACAGGCCGCCGGCGCGCCGAGCCAGGCGCCGCTGCAGCCCGGCGAATGCCGCCGCATCATGACGGGCGCCTCTTTGCCGCCCGGCGCCGACGCCGTCATTCCCGTCGAGGACACCTTGGAGCGCGACGGCCTGATGGTCGCCATGAAAGAGGTGGCCGCTGGCGCCAACTTGCGCGCGGTGGGCAGCGACGTTGCACGCGGCGCCCTGGTGCTCTCGCAAGGCACGCTGCTCGGCCCAGCCGAAATCGGGCTGCTGGCCACCCTGGGCCATGCTGAGGTGGCGGTGCATCCACGCCCGCGCGTCATGGTGCTGGTTACTGGCGATGAGCTGGTACAGCCAGGTCGACCACTGGCGCCCGGGCAGATCTATGACAGCAACTCGTACGCCCTGGCCGAGGCGGTACGCGGCATCGATTGCCAGGTCGAGCGCAGCCATCACGCAGCCGACGAGCCGGCCGCCGTCGAGCGCGCCCTGCTCGATGCGATCTCGCGCGCCGACCTGGTGATCACCACCGGCGGCGTGTCGATGGGCACCCGCGATCTGCTCAAGCCGACGCTCGAGCGATTGGGCACGGTGCACTTTGGGCGCGTGGCCACCAAGCCGGGCAAGCCTCTGACGTATGCCACCATCACGGGCGTGCCGGTGCTGGCTCTGCCGGGTAACCCGGTCTCGACGCTGGTGGGCTTTGAGATGTATGTGCGGCCAGCGCTGCGCTTGCTGGGCGCCAAGCGGCCGCTCTGGCGACCGGCGGTCAAGGCGCAACTGCTGCACCCCATCAGGCGCGATGCCGAACGGGTGGACTGGCAGCGCGCGCGAGTCGTCGAGTGCAATGGTCAGTGGCAGGCCAGCACCAACGGCCCTCAGGCATCGAGCCGGCTGCTGTCGATGGTGGGCGCCAACGGCCTGCTGTGTGTTCTGCCGGGCAGTGGGCAGCTCGCCGCGGGCGAGAGCGTCGACTGCATCCTGCTAGAGCGCCCCGAGAGCGCAGAGGTGCCCTGGTGACCGCCTTCAGCGACGCCTTTGGGCGCACCATCGACTATCTGCGCGTCTCGGTGACCGACCGCTGCAACCTGCGGTGCATCTACTGCATGCCGCCTGAGGGCGTCCAGCCGATTGCCCACGAGCAGGTGCTGCGCTTTGAGGAGATCGCGCGCGTCGTCGAGGCCGCCGTGGGGCTGGGTGTGCGCCGCGTGCGCCTCACCGGCGGCGAGCCCCTGGTGCGTCGCGGCATCGGCGATCTGGTTCGGCTGCTGCGGGCCCTGCCCGGCCTGGAGGAGATCAGCCTGACGACTAACGCCACGCTGTTGGCGAGCATGGCCGTGGCGCTCAAAGAGGCCGGGCTGGACCGGGTCAACATCAGCCTCGACACCCTTGATGCCAAGCGCTATGCCACCATCACGCGCGGGGGCAGCTTGCAGACGGTGTTGCTCGGCATCGATGCGGCCCGCCAGGCGGGGCTCAACCCCGTCAAGGTGAACATGGTGGTGCTACGGGGCATCAACGATGACGAGACCCTGGCGATGGCACGCCAGAGCGTGGAGCGGGGCTGGCATGTGCGCTATATCGAGGTCATGCCCCTGGGCGTGGCGCAGCATGTCTGCGGAGAGGCCGAGAGCAGCGTCGACGGCTTGAGCACGGGCACGGTGCCCAATGCCGCCATCCGCGCCGAGATCGAGCGCGCTTACGGTCCGTTGGAGCCGGTGGAGATCGTGGCCGGCGGCCCCGCCGAGACCTGGCGCGTGCCCGGCTCGAGCGGCTCGATCGGCTTTATCTCGGCGGTGAGCCACGGTTTCTGCGGTGTGTGCAACCGGCTACGGCTGACGTCGGCAGGGGGCCTGGTGCCCTGCCTGTTCAGCGACCGCGAGGTCGACCTGCGCGAGCCGTTGCGCCGGGGCGCGGGCCGCGACGAGCTGCAGGCGCTGATCCGGTCGGCGGTGGCGCTCAAGGGGGCCGGGCATCATTTGGCCGAGCGCCGCATCGAGACCGACCACCAGATGTCGAGGATGGGGGGCTAGCCCATGGGCGAGCTATCGCACCTCGACGAACAGGGGCGCGCCCGCATGGTGGACGTGTCGCCCAAAGAGGCCACCTTGCGCATCGCCGAGGCCCGTGGCAGCATTACCATGCAGCCCGAAACGCTGGCACAGATCGTCTCGGGCGCCATGCCCAAGGGCGATGTGCTGACGGTGGCGCGGGTGGCAGGCATCATGGCGGCCAAGCGCACGCCCGATCTCATCCCGCTGTGCCACCCGATCGCGCTCAGCGGGGTCACGGTCGACCTCACGCCTGTACAGGCGACCGGTGACGCGCTGGCGCGCATCGACATCAGCGCCACTGTACGGTGCGTAGGCGCCACCGGCGTCGAGATGGAGGCGCTGACGGCGGTTTCTGTGGCGGCGCTGGCCATCTATGATATGTGCAAGGCCATCGACCGCGGCATGCGCATCGAGGGGGTGCGCCTGGTGCTCAAGAGCGGCGGACGTAGCGGCGAGATCATCCTGGAGTGAACACGATGAGCACGAGTGGGCGTGTGGTGGCGGTGTGTGTGAGCAAGGGGGTCGGCACGCCCAAGGAGCCGATCGCTGAGGCGGCGCTGTGCGTCAACTGGGGCATTCACGGCGATGCCCATGCCGGGCACTGGCACCGTCAGGTGTCGATGCTCGCCATGGAAAGCATCGACAAGATTCGCGCCAAGGGGCTCGAGGTGGGGCCAGGCAGCTTTGCCGAGAACATCACCACCGCGGGGATCACGTTGCACACGTTGCCGGTGGGCACGCGGCTTTTGGTGGGCGGCGCCCTGGCCGAGGTGACCCAGATCGGCAAAGAGTGCCATGCGCGCTGCGCCATTTACGAGATGGCGGGCGATTGTGTGATGCCGCGCGAGGGCATCTTCGTGCGCATCCTCGAGCCGGGCATGGTGCGCGCCGGCAGCGAGGTCACCGTGCTGGGCCCGGCGCCCGAGGGCGCATGAACGGTCGCGTAGCGGCTGTCTCGCTGAGCGAGCAGCGCGGCGTGAGCAAACACCCGGTGGAGGCCATCGAGCTGCGCGTCGACTGGGGCGTGGTGGGCGATGCCCACGCCGGGCCCTGGCATCGTCAGGTGGCGCTGCTGGCGTGGGAGGACGTCCTCGAGGCACAGGCGCGCGGCCTGCTGGTGGGCGCAGGCAGCTTTGCAGAGAACATCGCCACGCAAGGCCTGGTGCTGATCGACATCCCGGTGGGGGCGCGCCTGCAAATCGGCGCGGCCTTGCTCGCGGTCACCCAGATCGGCAAGCCGCATGACGAGCCAGACGTGATCCACAAGCTGGTGGGCGACTCGGTGATCCCGCGCCGAGGCATCTTTTGCCGCGTGCTGCAGGGTGGCACGGTGCGCGCGGGAGACGAGATCGTGGTGACGTTGCCCGAGCACAACGAGCGCTAGCCGCGTGCGATAGCAGCCAGCGGGAGCCTCGGCGGCCTGCGGCGGGTCTGCTCAGGCGCAGCCTGACCGGCCCCCAAAGACGTCGGCCGTGGCCGCGCGCCGCTGGTCGTCCGCGAGCCCCTGCAGGTTGAACACCAACACGCCGTCGCCGGCCCTCAGCCCCGCCTGCAGCGCCGCGCGATACTCCAGCGGCGACATGCCGGGCGGCTGGTCGACCGACTGGACGATGGGCCACACAGGCCGCGAGGCCGCCAGACGCACATCCTCGCAGACGGACGCCACCCATCCAGGCGCCTGCCCGCACATGCGGTGATAGACCATGGGCGAAAAGACATCGATGTGCGGAGACAGCGCAGCCAGGTCCTGGCCCACGATGCGGGTCAACGCACCGTCCCAGTCATCGCGCCGCCAGGGCACGGAGAACATGCCCACGAGGCAGTGCGGCTGAGCGGTCCGTACGATGGCGGCGGCCTCGACCGCAAACTGCGTCACCACGCTGCAGCGCCAGGCCAGCCAGGCTTCTCGTAGCTCGCCCAGCAGCAGGCAAGCGGCGGTAGCGCCCTCGCCCGACATGCCCAGGGCAGCATCACGGCCAAAGGCGGCCACGGTGGCGGCATCGAACGAGGTGTCGGGCAGCGGCGGCGCAGGCGCCTCCCAATGGCATGGCCACCGGCAAAAGTCGAGCCAGAGGCCGTCGAGCGGCCGCGACTGCACCAGCGCCATCAGCCGCCGCAGCAGGGCATCGCGAACCCCCTGATGAGCAGGGTTCACGCCACAGTAAAAGCCATCCTGGACGAGCAGCGCGCCATCGGACAGCAGCGGTTGCGAGTCTGGATAGCGCTCCCACCAGTCGCGCCCCACAAAGCAGCCGAACTCGGCCATCACGCGTATTCCGCGCGCGCGCAACGCCTCAGCCAGGGTGGGGTCGTCATCGCCGCCAAAGACGACCGTGGCCCCCAGGCCAGCCAGGCAGTCCGCTCGAGCGTCGGGCTCCAGGCCCCGTAGAAAGGCCAGCTCGGGAGCATAGCCATAGAGGCCGAGTGCAGGCTCAGACATGGCGCACCTCCTGAGCCGTATTCTAGCGTCGGATGCTGGCCGAGGCCAGCGGCTTGACAGCCCCCCGTCTGACCCTAGACTGGTCGCTGGTAAGCTAGACGATATTCGTGCGAGGAGCATCACCATGACCACCATCGCCCTCTTTGGCGCGGCCGGCAAGATGGGGACGCGCACCGCGGCCAAGCTCGCCGAGTCCGCCGAGTATCACGTCCTGCACGTCGAGGCCAGCCCGCGCACCGAGGCCGTGCTCCGTGAGCGTGGCATCGAGCCCGCCCCCGCTGCCGTGGCCGCCCGTGAGGCGGACGTGGTGGTCCTCGCCATCCCCGACGCCTACATCGGGCGGGTGGCGCAGGACATCGTGCCCCAGATGAAGGCCGGCGCCCTGCTCGTCTGTCTGGACCCCGCAGCGCCGGTCGCCGGCGAACTGCCCGCCCGCGACGACGTGGCCTACTTTTGCACCCATCCGTGCCACCCGCCCTTGATCAAGCATGAAGAGGATCCTGCGGCGCAGGCCGACTTTTTCGGGGGCGTCGCCAGACAGCACATCGTCTGCGCGCTCATTCAGGGCGGCGAGCGCGACTATGCCCTGGGCGAGGCCATCGCGCGGGCCATGTTCGCGCCAGTGATGACGGCGCACCGCATCACCGTAGAACAGATGGCGCTGCTCGAGCCCGCCCTCACCGAGACGGTGGTGCTCACCTGCCTATCGGTGGTGCGCGAGGCGCTCGATGCCGTCATCGCCAAGGGAGTGCCCGCCGCCGCGGCGCGCGACTTTTTGCTCGGGCACATGGGCGTCAATGTGGGCATGTTCTTTGGCTTTTACGAGGTCGAGATCTCGGATGGGGCCAAGCTTGCCATGGCGCGCGGCCGTGAGGCGCTGTTCAACCCCGCGTGGAAGCAGGCGTTCGAATGGGACAATGTGCTGGCGCAGGTGCAGGCCATCGTCGGCGCCGGAAAGGACTAGCATGAAGCTCGGCATCAGCTCGTGGACCTACACCTGGGCCATCGGCGTCAACGAATATGCGCCGCCGCGCCCGCTCACCCCGCTCGACCTGGTGGACAAGGCCGTGGGGCTCGGCGTGCAGGTCATCCAGGTGGCCGACAACCTGCCATTGCACAGCCTCAGCGTCGCACAGCGTCGAGCCTTGGCACTGGCCGCCGCTCAGCAAGGCATCGAGCTCGAGGTGGGCGCCAAAGGCCTCACCATCCAAAATGTGCAGCGCTACATCGGCATTGCCGGGGAGCTGGGCGCACGGCTGCTGCGCGTCATCGTCGACAGTCCAGGCGATACGCCGGAGCCGGATGAGGTTGTGAGGCGCCTCGAGTCGTTGTTGCCCGCCCTCGAGACGGCCGACGTCACGCTGGGCATCGAGAACCACGATCGCATGCGGGCGCGCGATCTGGCCGCGATCGTGCAGCGGGTCGACAGCGCTCGGGTGGGCATCTGTCTCGACACCGTCAATTCCTTTGGCGCCCTCGAGGGCCCCGAGGTGGTGGTGAACACCCTGGCTCGCTATGTGGTCAACCTACACCTCAAGGATTTCGCCATCTTTCGTGCGGCGCAGATGATGGGCTTTATCATCCAGGGGCGGCCGCTGGGCCAGGGACGTACCGACATCCCCTGGCTGTTGCAGACGCTGGCCGAGCAGGGCCGCGACGTGAACGCCATCATCGAGCTCTGGACGCCCGATCAGGGCGCCGTCGACGCCAACATCGCGCTGGAGGCCCGTTGGGCTGCCGAGAGCGTGGCGCACGCCCGGCAGTACATCGCCGGCTGACGCGCAGCAGATCAAGGGAGGGGTTTCTGTCGATGGAGCGCAACTTCATCTACTACGGTCGGCCAGAGGATCAGCCCGAGCCCATTCCTTTGCGGGCGGGGCCGTTCGAACTGGTGTATCAGGCGGGCGACCTGCGCTACATTCGCCTGGGAGCGCATGAGGTGGTCCGCCGCATCTACCTGGCGGCGCGCGATGGTTCCTGGGGCACCGCGCCCAATGTGATCGAGCGCCACAGCGTGGAGATGGGCAGCCGGGGCTTTGTCATCCGGCACATCGCCAGCTCGCGGCTGGGCGATGTCGCGCTGGCCTGGCAAGCCGAGATCACCGGGGCGCCCGACGGCGCCATCACCTACCGCATCAAGGGGCGCGCCGAGCGCGCCTTTGAGAGCAACCGCGTGGGCCTGTGCCTGCTGCACCCCGCCACCGTCGCCGGCGTCCGTTGCCGCGTCACCCACAGCGACGGCTCGGTGGAGGAAGGCCGCTTTCCCGAACGCATCGCGCCGCACCAACCGTTCACCGATATCGCCGCCATTGCACACGAGGTGGCCGAGGGCGTTTGGGCCACGGTGACGCTGGAAGGCGACATCTTTGAGATGGAAGATCAACGCAACTGGACCGACGCCAGCTTCAAGACCTACTCGCGGCCGCTGGCGCTGCCCTACCCCTTCGAGGTGTACAGCGGCCAGCGCTTTGAGCAGGCCTTTACGCTGCACCTCGAGGGAGCAGCGGCTGTGGCAGCGACCGCGCCGGAGCCTACGGGGGCTCTCTGGGCCAGCGTGGCACCGGTTGGCGCGGCCACCCTGCCCGCCATCGGCTCTGAGGTGGGTGAGGACGGCTCGCTCGACGAGGCGGCTGCCGCGCGGCTGGCCGCGCTGGCGCCGGGGCATCTACGCGTAGCCCTGCAGCCCGAGACCGACGCCGCGACGCTGACTCGCTGGGCGCAGACGGCCCGCGCTCTCCCCGCGCCGCTGGAACTGGCGCTGATAGATGGCGGCAGATCCACGGCCAACCGCGCTGTCGACTGGATAGCGCGCGAGCGTTTGGACGTGGCCCGTGTGCTGCTCTGCACGGTCGCCGGCGACAGTGCCAGCGACTTGTTGGCGCATGCGGCGCGGGCGCTGGCTGGCCGTGTCGACGAGGCCGCCCTGTGGGTGGGCACCAACCGCTACTTTACCAACCTGAACCGCGAGCGCCCCGCAGCCGTGGGCGCTGCGGGCGTCTTCTACTCGCTCAACCCGCAGGTGCACGCCTTTGACGACGCCTCGTTGGTGGAAACGCTGCCCACCCAGGCCGAGACGGTGCGCTCGGCGCAGGCGCTCTACCCGGGATTGCCGGTGGCGGTCACGCCCATCACCCTGCGACCGCGCACGGCCGCCGCGCCCGACCCGCGACAGCCCTCACTCTTGGCCGCGGGCTGGACGCTGGGCAGCATCGCATCGTTGGCGCTGGCAGGGGCCAGTGCGCTCACCTACTATGAGTTGCTGGGGCCGCGCGGGCTTCTGGCCGGCGATGGCGCGCCCTATCCGGTCTACCACCTGTTGCGCTGGCTCGCCGGCTGGCGTGGCGCTCGCGTGCACGCCATCGAGCTGAGCGACCCGCTGCAACTGCAAGGCCTGGCGCTGCGACGCAAGGGCGAACAGCGTGTCATCCTGGCGAACCTGACCGGGCGAGCGCAGCGGCTGAGGGTGAGCGGTCTGAGCGTCGACGGTCGGGTGCGGTGGCTCGACGAACGCTGTGTGGTCGATGGCCAGTGGCACGACCCCGCTGCAGCAACGCCCCTGCCGGCCGCGGGCGGTCGGGCGGAGATCGAGCTGCTGCCCTATGGGCTGGTATGCATCGACGATTGAGGCCCGATCGGCCATGAAGAGAGCCGACCCCTGGCGGGGTCGGCTCACGGGCGTCACACGCTGCCTAGTGCAGCAGCCAGAGCGCCGTCTCCCAACGGCCCATCTCCACGGTCAGCTCGGTGACACCGCGCGCCACCCAGCCACCGTGGTAGGCATCCTCGACATCCACCCGCCGGGGGAAGCGCACCGTGCGCTCGCCGTCGCTCTGGGCATACACCGCCAGAAAGTGGTCGTTGCCCCAGACCATGTCGCCGTTCTCCACATACACGTGCACTCCTGCCCAACACGCCAGGTTTCGCAGCAGCTCCCATGACATGGCAGGCGCGAGGCTGTAGACCGAACGCCAGGCCCCCATCTCTTTGACGGCCAGCGCCGGCCGGCCCGTCTGCGGCGATCGCCCCAGCACGGTCGCATCGGGGTCGACGACCGCGAACTGGGGCGAGATGCGGGTGTCGGGCAGGTACTGGGTCTTGGGTGGGCGCAGATACTGGTCGCGGTCGACGCCAGTTCCATAGCACACGCCCTCGAGGTCGCACGTCAGGGGATGGTCGCCGCGGGTGATCTCTACGTCCAGCTCGCCATAGGTCTCGACACGCTCGAGCTGCAGCCCGGTGAGCGCGGCCATGTTATCGACGTCGGCGCTGGTGTCGTTCTGTAGTCCGGGCGCATAGAGCCAGAGCACCGTGGCGCCGTCACGGGCGAACAGGCGCTGCAGCGCAGCGCGCTCGGCTTGAGACAGGTAGAACAGGTTGGACATGATGTAGAGCTTGTAGGGGCCGATCTGCCGCTCGCCACGGTCGGCGGCCACGATCTCGTCCAACAGCACCTGGTCGAACGGCGCCCCCATGCGGCTCATGAACCAGTTGCGCATCATAAAGCCCACGGCATGGTGCAGGTTCTCGGCGGGCTCGTAAAAGAGGCTGGCGCGCTGGCTGGCGACATAGGCGATCTCGCCAAAGCACGAGCGCCCCAGCGTGACCAGGCGCTCCTCGATAGCCTTGAGCCGGCGCAACGGGTCGACCAGCTCGGGCGCGTCAAACCAGCCGTCGTCGGTGAGGTCCATCCACCACTGCGCCGTGCCCGTCGCAAGCTGGTAGGCGGCGTCCTTCTTGAGCATCTCGATGGTGCCCTGCACCGTGGTGGGCTGGCTGATGTGGCGCTTCCAGGTGACGGTGTCCGGCGTCCACAACGTCTTGCAGTCGATCTCGTCGAAATGCAGCTTGCCCGCGCGGCGGATGGCCTCGGGCACGGTCTGCGAGTGATGATAGCCGCCCTCGCCGCGGTTCGAGTAGGAATGAGGGCTGGCGATCATGTCCACGGCATCAGAGGAGAGCACCTTGCGCAGGCTGAAATGGCCGTTGAGGGTGTGCCGTGGCATATTCATGAACTGGTAGCCATAGAACACGCAGGTGACCTTGGGCTGCGGCAGCGCAGCCTTGGCCGCTGCGCACACGGCGATGATGCTATCGGCGATGCTATCGCTCATGCACTGTAGATAGTCGACACAGTCGCGCTGCGCGACCGGATCAAAGAACTGGCCGTAGCTTGGCCGGGCAAAGGCGGCCGGCTCGGGGATGGCCGCCTCCTCAAAAATCACCTCACGTCCCCAGGCCTCAGAGAGGAGCTCGACGTCGTCCTGGTAGGCGACGCGCAGCCAACGGCGAAAGTCGGCCTGCGCCGCCGGTGAATAGTCGGCCATGGCGCCAAAGTTGTACTCGTTCCAGTGGAACCACTCCTGGAACAGGCCATCGGCCAGGTGCCAGGCAAAGATGCGGTCGGCGTAGGGCTGCGCCTCGCAATGCGCCACCAGGGCGCGAACTGCCTCGGCCGCCTCGTGGCGCCACACCTGAGAGTGAAACGAGTGCGTGTTGAGCTGGCCCAGACGCACGCCGTGGCCCAGGTAGCGAGGCACGCGCGGGTCGTCCTCGTCCTGGTCGGCCACTGCGCCCGTTTCGATGCTGCGCAACACGTTCATCTCGTGAGGATGCTGCTGGCCCCACCAACCCACGCCTTCGGTGGCCAGATAGATGCGCGGCATGAACCAGCCGCGCTTGAGCAGGTGCGTATAGGCGGTCAGATACTCGTCGACGCCGCTGAAATCGTACTGCTTGGGGCCCAGCCACCAGTTGCGGCGCACGGTAAAGGTGTACAGGTCGATCTCGGCTTGCTGAAAGCGCTCGACGTGACCCACGTTGACATACGCGGCGATCGGGGCGATGCGCCGCCCATCGATAAAGAGGGCCGGCAAGCCAGCAACGGTCCTGACGTGTGAAGTGGTCATGGTGCGGCCTCGCTGTTTTGGTGCGCAGAGTATAGGTGAGGAGAGGAAAGGACGCCAGCCTGGGATCGACCGGCCCCTGGTTTGACCGCAGGCGTCGCTCGGCGTACTCTGCTGTGCGGCATTGCAGGCCGCACACTCATTGCAGAGAGGTACTTCTATGGGATCCAGCTCGCCTCGCATCCTTGTCACTGGCGCCGTGGGCCAGATCGGCTCAGACCTTACCCTCGCCCTCAGAGAGCGCTACGGCGCCCAGAACGTCGTGGCCGCGGGGCACCGCACACCGCCATCCCACGCTTTGAGGGAGAGTGGCCCCTACGAGACGGTTGACGTGACCGTCGCCGAGAGCATCGCCGAAACCGTAGGACGCCACCGCATCGACACGATCTATCACATGGCCGCTGTGCTCTCGGCCGTAGGCGAGGCCAAGCCCCAGCTTGCCTGGAATGTGAACATCAACGGCCTGTACAATGTGCTCGAGGTGAGCCGCGAGCTGGGTATAAGGCAGGTCTTTTGCCCCAGCTCCATCGCAGTCTTTGGCCCCAACACGCCACGCAACAGCACGCCGCAAGAGACGATCTTGCGACCGACGACTATCTATGGCGTGTCCAAGGTGGCTGGCGAGCTATTGTGCGAGTACTATGTGCGGCGCTTTGGGCTGGATGTGCGCGGCGTGCGCTACCCGGGCATCATCTCCAGCGAGACGCTGCCCGGCGGTGGCACCACCGACTATGCCGTGGCCATCTTTTACGAGGCCATTGCCAAGGGGCGCTACACCTGCTTTGTGCGCGCCGATACGGTGCTGCCGATGATGTACATGCCGGACTGCATCAAGGCCACCATCGATCTGATGGAGGCCGACGGCTCCAGGCTGGTGCACCATACCGACTTTAACCTGGCCGCGATGAGCTTTGCGGCCAGCGAACTGGCCGACGAGATTCGCAAGCATATGCCCGGCTTTGAGTGCGACTTTGCGCCCGACGGCCGCCAGGCCATCGCCGACTCGTGGCCGCGCTCCATCGATGACAGCGCCGCCCGCGCCGAGTGGGGCTGGCAGCCCGCCTGGGACCTGCCGCGCATGGCCGCCGACATGCTCGCCAGGCTGGGCGAGCGTCACGCGCGCGGCGAGCTCTATCCTACAAAGCAGTGATCGACGACCCTGTGGGTTCAGGAGGGATGATGGCCAAGTTCGACTTTATCGATCAGGAGATGGCCCAACTGCGCGAGGCGGGCCTGTTCATCAACCTGCGCACGATGGATTCGCCGGCCGACGGCTGGATGGTTGTCGATGGCAAGCGAGTGCTCAACTTTTGCACCAACAACTACCTCGGGCTCGCCAACGACTCGCGCCTGAAAAAGGCGGCGCAAGAGGCCATCGACCGCTGGGGCGTGGGCCCCGCGGCGGTGCGCTCTATCGCCGGCACGCAGGCCCTGCACCTAGAGCTCGAGCGGCGGCTGGCCGCGTTCAAGGGTGTCGAGGATGCGCTGTTTGTGCAGTCGGGCTTTTGCGCCAACCAGGCGGCCATCCCGGCGCTGGTGGGGCGCGACCGCGACAGCGGGCAGCAGGACGTGATCTTCTCAGACCGGCTGAACCACGCCAGCATCATCGATGGCGCGCGGCTGTCGGGCGCCAAGATCGTCGTCTATGAGCACGGCGACGTGGCCGATGCCGAGCGCGTCATCGCCGCCAACCTGCCGCAGTACCGCCGCGGCTTGCTGATCACCGACGGGGTGTTCAGCATGGATGGCGATATCGCCCCGCTCGATGGCCTGTACGAGGTGGCGCAGCGCCATGGTGTGATGACGATGGTCGACGACGCGCACGGCGAGGGCGTGCTGGGCCAGGGACGCGGCATCGTGCATCATTTCGGGCTGCAGGGGCACATCGATGTCGAGATCGGCACCCTCAGCAAGGCCTTTGGCGTGGTGGGCGGCGTCGTGGCGGGCTCGCGACAGATCGTCGACTATATCCGGCAGAAGGCGCGTCCCTTCCTCTTCTCGAGTGCCACCACGCCGCCCGATACGGCGGCCTGCCTGGCCGCCGTCGACATCCTCGAGAGCGGCGGCGAGCTGGTGCAACACCTGTGGGACAATGCCGCCTATCTGCGCGCCGGTCTGCGGCAGTTGGGCTTTGACACGGGTCATAGCCAGACGCCGATCATCCCTGTGATGCTGGGCGAGGCGCCACTGGCCAAAGAGTTCTCACGGCGCCTGTTCGAGGAGGGCGTGTTCGCGATGGCGATCGGCTTTCCGACGGTGCCGCGTGGTCTGGCGCGCATCCGGGTGATGAACACGGCCGTGCACACGCGCGAGGACCTCGACGCCGGCCTGGCCGCATTTGCCCGGGTGGGCCAGGCGCTGGGTGTGATCTAGGCGGCCGCACGCGGCCGCGATGCCCAACTGCAGCGGGGCGGCAGCGGCCGACTCGTGACCACGTGAGGGCAGTCTGAGCCCGCCCCGGCAGGCGGGCTCCTGACGTATCCAGTGTCGCACAAGGGGACCAAAGGGGGTAGGCGGTGCGCTGGCAGGTGCGGGAGACGGTGACAGTGCCGGTCGAGCTGCGAGAGGCGGTCGGCGGCCATCCCCTGCTGGCCACGCTCTTGGCGCAGCGCGGCATCGTCGAGCCTGAGACGGCCCGCCGCTTTTTGGACCCAAGCCGGTACCAGCCCACGGCCCCCCATTCGCTGCCAGGCGTGTGCGCCGCAACCCGTTTGCTGGGCGAGGCGGCGCTGACGCGCGCGCCGGTGCGCATCTGGGGCGACCTCGATGCCGATGGACAGACCGCCACCGCGGTGCTCTATGAGGCGTTGAGCTCGCTGGGGTGCAGAGTCGATTACCGCATCCCCACCCGTGCGCTGGGGCATGGCTTTCCACCTGAGGCGGTAAGGGAAGCCGCTGTCGACGGCGTCCGCATCATCATCACCTGCGACACCGGCGTCAGCGACGTCGAATCGGTGGCCCTGGCCAACGAGCTCGGCCTGAGCGTGATCATCACCGACCACCACGACCTGAACGAACACCTGCCTGCGGCCGATGCCATCATCAACCCCAAGCTGCTGCCAGAGCGCCACCCGGCTCGCGAGCTGGCGGGCGTCGGCGTGGCCTATATGCTCGCCTGCGCCCTGCTCGATGCGCCCCGCTTTGCCCCCGCCCGCGAGGCCATGCTCGACCTGGTGGCCCTGGGCCTGGTGGGCGACGTGGCCATGCAGGTGGACGACGTGCGCTACTGGATTCAGCGCGGGCTGCAGGTGCTGCGGCGGGCGCGGCGACCCGGCCTGGCGGCTCTGATGCGCTCGGCCGGCATCGACCCGGCCACCGCCGACGAGGGCAGTATCGGCTACCAGTTGACGCCGCGGCTCAACGCGGTGGGCAGGCTGGGCGACGCCAACCGCGCCGTCGAGCTACTGCTGACCCCCGACGCCGACCGCGCTGCTGAGCTGGCCGGCGCCATCGACAGCCTCAATGCCGATCGCCGCGGGCGCACCGAGGCTGTCTTTGCGCGCGTCGACGAGCTGGTGCAGCGCGACCCCGAGGCGCTACGCGACCCGGCCATCATCGTGGCGGCGCCAGCCCTGGAAGAGGGCGTCATCGGCCTGGTGGCCAGCAGACTGGCGCAGGCCTATGGCCGGCCGGCCATCGTGGTGGCGCACCGCGAGGGCAAGCCCAGCGTGGGTTCGGCACGCTCGGTCGAGGGGATCGACATCCACGAGGCCATCATCACACAGCGGGCGCTGCTGCTGCGCGAAGGCGGGCACCCCATGGCAGCCGGCTTTGCGCTCGAGCCCGAGTCATTCGACACTTTCCGTGAGGGCCTGCTCAGTTGGCTGCGCCAGCGTGCGCCGGCGACAGCCCCGGAGCCGGTCCTCGAGATCGATGCCGTCGTCCCCTGGTCCGAGGCGAGCCTGTCGTTGGCGCTGCAGCTCGAGCGCCTGCGGCCCTTTGGCGCCGGCAACCCCGCGCCTGTGCTGGCCGCAGAGAGCGCCGTCTTCTTGCGGGCCGAGGATGTTAGCCGTTGGCGCGAGACCGCCCACCGCCGCCTGTTTGTCAGTGGCCCCGGCGGCGAGCCGCACCGCCTGACGTGGTTCAACGCCGGCCCGCTGCCCGAGCCGGGCGAGCCCATCGACGTGGCCTTTATGCTGCAGGTCAACCGCTATGGTGGCCGCGAGGAAGCTCAGCTTTCGCTCGAGGCCTGGCGCCCGGCGCAGCCTCACGAAGCCCAACCCGTGGCCGAGTTGGTCGGTGGCATCGAGGTGGTGGACTGGCGCGGCGAGTCGCCCCTCGAGGAGCTGCTGGCAGAGTTGCGACAGGCATTCGAAGACGATCTGTTGCTCTATCCCGCGCCGCCAGAGGTGCTCACCCCGCACGTTGCCCTGGCCCTGTCAGAGGCGCCGCCGGGGCCCCTCGACCTGGACGCGCTGCTGGCCGCCGTCAAGCCGCAGGTGATCTATCTGCTGCCCGCTGAGCAGCCGACGGCGCCTGTTCCGACGGTCGTGCTGCAGCGCGTGGGCGGCATGGTCAAGCACGCCCTGGCCGAGAAAGAGGGGCGTCTCGACGTGGCGCGCATGGCGGCTGCGCTGCACCTTTCGGGCGCAGCCACCGAGGCCGCTCTGGCCTGGCTCGTCGGCAGCGGGAAGGCCGTGCTGTTTCGCCAGCAGGCCGAGCTGTACGCGGCAGAGCCAGGGGCGACCTTGCCGGCCGACGCAACCGTTGCCCTGGCAGATTCGGACGCGGCGGACAGCCTGGTGCGCCTCGAGTATCTGCTGGGCGAGATAGCTGCCTACCGTCGCGCCTGGATGGACATGCCCGCGGCAACCCTCTTGCGACGCGAACGCTAGACGCCTGCGGCTCCTGCACTTGTGCAACAGCCGCGGCGCGCCTAAGATGCCGACGTTGTCGCACCCACGCTCGTGTTGGAGGAGGCCTGATGGACAAGGTGCGTATCGGTTTCATCGGTGCAGGGGGCATCGCCCGCTCTCACATGCGGCGGCTGGCCGAGATCCCCGAGGCCGAGGTGGTGGCATTCACCGAACCAAGCGTCAGCGCGATGGAACGCATGGTCGCTGACTATCCCGAGGCCGCGCAGTTGCCGGTCTTTACGGACTATCTCGACATGCTGGACCAGGTGGAGATGGACGCCGTTCAGATCCACACGCCGCACACCCTGCACCACCGCCAGATCCTCGATTGCCTGGCCAGTGGCAAGCACGTGCTCACCGAAAAGCCGATGGTCTGTTCTGTGGCCCATGCCAACGAGGTCATTGCCGCTCAGGCCGACCGGGTGCTGATGGTCTCGTACCAACGTCACTTTCAGGGGCCGTACCTCTATATCCGCGACCAGATTCGCTCGGGCGCGCTGGGCGAGCTGACCTATGTGAACGCCCTACAGGGCCAGAACTGGATGCATAGCCAGCGTGGCCAGTGGCGTTCTGACCCCGCGCTCAGCGGCGGCGGACAGCTCAACGATTCGGGCAGCCATCTGGTGGACATTCTGCTGTGGACGACCGGGCTCACCGCCCAGGAGGTCTATGCCACCATCAACAACTATGACCTGCCGGTGGACATCGACTCGGCGCTGAGCATTCGCTTCACCAACGGGGCGCGCGGCGCCGTCTCGATCGTGGGCCACAGCCCCATGTGGTGGGAAGAGTTCACCGTCTGGGGCACGCGCGGCGCGCTGCTCTATCGTAATGGCGCCATTCTGCAGCGCCGGTTTGACGAGGAGCAGATGGTCGAGCCGAGCGAATTGCCTGGCGACTCGACGCCCGACCGCAACTTTGTGGACGTGATCCTCGGGCGCGACACGAACCGTGTGCCTGCCGAGTGCGGTCTACGCGTCATCGAGCTGACCGAGGCGGCCTGGCGCTCGTCTGAGCTGGGCCGGCCGGTGCAAGTGCACGAGCTCGCATGACCGGGAGAGGGGCTATGAAGGGCCTGGCGCGGCGCCAAGACATCGATGCACGCTACAAGTGGGACCTGACGCACATCTACGCCTCAGACGCCGAGTGGTCGGCCGAGCTGCTGGCGCTGCGGCGTGATCTGGCGACCATCGAGGGCCATCGTGGCAGGCTGAGCCAGTCGCCGTCGGCGGTGGCCGACTGGCTCGAGGAGAGCGAGCGGCTCGCCGAGCGGCTGGGCAAGCTGTTCGTCTATGCCAGTTGCCAGTATGCGGTGGATGCCACCGATCAAGAGGCGGGGCAGCGAGAGTCTCAGGTGCTGGGCGTGCACGCCGAGCTGGCCGCTGCCTCGGCCTTTGCCGAACCCGAGCTGCTGGCCATCGGCGCCGAGAGGTTGGCAGAGTGGGCGGGCACAGAGCCACGACTGGCGCGGTTTGCCCACTACTTTGATGAGCTGGCCCGTCGGGCGTTGCACGTTCGCTCGGCAGAGGTCGAAGAGGTGCTGGGGCAGGCCATCGACCCGCTCGAATCTGGCGCCGACATTCACAGTGTGATGGCGAACGCCGATCTCACTTTTGCGCCGGCGGTGTCATCGTCCGGCGGTGAGCTCGAGGTGGCCCAAGGCAGCTATGACGCGCTGATCACCCATGCCGACCGTGCGGTGCGTCGCAGCGCCTACTATAGCTACACCGATGCCCACCTAGCCCTAAAGAACAGCATGGCGGCCTGCATGTCGTTCGGCATCAAACGCGACTGGTTCCTGGCAAGGGCGCGGCGCTTTGGCACGTCGCTCGAGGCCGCACTGGCCGACAATCACATCCCCACCGACGTCTATAACAACGTGCTGCAGACCTTTGTGCGCAACCTGCCGGTGCTGCATCGCTACTGGCGGGTCCGCCGCGAGGCGATGGGCTGTGCAGAGCTGCATCCCTATGACCTCAGAGCCCCGCTGACGCGCAGATCGCCAGTGGTGCCCTACGAGCAGAGCGTGGACTGGATCTGCGAGGGGCTGGCGCCGCTCGGCCAGGCCTATGTGGCCACCGCCCGCCAGGGCTTGCTGCAGAGCCACTGGGTCGACGTCTACCCCACCAAGGGCAAGACGGCCGGCGCCTTTTCGTCGGGCGCACCCGGCACGGCCCCGCTGATCCTGATGAGCTATACCGATGACATCGAGAGCCTGAGCACCCTGGCCCACGAGCTGGGCCACTCGATGCACTCCTACCTCACCTGGCAGACACAGCCAATCATCTATAGCGACTATTCGATCTTTGTGGCCGAGGTGGCCTCGAACTTTAGCCAGGCGATGGTGCGCGACCACCTCTTGGGCACGCTCGACGATCCGGCCTACCAGCTCGCCCTGGTCGAGGAGGCGCTGTCGAACTACTATCGTTACTTTTTCCTGATGCCGACGCTGGCGCGCTTTGAGCTGGAAGCGCATACGCGCATCGAGCAGGGCGACGCCCTCTCGGCCGACGGCATGAGCGACCTGTTGGCCGATCTGTTCGCAGAGGCCTATGGCGGCGAGGTGAGCCACGAGCGCGAACGCGAGGGCATCACCTGGGCCGCGTTCTCGACGCACCTGTACGCCAACTTTTACGTCTACCAGTACACCACGGGCATTGCCGCCGCGCGCGCGCTGTGCAACCGAGTGATTTCGGGTGCGCCGGGCGCGGTCGAGGCCTACCTCGGCTTTTTGCGGGCTGGCAGCTCGGTCTATCCACTCGATGCCCTGGCCGGCGCCGGCGTGGACATGTCGTCGCCCCAGCCCATCCAGGAGGCCTTTGACTACCTCGACAGCCTGGTCGATCGGCTGGCCGAGCTGGCTGTGGCGTCACAAGGGGTCGTCGCTCCATGAGGCCTTGCAGGTCGAGTGTGCGGCCCGACGTCATCAAAAGAGTGCTGTCAAACAAAGCGAGTGCCGCCGAGCTGCACGCCACCGTCACGGAAGGTCTCGTGCCATGAACAGCAAAGAGCGTACACGGGTTGCGATGGCCGGCGGCATCCCCGATCGGGTGCCACTGGGCGATTTCAGCATCGACTATGACACCGCCGAGCGCATCTTGGGGCACAAGACATACCACCGCGCCAAAGCCCGTTGTCAGATCGCCTACTGGGAGGGGCGACGTGACGAGGTGGTGCAGGGCCTGATCGAGGACACCATCGCCCTGTACCGCGCGCTGGACGTGTACGACATCATCAACGTGGCGTGCATGACGCTGGGCCTGGTGCCCCCCAGAGGATATCGGCCCGAGGCGCCGCGACGCATCGCCGACGACGCCTGGGAATATGCCGATGGCCGCGTGCTCAAGTACTCGGCCCTCACCGGCGATCTGACGCTGGTGCACGATCCGCAGGCGTGGACGCGCCCCATCGGCGCCGAGGACTATCCCCTGGTGTGCGACGAGCCTGCGCCCGATCCGTCGGTGTTCGAACTGGTCGATGCCGTCGCGGCGGCCTTTCCTGACCGTTTTGTGATCGGCCCCTTTCCGCTGGCCGGCGAGTGGCCTCAGCCGGCGAGCATGGAGCGCACCCTGGTGCTGATGGCCGAGCAGCCCGAGCTTTACGAGCGTATCGTGCGGTCGGGCATGGCCCGCGCCCAGGCGCTACGGCACACGTGGCGCAACCCTGGGTTCGACGCCACCATGGATGGCACCGACTGGGCCATGAGCAAAGGCACGTTCATGTCGCCGCGCATGTGGCGCCGCTTTCTCTACCCCGCCTTGGCCGACAACGTGCGCGCCACCCACGACCATGGCCTGCTCTTTGTGCAGCACGCCTGCGGCAACAACTGGGCCATCCTCGACGGCCTGCTCGAAGCGGGCGTGGACTGCTACCAGTCGGTGCAGGCCAGCGCCAGCATGGACCTGGGCGCGGTCAAGGCGCGCGTTCACGGCCAGATGGCGGTGTGGGGCGGCGTGCCTGTCGAGCATCTGGTCAGCGGCACGCCTGACGACGTGCGCGAGGACGTGCGCGCGGCGATGCGCGTGGCCAAAGAGTCTGGCGGGTTCATCCTCGGATCGACGCACAGCATCGCGGTAGGGGCCCGCTATGACTGCTTCATGGCCATGCTCGACGAGTTTGTGAGATTGCGAGACTATTAGGCGCGCAGGGCCGCGATGCAAGGGATGTAGGGCGGAGACCATGCCGCAGGCCCGTCATCGATGGCCAGACCAGAACGGCATCAGCGACCGGCTGCGCCATACGCGACATCGGCGAGCCCGTCTCCCGGTCGCTAGAGGACGGCACTGTGACCATCATCTGGCAGGAGGCCGCCATGCCGGCTGACCGACCCAACATGTTGCTCTTGCTCACCGACCAGCACCGCCGCGACACGCTGGGCTGCTATGGCAACGTCATCTGCCGCACCCCCAACCTCGACCGGCTGGCCGCCGAGGGCGTGCGCTTTACCGAGTCATTCACGAACACGGCCATCTGCACCGCCGTGCGCGCCACGTTGCTCACCGGCCTCGAGCCACACCAGCATGGCATGCTGGCCAACTTTGAGCGCAACGTGGGCTATCCCTGGGAGCTGCCCGAGGGGCTCATCCCCTATAGCCGCTATCTCAACGCGGCGGGCTATCGTTGCGGCGTGGTGGGCAAGTGGCATCTGGGGCTCACCCGCGGACCTGAGGAAAGCGGGTTCGAGGGCATTCACCTCCCCGGATGGGACGCGCCCAAGCGGCACCCTGCCTATGAGGCCCACCTCGAACACCATGGCCTGCCGCACTGGAGCGTGCGCGACGAGATACGGGGCACCTTTCCCAATGGCGAGCCGTCCATCGCCATCGGCGGCATCTACGAAGGGCCAGTCGAGGGCACCTACCCCTACTTTTTGGCCGAGCTGACCATCGAGCGGCTGCACCAGTATGCCCGCGGGCGTGTCGAGACGGGGCAGCCGTTTTTCCTGCGGACTGACTTTTTCGGGCCGCACCTGCCCTACTACTTGCCGCAGGCCTATGCCGACCTGTACGATCCGGCACGGGTGGAGCGCAGCCCCAGCATGGACGAGACCTTTGACGGCAAGCCCGCGGTGCAGCGCTGGTACCATGACCACTGGGCTTTTGACACCTACCCCTGGGAGGCGTGGCAAAAGCTGGTGGCGATGTACTGGGGCTATGTGACGCTGATCGACGAGCAGATCGGCCGCATCCTCGCCGCAGTCGACGAGCTGGGCTTGCGAGAGAGCACGGCAGTCTTTTTCTCAGCCGACCACGCCGGCTTTGTGGGCGGCCACCGCCTGGCCGATAAAGGTCCGGCGATGTATGACGACATCTATCGCATTCCCATGCTGGCGCGCTGGCCGGGCCAGGCCCAGGCCGGCGCCACCTGCGATGCGATGGTGACGCTGATGGACCTCATGCCCACCTTCCTGGACGTGGCGGGCGTGCCCGTGCCCGCGCATGTGGCCGGGCGCAGCATCGTGCCATTGCTGGGCGGGCAGCGGCCCACCGACTGGCCTGAGGAAGTGTTTCTGCAGTTCCACGGGCACCACTTTCCCTACCCACAACGCGGCATCCGCACGCGCACCCACAAGCTGGTGGTCAACCCGCCCGACATTAACGAGCTATACGATCTGGTGGCCGACCCCCATGAGCTGCACAACGTCTATGACGACCCGGGTTATGTGGCGGTACGCGACGAGCTGATGCGGCGGTTGTATGCCCATCTCGAGGCCAGCGGCGACAACTTTCGCCACTGGATGGCGACCATGTTCAGGGTGCGCTGAGCCCGCGCGCCGGGTCTATGCGTCGTTGAGGAGCTTGGCGACCTGGTGCGAGCCGAACTCGCTGGCGAGGAGGTCCATCAACACCACGTCATAGGCGCGGCCCGCGACGATGCGCGCGGCGCGGCGGCGGCCGATCTCGCGAAAACCGACGCTGCGGTAGCAGGCCAGTGCCCGCTCATTGAAGGCGAACGCCCCCAGCATGACGCTGTTCAGGTTCAACAGGCCAAAGGCATAGTCGAGGAGCAACGCAGTTGCCTCTCGGCCCAGGCCCTGGCCCCAACAGGCCGGGTCGCCGATAAAGATGCCCAGTTCGCCGCTATGGTTGATGAAATCCAGGTTGAACAGAATGCCGCGACCGATGGGGCGGTCGTTGGCCACCAGGCAGATGGCAAACAGCCTGCAGTGCTCGCCCGGCTCCTCGATGAACTGTTGCAGAGCCGCGATGCTGACGGGCGCATAGGCCTCGTCGCCCAGGGGCAGGCTGACACGCAGGTCGCTCAGCCAGGCATGCCAGTCTGCGGCGTCCTCGACCAGGGGTGGCGTGAGGAAACAGCGCTCGCCCGACAACTGCCTGATGCGTGGCATTTTCACTCTCCCAGTCACAACCACCGCAACGGTGGATCGGGCTGCTCGGCCCGCAGGCGGGCGATGTCGTCGGCAGAGGGCATCGATTCGACAGAGCCTGCGCGCGAGACGGCCACAGCGCCACAGGCGTTGGCCAGTCGCGCGGCGTCGTCGAGCGAGAGCCCTTGCGCCAGCCCCAGCGTTAGCCCGGCCGACCAGGCATCGCCCGCGCCAGTGGTGTCCACCGGCGTCACACCATAGGCCGGCAACTGTCGTGCGCCGGCATCGTCGAGCAGCAGACAGCCCTGTGCGCCCAGCTTGAGGGCCACGGCGCGCGGCCCCAGCGCTCTGATCCGCTCGGCCGCCTGCCGGGCGCTCGCCGGGTCATCGGCGCTGAGCCCGGTGAGGTGCTCGGTCTCGGCGGCGTTGGGCGAGAGCACGTCGGCCTCGGCCCACACCTCGGGTCCATAGTCGCGGACGGGTCCGGCATCGACCACCACCGGCACGCCGTGGGCGCGCCCCCAAGAGATGGCCGCCTGCACCGCCGCGCCGGGGATCTCAAAGTTGACCAGCAGCGCCCCGGGGAGGCCGCCCAAGCCATCGAGGCTGGCCCGCACCCGCTCGGCCTGCAGGCGCTCGTTGGCGCCGATGACCACCAGAATGGTGTTCTCGCCCGCATCGTCGACCATGATCAGCGCCACACCCGTGTCGACATCGGGCAACACCTGCACCGCGCCCGTGTCGACGCCACGGGCCCGCAACGTCCGCAAGGCGCGCTCGCCGAACTCATCCTCACCCACGCAGGCCACCAACATCGACGCGGCGCCGAGCTGCGCCAGGGCGACGGCGGGGCTGGCGCCCTTGCCACCGAGGCCCACCGTCAGACGCCGTGCGCGCAGGTTCTCGCCACGCAGTGGCACCCGCTCGGTAGCGATGGAAAGGTCCATGTTGATGCTGCCGACGACGGCCACCCGTGGCCCAGCGGTCATGGCGACTCCTCATACGCGGACACGGGATGGCGCGGGGCGATGCAGATCGCCCCGCGCCATGCAGCGCTACTCTTTGACGGGCAGCTCGCAGTTGCTGAGCTTTTCGATGACCTTGACCACGGCCGAGTGGTCCAGGTTGCCCCAGCCGTTGGCCATCATCGCCGAGAACAGCTCGTGGGCCAGCGCCGAGGCGGGCAGCGAGGCCCCAAAGGCGCGTGCCGCCTCGCGGATGATGTTCAGGTCCTTGTAGTGAAAGCTGGCGCGGAACCCCGGCTCATAGTCGCCCTTGATGATGCGCGGCCCGCGCACGTCCATCACGCGCGTCTGCGCATAGCCCGCCGAGAGCACCTTGAGGATGATCTCCGGATCGACGCCGGCCTTGGCGCCCAGCACCAACGCCTCGGCCATGCCGATAAAGTTCATCGCTACCTGGATCTGGTTGCAGGCCTTGACCGTCTGCCCGGCCCCAGACGCCCCGCAGTAGGTCGGCGTGCCCATCAGCCTGAGGATCGGCTCGGCCTGCCTGAACACGGCCTCGTCGCCACCCACCATGATCGACAGCCGCGCCTCTTTGGCGCCCACGTCGCCGCCGCTCACCGGCGCGTCGATCATGGGGCAGCCCTGCTCGCCGGCGCGCTCGGCCACCTTGCGCGCCGTGATGGGCGAGATGCTCGACATGTCGATCAGCAGCGTCCCCTTCGACGCGCCCTCGAGCACCCCGTTCTCGCCCAGATACACCGCCTCCACGTGCGGCGAGTCGGGCACCATCGAGATCACCACGTCCACGTCGGTGGCAGCTTCCTTGTTCGACTCTGCGACCTTCAGCCCCGCAGCCGCAGCACGCTCGCGCGCCGGAGCAAAGATGTCGTACACCTTGACCTGATGCCCGCCCTTGGCGAGATGGCCCGCCATCGGCGTGCCCATGATTCCCAGACCGATGAACCCGATGCGCTTACTCATTGCAGACCTCTCCTTGCAGACTATCGCTCAGCAGCGACGTAATGGGCTTGCCGCACCGTGGTACGGCAGCTCGATGCCCCGTTCGCGCAGAAACGCGAGCGTTCGCTCCAGATCGGGGATGCCCAGGCGCCCCCCGAGCTGACCACACTTGATGGCCGCCACGGCAGCCGAGAACAGCGCCACGTCGCGCAGGCCCCACCCGTGTAGCAGGCCCACAATGTAGGCGCCGTGGAACACGTCGCCTGCGCCGGTGGTGTCGACCACATCGACGCCAAAGGCCGGTGAGGCAAACTCGTCGTCGTGGGTTGTCGTCCAACTCCCCTGTTCGCCGGCCGTCTGCACCACAATGCGCGGACCCAGGGCCAGCGCCGCACGGCCCGCCTGCACCGCGTCTTCGATCCCCGTCAGAGCCGGCACAAAGCCCTGCCCGCCGATGAGCACATCGACCCTACCGATCAGATGGCGGATCGGCTCGGACACCTGCCCATGGGTCTTGGCGCCATCGAACACTACCGTCTTGCCTGCGGCCTGCATCCAGCCGGCGGCCTCGTAGGCGGCGGCAGGGTGGCTACCATCCAGGTGCAGATACTCGGCCGACAGGATATAGTCGCGATCGAGCTCCTCGGGCTCCACTTGCTGGCTGCGCATGCCGTTGAGGGGCGAGAACACCCGCTCACCGGTGTTGGCGTGCACTGCTACCAGGATGACGGCGGCCTCGAGTCCTGGGCGGCGCACCAGCCGGCTGAGATCGACCCCCGCTGCGACCATCGACTCGAGCTTGAGCTCGGCCGCGCGATCGGTGCCGGCCTGCCCCACATAACCAACCCGCGCTCCCAGCCGCGCAGCCGCTACCATGGCAGTGCCCACCGGGCCGCCGCCGTCAAAGCGGAATCCGGCGAGTTGCGCGCCGTGCTCCCACGTGGGGAACTGGTCGAGGCGGATCAGCACATCGAGGGTGCTGAGCCCCAGGCCAACGATGTCCAGGGCGCCCATCAATCCACAACCACCGGCGTGATGTCCAGGTACCGGCAGGCCAACTGCAGCGCGGCCGCCTGATCGCCATAGCTCATGCTGGCGTGGTGCACAAAGCCCTCTTCAACCAGGGTGCGATAGAGCCGGGCGTGGTCGCGCACACGGACCCAGGCCCAGGTGCCCGCCAGCGTCTCGTCGCTGGGCTCGATCTCGCCGCGCGCGATGAGCATCTTCCACTGCCCGTCATACTCGGCCAGGCGGCAGAAGGTGACCGGCCCAGGCCTGAGCTGGAACTGTGCCAGGCCGGCCTGCGGATCACGCTCGGGTACCGCGCCCACGCCGGCCATGTTGTGTCGTGAGCGCAGCGCGGTCAGGCTGGGATCGGCCGCCAGGCTGACCGGCGCGTTACCACAGTGCCAGGCCAGCAGTACGTTAGGGTCGTCCCGATGCTGGATGGTCCAGTCGATAAAGTGGGGCACCGTCTCGCGCTTGGCGGCGGCATAGCCCGCCAGCATGGCGAGCGAGCCCAGGACATCCACCTCGCAGGCCGTGAGCATGCCCTGGTTGGTGAGCCGACCAAAGATGGCGCATAGCGAGATGCCCATCAGGCGCTGCACCGAGGGCCAGCACTGGGCCGCCATCGCCGCCAACCTGTTGGCGCGCCAGAACTCGGCCAGGGCCACCTCAAAGCGCGCAGCGCTGAGCAAATAGTGCTCGCCCACAGTGATCGCGGCCATCGACGCGCGGGTGTCGGCCAACACGGCGAGCACGCGCGGGTCATCGGGGGCCAGCGCCAGCGCTGCGTCGGTGATATCCGACAGGTTCGCATAGATGACGTTCTGGCCGAACCTGCTCAGCATGGCCGTCTCATCATAGGCCACCGTCTCAAAGGTGGGCGGGCGCACGCCGATGTGCCCGATGCGGGCCTGCGTCAGGCTCTTGACCACCAGCGCCGCACGGCAAAAGGCCTCGAGCTCGACCTGCAACGCCGGCTCCGTCGGGAAAAAGAGCCCCGCATAGTAAAAGGGCAGCTTGCGCCGATAGAGCCCCGAGGCCATCGACAGGTTGCCGCAGTACGAGTCAGACACGCGCGCCAGGCTACGATCTTGCACCGCGGGCGGCTCTTTGGTGGCATAGAGGAGCACTGGCACGCGCAGCCGCTCGGCGATCTTGGCGGCCGAGCGCTCGTCACCAAAGTTGAGCGGGCAGAGCACCAGGGCGTCCACCCCCTCGCGCGCAAAATAGGTGGCCATGGTGTCGGCATCATCGAGGTCGCTGACCACGCCGGCGGGCGTGAGGCCGCCAAGCGGATCGCGCGTCTGGCCGTCGGGCGACGGCCCCGGAGCGAGCACCTCCCACCCATCGATGGCGCGCAGAGCGGCGAGGCCCTCGTCGCGCATCTGCAGGCACCAGGGAGGCATCGAGCCTCTGCTCCGCACTGAGGGGACGAATCCCACCTTGAGCACCGCTCTCATGGCACACTCCTTGCGACAGGGTCGAAACCGCGGGCATTCTAGCATCGCGTGCAAGACTGTGTCAATGAAGCGGGTTTGCCTTGTCCCGCACAGCTCGCTCCATGGGGTTGCTTTTACGCTCCTGCCTGGACTATGATCTGGCATCATGCACGGAGGCCCTGCCCATGCCCAACGAGTTCAAGCGACATCTCATACGCCCGGGCGAGAGCCCGCACCTCGCCGAGATCGACCCTGCCGGCACCGGCGATTGGACCAAGAAGGCTGCCCGCAAGCGCCTCAAAGACGTCAAGAAGGAGCTACAAAGCCTGTACGAGCTCTTGCTGGCCGAGCGCAAGCATGGCGTACTGGTGGTGCTGCAGGGCATGGACGCCTCTGGTAAGGATGGCGTCATCAAGCACGTCGCCGACGCGTTCAACCACCTCGCCTGCTATGCCACCGCCTTCAAGGTGCCCACCAAGGTCGAGCTGGCGCACGACTTTTTATGGCGGGTGCACGCCGTGACGCCCGGGCGTGGCGAGGTGGCGCTGTTCAACCGTTCGCACTATGAAGATGTCTTGGTGCAGCGCGTCGATAACATCGTGCCCGAGAGCGTCTGGTCCAAGCGCTATGACGCGATCAACCACTTTGAGCAGCTGCTCGTCGATAATGGCATCCTGGTGCTCAAGTTCATGCTGCACATCTCGCTCGAGGAGCAGGCCGAGCGCATGGATAGCCGGCTCGCCGCGCAGGAGAAGCGCTGGAAGTTCCGCGTCGGCGATCTGGACACACGCAGCAAGTGGGATCAGTACATGGAGGCCTATGACGATGCGCTACACCGCTGCAGCACGTCCTATGCCCCCTGGTATGTGATCCCGGCCGACAAAAAGTGGTACCGTAACCTCGCCATTGCCGAGATCCTGCTCGCCAAGATGCGCGGCCTGGAGATGTCCTGGCCACCGGTCGAAGAGGCGGCCGAGGGACTGGCGACGATCGCCGACTACAGCCCACCCGCGCCGGCCTAGAGCGCGGCCAGCAGCTCGCTCAACGGGGGGGTGATCGCCGACCAGTCATAGTGCCGCTCGACAAAAGCGCGGGCGGCGCGGCCCAGTGCGGCTGCATGGTCGCGGTCGTCGAGCAGACGTAGCAGCGCCGCAGCAAAGGCATCGGGGGCGTCGGCCAGCAAGAGGTCGCGGCCATGGCGTGCGCCAATCCCCTCGGCGCCGAGGGTGGTGCTCACCAGAGGCAACCCGGCCGCCATCGCCTCGAGCACCTTGAGGCGGGTGCCTCCGCCCACTCGCAGCGGCACCACATATACATCGGCGCCGCCAAAGTAGGGCAGGATATCCTCGACATAGCCTGTCACACAGATGCCGGGCCTGGCTGTAAGCGCTGACACAGCCTCGGTGGGCGCCTTGCCTACGATGTAAAAGGTGGCATCAGCCCTCTGCGCAACGACGCGCGGCCACACCTCGTCGGCGAACCAGATCACCGCGTCGACGTTGGGCCTAAAGTCCATCTTGCCGGTAAAGACGATGGCCGGATGCTGCAGTCGCAGGGCGTCGGGCAGGCCAGGCCGATAGAGTGCAGTGTCGACGCCGTTGGGAATGACCCGCATATCGACGGTCGGGGCGATGGCAGCGATGGCCTGCGCGTCATCGGGCGAGACGGCCAGCACGGCGTCGGCCAGGCCGCAGAGTTGCGCCTCAAAGCGGCGCAGGCGGCGCGCTTGCACGAACGAATAGGCAGCCTTGATCCAGCGCCCCGGATGGCGTAGGTCGGTGCTGGCGGCGCGTTGTTGCAGCAAGTACTCGGCGTTGTGATCGTCAAAGATGATGGCTGGACGCCGGCCAAACTCGGCGCGCAAGAGGGCCGCATAGCGCCCCAGCTCAATGCCCTCGACCTGCACCACATCGGGGCGCCAATCTCGCACCAGGTCATGCAGAGCCTGGGCGAATCTCACTGACCACAGCCGCAGGGCCATATCGGGCTCGAGGCTCAGCGCCAGGGTGCGCAGGCGGTCGAGCAGGCTGCGCTGAGGGGCTGGCACCGTGACGACGCGCTCGCACAGGCCTTGCAGGTGCTCCAGCTCTTGAGCCGTGGGGGGGCGTTGCTCGAATGCGAGCAGCGCCACGCGATGATGACGCGCGACCTGCGCGACGAGGTTATAGTTGCGCAGTGCGGTGCCCTGCTCGGGGGGGTAGGGCACCTGCGGGGCTATGAACAGTACCCTCTGCGTCGAGTGACGGTCGGCGGCTGACATCGGCGCCTCCTGAGCGGCTAGGCGAGGCGGTGATACAGCTCCAGCGTCTCGCGCGCGGCACGGTCCCACGAAAAGTAACTGGCGCGCTTGATGCCTTTGGCGATGAGGCTCTTGCGCAGCTCGCTGTCGGTGACCGCACGCCACATAGCCACCGCAAGCTGCCCTACGTCGTAGGGATCGACCAACAGGCCGGCGTCGCCCACCACCTCGGGCAGCGAGGAGACGTTGGACACGATGGCCGGCGTGCCGCAGGCCATCGCCTCGAGGGGCGTCAGGCCAAAGCCCTCGTAGATGGAAGGGGCCACCAGCACCTGGGCCGCGTTGTAGAGCGAGACCAGCTCCGAGGTGCTCACCCGCCCGGTAAAGATCACATCATCCACCATGCCGAGGTCGGTGACGAGCTGGAACACCTCGTCGTACAGCCAGCCCTTTTCGCCGGCGAGCACGAGCTGCAGGTCAAGGCGATAGTCGTTCAGCAGCTTGCGAAACGCCTTGAGCAAGGTGGGCACGTTCTTGCGCGGCTCGATGGTGCTGATGAAAAAGGCATAGGCTCCGCGCACGCCAAAGCGCCCGCGCACATGATCAGCGGCCTGTTGCTTGTCGATCGGCCTGAAGACGCTGCTAGCGGCCTCATAGACCACCGTCACGCGGCTCTCGGGCACGCCCAGCAGCCGCACGATATCGCTCTTGGTGGCCTCTGACACGGCGATGATGGCATCGGTGCGCCGCACCGCCTCGTCGATCTGCCCATAGTAGCGCGCCGACTCTTTGGTCAAAAAGTGTGGATAGAGCAGAAAAGCCAGGTCGTGGATGGTGATGATCGACCGACAGTTGCGCCGGAAAGGCGGCAAAAAGTCGGGGCTGTGGAGCACATCCAGGCCAAACTTGCCGATCTCTAGCGGCAGAGTGTACTGCTCGAGGCGGTGATGCGCTGGCGTATAGAGGCTGCGGCGCACAAAAGACGAGTGATCGACGAGCGGCTCGCGGCTACGAAAGCTCTGCAGCAGCAGAAACTCGTCCGTGGGGTCGAGTCGCGCCAAGGCCTCGACGAGCTGGATGGTGTAGCGGCTGATCCCAGCCTGCCGATAGTGTGTCAGGCGAGCGTCAATACCAATGCGCACGGCCTAGTCTCCACAAACAAAAAGACCCCCAAGCCGCCTGCGATGTTGCAGGCCATACCGGGGGCATCACTGCGACCTCATCCTCAGATATGATAGCACCTGCCGGGGCAAATGCAAAAAGCACCGAGCCATCCGACCGCTTGGGCCATCGCATGATCATGGCTACAATCGCCTCTGGAGGTGATCATGTCGTCCAACGGCCGGCGCACGCTGCTCATCGATGCTGACGACACCCTGTGGGAGAACGACCTGCACTACCGCGCCAGCACGGCGCGCTTTGCCGAGCTGGTGGCAGGGCTGGGCGTCGCTCGGCGTCGCGTCCAGCCACTGGTGGACCACTATGAGCACGTGCATATCGCTGAGGGTGGCTATGGCCCTACCTCCTTCACCAGCGCCCTGTTCGACGCCTGGCGACACCTAACCCGTGAGCAGGGACGCGAGCCCACTGACTTGGAACTGGTCAGAGTGCGCGCCTGCACGCAACGGCTCTTTAGCCCGGCTGTCGAGTTGCTGCCCGATGTGGCCGCGACACTCGGGCGGCTGGCGTCATGCTGCTCCCTCATCATGGTAACCAAAGGCGAGGTCGATTTCCAACTGGCCAAACTCCAGGGCTCTGGCCTGGCCGCCCACTTTGAGAGGGCGCATGTGCTGGCCCACAAAGACGTCGCTGCCTACCTCGCGTTGATCACGGCTCTGCGGCTCGACCCCGACAACACCTGGATGGTGGGCAACAGCCCTCGCTCTGACATCAACCCGGCCCTGCGCGCAGGGCTCGGGGCGGTCTACATACCCAGCCCGCACACCTGGCACCAAGAGCTCGAGGCACTGATCGAATCGCCACGGCTGCGCCGCCTGGAGCGCTTTGCGCAGCTCGCTGCCCTCTTTGCCTAGTAGCCGTTGCGGTGCACGCGCGAGGGATCATATTGCGTGCGCGGCGGGCGAGCCTCGGCCGGGTGGCCGATGTAGAGTGCGCCTAGCGGCACAATGCCCTTGGGCAACCTGAGCAACTGCGACACCGCCCTGACGAACATCCCTACCGGGTGGATGCCGATCCACACGCTGCCCAGCCCCAGCCCAGTGGCCGCCAGCAAGATATTCTGCGCCGCCGCGCTGCAGTCCTGCATCCAGAAACCCTGGCCAACCGGCGACGGATAGGCGCGCTTGAGGTTGCCGCAGACCACGATCGCCAGCGGCGGGCGATATCGGCCCAGGATGAGGCGACGCTGCAGCTTTTCCAGGAGCTCGGCGTCGTCGATCACCACAAACTCCCAGGGGCGGCGGTTGCTGGCTGAAGGAGCGGCCATAGCCGCCATCAGCAGGCGATCGACAAGTTCAGGCGCCACCGGCTCGCCGGTGAACTTGCGGATGCTGCGACGACGGAGGATGGTCTGCTCGGTGGGCGTCATATGTTCGAACAGCGGTGCGCCCGGCGCGCTACCGGCCTGTGGATCACTGGACATGATCTCTCCTGTGTGGGGCCGCTCTGAGAGCAGCCACGGTTGGTTCGCCTGCCACGCGATGCTATAATGGCCCAGCCTGACGCAAAGGGCAAAGCGCCCTGGCTTTGCGTCGATCGGCGGGGCCGTCGTCGGGCATCAGGCCCCGGGCCTGGGCGTCACACCTGCGGAGGCAGCACATGCGCGTCGTCATCACCGGCAGCAAGGGCCAACTGGGCACGGCCCTGGTCGCGGCCTTGGCCCACGCTGACAGGCTCGAGATCGACCTGCCCGAACACGATATCACCGACCTGGGCATCGTCGACACGGTGGCAGGCTTTGCGCCCGACCTGATCATTCACGGCGCAGCCATCACCAACGTCGATGGCTGTGAGGCCGACCCCGAGCTGGCCTATCGCGTCAACGCCATCGGCAGCCGCAACCTGGCGCTGGCGGCGCAGCGGCTGGACTGCCCCATCATATACATCAGCACCGACTATGTCTTTGATGGCGCCAAAGAGACGCCCTACTGGGAGACCGACGCGCCCAACCCACTGAGCGTGTATGCCGCCACCAAGCTGGCCGGGGAGCAACTGGTGCGCGAGTTGGCGCCCAGGCACTATGTGGCACGTATCGCCTGGCTCTATGGCCATAGCCCGCGCAACTTTTGCCAGACTGTGCTCCGGCTGGCCCGCGAGCGCGGCGAGATGACCATGGTGACCGACGAGGTGGGTTCGCCCACCTACGCGCCCGACGTGGCCCGAGCGCTGGTGGCGCTGGCGCCCACGGGCGCCTATGGCACCTATCACCTCACCAACAGCGGCGTCTGCTCGCGGCATGAGTGGGCCTGCGCCATCCTCGAGCTGGCCGGCCTGGGCCATGTGCCCGTGCACGCCGCCCAAGAGTATCAGCGGGCCGCGCGTGTGCCCAAGCGCGTCGAACTGCGCAACGCCTTTGGCGCGGCCATCGGCATCACCATGCGCCCCTGGCGCGAGGCGCTCGCCGAGTACCTCGCCTCGCTCGAGCTGAGCTAGCGATGCCAGGCCCCAGGGTCGCGGTCATCATCCCCAACTGGAACGGAGCGCACTTGCTGCGGCCCTGTCTGGCCTCGTTGCTCGCCCAGACCTACGACGACTTTGAAGTCATCGTCGTCGACAATGCCTCGCACGACGAGTCGCTGGCGCTTATCGAACGCGAGTTCCCAACTGTGCGCACCCTGGCCCTGTCGACCAACGGCGGCTATTCGGGCGGCTGCAACGCGGGCATTCAGCACAGCCAGGCCGAGATCGTGGTCATGCTCAACAATGACACCGAGGCCGAGCCAGACTGGCTGGCGCATCTGATTGCAGGCCTCGACAGGCACCCTGAGGCGGGCATGGCGACCTCGCGTATCATGCTCTATGACCGCCGCGACATCCTCAACGCCGCGGGTGACCTCTACCGACGCGACGGCACGCCAGATTCGCGCGGCGTGTGGCAGCCCTACGGCCCGCCTTACGATCGCGAAGAGTTGGTCTTTGGCGGTTCGGGCGGGGCGCTGGCGCTGCGACGCGCCATGCTCGACGAGATCGGGCTGTTCGAGACCGCGTTTTTCATGTATTGTGAGGACGTGGACTTGAGCTGGCGCGCCCAGTTGGCGGGCTATCGCTGCGTCTATGTGCCCGATGCGGTGATCTACCACCGCCTGAGCGCAACCGGCGGCGGGGCGTTGTCGTCATTTTACGTGGGGCGCAACACCCTGTGGACTCTGGCGCGCAACTATCCGCCGCCGTTGCTGCGGCGCTCCTGGCCAGCGATCATCAGGGCGCAACTCGGCATCGCTTGGCGGGCGCTACGCGCTATCAGAGGTGCGGCGGCCCGTGCGCGCCTGCGGGGGCAGCTCGCTGGCCTGGCGACGATGCATCGCTGGCGAGCTGAGCGTCGCGCCCGCTGGCGTCGAGCTCGTGTGGGCGTCGACTATATCCAAGCCATACTGGACTGAGGCTGTGAACACACCTTACCTGTCGGTCGTGGTGCCCTGCTACAACGAGCAGGAGAATCTGGCGCATGGCGTGCTCGAAGAGATGCATGCCTATCTCTCGCGGCAGGCCTATGCCTACGAAGTGATCATCTCGGACGACGGCAGCTCGGACGACAGCCGTGAGGTCGTGCAGCAGCGGCTGCCCGCCCTGCCTCACTTTCGGCTACTGCAGAACCCCCACGGCGGCAAGCCCGCCGCGGTTTGGTCGGGCATTCAGGCGGCTCGCGGCAAGATCGTCCTGTTTACCGACATGGATCAGTCGACCCCCATCCAGCAGCTCGACCTGTTGTTGCCGAGGTTCGCCGAGGGCTATTCGGTGGTGATCGGCTCGCGCGGGCAAGACCGCGCCAACTTTTCGCCGCTGCGCAAGCTCGGCTCGGCCGTCTTTCGTGGTTTCAGGCGGCTGCTGATGTTGCGCGACATCTCTGACACCCAGTGTGGGTTCAAGGCCATGCGCACCGACGTGGCGCGCGAGCTGTTTGCCCGGCTCGAGGTGATCCAGCGGCCGGTGCAGGTGACCGGCTGGAAGGTGACGGCCTTTGACGTCGAGCTGCTCTATCTGGCCGAGCGCGCCGGCTATCGCATCGCCGAGGTCACCGTCGAGTGGGCCAATCGCGACGTATCGCGCGGCAAGAACAAGAGCTACCTCTCCGAATCGGCCGAGATGGCCACCCAGTTACTGCGCGTCAAGCTGAACGAATGGCGGGGGCTCTATCGCAGGGATTGACGCCAGGCCGCCTGAAGGCTAGAATGGTTGCATCTGCACAAGGAGGCACGGTGAGCGTCAGGGCCTGCCACGGGCAACTCTCGATTTGGCCGCGTCACATCACGACGGCGGCCCCATCGTGCCTGGGGCAGCTCTGCTGCAACCGTGTCGGTTCGCTCCGCGGCCTGACGCGCCACGCCTGCGCGGCCAAGGGCGTCATGGGGGGCCTCCCCCAGTAGAAACCACCCGCATCGACCCGCCCACTCCCCGCCGCCAGATACTGGCGCGTCATTTCGATACCGAGGAGCACCATGAACGAGCACATACTGGTGAGTGTTGCCTGGCCCTATGCCAATAGCCCGCTACACCTGGGCCAGGTTGCCGGCGCCTACCTGCCCCCAGACATCTTTGCGCGCTACCATCGTCTGCGCGGCAATCACGTGCTGATGGTCTCGGGCGCCGACACCCACGGCACCCCCATCACCGTGACGGCCGAGAGGGAAGGCGTCGAGCCCGAAGTGGTCATCGAGCGCTATCACCGTAGCTTTATCGAGTCCTTCATCGGGCTGGGCATCACGTTCGACCTGTTCACGCACACCAACACCGCCAACCACTGGGAGATCACGACCGACTTTTTCGTGCGGCTGCTCGACCAGGGCTACATCTACAAAGAGGCGATGAAGGCGCTCTATTGCGAGGATTGTGAGCGCTTTTTGGCCGATCGCTACGTCGAAGGGCGCTGTCCCTTTTGTGGCTTTGAGGACGCCCGCGGCGACCAGTGCGACAACTGTGGCAAACCGCTCGACGCGCTGGAACTGATCGAGCCGCGCTGCAAGTTCTGCAGCCACTCGCCCGTGGTGCGCGAGACCGAGCACTTTTTCCTCGACCTCGCCCAGTTCAACGAGCCCTTGCAGGCCTGGATCGGCGACAAGACATACTGGCGGCCCAGCGTGCGCAGCTTTTCGGTCAACCTGCTCAACGAAGGCCTGCGTGGTCGTGCCATCACGCGCGACATCAACTGGGGCATTCCGGTGCCGCTGCCCGGCTATGACGACAAGCGCATCTATGTCTGGTTCGATGCCGTGATCGGCTATCTCTCTGCGTCGGTGGAGTGGGCCAAGAACCGCGGCGAGCCCGATCTATGGCGCAACTGGTGGGACCTGGACAAGCCCTCACGCTCCTACTACTTTATCGGCAAAGACAACATCTTTTTCCACACGCTCATCTGGCCAGCCATGTTGATGGGCTATGGCGGACGGCAGCTACCCTATGATGTGCCCGCCAACGAGTTCCTCACCCTCGAGGGGCGCAAGATCTCGTCGAGCCGCAACTGGGCAGTGTGGGCCCCCGACTATCTCTCGCGGCACGATCCCGATCCGCTGCGATACTACCTCACGGCGCAGGCGCCCGAGGCCGCCGATGGCGACTTTTCGTGGCAAGAGTACCTGGACCGCAACAACAACGAGTTGGTCGGCACCTGGGGCAACCTCGCCCACCGCATGTTGACCTATGCATTCAAGAACTTTGAGGGCCAGGTGCCCACGCCCGGCGAGCTGACCGATCTCGATCGCGAGCTGCAGGCCACCATCACCGCCGCCTTTGACGAGGTGGGCGCCGATATCGAGGGCTGTCGGTTCAGGCTGGCGCTCAGCAAGGCCATCGCCGCCGCGCGCGAGGCCAACCGCTACCTCGACGCCGCCGCTCCCTGGAAGATCATCAAGAGCGACCGTCAGCGGGCGGCCACAGCCACTTATGTGGCGCTGTGGGCCATCGATTCGCTCAAGACGCTGCTGCTGCCCTTCCTGCCGTTCAGTTCGCAGCAGCTGCACACCTACCTGGGCTACACCGATGATCTGTTCGGGCAGCAAGAGGTCGTCACCTACAGCGAGGGTGAGCAGACCCACCTGGGCCTCACCTATCACCATGCGCCGCAGGGCGACGGCTGGGGCCCTAGCCGGCTTGCTCCGGGGCAGGCGCTGGTGACGCCCAAACCGTTGTTCGCCAAACTGGATCCCGAGATGGTCGAAGAGGAGCTCGCCAGACTCGGCCAGTCACGGCAGATGTAGTGCAGGGCGGCCGCAGGGCCGCCCTCTGCTTTGGAGGCCCACGTGGTGCGAACAGAGCGGGCATACCGGATGGGGTTGGCCGCAATCCTCGGCGTCTACCTGGCGCTGGGTATCGCCTATGCCTTGGGCACACCCCTTTGGCAAGCGCCGGACGAGCCGGCGCACTACAACTATGCCCATCACATCGCCGTCGAGGGGCGGCTGCCCGTCCTCGAGCCGGGCGACTATCCCGCGGCCTATCTCGAGGAGATCAAGGCCCAGCGCTTTCCCCCCCACATGCCGGTGGAGAGCATCCGTTACGAGGCGCACCAGCCCCCCGCCTACTATCTGCTGTCGGCTGCGCTGTTGCGGCTGGCATCGCCTGCGCCCATCGCGACACAGTTGCGGCTGTTGCGGCTGCTGTCGGTGCTGCTGGGCGGCTCTGCGCTGGTGCTGCTGGCCGGCCTCGCCAGGCGGCTGTTTGCTGACCGTGGTCTGGCGCTGAGCGCGATGGCGCTGGCGGCCATGACGCCCATGTACATCGCTGTCACAGCGGCGGCCAACAACGACGCGTTGGCGTTTGTGGCGCTCACTGCGGTGGCCTATCGGCTGGCGGCGCCGGCCGAGCGGCGGTGGTCGCCTCAGAACAGCGCGCTGCTGGGCCTGCTCGTGGGGCTTTGCGCGGTGATCAAGTTCCAGGCCTATGTCGCCGTGCCCCTGGTGGCCGCTGCCCTGTTCTGGGACGCCCTGGTCGAGCGACGCCTCTCCTGGCGACAGGCGCTGCTCAGCAGCCTGCTCGTGGTAGGCGTGGCAGCAGTGCTGACGCTGCCCTGGCTGGCCCGCAACGTCGCCGTCTATGGCTGCGGCGATCCGTTGGGGCTGGTGCGGCACGACGCCATCGTGGTGGGCCAGTTGCGCACCACCGACCTGATCGCCGAGGTGGGCTGGCGCAGCTATCTGCTCTCGTTTGCGCGCTCCACTTTTCAGAGCTACTGGGGGCAGTTTGGCTGGATGGCCGCGCCGTTGCCCGAGCGCGCCTACCTCGGCCTTGCGGTGGTCAGTCTGCTGGGCGTCACCGGGCTGTTAGCCGGCTGGCGCGGCCGGCCGCGCACCGGAGCCGCGGCGTGGCGCAGCGTGCTCCTGCTCTCAGCCTGGGCCGCACTCACCGCGACGTCCTTTCTATGGTACAACCTGCAGTTCGTCCAGTTTCAGGGGCGCTATCTCTTCCCGGCCCTGCCTGCGCTGGCCATTGCCCTGGCCTATGGCCTGGCGATGACCGGTCGACGCCCCGGCTGGGGGCTGGCGCTGCTGGCGTTGGTCGCCGCGGGGTTGCTCGCCTGGGGGCTGGCGCGCGGTGACCTGCCGCTCTATGCGCTGGCGCTGTGCGCCGCGGCCGCGCTTACCTTGCTGATCATCCACCGCCTGCCGGAGCGCTGGCGCTGGCTCATGCCTTTGGCGGTGGCCGCGGCGCTGGCCGCGTTGAGCGCCTACAGCCTCTGGGGAATCATCATCCCCCTGCTGAGCCCCTGACGTGGCGCTGCCCAGTTGGTGGCCGGCAAGCACCGTGCTATCATGCCGCCGATGGCGCCAGCGCCAATCTACCGTCAGAAGGTGAGCACGTGCGCATCACTTTGCTGGGCTCGGGCACCTCACACGGCGTGCCCATGCTCGACTGCATGCTCAATGGCTATGTCCGCTGTGAGCACCGCGTCTGTGAAAAAGCGCTTACAGACCCCCGCTACCGCCGCACCCGCGCCTCGATTCTGGTGCAGCAAGCGGGCTACAACCTGCTGGTCGACACCTCGCAGGATTTCCGTGAGCAGATGCTGTCCAACCGCGTGGCCCGGCTCGACGCCGTGCTGTTCACCCATGCCCACGCGGACCATATCTACGGCCTGCCCGACATTCGCTCTTACTGCGCGCAGCAACGCGCGCCCATCGACATCTACGGCTCAGCCGACACGCTGAGCTCGCTGCACGAAGCCTTTCGCTACATCTTTGAGCCCGATGGCTATGTCGGCGGCGGCATTCCTGCGCTCTCCGAGCACGTGCTCGATGCCGCCGGAGAGGTCGGCCCGCTCCGCGTGGCGCCGATCCATGTGGTGCACGGGCCGCTCAACGGCTGTCAGGGCTATCGCCTCGAGGGGGGCGGAGTTGCGGCGGCCTACATACCCGACGTCAAGGCGATCCCCGACGAGTCGCTGCAGCAGCTGCAGGGCCTCGACCTGCTGATTCTGAACTGCCTGCGCCCCCGACCGCACGGCAGCCACCTGTCGCTGGACGAATCGCTGGCCTATGCCACCGCCATCGCGCCACGGCGGTGCCTCTTTACGCACATGACCCACGACATCGACCCCGACGTGCACGGCCCGCTGCTGCCATCGTGGGCGGCATTTGCCCACGACGGGCAGATCGTCGAGCTGTAGGCTGTGAGCCTATCGGCCCCGGCGCTGCCGCCCCTGGACGCGCGACAGCGTGCGGCTGTCACGCGGCTCAAGCTGCTCTATTTCATGGTGTTTGCCGCCTATGGCACCACGTCGATCTATCGCACGCTGTACTACCGTCGAGTAGGCCTCTCGAACAGCGCCGTGGGCGCGCTCATCGCCGTGCAACCGCTGGTGATGCTGGTGGCCGGCCCGCTGTGGAGTCTGCTGGCCGACCGGCTCAACCTGCGGGAGCGGCTGTTTACCATCGTGGCGCTCTTGAGCATTGTGCCGATGGTGGCCACCGCGTTCTGCACGCGGTTCTGGCCGTTGATGGCCTGGGATGTGCTCTATGCCGCCATCCAGGCGCCCATGCAGCCACTGATGGACAGCGGCGCCGTCACCGCGCTGGGGCCGCGCCGTCACGAGTACAGTGTGATCCGCGCCTTTGGCTCGCTGGGCTATGCGCCGATGGTCTACCTGACCGGCGTGCTGGTGCAACATGTCGACCTGCGTTGGTCTTTCGCCGCCTATGCCGTGCTGATGGTGATCGGCGCGGCGGTCAGCCTCGGCGTCCGATCGGATGAGAAGGCGCTGCGCGTCGATCTCTTTGGGGGCTTGGGCACCGTGGGGCGCGACCGCGCCTGGCTGACCATGATGGCGGCGCTGTTCGTGACCATGCTTCTGCAGGGCGTGACCTTTAACTATGCCGGGCTGTATCTCGACACGCTGGGCGCCTCAGAGAGCCTGATCGGGCTTTCGGGGGCCATCGGCTCCGTCAGCCAGGTGCTGCTGATGGTGACGCTGCTGCCTGGCCTGGTGCAGCGTTGGAGCAGCGAACGCCTGATGGTCTTTTCCATGGCCATGTTCGCGTTGCGCCTGGCCGTATGGTCGTTCATCCCCAACGCCTGGGCGGTGGCGGTGACCGAGGTGATGATGGGCATTACCTCGGGCACGGCGCAGGTGGGGGCGGTAGATTTCGCCGCGCGGCGGGCTCCGCCGGGCATGGCGGCCACCTCACAGGCGCTGATGAGCAGCCTGGTCAACGGGCTGGGCCGCGCCACGGGCAGCGCCATCGTTGGGCCCATGTATGACACCATCGGCCCACAGGCACTGTTCGCCTGGTTCATGGGCTGCGCCCTGGTTTCAGCGCTGGGCTTTGGCGGCATATGGCGCCGCGAGGTGCGTGGGGCCGACCGCAAGGGCCAGGCGTAGTCGTTGCAGTGGCCCGGGCAGAGTTGACCGCTTATGCGATCTATGCTATAGTACCACGACGGCTGTAGAAGTCATCGCGTGCAGGTGTCACGCGTTATGCATAGGCATTGGGCGCCCTACGTGTTACGTCACGGGCGCTTTTTTTCTTGCTCCAATTGCTTTTGTCTGGAGGGGTTACTATCACACAGATGGCTGTAAAACTGATACCGCTTGGTGGCATGGGGGCCATCGGCAGAAACTGCCTCGTGCTCGAGCACGACGACACAATCATGGTGATCGACGCGGGGTTGATGTTCCCAGAAGAGGAGATGCTGGGCGTCGACCTGGTCATCCCCGACTTTACGTACCTGGTTGAGAACCGCGACCGTGTGCGCGGCATCGTCCTGACTCACGGTCACGAAGACCACATCGGCGCGCTGTCTTACCTGCTGGAGCAGGTGCCGGCGCCCGTGTACGCTACCCCGCTCACCCGGGGGCTGGTCGAGAACAAGCTCAAGCACAGCGCGGCCAAGAACAAGGCCACGCTCAACACGATGCAGCCCGGACACGAGATCGTCATCGGGCCGTTCCGCGTCACGCCATTTCACGTCAATCACTCGATCCCCGACGCCGTGGGCCTGGCCATACGCACGCCGATGGGGCTCATTGTGCACACCGGCGATTTCAAGATCGATCACACGTCCATCGAGGGGCGCACCACCGATCTGAGCGAGTTGGCTCGCCTGGCGAACGAGGGCGTCGTGCTGCTCCTCTCGGATAGCACCAACGCCGAGTCTCCTGGCTATACCGCCTCTGAACGCGAGCTGGTAAGCACCTTTGATCAGGCGTTTGCGAGTGCGCAGGGCCGCATCATCGTGGCCACTTTTGCATCGCTGCTATCGCGGGTGCAGCTGGTCATCGAGACGGCGGCCAAGCACGGGCGCAAGGTGGCCGTGGCCGGGCGTAGCATGGAAGATAACATCGCCATCGCCGAGCAGCTCGGCTATGTGCGCTTTCCCGACGGCGTGCGCGTGCCCCTGGCACAGATCGAGAACCTGGCCGATGACCAGGTTTGCGTGCTCGCCACCGGGTCGCAGGGCGAGCCCAACGCCGCGCTGGCGCGCATGGCAACCGGCCGCTTCCGACAGATCGGCATTCGCGAGGGCGACACGGTGTTGCTCTCATCAAAGGCCATCCCCGGCAACGAGACAGCGGTCTATCGCAACATCGATAGCCTGGCGCGACTGGGCGCCGATGTCGTCTATGGCCGCCACGCCGGGGTGCACGTCTCGGGGCATGCCGCTCAGGAAGAGCTCAAGCTGATGCTCAACCTGCTGCGGCCGCTCTACTTTGTGCCGGTGCACGGCGCCTATCGTATGCTGCGCGCTCATGCCAGATTGGCGTATGAGCTGGGCTTTGAGCATGACGACGTGTTCATGCTCGACAACGGCGAGTCACTCGAGCTGACGCCCCGCGGCCTGCAGCGCGGCGACAAGCTCGAGTTGGAAGACATCCTGGTGGACGGCGCGCTGGTGGGCGATGTGGGCAGCACCGTGTTGCGCGACCGCAAGTCGCTGGCCAACGATGGCTTTGTCGTGGCCCGTGTGCTGGTCGATCTGAGCAAGCACGACCTGGTGGCCGAACCAGAGATCGTCTCGCAAGGGTTCGTCTATGTGCCCGAGTCGGCGCAGTTGATGGACGCAGCCCGCAACACCATCGAGAGCATCGTCTCGCACAACGGCCTCGGCGCCGACCCCGAGGAAGAGATCGGCCGCCAGATCAAGCGCGGCCTCTCAGATCTCTTTTACCGTGAGACCGGTCGACGGCCAGTGGTGGTGACGATGGTCAACACCAACGGCCAGAACTGACCCTCGTCGCGGCTGCAGACGCCCTCGACCGGATGCACCGGTCGAGGGCGTCTCGTGTTTCGCAGCGCGCTAGTCTGCCGACCAGTCGCCGTAACCGGTGCGCCGCATGGCAGCGATCAGCCGGACCAACGCCACCTCGCCGGTCAAACGCGACGGCGGCGCCTCGTCGGCCAGCACAGCGCGCGCAAAGGCATCCATGCTGCGCCCAAGCGAGCCCGGCAGGCCAGCATAGACGAGCTTTTCCCAACGACGGCCGACGTTGCTCTCTGAGGCCGCCACGAACCAGCCCAGTGGCTCGCGCGCCAAGATGAGCTGCGCCCGCGAGCCCAGGATGCGGGGAGCCAGCAGGTCATCGTGGGCGCCGCCAGGCACCCCCGCCAACATCTGCACGCTGAGCGACGCGCCGTCGCCGCACTCGATCAGCGCAGTGACGGCCAACGCCCCTTCGGCGTCGGCCGACGACCAGCGCGCAGCGCGCGGCTCTAGCCCCGAGACCCACAGCGCCGTGCCCAACTCATCGGCCAACGCCACCCAGGCAGCGTCTCGGTCGGCACTGGCGACGCGCACCGTCGCGCCCAGCACGCTGCCCAGCAGGCCGCCTTGCGCCAGACTGCGGCAGTAGGCCAGGCCGTCATCTACCGCCGCTGCGCGCGCAACGTTGACCACGCCACTCGATGCCAGCAGCGGCGCGATGCAGGCCTCGGCCTGCTCGCACGCCAGCAAGGCTGACGACAGGAGCAGTGGACGTTGCCAGGCGGCCAGTTGGGTCAGCACCTGGGCAGGGCTCGACAGGCGCGGGCCAACGTACAGGGCATCGGCCGTGGCCAGGTGATGCCAGCTCGCTACGGCCAGCAGGCCATAGTGTGCGGCCAGTTCGCTCATGAGCACCTGATTCTCGCCCCAAAAGCCAGATACCTCGACGTGCTCGGCGCCCAGCGCCGCTTCGAGCTCCTGCCCGTCGTCGACGCCGATGAGCCCCAATCGCAGTTTGGCTGCCACGCGAGGCCCCCTTTCTACCACACCGCCGGGATAGGCTCTTCACGCGGCGACACGCCATCGGGGTCGTTCATCACTGCGCCCTTGGGTGCAGGCACCGGCTCGCCCCGCAAGAGCGGGTCAGCGGTGCGATGCATCCACGCCTCGAGCCTGGCGCGCATCTCGGCCAGCACGCCGGCCATGGCTGGGTCGCCAGCGATGTTGTGAGACTCGGTGGGATCGAACACCAGGTCGTAGAGCTGCTCTGTGGACAGTTCGCGGTCGGCCCAGCCGCTGTCGAGCCACAGCGTCTTGCTCCGGCTGTCATCCAGGTTGGGCAGCACCGGCCTCGCCTTGCCGCCAAAGCGCCGGATGTAGCTGTAGCGCTTGGTGCGCACCGTGCGCTGCGGCTCGTAGGCGGCGTGATAGGTCACCTCAGCATACACCGCCTCGTTGATCTCTTGCGCCTCGCCACGGATGAGCGGCAGCAGCGAGCGCCCCTGCAGCCAGACTGGCGGGTCGATCTCCAGCAGATCGCAGAGCGTGGGGAAGATATCGACATGCGACACGAGCGCATCGCACACCCGGCCGCCCTCAAAGCCGCCCGGCCCGCGCATGATGAGCTGCGTGCCGATGCCATGCTGGGTGAGGTTGCACTTCATCATCGGGAAGGCGAGGCCATGGTCGGTGGTGCAGATAACCAGCGTGTTCTCGGCCAGGCCGTTGCGCTCGAGCGCGGCAAACACCTTGCCCATGCCCTCATCGAGGATGCGCACACTGGCCTTGAAATCGGCCATATCGCGGCGCGTCTCGGGGGTGTCGGGCAGTGGCGCCGGCGGCAGGGTGTAGCGCTCGTCCTCGCTTGGGCCTGCCTGGTGGAACTCGCGGTGCGTCTCGGCAAAGCCCACTGATAGGAAGAATGGCTCCTGGGGGGCCTGATCGAGAAAAGTCACCGCGGCCGGCGCCACGTCAGCCGCATCGTGGCTCTTGAGGGGCACCACCTCATCATAGCCGATCATATCGGCGCGGGCGGCCACATGCTGCTCGCCGATGAGCGTCGAGCGGTATCCTGCCCCGCGCAAAGTGTGCACCAGGTGCTGGCCATAGTCGAACAGGCTGAACCCACGGTGCGCCAGGCCGATCATGCCGGCCGAATGGGCGCACATGCCGGTCAGCAGGCCAGCGCGGCTCGGCGAGCAGGTGGGGGCGACGGAATGGTTCTGCCGGAACAGCACGCCCTGCTCAGCCAGCCGTTGGATGTTGGGCGTGCACACGGCATGGCCGAAAGGTTGGGTGTATCGCCCCGTGTCATGGGAATGGATATAGAGGATGTTGGGACGCATGCGTAAGGCACTCCTTCTGCTTGGGTTACTTGAGCCAGCGGTCGAACCAGTCGAACGCTTCCTCTTGCATGGCGGCATCGAACTTGTGGGGGCCGGGGTAGAACGAACAGCGATAGGCCTCGGGCGCACCCGCCTTGCCATACACTTCGGCCAGGATGCGATCGGCCCGGCGCATCTCGGGCAGAGTGAACAGATCGTCCTCTTCGTCGTTCAGCACCAGCGTGGGCAGTGGCACGCGCAGGCCCAGGATCTCGGGAAAATCGAGCAACTGCGGTATGCCCGGCGTGTAGGTCATCCAGGTGTGGTTGACGCTCTTGTGGAGAGCATAGTCGCGCCAGGTGCTCATCAGCCCCACGGTGACCGAACAGCGGATGCGGTGGTCGGTGCCAGCGAGATAGTCGGTGCGCATGCCGCCACCGCTCAGTCCTCCGCAGCCCAGGCGGCCGGCATCTACCCCGGGCGTCGAGGCGAGCACGTTGAGCGCCACACGGTCCTCGGCCAAGAACACCCCGGGCCAGGTGGTGCCCGCGCTAAAGAGCGACTTGGCCATCACCGACTCGTGCATGGCGGCCCATTCGTTGTAGCGGGCAATGCCCTCGTGGTCGTCGGGGTCGGGATCGACGGCCCCACGTCGCAGCGATTCAGGCACGTCGGCCAGACGCACGCGACGGCTGGCAAAAGGAAAGGCATCGGGCGCCAGCACCACATAGCCGCGACGCGCCACATCGTTGGCCCAGGCGCGCCCAGAATAGTACTGCGCCTGATGCGCCACCATCAGTGGGTGCTGTTGCCCGTAGCGGGTGATCTTTTCGTGGCCAAAGAACTTGACGCCGCCATGACAATGCAGGGCCAGAATGCCGGGCAGCGGCCCTGACGCGGTCTCGGGGCGCATCCGCACCGCGCGCGTCGATGGGCCGTACGGCAACTGCCACGAGAGCTCTTCGATCAGCAACCCCCCTTCATGGTGCTCGGCAAGCACCTGCACGTCCATCTCTGGGGGCAGCGTCGGACACGCCAGCTTCTCTTGCAGTGTCGTCAGCGCCTGTGTGCGCCAGCTCTCGAGATCGGCCCAGCCGCCGCGTCGGTAGGACAGCGCGGGCGGATCTTCTGCCAGCCCGCCGGCCCAGCCGCCATAGACCCCAACCATGCTCAACATGTCTCTTCTCCCACCCTTAGCGTGTATAGCGGTTGCCTTCATCGACCATGGCGAGATAGTTCGCCACGGGGATATAGTTGGTCACACTGTTGCCGCTGCCCAGGCAATAGCCCCCGCCCTCAAAGCAGCCGTCGAGGGTGCGGCGGACGCGGGCGCGCACCTGCTCGGGGGTGGCCCGACACATAAAGTCCACATCGATGCCCCCCAGCACCGCCATGTGCTCGCCATAGCGCGCCTTGACGTCGATGACGTCCTCGATCGTGTCCTCGTACGAGTGCTTGGCGTCGATGTGCACATCGAACAGCAGGTCGTTCATGATCTGCGTCAGGTTGCCGCAGGCATGGAGCAGATAGGGCCGGCCGGCCTGGTGAGACATCTGCGCCATCAGCCGATGGCCCGGCAGCACAAAGGCCCGCAGGTCGCGCGGGCTGATGAGCGTGCCGCTGTTGAACCCCATGTCGTCAGAGCCCCAGATGAGCTTGACGCGATCGAACTCTAGAGTGCGCCGCAGCACCTGTTCATAGATGCCCACCAGCCGGTCTGCGATCGCCTGCACCAGATCGCGTTGATCGTAGAGCAGCAGACACAGCGTCTCATAGCCCGGCAGCCACGTGAGGTGCTCGGCAAAGTGGGCAAAGTTGCCGCTGCCGATGATGCACATGTCGTCGGGCAGGTGGCGCTCGTACCACTCGAGGGCACGGGTGGTGGCGGCCGCAGGGTCTGGCCAGGGATAGGCCTCGAACTCGGCCCAGTTGGTGATAGGCCCGTTGCGTTCGTCCATATACTGTCGGCCAGTGGCGCGCGCCAGCTCGGCAGTGTCGGCGGCAACGGACCGATGGAAAACGAACGGCGCCAGCTCGACGCTGACCCGCACATAGTCATAGCCCATAAAGCGCTGAATCGCGATCTCGCGGCGGTACTCAAAAGCGGGGTCGTCGGGATCGAGCCCCTCTGTCAGGCCATAGGTGCGGCAAAGCCAGTCTTTGACCTCGGCATCGAGGAACAGCTCGATGTGATGAACTCGCCGCGGCGTGCTACGCCGCATGATGCAATCGACCAGCCCCTGCCAGTCCGGCGTCACCTGCGCATCGAACAGCTTGGACATTCACACCCTCCCGCGGCCGGCAGCGGCGCGCCCCGAGCAGACGTGCGCACATTCTAGCTGCTGCGCGGGCGCCGGGCAACTGCGCAGCGCGGCCGCCGGCGCCTCTCTTGTGACAGGCGTGGGCAGGTGGTAGAATCCGCGCCAGAATCAGCAGGAAGGTCAGCGTGACGACTCGTTCTCAAACTCCGACCTGGCGAGTGCCCGAACCGGCTGAGATCGGCCAACGCCTGCGCGCGCGCTTCGAGTCATGCCAGGCCTGGCTGCGTACGCCTGCCAACGCCTGGCTCGTGGCGCTGCTGGTCGTCTCGTTGATCGCTCGGCTCGCGGCGCTCGATCTCGCCCCCATGAACGCCGAGCAGGCCCGCTGGCTCGCCGCCGCACGCCTGATGCAGGCGCCGTCCGCTCTGGCTGCCGCGCTCGACACCGTGGCGGCGCCAGGGCCTCTGACGGCCCTGGTGGCCAGCAGCCTGGCGCGCGACGGCGACGCGCAGGGTGCCCTTGCCCTGCTGGCACTGCTGCAGATGGGCGCGCTCACGGCGCTGGCGCTGGCCGTCAACCGTCATCTGGGGCATGGCCCCGCCCTGGTGGCCACAGCCATCCTGGGCGCCAGCCCCGGGGCCATTTTTGCAGCGCGCACGCTGGCCCCCGGCTCGCTGACGCTGACTGCGAGCATGCTGCTCCTGGCCATGCTGCTCTCGGCTATCATCGAACGCAACGGTTGGGCGTGGGCGGCGGCGGCGCTGGTGGCCGCGCTGGCCCTGGCCAACGACCCGGGCGCCCTGGCCCTGGGGCTGCTATGCCTGGGCGCGGTGGTGGTCTACTACGATCGCGTGCGCTGGGCGCCCATGGCTGTGGGCGCGGCGTTGGCCGTGGCCGTGGCGCTGGCTGCCGACCTGGGAGATACGTTGCTGAGTCACATGGCGGCGGTGCTGGCTGCCGCACAGGAACAGGGTTATGTCGAGCGGCTGCTCGCAGCCGTTCGACATGTCTCCGCCCTGGTCGCCGGCGAGGGCGTCGGCGATCAGCTCAGCCCTACAGAGGCCGGCCCGCTGCTGACGCACGCGTTGCTGGTGCGCCTGCGGCAGGGGTTAGGCCTGTTCGTATGGGTGGCTCTGCCCTGGATGGCCATGCAGGCCGTGCAGCGCTGGGGCCGTTGGCAAGAGCACACCCGCCGCCATGAGCACACCCTGCTGGCGTTGTGGCTGTGGCTGCCCCTGCTGCTGGGCCCCCGCGTCGATGCCACCGCGCCAGGGTGGCTTGGCGCAGCCACGGGCCTGGTGATGCTGCCCGGCGCGGCCATCGCTGTGGGATTGCTGGCCGAGGCGCTGGCCGGCCAGTTGCGTCAGAGCACGATGAGCCAGTGGCGTTGGCTCGTGCCGGCACTCTACGGGCTTGGTGTATTGACGCTGGCAGCGAATCTCTACGCAGCCCAGGCAATTCCGCGGTTGGCGCTAAAGCACGATGCCCGTGCCGGCTATGGCACGCCCTACCGCCTGTGGCGTCGCACAGCAGAGCTGGTGGCGCAGGGCCGCCTGATGACGGGCGCCGATCAACTTTGGGTGCAGGCGCCGCCAGAAGCGGCCGAGACGGCGCGTTGGCTCTGGCCGAATGCCGTCATGCTGCCTAAAAACGACGCGTTGTTGCTGCCGGCCGCCCGCCCTGCCCTCTATCTGCAATGGCACGATGCGCCTCGAGGGCGAGGGCTGCTGGAGCGGCTGGGCTCGCAAGAGCTGGGGCGCGTCGTCTGGCCAACCGGTGGCGATGCCGTGGTCACCGAGCTGCGCCAGCGCAACCCAGACGAGCTGCTGGCGCTGGCCAGCGCCCGCGTCGACGCTCGCTTTGATGCCGGGCTATATTTGGTGGGCTATGACTGGCCGGCGGATGCCCGTCGGCACGCACCGCTGACTCTGGCCACCTACTGGACTTTTGCCAACGTCTCCTCGCAAGACCGGACCACCCCAGTCACCATCCACCTTGCGGCCATCGCCGCCGACGGACGTCAGGCGGTCTGGTCCGGTCGGCTGGCGCTGGATGGCGCCTATTGGCAAGAGGGGCTGCTGCTGCGTCAGGAGACGCCGATCGAGCTGCCGGCGGGCTGGCCAGTCGGCCCGGTGGCGTTGTATGCCGAGGTGCATGACGAGACCGGAGAGCCCGTGGCGCTGCTCGACACACCAGGCCGGCCCCAGGAGGTCACGGCCTATCTGGGCACCGTGGCGATCGACTAACGCTCTTCGTTCTCGCGGGTCGTCGGCCAGAACCTGTCGCGCAGGTGCGAGACGCCCTGCAGCACCAGAAAGACGGCCAGCGTAGACAGCCCGGCCAGCGCGTACAGGCCCATCCCCACGCTGTAGCCGATGGCAGCCGCTGCCCACAGGCTGGCGGCGGTGGTAACCATGCGCACCCGCCCTTTGGACTGCAGGATGATGCCGCCCCCCAGAAAGCCGATGCCCGTGGCGATGGCCGCCATCGAGCGCACGACATCGGCGTCGGCGCCCGTCAGCCGCGCGGCCTCGCTTGCAGCCATCACGTAGATGGCTGCCGCCAGGCTCACGAGCATGTTGGTGCGCAGGCCGGCGGGCTTGTCATGCAGTTCGCGATCCAGGCCAATGATGCCCCCCAGCACCAGCGCTACGATGATCCGGATAGGGAAACTCCAAGACCAGTACATACCCGCCTCCAGACCTGCCTTGTGGGCAATGATAGGTCGGCCGGGGGCCCGACGCAAGGGCGGTCAGCCACTGTAGGGTCTCGGGACCTGCTGCCCCCGGTGTCTTTGACAGCACTGGTCGCTGCAGCCATAATGGCTGCGCATCTTTCGGATGAGGCAAGCAGCATGCAGCTCTACTGGGGCGATATCCACAATCACTGCGGCATCAGCTACGGCTTTGGCGGGCTCGAGAACGCGCTGCGAGCCGCCCGTGGGCAGCTCGACTTTTGCGGCATCACCGGGCACGCCACCTGGCACGACATCCACGAATGGCAGCCCGAGATCGACTTTCTGATCGGATTCCATCGTCGAGGCTTTGCCCGGTTGGCCGAACGCTGGGATGAGGTCAAGGCGACGATCGAGCAGGCCAACCAGCCCGGCCGCTTTGTGACTTTGCAGAGTTATGAGGCCCACTCGCGGCAGTACGGCGATCACCATGTCCTGTCGCCCTCGCCCGACCTGCCCATCATCGAGGCGCCCTCGCCGCAGGCGCTGGTGAGCCAGCTCGGCGTGCCGGCCATCGTCGTGCCCCACCACGTAGCCTATGTGCCCGGCTATCGGGGCATCGCGTGGGACGCCTTTGACGCCCAGCTCAGCCCGATCGTCGAGGTCTATTCGAAACATGGCTCGGGCATGAGCGATGACTCGCCCTACCCTTACCTGCACACCATGGGCGCGCGCGATGGCCGCAACACGGTGCGCGCTGGTCTCGCGCAGGGCAAACGTTTTGGCTTTGCCGCCTCCACCGACCACCATGCGGGCTATCCTGGCTCGTACGGCGACGGACGCACTGCCGTGCTGGCCGACGACCTCACCCGTGAAGCCATCTGGGACGCGCTGCTGGCGGGGCGCTCCTATGCCGTCACGGGCGACAAGATCGGGTGCCATTTCGCCATCGATGGGCATCCCTTTGGCTCACAGGTCCAGACCGGCGTACACCGCCGCATCCACCTGACCGTGCGCGGCTGCGACGTTCTCGACCGCGTGACGATCTACAAGAACAACCGCCCCTGGCAGGTCATCGGCGGCCATGAGCTCGGCGATGACGAGGCCGGGCCCTACAAGGTGCGCATCGAGCTGGGCTGGGGCGACAGGCCAGAGGGCTATGCCTGGGAGGCCGAGGCGCGCATCTCAGGTGGAGCCATCGTGGGCGTCGAGACCTGCTTCCGTGGCCAAAGCGTGTTGGCCCCAACCCCGGGCAATGACCACCCTGTCGACATCAACGCGCTGGACAACCGCGTCATTGCGCAATCAGATGACCAGGTGGCCTGGCACTGTGTGACCTTCAAGAACCCGTCGACCTTGCACTCTGCCACCGCGGCGGTCATCCTCGAGCTGGACGGCGACCGTGGCACACGCCTCGAGGTCACGGCCAACGGCCGTCGCCTGGCGGCCACCATCGGCGAGCTGCTGGCCTACAGCCACGGCATGCACATGGAAGAGTGGAGCTCGCAGTGTGTGCTGCTGCATCGCGCGGCGCCGCAATCGGCCTATGCTCTGGAGCGCGACTGGCGCGACGCCCGACAGCAGGAATGCGATGTGTATGACGTAGAGGTGCGGCAGGCCAACCTGCAGATGGCCTGGGTCTCTCCCATCTACTGCGAAACGGCCTAGTCGCCCTCGTCTTCGGGCTGCGAGGGAAAGACGATCTCGAGCACCTCGCCGCGGTGGTTGACCACAATGCGAAAGCCAGCGAGGCCGAGCATGGTGGCCCACTGCACGGTGTCGCTGCGCCGCACGTTGATGGCCAGATTCTCGACCGAGGCATCAAGCGCAGCCTTGGTAAAGATGTCGCGGCGGCCGAGCATGTCGAGCATCATCTCGACGACCTGCGGGCGCACCTCGCCCAGCTGGCGCTGCATCTCGTCGAGCACGACATCATCGATGCGATAGGCCTCGACATGCCACAGAAAGCCCTGATCGGGAATGGCGTAGTGATCTACACCCCCGAGCGAGACGACGCGCGCTGTCTCGCCGGCCTCATTGAACACCAGTCCCCCGAAAACCGCCCTGGCTTTGAGGGACTCGAGTTGCTCGCCTTGGCCTTGATCGCTGTTTTGCATCTGGCCTCCTTAGGGCCATTATAGACAGGTATGCCATCTTCCGTAAAAGCATTCCTACAGGTTGGGCCTGTGTTCGACACAATAGGGCAGATCTGTGTCGTCTGTCGATAGCTATCGGGATAGCCGCTTCGAGACTGTCACGCTCAATCAACGCCATCTTCAGGTTGCCACTCGCCCGGCGCTGCGCGAGACCACCGGGGTGAGCGTATCTGAGGAGCTGCTGTCTGCCGAGGACACGCTCACGCCCGGGCAGCGCGTGCTCGTGGCCCCCTGTGGGCGGGGCGCGCTGGCAGGCTGGGCGGCCGGCATCGTGGGTGCTCCAAACGTGCTGGCGGTGGATACGAACGCCATCTCTTTGGAGCTGACTCGAGCTACTCTGGCCGCCAACGGCCTGGACGGTGCCCTGGTCGCCACATCTGCGGCGAGCCGCGGCAACGGCCAGTACGATGTCGGCCTGATGGTGCTGCCGAAAGGCCGCGCCCTGGCCCGTCTGCATCTGCTGAACATAGCCCTGGCGCTCAAGCCTGGCGCACTGCTATACCTGGCAGGCGCCAAAGACGAGGGCATCAAGAGCGTGCTGGGCGACGCGGCGACGCTCCTGGGGACCGGGCAGTTGCTCGCCTACCGCAAGGGACATCGCGTGGCCGGCTTTGTGCGGCCCGACGTGGATCTGGCGCATTTGCCCGAGCCCTTTGCCATGCCGGGGCTCTTGCCTGGCACCTATAGCACCTACGCCGTCGAGTGGCATGGGCGCCGCTTGACGGTGTGCAGCCGCCCCGGTGTGTTCAGCCACGGCGAGCTGGATCCCGGCACGGCCATGCTCCTTGCGCACCTCCGTGCGCGACGCGACGACCGCGTGCTCGATTGGGGCTGTGGCTCGGGGGTTATCGGCCTGGTCGCGGCGCTGCAGGCGCCGCCTGAGACGGTGACGCTGCTCGACGTGGACGCCCTGGCGTGCGAGTGCGCCGTGGCCACGTTGGCGGCCAACAGTGTGGCGGGCGCACGGGTTGTGCATGGCGACGGCCTGGCGGCTCTGGCCGGCGAACGCTACAGTCTCATCGTCAGCAATCCGCCCTTTCACAGTGGGCGGGCAGTGAACCTGCGGCTCACCGAAGCGCTCATCGCCGAGGCACGGGCCGCACTGCTGCCACGCGGCAGGTTGCTGCTGGTGGCCAATCGCTTTCTGCCCTACGACCATCTGCTGCGCGACCGGTTTGCCAGCGTAGAGACAGTCGTGCAGGATAATCACTATCGCGTGCTGGAGGTTGCCAGATAGGCGAAAGCGGCCTCATTGAGTGCGATTATCGCGCCGAGATATGCTGCCGTTGACGAATTACATCACTTGTGGTACCATACTGTTGAAAGAGGGTGAGCACATGCTCGATGCAACTGACCGTCAGATCGTCAAGCTCCTGCAGGTCGATGGGCGGCGCACCAATGTCGATATTGCGCGCGTGCTGGGTCTATCCGAGAGCACCGTGCGCAAGCGCCTCGACCGTATGCTCGCGGCGGGCGAGGTGCACATTGCGTCCTTTGTCGAGCCCGCGTTGGTGGGCTATCCCGTGCGCGCGGTCATCTTTCTGACCGTCGAGCTCAACCAGGTGGAACAGACCGCCAACGTGTTGCGCGAAATGCCCGAGGTGTCGACGCTACTCTGGCTGGCCGGGGAGTTCGATCTGGCGATGTGGGCGTCCTTTAGGGACAATGAGCATCTCCACAGCTTCCTGGCCAACCGTGTCAGCAAACTGCCCGGCGTGGTGCGCAGCCAGACCGCACACGTACTGCGGGTCGAAAAGCACGCTTACGAGTGGCAGGTGCCAGACCTCCTGCGCCCCACCATTCTACTGGTCGACGACGATCCCGATTTCGTCGAGAGCGCTCGGTTGGTGCTTTCGTCCAATGGCTATGACGTGCGCTCCGCAGCCTCTGGCGACGAGGCCGTGCGCTCGGCGATCGCCAACCCGCCATCGCTCGTGATCCTGGACATCATGATGGAGGGCATCCTGGACGGCTGGAACGCCAGCGGCCGCATCCGTGACATCCCCGAGCTGTCTGGCATGCCGATCCTGGTGGTCAGTTCCATTACGAGCTCTGATGCGCTGGCCATGGTGCCTACCGATGACGATCATCTGATCGACAATTTCCTCTCCAAGCCCGTTTCGCCAGATCATCTGCTACAGGAGGTGGCGCGCCTGATTTCACGGCACGCCTGAGGAGGTCGACATGTCGCGCATTTTGGTGGTCGATGATGACCCCGATTTCTGCGAGGCGATGCGGCTGGTGCTCACCAGCGCTGGCCATGCCGTCGAGATAGCATCCAACGGCGACCAGGCTCTTGCCATGGCCACTCAGGCCCCGCCCGACCTCATCATCCTCGACATCATGATGCAGGGCCCTCTCGATGGCCTGGTCGCCGCGCACTCGTTCGAGGAGAACCAGCGGCTACACGGCATCCCTGTCATCATGGTTTCGTCGATCGCTGACAGCCCCCTTGCAGGGCTCTTCCCCACCGACGAGTACCTGCCCACGGATGCCTGGTTTAGCAAGCCGGTCCAGCCCGGCAGGCTGCTCAGGTCTGTCGAGCGCCTGCTGCATACCAAGGCGGCCTAGTGTGCGGTCGGCCGGTGGGCGGGCGACCCACCATCCTGGTGATTGACGACGATCCGGACTTTTGCGAGTTCTGTGACATCGTCCTGACGGCCCATGGCTACCAGGTTCGCAGAGTGACCACCGAAGCTGAGGCGCACGAGTATCTGCGCAGCCAGCAGCCCGACCTGGTGATTGCCGACATGATGATGTCGTATGCCCTGGACGGCTGGGCGGTGCTGGCTGACATGCGCGCCGATGAACGGCTGGAGCGTATCCCCGTGCTGTTGGTTTCGGCTGTTGTACGCAATGGCGAGGACCAGTTCTGGCCGCCAGAGGCGGGCCTGTGGGATCGGTTCAGACGCAAACCGATCCCACCAGAGGAGTTGGTTGCTCTCGCCGAGGACCTCCTGGCTGGTGGCAGAAAGGCAGCCTGACAATGGCGGATGGACGAACGGCAGAACCGATCCAGGCGCGGCGGTCGATGCTGCTGACGGCGCTCTTTGTGGCCCAAGAGCAGTTCGGGTATCTCAGCCCCGAGGCACTCTCGCGGGTGGCCGAGCGGCTCGACATGCCGGTAAACGACGTCTACGCGGCGGCCACCTACTATGCCATGTACCGCTTTGCCCCCGTGGGCCGCCATGTCATCAAGGTGTGTGAGGGCCTGTCGTGCCACCTGGCCGACGGCGCCGAGAGCCTGCTTGCGCACCTCAAGCTCAGGCTGGGCATCGACGTGGAAGAGACCACACCCGATGGTCTCTTTACGTTGCAGACAGTGCAATGCCTGGCCTCATGCGGCAGTTCACCGGCGATGATGGTGAATGATGTGCTCTATGAGCACGTCACCATCGATCAGGCGGATCTGCTGCTCGACGAACTGGGAGGACGGCCGTGATGTTCGAGCCGATACTCACCAAGCGCTGCACGTTGCCCCACTCAGAGTCGATCGAGGTCTATCTGGCCAACGAGGGCTACCAGGCCGCACGCAAAGCCCTTCTCGAGCTGACGCCCTCTGAGCTCATCGAGATGGTCCGCGCCTCTGGGCTGCGGGGACGCGGTGGCGCTGGCTTTCCGGCCGGGCTCAAGTGGCGCTTTATGCCGCAAGACGATTCGACGCGATACGTCTGCGTGAACACCGATGAGGGCGAGCCGGGCACCTTCAAAGACCGCATTCTGGTCGAGGGAGACCCCCATCAGGTCATCGAAGGGGCTCTGATTGCTGCCTACGCCGTGGGGGCGCACCGGGCTCTGGTGTACATTCGCGGCGAGTTCTTTCTGGGCGTCAAGCGCTGGATCAAGGCCATCTCTGATGCCTATCGCCTGGGTTTCCTCGGGCGCGACATTCTGGGGAGCGGCTTTGACCTCGACATGACCGTGCATCGTGGTGCAGGCGCCTATGTGTGCGGCGAGGAGACCGCCATGATCGAGTCTCTCGAAGGGCGACGGGGAGAGCCGCGCCGCAAGCCGCCATACCCTTCGGAGCGAGGCTATCTGGGGCAGCCCACCCTGGTGCACAACGTCGAGACCCTCGCCAACGTGCCGCACATCGTCTTGCATGGGCCTGCCTGGTATGCGGCGATGGGGACGCCGCAGAGCACCGGCCCCAAGCTCTTTTGCGTGAGCGGGCATGTCTATCGGCGTGGCACCTATGAGCTGCCGCTGGGCACCCCGTTGCGAGCGATCATCGAGCAGCATGCCGGCGGCGTGCCCGGCGGCAAGCGCATCAAGGGCGTGATCCCGGGGGGAGCCTCGACGCCGGTGTTGACGCCAGACCAACTCGATGTGACGATGGACTTTGAGTCGCTCGCGGCAGTAGGGTCGGCGCTGGGCACGGGCGCCCTCGTTGTGCTCAACGAGGATACCTGCATGGTCGACGTGGCGAGGCGGCACGCGCGCTTTTTTGCCCACGAGTCGTGCGGGCGGTGTTCGCCCTGCCGCATCGGGTCGCGGCGCCTGGTCGCCCTGCTCGAAGGCCTCGAAGCCGGCACGGGCTCAGTGGCCGATGTAGACGAGATCGCCCTGATCTGCCGCAACATCGTCGGTACGACCTTCTGTCCCCTTGGCGATGCCCTTGCCGCGGCTGTAGGTAGCTGCGTCACGCGCTTTCGTGACGAGTTCGTCGCCCATGCCAGATCGCTGCCCGCATCCGTTCCACATCGTCAGGCAGCCTAGCGCCGGAGAGGAGTGCAGATGGCCAAGATCCTGATCGTCGATGATGACCCTGACTTTGTTGAGACCTGCCGGGTGGTGCTCGAAACTCAGGGACACCAGATCATCACCGCCTCCAGCGGCGATGCCGGGATGCGCCGTGTGCAGCGGGACCAGCCTGACCTGGTGATTCTGGATGTCATCATGGCCTCGGTGCTCGATGGCCTGAGCGTCAGCCAACGTATGGCGGCGAGCCCCGAGACACGTGACATCCCGATTCTGATGGTCACCTCGATCGCCAACAGCGACTATGCGGCGCTCTTTCCTACCGACGAGTACATTCACATCGATGCGTTCGTATCCAAGCCGATCGCTCCCGAGGTGCTGCTGAGCCGCACGCAGGCCTTGTTGAAGCGTGCGGCCTGAACAGGAGGCGCCGATGCCCGCTCCCATCGCTGTAGGTGGCATCATGAGCAATCGCCGCCTCTGCCTGGTCGGCGTCATGTCGACCCCAGACCGGCCGGGCATCGCTGCCCAGGTCTTTCAGGCCCTGGCGTCGACCCGGATAAACGCCCAGTTCATTGTGCACTGCATCGACCTCGAGAATCAGTCACAGCTACAGTTCTGCGTGGCCAGCAGCGATCGCCCCAAAGTCGAGGCCGTGGTTGCTCCGGTGGCAGAAGCCCTCGGCGCGGCGCGGGTGACACTCACCGAGCCGGTGGCGATGCTGTCGGTGTTCGGGCCAGACTTTCGAGAGCGGCCAGGCATCGCGGCTCACGCCTTTGACGCGCTGGGCCAGGTGGGAATCAACATTCTGGCGGTCAGCACGTCCATCTCGACCATCACCTGCATCATCGATGATCGCCTCTATGATCAGGCTCTGGCAGCGCTCCATCGGGCTTTCGAGCTGCCCTAGTGCCAAGAAGGGGCCGATCGCATGAGCCTTTGGCGCCTCCCCGTTGACCGCGAGTTGAGCGAGCGCGCGCGCTGGCTCACCAGAGCTCGACTGGTGACCCTGTTGGCAATGGCGCTGCTGATTGGCGTTGCCACCCTGCTGCTCCGAGATGTGCTGCCGGTCATCGCTCTGTGGTGGACCTGGGGGGCAGCGTTGCTCTATGGCCTCGTGTTCCACGTGATCACCGTCAGGGTGGTGGGCGAAACAGCGCCTGCCGAGACCTACGTCTTGCTGGTGAGCGCTCAACTGCTGTGCGACGTGCTGGCGCTTACCGCTCTGCTGCATTTTTCGGGAGGCATTGAGAATCCGCTGTCGGTGTTCTATCTGGTGCTGGTGGTGGTGGGCAGCAGCCTGCTTCAACGTCGCTCCAGTCTCTTCCATGCGGCCTTCGCCTCCTTGGCCTGGGTTGTGCTGATCTTGCTCGAAGCGTGGGGCATCTTGCCGCACTATAACCTGGCAGGGTTCCGCTCTCCTCTACGCTATCACCAGGTGGCGCACCTATGGTCCTACAGTTTGGTGATGATGGCTGCCAACATCTGCGTCTCGCTGCTAGCCTCTGGCATCGTCGAGCGGGCGCGGGCCGGTGAGGCAGAGCTGCTCGAAGCGCAGCGCACCTGCGCGGCTCGCCTGGAAGGGCTCGAGGCGTTGACCGCTGAACTGCAGCGCATCGATGAGCAACGGTCTCTGTTCATGCGAGTGGTCACCCACGAACTGCGCGCCCCCGTGGCCGCCATCAAATCGCTATTGCAGCTCATCCTGACCGGCTATGTGCCACCTGACCGCCAGCTCGAGTTCATCGCCAAGGCAGAAGCGCGAGCCAACGAGCAGTTGGATATCATCGGAGACCTGCTCGACCTATCGCACATTCGCCAGGGGGTGCGACAGCCTCAGCCCGATGCCTGCCATGTAGACCTGATCCTGGCCGACGTCATGGATATGCTGCAGCCCCGCTTCGCTGAAGAGGGCATCGAGGCGACCAGTGAGGTGCAGCCCGGCCTGCCGCAGGTGCTCGCTTCGCAAGAGCACCTCAAACAGGTGTGGACCAACCTCATCAGCAACGCCATCAAGTACAACCGCCCAAACGGACGCATCGCCGTTCATCTGGCGCTCGAAGGGGGCCTTGTGCAGGGCTCGGTGAGCGACACGGGCATCGGCATCTCTCGTGAGGACCAGCAGCACCTCTTCCAGGACTTTTACCGCACGGAGGAAGCCAGGCGCCACAGCCGCCAGGGAACGGGCCTTGGCCTTGCTATCGTCAGAGCTATCGTCGAACGCTACGGTGGCCGTGTGTGGTGTGAGTCGGTTCTGGGCGAAGGCAGCACCTTCTGCTTTGCTCTGCCGCCGATGTCAGCCCGCACCTGACCCCTTTTTGAGCGCCCTCTGGCGGCTGGTATAATCGCCTTGCACACGCACGCATCAGGGGAGGCCGCGTTGCTGGGACGCAAGGCGCAGCTAGAGCAGGGCCTGACCAAGACCCGCCGTTCGTTCTTTGGGCGCATTGCCGCGCTCTTGCGCAGCGACGACATCTCCGCAGAGACCTGGGAAGAGCTCGAGATGTTGCTCATCCAGGCAGATGTCGGTGTGAAAACCACCGTGGCGCTCATCGAAAAGCTGCGCGACGAGGTCTCTGACGGCCACGTCAAGAGCGCCGGGCAGGTGCAGCAGCGCCTGCAGACCGAGCTGGTGACGTTGTTGCAGGCGCATGAGCGGCCCTATCTCGCGGGCAAGCGGCTGCTCAATGTGGTGCTGGTGGTGGGCGTCAATGGATCGGGCAAGACCACCTCGATCGCCAAGCTGGCACACTTTCACCGGGAGCGGGGTGACCGCGTGCTTCTGGCGGCCGCCGACACCTTTCGCGCGGCAGCCATCGATCAGTTGCAGATCTGGGGGCGGCGGGCGGGCGTCGATGTGATTGCGCACCAGCCGGGCGCCGACCCGGGCGCGGTGCTATTCGACGCTATTCGTGCTGCTCAAGCGAGGAACATCGACACACTGATCGTCGATACAGCCGGGCGCTTGCACACCCAGCACAACCTGATGCAGGAGCTGCGCAAGCTTGCCAGCATCGCTCGGCGGCAGGTGCACCAGGCGCCCCATGAGGTGTTGCTGGTGCTGGACGCCACCACCGGCCAGAATGCGCTTGCCCAGGCCAGGCACTTTACCGAAGCCGTGGGCGTCACCGGCGTCGTGCTGGCCAAGCTCGATAGCACCTCGCGCGGAGGCATGGCCTTTGCCGTGGGCACCGAGCTGGGCCTGCCGGTGCTCTTTGCAGCCACCGGCGAAAAGATCGACGACTGGGCGCCCTTTGATGCCGAGCTGTTCGTACAAGGCCTTTTCACCGAGAACTAGACACCCAGCGGAGGTGAACGGAATGGATTCGATACGCAACCTGCTGCCCACCATGCGCCAGGAGATCACCAAGCTCCAGGAGCGCCTTTGACCTCGCAAGCCTCGAACGGCAGGCCGGCGAGCTACGCCAGGCCGCCGCTGCCCCCGACTTTTGGGATGACCCCAACGCCGCTCAGGCCGTGATGCAGCGGCTGTCGAGCCTCGATAGCGAGATCGCGAGCTGGAAGGCCCTCGACGAGCGCGCCAGCGCCCTGGTAGAGCTGGACGAGTTGGCGGCCGCCGAGGGCGATGAGGGCATGTTGGCCGAGATCGAGGCCGAGGCGGCCGAGCTACAGGCTCAGCTGGCCAAGATGCGCCTGGAGTTGCTCATGTCGGGGCCCCACGATGCGAGCGATGCCATCATGACCATCCACTCCGGCGCCGGCGGCACAGAGGCCCAGGACTGGACGGTCATGCTCGAGCGCATGTATCTGCGCTGGGCCGAGCGTCACGGCTACAAGAGCGAGATCATCGACGAAGCCGAGGGCGATGAAGCGGGGCTTAAAAGCGCCACCATCGAGATTCGCGGCCGCAACGCCTATGGCTATCTGCGCTCTGAACGCGGCGTGCACCGGTTGGTGCGTATCTCGCCGTTTGACAACGCCAAGCGACGCCACACAACCTTTGCATTGGTTGAGGTGATCCCCGATGTCGGCGACGAGATCGATATCGACGTCAGTCCCGACGACATCAAGATGGACGTGTATCGAGCTTCAGGGCACGGCGGGCAGAACGTGCAAAAGAACTCGACCGCCATCCGCCTGACCCACCTGCCCACCGGCATCATCGTATCGTGCCAGAACGAGCGCTCGCAGATGCAGAACCGCGAGCGCGCCATGGCCGTGCTGCGCGCGCGGCTCTATGACCTCGAACTGCAAAAGCAGGAAGAGGAGCGTGCACGTCTGCGCGGCGAGTTGGTCTCGGCCGGCTGGGGCAACCAGATCCGATCCTATGTGCTGCACCCCTACCGCATGGTCAAAGACCTGCGCACCAACTGGGAGACGGGCAACACCACGGCTGTCTTGGATGGCGATCTCGACGGGCTGATCGAGGCGTATCTCGAGCAGATGGTGGGCAAAGGCTAGTCGGCTACAGCAACTTGACGCTTGAGGCGCATCGAGTGCTCGCCTATACTCTCATGGTATACATATCATTGAGGGAGCCTTATGCTGCAGCGAGACGGAAGCATCTCTTTCATCGACGAGCTCTTGGACCTGCTCGACGGCCTGATGGCAGCCTGCGAGGATGGGACAGAGGCGCCCCGCTCAGAGCTGGAGAAGGGGCTGATGCTCACCTATGCCCTGGGGGTGTTGCAGTGCGATATTTGCGCCTTGGGCGACAGCCTGGCCGGATCGCCCGTGTTCCGCTCGCTGCACCCCTTACAGCTCTTTGAGGAATGTTGTGCTGAGGCGCGCGACAACCGCAGCTCTGAACAGCGCGAGAGACTGCGCGAGATCGAGGCCAAGCTACGCCAGCGCGGCTGGCCCACCGTCCCTCAGGAAAGCTCTTTGTAGAGCCAGATCAGGTTGGCCAGGTGAAGCTGGTTCACCGTCCCATCCAGGGGGATGCGCGAGAGGCCGAACGCCTCGATGTCCATCTGGCGCAGCGTCTTGGGGCTGCGCTGCTCCTTGATGAGATCGTGCACTGTCGCGACAGCTTTATCCAGATAGGCGATGCTCGCCTGCACCGTATCATGCACCTCGCCCTTGAGCAGCACATCGCCGTGGCCCTGCACCACGAATGAGGGCTTGGCGTCGCGAATGCGACGCAGCGAAGCCTTGAGCTGACCGACGTCGCCCCCCACGATATGCGGCACGGGCATCATCGCGTCGCTGGCGATGAACACCCGCTCGCCGTGCACAAACCCGCCGATGCCGTCGCCCGTGTGCCCCGGTAGATGCATCAGTTCGATGTGCTGATCTCCCAGGTGCAGATGCAGCTCGTGATCAAAGACGACATCGGGCAGGCGCAGTTCGACATCGGCGAGCGCTGCGGTCTGCTTCTTGGCGCGCGCCAGACTGGCCGCCCCCTGTGAGACCAGCAGTTCGCGGCAGCGATGGTGCGCAATCACCTGCGCCTCGGCAAACAGATAAGCGCCGTTGACATGGTCGGGGTGGTGATGCGTCAGCACCAGATAGCGCACCGAGCGCGGCCCCAACTGGCTGTGGCAAAAGTCGAGGATCTGCCGCGTCTCTACAGGAAAGGGCAACGTATCGACCACCACCGCGCCCTCAGAGGTGAGGACAACAGTAGCGGCGGTTTGCACATAGAGCTCGCTAATGAAGGTATAAATCTGGTCAGAGATGCGATCGATTCGCACCGGCGAGCAACTCCTCTTGGCCGCGTATTGTGGCGAGAATATCACACCGGCCAGGGCCTGTCAAGCGGCGCAGGAAAAACTGCGGACGAATTGACAAAACGGTACGTTCTGCATAGAATCCTGAGGACATAGTGAGCGCCAGAGGTAGAGCAGATGATTCTGGAGACCATCCGCCGTCACTACCCGGAACTGACCCGTAGCCAGCGCCGGCTGGCTGACTATGTCGCCGAGTCGTATCGTGACGCGGCGTTCATGACGGCATCGGAGATGGCGCATCGTCTCTCGCTCAACGAGGCCACCGTGATACGCTTTGCCCAGCGCCTGGGCTATCGGGGCTATCCCGAGATGTCGCGAGACATTCAGACGCTCGTGCAGGGCGAGCTCGAGGCCTCGGTCGCCGAGGATACCGAGGGGGCGCCCGCGTCGCTTCACGATCACGTGGCAGTGCAGCTCGCCAATGCCCAGCGCATCGCCAGCCATATCGCCCCCGAGGTGGCGCAACAGGTCATCGAGGCGATCATCGCGGCACGGCGCATCTTTGTGGTGGGCCAGGGCGTCTCTGCGGCGCTAGCGCAGGCTCTGGGCCTTAGCCTGCGCGCCAGCGGGTTGCGGGCCGAATGGCTGACCGCTGACCCCCTGTCGCTAGCGATGCTGATCAGCGAGCTGAACGGCGCGAGCCTGGTCATCGCCATCTCGCTGACCGAACAGGTTGAGTTGGCCAACTTGCTGAGTTACGCCCGAGACCGCGGCGCCCGCACGCTGGCGCTGGTCTGTTCGTCGGTATCGCCGTGTGCGCGTGTGGCCGAGGTTGCACTGATCTGTGGCCAGAGCGACGAGGGAAAGCTGCCGGCGCTAACCCCTATCGCGGCCACCATCGACGCTGTGACGCACACTGTGGCCAAACGCCTGGGCACGCGCGCCATTACGCAGATGGCCGCCATCCACGCAGCGCAGCAGCTCATCGCCAACACGCCATGGGTGAACGGTTCGGCGCGTGAAGCCGCCGACAGCCTGCAGGGAGGGCAGAAAGTGTAATCCCCACAGTGCCGTGTCTCGCCAGAGTATGTGAACCTATGATCGTAAAGTGGGGTGCCTCCCGTGACACTGCGGAGTGTTTGGCTCCAATCAGCACCACATCTGGAGTCAGGCCCCCTCGACCTAGGTGTTGGCTCAATACAAAAGCGTGATCACGCACACCGCAGGGACTACGCCCATAGTCTACCACAGTCGTCGTGGCTTGCCAACGTGGCGCATTGCGGCTATGCCCCACACAGCCTGCACGCGAGGTGCTGCAATGGTCGAGGTCATCACGGCCGGTCATATCTGCGTCGACATCTTGCCGGCCATGGAGGCCGAATCGGCGGCCAGTGAGAGCTTTCTCGCCCCCGGGCGGCTGGTCGAGTCGGGCGCCCTGGCCTTTACGCCGGGCGGCAGTGTGTCAAACACCGGCGTAGCCTTTCACCGGCTGGGCACCTCGGTGCTGCTGGTGGGCCGCGTGGGCGTCGACCGCATCGCCGCTCTGACGCGCGAGGTGCTCTGCGAGCACGATCCCGCTCTGGCCGAACACCTCACCGTGGCCGAGGGCGAGCCCAGTTCGTATACCATCGTCATCAGTCCGCCTGGCATCGACCGCACTTTTCTGCACTGCCCGGGCCCCAACAACACCTTCGGACCCGAGGACCTGCCCTTGGGGCTCTTGCGCCAGGCCAGGGTGCTGCATTTCGGCTATCCGCCGCTCATGCGGCGCATGTACGCCGACGGCGGCGAGACCCTGGCGGCACTGCTGTCGCGGGCCAGAGGCTGTGGCTGCACCACTTCGCTCGACCTCGCCATGCCAGACCCCGCACGGCCCAGCGGGCGGGCCGACTGGCGCGCTATCCTGGCCCTCGCCCTGCCCCACGTCGATCTGTTCGTCCCCAGCGTCGAGGAGCTGCTGTACATGCTCGACTGCGCGGGGTACCAGCATATGCAGGCGCAGCATGGCGCCGCAGGCATGATCGATGCCCTGTCGCCCGAGCGGATCGACGACCTAGCATGCCAGGCGCTGGGGCTCGGCGCGCGGGCGGTGCTGCTCAAACTGGGGCACCGCGGCGTCTATCTCCGCAGCGGCAGTACAGCGATCCTGGGACGCGGCGCGCCGCGTGAGGCGGCGGACTGGAGCGATCGTCAACTCTGGGCGCCCGCCTACAGCGTGGCGGTGCGTGGCACCGTCGGCGCTGGCGACGCCACCATCGCGGGCTTGATCACTGCACTGCTGCGTGGCCAGGGGCCTGCACAGGCGGCTAACTCGGCCGCTGCTGTGGGGGCCTGCAATGTGGAGCAGGCCGATGCCGCCAGCGGCTTGATGACGTGGGAGCAGACGCAGGCACGCATCATGGCCGGCTGGGCGCGACAGCCCTGTGGCATCGAGGCTGCGCCGGGCTGGCGCCACGATGCAGCGACCGACATCTGGCGTGGCCCCAACGACGCCGTTGCCTAGGGCTGAGGCTCTGGCACAAAATCGGCCAGCCCTCCCTCGCGCGGGCGATAGGTCATGATGGTCGGCGGCGTCTGGGGATCGGGCGCAAAGACCAGCACGTCCCCGTCGGTGGCCAGCGCATTAGCCGCTAGCGGGTTGCCCCGCGCCGAAACGATCTCGATGGTATGTCGGGCCAGCAAGGTGAGGCTCTGAGGATCGATGACATCGAGCACACCCTCACCGTGGACCACCGCCACCCCCACCAGTTTGCCGCGCAGTAACTCGATATCGGTGTAGCAGGCATCGTCTGGGGTTTCGGCGGTGGCGCTCAGGGCTCCGCCCGCCGACCAGCGCACGAGCATGCTCGGCGTGCAGCTACTGGTGTAGATCGCGCCGTCGCCGGCGACGGCCACCGAAACGACCGCGGCGGGCACCGTCACGGTGGAGAGGGTCGTCAGGGTGTCGGGAGCCAACTGGAGCAGGTCGGTGCGGCCGGGGGCAGCGGCGTGGCGCAGCGCCAGCCACACACCATCGGGACCATCGGCCATGCCACCAAGATCAGCTCCTGCCGACGCCACTTGCTGGCGGGCTACGACGGCATAGTCATCGCGCGAGGCACGCGCCACATAGCCGCCCTGGCCGTCGGTGCGCTCGCACGCCAGATAGAGGTCGCGTGCAGTGAGGGCCAGGCCCGCAGGCAGGCAGTCGTCGAGCATCACCGGGCGGCTGCTTACCAAGACGAACGGGCTCGGCTCGACGGTGCCAGGCGCTGAGCCGCCCGCGCCAGATGCCTGGGCGCCCCCGATGGGCAACGTGGGCTGCTGCACGGGGCTGGTGGTCGTCGGCCCGCTCTCGGCCACCTGGCCGGTCTCCAGGGCTCGCCTGACGGTGCGGCTGAGCGCCAGGCTCAACACCGCCACGATGACGACCAGAATGACCAACTGCGCCAGACAGGACTTGCGCATGCCCCCCCCATAACCCTTGTCGCGCGCATCCATTCTAGTACGGCGTGGCAGACGACTCAAGATCGCCAGCACGGACGAGGGGCCCAAACCTCAGCGCCTGCCGCGCAGGGCCCGGCGGCGGCCTAGTCCTCGCTGCGCAGAGCCACCTGCCAGCCTTCGGCCCGCAGAGAGCGCGCGATCGTCAGCAGTGCCTCGGCCGACAGATGGGGCTGCCCAGCATAGGCGGGGTCCACCTGGGGCGTCTCGAGGTAGGCTTGTAGATACCAGGGGTCGCGCGACGTCAGCGATGCGGCGAGGTCGCGCAGATCATCCTCGCCGAGCGGTGGGGCCACTGTCGTACGAAACTCGTAGGCCACACCGTCGACGCAACGGTCACGCAGCAATGCCATGGTGGCGCGGATGGCATCGAGGTCGACGGGACAGCCAGCGAGCAGGGCGTAGCGCGCGTCGAACGGCGCTTTGACGTCCATGGCCACATAGTCGAGCAGGCCCTCGTCGAACAGCGCGGCGACGACGTGGGGCCGTGTGCCGTTGGTGTCGAGCTTGGTCTCCAAGCCGAGAGCCCGCACCGCGCGCAGCAGCTCGGCCAGCTCATCGCCCCATAGCGTCGGTTCGCCGCCACTCACGCAAACGCCGTCGAGCAGCCCCTGACGCCCCCCCAACCATGTCAGGAACTGCTCGACTGTGAGCGCTGGCCTCACCCCGGCAGCGTCAATCATCCAGCGGTTGTGGCAAAAACCGCATCTCAGATTGCACCCTGCCAGGAATAGCGACGCCGCCACCCGCCCCGGGAAATCGAGCAGCGTCACCTTCTGCAGGCCGGCGATGATCATGAGCCGGTGATAGCCTCTTTGACCTGCACGGGCACGGCGAACTCGCGACGCTCATCGTATTCGCTGCGCTTGCCCTTGTTCCACTGCTGCACCGGCCGCAGGTAGCCCACCACCCGGCTGTAGACCTCGCAGGGCTGCGCGGTGGCACACTTGGGGCACTCAAAGTGCTCGCCGCTGATATAGCCGTGCGTCGGGCAGATGCTAAAGGTCGGCGTCAGCGTAAAGTAGGGCAACGAAAAGTTGTGAGCGATGCGCCGCACGAGGTTCTTGGTGGTCTCCACCGAAGGCAGCTTCTCACCCAGAAAGACATGCATCACGGTGCCGCCGGTGTACTTGACCTGTAACCCATCCTGCCACTCGAGCGCCTGGAAGAGATCATCGGTGGCGCCCACAGGCAGTTGCGTCGAGTTGGTGTAGTAGGGCGCGCCGCCGTTCTCACAACCGGCCGCGACGATGTCAGGGAACTGGTCCTTGTCGAGCAGCGCAAAGCGATAGCTGGTCCCCTCGGCGGGCGTTGCCTCGAGGTTGAATAGCTGGTCGGTCTCTTCCTGATACTTGTGCAGGCGCTCGCGCATAAAGTCGAGTACGCGCTCGGCAAACGCGCGCCCCTCGTCATCGGTCAGGTCGACGCCCATAAAGTTGCGCAGCGACTCGTTCATGCCGTTGAGGCCGATGGTGTTGAAATGGTTGGCCCAATAAGAGCCGGTGCGCTCTTTGATGCCATCCAGATAGTGCTGTGAGTAGGGATAGAGGCCCGACTCAGTGAACCGTTCGATCACGCGACGGCGGATGAGAAGGCTCATCTTGGCGATATCCATCAGGTCGCCTACGCGCTGCAAATAGTCGGCCTCGTCTTTGGCCAGGTAACCGATGCGCGCCAGGTTCAGCGTCACCACCCCGATGCTGCCCGTCAGCGGGTTGGAGCCAAACAGCCCCCCGCCCCGCTTGAGCAGCTCGGTGTTGTCAAGCCGCAGCCGACAGCACATCGAGCGCACATCATCGGGATTCATGTCCGAGTTCACAAAGTTGGCAAAGTAGGGGATGCCGTACTTGGCCGTCATCTGCCACACCGCGTCGAGGTTGGGGTTGTCCCAATCGAAATCGCGTGTGACGTTGTAGGTGGGAATCGGGAAGGTGAACACCCGTCCCTTGGCATCGCCCTCGAGCATCAGCTCGGCAAACGTGCGGTTGAGCAGGTCCATCTCGGGCTGGAACTCGCCATAGGTCTCTTCCTGCAATTGGCCTCCGATGATAACGGCGTCGTTGGCCACGTTGCCGGGCACCTTCAGGTCCATGGTCAGATTGGTAAAGGGCGTCTGGAAGCCCACTCGGGTGGGCACGTTCATGTTAAAGATAAACTCCTGCAACGCCTGCCGCACTTCTTTGGGGCCCAGGCCGTCGTAGCGGATAAAGGGCGCCAGGTAGGTGTCGAACCCTGAAAAGGCCACCGCGCCGGCTGACTCGCCCTGAATGGTGTAGAAAAAGTTGACGATCTGGCCCAGGGCCGTACGGAAATGCTTGGGGGGCGCGCAATCGACCTTGCCCGGGACGCCGCCAAACCCGCGCAGTAGCAGGTCGCGCAGATCCCAGCCGCAGCAATAGACGGCCAGGATGTACAGGTCGTGCAGGTGAAGGTCGCCGCTGATATGGGCGTTGCGCACCTCTTTGGGGTACAGACTGTTCAGCCAGTAGGAGCTGTTCACCGCCGAGAAAATGTGGTTGTTCAGCCCCTGGAGCGAAAAGCTCATATTGCTGTTCTCTTTGACGCGCCAGTCGAGGTGCCCCAGGTAGCCCTCGATGAGCTCGTTGGCATCCACGAGGGCGCGGATGTCGCGCAGCTTGTTGTGCAAGTCGCGATAGAGGATATAGCTCTTAGCTGTCTTAGCGTGCCCCAGGCGGATCAAGGCGCGCTCGACCAGGTCCTGGATGTCCTCCACCGACGGGATGGCCCAGTCGCCGTACTGCTCGTCGAGCATCTCGCAGACCAGGTTCGAGACGTACACAGCGCGGTCGCGGTCATCGCCACCCACCGACTGTGCCGCCTTAAAGATGGCGTTGGTGATCTTTTCCTGATCGAACGGGACGACACGTCCATCCCGCTTGCGAACATGGGTCACGCGCGTAGCCGCTGCCATAGTCTGCCTCCAGAAACCAGAGATGGAATCACCTCCCCAACCACTCTTGCGATAAGCGGTTCTGGTGAGGAGGTGTGGCGAAGTGAGCGCCGCTTGCTCACGTATGTGCGAACAGTTGCATTATAGCATAGCGAGGGCGCCAGCGCAATACTTCCTGCGCGCTTGCTCGGTACGTTGCCCAATTCACTAGGGGTAGTGGGTATACTCTCATACTCACACAACATACGGCTCCCTACACCCGAGGCGATAATGCGTCAAGCCAGAACACCTGTTCTGGAGACATCGGAATGCAGAGAATCCTGCATCGTGTCGTTGCAGCCTAACGATCTGCTGACAACAAGGCCCGCATGACAACGAGACGTGTTACCCCACCCATCCGCGATTTGCGCTCACGGGCTGATGGTCTGATAATAGTAGAGTCGCGGCGTTTAGTGCCCAAGACGGTCGCGCACCCCGATGCTGCGGTCGACGCGCAGTTTGCAGTTCGGCGGATTGCCGTGCTCACCGTTCATAGAAGGAGTCAGTCGATGACCTACACCGTCAAACACGCCAAGCTCAAGGCCTGGGTCGCCGAGGTCGCTGAGCTCTGCCAGCCCGACAGCATCTACTGGTGCGACGGCTCACAGGAAGAGTGGGACCGCCTGACGGCTCATATGGTAGCCAGTGGCGCCGCCACGCCGGTCGCCAAGCGTCCCAACTCTTTTCTGTTTCGCTCGCAGCCCAGCGACGTAGCCCGCGTTGAAGACCGCACCTACATCAGCTACCCTGAACAGATCGAGGCTGGACCTACCAACAACTGGGTCGATCCGGTCACGCTCAAGGCGACCATGACCGATCTGTACCGGGGCTGTATGAAGGGGCGCACACTGTATGTGATCCCCTTCTCTATGGGCCCCATCGGCGGGCCGGTGTCCAAGATCGGCATCGAGATCACCGATAGCCCTTACGTGGTGGTCAACATGCACATCATGACCCGCGTGAGCCCCGCGGTGATCGAGGCGCTCGGCGAGGATGGCGAGTTCATCCCCTGTCTGCATTCGGTGGGCGCTCCTCTGCAAGAGGGCGAGGAAGATGTCTCCTGGCCGTGCGCGCCGATCGAGCAAAAGTACATCAGCCACTTTCCCGATGAGAACCTGATCTGGTCGTATGGCTCCGGTTATGGTGGCAACGCCTTGCTCGGCAAAAAGTGCCTGGCGCTGCGCATCGCCTCGGCCATGGCCCGCCGCGAGGGGTGGATGGCCGAGCACATGCTTATCCTGCGCCTCACCAGCCCCGAGGGCCGTCAATACCACATCGCTGGCGCGTTTCCGTCGGCGTGTGGCAAGACCAACCTGGCGATGGTGATGCCCACCATCGAAGGCTGGAAGGCCGAGACCATCGGCGACGACATCGCCTGGATGAAGATCGGACCCGACGGCCGCCTCTACGCCATCAACCCCGAGTCGGGCTTTTTCGGCGTGGCCCCGGGCACATCGTACAATTCGAACCCGATGGCGATGGACACGCTCAAAGAGAACGTCATCTTTACCAATACCGCCCTCACCGATGACGGCGACGTGTGGTGGGAGGGCATGGACGGCGCCAAGCCGGCCCACGCCATCGACTGGAAGGGCAGCGACTGGACGCCCGCAGCGGGCGCGCCCGGCGCTCATCCCAATGCCCGCTTCACGGCCCCTGCGCGCCAATGCCCGATCATCTCGTCCGATTGGGAAAAGCCCGAGGGCGTGCCCATCGATATCTTTATCTTTGGCGGCCGTCGCGCCAGCGTCGTGCCCCTGGTGACGCAGGCCTTTGACTGGGACCACGGCGTATTCATGGGCGCCACGGCGGCCTCAGAGACCACCGCCGCCAACATCGGCGCCGTGGGCAACCTGCGCCGCGACCCCATGGCGATGACGCCCTTCTGTGGCTATAACATGGGCGACTATTTCCAGCACTGGCTAACGATGGGCGACCGTCTCGGCGACAAGGCGCCCAAGGTCTTTTACGTCAACTGGTTCCGCAAGACGCCCGAGGGACACTGGCTGTGGCCAGGCTTTGGCGAGAACAGCCGCGTGCTCAAGTGGATGTGCGAGCGCGTGGACGGCAAGGCCGCTGCCAAAGAGACGCCCATCGGCTGGCTGCCGGCCGATGACGCTCTGGATCTCACCGGCCTGGACATCCCCGCCGCGGACCTGGAAGCGCTCTTGCACGTGGACGCCGACGCCTACCGCAACGAGATCGCCGACATCGAAGCGCACTTTGCGCGCTTTGGCGACCGCCTGCCCGAGCGCCTGCACAAGCAACTCGAGGCCTTCAAGCAGCGGTTGGGCTAACGCCCCGCATCGTTTCGAAAACGAGGGTGGCCCGTGGGGGCCACCCTCTATGCTTACTCGGCCGGCGACTCGGCGGCCGGTGCTGCTGGACGCAGCGACTCGGCAGTGGCCTCGATAAGGCTCTCGACCGAGTAGTCTGCCACCTGCACATAGTCCTCGGCCGTAGACGCCTTGACGACATAGCCGTCCTCATGAGGCGCGCCAACGGTCAGCTCGACCGTTCCGTCATCAGTTGCGATCGTCACCTTACAGAGGGGCGCATCGAGCCCGTATGACGGCAGCGGTTCTTTGCCCAGTGGCGCCGCCATACGCACCGAGATGGCGCGTTGCACCAACGCATTGACCGCGCTCTCATCGAGCGGTCCATCGTCGCCAGCCAACGCCCACCCACCGTCGTCACGGCGCGTCAACAGCAGGTCGTCGTTGGCGTTCACGAGGCGCAGCGAGGCCACCGCCTCCAGGGGGATGCTCACATAGAGGGTGTCGATCCAGCTAGCGGCAGTGGCGCTCCAATCCCACGCGCTGATGCCGCGCCCACGATAGACCGCATCCTGGCCCTGCAGGCGCACGTACGAGTCGCTGAAGGCGGGTGAGGCGCCGAGGTAGACCGTGTTACTGTTGCCATCAGCGAGCAACAGCTCGACGCGCCGCACATAGTCACTCGCACCCACCTGCAAGCGGCCATGGCTGCCCGCTGTCTCGGTTACGGGGCTGCCGGTGGTGAGGGCCAGCAGCCCGGCCAGGGCAGCATCGACCCTGGCGGCATCGGCCGGATAGGCATCGGCCTCGGGCAACACCCAGCCATCCTCGGTGCGCGCCAGGCGCACCTCGTGCCCTGTGGCGTCGCTCACGCGCAGCGCGACATACTCGTTGGCATCGGCCACATCAAAGAGCGGCTCGGCCGCCTTGGCGGCATCACGCGGCCACCAGAGCAGCGCCGCCAGCACCACCTGCAGAACCAGCGCGCCCAGCAACAACCGTTGAGCGAGCGTGTTCATGACGTCTGACCTCCCCCATCCTGATCGCCTCGGGTCGCCGGCCTGGGCGGCAGTGGCAGCGGCTCTTCGTTCCGCAGGCGCGCGCGCCACACAAGCGCGACGGCCAGCAGTGCGGCCAGCGCCACACCATAGTTCAGGCCCTCGCACAGGCGCTGGCCCTGCGGCGTGAGCGCAGCCAACAGGCGCGTGGCGCCGCCGCGGCTGCGGATCTGCAGCATCTCCTCGTCCTCGACGCACCACGCGATGGTATTCTGCACCAGGCGGATGCTGTTCAGGTGGCGGTCGGCGGCAAGCTGTGCCGAGATGGCAAAGACCGTATCGTTGACGAACTCGGCGCTGCCCAGCACCACCAGCCGCGCCGTGTCGGGCGAGCGCTCGACGAGAGCGACATCGAGCGGTGTGCCATCCTCTCGCATAGGCGCCCCCGTGTCGGCATAGGCGCTGGAAAACGACCCGGTGACGGCGACGGCCAGATCGTACGCCTGGCGCGGCTCGTTCACCGCAAAGCCCACGCCCGGATAGCGCTCCAGATCGGGATTGATGTTCGTATCGCTCTGCAGCCAGGCCTGCTCGCCAGAGCGCAGTAGCGTCTCGACCTTGCGCCCCGCGTTGGCCTCGGCATCGACCGCCACCGGCGAGGCCCAGTTGAGCGTGACCGCCGAAAGCCCCCTGACGGCAGGATGGTCGGCCGCCATGTCATCGCTGCGCACGTCTACAAAGAAGGGATAGTCCATGGCCTGCAGCTCGCGCACGGTGAACTGACCCACCTGTCGGTTGGCAGTGACGGGAAACGGCTCGTTCTGCGGATCCAGCACCAGCGCCTGCTGCACGTCGATGCCATAGTTCAGCAGCAGCTCGCGCAAGCCGCCTTCGAGCGGCTGCAACGCCAGACCGCCCTGTAGCTGGTCGAGCGCGATGCCATAGTTGCCGGCTGCCGCCACCACGGCGCCACCGCGCATCAGATACTGGTCGACGGCGAACCGCTCGATCGCGCTGAGGCCTCGAGGCGCGATCAGCAGCAACACGTCCACGTCGGCAGCCACCACTCCAGACGACAGATCGATGTCGTGAACCTGATACTCTGCCGCCAGGGCATCCTGAAGCTGATAGTAGGTGCTGAGGGGGTTGGCCTGCTGCGCCAGCAGGTCCTGGCTGGCCGTAGGAGCCCAGATGCCGACCACCTGCAAAAAGCCCGGCGCGCTACGCTTGATGGCGCTCTCGATGGCCGCGCGCACCTCGCCCTCGGCGTAGGCTCCCCCTGGGTAGATGACCTGCGCGTCATCACCCTCCTGGAGCACCAGATGCAGGAAGAAGGCATCAGTGCTGAACAGCGAAGCCTGCACTGGCTGCAGACCGTAGCGGTCGTACAGCTCCTGCGCCGACACGCCGGCGTCTGGCGCATCGACGTCAACCACCTGGTAGCTCAGGTTCGACGAGGCGCTGGTGAGCTCGTTGACCACCCGCTGGATCGTGTTGGGCGCGTCGATGAGCCAGTCGGGCAGTGTTGCAGGCGTGACGTACAGCGTCAGTTCGGCCGGCGCCTCGAGCGCAGCCAGGGCGGCCGGCACAGTCTGAAAGCCATACACAGCCCGTCGGGCGGCGCTGGTGAGATCGTATTCCAGGTTGTCAAAGCGCACCTCGACGCTGCCGTCACGGTTGCCAGCCACCTCGACGAGATCATCCAAGCCTAGCGTCTCGACCTGGTCGCCATAGCGCACCACCACGCTGAAATAGGCGTTGATGATGCTGGTTTCATTGCGTCCCGCTACCTGGAAGGGGATGGGCTGGATGCCGTAGGTGTTGTGGGCGTCGGCCTCAACGTCGGCATCCTGCGCCGGATCGAGCACCTGCACGCGCACGCGGTTGCCGCCGACCACGGCATACTCGTGCAACATGTCCTGCAACTGCGGCTTCAGGGGCGCCAGCAGCGGGTGCGTGCGCTCCGACAGATAGGCGGTGACCTCGAGCGGCTCTTGCAGCTCGCGCAGCAGCGCCCGGGTCGTATCAGACAGGGTGAACTCGCGTTGCTGGGTGAGGTCCCAGCGCAAGCCGTTGAGCGGCGCCAGCCAGACGTTGAGCATCACGAGGTTGGCCATCACCAGCAGCGTCGTGCGACACACGCTCCGACGCCGGCCACGCCGGTCGGCGCCCTGCCCCCACGACTTGGCATGGAGTGCGAGCACGTTGGCGGCGACGAACACGCCGGTGAGCGCCAGGTAATAGACCAGATCACGCAGATCGATGACGCCCCGCTGAATGCTGGCAAAGCGGCTGCTGGTGCTCAAGGCGCGCAGCGCCGACGCCAGGCCTCCCCCTAACAGCGCGACATCGGCCGCACCGACGACGTAAAAGGCGCCACACACCAGCACCGTGATGATAAAGGCTACGATCTGGTTGTCGGTGCGGGCTGAGACAAACAGACCGATGGCGCCATAGGCACCGGCCAGTAGCAGCGCCGCCAGATAGCCGCCCATCACGGGGCCCCAGTCGAGGTTGCCGAGCAACGATACACTGAGCGGCAGGAACAGCGTCAGCGCCAGGGTGAGCGCCACCAGCGCCACCACAGCCAGCAGCTTGCCCAACACCAGCTCGAGCCGCCGCACAGGCAGGGTGAGCAGAATCTCTAGCGTGCCCGAGCGCTGCTCTTCGCTCCACTGCCGCATCGTCAGCGCTGGCACCAGCGCCAGTAGCAGCAGCGGCATACGGCTAAAGAGCGGGCGCACGTCGGCCAGCCCGCGCGACCAGAAAGCATCGACCCAGAAAAAGACGAACAGCGTGAGCAGCACAAAGGCACCCATAGAGACCAGGGCCGTGGCTGAACTCGCCAGGACGCGCAGCTCTTTGCGCGCGACGGTGAGCATGCGGCTCATGCTAGGCCACCTCCTCTGGCTGGCCGTGCTCGACCGAGAGCTCGGCAAACACAGCTTCGAGGCTGCGCCCCTCACGCCGTAGCTCGCACACCGGCCAACCGTGCGCCGCCGCGCACCTGAACAGCGTCGGCCCGAGATCGTCTCCTGGGTTGCCAGGCGTCACCGTGATCGTGACGGCGCCATCGGCGCGCACGCTCTGCCTGACGCCGGCGACTTTGGGCTCGGCGCGCAAGGTGGCCTGCACCCCGGGCGTCACCCGCTCGAGGGTGAGCACCATGTCGCCCGTCGAGGCCAGCTCGCTCAGCGCCGAGTCGGCCCTGACGCGCCCGTTCGCGATGATCACCACGCGATCGCACAAGGCCTCGACCTCGGAGAGGATATGCGTCGAGAAGAGCACCGTGCTGCGCTGGGCGAGACGTTTGATAAGGCCACGCATTTCGATGATCTGCGTCGGATCGAGGCCGATGCTGGGCTCGTCGAGCACCAGCAGCGACGGCCGGTGCAGGATGGCCTGTGCCAGGCCGACGCGCTGCCGCAGACCCTTGCTCAGGTGCCCGATAGGGCGCGTCAGGTGGTCTTGCAGCCCCGTATCGTACACGGCCGCGGCCAGGCGCTCGAGTAGCGCGGAGCGCTCGATGCCACGCAGCTCGGCCACCATGGTGAGATAGGCCTGCACCGACAGCTCGGGATAGAGCGGAGCGCTCTCAGGCAGATAGCCGATCGACGCCTGCACCCGTCGGGTGTCATCGGTCACATCGCGGCCATCGACGGTGACCGTGCCGCTGTCAGGCTGCAGGTAACCCGCAATGACTTTGATGGCCGTCGTCTTGCCGGCCCCATTGTGCCCTAGCAGGCCCACAACCTGGCCCCGGTCGACCTGGAAGCTCACATCGTCGAGCGCGACGACGTCGCCATAGCGCTTGGAGATGTGCTGCACAAGTAGCATGATGGGCATCCTCCACATCGCGAGATGGGCGCGCCAGGACCAGGCTGACAGCGAGGCACACCACAAGGGGGACAACAGACGGCGGGCCGGCGGGCCGCAACCGTCGGGGGCCCTCGCCGAGCCTGCCCAGGCGCGGTTGCTGCGACGCGGCCCATTCTAGGCGGGCTTGTGGGGCCATCAAAATGTGAAAGCGGCTTCACAATGCAGGCAGAGCGATACACATGGCTTCAATGGTGCCCCGGCCCCGCTTTGACACCGCGCCGCGCCGGCTCCATACTGATCCTGTTGTGGCGGCCGAGGGCCGAGGCGCGACGCAGTCTTGCGGTCGCGCTGCGACCTTTCTGCCTCAACGCAACCCATCTGGAGGAGTCCCTCATGTCCCGTTGGCGAGGATTGCTCACCTCTCGCTGGGGGCCCATCATCGCTGGAGCCACCATCGGCGTATTGGCCGCCCTGCTGGTGCCGCTCGGCAACCCTCGCAATATGGGCATCTGCGTCTCGTGCTTTATGAGCGATATCGCGGCCGGCGTTGGCCTGCAGCAGATGCCCAAGCCGCACCATATCCGCCCCGAGATCATCGGCATGGTGTTGGGCGCCCTGGTTGGCGCCCTGGCGAGTCGCGAGTTCAAGCCGCGAACGGGCTCGGCGCCGCTGGTGCGCTTTTTCCTGGGGCTCTTTGCCAGCGTTGGGGCGCTGGTGTTCATCGGCTGCCCCTGGCGCGCCTATCTGCGCCTGGCCGGCGGAGACTGGAACGCCATCGCCGGCATTGCCGGGCTGATCGGCGGCATCGCGCTGGGCACGCTGCTCTTGCGGCGCGGCTTTGACCTGGGGCGCAGTCGCCCGGCCCCTGTGGCGGCGGGCTATCTGCTCCCGGCGATCATGGTGGTCTTGCTGGGCATCCGCATCGCCGCGCCCAACTGGTCTGGGGCACAGATGGAGGGCGCCGTCGAAGCCGTCACAGGGCGCATCATGGGCTGCGCCACCGGCCTCGGCAGCGTCCACGCGCCGGTCGCGATCTCGCTGGCCTTTGGCCTGGCGATGGGATTCGTTGGGCAACGCTCTCGGTTCTGCACGATGGCCGCCGTGCGCGACTATATCCTGATGCGCGACCCGCATCTGCTCCGGGGCCTGATCGCCCTGGTGCTGGCCGCGTTTGCCACCAACCTGGTGACCGGGTATTTCCAGCCTGGCTTTCAGGGCCAACCAGAGGCTCACACGAACACCTTCTGGAACGCTACGTCGATGGTCCTCACCGGGCTGGCGGTGACGCTGGCCGGGGGCTGTCCTGGGCGTCAGCTCTTTCTTTCGGGCGAAGGCGACGCCGACGCAGGGGTGTTCGTGCTGGGCATGCTGGTGGGCGCGGCCATGGCGCACAATCTCGAGATCACCAGCTATGCCACCGGCCCCACGCCCCGAGGTCCGGCCAGCGTGCTCATCGGGCTGGCCTTTTGCGTGGCAGTCGGCCTCGTGATGCGCGCGCCCGCCCGGGAGTAGCCCAGTGGCGCGCTGAGCGGCGACAACGCAGGGAGTCACGCCGATGATCTATCTGGACTATGCCGCCACCTCGTGGCCCAAGCCACCGCAGGTGCTGGCGGCCATGGTCGACTTTCTGGAACGAGCAGGCGGCAACCCCGGACGGTCGGGCCATCGGCTCTCGATCGCCGCCGGTCGGGTGATCAATGAGGCGCGTGAAGCGGTGGCCGCGTGCTTTGGCGCTGACGACCCCCTGCGGGTGATCTTCACGCCCAACGTCACCTATGCGCTCAACATCGCCCTGCAAGCCCTGCTGCAGCCCGGCGACCGCGTGGTCACCACCGGCATCGAGCACAACTCGGTGATGCGCCCCTTGCGCGAGATGGCCAAGGCCGGGCTCGACCTGGTGGTCGCGCCCTGCGACCACACCGGCGCACTCGACCTGGACGTCCTACGTCGACTGGTCACGCCCGACACGCGCCTGGTGGTGGCCAACCACGCCAGCAACGTGGTGGGCACCATCTTACCGGCCGGCGAGATCGCTGCCATCGCTCACCAGGCCGGCGCGCTGTTCATGCTCGACGCGGCCCAGACGGCCGGCGTGTTGCCCATCGATGTGGTGGCGCTGGGCGTCGACCTGTTCGCCTTTACCGGCCACAAAGGCCTGCAAGGTCCCCCTGGCACGGGTGGCCTCATCTTGGGCGAGCGCGTTGACGTGGACGCGATGCGCCCGGTGTTTGCGGGGGGCACCGGTAGCCGTTCTGAGCGCGAAGAACAGCCCGAGATCCTGCCCGACAAGTTCGAGGTGGGCACACCGAACGGCGTGGGCATCGCCGGGTTGGCAGCCGGCGTACGCTATGTGATGGCCCACGGCATCGCTGCCATCCGCGCAGACGAGCTGGCGTTGACGCAGCAGTTGTGCCAGGGCCTGGCCGCGATACCGGGTGTGCGCGTATATGGTCCTGCCGACCCAGCCGCGCGGACGGCCACGGTATCGGTTACCGTGGCGGAATGCAGTGTGTCTGAGGTCGGTTGGCGCCTGGATGACGAGTACGAGATCCTGACGCGGGTGGGCCTGCATTGCTCGCCTGCCACGCACCGCACTATCGGCACTTTTCCCGAAGGAACCGTGCGCCTGGCCCCGGGTTTGGCCACTACGCCGGCAGACATCGATGCCACGCTACACGCCCTGAGGACCATCGCTTGCGGCTGATCACGGCTGGCGGAGGCGTTGACACCCTCCCGCCACCTGCCGTACATTGTCATGTGTTGGGCGAACTACACACCCGACACGACTCACACAGGGGAGGTTACACCATGAGCATCGTTAGGATCGGGCTGGCGGGCTGCGGCAGCGTGTCACAGCGGGGCCTGCTGCCTCACCTGGCCCAAGAGGACATTCACCCGTGGGCCAAGCTCGCCGCCGTGATGGACGTGGTGCCCGGCCGGGCCGAGGCGTCCAGGCAAAAGTTCAATGCCGAGATGGCCTTTGAGGACTATGACGAGATGCTGGCGTCAGACATTGACGCGGTGGTGCTCGCCTCTCCCATCGGCCTGCACTATGAGCAGGCCATGAAGGCCATCGAGGCCGGCAAGCATCTGCACCTCAACAAGACGATGACCACCACCAAGGCCGAAGCCGACGACGTCATCGCGGCCGCAGCCAAAAAGGGCCTGGTCGTCGTCGCCTCGCCCGGCAACGGCCTGCACCCCAGCAACACGCGCATTCGCGAGATCGTCCGGTCGGGCGAGCTGGGCCACATCTACTATTCGCAGATCGGCACGTCGGGCGGCGGCCACGAGTTCGAGCAGTTCCGCACGGGCAACGACGTGCTATCCAACGTCAACCCCACCTGGTACTATAAACGGCCGGGCGGCGGCCCCATGTACGATATGGCGGTCTATGCCCTGCATCGCATCACGGCCATCTTTGGGCCGGCCAAGCGCGTCACCGGGATGTCCGGCATCGGCCTCAAGCAGCGCACTTTTAAGGATGAGGTGATCGACGTCGACATGGACGACAACACCCATCTGCTGTTGGACTTTGGCGACGGCGTCTTTTGCGATCTGTACGGCTCGAACAGCGCCAGTGGCCCCACCCGCCCCTTTGCGCAGCCGTTCATCTCGGGCAGCTCGGGCAGCCTCACCGCCATCCGCGGCGAGCTGGACATCTGGGGGCGCGATGTGATCGGCAAGCCGGGCACTGAGAGCGGCCATCGCGTCGAGCAGGTCGATCCGCGCATCCCGTGGGTGTTTGGCGTGCACAAAGAGCTGCCTGAGCGGCACGTCTATGCCGACATCATGCACATGGTCGATTGCGCGCTGAACCACAAAAAGCCGGTCGTGAGCGCCGAGCACGCCCGGCACGTCATCGAGATCATCGAGCTGGGCTATCTCGCCGCTGAGACCGGCCACACCCAGACCATGACGACCTCGTTCGAGATCAAAGACTGGGAGCTGGTGCACTGCGACTAGCGGCAACGCTCGAGACAGAGACAGCGGGGGCATCTGGCCCCCGCTGTTGCTTGGCGAGCATTCGCGTTTGGTTACGCCTACTCTACAAAGCGCTGTCCGTCGTCACCGTCGAGCTTTTGCGTGAGGATGTCGCGCAAGCGCTCCTTGGCTGACTCGATCAGCCAGGCCATAGTCTGTTCGGCCAGTCCCTCGGCCGCTGCGATCTCGCTCAGCGGCCTGCCCTCGACCATGGCGCGCAGCGCCCGCTGCGAGATGACCGGCAGCGAACGTAGTGCGTCGCGCAAGATCACCTTGCGTTCGATATCGGCATGCAGGCTGCGGCGCAGCTCCTCGGGCATGCTCTCGAGCACCTGCGCATAGTCGCCGTCATCATTGAGCCACTCACTCACCGGGCTGTAGAACAGGTTGTCAGCGCCCTGGCGTCGGCCAGACGATGGCGATCGGCGCCACACCTGGTTGGCTCGACGGTAGGTTTTGTTGTCCCCCTCGCGGCGGTAGGGAGTGTAGGCCAGGCGGCCACCGTCGACTCCGTAGGTGGGGCTGAACGCACGCCGCTGGCGTTCGCGGGCGAGTTCGTTCTGCGCCCAGGCGGGCCATTGCTCGGTCAGCAGCGGCAGGTCGAACTGGCGGAGACAGGTGCCGCACACATATTGTGCCGCCCGCTCCACCTCGCGCCCGCAGATGCAACACTTGAGCATGATCCGTCCTCTGCAGCCGATCCGTTACCTGATGATGCCCCAGGTGGGCACCATCGTCAAACGTCAGGGAACGGCTCCCGGGCGGCTGAACCCCTGCTCGCGATAGCGCTCCAGCAGACCCGACAGCCGCGCCACCAAGTCAGGGCGCTCGCTCCACAAGTTGCGCGACTCGACCAGATCCTCATCCAGGTGATAGAGCTGGCCCAGCGGCCCGCCGGGCTCGGGTTCGAGGTGCACGGGCTCGCTAAAGCCGCCAGAGCCCAGCCCCATGACCAGCTTCCATGGCCCCTGGCGGATCGAAAAGAGCCCGTCTCCCGAGTGATGCACCAACGCCTCGCGGATCGGCGCCGAGCGCCCCCGGCCCAGCAGCGCCGGCAGCAGGCTATAGCTATCCTGGGCGACGTCGGCCGGCAGGTCATAGCCCACGACCTCGGCACAGGTGGCAAAAAGGTCGGCCAGGCAAGCCAGCTCGCCGCACTCGCTGCTGGCTGGTATCAGCCCCGGCCAGCGGGCCACGAATGGCTCACGGTGCCCCCCGTCCCAGATGTCCGCCTTTTGCCCACGCAGGTTGCCGTTGCTCTTGTGGCCATAGTCCACACCATCGAAATCGAGGGCGCGGGCGCCGTTGTCGCTGGTGATGATCAGCAGCGTGTCATCGACGATGCCGTGACGCAGCAGCGCCGCGTCGATCTGCCCCACGATCCAGTCCACCAGCGCCACCATATCGCCCCGCTTGCCGGCCTGGCTGGCGCCCCTGATAAAGGGCGGCGGCAGGCAGGGACGGTGCGGCGCCGAAGGCGTCAGATAGAGAAAGAAGGGCCGCTGAGGCGTGGCGGCCAGGTGGCCATCGATAAAGGCCACCGCCTCGCGCGCAAAGGCCACGTCTACCAGCTCATCATCCCAGTCAGATACCATCAGGCCCTTGCGCTGCTGCGGAAAGTAGGGGTGCTTTTCGAGGGTGGGCATGCCCACCACGTGATCATCCCTAAAGAAACAGTAGGGTGCCATGTCGAGCGAGCCGGTGATGCAAAAGCAGGTGTCAAAGCCGCGCTCGATGGGGCCGCCACCGATGCGTGCGGCATAGTCGACGTTGGAGCCGTCGGGCTCGGGCGGGCGGCCGTTGAGCGTGCGCCATTCGAGCCCCAGGTGCCACTTGCCCACGGCGGCTGTCGCATAGCCTTTTTGCCTCAACATGCCCGCCACGGTCAGGCGTTCGGGCTCGATCAAGGGCGCTTCAAAGCCCCACAGCACCCAGCTCTTGAGCGGCGTGCGCCAGCAATAGCGGCCGGTGAGCGCGCTGTAGCGGCTGGGCGTGCACACGGCCGAAGACGAGTGGGCATCGGTGAGGCGCACGCCCTGGGCAGCAACACGGTCGATGCAGGGCGTCTGAATCTTGGTGGCGCCATAGCAGCCCAGGTCGCCATAGCCCATGTCGTCGGCCATGATGTAGATGACGTTAGGAGTTCGCTCGCGGCCTGTGGTGGGTGACATCCTGCGCCTGCCTTTTGACCTGCTGAGGCCATGCTAGCATCGAGCCCTGGCAGCCACAAACCGCTTGACACGCCTCTGGCTCGCGCCTACCCTCTCGCCAAAGCACACGCACCGAGGATGGCACATGCCCACCCTGCCCCAAGGATTCACCCCCACGCCTCCGTTGCGCGCCGTTCGCGAGATCGGCGTCGGCATGCTGGGCTACCGCTTTATGGGCAAGGCTCACTCGAACGCCTATCAGCGGCTACCGCTGTTCTATTGGCCGCCGCCGCTGCAGCCCCGCATGGTGGCCATCTGTGGACGCCATGAGGATGCCGTGGCCGCTGCCGCTCAGCGCTTTGGCTTTGAGGGCTACTATACCGACTGGCGCTCGTTGGTCGACGATCCACGCATCGGCCTGTTCGACAACTGCGCCTCGGCCGATAGCCACGCCGAGCCGACCATTGCCGCCGCGCAGGCAGGCAAGCACCTGTTCTGTGAAAAGCCGCTGGCGTTGAGCGCGGCCGACGCCCTGCGGATGTGGCGTGCGGCCGAGAGCGCCGGTGTGCTGCACATGGTCGGGTTCAACTACCGCTTTGTGCCTGCCGTGCGCCACCTGCACGATCTGATCACCGCAGGCAGGCTGGGCACCATCTACAGCCTGCGGGCCTGCTATCTGCAAGAGGGTGGGGACGACGCCAGCCGCCCCTTCACCTGGCGCCATGACCGCGCCGCTGGCGGCTATAACGCGCTGGGCGATCTGGGCGTGCACATCATCGACCTGGCACGCTTCTTGCTGGGCGAGATAGTGTCCGTGGCCGCCATGACGGCCGTTCACGTCGCCGAGCGCCCCCTGCCCGACGCGCCCGACACACTGCGCCGCGTGACCACCGACGACCAGTTCGTGTCCACCGTCCGCTTTGCCTCGGGGGCGCTGGGCACCCTCGAGGCCTCCAAGGTGGCCACCGGCCGCAAGAACCACAACCGGCTCGAGGTCAATGGCTCGCGCGGCTCGGCCGTGTTCAACCTGGAGCGGCTCAACGAACTAGAGCTCTATCTGCGCGAGCCCGACGAGGCCCTCAACGAGGGCTGGCGCACAGTGCTGGTCACCGAACGCGAGCACCCCTTTTACGCCGTCTGGTGGCCTCACGGGCACATCATCGGGTGGGAGCACGCCTTTGTGCACGAGGTGCACCACTTGCTCACTGCCATCGCCAACGGCAGTTCCGTGGCGCCAGAGGCGGCCACGTTTGCCGACGGCTATCAGGCCATGGCCGTGGCCGAGGCGATCTTGCGGGCTGCCGATACCGGCACGGCTCAGGCCGTCTCTGCGCCCGCGCTACTCTAGGAGCATGCCATGAAGCTCGGACTCGACATCTATAGCGTGCGCTCTCAGGGCTGGAACGCCTTTCAGCACCTCGACTATGCCGCGGAGCTTGGGCTGGACGTGGTGCACTTTTCGGAGCTAGCGCCGTTCGAGCGAGAGGATGACGCCTATCTGCGCGATGTGAGGGCACGTGCTGACGAGCTGGGCCTGGCGATCGAGGCCGGCATGGGCTCGATCTGCCCCACCTCATCGGCCTTTGACGCCTCACGCGGCGACGCCGTAGAGCAGGTGCGCCACATGCTGCACGTGGCTCAGGCTTTGGGGTCACCGCTTCTGCGGTGCCTGCTGGGCGACATCGCCGAGCGTTTCAGTCAGGCGCCGCTGCGCGAGCACATCGACGGCCTGCTGGCTGTATGCCGCGCCGTGCGCGCCGAGTGCCTCGAGCTCGGCATCAAGCTCGCCATCGAGAACCACGCTGGCGACCTGCAGGCCCACGAGCTGTGCGCGGTCATCCAAGAGGCGGGCCCGGAGTATGTTGGGGCCTGCATCGACCCCGGCAACGCCATCTGGGCCATGGAGGATCCCTGCACCCACCTCGAGATGCTGGCGCCCTATGTGGTGGCCAGCCATGGGCGCGACTCGCACGTGATGGCCCATCCTCGCGGGGCAACCTTTCAGTGGGTGCCCTTTGGCGATGGCAACGTGGGCATCGATCGCTGGGTCAGGCTATACCAGGCGCTGTGCCCCAACACGGCGCTCACCCTGGAGGTGATTACCGGCCGGGCACCCACCGTGCTGCCCTACCTCGAGCCAGAGCACTGGCGCGGCTTTGGCGAGATGCCGGCCTGGCAGTTCGCCCGGTTTGAAGCGCTGGTGCGCACGGCAGAGCCCTACCTGCGCCCGATGGTGACGGTCGACCGCAACGACGCCCCGCTCGAGTTCGTGCAGGCGCTCGCCGTGCAACAGCGGCTCGACGTCGAGCGCAGCGTCAGATACTGCCGAGAGACGCTCGGCATCGGCTAGGTCCAATACTATCGGAGGCGTTTGGATGTCACATATCGCGTTCGAACAGGGACAGGGTGTTCTCAGGCTCGCACCCACCTGGGTGCCGCGCTCCTTCTGCATACCGGGGCGCAGGCTCAAGTTACACCCCGACGATTACTATGCCTTTGGCGCACACCGTGGCGGCATCGACGAGCGCTGGTTCACCTCGACGACGCGCGCCGACAATGGCCCGTTGACCACGCCCGACGAGGGCCTCAGCTATGTGCTCTACGGCGACCCGCAGCAGCCCGAGCGCGGCCTGCTCGGCGACCTGATCCAGGTGCTGGGCGCTCGGGCGGTGGGCCCAACGCTGTGGGAGCGCCACCATGCCTGGCCCATGTACGCCAAGTTCTTTGACAACCAGGGGGCGCTGCCTCACCACCTGCACCAGCTGCCCGAGCATGCGGCGCGTGTGGGCGCCCAGTCCAAGCCCGAGGGGTATTTCTTCCCGCCGCAGCTCAACAACCACGGCGGACGCTTTCCCTACACCTTCTTTGGGCTGCAGCCCGGCACCACGCGCCAGCAGGTGCGGCATTGCCTGGAGATCTGGGATCGCGGCGAGAACCACATCACCGACCTCTCGAGCGCCTATCGCCTCGAGCCCGGCACCGGTTGGTATGTGCCCGCGGGCCTGCTGCACGCGCCGGGCAGCCTGTGCACCTATGAGCCGCAGTGGGCCAGCGATGTCTTTGCGATGTTCCAGTCGCTGGTGAACGAGGAACCCATCTCGTGGGATCTGCTGGTCAAGAACGTGCCGCCCGAGCTGCATCACGACCTCGACTATATGGTGTCGATGATCGACTGGGAGGCCAACACCGTGCCCAACATCCGCGAGACGTACTACCGGCCGCCGCGGCCGGCGCGCCCCGTGGACGAGATGTTGGCCGCAGGCTACAGCGCCAACTGGGTGGTGTATGGTTCGCCGTTCGTCAGCGCTCAGGAGCTGACCATCCTACCCGGCCGCAGCGTCACCTTGCGCGACGCCGGCCCCTATGGCGCCGTGGTGGTGCAGGGCCACGGGCAGCTCGGCGTGTGGCCGGTCGAATCGCCTGCGTTGATCCGCTTTGGGCAGCTCACCAACGACGAGTTCTTTGTCACTGCCACGGCGGCCAACGAGGGGGTGACGTTCAGCAACCCCAGCAAGGCCGACCCGTTGGTGATTCTACGGCACTTTGCCGAGAACCCCGAGGCGCCACAGAGGGTCTGAAGGGCTACCGGCACCAGGGCATGCCGCAGGCGTGTCAACTCGTAGAGGAGTGAGAGCGATGAAAGATCGAGTGGGTATGGGCGTGGTGGGTGCGGGGTCGATCGGTATTCGCGCGGCGTTGATGCACTTGAGCCAGGACGACGTGCAGGATCGTGTGTATCTGGCCGCCGTCTGCGACCCGGTGCCGGGCCGGGCCGAGTCGGCCGCTGCCCAGTACGGCGTCAAGGCGGCCTATGTGGCTTACGAAGACCTGCTGGCCGACCCCAACGTCGACGCGGTGACGCTGTGCTCGCCCATCGGCCTGCACCATCAGCAGGGGATGATGGCCCTCGAGGCGGGCAAGCACATCCACTTCAACAAGACCATGACCACCGAGGTGTGGGAGGCCGACGAGATCATCAACACGGCTCGGGCCAAGGGGCTCAAGATCGTGGCCTCGCCGGGCATGATGCTGATGCCGCGCTACCAGCGCATGCGTCGGGCCGTGCTCGAGGGCAAGCTGGGCACCCTGGCCTGGGCCGCGGCTGGCGCGTCGATCGGCGGCGGGCACATCCACGAGCCGATCCGCCAGCACGACGACGTGCTGCGCAATATCGACCCCACCTGGTACTTTCGCCGGCCTGGCGGCGGCCCCCAGTACGATGTGACGGTCTATGCCCTGCACAACCTCACCGGCGTGGTGGGCCCGGCCAAGCGCGTTACCGCGCTATCGGGCCTGGTGGTGCCGGTACGCGAGTTCAAGGGTAGACAGATCCAGTGTGACATGGACGACAACACACTGCTTTTGCTGGACTTTGGCGAGAGCTTTTTCGCGTTCGTCTATGGCACCGTTACCGGCCTGGTGGGCGCCTGGGGCGAGCCAGACGTCTTTGGCACTGCGGGCAGCATCGTCAAGGGCAAGATGGGCGAACAGACCTTTGATCGCGAGGGCGACCACGAGCCCCACGTGGTGGGCGCGCACGCCGAGATGGGCGAGAACCATGTCTTCGAAGACATGATGCAGCTCGTCGACATGATCCGCGAGGGCAAGTCAACCATCGCCACGCCTGAGCACGCGCGCCACGTCATCGACATCATCGAATCCGGCTACCGCGCTGCCGAAACGGGCATGGCGCAGGACCTGCGCACCACGTTCGACACCCTGCCACTGGAGGCCCTGGCCGACTGAGGCCGGCTGGCCCCCTGTCTCTTGTCGCGGCCGGCCGCAGAGGCGAGGCTTGGCTCGCCTCTGCGGCTCGATGGCCTAGGTGAACTGCTCGGTGATCGCGCCCGTCTGTTTGTGGCGCAAGATCAGCTTGTGGCGCCCATCGGGCAGGGTCTCGCGCTTGACGATGGTGTGTTGCTCGTCATAGTCCTCGAGCGCCTCGGCCTCACCGCTGACGGTGCGGCCGCGCCATTCGTCCAGCAGCACGGGCTCCCACTCACGAGACTGGGCCGAGCGATAGCAGGCATCTACCACGGCGTTGACCACATAGCCGTCGTAGAAGGTCTCCATCGGCTCGCGGCCTTCGTCCATCGCGTCGAACATGTCCTGGAACATGGGCGTATAGCCCAACTCGGCGGCCTCGTCGCCCACGGGGAACAGCCAGCCGGTCTCGGCCTCGGCCTTTTCGGCCACGTAGCCGCCCTGCCCCACCGCGGTGAACATCTCAAAGCCCGTCCGCAAGAAGTGATCCATCCAGATGGTGCCTTCGGTGCCCGACACCTCGTCGCGCAGGTCCATCCCGCCGCGGAACGCCCAGCTCACCTCGAACTGGCCCATCGAGCGGTTCTCAAAGCGGATCAGCGCGATGCCGTGATCTTCGGCATCGATCTTGTGCACCAGGGTGTCGGTCCAGCACATCACCTCGACGGGGCGAATGTCCTTGCCCACAAAGTTGCGGATGATCTCGATGCAGTGACAGCCCATGTCGACGATGGCGCCGCCGCCGGCGCGTTCCTTGTCCCAGAACCAGGCGCTGTGCGGGCCGGGATGCGTCTCGCGCGAGCGCACCCAGAGAACGCGGCCCAGCGCCCCATTCTTGACGGATTCGAGCGCCTTGAGCGACTTGGGCGTGTACACGAGGTCCTCGAGGTAGCCCGCCCACACGCCAGCCTTTTCCACCGCGTCGAGCATCTCCTTGGCCTCGGCAGCGGTGCGGGCGAGCGGCTTGGTGCAGAGGATATTCTTGCCGGCTGCCGCAGCCTTGAGCACCACATCGCGGTGCGCATCGTTGGGCACGCCCACCAGCACCACGTCGATGTCGGGGTCGTTGACGGCTGCGTCGAGATCGCTGGTCCAACGGGGCACGCCATACTGCTCGGCGAACTCTTGGGCGCGCCCGGGCTGGCGCGAGCACACCAGCTCGATACGATCGAGGCCCCGCTGTCGATGCAGGGTGTTGAGGTAGAACGCCCCGATAAAGCCGGTGCCGATCAATGCAATGCGATGCGCCTTTCTCATAGAGCCCTCCCTTGTGCCGGTCTGCTGTGACGGCATTGATGACGCCAGTATACGGCACTCGAGCGGTTGTCTCCAGCCGCGAACCTGCGACGACGGCTTGATCCTCGCCAAGGCTGCATGCAGCGGCGCCAGGTACGATATCCGCCGTTGCATGACCAGGAGCGTACGCATTACTGCCGTGTCACGCGTGCACATGCCGTCATTCACAGCACGAGGTCTGTGGCGTTGGCACTTGCTTGACAAGGCGGTGCATCTACTCCATAATCGCCCTAGGTCGGCAAGGGCTGCCGACTGCTGGCCAGATCACAGCTATGAGGGTCCTGTACGAGCCTTCGTGGACTGGCACGCGGTGCTCATTGGAGGAGCAGACATGTTGGCGCTGACCCGACGGCAACTACTCTACGGAACAGCCACCCTCGCCGCCGGCGGCATTCTTGCCGCTTGCGCGCCCAAGCAGGAGGCACCTGCACCGGCACCCGAGCAGCCCGCCGAGAAACCCGCCGAAAAGCCGGCCGAGCAACCCCCTGCGCCGGCCCCAAAGGAAAAGATCCTCATCAAGTATCACGTCTTCTGGAACCAGATCCAGGCCTGCGAAGAGGCCTTTCGCGCCACCGCGGAGTGGAAGGCTATGGAGGAATCGGGCCTCGAGATCGAGTTTGGCACCGGCCGCGGGGGTGATGCTGGCAAGACCGCTGTCGCCGCGGGCACGCCGCCTGACGTAGGCGACCTCGGCTACCAACTCGACTTTGCTATCGGTGGCAAGCTGCTAGACGTGATGCCCTATGTGGACGCAAGCGACAAGGTCAGCCCGGAGATGTTCTTTGAGGAGAACTGGAAGGGCGCCAACTGGGCCGGCATGCAGTATGGCGTGCCCGCTCACGAGTGCTATGTGCGGCGCGGCCTCAATATGAACAAACGCCTGGTCGGGGAGGCTGGCCTCGACGTCAACAACCCACCCCTCACCTGGGAAGAGACGTTCGAGTGGAATAAAAAGCTGACCAAGTTTGACGCCGCCGGCAACCTCCTGCAATTCGGCTTGGACCCCTATGACGCTGAGGGTGGCTCCACCGCCAGCGCCGACGGCTGGATCATGGCCGAGATGTGGGACATCAAGCCTTTTGACGAGGCCACTGGCGCGTTCAACCTGAACGATGAAAAGTTCGTCGAGGCGGTCGAGGTCTTTTCCGAGTTCTACCGCTTCCTCGGCCCCGATAACCTACAGGGCGTGCGCTCGGTCGAGGGACAGGGCACCTGGGGAGGGTCTTACAACGCCGAGGTGCAGGCCATGATCATCGAGGGCTATTGGCACCCCGGCGAGACCTTTAAGGAAAAGCCTGAGGTGTCCGAGCTCAACGTGGCCACCTGGGTGCCCATGCCTGCTTTCCGCAAGGGCGACAAGATCCAGGTGTTCAGCGGTCACCCCTGCGTCATGTTCAAAGAAGGCACCAACGTCGAGCATTCCTTCCCGATCGTCGAGTGGTTGCAGACCAAGGCATGTTGTGACATTATCTTTAACGAGATCGGCTGGCTGCCGGCTGTGAAGGACTATGTCGCTAATGTAGACGGCTCCAAGTTCCCGGGCCTGCAGTTCTATCTCGACTCGGCCAAGGAGTTCACGCACGCCTATGGCGAATCGGTGATCCCGATCCGCACGTTTATCAGCACCAAGTTCACCCAGTATCGCGAGCAGGTGTACCGCGACACCATGACGGCCAAAGAGGCCATGGACGCCTGGCAGCAGGATGTCGAGACGGAATGGGAAGAGTCTGGCTGGAAGGACAAGTGGCCGCCCCAATAGCCAGTCGATGACACAGGCGATCGGCCCGACAGGGAGCATGAGCTCCCTGTCGGGCAGGGTGCCAAGCTCTATCACACAAGGAGTGGGTAAATGGCTGTAGCAGCACGCAAGCGCAAGATCTCGGCACTGGGTTGGCGCCACGAGCTACTCGGGCTCTTGTTCACCTCGCCGTGGTCTGTTGGGTTCCTGTTGTTCACCCTCTATCCGCTGGTATCATCGCTCTACTACAGTCTGACGCGCTATGACCTCATGCAGCCGCCGGTGTTCATCGGCTTTCTGAACTATACGCGCCTGCCCAACGATCGCGACTTTTTGGTGGTGCTCAGGCAGACGTTGTGGTGGGTCGGGTTCAGCTCGCCGGCCGGCGTCATCTCGGCTTTTGCCATGGCGACCCTGCTCAACACGCAGATTCTGGGGCGTTCCGTCTACCGCGCTATCTTTTTCTTCCCGTCCATCGTGCCCCAGTTTGTGGTGGCCATCGTCTGGCAGTTCCTGCTGAACATCAACTATGGCGCCATCAACTCGACGTTGCGCGCCATCGGGTTCGAGTCGATTCCCTTCCTGTCGAACCCTGCCTATGCCAAGCCCAGCCTGTTGCTGATTCACATGTGGTCGCAGGGCAGCGCCATGGTGATCTTCTTGGCCACTCTGCAAGACGTGCCTCGCTCGCTCTATGAGGCCGCCACCGTCGATGGCGCCGGCGCTTTCCGCAAGTGGTGGAACATCACCATCCCCCTGTGCAGCCCGGTGATCTTTTTCAACCTGGTGATGGCCTTTATCGGCGGCTGGCAGACTTTTACCCTCCCCTGGCTGCTGACGCAAGGCGGCCCCAACCAGTCGACCGAGTTCTACGCCCTCAACCTGTACCGCAACGCCTTTTCGTACATGCGCATGGGCAAGGCTTGTGCGCTGGCATGGGTGTTGTTCGTGATCGTGGTCGTCTTTACGGGCATCCTCTTCAAATCGACGGGGCGCTGGGTCTACTACGAGGGTAAGTAGGCGAAAGCGAGGAGCTGCAATGGCAACTGGCGCTACAACCGTCCGCAATAGAGCTTTGGACCACGAACAGCTCGCTCACTGGGCCAAGCTCGGCCCTGTGGGCTGGGTTGCCGAGATACTCAAGTATCTGTTGCTGATCGTTCTGGCAGTGACCTTTATGCTGCCGTTCATCTGGATGTTCTCGTCGGCCCTCAAAGACGCCTCGCAGGTCTTTAGCGTACCGCCGATCTGGATCCCGCGGCCGGCGCTCTGGGAGAACTTTTACAACTCCTGGACGGCCTGGCCCTTTAACCTCTGGCTATACAACACCGTGGTCAAGTACGCCATCCCGGCGACGGTGGGTACGGTGGTCTCGTCGGCCATCGCTGCCTACGGCTTTGCCCGCCTCGAATGGCGCCTGCGCGACGCCCTTTTCGCCGTCTGCCTCGCCACCATGATGGTGCCCGGCCAGGTAACCCTCGTGCCGCTGTTCATCGTCTTCAAGCAGCTCGGCTGGGTCAATACATTGCTCCCTTTGGTGATCCCGTCGTTCTTTGGTGGCGGCGCGTACAACATCTTTCTGCTGCGGCAGTTCTTTATGACGCTGCCCACCGAGCTCTCGGACGCCGCCCGCATCGACGGCGCCAGCGAGTTCGGCATCCTCTTCCGCATCGTGCTGCCGCTGGCCAAGCCGGCCCTGACGGTCGTGGCGCTCTTTCGCTTCATGGGCGCCTGGAACGACTACTTTGGGCCGCTGGTCTATCTATCAAGCCAGCAGCAGTGGACCCTGGCCCGCGGGCTCGAGCTCTTGCGCGGCCAGCATCAGGAGATCGGCGCCTCGGGCATGGCCTACCCCTACCTGATGGCCGCGAGCAGCATCATCACGCTGCCCATTCTGGTGGCGTTCTTCTTTGCGCAGCGCACGTTCATCGAGGGCATCTCATTGACCGGCATCAAGGGCTAGCAGCACGACAATCCTGGCGGACGAACACGACATCGACCCGGGTGGCAGGGCGACACGGCCCTTTGTGCCGTAAGCAGAGCAAAAGAGCCACTATCAACGACCGTATCGAGGAGTGACCATGGCAACAAGCACTACAGTGAGCCGCAAGTTGGGCAGCAGCGAGACGCTGGCTCGCTGGCGGCGGCTCACGTTCTGGGGTTGGATCGGCGAGATACTCAAATACGTACTCTTGCTGGTGCTGGCCTTCTCCTTCCTTCTTCCGTTTATCTGGATGTTCACATCGGCCCTGAAGGATTCATCGCAGGTCTTTACCGTCCCGCCGACATGGATACCCAGCCCCGCGTTGTGGGAGAACTTTTACAACGCCTGGACTGAGCTCTCATTCAACCTCTGGCTATACAACACCGTGGTCAAGTACGCCATCCCGGCGACGGTGGGTACGGTGGTCTCGTCGGCCATCGCTGCCTACGGCTTTGCCCGCCTCGAATGGCGCCTGCGCGACATCCTTTTCGCCGTCTGCCTCGCCACCATGATGGTGCCCGGCCAGGTGACCCTCGTGCCCTGTTCATCGTCTTCAAGCAGCTCGGCTGGGTCAATACCTACAAGCCGCTGGTGATCCCATCGTTCTTTGGTGGCGGCGCCTGCATCTTTCTCCTGCGGCAGTTCTTTATGACGCTGCCCATCGCTCTCGGACGCCGCCCGCATCGACGGCGCCAGCGAGTTCGGCATCCTCTTCCGCATCGTGCTGCCGCTGGCAGTGACGGTCGTGGCGCTCTTTCGCTCTCATGGGCGCCTGGAACGACTACTTGCCGGGCCGCTGGTCTATCTCTCGCTTCACGACAAACGACGCCAGGCCGCTGGTCTATCTCTCCAACGACAAACAGTGGGCCCGCGGGCTCGAGCGTCTGCGTGGCTCGGCCTATGAGGTGGGCTCCTCGCGCATGGCCTACCCTACCTGATGGCCGTGAGCAGCATCATCACGCTGCCCATCCTGGTGGCGTTCTTCTTTGCGCAGCGCACGTTCATCGAGGGCATCTCATTGACCGGCATCAAGGGCTAGCAGCCCTGCCGGGCATCAGAGCCCGACCGACTGTGAGCGCGTCGGGCTCGTGTTGTGTCGGCCCATATCGGCTTGCTTTTGCAGGTCACTGAGAGTAGAGTTCTACGGGCTCTGGTGAGTCGCAATATCACGTGAGGTGAGTGACATGGCAGATCGTGTAGGTTATGGTGTCGTCGGCGCCGGCTCGATCGGCATTCGGGCCGCCCTCATGCACCTGAGCCAGGAAGATGTGCAAGATCGCACCTACCTGGCCGCCGTGTGTGACCCTGTTCCCGGCCGTGCTGCAGCCGCCAAGGAAAAGTTTGGCGTCGTCTCGGCCTATGAGAGCTATGAAGACCTGCTAGCTGACCCCAACGTGGATGCCGTGACACTCTGCTCGCCCATCGGCCTGCACTATGAGCAGGCAATGCTGGCCATCGAGGCGGGCAAGCACATCCACTTTAACAAGACCATGACCACCGAAGAGTGGGAAGCCACCAACGTCATCAACGCCGCGGCGGCCAAGGGCGTCAAGCTGGTGGCCTCACCCGGCATGATGCTGCATCCCTACAACCAGCGCCTGCGCAAGGCCATCCTCGAGGGCAAGCTGGGCACCCTGGCCTGGGCGGCCACCGGCGCCTCGGGCGTGCAGGGCTATCACATCAACGAACCCATCCGCCAGGGCGATGATGTGCTGAGCAACATCAACCCGGCCTGGTATTTCCGCAAGCCGGGCGGCGGCCCGCAGTATGACGTGACCGTGTACTGCCTGCACAACCTCACGGGCCTGCTGGGCCCTGCCAAGCGCGTCACGGCGATGAGCGGCCTGCTGATCCCCGAGCGCGAGTTCCGCGGCGAGATGCTCAAGTGCGACATGGATGACAACACCTTCTTGCTGATCGACTTTGGCAGCGCTCTGTTTGCCTTTGCCTATGGCACGGTGTCGGGGCGCTTGACGGAAGGGTTTGCGCCGTCGATCTTTGGCACCGATGGGCAGATCGTGGGCACTCGCCTCAACGACGACAACATGCGCCACGAGGGCGACCATCAGCCGCACGTGGTGGGCCCGCACGGCAAGTTGGGCGAGAACCATGTGTTTGAAGACATGATGCAGCTCGTCGACTGGATCCGCGAGGACAAGCCGACCATCGTCACCGCCGAGCATGCGCGCCACGTCATCGAGATCATCGATGCCGGCTTCCGCGCCGCCGAGACGGGCAAGGCCCAAGAACTCAAGACCACCTTTACTCCCCTGAGCCTCGACGAGCTTCAGTGCATCGCGTAGCGGAGGTGTAGCATGACCAAGGTACTCATCACCGGCGCCAGCGGGCGCTTTGCCAAGTTCATGGTCGAAGAGCTGCGGGGCGACTATGACCTCGTGCTCATGTCGCGCAAGGAGCTGCCCGAGGACCGCGCCGACCTGCCGTGGATTCAGGGCGACCTGAACAACTATGAGGACTGCGTCAAGGCCGTGCAGGGCGTGGACTATATCCAGGCCCTCGGCGCCGTGCCGTCGCCCAGCGATCACCCGCAGGAGATCGAGTGGGCCAAGCGCCAGGGCAAAGAGGCGCGCCCCTTTGACATCACCATGAAGACCAACATCATGGGCGTCTACTACCTGATGATGGCGGCCGTCAAGGCCGGGGTCAAGGGGGTCGTTCTGACCGGCTCGAACTGCGCCTTTGGCCACGGCTATCGCATCTCGGATCGCGAATATCCCTTCCAGTATCTGCCACTGGATGAGAAGCATCCGACCGATGCCGAAGACTCGTACTCCTACAGCAAGTACGTGGGCGAAGAGCTGCTGCACAAGTTCACCCGCGCCTACGGCATCCGCACCTACGTCACCCGCCCGGCCGGCATCTGCCCGCCCGAGCGGCTGCAGGCCATGGCCGAGAATGCCAGGCCGGCCACCGGGTGGACCGAGTGGCTCTGGGGCTATGTGCCCAGCAAAGACCTGGCCACCATGCAGCGCCTGATCATGGAAAAGTGCCACAACCTCTCAGAGCACGAGGTGTATGTGGCGAATGGCCTCGACACCACGGCTCTGGAGCCGACCCGCGAGTTGGTCGAGCGCTTCAAGCCCGAGCTGTTGCCGCTCGTCAAGAACATGGGCGGGTTTGACGCCTTCTTCTCGACGGACAAGGCGCAAGAGCAGCTCGGTTGGTATCCCAAGTACGGCTGGCGCCAGTACCTCAAGTAGGCTGCGACCTCTAGGTAGACCAAGAGAGGGCTCGCGTTGGCGAGCCCTCTCTGCTATGCAGCCATGTGACCGCTGTGGCCTAGCCGGCCTGGCGCCAGCTCTCGAGCACGCTCTTGACATGGTTGAGGTGGGAGCCGATCTCAAAGTAGTTCAGGCTCACCATCTCGGTGCCCCAGTAGCCGTCATAGCCCAGGGCGCGTAGCATGCCCATCTTGGCCTGCAGCACCTCGGTGGTGCCGGGCCAGAGATGCGTGTGCATCGTGTACTTGGCCACCATCTGGTCGCCCTTGTCGGCATCCGGGCCATACCACCGGTCAAAGTGCAGCAACAGGCCCCAGGCCGGGTCGTTGACCGCCTCGGCGATGGCCAGCATGTTGCCGGGCACATCCTCTGGACCCCAGTGGTTCTCGGGGCCCACCTTGTAGCCGGCGTTGCCGGCGCGCTTGGCGTATTCCTTGTAGAGCTTGACGATCCAATCGAACTGCTCGTTGGTAAAGGTCAGGTTCTTCTCACGCACGCCCGCGTCGATGCGCAGCGTCTTGGCGCCCAGGAACTCGGCAGCGTCCATCCACTTGAGGAACTGCTCGCGGTTGGCGGCGCGCCCTTCGGCGTCGTCCACCCACAGGCAAGGGCCGTCGACGGCGATGTTGGCCAGCTCGAGCTCGCGCTCTTCGAGCGCGTCCTTGACGAGCTTGAGGTAATCCTCATCGAGGCTCTTGAAGGTGCCGCTCCACAGGTCTGCCCCTGTGAGGCCGTAGCGGTACTTGACGGTCTCAAGATATCCAAACAGGTCCATGTTGCCGAGCTTGTGGTGCTTGTTGAACGCGTAGGAAATGATCGACGTCTTCATCGCACTCCTTTGCCGCAATGCTCAAGGAGAACCGCCAGGGCTCCTGCTCGTGATGACAGCAAGCCCCGGCGGTTCATCATGCTCACGCTGACGTTCAGCCGATGCGCCAGGTGATGTTGTCGACGCTCTCCATCTTGCCGCTCTTGGACGCGCGGCGTCCGGCATCGAGGATGGCCATGTATTCGAGGTTGGCCATCATCTCCAGGGTCGGGTGCACCGGGTCGCCGGTGTCCATGTGCCAGATGAGCTCTTTGGCCTCGGTGTCGCGCTTCGGGTCGATCGGCTCGGCCTGGAAGATCGTCTGGTCGCCATGGCCGCGCTCCAGACGCACCGTATCGCCCTCGACGACCATCGTGCCGGTCTGGCCGTAGACGATGGGGCCGGTGGGCACGCCATGGTGCCACGTGGTCCACGAGCCTTCGAGGATGGCCATGGCGCTCGGATAGCGCACGATGACCGCGGCGTTATCGGGGGCGTCGCCCCAGTGGCTGTCGAGGTTGGCGGCCATCGCCACGGCGTCGGTGGCCTGCTCGCCGATGTACCAGCGAGTGACCATGGCGCCATAGCAGCAATAGTCCAGCAGAGCGCCGCCGCCGGCAGCATCCTGGTGCCACCAAGAAGCGCCACGTTCGGGGCCGCTCATCGGGGCAGCGGCCTCGCTCACGCCGGCGTGTTGAGCGCCGGGGCCCAGCGGGCCGGTGTGGCCTGAACGCCACTTGACCTCGAGCACGCGCCCGATGGTGCCGGCATCGATCAGCTCTTTGCATTTGCGCGCGGCCGGCGACCAGGTCAACGGCCAGTTGACGATCAGCTCAGTGCCGTTGGCCTTGCAGGCGCGCACCATGCGCAGCGCACCCGACAGATCAGCCGCCATCGGCTTTTCGACGCAGCAGTTGGCGCCGGCCCTGGCAGCAGCCTCGACCACGTCGGGGTGCTGCGAGTTCTCGCACTGCACGATGATGATGTCAAACTTTTCCTTCTCCAGCATCTCATGGTAGCAGTCATACTTTTTGGGGATGCCCAGCTTTTCCATGAGCATGGCCTGGTTCCACTTGCGCGTGTACGGCGCATCGCGCAGCTCGGGGACGATGGGCTCGGTGTCGGCACACGCCACCCACTCGACCTGGGGATGGGCCCCAAACCGCTGCGCCACGTTGTTCACGTGCATGTGGCCAAAGCCGATGATGCCAACGCGATACTTCTTGGGCATGTTGGTCTCCTTGCCTCACATGGAGGGGCGCCTTTCCTGACGCCCCTCGGGAATGGTCCCCTACTTGCAGTTGCCCGCGATCTCGCAGAACGTGACTTCGCGGCCCAGGTCAGAGGAGCGGTACATCATCTCGAGCGCGCCGATCACGTTCAAGACCTCGCACTTTTTGACGCGCATCTCTTCCTCGCCGGCGATCACCTTGAGCAGGTGGGCCGTCTCGCCGCGGTGCCCGACAAAGGGCACGCGCGCCGGCGTGGGCAGGTTGATGAGCGTGTCCGAGGTGTAGGCGCCGGTGACGCCCAGCAGGGTCAACGGATGCAGCTTTAGCCCAGCCTTGGTGCCCAGTGCGTAGGTGCCGCCAAAGCCGTCAGACGGGATGTTGGCCGCCCACGACGACTTGAGGAACAGGGTCATGCCGCCCTCGAGGCGCATAAAGCCCGCGGCATAGTCCTCAACGGTGAACTCTTTGTAGCTGTAGGGACGCGGCGTGAGCACGCCTTCGGGGGCGCCACTGGCCGCCAAGTCTTCCTTCAGGCCCTCGTCGGTGTTGGCAATCTTGGTATAGACGCCGCCGCTGACCGCGGTCACCTTGGGGTTGCCCAGAATCCACAAGAGAGCGTCGAGCGAGTGCACGCCGATGTCGTACACCGGGCCGCCGCCGTTGTCGTCCTTGATGTGGAACTGACCCCATTTGGGCACACCGCGACGACGGCAGGCCGACGTCTCGGCATAGTACACGTCGCCCAGCACGCCGGTCGAGACGATCTCTTTAGCGGCTTCGGCTTCGGGCATAAAGCGCGAGCTCTGGCCCACGAACAGCACCTTGCCGACCTGTTCAGCGACCTTGTACATCTCCAACGCGTCGGCATAGCCCGGCGCAATGGGTTTTTCGCAGAGCACGTGTGCGCCGTGCTTGAGAGACTCGATGGTCCACTCTTTGTGGAAGCAGTTCGGAGTGCACACCGAAACGATGTCAGGCTTGCACTCCTTGAGCATCTTGAGGGGGTCGCCATAGCCCTTGTCTTCGGTCAACCCGACGCTCTTGGCCGTGGCCTTGGCACGCTCAGGCAAAGCGTCGGCCATACCCACGAACTCGACCTGATCTTTGAGCGCCTGCCATGCAGGAATGTGCGCGATGTTCGCGATCATCCCGGTTCCGATTATCGCTACGCCCAGCTTCTTGCCCATGATCCCTCCTAGGGTTCCTAATATGAAACTAGCGATACGCAGGTGGCCGGCCGATTCCGACCTCCCACGATATGCCCTGCGTCAGACGCGCCCGAAACCGGGTGCGGCGTTCTCGATCTCCTCCACCGTCACCTCACGGCCCAGGTGGCTCGAGATATAGACGCCTTCGGTGATGAGCGCCGTCTTGAGCGCGATACCCGCCGTGTCGATCAAGGGCGCCTTGCCTTGCTGCGCCGCCACCCAGTGCGCCTGCGACTCGCGGTAGTAAGCCACCGTCTCGTCGCAGCGGCCCCACCGCAGGTCGGCTGACTCGGTGTCGAAAACGCCGTCGAGCTCCATGTCGGCTATCGTAGTGTAGAACTCGAGCGGCTCTACGCGCAACCCGCCCTTGCTGCCATAGACGCGGTCGTCATTGGGGTCGTTGGCATGGATGGCCCAGGACTCTTCCATGGCAAAAGTGATGTCACCGGCCAACCTGATAAAGCCCATGCCCAGCTCTTCGACGTCGTACTTGCCGCTCTCGCGACGGTCGGCGTACATGTCGATCTTCTGATAGGTCTTGCCGCTCACGCTGACGACGTCAGGGTTGCCCAGCAGCCACACCATACGCGAGATGTGATAGACCGCCATGTCGAGCATGGCGCCGCCCCCAGACGTGCCTGTGTTGACAAACGCGGGCGAGCCATAGCCGTCGACCCACGGGCGCCCACGACGACGGTAGTGGATGGCCTTGGCAAAGTAGATGTCGCCGAGCAGGCCCTCGTCGATGGCTCGCTTGGCGCCGCGGGCGTTGGCATCATAGAGGGTGCCAAGCTGGATGTGCAGCAGCTTGCCGGTCTCCTTGGCCTTGTCGTACATGACCTTGGCATCGCGATAGGTCCACGACATCGGCTTTTCGCAGTAGCAGTTCTTGCCCGCTTCGAGCACAGCCACCGTCATCGGCATGTGCAGGCGGTTATGCAGGCACACGTCGACCGAGTCGATGTCATCGCGTCTGAGCATCTCGCGATAGTCGGTGTACACAGCGGGGATGCCATACTCGGCGGCAACGCGCTCGGCCTCTTCGCGCCGGATATCGCAGACAGCCACCACCTCGGCATCGGCGATGCCCTTGTAGGTGTCGAGGTGATGCTTGCCGATCTGACCCACGCCGATCTGAGCAATGCGGATCTTGTCGCTCATGTGTCTCCCTCGTCCACAGATAGTCACGCGCGCACCCGGCGCACCAGTGGCATTCTAGACCGGACAACAACAGACGTCAACGCTGCCTGCCATCGTGACGCCACTGCAATGATAGACGCTCTTGCCCACAAGGCAAGAGCGTCTGACGAGCCACAGGCGATGCCGCAGGACGGCCTAGGGTTGGAGCCGCTCGCGCCCGATGTTGGCCAGGAACTCGTTGCGGGTCGACTGGCTCTTTTTAAAGGTGCCCAACATGGCGCTGGTGACCATGCGCGCGTTGGGTTTCTTTACGCCGCGCATGGCGGCGCACATGTGCACGCCCTCGACAACCACCGCCACACCCTGCGGGCGCAGCGTTTCGTCGAGGAACTCGGCGATCTGCTGCGTCATCTGTTCCTGTAATTGCAGCCGCCGCGCAAACATCTCGACGATGCGCGGTATCTTGGATAGCCCAATCACTTTGCCGTCGGGGATATAGCCCACGTGCGCGCGCCCCATAAAGGGCAGCAGGTGGTGCTCGCACAGGCTGTAGTAGTCAATATCGCGCACAATGACCATCTCGTCATAGCTGACGTCAAAGATTGCGCCATTGATCAACCTGGCGGGGTCGACGTGATAGCCGGCAGTCAGCTCCTGATAGGCACGGGCAACGCGCTCGGGTGTGCGTCGCAGCCCCTGTCGATCGGGGTCTTCGCCGATGGCTTCGAGGATGGCGCGCACTGCGCACTCGATGTCGCCCGAGCACTCTTGCGCCGGCACGTCTTGGAGGTCGTCACGAAAGGCATCATAGTGAGCCGGATCGACGATGAGCGGTGGCATGAGGCCTCCTTGCTACTGTCTCTGTGGCCAGAGATCGAGATCGTATCGGATAGTGACGTCAGCACTGGCCCAGGCGGCCGCCAGGTCGGCCAGTTTCTGGCCGGTCTCGGGATGGCGATGGCCAGGCGAGAGATCGGCGAGCGGCAGCGCGATATGCGCCACTCGCAACAGCTCGGGATCGGGTATCCGGCGGCCCTGTAGCAGCAGACGCCGATCGCCATATAGGATGATATCCAAATCGATGGTACGCGCTGCATAGCGGTCTCTGACTCGCACGCGGCCCAGGCGGGCCTCGATCGCCCGCAGCGCCTCTTTGAGCGCGCCGGGCGCCAGGGTCGTGTCGAGCAGCGCCGCGCCGTTGAGGTAGCGCGGCTGTCCGATCGCGCCCACCGGCGGCGTCTCGTACACGCGCGACAGCGCCCAGAGCTCGCCCAGAGCGACCACCGCAGACACGGCCGCACGCAGGTGCCGCTCGGGCGCGATGTTCGAGCCCAGAGAGATGAACGCCAACGTCATGGCCTATCCCGGCGACGTTCGATCTCGACGCCCACCGAGCGCGCAAAGCGCAGTGCGCCAGGCTTTTCGACGCGCACGCGCGCAACGTCGACGCGGGGATCCTCGAGGCACAGTGCGGCGATCTCGGCGGCGAGCTTTTCCACCAGGTAATAGCGCGAGCCATCTACCAGCGCTGCGATGCGTTTGGCGACGGTGCGATAGTTCAGCGCGTCGTCGATGTCGTCGCTGGCGCCGGCCGGGCGCAGGTCGGCCTCGAGCTCGACGTTGATCAGCACATCTTGCGGGTTGGTGCGCTCGCCGGGGTTGATGCCGATGATAGCGCGCAGCAACAGGTCTCTGATGATGATGCGGTCGGCCATGGTGCCTCCCCCCTACAGGTGCTCGCCGCCTGTCACGTGCAGCAGCTCGCCCGTCACAAAGTCGCTCTCTAGCAAGTAGAGGATGGCGTGCGTGACTTCACGCGGCGAGCCTACGTGCCGCAACGGAATGCGCTCGGGCAGGCGGGCAAAGTAGCCCCCAGGGTCGCCCGGCGGCGCCAGGATGGCCCCCGGCGCAATGGCGTTCACCTGCACCTGCGGCGCCAGGGCCAGCGCCAGGCTCTTGGTGAGGGCAACGAGGCCGGCCTTGCTGACGGTGTAGCCGATGTATTGCGTCCCGGGGCGCACCGCGCGCCAGTCGGCGATGTTGATGATGTGACCGCGCTGACCTGGCTGCAGCCGGCGCGCAAATGCTTGGCTCAGCAAGAAAGGCGCCCGCACGTTGATGGCTTGATGTCGGTCCCAACTGTCGCTGGTTTCGCTCTGCACCGTGCCTCGCTCAAAGATCGAGGCCGAGTTGATCAGCACGTCGAGCGAGCCCAACTGCCCAACGATGCCGGCGACGAGCTCGTCAAACCCCTGCTCCTGGCCGAGGTCAAAGCTCACCACAATGGCGCGCCGACCCAGCGCGTGGATCTGCTCGACGACTTCCTGTGCCGGGCCCTCCGAGCGATGGTAGTGCACCACCACGTCTGCGCCCCGTTCAGCCAGCGCCAGCGCAATCGCTCGCCCCAGCCGCACGCCCGCGCCCGTCACCAGCGCCACACGCCCGTCGAGGTCCATGGCCTCTCCTTATATTCTTTAGTGATTTGCTATTCTATTATACCACAACTTGCCCCAGGGGCGATCTTGCGTTGAGACTGCGCTGTCTGCGGCATAGAATAGGCGCAGCAAAGCATGGCCTCAAGCCAGGCAACGGGGGGGGTGATGACAGAGACTGTACGCCCACGCATCGTGTTGAGCCGTTGCATCGAGGTCGATTCCTGCCGCTGGAATGGCCTGCGCATCGCGTCGGAAGTCGTGAGGGTGCTGCTGCCGCATGTGGATCTGGTATCGATCTGCCCCGAGGTCGAGATCGGCCTGGGCGTGCCGCGCCCACCCATTCGCGTTATCAGCACCGCTGACGGTCTGCGGCTCTATCAGCCCGCAACGGGGCGCGACTGCACTGCAGAGATGGCTGCCTTTGCCGACGCCTTCTTGGGCGGCCTGGGCGCCGTCGATGGGTTCATCCTCAAGAGCCACTCGCCGTCGTGCGGTGCCCGCGACGTTCGCGTCTATGAGGGGCTGACGGACGAGACCATCTCGCAGAGGGGAGCTGGCTTTTTCGCCGCGGCGGTGGCGGCCCGCTGTGTCACGACAGCGATCGAGGACGAGGCGCGGCTGGCCGACCGGTCGCTACGGCATCACTTTTTCGTGCGCATCTATGCCGCGGCGCGTTTCCGGCGACAAGTGCTGGCCTCACCGTCCATCAGGGGGCTGGTAGCCTTCCATGCAGCCCACAAGCTGCTGCTGCTGGCCTGCGACGAACGCCAGATGCGCGCGATGGGCAAGATCGTGGCCAACCATGATGCCCTTGCGCCCAACGAAGTCATCAGCGCCTACGGGGAACGGCTCAGCCTGGCCCTCGCCAAGCCGCCGAGCCCCACGGCCAGCGTCAACGTGCTGCAGCACGCCCTGGGCTACATGAAGGTGGCTGCGGGCGAAAAGCGCTTCTTTCTGGACAGGCTCGAGGACTATCGCCTCGGCCGCGTGCCGCTCAGCGTGCCCACAGCGATCTTGCGATCCTGGATCGTGCGCTCTGGCGAGCCCTATCTGGCGCAGCAGGCCTTTTTCGCACCCTACCCCGACGAGCTGTTGCAGATAACCGACCCGCCCCAGGGCAGCGACCTCTAAAAGCCCGCTCCCGACGGGCCGGTGCCGCCGCCGCCCATCAGCATGCCCATGCGCATGCGCGCCAGCACATACAGGGCATCGCTGCCCTGCTCGTTGGCGAGCCGAGCCGCCTCTTCGTACAGCTTGATCGCCGCGTTCCTGTCGCCGCGCGACTCGGTCACGCTGCCCAGCGAAAGCCACGTTTGGGCGTAGGCGTCGTCGATGGCCAGCGCCTTGTAGGCCCAGTCCTCGGCGGCGTCGAGATTGCCCAGCATCTCATAGTTGCGCACCAGCGTGTTATAGGCGATGCGCTTGTCGGGCTGGACCTCGAGCGCCGACGCCACCGCCTGCTCGGCCAACGCCTCCTGACCCTGTGCGGTGTACAGCGCCGCCAGCCAGAGGTACGAGTCGGCCTGCGGCGTCACCTCGTTGGCCGCTTCATAGGCTGCGATGGCCCCCTGCAGGTCGCCTTGGGCGATCAGCCGCTCGCCGCTCGAGGCGATCTCTTGCGCCTTTTGCTCCTCAGGGCTCAGGCCATAGCGGCGCGTCAGCACGGCATTGCCCACCAGCAGCACCACCAACACGCCAACGATGATGGCCGCATAGCGGATGGCCGACTTGCGCAGGCGCTGGGCGTGCTCGATATCGGCAAACCACCACCAATAGCGGTCGGGAGGGCGGCGCTCCTGGCGTGCGCGCTCCATGCCGCCGCTGCCCGCCAGCTCACGGCCCAACACCCCGCCCTGCCGGCGGATCATGTTGTCGACCGTCTCCAGGCGCGTGAGTTCGGCGCGCAGGTCCATGCCGCGCTCGGCAAGCGCGTCGATGCGCTCTTGCACGCTATCGCGCAGGGCAAAGATGTCGAGGACGCGCTCGCCCCTGCCGCGCAGATTGGCGGCCGTGATCTCGAGCTCGCGGATGTCGTCGCGCAGTTCGGTGAGCCCAGTTTCTGGCGGAGTGGACTCGACCATTCCCTTGGGCATAGGGTCTCTCCAGTCGTGTTCGTGGGGCATATTCGGGCCGTCCACCCTGCCCCACCTACGATTATCGCCCGGTATACGCCGCTGTCAAACACGAGCGCCTCAGTTGGTCGTATCGTCCTAGAGCCTATAATGGTAACTGAGTTTCATCACCGAATACATCAAGAATGGAGGTGTCATGGCCACACTGGATCAGGTGCGTGCCGCACTGATCGAGGTCATGGATCCTGAGCTACATCGCAACATCGTCGAGCTGGGCATGGTGCATGATCTGACCGTGCAGGATGGGCAGGTGAGCTTTACCCTGGCGCTCACCACCATCAAGTGCCCGTTGCGCGGCCAGATGCAAGACGACGCTCGGGCGCGCCTGCTGGCCCTCGACGGCGTCAAGGACGTCGAGATCGCCGTGCGCGAGATGACGGCCGACGAAAAGCAGGCCGTCTTCGGCAAGCCAGACGACAAGCCCCACGCCTCACAGTTCAACCGCATCAAGCAGATCATCGCCGTGGTGAGCGGCAAGGGCGGCGTGGGCAAATCGACCACCGCTGCGTTGCTGGCTCTGTCGCTGCGCCGCATGGGCTACGACGTGGGCCTGCTCGATGCCGATATCACCGGCCCCAGCATTCCCAAGATGCTGCTCAAGAACCCGCCCCGCCCGCGTGGCGGCCCCATCGGCATCATGCCGGTCGAGTCGGGCTCGGGCATTAAGGTCATGTCGATCAACCTACTGCTGGACGATCCGAACCAGGCCGTGATCTGGCGCGGACCGCTGATCAGCGGCGCCATCAAGCAGTTCTATGAGGATGTGCACTGGGGCAACCTCGACTATCTGATCGTCGACCTGCCCCCCGGCACATCCGATGCCTCGCTGACGGTGATGCAGTCGATCCCCGTAAGTGGCATCGTCATGGTCACCACACCGCAGAACCTGGCGGCCATGGTGGTGCGCAAGTCATCGTCGATGGCGTCACAGCTCGAGATCCCCATCCTGGGGGTGGTCGAGAACATGAGCTACGCCATCTGCCCGCACTGCGGCGAGCCGTTCGAGGTGTTTGGCCCCAGCAACGCGGCCGAGCTGGCCGAGTCGCTGGGCGTGCCGCTGCTGGGCCGCCTGCCGATCCGCCCTGAGCTGGCCATGCTGGCCGACCAGGGAGAGATCGAGGCCTACGAAGCCGCCGAGTTCACGCCTCTGGCCGAAAAGCTGGTCGCCCTGACCTGCTAGCCACCCGAACCAGGGGGAGCGCCGACGCGCTCCCCCTTTCAGTTCGCCGCCAGCCGCACGATGACGCCCTGCACCACCCGGCAGGCCCGCAGATACTCGTCGAGGTCGAGGCGCTCCTCGGGCGTGTGATCGAGGCTCGAGTCCCCTGGGCCGTAGGCCAGAATGGGACAATCGTAATGCCTGGCCAGCACGTTCATGTCTGATGTGCCGGTCTTGACCACAAACGCCCCCTTGCCGCCTTCTGCGCGGATGGCCGCCAGGAACGCCCCCGTCAAGGCATTGCGCCGCTCGGCATGCACGGGCCGCTCCAGGCCGCGAAATGCCACCGTCGCGTCACCCCGCCACCCAGCGATGGCCGCCTGCAGCGCATCGACGTCGAGCTCCATCGGCAGGCGCAAGCCGATGGCCATGGTGACAGTCTCGTAGAGGCCATCGTCGTGGCTGTTGATCTGCCGCAGCGACGGGTCGAGCGTGTCGAACTGCCGCTCTTTGCCCGCGTTGTACGCTGCGGCATGGCCGGCCACCCGCTGCCAAAAAGCCACCGCCGCCTCGCTGGCGGTCTCTTGGCGGCCGGCGCGGTGCGCCATCGGTCGTGTGAGCGTATAGTCGATCAGCAGCCGCCCCTTGTAGCCGAGGGTGATCCGATCCCAGCGGCTGGGCTCGCCGATGACGATGGCATCGGGCCGTGGATAGGTGCGCGCCACATGGTGCGCGCCGGCCGAGGTAGCGCACTCTTCCTCGACGGCGCCCACCATTTGCACCGTCAGGCTGTCGAGCGCGCCGGCGCGGGCCGCGCCCACCGCCAGGGCGGCAAAGGGCCCCTTGGCATCGACGGCGCCACGGCCGTGCAGCTCGCCAGCGGCCGTCCGCACGGGGATGATCCCCGGCACCGTGTCGATGTGGCCCAACAGCAGCAGCCGTTTGGGGCCGCTCCCGAGCACGCCCACCGCATTGCCCACTGGGTCGACGCAGGCCGCCTCATAGCCCCAAACGCGCATCCAGCGCACGGCGCATTCGGCCACGGCGGCCTCTTGGCTCGAGGGGCTGTACAGCGAGACGATCTCCTGCAAAAAGGCCAGCGCCTGCTCATCGCTGACCGTCGGGGGGGCGCTCAGGGCAGCACCTCTTCGATGGCATCGCACACCGTCGCCAGGTCCTCATCCGAGATCACCAGGGGCGGCAGCAGCCGCAGGACCGTGCGCCCGGCGATGAGCGCGAGGATGCCGCGGTCCATCAACGCGCGCACGTAGGGTGTGGTGCGCTGCCGCAGTTCGATGCCGATCATCAGGCCGCGCCCGCGCACGTCGCGGATGAGCGGCGATTCGATCTGGCGCAGGCGCTGCAGCACCCACTCGCCCTTGCGCGCGGCCTGCCCCGGCAGGTCGTGCTCCACCATATAGTCGAGCGCGGCCACCGCCGCGGCACAGGCCAGGGGGTTGCCGCCAAAGGTCGTTCCGTGGATACCCTCTTTGATGCTCTGCACCCGTTCGCCAAAGAGCACGGCGCCCATGGGCACACCACCGGCGATGCCTTTGGCCACGGCCATCAGGTCGGGACGGATGTCATCGTGCTGGCAGGCGAACATGCGCCCCGTGCGGCCAAAGCCGGTCTGCACCTCGTCGATGATCAACAGGGCGCCGCACTCGTCGCAGAGGGCGCGCACAGCCTGCAGATACTCGCGGCTGCCCGGGTTGACGCCGCCCTCGCCCTGCACAATCTCGAGGATGACTGCGGCGGTGTTCTGGTCGACCGCGCCGCGCATGGCCTCGATGTTGCCGTAGGGCACGTGGCTGAAACCGGGCACGAGCGGCAGGAAGGGGTCACGGTAGTGGCCATCCCACGTGGCCGAGAGCGCACCCATCGTGCGTCCGTGAAAGCCCCGCATGGTGGCCACAATGCCCGGCCGGCCCGTCGACAGGCGCGCCAGCTTGAGCGCCGCCTCGACCGACTCGGTGCCCGAGTTGGTGAGCACCACGCGGTCGAGCCCGGCCGGAGCTAGGCGCACCAACCGATCCATCGCCTGGGCGCGCATGTCGTTGTAGAACAGCTCGGGGCAGGTGATCAGCCGCTCGGCCTGCTCGCGGATGGCCGCCACGACAGCGGGATTGCAGTGGCCGATGTTGGCAACGCCATAGCCGCCCACGCAGTCGATGTACTCGTTGCCCTGGTCATCCCACAAGTGCGCGCCCAGGCCGCGCACAATGGTGATATCGCGCTTGGCATAGAACCCGCTGGTGTGTTGTTGTTCCAGTGTTCTGCTGTCCACGTTGCGCTCCTTGCTCCTGTGTCTACATGCCCAGCGTGCCGGCGGCCTGGGCGCTAGCGGCTGATGACCGTGCCCTGCCCCGCCAGCGCACGGCGCACCGGCTCGACGATGCGCGCATCGCCAAAGATCACACGGCCCACGCCCTGGTCGATCGCCTCAGTGGCGCCCAGCACCTTGATGCGCATGCGCCCCTGGGCGTGCTCCATGAAATCGTCGGCGCGCGCCCGCGGGATCTCGCGGATCAGCGTGCTCTCGTCGGGAAAGTCGCGCAGCAACCCGGGCACGTTCGAGAGGATCACCAGTGTGTCGGCGCCCAGGGCCGCAGCGATCATCGCCGCGGCGCGGTCACCATCCACGTTGATCGCTTCGCCTTCAAAGCTGATGGCGGGCGGCGTGACGACGGGCAGATAGCCGTTATCCAGCAGCAGGCGCAGCAGGTCGATATTGACGCGCTGCACCGTGCCGGTGTAGTCATCACGGATGACCCGCCTGCGGCCGTTCTCGATCACCTTGATGGCTTCTTTGCGCTGGCCTTCGAGCAGGCGCCCGTCGAGCCCCGAGAGGCCCACGGCATTGACGCCGGCGGCCTGCAGCAGTTCGACGATGCCCTTGTTCACCTCGCCGCAGTAGACCATCTCAAAGATCCTGAGCGTCTCGCGGTCGGTGCGGCGGCTGGTATAGCCCGACACCGACGTGACGAACTGCGGCGGATGGCCCAGCAGCGCAGCCACCTCGTTGGTGCGGTGCGAGCCGCCATGCACCAACACCAGTTGCTGGCCTGCGCGCACCAGCGCGGCGACATCGGCGCACACGGCAGACAGGTCGATGCCCTCGCTGCCCCCAACTTTGACGACGATCATGCGCCTCACCTCCTACACCGGGTGCAGCCCGGGAAAGCCGAGCCCGGCGCGCTCGTCCCAGCCCATCATCAGGTTCATGCACTGCACAGCCGTGCCTGCGGCGCCTTTCATGAGGTTGTCGATGGCGGCGATGGCCACGATGCGCCCGCTCTGCTCGTCATAGTCAAAGCCCACGTCAGCATAGTTGCTGCCCGCGAGGATCTTGGGCTCGGGAAAGCGATACACGCCCTGGCGCTCACGAATCAGGCGCACAAAAGGCTCCTGGCCATAACTGGCGCGATAGACGCGCCACAGGTCTTTGAGCTCAAAATCACCACGCAGCTCGGGGCGCACAAATGCGTGGGCCGTAGCCAGCACGCCGCGCACATTCTCGATGGCCGTGACCGACATGTGAACGGGCGGTTCGGGGCCGGTGAGCCGTAACGCCTGCAGCACCTCGGCGGTGTGGCGGTGGCGTACCGGTGCAAAGGAGCGCACGGCGTTGCTGCGATCGGGGTGGTGCGACGCCGGCCCTGCCTCGGCGCCGCCCTCTGACGAGCCGGCCTTGAGCTCGACGATGACGCCGCGCTCGCGGTCGGCGATATCCTGCTGGAACAGCGGCCAGATAGCCAGGTTGGTGGCGGTGGCGTTGCAGCCCACGCCGCTCACATACCGAGCGCCGCGGATCGCCTCGCGGTGCAGCTCAGGCAGGCCATACACAAAGCGCGGCAGCCACTCGGGCGCAGCGTGCGGGTGCTCGTACCACGTGACATAGTCCTCAGCGCGGCGCAGGCGAAAGTCGGACGAGAGGTCGATGATGCGCGGCGCCAGGCCGGCAAAGGTGTCGATGCGCTTCATCACCTCACCGTGGGGCAGCGCCACAAACAGCAGATCGCACGGATCGAGCATGGCCATGGGGCTGTACTTGAGCTCGGTCACGCCCCGCAAGTTGGGGTGGCGCGTGTGCGCATACTTGCCCGCCGAGCCCTCCGACGTCACCTGCCCGATCTCGACTTTGGGGTGGAACAGCAGCAACCGCAGCAGCTCGCCGCCGGCATAGCCCGACGCGCCAACGATCGATACTTTCATGCCTCGCCCCTCCCCACCCGCAGCACATAGTCTACCACGCGGCCCGGAATGTCGACGCCCGTGGTGTCGATGCTGTTGCGGAACTCCATCGTATAGTTGACCTCGCAGATGGTGAGCTCGCCACTCGGCCGCTCGAGGATGTCGATGGCCAGCACGCCGCCGCCCACAGCCCGCGCCGCCGCTCGTGAGATGGCATCGATGTCGGCCGTCACGGGGCAGTTGCTGGCCTGGCCGCCGCGTGCGGTGTTGGTGATCCAGTGCGCCGAGTGACGATAGATGGCGCAGATGGTCTCGTCGCCCACCACAAAGGCGCGGATATCGCGCATCGGCTTGGCGATGTACTCTTGAATGTAAAAGATCGAGTGATGGTACGAGCCCAGCACGGCCTTGTGTTCGAGCACCGCCTCGGCCGCCTCGCGATCGTTGATCTTGGAGATCAGCCGGCCCCAAGAGCCAACGGCGGGTTTTAGCACCACCGGATAGCCCAGCATCTCGATGGCCGCCAGCGCCGACTCTTGGGTAAAGGCGATCAGCGTGCGAGGCGTGGGCACGCTGTGTTCGATCAGCGCCCGCGATGTCGAGAACTTGTTGCCGCAGACGTTGGCCACGGCGGCCGTGTTCACCGTGGGCACGCCCCAGGCATTGAGCATCTCAAGGGCATAGAGCGCCCGCGAGTGGTTGATACAGCGCTCGAGCACCACGTCGTACTGGCGCATGGCCTGCGGATCGTGCATGTCGAACACCACCTCACGATCGTCGATGGTGTCGACCTGCACATCACGGGCCGCAAAGGCCTCCATCAGCAGCTTTTCCTCAACGCGTACGCGCGACATCAGCACACCAATGCGCATCTCGCTCAGCTCCTTACAGACTTGAGATCACGCGCGCGGTCACGGCGACGGTGGTGGCCTCGCCGCCCAGGTCAGGGGTCAGCGGCCCCTCGATCAGCGCCCGGCGTATCGCATCCCTTACGCGGCCTGCCCAGGCCCGCTCATCCAGATAGTCGAGCAACATGGCCACGGCGCCAAAGGTCGCCAGCGGGTTGGCGATGCCCCGCCCGGCGATGTCGGGCGCCGAGCCGTGCACCGGCTCAAAGATGGCGGCGTCGCGGCCGATGTTGCCGGCAGGCGCCAGGCCCAGCCCGCCCACCAGCGCCGCTGCCTCATCCGATAGGATATCGCCAAACAGGTTGGTGGTCACCAGCACGTCGAACGCCTCGGGCGTGGTGATCAGGCGCAGCGCCGCCGTATCCACCAGCAGCTCGTCGACGTGCAGGCCGGGATACTCGCCCGCCACCCCCAGTGCCACCTCGCGGAACAGGCCGCAGGTGGCCCGCAAGACGTTGGCCTTGTGCACGATGGTGAGCCTCTGACGGCGCTGCAGAGCCAACTCGCAGGCCAGCCGCGCGATGCGCTCCGACCCACGCCGCGTGATCACCCGTTCGGCGATAGCCTCGTCGGCGGTGGCGCGCTCGCGCCCGGCATACAGGCCCTCGCTGTTCTCGCGCACGATGAGCAGGTCGATGCCCGCGCGCGTGCCTGCCAGCGGCTGCGACTGGGCCGGGCGCAGGTTGGCGTACAGGTCGAGGCTGCGGCGCAGCTCTATGATGGGGCTGCGGTAGCCCTCGACGCGGCCCAGCGGCGAGCTCACCGCCCCAAACAGGGTGGCGTCGGCGGCTCGCACTGCGGTCACCGTCTCCTCGGGCAGCGCCGTGCCCCAACGCTGAAACGCATCCCAGCCGGCCTCGCGTTCGACGAACGAGAATCCCAGGCCGGTGGCCTCGAGCAGGGCCCGGCCGGCGGGAATCACTTCGCGGCCGATGCCATCGCCCTCGATCAGGCAGATAACGCGGCTCATCGTGGCTCGCCCAACGGCAAGCGGCCGTGGTTGCGATAGTAGGCGATCACCCCGCCCTCGTCCCACACCTGGCGCAGCCACGGTGGTGGCGCGGGCAGGCGATGGATGGCAGCGTCCACCGTCAACACGCCCTGTTCACGATCCAGCACTGCCTCGGCCCCATCGGCCACCTGTGCCCTGAGATCGGCCTGGAAGAGCGGCAGGCCCAGGTTGAGCGCATTGCGGTAAAAGATGCGCGCAAAGCTGGGCGCGATGATGGCCGCTATGCCTACCGCGCGCAGCGCTCGCGGCGCATATTCACGCGACGAGCCACAGCCAAAGTTGCTGCCGGCCACGATGATGTCGCCCGCCCGCACTCGCTGAGCGAACTCGGGCCGGTGCTCGATAAAGGGATACTTGCCCAGATCGGCCTCTGAGGTCATGTAGGGCGCATAGCGGCCCGGAAGGATCTGGTCAGTGTCGATGTTGTCGCCAAAAGCCCAGATGCGTGCCATGTGTCCCTCCTACAGGCTGGCCGCGTCGGTGATGCGACCGGTCAGCGCCGTGGCTGCAGCCGTCTCGGGCGAGCCGAGATACACGCGGCCGTCGGGGTCGCCCATACGACCACGAAAGTTGCGGTTGGCCGTGGAAAAGCAGACCTCGCCCGCGCCGATCACCCCCAGGTGCCGCCCGATGCAGGGTCCGCAGCCGGGCGTGCCCACGGTGGCGCCCGCCGCCAACAGCGTCGCCAGTGTGCCATCGTCCACGGCCGCCTGCAGGATGCGATGCGACGCGGGGATCACCAGCAGGCGCACACCTGGCGCCACGTGCCGCCCCCGCAAGATGTCGGCGGCCGCGCGCAGGTCTTGCAGACGGCCGTTGGTGCAGGTGCCGATGAACACCAGGTCGACGCCCACATCGGCAAACTCGCTCGCCGGCGCCACGTGATCCACCTCCGGCGGCCTGGCCACCTGGGCCGTCAGCGCGTTCAGGTCTACGTCGACGGTGCGCACAAAGTGCGCTTCGGGGTCCACCCGCAGCCAGTCGGGCGTCGTCAGATGGGCCGTGGCCTCGCCGGCGGGGTAGAACAGGCCGGCCTTGGCGCCCAGCTCGGTGGTCATCGAGCAGAGCGTCTCGCGGCTATCGAGGGTCATCCAGGGCGCGCCGTGGAATTCGACGGCCTGGTAGTTGGCGCCCTCCATGCCCAAAGCGCCGCAGAGATAGAGGCTGATGTCCTTGGCGCTGACGTTCGGGCGCAGGCGCCCATGCAGGTTGATGCGGATCGTCTCGGGCACGCGAAACCAGTTCTGACCGGTGGCCAGGGCCAGGGCCATGTCGCGCGAGCCGACGCCGGTGCCAAAGCAGCCGACGGCGCCATAGGCGTTCGAGTGCGAGTCGGTGCCGATGGCGATCTGGCCGGGGGCCACCAGGCCCTCTTCGATCATCACCTGATGGCACACCCCCGCGCCGACATCGTAAAAGTGACGGATGCCCTCTTCGGCCACCCAGCGGCGCAGCTTTACCTGTGCGTTGGCGGTGGCCACCGAGGCGGCCGGAGCCACATGGTCTACGAACACGGCGATGCGCTCCGGGTCATGCACGTGCGCCGCCTCGAGCTCGTTGCGCAGCGCCTCGATCACCTCGGGCGTCAGCGAGTCGTGACTCATGCACCGATCCACCGGCGCGATCACCAGCTCGCCGGCTCGTGCCACGGCGCCGGCGGCGTGCGAGAGGATCTGCTCAGATAGCGTCAACCCTGCAGGCAGGTCAGGCATGGGGCTCTCCTCTTTCCTGGATCATACGGCGCAAGATCGCGTCGACGTCGTCCAGCCCGATCGGTTTCTCATCGGCCAGCGCCTTGATGTGAGCGGTGGCCTCGTGCAGCTCCGCGTCGCTCATGGTGAGGCTCAACTGCTCGGCGCGCGCCTTGATGGCGTTCCAGCCCGTGAGGCGGTGCGCGATGCTGATATAGCGCGTCAGCCCAAAGTCGTGCGGGTCGAGAATCTCGTACGTCTCGGGGTTGTTCAGCACCGCCTTGGCGTGGATGCCGGCCTTGTGGGTAAAGGCCGTGATGCCGGTGATGTAGTTGTTGAAGGGGATGCCCACGCCGACGATATCGGCCACCATGTTGTCGAGATCGACGATCTTGGGCAGGTTGTACTTGGCCACGAGCTGACGGTCGTGGGCATACAGCCGCGCCACCAGGCCGCCCAGCGGCGCGATGCCGTTGCGCTCGCCGATGCCCAGCACGCTGACATCGACGTGTGTCGCGCCGGCCTCGAGCGCGCAGAACGCGTTGGCGATGGCGCAGCCCGAGTCGTTGTGGCCGTGGAACTCGATGTCGCAACCGACGGCCTGTCGCACCCTGGACACCAGGTCATACACCTGCAGCGGCGTGGCCACGCCCACCGTATCGGCGATGCCCACCCGGTTGATCCCCAGGGCGTCCACCGCCTGGTAGATGGGGATGATGTCCTCGATGTTGCTGCGAAACGAGTCTTCGGTGCTAAAGCGCACCTCGAATCCGTGCCCCAAAAGAAACGAGACGACCTCGCGGGCCATCTCGATGATTCGGGGGATATCCTTGCCGTGGCTGAACTGCCGCAGCACCGACGACGTGCCGATCAGCACATCGATGCCGTCGACGCCTGTTTCCATGGCCAGGCGTGCGTCATCGATGGTGCAGCGCGTGTGGGTCAATACCTTGGCCCTCAGGCCAAGGCCGGCGATCGTCTTGCAGTCTTCATAGCTCTGCGGAGACGCTGCCGGCGACGTCACTTCGATGTACTCGACGCCGAACTCGTCCAGTGCGCGCGCAATGTCGATCTTTTGCGCGGGGGTAAAGTTGGCGCCGACGAACTGCTCGCCTTCGCGCAGTGTCGACTCGATGATACTGAACGCCTGGAGTGGCATGGCGCTATTCCCCCCAGTCCTCTTCCTCTTCAGGGGCGATGTCGAACTGCAGCGGCTCGATGCTCACCACTTCCAGCTCCACCCCACAATCGGGGCAGTCGACGATCTCGCCTTCCATCGGATCGCTCAACTCGATCTCGGCGTCACATTCGGGGCAATGGCCTAGCATGTTCGTTACCTCCACTCACATCTTGCCTGGCGGACTCGACCAACAAAAAAAGCGGCCTTCCCGGTCTGGGAAAGCCGCTCTTTGCTGCTACGCCTTTGGCGTACGAGCAAGCTAACCAGACCAGAGGCCTGGCTCCTTCGACTTGCTCTTGTTGGCGACGAGCGCTACAGCGCTCACAGGGATGTCCATTATTCGCCTCAACGCCTTACTTGGCGGCATCATAGCACAGCCATCGAGCGGTGTCAACTGCCAGTTCTCGTCTTTTCGATAGTGTCGACGTGCGCTGGCCGTCGGGTTGACACTCGCGGCCCTCGGGCATAGAATTCAGGCTGTCCAGCGCCCATAGCTCAATGGATAGAGTGCCGGACTATCTCTTCGTAGAGCTCGCCTAGCTCTTTTTCCAAAGCCTCGTCGTACTCGGGGCTGCGGGGGTCAAGTTCGGGATACTTCTGCCTTACTTGGCTGATATCGTTCCTAATTCTGTCGCCAACGGCCAACACTCCCTGCACTTGGGAAAAATTGCCGATGTATTGCTTCAGCTGTTCCAACTCCTGCCTATCTTTGGCTCGTTCCTGCTCTAGATAGCGGTGGATATCCTCAATGGTCTGTATTTGCTCGGGGCGGATTTCTCCTTCTTGGGCTTGCTGGCCAACGCCTCGCTCCCTCTCCAGCTCGGCAAGGTAGGCTTTCACTTTCTGGGGGTCATTGAGCAGGGCTTCATACTGGCGCGCCTTGGCTCGCTCATTAGCTAACTGCTGGTTCAAGGCACTCATGGGGTTCTCGTCAAGCCTCGTGCCCTTCTCGGTATACTGGGGTTGCCCCTTAGCCTCTTCAGCCTCGGTGGTCGTCTCTTGAGGTTGCTCCTCGGTGGTATTCTCAGTGGTGTTGTCCAGCTCCTGGTCTTCGGCTTCGAAATCCTCGCCGTCAACCATGACGCTGCCTTCTTCTTCTGGCATAATCCAAACTTTAAAGCCTCTTCCCTTAACGCTTTGATTTAACGAGGTGCGAAACGAACCCCGAAGTTCCAAAGGTTAAAGTCGGATTGACTATTGCTTACATAATAACAGACGAAACGCCCCCTGTATAGGTGGCCATGTCTCAGTCGATAATAGTGCCAGTGTCTCGGTCTCGAATGTGCCCCTTTTCATCGATACGCTCGTAGACAGCCCGTAGGAAGCGGTGCTTCGGGCAGTTCTTACACTTAGCGATGTGGCGGTGGCGGTCAACCATCTCCCAAACGTGCTTGCCGTCCGCGCAGGAAAAGTGTTTCTTCGGCGCCCTGGTGTAGCGGACAATTTCCTCGACGGTCTCGGTAACGGGCTTGATTTTGAAGTTAGGCGAGCCGTCAGGGTTGGTGCCGTCTTGGACGACAGCGGGGCGGGTTACTTCTCGCCTTTCCACGATATCTTGGTCAAGGGGCTTATCAAAACTCATTTCTCTTCTGGTTGTTCAATGATAATTTTGCCCTCTTCTTGGGCCTTCTGATACTCCGCAAACATTTGGGCCGTCTGCTCAAGGTCGGCCAACAGCTCCTCGATGAACTTGTAGCGGCCCGAGAGTTCGTGCTCCTGCTCCTCGCGGGTAGTGGTAAGGACTTTGGTGAGGGTGTCGCTAATCTTCACTCTCTCGTGGACAGTCTTGAGGCGGTTGTTGACAAAGTGGTCGGTTATCGAGGCCTTGGCGTTGGCAAGATAGTCTCTTAGGAAAGCAAAACGAGGCGCCTCGAGCAGCTCTTTGGCCGCTTCGGACTCCTCGCGGATGTGCTCCCACTCCTCGGGGGTGATGGTCGGTTTCTTGAGGAAGGGGAAGCGTTTGCGCATATAGGGATATTATAGCATGGTCAGAAGTCCTCTGCCCCAGAAATGGCCTTGCCATACAGCATATTTGGTTTTAAAATGGCGCTCCAATCACATCTCGTCATTTCAGACGGAGGCCATCGTGGGTTTCAGCCCTAACTCACAGGTACGAGCCATTCTTCATCGTGCAAGCGAGGTCATCTATGGATTGGAAGGGCATACACTTGACCTGATTGATATTAGGAAACCACCTGAACTCGACTATGCTCAACTCCTCATAAAGATCATGTCCAAACTATCTCCCATCATTGGGAACATGATCGAGTACTATGTTGCCGGTATCCTTAACGAGGTCGACTGGGAAGGCCGTGGTGTCTGGACCAGGCAAGATCCCGGATTCCCCGATGCTATCTTTCTTGGTGATCTCGTTCCGATGCCGGGTTTCGAAGTCAAGGCGTGGTTCCCACTCGCTACAGAAATAACTGCCCGGTTTCGCGAGAGTGTAAAGCACTTCGAGCAAGAACAAACAGATGTCGCTCTGATTGCATGGCTTCCTGACAACATTCTCTATGGAAAACCCTGTGTACTCGACGTTTGGATCGGTTCAGCCCACAGTTTAGCGGTTGCCCGTGATCTACACTATCACAATCCTCCAGATTACCTGGTTATCGAACCGGAGGATACGAGTACCAGGACTTCTAATTTGCAGCAAACTAATGTCAACGGGTATAAGTTCCAGGGTACCGCAAGAGAGTTAGCTGAGGCAGAACAAGCAATGCAGGAAATGGGCATGGGAAAGGAGTATCTCTTCGCTCCTGAATATCAGGCAATGGTCCGACAACTGCAAAGTAGATATACGTACAGGCTCGACACTAACTTCGCGAAGATCGATCGCATCCAGCACGAAGGAATAGAGGATTTCAAAAGTCAGGTGCTCGCAAAGACAGTCCATGGGCGGACAGTTGGAGACTGGAGTAGGCTACTAAGTTCCGGTGATACAGAAGCGTTCGCTCTCCTAGATATCCATCCTCAAGGCAGCCATGTGATCAAGTAAACGCTTCTTTCCCACTCCGTACACATCCTCATTGATCTCGGCCGCATAGCACGAACGGCCAAGGTCATGAGCGGCGGCTGTTGCAGAGAAGAGGCCGCCAAAAGGCTCCCAAACCACATCTCCCGGATCAGAGCTCGCATCAATGATAAGCCTCATTAGCCTGAGGGGTTTCTGGTTCAGGTGTAGCGCTCTACTGCCGTTTCGGACGCGCTCGGTTCCATTGAGGGGAGGTTCATCCCAAACATTGGTGATTCCTATGGGGCAGCTAAATTTGGCTCGCAGACGACTGTACGACTCAATGTCGAGCGGTTCTCTGCCATCAATAGAGAAATACGGACGCCCTGATGGATCGCCATGCTCATTGGCATATCTAGAAATCGCTGCGAATGCCTCCGGAGGCGGATAATACCACAAGTGGCACTGTGTCAAATATTTCCTCGTGGCGGCATCCACTACACCTGCCGCATCATTAGCTTTGCGAAATGGTAGCCCGCTTCGCTTCCACTCGTGACGCAGCCATATCTTCATCTCGACCATCTTACCATCAATGCAGAACATCGGCTTCTTCACATACTGAACACAAACTTCGGTAACAATCGGCAGCTTGCTTAGAGACTGCGTGTTACTATTTCCAGCTATGTGTGCGATACCCTTGTTCCAGATACAGCAAGCCTTGTATTCCCAGCCATAGTGTATTAGAACCGGGTGTATGGTAGCCCAACCTACCTCGGTATTCCAGAACCAGAGGGTTGTCTGAGGTGTAGCCTTCTCAGTCCACTCTCGTATATGAGGCGTGTACCACTCGTCAAGGTGGTCTGGTATTGGAGGATCACCACGGAAACCCTTTACTCCGTATGGCCCGTCAGAAACAATCACCACGGGCGTCGGCCATTCCTTATAGCAGCCGAGCGCGTCGCCACGAGTTATCTGTATGACCTGTCCCAGTCCCTGAAAAATGGTCTCTGACAATCGAAAACTCCTTTACTAGGACCGGAGATCTCCACAGCTACTCTGCCTTATTGTAGTCGGCCTATTGCCAACGTCAATCCTTGGTCACACTAGCCACTGTTAACACTTACAACTGCCCTATCTGCTCGTTCGTCAACTTGACCGGCTGGCCACCAGCGGTGGGATTCGTCTGAGGCACTCCCTGCCCTTCGAGCGACTGCGTCAGCGCCGTCTCGTCGGTCGGGAGCATCTGCGGCTGTTGCGGGGCAAAGAGGGTGGGATTAGCCGCCTGAAGGTAGTTTCTCAGCTCGTCAATATAGGATAAGAAGCGGGCCAGCGTCTGGTCATCATACTGGTTGGCAAACTCGAGCAGGTGCTTCTGAACCACGGTCAAGAGCCCCTTGTGGTCGTCATTAAGCGATACCTGCGGCTGGCCGCCGTTGAGTATCTGCTCGATGTGCTCGTTGGCCATTTCCTCCACGTCCACCACCACGTCGCCGATGTTATCAAGCTCCGGGAAAGCCGCCATCAGCGCCTTCCAAATTGGCCTCTTGTCAATCTTGACGGTCTTCTCGTTATCGGCCAAGGCTTTCAAGTTCATCAGCGTCGCCTGCCTGACGACTGGGGTAATCTTGGTAATCGTGTCGGGGTTGACCTGGACGTCAAAGTTGGCGGTAATCTCCTCAGGGTTCACTCGGACATATTCCACGTCCCCGCCCTCGCCGGTAATCTTAATCTCCTGCTCCTCGGTGATAAACTGGGCGTTCAACTCTAAAAAGTGCTCGCCGAGTTTGGAGAGAGCCTGGGCGCCAAACAGAGATAGAAGCAGCTGAAGGTTCGTGTCAATGTTGGCGTCAATCACCCGGGCGCCGGTGGCCGTCTTGTTGACCTGGGGCGATGAGCCGCCGGAGACGCCGGCCATATAAAGAGAGCTCATGGAAGTGGCCCGCTCGAAGGTGGTCTCTAACTCCTTCCTAACCTCGAGCAAGCCTCTATAGTTATCCTTGACTTCCACCTGCCGCACTTGGTTAATATCCCCGGCCACCCTCACCACCCCATCGGGGCGGTTGACGAACTCCCAGTCAGGCGTCTGGGCTGCCGCTGACCCGGCAATCCACATCGGGTTGCCTGCCTTGCGGGCATTGGTGAGGAACTGGTTTAGGGTTGAAGAAATGGCAATTTGTAAGTCGGCGATGGGCTGGACAATCCCCATGGAGAAAAATTCATCGTCTTCGGGGAAAGGCGTCCAGGAGATGTAGGGATAGTGGCCGTGCCAGTAGGGGTTGCCTTCCTCGGTGTTCAAAACCCAGTCCTCTTTCTCGGGCGTCCAAATCACGTCCCCTTCCTTGGTCTGCATCTTTAAAAGCGAAACATACTGGCTGCGGACAAACATCTCCTCTTTCGAGTAATCCCCGACCGTTTCGTCGTTGTCGGGCAAGTCCACCCCATAGTCAATCTTGGTGGCAAAAAGGTTGCCTTTACGGATTTTATCCAAGTATTTCTTCTTCCAAATCTCTCTCCCGGCTGTCTCGTTGTCGTCCAGCATGTCGCCAAAGCGCATCGTCACCCGCTCGATGAGGTAGGGCTGCTCGTCAATATCGGGGATGTTGCGGTTGGGGATGAACATGTCCTGGAAGCGGACGTTCTTGGCGTCGGCCCGGTTGACGATATCGCGCAAAATAACCTTGCGCCCTCTACCCTCGCCAGCCATCACTTCCACGGCCGGTTCAAAACGCCACCCATCTGAAAGGTAGGCACGTCCGGCCAGAAGTCCCCGGAACAGGAAACGATAGAAGACCAAGGTCTTATTCATCTCCGAAAGCTCCCAGTTGACCACCGCCTGATTGACTTTGCGGTAGCTTTGGGCTCTCTCGTTTCTTGCCTCTAAGGTTACCTTCATGTGCTCGGGGTTAAGCCTCGCCATCATTCCCCGGAGAAGATAGAAGACAACGGGGTCAACTAACTGATAATCCCAAGGGTAAGACTCGTCCTCAGTCATCACCGCCCGCCACATCTGGTGGTAGACCTCCACCTCGTCAAAAATCTCCTCCTGGTCTCCCTTGAGGGTTTTGAAGCGGCTATGGACGATTTGGGCGATGCGCTCTTCTTTAGTTGCGGCCATTTAGAATCATTGTAGCATAGTTAAGTCAGTTTCTTAACATGGCCTTGGTAGCGGGCTCTGATTTGCTTGATGACGGCCTGCCGCAGGGCTTCGTTTTGGCGGTTGCGGGAGTTGGTGCGCTGGCGGTATTTGAGATAGGTGTTGGCGCGCTTGAAGGTATGTCCGGCGATGATTGCCCTTATCCAGAAGTCCCAATCCTCGAATACCGGCAGGGCTGGGTCGAAGCCGCCCAACTCTTCGTAAACCCGCCGCCTCATCAATGAAGACACCACGAGCCACTGGTTATAGTGAAGCATCTTTTTAAGTTCCACCGTATTACCGGCCGGATGCCAGGCGTTCCTCTTCGGCGCTTCCTTGCCCCACCATGACCAAAGCAAGACGTTGGGATAGATGATGTCTGCTTTCTCGGTATGCTTCAAACACTCCTCAATGTAGTTCTCGGCCAGGGCATCATCGGCGTCCAGGAAAAGCAGCCACTCGCCACGCGATAGCTTCACCCCTTCATCGCGGCTCTTGGCCACTCCTCGGTTCTCCTCACGAAAGACGGTCTGGGTTCCCTCGTACATTGTGGCGTGGCTGCAACCATCGTGAATCACGATTGTCTCAAAAGGCGGCACGGTCTGGCTGCGGACGCTCTCGATGGCGTCGCCCAAATACGATTCTAAGTCTTTGCAGGTGATGATGACGCTAACGGTCGGCTGCTTCTCCATACTTGCTTCTAAAGTAGGCGCGGTCTTTGTCAATCTGCTTCTCCACCGCCTTGGTCTGGTAGTGGTAGCTCCTGCCGCCGTAGTGATAGACGTAGAGGGTGTTAATCCGGATAATCGCGGGCAGGTTAGCCTTGGCTGCTGCTTGCTTGAGGCGCCTCTCGTAGTCGTCATCGCCAAACCAAACCCTGAAGCCTTCGTCAAACGGGCCTACCTGCTCGATGGCCTCGCTGGTCAGCATGAAGCAAAATCCTGGCAGCCAATCAACAACCGAAAAGTGCTCCGCTCGGTTAGGCACCTCTGACCACCAGGGAAAGTCCACGTCCACCTCGTCGTTGGCGTGTTCTCTGGGTGGGGTAACGGGCGCATAAGCAAGGGCAGGCACAAGCGCTCGGGAGAGGGAGAGGATGTCGATAAAGTTCATCGGCAAGAGCAAGTCGTCGTTGATGATGGCCACATCTTGGCTTCCGGCAATCGACAGGCCCCTATTCCAGGCCTCGTAGATACCCGCCTTGGGGGCTACTTCGACGATGACGGGCACCTGTCCGTGGGTAGCGTAGCGGCGGGCAATCTCTAAGCCGGACTTGTTGGTTGAGGTGTCAATGACGATGATGGCTCTGGGGGGGACAATCTGGGCCTGAAGGGTAGCGAGGGTCACCGCCAAGCCTTCACGGTTGCGGTGGTAGGGGATGATGACGGATAAGGGCTTGATTTGAGGCATTAGATAAGGGACTGTAACTGCTTGCTAAACTCCTCTCGCTGGTTTCGCGGTAGGCCCAGGTAGGTGCGCTTAACAGCCGACAGTCTTAGGTGGTGTATCTGGGCAAACTGCTTTAGCAATCTGGCCTTTTTGGCATTCATGACTGGCTCTATTGTATCACACTGACTCCAGCGGCCGCTTGAAGATATACGAAAGCCCACTGGTAAAACCTGCCGCGAATGGGCCTACAAAGTTAGAGGTTGGCACTACAGCGACTAATTCCCACCCAGCGCGGCCTAGTTTCTCTAAGTCAAGCTCTTCTTTACCCACCCATTCTGAACCTTCACGCCATTCAGAGTTAAGTCCCCTCGGCCAGCCGCGCCGAAAGTCCAGGGTCTTGTACTCCCACTTCTGCATCGTTTCCTCCATCTCTACCTGCTATGAAGTGCTTCAAAGCAAGTATACTAACAAGGGCAGGCAGTGTCAAGTCAGAACCGGCTTCCTATCGTCACCAGCCAGACTAATAAGGTATGGCTTCATATTTTAAAAGGCTACTTGTTTCTCCGTTGCTACCATCTCCAGCAGCGCCTGATGCCGGTGGACGAGGCAGTGGCGCTCCTTCACCCATTGCTGGGTTTGCAGGCTGTTATGAGTGGCTTTTGGGTCGTTGGCCAAAATACGGTCAATCTTTGCTACCAAATCGTCCCAATCCCGATAGATGGTCAGCCTCTCTTCCAGCCCCGCTATCTTGTGAATATCAGGCACATCGTCCGTCACCAACTCGGTCCCGCTGCCCAAGACCTCAAACACCCGAAAGTTAAGGTCGCCCCTGATGGCGCAGTTGAAGGCGACTTTGGCGCGCCTGATGATGGCCAGCATGTTCTCATAGTCAGTCACGGCCAGAAAATCAGGGTCATAGTGTTCGCGCAACTTCTCGATATAGGCCGTCCGGTCGGGGAAGTTCTCCTTGTCCCACCGGCCGACAAAAACGATGGGATGCTCGATTGGCTCGTAGTTTGGGAGGATAGCGTCAGTCCTGTAGGGCCAGCAAAGAGGCAACCAAAACACCCGCTTATGGCCAAGACGCTCCCGCAACCTCTCGACATTGGCCGAGACCGCCAAGAAGAGGTAGTCAAAGCGGCGGGCGTAGTCCAGTCGCCTCTCAAGGTTAAGGTGAGAGTCAATCCACCACCAGCAACGGGGAACTTGAGGGAACGCTTCTTTTAGGAAGTCATAGACCATCTCATAGGAAGCCTTGCCGTCATTGAACTCCCTCTCGATGACCAGCTGTGGCCTAAAGTCCCGTATCTCTTGCTTGACCTGCTCCCAACCTCGCTTCCCTATCTCTTCGATGTCCGTGCACAAGACCTCGTGGCCCCTCTCGGCAATCTCCAAGCCTCGCTCGTAGGAGAGGTAGAGGATTCTCACTCCCGCCCACCTCCTGCGCTCCATGAGGGGAGATTATCCACCCAGTCGGGCGGCTCTTGGTTTGTCTCCTGCCCGGAGCTTATTACCCCGCCGTCCTCAACATTGACGGCCCAATATTCGAAGGCCCGAACACCGTGGCTGAAACGGTCGTGAATGGGAATCTCGTTCTCCTGATTGACCAGTCCGGTGGACTTCTCAGGATAGCGGTAGTTCAAAAGGCAATCCCTGAACCCCTCGGCCCGGTCTTTGGCGACATAAAGCCCCGGCATCTTCTTGTGCGCTACCCTGATCTGGTCGGGAATCCTTACCCCGTCCTTGGTGCGAACAAAGATGCCCTTGTCGGCCAGCATCTCAATCACTGAAGTGCCGGTGGTGAGAGTCCTGGCCTTACCTGCCGGGTCGCCGGTGAACAAGTCAGGCTTCCGGTAGGGCTTGGAATTGATGACTTGGATAAAGTGCTCGATGTTGGCGTCCGTGGCCTCGTAGTAGTCAATCACCCGCGTCTCGGCCCCATAGGGCTGAATCCACACCACGGCGGTCGGGTCGTTGACGCCCCAGTCGAAGGAGACGTGCAGGGGAAGGCGGGGGTCGTAGTCCAGGGGGATATACTGCCTATCCATATCCCATTCCCGATAGACTACCCCTACCGGCTTGACATACTCGGCCATTATCTCCTGCCGGAAGTAATCCTCGCCGAGGCGCTTGTATTCCTCAACCATATGCTCCAGCTCCTCTTTGGGTAGGTCGGGGTTGTCGTAAGAGGTGAAGTGGAAAGCCTTGAAGTCGGGGTTTTGCTCCAGCTTGTACATTCCCCGGAAGCCCTTGGGCGTCCCCATGACGATGGCCGGGGCCTGATGCACCATGAGGTTGGGGCGGATAATCGTTGGCCAGATATCCTCTTCCCAGTCGTCATACTCGTCCGCCACACACCGGCCCCAGTTGGAGATGCCCCGCAAGGCTTCCTGATTTTCCACTCCGAACAGCTGCACCTTACCGGCTCCGCCGATGCTGACTGAAAGCTCCGTCTCGTTGGTCTTGTAAGGCACGCCCTTTCTTCTGAACTCATTCAAGAGACGGGATACGTGGTCGTCCCAGGCGATATTCTTGGCCTGCACTCGGTTAGGGGCGATGTAGGGATAGGTGAGGGTGTTGCTCATGGCTCCCTCGAAGAGCCAGGAGATGCCCAATGAGGTTTTGCGGAACTTACGGCCTGCCCGCAGCAAAACAAAGCGCTGGCCTTCATCCAGCGCCTTTAGGACCTTAGCCTGTCCCTCATGGGGGCGGGTGGGGGCGAAAACATTGACGACTCGTTCTTCACTCATTCTCCGCGTGATACTTTAAAAACAATGCTCCGGTCTCCATCCTTAAGCTCGACAGAACTGGCGCCGCTCTGGGGCAGCTCGCGCAAAATCTTGTAGAGGCCAACCAAATCCCGGAACTGGGCATGAGGGAGCTTCTTTTCAATCAAACTCAAGGCCTGGGAAGCGACTTCGTCCTCTTTGACCTTGAGGAGCTTTTTTATGTTCTCGCCGAATTGCCGCCAGTCTTCCTCGGGGGTCTCGTGAAGGTAGCGCCAAACGCTTCTCTCCCCAATCCCCAAAATCTTGGCAATCCTGCTCTGGGTAAACTCCAAGTCATGCAAGGCGTGGGTAGCGGCAACTTTGGCTGGTCTTGGCAGATTATCACTCTTCATACTCAAGTATCACTTTTACGGGCGTATTCGGCGGTATCTTGACCACCTCGGCCACCTGCTCCCGCTGATATTCGCCCGTCTCGATGCTAACGGTCAGCGTCCCGTCAGAGGCTCTTGGCCCTCGCACCATGACACGGTCAGCGCCAAAGATGATTTGCTTCATAAGTGGAGATGCCGGGTGCCGCCCCCGGGTATTGGACTGGCCACATCCAACCAAAGCTGATTCATCCCCAACCTTATTTTACCATGCCAGACGGCCAAAACTTGACGAAACAATAGACGGTGTGATAGCATACAAACTATATGAGCGAGCCCAACCGCTTCGAAGAAGAGGATGAGTACTACGACGACGGCTACATCCCCGAGTGGAAAAAGTATCCCGTAGAGCGTTGCGTGATGACCAAGGCAAAGAATGAGCGCTTCCGGAAAAAGTGTAAGAAGTTAGGCCTCGCCAAGTCCCGCGTTATCAACGACCTTCTCGACCTCTGGCTCGACGGCAAAGTCTCCCTCAACTAATACTCGTCCGTCCAAAACGACCCCAGCTTTATCTTTGGCTTCGGCTTCTCGTCTGGCTTTTTCTCCACCTGTGGATTAGGCACCTGTGAGAGCTGCTCGTCGTCTAACTCCAAGCCAACACGCCGCCAGCTTCTCTTCCAAGCCTTTCTGTCAAACTTTGGTTCTCCTTCCTTCATTCATGGCTCACCTCCTCTTTCTTCCTCGCACCGCAAGTTTGGCCATCTTCTTGGCCCCATACTTCTTGCGCCCAATGTAGGCAGCAAGGGCGCCGGGATTAGTTACTCCCTTCCGATGGGAAAGCGTCCGCTTCAAATGCGAAAACCTCGTCCCTGTGCCTAACTTGCCTCGAACTTGATATTTTGTTTTTGTCATCTCTTTTCTCACCTCCTAAAAAACTAACCCTCACTCTCGGTATCCACTCGCATAGATAGCTCTTGCCTGCCTCTGGGCCCGGGCCTTCGCTGCTCTGCCACGATACTTTTTGCCGTGCTGGCCCCACTGGTAATATGTCCCTTTACTGTCTCTTCCTTTGTGTACGGGCATTTCTCTCACCTCCTATAAACACTATTCCATATTCTACCACTCCGCCGCACTCGTTTATCTTCTCCTCGGCCAACCAAAGCGCCTCGTCGAGGCTATCTCCTTTGCCGATAAGCTCACCCAAGCCCTCTTCGTCAGCGCTAGACTGATAGAAAACCTCATAGGTGTCCTTGTTGATGTAGATGATGTTATTGGCGCTCATTTCTCGAGCTCGTAAACTTCCAACACTACCCTCGGCTTCTTAGCGTCCCTCTCTTTGAAGATGTGCAGGCTCTGTACCTGGTTATCATTCTCTATGACCGTGCCCTCGAGGGAATCGATTAGGATTTTGAGGTTATCTACATCCCGGTCTCTTTTCAGATAGAAGGTCGCCACCACTTCCACCGGCCCCTCGATAAGGTGGTAGCGGCCGTCCTTCATTTTCCACTGAGCCGCTTCCTTCCAAGCCCTTGCCTCGCTGGTCATATACTGGTAGGTTCGCCCTCCGTGGTGGGTAGCCCGGTAGAGGTTGTTGGTTGTCGGTGGCAAGTCCAGAGTAAACTTTCTAATCATGTTGGGCAGATTCTTGCTTCTCGCTTAGCTTAAAAAGATACTCTCGCAGCAACTGCCTCACGTTCTCGTCCTTCTCCTTCTCGTAGCGCCCCTCCAGCTCCCCGATAAAATCCTCAATCGCCTCGGGGCTCTGGGGCAAAAACACCTCGTGGCAAAAGGCGCAGGTGGCAAAAAAGGCTCGCTTTCCTACCCGGGCATTCTGGCCGCATTCGCAAGTCCAGCGTTCTAAAGTGGAGCGGCCGCGTCTCTCCTTGCCGGGAGCTACCCACCAGTTGCGCTTCTCGCCCGGGGAGACAACCCAAATCTCGTCCATGGGCGGCTTCTTGATGCCATACTCAGAAAGCAGCGCCTCGAAAACCCCGTCTGCCGGTTTGAGGTGAACGCCGGAGCCAAGCTCAGGGTGCAATCCTAGCGACTCGCATTTTTCGACAAACTCCTGGTTGTGGTAATTCCTCGTCACGGGGGCTCTTCCTTTGCGCTGCTGCCAAAGGTGGAGCTGCTCGTGGAGCACGGTCTCGAGGATGGAGTAGAGGGGGCGGTCGAGGTGGACTTCGTTGAGGATAATCTCGTCATCCAGGCCGAAGGCGTTCTTGCCGAGGCGGTAGTAGGCCAGGGCCCGGTAGTCGAAGCGCTCAAAGCCAAGCACCGGGGCGGGCATTTTGCCCTCATGGCCGGGGATAGCGACAGGGTCAATCAGGCGGTCGCGGAAAATGTCCGTCCACTGGTAGAGCTGGTTAGCGAGCTCCTGATATCTCCAGGCGGGGTTGTTTTCGGCGTTTTTTCTGATAACCTCTTTGGCTTCCTCGCCCAAAGACAAATCCACCGGCTCGCGGTGGTTGTTTAGCTGGTCTGGTGTAAATCCTCCCCTATAGACTTCCTTCATAACCTCCGAATAACCTAATTAACGCGTCAAGCAGGTAGGCAAGCCCCACGGCAAGGGCGGCGAGGCCGGCCAGGGTAAGCAAAAAGCGCCAAAAGGCGCTCTTCAGCCGTTCCCAAGCCTCGCGGTCAAGCCTAAATGGTGGTTTGATGTCAATGTCCATCTTTACAATCAGCGCAAACTAATAGCGTCGTTTTTAGCTTCTCGTCCACAACCTCAAAAAGAGGGTAGCTTCCACTGCCGTCAGGGTAAACTTCCTTGCCGCACCGCTGGCAGTATTTTACCGATTTTAGGTATCGCTTCTCGGCCGCTATTCGCTTAGTTGCCTCAACTCCTGCCCTCATCCTCTCGGGCGTTGGGCGGCGGTTGGTAGCAAAGGTTAGTCTTTTAATCATTTCCCATTATTGATTAATCTGCCAAGCACTCTCGGCACGCACCGTCAGCAAAAGACGCTCCTTCCTTCCAATGCCGCAGATGCCTAACACAAAAGCAATCAGCCAACCTATCGCCCCAAATCAGGTCAACAATCCAACCAGCCTTCTTTCTAATTTGAATTTTCTTGGGGATTAGCCGTTTCATAAAAGTGTTTTACTTCTTTCCAAGATAGTAGTCATAAGCACCACTTGCTAACATAAAACGATTGTAATTCCCATCGTGAGTTCCTAACTCGGCATTATCTCTTATCCACCTCTTTAGAACCGTGTAGCTTGGCTTCTTGGGTATGCCGTGAAACTTGCGAAACCTATCTTTCTCAAAGCATTGAAAGCCAATACAAGTAAGCAAAACCCACTTAAAAGGGTCAGAACCCTTATTGACACTGGCACTATTGCTATGATATTCGGCGGCCATCTCAAGTTGCTCGGCTAATTCCTCGCCAAACTCTTTCACAAACTTGTCTCGTATAGATTTAACTTTTCGTTTCATTTTTCCTCCTTTTAATCAATCACCAAACAATAGTCTCACTATCTTCCACCATCCACGGTCTCGTCTATGCTCTTCTCTTCGCTTTTCCATAAGAATTTCCCATTGCCTCCTTATTACCCACCTTCCCTTCATCTCCTCTGCCGCATCCCTGTTTATACCAATGGTGTTATTAGTGCTCATTTCTCCACCTCCTCAATCGGCCAAACTTTCACCCAGCATTTTCTGTCGCCGCTAAACTGGTAAACCGGTTTCTCCCTATCTTTGGCTTAATCGTAAGCGTATCTCTGACAGACCATCCGGCTAATAACCGATTTCTGATAGTCTTCTGGCTTATTCCGGTTTGCTCTTGCCATTCAGACATGGTAAGAGACTTCCCGCCAAACGAAATCAGTTTGTTTCTTCGGCAGTTGTTCATTTGCTCCTTCTTTGTCACCCACCGACAATTTTTCGGCTCGTAATTACCATTGTTATCTATCCTGTCTATTTCAAGCCCATCCCTATAGGTGCTCCCCATATCTTTCCAAAAGTTCTCAAAAGAATGCCATCTTTTACAAACCTTAATCCCTCTACCACCATAATACTTGTAAGAACCAACATTTTTGTTTTCGCATCTTCGTAGCATCGCACACCAAACGCCATATTGTTTAGAGCCGGACACGCCATGGGTTTTGCTTTTAATCCCCAGTTTTTTACAATTATCTCGTGCCTTTTCTATAGGAAGACAGCCGCAAGATTTTATATAGCCGTTCTTAACCCTACTCCCGATGGCTACGATTTGGTTTCCACAATCGCATCTAAACAACCAAAGGCTATTTCCGTGAATATCAATGCCAGCCGGACCAATACACAGCAACCGGTTGTGCTTTGTTCCTGTTAAGTTTAGCTTTTTCATAACGGCCATACCCTAACTTTCCCCTTGCCACGGAGGTTTATTTGGCTTGCTACCGCTGGGGTCATGTCAAGAATTCTTCCGTAGAGCTTGCCAAAACCTCCTGCATCGGTAACCTCGGCTGTCGTCAGCATCCCGTTTTCTACATTCTGGACGACAACGATAGTGCCGAGAGGAAATTGATTACAAGAAGTCCCGACGCCGCAGGCGACTGTTTTTCTATTACTATCCAACCGCTCGCCATTAGCCATCACAAAGTAGAGATTGCCATTCTCGTCATAGTGTGGTTGGCAGCCAAGACACCCCTCAATAGTGTCGTAATAGATGGTAGCCTCTCCCTCTAATATCTTGCCGTTCTCCCGGGCCTTCTCTTTAGCCTCAAGCTCTGGGGCTTGAGTAGGAGTAGGGGTCGCTATCGGCTCTTCGGGAATGGGGCTCACAATAACAACGGTGGTCGTCAACCAGCGGTAGGCATAGAAGGCAATCAGCGTGGCAGCAAGGGCACAGAGGAAGGAAACGGCGGTCCAAAATCTACGCTTGGAGATAGTAACAAGCAGGCGGTAGTGGTTATGGAATGTCTTTTTAGTAATTCTCATTCAGGTAAAAAGAAAATTGCCCATCCTATCGCCAACGATGCCAAAATGGCGATGATAGTATAGACTTTCTGGCATCGATTACCGGTCATTTTTTCTTTCCCTCCTCCATCAAGGTAATTGCGTCGGCAACCGAGCCTAATTCGAACAAGGCTTTGTCTAATAGCTTCTTGATAACCCGCTTCTCATTTGGGTCAGCCTTCATATAATCGTCAAAGATGGTGCCAGCTATCTGGTGGTCTTCTATTTGTTTCATAAGTTCTCCTCTCAAGATGGGGCTCAGCTTCCTGCCCATTAGCCTTCGTTCCTAACTCGTGCTATGACCTTTTACTGGCTGAACCCCCTCTCGAGGGGCGAACCCCTCAAGCTCCTATGGAATCGGACTTGCTATTGCTAATCGGTTGCCATTGACGCTCCCGCTCTTCTTCGGCTCGCTTCTTGGCTTCGGCCATAGCCTTCTGGCTCCTGATACCAGCCATCAGCTCCTCGAAGGTGGGAAGTTTGCTGTTTTTCATCATACTTTATACTATACTCTACTTTAGTTTATTTGTCAAGCATCAAATTATCAGCTTCTAACTCCTGCTCTACCTCGTGGATGATTTGGAACACCCGGGCCTCCGATAAATCGTAGCGGCGGGCAATGTCCTTGACGGAATGCTTGCGTCTGCCTAACTCGTCGGTGGCGATGTATTGCTCGTAAATCCGGCGGTTGCGGCGGTCCAGTATTCGTTTGGTTTGTTTAGTTACTCTCATATTTGACACTAAAAAGATGCGGTCCCGGAAGATGTTGGAGCTGGCCTAAAGATAGGCTGGCTTGTCCACCTCCCGGGACTTCGTAATCAAGCGGCCACCTCGTAGGTGCCCGGCCAGAGCGCGTTGCCGCACTCTCGATTACTACATTTGAAGTCCGGCGCCTTGGGGCTGTATTCTCCGCTCTGCTTCTTAGGGCGGTTGTCCCACATCTGCTGTCCGCACTTCGGGCAATGTTGGCCGTCAAAAACGGTCTTCTCCCGCTGTTGGGAACGCCGTTCTCCTCGGCCCTGGTATGGCTTCGCAAGCGCAAAACCGGCGGCGGTGAGGAACTTTTTCAGCTCCGGGTAATGAGCGACTAACTCGTCAAGCTCTGCCTCGGAGGTGTGAATCGTCACCCTGTCGCCGTCAGCGTCCTGGCATTCAAAACTTAAACGTGCCATTGTTGGCCTCCTGTTGGCTGTCGTCTTTTCCATTCTCTTTTTGGCGCTTCTTGCCAGTCGGCCGGCGATACTGGTCAAGTTTCGCCAGACTTTCGCGGTTGAGCCACTGCCAAAGAGTCTTGCAGGCTAAAAACTGCTCAAGGTAATCCTCGGCGTGGTGCTCGAAGTTGTAGCTCCCGTCCTCTTGAAGAAGGATAACCGCAATTCCGGCGGTTTTCACTCCTTCCTCGGCCAATGCCTGTCGGTAGGCAGATAACTGAAGCCAGGCTTCGTCATAGATGTCCTTGCCTGTCTTCACATCCGCCACCAGCGGCAACTCGGAGCCGTTCAACTTGATGAGCAAGTCAAGCGTGCCCGCATAGCCGTATTTCTTGGAAACTACGGTGCGTTCATGCTCGACTATCTCGGTGTGGTTCTCCTTCACCCACTGGTAAAAAGCCTGCGCATAGCCACGGAAAGGTTCGGGGACGTTGTCCACCTGCACCTTATTCTGTCGCCATGCCTCGACGATGGAGTGAATTGTCGAACCACGGTCTTTGGCGCTCTCCGATACATCGTAAGGCTTGGAGAGGGCCTGTTTCTCGGTCAGTGTGGGGTCGGCTACCATGGCTCGGAAAACCTCTTTGCCGAACCAGTAGCGCAAACCAGGCTTGTCCAAGATGCTAATAATCTCGGTCACCGACGGATACGGAACGTTGTCTATCCAGTAGAAACCACCCCGGCGCATCTGGCGCTGATCAGCCATTCTGTTCACCCCCTTTCTTTTTTGAATTTTTAATTGCCGGTCGCTTCTTGGGGGCTGGGCCAATCTCGTCCACCCAAACATTGATGCTCGGGTCAATGTCGACAACCTCGTCTTTGTCCACAATCCGGTTCATGTCCCGGATAACAAAAAGCAACCGCCTCAGCGCCTCTGTCTCACGTGGCGCCTTGACGGTTGCCTTGATAGCTGCTTGGACTTGGTAGTATTTAGTTTTTGCTTCGGCCATACCTTATAAAGTTTCTAAATCAATAATCTCTGGGCCCGATATTCCATAAATTGCTCCGCACTCCGGACATTCAAACTCACCGTGAATGACCTCTGGGAGGGGATAGCCGCAAAACTTACACACATTACCCGCTTCCCAGTAGTCCTTCTCGTCTATGTAGTTTTCCTCGTAGCCGATGTCATCATCGTTTATCATACTTATGAGTATACTATACTTTATTTCATTTGTCAAGTGTTATTTTCAAGCCACGGCTGTGCTCTCATCAAAGTAATAAACCGGGGGGCGGGCGACCAAAAGAAGCCTGCCCCCCTTAAACCAAACTGAATAGGCCGCGCCCTAACCGACAGGGTCAAGGGCTTGCCCCTTGACGCTGGAGGTGGGCGTGGCATACTGACAGCAAAACAGTCTACCGTGGCGTCCATTTTTGCTCCTTTTTGATTTGACAGCTCCAAAGTCTTGCCTATCATCACCTCCGAGAGATCGGCTGGGCTCTCATTTAAAAATTCTACAGCCGGACTAAAAAGGGGGTGATTAGTATGGTTACCACAGCTAATGCCCCCGAGCGCGATGACCGCGCGAAAGCCATCTTGCTGGCCTTTCTTTTGGCCCTAGAGTCGATCGGAGATCGCATCTTGGCGGTGCTCCAAAGGATATTCAACGGGCCTGAGAAGCCACCCAAGGGAGCCTACTGGGCTCGGAACGAACGCGGCCAATGGGAACTTCGTGTTCCCTATCGGGGCGAGAAACAGCCCCCGAAAGTGCGCTTTTAGGGGGCTGTAGGGAGAGAAGCCTCAAAGCCGATCTCCCGCTTTTTCTCGCAACTGCTTCAGCGCCTCGCGATATGATAACCCCTTCATCTTCGCATAAAGCGATACCGCGTCCCCGCCCTGGTAGTCATGGAAGCAAAACCACCTCGGCTTTCCCCCTGGGTTGGGATAGACGGCAAACGAGTGGTGCTGTTCGGGGTGTAGCGGGCAAAGGCCAAGGTAGTAGTGGCCTCTGTCCTCAAGCTCGGTAAACTCCCGGGCCACCGCCACCAGGTCAATGTCGTTGATGTCTTCCCCCTGATAGACCACATCAGCTCTTGCCTGCTCGCGGCTGGCATCCAGTACTTCGGCCAAAGCCTCGGCAATAGTCACTCCGTCCACCACGACCACCTCGTCTAAGTATTCCAACTGCTCCCGTAAGTTTCCCCCTACCTTCTCCAGTGTCCCCGGATAAACAAACCCGTAGCGCGCTCCCGTCTTGCGATGGATACCCAACGGGCCCCTGACCATGGAGCCGTAGCCCTGCTCGCTGACCGCATCCTGCTTGGGGAAAATCTCGGTGTCGGGCCGCTCGACCAGTTGGGACAGAAGCCGCCGTAGCGTCTTGGGCGCTACCGGCTCGGTAAATAGCCAAAGGTGCCCCCGGCCCTCTCTTGACTCTTCCAGATAGGCGGCGAGTCCCAACTGGTAGAGACGAGAGCAAAGACTTTGCAGGTATTTGAGCCCGTCGGCGGCGTCCGCGTCCAGACAGGCCCAGCGGGCCTTGCCGTCCTGTCCGATAGCATACCAGCCACAGGTGATTTCCCCCAAGAGGTGGGCCTCAATGACGCTTGGCGTTATCGGCTCCTTGATACAGCGCCAGCGGCCGTCTTCCTGCTGCTGGCCGTAAGCATCGGGGCGATTGATAAACAGCTGGCGATAGCGTTCGGTGTTCATCCCTGCTCACCTCCCCGCTCTGACTGATAGACCACGGTAGGCGGCTTGAGGAAGCAAATCGGCTCCTGGCTCTTCACCCACCGCCAAATCGGCGCGGTCAGGAAGTTGCTCTTGTTCTCGATGAGGGCCACCAGAAAGTAGTCGGCGTAGCGGTGCCGGGAGATTCGGTCAAAGAGCCAGTTAACCTGAGAGCGTGAGGTCGTAAACCAGAGCACTGGCACCCCCTTGCCTTGGGCCTCCCAATAGCGGGCGTAGGCGTCAAGGCGCTGGGTGAGCTCATGGGCCAGGGGCCGCCGGCCGGTAAACTCTATAAATGCTTGCTTGGCATGGCCCCCTCTGGCCACCTCTACCCAGGCGTCCGGTTCAAATCCCTTGATTTCCTCGGCCAGCATGCGGGTGTTCTTCCAAGCATATTCCCAGCCCCAGCGGGCGCATTCCAGGCGGGCATCGACGTAGAGTTTGGAAAGGGTCAGGTCGTGCTCCATGTAGAGGGAAGGGTCGCTCCCCGTGCCGGAGACGCCCGCTACCTTGCGGACATACTCCCTCTCCAAGCCGCGCACCTTCTCGATGTAGTGGCGGCCCCGTGTCCCCAGGTAGTAGATGTCCGGCTCGTCCATGTGCACCTGGCGCTTGAAAAGGTACCCCCGGTCAAATAGATACCGGCAGCGCTTGCGGCAGTAGGCCTGGGTGGTTGGCGCGTAGAAGAGGCGGCCAATGTGGTCGTTGGTCAAATAGCGGGCCTCAAAAACCGCCTCAATGGTCTGCCGGTCTCTTGGGGTTAGCTTTAACCCCTTTCGCTTAGTGCGGGTAAATCGTTCAGTCATCTCTACAGTTCATTGCCAAAAACGGCCTCATCCAGCATCCTCTGCTCGCCGGTCTCTTCTCGGGAGAGAATCATCTGCATTACCTTCTCGGTGCGCTCCCTGATTTCCCGGTCAATCTCGTAGGTTGGGCGGCCGGTGACGGCCAGGTGCTCGGCCTCAAAGAGGGTCAACTTCTCCTCGTCAATCTGGGGAATGAAAAGGCTCGGCGTGCTCCACGTCCGGGGCGCGCCTGGCACTTGGCGGTCATAGACAATCACTTCCCGGTTCCCCAGGTTGTTGAAGCGCGCCATATTCTGCGCCTCTTCTGCCGAGACGGAGTAGTAATCAAGGTCTCCTGACTCCCTTATCCCCCTCACCTTGTCCCCCGTGGCGGGAAACATCATTCGGGCAAAAATCAGGCTGTCGCTTTCATGGGCCTTGAAAGCGTTGAAGTAGCGGGCGTTGGTCAAGACCGAGTCAAGAAGGCGGGTATCGCGCCTGCCGCCATGGTAGCGGACCAGTTGCTCGAGGTTCTGGACAATCAGCGTCAGCCAGAGGTTATAAGCCCGGGCGGTGTCAAGGATGGCCGACAGGGGGCCGGTGTTGAAGAAGCGCGCCTCGTCAAGGTAGATACGGTAGGGCCGTTCGGTTGGGGGGCGCCGCATCGCCGCATAGAAAATCTTGGTAATCAGGATATTGCCTAAGACGGTGGTGATGGTGTCCGATAGATAGGGATAGGGAAGGTTGGCAAAAACCCAGTAGCCCTTCTCGACGATGCGGTCAAAGTCTATCGTGGCGTTGTCCACGGTGCAGGTGGTGTAGCGCATCCGGTCGTCAAAAAGGTATTGGAAAATCCGGCCCTCGGATGACTGCACCCAATCCCGTTTGGCTTGAGGCGTCCAGTTCCCCCACTGGTGTTCCCAGAAGGAGCGGGTGCCGTAGTGGTTGGTCTCGGCCAAGAGGTGCTCGACAAAGGGGTTGAACTTGTCCCAAAGGCGCTTCCCCTTGGATTCGATGTATGTCTGCTGAAACAGCAGGGGAAACTCCGCCAAGGTGAACCGTCCCCTTCCGCCGTCCACGAGCAAGCCTAAGCCGGCGTTCATAATGTTCTGCATCCGGTTGGCGTCGTACATCTCAAAGCCTGACTCCTCACGGATGTGGGAGACCAAGGAGTTGGCTACCAGCGCCACTCGGTCAGGGGTTGCCCGTAGGAAGGAGCCCATCGGCTCGATGGCATTGAAACCGACGATGTAGTCGGACTTGGCCACCGGATTGATAAAAAGGATGCGGTGGCGGTACTGCTGCCAGAACTCCCGGCCCTCTTTCGTCTGGCACAGAAAGACCAGGATATTGTGGTAGGAGTCCCCCTTGGGATCGATGTAGCAGAGGGGCTTGTCCTCGTAGAAGGAGAGGAAGATCTTGTAAAGGACGAGATAGGACTTGCCCGTCCCGGTCATTCCGGAGACTACCTCGTGGCCGTCGTCCTTGAAGCGGCCGGGCAAGCGGTGTTGCTTGACCTTCTGTTGAAGCCACATTCTAAAGTCCTCCATAAGGGGTATTTTCTCAAACTGAGATTGAGAATTCAATACATACCCGACGAGCATTTTTGGGCCGTTTTGGGCCATTAGCCCTTGCCCAGCCCCCTACATACCGGCTGGTCAACTACACGTGGATGTATTCGTCGGGAAGGCGGTAAATCCTGGCCGCTTCCTCGGCTGCCTCCCTCTCCTTCCGGTCTTGGTAGAGTTTCACCGCAAAGATGATGAGCATGATCGGCAACAGCACGATCCACATTACCAGCGTAGCCACCCAATCGTCATCGCTGCTATAGCGCGACATTGTCTTGCCTCCTGATTCGCCGTTTTTTGACTTGACGTATCGCCCTTTTCACTTTAAAGTTTAGGTGGTAACGATGCCGGTTTCGGTTTTCATAACCAAGTTAAGGAGGCTAACTGATGACTTACCCACGAAATCCGACAGATATCCTCAAGCAGCTTCGAAATGAGAAGGGGCTATCCGTCACCCAAATGGCGCAACGTCTTTCACGACACGCTGGTTGGCCAGAGAGTCGCTGGGATAACCTCGAGAAAGGCAGTCAAGGATGGAAGCCAGAATACATTCTTGATTTGGTCAAAGCTGGCGTGCTGACAAACACCGACCCACGCTATATTGAACTCCAGGATTGGGAGGACTACCAGGAGAAAGTCAAAGACCAGAACTACCAAACCATCAACGAGCGCTTTGTCTCCCGGGATGATTTTCTCCACTGGATAAAGACCGGCCGGGTGGCGGTAGACCCGCTAGTGACGCCCCTTGATCCGCCTGCCGAGCCAAGCGGTAAAGACGAGCAAGAAACCCAAAAAGACCAGGAAGAGTTTCCGTCCGCTTTCCCTGATAAGGCCCCAACAGAAGCGCCACGGCCAGCACCGGTGACGCGCCCTCGTGGCACTACTGGCAACAGCGACGCTGTCCTAAAGAAAGTCTTGCTTGGCATCGGCATCGCCGCCTGTTTGGCGGTGGTGCTGGCGATCGTGGTTCGGATTGGCGGGCGAAAGCAAGAGGCCTCGGTTAGCAGGGTAGTGGAGGTAGTAGTAACGGCGACTCCATCCCACCAAGAGCCAGCAACGGTAGCCCAAGGTAACCAACCCGTTAGCCAAGGGAACGGGCAGGTTATCGCGCCAAGCAGCAATCCGGCCCCTGTGCCTACTTCCTGCCATATCTCTTTCCGGGGCGGGGTGCCAAATCAGGTGGCTTGCCAAGGGGAAGGACAGGCGGTGATTACCAAGGTAAGGGAGCGAAGCGACCTAAACTGGGCGGGGTGTATTTCCAGCATCAGCGTGCCGGATGGCTGGCGGGTAGTGGCCCTCTATGAGACCTGGATCCCGCCCAACTATACGGCCTCTGACCCGGAAAGGACCGGCTGGGTGGAGTTTGGCCCGGGGACGTGGCGGCTCGATGACGGCGGCTATCAGGTCTATCACGATGTCAACTTGACCAATCCGAAGCGAACAGCCGAGCCGCAGGAGATTAGCGACCACATTCAGGAGATCATCATCTATCCCCAAGGGGAGGGAACGGTAGTCTTGACCGAGAATGTGCCGCCTGATACCGGCATGGAGCTTCACATCAGCTGGCAAAAATAGGTTTGCTGACTGCTCAAAAATGCCTAAAATACGACTGACGGACTAGCCGGAGGGGGCCATAATCCGTCAGTCGTTTTCTGGTTAAAACTACGGTTTTACCCAAAGTGCGCCTCTCGGACTTCGAATCCGTAGGTTGCAGGTTCGACCCCTGCTGGGCGCGCACACTCTGGCGCCGCTCTCGAGAGCGGCGCCTTTGCTTGCCTCGGTTGCAGGCGGCCATCAAATGGCGTCTGCGGTGTAGGCCAGTGTGCCAAGCCCCTTGACGAACTTTTGGTAGCGCTCGACCGCGCCGGCCGGCGTCGCTAACGTCTCGCAATAGTCATAGTCCTGCGGATCTGCGACGATCGCGTTCGCCGCCTCGAGCAGGTCCAAGATCACATAGTTCTCTAGGTCGTAGACGAAATGGCCCGGGAAGACATGGTCGAACTCTTCCAGGCGCGCGGCCAGCCGGGCCATCTGGTCGCGGTATCTGCGCACCGTGGCCCACTCTCTGAATGGATCATCGCGCCTAGCGCCGCCGATGCTGATGCGCATGCTGATCACGTCGTCGCCGGCAAACAGCAGGCGGCTCGTTTTGTCGAGGAGCATGCAATGGCCGGCCGTGTGGCCCGCCGTGTGGATCAACTCGACCTCGTGGCCGCCGCCGAGGTCAAAGATGTGACCATCGGGGCGCCCGACGATCTCATACTCTTGGAACGGCACGATATCGTTCCGGTCGAACTCGGTCCAGATCGGCCTGCCGTGCTCGTCAAAGAGCTGGTCCCAGATGTGGGGGTTGCGAGTCCTTTCGAGCTGCGGGACGGTGTATTCGTGGCAATAGACCCTGTCGAACTGGCAGTTGCCAGAGGAGTGGTCAGGGTGGGCATGCGTGTTGACCACGACCAGCGGCATGCCGCCGGTCAGCTCAGCGACCAGGCCCTTGAGATCGCCAACGCCAAAGCCCGTGTCGATGAGCATGGCTCGCTCGGCCCCAACGATGAGATAAGACCACATGTCGCCACCGCCAGACAGATGCTCTGTCAGAATGCCGATCAGGTTAGCGCGCAGCCGGTACACCTCGGCATAGGGGTTGACGTCGTACATCCGCTTGGTGGGATGGTGCTCTCGCACCAGCTTCATAAAGGCCCAGCAGCGCTCGTCGATGGGCTCTCTGACTCTGATTTTGCGAGACTTGAGGGCAGACCTGATGGCGATGTTGTTTCTCACTCGACATGCTCCCATCCACTGCAATGGCGGGCAGCGGCGCCCACTCAGACGTTGGCGCGGCTGTATCCGATGGTGCCAAGGCCCTTGACGAACTTGAGCAGCATCTGCCTGCCCATGCGTTCCTCTGCATAGTCACAGTCCTCGGGGTTGGCGATGATCGCGTCGCACGTCTCGATGAGGCTGGGCACCACGCTGTTTTCCAAGTCGACGACAAAGTGCCCCGGGAAGATGTGGTCGAACTCGTTCATGCGCGCCGCGAGCCTGACCAGCGCATCGCGGTAAGCGGTGACCGTGGTGAACGGGCTGCCGCTGCCGATGCCCACCCGCATGCTGATGATGCCGTCGCCGGCGATGAGATTGCGGTTCACCTTGTCCAGGTACATGGCGTGCCCGGCCGAGTGTCCCGGCACCCAGATCAGCTCCACTTCGCAGCCCTCGCCCAGGTCGAACGTGTAGCCATCGGGCACGCCCACGACCTCGTACATCTTGAAGGGCACGATGTCGTCGCGGTCGAAATCCATCCAAATGCCCTTGCCGTGCTCGTCGAGCAAATAGTCCCAGATGTGCGGATCCTGCTTGCGGTTCATGGCCTCGACCTCGTACTCGTGACAGTAGCAGCGGTCGAACTGGCAGTTGCCATAGGCATGGTCAAAGTGGCAGTGGGTGTTGGCCACGATGAGGGGCAAGCCCCCAGTGATCTCGTCGACCAGGCCCTTGAGGTTGCCGATGCCAAAGCCTGTGTCGATCAGCATCGCCTTGTGCGGGCCGATGATCAGGAACATCCAGGCATCGCCCATACCGTCGGCGCTCTCGATCAGCAAGCCGTACAGGTTGTCGCGAAACTGGAAGACCTCGGCATAGGGATCGACGTCGTACACCTTTTGCGTCTTGCTGTTCTCGCGCAGCAGCTTCATGTAGGCCCAGCTGGTGGCATCGATCGGCTCGCGCTGCAGCAGCCGTTTGCCTTTGGCGCGAGACCTGATGGGTCGGTTTTGTCTCACCGCGCTACCTCCTGTTACCTCACCGTCTCACCACCCGCCCCGGCCCCGACGCCTGCCAGGTTAGCGCCGGCTCGCGCGGCTGCCGTTCGCGAGCTTCGTATCATCGCCGGCCGATCTCGTCAAGCACCGCGTTGAGATAGGACAGGTCGGCGATATCATCCACCTCGAGCCCAGCGGGCAGCTCATCGATGCTCGTCAAAAAGTCGATCGTCTGTTGCAGGTTCGTGCTCGTGAGCGCGCCATTGGCCGGCCAGATGGCAGCGTCGAGGTAGGCATCGGCCACCAGCCGCACCGTGGTGGCATCCAGTTCGAGCCGTTCCTCGGCCTGGTCATATAGCAGTTGGGGGTCAGCGGCGATGCGTCGGTTGGCCTCGAGCAACGCCCGTAGAAAGGCGCGCACGGCCTCAGGGTGATCCTGCGCCCAGCCCTGTCGCACGTGTAGCCCCTCGACCTGGATCTCGGGGAACATCTCTGCGGGCACCATCAGGGCGTGGAACCGCCCCGGCGCCTCTTGCTGCAGCTTGAGCAGCTCTTCACTCGGCATCGTCGTGGCGTCGAGCTGGTCGGCCAGCATCGCCGCCCTGCGGCCCTCGCTCTCGGGGATCACCAGGTATTGCGGCTCTACGTCAGGGCATTCCTGTTCTAGATAGCGGTAGAGCAACGCTGGAGAAACGCCCGTAGCGCTGGCCAGCCCCACGGGTCGGCCATCGAGCTGCTGGCACGAGGTGACGCTTGTCTTGGACGCAAAGACCGTGGCGCTGCCGACCGACTGCGCAACCGTGCGCACATCGGCCCCCTTCTCGATGGCCAGCCACATCGTCTGGTTGTTGAGCAGGCCGATATCGGCATCGCCACGTGCCAGGCCCTCGGCGATCAGCGCGCTCTTGGCCATGTAGGTGACCTCGATGGTGTAGCCCTGCTCTCTGAGGGCGTCGAGCGCCATCAACATGGGCACATCGCGGACGTCGACATTGGTGAGGTCGTAAAAGCGGATCGTCACCGACTCTGGGGCCGGCGCCCGAGCCGAACACCCTGTAACCAGGAGCGACAGCAAGACCAGCACGGCCATGGCGAGTCTGAACACGGTCACCTCCATAGTACGATCAGGGATGGCGTGGAACGCGCTTGACGTGTAGCGGCAGCAGCTTGCCCGAAGACGACGTGGTGGGTCTCTCGCGCCGCACGCGGATGGTGTCGGCCTTTTGCCAGATGATGCGCGCCGCATCGGCCGCGGCCGAAGAGGCCCGCAGCGCCTGGAGCATCGTCTCGACGACCGCACGCTCATCAGAGATGTTGACGGCAGGATCGATCACCAGATAGAGCCGCGTGAACCCGGCCTGGTCCTCCTCCTCCACAAGCTGGTAGTCGACGGCGCTGCCCCCAAAGCGCGCCGGCAGCACCTCTTCGAGCACGGCCAGGATCTCGTTGCCCACCAGCGTGACCGACTCGCCCACCAGCTTGCCGTAGCTGCGCACGCTGTGCACGTGCCAGCCATAGCCCAGCGTCTCGAGCGGACAGCCGCAGTGGCGCTCCTCGAGCACACCATGGTCGTCGATCTGGTAGTTGAGCATCACCTTTGGCACGCTGTCCAGCAGCGACGTGAGGTTGAATGCCTGCACGGTCTGGCCAGACGCAGGCACCTCTTGCGGGTGCGTGATGAGCGCGAACACATCGTGCATCAGATGCATGTCGTCTGACACGATGGGGTTCAGGCAGGCAAAGCCGATCGTGCCCGTCTCAATGGTGCCATAGCAGGGCATGCACCGAAGCCCGACGCGCTCCATGGCCTCGAGCTTGGCGGGCGTAACTGGCTCGCCACCCACGCGGGCCGTGGCGCCGGTGAGGTCGAGGCCCGCCTCGCCGGCCGCCGTGCAGATGCGCAGCGCTGCACTCGCCGACAGGTGCAGCAGGCAGCGCCCCTCGTCATCCAGCATCCTGCGCACCTGACGGGCGATGTCGAGCGCGCGATCAACGCGCGCGATCCTGGGCATGGGCGTTCTGGCGCCGAGCGCCTGCATCCATAGCACCATGAAGAGCGTCGCCGGGGTGTACCTCCGCCAGTACTTGGAGTCGCGCCAGCCGACCGACGAGTACCAACGATCGATATGCTGCCCGCAGTGCGCCCACTGCAGCGCAAAGCGCAGCCCGGCGCCCGGGAGGATGTTGTGCCAGAAGATGGTCGGCACGTCCAGCATGCCCCAGGCGTCAAACCCCAGCAGCGTGTTGGGCGCGCCCGCGGCGATATGGTCCAGGTCCTGACGAACGGCCGTGGCCAGGCCGGTCGAGCCGCCGGTCTGCAGGGTCAGGTCGCGCCGGGCATAGGGGTTGTCGAAATCCCGCGCCGTCACGGCGATGGTCTGGCCGTTGCGCTCGATGGGCCGCCGCCCCTTGAACTCCTCAAAGGTGACATAGACGCCGGCTTCGCGAAGATCATGCAGCGCGCCCTCTAGCCCCCGCGCCTTGACCAGGGCCTGCAGGTCGCCAAACTCGCAGCCGGCATGCTGCAACAGGGCCAGGTAGGGACTGGTTGGATGGCCATAGATGCTGCGGGCGGCGATCTGCAAAAAGCTCTCCGCGCGCTGCTCCATGCGCTGCTGCACGATCTGCCTGGCCACCTGCAGCGTAAGAGGCCGCTCCAGAAAGCGCCTCAGCGCCCAGGGAAAGCGCGCGAACATGCCCAGGTACTCGCGGGTCTCGCTCATAGCTCTGACTCCATCCATCTGGTCATGCGGCGTTCGACGAGGCCCACCATGAGCGAGCCCAGCAGCGCCACCGCGATGACCACCAGCAGGATGGCGAGGACCCTGGCCGAGTCAAAGCGGCTGCCGTACTTGTGCAGCATCGCGCCCAGGCCCGAAAGCGCGATGAACATCTCTCCCGTGACCATGCCCTTGACCGCCTCCACCAGCGCGAGCCTCAGCCCTGCCATGGTGAGCGGCAGGGCGCCCGGCAGCAGCACCAGGCGCAGCAGCTGCCTCTCGGTGGCGCCGAACGAGCGGGCCATCTCGACCTGGCCCACGTCGACCTGGCGCATGCCGCCACGGGTATTGACGGTGACGATGAAAAAGGCATTGATGAACACGATGGCCACCTGCGTGCCGCGCCCAACCCCAAAAAGCGCATAGAGGATGGGCACAAAGATCAGCTTGGGCGCGGCCAACAGCCCGGTGACGTAGGCGTCGAGCAGCGCATCGACCCGGCGATAGCGCCCCATCAGCAGGCCCAGCAACGTGCCCCCTGTGGCGGCCAGCCCGTAGCCGATGGCGAGGCCCAGCAAGCTGGCGGCCAGCGGCCTGAGCAGCTCGCCGCGCGCCAACAGATCGCGCAGCGCCAGCAGCACAACCGTAAAGGGCGGCAGGAAGCTCAGGTGCAGAGCTCGCCCGGCCAGCTCCCAAGCCGCCAACCCGATGGCGAGCGAGATCGCCACGTCACGAGCGGAACTGACGCCCGCCAGCGACGCCCGCGCCTGAGCCCAGGCCGAGGGCGGGCTCAGGCGTACATCTGCCGCAGGTGCCTCCATAGCTCTTCCTTTAGCTCTGCAAAGCGCGGTTGCTGTTCGAGGTCATCGCCCCGCGGGCGGGGCAGGCCCACGGCGATGTCGCGCGCGACGCGCCCAGGCCTGGGGCTCATCAGGATGACGCGGTCGCCCAGGCGCACGGCTTCCTCCATGCTATGGGTGACAAAGAGCACCGTTTTGGGCGTGCGCTCGAGCAGCGCCAGCAGGTCCTCTTGCAGCAGACGCCGGGTCTGCTCGTCCACCGAACCAAAGGGCTCGTCCATCAGCAGAATCTGCGGGTCGACGGCCAGCGCGCGGGCCAGGCCCACCCGCTGCTGCATGCCGCCCGACAACTGGCGCGGGTGGTGTCGCTCAAAGCCCCCCAGGCCCACGGCTACGACCAGCTCGCGGGCAATCTGCTCGCGCTCGCTTTTGGGCACGCCGCGCAGCTCGAGCCCAAAGGCCACGTTGGTGAGCACATCGGCCCAGGGAAGCAGCGCAAAGTGCTGAAACACCATCGCTCGCTCTGGCCCCGGCCCGGTGACCGGGCGGCCGTCGATGATGATCTCGCCCTCATCCAGGGCAATCAGGCCGGCAACCGCCTTGAGTAACGTGGTCTTGCCGCATCCGCTGGGCCCCAGCAGGCAGACGAACTCTTGCGGAGCGATCTGCAGATCGATGCCGTCCAGGGCCAGCACCGGCCCCTGCCCGTTCTGCCCCGGGTAGCGCTTGCGGCAGTCGCGCAGCTCGATCATCGCGCCACACCCTCGCCAGCCCACCACACCGTGCGGCGCTCGACGCAGCGCCAGGCCTGCATCAGCAGCAGCGCCTCGCAAACCACCACCAACACGGTGGCATAGACGCTGGCAGCATCGAACGAGCCCTGGTAGACGAGAATCAGGCGGCCGATGCCCAGGGCAACCAGCAACAGCTCAACGCTTACCATGCCAGCGATGGCGCGCGTCAGCCCCAGGCGCAGTCCGGTCAGCACAGCGGGCAGCGAGCCCCTCAAGAGCACCTTGCGCCAAACCTGGCCCTCGGCCGCCCCAAAAGAGCGGGCCATCTCGACCCAGGCCGGGTCGAGCGTGCGCAGGCCGATGCGCGCGTTCACGGCGATGACGGTGATGGCAGAGATAAAGACGATCCACACGCGAGCCCACAGGCCCAGACCAACTGCCATGATGACCAACGGAATGAGCGCTGCCTTGGAGGTGGCCATCAGAATCTGCAGATAGGGCGTGAGGTAGCGTTCTGCGACCCGCGAGCGCCCCATCAGCAGGCCCAGCGCTACTCCCGCCAAGGCCGCCAGCGCATAACCGATCAGCATGGCCTGGTTGCTGAGCCAGAGAGCGTCCCACAGCTCGCGGGTGCGCAGCAGGCGCGCCAAGGCGACGATGGTCTCGATAAAGGTGGGCAGCAGCAGGCTGTCGAGCCATCGAGCCAGCGCCTCCCAGGCTCCCGCCAAGCAGCCGAGCGCCGCAACTCGCCAGATGAGCCGAGAAGCTGTATCAGACCCCATCGCAAGTCTCACACGCCCATTTTGCTGTGGCAATGATCGCTGCGTTCGCCCCCTCTGTTCATGCTCGGCTGCGCGCGTTGCTGCTGTCGTGTGGCAACGAGGGATCGAGCCTCTCTACCATGGTGGAGTGCGTCGATTCTACTGCATCTAGAGTTCAGCCTCAACAGCATGGTGCACACTGCCGAGCGCCAGGAGGCGGGCGTGCGTTCGCCTAGCGCTCACCTTTGCGCTATCATCGTCACGTTCCTTGCCATGAAAGGAGACCCCCATGGTCGCACGTTTGCCCCGCAGCACGCCAGAAGCACTGGGCATAGACTCGAGCGCCATCGCGTCCTTTGTCGAGGCCGCCGAAGCGCAAGTGGGCGGCCTGCACTCGTTGATGCTCGTGCGGCACGGCCAGGTGGCTGCCGAGGCATGGTGGTCGCCCTACGCCCCCGAGCGCCCCCACCAGCTCTTTTCGCTGAGCAAGTCGTTCACGTCCACCGCCGTGGGGCTGGCGGTGGCTGAGGGCCGCCTCACCGTGGAAGACACGGTGCTCTCTTTCTTTGAGGCCGAGGCGCCTCGTCGCGTGAGCCGTAACCTCGCGGCCATGTGCGTCAAGCACTTGCTCGCCATGAACACGGGCCACGACCTCGACACGACCGAGGCGATGATCCTGCGCCGGGGGGGCGACTGGGCGCGCGCGTTCCTGTCACTGCCGATCGAGCACCGCCCGGGCAGCCACTTTCTATACAACACCGGCGCCACCTATATGCTCTCGGCCATCGTGCAGCGACTCACCGGCCAGACGCTGCTTGACTATCTCACGCCACGCCTGTTCGAGCCGCTGGGCATCGCTGGCGCCACCTGGGAGTCGTGCCCCAAGGGCGTCAACACCGGCGGCTTTGGCCTGAGCGTGCGCACCGAGGACATCGCCTGCCTCGGCCAACTCTACCTGCAAAAGGGCCTCTGGCAGGGCCAGCGCCTCTTGCCGGCGGAGTGGGTCGACGAGGCCACCGCGGCGCACTCTGACAATTCATCACAGCCTGCGCCCGACTGGCAGCAGGGCTATGGCTACCAGTTCTGGCGCTGCCGCCATGGGGCCTACCGCGGCGACGGCGCCTTTGGGCAGTATTGTCTGGTGATGCCCGCTCAGGATGCCGTGCTGGCCATCACCAGTGGCGTGCGTGACATGCAGGTCGTGCTCGACCTGGTGTGGCAGCACCTTTTGCCCGCCATGACGGCGGCGCCGCTCGCGGCCGATGCGGCTGCTGCCGCCTCGCTGGGCGAGGTGTTGGCGAGGCGCGCCATCGCGGCGCCGCAGGCAGCCGCCCGGCCGTCTGCCGCGGCAGCGCACAGCGGCCGCTACATCCTCGATGAGAACCCCTATGGCCTGCGAGCCATTACCCTGACGTTCAGTCGCACCGGCGCCCGCGTCCGCCTGCAGACCGACGAAGCCGTCTCCAGGTTCGTGTGCGCGCCCGGCGTCTGGCAAGAGGGCGACGTCAGCAGGCGCAAGGCCGCCTCGCGTTCGCCGCGGCGGCAAAGCCTGCCCAACCCGCCGGCGGTGGCCAGCGGCGCCTGGCTCGACGAGCGGCGCTATCTGATCCGCCTCTGCTACTATGAGACGCCCTTTATCATCGATCTCGAATGCGCCCTGGGCGACGGGCTGGTCCTGCGGGGAGCGGCCAACGCATCGTTTGGCTCCCCCGAATGGGCGCCCATCGCGGGCCACCGGGCGTGACCGACGACGAATCTGCCCCAACAGTGAGGAGCGAGGAATGATCCAGGAGCTCATCGCCAGCGAACTCGACACAACGCGCTTTATCGCCGATCAGGTGGCCGCCATCGAGGCCGCCGTCGGCCAGGGCATGGCTATCAACGCCCTGTCTGGCGGCGTCGATTCGGCGGTCGTGACCATGCTCGGACACCGCGCCCTGGGCAGCCGTCTGCGCACCGTCATGGTCGACAACGGACTGATGCGCGCCGGCGAGCTGGAACGCACCGTGGCGATCTTTGCCGAACTCGGCGTGCCGGTGGAGCTCATCGACGCCCGCTTGGCCTTTTTCGGCGCCCTCGCAGGCCTCACCGACCCCGAGGCCAAGCGCGAAGCGATCACGCAGACCTTTTACCACGACGTGTTCGGCGGGCTGGTGCGCGCCAGTGGCGCTCGAGTCCTGCTGCAGGGCACCATCCTCACCGACGTGGACGAGACGGTCGCCGGCATCAAGCGGCAGCACAACGTGTTTGCACAGCTTGGCATCGACCCCGAGGCCACCTTTGGCTATGCCATCGTCGAGCCGTTGCTGCAACTGCGCAAAGACGGAGTGCGCAAGGTGGGCGAGGCCCTGGGCCTGCCCCCCGAGGTGTTCGCCCGCATGCCCTTTCCAGGCCCAGCGCTGGCGGCGCGCGTCATCGGCGAGGCGACGCCCGAGCGCATCGCGACGGTGCGCCAGGCCACCACGGTGGTCGAGCGTGTGCTGGCGGGCTGTGGCGCCTTTCAGTACCTGGCCATTCTGCACGAGGACCGTGTCACGGGGATGCGTGGCGGCCAGCGCGCGTTTGGGCAGCAGATCGAGGTACGTTGCTGGGATAGCACCGACGCCCGCACAGCCACCCCCACTCGCTTATCCTGGGAGACGCTGCGGCAACTGGCCGACGAGGTCCTCGCCGAGGTGCCCGGCGTCGTCAGCGTAACCTACAACCTGGCCACCAAACCGCCATCGACCATCGAGGCCATCTAGCAGCGAGGCCGGGCCGCCGTGGGCGACGGTCACGGCCCTGCTCTGCTGCGCATCCTGTCGCTGAGCGCTGCCGGTGCGTCCTGGCGCAGCCAAACCCGCCAGCACGGCGCAGCTCACGGGCCGATCGGCTCGCACCTGAAACGCTCGCACCCTTTTGGGCAGGCGCTTGGGTTGCGCTATGATGGTGCGCAGTACGTCAGCTTTGCACTGCAGAGGCCATGGTCACAGACACAGGAGCAGAGGCGCGCACCCAGCCGGGGCAGGCCACCAGGGCTGCCATCTGGTCGGGGGTCGCCATCGTGGCCATCGTGGCGCTCTACACCGCCCTGGTCGTCAAGGGCCTCGACTATTACGCCTGGCACGACGACGAATCGGTCTTTGCGCTGACCTCAAAGGCCGTGTATGAGGGCTACGGCCTGTACCGCGACGTCTGGTTCAACTATCCCCCAGGCTTTATCCAGTACCTGGCGTTGGCCCACCGCCTGCTGGGCTATGCGCTCACCACAGCGCGCCTGGCGGTGTTTGTCGGTGGATTGGTGGCGCTGGCCGCCGTGGGTCTGCTCGCCCGCCAACTGAGCCGGCCGTGGGCAGGCGTGGCCGCCATCTTGCTGCTGGCCGTGATGCCGCACTATGTGGTGCTCTCGTCGGCCGCCATGACCGAGGTGCCCGCTGTGGCCCTGGCCACTCTGAGCGTGTGGCTGGCCGTGCGTTACAGCCAGCAGCGGGGCATCGGCTGGCTGCTGGGCAGCGGCGCGGCGCTCTCGTTGGCGCTCTACTTCAAGCCCACGATGTGGCCGGCGCTGGCCGTGCCGGGCATCGCCATCCTGCACGTCGCTCGGCGGCCGCTGCGCATCATCGGACATGGCATGGCCTTCTCGGGCGCGCTGCTGATCCCCTTGGCGATCGGCGTGCTGCTCACCAACCCGATCGAGTTTGCGCACCAGTTCTGGGTCACCTATCGCCAGAGCAAGGAAGCGTTTCCCCTCGAGCCCTGGCGCAACATCCGGCACCTGGCCCAGTATCTCTTTGCCGACAACTATTCGCTGCAGCACGTCGGGCTGTTGCTGCTCGACCTGGTCGGCCTGGTGGCGCTCTGGCGCCGGCGTCGCGTCGATGCGGTGATGATGGTCGGCTGGCTGGCCGCGACCACCTTCGCGCTCATCACCCACACGCCCATGTACCGCCATCACCAGATCGTGCTGTTGCTGCCGCTGACGGCGGTGGGCGGCGCCGGCCTGGCGGCCACATGGCGGTGGTTCCGTACGGCACCGATTCGCTGGCAGACCTACCTGGCAGGGGCCATCCTGGTCATGGCCATCGTCGAACTCAAGGGCGACGTCTGGGCATCCTACGCCATCATCGAGGCGCGCGAGGACGACTATGTCGGCGTCAGTCAGGAGGCGACCGACTGGTTGCTGGCCCACACCGCCGCTGACGATTATGTCATCACCGATGGGCAGATCATCGCCATTCGGGCCAACCGCGAGGTGCCGCTCAACACCGCCAACACTTCGCGCATGCGCATCTACACCGGTGAGTTGACCGACCAGCAGCTGATCGATGCTGCTCGCGAGTACGATCCGGCGGCGATCATCTTCTGGGAGAAAAAGCTCGACTCGACCGACGACTTTGCAGCCTGGGTGGTCTGCCACTATGACCTGGCCGTGGGCTATGACGAGCGCCATCGCATCTATGCACCACGCCCTGGGCTGGAGCTGCCAGAGAAGCTGCAACGGCTCGATCAGCCTTTTGGCGACCAGATTCTGCTGCTGGGCTATGCCTGGAATGGCGTTGCCCTGGCGCCGGGCGCCGAACTGCAACTCGAGCTCTATTGGGAGGCACTCGATCACCCGGCCAGCGACTATAAGGTGTTTGTGCGCGTCCTCGACCGCGACGGCAACACCATCGCCCAAGAGGACGCGCGGCCCAGGCAGTGGATGTGCCCCACCTGGGTGTGGCAGCCGGGGGAGCGCATCGAGGACCGGCACATGCTGGCGATCACCGACGTCGGCGCGGGCGCGCCGTTTGAAGCTCGCATCGGGCTGTACGACGGCTATACGGGCGCTCGCCTGGCGCCCGACCATATCGTCATCCCTCTGACGTCAGAGACGTCAGACTGACCTTTTCGCAAACATGATTCGCGGGGCGCACGCCCAGCATAGAGGAGGCAGCATGCGCATTGGTATCGTTGGTGGGGGCATGGCCGGGCTGATGGCCGCCTATCGTCTGGGCCAGGCAGGGCACCAGGTCTCGGTGTATGAGGCCCAGCCCAAGCTTGGCGGGCAGGCGGGCACCTTCCCCATCGCCGGCACCCGCCTGGAGCACTTTTACCATCACATCTTTCACAGCGACCTCGCCGTTCTCGCTCTGATCGACGAGCTCGGCTTGAGCGATCGGTTGGTGTGGCACCACAACCGGTCAGGCTACTTTTACGGTGGACGCATCCACGACTTTGTCACGCCACTCGACCTGCTCAAGTTCAAGCCCCTGCCCTTTCTGTCGCGGATCATTCTGGGTGTGCAGACGCTGTGGCTGCAGCACTTTGGCAACTGGCGCCAGCTCGAGCGTGTCACGGCCAAAGAGTGGCTGCTCAAGCGCGGCACCCGGCCGATCTATGATGTCATCTGGGGCGCGTTGCTGCGCGGCAAGTTCGGCGACCTGGACGAGCGCGTCAACATGGCCTGGCTGTCGACGAAAATACAGGTGCGGCGCGCCCACAACAACGGCGAGTGGCGCGAGAGTCTGGGCTATGTGATGGGCTCGTTGCAGGTGCTCATCGATGGCCTCGTGCAGCGGATCGAGGCCAACGGCGGCGTGATCCGCACCGATGCACCCGTAGAGCGTGTACACGTCGTCGACGGGCGTTGCACCGGCCTGAGCTATGCGCGAGATGGCGAGCTGGCCACCGACGAGCTCGATGCGGTCATCATGACGGTGGGCTCACACGTGGCACTGCAGATCGCGCCCGACCTGCCGGCCGACTATCGACGGCTTCTCGAGATGCAGCGGTACCAGGGCGCCATCGTGTTGGTGGCCACGATGGATCAGTCGCTGGTGGACAACTACTGGCTCAGCCTTCCCGAGCACGACATTCCGCTGGTGGTGGCACTCGAGCACACCAACTTTATCGGGCCCGAGCACTATCAGGGCAAGCGCATCCTCTATCTCAGCAACTATGTCTCGCCCGACCATCCCCAGTTCCACATGTCCAAGGACGAGCTGCTGGCCTTGTACGAGCCGACGCTGCGGCGCCTCAATCCTGCGTTTCGGCCCGACTGGATCCTAGAAAGCTGGCTGTTCAAGGACCGCTTTGGCCAGCCGGTTTTCGACGTCGACTACTCGCAGCGCATTCCGCCTCACGAGACGGGCGTGCAGGGGCTCTATCTGGCCAACACGTCGCAGATCTATCCCGAGGATCGCGGCGTGAACTTTGCCTTGCGGCTGGGCGAGACTATCACCACCATCGTCCAGGGGGGCACGGCGCGGGCGTCGTTGCGCTGGTAGCGGCTGAGCGACAGGGCCGATATTTGCCGCCGGCCGACGGCGGTGCTATACTGCCCACCGTGATCGGGGCGTAGCGCAGCCAGGTAGCGCACTTGAATGGGGTTCAAGTGGTCGGACGTTCAAATCGTCTCGCCCCGACAGCGAGGCCGGTTGGGTCAGCCCAGCCGGCCTCGTGGTCTATCGCCAGGTCATCTCAGGTAGAGGCTCTCGGGCGGGCGCCAGCTCGCCGGCGAGCCCTCGGGCCCTCGACACCGCCAGTAGCGCTCGGGCGCCGTCTGCCAGTCGGGCGCAGCCAGGCCGTCAGGATCGAACACCACCTGGCCGGCGCGCACCGTCAACCGGCAGCGCAGGCGACGATCGCCTTGCAGACGAGCGCCTCCGCAGTCGATAAAGCCAAACCGCCCCTGCTCTAGCGCCAACACCGCCAAGTCGGCCTCGGCGCCCACGCGTAAGGTGCCCAGCTCGGGCCGCCCGATCTCGTGCGCCGGCGCCACGGTCATCTTGTGGATGGCGTCCTCTACCGAGAGACCCAGGTTCAACAGTTTGCTGGCCACGTTGAGCAGGTTAGTCACCAGGCCGTTGGCCGCGTTGCGCGTGTGCAGGTCGGTCGAGATCGAATCGGGCACAAACCCCTGCGCCATGGCGCGCGCCGCCCAGCGAAACCAAAAGCTCCCCGCCCCGTGGCCCAGATCAAAGATAATGCCGCGCTTGCGGGCCTGGGCATACACCGGGTTGAGCCGCCCGTCATCTACCAGCACCGGGAACTGCTGCGCAAACACGTGGGTGTGGATGTCGCCCGGCCGCAGATGCTGCAGGATGAGGTCCTCATACGAACGCTCGGGCGGGCGCGGCCAGAAGTCGGTCATGGTTGGCTTGTGGCATAGCTCGCCGGCGCTCACGCCCAGATCGACGCAATCCCACGGCGCATGCTTGGCATCCCAGGGCTGCCACGTCCAGTAGTGCGCCATCTTGACGCCCACCACTTCGGGATACGCGGCCGCCACCTCGGCCGTCCAGGCGGGGTTCATACGCGCCACATCCTGTTCAAAGGCGCCGCCCATGCCAAGGTCCACGATGTTGACAAAGGCCAGCACGCGCGTCTTGGAGCGCTGCACCACCGCCTGATGAAAGTGCCCATAGTTGGCCGGCCCGGCCGAGCCCGCGTCGACCATGGTGGTGATGCCCGAGGAAAAGCTCTGGCCGTCGGCCACCACGCTGATGTCAAAGTGGTGAGGGTACACGTGCACATGCATATCGATCAGGCCGGGCGTGACCAGCAGGCCGGCCGCATCGACCACCCGGCGGGCCCGAGGCGCCAGCCCCGTATCGACGGCCACGATGCGGTCGCCCGAGATCGCCACGTCGGCTATCCTGTCGACCCCTGTGGCTGGGTCGATCACCCTGCCGCCGGCCACCACCAGATCGAACACCTGCTCCTGCGTCTCCTGGTTCATCGTTCACCTCTGCCTGTCAGATTGGGGCCATTCTAGCCCACAAGCGGGCAAGAGGATAGCGTCGCGCTTGGGCGTGACCGGGCAAGGGTGCTATAATCAAGTGGTTTTGTCACAAAACGCCGGGGGTCCGCACCATGCGCATCGATCTACACGTCCACACCAGTCGCTACTCCTCTTGCGGCCACGCTACACCCGAGGAGATGGCGCAGGCCGCCCTGGATCATGGACTGGATGGCATCGTGCTCACCGAGCACAACGTAACCTGGCCGCTGGACGAGCTGGCCGAGCTGAGGGCCGCCTTTCCGGCGCTCACCATCCTGTCAGGCATCGAGTTGACATCTGACCGCGGTGATGACTATCTGGTGTTGGGCCTGCCCCGCCAGGACTGGTTCGCGCCACGCCTGACTGCTGAAGAGATCGTGCAGCGCAGCCAGCGCCTCGGCGGCGTGGTGATTCTGGCACACCCCTATCGCTACCGCGACGACGTGCCCGAGACTCTGTTTACCTGCCCGGTAGACGGCGTCGAAGTGGCGAGCTGCAACATGCACGGCGGGGCCAGCCAGGGCGCCGTCAGGCTCGTGCAGGCTCTCGGCGCCTTTCCTGTGTGGAACTCGGACGCGCACCACACCCGCGATGTGGGCTTGTATGCCAACGTCCTGCCTGGCCGTATCACCGACGAGGTCCAGCTCGCAGCAGCTCTCGCGGCCCGCACGGCGCGGCCCCACGCCGATGCCGCGCGCATCAGCGCCACCAACGCCATCTGGCGCGAGTACTTGCCTCAGATCCGCCAACTCATCGCCGACGGCGTCGACGACCCCTCCATCCGAGCTGCACTCTCCGATCGTGTCGGTTACTCGGACCTCTATGCGGTCCGCAACGATCTCGAAGTGCTGCGTCCCCTGCCCCCCTGGCAGCCAGAGCCCCTCTCGATGCCGACGCGCCAGCGGCTTGGCTGATCCCAGTCCCGTTTCACCGATATTGTTGATCGAATTACTTGACTATTGCCCGAGCTTGTGCTAGGATGGCTCCGTGTAAGCACTACACGTGTCACCGGGAGGATCCCAGTGGTTGCCATACAGCTTGATGGGCAAGTGCGGGTCTACGACGATCTCTTGAGCGCGGCCGAGGCCCATCGCCTCGCACAGCAGTGCCGCCGCACATCCGACCTGTTGCGGTCTACTGCGACGCTGGCGGCGGGGCGGCGTCAGACTCTGCTCTGCAGCCTACCAGCGGTGCGTCACAGCGCCGCCTGTCGGGTGCACGCCTGATCTGACCGTTCCGCAGGTCGAGTGCGGCTCGAATCGTCAACGATAGATGTTGGGATGACAACAGCGTCGTCTCGCAGCCAAGCAAAGGAGCCTGAGGTGAGCAATTTCGATCTCGAGTATCAGGTGCGCGCCGAGCAGTATCGCGATGCCATTCGGGCGGCAGGCCAACATCGTCTGCTGGTCGAGGCGGGGCTCGAGCGACGCGCCGGTGAGCAGTGGGCCCATCGCCAGGCGACGCTGGTGCGCTGGGCCAGAGAAGCAGCCTGTCGCCTGCCGATTGTGCAGAGCCGTCCCTATTGCGACGTGACGGCGAGCAGCTGATAGCAGGGCGGCCTCAGGGCCGCCCTTTCGTTACACGTCGCCACAGGCGATCGCAGAGTCGCCCAACCGCCGGGCGATTTCGTCCTCTCGGTAGCCAAAGCCGTGCCCCTGGATCGAGCGCACGTCGAGCATGCCATCGCGACGACTGTACAATCCCGGGTGCACGCGTGCCTCGGGCGCCGAGGCCTGGGGATAGAACTGCATCGCGTTGGACTCGACCCCCATGATGGTGCCAGCATGCGCCGCCAGCAACACATGCGGGATCTGTGCCAGCATCGGGTTGGTGAGATCCTGCACCATCAGCGTCATGCCGTGCGCCAGGGCCCAACAGAGGCTCAAGAGGGCGCCGGTCTGCGTCTTGCAGGTCTTGAGCGCCACGCCCGACCAGCCCAGCTCACGGCCCAGGCGCACCAGGCGCCAGTCGTGGGCGCTCTCATCCATGAACAGGGGCTTGCGGGCCGAAACGCTGTGCACGTCGATGGCATGCGCCTCCAAGTCGTAGGGAAAGGGCTGTTCGACATACAGCAACATGCCATAGAGGCGCGGTTGCTCATGCAGCAGCCGGTCGAGGATAGCGTTGACATACTCGGGGTCGGTGACGGTGCAGTTAAAGTCCGCTGACAGCCAGTCCACACCCATCTCACTGCCGATCTGCCCCACGCTGCACAGCCGCTGATAGTCCCAGGCGGCGTCGTTGCCGCGCAGTTTGACCTTGAGGCAGCGCAGTCCATCGCGCGCAATCCAGTCGCGCAGCAGCACGGGATAGCCATCGTCGGGCTCTGCGCCCGAGAGTTCGTGCTCGCTGAGCGGATCGAGCCCGCCCACCAGATGCCACACCGGCAGCCGGTCGCGCCGTGGCTGGATATAGTCGGATGGATGGGCGCCTGCAAAGGTCACCCCCGACGCCGCAGCAGGCGCCAGGTAGGCTGTCAGGTCCTCGTTGAGCAGGTCATCGCCATAGGTGGCATAGACCGGCCGCTCTACGAGCCGCGCATAGGCGTCGTGCAGCGCCAGATCGAACGGCGAACAGCAGACCAGCGCGGCGAGCCAGGGCACGGGCAACGCGCTCTCGGCGGCCGCCCGAAAAAGCTCCTGCTGTTGAAAGGCGTGCCCCAGCTCCAGGGCATGGCCCCAGGCGTCGAAACGCGACCAGCGCACGGCCAGCCGACCACATAGCGCGGTGAGCTCATGGGCGCGCTCGGCGTAGCTGCGCTCGCTGGGCCACACCCACTGCACGCTCAATGGCGTCTCGCCCCAGCCCACCGCCACGCGCCCGCGCCGATCCTGCACCGTCAGCGCCACGCGCGCACAGGTCACCGTGGTGAGCGTCTCGGGGCCAAATCTGAGCGGCACTCGCGTCTCAACCGGCAAGAACCAGAGCCGCGCGCCCGTGACCCTTACGTCGGTCGGTCGCACCATCACACCCCCTGGCCCAAGAGATCGGCGCTCAGGAGCGTCGGACACCAGTGCTTTTCGATATAGCCCACCACCAGCTCTGTGCCTTCTTGGTGGCTCACATAGGGCGAGCGCGCCGGATTGTACATGGCATCGGTGAGGTCGCGCACCAGCGCCACCGGCACCCCCCAGCGCACCAACTGCTTGATGGCAAAGGTGCGATGCAGCACGCACATATTGGTGTGCACGCCCATGATCAACACCTGCGCAATCTGCTGGCGCTGCACATAGGCCAGCACTTCGCGGCCGATGTCGGTGATCACGTCGCGCTCGGCGTCGATGGTGATCGCGGCATGCTGGCGCGTCCAGGCGCGGTGAGGCGCGCAGCCGGGCACATCACAGCCCTCGTCGCTGGCATCGATGGGCAGCGGGGGATCTTCATGCGGGCGCTCTGGGGGCATCGTCAGCGGCTCGGCGCCGGCGATGCGCTGCCGCGACGGGTGGCTGGCGTAGAAGGCCATCGTATCGGACGGGGCGTGGATGATGTGCGCCCCACGAGCCCTGGCCGCATAGAGGGTCTGCTCCATGCGCGAGAGCAGCACTTCCAGGCGCTGTTCGGCTCCGACGCACCAGTGATGGTCCCACACGTCGCAGACGATGATGGCCAGGCGTGCGGGGTCGAGCGATACGGGCGTCTCGACCACCTGCCACACGATGCGGCCGGCCGCGTCGGCAGCGAGCTTCTGATGGCGCAGATTCAGTGTCAACATAGCAGGGCTCCTCTCATACTCCGGCCAGGGTGGCCTGCGCCAGAATCGTCTCGGCGATCTCCATCGTCTTGAGGGCATCGGCAAAGCACGAGCTGGGCTGCGTGCCTGCCTTGACGGCGTCTACAAACTCGCGGCTCTTGGCGCCAAAACCGCCATAGATGTGGAACGCGTCCGAGCCCGCCACCTCGCGAGCATCATAGTGCACGCCCAGCGTATCGCCATCGGCGTACACGTCGCCGCCCACTTCGTGCTCGAGCTCGGCGCAGATGCCGGGCGCGTGCAGCTGCATCCTGAACACGCGGCGTCCACTGCTCCAGCTATTGACAAGCAGGCCGATGCTGCCGTTGTCGAATCGCAGCTCGGCGGCGATCAGGTTGATGTCGGGCACGCCCACTCGGCCACAGGTGCTGTGCACGGCCGTCACCTCGCCGCCACAAGCCCAGCGCAGTGTGTCGATGGCGTGCACGGTGTCATCCATCATGTGGTCGCGCGCCCCCACGAAGGGGGTCAGACTGCACTTGTAGAACTCGCAGATGGCGTGCGTGATGGGCCCGCGCTGCAGACAGATGTCGCGTAGCTTGACGGCCAGGGGGCTGCTCCTGCGCTGAAAGCCCACTTGCGTGATGCAGCCGTGCTGCTCGGCCAGAAAAGCGAGCGAGTGCGCCTGATGGCGGGTGATGCCCAGCGGCTTTTCGACGAACAGGTGCAATCCCTGCTGCAGGCACCAGGCCCAGATATCGTACATCAGGTGCGGCGGGCCGATCACATAGACGGCATCGGGGCCGACCTCGGCCACCATCTGGCGATAATCGCTATAGCGGCGCGCGATGCCGTAGCGATCGCCCGTCGCGTGCAGCCGTTGAGGGTTCAGATCGCAGATGGCCGCCAGTTCGACGTCGTCCATGCCGGCCAACGAAGGGTAGTGCACGCGGTTGGCCATGTCGCCTGCTCCCACCATGGCGATGCGCACTCTCTCCATCTCACCCCTCCCCTGCGAACAGCGCGCGCGCCCAGGCCAGATCGCGGGCCGCCAGCACATCCACCAACGCTTCGTCGCTGTATTCTGCCGTGAGGCACACCGGCCCTCGATAGCCGCGCTGTCGCAGCTCGTTCACCACCACCGGCCAGTTGGCCAGGCCGTTGGGGCCGTCGGTCCAGTAGTGACGCCAGGCCGCAACGCCGCTCTCGGGTCCGTTGCTGCGCTGCCAGAAGGCATTCTTGAGGTTGACCAGGCACAGGCGCGGCCAGATGACGTCGAGCGCATAGCCGGGCAGGCCGCCATTGAGCGCCTCGTGAGCCGCATCCCACACGGCCGCCACCAGCTGTGGGTCGTAGGGCGCCAGCAAGCGATCGAGGCCAAGGGCACTGGCCACAAAGCGGTCGCAGTGATTCTGCACACCCAGGATGACACCGGAGGCTCCGAGAACCGGCAGCAGGGCGTCATACTCGCGGCGCTGCCGATCCTCGGCGGCCGTATAGCTCTCGCCGGTGGCGATAGCCGCCATGGTCCTCAAGATCGGCACGCCCGCCTCGCCGCAGGCCCTGATGGTGGCGGGGTCGGCGGGCCCGGCCACGCTCACGATGCGCAAACCGGCCTGCTCAAAGGCCCGAGCTGCCTTGGGGAGCTCCACGGCCACCTCTTCAGGCGGCACCTGATACCCGGGGCGCACCGGCAGCTCGACGCCGTCATAGCCTAGCTCGGCCACATGCTCGATGAGCCGTTGCAGCGGCAGGTCGCGCCACGGTTTGGTGAAAAGGGTGAACAGGGGCGTCGTGGCCATGGTCCTCACCTCGCTCGTTGGTTGAGAGGCATTATAGCCGGAGCCGGCGGGCGTCGAAAGGCCACCGGCCGGTTGGCTGGCGCCAACCGGCCGGTGGCCCTTGGAGTGTGTCTCTCAGGACGAGCGCAGAGTGGGGGTTGAGGGGAGCGCCCCTGCCTGAAAGAAGCGGCCCTGAGATGCCAAGCCCCTTGAGCATCTCAGGGCCTGATGCCATGTGACAACCTTGACGGTGTCGCCCGTAGGATAGCATGGCCGACAGAGGCGCACATCGGACGGATGGCCACTTTGACCTACAACATTTGTATGAGCCTCAAGCCTCTTCATCAAGCGAAGCGACGCCGCGGCGCAACGCCCACAGCGCCAACTGGGTGCGGCTGTTGAGCCCCAGCTTACTCAGCACATTGCTCACGTGGGTGCGCACGGTCACCTCGGTGATGTAGAGCGCGTCGGCCACCTCCTGGTTCGAAAGCCCACGGGCCACCGCCCGCACAACCTCGAGCTCACGAGGCGTCAATGCGCTCACGTCCGTCTCGGGCTCTTGCTGTGCAATCCTCGACATGAGCGTGCGGGCCACCAGGGGGTCGAGCGAGCTCTGACCCGCGTGAACAGCATGGATGGCCCTCACCAGCTCTTCCGGGTCGGCATCTTTGAGGTGGAACCCCGCCGCGCCGGCCTTGATGGCCGCCAGCACATGCTCGTCGGCGGTAAAGGAGGTCAGTACCAGCACCCGCAGCCCGGGATGCTGCTTGAGCAACGCCCTGGTCGCCTCGACGCCGTCCACGCCGGGCATCACCAGGTCCATCAACACCACATCGGGGCGCGTTCTGGCGGCAGCGGCTATGGCCTCAGCGCCATCGCTGGCCTCGCCCACCACGAGGATATCCTGCTCGGTTTGCAGCAGGGCGCATATCCCTTTGCGCACGATCGTATGATCGTCGACCACCAACACCCGAATCGGCTGCTCACTCACATTGGCACCTCCACTCGCACCACGGTGCCCTTGCCCGGTGCGCTCTCGATGGTCAACCGGCCGCCGATCTCGCGGATGCGTGATCGCATGCTGCCCAGGCCGATGCCGCCCGCACCCACACTGGACGTGTCGAACCCCTGGCCGTCGTCGGCGACAACCAGCCGGGCCAGACCATCGCGAGTCTCTAGCAGGGTGTGCACACGGTTGGCGTTGGCATGGCGCAGCACGTTGTTGAGCGCCTCGGTGGCCACGTGATAGAGCGCCTCTTCGACGGCCGGGCCCAGCGGCGCTGACAGGGCGACCTCGAGCTCTGCCGTCATGCCGGCACGCGACTCGACATGGTCGAGCCGGGCCCGTAGAGCCTCGGCCAGGTGGCCCTGCTCGAGCGCGGCCGGCCGGGCCTGGTAGATGAGCAGGCGCATCTCAGCCAGAGCCTGGCGGGCGCTGTCTTGCAGCTCTGTCAGGTGCCCGCGTGCGGCATCGACCTGACCTGCGGCCAACAGGCGCTCGGTGGCGCGCGCGTACAGGCTCACGCCATACACGGCCTGCGCCACCGAGTCGTGCAGGTCGCGGGCCACGCGTTGGCGCTCGGCCTCGGTGGCCACGGCGCTGGCGCGCTCGAACAGCAGCGCGTTGCCCAACGCCACGCTGACCTGCTGGCCGATAGACGCCACCAGCGCCTGCTGCGGTTCCAACAGCGTGTCTGCGGGCGGCAGCAGCGCCACCAGATGGCCCAACGGGGCCTCTGGCGAATGCAGCGGCACCACCAGTGCGCGCTCATCGCGCGCGCCAAACCCGACCACGATCGGCATGCCGTCGGCAGCCCCCGCAGCGTCGGCCCTGGCGATGGTGTCGCGCAACTCGTCGGGCTCGCAGCGCAACGGGCCCAGGCTGACCACGATCTCTTGGCTGTCGTGAGCGCCGGCCGACAGGGCGCAGGCCGCGCCCTCGTCAGCGCCCACCAGCGTGAGCAGAGCCTGCAGGCCGGCCGTCAGCACCTGCTGCGGGCTGAGCGTGCTGCTCACCTCTTGCGAGACACCCAGCAAGGTGCGCAGCTCGTGCGTACGGTCGGCCACGCGCCGCTCCAGATCGGCATAGAGCGCCTCGAGCCGCGCCGACATCTGATTAAAGCCATTGGCCAACTCGGCCAGCTCATCCCTGGTATCGAGCTCGACCCGCCCAAAGTCGCCAGCTCCCACGCGCCGGGTGGCCGCCACCAGCGTGTCAACCGGCCGGGTGATGCGGCGCACTGCTGCGGTCACAACCAGGCCGGGCACCAACACGCCCAGTGCTACCAGAGCCATGAGATAGTAGCCAAGCCTGCGAGCTGGTGCGTACAGCGTGTTCCAGTCCTCTTGCGTCACCAACCCCCACCCAGAGCTGCCGATCGGCGCATAGCAAGCCACCACCGACCGCCCGGCCAGGCTGCGCGTGCGCACTGCGCCCACCTGCCCGGCGGTGATCAGCTCCTGAACTTCAGCCATCGGCAGGCGTTGGCCCACCTGCTCAACCGAGGTGCCGTGGATGACGACGCCATAGCGATCGACGAGGTGTGCGCTGGCCGTGCTCGACACGCCAAAGCGCGTCAGTCCGGCGCGTTGCAGCAACACGGTCAGGCCTGCCGGTGCGCCCTCGCCGCCTGCAGCGCTGCCCTGCCAGTGAAGCGGGTCTTGGGCCAGCCGCCGGGCAACCTGCTGCTCGGCCTGGCGATAAACACTGCTGAGGGTGCCATCGCGCAACGCAAAGACGCCTACCAGCGCCCCCACGACGCCTCCACGCTCAGAGAGCAGAGGCGCGACCACCCCCACCGACTCGGCATCGTCTGGCCCGTGACGGCCCACCGAGGTGTAGGCCACCAGGCCCACCGTTAGGGCCCGCTCCACGCCGTCGCGCTCGCTCCAGTTGCGCCGCAACTGCCGTGCATCCATCGGCACAGTGGTGCGCACCACCCCTTCGGCATCGAGCAGCGCCACGCCGCCGTCGTAGAGGCGCAGCCGCGCCGCCTGATGCTGCAGCAGAGCACAGCGCGTGCCGGGATCGGCCTCTGCCGCCAAAAGCTCGGCCACCTCGATCAGTGTGCGCTCATACGGCTCGATCTCGGTGCTCACCTGGCGCGCCATCAGCCGGGTGAGCTCGCGGTCGCGCTCCACGACCAGGTCCTCGGTGGCGCGCTGAAAGGCGTATAGGATGACACCCGCCACCGCCACCAACACGATCGCCGTGGGGATGAATGACCAGGAGATCAGCTTGGCGCGCAGCGTCGGGCGCGCGCGCCTGTCATTTCCCGTCAACGGCTCACCCCCTCTGCCCCCTCAGCCTCCATGCTACCTGCCTCGCGCGCCGGCGACAACTCGCCCATCCAGGGCCTGGGCGGGGCCGTGGTATAATGTTCACGACGCGAAAGGGGTGGCATGGAACTCGTCTATACCAATACGGTCGATGACCTGGTGGCGTTGCAGCTCTACTTTTTTGATCACGACAGAGCTCTACGACGGCAGCAGGTGCTGTTGAGCATGGTTCCCGTGGTCCTCGTCATGGTCCTGCTGGTGCTGCTCAGCCTCAAGGAGGGCCCGTCGGGGCTCACCTGGCTGGGCATGGGCGTGGCGGTCGTGCTGGCGTTAGTGATGCGCCGCTTTACGAGACAGCGCTTGGAACGCTCGGCCAGGCTGGCGTTCGCGCGCGGCCGCGGCCAGCGGACGCTGGGCGAGCATCGCCTGTCACTCAGCGACGAGGGCATCGTCGAGCGGACGGCCAACGGCGACTATACCACCCCCTGGTCGGCGATCACGACCGTGGCGGAGACGGGGACAGCCGTGTATATCCTATGCGGGCGTAGCGCCGGCATGGTCATCCCCCGCCAGCGCTTGAGCCAAGGGAACCTGCAGGCCTTTGCCGCCGCCGTGAGCGAGCGCCTGCCATCGGCTCGGGCTCGCTGAGGCCAGGGGGCAGATGGCGCTCCTCGCTCGCGTTCATCGCTGAACACCGGCGAACAACCCCTGCTCGTCACGTGCTATAATGGCGGCTGACCGTTGACGACGGGAGCACGCGCATGCGACTGGCCCTGCTGGCAGACATCCACGGCAACCTCGCCGCCCTCGAGGCGGTGTTGGCCGACGCGGACGCTCAGGGCGCCGAGGTCATCGTCGCCGCCGGCGACCATCTGGCCACCGGCCCCCGGCCGGTCGAGGCGTTTGCATTGCTGCAAGAGCGGCGCGCCGTTCTGATCCGCGGCAACAACGATCAGGACCTGGTGGATATTCGCGCGGGCCGCGCGCCTGCGTCGTGGCAACACGGCGTGCATTTCGGGCCGTTGCGTTGGTCGGCAGCGAAGCTCACCGCCGAGCTCGTCAACGACGTCGCGTCGTTGGCCGAGCAGCGTGTGCTGCGGTTCGACACCACGCCGCCGATCCGGGTTGTGCACGGCTCGCCCCTCGACGTACGCGAGCCCGTGCTGCCGGTGACGGGAGCGCTGGTGGCCGAGGTGGCGCATATCACCGGCCTGCCCAGCACGCGGAGCTTGCCCCGTACGCTTGCCGGGGTCATGGCCGATGTGCCCGAGCCGGTGCTGGTTTGCGGGCACACCCATCTACAGTGGTGCGCCTGCGTCGACGGCAGGCTGGCTGTGTGCCCGGGCTCGGTGGGCGTGCCCACTAACGCCAGCGGCGACGCCAACTATGCGCTCTTGACGCTGCTCGAGGGGCGCTGGCAGGCCGAGCTGCGCCGCGTGCCCTACGATCGCGAACGCGTGCTACAGGATTATTACGACACCGGCCTGTATCACGACGGGGGCCCGCTGGCGCGCGCCTTTCTGGCCGATACCCTCTCGGGCCAGTGCCTGTGCATCGCGTTCTTCTGGCACGCCCGCCGTCTGGCACGGCAGTTGGGCCTCAGCCCCGACGGCTGGCTGCCCGACCACGTCTGGCTCGAGGCCGAAGCCAGCTTTGACCGCAACCGCGCCCACGCCGCCTATATGCCCGCCTACGAGCGGCTGGCGCGCGCCCTGGAGCGGGCGGGCCAGAGCTGTGAGTGAGTGCACCCATGATCATCGAGATCCAGGCCAAGACGTTGCTCAGCGGGCACAAGCAGCCCGATCCCTGGTTCCAGATCAAGTATGGCATGAACATCTACCGCGGCTGCGAGCACCAGTGCATCTACTGCGACTCGCGCTCGCTGTGCTATGGCATCGCCGACTTTCGCGACGTGCTGGTCAAGGTCAATGCCGTCGAGCGGCTGCGTGACGAGCTGCCGCGCAAGCGCCTGATCGGCATCGTGGGCACGGGCGCCATGTCCGATCCCTACACCTTTGCAGAACGCCAGTACGGGCTGACGGGGCAGGCGCTGCAGGTGCTGGCCGCTGAGGGCTTTCCGGTGCACGTCACCACCAAGAGCGACATGGTGCTCAAGGACCTGGAGACCCTCGCGCAGATCGCGCGCGTGCGCGCCATCGTCTCGTTCACGCTGACCACCGTCGACGATGATCTGGCCGCCCGCATCGAACCGCTGGCACCCCCTCCCAGCCGTCGACTGGCCGCGATGGCCAGACTGGCGCAGGCCGGCGTCGAAGTGGGCGCCCTGCTGATGCCCATTCTGCCGTTCATCGAGGACGAGCCCGAGGCCATCCGCGCCATCGTCAGCCGGGCCGCCGATGCCGGCGCCACCTACGCGCTGGCCGCCATGGGCACCACCATGCGCGAGGGCTCGCGCGACTGGTTCTATGCGCGACTCGACGAGAGCTTTCCGGGGATGCGCCAGCGCTATGAGCGCGCCTTTGGCCTGCGCTACGAGTGCCCCTCGCCCCGCGCCAAGGAGCTGTGGGAGGCCTTTCACGATGAGCGCCTGCGCCGCGGCATTGCCGACCGGCTGGCGCCCTACGAACCGCACCCGCGCCAGCACGCGCCTGCCGCAGGCGAGCAGTTGCGCCTGCTCTAGCTCCTTGCGGCCTGCCGACGGCGCCACGTCGAGCGGCCCTGCCGAGACCACCACGCCCGGTTGCCATCGTGAGGCGCCAGCGCTACACTGCCGGCAGAGACTCCCTGGAGGTTGCCATGATCATCGATATCCACGTGCACGCCTTTGGAGAAGAGACCGCCAAGTCAGTGCTCGACGGCATGGACGCCGCCGGCATCGACAAGTGCTGCTTGTTCGCGCCGGCCCCCGAGGCCGACGAACTGCCCAAGCGTTGGGCCATGCGCGAGGCCACCGACTGGCTGGCACGTATCGCCGCCGAGGCGCCCGACCGCATTCTGCCCTTTTGCTGGATCGAGCCCACCCTGCCCGGCGCCGTCGAGGAGCTCGAGTACGCCATCGTCGACAAGGGCTTCAAGGGCGTGAAAATGATCGCCAACCACTGGTACCCCTGTGATGAGCAGGTCTTTCCAGTGTACGAGAAAGCCGGCGAGCTCAACGCGCCGATCATCTTTCACTCGGGCATCCTGTACTTTCACGGCGATAGCTCGCGGTTCAACCGCCCCGTCTTCTGGGAGCCGCTGTTGCACTTTCCCAAGGTGCGTTTTGCCCTGGCGCACATCTCGTGGCCATGGGTCGACGAGTGCCTGGCGCTCTATGGCCGCTTTCGTGCGCTGAACAGCCGCGCGCGCGAGCATCCGCACCAGATGTGGATCGACACCACGCCGGGCACACCCCCGGCCTGGCGCACCGATGCCCTGCGCAAGACGCTCTCCTTCGCGGGCGACGAGCACATTCTGTGGGGCAGCGATTCGCTGGGCACGGGCATCCAGGAGCATGGCGTCGACGTGCTCCGCGGCGACCGCCGCATCTTGCACCAGGAGCTGGGCGCCCCCGCCGAGACCGAGCGCCGCTGGCTGGGCGAGAACGCCATGCGCTTTCTGGGGCTGGTCTAGGCTGACGAGCCAAACGCGCTCTCGGGCCGAGACGGCCAAGAAGCGTGACGGCGCCAACCGCGCCGCTCGCCCCAGACGCCAGGTCGCCCGCGACGAACATGTCGCGGGCGACCGCTTGTTCTCAAGGCGATGTCAGCGCGGCACGATGCAGGCGCTGTCGATCACCGCACCATAGGCGCTGAGAGCCAGGACGGCCACGCCCAGCACGATGTTGGCCAGCAGCAACGCAGCCAGCAACCGGTTCCTGCCGGGGCTGAGCGGCTTGTTGGCCGACAATAGCGAGGCACGCGCAGCGGCGATGCCCACCATCAGGATGACCAACCCATGCTTGGCCGCCAGCACGGCCGAGTAGGTGTTGCCGGTGCTGAACAGCCCCTGCCACTGGGGCGCTCGCCGCGACAGCAGCAAGCCCGTGACGATCAACCCCACGATGCTGACTTTGGCCAACACCGCGAGCCGCCTAAAGACCGCCTGCACGAGTTGCTGCGTCTCGGGTCGCTGGCCCAGTTGGGCCCTGAGGGCGGGCAGGGTGACCAGGCCGAGGCTGATCATGCCGCCGATCCACACGGCGGTAAAGAGATCGTGCAGGAAAGTGATCAGCGCAGGGACGAGCGGGTTGGGCATCGTTGGCTCCTTTCACGGCGCCGCCACAGGGCGCCCGCACAGACTGGCAGACGCGCTGGCGAGCACGGCGCCCGCCAGCGCGTCACATCGGTCAGAGATCAGGCAAACAGGGCGCGATGGCGCTCGCCCACCTCGGCGGCCAGGCGATCCAGTTCAGCAAAGTCGGGGCCTACCGGGTGCCCCTTGGCCAGCACCGGCGTCAGCAACTCGACCTTGAGATCGGGGATCAGGGCGGCAATCTGCTCGACGGCCTTGCTGTTCCACCCATAAGAGCCGATCACCGAGGCAAAGCGCGCCTTGGGACGGAGCGCATTGGCCAGGTGCGCCGCATAGAACACAGCCGGATGAGGCCCGACATGGATGGTGGGCGTGCCCAGAATGATGGTGGCCGCATCGACCAGCGCGATGGCCAGCTTGCCGATGTCGGTCACAGGCAGGTCGAACTGGTGCACCTTGACCCCCTGCCCCACCAGCGCCGCCACCAGATGATCGACCATCTTGGTGGTGCTGCCGTGTGTCGAGACGTAGGGGATCACCACCTCGTTCTTGGGCAGCTCATTCACCCAGTCGCGGTAGGCGTCGACGATGAACGCCGGGCGACCGTGGATGGGGCCATGGCTCGGGGCGATCAGGTCGAGGTCATACGGCGCGAGCTTGGCCAGGTTGCGCTGGATGATGCGCCTGAACGGCATCATGATCTCGGCATAGTAGCGCTTGGCCGCCTCGTAAACCTGGCCCTCGTCGGTGACGTACAGGTCGCTGGTGGCCAGGTGCGACCCGAAAAAGTCGCACGAGAAGAGGATGCGTTCCTCGGCCAGATAGGTGACCATCGTCTCAGGCCAGTGCACCCAGGGGGTGTGCACAAAAGTAAGCGTCTTGCCGCCCAGCGAGAGGGTCTCGCCATCGGCAACAGTGCGAAAGCGCTCGGCGGGGATGAGCAGGTGCTGCGCCAGCAGCTCGACGCCCTTTTCGGTGGCCAGCACCACCGCCTCAGGATGGCGCTCGAGCACCAGCGGGATGCTGCCCGAGTGGTCTTGCTCGGCGTGATGCGCGATGACATAGTCGATGCGCTCGACGCCCTCGAGCTGCGCCAGCAGCGTGTCGGCCTTGGCGGGGTCGACGCTATCCAGCAGAGCGGTTTTCTCACTGCCGGTGATCAGATAGGCGTTGTAGCTGGTGCCATCGGGCAAGGGGATCAGCGAGTCGAACAGGCGACGATCCCAGTCGACAGCGCCTAGCCATTGCACGCCCGGTCGAATCGTACGCGGTTTCATGCAAACACCTCCTCTTGCGGGCAGGTCAACGTCAGTCCGTCGCAGACGGCGTTCACCAGCGAGCATAGCACACCCGCGACCCCTGGTCTGTGACTGCGGTCACAGCAGAGCGCTCGCGCCCAGGGCGGGCGCTAGAACGCGAATCCGGCCTCGCCGAGCGCCGCGATGGCCCCCTGCGCCTCGTCGGCGTCAAGGCCGCCGATATAGTCCAGCGTGAACCAGACGCCCCGCGCAAAATGCGTGATCTGGTCGCCCGACATGGTGTGGTCGTAGCGCGGATCCCATGACCAGTAGCCCCAGAGGGCGTTGGGGTCCCGGGCAAAGGGCGTATCATCGGCCGGCGTCAACTGCTGCGCCAGGGCGTAGCGCATGGCGCGCAATGCGCTCAAGAGGTATTGACGTTCGCCGGTGACACGGTGACAGCGCAGCAGCGCCACGGCGATGTTGGGGATGTCGCCGGGCCCCACATAGGGCGAGACGACGTTGCCAGCGCGGTCGCTGGTCAGCAGCCACGAGCCGTCGGCCTGCTGCGTCTGCAGGTGCCAGTCCGCAAAGCGCTCCGCCGCCGAGCGGAACTCGGCCCTGCCTGTGAGCTCATAGGCCTCGATCAGCGCCCGCAGCTCATCGGCGGCCAGGTCGGTGTTGCAATATTCGTCGTCGATGAGATAGAAACTGCCATCAGGCGCCTGCAGCGTCAGGGCGTAATCGGCCCAGGCGATGGCGTGCATCAGCCAGTGCTCATCGCCGGTGGCCTCGTGCAGGCTGACGAGCGCCGCAAAGGCGCGCCCAAACGACTGCCAGCCCCGCACGATCCAGCGGCCCTCGTGGAGCTCATACTTGCAGGCAAAGCCGTGGCGCTCGGCCTGGATGATAAAGCCCCCGCCTTCGATGGCCCGGTTGCGATAGGCGGTCGCTTGCGTGCGTGCGTACAGGCCAAGGTTGAGCAGCACCAGTTCGGCGGTGAACTTGGTCCACAGCTCGTCGGGCCGCCAGGCATCATGGACGCCGCCCATCACCACGCTCATGGGGTGTGTTTCCACGGCGTGAGCATACAGCCAGTCTGCCGCACGCTGCGCCTTGTTCAGCAGTGTTTCGTCGCCATACCGGTCATAGGCCGCGAGACACTGCCAGGGAGCGATGAGGTTGGTCAATTGCGGGTCCTCATAGACACGAGGAATGGCCTTGTAGTGGCCGGCAAAGGCGCCCACCTCGTCGCGCCAATTGCTCATCAGCCAGTGATAGGTGGCCTGGCGCGCCCGCTCTTCCCAGCCGCCGCCGTCGAGCCCCACTCGCGCCCACGCGGCCAGGGCCTGCGCCGTCGCCGGCGCCAGCCCCCAGTCGCGCGGCGAGATCACCCCGAACTGTCGCTTGCCCTGCTGCATAGTGCGCCTCCACCGTCGGATTCCATCGAGTAGTGCACCATGCCACCGTCAGGTCGGTGCGTCAAACCGGTGACAGCATCGGCGTCTACCGGGGCTACTACCGAGCCACCTCTCGTAGCCAACCGACGATGTCCTCCTTGCACGGCAGTCGCCCCGAGCTCTTGAGCTGTTCGTTGATCACCAGCCCGGGCGTGCTCGTGATGGGGTACGCCAGTATGGCCTCCATGTCACGCACGTGCTCAACGGTTGCGTCGTCAACGCCAGCTTCCAGCAGTGCTGCCCGTGTCAGTTGCTCAAGACGTTCGCACTTGGGGCAGCCCTTGCCCAACACTTTGATCGTGATCATCGTTGCCTCCATCGCTCCGCTACTCCGTCGCCGCCAGCAAACCTCTAGCAGCCTGGCGTCGGCTAACCCACCATAGCGCGGCTGCCAGCACGAGCAGCCCGCCCAGCACATACAATGCCAATACCCACGGTCGCGCTCCGTCGGTCCAGGCGCCAAATAAGAGCCCGGCCAGCGTGCTGAATAACGTCACCCAGCCAACATAGACCCACGCCTTGAGCTTGCCGATCACGCTCGACGTGATGAGGATGCTCTGCAGGCTCAGCTCCGGGTCGGCCATGAGATAAGCCAGCAGCGGGCCGCGGTGCATCCCCAGGCCCAGAAACATCTGGGCGATGGGCACCTCGACCAGCGTGGGAAAGTACATGAACACGCCGAACAGGACGCCTACGAGGTTGGCCACCACCGTGTTGCGGCCGGCCAACGCCTGGATCCACCCTGGCCGAATCAGTCCTCGGATCACCCCCACGGAGAACACGCCTACGATGAGCAGCGGAAAGATCTGCCTGACAAAGCGCCAGGTCTCCCACAGCCACTGCTGCAACTCGAAGGGCTCGAACCAGCGCCAGCCCACCAGCACCAGGCCGATGGCGCCCAGGGCCACAACGATCATCTTGCCGGTGATGCCCACCTGCACCGCCCCCTGAAGCGGCGTGACGCGCGCAGCTGCGAGCAGCAACGTCAGCACGATCAGGCCCAGGGCGGCCCACGTCCAGCCGTTGAAGCCTTCGTCGACCCGGCCGAGCCCGCACCAGGCCGTCAGCGCGATCAGCCCGAGCAGTCCGATGAGCACCGCTCCCTGCGCCGATACCCCCTCGACACCCGTCTGGGCATCGGCAGGCACAAGCAGCGCCAGAGAGTGTTCGAGCCTGTCGAGGCCGGCCACCGGCAGGGTGAGCGTGGCGTGACTGTCGGTGAGCGGGGCCACCTGCAGCGTGCCGGCGATGAGCACGACCAGCAGCAGCAGCATAAAGGCCCATACCCTGCCTTCGACTCTGGCCTGCCCGCCAAACTCAGCACCGGGCGCCGCCTGGCGGCCCTGATCTTGCCCAAAGATGAGGGCCATGATCAGGCCGATTCCCACGCCGAACAGGATCGCCAGCACCAATCGGGCCACTGCGATGTCCATGCCGATGGCCACGCCCGTGTAGGTAAAGGCCAGAATGTTGATGGCCGGACCCACAAACAGAAAGGTGATGGCCGGGCCGAGGCCAGCTCCCTTGCGATGGATGCCGGCAAAGAGGGGCATGACCGTGCACGAACACACCGCCAACACCAGGCCACCCAGCGCCGCCGCCGGATAAGAGATCACCCTGGGGGCTTTGGGGCCCAAGTAGCGGGTGATGGCCTCTTGTGGCACCAACGCCGATAGGCCGCCAGCGATAAAGAAGGCCGGGAGCAGGCAAAGCAGCACGTGGGCCGCCAGATAGGCCGCAAGGTTGCCCAGACCGCCCTGCAACAGCGTAAGGACGCGCGTCAGAGTGTCCATCAGCAGCACCCCTCGGCACCCTGGCCACCCGACACCGCGGCACAGTGAGGACAAGGGCAACCGTCAACAGGGGCCAACGGCACATTGAGGTAGCCCAGCTCGGGCCCACAGGCGCGCTGCAAATCCTTGAGCAGGCTCACGATGGCCGCCGCACGGGCGTCGGCGAGCCGGTAGTAGACCATCACGCCATCGCGACGATCGACCACCAGCCCATTGTCGCGTAGCACGCGCAGATGCTGCGAGACGTGGGCCTGGGCCTCACCCAGAATGGTCGTCAGGTGGCACACACAGGCCTCATCGCGCGCCAGGATGTCCAGTATGCGTAGACGGGTGCGGTGAGCAAAGGCCTGTGCCAGGCCCTGCAAGGCAACATAAGCTTCGGGCATGAAGCACTCCTATCCATGCGATCAATCGAATATGATCACCAGTATAGATCGAGCGCCTCGCAACCACAAATCCAGACCCAGGATGCCCGTGAGCCGAACAGACTAAACTCGTAAAAAGCTCAAAGAAGGGGCAATCCATACGGGCCGAGCAATGCGCTTGCCCGCGGCGGTCTACCGCGCGCCCATAGAGATGCGACTTGGCGCATATCATCCGGCAGACCGGCTGGGCGCTGGTCGCCAACGTCTCGCGTGCTCTAGCGCGTGGGGGCGCCCGCCATGATCGTCGCCGCCCACAGCATCGAGCCTACCGCCTCTTTGGCGTTCACCACTCGGCGATAGTCGACATAGTCGCGGTAGCTGCGCTGCACGCAGACGCCATCGCAAGCGTCGACGATATCCACCAGGCCATCTGGTCGCGTGACCGCCTTGCGCAGCAGCCCGGCATAGCCCCGCTTTGCAGCCTCGGCACAGGCCCCCACCGGGCCAATGCTCAGCTCGCTGGCACGTTGCAGCGCATAGACGAACATGGCGCTGCCCGAGGTGTCATGCCAGTTGTCGGGTAGGTGTCCTTTGTCGACCACCTGACACCACAGGCCGGTCGCCCGATCCTGAGTGCGCAGCAGTCCCTGCAAGAGCTCGATGCAGATGGCGAGCACGGGCGCCCGCCCGGGATGGCCCTGCGGCCAGCGGTCGAGGGCCTCGACCAGGATGAGCGCATACCAGCCCAGCCCCTCGCTCCAGACCTCGGGCGAGAGCCCCGTAGCGGGATCGGCCCAGGCCGCGGCGCGCCGTTCGTCATAGGCGTGCAAGAACAGGCCGGTATCGCCCTTGCGACAATGGCTGGCCAGGCAGACCACCTGGTGCGCCACCTCGGCAAAGCAGGCGTCGCGCTCGGCGATCTGGCTGCCAAAGCGCACCAGAAACATGCCCCCCATAAAGACGCCATCGATCCACATCTCGCCCGGCAGCGAACGGCCATGCCAAAAACCGCCATCGGCGTTGCGCGGATAGCCGTCAAAGGCCCCATAGATGCGCTCGGCGGCGCGACGGTAGCGCTCCTCGCCTGTGAGGGCATAGAGCTCGACGATCACCGCTCCGGCCATCATGTCATCCAGGCTGTCGCCGCGAAAGCCGGTCAGCTCACCAGTGGCCGTGACATGCTGGTCGACAAAGCGGCGCGCATAGGCCAGATAACGCTCGTCGTTGGTAGCCGCCCAGAGTTTGAGCTGGCCGCAGAGCACATAGCCCTGCACATAGCACCACACCCGGTAGGGAATAGTGTCCGGATCGGGATAGCGGGTCATGATCGTGTCGGCAAGCGCCACCGCCAGGCCGCGCTCTGGGCTCATCGCCACACTCCTTGTCAGTATCAGCCAGCCGAGTTTCGCCGTCAGGCGCCCAATAGAGCGGCTCTCCGGTCGGCGCCACGGGTAGACAGCGCCTTTGCCAGGCATTATACTCGCGCAGATTGCTGTGGGGTATGCTGCAGAGGAGCGAGCGCCGTGGCCACCGATTCGCGTCCCAACGTCATCTGGGTGTTTGGCGACCAGCACCGCGCTCAGGCGCTAGGTTGCGCCGGCGACCCCAACCTGTCTACGCCCAACCTCGACCGCCTGGCGGCCGAAGGACTGCGGTTTACCCAGGCGGTGTGCGGCTATCCCCTCTGCTGCCCATTTCGCGGCTCGTTGCTGACGAGCCGCTATCCCCACCAGTGCGTGCCCGGCCATGAGCACCAGCTACCACCCGAACAGCCCACCATTGCCCATGCCCTGAACGGGGCCGGCTATCGCACCGTCTATCTGGGCAAGTGGCACCTCGACGGGTTTCACGAACGCGACGGCCGTGCCGCCATGCACATCGTGCCGCCCGAGCGACGCGGTGGCTTTGACGAGTGGCTCGGCTATGAGAACAACAACAGCCAGTGGGATTGCTGGGTGCATGGCGGCGAGGGCGAGCAAGCCGTGCACTACCGGCTGCCCGGCTACGAAGCCGACGCCCTGACCGACCTGGCCATCGCGCGCCTGCGCGCCCTGGCCGGGCGCCCAGACACGCCCTTTTTTATGGTGCTGTCGGTGCAGCCACCGCACGACCCCTATGTGGCGCCTGAGCCGTGGATGCAGCGCCACACCTCTGGGCGCGTCGTCTTTCGGCCAAACGTGCCCGACATTCCGCGCATCCGCGACCAGGCGAGCCGTGAGCTGGCCGGCTACTATGCCATGATCGAGAACCTCGACTGGAACGTGGGACGACTGCGCTCGGCCCTCGAAGCAGCGGGGCTGGCCCACAACACTCACCTGGTGTTCTTCTCAGACCATGGCGATCTACACGGCTCGCATGGTCAGTTCCGCAAGACCGCCCCGTGGGAAGAGAGCCTGCGTATTCCCTTCATCATCGGCGGGCACGTTCCCCGTTATGAGAACCTGGACGGCGAGACGCCGTTGCTGCTCAACCATGTGGACATCGCGCCCACCACCCTGGGGCTGTGCGGCATCGACAAGCCCGCCTGGATGCAGGGCAGCGACTATTCGGGGCGTCGTGTGAGGGGCCGGCCTGTCGCGCCCGCGCCCGATTCGGCCTACATCCAGGCGCCGGTGCCCACTGGCCACGCCGATAGCCTCGATCGGCCCTGGCGCGGCGTGGTGACGGCCGACGGCTGGAAGTATGTAGTCCTCGAGGGGCAGCCGTGGGGCCTGTTCAACCTGAACGAGGACCCCTACGAGTTGGCCAACCTGGCGTTCAACACGCGCTTTCGCTGCGAGCGCGCGCGCCTGCAAGATCGGCTGGCGGCGTGGATCGTCGACACCGACGACTGCTTTGCGCTCCCGGCCATCTGATGATCAGCGCGGCAGGCCTGGCCAGGCGGCGAGACGAGCGCCGCACGCCGCATGATAGCTTTTGACAGTACGCCAGGCAGACAGTATGATAGCAAACTGGCTGGCTATGGGGAATGCTGCGTTTCGTGTCGCATGCGCGCCTTCATCGTCGGCGACGTCCTCAACCTTGTGAGCCTTGGGCGGACCGCTCGCCCCTTTCAGTATCCATTTCCACTGTAGGAGGCTGACATGTTGCTTTGGGAGATCGTCGCATTGGTCTCCGGAGTGATCTCCATCGGCCTCGCCCTCGCCCTCTTTCGCTGGGTGATGCAGCAAAAGAACGAGAGCGAGAAGATGGCGTTCTTCTCCGAACGCATCCAGGAAGGCGCAGCGACCTACCTCAAGCGTCTCTACCAGGCGCTGGGTGGGCTCGCCATCGTCATCACCATCATCATCTTGCTCGTGCCCGACCTCGGGTGGAGGGTCGCCATCGCCTTTGTGGTGGGTTCGGCCTGCTCTGCCGCGGCGGGGTACTCGGGCATGTACGTGTCGACCCGCGCCAACGCGCGCGTGGCCTGGGCAGCTCGCGACGGTCTGGTCAAGGCACTGCCGGTCGGCTTTTACGCCGGCGCCGTGATGGGCTTTTCGGTGGTCGGCTTTGCCCTCATCGGCATGACGGTCATCTACATGATCTTTCGCGACCCGCACGTGGTGCTGGGCTTTTCGTTCGGCGCCAGCCAGCTCGCTCTGTTGGCCAAGGCCGGCGGCGGCATCTACACCAAGACGGCTGACATCGGCGCCGACCTGGTCGGCAAGGTAGAGTTCAACCTGGCCGAGGACGATCCTCGCAACCCGGCTGTTATCGCCGACAACGTGGGCGACAACGTGGGCGATGTGGCCGGCATGGGCGCCGACATCCTCGACTCGTTCGTGGCTTCGGTGGTCGCCGTCATGATCCTGGGCGCCTCGGGCATCGCCGCGGGCGATCCCACTCCCTACGTGATCTTCCCGCTGCTGCTGAGCGCGGCCGGCATCTTTGCCTCGCTGGCCGGCATTTTCTTCGTCGTTGGCCGCAAGGAGGAGAGCGACCCCGGGCGGGCCCTGAACACGGGCACCATCTCGACCACCATCGTCTTTGCGGTGCTGTTGCTGGGCGTTTCGCTGGTGCTGCCCTTTGGCGACACCTGGCAGGGCGTCTTCTGGCCCACCCTGGCGGGCCTGCTCGCAGGCGTGGTCATCGGCTTTACTTCGGACTTTTTCACCGACATCGATCAGAAGGCCGTTCAGAACACGGCCCATGCCTCGCTCACCGGCCCGGCGCTGCTCATCCTCGATGGCTTTTCCTACGGCCTGTTGAGCATCGTCCCCTCGATCGTGGGTATCTGTGTGGCCATGGTCGCTGCCTGGTTCCTGGCTGAGGCCTCGGGCGTGGCCGGCACCTATGGCGTGTCGGTCGCGGCTGTAGGCATGCTCTCGATCACCGGCATGATCGTCTCGTCCGACGCGTACGGCCCCATCGTCGACAACGCCAAGGGCTGCGCCGAGTACGGCGGCCTGGACCATGAGACCATCGCCGTCTGCGATCGTCTGGACGCGGCCGGCAACACGGCCAAGGCCATCACCAAGGGCTTTGCCATCGGCGCCGCCGCGCTGACCGTGCTGGCCCTGTTCTCGTCCTATGTCGAAACGATCGAGCTGGCGGGCGCCACGGTTAATCTCACCCTGGCAGACCCGTTGGTGATGATCGGGCTCTTTATCGGCGCCATGATGCCGCCGCTCTTCTCGGCCTTGCTGATGCTCTCGGTCAGCCGCAACGCGTTCCTGATGGTCGAAGAGATTCGTCGTCAGTTCCGCGAAATCCCCGGCCTGCTCGAAGGCAAGGCTGCGCCCGATTCGGCGCTCTGTGTTGACATCGCCACGCGCGGCGCCCTCAAAGAGCTGATTCTGCCGGCCGCGCTGGCCCTGGTCACCCCGATCGTCGTGGGCGTGCTCTTTGGCGCCAGCGCCCTGGGTGGCTTTTTGGCGGGCTCGATCATCACCGGCATCCTGTTCGCGCTGCTGATGGCGAACGCCGGTGGCCTGTGGGATAACGCCAAAAAGTACATCGAAGACGGCGCCTACGGCGGCAAGGGCACCGATGCCCACAAGGCCGCTGTGGTGGGCGACACCGTCGGCGATCCCTTCAAGGACACCGCTGGCCCTTCGCTCAACACGCTGATCACCGTGATGTCGCTGGTGGCCACCGTGTTTGCACCGTTGGTGGCGCGCTTTAGCCTCTTTGGCGGCTGATCGCTGCCTACATGCCAAGAGCCCGCCTCATACGAGGCGGGCTCTTGTCTTTTCCCGACAGTGTGAACTAGCCGCGGTGGTAGTAGACCTCCCACCCCAGATACTTGGACATGGCCTCGTTGATGATATCGGCCACCTGCGTGGGGTTGATGGCCACGTGGTGCTCAAAGCCGTTGTCGCAGATGTGTTGCAGTAGCTTCTGGAAGCCAGGGACCTTGATGACGCCATAGCCGCCGAAGGTGTCCACCCGGTCGTCGGTAATCTCTGCCTCGCCCAGATAGACGCGTATCCGTCCCGTCTCGTCATCGGTCGACACGCGGCAGTAGGTCAGCGGCGTGGGCTTGATCTGGCCCACGATGGTGCCATAGGTGTTCTCTTTGCCCACCGACCCAGCGATGATCTCCTGATAGTCCATCTTGGCCTGGCCGCCAAAGATGTCTTGCGGCAAGTTGCTGCAGTGAAAGACGACGCCCTTGTCGGGATCGTCGGCATAGTTGTTGTTCCAGTCGAGCAGTGCGCTGGGGCGCCCCGAGGCCAAGACCATGGCATACATGCCCACCAGCCCGGCGATGTCGGTCTCGCATGCGCTGGGCAGGAGCCGGTTGCTGAGCATGCTCATGATGGTGCAGGGCACCACGCCATAGTGCTCTTCCATTGACGTCCAGCATTGCACAGCCGTGCCCACCAGCTCGGTGTCGGCGATCCAGCCCTCGTAGGCCACGGCGAACTTGGCCATCTTGAGGAGCGCATCGCTCGGAATGCCGTCGACGCCCAGATAGGCCTCGATCTCGGTCAGCTTGGCCTGCACCTCGGGGGCATCATCGACCAGCTTCCACGCCCGGCCAAAGATCTCGGACAGATCGATGCTTTCGACCGATATGCCCGCCTTTTCGAGCAGCTTTTCGCTGTAGCGCACCGTGATAAAGGCGGCCGGCCGTGCGCCGAGCTGCCCAAACCGCGCCCGCCTCAGGCCCTTGACCACCCGGCACACCCCGGCAAAGTTGCGCAGGTCTTGACGGAAACTGTCTGACTCGGGCTCGACCGTGTGCAGCGTCGTCAGGCTGTACTTGATGCCATACTGCCGCAGGTTGTTGCAGGCCGACATCTTGCCGCAAAAGCTATCGCGACGGTGGTCGATGTCCATCTTGCCGAGGTCATCGGGAAAGGCGTGGAGGAGCACAGGCACGTCGAGCCCGGCCAGGCGGATGGCGTCGGCGATGCCGCGCTCCTCGCCAAAGTTGGGCAACGTCACCAGGATGCCGTCGATCTCTTCACGGTGCGCCTTCCAGAGCTCGGCGCAGAGCTTGCTCTCTTCGTAGGTCACCACGGCGCCATAGGGCGTAGCATCGGGTGAGAGAGCCACATAATCGATGCCCTCTTCTGCGAGCACCTTTAGAATGCGCGCGCGCCCGCTCTCGCACAGATGCGCCGGAAAAAATCCGCGGTTACCCACCAATACGCCGAGTGTGGTCATGACAGTTCCTCCTCTAGCCCGTGCTGTGGCGTCACTTTAGGCGATAAAGGCTCTTCGTGTCCACCCGAGGCAACTTCATCCTGGGCATCGCCTTCATAGGCGACGCGCAGCGCTCGCGCCGTCACGCGCTCGTACACCTGCTCCAGCGCCCCGGCCAGGCCAGCGTCGCCCGCAAAGTCAGGCGCCCCCAGGATGCGCACCAGCTCCATCTCGATCTCTGGCCGGCGCACGCGCACCTGCAGTTCGTCGAGCCCTGCGCCCATACGCCAGAACGCCTCGGGGTCGGCGTCGAGCGACGCGACGTGCTCCTCACCTTCGTAACCGGCGCCACCGTCGCCGTTGCCCAGGCGCTCGGCTCGTTCGGCGCGCAGGTCGGCCATCACCTGCTCGCGCGAGCGGCCACGCAAGACGAGCAGCGTGAACGGGTCGACATCGAGCATCTCGCCCAGCTTGTGGCAAGCCGCCACCACATGTGAGCAGGGCCGCGCCCATTCGGTGCAGGTGCAGTCGGTGTTGAGCTCGGCCGCCGCCCGGGGAAAGAGCGAGACCCCGGCCGAGCGAAAGACGGCGTCGATGTCATGCGGCATCTCGCCGTTGAGCAGTTGCGCCGTGTACATGGCCTGTTCGGCGAGCACGCTCACAATGCGCTGCCATTGATCGTCGGTGTAGCAGCGCACATCGATGTGCACGTCGTGCTCAACGCCCTCGACGCCCTGCACGCGCGCCGAGGCCTGGCCCACCTGCACGGCCAGGTCAAAGACACGTCCCTGCCGGGCCAGGGTGTCTCCTCTCGCCAGGCGCTCGGGATCGAACCAGCGACTCAATGCCTGGTTCCACTGCGCCGCCCACCAGCTTCTGGCGCCGCCCTTGTCATTCAGAACGAGATCGCTCATGTCTCATCCTCCGACTCGAGGGCCTCTTCGCGCAGCTCCACCAGGGCGCGCAGGTCGTCGGTCGAGAGCTCGGTGATCCAGGCGCTGTCGTCGCCGATCACGTTCTCGGCCAGCTCGCTCTTGCTCTCGATCAGCGCGTCGATGCGCTCCTCGAGCGTGCCCAGAGAGATGAACTTGTGCACCTGCACGTCGCGGCTCTGCCCGATGCGATAGGCCCGGTCGGTGGCCTGGTTCTCGACGGCCGGGTTCCACCAGCGGTCATAGTGAAAGACGTGGTTGGCGCGCATCAGGTTGAGACCGGTGCCGCCCGCCTTGAGCGACAGCACAAAGATGCTCGGCGCGTGAGGGTCCTCTTGAAAGGCGCGGATCATGCGTTCGCGCTGCTGTTGCGGCGTGCCGCCATGCAAGAAAAAGACCTGTCGGTCGAACCTGCGCTCCAAGTCCTCTTGCAGCAGCTTGCCCATCTCGGCGAACTGGCTAAAGATCAGCGCGCGCTCATCCAGCTCGAGGATCTCTTCGAGCATCTCGCACAGGCGCGTGTGCTTGCCCGCGCGTCGCCCCAGACTAGAGCCGTCTTTGAGGAACAGCGCCGGATGGTCGCAAATCTGCTTCAAGCGCGTGAGCATGGCCAGCACAATGCCTCGCCGTCGTATGCCCGGCTCTTCGGCCCTATCCTCGTGCAGGGCGGCCATGGCATCTTGCACCACCGCCTCGTACAGCGTGACCTGCTCGCGCGTCAGGTTACAGTACACCTTGTGCTCAAACTTGTCCGGCAGGTCGGCGATCACGTGGGGATCGGTCTTGACACGGCGCAACACAAAGGGGCGCACCAACCGCCGCAGCCGCTCGACCGCCTCCTGATCCTGATAGCGCTCGATGGGCAGCACAAAGGTGCGCCGAAAGCCCGCATGGGTGCCCAGGTAGCCCGGGTTGAGAAAGCCAAATATGGACCACAGCTCTGTCAGGCGATTCTCGATGGGCGTGCCGGTGAGCGCCACCCGCCCTCTCGCCCGCAGGCGGCGCACCGCCCGCGCCTGCTTGGTGAGCGGGTTCTTGATGTTCTGCGCCTCGTCTAGGATGACATTGTCCCAGTGCACCTGGGTGAGATCATCCAGATCGCGGCGCACCAGCCCATAGGTGCTGATCACCACGTCGTTAGCCAGGCTCTGTTCGAGAAAGGCGTCTCCCTCGGCGCGGCCGGTGCCGTGGTGCACCATCACCTGCAAGTGTGGCGCAAAGCGGTTGATCTCGCGGCGCCAATTGCCCACCAGCGACGTGGGGCAGACCACCAGCGATGGGTTGCCATTGAGCCCCGCCTCTTTGAGGTGCAGCAGCAGTGCAATCGCCTGGATCGTCTTGCCCAGGCCCATGTCATCGGCCAGGCAGGCGCCAAAGCCGTGCTGCCGCAGAAAGGCCAGCCACGAAAAGCCCACCTGCTGGTAGGGCCGCAGCTCGCCCACAAAGCCCTCAGGGGCCTGATGCAGCGCCAGCTCTTGGCGCTGTGTAAGGGCATCGAGCACGCGCGAAAAGTCGTCGTCAACCTCGATCTCGCTGATGGTCAGGCCATCGAGCTCGTCGGTGGCGCCCAGCGCCAGGTTGAGCGCCTGCCCCAGCCGTAGCTGCTCGCGCTGACGGTGCTTTTGCCAAAAGGCCACCGCAGCCTCGACCTGGTCGGGTTGCAGCAGCACCCAGCGGCCCCGCACCTGCACCAACGGCGCCTTGAGCGCGGCCAACCGTTCGAACTCTTCGCGGGTCAGCACCTCATCGCCCAGCGCGAGCTGCCAGTCATAGGTTACCAACGAGTCCATGCTCAGCATGCCACTGCTCTCGGTGTCGGCGATGCCGCCCAGCCTGGCGCGCACGCGCAGGCGCGTGTCCTGCTGATTCCACCAGGGGGGCACAAGCACGCCAAAACCCGACCCTTCGAGCAGGCGGGCGATCTCGCGCAGAAAGCTGAACGCCTCCTGATCGGTGAGCAGCGTCGATTCGGGGGCTTCGTCGCGCAGACTACGCTTGATAGCCGGGCACAGGTCGGCCGCCACGCCCAGGCCCTCGAGCAGCTTTTCCTGTGGGTTGTCAAAGCGTCTGTTGAGATAGCTCAGGGCATCGCCTCGCTCGCGCCACACCTCCCACGAGGGCACCAACAGGCTGGGGTCATCAGTGGCCTGCAGAAAGTAGGCCAGGCGCCAGTGCTGCATGCCTGCCTCGGGGTTGGGCGGTTCGAGGCGGAAGCAGATGCGGAAAGAGGCGCCCTCTTGAGTGGCCGTGCGCGTGGTCCAGCTCTTCCAGGCCTGGTAAAAGCGGTTTAGCTCGCCATGGTGGCGTTGCGACACGCGCAGCTCGCCCGTTTGCCCCAGCAGGCTGCGCCACCAGTTGCGCGTCAGCTCACCGCTGCCGCTTGCTGGCCGACTCGCCCTGGTGTCTCGCCCGGCCGCCAGCACGCCCCAACTACGCACCGCCCGATCGAGCAGTTCGTTGACAAAGCTCTCGAGCAGATGCCGCGGCGCCGCGCCGGCATGCTGATGGTCACGGTCCAGCTCGCGCTCTGGCACCACAGCGCGACAGGCCGGCGGCATGCCCAGCACCAGTTGCTCAAAGCGCGTGGCATCCTGCTCATCGTCGAGGTTCGCGAACCAGGCGGCGCGCGATGCCCCGTCGTTGAGTTCGATGCCAGGGAGATAGCGCTGGCGCGCGAGCAGTTCGAGCACGAACTTGGCGGCCAGGCCCCAGTAGCGCAGGTCATCGCCGAGCCGGTGGTCGGCGGCCTCATCGTCACGGCTCAGCGGCAGGCTCACCAACAGCTCGATCAGATCGCGCGCGGGGATGCCGAGCCCCTCGATGCGCCACGGCCGCAGGCCACCGATAGCGGCTTCTTGCGCGTCCTCGGTCAACAACCAGCCCGGCACCAGCGGCGCCACCGACGAAGAAGGCAGCAGCGCCACCGCGGTCATTCGACGGCTGCCTCGCCAGTCTCGGCCGGGCAGGCGCTGCTCTAAAAAGTCCGCAATCTCGATGGTGGTGGCCGCAAAGGGATGCCGCGCCACTCGGGCTCTCGGTGGCTGCACGCGCGTCTGTGCGACGCGCTCTGCCCACACGAAAAAGAGCTGCCCCTCGCCCAACTCGGGGCCTGCCATCCAGGTGCCGTGTACGATCGCCCTCATCTACCCTCGCTACGGTGGCGATTCAGCAATGGAGCATGATACACCGCTTTTCACGTTGGGGCAACTGCGGCTGCCAGCCCTTGACTCGGTCTCTGCGCCCGCTAGAATGAGCCTGATCAGGTAGAAAGGAGCCCCTTAGCATGACCATTCGAGCCGGCGTCGTCGGCGCGGGAATCCTAGGCAGCCAGCATGCAGCATTCCTTGCTGCTCAACCCGAGATCAAGCTCGTCGGCGTGGCCGATCTGCGTCAGGAGGTGGCCGCCCAGGTGGCCGGCCCCCTGGGCGCCACCGCCTTTGCCTCACTCGCAGAGATGGTCACCCAGTGCCTGGACCTGGTGGTGGTGGCCACGCCCGATCCGCTCCACCTGCAGCCCTGCCTCGACGCTATCGAGGCGGGCGTGCCGTGTATCATCGAGGAAAAGCCTCTGGCCACCACCCTCGACGAGGGGCGGCGCCTGGTCGAGGCCGTCGAGCGCCATGGCACGCGTCTGTTCGTCAACTATGCCAACCGCGCGGCCATGCTCGACATCGCCACCGGCTATGTGCTGCAGCAAGGGTTGCTGGGCGATGTGGTCTATGGCGAGGCGCGACTGGACGACAACATCTCGGTGCCCACCCAGATGTGGGGCGGCCGCTCGCGAGACTGGGCAGCCGGCTCGTCGACGGCGCACTTTTTGCTGAGCCACGTCGTCGACCTGCTGCACTGGTATCTGGCGCCGGCGCGCGTCACCGAGGTCTTTGCCATCGCGCAGCAAAAGGTGTTGGGAGTGACTCCCGACGTCTATGATGCCTACCTCACCTTTGACAGCGGCGCCAAGATCCGCGTCAAAGCCGAGTGGATCAAGCACATCGACGAGCTGGTCGAGTTCTACATGTGCTTCTCAGGCAGCCAGGGCACGCTGATCTACAACAAGCGCGGTGGGTTCAACACAGCGGCCGGCTGGCGGGCCAACCTCGCGCCCAGCGTGGGCGCCCACGACCTGCTCGAGCACCGTGCGCGACTGGGTGAGCGCGGCGTCGAGGTGCGCGCCCTGGTGCATCGCCCCTCGCCCGCCACCGCCACTCTGTCTGCGGGCCGCGCTGGCGAGGTGCATTCGCTCGAGTACCAGGGGCTGGGCTATGGCGATACCATGGCCCTCTGCCGCAGCTTTGTCGACGCCATCCTCGAGGACACGCTCACGCCCTCATCGTGGAAGGGCCATGGCCCCGTGCCCACCCACATCGACGGCTGGCGGCAGACCCAGGTGGTGTGCGCCATCATCGCATCGGCGGCCACGGGCCGTGTGATCTCGATCGAGGAGTGACCGGCATGACCACACTGGCTGACCTGTTCATATCACTCGATGCGGTCGAGCTCGGCACAGGGTTCCAGTTCACCGAGGGGCCGGTGTGGCACCCCGCTGGGTTCCTGCTCTTTAGCGACATCCCGGCGGCCATCATCTATCGGTTTGTGCCGGGCCAGCGCCCGCAGCCCTGGCGACGTGCTAGCGGCCACTCTAACGGCCTGACCTATGACCGACAGGGCCGGCTGCTGGCCTGTGAGCACGGCAACCGCCGGGTGTCGCGCACCGAGCCCGACGGCGCCATCGTGACGGTGGCCGACCGCTACGATGGCAGGCGCCTCAACAGCCCTAACGACATCGTGGTGCGCAGCGACGGCGCCATCTACTTTACCGACCCACCCTATGGCATTCAGCCCGAGCAACAGGAGCAGCCCTGCAACGGCCTGTATGCGCTGACGCCGACCGGCGAGCTGCGGCTGCTGGTGAGCGACTTTGGCAGGCCCAACGGCCTGGCCTTTTCGCCCGATGAGCGCATCCTCTACGTTGACGACTCACCACGCCGCCTGATCCGGGCCTTTGACGTGCAGCCCGACGGCTCGCTCAGCAACGACCGGCTCTTTGCTGACCTCTCCTCGCCCGACGAGGGCAGCCCCGATGGCATGAAGCTGGACGCCGCAGGGTGCATCTACTGCACGGGGCCGGGCGGCATCTGGGTGTATGCGCCCGACGGGACGCTGTTCGGCATTGTGCGTCTGCCGCAACAGCCGGCCAACCTGGCCTTTGGCGGCCCAGACCTGTGCACGCTCTATGTCACCGCCCGCACGTCACTCTACAGCCTGCAGACGTGCACGCCCGGCTTGCCGGTGTTCTAGCCGGTATGAGGCCCGAGCGTTGCTCGGGCCTCATGCGCATTGCTAGGGGCGGATGACGGTGCCGTCCCACGTCCGCACCTCGGGCCAGGCGCCGTTGTAGCGGTCTTCGGGGAAGGGGTATCTCGCGGCCAGCGCCTCGTCAATGTCCACGCCCCACCCCGGCCGGTCGTTGGGCCACATGCAGCCGTGGTGCACCTCGGGCGTGCCCGGAAAGACCTCGCGCGTCTCGTCGTGGAACAGGGCCAGCTCTTGAATGCCAAAGTTGGGGATGGCGAGGTCCAGGTGCATGTTGGCCGCATGGCCCACCGGCGACACGTCGCCGGGGCCGTGGAACGCGGTGCGCACCCCCATGAACTCGCAGAAAGCGGCCAACTTGCGCGCCATGCTAAACCCGCCGATGTCCGAGAGGTGCACCCGGATAAAGTCGATCAGACGCTGCTGGATCAGAGGCACATACTCGGCCTGGTTGACGAACAGCTCGCCCATGGCCAAGGGCGTGGCGCATTGCTGCCGCACCTGGGCAAAGTAGCCATTGTCCTCGGGCGCGAACAGGTCTTCCAGGAAGAATAGCCGGTAGGGCTCGAGCGCCTTGGCCAGCCAGACGCCCAGAATGGGCGGGATGCGCTCGTGCACATCGTGCAGCAGCTCCACATCGTCGCCCAGAGTGAGGCGCAGGTGCTCGAACAGCTTGGGCACGGTGTGCACATAGGCGCTGGGCTCCCAGGTGCGCGCCTGCGCCGGGTCGAGCGCGGCCATGCCGCCTCCACCACGGCTGCCATACGTGCTCATACCCGCGATGCCCACCTGGCAGCGCACGTGGCGAAAGCCCTGCTCCATATAGGCGCGCGCCCGCTCCTCGACCTGGCCAAAGCTGTCGCCCGAGGCGTGTACATAGACCGGTACCGCCTCACGACACTTGCCGCCCAGGAGCTGATAGATCGGCAGCCCCGCCACCTTGCCCTTGATGTCCCACAGGGCCTCGTCGATGCCGCTGAGGGCATTGTTGAGCACCGGGCCACTGCGCCAGTAGGAGCTGACGTAGGCGGCCTGGTAAAAATCCTCGATGCGCGCGACGTCACGGCCGATGGCAAAGGGCTTGAGGTAGTGCTCGACCGCAGCCGCCACGGCCAGCGGCCGCTGCGTAAAGGTGGCGCAGCCCAGGCCGTACAGGCCCGGCTGGTCGGTGATGACCTTGACCACCACCAGCCTGATGCCGTTCGGCGCCGTCAAGATCACCTGCACGTCGCGAATCCGGATCACCGGCATACCGTCGTTGGACATCCGTTGGCTCCTTCTGATGATGTCGCCATGATAGGCGTCGCTTGCTCTGGCTGCAACCGTTGGCGCGGCTACCGAGGCGCCAGCGGGTGTGGTATCCTAACCTGGAAGGAGGCGACATGCAGCCAAGCCCTGCGTTTCACCTGCTCAGCGATGTGCCACACCTCGACCCCGCCATGACCCTCGAACCGGTGTTCGAGGGAGTGGTCGGCGCTGGACGCCCGCGCATGTACCGCTACCCCGTCGTGCAGTCAGACGTGCAGTTGCAGCGGGTCTTTGTGGCGGCGCAGGCCGATGGCGGCATTGTCGTACACAGCCTGGTCGATAGCAGCCTGCGGCTGCGCGCCAACACGCTCAGCCGAGTCATGAACGTGCCGGCCATCGATCTGGTGGGGCCGATGGCGACGCGTCTGGCCGACCTGATGGACATCTCGCCCGATGGGCGCCCCGGGCTGTTCCACGAGATGACCGAAGAGTATTTCCGCCGCATCGAGGCCATCGAGTTTGCGGTGGCCCACGATGACGGCCTGCGCCCCGACGAGCTCGACCACGCCGAGATCATCCTCACCGGGGTGTCGCGCACCAGCAAGACGCCGTTGAGCATGTATCTGGCCACCCACGGCTGGCTGGTGGCCAACGTCCCCCTGGTGGCCGAGATCGAGCCCCCGGCGGCGCTCTTTTATGTGGACAAGCGCACGGTGTTCGGGCTCACCATCCGCCCCGATCGGCTCGTCCTGCTCCGTCAGGTGCGCCTGACCCGCCTCGGCATGATCGCCTCACGCGAGTATGCCGAGTTTGACGCCGTCCAGCGCGAACTGGCCTATGCGCGCCGCATCCATGCGCGTGGCGGCTGGGACGTGATCGATGTCTCGAGCAAGTCGATCGAGGAGAGCGCCACTGAGATACTGGCGCTGCGTCAGGAGCGCTTTGCGCGCACCGCAGAGACCTAGGGCCAATCGGCCGCAATTTGTCCGGCCGTGCCCCGAACGTATAATGCCTGCACGCTCGGGCGTTGTCGGAGGCTAGAATGCTGAAAACTCATACCTGTGGGCAGCTTAGGGCCGCCCACGCCGGTGAAAAGGTGTCGCTCGCGGGCTGGGTGCATCGCCGTCGCGATCACGGCAACGTGGTTTTCGTCGACCTGCGAGACCGTTTTGGCATCACGCAGGTGGTGCTGAACCCGCAGCGCTCCGCCGACGCCCACCGCACGGCAGATGGCATCCACAACGAGTATGTGATCGCTGTGACGGGCACCGTAGCGCGCCGCCCCGAGGGCATGGAGAACCCCACCATGCCCACCGGCGAGATCGAGGTGTTGGCCGAGAGCGTCACTGTGCTCAACGAGAGCAAGACGCCCGTGTTCTACATCAACGAGGACGCCGAGGTGGACGAGGCCCTGCGCCTGCGCTACCGCTATCTGGACCTGCGGCGCCAGCGCATGCAGCACAACATCATCCTGCGCCACGAGGCGGTGCGCTTCATCCGCAACTATCTGTGCGAGCGCGACTTTGTCGAAATCGAAACCCCGATCCTGATCAAGTCCACGCCCGAGGGCGCCCGCGACTATGTGGTGCCCAGCCGCATTCACCAGGGCAAGTTCTACGCCCTGCCCCAGTCGCCACAGCAGCTTAAGCAGCTGTTGATGGTGTCGGGGTTCGAGCGCTATTTCCAGATCGCGCGCTGCTTTCGCGATGAGGACCAGCGCTCTGACCGCCAGCCCGAGTTCACGCAGCTCGACCTCGAGATGTCGTTCGTCAACCGCGAGGACATCACCGCGCTGATCGAGCCGATGTTCATCGAGCTGACGGAAAAGGTGGGGCACAAGCGCGTGCTCCACAAGCCCTTCCCGCGGCTCACCTATGACGAGGCGCTGGAGCGCTATGGCAGCGACAAGCCCGACATCCGCTTTGGCATGGAGCTGATCGACCTGGGGCCTGGGCTGGCCGGCTGCGAGTTCCGCGTGTTCAGCGAGGCGCTGGCTGCCGGCGGGCGGGTCAAGGCCATCGTGGCGCCGGGCTGCGCCGACTATACCCGGCGTCAGCTCGACGAGCTGGTCGAGCTCGCCCGTTCGTGGGGCGCCAAGGGCCTGGCCTGGATCGCCGTGCGTGAGGACGGCTTGCGCTCGCAGATCACCAAGAACCTGGCCGAGGCCGAGGTCGAGGACATCCTGGCCCGGGCCGCCGCCAAACCGGGCGACCTGATCCTGATTGTCGCCGACCAGGCCGACGTCGTTGCCGAGGCGCTGGGGCAGTTGCGCCTCGAGATGGCGCAGCGGCTTGGCCTGCTCGACAGCGACGTGCTCGGCTTTTGCTGGATTCTCGACTTTCCGCTGCTCGAGTGGAGCGAGGAAGAGCAGCGCTATACCGCCAAGCATCATCCCTTTACCGCGCCCTTGGACGAGGACATCCCGCTGTTGACGACCGACCCGGCGCGGGCGCGCGCCAAGGCCTATGACGTGGTGGCCAACGGCTATGAGGTGGGCGGCGGCAGCATCCGCATCCATCGTCGCGAGCTGCAGACCGCCATGTTCCGGGCGCTGGGCATCAGCGACCAGGAGGCCCAGGCACAGTTTGGGCACCTGCTCGAGGCGTTCGAGTACGGCGCCCCGCCTCACGGCGGCATTGCGCCGGGCATCGACCGGCTGGTCATGCTGCTGGCCGGCGAAGCCAACATCCGCGAGGTGATGGCGTTCCCCAAGACGCAGCGAGCCGTTGACCTGATGACCAACGCACCCTCCGAGATCTCGTCGCGTCAACTCGAGGAGCTGCACATCCGCATCGTAGACCAGGACTAGAGATCGTGTCGCAGACCGGTTCTTTGGAGGAGCTGCAACAGCGCCTCGGGGTGACCTTTGACAGCGCAGAGTTGCTGCTAGAGGCGCTGACCCACACCTCGTACGCCAACGAGACCGACGAGGATGTACGCCACAATCAGCGTCTCGAGTTCCTGGGCGACGCGGTGCTCGATTTCATCGTCGGCCGCTGGCTATTCGAGCGGCTGCCCGACGCCACCGAGGGGGAGCTGACATCGCTCCGCGCCAGGCTGGTGCGCACCGAGAGCCTGGCACAGCTCGCCGAGAGACTGTCTCTGGGCGACTATATGCGCTTTGGCCACGGCGAGGAGGCCAGCGGCGGCCGCCAGAAGGCCGCCAACCTGTGTGCAGGCTTTGAGGCGCTGGTCGGCGCCCTCTACCTCGATCAGGGCATCGCGGTGGCCGAGCGCTGGTTCGAGTCGGTGCTAGAGAGCCAGGCTGCAGAGATCGAGCAAGCGCGTCTGATCAAGGACCCCAAGAGCGAGCTGCAGGAACACACGCAGGCGCTGATGCGCATCACGCCTCGCTATGAGGTCGTATCTATCGAGGGGCCAGACCATGCGCGCTATTTTACGGTGAGTGTGATCGTAGGCGACGCCTGCTGGGGCACGGGCAGCGGCAGCAGCAAACAGCTTGCCGAGCAAGCCGCCGCCAGTCAGGCGTTGGACACGCACCGCTGATGACGCGCCAAGCCGGGTCGCCATGCGCCTAAAAGCACTGAGCCTGCACGGCTACAAGAGCTTTGCATCGCGCTGCACCTTTACGTTTGCCGATGGCGTCACCGCCGTGGTGGGCCCGAACGGCAGCGGCAAGAGCAACGTCGCCGACGCCATCCGTTGGGTCTTGGGCGAGCAGAGTTATCGCTCGATGCGCGCCCGCACCACCGAAGACATGATCTTTGCCGGCAGCCGCCAACGCCCGCGCCTGGGCATGGCCGAGGCGCTCATCACCCTCGACAACACCGACCACTGGCTCCCGGTGGACTATAGCGAAGTCACCATCGGCCGCCGCGCCTACCGCTCGGGCGAGAACGAGTACCTGCTCAACGACAGCCGGGTGCGCTATCGCGACATCCTCGATCTACTCGGCGCCGCCGGCCTGTCGCGCACCACCTACACCGTCATCGGCCAGGGCATGGTCGATGCCGCCCTCGCCTTGCGGCCAGAAGCGCGTCGCGTCCTCTTTGAGGAGGCGGCGGGCATCTCGCCACAACTGCGCAAACGGAGTGAAACGCTGGACCGCATCAGCGAGACCGAGCGCAACCTCGAGCGGGTGGCCGATATCCTGAGCGAGCTCGGGCCGCGCGTCGACGGGCTGCGCCGACAGGCCGAGCGCGCCGAGGAACACCGCTTGCTCGAGCAGGACCTGAACGAGCTATTGCGCATTTGGTATGGCCACCGCTGGCACCAGCTCCAGGATGTGCAGGTGGCCGTGGAGACGGCTCTCTCCGATCAAGAGCAAGGCCTCCAGCGGGCTCGACGCCAGGCAGAGGCCACTGCAACCGCCCAGCAAGAGGCCGCTGCTGCACTGGCCGCGCTGCAGGCACAGCTCGATGGCCTCGAGCGCGATGCCGCCGCCCTCAGAGATGCCGCCCAGCGCGAGCAGCAGGCCCTTGCTCTCTCGGCCGAGCGCGAGCGGCTGCATAGCCAGCAGCTCCGCGACGTGGCCAGCGACAATGACACGCTGGCGTCGCGCCAGGCAGTGCTGGCGCAAGAGATCGCCAGGGCCGAGCAAGAGCTCGCCATCCTCACTGACCAGCGGGATGCCGCTGCGCAGGGGCTCGACGCACTGGCAGAGCGTCGCGCCGGCGTAGAGCAGGCCATGGGCGCGCTCCAGCAGGCCATCCGCAGCAGCGAGCAGGAGCTGCGCACCGCTCAGCGGCGCTCGGCGCAGCAACAGGCGCGCCAGCAAGAGCTGCAGGCTCGCCTCGAGCGCCTGGGGCAGGACGCGACCAACGCCTCGCGCGAGGCGCAGGCGCGAGAGGCCGGGCTGCAGAGCATCGAGCGCCAGATGGCCCCCCTGGTCAGCAGCCGCGAGGTGGCCCGCGGCGCTCTCTCGCAGAGCGACGTCGATATCGCCGCCCTGCAGGCCGAGCTGGAGGCTCTCCAGGAAGAGCTGCGGGTCGCCCGGGCGGCCGTCGATGCGGTGCGCGACCGGCGTAGCCAGTTGCTTGCACGGCGCAACGCCCTGGCCCGTCAGCGCGAAGACAGCGCGGACTATGTGCCCGGCGTGCGGCATGTGCTCGGCTCGGCCGAGTCGCTGGGTGGCATCCTGGGCACGGCTGCCGGGCTGATGGAAGTGCCGCAGGCCTATGAGCAGGCCATCGAGGCCGCCCTGGGAAACCGTCTGCAAAACATCATCGTCGAGCGCTGGGCCGATGCCGAGCGCGCCATCGCCCGCCTCAAGCAGGATCGCGCCGGTTGGGCCACCTTCTTACCGCTCGACACCCTGCGTGCGCGCGGCCCCTTGAGGCTGCGCGACACGGCCGGCGTGGTGGGCGTGGCCAGCGAACTGGTGCGCTTTCCTGAGCGCCTGCGTGCCGTCTACGAGCTGCTGCTCGGTCGGGTGCTGGTGGCGAGCGATCTGCCTGCGGCACGACGCCTGCTGGGCGAGCGCACCGGCGCCAGCCTGATCGTGACTCTCGGCGGCGAGACGGTGCAGCCGACGGGCGCCGTGAGCGGTGGAGCCCGTCGCCAAGGCTCGCAGCTCTTGGCCCAGGAGCGCGCCTGGCGCGAGCTGCCAGGCAGGATCGCCCAGGTCGATGAGCAGTTGCGCCAGGGCGAGGCCGCTGTGGCGGCTCACCGCGCCCGCGGCGAAGAGCTGCGCCAGGCCATAGCCCAGGCCGAGCGCGAGCGAGGTCGGCTGCGGCGCGAGCTCGAGCAGGCCGGCCAGGCGCTGGCCGAGCTCGAGGCCAGCCATCGCGTCGCTGAGCGAGACTGCAAGTGGCAGCATGACCGCGCCACGCAGGCCCAGACCGAGCAGACGCAGGTGCGCGAGCAGGCGCAGGCTGTGGCCGACGAGCTTGCCACGCTGGCCGCCGCCGAGCAGGCTCACACCGCGGCCCTGGCCGAGCTTCGCGAGCAACTGGCCGCCGCCGATGACGAGCCCATGCGTCGCCGCCTGGCAGAACTCGAGACGCAGCTCGCCGTGGCCGGCCGCGCACTGGCGAGTCAGGAGCAGTTGTTGGCCAGCCACCAGGCTGCCCGGCAACAGAACCAGCAGCAGCTCGAGGCCAAGGCGACCCAACGCGAGGCGCTGTTACAGGCGCAACAGCAAGAGCGGCTGCTGGCCGAGCAGCATCGCGAGCAGCTCGCCGCGCTGCAGGCGCGCCAGCAAGAGCTACAGCAGGAGTTGGCGGCAGCACAAGGCGCGCTGCAGGCTTCCGCTCAGGCTCTGCGTCAGGCCGAGGAACAGCACGGCCTCAGCCAGGCTCGCATCCGCGAGGTCGAGGCCGAGATCCATCGAGCACAACTCGATCTCGACCGCGCCCGCGAGCGTCAGCAAGACCTGATCAACGAGATCGAGGCGGCGCTGGGGCCGGTGTCGTTGCCCGATACCATCTCGCACCAACTGCGCCTGGGGATCAACGGCAGCGCCCTGGAACTGCCTGCCGTCTCGGTGGTGCCAACCGGGTTGGAGCAGGAGGTGCGATCACTGCGCGCCCGGCTACGACGCCTGGGCGGCATCAACCCCGAGGCGCCGCAGGAGTATCAGGCCCTGCTCGAGCGGCAGTCCTTCTTGCAGGTGCAGATGCAAGACCTTCAAACAGCCATCGTCACCTTGCGCCAGGTGATTCAAGAGCTGGATGAGGTCATCGAGAAGGACTTTGATCGCACCGTGCAGACGGTCGATCGCGCCTTTCGCGAGTATTTTCGTCGGCTGTTCGACGGCGGCGGAGCGCACCTGGAGTTGACCAACCCCGAGGACCTGAGCACCAGCGGCGTCGAGATCGTGGCGCACCCGCCCGGCAAGCGCTCGCAGACCTTGGCGCTGCTCTCGGGCGGCGAGAGGGCCCTGACCGCCGTGGCCCTGGTGTTTGCGCTGCTCAAGGCCAACCCGGTGCCATTCTGCTTTCTGGACGAGGTCGACGCCGCCCTGGACGAGGCCAACGTGGGGCGCTTTCGCGATCTGTTGCTCGAGCACGCCCGCGACACGCAGTTTGTGGTCATCACCCACAACCGCCGCACCATCGAGATCGCGAACTGCATCTATGGCATCTCGATGGGCGAACAGGGCGTGTCTGAGAGCATCTCGCTGCGGCTCGAGGAAGAGACGCTGGCGCAACTGCAGGCCGAGGGCTCGCTGAGCTAGTCGGCGTCGCGCGCCTGCCGCAAAGCCTGCTCGAGCTCGGGCAGCATCGGCAGCTCGCCGAGCGAGGTAAGGCCCAGATACTGCAGGAAGGCAAAGGTCGTGCCCAGCAGCTCGGGCCGGCCGGCCTGCTCCAAGGTCCCCACCACGTGCACCAGCTCACGGGCCAGCAAAGTGCGGATGACGCCTGCCGACGATACGCCGCGGATGGCGTCGATGCGCGCGCGCGTCACCGGCTGCAGGTAGGCGATGATCGCCAGTGTCTCCATGGCCGCTGACGATAACCTGGCGCCCCCCTCGATGCCGAGAAAGCGCTCGATGAGCGGCGCGGCCTCGGGCCGCGTCGTCAACAAGACGCGATCGTTGCTACGGGTGATCGTCAGGCCGCCCTGCTCATGGCGCTCAGGCCAGGCATCCAGGGCCTGGCGCACCCGCTCGAGCGATTCTTCGAGCACCGTGGCCAGGCGCTCGATCTCGACCGGGCCATCGGCCACAAACAAGAGGGCCTCGAGCAGGCCCTCCAGTTCCAGATCGGTTCTTTGCGGTTGGTCCAACGCAGTGTCCCCAATTGTCTGACGCCGTGTCGCCAGTCAAACGTCCGCAATGCGCGCCAGCGATCAGCACGGCGCTGCCACCGTGCCTGGACCTCAGGCGCGATCGGGCGGCTACTCGTCGCGATCGGTCGGGTCGTACAGATCCAGATCGTCCAAAGCGTCCCGGGCCTCCGCCGCCGCCTCGTTGGCGCTCGTCTCCAGCGGGGTCAGGTCGCCTATGGGCGCTGGCCCCTGTGGCTCGGGCGTCGCCTCGACCACGGGCGCTGGCGCCTGGGCGGGCACAGGCTCGGCCTTGGGCTCGCGAACGACGGCCGGCTGGGCCTCGGGCCTCTTGGCCTTGGGCTCGACCGGCTTGGTTTCCGACGGCGCCTCGACCAGGCGCGGCTTGGTGGCAATGGCCTCAGCGCCACGCGGCAGAGGCTGAGTCGGTGGCATGGTGCCGCGCGGATAGGGCTCGTGATGCACATTGATGAGCACCTTGCCGTGGATCTTGACGCCCAACTGCCCTTCGACGATGTCGCGGCACAGATTGACCACCTGGTCGGTGAGCACCGGGATGTTGACGGACGGGCTCGTATCGAGGTCGACGGCCACGTCGACATCCTTGCCACGGCTCCTGACGCGAGCGATGACCTTGCGGACACCCGCCAGCTCGTCAATGCGCGCCTCGAGGCTCTGCACCACCGAGTTCACGCCCAGCACCGCGTTGGCGCCGCTGTCGGTGCGGATTCTGACGGCCTTTCTGCGAGGTCGGCGCAGCTCCAGAATCAGCAACACCAGCAGAATCACGATCCAGATGGCCGCACCGATGATGAAGTAGAGTCGGAACTGCTCGTTAAAGAGCGCCTCTTCAAAGAACGATATGTTCGCCTGAGCAATCTTGACGGCCTCGATCGGGTATAGCACCAAGAAAAGCGCCCCGGCTATGCCGAGCAAGATGCCAATCACCACCACGATGCGGTTAAAGACCCTCATGCTTTCCTCCTGTCTATGGACCCGTCGGCCGGTGATGGCCAGACTCTTCGATTATACATCGGGCAAGTCCGTTCGTCTACCGTAACGTGAGCTTGAGCGGATGATAGCGAAGGCTGATCTCGTGTGAGCCGGCCGTCGTGCGCACGCCGCGCACGATCCCCTCGACGCGCCAGATCTCGGCCGGCAGTCCATCCACACGGGCCACCCATCCCGGATAGTCGAGGTCGCTCAACACCACCAGCGCCTCGACCTGTGCGTGGATGTGCAGCACCACCTGCATGTCTTGGTACGACACCACCTCAACGGGCAACAGCGCCTGTCGGTCGACATCGCCCAGCCAGACGTCGCGCCCCGACGCAGTGACCCGAGCCCACGGCACGGCGTAGGCGCGTGGCCACGCGTCCTCGTTGGCATAGGCTAGCACATCCTCGTCGCGGTAGACGATGCTGTGTTGCCCACGGCCGATGGCCTGGCGCAGCGAGATGCGCTCGCCCTCGCCGCTCACCAACAACACCTCTTCGACGCGCACAAAGGCCTTTGGCAGTGCAGGCACGATCTGCACCGCTACGACCTCTGCCTGCAGGGGATAGGTGGCACGATAGGTGTGCCCTACATGCTCCCACGGCAGATAGCCCGAGCGCGAGGGCCACGAGCGCGCCACCGTGGGCATCTGGTGCGCGATCGCAGCGCTGACATCGTCGCGCTCATACGCCCACTCAGCGCTTTCGATGCCCGCCCGCAGCGGCAGCCGCTGCACCTGACCGTCGCTAGAGCGCACCAGCAGCTCTGCCGCCAGGGCCCCGTCGGGCAGGTCGGCGGCATGGCTCAGATACGACTCGACCTCGAGCCCCCTGACATCGACGGCGTCGATGGCGAGCCATTCGTCGTAGGGCAGCGCCGCAAAGGGGTTGTAGACGTCATACAGCTCGCGTTCGGCATCAACAGGGAGCAGTTGGGGAATCAGATAGTGGGTGATGCCCATACGGTTGAGAGCCGCGCTGTCCAGCCCGTGGGCCCACGCCAGGTAGGCCCTGGGCGCCAGCGGGCTATACAGGTTGGCGCTCGCCAGGCCATGCGTTGCGGCCACGTTGGGAAAGAGGCTGCCCTGCATCACGCTCAGGGCCGGCAGGATCTCCTCTTTGACCCACACCCTCGCGAGAGCGTCCGCGTCCTGCCCCTGTGGGGCGAGCACGGCGGCCACTCGGGGCGCCGCCCTCACCTCGGCCGCCGGCGACGACGTGTGATAGGAGCGCTCGAGCACGACACCATAGGCTGCCAGGTCGCCGAGCAGCACCAGCAGCGCCAGGCCGGCCCAGCGGCGCCAGCCAAAGCCCGGCAACGCCAGCATCAGCAACACCGCCGCGGCCGCCCACAACAGTGGCAGCCAGCGCCACACCGCCACAGCGCCCGCCAGCCCGGGCGCCACCGCGACCATGGTGATACCGCCCGCTGCGAGCGCCAACGCGCACCAGCCCACCGGGCGCCGCCACAGCCCCGCTGCCGCGGCGTGCGTCTGCAGCGCGTCCGTACCCAGCGCCGCCAGATAGCCCAGGGCCAGGCCCGTCCAGTAGAGATAGCGGGCCGGCACACGAAAGAGGTTCAACACCGGGATGCGCTGCAGATAGGCGTACAGCGGATTGAATCGCCCCAGCGCCAGCGCCCAGCCTGCCAGCCCGAGGCCGACGTACAGCCAGCGCTCGCGCTCGCGGCTGCGCCACAGAGCCACGACTGCAAGCGCCAGCGGCAGCAGCCCCACATAGGCCATCAGCTCCACCGAGCCCTCGGGGTCGGGCGCGCCCAGCACAAAAGGCGAGACAAAAGTGCCCGTCAACAGCGGGTGGAAAGAGTAGCTGGTGAAAAAGGCATCGTCCAGCCCGCCAGCGCGCTGCGACTGGGCTGCCAGCTCGGCTGCCGGCCACAGTTGCGGCAGCGCCAGCAGCGCGCCCGCCAGCAGCGCCCCTCCCCAGACGAACAACCGCCGCCAGCGCCGGTCGTCACGCGCCAGCCCCAGCCACAGCGCCTCCAGGCCCAGCGCCAGCAGGCCCAGCAACGACACCTGCGGATGCCCGCCGTAGAACTGGAGCGCCACGCAGACGCTGAGCCCGAGGAACGCACGCCACGGCCGGTCGCCCTCGAACAGCAGCCGTGTCATCAGCAGCATCCACGGCAGCCAGGAGGCCACCGTCAGCATGCTGATGTGCGTCAGGTGCGCCCCAATGAACCCGCCAAAAGCCATCACCACGGCGCCCAGCAGCGCCGCCGGCCCAGTTCTGCCGCAGGCGCGGAGATAGAGGGCAAACCCCAGCGCCGCCCAGGCATAGTGCAGCACAATCGAGACGGTGAGGCCGATCTCGGGCGGCAGCAAGGCATAGATCAGCCAGTTGAGGGGGTAGAGAGCGCCCGTCTCTCCCTCGGCCAGCAGGGGATAGCCGAGGCCCATCCGCGAGCTCCACCAGGGCAGCCGGCCTTCGCTCAGGGCGCGGGCCAACTCGGCGCGCTGCGGCAGATAGAGCCGGGTGATGTCGCCGCCGTCATAGACGCGCCCGGCCAGCAGTGGGCGCCCCACCAGAACCAGCGCGATCAGCAACGCGGCCGCCGCCAACGTCAGCACCCTGGTCAGCCGTGGATCGACACCGTCAAGCAAAAAGGGGAAAAGCCCGCGCTTTTCCCCTCGTCGGTGAGTGCCCATCTCTAGTCCCGGTAGGGACGAATCCCCAGATAGACCTGTCCGCCTGTGAGGATGCGCAGCAGGGTCTTGGCCGGGCGCCGGTTGAGCGCCGCGTGTAGCTCGCGCACGCTCAAAGGCTTGTTGCCGTTGGCGAGCAGGGTGCGAAAGACCGCGTCGACGATCGGCGTCGAGTCGTCGATATAGTCGGCTTTCTGGCTGCAGCAGGTGCGTAGGCAATGCCACAGGCCATCGACGACACTGACCTCTCCGGTCAGCTCGTCGATCCAGTCGATCTGCTCGAGCTCCTGAAAGCTATCGGCATACTGCTCGCGACAGTCGTCGCACAGCAGATCGCGGATGTAGACGCGGATATCGCGACCGCTGGCCTGCCACCAGGCCATGTCGATATAGAAGCGCGTATCGAGATCAGGGGGTTGCCATCGGTAGGCCATCTGGCTCCTCTCTAGATGCCCTGGTAGGGGACGGCCTGGTCGCGCAGGCGGTCGGAGCGGTTCGACAGCGGCCTCTCGCGCATCTCGTCAGCAGTCTCGTAGGTCTGGCCCTCGAGCGAACCGTCATAGGCCCACAGGCTCTCACCCATCGGGTCATAGGCGGCCTGGCGCGTGAGGTGTGCCAGAATGGGAGCGGCCCCACAGCGGCGATGCATATTGACGGCCACATAGAGGGCCTTGACGTGCACCAGCCCCTGCCCGCTCAGCTTGGCCAGCTCCAGAAAGGCCCGCCGGATGATGTCGCCAAGGGGAGCGTTGTGTACGGCGGGCATGGCCATCAATCCGGCGATGCCGTCCATGTCCTCAGGGATGATCACTGCGTTCTCGTCACAGCGCACGCCCAGGGTGCTGGGCTTCATCTCGAGCACCAGCCGCCCCTCTTGCACGCTGGCCGCGCGCAGCCATTCGTTGCGACGGCTGCGTGGCGCGGCATAGTCCAGCGCCAGCGTGAGCGGAGCATCCGCCCCCGTGACCGTGAGTTGAGCGCCCACCGTCATGTTCGCGGCCCGGTAGAGCTCTTTGAGGCCGCACACAAAGCCCTTTGAGGGCACGATCCATGCCACATAGTCCTTGCGGCGGCGACGATCGGTCACCGTGATCGGGTAGTGGTCTGCGGCCGTGTCGGGCACCAGCGCCACGAGGCGCGCGGGCGCAGGCATGGTGCCGGCATACAGGTGCGGAAAGCCGAGCACAAAGCTCAGGCCTTTGGAGCCAGATCGGGCCATGTCGGGCAGCTCGTCCAGGTCGTCGCCCAGCTCTTCGATCGCGTCCAGCAGGGTGACGCCCACCAGCTCGCCCGCCCTGGCCGCAATGGGGTCGGCCAGCGCCGCCGGCTTCTTCCAGATCGCCTCGGGCTCGAGGGCGCGCAGGAACCAGCGGTGCGCGCCGTCGCCGCCCAGGTCGTCAAAGCGGTCGTCGCCCTCCAGAGCACGGTGCAGCGCAAAGAGCTGCGCCGCCTCAGAGCCGGTGGTGGCGAGCGACAGGCGCTGCAGGATCTCGCGTGCCGTCAGCGGCGCGCCCGCCTCATAGAGAGCAGCCTCGGCGAGGTTGAGGTAGCCCACGTTGATCTCGGGCAGTAGCTCGCGCAGGAACCACTTGTCATCAAAGTAGACCATGTCGGGGTCTGCGCCCAGCGCATCGTTGAGCTTGTCCACCACCAACGGTGTAAAGGCCGCCACCGCCTCTTGGCCGCTCAAGCCTTCGTCGGCGGTGATGACCAGCTCTTCTACTGGACGGTTAAGATGGTGCGGCCCCGCCATGCGGGCTGCGAACTCGCGCACGCGCCCATCGGTGGCCATGGCCACCTGAATCACCTCGAACTCGCCATGGCGGACGTTCTTGCCGACGCGCTTGCCCACCACCTCGCCCTCGGCCAGCTCCAGCTCGCTGAACACCAGGCGCTGGCCCACGTCATAGCTATCCATGGGACGGTAGACCTGCGTCTGCCGCGATAGCTGGGCGGCCAGGGCCTTTTCGCGCGACTGCTTCTCTTCGATCACCGCGGCAGCCAGCCGAGCGATCGGCACCGGCACACCCTCTTGCAGGATCACACCGGTGACCAGATCGATATCGGCCTGCGACACCTGATACTCGGTGCACCAAAAGGCCTCGGTGTGAGAGCTGAGCTTGCCTGTCACAGCCATGGACTCCTCCACTGGCGATCCGTAGTCTTGAATGGGCGAAACAGGGCTCGAACCCGTGACCTCTTCCTTGTAAGGGAAGCGCTCTCCCAGCTGAGCTATTCGCCCGAGATGCGGACAGTTCTGCCCAATGGCCGAGTGTACCACAGGGACTGGGCACCGTCAAAGGGTGTGGCCCACGGGCGGGGGCCCGTGGGCTATGGGTCGTTGGCGGCTACATCACCTCTGGGGCCGACATGCCCATGATGTGCAGAGTGCGCTTGAGCGCCAGTCGCGCCGCCTCAACGAGCTTGAGGCGAGCCAGCGTCAGGTCGCGCTCTTCGGCCTCAGAGCTTACCACGCGACAGTCGCGGTAAAAGGCATGGAAGGCGGCCGCTAGATCATAGGCATAGTACGCCAGATGGTGCGGCGCCAGTTGCTCGGCGGCCAGGCGCACCATCTCGGGCAGGCGCAGCATCTGCCGAATGAGCGTCAGCTCGGCCGGGTGCGTCAGAAGCGCGACATCGCCGTCGCCGCTCGCAAGCTCGCCAGCCAGCCTCAGAATCGAGCAGATGCGCGCGTGGGCGTACTGGATATAGTAGACCGGGTTCTCGTCCGACTGCTCTTTGGCCAGGTCGATGTCAAACTCCATTTGGCTGTCGGCCGAGCGCGAGAGCAGGAAATAGCGCATGGCGTCGGGGCCTACCTCGTCGAGCACCTCGCGCAAAGTGATCATGTCGCCCGTGCGCTTGGACAGGCGCACCACCTCGCCGCCACGCTTGAGGGTGACAAGCTGGTAGATGATGATCTCCAGCCGCTTGGGGTCGAGCCCGAGCGCCTGCATCATGTGGCGCATGCGCGGCACGTGCCCCTGGTGATCGGCGCCCCATACGTCGATGACGCGGTCGAAGCCGCGCTCGACGAACTTGTTGTAGTGGTAGGCGATGTCCGACGCAAAGTAACCGGGCGTCCCATCAGAGCGCACCACCACCTCGTCCTTTTGCCCGCCCAGCGCCGTGGCCATGAACCACACCGCGCCGTCGTGCAGGTCGAGGTGGCCGCCCTGCCTCAGGATCGACATGATGGCTTCGTACTGGCCCTCGTCATAGAGCGTCTGCTCAGAGAACCAGCGATCGTAGACGATACCCATCGCGGCCAGGTCATCGCGAGCGCCGTTGACCACCTGTTCGACACCGAGCCGTCCGATCTCGAGCAACGCCTCGTCGAGCGGCAGCTCGAGCAGCGCCGTCCCGAGCCGCTGCGCCAGTTCGGCGCCCAGCTCGATCATATAGGGGCCATGGTAGCCATCCTCGGGCACCTCGGCCTCTTGGCCCAGGGCCTGACGGTAGCGCGCCATGAGCGTCTCTTGAAAGGCCCGCATGCGCCTGCCAGCGTCGTTCACATAGTACTCGCGCTGTACCTGGTAGCCGGCGTTGGCCAGCACGTTGGCCAGCGCGTCGCCCAACACGGCGTTGCGAGCCGAGCCCATGTGCAGCGGCCCCGTCGGGTTGGCCGACACATACTCGACCTGCACCCGCTGCGCTGCGCCCAGCTCGACCTGGCCAAAGCGCTGGCCCTCGGCGAGCACCACCTCGACCTGCCGGCGCAACCAGCCCTCCTCGAGCACAAAGTTCACAAACCCGGGCGGCGCCACCTGCACACTGCCTACAAAGTCGAGCTGGGGCAGCCGCCTGACCATCGCCTCGGCGATCTTGATGGGCGCCATGCGCGCCAACCGCGCCAGCTGCATGCACACAGGCGTGGCCCAATCGCCCATCTCGGCCTGCTTGGGCCGCTCTACCGGGATCTCGGGGATATCGAACGCGGGAAGCTCGCCCTGGCGCTGGGCCTTTTTGAGGGCCTTGGCGATGGCGTCACGAAGCAGGGCGTCGGTCATCTGCATGCTATCACAGCTCCAACCAGGTTTTTCCTACAGACACGTCGACTTTGAGGGGCACAGCGAGCCGATAGGCCTCTTGCATCGTGCTGGGCACCAGCTCACGCACCGTTGCCAGCTCGGACTCGGGCACTTCGAGCATCAGCTCGTCGTGGATCTGCACCAGCATGCCGCTCTTGAGCCCTTGCTCGTGCAGCAGCCGATGCAGACGGATCATCGCGATCTTGATGATGTCTGCGGCGCTGCCCTGGATGGGCATGTTGACCGCCGCCCGCTCGGCAGCACGCTTTACGTTGGGGTTGGCGCCCTGCACCATCAGCTCGGGAAAGTAGCGCCTGCGCCCCAGCACCGTCTCCACATAGCCGGTCTCGTTGGCGCGGCGGATCGTCTCGTCGAGGTAGGCTTTGACGCCGCGAAAACGCCCAAAGTAGGCGGCGATGAACTGCTCTGCCTCGGGCACCGACAGATCGGTGCGCGCGGCCAGGCCATAGCTCGACATGCCATACATCAGGCCAAAGTTGATGGCCTTGGCCAGGCTGCGTTGCGCATAGGTGACCTCAGTCAGCGGCACGCCGAACACTGCGGCCGCGGTGGTAGCATGCACATCCTCGTCGCGCAGGAATGCGCTGGTCATCTCGGGGTCGCCCGAGAGATGCGCCAGCAGCCGCAGCTCCACCTGCGAATAGTCGCAGCTCAACAGCACGTGCCCCGGCGGCGCCACAAAGGCGCCTCTGATCTGCCGGCCCAGCTCGTTGCGCACGGGGATGTTCTGCAGGTTGGGGTCGCTCGACGAGAGCCGCCCCGTGCTGGTGCCCGTCTGGTGAAAGGTAGTGTGCACTCGCCCTGTTTGGGGGTTCACGAGCACCGGCAGCGCCTCGACGTAGGTGCCCCGCAGCTTGTCGAGCTGGCGATAGTCGAGAAGCAACTGGGCGATGGGGTGCGCCTTGCGCAGCTCTTCGAGCACGCTCACGTCGGTCGAATAGCCGGTGCGGGTGCGCTTGACCGCCGGCAGTTGCAGTTCCTCGAACAGCACCTCGCTCAACTGGCGGGTGGAGTTGATGTTGAACGGATGCCCTGCGGCCTCGTGAATCTGGCGCTCGAGCTCGCCAAGCTGCGCGCTCATCTCGGCCGACATCTGCGCCAGAAACTCGGCATCCACCAGCATGCCGCGCATTTCCATCTCGGTGAGCACCGGCATGAGCGGCATCTCGAGCTCATCGAACAGGCGTCGAGCCGCGGGTTCGCGGTCCAGCTCGGCCGACAGCACCTGATGCAACCGCAGCGTCATGTCGGCGTCGGCGCCGGCATAGGGCGCTGCGTCGGTCATCCGCACGCGGTCCATGGTGATCTGCTTGCTGCCGGTGCCGATCAACTGATTGATCGGCGTCATTTCGACGCCCAGCCGCTGAAAGGCCTGCTCTTTGAGGCCGATGCCGCGGCCGCTGGGCTCGATCAGCCAGGCCGCGAGCATGGTGTCAAAGTAGGGTGGCTCCACCCGCAGGCCGGCCCGCTGCAGCACCTCGAGATCGAACTTGGCGTTTTGCATCACCTTGAGCAGATCGCCACGCCCGAGGATGGGCTGCAGCGCCGCCCGCACCGCGCCCCAGGGCAACTGGCGCTCGTCGCCCAGCCGCTCGACATGCCCCACCGGGATATAGTAGCCCTGGCCTGCGTCTGCCGAGAGGGACACGCCCACCAGCTTGCAGCGCATGGTGTCGACACTGTCGGTCTCTGTGTCCAGAGCGACGACCGTCGCCTGGGCCAGTCGCGCCGTCAGTGCTCGCAGTTGCTCCTCGCGGATCACCAGCTCATACTCGCCCAGCCCCTGCGCAGGCGCCGGCCTCTGGTCTTGGAACAAGCCGAGCTGCTCGGCGGTCTCGGGGCCCGGCTTGGGTATGCGGCTCAGCAGCGAGCTAAAGCCCAGCTCGCGCAGCAACGCCACCACCGCTTCGCGATCAAACTGCCCCCAGGTGCCTCCTTCGAGGTCGAGGGCCACGCCCACATCGCGCCGAATCGTGACGAGGTCGCGGCTCATGTAGGCTGACTCACGGCCTGCTTCGAGGGCGTTGCGAAAGCGCGCCTGTGTGACCTCATCGAGGTGATCATAGACGCCGTCGAGCGTGCCATAGGCCTGCAACAGGTTGGTGGCCGTCTTGGCGCCCACGCCCGACACGCCGGGGATGTTGTCCGAGCTATCGCCCACCAGAGCCTTGTAGTCGATCAACTGCCCTGGCGCCAGGCCATACCGTTCCTTGACCTCATCGGGGCCGCACAACTCGACGTCGCCCACGTTACGCCGTGGCAGCAGCACCCGTGTCCGGTCGGTGATCAACTGAAAGGTGTCGCTATCGCCGGTGACGATGATCACCTCGAGGCCCTTTTGCTCTCCCTGGCGAGACAGCGTGCCTAACAGATCATCGGCCTCATAGCCGTCCAGTTCATAGATGGGGATGCCCAGCGCGCGCGTGAGCTGCTGAATGCGATCGAACTGCACGCGCAGGTCGTCAGGCGTCTCGGCGCGGGTGGCTTTGTACTGGGGGTACTGTTCGTGTCGAAAGGTCTTGCCGCGATCGAACGTCGCAACGACATAGTCAGGCGCATAGTCTGCGATCGCCTTGAGGAGGATGTTGGCATAGCCGAGCGTCGCGTTGGTGGGCTCGCCGTTGGGCCCCGTGAGGGGCGGCAACGCATGATAGGCGCGATAGGCCATCGCGTGGCCGTCGATCAGCATCAGGCGTTTGGTGGCTGCCATGAGAACCTCCTCCGAGGCATTATAGCCCCAGCCACGACGCCTCGCCAATTGACAGCGGCAGGGCCGTCTGGCTATCATGCCTCAGGCTACAGGCACTGCGCAAAGGAGCCACCGATGGAGCAGATCAACGACATCCCCACCCGTGCCCTGGGCTCGACGGGCGAGCGAGTGACGATCATCGGCGTGGGCGGGCACCATATCGCCCGCGGCGATGAGGCGCTGGGCATTCGCCTCATCCGCACCGCCATCGACGAGGGCGTGAACTTTATGGACAATGCCTGGTGCTATCACGATGGCAAGAGCGAGATCGTGATGGGCAAGGCATTGCGCGACGGCTACCGTGACCGCGTATTCCTGATGACCAAGAACCACGGGCGCAGCCGCCTCGACGCCATGGCGGGCATCGAGGACAGCCTGCGCCGCCTGCAGGTCGACTATATCGACCTGGTGCAGATCCACGAGACCAACCACGAGGGCTTGCCCGCGCTGCTGTTCAACGATGGCACGGTGGACGCCCTGGCCAGGGCCCGCGAGCAGGGCAAGATCCGCTTCATCGGCTTTACCGGCCATCGCTGGCCGCACCTGCTGCTCGAAATGCTGGAGCGCGACTTTACGTGGGACACCGTCCAGTTCCCCGTCAACCTGCTCGACGCGCACTTTCGCAGCTTTGCGATGAACATCCTGCCGGCGCTCAAACGCCGTGGCATCGGCGCCATCGGCATGAAGAGCCTGGCCGCGGGCAACCTGCTCTCAACCGGCATCAGCGTCGAGGACTGCATTCGCTACAGCCTATCGCAGCCCATCGATGTTTTGGTCACCGGCATTGATTCGCTAGAGATTCTGCAGCAGAACCTGCGCATCGCGCGGGGCTTTGTGCCGTTGAGCGAGGCTGAGCAGGCGGCGCTGCTGGCCAGGGCCAGGCCGTTTGCGAAGGATGGCGCGCTCGAGGAATACAAGACAGGCTGGTAAGTGCCATGGTCAACGCAATGCTCTGCGCCGTGCTCTACGGCGTGCGCGATGTCCGCCTTGAACAGCGCCCTGTACCCACGCCCCGACCCGACGAGGTGCTGGTGCGCATCTCTCGCGTGGGGGTGTGCGGCAGCGACGTGCACTACTTCACCCACGGCCGGATCGGCGACTATGTGGTGCGCTCTCCGCTGGTCCTCGGCCATGAGAGCGCCGGCACCGTGGCGGCCGTAGGGTCGGCGGCCTCGACGCTGCAGGTGGGCCAGCGCGTGACGCTAGAGCCGGGCTACCCCTGCCGCCAGTGCCGCTACTGCAAGACCGGTCACTACAACCTCTGCCCGCACGTCACCTTCATGGCCACCCCACCCATCGATGGCGCCTTCTGCGAGTATGTGGCCTGGCCGGCCGACTTTTGTTTTCCGCTGCCCGCCACGCTGAGCGCAGAGGCCGGCGCCATGATGGAGCCGCTGTCAGTGGGCCTGTGGGCCGCGCATCGTGGCCAGGTGGCCCCCGGCGACACGGTGGCGGTTTTCGGCGCCGGGCCCATCGGCCTGCTGACGCTGCAGGCCTGCCGCGTGGCTGGCGCCACCACGCTCATCGCGGTGGATGTGCAGGAGCGGCGCCTGCAGCACGCCGCGCGCCTGGGCGCCACGCACACCATCGACGACCGCGACGGCCGCGCCGTCGAGCGCATCCGCGGGATCGTGGGGGGCGCCGACCTGCCGGCGAGCTATCGCGGCGTCGATGTGGCCTTTGAGACCGCCGGCGCCATCCCCACCACACGCAATGCCCTGGCCGCCACGCGCCCCGGCGGCGTGGCCGTGCTGGTGGGCCTGCCGCCCGACCCGCTGGTCGAGCTAGACATCGTCTCGGCCGCCAGCAAAGAGATCGACATCCGCGGGCAGTTCCGCTATGCCAACCGCTACCCCGCGGCGTTGGCGCTGGTCGAGAGCGGGCGCGTCGATGTCGATTCGCTGGTGACGCACCACTTTGCGCTCGAGCAGGCCGCTGCAGCCCTCGCCTTTGCCGATGAGCACAAAGACATAGCCCTCAAGGTGATGATCGACGTCGCTCGCTGACATGGCCAGGCCCCTCGCCGTGGCGAGGGGCCTGGAATACGCTCGAGTGGGCGACCGCGCGTTCAGCGCGTCTCGGTCACCTTGTTCAGGCCGCGCGGCTGATCGACGTTCAGGCCACGCGCCTCGGCCAGGCGGTAGGCCAACAACTGCGCCGGCACCACCGCCACCAGCGGCGAGAGCCACTCGGGCACGCCCGCGGGCAACTGCAGCCCCAGGTTGGCGCGCGCCACCAGCTCCTCACGGTCACTGATGACGATCAGCTCGGCGCCGCGCTCGAGCAGCGCCTGCAGCATGGCCGTCATGTCGGCATCGAGCACTCCGCTGGCCGCCACCAGCAGCACGCAAGAGCCCACCCCCACCGAGGCGATCGGCCCGTGCAAAAAGTCCGCGTTCGAGTAGGGCGTGGTGGCCGTGTAGGTCAGCTCTTTGATCTTGAGCGCTGCCTCGAAGGCGGTGCCATAGTTGTAGCCGCGCCCCACCACGCTGACATGGTCGGCATAGCGATAGCGCTCGGCCCGCTGCCGAATCACCGCATCGAGCCCCAGCGCGTCGCCCACCTTGCCGGGCGCCGCTGTGAGCTGGGCGCGCATGGTGGCATCATCGGCCAGGGCAGCCGAGAGCATCGCCACGGCCAGCAGCTCGGTGGTGTAGGTCTTGGTCGCCGCAACGCTCTTTTCCTCGCCCGCCCGCAGGTCGATGGTCCAGTCTGCCGTGGCGGCCAGCGGCGATGCCGGGTTGTTGGTGAGGGCCAGCGTGGCCTGCCCCTGCTGACGGGCGTCGGCCAGCACCGACACGATATCGGGCGAGCGGCCCGACTGCGAGATGCCGATCACCAGCGTGTCGCTCAAGCGCGGCGGCGTGCCATAGTAGGTGTAGAGCGAGGGCGCCGCCAGGGCCACCGGCAGCCGGTTCACCGACCCCAGCAGATACTTGGCATAGGTGGCAGCATTGTCCGAGCTGCCCCGCGCGGCGATGAGCACATGGCGCACGTCGCGCTGCCGCAGCCCGGCAGCGATCTCTTGCACCTGCGGCCAGCCCTGCTCCAAAAGGCCGGCCAACACCTCGGGCTGCTCGCGGATTTCGATCTCGAGTCGGTTCATAGCATTGTCTCCCTACGGCTCACTCATGATGCGGGCGGTGGTCTCAGCCGCCAGACCCGGCGGCGGCCAACCACGGCCCGTGGTCCTCACTCAGCAGATAGGCGTGCATGTCCATGGCGGCCACCCGGCCGGCGCCCATGGCGCTGATGACCGTGGCCGCGCCAGTGACGATGTCGCCGCCGGCCCACACGCGTTCGAGGCGCGTGCGGCCGGTGGTCGTATCGGCGACCACGGTGCCGCGGCGGTTGCGCTCCAGGCCCGGCGCCTGGCTAAAGGCGAGCGGGTTGGGCTGCGTGCCCAGCGCCATCACCACGGTGTCGACGGCCATCTCGAACTCTGAGCCCTCGATGGGGATGGGGCTGCGGCGGCCGCTGGCGTCGGGCTCGCCCAGAGACATGCGGATGCAGCGCATGCCGGTGACCCAGCCATCGGCCCCCAGGATCTCCACCGGGTTGGTAAGGTAGTCAAAGATGACGCCCTCTTGCTCAGCGTGATGCACCTCTTCAGCGCGGGCGGGCACCTCGTCGCGCGAGCGGCGGTAGACGATGTGCACTTCGTGCGAGCCCAGCCGCAGCGCGCTGCGGGCCGAGTCCATCGCCACGTTGCCCGCGCCCACCACGGCCACCTTGGCGCCCACACGCACGGGCGTGTCCCACTCGGGGAACTGGTAGGCCTTCATCAGGTTCACGCGCGTCAGCAGCTCGTTGGCTGAATAGACGCCGTTGAGGTTCTCGCCGGCGATATTCATCATCATCGGCAGGCCAGCGCCGGTGCCCATAAAGACCGCATCATAGCTCTCGAGCAGCTCGACCACGTTGTACAGCCGGCCGATGACCATGTTGGTGCGGATCTTGACGCCCAGGCTCTCGAGGTAGCCGATCTCGATCCTGACGATCTCTTTGGGCAGGCGAAACTCGGGAATGCCATAGACCAGCACACCGCCTGGCTCGTGCAGCGCCTCGAGCACCTCCACCTCATGCCCCAGCTTGGCCAGGTCGCCCGCCGCGGTGAGGCCCGCCGGGCCTGATCCGATGACCACCACCCGCTTGCCGGTGGGCGGCGCCACCGTGGGCACGCGGATGCCGTGCTCGCGCTCCCAGTCGGCCACAAAGCGCTCCAGCCGGCCGATGGCCACTGGCTCGCCGCGCTTGGCCAGCACGCAGACCTCCTCGCACTGGGTCTCTTGCGGGCACACGCGCCCGCATACCGCCGGCAGGCTGTTTTTATCCTTGAGCTTGTCTACGGCGTCCCACAGGTCGCCTTCGCGCAACGCCTTGATGAACTCGGGGATGCGCACGCCCACCGGGCAGCCGCTCACGCAGGGCGAATGTCGGCACTGCAGGCAGCGCTGGGCCTCCTCGACGGCAGTGGGCATGTCATAGCCCAGGGCCACCTCATCAAAGTTGGTGACCCGCACTGCCGGCTCTTGCTCAGCCATCGCGTGCCGCGCGATACTCGGACGATTGGATCGCGTCATCAACGCGCCTCCCCTTTGGGTTGCGATTCGGCCTGGGCCAGCTTTTCGAGCGCCGTGGCCTCATCGGCGCGATACATCCGTTGGCGACTCAGCAACAGGTCCCAATCGACCAGATGGCCGTCGAACTCGGGGCCGTCGACACAGGCAAAGTAGGTGCGCCCGCCCACCGACACACGGCAAGCGCCACACATGCCGGTGCCGTCGACCATGATCGAGTTGAGGCTCACGATGGTCTTGACGCCGAACGGCTGAGTGGTCAGGGCGATGAACTTCATCATGATGGCCGGGCCGATGCCCCAGATGCGGTCGATCTGGCGGCCCGATTCCAGCAGCTCCTTGAGGGGCACAGTCACCAGAGCCTTGCGCGCATAGCTGCCATCGTCGGTGACCACGATCAGCTCGTCGGTCACCGTGCGCATCTTGTCCTCCCAAAACAGCAGGTCGCCACTGCGCGCCCCGATGATGGCAATGACGTGGTTGCCCGCGGCCCGCAGGGTGCGACAGATGGGATAGATGGGCGCGATGCCCAGGCCGCCACCCACCAGCACCACAGTGCCAAAGGGCTCGATCTCAGTGGGCCGCCCCAGCGGGCCGGTAAAGCTGGCCAGACGATCGCCGGGCTCGAGCTGGCCCAGCATCCTGGTCGACTTGCCGATCTCTTGCACCACGATGGTGATGGTGCCCGCCTCGCGGTCATAGTCCGCGATGGTCAGTGGCACCCGCTCGCCCTTTTCGTGCACACGCAAGACGACAAACTGTCCCGCCTGGGCCTTTTGCGCCACCTCTGGCGCCGAGATCACGAACAGCTTGGTGACCGGCGTCAGAGTCTCCTTGGCGATGATCTGATACACTGTCTTCCTCCGACCTGGTATGGGCCACCGGCGCTATCGACGCGTTACCCTGGCCTGCCGGCGCCGGCCACGGCTATAGCTCCTGGATCAGCCGCACGAGCCCCAGCAGCGACACGCCTACTTTGAGCAGCTTTTTGCCATCGGTGCGCATCGCGGCGCCCTCGTCGAGCGATTGCCGCCGGGCCACCAGCACGCCGATGACCACACCCAACACCACCCCCACGATGCCGCCCAGAATGATGATCTTTTGCTGTCGACGCATGGCCTGTCTCCTACTCTACGCGCCGGCGATAGGCGCCCCAAAAGGCTCGGCAGGCCTCGATGGTGGCCTGCAGCCCGACAAAGGGCGTCGCCGTCGCCCTGCTGGCGACAATGATCGCCCGTTCGCCTTTATGCTCGATCACGCGCACCCGCCGCAGAAAGGGGCGCACCCTGGGCGTGAGGCTGCGCAGCCCCTGGACCGCCTTCAGATACAGAAAAAGGGGGAGCAGCGAGAGGATCAGCCCCTCGATGGCCAGTATGATGAGGGCCCAATCGCGCGCTGTGCCCATCGCCTCTGCCATGGCCCCCCCTCCTAGAGGTACTCGGTGGCATAGTCCAGCATCACCGTACCGGGCTGTCGTTCGATATAGTCTACCACATGTTGTAGCAGACCTTGCACATAGGCGAGATCGCCCGCAACTGCGGCCACGCCCAGCGTTGCCAGTTGCCAGCTATCGAGATGATCGACCTCGGCTACGGCCACGTTGTAGCTATTGCGCAGACGCGCCGTCAGCGAGCGCACCACTTGCCGCTTGTCTTTGAGCGACCGCGACGCGGGCACCTGCAGTTCGACGGTCAACACTCCCACCACCATGGCCTGTTCTCCACGCCCCTCTAGCGCCTGCCGGCGCACGCCTCAGCGCTGCGCATAGTGGATGGCGCCGATACCCGCATTCATGGCGGCCTCCATCAGCGCCTCGGGCACGGTGGGGTGCGCATGGATGGTCCGCGCGATATCATGAGCGCTGGCGTTGAGTTGCATGGCCAGCGCCGCCTCGGCGATCAGGTCGCTGGCGTGTGGCCCCATGATGTGCACACCCAGGATGCGCCCCTTGCCTTCGGGCTCGGGCTCTGAGATGATGCGCACCTGTCCTTCGGTCTCGCCCAGCGTCAGAGCGCGACCATTGACCGTGAACGGAAAGCGGGCCACGCTGAACGCCAAGCCCTGCGCTCTAGCCTGCTCTTCGGTGAGGCCCACACTGGCGATCTCGGGCATGGTAAAGATACAGTTGGGCACCACGCGATAGTCGGCGATGTGCGGCTCGCCCATGATGTTGTCCACGGCCACTTCGGCTTCGTAAGAGGCCACATGGGCCAGCATATAGCCGCCGATGCAGTCGCCGATGGCATAGATGCCCGGCACGCTCGTCTGCAGATGCTCGTCGACGGCAATGAAACGGCCGTCGAGGGCCACGCCCGCGGCGTCGAGGCCGAGCCCCTCAGTGACCGGAGCGCGGCCAACACTGACCAGGACGCGATCGGCGTCGACGTGCTGTTGTCCGCGGCGCTCATAGTGTGTGCGCAACTTGCCGTTGGGCAGGCGCTCGAATGACTGCACCTCGAGATCCATTTGCACGTCGATGCCCCGCCGCGCCAACACCGAGCGAAAACGCCTGGCGAGTTGCGGCTCGGCGTCTCGCAGGAAAAAGCACCGCTCGAGCACGGTCACCTGCACGCCCAGCGCGTGCAGCAGGCAGGCAAACTCGATGCCCACCGTGCCGGCCCCGATGATGGTCACGCTCTCGGGCAGGCTGTCGATCTCGAGGAGTTCGCGCGTGTCGAGCACGCCTGGCAGCTCGGCGCCGGGCACGGGCAGCTTGGCCGCCACCGAGCCAGTCGCCAGGATGATCGCTCCGGCCTCGATGATCTGCTCGCCGGTGGCGCTCTCGACAGCGATGCGCTGCTCGCCGAGCAGCCGACCGCTGCCGTGCAGCACGTCGACCTTGCGCATCGCCAGCAGGTGCTCGACGCCGCCCACCAGCGTTTCGACCACCTGCTGCTTACGCGCCATCATCTTGGCGAAATCGACCTGGATGGGCGTGTCGGCCCGCAGGGCGTACTGCCCCGAGACGACATCGTGATAGACCTCGGCGTCGCGCATCAGCGCCTTGGTGGGAATGCAGCCGTGATTGAGGCAGGTGCCCCCTACGCGCTCCTTCTCAACCAGGGCCACGCGCGCGCCCCGCTGCGCGGCGCGCAACGCCGCCACATAGCCGCCCGTCCCCGCGCCGATGACCGCGATATCGTACCTCGTCACGGCGTGACCTCGATAAGGCGATACGATGAGCTGATCTCAGAGTTGAGGCTGGCCGTCACGCCACAGTACTTGGTCAGCGAGAGCTCGATCGAGCGCGCTGCGGCGTCGCCCGAGAGGCCCACGCCGGTAAAGACGTACTCGAGGTGGATCTTGGTCCAGCGGCGCGGATGCTCCTCGGCGCGCTCACCTGTGGCCAGCACACGAAAGCCGCGCACGTCCTGGCGCTTTTTGAGCATCACCGAGATGACGTCCATCGCCGAGCAGCCTGCCAGGCTCAGCAGCAGCGCCTCCATGGGCCGCACGCCACTGTCGAGGCCGCCATGGTCAGCCGAGCCATCCATGACAAAGGCAGCGTGCGAGTCAGAGGCTTGCGCCACAAACTGCAGCCCCTCGATCCACTTGACCTGTGCATTCGGTTGTCTTTCGTTCACGCCATCACTCCTAGGGTATATAGACACGGTAGAAGGCATGGTAGGCGTATACCGAACTGCGGTATTCGCCGCTCCAGCCGCCGATAGCATAGAGCAGTACGCCGGCAGTCCGGTCCACCGGCGTGAGAGCCAGCGTGCGCCATTCGCCGGTCACCGGACTCTCAAAGGCCACCCAGGTGTCGAGGCGGGCATCGTAGCGTTCGCTGGCCGCCAGGGGAGCCATCCAGCCGCCGCCACAGGCATACAGGCTTTCGTTGACCGCCGCCAGACCGTGCCCGGCGCGGCCCACGCTCATGTCAGCCTGGCGTTGCCAGGCGATCTCGCCGGCCTGGGCACGCTGCGGCTCGAACGATTCGCATAGCGCCAGCTCTGCGGCGCCATCATAGCCGCCGACCACGTAGATGCGTTGGCCAACAGCCGCCGCAGCGGCAAACCCTCGCGGCGAGGTCAGCCTGCCCGCGTGGCGCCACTGGTCGGTGGTGGTGTCATAATACAACACCGTGTCGACATAGGCGTTGCCGTCCCAGCCGCCGAAAAGGTAGAGGCCCTGACCCCAGGCCGTCAGCGCATAGGAGCAGAGTGGCACCGGCAGGGGGGCAGCCTGCGCCCAGGCGTCCAACTGCGGGTTGTAGATCTCGAGCTGGTCCGTCAGCCCGCCCGCAGCGGTCAGCCCGCCGGGCACGAAAACGAGGCCGCCGATCTCGGCTGCCGCGACGTTGGCCACCGCCGTCGGCTTGGCCGCCCCACGCCCCCACAGGTCGAGCTCGGGGTAGTAGATTTCGACGACTGCCGTCGGGCCCGTCGCCGTCTGGCCGCCGATCGCATAGATGGCGCCATCGACCGCCACCTGCGCAAAACGAGCGCGGGCCGTGGGCATGTCCAGCAGAGCTTCCCACCGCGAGGCATGGGTCTCGCCGCCCTGCGTCGGTTGGCCAGCCGCATCCAGCAGCAGGCCCTCGGTCGAACGTTTGCCGGCGCGCAGAGCTGGGGCTGCCAGGAGCGCGAGCAGCATCAACGCCAGCCCCACCAGCAACCCCACCACCGGCGCCACGGGAGCCGGCCACGTCACCTCGGGCGGTCGCGGCCTGGACTCTCGCTCTGTTTCGGCGGCACCGTGCCCCACCAGGCCGCGCTCGAGCGCGATGCGAGTGGCCTCGGCGCGCGACTGGGCGCCCAGCTTGGCCAAGATGTTGCTGACGTGCACCTTGACCGTGTTAGGGCTGATGTCGAGTTCCACCGCGACCTGGCGGTTGGTGGCCCCAGCGACCACCTTCGACAGCACCTCTAGCTCGCGCGAACTCAGTTCCTTGCCCGACTCGGACATAGAGGCCTCACCCATGACGTAGATCGTATTCTACCATACGCCTGCTGGTGTCACAATCGGGCCGGCGGGCGGCCCCTTGACGCTCCCCTGAGCACGACCTAGAATGCCTGTCATGTGTGAGTCTACCGGCGAACCGCCGCTGCGCTGGCCCGGTCGCGTCACCAAGGAACGCCTGCGACGGCTCTATCGGTCTGAGGCCGCCGGCCGGCTGGACGGGGAGCTGCTCGACGAGGTGGGCATTACGCTCTACCTGCGCTGCCAGGCCATCCTCGATATCGAGCGTGCCCAGACCGAGGGGCTGGTGCGCTGCCCCCAGTGTCAGCGCGAGCAGCGCGAGAGCTGGGTGCGCCGCCAGCGGCCCAGTCGGGCCCATCCAGACCCAACGCTGCACTGCCCCGTCTGTGGCTGGAGCTTGCGCTGGGCCGACTACCAGCGCTCCTACCGTCGGCGGCAGCTCAACCCGGGCGGCGCGGTCGACTACTTTCAGGCCTATGTCGAGGGCTACCCGCATTGCCGCAGCGCCCGCGACAAGATGCTGGCCATCGATCGGCTGATTCACTGCTTTCACTATTCGCTGCGCCAGGACCCCACCTTGCCCACGCGGCCCGCGGCGGTCAACCTCATCGAGGGGCGCCTGGGCGACATCGTGCCCTTTCTGGACGAGTTGACCTACGGCAGCGACTCGCCCTACCTGGCCGAGACACGCCGCGCCTGGGAGGCGACCATGGCCCGTTGGGCGCGCGAGTTCGCCACCTGGGAGCCGTTCGGCGGGCGCGACGGGGATCGCGATGAACAGGATTCTGCTCGCGACGAGGAGGTGTGATGCCCAAGGAGATGCTGCTGTGGCCCGACGGTCCCACCTACACCTTCAAGCCCGGTGGGCCCGAGACCTGGACCGACGACGACGTGATGCCGCGCGAGGGCGTGGTCAATCGCGTGGTGCGCTATGTCAGCGAGCCGACGCTGACCCTGTTTCCGGCGGCCGAGGAGCAGGCCACGGGCGCGGCCATGATCGTCGCGCCTGGCGGCGGTATGATGCTGTTGGCCATGGACAAAGAGGGCTATGATGTAGCCCGCTGGCTCAACACACTGGGCGTGACGGTCCTGGTGCTCAAGTATCGCGTGCGACCCGATCCGCACAAGGGCATGGCCACCCAGCTCGAACCGGGCGTGTGGGGCGCCATCCTCAGCGATGGCCAGCGAGCGGTGCGCACGGTGCGCGCTCGTGCCGCCGAATGGGGCCTCGACCCCGCACGCATCGGGATGATGGGTTTCTCGGCGGGCAGCCGGCTCACTGCCCAGGTGACACTGCACAGCGACGACGGCGATCCTAAAGCTGCTGACCCGGTCGAGCGGGTGAGCTGCCGCCCCGACTTTATCGGGCTGATGTATGGCGCGCGCGGCGAATGGCCCGCCGAGGTGCCACCGCTGCCGCCGGCCTTCATCATGGAGGCCAACGACGATCGTCTCTTTGCCGACCCCGACGCCACCTGGCTGCGTTTTGTGCGTGGCTGGACGGCGCAGGGCGTGCCGGTGGAGGTGCATCACTATGCCAGGGGCGGCCATGGCTTTGGCCTGGGCGTGTACGGCGGCGCGGCGGCCGGTTGGCCCAGTGCCATGGCCGCCTGGCTCAGAGACCTGGGTGTGCTCGGCGTTTGATGGCCTTGTGCACCTATCGCATTCGTACACTGCATCGCAAAGGAGCGTCCTATGGAACCGTTCGAACTGCCGTTGTGGCCTGATGGCCCGACCTTTGCCTTCAAGAAGGGCGGCGAAGAGCTCTGGACCGACGACGACGTGATGCCCAGGCCCGGCGTGGTCAACCGCGTGGTGCGCTATGTCAGCGAGCCGACGCTGACGGTGTACCGCGCGCCGGCCGACAAAGCGACGGGCGCGGCGTGCATCGTGGCGCCCGGCGGCGGCTATGTGCTGCTGGCCATCGACAAAGAGGGCCATGACGTGGCCAAATGGCTCAACTCGTTCGGCGTCACCGCCATCGTGCTCAAGTATCGTGTGCGGCCTGACCCGCAAAAGGGCATGGGCCTCAAGATGAACCCGGCCATCTGGGGCGCCATCCTCAGCGACGGCCAGCGCGCCGTGCGCACCGTGCGCGCCCATGCTCAAGACTGGGGCATCGACCCGCACCGCATCGGCATGTTCGGCTTTTCGGCCGGCAGTCACCTCACCGCCTCAACACTGTTCCACAGCGATGCCGGCGACCCGGAGGCTGCCGACCCGGTCGAGCGCGAGAGCAGCCGGGCCGACTTTATCGGGCTGATGTATGGCGCCTTTGGCGAGTGGCCCGAGCAACTGCCCGAGCTGCCGCCATTGTTCATGATGCAGGCCAACGACGATGGCCTCTTCAAGGACCCTGAGGCCACCTGGGTCAGGTTCGTCCGCGCCTGGACGGCCGCCGGCGCGCCCTTTGAGGTGCACCACTTTGCCAAGGGCGGCCATGGCTTTGGCATGGGCGTGTACGGCGGGGCCGCGGCCGGCTGGCCTGCTGCGTTCGCAGCCTGGATGCGAGACCTCGGCCTGCTGGGCTGACTCTGATGCCGCAGAGAGGGGGCCAGGTGACCCTGGCCCCCTTTCGTCTTGGCCGCGCGTCTACGCCGGCTCGAGCTTGATGTAGACCGTCTCGACCCAGGGTGGCCTGGGCGCGCCCGAACGGCTGGCGGCAAAGCAGGCGTCGCCCTCGCGGTAGCCGTGGGCCGGCAGCCATGCGGTTAGCCAGTCGATCGCCTGGCCCACGCCTTCAGCCGCCTCGCCGGGCGTATCGCCGATGCAGTCGACCAGCACGTACTGGCCTCCCGAGAAGCGCGTCGCGGCCAGCCCGTCGGGCACCGGCGCGCTCTCATGCACGTCGACGCCCACAAAGCAGGCCCGCACCGCCTCGGGCAGAGTCGGGTCATCCTTGTGCGGGCGGTACAAAAAGCCCAGCATCAGGTCATCGCAGCGGCCCACGATCTCGCCCAGGCGCGGCGCCAGCGACTCGTAGGCGCCATTCCAGCCGGGCCCCTCATCCTCACCCTCATAGGCGCACCAGGCGCCCACCACCCGATAGGGCCCACGGGTGATGATCCTCGGCTCGCCCAACGACAGCGCCATGGCCACCTCCGTCCAACTCCACAGAGCGCGCCACGGGGCCTGGCTAGAAGGTCGTCTTGAGCTGCTGCGCCTGGCCCGTCTCAGAGGCGGTGCGCGAGCCGATCATCACCTCGGCCACGTGCAGGCCCCACTCCAGCGACGGGATCGGGTCCTGGTTCTGCTCGATGCAGGCGTACAGATGCTCGGTCGACGACTTGTAGTAACGGTATGGCGTGAAATAGTTCGCCGGGAAGTGGTACCAACCCGCCTCTTGGCGGCCCACATTGGTCCACGCCGGTGGCGGCGGCTTGGGCACGTGGTAGGGGCTGTCTTTGACATTGGTGGCCACCGAGAGCTCTGACCCGATGCCAGGCATGCCAAAGATGAGCGAGCCCTTTTCGCCACAGACCACCAAACGCGGGTTGGGCGGCGGAGCGACGAACGAGACCGCATTGGCGATCACACAGCCGAGCAGGTCGCCTGGCCACTGGATGAGGGTCATGGTGTTGTCGAACGCCTCGCACTCGGTGGGGATGTCGCCGGGCACGGCGGCGTCATTGTGTGAGCCCCGGTCGCCACGGTTGAACCCCTTGAGCCAGTCGGTGAACACATCGTCGCCATAGCGCATACGTTCAGGCGCCGACACGGTCGACATGGCTGTGACGGCGGTGGCCGGCCCCAGGAGCGTGATCAGCTCCGAGATGGGATAGACTCCCATGTCGAACAGGATGCCGCCGCCCTCACGCTCGTAAAAGTTGAGCCCGCCCCACTGGGGGATGAACCCGCGCTCGACATAGCCGCGCGCATAGAGCGGCCGGCCGATGTGCCCCTCGGCGATGATCTCCCTGGCCTTGCACATCACCGGGCTCTGGAAAGAGTTGGGCTCCACCAGGCCCTTGAGCCCCTTGGCCCGCGCCGCCTTGACGGCCTGAATGCCCGCCTGCAGGTCGGTGGTAAAGGGCTTTTGCACCAGGAAGTTGACGCCAGCGTCGATGGCCTGCAGCACCAGCTTGTTGTGCGTGCTCATGGCCGTGAGGATGAACACGGCGTCGAGTTTCTCGTTGGCCAGCAACGCGTCCATGCTGTCATAGGCGCGCTGCGCTCCCCAGATGCGCGCCATCTCTTTGGCGCGGTCGACGATCAGGTCGGCCGTGGCCACCAGATCAAAGGTCTCGCTGACAAAGGGAAAGTAGCCCGTCGACACGCTGCCACACCCCACGATTGCCGCTTTGAGCTTGCCCGACATGATCTGTCTGTCTCCTTTCTGCACGGTAAAGGCCTCGGCCCGATTCTACGGCGCGCCGCGGCGCCCCGCAAGGCCGTCTGCGCACCAGGCACGTTCAGCGGCGATTGCGGCCGACGCGGTTTGGCCTATCATCAGCGCTGTTGGCTGCGCGCTCAGCCGACGACATGCTGATCAGGGAGCTGCTCATGAACCTGGACCGCCCACCTTCGTTTATCGTCGGCATTGCCGGGGGCAGCGCCTCGGGCAAGAGCACCTTTGCCACCGCGCTGCTCCGCGAGCTGACCGACGGCGCCGCCGTGACTGCCGGTCAACCCGCACTGACTGTGGAGCACTTGGCCATGGACCGCTACTTTCGCACCATCGAGAGCGGTGCGCCCACGATCGTATCCAGCAGCGGCGAGGTGCGCCTCGACCGCAATCATCCCGAGTCGGCCGACAACGCGGCGCTGGCCGCCGACCTCGACCGCCGCAAGCAGGCGGATGACGCCCCCGATGTGATCGTCGTCGAGGGGCTGATGACCCTGTACGTGCCGATGGTCCGCGAGCGGCTCGACCTGCGCCTCTTTGTCGAGCTCGACGCAGACCTGCGCGCGCTGCGGCGCATGCTGCGGGTACGGGGCCGCCTGCCTGATGCTCCCGACACTCGCGAGCGCCTGTCTGGCGCCATGGACTATTACATCGAATGCGCCCGCGTGGGCCACGCCCTCTACGTCCAACCCTCGCGCATATACGCCGACCTGGTGCTGCGCGGCGATGCCGACCTCAACCGCACGGCGGCGCTGGTGGGCGACCTGGTGCGGGCGCAACTGGCCTGGCGGCGCTGAACTGGTCGAGTTGTCCACACCCTGTTGGCAAGATAGCGGATAGGTGTACTCAAGAATATGAAGACCCTGTGAGGGGGTTCGCAAAGCAAGAGCGCCGCATCGGTGCGATGCGGCGCTCTTGTGCGTCAGTCTACCGGGCTAGATGATGAACTGGCTGATGTAGCGCTGGGTAAGCTTGAGCATCTTCCAGCGGCGCTCGCCCACACCCCACAACTGGCCGTGCGGCTCGACCACCATGTACTTTTCCCAGTCCGACTCGTAGAGGAAGGCAAAGATCTTGCCCCAGGCGATGTCGCCCATGCCGGCGGCCGGCTGCGAGGCCCAGGGGTTGCCATCCATCGCGATAGCCTCTTTGATGTGCACCTCGTACATCATCTTGGCGTGGTCGCGGAAAAAGGGCAGATACTCGATGCCCACGCCACGCAGGTTGGCGGGGTCGATCTTCATGCCCACGGTGGGATAGACCGCCCACAGCTTCTCGTAGGCCTCCAGGCTATCGAGGAAGCTGGCGCCATGCACGGCGTACATGGCCAGCGGAATGCCCGCCTCTTCGAGCCTGGCGATGCGCCCGGGAAAGACCTGCCCAAAGGCCGCCAGGTTGGCGTCATAGCCGCCCTCGATCTGCCCGCCGCCCGTCATGAACAGCTTGGCGTCGAGCACCTGGGCGAACTCGATGAACTTGTCGAGCTGCACCAGGGCCGCCGTGCGCTCATCGTGGTTGGTCGAGGTGTGATTCCAACCCCACAGGCCCAGCGACGAGCACTCGATGCAGAAGGTGTCGAGGATCGCCTTCATGCCCTTGACGGTGTCGAGCGTCAGGTGTTTGGCGTTCCCCCAAAAGTTGAACTCCAGGCCGCTGTAGCCGTGCTCGGCGGCGAAACGGCAGTCGCAGGCCAGCTTGCTGACGTCGTTCTCGGCGATAAAGCCTAGCTTGATCATGAAACCCCTCCGCGCGGGCGATGTGTTGTGATGCCCGCCCGCGACTGGGAGCATAGCGCAATAGACGGTGCAGGGTCAAGGGGACTGGGGCGGCGGTATCTCGACAAAGTCGTAGGGGTTGTTCCACTGAAAATAGCTTCCATCCGGCAGCAGCTCGAGCGTCGCACCCAGGTAGGCATTCAGTACGATGCGGAAGGTGTTCACCGGACTGATACTGCGGTAGAGCGCGTCATAGCCGTCGGGCAGGTAGTACGCGTTCAGGATCGACACAGATTCATCGACATCGACAGCAGCGGTGTTCGCCGGGATCAGGCTCAGTCTCGGCCCGTGATCGGCCTGCACAATGATGACAGGCGGGCGCAGAGACGCTGCGAGGATGCTGTCCAGGACGCCGATCATCCGTCGATTGATGTAGTTAGCCTGGTCAACATAGCCGCTCACATAGCTCTGCACGGACTGGGCATAGGGCGGGCCATCGGAATCCTCATAGAGCCTTGGAGGGTAGACGTTGGCGCCATCCTCGGCATACACAAAGGGAGGATGAGGCGCCATGACGTGGGCAAAGACGAACTTGGGGCCTGGCTCAGCCGCTAGCTCCGCCAGCCCCGTCAGGGCGTTCTCGATACAGTCGATGTGCCTCTGGTGGCTGAGTCGGACAAGCCTGGGCGCCGAGATCGCCCCTACATTGATCAGATCGCCAAGAGCGGTGCGCCCCAACAGCTCGGCCTCCAGTTGGCTCATCGCTAGCGCCCTGGGCGACGAGTAGTGCGCGGCATCAGTGAACGAAGTGAACCTCACCGCGGTCTCGAACGCATAGGTTTCATAGCCTGCCGACTCGAGATATTCGCGCAGCCTGCTATGCACCATGAGAGGGTATAGAGCTCGATAGTCACGAGAGCTGCGCCCCAGTGACTCCTGCAGGGGCGTGAGGTACACGAGGTTGAGAGATGAAGCCAACGAAGTCATCGTCTGCGGGTAGTTGCTGCGACTCTCGTCGGCAACGTAAAAGCCTCGGGCCCGCAACCCCTCGAGAAAGCCGCTGTTGTCGTAACCAAACGAGTCGCGCAACACATCGTCGCGGGCATAGCCATCCAGTATGATGTAGTAGATATCCGGACGATCCGAGCTGGCACGGCCGCCGATCAGCTCGGCCTCGAGCGGGAGCGGCACGCGCTCGTCCTGCAACCGTCTCTCGGCCGCAACGAGCCTACCCACACTCGTGAGGATCAGGACAGCAGAGACAAGTGGCAACGTCGTCACCAGCCACTTGCGGCTGCTGCCGGGCCGAAGCATCCACAGCAGGCAGATCAGGTCGAGCGCCAGCCCCAACACCAGCGCCACCACCGGCGCCAGGCTGGGCGGAGCCGGCGTCGTAATCCAACCCTTCGCTAGGGCTGCCCGCGATGCAACCTCGACCGCCAGACGCACGGGGGCATAGAGCGTGCCGATAGCGATCCACGCGACCAGCAGAATCGCCGCTCTGGTGTGACTGCGCAGTAGCAATGTGAGCAACCACATCGCCAGACAGGTCAGGCCAAGCAGGATCAGTGCGGGCCGTAGCAGCTCATCAGGCGGCACCCAAAAGTTGCGGTCGGCGCAATAGGAGACAGAGGGAGCCAGCGCAAAAGCGATAGGGCAGAGCCACGCGACCCAGGGTCTCTTTTCCATGCTCAGCCACGCCTTTTGTACAGGTAAAGCGATCTCTCTGTGTCCGCCACCTGGCGCTGCTCCACAGGCTCAAAGAGGCGTGCGAACTCGCGCTCGAATGACGGCAGGTCGTACTGGGCAAAGATATCTCTACGCGTCGAAAGCATGAGCTGCACCATGGGGTCGGCCTTGGGGACGAACTCCACAATCGACCACTCGGCGAGCCCGGCCAGGAACTCGGCGATCTGCCGAAACGACAGGTTGTTGCCGATAGCGAGGTGATGCAACAGCGCCAACGCCATGGCAAGATCGGGCTTGCCCCGGCTGAGCAGCGCTGGCCGTTCTGCGTTCAGCCACCCGATGCCCGGGCTCGGGTTGGTGAGATCGGCCAGCAGAGGCAGTGTGGTGCTCTTGCGTGCTTTGCAGAGCTGATAGTTGCGCTCGACGGCCACGGGGTCGCTATCTATTGAGATGACCTGACAGCCCAGATCGGCCGCGATGCGGCTATACTCACCGGTGTTGGCGCCCAGATCCCAGACGCTGCTCGGTCTCGCCCGTCGCACCAGGTCGGTGACAATCTGCCTTTTTGATGCCAGGGCCGCCTCTGAATAATGGTGAGCATCCTCGACATATCGCCCCCACGCGCTCGAACGATCGGGGCCGCGCAGAGACTCGATCGTGGCCCGTAGACTGTCGACAAGGCCGTACAGCCCGGCCTTGGACACCTGACGCCCAGTGGTCGGCGACGCCGGACGTCGCTGACCCCAGCTTTGGGCGCGGGCATGGGCTCTCACGTGGAGCCACACGCCAGGGTTGCGCCATCCCCGTCTGCCCAAGATGCGGCACACCAGCCCCAGTGGAATGCCATCGAGATGAATGCCCAGCAGCCGACCAAGCCGCAGGTCGCAGTAGCTCATGAGCACGAGAGGCGCGACAAAGTGCTCGCAGAACTGTCTGTAGGCCGCCCAAGGCTCGCCCTGCTGATAGCGTTCGAACGACAGAGTGTCGATGTGGATCGGCGCCGAGGCAACGAACTGGATGTTGTAGGCGCTGGCGTCTTTTAGCGTCATCTCATGATCGAGAGCCAGCTTCTGGATCCTGAGAGTCAGCAGGGCGGCGTCTTTGAGTTGACCAACGCTCCACTCGTATGGATAAGAGATGAACGGCACGATCTCGGGCTCCAGCACGAGTCCTGCACCCGGCTCGGCGCCGGCATCGAGCTCGCGATGGCGAACCAGTAGCCGCTGTGTGTGGAGCGCCTCTAGCAGGCCAGACTGCACCAGCAGGTCGTACTGCTCGCGGTAAACGGCGTTCACCCGCCGATAGAGCCGACCGCCCTGCTCGAACACAAAGCCACTCGGGTCTCTGAAAGACCCGGGCAGGGGAACGGCGTCAGTCGGGATCGCCATCGTCTCGATGCCTGGCGCTCAAGAGACGCGATGCCAGACTCTGGATGCGTCGCCAGTTCGTCTTGACCAGATAGGCCACGCCGACGAACGCCGCGATCAGCAGTTGGATCAGGTAGCTGCCTGAGCCAGGGTCTACGTACCAGCCTGGCGCAGGCAGCTCGAACACGGACACGCTTGTCAGCAACGCCAGAGCTACCAGACTGCTGGGCATTTGCACCCCCAACGCTATAGCTAAACACTTGACACATAAAACCGCAGCCTGACAGAAACCTCGAGCCCCGACTCGCCTACGTGTACGGCTACACGACTCTGCCCATGTCCGCGATGGCGGCTCTCACCGCCGCCAACCGCTCTCTACACGATGAACTGGCTGATATAGCGCATGGTCAGTTTGAGCATCTTCCAGCGCAGCTCGCCACGGCCCCACAGCGGCCCGTGCGGCTCGACCACCATATAATCGTTCCAGTCGTTCTCGTACAGAAAGGCAAAGATCTTGCCCCACTCGATGTCGCCCATGCCGGCGGCCGGCTGCGACGCCACCTTGCCGTCCATGTAGACGTGCTCTTTGATGTGGATCTCGTACATCATCTGGCAGTGGTCGCGCAAAAAGGGCAGATACTCGATGTTGCGGGCCTTGAGGTTGGCCGGGTCGATCTTCATGCCCACGTTGGGCGCCACCGCCCACAGCTTCTCAAAGGCCTCCATGCTGTCGAGAAAGCTGTTGCCATGCACGGCATACATGGCGGTGCGGATGCCTGCGGCTTCGAGCGCGGCCACGCGCCCGGGAAACACCTTGAGCCAGGCCTCGACGTTGGCGTCATAGCAGCCGTCGACGACGCCGCCGCCGGTCATGAACAGCTTGGTGTCGAGCACCTGGGCGAACTCGATGAACTTGTCGAGCTGCGCCAGGGATGCCGCCTGCTCGGCAGCGTCGCACGAGGTGTGGTTCCAGCCCCACAGGCCCACCGACGAGCACTCGAGGCAATGAGCGTCGAGGATCGCCTTTTGCGCTCGCACCTTGTCGATGGTCAGGTCGGCGGCGTTGGCCCAGTAGTTGAACTCGAGGCCGGCGTAGCCGTTGTCCGCGGCAAAGCGGCAATCACAGGCCAGCTTGTCCAGGTCGTTGGTTGCGATGAACCCCAACTTGATCATAGCGCCCCTTTCAGGCAGTGACTCTTTCAGAGCATAGTTTTAGCGTAGCACTCTCAATGGCGCTGTCAAGAGGAGTGCCGTCCCAGCAGCCGCCTACTCGCCCTTGACCCAACGGTCGAAAAAGGCCACGCTGCGCTCCATAGCCAGCGGAATCGACGCGGACAGGTTGTGATCATCGCCCTCGTACACCCAGTACTCGTAGACCTGCCCCGCAGCCTGCAGCTCCTTTACCAGCTCCTCGCTCCAGGCGATGGGCACCGAGGCATCAGCGGTGCCGTGGTGCAGTTGTAGCGGCCCCGAAAGCTCGCCCAGAAAGCTGTTGGGCGACACCGCCTGCCAAAAGGCCGGATCGTCGACTGCGCCGTCGATCGGCCGCGGCCAGCGCTGAATCGGCGCCGGATAGGGCGCCACCACCCCGGCCCAGATGACGCCCGCTTTGATCTGCGACGAGATCACCATCGCCCGCAGGGTGATGCCTCCGCCCATCGAATGCCCCCACATGCCGATGCGCTCGGCATCCACCTGCGGGTGCGCCCGCAGCGCCGCTACAGCGTTGAGCGCGTCCACGGTGTAGGCCCTGTCGCGGTTGCTGCTGATGGCGGCGCCTTCGGAACGGTGATGGCCGCGCAGGTCGGGCATCAGCACCACATAGCCCGCTCGCGCGATGCGGTCCACATACGCCTTGTAGCGTTCGCCCGTGCGATACTGCTCAGGCGGAATGTGACCATGGACAAAGACGATGCCAGGCCAGCCCCCGGCGGGTGGCTCGCCATCGGGGATGGTCAACAGTGCATAGATCTTGAGCCCCTCAGACAGGTAGCTGGCATCGTAGCGCGCATAGTCTGCGCCACGCTCGAACTCGCCCTCGATAGCGATGGCGCTGCCGGGATACTCGCCCTGACGCATGGCCGCGATCGTAAAGGGGTGCAACGTCGGCGTCGGCGATGGCGTGGCCGTGAGCGTGGGTGAGGGCTGCAGGGTGGCCGACGGGACCGGCGACGGTGCCGTCGTCGCTGGGGGCGGCGTGACGGTGGCCGACACGGCTGCAGCTTTTGGCGCCAGCGTGGCCGTCGGCGCCAAGGCAGTGGCATCTGCTGCCTGGGGCTGTCGTGTGGCGCAGCCAACGACGGCGAGCATCGCCGCCAGCACGATCAGGCCGCCGCGTTGACCCATAGGATGGCTCCCGCCAGACAGGATAGCTCGCGTTTTGTGTGAGCGTAGCACCATGGTATCGCACTGCCAAGCGAGCGTGGCTTGCAGCGATTGCCTGACGGGCCTAAGATGGACGTGAAGAGGTGAATCCTGCCCCTAGCGCCGCTCATGTAGGGACGCGGCCGCCGGGTTGGTAAGCAATACGGTTGGAGGTGATCTCATGTTCAGGCTCAAGGCCATCGCAGACGCGCTAACCTGGCTCCGGTTCATGTTGGGGCCAGGTCTAGTGGCGCTTGGCGCCTGGGGTGGCGCCGACGCCGTCGGCATCGCTGCGCGGGCTGTGCTGGTCGGTTGGGCCACCGATGCGCTCGATGGTCCTTTAGCGCGTCGAGACCCACAGTCACGCCCGACTTGGATTGGGCGCCACGACCTGCTCGTCGATGTGTCCTTTTCGCTGGGCGTCTGGCTCTATCTGGCGCTATCGGGCTGGGTGCCGCTCGCAGGCGCGAGCATCTATGTGCTGCTGGCGGCCCTGGCCATCTGGCAGACGCGCTCGGTCCAGCTGGCCTGGGGCGTACAGGGGCCACCCTATATCGGCATGGGCCTGGTCGCCTTGAGGCTGGTGCCGCGCATCGGCTGGATGTACGTGGCCTATGTGGTGGGCGTGGTGGTGGTCACCTGGCCGCGCATCCCACAGCGCGCCCGCATCTTTGTGGAGGCCCTGCTGCACGGCTTTCGCAAGCACGACGTTGCCGAAGCAGCCCAGCGCAGTGAACATCTGAGCCGCTCTGGCTGACCCCACACGAAGCGCACCGCCCGCGATCGCCTGATCGCGGGCGGTGCATGGACCATAGAGGCAGTCCCAGGCTACTCGAACCTGGGCATCATGTCGCCATGCGCCTCGAACAGGTCGTCGCACATGGCGACGATCTCGTCGATGGTCAGCTCGGCGGCGGTGTGCGGATCGAGCATGGCCGCCTGGTAGACGTATTCCTTCTTGCGGGTCAGCGCCGCTTGGATGGTCACCTCTTGCACGTTGATGTTGGTGCGGTTGAGGGCCGCCAACTGCGGCGGCAGGTCGCCCACAAAGGTGGGGCGCACGCCGTTGCGGTCGGCCACGCACATCACCTCGACGCAGCAGTTAGGCGGCAGGTTGGTGATCAGGCCCGTGTTCAGCACGTTGCCGCCAAAGGTGAACGGCTTGCCGGTGACCACCGCCTCCATGATGTGCGAGGCGTATTCGCTCGTGCGCTCGTGCCTGAACAGCTCTGCTTCGAGCATCTCACGGACCACGTCGCGCCCGTCCACCTTGAGGCCCGTGCCGTTGACCGCGGCGTCGAACAGCGCGTCCACTGAGACCTGTTCCAGGCCAGCCGTCGAGTCAAGAAAGTGCTGCATTTGGCCCTTGATCCACCCCACCAGCCAGCCTTCGGGCCTGTCTTCCTCGCCAAAGTAGGCCATGCCTTCGATGCTCTCGCCGGTGATGACGCGGCGCATCAGCTCCCACTGGCGGATCTGCATCCGACAGCGGCGCGGGTACTCGTCGAGGGGAATGTGAAAGCGCTCGATGAGTTCAGGCGCCTTGGCCTTGATGAACCAGGGCGTGTACTCGGCGGCGTGCTCTGACGACTCGGTCTGGTAGTAGCCGAACCACTTCATCTGCTCAAAGCGGACGGCGTCCTTCCACTTGTACTCGGGCAGCTCGGCGCGTCGCTTGATCTCGGGATAGAGGTCCTCGCCGTGGCGCGAGACCTCGAGCAGCCAGCCCTGATGGTTGATGCCCGCCACCGTCCACTTGAGGTCATCGGTGGGCAGGTCGAGCTCGCGGCAGAGATGGCTGGCGCAGCCCTGCACGCTGTGGCACAGGCCCACCGTCTTGACGTTCGAGCCCTTGAGAATCCCGCCGGTCAACATGGCCATCGGGTTCGAGTAGCTGAGCAGCAGGATCTCTGGCGCCACCTCTTCCATGGTGCGGCAATAGTCCAGCATCACGGGGATGGTGCGCAGCGCCCTAAAGATGCCGCCGATGCCCAGGGTATCGGCGATGGTCTGGCGTAGGCCGTACTTTTTCGGGATCTCAAAGTCGATCACCGTCGACGGCTCGTAACCGCCCACCTGGATGGCATTGACCGCAAAGTCGGCCCCGGCCAGCGCCTCGGCGGCGTCGCCGGCGAGATAGCTCTTGATGGTGCAGCCCGCGCCGATCTCGTCGTTCAGCCGCTTGATGAGCAGTTCTGACTCTTTGAGGCGCACGGGGCTGATGTCGATCAGCGCGATCTCGGCGCCCTGCAATGCTGGAGCGTGAAAGCAGTCTCCCAGCACGTTCTTGGCAAACACCGTTGACCCAGCGCCCAGAAAGGCGATCTTGGTCATCTCGATACCTCCATTGGTGATCTAGCCGTCACAGCCGCTATGGTAGGGCGAACGGCTGGGAGCGTCAAGGGCCGCCTCGAGGGCGCCTCGACGCTATAGGCCGTGTACAACGAGGCCGATGCCGCGATGTGGCGCACCTCCCCGCGATGGCGAGTGCGCGCCCGCGCCCCGTTAGCCCTGCGCTTGTTCTGGCTCTGGCCCCAGGCTGCGATACATGCGCGCCCCCAGCCACACGCTGACGGCGGCCACCGCCCCGAAAAAGATTAGCGGCGGCAGCTCCAGCGGGTCACCGTAGAGTCGCGCGGCCACCAGCATGGCACAGAGCGCTGTGGCCATCGTCACCGCCTTGACCACCATCACCGCGCTTAGCACATAGCCGCGGGCGCGCCCGCGCCAAGTCGCCACGCCGGTGTACACCAAGAGCGGCACCAATAGCCCCAGGTCGAGCGCCTGCACCACGAGCGTAGTCTGCCCCAGCAGGATGCCCTGGATCTGCCCGCTCAGTGCAGCCGTGATGCGCGTCACCCACATGCCCAGCAGCACTGCCGAGATGGCCCAACTCAGCAGCGCCATGCCGCGTCGGGGGAAGCCCTCGCCGGCGCGCCGCGCCACCTCTGCCAGGGGAATGCCTGCCGCCAGGCTGACGATAGCGATCAAGCTCGCCGTAAAGATGATGATAAAGACCGGGAACAGCGGCCCCAGCGCCCAGGCCAGGGCATACATCAGATACTGGTAAAAGATATAGCCCAGAATCCCCAGCACAAAGAGCCGCGCGCGCAGGCCGCCGCGCCTCAACGCCGGTAGCGCCATCAACAGCGCCGGCGCCGCCACGAAGAGCGTCACCAGGTCCCAGCCGACGCCTTCGGCCACCACGCGTTGGGCGTTGTGGGCATACACCCCGCCGGTGGTCATCTTGTACGTTTCACCGCGCACGCTGACCACCGTGGCCACGTCGCCCTTGGGCCCTAACACCGCCACCGCCGCTGCCGCGCCCGTCAGAATGGCCAGCGCCACGCAGAGCGCCACCGTCCAACCCGATACTCGCTTGACCATCTCACACCCGTCCTGCTGGTCAACGTTGGGGCCGGGCGACCGCCCGGCTCGCGAGGCCAATTGTGGGCCTGGCTGGCGCAGGGCGCAAGTCGCTCGCGCGCTCGATACCGACCCAGGTCATTTGGGTAGGCCTGGCCCCTGCCAGTACAATGGGGCTGGTGCCCGACCGGCGCCCGCACCGCGCACCAACCCGCTCACGCCGTCTGCGCCAGGAGTCGCGCTTGATGCCGATCATTGATGATCCCTTTGCCCCAGGCGCGCCCTTCTATGAGGCCTGGTATGACACCCCTGCGGGGAGCCGCGCCGACGCCCTCGAGAAGGGCCTTGTGAGCCATCTGCTGCAGCTGGCCTTTGCCGGCGCCGCCAGCGCGCTCGAGATCGGATGCGGCACCGGCCACTTTGCCCGCTGGCTTGAGCAACAGGGTCTGAGCGTGGTGGGCCTCGACCGCTCAGCGGCGATGTTGGCGCAGGGGCGCCCCGAGAGCAAAGTGCCGTTGCTGCAGGGCGATGCGCACCGGCTCCCCTTTGCCGACAATGCCTTTGATGTCGTGGTGCTGATCACCACCCTCGAGTTCGTGGCTGATCCCGTGCATGTGCTGTGTGAGGCGCTGCGCGTAGCCCGCCAGGGCGTGCTGCTGGGGGTGCTCAATCGTTATAGCCTCCTGGGCCTGCAACGCCGCCTGGCCGAGCGCTCTCAAAGGACCGTGTACAGCGCAGCGCGTTTCTACGGCGTCAGCGAGCTGAGGCGGCTCGTCCGTCTGGCCTTTGGCGCGAGGGCGCAAGTCACCTGGCGCACGACGTTGTTCCCGCGCCTCTGCCCATGGCGCGAGGCGCAGCTCCCAGGCGGCGGCTTTGTCGGCATGGCCGTGCGCCGGCCGGCCCGCCAAGAGCCGGGCGCACCGTAGGTGCAGGCGAGCGCCTGATGGCGGGCAGTATGTCGCCATCACGAGCAGCCGAATGCAGCGCCGCCGGCACGCGGCAGGCTGCAGCGGCAGGCTCCCGTCCCTGCTCTGTCCAGAACCTGTCCGCTGCAATGGCCCGGCCCTGCCGGGCTGCGCTATGCTGATCGTGGCTGAATGGGTTGCCGAGGAGGGTAATGTGGGCAAGAAAAGACTGGTCGTCATCGGTTTCGATTCGATCTCACTGAGCGTGCTGCAAGAGTTTGTCCGTCGCGGCGCCCTGCCCACGGTGGCAAGGCTCATCGAGCAGGGCTGCGTCACCCAAACCTGGCCGTGCTTTCCTATGGAGACGGGCACCAACTGGGCCAGCCTCGCCACGGGCGCCTCGCCCTGGGTGACGGGCTGCAACATGAACGTGCATCTGCCCGGCACGGCGCTCGACGAACAGGTCTATGGCTTCAAAGGCGAACTCTGCAAGGCCGAACAGCTCTGGACCACGGCGCAAAAGGCCGGCAAAAAGGCCGTGGTGTTCGACTGGTCACAGTCGCTGCCCATCCGCCTGCAAGAGGGCCTGATCCATTCCGGCGAAGACGGCCGGCCCGACAACGCCATGAACGCCCTGCAAGAGGTGCGTGCCTACACCACCCATCCGCGTCAGCCGGGGCCGCACGTCACCGAGGTGGCTCCCCGGCCTTGCGACTGGCCCAATGCCCCTGCGGGCGCACTGGCCTTCGAGCTGCCCATCGCGCCGGGGCCTCACTCGGTCTTTCGCAAGGTCAGCTCGCTGTGGGCGCTGGTGCTCAAGGGCGACCAGGGCTATGACCGCGTCGCCGTGTACGATGCCCCCGCCGGCAAAGAGCTGTTCTGCATCGGGCTGAACGAGTGGTCGGCCTGGAAGCTGCAACCCTTTGTGGCCGACGGCCGTCAGGTGATCGGCGGGCTGCGCGGCAAGCTGCTGGTGCTCAGCCCCGACGCCAGCCACGTGCACCTGTACCTGTCCGAGATCTTTGACCAGAGCGCGTTCGTGCAGCCGGTGGGCCTGCTCGATGAGCTGCAGGCCGCCTGCGGCCCGTTCGTCAACCAGTGCTCGCGCCAGCAGGTGGTGCAAGGCGGCGCCTCAGATATCGCCACTTACTTTGAAGAGCAGGGCTACCTCGCCCGCTGGTGGAAGAACGCCGCCGCCCATCTCCTGGCCAGGCACGACTGGGATCTGTTCATGCTCAAGTGGCATGGCCCCGACTGGACCAACCACCTCACCATGTACATGATCGACGACCGCCACCCCATGTACGAGCCCGAGCGCGCCGCCGAGGGTTGGGCCATGTGGGACGAGCTGATGGGCTGGGGCGACGAGATCGTCAAGACGGTGATGGCGGTCGCCGGACCCGACACGATGGTGGCCCTGGTGTCTGACCACGGTGGCGGCACCCAGTTGCCCGGCATCGACCTGCGCATCGACATCAACGGCATCCTCAAAGAGCACGGCTGGCTCAAACGCAAGGCTGACGGCGCCGTGGACTGGTCGCAGACCCAGGCCTACGGCTATCAGCACTATGTCTACATCAACCTGCAAGGCCGTGAGCCCAACGGCATCGTGGCGCCGGGCGATGACTATATCAACCTGCAAGAGGAGATCATCGAGGCGCTGCTGGACGAGATCGATGCCAACGGGCGACACACCTTCCGCATCGTGCTGCCGCGCGATGATGCCGGCCGCCTGGGCGTAGGTGGGGACCGCGTGGGCGATGTCTTCTGGGTGCCTGCCAAGCCTCATCCGCTGGCCAGGGTCGACAAGGAGCGCTTCTGGGCCGAGAACTCGCGCACCGAGACCGGCACGTGGGACTGGCCGCGCCTCAACACCGGCAACCACCTGGACGATTCCTACTTTGTGCTCGCCGGGCCGGGCATCCGCAAGGGCTATATGCGGCCGCGGCCGACGCTGATCACCTCGGTGGCGCCGACGCTGGCCACAGCGCTGGGCGTTCCTGTGCCAGCCGATGCCGATGGCACGGTGCTGCACGACTTTTTCGAGCAGTGACACAGGGACTGGCAGCAAGCAAGGGCGGCGCTGGCGCCGCCCTTACGTATAGTGGCTGCGGCGGTCAGTGTCGATCGATGGCGCGCAGGGCCGACTCGATCTGCGTGCGCAGCGCCGGGTCATCGGTGAGCGCCAGGGCGCGGGTGAGGTCGTCGCGCGCGCGCACATAGCTGCCCAGCTCGATCATCGTGGCGCCGCGCGACAGGTAGGCCCGGGCATGGCCGGGATCGAGCGCGATGGTGCGCCCAAAGTCGCCCAACGCCCCGGTATAGTCGCCCAGAGAGCCGCGCACGTTGCCCCGGCAATAATAAGCCTGGGCGTTGTCGGCATCGAGTGCGATCGCCTGGTTGAGGTTGAGCAGCGCCTGATCGAAATCGCCCTTGAGGTCATACGCCATGCCCAGCCCCAGATGGGCCTGGGCCGATGGATCGAGCTTGATCGAGCGCTCAAAGGCTGCGATGGCCGCGCGATGGTCGCCCTGAGCGAGCGCCTGCCAGCCGACATCGTTGAAATCGGCAGCGCGCTCAGCGCGGCAGCCTGCCAGGGCGAGCAGCAGCGCCGCCAAAAGCAGGTAGCGCCAGGGGCGCCTCATGGACGCTCTCCGTTGCGCAGCCAGAGCAGGAGCGCGGTCAGGCTGAACCCATCGACGAGCGTGCCATCGGCCACCAGCGCATCCACCTCGGCGCGCGTAAACCAGCGCCAGGCGGCAACCTCGCTCTCGTCAAAGGCGCCCACCCTGCCGGTGGCGCGGGTCTGCACCACATGGAACACCTGATCGGCCAGCCCCGAAAGAGGGTTGAAGGCGTAGAGCAGGCGAGAGCCATGGCAGGCGTGGCCCGTCTCCTCCTCAGCCTCGCGCAGAGCGGCCTGCTCGGGCGTCTCGCCCGGCTCCATAAAGCCGGCGGGCACCTCCCACTGCACGCGGTCGAGAGCATAGCGATAGGCCTGCACCAGCAAGATGCGCCCCTCATCGTCCTCTACAAGCGCCGCGGCCGCCTGCCGGGGGAACCCGAGCACGTGGTAGCGGTCGAGCACACGCCCGCCGGGCATGCGCACCCGATCGCCGTGCAGGGTGAACCAGGGGCAAGTGTAGATCGTCTCGCGCGACAGGCGTTGCGGTTTGTCGGTCATCGGCGTCCTCGAGCCGTGCCAGGGTGCTGCCCCCGGCGCGACGAACCTTGTGCGGCGGCGACGCAGCCCGCCTCTGGGTCACGATAGCAGCTCAACTCTACCGCGATGGCGGTTGCCGCGCAAGATCGGTGACCGGCGCAACGCCCCATGGACACAGCCGTGCGACGCGATCTTGCTTGACATCCACGCGAGATTCGCCAGACTAGCGTCGGTGATGGTGGCATGCGAGGCGAGCCGGCGGCCTTGCCTGATGCGGTCCGCCTGTTCCATACGACACCATCGACAAGCATCTGGAGGTGAACGATGCGCCTGGGCGCTCCCGTGGCGAGACCGTACGACACGCCCGACGACTGGGCCAGGGCGGTGCGCGAGGCCGGCTGCTCGGCCGCCTACTGCCCGGTGGATGAGACTGCCGACGCTGACACCGTGGCGGCCTATGCCCGTGCTGCCGCAGCCTACGACATCGTCATCGCTGAGGTGGGCGCCTGGGGCCACAATCCGGTGTCGCCAGACCCCGCGCTGGCCGCAGCCGGCATAGCGGCCTGTGCAGCACGCCTGGCCCTCGCCGACCGCATCGGCGCCCGCTGCTGCGTCAATGTGTCGGGCTCGCGCGGCCCCCGCTGGGATGGTCCTCACCCTGAGAACCTGCTGTCCGAGACGGTGGAGCGCGTGGTGCAGTCGGTGCGCGAGATCATCGACCGCGCCCGGCCGCAGCGCACCTTCTACTGCCTCGAGATGATGCCCTGGATGGTCCCTGACTCGGCCGATTGCTACCTGCACCTGCTCGAGGCAGTCGACCGCCCCGCTTTTGCTGTGCATGTGGATCCAGTCAACCTGCTGTGCAGCCCACGGGCCTATCTGGCGAATGGCGCGCTCATCCGCGGCCTGTTCGCCAAGCTTGGTGGCTGGGTGCGCTCGTGTCACGCCAAAGACGCCCTCTTGCGCGACGAGCTGACCTTTCACGTCGACGAGGTGCAGCCTGGCATCGGTGCGCTGGACTATGACACCTATCTGGTCGCGATCAGCCAGCTTGAGGCCGACACGCCGCTGATGGTCGAGCATTTGCCGTCGCGCGAGGCCTATGCCCAGGCGCTGGCCTTTATCCGGCGGCGCTGTGACGAACTGGGCATCGCCTGCCGGTAGGCCATGTGCTATGATGGGCTTGGGTCGGGTCCGATTGCCGAGGCGGCTACCGCCGGCATAGCGCCTGTCAGATCTCAAAGGGAGCACTGCGGGCCGCGCGCCCCAGAGATCGGCTGGAGCATATTGCAGAAGGAGAGTGATCGATGCTGAACGCCCCCCGCAAGGTCACCTGGTGGATCGCGGTCGCTATCACGCTACTGAGTGCCATCCTGTTGGCGGTTGGGCAGGCAAGGCCTGCTGCATTGGTGGCGCTGATCGGCCTCCTGCTGATGATCATCGCCACCAAGCTCGTCCGCCTCTAGCCAGCTAGAGCAGACGGCGCGCCTGCAGGCCCGCGCCGCGCCGTCTGTTCTCGTCTAGTCAAGGCGGCCGCCAACGCCGTCGCCGCCCAGGCCGATCACACCGAGCATCTTGCCGCCGGCGGTGGTGATGGGTTCGTCGACATAGTTGACGACGAAGGTGGCGCCTCCGCCCACTCGGTCCTCGAGCGTCTGGCGCACACGCGCAGCCAGCGCCTCTTTGTCAACCTGGTCAGAGACCACCAGCCGCACCTCGAAATCGGTGGGCGTACGCTGCACCACCTGAAAGCGCTGCATGCCTCCCACCTCATAGAGCGCCGCCGTCACGGTCTGCGGGTGCAGCAGCGTGCCATTCGGCAGGCGTATCCACTCTTGCGCGCGCCCCTGCACAAAGTCGACCAGCGGCAGCGTGCGGCCACACGAACAGCCAGCGGGCAGCCAGCGTAGCATGTCGCCGACACGCATGTTGAGCAACACCATGCCGCGGTTGACCAGGTTCGAGAGGAGCGCCTCACCGGTCTCGCCCGCAGGCAGGTCGGCGCCGTCGGCATCGATGGCGTGGCCGTCGCTCGCCACAATGCGCACCACATAGTGGTCGCTGTTGATGTGATAGCCGCGGTGCGCCTCGCATTCGAACCCCAGCTTGAACGCCTCGATGGTCTGGTAGAGGCTGAACACCGGTATGCCGTACTCCTCGACGATCATCCGTCGCACGGCGAGCGGCATGGCCTCTGAGGCATACACGATCACCGCCGGCCGGTGCAGGCTTTGGCCGCTTTGGCGGGCATAGTCGAACAGCCGCCCAAAATACGAGCCGTAGCCGGTGATGACATCGGGCTCAAAGGCGTTGATCTTGGGCAGGTTGATCTCTGGCGGATCACCGACCGAGAGGATCATCCGCTGCACCGGCTCACGCGGCGGATAGAGCGCCTTTTTGCGGGTGAAGGCCCGCACCTGTACGCCGGTGCCGTGGGGCGAACTGAGGCTCACCGTGCGGTGGCCGCCCGGCCTGCCGATCAGGTTGCGGCTGGCGGCAGCATCGCGCCGAGCGTGCGCGGCGCTCTGCAGCAGGGCAGCCGTGTCGTGCCAGATATAGTGCGGCGCACCCGACGAGCCCCCAGAGCCCACGCGCAGCAGATCGTCGTCAGAGAACTGGGTCGAGCGGTAGCGCGCAGGATCGCGCTGGAGATCGGCGATGGTGATCATGGGCAGCCGGCGCAAGTCGTCTGCCGCCCGAAAGTCAGCGGGCGCCAGGCCGAGGCGGTCCATCGTCTCACGGTAATGGGGCACCCAGCGGTAGGCATAGGCCACCATGCGGCGCACGTTGGCATCGCGGCGGGCGCACAGTTGCTCGCGCGGCAGATAGGGCAAGGGTGGCTGCTGGCGGTAGTGCCACAGCAGGTACGCAGACCAGTAGGCGCGCCTCCAGAGCGGCGGCTTGACCATCGTGCTTCCTTTCACTTGCGGGCTGCAGAGCGACGGGCTCTAGGGTCGAGCGTCAACCGGCAGGAGCTTGATCCAGTCCAGCGCCAGCGCCAGTTTGCGCGGATCGGTACTCTGTGGGTCCTTGACCGCCGGACTGAGCACACGATCCACCCTGAACGCCAACACGTGGTAACGGCGCCTCGGCGCAAAGGCATCGGCAGGCACCCGCCCGCCAAAGAGCGCGGCGCCCTGCTCATCCCACGAGCGGTGCAGCGCGATGGGCTGGTCATCCAGGGTCAGCTCCAGGCTGGCCAGCGTGCCATCGTCCAGCCAGTTCAACACGCGGATGCCGATGTCGAGGTCGCTGGGCCGCCCCACGTCAATGTAGAGCGTGGACCGCTTCTTGTCCATCCAGGTGTAGGTCTGTCCAAAGGGGTCGCGTTCGGGGTCGCTCCAGCCTTTGCCGGGAACAGAGGTGTCGAACTCGAACCAGGGCGTCCTGCTAATGCGCACGCCGTCCATCGGCTCGGGCACGTCGTCGCCGTGGCGCAGAAACTGCAGGTCGCGCCAGTTCCACAGCCGCGAGGGCGCGATGTCGACGTTGGTGGGCTGGGCGTTCCAGCGCGCGGGGCCCTCGTCGGCCACCACGTGGTACTGCACGGCCAGCCCAAAAAGCGCACTGCCCAGCAGCAGGGCGCCCGTGGCCGCCCTGCCCCAGGCCCGCTGGCCGGGCAGGTGCTGCAGCACGGGCACGGTCAGGTAGGCATAGAACGGCAGCATTTCGGTGAAAAAGCGCGGCCCGAGAGAGTGCCCGCCCCACCACATCGACCAGCCCGAGATCAACAGCCAGTGCAACGCGATGCTGACCCACAAGAGCCCATCGAGCCAGCGAAAGGAGCGGCCGCTGACGCGCAGGTAGAGCCCGTAAAAGGCCACCAACACCATCGGCGTCCAGATGAACAGACCGCGATTGGGGCTGATCAGGGTGCCGGCCAGTCCTTCCCACAGATTCGCGGTGGTGCCGATGCCCTGCATGAGGTAGTAAGGGGGCAGCGGGCGGCCATAGGTTGCCATGCTGTAGGCCACAAAGGCCGCCGCGACGGGCGCAGCCCAGGCCAGGTAGCGCCACAGGTAGGGCCGTTGGCGCCAAGCCACATAGGCCGTCACCAGCAGGATCACGATGGCGGTGGTGGGCCGGCACACAAAGGAGAGCGCCAGCGTCAGCCCCGCAAACTGCACGAGCGCCGGCCGTTCACAGGCGAGGTCGAGCAGCCACAGCGTCAGAGTCATCAGCAACAGCGTGGGCGTGTGCTGCCACAGCGCCAGTGCGCCGGTCGACCAGGCGCTCGTGCCCAGGCCATAGGCCAGCGAGAGCCCCAGCGCCGCCCACCATACGAGGCGCCGCCGCAGCAGCAGGTAGAGGAATGCCATGCCCAGCGCGGTCAGCGAGCTGGCGATGAGACGTTCGAGGTGGCCGGCGCCGTACTCGCGCAGATAGGCGTCCACGCCCTGGCCGGTCAACACCTGCGCATAGCCGTCGAACAGGGCCACATAGGGCAGGGCCAGCACCGACGCCCCCACCGGATAGCGCGTGTAGATGCGCTCGCCGACCTGGTGCAGGGTATAGTCGGCCTCGATCCCCCCCTTCATCAGGTCCGCGTACTCGTTGAGGTCGGTGTTGCCCTGATGCAGGATGCTGACAGCGGTATGCACCGACCAGCGCGAATCAGAAGGGTGATAGGCGCCCCACTGCAGATAGACCATACGCAGGAAAACATACAGCAGCACCGGCGCCAGCCACTCCCACCTGAAGCGGGCATGCCGAGAGGCGCTCGGGCCAGAGGCTGAGCTGCAGTGTGGCGATCGGTCGAGTGGTGGCGTCAGCTCGCCGGGGTCTGCAACCATGGGACGAGTATAGCAACGGGCCAACGCCGGCACAACAGCGGCGTCGCCGGGCATAGACAACAATAGAGGGCAGGATCATCTCCTGCCCTCTCAGCGCCCTGGGTGCAGACGCTACGCGCTCAGCGCCTCGTGAGTCTCTTTGAGCTGGTCGATGATGGGGATGTTCTGCGGGCACTTGGGCTCGCACGCGCCGCATTCGACGCACTGATCGGCCGACAGGCCCTTGATGCGCACGCCCTGCAGCCAGACCTCTTCGCCCTTCAACAGCCTGGCATACTGCTCGCGGGCATAGTCCTTCATGCCATAGACGCGGGCATAGTTCATCAGCAAAAAGTTGCCGGGAATGTCGACGCCGTTGGGGCAGGGCATGCAGTAGCCACAGCCAGTGCAGTAGAGATCGGCGAACGACTGCAGCTTTTTGAGCATGGCCGTCACGGCGTGGGTCTCGGCAGAGGTAAAGGGCTCTTCGCGCTCGGCCGAGGCTACGTTCTGCTCGATCATCTCCATGGTGTTCATGCCCGAGAGCGCCACGGTGACCGCGGGGTTGGAGAGCACCCAGCGGATGGCGAGGTCGGACGCCGAGGCCACCGACTCGGGCAGCATCTCCTGCATCTGAGCAGGGCTGAACATGGCCATACGGCCGCCGCCGACCGGGCCCATGATCACCGTGCCCATGCCCTTTTCGTGGGCCAGCCCGATCGCCTCCACCAGGTGGCGATCGAGGATGTTGTACTGCAGCGTCACGCCATTGAACTCGTCGGTCTTGATGAGCTCCATGATGTTGGCCAGGGTGTCATGCGACGAAAAGGCCAGAAAGCGCACCAGGCCCTCTTCTTGGGCCTTGCGCGCCGCCTTGAGGCAGCCCTTGGCCCCGAGCAGATGGCTCTTAAAGCCGTCCAGCGTCAGCCCGTGAAAGTGCATCACGTCGATGTAGGGCTGGTCAAAGCGCTGCAACTGGATCTCCAGACGCTGACGCCAGGTATCGCCGTCGATGTCGTTCGCGGGGATCTTGGTGGCAATGATCAGTTTGCTGCGGTCATACCCTTTGATCGCCTTGCCCACGGCAACTTCACTGGTGCCGTTGATATAGCCCCAGGCCGAATCGATATAGTTGATGCCCAGGTCGAGGCCACGGCGCAGCATCGGCACCGAGAGATCATAGTTGCAGGTGCCGTCGGGCAGGCTGGGCAGGCGCATGGCGCCAAAGCCGAGCGTAGACGCCCTCATGCCGGTGTTGCCATAGGGACGGTATTGCATCGTACAGACCTCCAGATGAAGAGACGGATTGGCGCAGACCCGACGCCGCGCACTGATGACGACCTCTGATTATAGGCAGGTCGGGTGCGAGGTCAAGTGGTATGGTGGTCTGACCAGATGGCGAACTGCTTGAGTGGCACCCTACGAGCTGCTAGAATGACTGTGGTGACTGCTGCTCAGGATCGTGGTTGGTCGCAAGCACATTGAGGAGGCAGCCGTGAACGCCAAACCGTACCAACAGCGCGTGGCCCGCTGCGCGTCGCTCATGCAGGCAGCCGGGATCGAGGCGTCGTTGCTCACCAAGCCCGCCAACATGCAGTACCTCACGGGCGACGGTCGTCTGTGCGCCTATGCTCTTGTCACTCGTCAGGGGCAGGTGGCGCTGGGCGTCCCCAAGACGGACATCGCTGACGTGGCCGCCCTGGCGCACTATGACCACCTCACCGGTTTCGACGATGAGGTGGGCATGATCCATGGCATCGCCCACGATCTCGCCCGGTACGGCATCTCCGACGGCGCCTTGGGGCTGGAGTACACCTATGTCACCCAGTCGATGCGTGCGATGCTCACCCACCCGCACGCCAAGCCCGCAGACATGGGCGTGCTCGATGCCACGCATGTCATGACCCAGCTTCGCCTCGTCAAAGACGCCGAGGAGATCGAGCGCCTGACCGCGGCCGCGCGGGTGGCCGATATCGGTGTGGCCGCCGCCATCGAGGCAGTCGTGGCCGGCGCTACGGAGAGCCAGGTGGCCGCCGCGGGCGAATACGCCATGCGCCAGGCCGGGGCCGATGAGTTCTGGCGCAGTTACGTTGCGACCGGGCCGCGCACCAGCATAGCGCACGGCTTGCCCACGCAACGACGTCTGCAGCCGGGCGATGCCGTGCTGATCGACCTGCACCCAATCGTGGATGGCTACAGCGCCGATGTGTGCCGCACCGTCTTTGTGGGGCACGTGTCCGATGACCAGGCCAGCGCCTATGGGCTCTATGCCAGCGCCCAGCAGAGCGCCATCGCTCTGGCGAGCGCCGGCGTGACCATGGCGACCCTCGAGCACACCATGCACGAGACCATCAGGCAGGGCGGCCATGGCGAGCACCTGTTCGGGCCACCGATCCACGGCATCGGCATCGAGTTCGAGGAACCGCCGCTCCCTGCAGGCCATGCCTTTTTCCACGGCGAGAAGGAAGCGCCGCCATTGCCCGCCAATGTGGTGATCGCGGTGGGCAACTGCGGCATCTACACCGGAGCGTGGGGCGTGCGCGTCGAGGACACCGTGGTCATCGGCCCTGACGGGCCCCATCTGCTAACGCACGCCGATCGTGCCCTGACCGTTCTCTGACAGCGATGCCCGGGGGTGTGCGAGAGCGCACCCCCGGGCGTGCATGTGGCGTCAGTGGTCTACAGCCCCAGCCCCCTGGCGATGCCCCCGCCATAGGCCGGATCCAGGCGTGTAAAGTGCTCCACCATCTGGTGCTGGATCTCGACCGGCACCGACTTGAGGCTACCGACGATGTTGGCGATCAGGCGCTGCTGCTCGTCGGGCGGCAGCAGCCCGAACAGATTGCCGGGCTGAACATAGTCATGGTCTAGGCCGGGCTGCTGCTCCTCGTGCGAGTGGCAGGGGGCCGACTTCAGTCTCATTCTCGCTGGCCAGCGATGGGTTTTGGCCCACAGGTTCTTTGTCAAGTGGCTGTTACCGGTGCTCTCCTTGGCCCGGCGCGCCAGGGGCGCTATGCTATCTCCAACACGGGCCGTCGGGCGGCCCCATATCGCCAGGAGGCGTCATGATCCTGCTCATTGTTTGGGATGGGCTGCGGCCTGACCTGATCTGCGACGAGCTCACGCCCTATCTGGCGCGCCAGAGCCGCGCCGGCGTGCTATGTCGTCAGAGCCACGCGGCCTGGCCCAGCGCCACGCGCATCAACGCCGCCACGCTGAGCACCGGCTGCCAGCCCGGCAAGCACGGTCTCGTAGATAACGAGCTCTATGTACCCGCTGTTGACCCCGCCCAGCCGATCTCGTGCGCCGACTGGCGCGCCCTGCAGGCCATGGCCGATGCCGAGGGCGGCCGTTTGCTGAGCGTGCCCACCCTGCCAGAGTTGTTGGCGCGGCACGGCCGTCGCTTTGTGTCAGGCGGTTCGGGCTCGCCCGGCACCACCTACCTCACCAACCCGACCGTCACAGCGCCCATCGTCAACTGGGCGGTGGCCTGGCCCGAGAGCTTTGAGGCCGAGCTGCGCGATGAGCACGGCGGCCTGCTCACCGAGGCCGCCTCGTCGGCCGAGCGCAATCGCCAGGTCATCGCCACGCTGCGAGACCTGCTCATCCCCCGCTACCGGCCCGACGTGGTCACCCTGTGGATCACCGAGCCAGACCATGCCCAGCACGCCTATGGCATCGGCTCGCCCGAGGCCGTCGACGCGCTGCGCCAGGTGGATGCTGAGGTGGAGGCGCTGGTGGCGCACCTGGCCGACGCGCTCCCCGAGCCGCTGACGGTGTTTTGCCTGTCAGACCATGGCTTTGACACCATCGGCCCCGATCACCCCGCCACCGCTGCGCTGATCGCTGCGGGGTTCAAGGCTTCGGCCGACTCGCTGGATGTCGTGCGCACCGGGTGCAGCCTGTATCTGAGCTCCGAGGTGCTGCGGCGCGTGGGCGAGCTCGCCGCCTGGCTGCTGGCCCAGCCCTGGGTGAGCGGCGTCTTTGTGCGCGATGATCTGCTCGCGGCCTGTTCAGGCGCCCTGCCCCAGAGCGCCGTCGGCGGTGGCCATGCTCGCTCGGCGCCCATCATGTACTCACCGCGCTGGAGCGATGACGTCAACGCTCACGGCGTGCCGGGCATGGTGGCCGGCCGGCCCGGCGGCAGCGTCGCCACGCATGGCTCTACCAGCCCTTATGCGCTGCGCAACACCCTGGTGGCCTGGGGCGCAGGCATCCGGCAGGGCATCATTTCAGACGCCCCTTGCGGCCTGGTGGACGTAGCCCCCACCGTGCTGCGTCTGCTGGGCATCGCGCGGCCAGCGTCGATGGACGGCCGTGTGCTGCACGAGCTGCTGCTCGACGGGCCCGCGCCGGCCGAAGTACCCGTGCACACCGTCACCCGACAGGCCGGCGTCGCGGGTTGGCGCCAGGTGGCCCACTACAGCATCGCCGACGGACACGCTTACCTCGACCGCACCGTGGTCGAGCCGGCGGGCTAGTGAGCTTTGACGCCTCAGTGTGGCGATGCTAGGATGCGGCCCATGCGCCACCTGCGTAGCCATCTGCTGCCGCTGTTGCTGTGGACGGCGCTGGTTGGCGTGCTGTACGGGCCGCTCGTCATTGGCGCCCAGGCACTGCCGGCCAGCGACCTGACCGGCCAGTTCTACCCGTTCGCGGTCTTTCAGCACCGCGAGCTTGCCGCGGGGCGGCTGCCCGTCTGGTCGCCCGGCAGCTTTGGCGGCTTTCCGTTTGCTGCCGACGTCCAGGCTGCCACCTTTTACCCGCCACGATTGCTGCTGCTCCGGTTGTCGCCCGCCACGCCGTTGCCCGTCCACCTGCTCGAGATCGAGGGCCTGCTGCACCTCTGGCTGGCCGGAGCCGGCCTCTATGCGCTCACCGTCCACATCACCGCGCGGCGCGAGGCCGGGCTGATCGCCGCGACCACCTTTGGCCTGGGCGGATACCTCACGGGCTATCCCCTGCTGCAGCTCGCCATCCTCGAGACCATCGCCTGGCTGCCGCTGGCCCTGCTGTTGATCCGCCAGGCGGCCCGTGTCGAGCGCCCCCTGCCCTGGCTGGCCGGCAGCGGCCTCGCGCTGGCCTGCAGCGCACTGGCGGGCCATCCCCAGACGTTGCTCCATGGCGCCTATGTCGCGGCTGCCTACTATCTCTACGTCACCTGCCGTGCGCGCTGGCGCCCCGGCTGGGTGCTGGGCGGCGGCGCCTTGGTGGCGCTGATGGCCGTGGGCGGCTCGGCCGCCTCGTGGTACCCGGCGCTGCGCTACCTGCCCTACACGGTGCGAGGCGACGTCGGCTATGGCTTTGTGCAGTCGGGCCTGCCACTGACCGACTATCTGCAGGCGCTGGCGCCCGGCGCGTTGACCCGCTTTGTGCCGCAGTATGTCGGCATGCCAGCGCTGATGCTGGCGCTGGCGGCCTGGTGGCGAGGTTCGACAGCGGACAGAGCGCTCAGGGGCGAGCTGCGTTTCTGGACCGTCGTGGTGCTGCTGGCCAGCGTGTTGGCGCTGGGCGATGACGGCGTCCTGTTCGAGCTGGGCTACCGCATCCTGCCAGGGCTGGGGCTCTTTCGCCAGCAAGAGCGCTGGCTGTCGCTCTACAGCCTGGGGCTTGCCGCGCTGGCGGCCATCGGCTGCGCGCACTGGCTCGACGCCGATGCGGACGCGTGGCGGCCCGTGTGGCGCCGCGTGGTGGTGACCATGGGCCTGCTGCTGGCCATCAGCGCCGTGATGCTCGCCGTCATGCTGCCAGATGCGCCCGAGCGGTGGGTGCGGCTCTGGCTCTGCGGTGCGCTGCTGACCGCCGTGAGCGCCACGCTGCTGGCGCCGACCCTGCCCAGGCGCTGGAGCTGGGGCGTGCTGCTGCTACTCCTGTTCGTCGACCTCGGCATCGTCAACCTGCGAGCGGTGCCACGGGTGCCGGCCTACGGCATTGAGGCGTGGCACCAACTGCCCTGGGCGCAGGAGACCGACGCGCCGCAGCGTATCGACTCGGGCGGCATCGCCATCACCAACCTGGGCGAGCTGTACGGCCTCGAGGATGTGCGCGGCATCAGCCCGCTCCGGCCCGCTGCCCTCGAAGCCCTGCGCTCGCTGCCTGGCGAACGCTGGCGGCCGCTGCTCGATGTCGCCTACGTGCTCAGCCTGACGCCGCTCGACGATAGCGACCTCGAGCAGGTGGCCGTGCTGCCGGCAGGCGCCCTGTGGGAGCAGCACGAGCCAGCGCGCGTCTACCGCAGCAAGGGACAGTTGGGTCGCGCGTGGATGGTCTACCAGGCCGAGGCCGTCGCCGACCAGAGCGTCGCCCTGGAGCGCCTGCGCGAGCCGAGCTTTGATCCCGCGTCCACCGTGCTGCTCGAGGGTGCGCCCGCGCTGCCCCTGGCCGGCAGTGACGCTGCGCCCCGTGTGCAGGTGCAGCGTTTGGCGGCCAACCAGCTCCAGATCGACGTCGAGACGCAGGCGCCCGGCTACCTGGTGATCAGCGAGTGGCGTCTGCCGGGTTGGCGAGCCACCGTCGACGGTGCCCCGGCAAAGCTCCTGCGGGCCGACTATGCGCTGCAGAGCTTGGCGCTGAGCGCCGGCCGGCATCAGGTGCGCCTGTGGTATGCTGCCCACGATGTAAGGCAGGCGCTTCTCGCCGCGATGTTGGCGCTCTTGCTGGGCGCAGCCCTGCCCCTGATCGTGCGCCGCCCGGTGGCGCGGTGGGAGCCGCGCTGGCCGGCGCGCTGGCGAACGTGGTTCGAGGGCCTGCCGGCACCCAGCCTGCCGTTGCCGCCAGGCAGTGCGCTATGGCTGGCGCTCTCGTTGGTGGCGGTCGCCGCCGGCCTGCGCCTGTTCAGGCTCGGCCATCAGGAATTGCGCGGCGACGAGGCGGTGTCTTATATCGTGGCACTGCGCCCGGTGCGTGCGATCATCCCCCTGCTGTTGCGCCTGGGAGAGCCTCACTCGCCGCTGCACTATCTACTGCTGCCCCCCACGATCAGGGCGTTGGGCGCCTCCGAGTTCGGCATGCGCCTGCCCACGGCGATGCTGGGCACGTTGACCGTGCCCATCGTCTGGGGCATCGGCCGCCTGACGGGCGACGCCCGCCGGGCGGCGCTGTTGGCCGCGTTCTTTGCCATCGGTCAGGCGCTGGTGTGGATCGGGCAAGACTTGCGCACCCAGTACACCCTCGCCGTCCTGTTCACGGCGGCGGCCACGCTGTTGTTGTTACGGTTGGCGAGGCGTCCACACTGGCTCGGCTGGGTGGCCTACGGGGCGTGCTGCGCCCTCAGCGTCTATGGCTTTTACTATGCCGCCTTTGCCTACGTGGGGCATGTGGCCTATGTGCTCTGCCACCGTGAAAGACGCCGCCTGTTGCCGCGGTTCGCACTTGGGGTGGGCCTGGCGCTGGCCCTGTTCGCGCCCTGGTTGGTGGTGGCCTACCCGTCTCTGATAGCGTCCGGGCAGCTCTCCGAGCCCAGCGCACCCCGCCTGGCCCGCTTCCTGGTGAACAGCATCACCTACCTCACCGCGGGCGACGCCTGGCCGCGCGCCTGGGTGCGCTGGCTGGCGATAGCCACTCTGCCCCTGTTCGCGCTCGGCTTGAGGGCGTTGTGGCGTCGTGACCGCGCCTTGTGGGCCTTGGCCCTCAGCACGGTCGTGGCCACTGCGCTGGTCAACTTTCTGATGCAGTACCTGCGGGCCACCTACGAACCACGCTATCTGTTGGGCGCTGCCCTATCATGGTGGCTCATCCTCGTCGCCGGTGTCGAGAGCCTGCTCGACCGTCAAGGGCCCGTCGCGCGCTGGTTGGGCGCGCTCGCGCTCGCGGCGCTGCTGACACTGAACCTGATCAGCGTCTATCGCTACCAGACCAACCCCGACTATAGCCGCACCAGCGGCTACCGCGAGGCGGCTGCCTATGTCGCCCACGAGGCGCAGCCGGGCGACGTGTTTGTGACCAACACGCCTGACCCCTGCTGGGACTATTACCTGCGCAACCTCGCCATGCCCCGCGTGATGGTGCCAGGCCACGCCGCCGCTGGCGCCGACGAGATCGCCGCCAGCCTGCAGGAGCTGGGCGAGCAGTATGACCGTCTGTGGTTCGTGCCTCAAGCCGGCTCGTCGTGGGATAGGGAGCAGGCCGCCCAGCACTGGCTCGAGTACAACGCCCTACGCGAGCAGCGCACGCGCTTTCGGCGGATCGATGTCGTCGCCTATCGCCCCCAGCGGGCCGCTGTTACGGCCCTGACTCCGCTGTCGGCCCGCCTCGAGAACGGCATCGAGCTGCTCGGCTATCACCTGACGAGCGATGGGCGGCCTGCGGCTCGAGACGGCGGCGCGGTGGCTGCGGGGGCGTCGCTCGATGTTACCCTGGCCTGGCGGGCCGAGCACCCTGTGCCGGCGCCCTACACGGTGTTCGTCCACGTGCTCAACGAGCGCGGCGAGCTGGTGGCGCAGCATGATGGTCTGCCCGTGCTGGGCACGCGGCCCACCGAGCTGTGGCAGCCGGGCGAGCAGGTGCTCGACCGCCACCCGGTGGCGCTGCCCCAAGCGCTCGACGCGCGCGAGTTGCGCATCGTGGTGGGCATGTATGATAGCGCGACTATCGTGCGGGCGCCCTACGTCGGGGGAGGCGATACCCTCACCCTCACGACGCTCACCTTGCGGTGAGCTGCCTGCCCGCTAGATCTCGATGCCGAACAGCGCCCGCACGAGGTAGCCGATGCCAAAGGAGAGGGCGGCCACCCCAAGCGAGATCAGCGCCATCTCGCCAAAGCGCCGCCGAAAGCCCTCATCGCGCACCACGGCCAGGTAATAGTTGAACGCGGCGATGACCAGCACCGCCATGGCGAGAGTCAGCGCCAGGCACGCCAGATAGTGTTTGAGGAGCAGAAAGGGCGCCACGAGTAGCGCCACCGTCACCACATAGGCGATGCCGGTATAGATCGCCGCCCGCGTGGGGCTCTGCTCGCCCCCTTCGGCCCGCGTCGACAGGTACTCTGAGGCCGCCATCGAGAGCGAGGCCGAGACGCCAGTGATCAACCCCGTCAGCGCGATGAGGCGCGTATTCTGGAACGCCAGGCTATAGCCCGCCAGCGCGCCGGTCAGCTCCACCAGGGCGTCGTTGAGCCCCAGGACCACCGATCCGGCGTACTGCAGCGCCTCTTCGTCCAACATGGCCAGTAGCTCGTCCTCGTGCGCCTGCTCCTCGGCCAGCATCTCGCCCAGCATGGGCACCCGCGTGATATAGGCGGCATAGCCAGCCTGGGCCTGCTGTTCGCCACGCTCCAGGAGCTTGATGCCAAAGGTCAGGCCAAGGAGTCGCGACAGCCAGTAGTAAAAGGTCACGCGCCAGCGACGGGGCTTGACGGCCTTGCCCGTAAGCGCACGCAGCAGCCCATAGTGACGCGACTCTTCGGCGGCGATGCGGCGCAGAACTGCGCTGTTGTGCGCATCGTTGACGCGGCCGGCCAGCCGTAGGTAGATGTGATGGCCGGTGATCTCTTCACACTGCATCGCGAGGAGCGCAGCTCGCGTGTCGGCATCGATCGCGCCCGTTGACATGGGCTCACCTCCCTTCGTCACGCATCGCTGGGCCGAGTATAGCCAAAGCCTGTCGTAAGGCCAGGGAGCAGCCAAGCTTGCCTGGCTCGGCACGACGTATAGGGCTTGACCATGGCGCCCCCTGGCGGCATAATCGCGCTCAGGAGGTCGCCCCATGCCCGTAGAACTCCACGAAAAGTACGCCCCCATACTCCACTTTGCCAGGGGCGAGCGCTTTATGCCCATGGCCGCCGAGGACCTGCTGGGCTACGCGGCACTCTATCGGCATGGCGACGAACGGCCGTTGGCAGCGACGGGACGCGTGCGCCCAGAGCATCTCCACCAGGTGGCCGCCGACGACACCTTTCTGCGCACCGTCGAGGCGGCGCCGCTGACAGGCCTCGAAGTGGCCCGCACGTGGAGCCGCGATCTGCTCGAGCTGTTGCTGGCCTGGGCCCGTGGCCCTGCGGCGCCGGCCTACGACCAGGGTCGGGCGCAGCGCCTCTATCGTTGGTTCTCGAGCACCACCCAGCTCGCCACCCGCCTGTTCTGGTGGAACGGGCTGTTCATGTCGCCAGCCGTCAGCCTGCGTCGCCGCGGCGCGGCCGCCGAGATGCCTCGCTTTCGCTTGCCCGTCGAGGCCCGCGACGAGGCGCTGCAGCGCTACGAAGCGAGCCAAAAGGGCGGCCGGGGCTATACCTACTACTACCGCATGGCCCGCCAGGGCGACTATCTCAACCTGCAGTACTGGTTCCTGTATGCCTACAACGATTGGGCTGCCACTTTCGGCGGCCTCAACGATCACGAGGGCGACTGGGAGGGCGTGCAGCTGTTCTTCCGCCTCGAGGGAGGCCGTCCCGTCGAACCGCCAGCCTACATCTGCTATCAAGGGCATAACTCGCGCATCACCAAGCCCTGGCAACACCCCGATGTCTCGCTGTCGGGCGACCACCCCAACGTGTACGTGGCGGCCGGGTCGCATGCCTGCTACCCTGAGCGCAAGGAATACGACCTGGTGCGGCTGTACGAGCTCGTCGACCGTGCCACGGGCGGCGGCGTTACGCTCAAGCCCAACGCCTGGCGGCAGCGCGTCAACCTCGACGCCGCTGCCTGGGTGACGGCCTATCAAGGCGCCTGGGGCACGCGCTACTGGCTGGCCGAGGGCGCCTTACGCGAGCTGGCCGGCGCTGTGGGAGCGCTGGCCGAGGCGGTGCTGCCAGGCGAACTCGATCTGCCGGGCGTCTCGGCGCCTCACGGGCCGCGCTACAGCGGCTTCGCCGCCGAACGCCTCACCTGGACCGACGCGCTGGCGTTTGCCGGGCTGGCGCCGGCCGCCGAGCCGCGCTGAGCGCCGCCACCCTGTTGACAGGCTCGGGCGCTCGCCGTGAGCGCAGAGCACGGCAACGCCAGACAGAGAGGGACCGCTGCATGGCCGCGTTCAACACGACGCTGTTACGAGACTATTACCAGCGACGCAACGCCACGCCGGTGATCGGCTTTTTCGTGGGCGAGTACTTTCCGCTGCACCACTATCGCGCAGCGGCAGCGTTGCCGGCCGGCTGCTTTACGGCCGGCGATGTGGCCGCCATCGACTGGGCCGGTGACTATGAGCGACTCTACGCGCTGCACTCGCACTGCCCGGGTCACTTGCCTTTTGCGGCCAGCGTCTTTACGGGCGTGCCGTGGATGGAAGCGGCGCTGGGCTGCCCGGTGGTGGCCGACCACCACACGGGCTCTTGTCGGGCGCTGCCGGCGGTCACAGGCCATGCCTGGCCGGCTCTGCCGGCCTTTAGCCTCGACAACCCCTGGGTGGAGCTCTGCCTGCAGATGACCCGCACCCTGGGCGAGCGGTCTGCGGGGCGCTTTGCGCTGGGCGTCACCCTCATGCGCGGTGTGGCCGACGTGCTGGGCGCCCTGCTGGGCCTCGAGCGCCTTATCTATGCCATGATCGACGAGCCTGCCCGGGTGCACGCCCTGGCCGCGCAGGTGGCCGACTACTGGGTGGCCTTTGCCCGCGCCCAGCTCAATGCGCTGCCGCTGCTCGAGGGCGGCGCCGGCTCGCTCTATGGCCTGTGGGCTCCGGGACGCGCCGTCGTGCTGCAAGAGGACAACGCCGCCCTGCTGTCACCGGCGCTCTACCGCACGTTCATCTATCCGCACGACGTGGCCATCGCGGCCGCGTTTGAGCAGTGCGTTTTTCATCTGCACCCGGCGCGCTACATCCCCTACCGGCCCCTGTTGGACGCGCCCGTCGCTGTCATCGAGCTGCACCTCGACCGCGGCGGACCGACGGCACGCGATCTGCTGCCCATCTATCGCGAGATCATGCGGGCCAAACCCCTGCTGGTGTGGGGCGACTGCAGCGGCGAGGACCTGCGCGTGTTGCGCGACGAGCTGCCGGCCGAGGGCCTGGCCATCGTGCCGGTGGTGGCCTCGCCCGACGACGCCCAGGCGCTGTGCGACGAGCTGCTGGCCTGACGGCCAACAGCAACCCATTTGCACAGAACGCTTACAGATGCTATATCACAACCGTTCCACCCGGCGCCCTCAGCGGCGCGTTGGGCCTGCAGCGCAAGCGGTGCAGGCCAGGAGCGTGTGGCGCGATGATCGAGATCCCTGAGGCTGTCACCATCTCGCGACAGATCGATGAGACCCTCTCTGGCAAGCGTGTGCGGTTGGCCATGGCCAGCGCCTCGCCCCACAAGTTTGCGTGGTACTCGGGAGACCCGGCCGAGTACCACGACCGCCTGGCCGGCAAGGTCATCGCCGGCTCGCCCGCCTCTGGCGAGATGATCCGCTTTCGTGCGGGCGATATGGAGTTGTCGGTGAGCGCGCCCATCCGCTACCACCTTGCGGGAGAGGCCCGCCCCAAGAAGCATCAGCTTCTGATCGAGTTCGATGACGGCACGGCGATCACGTCGAGCGCGCAGATGTGGGGCGCCTTTATGTGCTACCCCGCAGGCGAGCCGACCGGCGCCTTGCACGTCGACGCCCATCGCGCCAAGCCATCGCCGCTCAGCGACGCCTTTGACCGTCCCTATTTTGACGGGCTGTGGACCGAGGACACCCCCAGGCTGTCGGTCAAGGCTTTTCTGGCCACCGAGCAGCGCATCCCCGGGCTGGGCAACGGCGTGCTGCAGGATATCCTGTGGACAGCAAAGCTCAACCCGCGTCGCAGGATGGACACTCTCAGCGGCGCGGAGCTGACCCTGCTCTTTGCCACGGTCAAAGAGCTGCTGGCCGAGATGACGGCGTTGGGCGGCCGCGATACCGAGCGCGACCTCTTTTGGCAGCCGGGCGGCTACCGCACCGTGCTGTGCGCCAAAACGGCCGGCATGCCCTGCCCGGCCTGCGGCGCGACCATCGTCAAACAGGCCTACCTGGGCGGGTCGGTCTACTACTGCCCCGGCTGTCAGCCAGCGTGAGCCCGCAATCGCCGCATCTGGAGACAATATGAAACCGATAGCTCGCCCCTATGCGCCTGAGGACTTTGGGCCGGTGCGCGACATGCTGGTCGAGACCTGGTCTGCGCATCAAAGCCCGGTCAACTGGGACATCGCTCGTTGGAACTGGTGCCGCTACTCGGGTGTGCCCTACCTGGTCAACTGGCCCCGTAACCTCAGCCCCACCCCCGCAGAGAGCCTGGCCGGCATCGTCTGGTGGGAGGCGCACGTCGCTGTCTGGGAGGACGGCGGGCGCATCGTGGCGCTGGTGCATACCGAGTCGACGCATCTCGGTGAGTGCTGGATCGAGCACCGACCCGGCTATGGCGCCATCTTGCCCGACGCCCTGGCGTGGGCCGAGGCGCATCTGGCCGACGAAGGTGGCTGGCTGCGGGTTTGGGCGGCAGACCGTGACCCAGAGTTGGTGGCCGCGCTGGTGGCGCGGGGCTATCGCTGTCGACCAGAGGAGCACGAGCCTGCGTCGCGCTTTTCCATCGGCACGCCGACCAACGCAGAGCTGCCAGCGGGCTTTGCCGTGGCCAGCATGGCCGAGGGCGGCGATGCAGCCCGGCGTGCCGAGTGCATCGGGCGAGGCTTTGGGCACGCTGACCCGCGCGACTGGAGCACGCCGGCGCACTACCGCGAGCTGCTGCGCGCCCCCGACTATGACCCGTCGCTCGACCTGCACGTCATCGCGCCCGACGGCCGCTATGTCTCGATCGCTCTGCTCTGGCACGACCAGCACAATCACGTTGGCCTTCTCGAGCCGGTGGCCACCCACCCCGACTTTCGCCGTCAGGGCCTGGGCCGCGCGGTGATCTATGAGGGCATCCGCCGCGTGGCTGCACGCGGCGCCACCCAGGTGTGGGTGGGCTCTGACCAGCTCTTTTACCGTGCCATCGGGTTCAGGGTGTGCTGCTACGGGCACGCCTGGTCGCGCCCCCTGGAATCATCAGGGTGAGACCGTGCCAGAGGCGCTGAACGGCGACGCGGGCCTGGGCCTGGACCAGATCTTGCACGACCTGCGCATGCTGGGCGTACAGGTCGGCGACATGCTCGAGGTGCATAGCTCGCTCAGCGCCATCGGGCGGGTGGCAGGCGGCGCCGAGACTGTGGTCAACGCACTGATGGCCGCTGTGGGCCCACAGGGCGCGCTGGTGATGCCAGCCTTTCCCATCTCCAGGCCGTTGCCGGTTAGCGACGTCGACCGCGCCCGTGGCGTCATGTCCAAGGCGCGGCGCCTGCCCGACGACTGGATCGGGCCCACGGGCATGGGCGCCATCGCCGATGCCTTCTTGCAGCGGCGCGGCGTGTTGGTGGGTGCTGGCCTGCATCGCGTGGCGGCGTGGGGCCACGAGGCCGAGCGCCACCGTGATGGCCTGGGTTATCTGTTGGCCAACAGCGGCAAGGCGTTGTTGCTGGGTGTGGGCGTCTATCGCTTTACCGGCATGCACTATGCCGAGCAGGTGGGCGTCCCGCCCGAGGTGGCGGCCTGCTACGAGGTGCCGGTTGAGGTGCAGGCGCTCTATCCGCCCGACATGCTGGTTTTTGGCGGCGAGCCACCCGAGCCCGGCTGGAGCAAGGTGCTGGCCGAGGCCGAGCGGTGCGGGCTGGTAACTCACGGGCCTGTGGGCGCCGCCGAGTCGCTATTGCTGGCAGCGGGTGGCGTGGTGGCACTCTACGAACGGGCGCTGCGCAGCGACCCGTACGGGCTCTTTGGCGTGCCACGGCCGGGCGCCAACGGCTGAACGGCCGCTCGCGAGACTCAGAAGGGGGTGGACATGTTCCGTTCGACGCCCGGCGAGCCCGAGTCCGTGCTCGTGCAACCGCCGCGAGGGTTACGCGTGGCGGGTTGGGCGTTGATCATCAGCGGCGCCTTGCTGTGGGCCAACGAGGCCCTAGTCCGCTCTGGCGCTGCCGCCATGGCGCTGGCCGTCGTGGCGGGGGGTGCGGGGGTCTATGCCACCGTACGCGCCTGGCGCCTTCTGCCGCGGCTCCGCTGGCTGGGGCTGGCGGCCGTGGCCGTCAGTGCGGCGGCTGTCATTGACGGGCCGCTCGCTCGCGTCGGCGCGGCCTGGGTGTTGGCGGGCCTGGGCGCCACCCTGCGTTCGCAGGCACGAGAGCGCCACGCCCACTAGAGCACGCCATCGATGCACAGGCCGGCCATCGTTGCCCACGGCCGGCCTGCTGCACGTCTGGCCGCCGACTGCCGCCACCGCTGGGCGCGACAGGGCTACCGAAACAACCGCGGTGCGAAATCGCGCAGGCAGCGCCGCCAGGTCAGCCACTCGTGGTCGGTGCCCTGAGACTCGAACCACACGCAGCAAATGCCGGCCGCTTGCAGGGCCGCAGTGCGCTCCCTGGCCGGATTGTAGATGCGCGGCTCGTCGGTGCCGGCGCCGATCCAGAGCAGCCTGACACGGTCGTTAAAGGCCGCGGCATCGGCGAACACGCCGCCGAACTCGGCCCTGACATCAAACGCCTCTTGGCGGAGCAGCGGCCCGCTGAAAGAGCCGATCCACGCAAACAGCTCGAGGTTCGCCAGGGTGACGTCCATCGTCTGCATCGAGCCCATCGACAGGCCGGCCATGGCGCGATGCTCGCGGTCGGCCAGCGTGCGATAGGTGCGATCGATCATCGGGATCAGATCATCGATCACTAGCCTGCCGAACAGGTTGACGCCGCCGCGCTGCCCAGGCAACGGCGCCTGCTGGCCCGGGGGCGTGGCGTAGCCGCACTCCATCACCACCAGCATGGGCACAGCCTCGCCGGCCGCGATCAGGTTGTCCATAATGAACTGCATGCGGCCCTGCGTACTCCAGCCGCGTTCGTCCTCTCCCGCGCCGTGCTGCAGATACAGCACCGGGTAGCGCCCCTGCCCCTCGTCATACCCCGCCGGCGTGTACACCAGCGCCCGCCGCCATGCCCCGGTCGTCTCGGCATGGTACCAGCGCGCACGCACCTCCCCGTGCAACACCTCCTGCGGTTGATAGTAGGCCGCCCTCCCCTCCTCCTCGGGCACCTCGATCCCGCTGCACTGCCGCCCGTACCCAAAGAACGTCTCGCTCCCCGCGTCGTTCACCGCCAGCCCGTCCACCTCGAACCAGTAGTAGTGAAAGCCCCGCGCCTTGGGCGTCACCGTCAGCGCCCACACCCCCTCGACGTCCCGCTCCATCAACAAGGGCCCGTCGCCCTGCGTGCGCTCGCCCCCGGCCAGGTGCAGCCGCACCTCGCGCGCCTGCGGCGCCTCCAGCCGAAAGGTCGCACGGCCGTCGGCGCTCACCCGCGGGTAGGGCGCGCCGCGCACGTTCGTGGGCGCAGGGACAAAGCCGATTTCGTGTGACATAGGGGCCTCCCTTCAACACCAGCCGGCAGACAGATGCAGTCTACGTCCGGTTCCAGTGGCGGCGCAAGCCTGGGCCGGCAGCGTCGCCCTGCCGATTTGCCCGGCCGCACGCCGCAGGGCACAATGCGGCCACGCTCGCCATGGAGGCCATGCCTTGCCCGATCTGACCTGCTCGCTGCTCGGCCTGACGCTGCACAACCCCATTGTGCTGGCCTCGGGCATCTTGGGCACCAGCGCCGCGCTGCTCGAACGCGTGGCCCGGGCGGGCGCCGGGGCGGTCACCGCCAAGAGCTGCGGGCCAGCGCCGCGCGCAGGCCACCCCAACCCGATCACCGTCGAATGGGGCCACGGCCTGATCAACGCCGTGGGCCTGACCAACCCGGGAGCCGACGCCGAGGCGCCGCTGCTGGCCGAGGCCCGGGCGCGGCTACAGCCTCTGGGAGTGCCCCTCATCGCCAGCATCTTTGGCGGCACGCCCCAGGAATACCACGACGTGGCACGCACCATCGCGGTGGCGCGGCCAGCGCTGATCGAGGTCAACATCTCATGCCCCAACGTGGCCGACGAATTCGGCACGCCCTTTGCCGCCGACGCAGGGGCCGCCGCTGAAGTGACGGCCGCGGCCGTGTCGGGCGCCGGCGGGATTCCGATCAGTGTCAAGCTCGCGCCCAACGTGCCTGACATCGTGCGCATCGCCCGCGCCGTGGCGGCGGCCGGCGCGAGCGCTCTCACCGCCATCAACACCATGCCGGGCATGGTCATCGATCCGTACGCAGCCCGGCCGGTGCTCGCTAACCGCAGCGGCGGGCTGAGCGGCGCGGCCCTCAAGCCCATCGCGCTACGCTGCGTGGCGCAGCTTGCGGGCGAGGTGGGGCTGCCCATCATCGGCACCGGCGGCGTGCTGACGGGCGTCGACGCCGCCGAGATGCTCATGGCCGGTGCCACGGCCGTGGGCGTGGGCAGCGCTGTGTGGTATCGCGGGCCCGAGGCGCTGGGCCAGATCGCCGCCGAGCTGGACGCCTTTATGGCCGCCGAGGGCTATGACACGCTGGCCCATCTGCGCGGCCTGGCCCTCTGCCAGGAGTAGCCCATGCACCAGGTCTATGTCATCCGCCAGATACGCCAGGAGAACACGCGCACCCGCACCCTGGTGTGCGACCGGGCATTGCCCGCCCAGCCGGGGCAGTTTGTGATGGTGTGGCTGCCGGGCGTGGGCGAAAAGCCCTTCTCTGTGGCCGGCGATGATCCGCTGACGCTGCTGGTGGTGGGTGTGGGCCCAGTGACCCGCGCCATCAACGAGTTAAGGGTGGGCGACCGCCTCTGGGTGCGCGGGCCGTTGGGGCAGGCCTATGCCCTCACGGGCGAGAGGCTGCTGCTGGTGGGCGGGGGCTATGGCGTGGCGCCACTGCGCTTTCTGGCCGAGCGGGCGTTGGCCCAGGGCCTGGCCGTCGAAGCCTGCCTGGGCGCGCGCTGCGCCGACGAGCTGCTGCTGTGCGCCGACCTGGGCGCGCTGGGCGTGCCACTGCATCTGGCCACCGAAGATGGCTCGCTGGGCGAGCGCGGCCTGGTGACAGCGCCGTTGGCGAGCCGGCTGGCAGCGTGGCGCCCCGACCTGGTGTGCGCCTGCGGGCCGACGCCCATGCTCGAAGCGGTCGAGCGACTGTGCGCCGCGCAGGGCATCGCCAGCCAGCTCTCGTGGGAGGCCGAGATGCGCTGCGGCCAGGGCGTGTGCGGCTCGTGCGAATGCCGGCGCCCGGGCTGGTTGGCCTGCGTCGACGGCCCGGTGGCCGCTGGCGAGCGTTGAGCCTGGCGGGCGCCTAGCGCTTGGGGGCTGCGGTCAGCTCCTGCCAGCGAAAGCAGCTCACCAGATGGTCGTTCACCAGGCCGATGGTCTGCATATAGGCATAGCAGATGGTCGGCCCCACAAAGGTGAACCCCCGCCGTTTGAGGTCCTTGCTGATGGCCTCGGCCAGAGGCGTCACCGCCGGTATCTCGCGCAGCTCGCGCCAGGCGTTGTGCTGGGTGCGCCCCTCGCCAAAGGCCCAGATGTAGTTGTCGAACGACCCGCAGGCGCTCTGCACCTCGAGAAAGGCGCGCGCATTGCTCACCGCCGAGCGCACCTTGAGACGATTGCGCACGATGCCCGGGTTCGACAGCAACGCAGCGATGCGCGCCTCGTCATAGCCGGCCACCAGCGCCGGGTCAAAGCCGTCAAAGGCCTGGCGATAGCCTGCGCGCTTGTGCAGGATGGTCGCCCAGTTCAGCCCAGCCTGCGCGCCCTCGAGCACGAGAAACTCGAACAGGGTGCGCTCGTCATGGGTGGGCGTGCCCCACTCCACATCGTGGTAGGCCCGCATCAGGGGATCGTCGCCCGGCCAGGGACAGCGCTGACGGTCGCTCATATCAACCTCGCTCAGCTCACCGACGAGCGCGTTCAGCCGTAGCGCTCGGCAAAGGCAGCGCGCAAGATGGGGAGGCTCTGGTCGGCCTCCTGCTCGACCATCACCCCCAAAGCGATCGCCTCGACGCCAGGGGCCGCGGCCGCCCAGCGCAGGTTGCTGGCCACGTCCATCTCGGGCTCGAACTTGCCACAGGCCAGCGCCTTGATGGCGATCAACGGCCGCCGCAGCCGGGCGTAGCGTTCCAGCGCCTCGCCCTGCGAAGGGCGCATGTACCAGCCGTCGCGGTTCACCGGCGCGGCCAGCACCGCGGCGCCATAGGCGTCCTCATCCAGCTGCGCCACGCGATGCGCATAGTGACACGACGACCCCGGCACCAGGCCCGCGGCGCGAATCTGAGCCATTGCCTCGGCGCAGCCCAGCAGGTGGCCGCCGTCCTCGGGCCAGCTATCGGCCCAGGCACCGTGCAGCAGACAAAAGGGCGCACCTGCCGCCTTGAGCTCGGCGGCCTGCTCGGCCAGCGAGGCGCGGCTGATGGCCGTGGCCTCGTCACTGCGGCCGGCTGCGCGCGCCGCACGCAGCGCCTCGAGCTGGCCGGCTGGGGCGCGGTCGGCAGCCGTGGTGGCCACCCAAACCATGGCCTGCCCGGTAAGCCGGGCGGTCTCGTCCAGCGCCTCTATCAGGCGCGTATGCAGCGGCCCCATCACCGCGTTGACGCCTAGCTCCTGGCAATGCGCGAACACCCGCGCGATGCGCTGCGCGGTAAAATACTCGCGAGCCCAGGCGTCACGGCCGGCGCTCACGTGTGAATAACCCAGCAGGGCATTGGTGCCGCAGATCGCCCGCGAAATGGTCACGCCTTCGATCGTCAGGCTGGGGAACGCTGCCATGGCCGCCTCCTGCAACGGTGCAAGCATTTACTATGGCGCGAGTATGCCTCAGCCCTGGCCACGGCGCAACGGGACCGCAAAGCTGCAGTGCAAAAGGCCCCACTCGCGGCCCTTTTTCAGCAAGATCAGGGTCGCCCAGGCCCAGGTGTCGCCACGGCGTTGTCTGGCGATGACATAGCCCACATCGGGCCCGAGCCGATGCGCCCGCACATCGCGCCAGCTCGTAGCGTCTCCGGGCTGGCCTTGAGCGTGGAGCGAGGCCAGCAGTTCAACGAGCGCGGCGCGGCCGAACGGCTCGGCGATGGCATCTCCGATCGCGGCAAAGCGCTGGTCGTCGAGCCAGAACAGCTCGGCCAGACCATCGACATCGGCGGCGTCGACCGACTCGGCAAAGGCCATCAACATCGCCTCGGCCACCATCTGGAAGTCCTCTGCCATGGGCAGCCCCCGTGAGCGGTGTGCTGCCATTATCGAGAGGGCTGGCCTCGCCGGCAAGTTGCGTCGTGCTGGCTATTGCCCTGTGAGCACGCCTGCGGCTATAATCGCCCCGACATGCTCGAGGAGGCGCGCGCTGAACCCGTTTGAGGCCATCTCGTTTGTGCTCAACGACCGCCGCTGGATCGCCAAGCTGGCAGTGGCGGCGCTGTGGGCTTTGCTCATCCCGGCGCTGGTGGGTTGGTGGCTGCTCTATGGGTGGAGCGTCGAGATCGCCCGGCGCACCCTGGCCGGCGATGCCGAGCCGCTGCCCTCGTGGCGCAAGCCCGGCCCGCTGCTGCGCGACGGCCTGCGTGGGTGCCTGACCTATCTGGTCTATATGCTGCCCTTTGCCCTGCTCGAGGCGGCCGCCTGGGCGCTGCGCACCTTGGTGGGAGGCGGCCTGGGCAACGGCCTGGCAACGGCCCTGGGCCTGGCGGCCGCGTTGTGGCTACTCGTGGCGAGCTACTGGATGGTGGGCGTCACCCTCGTGCTGGCGCAAGGCGGGGGGCTGCGGCAGACGCTCGCGCTGGGCGGCGTGCGCGCCCTGCTGCGCGACAACGCCACCCCCTATCAGCTCGCCTATATCAGCATTGTGCTGCTGGCCCCGCTGTTGACGCTGGGCGGCGCCCTCTTTCTGGGCATCGGCGCACTGGTGGGCATCGGCTGGTCGTTCGCCCTGTCGGGGCGACTCTATGCACAGGCCTATATCCAAGCCAACGATTGAGGAGCGAGATCATGATACGGTTCGGCATCATCGGCGCCGGCTGGCGCAGCGAGTTCTACCAGCGCGTCGCCCGGGCCTGCCCCGAGCGCATGGAGATGGTGGGCATGGTGGGGCGCTCGCCCGCGCGCGCCGAGGATGTGTCTCGACGCTTTGGCGTGCCGCTGTATGCGTCGCTGAGCGAGCTGGCTCGGCAGGCGCAGCCGCAGTTCGTGGTCGTGTGCGTCTCGCGTGGGCAGAACCTGCCCGCCTTGCGCGAGCTGGCCGACCTGGGCCTGCCTGCCCTGGTGGAGACGCCGCCCGCCGAGACGATCGACGAGCTGGCGGCGCTGTGGAGCCTCGAACGCAAAGGCCTGCGCCTGCAGGTGGCCGAGCAGTACTGGGCGCAACCACACCACGCCGCCCGGCTGGCGCTGGTGGCCAGTGGCAAGCTGGGCCGCATCACTCAGGCGCAGGTGTCGGTGTGCCACGGCTACCATGGCATGAGCCTGCTGCGGCGCTTCCTGGGCGTCAGCTATGAGCCGGTCGCCGTCACCGCCCGGCGCTTTGTGTCGCCGCTCGTACAGGGGCCCGGGCGCAATGGGCCGCCCGCCTGCGAGGTGCTGGGCAACTCGACCCAGGTCATCGCCCAGTTCGACTTTGGCGACCGGCTGGGCATCTATGACTTTTGCGGGGATATGTACTTTTCCTACATCCGCGGGCAGCGCCTGCTGGTGCGCGGCGAACGCGGCGAGATCGTCGACCAGCGCGCCATCTATCTGCAAGACGTGACCACGCCCATCGCCGTGACCTTTAGCCGGCACAGTGCGGGCATCGACGGCAATCTCGAGGGCAACTATCTCAAGGGCATTCAGGTCGGCGAGGAATGGCTCTACCACAACCCGTTGGCGCCGGCCGCGCTCTCTGATGAAGAGATCGCCATCGGCACCTGCCTGTTGCGCATGGCCGACTATGCTCAGGGCGGCGAGCCGTTCTACGCGTTGGCCGAGGCGGCGCAGGATCGGTACCTCGACCTGCTGATGGAACGCGCCCTGGCCAACGGCGAGGCAGTGACGTCGCAACCACAGGTGTGGCAGGGCTGACCTGCCTCAACCGGGCAGCCGCCAGGCCCGGCGAAAGGGGGCCTCTGTGCAGATCGCGGTCATCTACCATTCTGAAACGGGCAACACCCGGCGCATGGCCGAGCTGGTGCAGCAGGGCTGTGAGCGGGTGCCCGGCGTGGTGGCGCGCTGCATGCCGGTCGATGCCGTCGATCAAGACTATGTCGATGGCGCGGCCGCACTGATCCTGGGGGCGCCGATCTATGGGGGCTCTTGCTCATGGCAGATGAAGCGCTTTCTCGATACCGGCTCGCGACGCACTTGGGCCGGCAAGCTCGGTGGGGTGTTTGTGTCGCAGCGCTACCCTGCCGGCGGCGGCGAGTCGTTTGGTGAGATGGTGATCATCGCCGGCATGCTCTCGCGCGGCATGATGGTCTACTCGGGCGGAGTGTTGGGCCGGCCTGACGGGCTGCACTTTGGTGCCGTGTCGGTGGGCGCGCCCGAGGGCATCTATGGCGAGCGCTGCCTGCGCCTGGGCGAGGCCATCGCCACCCGCGCTATGGAGCTGGGCCTGGCCCGCCAGGGCTGATGCGGGGCGACTGACGGGAGGTGCTGATGCAGCATGTCCGCCGCTTGACCGTGCTGCTGGCGCTGGCGTTGGCGACGGGCTGCACCTGGCCCGCTCTCGATGCGCCGGCAGCTATGGCGACGCCAGCGATCGTCACAGCTACGCGCCAACCGACGGCCATCGCCACGCCGACAGCGACACCCACGGCAACGGCGACCCCGGCGCCCACTCCGACGCGGGCAGGCGCCGATGGTGCGACGTCAGGCAGGCCCGCCTTTGGCGCTGTCGTCACGCCAGCCCCGCTGCCCCGCGATGCTGCGGCGCCGGATGACTGGGCGCAGCATACCGATGGCGTCAGCCAGCTCGCCTTTGCCTGCCCACGCGATTGGCTGGTGGATCCAGAGCCACGCTGCTTTTCGCCCACCGGCTGTGTCTGGGTCTATCCATCTGATGCGGCCGGCATCTATCTGCAGCCTGTGGCCGCAGATTCAGCCGGCGCACCGGTCGAGGGTCGTAGCTCTGTGGCCGAGCTGGCAGCTCTGCTGCTGCACTCGTCAGAGGTCTATCAGGCTGCGGGCGCAGGCACGTATGACTTTGTCAGCGCTTATGTCATCCAGGACGCCACGCGCAAGGCGTATGTCGTCGAGGCCGCGCTCAACCAGGACCTGGCCAGCAAAGGGCCAGCGTTCTACGCGCTCGACATCCTGGTGGTCCCTACAACCGGCAGGGCGATCTATATGAGCTACTACCACGATGACCTGGCGCAGCTCAGTGCGGCGCAGTACCGCAATCTGGAGCGATTTATCTGGTCGCTATTGGCGCCAGAGGCTCAGACGGGCGCCTGGGCATCATCCTAGCAGGGCGGCAGTTGCCGGCTATCCTGCTGCCAGACAGCCACAAAGGGGCATCGCCATGCACATCGCCATCGCGGGCAACATCGCCGTGGGCAAGTCGACGCTGACCCGCCTGCTCTGCGAAGAGCTGGGCTGCGAGCCAGCCTACGAGCCGGTGGCCGAGAACCCCTTCCTGAGCAGTTTTTACCAGCGCGATGCCCGCTGGTCGTTCCACACGCAGACGGCGTTCTTGAGCCTGCGCGCGGCGCAGCATCTGCAGATCCAGGCGCGCGAGGACCTGGTCATTCAAGATCGCTCCATCTATGAGGACGCCGAGGTGTTTGCGCGCGCCCAGCACGAGCTCGGCTACATGTCGACGGATGAGTATGCGACCTATCGGCGGCTGTACGACGTGCTGGCAGCATTGCTCGAGCCACCGGTGCTGCTGGTGCACCTCTATGCCCCGGTCGAGACGCTGCGGCAGCGCCTCAACCGGCGTGGCCGTGCAATCGAGGCCACCGTCACCGATGCCTACCTGGGGCAGCTCAACGATGCATACCGTCACTGGGCCGACACGTTCGGCCTGTGCCCGGTGCTCGAGGTGCAGGCCGATCGCCTCGATCTCGCCGACCGCCAGGCTCTGGCGGCCCTGGCAGCGCGGATAGGCGCGGCCGCGCGCTGACACGATCAGGGGGAGCGACGTATGTCGCTCCCCCTGTGCTGTGCGCGATCGCCGCGTCGCCCTGCCTACTCGCTCGGCAATTGCGAGGTGCAGTTGGGGCAACGGGTGGCCTTGATGGGGATGCCGGTCTGGCAGAAGGGGCAGGTCTTGGTGGTGGGCGCTGGAGCCGGAGCGGGCTCCTTGCGCAGCTTGTTGGCGCCCTTGATCACAAAGAACAGCACCAGCGCCACGATGACAAAGGTGATGATGGCGTTGATGAACACGCCATAGTTGATGGTGACGGCGCCGGCCTCTTGCGCCAGAGCGACGGTGGCATAGGGGCCCGCCGGGTCGCCCTGCTTGAGCGTAGCGAACAGGTTGACAAAATCGACGCGGCCCAGCAAGAGCCCGATGGGCGGCATGATCACGTCTTTGACGAGCGAGTTCACGATGGCCGTGAACGAGGTGCCGAGGACGATGCCCACGGCCAGGTCAAGCACATTCCCCTTGAGCGCGAACTTCTTGAACTCTTCCCACATCTTTCTGCTCCTCTCCACAGGTCAATCCCCCCTCAGTGGCGTTGTCTGCTGCCTGGCACGCCAGAGGCACCTGCTATCGGCTGCTGGCGCCGTCAAGCCGCTGACAGCAGCGAGCATAGCGCGCCCGCCCATCGCGGTCAAGGGCCATCTACGCAACGACGCGGACGCACCGGGCGCGTCCGCGTCAGCCGACATCATGCTCTGGGCCGTCAGGAGGCCAGTTCGACGTCGTACATGGCGCGCTTGCGTTCTTTGCCGCGCTCGTGAGTGTCGAGAGTGGCCTTGCGGATACGAAAGCTACGAGGGGTGACCTCGAGGAGCTCGTCGTCGCTGAGGTACTCGATGGCCTCGTCCAGGCTCATCTGCCGCGGCGCGTTGAGCCGCACCTCGATGTCGCGCGTCGACTGGCGCATGTTGGTGAGGTGCTTGCGCTTGACCACGTTGACGGCGATGTCCACCGGACGGCTGTTCTCGCCCACCACCATGCCCTCGTAGACCCTCACCCCTGGCGTGACAAAGAGCATGCCGCGGTCCTCGGCGTTCTTGAGCCCAAAGCTCGTGGTCTCGCCCGCCTCTGAGGCGATCAGCGAGCCGCTGATGCGCGTTGGGATGTCGCCCGCGTAGGGCAGATAGCCGTGAAAGAGAGCGTTCATCACGCCCAGGCCCCGGGTGGCGGTGAGAAACTGGTAGCGGAACCCCAACAGCCCCCGCGTGGGCGCCAGGTAAGCCAAATGCACGCTGCCGTCGCCCTTGTCGAGCATGTTCAGCATCTGCCCACGGCGGCTGCCCAGCATCTCGACCACCACGCCCACCGCCTCGGATGAGGTCTCGATGTGCACCTCTTCGAACGGCTCGAGCAGGGCGCCGTCATCGTCATGGTGAAAGAGCACCGTGGGGCGCGACACCTGGAACTCGTAGCCCTCGCGGCGCATCGTCTCGATCAGGATCGCCAGATGCAGCTCGCCGCGCCCCGAGACCTCAAAGGTGTCGGGGCTATCCGTCTCGGCCACGCGCAGCGCCATGTCGTGGCGCAGCTCGTCGAACAGGCGCTGGCGCAGACGACGCGAGGTGCTCCAGCGGCCCTCGGTGCCCGACAGAGGAGACGTGTTCACGCCAAAGGTCATGCGCACCGTGGGCTCTTCGACCATGATGCTCGGCAGAGCTTGTGGGTCATCCGGGTCGGCCAGCGTCTCGCCGATGGCCACGTCGGACAGGCCCGAGACTACGGCGATGTCGCCGGCGTCGACCTCGTCGACGTCCACGCGCTGCAACCCCTCGTGCACCTGCAGATAGCGGGCGCGCTCGACTTCGACGACGCCATCGCGCTTGATGCGGGCCAGCTCTTGCCCCGCTCGCAGCCTGCCGCTGGTCACACGGCCGATGGCCATGGCGCCGCGATGCTCGTCATAGCCCAGCGAGGTGACCAGCATCTGCAACGGCCCGTCAGGGTTCACCCGTGGCGCGGGGATGTAGCGCAGGATCGCCTCGAACAGCGGCTGCAGATCGGCCGAGAGCGCCGGCGTGTCGCCGGCCTGGCCGGTGATGGCGCTGGCATACACGGTGCGAAACTCGGCCTGGTCGTCGCTGGCGCCCAGGTCGAGGAACAGGTCAAAGGTGCGGTTGAGGGTGTCATGGGGGTCGGCACCGCGGCGGTCGACCTTGTTGATGACCACGATGACACGATGGTCGCGCGCCAGCGCCTTTTTCAGCACAAAGCGCGTCTGGGGCATGGGCCCTTCGGCAGCGTCGACCAGCAGCAGCACGCCATCGACCATGTTCAGCACGCGCTCGACCTCGCCGCCGAAATCGGCATGGCCCGGCGTGTCGACGATGTTGATCTTGACCTGCTGCCCCGTCTGCGGGTCGGGGATGACGATGGCGGTGTTCTTGGCCAGGATGGTGATGCCGCGCTCGCGCTCCAGGGCGTTCGAGTCCATGACACGTTCGGCCACCTGCTGGTTCTCGCGGAACACCCGCGCCTGACGCAGCAGGCCATCGACCAGCGTCGTCTTGCCATGGTCCACGTGGGCGATGATAGCGATATTGCGGATGTCGGTGCGCTCGATTGACATGGTTTTGCCCCTGGGCTCAAAAACGCCTCGGCAGGGCGCCGAGGTCGCTCAACGTCAGATGACTAACGGTCAATTCTACGGCCGCAGGGCCAGCGTGTCAAAATACGGGCAAGGGCTGTGGGGTGTTCGAACGGGAAAGCGGCTAGAGAGCGTCAGGGCGTGACGCCGAGTTCGGCCAGCGCCGCGGCCACATGGGCCAACACCTGTGCCGGCGTGAGGGCATCGGTGTGCACATAGATGTGGCAATGCTCGCGAGCATGGGCCAGGCGCCGGCGCTGCTCAGCGATATAGCCCGCCTCATAGTCGACCTGGCTCCGCCGCGAGATGACGTCCAGCGAGGCATCGACATAGACCAGCGCCTGGGGCCGGGCCAGCCGCCGCCACATGTCGCCCACGTAGGAATGCTCCTGAGCGCAACTGCGCGCGTCATACCCGGCCTGCCGCAATAGCGCCACCAGCGTCGACTTGCCCGCGGCGCACACGCCCACCACGGCCACCCGTCCGGGCACGGGGGGAGCATAGGTGGGCCTGCTGCTCCGCTCCGGGGCCATGTGCGCCCTTCCTTGCTGTCCTCAGGGCACGGCAAAGCTCACCGTCAGCCGTCTTGCGCCGTCGGGCACCGGCTCGTCGAACGTCGCTAGCACCAGCACGCTCACATCATCGCCAGGCCGGCCATGCTCCAGCGCCAAGGCGGCCCGCAGCAACTGATCGGCCACGGCCTGCGCGCCCAGGTGATCGGCCACACAACGCCTCAAGATCGCCTCGAGCGAGGCCTCGCCCTGAGCCTGCTCCAGCGGCGTCAACCCATCGGTAAAAGCCACCACGTAGGTGCCGACCTCGATGGGCAGCTCGACGATGGACGGCTTGGTCAGGTCGCGGATGCCGATGGGCAGGCTATCCGAAGCCAGCACCTCGAGGGCATCGTCGCGCCACACATAGGCGGGGCAATGGGTGTTGCGCGAGACGACCAGTGTGCGCGTGTTGAGGTCGACTGACACGATCACCAGCTCGGCCGACACCTGGCCACTGCGGTGCGTGACCAGGTAGTCATGGGCCGCACGCCCCACGGCGCCATCGCGTACACCCTCGCCCAGCAGCGAAACCGCCTTGCGGGCCACGATGTTGCTGATGATCTTGGCGTTGCGCCCGCTGCGCTGTCCGTCGACCAGCACCGCCGACAGGCCGCCGCGCGGCCGCTCGATGATCTCGAGGGTGTCGCCGCTCTCGCCGACATTCTGCTTGGGAACCTTCGCGGCTCCGAACTGGATCTGCACGCTAATCATAGTCCTCTGGCTGGTCGTTGGCCGCCTCGGCGGTGCGTTCCACGAGGATCTTGTCCACCCGCGGACCGTCCATATCCATGACCTCAAAGCGCCAGCCGAGCCACTCAAAACTATCGGTGGCGGCGGGCACACGCCCCAGGCTCATCACCACAAAGCCACCGATGGTCTGATAAACGCCTTGCTCTTGGCCGGGCAGCCCAGCGATGTCGAGCGCCCGGCAAAAGTCGTCGATGGGCAGCAGCCCGTCCACCAGCCACGAGCCGTCCTCGCGCTGCACGGCCTGTGGCTCGCCCTCATCTTCGGGCGCCGGGATATCGCCCACGATCTCCTCGAGAATGTCGGTCAGCGTCAGCACGCCTACCACGCTGCCGTATTCGTCGATCACCACGGCCATCTGCGTGCCCGACTGTCGCAGCACCTCGAGCACGCTCATGGCCGGCATGATCTCGGGCACAAAGACCGAAGGTTGCACGCTGGCCAGCAGGTCAAAGCTCTCGCCGCTCCACTCGCGGAGCAGCAGGTCCTTGGCGCTGACCTCGCCGATCAGCTCATCGAGGCTGCCGCGCGCCACCGGAAACCGCGAGTAGGGGCTGGCCATGATCTGCTGGCGCAGCTCCTCGGGCGCCGACTCGACGTCGAGCCACTCGATGTCGGGACGGGCCGTCATCAGGGCGCTGGCCAGGCGGTCGTTGAGCTGAAAGACGCCCTCGACCATGTCCTGCTCGGCCTCGTCGATCACGCCCTCTTGAGTGCCCTGGCGCACCAGCGCGCGGATCTCCTCCTCGGTGATGGTGGGGTCGGTGGGAGGCGTCACGCCGAGCAGCTTGAGCACCAGGTCGGTCGACCCACCCACGAGCTTGACGGCCGGGCGCAACAGCTTGCCCAGCAAAGACATGGGCCGGGCCACCCGGCTGGCCGTGCGCTCCGGATCGTTGAGGGCGATGCGCTTGGGCACGAGCTCGCCCAACACCAGGGTAAAGTAGGTGATGACGGCCACCACCAGCAACAGAGCCAGGGTGCCCGCCACCGAGGGCGACAGCCCCACCTTTACCAGGAGCGCACTCAGCTCAGCCTTGAGCGACTCGCCACCCAGCGCGCCGGCAAAGATGCCCACGATGGTGGTGCCCACCTGCACGGCGTAGATGAACTCTTCGATGCCGTCCACGAGTCTGAGGGCCGCTCGGGCACCGCGATCGCCTTCGTCGAGCCGCATCTCGAGTCGTTGCCGGCGCGACGACACGATGGCGTACTCGGTCAGTGCGAACAGGGCGTTGAGGCCGATCAGGACCAGGATCAGCAGCCCTTCCCACAAGATCATCCGGTCTCTCCTCCACCCGCAGCCACAGCGTCGGCGTCTGGGGGCATGCAGAGCCTAGCGGCATGGGCCAGAGCCTCGTCCACTGTGCGAACCTGGCCGGCCACCTGCGCCTCGCGCACGGCGTCCAGCAGTCTGCCTATGCGTGGCCCCGATGCCAGGCCCAAGCGCCGCATCAGCGTCTGGCCGTCGACGAGGCTCGGCGGAGCCACCACCTGTGCATGGCGCTCGAACCACCCCTCGAGCACGGCGCGCGCGGCCGCAACCACCTGCCCAGATGGAGCGGCGGCCAGCGCCAGCACCGCGCCATCGACCCCGGCGGCGCCCAGCTCACGGAAGTAGCGGTGCACCGCCATATCGTCAGCCCGGGGTTGCGCGCTCAGGCTAGCCGCGCCGCACAGCGCGCCCTTGACGTGCTCGGACTGCCGTCGGCTCAGGCTGAGCCGACGGATCATGGCCAGCGCGCCCGCCCTGCCACCACACGCGCCTGCCAGCAATGCCACCCGTGTGAACAGCCAGCGTGGGTGGCTCGACGCCGAGGTCTGGCCCCAGTAGGCCGACAGGCGCGGCCCGTGCGGCGCCAGCTCTTGCGGCTCGTCGCCGCCAAACACCAGGGCCTGCCAGCCGGCGATGCGCCGCAGCGATGCCAGCAGCAGCGGCAGGTCGGCGTCGTCGATGGCGGCGCCAAGCCCTGCCAGGGCGCCCAGGTGGGCCGCATAGGCCAGCCCATCCGCAGCGCCGGGCAACGCCAGCATGGCCAACAGCTCATCGCGCACGCGCTCGTCGGCCACCGCCGCCAGCCGCGCGGCCTGCCAGCGAGCGGCCCGCTCGGTCTCGGCGTCCACGTCAAAGTCCAGCGTCGTGCGCAGGCGCGCCAGGCGCAGCACGCGCAGGGGGTCCTGGGCAAAGGCGTCGGGCGACGCCATGCGCAGCAGGCCCCGGTCGAGATCGGCCCGGCCGCCAGTGGGGTCGAGCAGAGCGGCCTCATCGCCGGGGCACAGCGCGATGGCGTTGATGGTGAAATCGCGAGCCTGCAGGTCGGCCACAATGCCCCGGGCGCGCAGCCCGGCCAGGTCGACATGCCGGCCACGTGCAGGCGGCCCCAGCAGCACGCGCGCCACGTCGCGCTCGACGTCCATGGGATAGAGTGCGGCGCCCAACGCATTGGCCAGCCGGCGCGCCAGAGGGATGGCCGGGCCATCGACCGCCAGATCGAGGTCGTCGCTGTGGCGGCCCAACAACAGGTCTCGCACGGTGCCACCCACCACATAGACCGCAGGCCCATGCGTGTCGGTCTCGCCGACCGTGTCGATCGAGCCGGTCGTCGCGATCGGCGAGATCGACGCAACCGCGTCGAGGACGGCGGCCCAGGTGGCATCGGCCCTTAGCTGCCGGGCCAGGCGTTGGGCAGGCTCTACCATGGCGGCCTCAGGGCGAGGTGTTGCAGGGCGATGATGGTCTTGGCGTCGCGGATCTCACCGCGCGCCAGCATGGCGAGGGCCTCGCACCAGGGGAGCTCGCACACCTCGATATCCTCGCCCTCGTGGGGCAGGCCGCCGCCAGCGCCGGTGCGGCAACGGACATCGTAGGGCGCGATATAGACGTGGACGCGTTCGGTGAGCGCCCCGCAACTCGTGAAAAAGGTCGCAACATGCTCGATGGTGGGCAGCGTGAGGCCGGCTTCTTCGTGGGCCTCGGCCAGCGCGACGGCCTCGGGGGTGCGCCCGCCGTCAATACCACCGGCGATGACCTCCCACAGCCAGCCCTGGCCCTCGCGCAGGTGCACCGGCAGCCGAAACTGACGCACCAGCACCACGCAGCGGCGGGCCACATCATAGGGCAACACGGCCACAGCGTCGCCGCGCTCGAACACGATGCGCTCCAGCGGCTCGCTCAGGGCGCCATCGCGCCTGCGAAAGCGGTGGGTGACCAGATCGAGTTTGAAAAAGCCGTCATAGACACGCCGCCGATCCAGCAGCGTTACACGACAGTCATCCTCGTTCTGGGGCTCCACAACGGTCATGCTCCTCAGTCCAGATACCCGGTCAACTCGGTGACGCGCTCGAGCACCAGCAGGGCGCCGGCCGCCAGCAGCTCCTCGCGCCCAGAGGCGCCACTCAACACGCCCACCGTGTCGACGCCAGCGCGGATGCCCGCCTCGATATCCATCACGTGGTCGCCGCACATCAGTGCCGCACCAGGCGCAGCCCTGAGCGCGTCTAGCGCAGCGGTCAGATGGTCGGGCGCAGGCTTGACGCGGGCGACATCATCGCGGGTCAACAACACATCATACACCAGTTTGCCGCGCTCCAAAATCCTCTCGGCTGCGGCGCGGCTGTTGCGCGTGACGATGGCGCTGCTGAGGCCCCGCGCCCGCAGGGCCGCCAGCATGTCGGAGACGCCCTCAAAAGGCAGGGCGGCATCGGCGGCCACCAGCTCGATGTCGAGCACCCGCTGAGTGCCCTCGCGGACCAGTTCGTCAGCTCCAGGCAGGCCACGCTCTCGCAACCAGGCAGCCGCCGTGGCAAGCGCCTCGAGCGCTGGCATACGGTCGGCCAGCGTCTCGCGGGCGCCATAGCTGGCGATGGTCTCACGAACCGCACGGTTGAGCGCCGCAAAGTCGATGGTCGGCCGCACCAGCGTCCCATCGAGGTCGAACAGCAGCGCTGTGACGCCCTTGAACCGGTCAGGGCGCATAGCGCAGCACGCGGTTGTTCTCTGAATCTGCCACATAGACGCGGCCCTGCACGTCGATGGTGATGCCCGTGGGCAGGTTCATGCCGCCGGCGTCGCCGCCGAACTGGCCCCAGCTCGAGAGCAGCTTGCCATCATTGCTGAACCGCAGCACGCGATAGCCCTCGGGATCGGTGACCAGCACGTTGCCGGTCGCATCCACCGCCAGATAGGGCTTGTTGACCACCGACTGGCCCCACCAGCTATACACGGGCCAGCTCTTGATCCACTTGAGGTCAGGCCCGAACACCTGCACCCGCTGGTTCCAGGTGTCCACCACGTACAGGTTGCTCGAGGCGTCGAGGGCGATGCCCACCGGCTCGCTCAGACGCCCATCTTCCACCCCCGCTCCGCCGACGGCGCCCAACACTCTGCCCTGCGGATCGAACTTGACCACGCGCTTGTTGCCCGTGTCGGCCACCCACAGGTTGCCCTCAGCATCGCACACCACCGCGCGAGGGCCATAGAGGAACGAGTCGGGGCCCTGGGCGTTGGCCGCTTCGCCAAACCTACCCCACGACCGCAGATAGGCGCCCTCAGCGCTAAAGGCCTGGATGCGATGGTTCCACGTGTCGGCCACATACACCGTGCCGTCGGGCGCCACCGCCACGCCCCACGGCTCGTTGAGCTGCCCCGGCTCGCCGCCCTGATAGCCCCACTGCCGCAGCGGATGGCCGAGCGCGTCGAACACCTGGATACGATGGTGCTGGCTATCGGCCACATAGAGATTGCCCTGTGCGTCGAGCGCCAACCCCTTGGGGGCCAGCAGTTGGCCGGGCGCTTCGCCGGGGCCGCCGATCACCAGCTCGGCCTGGCGATCGACCCACGTCTCCACATAGTCGTCGCCGGGCATCGGCTCCAACGCCGAGAGCGACTCGGGGCCGTAGTCCCAGATCTCGCGAGCGATATCGCGCCGGATGTACAGGTAAAAGTCGTGGACATAGGGCCAGTTCTCGAGCTCGGCCTCGTGCTCGCGGTAAAAGACCACCTTCCAGAACGCCTTGCGCTTGACGGGGTCCTTGAGTTGCGACCACAGGTCGTCGTCCGGGTTCTGCCAGCGCATGTACCAGTTCTGGTTGGGCCACCAGATGAGGCGGTACTCGCGCTTGAAATAGCGGTTGCCCAGCAAGGGCCTGACGGCGTCCTCGTTGCCGGGCCCGACGATGACCACGTCGGCGTCAAAGGGTTGGCCGGGCGACTTGCCGTAGAAAAAGGCCTGGTCAAAGTCGCGCATGTACCACACCCAGGGCCAGCTCGACTCGTCGTCGTAGGCCACCTTGAGATGCAGCCCGCCCGTGAGGCGATACGAGAGGTCGCGCAACTCCTGGTTGACGATCGACACGTCGGGCGCGGCCTGAGCGTACACGAGGAACTCGTTGGCCATGTCGCCGTTGATAAAGGTGGCCATCCAGGCAAAGCGCAGCGTCAGCGCCATCAGCACCAGCACCACGCTGCTGCCTATGAGGCGCCACACCTGTCGGCTCGAAAGCCTTGAGGCCACAGCGCGGATCAGCCCGGCCAGCAGCAGCGCCGACACCAGCGCCGCAAACCAGGCCATGCTGCGCCCCAGCTCTTCGAGAGACGTGCCGCGCGAGAGATCGCCGGTGGCCACGCGCCCCAACGCCAGCCCGAAAGCGGGCAGCAACGCCAGCAACCACAGCCCCTTCTTGCGGGCGATGTCGCGCCAGTCATCGTTCAACAGCTCGGCCAGCGCCCACCCTGCAAAGATCTGCAGCGGCACCGCCAGGTGCAGCATCAGCCAGGGCATCTTTTCGCCCGCCCAGCTATAGATCAGAAAGGCCAGCACCGACCAGTAGACGAGCAAGGGCAGCAGTGCCTTGGTCTGCGCGGCGGGCGCTTGCTGTTGCTCCCAAACGAGCGGGCGCTCTTCAGTGACCGCCTCTGCCGCGGCCGCCTCGGGCGTAGCGACACCCACGCGGGCCGGCGTGCGCCAATACCTGATCAGCAGCCAGATGGCGCCCCCCGCCCCCAGCAGGATCGGCAAGAACTCGTACAGCGGGAACAGCGCCACATAGTAGAACCAGGGCTGGCCCCCGCGCTGCGCACCGTGCTGCGACAGCCAATACCCGAGCTGCCCCACCACGCCGGTGCCGATGCCCTGGCCGTTGGTAAAGAGCGTGGTGAACAGCGGCAAAAAGATCCCCCAGAAGATGCCGGCGCTTGTGAACCAGCGCCGACCGCCCCACCAGGCGCCCACGACCACGCCGACCAGCAGCATCACGCCGGTGACGATGCCCGAGAACACGAGCCCCGCGTTGCCATAGTCGATCGGGTCGTGCCCCAGCAGCTTGATGGGGAACGCGGCAGCAAATGGCAACAGCAGCGTCACCATCACCACCATCAGATCGACCACGGGATAGTTCAGCCAGCCGGTCTCTTGTTTGGGGCGCACCTGCACCAGATAGAGCAGGAACAAGAACGACCCAAAGATCGCGTAGGTGATAAAGGTGGTCTCTTTGGCCGCCAACCCCAAAGAGAGGGCGGCCGCGAACAGATAGAGGTGCTTGTCTTTGCGGCCTTCGAGATAGTGCAGCATGGCGATCAACATGACCAGGTTAAAGATGATCGCGTTCTGATCGTGCCGCAAAAAGCGCGAGCGGTGCATGACCACCGGCGAGATGGCCATCAGCAATGTCGCCAGCAACACGCCGCGCTTGCCCAGCCACCGCGTCAGGCAGAGCGGCAGCAGCGTGATGACGATGCCCGACAGCGCCGGGCTCAGTCGCCCCACATAGTCCGTCACGCCGAACAGGCCAAAGAGCAGCGCCGTAAAGTGGTACAGGAACGGCCCGTGATAGACCGGGCTGTGCTGATAGCCTTGGCCGGTGATCAGCTTCCACGACTCCCAGGCGTGAATGCTCTCGTCATGGTCATACGGCCGCGTGCCCAGGTCCCACAGGCGGGTGAACAGGATGAACAGCACGATGGCGGCGTAGGCCAGGTGCCACCCGGTGATGGCGCCCCACACAGGCCGATCGAGCCAGCTCGTCTGCGGTGTTGCTCTCTTTGGTTGGTCCACGACCGTCCCTCACCCTCTAGCGCTCAAAGCGATACCACAACGCAATGGTGTTGCCGCTCTCCCAGCCCACCGGCTCGCGCAACAACAGCCAGCGCAGCCAGTCGGATGCCGGCAGGCCCTCGGCGGTCCACTCAACGCGCCAGAACAGGCGCTGCCCAACATAGCCTGCAGGCGGCAGCTCGTCGGCTGCAGGCGCCACAAACAGCGCCGCAGCGTCGGGCCAGTCGGCGGGGTCCATCGGACGCGCACCGTGCATCTGCCGCAGGTACCAGCGCGCCTCGAGATCGACCTCGGGCGCCCAGGCGATATCGAGCGTGCGCATGTCACCCGCCTCGACCAGCGAGCTGCCGTCAACCAGGGCGCCCATCTGCTGCGGCGAGAGGGCCACGGCGTCGTACACCAACGGCTCGCGAGGATCGCGCGCCGTCTGATAGCCCAGCGCCACCGCCGTGCGCACGGTCATGGCGCCGAGCACGCTCGCCAGCAGGGCCACGCCGACCGCCAGCGCCTGAGCACGTCCTTCCCACACCCAAAAGCCGGCCCACAGCCCGGCCAGCACCAGCAACGCCCCTGCAGCCAGCCAGGCGAACGCGCGCTGGCTAGACTGGGCGTACATGAGCAGGTTCATGGCGGCAAAGGCCAGCAGCACCAGCAGGCAGACCGCTGCAAAACGAGCCTCGGGGCCATGGCCCTGGCGCCAGGCCTTGAACAGCGGCGCTACACCGCCGGCCGCGAGCAATAGCAGGGGCGCTACCATAGCGGGCAGCCAGTAGGCGTCGCGGTGCCCCAGCAGGCCCACCAGCAGGGCAACGCCCAGCCAGAATAGCGCCGCCAGGCCCAGGCCATCTCTCGTACGGCAGGCGCGCACGCCGCCCAGTATCGCCAGCACCAGCAGCAGCGGCTCGTACAAAGCCAGGCTGTACAGCGGCCAGAACCAGGGCTCTGTTGAGCGCAAGCCGGCAAACCAGTCGCCCGCCAGCTCCAGGACGGCGCCGAACCCGGCCGGATGGGCCAACAACATGGTGCTGACGCCCAGCAGGGCCACGCCAAACCAGAGCAGCGGCTGCCGCCTCAGCGGCTCGCCGGCTACGACAAGTCTGGGCGTCCACCCGGAGCGCGCCCAGGCTGCCACGCCGAGCAGGATGGCGGCCAGCAGCCAGGTCCAAAAGCCCGCGCCGGCGCACAGGCCCACGGCCACCGACACCGCTGCCCAACGCCAGGCGCGGGGCTCGCCCGAACGAAAGGCGCTGTAGGTCGTCAGCGTCGCGGCCAGCGCCGCGGCGGCGCCCAGGAACGCGCCATCGGCCTGCCGCCCCAGATGCAGCATCGTCGGGCTCAGCATGGCCAGCACAGCCAGAGATAGCGCCCGTTCGCGTCCGAGAGCGTGCCGGACGCGATAGATCACCAGCACCAGCGCCGCTCCCGCCAGCACCGTGGGCAGGCGGGCCGCCACCTCGTTGGGGCGCGTGAGCGCAAAAAGAGGCGCCTGCAGCAGCCATTGCAGCGGGCTATAGGCCAGGCCCGTCTGAGAGTCGCCACGCACCCAGCTCAGCGCCCCCACCGCCCCTTGCAGCTCGCGCCCGGTGAGCGCAAAGCGGCCCAGGCCGGCCAGCCGCGAGATCAGGGTGCCGAGCAACACGATCGCGTACAGCGCCACCTCACGGCTGGGCGCCGGTAGAAGCGATTGTCGGCGTCTTTTCTGGTCTTGTCGTTCTGATGTTGTTGCTGTCATGTCTTGTGCATTTAGGGCGATGGCTACATTCGCATTATACCACGGCCGATCGGCCCACAGCTCACCGGCCTGCAGCGCCAAAACGCCGCTGCGTGGTGGCATAGATGATCACGGCATCGTTCTCATAGAGCCGCACAAAGGCGCGATCGAGCGCCCGTTGCACCAGCGGCGTCACGCCATAGCGGCTGCGCTCGGTGGCGCCGAGCCACACATAGTCCACATCCCACTCGGCGGCCAAGGCCCGCAGCACGACCGGATCGGTGCTCTGATAAAAGGCGGCCACGGCGGGCTCGCGCTCGCCGGCCAGGTCATAGCTGCCCCGCCACTGCAGCTCGTGGCCGCCCCAGCCCAGCAGCGTGGGAATGCCGGTGTGCGCCGAGACCCAGTTGTCGTCGGTATAAGAGCCGCCGCTGGCCTCGACCATCACCGCGCCCGGCGGGGCGTTGGCCTGCAGCCAGCGCATGGCCGCATAGGCCTCGGGTCGGCTCGCGGCCAGCAACTGCTGGCCATCGAGAGTGGGCTGGCCCGCAAACCCATGCGCCTTGCTCACGCTGGCGGTCACGGTATAGCTCAGCCCGGCGACCACCAGCAGGCCCGCCATGCCCAGCCACACGCCCCGCAGCGCCCTCCAGGCGCCCCTGGCCGGCCACGCCGCCAGGCGGTAGCACGCATAGGCTGCTGCCACGCCCAATAGCAGCCAGGCCTGATAGTAGAACTTGAAGACGGTATTCATGCGCGTGTCAAAGACATCGCGCAGGTAGACGAACTCAACGGCCACGGTGAGCAGCACGCCGACGATCACCAGCAGCCACACGAGCGCATCGCTCTGAGGCTCGGCCAGCGACTCGCGGCTGAACAGGCGCCACGCCGCCATGCCCGCCAGCGCCAGGCCCACACAGGCTGTCCACCACCCCAGCAACGCCGCGCCCAACGCCAGGCCCGCCAGCGCCAGCGCGAGCAGCCATGCGGCGGTCGTCTGGCCGCCGCGTCGCACGCCCAGGCCCGCCAACGCCGCGCCGAACAGCGGCCAGAGCAGCGCCCCGAACATGAGGCCATATTGCTGCACCTGCGTTTTGACCGTCACCAGGCCCAGCCCGCCCGCTTGCGATCGCAACCCCCAGTAAAAGGGCAGATAGCACAGCAGGCTGCCCAACAACAGGCTCAAGCCGAGCCCGCACACCTGCACGAACCACTCGCGGATCGAGGCGCGCCCCGGCCACAGGCCCAGCGCTGCCGCCCCACAAAAGAGCGCCAGATGCACCGGCAGGTCCCAGGTGTTGTAAAAGCCGATCGCGCCCAGCAGCAACGCCCAGGCGGCCAGGTCGGCCCACGACACGCCCGGCAGCCCGATGTCGCGCCCGGCTCCCTGGGGCCGGCGCCCCGAACGCATGGCGCGCAGCACATTGAACGACAGCGCCAACGCCAACAGGCCCAGCGGCAGCGCATACACGTGGGGGTGATTGTCGCCCAGCAGGAAGCTAAAAAAGGGGAACTCGGAGATCACCTCCATGGCGTTGCCGGCCAGGTCGCGGTCGTGGATGATGCGCGACGCGCGCCACCACCACCAGCCATCGTCGGGATACCAGCGCCCGCTGGTTCCGGTGACGCCCAGGTCGCGCACATCCAGCCAACGCCAGAGCGCCGCAGACCCGCCCCCGCGCGCGCGTAGCAGCTCGAACACCCCCTCGAGGTTGCCCATGACGGCCACGAACACGGCCCCCAGGGCGCCGGCGCCGATGGCCCCTCGCGCACCATGGGGCTCGACGGCGGGCTGCTCGCGCCCGAGCTGCCTGGCCAGCACCAGCTCGACCAGCAGGCCGTAGGCTCCCAGGGCGGTCAGGGCAAAGAGCGTCACGTTGGTGAGGTTGAAAGTCACCGCGCTGCGCAGCCCGCTGGCCAGCGTCAGCATGGCGCTGAGCACATAGCCCCCATAGTAATAGCTGATGCCATAGCCCGACAGCCAGGGGTCTTGCGGGGGAAAGTGCGCGCTGCGCAGGATGCCGTTGATGAACGCCATCTCCATCGGCTTTTCGGTGGCCGCGATGTCGGGGTTATAGGCACGAAAGACACAAAAGACGACATAGGCCACGGCAAAGAGCAGCTCTCCCGCCAGCCACACCGACCGCACCGCCTGCCATTCGGCCCATAGAGCGGCGCGATGCCGCCAGGCGACGGCCAGCGACGTCATGGCCAGCGCGGCGATCGCCGCCCAGGCCAGCGGCGCGCCGATCTCGGCGATGTGCAGCGACGGTAGCAGCCAAAAGACGTAGGCCGCCAGCACCAGCCCCACATGCCGGCTGAAGAGCACGCCGCGCGCCGGCAGGTGTCGCAGCAGCCGCGACGTCAACGGCAGCGCCGCCAAAGCGACCAGGTCGATCACCAACCACCATACGAGCGCTGCGATCACGACGCCCCTACTCCTGGCATCAACGCACCCCGGTGTGTTCCCACAGCACGCCCCCGGCGTTCTCCAGAACGCGGCGCAGCGTGCCCTGCTCCTCCAGCCGGGCCAGTGCGCGGCCATCGTTCTGTGGGTAGGCCGCACGCTCCAACTGCCCCCAGTAGACGTAGCGCACCCGCAGCCGCTCGAGAACGTCGGCCACGCGCTGGGGGTCTGTAGACGTGTAGATGGTCTCGGCGTCCTGTTGACGGGGCGTCACCTGCGTCCACGGTCGCTGTTCGCCCTGATGCATGCCCACCAGCGTCGGCAGCCCCGTGAACGACGTCAGCCGCAGCCCACCCTCTCGATAGTAGCCGATGGGCGCCTCGGCGACAATCGCGTTGCCCGGCGCGTTGGCCTGCAGCCAGCGGATGGCATCGAGGTCATGCCGCAGCTCGATACGGTCGCCCTCAGCGGGCCAATCGTAGGCGCCAGTCGCCATAAAGGCGACGCCATCCAGCGTCCAGCGCGGCGGCTCGCCATAGGGCATGCGCTCGGCGATGCGCACCGGCGTGGCCAACAGGGGATAGAGCAGCGCCGCCCCTGCCAGCGCGCCCACCAGGCCACGCATGGCCCGCCCCGGCCAACCCAGACCTGCGAGCCCGCTCCATAGCCGCGGCCAGGCTGCGCCCAGGGCGATGCCCAACAGCACCCAGGCCTGCAGGTGGAACTTGAATACGGTGTTCATGCGACTCCACTCGCTGCCGTCGAGAAAGTCGCGCAGATAGACCAGCTCGACGCCCGCCAGGATGGCCAGCGCCAGCGCCAGCAACAGGTGGCCAAAGGCGGCCTCGGGGCGGCGACGGTCGGCGGCCCACAGCCACAGGGCGGCCACCAGCAACGGCGTCAACAGCGCCAGCGTTTCGGCGCCGAGCCATGCCAGGGTCACGGCGGCCGCCACGGTGAGCACAACGACGACCAGGCCCAGCAGACGGCCCTTCCTGTTCAGCGGCTCGACGGGCGCCGCGGGGCCCACCAGCGCCAGCCCCAGCACCCCAGCGACGAACAGCCCCCACAGTTGCAGCCAGTAGACCAGCGCCGAGCGTTGTGAGGCGCTCACCAGCCCCAGGCCGATGCCCTGTGCCTCATAGTGCCGGTAGAACGGCGCATAGAGCGCGATGCCGAGCGCTACTGTCGCCAGCGCCCAGAACACGCCAACGAGGGCCGAGCGGCGCTCGCCGTTGCCCAGCCCCCACACCAGGCCGCCCGCGGCCACCGCCAGGCCCAGGGCCGGCAGGTCCCAGGTGTTGGCAGGGCCCAGAGCGCCGTAGCAGACGGCGATCAGCAGCCCGAGCGGCGCCAGCAGGCGTCGCGGGGCGCGCAGGACGCCGACCAGCAGTGCGACGGTGAGCGTGGTCAGCGGCAGCGCGGTGAGGTGCGGGTGCAGATCGGCAAACAGAAACCCAAAGAAGGGGAACTCGTTGATGGTAAAAGGGATGACGCGCGTGGCGCGCCACCAGTAGTCAAAGGTGGGCATGGCAGCCCTACCCCCCAGCAGTTCGCGCAGCCCCACGCCAAACGCCCGCACCGCGGTGAGGGGCTCGCCCTGGGCGGCCACGCCCACCTGGGCCACCTGTTCGATGAGCTGCACGCCGCCCGTCAGGTTGCCCGCCACCGCCACCAGCAGCACCGCGGCGACACCGCCCGTCCAGCCGGCTCGCGAGGCGCCACCGGCGAGCTGCCTCCCTGTCCACAGGGCGTGGCTCGCCGTCAGCGTAAACAGGGTGGGCACCGCCAGGTTGAAGGCGATCTCGGGCCTGAGCCCGACCAGTTTGAGGGGGATGTTGGCCTGAAAGAGCCCCAGGTAGTAATAGTTCAGCCGGCCACCCGCAAAGTAGGGGTCATAGGGTGGCATTGTCTCAGAGCGCGCCACCGCCTGCAGATAGGCGCTCTCCATCAGCTTTTCGCCGCCATACCAGGGTTGCCACAGGTCGGGGTTGAGCAGCCGCACCGCCACCAGCGCCAGCAGCGCGCCGGCAAAGACGCCCTCCTGGACCAGCAGCGTGCGCCAGGGCAACCCGCGCAGCGAGCCGCTGCGCCACGCCACCGCCGCGCCGAGCGCGACCAGCGCCAGCGTCACCGCCCAGATGACGCCGCTGGTGTTGGTGGGCAGGCCCAGGTTGGCCGGCAGCCAGACGGCATAGCTCGCCAGCAACAGGCCAAGGCCTTTGCTCAGCCCGTGCCCGCGGTCATCGAGCCAGCGCAGGGCCGGCGACAGCAGCCCGAACGCGCCCCAGCCCAGCAGTTGCAGCGCCAGATACCACTCGACCAAAGCCAGGGGCCAGTGTGCGTTGGCCGGCGCGTTCCAGCCCACACGAGCCACCGGCAGCGTATCCACCGGTTCGTCGAGCAACAGCCCCTCGCCTGCGACGCCCTCGGCGCGCACCGGCCCCCAGATGACGTGCCGATCGAGCCAGGCGCGCAACGCGGCCAGCGCGGCTTGCCCGCCCGCAGTTGTGTCGCCCGCAGCGCCAGTCACCACGTCGGCGCCCAGCACCTGATAGATGCGCACCGGGCCCTCGTCATACACCAGCTCGAGGGCCGAGCCCACCATGGCATCGAACTTGGCCAGGCCGGCGGCATCATAGTAGGCGCGCTCCACCTCGCCCACATAGATCAGCGCGATGTCATAACGCGCGATGATGCGCAGCGCCTCTTGTGGATCGGGGCTGTTGTAGAACTGGCCGACATCATCAATGCGCCAGTCGACCACCTGCCCGCCGGCGGCGGCGCGCTGTTGCCGTTGATGCCAGTCCCAGCCCAGCACCGTGGGCAGGCCGGTGTGCACCGAGATGCGCCCGCCCCAGCGATACAGCGGCGTAACAGCCTCGACGATGGTTGGCGAGCCGGTCACGTGGTCTTGCAGCCAGCGAATGGCCGCCAGATCGTGCGCCAGGGTGTAGCGCTGCTCGCCATCCTGATAGGTGGCCTCGGCCATAAAGGCGCTGCCGTCGAGCCCGCGGTAGGTCGACTCGGGCCAGCGGTCGTGGACCCGGCCGTAGGTGGCCAGAGGTGGGTACAGCGCGACGGCCACGAGCAACAGCGCCAGCACCGCCCTGGCCCAGCGGGGCCAACGCTCGCGACGCCGCAGCAGGTGACCCAGCGCCACCGCGCTGGCGATGCCGCCCAGCACCCAGGCCTGCAGCGAGAACTTGAACACGGTGTTCATGCGGCCGACATCGCCGCCCAGCACCAGGTAGTCGACGAACAGCATGAGGAACGCCATCGCGCCGGCCAACAGCCCCACCAGACGTCGCTCGAGCGTGGGCGCTGAGAGCAGCTCGGCGAGGGCCAGCAGGCCCAACGGTGCAGCCACCAGCAGAGCCCACTGGCCGGTGATCAGCGCCGCCAACATGAGGACCAGCACAGCGATCGCCAGGGCCAGCAGGGCATCGAGGGCCAGGTCTGAGGCCACCAGCACACCCACGAGCTGGCGGGTGCGCCGGAACCCATAACGACGCGCCAGGCGCAGGCAGCGCCGTAGAGCCGCCAGGGCGTTGCTGCGCGTGCAGCGCGCCAACCAGGCGCCCAGCGCGAACAGCGGCAACGCATAGATGATCACCAGCGCCGCGAGCGGCGTGCGCTCGCCCTTCCACAGCGCGAGCCTGGCATAGGCCATCCCATAGTGAGCGTGGTAGGGCTGGTAGAGCAGCCAGCTCAGCCCCAGCACAACCACCGCAAGCAGCACAGCGGCGCTCAGCACTTTGAGCCGGCCGGTGCGGTGACCATATGTTGCCCCCAAGGCCAGCGCTACTGCGGCAAGCCCGGCGTAGGTGGGCCAATCCCAGGTGTTGATGCCCCACAGCGCGCCGAGGGAGACGCTCAGGGCCAGCAGTGGGCCGACGAGCCGGGGCAGACAGGCCAGGCCCCAGCGCGCCCAGCCGCCGGGCTCGGTCAGAGCCTGCCAGTCGGTCTCCGTCGAGATCGACTGCAGGCAGCGGGCGGCCACCAGAGTCAGGCCGAGGGCCAGCACCGTAAAGGGCAGCGCCATCGCATGGGCGTGCAGGTCGCCGTAGAGGTAGCTAAAGAACGGGAACTCGTTGATCTCGCCCTGCGCCATCACGCGGGTGGCGTTCCAGTACCACCACTCGGGGCGAAGGGGCAACCTGGCGCCGGTGCTGATCTTGGCCCATAGCCCCACCAGCAAGCGGCCGATGGCCGGCGAGCCCGGCATGGTGCGCGCGGCGCCCAGCGAGATCAACCCCTGCGCCAGCAGTTGCAGCTCGCCCAGGTTGCCCACAATGGCCACCAGGGCCACGCCCAGCAGGCCGACCCGCAGCCCGTGGGGCAGCCAACGCCCGTCCTCGTCGCCGCGCGAGGCCAGCGCCAGCACCACGCTGGCCACGCCCGCCCCCAGCAGCGCAAAGAGGGTCGGCAGCGCCAGGTTGTAGGCCACCGCAGGCACAATGCCGGTAAGCTTGACCAGCGCGGCAACGATGACCCAACCCCAGTAGTAGTAGTTCATCGCGCCGCCGGCGAACCAGGGGTCATAGGGCGGAAAGGTGCTGCTCTTGAGCACGGCATTGAGGTAAGCCAGGTCCATCGGCTTTTCGCCGCCCACCACGGGGTGCCACAGGTCGGGGTTGGCGCGGCGGATCAGCCACATGGCCAGGAAGAGCAGCAGAAACAGCGCCTCCTGCATCAGCAGCAGCCGCCAACGGCGCCGCAGCACGTCGCGCCAGGCCTCGCCGTGCCGCCACACCTGCCAGCCGCCCAGCACGGCCAGCAGCGCCAGCGCGCCCCACACCAGCGCGCTCGAGTAGTGCGCGATCTGCAGGGCGGGCAGCAGCCAGCTCATGTAGGCCACCAGCAGCAACCCGAAGGCTTTGCTCAGGCCGTGGCCCGCATCGGGCAGGGCTCGCGCCAGCCGCGCCAGCGACGGCCAGGCAGCCACCTGCACGGCATACAGCGCCAGCAACCAGAAGAACGTCGGCCAGCGGTTGGGCGCGCTGTCGCGGTCGTAGAGGTCGCGCCAGGTGCCGCCGGCTCGCTGCGCCGCCAGCGCCTGGTCGGTAAGCATGAGCTGATGGGGTGCGCGGTCCGCGTCGCGGGGCATGACGCGCACCACTCGCTCCAGGTCGTAGCGCTCGAACTCGGCGCGGACGGCCTGCAGGTCAAACGCGGGGGTCTTGTGAAAGATCGTCACCTTGGGATGGTCATAGACGGTGAACGACTCGTCGGCGTCGTCGTCCACGAACTCGAGGCCCAAGAGCTGCGGCCGCGATACGAACTCGGCCACCCGCTCATAGCCCAGCTCGCCCGAGAAGAGCATCTCATAGTAGCGGGTGGTCATGGGGTAGCGCTGCGGCAGCCGCGGGATCGAGCCGTACAGGCGGTTGCTCGACAGGATGATGTACTCGGTCTGGTCGAGCCACTGCAGCAGCGCCTCGCGCTTTTCGGGCACGTCTTCCCAGTAGGGCTCCATGCGGATCATCGCATAGTCATCGCTGGCCAGATGCCCGTCGACATTCATGGGCACGGCATCGTCCCACAGCTCAAAAGAGATGGTCGAGCCGCGCGGAATGTGCTCGTACACCCAGCGCGACGCGGCAATGCGCGTCACGGGCCGGGTGTAAATCGACGTAAAGGCCAGCGCCCACAGCGCCGTTGCCAGCACCACGCCGCCCACAGCCGCACGCCCGGCCACGCCCAGCCAGCGCCGGCGCTGTACTCGGCCGGCGGCCTCCCACAGCCACACCAGGCCATAGGCGGCCACCAGCGCCATGGTGGGATAGATGGGCAGGATATAGCGCATGGCCTTGACGAACTGGATGCTCTGGTAGCCAAAGGTGAAGGTCATCCAGGCCCAGGGCAGCAGATGCGCGCTGCGGCCCTTGAGCAACTCCCACGCCATCAGCGCCCAGGCGGCCCAGATGGCCACCCCCAGCGGCAGACCCACGCCCCACAGCACCAGGTTCTTGAGCATGTACCACACGGGCGGGCGCGACGCCCACTGGTGGCTCGGGGGATAGTCGATCTCGCCGGACACGAGCCGCCGCACGTAGGACATGTCATCCTGCCACTGCGGATTGATCTTTAGCCCGAAAAAGCCCGGCCCTTGAAAAGCGTGAGGTTGCGCCACCCGGAAGGCCACTGCTGCCAGCAGCAGAATCACCAGCGCGGCGGGCGCCAGCTCGAGAGCCCTGAGCAGCAGCCAGTCCCACTCGACGCCCCTCTTGGGCTCGAGGTTGCGCACGCTGCCGTGGAACAGGTAGCGGCCCAGGCGACGGTTACGCCAGCGCAGCGTGGCCACACCGGCGCCGCGGCGCCAGGCCGCCAGCGCAAAGGCCAGGGCGATCACCAGCCCAAAGGTCAGCACGCTGATCTTGCAGGCCACGGCCAGGCCGAACACCAGGCCCAGCAAGATGCGGTCGCGCCAGCGGTCCTCTTGCGCCACGCGCACGGCCAGGTAAAAGGCCAGCGTGACGAAAAAGGTCAGGGTGGTGTCGACGGTGAAATAGTGCGCCTGCTGGATGTTGAGCGCCGAGAGCGCGAGCAGCAGCGCCCCCAGCAGCCCCACGCGGCGGTCATAGAGGCGGGCGCCGATGGCATAGACCAGCAACACGCAGAGCAGGTCCATCAGTGCCGACACCGCCCTGCCCGCGAGGTAGACGCCACCATAGCCCGTCAAACCGGTGGCCTGGCCCACGGCCTTGGTGATGAACACCGGCAGCACGCCGTACACGTACGAGCCATGGCCGCGGGTGTAGGGGTTGAGGGGGCTTACGGCCGTATCCCAGTAGTCGCTCAGGTTCTCGGGCCAGGCGAGGTTGTTCTCGACCATGGTGAGAAAGCGCTCATCGGGATGCAGATGCTGGCTGTCGTCCCAGTCGAGGCCGGTGAGGCGCAGCGTGGCGCCCACGATGAGGATGGCCAGCAACGCCAGGAGCGTCACCAGGCGCGCTCGCCTGGTCTCGCCTTGATGAGCGTTGTGAGCGGGATGCATCGGTCGTCTGTGCCTCGTTGCCGAATGGGCCCATTGTACGCGCCGCGGCAGAGCCGGCCAAGCGATGCCGATCGCGACTAGGACGCCATGTTGAGGTGCGCGGCAGGCTTGACGGCCCTGATGGCCAGGCTCACAAAGGTCTCTTTGCGCGCCATGCGGGCCGGGTCGTCGTTCCAGCGGTCGAACCAGTTGATGACGGCCAACGCCCAGTTGATGGGGTTCCAGGGCCGGTTGGCGTTGTCACGGCCGCGAAAGCGGTGTGTCGAGCGACTGATGAACTCGGGCAGCAGCCCGCGCTCGATCAACCCTTTGCCCACGGTATAGACCAGCGTCTGTGTGGCGGGGAAGCAATAGTGCGTGAGGGGCTCGACGGCGGCGCACTGGAACCCTGCCTGGCACAGAGCGGCCTGCAGTTGCGAGGCTGTGTACAGGCGCCGATGGTTGGCCCAGATGCCAGCGAACGGCCCGGTGCGGATCGGCCTGCCGGCCACCGCCTCGGCCGCCCGGTTGATAGGGTCGTACCAGCCGGAATAGCGCGCCGTCGGCACGGTCACCGTCAGCACGCCGCCGGGCCTGAGCACGCGATAGAGCTCGCGCAAACCCGCAGCGTCGTCGCTGAGGTGTTCGAGCACCTCGGTCAACAGCACGCGGTCAAAGGAGGCATCGGCATAGGGCAGGCGCAGAATGTCGCCCTCGCAGAGCAGCACCGGCCGGCCGGCCAGGGCCTCGCGCGCAAAGGCCAGGGCGTGAGTGTCGCGGTCGATGCCCCAGATGCGCAGGCCGTCATAGAGCTCGGTCATGCAGAGAGAGTAAAAGCCCATGCCGGTGCCGCAATCCAGCACGTCGAGGCCAGGCGACAGGTCGAGGTAGGCCAACATGGTGCGCACGCGGCGTTTGTAGGCCACGTCCGACTCGTTGCGCAACAGCGCGTCGAGTTGTGCCGACTGCACGGCCGTGAGGGGCATGGTGTGCGTGCCCTCAGCTCGTCGCCAGCTCGCCCAACAGCGCCTCATAGCGCGAGATCGTCTCGTCGAGGCTAAAGATCTGTCGGGCGCGTTCTGGATCGACGGGGTATCGTTCGGGATGGTTGATCACATCGAGCAGGCCAGCGGCGAGCGCCTCGGGGCTGTGCGGCTCGACTAGGCAGCCCATGCCCGAAGCCTGCACCACCTCGCGGGCGCCAGGGATGTCGGTGCACACCACCGGCGTGCGGCAGAAAAGCGCTTCGGTCTGCACAATGGCAAAGCAGTCGGTGCGACTGGGCAGGGCAAAGACGTTGCACATGGCGTAAAAGTTGGCCAGCCTTTGCCGGTCGGTGATCAGCCCCAAGAAGCGCAAGTGCTCGGCGTTGGCGTCTACCAGATGCCGCCAGCGCTCGAAGAACGACTCGTACACGACCTTGTGGTCGCCGGCATAGGCAAAGACGACATCAGGGCGCTCACGGGCCACCAGCGGAATGGCCTGCAGCAGATAGTCAAACCCCTTTTCCTCAACGAAACGCCCTGCAAATCCCACCATGGGACGGTCGCCCAGGCCCAGGTCGGCGCGCCAGGCGCCCACCGCGTCGGCATCCGGCTCAGGGATGACCACCGCCGGATAGATGGCGGTCAGCTTGTGCAGGTGCGGCTTGAGAAAGGCCGAGTGCTCGGCATAGTCTTGCGAGTGCGTGGTGATGTGGTCGGCCACAGCAGCGCCACGGTCGAGCATGAACCCCACAGTGCGCTGCACGAACTGGTTCCAGAGGCCGGCCGGCATCACCAGATCGCCATGGTGCGTCATGAGCATCTTGCGCTTTTCAGCGTGGGCGATGACGCCCAGCAGCCAGGCCTCGAGCATGGGAGTGTGCACCTGCACGACGTCATGGTCGAGCACCAGCTCGCGCGCCGCGCCGATGAACCCGGGCATCACCTGGCCGCGGCTGAGGCGCAGCGCCGTGGGCAGCCGCACGATACGCACGCCCTGATAGGTCTCTTCGCGTGGCAGGTCGCGGTTGTGCTGCGAGGTCAGCACCGTCACGGTGTGGCCGCGGGCCGCCAGCCCCTCGGCGATCTTTTGCGTGATGGCGGTCAGGCCGGTCCAGTGAGGATGATAGTAGGTCAGGGCCATCAAAACGCGCACGCTAGACTCCCGACGCAGGTGTATGCTGATCGTCCGGCTCAGCAGCTAGGCTTGCCGTGGGCGCCACCTGCTCGCGGAGCTGCGCAAAGCGCACGCCCTCGAAAGCAAGGCTGGCCAGGCCCAGCAGAATCAGCACCAGGTTGGTGTAGAGATGCAGCAGGAGCGCATAGACGCTGGCCATGCTGCGCGTGTAGCCAAAGACGGCCAACGCTTCGATCACCGCCGCCTCGAAAACCCCCAGCGCTCCGGGCGACGAGGGCAGCACCATGCCAAAGGCCGAGGCCACCAGGCCGGTGGTCGTCGCCACAAAAGAGCGATCCATGTCGGCAAAGGCCAGCAGGATCAGATAGTTCAGCAGGGCATACCCGCCCCAGATCAGCGCCGAGCCCAGCAACACGCCCGGCATCACCCGCCAGTTGGCCAACACGCCAAAGCCGTGCACCAAATTGAGCACCAGGCGCTCGACCTTTTCGTTACCCACCAGCGGAATGCGCCCGACCCAACGCCAGAGCCAGGTCACGCCGCGCTCGCCATAGCGCGAGAGAATCAGCAGCGCCAGCGCCGCGACAATGGCCACGCCGCCGAACACGAGCCCGCCCAGTTTGATCCAGCCCGGCAGAGGCGCCACCGGCAGCAGCACCAGCATGATGACCACAGCGCAGAGTACATCGAGCAGGCGCTCGATGAGCAACGTGGAAAAAGCCTTGCCGATGCCGCCATCGATCTCACGGCCGGCCAGGTAGGCGCGGATCACCTCGCCCGCTTTGGCGGGCAAGATGTTGTTGTACAGGTAGCCGATGTTCACAAAGTTGTACATGCGGCGCAGGGGCACCGTGTCGGCGGGGTACATGAGGAGGCGCCAGCGAAAGGCACGCACCCAGCTCACGGCAAAGATCACCAGAAAGGCGGGGATGAGCCAGAGGTAGTTGGCCTGTGATAGTGCCGCCAACAGCTCTGACCATTGGATCACCCAGAGGGCGTATCCCAGAGAGAGGAGGCTGATCAATAGCCCGATCAGCACGGCGCCACGACGTTGTCTCGCACCCTGTTTGGCTGACATGACGCGGCGAGTATATCACTCGCCCCACAGGCCACCAAACGGCGCGGTCATTCGGCGGCGGCGGCGGGCAGGTCCACGGCGATGTCGGCAAAGAGAGCGTACAGCTCGTCGCGACTGGGGGCGCTGGTGCGCTCAAAGATCAGCGGCTTGGGGTGGTCGTACACGGTAAAGCTCTCGTCGGCGCGCCCCAGGTTGATGCGCAGCCCTTTCGACTCGCTCTGAGCGATGAGCGCCGGCACCGGCAGGTCGGGGTTGTGGAAGGTGTCATCGGCCAGCGTCACGCCCCATAGCGAGGGCTGCGTCTCTTCGTAATGCACCAACTCAAAGCCGAGCTGTCCGCTCAGCAGCAACTCATAGTAGCGGGTGGTGAGGGGAAAGCGGTCGCTCAACCTCGGCAGCGCGTTATACAGCCGGTTGGACGAGAGGCTGACATAGTCGCTGCGCGTCAACAGGTCGAGCAGCATCTCGAGCTTTTCTCGCGAGTCTTCGTCGTGGGCCTCGAAAAACTGGAACGAGTGGCCAGTGCTGCAGCGCAGCTCGCCCTGCCCTTGCAGCAGAGGCAAAGGATCGTCCCAGCTCTCGACCATGATGGCCCGACGGGGCGCATAGTGGGCGCAGATCCAGTGGGTGGCGCGGACCCAGGTGTGCTCGTGGCGGTAGATGTTCATAAAGGCGCCGGCGTAAAAGGCCGTGCCCAGCACGACGATCGGCAACAGCGCCCGCCCCCAACGCACGCCGGCCACCGGTCTGGCGCGCCACAGCCTGAGAGAGAGCCAGGCCGCCCACATGCAGAGCAGTGGCAGCACCGGCAGCATATAGCGCAGGAACTTGGTGTGAAAGGCGCCCACCAGCCCAAAGTAGATCAGGAACCAGGCGACAGGCAGCAGCTCGGCGCTCGAGCTCTGCAGGCGCGAGGCGACCAGGCGCCGCACCTGGGCGATGGTCACCCACACTGCGCCGGCGAACCCCGCCAGCCCCAGCGGCAAGCCCAGCGCCCACTTGGCCGTCTGCCAGAAGAGGTAGATGTAGGGCAGTGTGCCAATGTATTGCCGCGTGTAGGGCCAGTCGACGCCGCCCTGCACCATCAGGCTCTCGCGCGCCACGCCGATGTAAAAGTCTTCCAGGTCGAGCAGGGCATAGGGCATGCACACCACAAACACGACGGCCGCCAGCAGCCCCGACAGCACCAGGCCACCCCAGGCGGCGCGGGCCGACAGCGGCCGCTCGGCACGACGCGTGGCCAGCAGCCAGGCCAGAGCCACTATCACGGCCAGCGGGGCAGCGCTCACCTTGGTGGCCAACGCGGCGCCCAACGCCAGCCCGATGGGCACGGCCGCGCTCAGCCGCCCTGCCTGCGCCAGCCGCACCGAGGCCACCAACACCGCCAGCGCGAAGAAACACAGTAAGGTGTCGACCGTGTAGAAATGGCTGAGCTGGATGTGCAGCACCGCCAACGCCGTCAGCAGGGCCCCCAGCAGCGCCACAGCGCGCCCATACAGGCGCTTGGCCAGGGCATAGATCAACATCACGGTGATGGTATCGAACAACGCCGACAGACCGCGAGCCAGCAGGTAGAACGCATAGCGCACGCCATAGACCGGCGACACGCGCTCGAGCAGGTCAGTGGCCAGACGCAGCAGATACATGGGCAGCGAGCCATACGCGAAAAAGTCGGGGTTCCAGGTACTCTCGGGGTCGAGCAACGCCTGCAACGTCAACGGGTGCGGCAGGCGCAGCTCCTCGGTGACGTAGAACACCTGCCGCTCGTCGGGGTGGAAAAAGTAGCCTTGATCCCAGTCCGCGCCATAGAGCCGCAGGCTCAGCGCCAGCAGGCAGATGAGCAAGAGCGCCAGCACCGTCAGCGTTTCGGCGTGGCGCTCGATCAGGCCCCAACGACGGTGCGGCGTGGGGGCGGCCACTATTCGTCCAGCTTGAGCACGGCCATAAAGGCCTCTTGTGGCAACTCGACGCGGCCAAACATCTTGAGGCGCCGCCGCCCCTCTTTCTGTTTTTCGAGAAGCTTGCGTTTGCGCGTGATGTCGCCGCCGTAGCACTTGGCGAGCACATCTTTGCGCAGGGCTTTGACGTTGGTGCGGGCCAGGATGCGTCCCCCCACCGCGGCCTGGATCGCAACGGGGAACATCTGTTGCGGAATCACGTCCTTCAGGCGCCGCGTCAGGGCGCTGCCCTTGGCGTAGGCCATCTCGTCGTGCACGATGACCGACAGGGCATCGACGCGCTCGCCGTTCAGCAGCACGTCCATCTTGACCAGATCGCCGGCCCGAAAGCCGATGAACTGATAGTCCATCGACGCATAGCCGCGCGAGCGCGACTTGATCTGGTCATGAAAGTCCATCAGGATCTCTGCCAGGGGGATCTCGAAATGCAGCAGCACGCGCCGTTCGTCGAGATACTCCATGTGGTCGAACTGCCCGCGGCGCGACGTCGCCAGCTCCATCAACGTGCCGATATAGTCGGACGGGGTGTAGAGGCTGATGTGCATCCAGGGCTCTTCGATCTCTTCGATCTGTGAGCCGTCTGGCAGGTCGGCGGGGTTGTCCACGGCCACGAGGTCGCCGTTCGTCTTGAGCACCTGATACTCGACGCTGGGCGCGGTGGCCAACAGATCGAGGTCATACTCGCGCTCCAGCCGCTCTTGCACAATCTCCATGTGCAGCAGCCCCAAAAAGCCGCACCGAAAGCCCAGGTTGAGGGCCATCGACGACTCGGGCTGAAAGACCAGCGAGGCATCGTTAAGCTGCAGCTTTTCCAGGGCGTCGCGCAGGTCGGTATAGTCCTCGTTGTCCACCGGATAGAGCCCGGCGAACACCATCGGCTTGGGGGGCGCAAAGCCGGGCAACGGCGCAGCGGCCGACGCACGGGCGTCGGTCAGCGTGTCGCCCACGCGACAGTCGCGCACGCTCTTGAGGCCGGTGGCCACATAGCCCACCTCGCCCGCCGACAGCGCCTCGACCGGCGCCATACTCGGCGCAAACACGCCCACTTCCAGCGGATCGAACTCATTGTGGTTCGACATGACCTTGAGCGCCTGCCCCGCCACGATCTCGCCATCCATGATGCGCACGTAGGCGATCACGCCGCGGTAGGGATCATAGTGCGAGTCAAAGATCAGGGCGCGCAGGGCGCGGTCGGCCCGCGAGACCGGCGGCTTGATGCGCTGCACAATGGCCTCGAGCACGGCCGCGGTGCCGGTGCCCTGTTTGGCCGAGACCTGCAGCACCTCTTCGGCGGGCGTGCCCAGCAGCGCCTCGATCTCCTCAGCCACGCGGTCGGGCTCGGCGCCCGGCAGGTCGATCTTGTTGATCACCGGCACGATGTCCAGCTCGTGGTCGAGGGCCAGGTAGAGGTTGGCCAGCGTCTGCGCCTCGATGCCCTGGGTCGCGTCGACCACCAGCACGGCTCCCTCGCAGGCCGAGAGGGCGTGTGACACCTCGTAGGAAAAGTCGACGTGCCCGGGCGTGTCGATCAGGTTGAGCTCATAGGTCTGCCCGCCATCGGCCTGGTAGATCATGCGCACGGCCTTGGCTTTGATGGTAATGCCCTTTTCGCGCTCCAGATCCATGCGGTCGAGGAACTGCTCGACATGCACCCGCGCGTCGATAGTGCCGGTCTGCTCGAGGAGCCGATCGGACAGCGTCGACTTGCCGTGGTCGATATGCGCAATGATGCAAAAGTTGCGCGTATGCTGTGGATCAATTGGTATTCTGGACATGGCTATCACCGAAACGAGTATACATGAAGGCAGAGTGTGGGGCCAAGAAGACGGTAGGGACGGTCAGCCCTGGCGGGCTCGCAGGCTCTCCATGGCCAGGGCGGGTGTGCTGCCCCGCTCAGTGGTGCGCAGCAGCAGGTAGCGCACCACGTCGCGCAGCACGGCCACCAGCGGCACCACAAAGAGCATGCCCACCACGCCGGCCAACTGGCTGGCGATGACGACCAGGATCATCACCAGCGCCGGATGCAGCCGCACCGAATCGCCCGAGATGCGCGGCACCATAAAGGTGTTCTCGATCCACTGGATGGCCGCGAAAGAGAGCGCCACCCAGATGGCGTTGAGGGGGTTGGTCAAGAGCACGATCAGCACGGCAGGAATGGCGCCCAGATAGGGCCCCAGGATGGGGATGATCTCGAACACGGCGGCAAAAGTGCCCAGCAGCAACGCCATGTCGACGCCAAAGATCAGCAGCACGATGGTCGCCATCGACCCCACCAGCAGGCAGAGCAAGAGCTGGCCGCGCAGGTAAGAGCTCAACAGCCCGTCGACGATGTGCTCGATGTTGCGGATATCGGCCTGGGCCGACTCGGGAAAGATGCTGTAGAGGCCACGCTTGATGCGCCGGTTGTCGTTGAGCACATAGTACATCCAGAAGGGGATGATCGCGACGCCGATGATAAAGCTGACCGTGTTCCACAGCGTCCTGATGGTGCCCCCAACGCCCTTTTGGATGGCGCTGGCCAGGGTGTCGATGGCCCGCTGGATATTGCTGTTGATGGATTCGCCGATCTCGGGCGGGATGCGCTCTATGAAATCGGGCAGGTCATAGAGGTAGAGCTTCTCGAGCTGCTCCAGATAGCGCGGCACCGCCGCGCCAAAGCCCTGACCCTGCTCGATGACGGTGGGGATAAAGTAAGCCATCATGCCCACAAAGATGCCGATCACCACGAGGTACACCAGGACGATGGCCAGCGGGCGGGCTAGCGCCCGCCTTCTGAGGAACCTGGGCGCATGGTCGTCGAGCCAGTTGACCACTGGCAGCAGGATGTAGGCCACCAGCAAGCCAAAGATAAAGGGCACCAACGCAGCCCAGGCCGCCACCACCACCCACACCACGGCGATGACCACCAGCGATATGAGCGCCAAGCGTATGCGATTGGCAGGGACAGCCAACCATGGACTCATTGCCCTCTCCTGCTCTACAGCACGGCCTCGATGGCCGCCTCGGGCGACAGCCCGTTCGTCAACCGCGAAGAATCGAGCCACACCAGGAACTCGACGTTGCCCTTGGGCCCGGTGATGGGCGAGCGCGTCAGGCCGCGCAACGTCCAGCCTGCAGCCAAGGCACCCTCGATAACCCGGCGCAACACCAGGCGATGCACACCCGCCTTGCGAACGACGCCCCCCTTGCCCACCAGCCGCGCGCCCGCCTCGAACTGTGGCTTGATCAGCGCCAGCACCGCCCCATCGGGCTTGAGCAAGCGCGCCGCAGTTGGCAGCAGCAGCCGCAGTGAGATAAAGGAGGCATCGATGGTCACCATGTCGACGGGCTCGGGCAAACGCTCCAGGTAGCGCGCATTGACGCGCTCCATCACCACCACTCGCGGGTCCTGCCGCAGGCTCCAGTGGAGCTGTCCATAGCCTACATCGACGGCATACACCCGCGCAGCCCCGCGCTGCAGCATGCAGTCGGTGAACCCGCCCGTGGACGCGCCCAGGTCGGCTGCCACGCACCCCCTCATGTCGATGGCGAACAGGTCCAGGGCGTGCTCCAGCTTGAGCCCACCACGGCTCACATAGGGCGGCGGCGCCTTGACCTCGATCTGCGCCTCGAGCGACACCAGCGCGGCCGCCCGGTCGACCAACTGACCGTCCACTAGCACCTCGCCGGCCAAGATCAGGCGTTTGGCCTGCTCGCGACTCTCGGCCAGCCCCAGCTCGTGCACGCGTACATCCAGGCGTTTGGTTTTGGTCACGCCCAGAGCTTAGAGAAGGGCCGGGCCCTTGTCAATCTGAGGCCGCCTGCTGCGGCTGGCGTTTGGATGCTACCTCGTCGTGATCTATCATCAGCCATCATCTGGCCCCAGGCGGTGTGTGCCCATGCTCCTGGCTTTGTTGCGTGCCATGCGTCCACGGCAGTGGACCAAGAATGTCTTTGTCTTTGCCGGCGTCTTTTTCGACGGCCGCGTTTTCGAGCCTGCGCGTTTGGGGCGCAGTCTTGCGGCGTTCGCCGTCTTTTGCCTGCTCTCGAGCGCCGTCTACCTCATCAACGACCTGGCCGACGTTGAGAACGATCGGCGGCACCCCAGCAAGCGTAACCGCCCCATCGCCTCGGGCGAGCTCAAGCCGGCCGTGGCCATTGTAGCGGCCGTGGCGTGCATCATCGTCTCGCTTGCCGGAGCGTTTGCACTGGGCCCGGCCTTTGGCATCGTCTCGGCAGCCTATCTGGCGCTGATGGTAGCCTACAGCTTTTATCTCAAGAACATTGTCATCATCGACGTGATGGTCATCGCGGCGGGGTTCGTGCTGCGCGTGTTCGCCGGCGCGGCCGCCGTGCAGGTGACGCGCTTTTCGCCCTGGCTCTATGTGTGCAGCACGCTGCTGGCGTTGTTCATCGCCGTCAACAAGCGGCGGCATGAACTGCTGCTGCTGGCCGAAGACGCCGACAACCATCGTTCGAGCCTGCGCGAGTACAACCTCGAGTTCCTCGACACGATGACCTCGCTGGTCACGGCCACGCTGCTGGCGTCCTATTCGTTCTACACCTTCTCGGCGCCCAACTTGCCGGCCAACCACAGCATGATGCTGACCATCCCCTTTGTGCTCTACGGCATCTTTCGCTATCTGTACCTGGTGCATGCTCGCGGGCTGGGCGGCGCACCTGAAGAGATCGTCCTGGGCGACAAGCCCATGCTCGTGACGCTGGCGCTCTGGGCCCTCACGGCAGGGCTGGCCCTATACGGCCCGGTGCTCTGGGGCTAGACGCCGCCACATACGAACAGTAAACGAGAGGGCGCGGCAACCGCCGGCTCTCTCGTTGCGTTCCAAACAGCGCCGTTGGTCTAGCGCTTGGTGTACTGCGGAGCCTTGCGGGCGCGCTTGAGGCCGGGCTTTTTCCGCTCCTTGATGCGCGGATCGCGAGTCAGCAGGCCGGCCTGCTTGAGCACCGGGCGTAGCTCTGGCTCGGCATCCAGCAACGCGCGGGCGATGCCATGGCGCACGGCGCCAGCCTGGCCAGAAACGCCGCCCCCCTCGACCTTGACCGAGACGGCATAGCGCCCGAGGCGCTCGGCCACCTGCAAAGGCAACATGCACGTTGCCAGGTCCTCGATGCGGCTAAAGAACTCGGTCGCCGGCTTGCCGTTGACCACAAAGCCTTCTTCGCCTGGATAGAGGCGCACGCGAGCGCTCGCAGTCTTGCGCCGACCCAAGCCCTGATAGTACTCTGCCACCTGTATCTACCTCCTAGTTTGCCCGAACGCTACAGATCGAGCGGCTTGGGCTGCTGCGCCTGATGCGGATGCGTGCCGCCAGCATACACCTTGAGCTTCTTGAACATCGCTCGCCCCAGCTTGTTCCGGGGCAGCATGCCCTTGACGGCATGCTCAAGCACGCGCTCCGGATGCCTGGCCAGCATCGTGGCGAGCTTGGTCTCTGAGAGCCCCCCGGGATACCCCGAGTAGCGATAGTACTTTTTGTCTTCCAGCTTGTTGCCGGTCACCGCCACCTGGCCGGCGTTGACGACGATCACAAAGTCGCCCACATCGAGCCCGGGCGTAAAGGTCGGCTTGTGCTTGCCGCGCAGAATGTGCGCGATGCGCGTCGCCAGGCGCCCCAGGTTCTGGCCTTGGGCATCGACGACGAACCATTCGCGCTCGATATCGCCTGCTTTGACCACATGCGTCTTCACGTTCAACAACTCCTCCCGCCCCGGGCCAAAGGCTCTCTGCCGGCATTGCCTGGCGTTCCCTGCCCATCGGGGTAACTGTCCGGATAGCTAACTTGCCACAGAACCAGCCCGCACGCTGCCGCCGGTGGCTCTGACCGCGAGATATCTCTCGCTGCGATGATCTCGCCAAACGCCGTGGGGCTCAGCCGCCCCTCGCCCACTGCGAGCAGACAGCCAACCATGCGCCGCACCATCCCCCGCAAGAACCCATTCGCCTCGACGACGTACTGATAGACCGCCGCCTCCTGCGGGGCAGCCAGATAGGCGTTGCCTTCGATACGTCGCCAACAGCTCTGCATGACCTGGCGCACGGTGGCTGTGCCAGCCGTGGCCTGCCCAAGGGCGGCCATGTCGTGCTCGCCCAGCAACAGAGCGGCGGCCTGGGCCATCGCATCAAGGTCCAGCGCCTTCCGTTGCCAGGCATAGTGCCTGTCGAGCACGGGGATGCGCGTTTGGCTCTGATATAGGTTGTAAAGATACACCCGGCTCACCGCGTCATAGCGCGGATGAAACCCCTGTGCAGCCACCTGGACCGACCTGACGGCGATGTCCAGCGGCAGTGTGCTGTTGAGCGCCTGCTGCAGCTCTTGAGGCCCGTGCCGCCAGTGGCTGTCAAAGGCGATCACCTGGCCGCGAGCGTGCACCCCCGCATCGGTTCTGCCCGCCCCCACAACCCGCACCACCTCGCCGCTCAGCCTCTCGAGGGTGCGCTCCAGCTCTCCCTGTATGGTGCGGCCGGCGGCCTGCACCTGAAACCCCTGATAGGCGGTGCCATCATACTCGATGATGGCGCGATAGCGCCGCAGTTCGCGGTTGTCAGTCACAGAACTCGACGTTACTCCTGATCGACCAGCTCCAACAGCACCATCTCGGCGCCGTCGCCCTGGCGCGGCCCCAGCTTGAGCGTGCGCGTGTAGCCACCCTGCCGCTCCATGTAGCGCGGCGCGATCTCATCAAACAGCTTCTTGACCACCTCGTTCTCATGCAGGCTGGTGGCCGCCAGGCGACGCTCAAAGCTGTCGCTCTCATTGGCGTTGCGCTTGGCCACGCCGCGCTTGGCCAGCGTCACCAGTTTTTCCGAGTCGGCGCGGATGGCATCAGCCTTGGCGCGCGTGGTGCGAATACGCCCGTGCCTAAAGAGCTGCGTCATCAGGATGCGCCGCAACGCCTTGCGCTGGGCCTCGTTGCGGCCCAACCGATGGCCGCTCACGCGATGTCTCATGTTACGTTGACCTCTCCGCTAAACCTGGGCAGCCGGGCTGCCGGATTATGCAATGTCAAAGCCCTTGGGCAGGTAGCCCTTCTCTTCGAGCCTGGACAGCAGCTCGTTCAGCGACTTTTCGCCAAAGTGCCGAATTGCCAGCAGCTCGTCGACGCCCTTGGCCATGCGCTCTAGCACGTCGCCAACGCTGGTCACACCGGCTCGGCGCAGGCAGTTGTAGGCACGCATCTGCAGCTCGAGCTCTTCGATGGGCACGTCATAGTACTCGCTGGCCACTGCCGGCGCGCCCGTCTCGGCCTCGGCGCTCCCGGGCTCTTGGCCCATGAACGCAGACACCGGCGCAACGTGATCGATCAGAATCCGCGCTGCCTGAGACAGAGCTTCGGCCGGTTCGATGGTGCCGTCGGTCCAGATCTCGAGCTTGAGCATGTCATAGTTGGTGATCTGCTCGATACGGGCCGGCTCGACGTCATAGCCCACCTTGACGACCGGCGAGAAGATGGCATCCACCGGAATGTCACCGATGGGCAGGTTCTTGCGGTCCTCGGACGGCGAATAGCCCATGCCCTTTTCGACAGTCAGCTCGATCTCGAGTTCCGAATCGAGCGTATCGAGCGTGAGCAGTTGCAGCTCGGGATTGATGATGTCGACGTCGGCTGGCGCCTCGATGTCACCGGCCGTGACCACCGACTTGCCCCGCGCCGAGACCCGCATGCGCACCTGCTCGTCACTGTGCGAGATCAGGCGCACCTGCTTGAGGTTCAGCAGGAGCATAGTCATATCTTCTTTGGCGCCCGGGATGACGGTAAACTCGTGCGGCACGCCCGAGACGCGCACCGCCGTGATCGCCGCGCCATTCAGCGACGAGAGCAGCACCCGGCGCAGGGCCAGGCCCACGGTGAGCCCATAGCCACGCGACATCGGGCCGATGGCGAACCGGCCATAGTTCTGCGTACTGGCTTCACATTCGATCTTGGGAAGCACCAGTTGAGGCAAGTTGGATCCTCCTTTGTCACAGGCTTGCCCTGCCTGGGCAAGGCAAGCCCGCTACCGCTGCGCAATCATTGCCAGCGATCACAGATCGTGACTAGCGCGAGTAGAACTCGACGATCAACTGCTCGTTGATGGGTACCTCGATCTGATCTCGCGTGGGCAGCGACGCGACGGTGCCGGTCATGGCAGCTGGGTTGAGAACCAGCCACACCGGCACGTTCTGGTGCTCCAGTATGTCGGCCAGTCCCTGGAAATAGCCATTGCCGCGGCTGTGCTGGTTGATAGAGATCACATCGCCCGCCTCGACGAGCGCCGACGGAATGTCGAGGCGCTTGCCGTTGACGTCGATGTGCCCATGGGTGACGAGCTGACGCGCCTGAGCGCGCGACTCGGCCAAGCCCAGCCGATAGACAACGTTGTCGAGGCGACGCTCGAGAATCGTGAGCAGGTTGGCGCCCGTCTGGCCGCGCGAGCTCAGCGCCATCGCATAGTAGCGTCGGAACTGCTGCTCGAGCACCCCATAGATGCGGCGCAAGCGCTGCTTCTCACGGAGCTGCTGTCCATAGTCAGAGACCTGTCGCCTAAAGTTGACCGTGCGACCATGAGCGCCAGGGGCGTAGGCGCGGCGCTCCATCGCGCACTTGGGCGACATGCAGCGCTCTCCCTTGAGAAAGAGCTTCATGCCCTCGCGACGGCAGAGTTTGCACACAGATTCGGTATGTCTAGCCATCTACCCTCCAGTTTGCCGCCCGACGCCTCGGCGCCGGGTCGGTAGCGGGTTTACGTCCTCTCGCTGGTGGGACCCCACGCGCCAGTGACGTCTTCCCCGCGGTCCCGATAATACCGCTAGATGCGTCGCTTCTTACGGGGACGGCACCCGTTGTGCGGAATCGGCGTCACGTCGGTGATCGAGCGCACCGTCAGCCCGCTGGCCTGCAACTGCCGCAGGGCAGCCTCGCGGCCAGGGCCCGGGCCCTTGACAAAGACGTCCACCGAACGCATGCCCATGTCCATAGCCGAGCGGCTCACGATGTTCGTGGCTGTCTGCGCGGCATAGGGCGTGCTCTTGCGCGACCCTTTAAAGCTCTGCCCCGCCGTCTGCCAGGCAATCACATTGCCCTCGGGGTCGGTCACGGTGATGATGGTGTTGTTGAACGTCGCCTGCACATACACGCGCCCGAAAGGCACGTTGCGTCGTTCGCGGCGAGCCGCTCCCCGCCTGACTGCTCTTCTACGCCCCATTCTATCCTCCGAGATTACTTCTTGGCCGAAGCGCGCTTCTTGCCTGCCACCGCGCGGCGCTTGCCACGGCGGGTGCGGGCGTTGGTCTTGGTGCGCTGCCCACGAACCGGCAGGTTGCGGCGATGGCGCAGGCCGCGATAGCAGCCGATGTCCATCAGTCGCTTGATGTTCATGCCGACCTCGCGCCGCAGGTCGCCCTCCACGACATACTCTGTCTCGATCACCTCGCGCAACTGCGCCACTTCAGCCTCGGTCAGATCCTTGCAGCGCGTGTCGGGGCTGATGCCCGTGCGCGTGAGAATCTGCATGCTCGAGGTGTGACCGATACCATAGATGTAGGTCAGGCCATACTCGACGCGCTTTTCGTTTGGAATGTCAATGCCTGCTATACGAGCCATCCTCGCTCCTCCGTCGAGCTACTGCTTAGCCTTGACGCTGCTTGTGTCGCGGGTTTTCGCAGATGACCCGCACAACCCCATGTCGCTTGATGATCTTGCACTTGTCACAGCGCTTTTTCACCGAGGGCTTGACCTTCATCGCTCGCCTCCGTCACGTTTCGGCACTCGCCAGGGCGTCAGAATCTCGGCCCCCTGGCGCGTCACCACGATCGTATGTTCAAAATGGGCCGCTCGGCTGCCGTCAGCCGTCACCACCGTCCAGCCATCATCCAGAGTGCGGGTCTCCCAGCCACCCAGGGTGAGCATCGGCTCCAGGCAAAAGGTCATACCCGCTCGCAGCCGCATACCCTGCCCGGCCGGGCCCCAGTTGCTGATGTGCGGCGGCTCGTGCATGGCGGCGCCGATGCCATGGCCGCCATACTCGCGCACCACCTCACAGCCGCGCTCCAGTGCTGCCGCTTCGATGGCGTGCGACACATCGCCCATGCGGGCCCCGTCTCTCACGGCCGCAATGCCGGCCTCGAGCGACAGCCGCGTGGCCTCGAGCAGACGCCACACGTCGTCAGGCACCTGCCCCACCGCCACCGTCAACGCGGCGTCGGCCTGATAGCCCTCCCAGATGGCGCCACAATCGATGCTGACGATGTCGCCTTCGCCCAGCACACGGCCATCAGGGATGCCATGCACGATCTCTTCGTTCACCGATGTGCAGATGCTCGCCGGATACCCCAGGTACCCCTTGAACGATGGCTCGGCGCCTGCAGCGCGAATGTGCGCCTCGGCGGCCTCGTCCAGCTCGCCCGTGGTGATCCCCGGCCTGACCAGCTCCGCCATCAGGTCCAGGGTCTCGGCCACGATCTCGCCGGCCTGTCGCATGCGGGCCAGCTCGGCCGTGCTCTTGCGTCGCACCACAGCCATCGCCGCTCAGAGCCCCTGCACGGCGGCCCTGATTTGCGCCTGCACGCCGTCGATATCCTGCTCGCCATCGATCTCGATCAGAATGCCGCGCCCACGGTAGTAAGCCTCGACGGGCGCCGTCTGCTCCTGATACACATCGATGCGCCGCGCCTGCGTCTCGGGAGTGTCGTCCTCGCGCTGAAACAGCTTGGCGCCATCCACATCGCACAGGCCTTTGACCCGCTCAGGGTTAAAGACCTCGTGATACACGGCCCCGCAGCTCGGGCACGTCCAGCGGCCAGCCAGGCGCTGCAGCAGGCTCTGACGCGACACCTGAATGAACAGCACGGCATCGAGCTTGCGCCCCAGGTCGGCCAGCAACCGGTCTAGCGCCTGCGCCTGCGCCACCGTGCGCGGAAAGCCGTCGAGGATGACCCCGCTGTCGCAGTCGGCACGCTGCAGTCGCTCGGCCACCATCGCCACGGTCACATCGTCAGGCACCAGCTCGCCCTTGTCCATGTAGGTCTTGGCCAGGCGGCCCAACTCGGTCTGATGCGACAGGTTGTAGCGGAACAGGTCGCCGCTCGAAACGCGCGGCACGGGCAGCCAGGCATTCATGAGTTCTGCCTGCGTGCCCTTGCCAGCGCCCGGAGGGCCGAACAGCACCAGATTGGCCACCTGACACCTACCTCATCTTCCGGATAAAGCCCTCGTAGTGGCGCATCAAGAGCTGCGCCTCGAGCTGCTTCATCGTGTCTAGCACCACGCCCACCACAATCAGCAGGCCGGTGCTGGTCAACAGCATCTGCGACTGCCCGCCGACCAGTGGCCGCACCAAGAACGGCAAGATAGCAATGATACCCAAAAATAGCGCGCCCACCAAAGTGATGCGCTGCACCACGCCGTGCAGATACTCTGCCGTGCGCGACCCAGGCCGAATGCCCGGGATGAAACCGCCCTGCCGCTGCAGCGTCTCGGGCAGGTTCTGCTGCTGAAAGATCACATCGGTGTAGAAATAGGTGAACCCCACCACCAGCACAAAGTAGAGCAGCCAGTAGAACCAGCCTTCGGATGAGAAGGCTTTGGTGATCCAGGTGGCCGCCCGCGAGATCCACCCCACGTTCGACGCCACAAAGTAGCTCGAGATGACGCCCGGCAGCATGATCAGCGACACGGCAAAGATCAGCGGGATCATGCCGGCCGAGTTGAGCTGCAACGGGATATGGGTGCTCTGCCCACCGTAGACGCGGTTGCCGCGCACGCGCTTGGCATACTGCACGGGAATGCGCCGCTGCGCCTCGTGCACCAGCACAATGCCCACCACCGTGATCGCCGTGACGACGGCAAACACGAGCAGGCTCCAGGGGTTTGACACCCAGAGCTGGCCCAGCCGTTGCGGAATGCCCGCCACGATGCCGCCAAAGATGATGATCGACATGCCATTGCCGATGCCCTGCTCATCGATCAACTGGCCTAGCCAGATGGCGAACATGGTGCCCGCCGTCAGCGTGGCCAGCGTGGCCAGCGTCGGCAGCCAGTTGCCCCCTGCAAAGCCAAAGTTGGCCAACACGGGGCCCGCTGTCGTCCTGGCCTGCGTCAACAGCGTGGCCTGCCCGAGGCCGTTCAAGAAGGCCATCGGAATGGTGAGCAGGTGCGTGTACAGGTTCATCTTCTGGCGGCCGGCCTCGCCCTCTTTATTCAGTTGATCGAGGGCCGGGATGATGGGAGCCAGCAACTGTAGCACAATCTGCGCCGTGATGAACGGGTACACGCCCATGGCCATGACTGAAAAGTTGCTCATGGCGCCACCAGAGAACATGTCCAGCAGGCCCAGCAACTGGTTCTGCCCAAAGACCTCGCGCAGTGCAGCAGCGTTCACACCGGGCAGGGGCACATGCGCTGCCAACCGGTAGATGACCAGGATCAGCAGCGTAAAGACGATCTTCTTGCGCAGATCTGGCAACTTGAACGCGTTGGCTACAGCTTGCAGCATGGCTTACTCCCGTTGGTAGCGAAACCTGACGCTAGCCGATCTCGACCGTGCCGCCGGCGGCCTCGATCTTGGCCCTGGCAGCCTCAGAAAAGGCATCGGCGCGTACCGTCAGGGCCCGGTCGAGTTCGCCCTCGCCCAGGATCTTGATCGGCATCGAATCGTCCTTGATCAACCCCATGGCGATGAGCGCGTCGGTGTCTACCACCGCGCCCGCCTCAAAGTTGCCCAGGTCCAACACGTTGACCACGGCGTACTCGACGCGGTTCACATTGCGAAAGCCACGCTTGACGGCGAGGCGACGCACCAGCGGCAACTGGCCGCCCTCAAAGTACAGCTTGCCACCGCGACCAGCGCGCGCGCCGCTACCCTTGGTGCCAAAGCCGCCGGTCTTGCCCTGGCCAGCCGCAATGCCGCGCCCGCGACGTTTGCGGGCCTTGGTGGCGCCATCGGGCTGGCGTAGTTCATGCAGTTTCATTGCTCTACCTCTTGCACCTGCACCAGATGCGAGACCTTGTCGATCATGCCTCGGATGACCGGCGTGTCATCCTGCTCAACCACGTCCCCCATGTTGCGGAGGCCGAGCGCCAGGATCGTCCGCTTCTGCTTGACGTTGTAGCCAATGGCGCTTCTGACATAGGTAATGCGTAGCCTAGTCGCCATTTGATGCATTCCTCCAGGCAGGCACCACGTCTGAGACCGCCTTGCCGCGAATGCGCGCCACTTCTTCCAGGTTGCGCATCTGCTTGAGGCCCTCGAACGTGGCCATCACCACGTTGAACACGTTGTCGCTGCCCAGAGACTTGGACAGGACGTCGCGCACGCCGGCGGCCTCAACCACCGCGCGCACGCCACCGCCGGCGATAACGCCCGTGCCGGGCGACGCCGGCTTCATCATCACCTTGGCGGCGCCATAGCGCACGTTGATGTCGTGCGGCAGGGTGCGCCCAAAGAGCGGCACCGTCACCATGTTCTTCTTGGCGCGCTCGACGCCCTTGCGAATGGCGCCGGGCACCTCACGGGCTTTGCCCACGCCCACGCCCACGCGGCCGTTGCCATCGCCTACCACCACCAGCACGCGAAAGGCAAAGCGCCGCCCGCCCTTGACCACCTTGGCCACGCGCCCGATGTGCACGACGCGCTCGATGAGCTCTTCGCCCTCGCCATAGTCGTCTCGATCGAACCTATCAGACATGCGTCTTCTCCCTCGCGCCCGCTAAAAGTCCAACCCGGCTTCACGGGCGGCATCGGCCAGCGCCTTGACACGGCCGTGATACTGCACGCCACCCCTGTCGAACACGACCTTGGTCACGCCGGCGGCCAGCGCTCGCTCGGCCACCACACGCCCCACAATCTTGGCGGCGTCAGACTTGGCCAAACCATCCACCAGCCCGCGCACCTCGCCATCCAGCGTCGAGGCCGAGACGAGCGTGTGCCCGGCGGAATCGTCGATCACCTGCGCATAGATATTGTCCAGGCTACGATACACCGACAGCCGCGGCCGCTCGGGCGTGCCCACAATCTTGTTGCGCAGCCGGCTATGCCGTCGCTCGCGCGCCTGATGGGTCTTTGCTGCGTTTGCCATTACTTGCCTCCAGACCGACCGGCCTTGCCAGCCTTGCGCCGGACCACCTCGCCCTCGTATGCAATGCCCTTGCCCCCATAGGGCTCTGGCTTGCGCACGCGACGGATCCGCGCCGCAGTCTCGCCGACGAGTTCCTTGTCGTTACCCTCGACGCTGATGAACCGGCCCGTGCGATCTACGTCATAGCGGATGCCCGCAGGAGCTGGCATAGTCACCGAGTGGCTGAACCCCACCTGCAACACCAGGTTGCTGTCTTGCAGGTCGGCCCTAAAGCCGACGCCCTCGATCACCAGGCGCTTGGTGAAACCACTGCTGACGCCCGTGACCATGTTGGCCAACAGCGCACGCGAGAGCCCATGCAGCGCCTTGCTCTGGCGCGTGTCATCGGGCCGCGATACATGAACCTCGTTGCCTTCCACAGCGACCCCGATCTCGGGGGCAAACTCGCGCGACAGCTCGCCTCGCGGCCCCTTGACGGTCACCTTGTTGCCCTCACAGCTCACATGCACGCCGGCGGGCAGATCGATAGGCATGCGTCCAATTCTAGACACTGTCCGTACCTCCCAACTTGGCCCGAGCAGCCTTTACCAGACCTCGCACAGGACTTCGCCGCCCACACCGAGCCGACGAGCCTGCCGCCCCGATAGGACCCCACGCGGCGTCGAGAGGATGACCGTGCCGAGGCCATATCTTACCCACGGGATTTCGTCTTTTTTGCTGTAAACGCGGCAGCCGGGTTTGCTGATTCTCTTGAGCCCCTGGATCACCGGGGCCTTGTCTTCGGTGTAGCGTAGATAGAGCCGCAACGCCGGAAAGCGGCCCTCTTCGACCTTTTCCACGCGGCTGATAAAGCCCTCTTGCACCAGAACCTCGCCGATGGCCTCTTTGATGCCCGAGTGAGGCATCATCACATAGCGGCGGCCCACCAACTGGCCGTTGCGGATGCGAGTGAGCATGTCAGCAATCGGATCGCTCATGGACATGTGTTGCAGCTCCTATTGACATCGCGGAGCCATCGCACTGAATGCGAATCGGGCTCCCAGTGGCCTGACTCGTGCGATAGCGTCCCGTTGGCTGTTACCAGCTGGATTTCACCACACCCGGGATCTTGCCGTCCATGGCCAACTCCCGGAAACAGATGCGGCACAGGTCAAACCGACGCATGTAACCGCGCGGGCGGCCACAGCGCGAGCAACGATTGACGACGCGCACCGCATACTTGCGACGCGTTTCCCGCACGATAATCGACTTTTTGGCCACTGTGTCTTCCTCCCCAAATGCCCCTCGTTGGCGCTGTGCCAGAGGGCGCTAGGCGTCAGCTAGGCCGCCGCGAACGGCATGCCAAAGGCCTCGAGCAGGTGCCGGGCCTCTTCGTCGGTCTTGGCCGAAGTCACCATCACGATCTCCATGCCGCGGACCTTGTCGATGGTGTCGTATTCGATCTCGACAAAGATCAGCTGCTCGTGCAGGCCCAGCGAATAGTTGCCGCGGCCATCAAAGGCTGTCCGCGACACGCCGCGAAAGTCCCGCTGGCGCGGCAAAGCGATATTGATCAGACGATCCAGGAACGCATACATGCGCTCGTGACGCAGCGTCACCTTGACGCCGATCGGGTTGCCCGCACGCAACCTAAAGTTGGCGATCGACTTGCGCGCCCGCGTCACCACGGGCTTTTGGCCAGTGATGACCGTCAGATCCCGCGTCGCCGCTTCGAGCGCCTTGGGGTTCTGCAGGGCCTCACCGAGGCCGATGTTGACCACGATCTTTTGAAGGCGCGGCACCTGCATGACATTGTCATACCCGAACCGCTCCATCATCACGGGCACTATTTCCTTCCGAAACCGATCCTCAAGTCTCGGCATGCTCGTCTACCTCACCTCTCTGCCTGCTCGTGCGCCTAGTCGATGACTTCGCCGCACTTGCGGCAAACGCGCGACTTGGTGCCATCGGCCCCCACGCTATAGCCAACGCGCGTAGGCTTGTTGCAGTGAGGGCACACCAACGCTACGTTCTCGACGCGCACAGGCGCCTCGCGCTCGATGATGCCGACCTGCGTCCTCACGTTGCCCGTGCGGCGCTGATGCTTCTTGATCATGTTGACGCCTGAGACGACCAGGCGGCCCTCTTTGGGCAATGCCGTGTGCACGGTGCCCCTGGCGCCCTTGTCGTCTCCGCTGATGACCTCTACGTTATCGCCCTTTTTGATCTTCATCACCCACTCCTGACTGTGTCTATCAGCGCGGCCCTAGAGGACCTCGGGCGAGAGAGACACAATCCGCATGAACCCGTTGTCGCGCAACTCGCGACCGACCGGGCCAAAGATGCGTGTGCCACGCGGGTTCTTTTCCTGGTCGAGAATGACAGCCGCGTTATCGTCGAACCGGACAATAGAGCCATCGGGCCGGCCGTATCCCTTTGCGGTCCGCACCACCACAGCGCGCACCACATCCTTCTTCTTGACCGAGCCGCCGGGCGCAGCCTCTTTGACCGTGGCGATGATGATGTCGCCCACGCCCGCATAGCGACGACGCGTGCCACCAAGCACCTTGATGCACATGATCTCACGGGCGCCGGTGTTGTCGGCTACCCTGAGCCGCGTATATTCCTGGATCATTCTCTCACCTCAGATTACGGATGGTTGCGTCGTCTCGGTCAGCAGGGCGCGCGGCCCTGTGCCTGGGCCCTATGACGGGCGCACAACCTCGATCACGCGCCAGCGCTTGAGCCGGCTGATGGGTCGGCTTTCCTCGATACGCACGACATCGCCCTCTTTGCAGGCGCCTTCTTCGTCGTGAGCCATATACTTGGTCGTGCGGCGCAACACCTTGCCATAGAGCGGGTGGCGCGAGCTTCTCGTCACTCTGACCACCACGGTCTTTTGCATCTTGTTGCTGACGACAACGCCTTCCATTACCTTACGCGGCATGGTCTACTGCTCCTCTGCTTGCAGTTCGCGCTCGCGCAGCACTGTCTTGATGCGCGCAATGTCTCGCCTCACCTGCGTCATACGGCCGGTGTTCTCCAACTGGCGCGTCGACATCTGAAAGCGCAGGTTGAACTGCTCCTGATAGAGCTCATCCAGGCTATGGTTGAGCTCGGCAACCGTCATCTCACGCAATCGCTTGGCGTTCATGCGACCTCCTCACCGGGGGTTTCGCGCTTGAGAAACGCCGTGGCGATGGGCAGCTTGTGCGCGGCCTGGGTGAGAGCGTCTTTGGCCGTCGCCTCATCAACGCCGGTGATCTCGAACATGATGCGGCCCGGCTTGACCACGGCCACGTAATGATCCACCGCGCCCTTGCCGCTACCCATGCGGGTTTCGGCGGCCTTTTGCGTCACCGGGCGATCGGGAAAGATGCGAATCCAGATCTGGCCCGAACGCTTCATCATACGGCTGAGCACGCGACGCGCCGCTTCGATCTGTCGGCTGGTGATCCAGGCAGGCTCCGAGGCGATCAGCGCATACTCACCAAAGGTGAACTCTGCGCCACGCAGCGCCTTGCCGCGCATACGCCCGCGATGCTGCCTGCGGTACTTGAGCCTCTTGGGCATCAACATTGCAGTAACCTCCCTACGCGCCCGCTGACTCTGAGGCCTCGGGCATCACGTCGCCGCGATACACCCACACCTTGACGCCGATGCGCCCAAAGGTGGTGAGAGCCTCTTCACGAGCGAAATCGATATCAGCGCGGAGGGTGTGAAGCGGCACCTGGCCTTCGCGCACCCACTCGCGACGCGCCATGTCGGCGCCCGACAGACGGCCGGCGCACATCACGCGGATGCCCTTGGCCCCGCTGCGCATGGCGCGCTGCACGGCCTGGCGCATGGCGCGCTTGTGCGACACGCGACGCTCGAGCTGCTCGGCGATGCTTTCGGCCACCACACGGGCGTTCATCTCGGGCCGGTCGATCTCAACCACATCCAGACGCAGGTTCTTGCCGCTGATGTTGGTCATCTTCTCGAGCTCGGCTTTGAGCGCGTTCACGCTCGCGCCACGCCGCCCGATGACGATGCCCGGCCTGGCCGTGTGAATGGTCACCGAGATCTGCTTGGGAAAGCGCTGAATCTCGATCTTTGCCACGCCGGCGCGCCCCAACGTCTTGTTGATCAGCTCGCGAACCTGAACGTCCTCGATCAGGAGCCGACGGTACTGCTCGCCCTCGGCGAACCATTTCGAGTCCCAATCGCGGATGATACCCAGCCTATAACCAATCGGGTTTACTTTGCGGCCCAAGATGCCCTCCTTGTCCCTCTCAACGCACCCAGTGCTAGGCCTCTCGGTCGGCCACAACAACGGTAATGTGCGAGCTCCGCTTGAGCACCGGCTTGTAGCGCCCGCGCGCCCCAGCCCGGTAGCGCCGCTGCGTGGGCGCTTCGTCTACCATGATCGTCGCCACATAGAGCTCATCAGGCGCCAGCCCATAGTTCTCCTCGGCATTGGCCAAAGCAGATGCCAACGTGCTACGCACTGCCTGCGCCGCCGCCTTGGGCGTGAACTTGAGCAGATCGAGCGCCCTGGCCGCGCTGGCGCCCCGCACCAGGTCGGCCACCAGCCGCACCTTCTGGGGCGACATATGGACGTATTTGGTAACAGCCCTGACTTCCATGCTCTCTCCTCTTAGCCCAAGCCCAGACCGCCATGCCTGGCCAGGCTCAGGTCATTGAGTGCCGTCGCTAGCTGACGCGCGTAGTGCGCTCTCTCTTCTCGTGACCGCGAAAGTAGCGCGTCGGCGCAAACTCGCCCAGCCGGTGCCCCACCATGTTCTCGGTGATATAGATGGGGATGTGTCGCCGACCATCGTGTACGGCGATGGTGTGCCCCACCATCTGCGGAAAGATCGTCGAGGCCCGTGACCAGGTGCGGATCACGCGCTTTTCGCCACGGCGGTTCATCTCCTCGACCTTTTCCAACAGCCTGGGCGCTACGAACGGCCCCTTTTTCAGCGATCGCGACATTACCTAGCCTCCTCAGAGACGCTACAATCCACTGGCCTCACTGCTACCGCCCACGGCCCTTGCCGCGGCGGCGCACGATGAATCTGTCCGTCTGCTTGTTCGAGCGCGTGCGATAGCCCAGCGTCGGCTTGCCCCACGGCGTCTTGGGCCCGGGCATGCCCACCGGCGCCTTGCCCTCACCACCACCATGCGGGTGGTCGCGCGGCGTCATGGCCGAGCCGCGAGTAGAGGGCCGACGACGCATCCAGCGGCTGCGACCGGCCTTGCCCAGCTTGATGTTGCCGTGCTCGCTGTTGCCCACCGCGCCGATGGTGGCCATGCAGTCGAGCAGCACCATGCGCACCTCGCCCGAGGGCATGCGCAACTGTGCATAGCCGCTCTCTTTGGCCAGCAACTGGGCGCTGACGCCAGCCGCTCGCACCAACTGGCCGCCCCGGCCAGGGTAGAGCTCCACGTTGTGCACCACGGTGCCCAACGGGATGTCGGCCAGCCGCAACGCGTTGCCCACCGCAAAGTCCGCCTCGGGGCCAGACATAACGGGAGCGCCCACGCCCAGCCCTTCGGGCGCCAGAATGTACCGGCGCTCGCCGTCGGCATACAGCAACAGCGCGATGTAGGCCGAACGGTTCGGGTCATACTCGATGGCCTCTACCCGGGCGGGAACCCCTGTCTTGTCACGACGAAAGTCGATCACCCGGTACCGGCGTTTGCTGCCGCCGCCGCGATGGCGAACGGTCACCTTGCCACGAAAGTTGCGCCCGGCCTTGTTCTTGAGCGGCCGCAGCAACGACTTTTCGGGCGTGCTCTTGGTAACCTGCTCAAAGCTCGCACTCGTCATAGCCCTGCGCGAGGGTGTAGTCGGTTTGTATACCTTGACTGGCATTGAACGTTCCTCTCGAGTCGTGACCTGTGCCTGCTCAGGCTAGCCAGGGTTGAGTCAGAACAACCTAGACACCCTCAAAGAAGCTGATGCTGTCACCAGGCGCCAACGTGACGATCGCCTTTTTCCACTCGGGCGTCTTGCCGATCAGCCTGCCAAAGCGGCGTGTCTTGCCCTGCACGCACATGATGTTGACACGCTGAACCTGCACCTTGAATATCTCTTCCACTGCCCGCTGCACGAGCTGCTTGTTGGCCCGCCGGTCCACCTCAAAGGTGTAGCGGTGCAGCTCATCGGCCAGGTAGTTGGTCTTCTCCGTCAGAATGGGCCGCTTCAGGACCTCATAGATGTGCATCGTCACTCCCCGTTTCCCCCAGGCCAAGCCGGGCCCTAGCCCAGAATGCCTTCGATCTGTTCGACCGCGCCGCGCGTCACCATGACATAGTCATAGCCCAGCAGGTCGCGCACGCTCAGGTTCGTGGCGCGTTGCACCTTGACATAGGGCAGGTTGCGGGCCGAAAGCTCCACGTTTTCGTTGCGCTCGGGCAGCAGCATGAGCACCGACGAATCGAGGCCCAGGCGGTCGAGCAGCGAGATCATCTCGCGCGTCTTGGCCCCATCCATCACCAGCTCATCGATGACGACCAGCTGCTGGTCAGAGGCCTTGACCGACAGCGCCGAACGCAGCGCCAAACGGCGCATCTTGCGGTTCATCTTTTGCTCATAGCTGCGCGGCGTGGGGCCAAAGATGATGCCGCCCCCGCGCCACTGGGCCGCTCGCGTCGAGCCCTGCCGGGCGCGACCAGTGCCCTTTTGCCGCCACGGCTTGCGGCCACCGCCGGCCACCTCAGAGCGCGTCTTGGTATCGTGCGTGCCCAGGCGAGCATTCGCCAGTTGCCGCACCAGCGCCTGATGCATCACCGCCACATGCGGCTCGATGCCAAACACAGCATCGTTCAGATCCAGCTCTCCAACTGTCTCACCGGCCATATCGCGAACCGGAACTCGCATCTCAATCTCTCCTGCCTCTCTCTGCAGAGCGCGCTGTGATGTGCTCGTCGCTACAGCTTGACGGCGTTGCGGATGACGACCAGGCCGCCATCGGGGCCAGGCACAGCACCCTTTACAGCGATCAGATGGCGCTCTGCATCGACCTTGACGATCTCCAGGTTCAACACCGTGACCTGTCGGCCACCCATTTGCCCGGGGCCACGCATACCCTTGAACACGCGCCCGGGGGTGGTGGTGGCGCCAATAGAGCCCACCGCACGGTGTCGGTCAGATTGACCGTGAGTTTTGGGGCCGCCATGAAAGCCATGCCGCTTCACTGCGCCAGCAAAGCCGCGCCCCTTGGAGGTGGCTCGCACATCGACATGGTCGCCAGCGGTAAACAGGTCGCCCGCCGTCAACACCTGGCCCAGCTCGTAGGCCGAGAGCTCGCTGGTGCGAAACTCGCGCAGGTGGCGCAACGGGGACAGTTGGCCCAGGTGGCCGCGCTCGGGCTTGTTGAGCTTCTTGGCATGCTCAAAGCCGATCTGCACCGCGTCATAGCCATCGGTGGCCTGGGTCTTGATCTGCGTCACGCGGCAGGGCCCCGCCTCGATGACGGTCACAGGGATCACACCGCCCTGCTCGTCAAAGATGCGCGTCATGCCGATCTTGCGGCCGATAAGCGTCTTTTTCTTTGCCATCACAACCCTCTGGGGGGCGTACTTGCGGTAGCCACAGCGTTTGCTGGCGGGCTACAAGGGTTAGCCCCTATCCCCCTTTTGACTTGGTTCGCTAGAGCTAGAGCTTGATCTCGATATCCACGCCACCGGGCAGGTCGAGCCGCATCAGCGACTCGATGGTGGTCGGGTTCGGGTCGAGCACGTCGATCAGACGTTTGTGCGTGCGGATCTCGAGCTGCTCGCGCGAGTCACGGTCGATAAAGCTGGCCCGCGCTACACTGAACTTTTCGATGCGAGTGGGTAGCGGCACCGGGCCGACCACTGCCGCACCTGTGCGCTCGGCCGTGTCCACGATCTGGCGCGCCGACTGATCGAGCACGCGATGATCATATGCCTTGAGCCGAATCCTGATGCGCTGTTGTCTCGCCATAGTCTCCCCTGTTCGCTACCCTTCGGCCTCGTCTCGCCGTGCCGGGCGCAAGCGTTGATCGTTGTGCTATCTCTGCCAGACTATTCCAGGATTTGGGTGAGGACGCCAGCGCCCACGGTGCGGCCGCCCTCGCGGATGGCAAAGTGCGAGCCCACTTCCAGCGCCACCGGCGTGATCAGCTCCACCGTCAGGTTGGCGTTGTCGCCCGGCATCACCATCTCCACGCCCGGATCGAGGATCACCTCGCCCGTCACGTCCATCGTCCGAATGAAGAACTGCGGACGGTACCCGGGGAAGAACGGCGTGTGTCGCCCGCCCTCTTCCTTCTTGAGCACGTACACCTCGCTGCGAAACTTGGTGTGCGGCGTGATCGACTTGGGCTTGGCCAACACCTGCCCGCGCTCCACGTCCTCGCGGTCGATGCCGCGCAACAGGCAGCCCACGTTGTCGCCCGCCAGACCCTCGTCCAGCGTCTTGCGGAACATCTCTACGCCCGTCACCACCGTGCTGCGAATGTCAGTGCGCAGCCCCACGATCTCCACCGTCTCGCCCGTGCGCACTCGCCCGCGCTCCACGCGCCCCGTCACCACCGTGCCCCGCCCCTTGATCCCAAATACGTCCTCGATCGGCATCAGGAACGGCTGGTCCACGTCGCGCACTGGCGTCGGTATGTACTCGTCCACCACTCGCATCAACTCTTTGATCGGCGCGTACACCGGATCGTTCGGGTCCATCGACGACGACTCGAGCGCCTGCAGCGCCGAGCCCCGCACGATCGGTATGTCGTCCCCAGGAAAACGCTGGTCCGATAGCAGCTCGCGCAGCTCTAGCTCCACCAGCTCCAGCAGCTCTTCGTCTTCCATCATGTCGCACTTGTTCAGGAACACCACCATCGCCGGCACTTCGACCTGCCGCGCCAGCAAGATGTGCTCCCGCGTCTGCGGCATCGGACCGTCGGGCGCTGAAACCACCAGAATCGCCCCGTCCATCTGCGCCGCACCCGTGATCATGTTCTTGATATAGTCCGCGTGCCCCGGGCAGTCCACATGCGCATAGTGCCGCTTCTCGGTCTCGTATTCCACGTGCGAGATCGCAATCGTCAGACCGCGCGCCTTTTCCTCTGGCGCATTGTCGATCTGATCATAGGCCATAAAACTGGCCCCACCCACCAAGCCGAGATACTTGGTGATGGCGGCCGTCAACGTCGTCTTGCCATGGTCCACGTGCCCGATGGTGCCCACGTTGACGTGCGGCTTGCTCCGCTCAAATACCTTCTTGCCCATGTGATTCTCCTTACATTCACCCCGCCCTCAGGGCAGTGGCGCATGATTCTAGGCGCGACTAGGAAGTATAGCTCTTACGCCATGATCCACCAAAAACCTCGACCGTGACAGGCCCACTCAGGGTGCATAGTCATCCCCGAGGATCCTGCGAGTCACCTCGACCGGGACCGGTGCGTAATAGTCAAACTCGATGGTAAAGGCCCCGCGTCCCTGGGTGCTCGACCGCAGGTCGGTCGCATAGCCAAAGGTCTCTGCCAGCGGCACGTGCCCATGAATGCTCTGCACGCCGCCCGGCTGGGGCTCCATGCCCTCGATGGCGCAGCGCCGGGCGCTCAGGCCGCCCAACACATCGCCGGCGTTCTCTTCGGGCACGGTCACCTCGATCTTCATCACCGGTTCGAGCAACTGGGGCTCGCCATGCTGCAAGCAGCGGTTGAACGCGATGATCGCTGCGCTGCCAAAAGCCGCCTCGGTGCTCTCGCCCTCCACATAGGTCGCCCCGACCAGTGTGGCGGCCACATCGACCACCGGGTAGCCCGCCAGGATGCCTCCCGACAGCGCGCCCCGCAGGGCCGTCTCCACCGCCGCCACCATCTCGGCCGGCGCCGTCTCGGGGCCAACCTTGGAGGTGAACTGCCAGTTCTGGCCCTTGGCGAGCGGCGCGAGCTCGAGCTCGACGCGTGCGTAGACCGTTTTAGCCCCGTGCTGCGCTGAGAACTCGCCCACCTCACGCGCTCGCTTGGAGATGGTCTCGCGGTAGGCCACCTGCGGCCTACCCACCCTGGCCTTGACACCGAACTCGCGCGTAAGCCGCTCCACCAGGATTTCGAGGTGCAGCTCGCCCATGCCCGAAATCAGCATCTGCCCCGTGTTCGGGTCCGTCGAGTACCGAAACGTGGGGTCTTCTTCGGCCAGGGCCTGCAGCGCCGCCAGCAGTTTCTGCTCTTCGGCCGCATTGCTGGCCTCGATGGCGATATAGATGACCGGCTCGGGAAACTGGATCGCCTCGAGCACCACGGGAGACGCCGGGTCGCACAGAGTGTCACCGGTAAAAGTGAACTTGAGCCCGCCCACGGCCGCGATGTCGCCCGCCGCAATCGCATCGACGTCCTCGCGATGGTTGGCATACATGCGCAAGAGCCGCCCGATGCGTTCTTTGCGGGCCTTGGTCGAGTTGTGCGTGACCGAGTTGGAGCGAAGCCTGCCGGAATAGACGCGGAGATAGGCAAGCCTTCCCACAAAAGGATCGCTGACGATCTTGAAAACGAGCGCAGCAAGTGGCTCGTTGGGATCGGCATGCCGGAGGACCTCCTCCTCACCATTGGCGCTCAAGCCCGCGATAGGCGGCACGTCCAGCGGAGAAGGTAAATAGTCCACGATGGCGTCAAGAACCGGCTGTACGCCCTTGTTTCGCAGGCTTGCGCCACACATCACTGGCACCAGTCGGCCAGCCAGGGTGGCTTTGCGCAAGCCTCGACGCAACTCGTTCGGCTCCAACTCTTCCTCATCCAGGTAGCGCGCCAACAGCTCGTCATCGCTCTCAACGATGGCTTCGATCAGTTCGCCACGCCTGGCGGCCACGATCTCTGCCAGGTCGGCTGGCACCGGTTTTCGAACGGGCTCTTGGCCCAGCTCGTCACCAAAGATCAGCGCCACCTGGTCGATCAGGTCGACGGCACCTGCAAATGAGGACTCGGAACCAATGGGCACCTGTATCGCAACAGGTACAGCTCTCAGGCGGTCGGTCATCATACGGATCGCCCGCCAAAAGTCGGCCCCTGCCCTATCCATTTTGTTAATGAAGCAGATTCGCGGGACTCGAAAGCGATCTGCCTGCCGCCAGACCGTTTCGGACTGGGGCTGTACACCATGCACGGCATCGAGGATTACCACCCCACCGTCCAGCACACGCAAGCTGCGCTGCACCTCGGCGGTAAAGTCGATATGGCCGGGTGTGTCGATGATGTTAATGCGGTGCTCGCGCCAAAAGCACGTCACCGCGGCTGAGGCAATGGTGATGCCTCGCTCGCGCTCCTGCTCCATCCAGTCGGTGACGGTCGTGCCGTCATCTACGTTGCCCAGGCGATGGGTGCGCCCGGTGTAGAACAGGATGCGCTCTGTCGTTGTCGTCTTGCCCGCGTCGATGTGGGCGATGACACCAATGTTACGGGTACGCTCTAGCGGCAAATCGTTGCTCACCGGTCTTCACCTTGTCCTGATGGTTGCTCGGGCCGAGATGAAGTGAGTGAGCCGCACATTACCGCCAGAGGACAGAGGCCGTCAGGCCGACGACCTACCAGCGATAGTGCGCAAACGCCTTGTTCGCCTCGGCCATACGATGGGTATCATCCCGTCTCTTGACGGCATTACCCGCATTGTTCGCCGCATCCAGCAGCTCGGCCGCAAGCTTCTCAGAGAAGGTCTTGCCCGGGCGGTTGCGCGCGGCATCGAGCAGCCAGCGAATGCCCAGCGAAACACGCCTGGTCGACGACACCTCAACCGGCACCTGATAGGTGGCGCCGCCCACGCGGCGCGGCTTGACCTCGATCACCGGCGCCACGTTGCGCAGCGCCTGCTCAAAGAGCTCCAGAGGCTCGCGGTTGACGCGCGCCGCCATGAGGTCAAACGCGTCGTACACCTGCCGTCGCGCCAGGCTCTTTTTGCCCGAGACCATCACCTTGTTGATGAAGGCCGAGACCAGCTCACTGTTGTACTTGACATCCGGCTCCGGAATCCGTCGCTCCGGACGATAGCGTCGGGGCATCCCCTATACCTCCACCGCGTGGTGCCTGGCACCCAGCAAAAGCTCTCCCTGCGATGTCACAGGAAGAGCCTGTTTGATGATGCTCTACTTGGGACGCTTGGTCCCATACTGCGAACGACCACGGCTCCTGCCATTGACGCCGGCCGCATCGAGCGCGCCGCGCACGATGTGATAGCGCACGCCGGGCAGATCGCGAACCCTGCCGCCGCGGACGAGCACGACCGAGTGCTCTTGCAGGTTGTGCCCCTCGCCCGGGATATAGGCCGTCACCTCGATGCTGTTCGAAAGACGCACACGGGCGATCTTGCGCAGCGCCGAGTTGGGCTTTTTCGGGGTCATGGTGCGCACCTGCGTGCAAACACCACGTTTCTGCGGCGAGCCCACTTTGGCCTCGAGCAGACGCCCCTTGGGCGTGTTGAACGTGTACTGCAGAGCAGGCGATTTGCTCTTCTTGGACGAGGGCTTACGCCCCTTCCGCACTAGCTGGTTGATCGTCGGCAAGGGTCTCCTCCCAGCACTATCTCGTGACTCACAGCGACGCATTTTAGCATGGGGCACCAACGCTGTCAAACACCGTCAAGGCGCCGCAACGCTCCCCAACGCTCACAAGGCAAGCGCCCCGTCTGTGTGCGGGGCGCTTGCCTACAGGCTATCTGGCGTCAGGACGAAGGCCCAAAGCCCAGGCCAAACCCCAGGTTCGGCAGCACCTCAATGGTCTCGCCGCGCCCAAACTGCATCCGCTCGCCCTGCTCGTTGGTCACTTCGACCGCCAGGCCGAGCGCCTGCAGCTCTTTGATCAGCACGCGGAACGATTCGGGGATGCCGAACCCGGTGATCGGCTCGCCCTTGACGATCGACTCGTACGTCTTGACGCGGCCGATGACGTCGTCTGACTTGATCGTCAGCATCTCTTGCAGCGTATAGGCCGCGCCGTAGGCCTCGAGCGCCCACACTTCCATCTCGCCGAAACGCTGGCCGCCGAACTGCGCCTTGCCGCCCAAAGGCTGCTGCGTCACCAGTGAGTAGGGGCCCGTCGAGCGGGCGTGCACCTTGTCTTGCACCAGGTGGGCCAGCTTGAGCATATAGATCACGCCCACCGTCACCGGCTGGTCGAACGGATCGCCTGTCTGACCGTCATACAGCGTCACCTTGCCCGTCGTGGGCAGCGGCAGGTTCTTCTCGCGGCTCACCTTGAGCGCCAGGTCATTCACCGCCTGAACGTCCAGCGCCGAGGTGTCGTGTCCCTCATCAGCCAGCCAAAAGCGCAGGCAGACTTCGGTCGCCTGAGCGTCGGAAGTGGGCCGCGCCAGGCGATCCATATCCGAGTTCTCGTACACCATCAGCGCGTCAGGGTCATAGCCTAGCTCGCGCAGCCAGCAGGCCAACCATGTGCGCCGTGACCGTATCGGGTTCAAGAGGATGCTCTCGATCTCGTCGTGGTCGACGCCTTGGCGGCTGAGATAGTCGCCCAGGAACAGCCCATAGGCCGCGACGTCGTCGCGCAGGTAGTCGGTCTCGATCTCATGTTCGCGCACCCACGCCCACGCGCGCCGCGCCAGGTCAGACCAGGCGCGGTCGACGAGCCAGGCCCGGGCCAGCTCGGCCGCGATCTCGTCCTCGCTGGCGCCGTCAGACACCGGCGACTGTACGCGGAACCCAAGCCGCGCCGCGGCCCAGCCCAGGTGCGTCTCGAGGATCTGCCCCACGTTCATACGCCCCGGCACGCCCAGCGGGTTCAGCACCAGCTCGACCGGCGTGCCATCGCGCATAAAGGGCATGTCTTCGATGGCCACCACCCGCGAGATGACGCCCTTGTTGCCGTGGCGCCCGGCCATCTTGTCGCCCTCGGTCAGCTTGCGCCGCTGCGCCACACTGACACGCACGGCCTTTTCGACGCCCGCGGGCAGGTCGCGATGCTCGTCGCGCGTGAACACGCGCACGTCCACCACCGTGCCCTCTTCACCATGGGGCAGCCTGAGCGACGAATCGCGCACGTCGCGCGCCTTTTCGCCAAAGATGGCGCGCAGCAGCTTTTCCTCGGGGGTCAGCTCGGTCTCGCCCTTGGGCGTGATCTTGCCCACCAGGATGTCGCCAGGCCCCACCTCGGCGCCCACATAGACAATGCCTTCCTCATCGAGGTCGGCCAGCGCCTCTTCGCCCACGTTGGGGATGTCGCGGGTGATCTCTTCAGGCCCGAGCTTGGTATCGCGGGCCTCGATCTCGTGCTTTTCGAGGTGCACCGACGTGAACTTGTCGTCGCGCACCACCTGCTCGCTCACCACGATGGCGTCCTCATAGTTGCCGCCACCCCAAGACATAAAGGCCACGAGCACATTCTGGCCCAGCGCCAGCTCGCCATTCTCGGTCGACATGGTGTCGGCCAGCACGTCGCCTCTGGTGACCAGGTCGCCCTTGGAGACGACCGGCCGCTGGTCGATGCACGTCGACTGGTTCGAGCGGTCGAACTTGCGCAGGTCATAACGGCGCACGCCATCCTGCGTCTGCAGGATGATACGGGCGCCCGTGACGCTGATGACCTCGCCGTCATCCTCGGCCACGATCACCTGCCCCGAGTCCTCGGCGGCGGCATATTCCATGCCCGTGCCCACCACCGGCGCCTCACAGCGCAGCAAGGGCACCGCCTGGCGCTGCATGTTCGAGCCCATCAAGGCGCGGTTGGCGTCGTCGTGCTCCAAGAAGGGGATCAGCGCGGCCGACACGCCGACGATCTGTTGCGGCGAGACGTCCATGTAGCTGACCCGATCGATGGACTCGATCAGGAACTTTTCATAGTAGCGCGCCGACACGCGCTCATCGACGAACTGGCCCAGGTCGTCGGTGGCCGAGTTGGCCTGCGCGATGGTGTAACGGTCCTCGGCATCTGCCGAGAGGTACTCGACGTCGTCGGTGACATACGGGCGTACGCGGAACGAGTCCCGGTCGAGCCCGGCAAGCCGCTCGGCCAGGGCGGCATCGATGATGGCGCCGCTGTCGGCGAGCACCTCGCCCGTGGCGGTGTCCACCACCTGCTCACGCAACGACCGCCCCACCAGCGTCTCTGGCCTGTTCTCGGCAGTGCGCTGCACCCTGCGATAGGGCGTTTCCACAAAGCCATAGGCGTTCACCTGGGCGAAAATGGCCAGGCGGCCGATCAGGCCGATGTTCGGGCCCTCGGGCGTCTCGAGCGGGCAGATGCGCCCATAGTGGCTATGGTGCACGTCGCGCACATCAAAGCCTGCCCGGTCGCGCTTGAGGCCGCCCGGCCCCAGCGCCGATAGCGTGCGCTTGTGCGTCAGTTCGTCCAGCGGGTTGGTCTGCTGCATGAACTGCGAGAGCTGGCTGCCGCCAAAGAACTCGCGCAACACGGCCACCACCGGCCGCACGTTGATCAGCGAAATGGGCGAGAGCTGATCTGGGTCGCGGATACTCATTCGTTCGCGAACCACGCGCTCCATGCGCAAAAAGCCCACGCGCAACTGATTCTGGATCAGCTCGCCCAGCGTCTTGATGCGACGGTTGCCCAGGTGGTCGATGTCGTCGGCAAAGGCGGCGCCGTTGTTCACCTCGATGATGTGGCGGACGATGGCCACCAGGTCCTTCTTGCTCAGCGTACGGTGGGTATCGGGCAGGCCCGTGCCCAGGTTGCGGCTCAGCTTGTAGCGGCCTACGCGGCCCAGGTCATACCGGCGAGGGCCAAACAGCAGCCCCTCGAGATAAGCGCGGGCGTTGTCGAGCGTGGCCGGGTCGCCCGGGCGCATGCGCCGATAGAACTCTTGCAGCGCCTCTTCGGCGTTCTTGGTCGGGTCGTGCGCAAGCGTCGACTGAATGAAGGGGTGCTCGGGATCGATGTCCACCTCGGCAAAGAGGGCCAGCAGCTCTTCATCGCTGCCCTCTACCAGCGGCACATCGTCCAGCCCGTCCGACACCATGGCCACCGCTCGCAACAGCACCGTCACAGGGATCTTGCGCTTGCGGTCGACCTTGACCGAGATGATGTCGCGCTTGACGGTGTCGAACTCGAGCCAGGCGCCACGGTCAGGGATCAGCTTGGCAAAGCAGAGCTGGCGGCCGGTGGTGCGGTCCTCTTCGACGGTGAAATAGGCGCCCGGCGACCGGATGAGCTGGCTCACCACCACGCGCTCGGCGCCGTTGATGATAAAGGTGGCGTTCTTGGTCATCACCGGAAAGTCGCCCATGTACACATCTTGCACGATGGGCTGATCCGTTTCGCGGTTGTAGAGCATCACCTTGACGTACAGCGGCGCGGCATAGGTGGCCTCGCGGTCGCGGCACTCGTCTTCGGTGTAGGTGGGCTCTTCAAAGCGATAGCTCAGACCAAACTCTTCGTTGATGGTCTGGTCATAGCCAGGAAAGTGCAGCTCGAGGTTCTTGTTAAAGCTGACGATGGGCGAGATCTCGTCCAGCAGCTCGCGCAGGCCCTCTTGCTGAAACCAGGCAAAAGACTGGATCTGCGTCTGGATGAGATCGGGGGTCTCCATGACCAGTGGGATACGTGCATACGACTTGCGAGTGGCGCGGCGAGGCGCAACATCTGTGAGCGCGCGTACAGTTCCCAAGACTGCCATAAGCTCTGCGTCTCCTTGTAGAGGCCTTACAGCCCGATATCACCGCAGAAAGTTGGATGGCCGATTGCAGAGAGGGTTCAACAAGGCAACACCCGTGGCCCAGGCAGAATGGGCCAAACACCCGGCCGCTCCGTCTGGGTTCATCTGGGCACAATGAGGCACCATATCATTGGGCATTGGCTCTTGATTATAACACGAGCCAGTGCACCGTCAAATCGACGTTTCGAGCTTGTAGTTTAGGGCTCGTCTCTACGCTCCAACAGGTCATCGACGACATGCTTGAGGGTCTCCAGATCGGGGAAGGAGCGGTACACCGAGGCAAAGCGCACATAGGCGAGTTGATCGATGTCGCGCAATCGCTCGATGACCATCTCGCCGATCGCCCTGCTGGGCACCTCGGGCTTGCCCAGGCGGTAGAGGTTGGCCTCGATATCGCTCACCAACTCCTCGATGGCCTGTGTGGGCACCGGCAGCTTGGTGCAGGCCAGGCGGATGCCCTCGAACAGCTTCTGACGATCAAAGGGCTCCCGGCGACCATCGCGCTTGACCACCATCAGGTTGGTCTTGGCGATGCGCTCATAGGTGGTAAAGCGCTCCAGGCACTTGAGGCACTCGCGACGACGGCGTATGGCATCGCCCACCTCGCGCGTATCGACCACGCGCGAGGTGTCGTTGCCGCAGAATGGGCAGATCATACCGCCCGGCCTCAGCGGCGCGGCCGTGCGCTCGGCCTGACGTCTTCGGGCGTCAGCCCCAGAGCGTCCAGGCCGAACCTGCCGGCTGTCGACGGTCGAGCGGCGGTGCGCACCGGCACCGGCTGCCCATCGCCTCGTGCGGTAAAGGCCGTGGCAATCAGGATCAACTCCATGTTGCCGTCCATCTCGTCCTGCGTCGCCGCGCCCCAGATAACGTTGGCCTCACCGTCCATGCGCTCGTGGATGACGTTGGCTGCCTCGGTCACCTCATGCAGCGACATGTCGGGGCCGCCCTTGATGTGTATCAGCACACGGCTGGCGCCATCGATGCTCGCTTCGAGCAAGGGGTTCTCGATGGCCGACATGGCCGCATCGATGGCGCGCGTCTCGCCACTGCCCTTGCCGATGGCCATCAGAGCTCGGCCGCCGCCGCGCATGATGGCGCTCACATCGTTGAAATCCACGTTGATGATGCCAGCGCCCGTCACCAGGCGCGTCACGCCTTCTACGCCCTGATGCAGCACCTCGTCGGCCTTCATAAAGGCCTCTTTGAAGCCCACGTTGCGCGGCAGAATCTCGAGCAAACGCTGGTTGGGCACCACGATGTGCGTGTCGGCGCTCTCGGACAGCCGTTGCAGCCCCTCACGCGCCAGGGTCATCTTGCGCGCGCCCTCAAAGCCAAAGGGCGTGGTGATGATGGCCACCGTGAGGGCGCCAAGCTCCATGGCTGCAGCCGCCACCACCGGGGCCGCGCCGGTGCCGGTGCCACCGCCCATGCCAGCGGTGATGAACACCATCTCAGCGCCCTTGAGCGCCTCTTTGATCTGCTCGTACGACTCCTCGGCAGCCTTTTGGCCCAACGCGGGGTCGCCGCCCGCGCCACGGCCATGGGTCACACCGGGCCCCAGCCCTAGCTTTTGCGAGGCCAGAGACTGCTGCAGCGTCTGCACGTCGGTGTTCAGCGCCATCAACTCGACGCCTTCGAGGCCGCTCTGCACCATGCGGTCGACCGCGTTGCAGCCACCACCGCCAACGCCCACCACCTTGATGCTGACGCGGTGATCTGTATTCGCTTTGCGAAGCTTGTCCATCGTTACCTCCTCCTGGTCCCCCGCCCTACGGCGCCAACCGGTTCAGCGTGTTCCGCAACCACCACCAGAAGCCGCCATCTGGCCCCGCCTCTCCCTCTGGCATCACTGCCGGCTCGGCCAGTGTCTTTTTGCGGCCCCACTCGAGCAAGCCCACCGCCGTGGCAAACTTGGGATTCGTCAGCGACTCAAAGCGGCCCGCCATGCTCTGCGGCGAGCCCAGTCGCACCGGCATGCCAAACACCCGCTCGGCCACCGTGCGAATGCCACTCAGGTCGGCACAACCGCCTGTCAGCACAATGCCCGCTGCAAGATAGTCTGCAACGCCCACATCATGGATGTGTTTGTGCACCATCTCGAGCATCTCGGTGACACGCTCTTCGACCAGCTCACACACCCGACGCCTCGAAAAGCGCTGATGGCCTTCGCCGCCAAAGACGGGCATCTCCAGTTCCTCGCCCTCAGACACCTCGGCCGCCACCGCATGCCCGTAGCGCACTTTGGCGTCTTCGGCTGCCGGGAAGGGCACGTGCAGCGCCCAGCCAATGTCGTTGGAGATGTGGTTGCCGCCCACCGGAAACACCTTGGTCTCCCAAAAGCCGCCCCCAAAGACGATGGCCAGATCGGTGGTGCCGCCCCCGATGTCGACGAGCGCCACGCCCTGCTTGCGCTCATCATCGGTCAGCACCGCCTCGCACGAGGCCAGCGGCTGCAGCACGATCTCGGACGTCTGCACGTTGTTGTCCTCGACGCACCGGACGATGTTCTGGATAGCGGTGCGCGAGCCCGTGACGACATGGGCCTCGACCTCGAGGCGATAACCGATCATCCCCAGCGGATTCCTGATGTTGCTCTGCTCATCGATCGTGTACTCTCTTGGGATCGAATGCAGAATCTGCCGATTGTGTGGCAGCGGAATGGCCCGCGCATTCTCGAGAGCGCGATCGAGATCGTCACGGATGATAGGCCGATCGCCACGCCCGATAGCAGCCACGCCATCACAGTTCTGCGAGCCGATATGCGCGCCCCCCACACTCACATAGGCACTGCGGATCGTGTAACCCGATGGGCGCTCGGCCTTGCGAATCGCCTCACGGATCGACTCGGAAGCCTGCTCGATATCGGTGATGACGCCTTTGCTCAGGCCATAGGCCGGCATGATGCCCATCCCTAGGATCTGGATCGGCCGCCCCTGCGAGACTCGGCCGACCAACACGCAGATCTTGGTCGTGCCGATATCGATCGCGGCGATGATGCGGTCTGCTGCCACGTTGGTCTCCCCCTATTGCCCGCCTACTACCGGTCGCGATGCGCTTCTCAGGTCGATATATCGGATGTCCAAAGCTCGCTTCTCCGCCTCGGCGACCACATCGGCAGCCAGTTCGAGCTTGGCCACTGCGTCGCCGCTATCTCCCAGATAGATGGGCATGCCCGCCGCGCCCATGCGCACCAACAGGCCATATCCGGTCAGATACTCCAGCTCATAGGCGCCGGCGAGCGCCACGCTGGCCTCATAGGCAAAGGCCCACGGCACCCCCACCAGATAGCCATCTTGTGGCTCGAGCCGCTGCCCGCTGTTCACCAGTCGAGGCGCGTCGCTCACCGCGCCGGCCGGGCCCAGCACCTGGCCCTGCGCCGAGACCCACCAGGAGTCGCCCTCCTGCTCCCATACCAAGACTTTGGCGATCTCGGCAACGCTCACGCGACAGGTGGCCGGCAGTCGGCAGCGCACATGGGCGCCCTCGAGACAGGCATAGCGGCTCAGCAAGGTGCGTTCGACGACGCCCTCGTCGATGGCAAAGATGGACCTCCCTGCCAGCCCTACGCTGTTGCGCACCTCATCTGGCGCCAGCAGCCGCGTGCCCATCACCTCGACAGCCTGCACCTGAAAGCGCTCAGCCATCAGCAGATGCCGGAGCATCACCAGGCCCAGCACCAGCAGCAGCAGCCCCACCAGGCGGTGCGCCTCTTGGCCCGCCCGGCCGGTCCTGTGCGCCAGTTGCTCGATGGGCGCCTCGCTGGCCTGGTCGCCCAGGCGGCTGCGCGACCGCGTGCCTCTGGGCTTGCTCACGCCTCTCACCGCTGCCCCTCTGCGCTACTAGTGATCGTATCCATAATCGGTCTCTGATGCCAGCCGATCCCGGTGCCTTTCCACGGCCAACTCGATCAGACGATCCAGCAGCCGTGGATAGGGCAGGCCGCTCGCCTCCCACAGCTTGGGGTACATGCTGATCTGGGTGAACCCCGGAATGGTGTTCAGCTCGTTCACATACACCGCGCCCGTGTCGCGATCGAGAAAAAAGTCCACGCGCGCCATGCCGGCGCAGTCGATGGCGACAAAGGCCCTTACGGCCATGTCGCGGATGCGCCCGGCCAACTCCTGGTCGAGCGCCGCCGGGATGCAGAGCGTCGAGTTGTCGTCGATGTACTTGGCGCGATAGTCATAGAACTCGTTGCCCGGCACCACCTCGCCCAGCACCGACGCGATGGGCTCGTCGTTGCCCAGCACGCTGCATTCGATCTCGCGCGCGTTCACGGCCGTCTCGACGAGCAGCTTGCGGTCAAAGCGCGCCGCCAGGTCGAGCCCCGCCGCCAGCTCGGCCACGTTGTGCGCCTTGGAGCAGCCCACCGAGCTGCCGCCGCTCGAGGGCTTGACGAATAGCGGCAACGAGAGCTGCGCCAGCACCTCGCGCAGCACGCCCTCGCGGTCGCGCTGCCAGCGGCTGCGCAGCACCACCTGATAGGGCACCACCGGCAGGCCGTTGGCGGCCAGCACGTTCTTTTGCGTTACCTTGTCGAGCCCCAGCGCCGACCCGAGCACGCCTGCGCCCACATAGGGCAGGTCGGCCAGCTCAAGCAGGCCCTGCACGGTGCCATCCTCTCCATAGGTGCCGTGCATCACCGGAAAGACCACGTCCACCTGCGGAAAGGGCCGCTCGGCCGTGCCCGGCACCAGCTCGCGTCGCCCCTGCCGAACCAGCGCCCCGTCGGTTGCAGGTTGAGCGGGCTCCCGCCCGGCCTCGAGCATCTCCAGAGCATCGTCAGAGGCGACCCAGCGCCCCTCTTTGGTCACCCCCACCACCACGACGTCATACTTGTCGCGGTCGAGCGCAGCCAGCACCGAACGGGCACTCTGCAGCGATACCTCATGCTCGCCGCTCTTGCCGCCCGCGATGATCGCCACCCTCGGCTTTATCGGTTTACCTCTGCACAACTCGGCTGCCAATGCCAATCTCCCACAAATTCGATCTCGGGCTCCAGATGGTGCGCATACAGCCGCCAGATGCGCTGCTGCACCAGTTCGATCAGACAGCGCATGTCGCTCGCCGTGGCGCCGCCCACGTTCATCAAAAAGTTGGCGTGCACGGGCGACACCTGCGCACCGCCCACGCTCAAGCCCTTCATTCCCGCCTTGTCGATGAGATAGCCCGCCGGATAGTGCGCGGTGCGCTTGAACATACTGCCCGCACAGCGGCCTCGCGGCGTGTTGCTCTCGCGCCTGGCGTTATAGCTCGCGGCCTCGGCGGCCAGCGCCACGGCATCGCCGCGCTCGAGCTGCAGCGCCGTCTCGAGCACCAGCGTGCGTAGGCCGCGCGCATGCTCGCGCTTGAGGGCGCTCATGCGATACTCATAGGCCAGCAGTTCGACCGGCACCCGCTCGACGACGCCGTCTGCGCGCAACACGCGCGCCCACCGCACGATCTCGGCCATCGAGCCGCCATAGGCGCCGGCATTGCCCACCGTTGCGCCGCCCAGGGTGCCCGGTATGCCCACCGCCCACTGCAGCCCGCGCCAGCCCCGATCCACAGCCCAGCGAGCCAGCTCGCACAGCATCACGCCCGAGGCGGCCACCAGCAGGCCATCCTCGTCGATCTCGAACCCTTGCGCCGCATTGATGATCACCAGCCCACAGATGCCCTCGTCGGCCACCAGCACGTTGGTGCCCGAGCCCAACACCGTCCAGGTCACGCCGGCCGCATCGGCCACCTGCACCACCTGCCGCAACTGGTCGACGGTCTCGACCACCGCTAACAGGTCGGCCGGCCCGCCGATGCCGAACGACGTGTAGGGCGCCACGGCCGCGCCGCGCTCCACGCTCAGGCTCGGCAATCGCTCCCTCAGCCGGTCGGCCAGGCGCTCGTAGGTGCTCACCATCGCGGGCCCCCTGCCAACCGCGCCAGCAGGCGCTCGCCCACCAGATAGCCATCGCCTGCGCCCAGGGTCAGCACCAGATCGCCCGGCTGTACATGCTCCCACAGCCAGGCCTCGGCCGCCTCCAGGTCGGGCAGGTGGTGCGCGTCGCTATGGGCCATGGCCGCCACCAGATCGGCCGCGCCCACCGTCTGCTGTTCCTTGGGCCGCGCGCGGTAGACATCGAGCACCAGCACCACATCGGCCTCGCCAAAGCTGGCGGCATAGGCATCAAACAGCGCCTGCGTGCGGCTGTAGGTGTGCGGCTGAAACAGCGCGATCACCCGGCGGCCCGGGTAGCGCTCGCGCATGGCCGCGATGGTAGCGCGCAGTTGCGTTGGGTGGTGGGCATAGTCGTCGACCACCGCCACCCCCTGCGCCTCGCCCTTGAGCTCGCTACGGCGCTGCACCCCGCGATAGTCGGCCAGCAGCGTGGCGCCCTGCGCCAACGGCACGCCCGCCGCACGCGCCATCAGCAGCGCTGCCGCAGCATTGAGCGCGTTGTGCCGCCCCGCGATGGGCAGCCCGCAGGCCACCTGCTCGCCATCGACGGTCAGCACAAAGCTGATGCCCGCCTGCTCGTGCGCAGCGATGGCGCTCACCACGGCCCGGTTGCCCTGACCCTCGCCATACAGCACCACCGGCACATCTGCGTCTGCCACGGCCAGGCGCACTTGCGGGTCATCGCCGCAGGCCACCACCAGGCCACCTGGCTGCACCTGCCCCACAAAGGTGGCAAACGCCGCCCGCACATCGGCCAGATCGGCAAAACAGTCGGGATGGTCCATCTCGATGTTGGTGACCGCCGCCGCCCAGGGATAGAGCCCCCAGAACATGCGCTCGTACTCGTCGGCCTCGATCACAAAGCAGTCGCCGCTGCCCGCCTCGGCGTTGTGGCCCGTGTTGGCCAGCACGCCGCCCACAATATAGGACGGCGACAGCCCGGCGCTCTGCAACGTGTGCGTCACCATCGCGGCCGTCGTCGTTTTGCCATGGGTGCCAGCCACCGCCAGCGCGCGGCGCCCTGCCAGCAACGCCTGGATAAAGCCGCGACGCTCGAGCACCGGAATGCCGCGCTCGCGGGCGGCCTGGACTTCTACATTCTGTGGGGGGATCGCTGACGAGATCATCACCAATTCGGCGTCTCCCACCTGTTCGGCGCGGTGCCCCACATAGATGCGCGCCCCCAGCGCCTCCAGCTCGCGCGTGAGCTCGCTGGCGTGCAGATCAGAGCCGCTGACCACGTGCCCGCGCTGGCAGAGCACCCTGGCGATGGGCGACATGCCGCTGCCGCCGATGCCCACCAGGTGCAGGCGTCGCGGCAGGGTGTCGATGCGAACTGGCGTCGCAGGCAGCGTTGGCGTCATCAGCGAATCACCCGGAATGCCAGCAGGACGATGCTGAGATAGAGCAGCATGCTCTGCCCCAGCAGCACATCTTGCCCCAGAAAGGCACTGGGCAGCATCGGCACGAGCTTGCTCGCCAGAGGCGAGAGCCGCTCGGCCGAAAACCCCAGCCACGTGATGGGATAGCTAAAGCGATCCATAAAGTACCACAGCGAACCTGCAATGAGATAGCCATTCACCAGGCCGAGCAACAGTCCCAGCACCAGGCCAAAAGTGCCAGGCGGGTTGTTGCCGGCAAAAGCGAGCGTCTCGCCCTGATAGGAGATGAACGCCGCCACCATGAGCACGCCCAGGTAGAGCCAGCACGTGTAGAGCGCCACCGAGCCGGCATCGCTCTTCAGGCCCAACAGCTCGATGAGCCGCTCCACGCCCCGCGTCACCGTGCTGTCCACCAGGCTCAGAAAGAATAGGGCGAACACCATCACCATGGTGACGCCCAGCTCGCGCAAGAACCCGCGCACCAGCCCCACCAGGCCGAACATGACCACCAATGCGCCGAAAAACACCTCTATCGGAGCCATGGCGTCCTCCTCACGACGGGCGCTTGTGCGAGGCGCCGTACAACCCCAGGGCGATCAGAGCGAGCACCAGCGCTACCGCAATCCTGCCGATGGTCTGCCCGCTCATCACCGTATCGCGCATCGCTCCACTCGACAGCTCGATGGTGGCCTTGGTGGCAACCAGCGCATACCTGAACAGGTAGCTGGCGATGATAAAGCCGTTGACGCCGCCCAACACCAGCCCCAGCACCCGCGACATGGTGTTGCTCGCGGGCGGTGCCGCGCGGAAACCGACATAGTAGGACGCCCCCACCAACAGCGCAAAAAGCAGCGCGCCCAGGTTGCGGCGCTGCGCCTCTGTGGTGATCAGCATCGGCAGGTTCTTGACCTCGCCCCACGCCACCGTGGGGTCATCGGCCAGCAGCCCGCCCTGCGTGGCAAACCGCGCCAGACGGTGCAGTTTGTTGACCACCGGCACGATCACCTCGAGCAACTGGGTGAGCACCACGAACGAGATAGCGATGCCCACCAGCGTGATCAGCTCGCGGTTGGCGCCGCGCCTGAAACCCACCAGACCGAACACGCCCAGGATGAGGGCCATCAACACCACCTGGTCGATGGTGACGGTGGTCGCATTACCCATGCTGCCCTCCTTTGGCGATGGACACCAGCTCCTCGGCGATCCTCTCGGCGGCCCGTGGCATGCTCAGGCTGCGCGCGGCCGCGGCCATGCGCCTCAAGGCGTCGTCGTCGTCGAGCAGGCGCTCGAGCGTCGGCCCCAGCTCATCGGCCAGGCGGTCGTCCTCGAGCACGACGGCGGCGCCCGCATCGGCCAGATAGGCCGCATTCACGCGCTGGTGTTGCCCGGCATAGGGATAGGGCACCAGCACCGCCGGCAGCCCCACCGCCGGGAACTCGCCCAGCGTGGCGGCCCCCGAGCGCGCAATAACCAGATCGGCCGCCGCCAGCGCCGGCACCATCTCGTCGTGCAGATAGGCGTGCACCCGGTAGCGCGCCTGCAGCTCGGCAGGCAGCGCGGCCCGCGCCGTGGCGCACTGCTCATAGTCGAGCGAGCCCGTGATGTGCAGGACCTCAGCCCGCTGCAGCAAGCTCGGGAGTGCCGCCTGCAGCGCCTGGTTGATGGAGCGCGCCCCGCGGCTGCCCCCCATCACCAGGATCATCGGCAGGCCCTCGTGCAGGCCCAGGCGCGCGCGAGCATCGTCGCGCGGCAGCTCGAACAGCGCGCGACGCACGGGATAGCCCGTCACCACCGCGCCCGGCAGGTGCTCAGCCGCCGGTGCAAACGAAACCGCCACACGCGTGGCAATGCGCGCCAGCGCCCTGACCGCCAGGCCCGGCTCCATGTCGGGCAGATACACGAGCAGCGGCACCCGGCGCAACCAGGCGGCCAGCGCCAGCGGCACCGACACAAAGCCACCGGTGGCCAGCACCGCCGCCGGCCGCCAGCGCCGCAGCATCCGCCCGGCCTGCAGCGCCCCACGCACGATGAGCCACGCGCTGCGCACGGCCTCGAGCGGGTTGGCGCCACGCAACGGCCCGGTCGACACCCCCTCATAGCCGTAGGCTGTACGGCTCAGAATGTCGCGCTCCACACCATCGCGGCTGCCCACCCAGAGGATGTCATCGGCCGTAGCGCCCGCCGGCGGGTAGGCCAGCAGCCCTTCCAGCGCCGCCAGGGCAGGGTACACATGCCCGCCCGTGCCGCCTCCTGTGACCATGAACTTCATTGTGACGCCTCTGCGGCAATGCGCGCCTGTCGCGAGATATTGACCAGAATGCCCAGCGCCGCCAGCCCCGAAACCAGCGCCGAACCGCCGTAGCTCATAAAGGGCAGCACCGTGCCCGTGACCGGCACCGTGTTGGTAACCACCGCCAGATGCAGCAGCGCCCGGCAGGTCTCCCAGCTCACCAGGCCCACCGCCAGCAGGCGCCCGAAGGAGTCTACACTGCGCAACGCCACGGCGATGCCGCGCCACGTCCAGGCCACGTATAGCCCGATGGTGGCGATGGCCCCCAGAAACCCGAGCTGCTCGGCGACCATGGCGAACATAAAGTCGGTGTGCGCCATCGAATGCAGGTTGCGGTTCTCGATGCCATGGGCCAGCCCCACACCGAACAGCCGGCCGTTGTTGAGCGCGATCATGCTACGCACCGCCTGATAGCCCTTGCCCCAGGCATCGTTCAGCGGGTTCATAAAGGCCACGATGCGCTGCTGTCGCCACGACACCAGCAACGCCAGCGCCGTCACGACGACCACGCCCAACACCGCCAGCAACGAGAGTTGCTTGGCGTCGGCGCCGGCCACAAAGAGCATGATCAGGCAGGTCACGCCCAGCAGCATTGTGGTCGAGAGGTCGCGTTGCAGCACCACCAGGCCGCACGACACCGCGAGGATCGTGGCCGCGGGCAACATGCCGGTGCGAAACTGCTTCAGCCGTCCGCCGGCGGCGCTCAACCATGCAGCCAGGTAGATGATGACGCCATACTTGGCCAGCTCGGTGAGCTGTCCACGGCCCACTTCGCCGATATCCTCCTCGCGCGTGAACAAGAAGCGCCCCTGCATGGCCGCCATCAAAACCAGCATGCCCAGCGTCAGCAAGCCGATGGGCACCACAAAGCGCCGATAGAGCCGATAGTCGATACGCGACACGAACAGCATGGCGCCCAGGCCCATCAGCGTAAAGGTGAGCTGGCTGCGAAAGTACGTGTCTGGCCCGCCCTCAAAGAGCGGGTTGATGTAGGGCAGCTCTTTGGAGGTGCTAAAGGTCATCACCAGGCCCAACGCTGACAGCGTCAGCGTGATGATGACAATGCCCCAGTCTGACTTGGCGCGGCGCCACAAGATGCGGCGCAGGCTGCTCGCGGTCATGACAGGCTCCTTACCAGTTGCCGAAAGGCCTCGCCGCGTTCCTCGAAATCGCGGTAGGCGTCAAAGCTCGTGCCGCCCGGCGAGAGCAGCACCACATCGCCCGGCTGCACCAGCGCTTGCGCGATGGCGACCGCCGCGGCCAGATCGCTCGCCCGGCGAAAGGCCGGCGCACGCTCCCCGAGCGCGCTCAGGGCACCCTCGACGAGGCCAGCGCATTCGCCGAACCCCACCACCGCCCGCACTCGGTCTGCCGCGCAGCGCGCCCATTCGTCCCAGGACAGGTGCTTGTCGCGCCCACCGGCCAGCAACACCAGCGGCTCGTCAAAAGCCTTGAGCGCCGCCACCGCCCGTTCGGGCGAGGTGGCAATCGAGTCGTTGATCCAGGTGACGCCGCCCACCTGCCGCACCACCTCGAGGCGATGTGGCATGCCGGCAAAGGTGCGCGCCGCAGCGGCCATGGCCTCTGGCGGCGCCCCCGCCGCTGCAGCGCCGCAGCAGGCTGCCAGCACATTGGCCACGTTGTGTTCGCCCCGCAGCAACAGCTCGCCTCTCCGGCAGACGACCTGCTCGCGGCCGTCCCAGCGGAGCACGAGCGCCTCGCCCTGCAGCCAGGCGCCCTGCGCCACCGGCCCCGCCAGGCTGAACGTCAGCCGCTCGCCGCGCACCAGCGGCTCGAGCGACCGCGAGAGCGGGTCGTCGGCGTTGAGCACCGCCCAATCGCCCGAGTGCTGGAAGCGCAAGACCTGGCTCTTGGCCAGCACATAGTCGTCCATCGTCGGGTGGCGATCCAGGTGGTTGGGCGTGAGGTTGGTCACCACGGCGACCGCAGGGCTCCAGCCCGCCAGCGAGACCGCCCGCGAGGCGGCGCTGCGGCACGCCGCAACATCTGGGCCCTGATAGGCCGGCGAAAAGAGCTCGAGCTGGAAGCTCGACAGCTCCATGACGGCCACCTCGGCCGTCTCTGCCTCGCCATCGAGCGTCGAGATCAGCGGCAGCCCGATATTGCCCCCCACCAGGGTGCGGCGTCCGGCGCTCCTGAGCATCTCGCCCAGCAGGCTGGTGGTGGTCGTCTTGCCGCTCGAGCCGGTCACGCCGACGACGGGCCCGCCAAAGAGCTGCACAAACAGGCGGGGCTCGCTGCTCAAAGGCAGGCCGCGGACGCGCGCCGCCTGCACCACGGGCGCTGTGGGCGGCACGCCCGGGCTGAGCACCACCAGGTCCTGCCCGTCGAGACGCGGCTCGGCCACTGCGCCTTCGAGCTGCACACCTGCAGCGGCCAGGTCGGCCAGGTCCTGGCGTGAGGCATCGAGCGGGCGCGCGTCGGCCAGGCGCACGCAGGCGCCGTGGCGCGCCAGGTAGGCCGAGACGGCCGTCCCCTCACGAGCGGCGCCCACCACCAGCACCCGCAGCCCGGCCAAAGCGGTCGCCTGCATCAGCCCCCCGCCCTCAACATGATCCCCAGCGCCCCCATCAGCAAGCCCACGATCCAGAACCGCGCTGTCACGCGCGTCTCGGGCCAGCCGAGCTGTTCAAAGTGATGGTGCAACGGCGCCATCCTAAAGATACGGCGCCCCTCGCCATAGCGACGCCGCGTGCACTTGAAGAAGCCCACCTGCAGCATCACCGAGAGCGCGTCGACCACAAAGACAAAGCCGATCACCGGCAGCAGCAGCCACTGCCCCATGAGCAGCGCCGTCACGGCAAAAGCCGCTCCCAGCGCCTGCGAGCCCACGTCGCCCATGAACATGCTGGCAGGGTGCGCGTTGTGCCACAAAAAGGCCAGCAGCGCCCCCACCATCACCGCGGCAAACAGGGCCAAACCGCGCTCGCCCGCCAGCAGGGCCACCACGCCCAGGGCGCCAAACGCGATGGCGCTCGCGCCGCCCGCCAGGCCGTCGAGGCCGTCGGTCAGGTTGACGCCATTGCTAAAGCCCACCAGCAGCACGGCCGCGATCGGCACGATCCACAGGCCCAGGTCGACCCTCAGGCCGCTCAGGGGCAGCGCCAGTACCCTGGTCCCGGGCGCATCATACAGCGCCACGCCCAGCAGGCCGGCCGCTGCCCATTGCCACAGAAACTTGTAGCGGGCGAGCCAGCCCACGCCCTGCCGATCGCGCAGGCCTTGCCAATCGTCATAGGCGCCCAGCGCGCCAAAGAGCAGCAGCGCCGCCACAGCCACCCACAGGCGTGCATCGACCCACAACGCAACCACCACGGCGCCCAGCAGGGCCGGCGCCACAAAGAGCAGGCCTCCCATGGTGGCGGTGCCCGCTTTGCGCTGGTGCGAGGCCGGCCCGTCAAAGCGGATGTTCTTGCCGATGCCATGGCGCAGCAGCAGACGCACCAGCGGCCCGCCCCACGGCGCCACCAACACCAGCGTGAGGGCCATCCAGCCCAACGCCTCGGTCATGCGGGCTCCTCTCGGCGCCAGCCGGCGACGATGCTCTCCATGGCCATGCCCCGCGAGCCTTTGACCAGAATGGTGTCGCCGGGGCCGGCCACCCCGTCGAGGGCGGCCAGCACGGCCTCATTGTCGGCCACCTCGATCACCGCAGCCGCCGACAGGCCGGCCTCTCGCGCTGCGCTGGCGATCAGGCGCGCGCGCTCGCCGCGTGTAATCAGCAGATCGACGCAGCGCGCGCACAGCGCCCCCACCTCGCGATGGCTGGCCTCTTCGGCCTCGCCCAGCTCCAGCATGTCACCCAGCACCGCGATGCGCCGCCCCGGCAGGCTCGCCAACAGTTTGAGCGCGCCGGCCACCGCCGCCGGGCTGGCATTGTAGACGTCGTCCAGCACGATCGTTTCGCGACGCCCCTGCCGTGGGATCAGCCGCGGCCCACGGCCCAACGCCTGCAAGCCGCGCTCGATCTGTTGCCAGTCGAGGCCCTGCACGCGCCCTACGGCCACCGCCAGCGCCACCGGCATGGCCGCATGGCGGCCCAGCATGCTGCTTTCGACGCGGCGCCGCTCGCTGGCCACGCCCAGCGTTGCAAGGCCGGCGATCTCTAGCTCGAGCGTGATGCCAGCCAACCCCCGCAACTGCGCGTCGACGATGCGCACCTGATTGTGCCCGCCCCAGCCCACCAGCACGCTCGGGCCGCCGTGTAGCCCGGCCATGGCCGCCACCCGGACGTCGTCGCCGTTGAGCACCGCCACGCCATCGGCCGGTAGCGCCGCCACCAGCTCGGCTTTGGCCGCGGCGATCTGCTCGATGGCGCCTAGCCGCTCCAGATGCACGGGCTGCACGTTGGTGACCACGCCCAGGCGCGGCCGCGCCAGGCTGCACAGCAGCGCGATCTCGCCCAGGGCATACATGCCCATCTCGAGCACGGCCACCTCGTGCCAGGGCTGCGCCTTGAGCAAGGTGAGCGGCAGCCCGATCTCGTTGTTGGCGTTGCCCGCGCTCTTGAGCACCCGACGGCCCTGCGCCATCACCGCGGCGATGGCCTCTTTGGCCGTCGTCTTGCCCACGCTGCCCGTGACGCCGATCACCTCGAGCGGCAGTGTGGCGCGATAGCGCGCCGCCGCTTGCTGCAAGGCCGCCAGCGTGCCCGGCACCAGCACGGCCACGGGCAGGTCCTGGTGGCTCAACGCCGACACCTCGGCGGGCGTCACGGTGCGGATGCCCGGCAGCGCCCGCTCAACAAAGGCGACAATGGCCCCGGCTGCAAAGGCGGCGGAGACATAGTCATGGCCATCGACCCGCTCGCCGGCAAAGGCGTAAAAGGCGCTGCCCGCCACGGCGAGACGCGAGTCGATCGCCACCGCCTCGATGGCGATGTCGCTCTGGCAGCCGGCGAGATGTCCTAACGTTAGCACACTGCTCCTCATGGGGCCGGCTCGGGCGCAGGCGTGGCCGTTGCGCCCGGCACGGGCGCTGCGGGCGACGGAGCCCGTTGAGCCGCGCCCTCCTCTACGCCATAGTATGCCACCAAGAACTCGAACATGCGACGGAATTCTGGGGCGGCGCTCTCGATGCCCCACTTTTTGACCTTGGGTTTGTCGAACTTGACCAGGATCACCCAGCGCGGGTTGGGCAGGGGGCCATAGCCCACGTACGAGGTGATCACCTCATCGTTCTCATAGCCGACATCGCCCATGGCGATGCTCGACGTGCCCGATTTCCCGGCGATCCGATAGCCTTCGACCAGCGCCTCGCGCATGCCCAGCTCGGTGGCGTTGGCCAGCAGCTCGGTGGTCTGCTGCGCCACCAGCGGCGACACGACCTGCTTGACGGGCTGCGGCTGCGTAACCTCGGTGCGATACGCGCCGCGCACCTCGGCCACCAGATAGGGGCGCATGCGCATGCCGTCGTTGGCCAGGGTCGCAAAGGCGGTCGCCACCTGGATGGGCGTGGCCGAAAAGCCCTGACCAAAGGCGTTGCGCCCAAAGTCGGCCATGCTCCACTCTGCCTGGCTGGGCACGCGCATCACGCCGGCGGCCTCTGAGGCCAGGTCGATGCCGGTGGCCTCGCCAAAGCCAAAGGCGCGCATCGTCTGGTAGAACGAGGTGGGCCCCAGGTTCGAGGCCACCGTCGCTGCGCCCACGTTGAGCGAATAGGCCAGCATCTCGGTCATGCTCTGTCGGCCATAGGCGCGCCCATCGGCATTGTAGATAGCACGTCCGCCGATCTCGATCGAGCCCTCGTCAACATACACGCTGTTGGGCTGAATGGCTCCCTCTTGCAGCGCGGCCGCCACGGTCATGGCTTTGATGACCGATCCGGGCTCGTAGGGTGTGCTGACGAGGTCGTTGTTGAACCAGCCCACGGGCACGTTTCGCCAGTAGGTGCCGGGGCTGTAGGTGGGGCGCTTGGCCATGGCCAGGATCGCGCCGGTAGAAGGGTCCATCACCAAAATGTTGCCGCTCTCGGCGCCCAGCTCGAGCATGGCCTGCGCCAGGATGCGTTCGGCCGCATACTGGACATTGCGGTCTAGCGTCAACAGCAAGTCGGGGCCATCTTGCACCGGCGTCGAGCCGCCCAGCGTAGCACGGTAGGTATAGCCCCAGGGGTTGCGCACGCCTCGCATCTCGCCCTCGAGGCCGGTCAACAGGCCCAGGTAGCGCTGCTCGAGGCCATACATGCCCTTGCCGTCATAGAGATCGACATAGCCGAGCACGTGCGCGGCAAGCTCGCCGTTGGGATAGACCCGCTGATAGTGCCGCACCGCGCGCAGGGCCAGCAGGTTGCCCTTCTCCCAGGTGTACCCATAGGCGCGGGCGAGGGCGTCGATCTTGTCGGCCACCTCGACGGGCGCCGCGGTGACCAGGTCCACCGCGCGCTCCTCGTCGCTGTTCACCACCGCCAACACCCTCGAGAGAGGCTGGCCGGTGATCTCGGCCAGTTGCGCGGCCAGCTCGGCGCGGTCGACGTCGCCCAGCATGCTGGGCACACAAGACACGCGGCACGCATAGGTGGTAGTGGCGAGGTAGTAGCCGCTGGCATCGAGGATGCCGCCTCTCACCGGCAGAATGCTCTCGGGCGCCTGCGTGTGGCGGTAGGGGTCGAGCTCGGGATGTGCGGGCAACTGCCAGTAGGCCAGACGGATGCACAACACCAACAGCGCGCCGGCGAGGACCGCCAGGAGCTGCGTGGTGCGGCGCGTCTGCGCCACACGTTCGCGATAGATGGTCACATCACGCGAAATGCCCTCGTCCATAGCCCGGCGCACCCCGCCTTCACGGCAGGTCGGCGCCCTCTCCTCCTCTCAAGAAACCCGCTAGACGCTGCCACAGACTGGCGGGTTCGCTGGCCAACCCCGCGCCCTGGCCTGTCGGCGCCACAGCGACGCGCCGCGGCACCTGCAGCTGCTGGTCTTTGGTGCGCGGCCGAAAGCCGAGACGCTCGGCCTCGCGGCGCACGCGCTGCAGAGACTCGAGCTCGGCCAGCCTGGCCCCCCGCTGCACGATCTCGCGGCGCAACTCCTCCTTTTCCAGCTCCAGCCGGTAGATGTCGACCGCCAGCGCATCGACGCGCACCGTGGTGCTCAGATAGAGCCAACCCGCCAACGTCAACAGCAGCAAGATGACCGCATAGAACAGGTAGTTGGCCATCTCACCCGTCTCGGGCGCCCTCTTGCGCTCTGGCCCCGAGATGAACGGCGCCTGACCTCGGTCTCTCACGGCCGCCCGTCCGTGCCCAGGCGCTCGGCGGCGCGCAGCCGGGCGCTGCGGCTGCGCGGATTGGCCCGCTGCTCGGCCTCGCCGGGGCGCAGCGGCTTGCGAGTCAACACTCGCAGGGTCGCTTGGTGCCCACACACGCACTGGGGCAGCCTGGGCGGGCAGATGCAGTCGCGCGCTTCCTGGGCGAGATACTGCTTGACGATGCGGTCTTCGAGCGAGTGAAACGCGATCACCACCAGGCGGCCGCCGGGCTTGAGCAGGCCCAGGGCGCTCTCTAGCGCCTGGGGCAAAGAGTCCAGTTCAGCGTTGACCGCAATGCGCAACGCCTGAAAGGTGCGCGTGGCCGGGTCGATCCGCTGCGGCCCCCGCGCTGTGGGCACCGCGCGCCGCACCGCCGCTGCCAGCTCGCCGGTGGTGCGCAACGGCCGCTGCCTGGTGATGGCCGCGGCCACTCGCCGGGCATAGCGCTCCTCACCATAGGCATAGATGATGTCGGCCAACTCGTCCTCGGGCCAGGTGTTGACGATCTCGGCAGCCGTCAACGCACTCTGCTGCGACATGCGCATGTCCAGCGGGCCATCCTGGGCAAAGCTAAAGCCGCGTTCGGGGCTGTCGAGCTGTAGCGAAGAGACGCCCAGGTCGAACAGAATGCCATCCACCCGCTCAAAGCCGGCCTCGTGAGCCAACGTAGCCAGGTCGCGATTCCAGCCCTGACACAGCGTCACCCGCTCGCCATACACCGTCAGCCGCTCGCGCGCGACCTGTAACGCCTGGTCGTCGGCGTCGATGCCCAACAGGCGGCCATCGGGCTCGCACATCGCCAGAATGCCGCGGGCGTGCCCGCCAAGCCCCACGGTAGCATCGACGTAGCGGCCGCCGGCATGTGGAGCCAGCCACTCGAGCACCTCGGGCAGCAAGACCGGCATGTGCTGGGGCCTGCTATAGCGGCCTGCGTCATCGCCTGGCACTGTCATCACACGCCCATTCTAGAGGCTTCTGTAAAGATGTTGTTACTATCTTCCCAGTCTCTGGCCGTCACCTCGTCAAAGCGGTCGGGGTTCCAGATCTCGAACATGCCGTTGGCGCCCACTACCTTGGCCTGGTCGGTGATGCCGGCCACCTCGCGCAAGAACGGCGGCAGCAGCACGCGGCCCATGCTGTCGAGGCTGACCTCGATCGAGTGTCCAAAGCGCATGCGGTTAAAGCGTCTAGCCACCGGGCTGGCATGAGGCAGGGCCTGCGCAGCCTCAGACATGGCCCGCCAGGCGTCGAGGGGGTACACTTCGATGCACGGATCAGTGGCTCCACGGGCCAGCACGACGGAGTCATCCAGCAGCTCGCGAAAGCGCGCCGGAATGGTCAACCTGCCCTTGGCATCCAAGGTATGGATGAACTGCCCTTGAAAGTACGCCACGATCCGCGCTCTGCCCCGGTGTCATTGCCAGGCGTCAGATCAGCCTCTGCCGTGGCCACGACCTGACACCTTTTCCCACGATATGCCACCAGTATACAACATGGTGACATAGCGCACAAGGGCGTAAAGGGCATCGCCCCCCCGCGCTGCATCAAGTACGTACAGCCCCGAGCCGGCCGCAACAGTGCTTGTACTTTTTGCCCGAGCCGCAGGGGCAGAGATCATTGCGCCCGATGGGTGCGACAGGCGGCTGCAGGCGACGGGGGTCGATGCCGTTGCTGCGGGCAATGCGGGCCGCCAACGCCATCAGCGGCTCGTGGGCATGCGCGAAAAAGCGCTGATAGGCGCGGCACAGATAGTGACGTTTGTCGCCCGTGACGCCCACCAGGCGATAGCAACCCTGGTGACACACCGGCAGCCAGCGGCACACCTGACACTCGGGCCGCGGGTCCGCCTTGCAGGCGGCAAAGCGCGCCAGCGCCTGCCCGGCAAACACCTCATCCAACGGCGTTTCGAGCAGGTTGCCCAGGTAGAGGTCGTCGCGCACCAGAAAGTCACAGGGGTAGAGATCGCCGTTGTACTCGACCACCACATAGCTGCCACAGCGCTCCTGGTAGCAGCACATGGTGGCCTCTTGGCCCAGGTATACGGCCAAAAGCGCCTCAAAGTCGCGCACCGACACCTCGGGCTGGCCTCCGTTGAACCAGCGGTCGAACACGGTGCACATAAAGTCGCCGAACTGCTCGGGCGAGACCGAGAACGAGGTCAACTGCCCCGTGGCAGGGTCCACCTCGACGCAGGGGATAAACTGCAAGAAGCCAAAGCCCTGATCGACGAGCCAGTCAAACACCTCGCCGCCGTGGTCGCCGGTGATGTTGTTGACCACCGTGAGGATGTTGAACTCGACGCGCTGCTGCTCTAGCAGGTGGATGCTCTCCATCACCCGCGCGTGGGTGGGCCCGCCGTTGGCATACTGGCGGTAGTGATCGTGATACTCGGCCGGGCCGTCGAGGCTGATGCCCAGCAGAAAGTTGTAGCGCCGCAAGAAGGGCGCCCAGTCACTGTCCAGCAGCAGGGCGTTGGTCTGCAGGCCGTTGCTCACCGACTGCCCGGCGACGCCATAGCGCTGCTGCAACGCCACCACCTGTTCAAAGAAGGCCAGCCCACACAGCGTCGGCTCGCCGCCCTGCCAGCCAAAGGTCGCCTGGCGTCGGTCGAGCGCCATGCCCTGGCGGATGAGCGCATCGAGCACCTCGGGGCTCATGCGGTGGCGCGCTTGCGTTCGGTAGGGGTCATCAGGGCGTGCATGGTAAAAGCAGTAGGTGCAGTTGAGGTTACAGTCGCCCGATGCAGGTTTGATCAGCAGAGACTTGCCCTGAGTCGCAGCAGGCACGCACACGCTCCTATGGCGAGATATTGACGCATTATAGCCCGGCGGGACGGCCAGTCCAAAGAAAGGGCGTCAGAAGTGGAACTCGCCCGCCGGGAACCTGCCCGAGCCCGACAGTTTGGCGTGGGCCATGCGCAGCTTGTGGGGCAGATCGATGCCATAGGGGCATTCGGGCAGCGGCGCCTCCTGATCGAGCAGCGCCTGCACGCGCGGGCAGAGCGGTTTGTAGAGCTCGATGGCACGCTGGCGGTTGTCGAACCAGTTGTTGAGGCGTTGCCGCAGTGCATAGTCGGGCGCATCGGTGGGCCGACCGTCGATCATCTGCTGATCGAACTTGCCTTCGAGCTCGAACGCCCGCGGCAGATCGACCTCGGGCAGGCGGCAGGCGCCGCACTGTCGACAGATATAGTCGCCCAGCTCGGGGGCGTCGCACAAGATCTGCGCCAGCGCCTCGTCGCTCGGCCGCTCCCAGGCGGTCGCCGCGGCGATGTCGGCCTCGAGCATCGCCAGCGAGTTGAACCCGCAGGCCAGCACGTCCACGTCTTGGGCCAGCGCATAGTCGAACGCGGGCTTGACCGAGCGATAGAGGTAGCCATCGCCCAGGGGCTTCATGCCGATGATGCCACAGCCACGCTCGCGCGCAGCGGGCGCCACACGAGCATAGATCTCGGGATAGTTGCACGGCACCAGATAGTTGACCCAGTACATCACCGCATCGAGCTCCAGGCGCTCCATGGCGGGGATGAGCACCAGCGGCCAGTGCGAGCTGGCGCCCACAAAGCGCACCAGCCCCTCTTCGCGCGCCCGCGCCAAGGCCTCGGCCGCGCCACCGGGGCCGGCCAGCCGGTCGAGGGTCTCCAGGCTAGATATGCCGTGGTAGAGCAGCAGATCGAGGTGATCGGTGCCCAGGGCCTGCAGCGTGTCGTTCAGCTCGCGCCAGGCGCCCTCGGCATCGCGCTGCCCCGTCTTGGAGACCAGCACCACCTCGTGACGGCGCCCCTGCAGGGCGCGGCCAAGCTTGATCTCGGATACGCCGCCGCCATACGAGCGCGCGGTCTCGACATAGTTGCCGCCCGCCTCGAGATAGCGGTCGACGATCCGCGTCACCAGCGCCTGGCCGATCTCAACCTGATGGAAACCGCCCAGCCCGAGCACCGAGACCTGCAGCCCCGTATCGCCCAAAGCCCGCCGCGGTAGTGTCGTCATCCCTCTGCTCCTAGTAGTTGCCCTCTTGGGCCAGGCGCAGCGAACTGCGCAGGCCTGCGCCACAGCTCTGTCGCACCACCAGCCGCCCGCCGATCTTGATGCTATCCACCGGCCGCCCCAAGACCAGGTCTTGCGCGCGTGATGCCGTTGCCTCGGCAAACGCCTCGGTGTCAAAGGCAAACGTCGTCAGCGGGCTCGGCAGCCACGGCGCGAACTCGAGGTCGCCCAGGCCCACCACGGCCACGTCGTTGGGGCACTGCAGCCCCGCCTGTTCGAGCACGTTCATGGTGCGGGCGGCATACAGGTCTGACGCGCACACCACCACCGTGGGGCGATAGCTCTGCTCAAAGACCGCTGCCAGGCGCTGTTCCTCGTCCTGCTCGCCGGTCTCAAAGTCAAAGACCCAGTCGAGCGGCAGCTCATGGCCCTTGCCCCACAGAGCGCTGGCAAAGCCCGAGTAGCGCAGCCAGCCGCCGAGCGAGGTGGGATCGCTGCCCACGTAGGCCGCCCGTTCGTGGCCCAGGCTCAACACATGCTCGGTGAGCCGCATGACGGCGCCCTCTTCATCGAGCACCACCGCCGGCCGGCGCAGGTGAGGCACCTCGCGCAGCACAAAGAGCACGGGCGCCGACAGCTCGCGCAGGCAGCGAGCATAGCTCTGGGCCAGGCCCTGCTCGGGCCCGGCAACCAGGTCCAGAATCACCTCGCTACCGCTATGTTGCGCGCGCATCAGGGCCGCAGCGTGCTCCTCTTCGGTGTCGCCAAAGTGCAGCCGCAGGGCAGCGCCGCGGCGGCGCAGCATGGGGGCCAGCCGTTCCACCAGATCGGCCGCAAACCGATCGAGCTCTGGCAACACCAGCGCCACCTCGTGCAGCGTCTCATCGCGATCCTGCGGCTCGCTGACAAACCACCCCAGGCCGTGGCGGCTGTACACGCGGCCGTCATGGGCCAGGTCGCGCAGAGCCCTGCGCACGGTGATCTGGCTGACATCGTACTCGGCGCAGAGCTCGCGCTCGCTGGGGAGCTTGGTGCCCGCCGGCCAGATGGCCGAGTCTATGCGCATGACGATGTCCTCCGCCACCCGGCGGTACATCGGCCCCGAATGCGGTCCTCTCGCTGCGATCAACGCCGTCACCTCATTCTGAACGCCCGCCCCAGACGCGCCGGCCTCTAGTCTGCGCGTCCCTGTCGGGCCGCCCACCACGCATAGTCGACATCGGCAAACACCTTGTCCACTTCCCACAGCTCGCGGGCGCGCTGCACCAACGCTCGCGACACGCCCTGCTCGAGGCCCGTGGCGAGCTCGTCAAAGCGCGCCACGTGCCCCTCAAAGCGCTCGACAGCATACTCTTTGGCCTGGCCGGTGGTCACCAAAAAAGGCCAGTCGCTCGATTGTAGCAGCAACAGCTCACGAGCGAGCTGATTGAGCACCAGGCGCTCATCGGCCGAGGGCGCTGCATAGCGGGCGACAATGCTCTCCATGCGCCGCTCGGCCGTGTGAATGGGCTCCCACATCCAGTGCGTGTCAGGGTTGTCCCAGGTCCAGTGAGTGCCCCCGGCGCCCCACGAGCCCTCGGGGAGCATGATCGTCTCGCCGCTGGCGTGGGCCGTGGCAAACTCGGTGGCCGTGGTTAAAGCGACGCGCTCGTCGCGGGCCAGATTGCGCAGCACCTGCTTGATCCATTCGACGCCTTCGAACCACCAGTGGCCAAAGAGCTCGGTGTCATAGTGCGAAGACACGAGCCCAAACTCGCCGGTGCGCCCGGCATAGGCCAGCGCCTCTTCGGCCACCAGCCCGGCGAAGTGCTCTGCGTGGCTGGCCACCCGCTCGAGCGCCGCCTCGGGCTCATAGTACGCCTTGTGGCCCAGATCGACGCGGGGACCCGTGACACGCCAGTATTGCAGGCCCGAGACGTCGTCTTTGCGGTGGAATTCGCGGTAGGCCGCGTCGCCGGGGTAGCCCATGTCGGCCGACCAGACCTGCATGCTGGTGCGGTTGTTGCGCCCGATGACGCACACGGGCGGCACGGTTAGCGGCTCGCTGCCCTGGGCATAGTAGGTCTTGAAGGTGGTGCCGCGGCCGGTGGGCATCTCGGCCTCGACGTTGCCAGTGAGCACATAGCGGCGCCGCGCCACTTCATAGGCGCCGGGCAGCAGGCCCCCGCGCACGGCCGCGCTGCGCCCGCCCTCGATGGCGCTCGATTCGGCAAAGAACACCCTAAAGCCCTGCGCCGACAGAAACTCTTCCAGCGCCGGCCGGACGGTGCCATCGCCGGCCAGATAGGCGGGGCGGTAGGCGCACTCGGGCAGCCAGATGGCGGTGGGCCGCCGACCAAAGTGGCGCTCGTAGCTCGTCACCGCCGCCCGAATCTGCGCATAGATGGACGCATCGCGCGACAGCAGCGGCAGATAGCCATGCGTCGCGGCGCTGGTCGATATCTCGATGCGCCCCTCATCTTGCAGCAGCTTGAAGGCGGCCACCACGTTGCGACCATAGCGCTCGACGAACGACGTGCGCACAGCCTCGTAAAAGCGCATGTAGAACGCCGCCAGGCTGGCCAACTCGGCCTCGCCGGCCGACTGCGCCAGCTCGAGGTCGGCAGCGGCCGCCTCGAGCTCGTCCTCGAGATAGCGCTCAAAGTGCGTCCAGATGTCAGGGTCGGCCAACTGCTCGACGAGCACCGGCGTCAGGCTCACCGTCAGCCGGGTGGGCACGCCCTCGGCTCGCAGGGCATAGAGCGCATCGAGCAGGGGCACGTAGGTTTCAGCCAGCGCTTCGTGGATCCATTCCTCGCCGTGGGGCCACATGCCGGCCTTGCGACAATAGGGCAGGTGAGTGTGCAGCACGAGTGAAAAAGCACCGGCCGGTAGGTTAGGCATGCGACAACATCCTTTCGGGTGTGCTGGACGTCTGGCATCTATCGACCGGCCCTCTTTTACCACAGCGCAGCCGGGCGCGTCAAGCAGAGTATATCCATCTGGCGCGCCGCGGGCTTGCGGTGTATGATGCTGTTCATCCCGTCTCATCGGAGGCCTGGCATGCGCACGATCGTTCACACCGGCGCCACCCCTGACGCCCCACTCGCCATCGAGCGGAGCGTGCTCGATGTTCCCGATGTGCAACTCATTCTGCGCGGCCGCTGTCAGACGCCCGCAGAGGTGCTGGCGGCCGTTCAAGATGCCGATGTCGCCCTCTGTTTCGGCGAGCCCTACACCGAGGCCGTCTTTGCCGGCGCGCCACGGCTGCTGGCCGTGGTCCGCTACGGCATCGGCGTGGACACCATCGACCTCGAAGCCGCCACACGCCACGGCGTCATGGCGGTCAACTTTCCTGACTTTTGCATCCGCGAAGTGGCCAACCATGCCCTGGCGCTGCTGCTGACCTGCGCTCGCCGCATCATGCAGCACGACCGCACCATTCGCAACGAGGGCTGGGCGGCCACGCGACGCTATCGCAGCCAGGTGGGCACCATCCACGACGAGACGTTGGGGCTGATCGCCTTTGGGCACATCGCCCAGGCCCTGGCGGTGCGCGCCAGGTCGATGGAAATGCGCTTGCTGGCCTATGACCCCTTTGTCGACGACAAAGTGTTCGAACAGTATGGTGTCGAGCGAGCCAACAGCCTGACCGAGTTGGCCGCCGCCTCCGACTATGTCTCGTGTCACCTGCCGCTGAGCCCCCAGACGCGCGGCATGATCGACCGCAGCTTTTTCGAGGCCATGAAGCCGACCGCCTTCTTTATCAACACCAGCCGCGGCGCCGTGGTGGTCGAGCGCGACCTGGTGGCCGCCCTGCAGGCCGGCGAGCTGGCCGGCGCAGGCCTGGACGTGTTCGAGACCGAGCCCATCGCGCCCGACCATCCGCTGTGCGCCATGGATAGTGTGGTGCTGACGCCGCACTGTGCGTCGTTTGCCGACCGCACCTTTGACGCCCTCTACCGCCGCGTAGGCACAGCCGCCCTCACCATCGCACGCGGCGGCGTGCCCGAATTTGTCGCCAACCGCGAGGTGCTGTCGCACCGTCGGCGCTGACGGCGCCAGACTGCAGAACCACAAAGGATGACCGTGTCCAGCTCCAGATCACGACCGGCCCAGGCGCCGTTGCTGCCGGGGCAAGATCGGGTCTCGGGCCGCTATGCTGTGGTCCGGGTGACCTTCCACAACCCCGACACCGGCTATGCCGTGCTGGCGCTCACGCCGGCCGACGACCCGCAGGGCAGCGAGATCGCGGCGGTGGGCGTCTTTGGCGCGCCGGCCGAGGGCGCCGTGTACGAGATCGAGGGCGCCTGGCGCGATGACCCGCGCTATGGCCGCCAGGTGCAGGTGTCGGCGGCCACGCCAGCGGTGCCCACCAGCCTGGTGGCCATCGAGCGTTATCTGGCAGGCGCCTCGATCAGCGGGCTGGGCCCCGTGCACGCCAAGCGTCTGGTGGAGCACTTTGGCGCCGACACGCTCAAGGTGCTCGATGAAGGCGGCCAACGCCTGCAAGAGGTGCGGGGCATCGGCCGTGTGCGCGCCCGCCAGATTCGACAGAGCTGGGAGCAACTGCGCGGCTCGCACACGGTGATGGTGTCGCTGCAGGGCGTGGCCGGGCTCACGCCGCGCCAGGCCAACGCGGTGGTGCAAGAGCTGGGTCCGCAGGCCTGGCAGGTGGTTTCGCAGAATCCCTATGCCCTGGCCGAGATCATCCGCGGCTTTGGATTCAAGACGTGCGACCGCGTTGCCAATGAGCTGGGCATTGCGCCCGACTCGCCCTTTCGCCTGCAGGCGGCACTGCTCCACCAGATGCGCGAAGAGCTGAACTCGGGCCACACCCGCACGGGGCGCCAGGCGCTGCTCGACGCCACCGCCGAGCTGGCCCAGACCCCTGTCGAAGCGCTCGCCACCCAGCTCGACGCTCTGGCCGCCTCGGGCCGGGTGTCGGCCGATCTCGCGGACGACGGCGAGCCCTGCTATGCGTTGCCTGAGGTGCAGCGCGCCGAGCAGCGCATTGCCGAGCGGCTGGGCTGGCTGTTGCGCCAGCCCCCGGCGCGAGGTCTGGGCCTCGATGCCAGGGCCGCGCAGGCACTCGTCGACCGGCATGGGCGTAACCTCACCGCGCAGCAGCGCAGCGCTGTGACGGCGCTGTTGCGTGGGGCGCGGCTGGTGATCCTCACGGGCGGGCCGGGCACCGGCAAGACCACGGCCATGCGCACCTTGCTGGCGTGCGTCGAGGGCCTGCAGGTCAGAATCGCGCTGTGCGCCACCACCGGCCGCGCCGCCCAGCAGTTGGCCGCCTCGACGGGCCACACGGCGGCCACGGTGCACCGCCACCTGCGCATCGGCGGCGCCGATACTCGCACCGACCCCGAGCCGGTGCAAGAGCAGGTGCTGGTGATCGACGAGTCGTCGATGATCGACCTTTGGCTAATGGACGAGATCATGCGGCGCCTGGGGCCCGATACGCACCTGTTCCTGGTGGGCGATGTCGACCAGCTTCCGTCGGTGGGCCCGGGCGCCACTCTGCAAGACCTGATCGCGGCCTTTGAGGACGGGCAGCATCCCCGCGCCGCAGTCGTGCGCCTGACGCAGATCTTTCGCCAGGAGGCGGGGGCCGACAGCATGATCGTCACCAACTGCCACCGCGTGCGCACGGGCGAGCGCCCGGTGCGTCAGGTGCCCGCGACCTCGGACTATTTCGAGATGCACCGCGACACGCCGCTCGAGGCTCGCCAACTGGCCGTGGAGCTGGCCACCGAGCGCCTGCCGCGCTTCTTGAACGTGCCGCCCAGCGAGGTGCAGGTGCTGGCGCCCATGCATGGTGGCGAGGCGGGCGTGCAGGCCCTCAACGAGGCGCTGCAGCAGGCCCTCAACCCGCAGCGCGCCGACCGCGCCGAGCTGGTGCTGGCGCGCGGCCCGCGCACGGCCGAGGCTCGCCGCACGTTGCGCGTGGGCGACAAGGTTCGACAGATGCGCAACGACTATACCAAGCAGGTGTATAATGGTGATCTGGGCGAGGTGATCGCTGTCGACCGGCAGGCGCGCGAACTGGCCGTGCGCTACGACCAGGTGGTGGCCACCTACGGATTCGACGAGCTGGACGACCTGAGCCATGCCTGGGCGATGACCATTCACTCGGCGCAGGGCTCGCAGTGGCCGGCCATCGTGGTGGTGATGTTGACCAGCCACTATGTCATGCTCGAGCGCAACATCCTCTACACGGCCCTCTCGCGGGCGCAGCGGCTGGCGGTGGTCATCACGCAAGAGCGCGCTCTGCGCATCGCCGTCGGCAATGCGCGTTCGGTTGAGCGCCGCACGGGCCTGCGGCAGGATCTGGCTCGCGCCGAGCGCTGAGCGAGCATCTCCTGTGGCGCGAGGGGGTTGTCTCTAGCGCTATCATCCTGTGGAGCGGATACACATGATCATGCGAACTATGGCTGTGCTGCTGGGGGCCTACCTGCTTGGCGCGCTGCCGGTTGGCTACTTGATCGTCAAGTGGATCAAGGGCGTCGAGCTCACGCGCATGGGCAGCGGCCATACCGGCGGCACCAACGCTCTGCGCGTTGCAGGGAGCTTTGCGGGCGGGCTGACGGTGGCTTTTGACTTTGCCAAGGGCCTGGCCGCCGTGCTACTGGCCGAGCGCTATGCGGCCGGCGTGCCCGGCGAGGCCTGGGTGGTCTCGCTGGCGGGGCTGCTGGCGGTGGTGGGCCACAACTATTCGGTGTTCTTGCGCTTTAACGGCGGCGTGGGCACCATGACGAGCCTGGGCGCGGGCGTGGCTCTGATGTTCAGCGGCACGCTTGCGGCGTGGGGGCTGGGCTTTGCGCTCATACTGGTCACCCGCTACGCCTCGGTGGGATCGCTCATCATCGCGGCGGCGCTGCCCGTCGCGTGCCTCATCGGCGCTCTGGTGGGCGCCTGGCCCTACCAGTACCTCGCCTTTGCACTGGGCGCCGGCGCCCTCTCGATCTATGCCCTGCGCGCCAACATCGCGCGGCTGCGCAGCGGCACCGAGCGCAAAGTGGGCCATCGCGCCTAAGCTCCCGTCACAGCCCAAGCCCGCAAGAACGTCCTCGCTCACGCCGGCGAGGCAAATTGGCGCATCCAGTCCCTCGAAGTATAATGGGTTGGTTTTTCGTCCAACTCGCAATCCTCGCCAATGCAATCATCCATTGGTCAGCTATATTAGTCCCCAGGAGGGATAGCGGAATGTCGAACAAGTGGGTCTATCTCTTTCATGAAGGCGACCGGTCGATGCGCGACCTGCTCGGCGGCAAGGGCGCTGGCCTCGCCGAGATGAGCAACGCCGGCCTGCCGGTGCCGCCCGGCTTTACCTGCACGACGGAAGCGTGTCTGGCCTTTTTCTCGGCTGGCCGCCAGTTCCCCGAGGGCATGTGGGAGCAGGTCGTCGAGGCGATGCATGCCACCGAGCGTGAGACGGGCAAGGTCTTTGGCGATGCCAAGAACCCGCTACTGGTCTCGGTGCGCTCGGGTGCGCGCGTGTCGATGCCCGGCATGATGGAAACGGTGCTGAACATCGGCCTCAATTCTGAAACGCTCAAGGGCCTGGCCGAACTGTCGGGCAACGAGCGCTTTGCCTATGACTCGTACCGGCGCCTCATCTCGATGTTTGGGCGCACAGTCAAAGACATCAAGGGCGAGCTGTTCGAGGCCGTGCTGGATCGCTTCAAGGCGCAGACCAAGGGCGGCCGCGACACCGACCTCACCGTCGACATGCTCAAAGAGGTTGTCGCCGCATACAAAGAGCTTTACCGCAATCAGCTCGGCGAAGAGTTCCCCGAGGACGTCTGGGAGCAGCTTCGCCAGGCCATCACGGCCGTATTCGATTCATGGTTTGGCCCCAACGCGGCCACTTACCGCCGCTTCCACGGCATCTCGGATGACTGGGGCACCGCGGTCAATATCTGCACCATGGTCTTTGGCAACATGGGCGACGACTCGGGCACGGGCGTGGCCTTTACGCGCAACCCCAACACCGGCGAGCCCGAGCTGTATGGCGAGTATCTGACCAACGCCCAGGGCGAAGACGTGGTGGCCGGCATCCGCACCCCGTTCCCCATCGCAGAGCTCGAGCGCATCAACCCCGAGATCTATGCCGAGTTCTTGCGCCTGGGCAAGATGCTCGAGGGCCACTATCGCGACATGCAAGACCTCGAGCTGACCGTCGAGCGCGGCAAGCTGTGGATGCTGCAGACCCGCAGCGGCAAGCGCACCGCCCGCGCCGCCGTCAAGATCGCGGTAGACCAGGTCAGTGAGGGCCTGATCACCAAGGAAGAGGCGGTGATGCGCGTGACGCCCGACCAGGTGGATGCGCTGGTGCATCCGGTGTTCGATGAGAAGGCCAAGAAGGCCGCTCAGGGGCGTGGCGACCTGCTCACCCATGGTCTGAATGCCTCGCCTGGCGCTGCCACCGGCGTCGCCATTTTTGACTCGGCCCGTGCCGAAGCGGCCGCCGGGATGGGGCAGGACGTCATTCTGGTGCGCCCTGAAACCTCGCCCGACGACGTGGGCGGCATGCTCAGCTCCAAGGGCGTCCTCACGCAGCATGGTGGCGCCACTTCGCACGCCGCGGTGGTGGCCCGTGCCAACAACCTGCCCTGCGTGGTGGGTTGCGAGGCGATCAATGTCGACGTCGAGCGCCGCCAGTTCACCATCGGCAAGCGCACCATCCGCGAGGGCGATACCGTCTCTATCGATGGCTTTACCGGCGAGGTGTTTGCCGGCACCATCACCACGGTTGAGCCCGACCTGTCGCGCGAGCACGACCTGGCTACGCTGCTGTCCTGGGCCGACGAGGTCCGCACGCTGGGCATCTACACCAACGCCGACCATCCGCGCGAAGCCAAAGTGGCGCGCTCGTTCGGCGCGGAGGGCATCGGCCTGTGCCGCACCGAGCACATGTTCTTTGAGGAGACGCGCCGTCCGACGGTGGTCAGTATGATCATGGCGCGCACCGACGAGGCGCGAGCCAAGTTCCTGGCCCGGCTGCTGCCCTACCAGCGCGAGGACTTTGAGGGCATCTTTGAGGCCATGGATGGCCTGCCCACCATCGTCCGCCTGATCGACCCGCCCATGCACGAGTTCTTGCCCAGCCGCGAGAGCCTGATCGAAGAGGTCACCAGGCTGCGCTGCACCGATGAGAACCCCAAGCTGCTGGCCGAAAAGGAAGAGATGCTGGCGCTGGTCAACTCGCTGCACGAGATCAACCCCATGATGGGCCTGCGCGGCTGCCGCGTCGGTCTCACCATGGGTGGCGTCACCGAGATGCAGGTGCAGGCGATCTTTGAGGCCGCCTGCCGCCAGGCCAAAAAGGGCGTGGACGTGCACGTTGAGGTGATGATCCCGCTGGTGACTCATGTGAACGAGCTCAAGGCCGAGGTGACCAAGCTGCGCCAGGTGGCTGAAGAGGTCATGGAGCGTGAGGGCGTGCGCGTCGACCACAAGTTCGGCACCATGATCGAAACGCCGCGTGGCGCGGTCACCGCCGACGAGCTGGCCGAGTATGCCGAGTTCTTTAGCTTTGGCACCAACGACCTCACTCAGATGTCCTTTGGCTTTTCGCGCGATGATGCCGAGGGCAAGTTCCTCAAGACCTACGTCGACCGCGGCATTTTGCCCAAGAACCCCTTCCAGTCGCTCGACCAGACCGGTGTGGGCAAGCTGATGGCTATGGCAGTCAAGGCTGGCAAGCAGACCCGCCCCGACATCGAGCTGGGCATCTGCGGTGAGCATGGTGGCGACGCCGACTCGATCGACTTTTGCCATCGCGTCGGGCTCAAGTATGTGAGCTGCTCGCCCTACCGCGTGCCTGTGGCGCGGCTGGCAGCGGCCCAGGCCGCCCTGCGCAACCGCTAGTCCTCTCTTGTTTCGAGACGAGCCGCCGGGCACCCGGCGGCTCGTTTGCATTGGCGACCCGTTGGCCGGGCAGGCTTTCAGGCGGTATAATCTCTGTGCTGACCCCCGCACGCATCTGAAGAAAGCGGCCATGAGCGTCGTCGACGAGATCAAACAGCGGCTCGATCTGGTGGATGTGATCGGCACCTACGTGCCGCTCACCAAGGCAGGCCGCAACTACAAAGGGCTGTGCCCCTTTCACAGCGAAAAGACGCCCTCGTTCATCGTCTTTCCCGAGACGCAGACCTGGCACTGCTTTGGCGCCTGCGGCACCGGCGGCGACATGTTCGGCTTTGTCATGCGGCGCGAGAACGTGGACTTTGGCGAGGCGCTGCGGTTGCTGGCCGAGCGCGCCGGCGTGCAGTTGGCCGCGGTCGATGCCGCCAGCGCACGCCAGCGCGACGAGGTCGAGCGGCTGCGTGAGGTCAACCAGGCGGCCGCCGAGTTTTTCAGCCATGTGCTGCTCGAAACGCCCGCCGGCGCACCGGGCCGTGACTATTACGCGCGGCGCGGCGTCAAGCCCGAGACCATCCGCGCCTTTCAGCTTGGCTATGCGCCCGACGAGTGGCAGGCGCTGCACGATCGTCTGCGCAGCCAGGGTTTCGGCGATGACGACCTGCTGGCCGCCGGGCTGATCAGCGAAAGCGAGCAGGGTCGACTCTATGACCGGTTTCGCGCCCGCATCATCTTTCCCATCCGCGATATCCGCGGGCGCGTGCTGGGCTTTGGCGGGCGGGTGCTCGACGACAGCGTGCCCAAGTACCTCAACACGCCACAGACGGCCCTGTTCGACAAGGGCTCGATCTTGTACGGCATCGACCTGGCCCGCGAGGCCATCCGCGAGCAACAGCAAGCGGTCATCGTCGAGGGCTATATGGACGTCATCGTCCCCTACCAGGAGGGCGTCCGCAATGTCGTCGCGGTGATGGGCACCGCCCTGTCAGAGGCGCACATCAACGTGCTCAAGCGTCTGACGCACACGCTGATCCTGGCCCTCGATGCCGACGCCGCCGGCCTGGCCGCCGTCGAGCGCGGCACCGAGACGGCGCGGCGGGCGCTGCCGCGTCGCGTGGTGCCCACGGTCCAGCCCAGCGGCCTGATCCGCTACGAGGAGCGCCTCGATGCTGAGATACGCATCATGACGCTGCCCCAGGGCCTCGACCCCGATGAGCTGGTGCTGGCCGACCGCGCCCTCTGGGATGCCCTGGTGGCCGGCGCCCTACCCGTGGCAGAGCACTTTTTCAGGCAGGCGCGCGCCGAGCTGGACACCAGCACGGGCAAAGGCAAGCGCGCCGCCATGGATCGGCTCTTGCCGATCATCCAGTCCATCGAGAACGCGGCCGAGCGCTCGCACTATGTGCAACAGCTCGCCCAGTGGCTGCGGATGGACGAGCGTCTCATCCACGAGCAACTGGCCGGCCAGCCCACGGCCGAGCCGCGACGCCGCTCGCAGCCCCGCTCGCAGGCGGCTGTCACCGCCCCGCCAGCCGTCGCCCAGAGCCGCGATGCCCTCGATGAGCTGGAGCAGCACGTGCTCGGACTGGTGATGCAGCACCCGCGCCTGGCCCTCGAGACCACCAACGCAGGCCTGCTTGCAGAAGAGTCCTTTGCCGACATCCGCCGGCGCCGCGCTTTTGCCGTGGCCCGCGAACTGTCAGCCTCTGGCCTGCTGCCCGATCTCGCCGCCATGCTGGAACGACTTGACACTGAAACACGCAGCCATGTAGAATCGCTCCTACGTCAGAGGGAAGAAGGTCCCGAGCAGAGCCTCGAAGCGCTGCAGCAGGACCTCAACAAGGCCTCGGCCCGTCTGCTCAAGGCTCACCTGGCGCGCGACATCGAACAACTGCAGTTCGCCCTGCTGGACGCCCATCAGGAAGGGTTGCGCGAACGTGAGGCCGAGCTGTCTCTCGCTATCGACCGGCTGACGCGACAACGCCATCTGGTCGACCAGCGCTACCATGCCGCCACCTATTTCGGACGCCGCCAAGCCAAGGAAGCAGTGACCCGCCATCATGGCTGACCAGATCAACCCAGAGCCACAACCCAGCAAGATCATCCAGACCCTGCTGGCCAAGGGCAGGCGCGAAGGCTTTGTCACCAGCGACGACGTGCAGAAGGCGTTGCCTCAGGGCCCCAGGGCACAGTCGCTGTTGAAGGAGATCGAGGCCGCCTTTGCCCGCAACGATATCCCCATCCTCGACGACGAGGCCCTGGAAGAGGATGACCTGCTGATCGAGGCCAGCGAGGCCGATCAGGGCATCGCGGTGACCGAGACGGTCAGCGACCCCGTGCACATGTACCTGCGTGAGATCGGCCGGGTGCCGCTGCTGACGCAGGAAGAGGAAGTGCGACTGGCCATCGCCATCGAGCGCGGCATCGAGGCGGCCAGACAGCTCGAGGGCATCGAGCCCGAGTCCAACCCCGGCGCTGAGCGCGCGCTCAGGCTGCGCATCATGCAGGGCGAGCTGGCCCGGCGCCGCATGGCCGAGGCCAACCTGCGACTGGTGGTGTCGGTCGCCAAAAAGTTCGCCGGCCGCGGCATGTCGTTCCTCGACCTGATCCAGGAGGGCAACCTCGGCCTGCTGCGCGCCGTCGAAAAGTTCGATCATACCCGTGGCTTCAAGTTCAGCACCTACGCCCACTGGTGGATCCGTCAGGCCATCAACCGCGCCATCGCCGATCAGGGCCGCACCATCCGCATTCCGGTGCACATGATCGAGTCGATCAACCGCATGACGCGCACCATCCGTGCGCTGCAGCAAGACCTGGGGCACGACCCCACGCCCGAGGAAGTGGCCCTGCACCTGGATTATCTCAGCGAGACCGACCGACGCATCATCGAGGATGCCTGGAGCCGCGGGGTGCCTGTGCCCAGCGATGTGGCCGTGCGGCTCAGGCGTGCCGCCAAAAAGGTGCGCCAGATCATGACCGTGTCCCAAGAGCCCATGTCGCTCGAGACGCCCATGGGCAGCGAGGACAATAGCGTGCTGGTCGATTTCATCGCCGACGAGACGGTGGCCAACCCGCAGGACGAGACCAACCGCGAGATGTTGCGCGCCCAGATGCAGGATATCCTCGACTCGCTCAGCCCGCGCGAGCGCGATGTGCTGGCACTGCGGTTTGGCCTGGTCGATGGCGAGAGCCACACCCTCGAAGAGGTCGGGCGACGCTTTGGCGTGACGCGCGAGCGGGTGCGCCAGATCGAGGCCAAGGCCTTGCGCAAACTGCGCCACCCCACCCGCAGCCGCAAACTGCGTGACTATCTGGGCTAGCGCGACTCGATGCTGGGGCGGGCGAGGATTTGACGCCGCAGACCTCTTGCTCTAGAATGCTCCCGCGTTGCAGCGATCCTCGGTAGCTCAACGGTAGAGCGACCGGCTGTTAACCGGTTGGTTGTTGGTTCGAATCCAGCCCGAGGAGCTCTGACTCCCGTCGCCACCCAGGCGGCGGGAGTCTGTGTTATACTGGCGATACACGCATGCCCAGGCGGACGTGTCGATGCGATCGACTCACCTGCCCCATCGCGCGTGGCGGTTGGCGCGCCCAGGGTGAGAGGAGCGCCATGGACGATCTGACCCTCTTGCGCCAGGCCCTGCACGAGGCGCGGCGCTCACGCGCCCAGGGCGGCGACCCCTTTGGCGCCGTGCTGGCCCGCGCCGGCGTGGTGTTGCACCGCTCTGGCGACCGCACCGTGGCCGAGTGCGACCCCACCGCTCACGCCGAGCTGGCCCTCATCTCCAGCTACTGCCGCACCGCCGGTGTCTATGATCTGCACGACTGCACCCTCTACAGTGCCGTCGAACCATGCGCCATGTGTGCCGGCGCCATCCATTGGGCGCGCGTGGGCCGCGTGGTCTTTGCCATTGCGCAGGCCACGCTGCAGCAGGCCTCGAGAGGCCGCCCCAAGCCCGGTTGCGCCGACGTCCTCGCACAACTGCACAGCCGCACGCACGTAGAAGGGCCGCTCTTGCCGCAAGAGGCCGCCACCCTGCTCGAGCCCTGGCCTGGCCCGCGTGCTGCGCGTGTGGCGCGCGCGCCCTCGCCGACGCCGCGCTGGCCGCGGCGCACCGTGCAGTGGCGCTGGGAAGACGCCGAGGCGCAGCGCTCTTTTGTCGAGCTGGTGGGCTTTGACGGTGGCGAGCGGACCGCCGGTGAGACCGACGCCATCATCGCCCTTACCGGCTTGCAGCCGCCCGCGCGAGTGCTCGACGTGGGCTGTGGCACGGGCCGACATGCCATACGGCTCGCATTGCGCGGCTATCAGGTCGAGGCCCTCGACGTGGCCGATGCCTATCTGGCGCAGGCGCGCGCTGCGGCGGCGCAGGCGGGCGTGTCCATCGACTGGCGGCAGCAGCGCGGCAGCGAGGTGGACGCCCAGAGCCGGTACGACCTGGTGCTGGCCTACAACCACACTTTGGGCTTGATGGCCGACGACGAGCTCCACGAGCAGTTCTGTCGTCTGCGTCGCGCGTTGCGGCCTGAGGGCGTCATGCTGCTGCGCACCGCCGGGCCGCAATTGACGCCGGGGGCCGAGGGCCGGGCCTCTAGCGGCTGGGCTGAGCGCGATGGGCGTTTCATCCTGTCGGCGCAGCGCATCGAGCAGGGTGAACGGCACGAGCAGTGCATCGTCATCGACCCGGCTGCGGGCGAGGTGATCGAGTATGTCGAGCGACAGCGCGCCCTGAGCCTCGATGCTGTGCTGCAACTGCTGGCCAGCAGTGGCTGGCGGCACGTGGCGGCGCTCGGCGATCTCGACGGCGCGCCTGCCACGCCCGAGCGCTTTGGCATCTACGTCTGCCAGCCGTAGGGGGGCGATATGGAGCTGTCCATCCGCGCCGCTACGCCCGATGACCTGGCAGCCCTCGACGCTCTGTTTCTCGAGGGTGACGCGTGGCACGCCGCCCACGAGCCGACGGTGTTCTGCGTGCCCACTGGCGAGCCGCGCCCTCATGGCTATCTCAGGGGCATCATCAGCGCCGATGACAGCACCATTCTGGTGGCCGAGCGCCAGGGCGAGGTGCTGGGCATGCTGATGCTGCTCATCGGCGGCACCTCGGGTCTGCCGATGATGGTGCCGCGACGCATCGGCATCATCGACACCCTGATCGTAGCCGAGCGCGCCAGGCGCCAGGGCATTGCGCGGCGGCTGGTGCTGGCCGGCGAAGAGTGGTTTGCCGCCAGAGGCTGCGTCGACCTGCAGCTCACCGTCTGGGATTTCAACGTCGGCGCCGAGGCGCTCTACCGCCAACTGGGCTATGTCCCGCAGAACCGTCGGCTGGCCAAGCGGCTGGGCGCTGCAGCAGCGCACGATGGGGATTGACGGTGACCGTCGATGGCCCTACCATAGCCTCATGAGCGCTCAGCAGCCCCCTGCTTCTCAGAGGCCTTCGCGTGTCGGCACCGGCCGCCGCGGCGAGGACCTCGCCTGCCAGGAGCTCACCCGCCGCGGCTATGAGATTGTGGCGCGCAACTGGCGTTGCCCTGCCGGCGAGGTGGATATCGTGGCGCGCCAGGGCGACAGCCTGGCCTTTGTCGAAGTCAAGACCCGTCGTACTCGCGGTGGCCTGCCCGAAGAGGGCCTGACGCCGCGCAAGGCGGCCCGCATCATCGCCGTGGCGCAGCACTATGTGGGCCAGATGGAGCCGGCAGAGACCGCCTGGCGCATCGACCTGGTGGCCATCGAGCTGGGGCGCGACGGCCAGCCGCGGCGCATCACCGTCACGCCCGCCATCGGGATCGACGCATGACCGCCATCGCTCCTCGCGTGGTCGCCATTGTGGGGCCCACAGCCGTGGGCAAGACGGCCCTCTCGCTCGAACTGGCCCAGCGCCTGGGCGGCGAGATCGTCTCGGCCGACTCGCGCCAGATCTACCGCGGGATGGACATCGGCACGGCCAAGGCCACGCCGGCCGAGCGGGCGCTGGCGCCCCACCACCTGCTCGATGTGGTGCCGCCCGACGGCGAGCTGACGCTGGCCCACTTTCGGCGGTTGGCCGATGAGGCCATTCGCGCCATCTGGTCGCGCCAGCGCGCACCCCTGCTGGTCGGCGGCACCGGGCAGTGGGTGTGGGCGTTGCTCGAAGGCTGGACGGTGCCCGAGGTGCCGCCCAACTGGGCGCTGCGTCAGGCCCTCGAAGCGCGCGCCGCCAGCCAGGGGCCTGAGGCGCTGCACCGCGAGCTGGCCGCCGTCGACCCGGCTGCTGCGGCGCAGATCGACGCCCGCAACGTGCGCCGCGTGATCCGCGCCCTCGAGGTGCAGAGCGCTACCGGTCAGCCCATCAGCGCGCTGCAGCGCAAAGACCCGCCCGACTACCGCACACTGATCATCGGCCTCACCATGCCCCGCGAGGCGCTCTACGAGCGCGTCGACCGGCGCATCGAACGCATGTTGGCCGACGGCCTGGTGGACGAGGTGCGCTCCCTTTTGCAGCAAGGCTATGACGAGCGGCTGCCCTCGATGTCGGGGTTGGGCTATCGTCAGATCGCCCGACACCTAAGCGGCGCGTGCTCGCTCGACGAGGCGGTAGCGTTGCTCAAGCGCGACACACGCCGCTTTGTGCGGCAGCAGTACAACTGGTTTCGCCCGCGCGATGCGCGCATCGCCTGGTATGACGTCACCACGTGGGACCCGCTCGCCCTGCAAGAGCGCGCCGCCCGCTTTCTCGCCACAGGCCACGACACGCCATGAGACGCAAACGACGCGCCCCCAGCCGCCTCGTCGGTCGCTACTTTGCGCTGATCGCCTTGCTGATCATCGCCATCAGTCTGCTGGTGCAGTCGCTGCGCCCGGGCGACCGCGCCACCGCGTCCGACGGCCTGCAGGTGCTCTATGTGCTGCGTGGACAAGCCGCGGTGGCCTGCGGCGTCGATGCTCAGGCCGCGCCCATCGGCGCCCGCGAGCGCGCCGCTCTGACTGATGGCTGCACCGTGACCACCGGGCCGGGCGCCGAGGCGGCCCTGTCGGTCGATCACGGCCGGGTGTTGCTGGTGCTGGGGCCCAACGCCGTCTACGCCCAGGGGGCCGTCGAGCGGCGCCAGATCGGGCGCACGCTGCGCGTGGCGGCAACGGTCGAGCAAGGCAAGATCACCGGTTGGGTCGACGGCGGCCCTCTCGACAGCGCCAGCGTCATGCTACAGGTGGGGCCTGCCGAGGTGTATTGCGGCGGCGGCCTGTTCGAGGCGGTGGCGAACGATGCCAACAGCGCGCGCATGGCCGTCTATGTCGGCGAGGCGCGGGCTTCGGTGGGGCGCCACGCGGCCACCCTCGCCGCCGGGCAAGAGGCCGGCCTGATGCGTGACAGCGCCATCACCCCGCTGCAAACGGCGGGCGAGGCCCCGCAACGGCCCGACCTGCCCGACGACCTGCTGGCGGCGCCCACCAGCACGCCGCGCGCCGTCCAGGGCGCCACCGCCACCCAGACGCCTGCGCAGGCCTGGCAGCTCTACACCGTGCAACCCGACGACACGCTCAGCACCATCGCCGAGGCCCACGGCCTGACCTGGCAGCAGCTGTGGGAGGCCAACCGCGATGAGGTGCCCGACCCGCAACTGCTGATGGCCGGGCAGACGTTGCGCATCCCTGCAAGCGGCGACTAACGCCGCGAGGCCAGTCGGTGAGCCCAGCGGGTCGGCTCGGGCAGCCTGTACCCGGCCCCACACGCCAGCACGATCTCGGCCGCGTGTTCCAGGCCGATGCGGTGCCCCGCCGAGACGTATACCGGCTTGACCGCGTGGCGCGTGCGCAACACCAGCCCGATCTGCTCTTGGCCATCATACAGCGGCGTCGCGCTGCCCCGTTCTTCCGAAGGCATGTCGTGCTCACCTACCAGGCGCGTCTTGGCGCACCCGATGGTGGGCCAGTCGAGCAAGATGCCGATGTGCGTGGCCAGCCCCAGGCGGCGCGGATGGGCATAGCCTTGCCCGTCGAACATCAGCACATCGGGGATGCTGCGCAGCTGCGCCAGCGCAGCCAGCACCGCCGGCCCCTCGCGAAAAGAGAGCAGGCCCGGCACGTAGGGAAAGCTCGCCTCGCAGGTGTGCACCAGCGCCTCCACCTGCTCGAGCCCCGGCAGCGCGTGCACCGTCACGGCCGCCCAGAGGCGCCCCTGGCGCAGCCCCACATCGATGCCCGCCACCAACCGCACCGTGCCCGTCGTGTCGCGGCCGCTGAACCTCGGCGCCAGCTCGCGCTGAATCTGCACAGCCTCGCGCGGCGACACGTCCCAGCGGTGGCTCCATACCGGCGTCAACATCGGCCAGCACCTCCCAATGGCTGGCACCATTATACGCCGCCGCTCAAAGGCGCACCCAGTTCGTGGCTGGCCAGGGCCATGCTATAATGAGGGCCTATGAACAGGACATTCCTGGGTCGCTTTGGGCAAGACCGCGTTTTCTGGCTGGTGATCGGCGCTGCTCTGCTGGCGTTTGTGCTGCTGAACGCGCGCCTGTCGGCCAACCTGTTGCTGCTGTTGCTGAGCCTGATCGTGGCCATCACCATCCACGAGTTCGCTCACGCCTGGGTGGCCTCGCTCCTCGGCGATCCTACCGCCCGCCTGCTGGGCCGCGTCTCGCTCAACCCGTTGCGGCACCTCGACCCGCTGGGCTCGATCATGATGCTGGTGACGGTGCTGAGCGGCTTTGGCATCGGCTGGGGCAAGCCGGTGCCGGTGACGCCCTACCGCCTGCGGCCCAACCCCAAGGTGGGCAACGGCATCGTCTCGCTCTCGGGGCCAGCCTCCAACCTGACGCTGGCCGTGATACTGGGGCTGGCGCTGCGGCTGCTGGTCGGCGCGGCTGTGGGGCCCATGTGGGCGCGGCAGGCGCTCAACGCGCTGGTCATCACCAACATCGCCATCGGGCTGTTCAACCTCATCCCCCTGCCCCCGTTGGATGGGCACAGCGTGCTGATCGCCCTGTTCAGCCTGTTCAAGGGGCGCTGGGCCTTTGAGGTGACCGAGTTTCTCCACCGCATGTCGCGCTATGGGCCCATACTGTTGCTGGCACTGGTGTTCATCGGGCCGATGCTGGGCCTGAACCTGCTCGGTTGGCTGGTGTGGCGTCCGGCGGCGGCGTTGTACCGCCTGGTGGTGGGCACGCCCATCGGCTTGTAGCGAGCGCTCTATGGGGATACGCTACCGCTTACGGCAGGGGTTCGGGCGCCTGGGCGCGCAGCTCTGCCCGCACAGGCTCGACCTGGCCTGGGCGCGCGCAAGGCTGCCCGACCCGCTCTGGCGCCTGTTCGCCGCCATGCCGCGCGGCGATCAGTGGCACGGACTGTGTGTGGCGCGGCGTTTGGCCGGCGAGGGCTGGCAAGATGCCGACCTGTTGGCCGCGGGCCTGCTCCATGATGCCGGCAAGGCTGCTGGCGGCCTTACGCTGGCGCACCGCACGTTGATCATCCTGGTTCGCTGGTCAGGCGCCGACTGGATCGAGCGGCTGGCCTCGAGCGACCGCGGCTGGCGACGGCCGTTCTATGTGCATCGACACCACGCGGCTCTGGGCGCCGAACGGCTGCGTGTCGCGGGCGCGAGCGAGGCCCTGATCGCCCTGGTGAGGGCGCACGAAGGACGCGCCGAGCCGCCCGCGGGCCACCTGGCCGCACAGCTCCAAGCGCTGATCGCAGCCGATGACGTCTGCTGAAAGGAGTTCTGCCATGCAGATTACGCTGGTTGGCCTCGACCACACCAATGTCTGTCTGGGCCTGGCCCTCAAAGCCGTGTTGCCCGACATCGAGCTCGTGGGCAACGACCGCGACCGCGACCGCGTCAAGGCGGCCACCAAGGCCGGCGCCATCGGCAAGGGCCACTGGAACCTGCTCAACGCCTGCGACAATGCCGATATCGTCATCATCAGTGAGCCGCTGTCGCAACTCGAGATCGACCTGGCGGCGCTGGCCCCCGAGCTGCCCGGCAAGGCCGTGGTGCTGGTGCTGTCGGCCGCGCAGCGCGCCCTGCACAAGATGCTCGCCAACCTGACCATGAGCGCCGCCTGCCTTGGCGGCCGCTTTGTGGGGCGCGGGCTGGCGAGCGGAGCGGCGCCCGACGCGCAGTTGCTGCAAGACGCGCTCTGCTACCTCGTCGCTGCACCCAGCACCCCGCCCGACGCCGTGCAGCTGGCGGTCAACCTGGCCGAGGCGGTGGGCGCCCATCCCTGCTTTGTCGATGCCGATGAACATGACGGCCTTGCGGCCGCCACCGAGCAGGTGCCGCAGCTCCTGGCCCTGTCGCTGTTGCAGACGCTGACTCATGCGGAGGCGCAGCGCGACCTGCAGCGTGGCCTGAGCCCGGCCCTCAAGGCGTTGGCCGACCACCTGCCTGGGCCCGAGGCGATCGAGGAGTTGCTTGCCAACCGCGACAACCTGCCCCACTGGCTCGACACCTGCGTTGCCACGCTGCGTGACCTCGCTCAGCAGGTGGCGCAGGCCGATGGCGAGCGTCTCACGGCCGCTACCGGGGCAGCGCAGCAGGCGCTGGCCGCGTGGGGCAAGGGCGACGAACCGCCGCCCACCGAGGCCTCCTCGGGCCTGAGCCTGAGACAGCTCTTCTGGGGCGAGCGCCGCACCAGGCGCGATAGTTGATGGAGAACACCGGCGCGGCTACACTGCAACCATCACCCTCTGCCGGAGATGTCGCCATGAGCAGCCTGACCGTGAGCATGCCTGCCTACAATGAAGCGGCCAACATCGCCGCGATGATCGAGCTGGTCGCGAAGCGCACGGCCAACCTGACGAGCGACCTCGAGATCATCGTCGTCGACGATGGCAGCCAGGACGGCACCGCCGACATCGTCCGCGAGATCGCCGGGCGCGATCCGCGCGTGCGCCTCATCGAGCATGCCACCAACCAGGGCTATGGCGCCGCGGTGGCCGATGGCGTGTGGGCCGCCAGCCAAGAGCTGATCTTTTTCACCGATTCAGACCTGCAGTTCGACCTGCAAGAGCTGCCCCGTTTTATGTCGCGTCTCGACGAGGCCGACATGGTCGTGGGCTATCGCTACGAGCGCAGCGACCCGTGGTATCGTACGCTGTTCGGCAACGGCTGGAGCTGGCTGGTCAACCTGATGTTCGGCTACACCGCCCGCGACGTCGACTGTGCATTCAAGCTCTTTCGCCGCGAGATCATCGAGCAGGTGCAGGTGGGGTCGCGCGGGGCGACTTTTAGCGCCGAGTTTCTGGTGCGCGCCAAGCGCGCCGGGTTCCGCCTGGTTGAAGAGCCGGTGAGCCACTATCCGCGCAAGGCAGGGCGGCAGACCGGCGCCAATATCCGCGTGATCGCGCGGGCTTTCCGCGAGCTGTTCAAGCTGCGCGTGCGCCTCTGGCGTGAGCCGCGCCCAGCCCGCCCCCACGCCTGAGGCCGTGGCGTCTTGGAGATCGATCGCTCGCTACACATCCTGATGCTCGCGCCGACGTCCTTTTTTGGCGACTATGGCTGTCATGTGCGCATCGCCGAAGAGGCGCGCTACCTGCAGGGCCGCGGGCATCGGGTCACCATCTGCACCTATCACAATGGACGCGACCTGCCCGAGCTGGACATTCGCCGCACCGCCAGCCTGCCCTGGCGCGGCGACTATGAGGTGGGCTCGTCGCGCCACAAGCTCGCCCTCGACGTGCTGCTGGCCCTTCGCGCCTTGAGCCTGCGGAAGCTGCGCCCCGACGTGTTGCATTGCCACCTGCACGAGGGCGCGCTGATCGGCGCCGCGCTCTCCAGGTTGTGGCGTGTGCCCCACCTGTTCGATTTCCAGGGCAGCATGACCGCCGAGATGCTCGACCACCACTTTTTGCGGGCCAACAGCCTCATGGCGCGCCTGACCCTGCGCGCCGAGCGCTTCATCGACCGGCTGGCGCCGCGCATCCTCACCAGCACTGCACAGGCCAACCAGCTGCTGGTGAAACGCTTTGGCTGCGCGCCCGAGAGCATCGTGCACGCGCCAGACTGCGTCAACACCGACACCTTTAGGCCCGCCACCCGCGACGCCGCCTGGCAGGCCGCCCGCTACCGCTGGGGCATTGCCCCAGGGCGCACGGTGCTGGTCTACCTCGGTTTGCTGGCCGATTATCAGGGCACCGACCATCTGCTGCAGGCCATGGGCAGGCTGGTCGCGGCTGGGCACGATGTACACCTGCTCCTGGGCGGCTATCCGCACATCGAGCAGTATCGGCAACTGGCGCATTCGTTGGGCATCGCCGAGCGCGTCACGCTGGCCGGGCGCATCCGCTACGAAGAGGCGCCCGCCTTCCTGGGGCTGGGAGATATCGCCATGGCGCCCAAGCTCTCGACCACCGAGGGCGCCGGCAAGATCCTCAACTATATGGGGGTGGGGCTGCCGGTGGTGGCCTATGACACCTGCGCCAGCCGCGAGTATCTCGGCGCCTGGGGCGTGTACGCCGAACGGGGAAACGTCGAGGCGCTGACGGCCTGCATCGCCCACCTGCTGAACGACCCGGCGCGCCGGCACAACACCGGCGCTGGCCTGCGCCGCCGCGCCATCGAGCAGTTCAACTGGGAGCGCACCGGCCAGACCATCCTCGACACCTACGCGGCGCTGCTCAACACGCGTCGCTAGAGCAGCCGGTCGGCATAGGCGTAGAGCGCTGGCTCGCCGCCCGTGTGCCAAAAGAGCACCCTTTGGCCGGCGGTCAGTTCGCCCCCGCGCACCAGGGCCATCAGGCCGGCCATGGCGCGGCCGGTGTACACCGGATCGAGCAGTAGCCCCTCGCAGCGCGCCAACAACCTGATCGCTTCGCGCTCGGCGTCGGTGAGCACGCCATAGCCCGGCCCCGCCAGGCGGTGGTCGACCTCTACACGCTCCAGTGCGATGCCGCTGCGGATGCGCAACAGCCCGATGGTCAGGTTGGCGAGCTCGTGCACCAGGGCCTCGAGGCCGCCGGTCAGCGCGCCCACATCCACCCCGATGATGCGCCCCCCCCAACCCTGGGCCGCGGCGCCCGCCAACAGGCCCGCCTGTGTGCCGCCCGAGCCGCAGGCCACCACCAGCGCGTCAAAGGCCACGCCCGCCACCTCGGCCTGGTGGAGCAGCTCTACCATGGCGGCAGCGTAGGCCGCGGCGCCGATGGCGTTCGAGCCGCCCAGCGGGATGGCATAGGCCTTGCGGCCCACCGAGGCCTCTTCGGCGGCCACCTCGGCCATCACCTGCTGTGCGGGGCGGTCGCCTGCCCAGCGCACATCGGCGCCAAAGAGGTTATCGAGCAACAGGTTGCCGTTGGGCCGCGCCGGGCCGGCGCCGCTCAACACCAGCACGCAGCGCAACCCACAACGTGTCGCGGCCGCCGCCGTCTGGCGCGCATGGTTCGACTGCCCCGCTCCGGTGGTGATCACCGTCTGGGCGCCACGGCGCAGAGCGTCGCCCAGCAACAACTCGAGCTTGCGCAGCTTGTTGCCATTGCCGCCCAGCCCTGTCAGGTCGTCGCGCTTGACCCACACCTCGGGCCCACCCAGCGCCGTGGTCAGTCGCGGCAGCGGGTGCAGGGGCGTAGGCAAGAGGGCCATGCTCTCGCGGGGCAGGCCATGGAGCAGTGCCTCGGTCAGGGCGCGGATTTCCATAGCGTCAGTATAACGCGCCACGACGCGCCTGTGAAGCGCGTATCGCTGCCACCAGGCTGCGGTTGGGATTTACGGCCGTCTCGGTGTACGTCTCTGGAACGCTCCTCGTTTCACTTGCATTTTGGCCCTGTATACGGTACACTGGCATGCAGGACAGAGCCAGGCGGAAGACCATGACGACCGAAGGCAAAACCAAAGCGCTCGAAACCACGTTGGCTCAGATTCGCAAGCGTTACGGAGAGGGCGCCATCATGCGGCTCGGCGATTCAGCCGGGCTCGATGTCGAGGCGATCCCGACGGGCTGCCTGGCGCTGGATATGGCCCTTGGCATCGGCGGTGTGCCGCGCGGGCGCATCACCGAGATCTATGGCCCCGAGTCGTCTGGCAAGACGACGCTGTGCCAGCACATCATTGCCGAGTGCCAGCGGATGGGCGGCACGGCCGCCTTTGTCGATGTCGAGCACGCGCTCGACCCCGGCTATGCGGCCAAGTGTGGCGTCAACATCGACGAGCTGTACATCTCGCAGCCTGACACGGGCGAACAGGGCCTCGAGATCACCGAGGCGCTGGTGCGCAGTGGCGCCGTCGACGTGATCGTCGTCGACTCGGTGGCGGCACTGGTGCCACAGGCCGAGATCGAGGGCGATATGGGCGACGCCCACATGGGCCTGCAGGCCAGGCTCATGTCGCAGGCGCTGCGCAAGCTCACCGGCGCCATCAAGCGCAGCAACACGGCGCTGATTTTCACCAACCAGTTGCGAATGAAGATCGGCGTGCTCTTTGGCAACCCCGAGACCACCACCGGTGGCAACGCGCTCAAGTTCTATGCCGCGGTGCGGCTGGATATGCGGCGCGCCGAGGCCATCAAGGACAAGGGCGAGGTCACTGGCAACCGTGTGCGCGTACGCGTGAAAAAGAACAAGGTCGCACCCCCCTTCAAGGTGGCCGAGTTCGACATCATGTTCGATCACGGCATCTCCAAAGAGGGCAGCCTGCTCGACGTCGGCGTCGAGGCCGGCGTGATCGAAAAGCGCGGCTCGTTCTACTCTTTCGACGGCACGCGCCTGGGCCAGGGCCGCGAGAACGCCAAAGAGTTCCTGCGCGAGAACGCCGAGATCGCCCAGCAGATTGAGACTCGTGTGCGCCAGGGTGTCGGGCTGCACCTCGCCAGTGATGGCGCAGACACAGAAGAGACCGACGAGTCGACAGACACCGAGGAGTAGGCCTCCCGCAATTGGCGGTCGGCCCGGGCTGAATACGCTCAAGATAAGCTCACCTTTGCCGAGCTCTGTAGGAACTCGCTTATCGGGAATACCGGCTGGGCTGCACGCCCGCCATTTTTCGGACGATAACGTCGAACACGGAGCAAAGGCGCACGGCCAGGGTGCCGTTGCGTAAACTTGCGCGCTATCGGGCGCCTGAAGGGGGCTGTGGCTTGGGCCGCAGCCCCCTGTTGCATTTGGTGTAGAGATGAGCAGGACGATCACGGCCATACGGGCGCAACAGCGGCGTCGAGACCGCGTGAGCGTGTATCTCGACGGCGAGTACGCGTTCGGCCTGCAGAACGTGGTGGCGGCAGGGTTGCGCATCGGGCAGGCGCTGAGCGCCGACGAGATCGCGGCCCTCAAGCGCCACGATGAGAGCGAGCGCGCCTACGAGGCCACGCTGCGCTACCTCACCTATCGGCCGCGCAGCCGCAGCGAGGTGCAGGGATATCTGGCCAGACGCCAGGTGGCGGCCGCGCAGGCGAGCGCCATCCTGGAGCGGCTCGAACGGCTGGGGCTGCTGGATGACGCGGCCTTTGCCCAGATGTGGGTCGAGAACCGCGATCGTCTGCGGCCGCGCAGCCGCTGGGCGCTGCGACACGAGCTGCGCGCCAAGGGCGTTGGCGAGGCCGATATCGACCGCGCCGTCAGCGCCGTTGACGAAAGCGAGGGCGCCATGCAGGTGGCGCTCAGGTACGGGCGTCGCTATGCGCGGCATGAGGAGGCTATCTTCAGGCGGCGGCTGCTGGCCCTGTTGCAGCGCCGAGGCTATCGCTATGGCGTGGCCGCGCCCGCCGTGGCGGCCGCCTGGGAGCAGTATGGCGCCGCTGGCGACGCCACCGAGGAGCATACGCCGGTCGACACGGGCTAGGCCCGTCTCTATAGATGAGAAAGGAACTCCGATATGATGGGACCCATCGGAATCGTAGCAACGATCGTCGCCGCCATTCTGTTCGGCGCGTTGGGCGTTTACGTCGGCTATCAGGGCAGGCTTCGCCTGATCGGCCAGAACACCCTGCGCATGGAGGAGAGCGCCAAGCAGGTGCTGGCCGACGCCCACAGCCAGGCGCGCGCCATCGAGGTGGAGGGCGAAAAGCGGGTGCTCGACCTGCAGCGCGAGGCTGAGGCCGAGATCAAGGAGCGCACCCGCGAGCTCAGCCGCCAGGAGAACCGGATGCAGCAGCGGCGCGAGGCGCTGGACAAGCGCATCGATAGCCTGGACGGCCGCGAGAAGCGCATCCGTGATGTCGAGCTCAAGCTCGAGGAGCGCCAACGCGAGCTCGACAATGCCTGGAATGCACATCTGGAGGCGCTGGAGCGCGTCTCGGGGCTCTCGCAGGAAGAGGCCAAAGAGATGTTGCTCGAACAGGTGCGCGATGAGGCCCGCGTAGACGCCGCGCGCATCATCCGCGAGATCACCGCCGAGGCCCGCGAAGAGGGCGATACCAAGGCCCGCGAGATCATCACCACCGCCATTCAGCGCGTCGCCGCCGACCACGTCTCAGAGACGACCGTCTCGACGGTCGAGCTGCCCAGCGACGATATGAAGGGCCGCATCATCGGGCGTGGCGGGCGCAACATTCGCGCCATCGAGGCCGCCACCGGCGTCGACCTGGTCATCGACGACACGCCCGACACCGTGATCCTGTCGAGCTTTGACCCGGTGCGTCGCGAGGTGGCGCGCCTGTCACTCTTGCGCCTCATCGTCGACGGCCGCATCCATCCGGGGCGCATCGAGTCGGTCATCGAAAAGGCCCGCGAAGAGGTCGAGCAGACCATTCGCGAAAAGGGCGAGGAGGCTGCGCTCGAGCTGGGCGTCCATGGCCTGCCGCCCGACATCCTGCGTATTCTGGGGCGCCTGCACTATCGCACCAGCTATGGGCAGAATGTGCTGCAGCACTCGATCGAGACGGCCATGCTGTGTGGCATGATGGCCGCCGAGCTAGGGGGCGATGTCGAGACCGCCAAGATGGCCGGCCTGCTGCACGACCTGGGCAAAGCCGTAGACCACGAGGTGGATGGCCCCCATGCTATCATCGGCGCCGAGATCGCCGAGCGCTATGGCCTTCCGGAAAAGCTGGTCAATGCCATTGGCTCGCACCACTGCGAGATGGAGCAATGCAGTTGCGAGGCGGTGCTGGTGCAGGCCGCCGACGCCATCTCGAGCGCCCGGCCGGGCGCCCGTCGCGAGTCGCTCGAGGGCTATCTCAAGCGCATACGCGCGCTGGAGCAGGTGGCCAACTCGTTCGAGGGCGTCGAGTCATCCTATGCCATCCAGGCCGGCCGTGAGATACGCATCCTCGTCAAGCCCGAGCAGATCGACGACCTGGGCGCCATCGAGCTTTCTCGCGAGATCGCGCGCAAGGTCGAGGAGAGCCTGCAGTATCCGGGCCAGATTCGCGTCACTGTGATCCGCGAAACACGGGCCACCGAGATCGCCAAGTAGGCTGAGGGCGGCCCCATCGCGACAACCATGCAGCCGCCAGGGCGATGATGCTCTGGCGGCGGTTAGGCAAGGAGGCGACCCATGGGTATTCTCAAAGTCTCCGCTCGGTCGCGCTCCGCGGCAGTAGCCGGGGCCATTGCGGGTGTGGTGCGAGAGCATGGCCGCGCCGAGGTGCAGGCCATCGGGGCCGGGGCGGTGAACCAGGCCACCAAGGCGGTGGCCATCGCGCGCACCTATCTGGCGCTCGACGGCCTCGACGTGATCTGTATCCCCTCGTTCGTCGACATCGAGGTCGGCGACGAAGAGCGCACTGCCGTCAAGTTCATCGTCGAGCCCCGCTAGCGCCCCTCTGTCAGAGCTGGCTCAGGCCGCGCCCTCAGGATCGCTCGAAGCGCTGCGACGCCGCGAACGCCTGCGCCCGCCCGAAGGTCGTCGCCGACGCCGCGGGCTCTCGGCTGCTCCCGCCTCTGCGCCTGGGCTCTCTGCGCCCGCGTTCCTCGTGGCCTGATCGCCGCGGCGTCCTGGCGCTGCTTGCTGCGGCCGCCCGGGTCGGCCGCCACCGGCTGCCGGCTCTGGCCCCCGCGGTTGAGCCGCCTGCTGCGGCTCTGGCTTGCGGCCCGAGCTGGCGCTGATGTGGTTGAGCGTCTCGGCCAGTTGCTGGGTCTTGCGCTCTGGCTCGGCCTGCTCGAATGGCTCCTCACCCCTGAACTGCTCGGCCGTCATCTCTGCACGCGTGCCGTCCTCGAGCAGCAGTTCGACTCTTTCGCGCAACACCGATACATAGGTCACCCTGGCGGGCCCCAGCGGCGATTCGACGATCTTGCCCACCTTGGGAAAGCGCCCCGCCACCTCTTTGTAATAGTCGTACTCATAGTTGAGGCAGCACAGCAGACGGCCACACAGGCCCGAGATCTCGTTGGGGCTCAATGGCAGATTCTGCTGCTTGGCCATGCGAATAGAGACAGGTGCAAAGCTGTCCAGCCAGGTGGCGCAGCACAGGGGCCGGCCGCACTTGCCGACGCCGCCCACCATGCGCGCCTCGTCGCGCACGCCCAACTGCCGCAGTTCGATGCGCGTCTTGAACACGCGCGCCAGGTCGCGCACCAGGTTGCGAAAGTCGACCCGCTCCTCTGAGGCAAAGTAGAACGTGAGGTGCGAGCCATCAAAGCTGTACTCGCCGCTCACGACTTTCATTGGCAGGTTGGCCGCCGCCACCCGCTCGCGGCACAGCGCCACCGCCTCGTCCTCTCTCAGGCGCAACCGCTCGGCTTCGAGCAGTTCGGCGGTGGTGGCCAGCCGCAGCACCGGCTTGAGATCGCCCACCACCTCGCGTGGCTCCATGTCGCGCGGGGCCTGCATCACGCGGCCCAGCTCCTGGCCACGAGCCGTGTCGACGATGACATAGTCGTCGACCTGCAGCTCGAGCCCCTTGTTCACCGCAAAGTGATAGACCTTGCTGTTAGTGCGAAAGGACACGCCACATACAACTGGCATGTAGAACCCCTTGTATCGTCAGTGCGCCCGCTGCCACTGCAGCATCATCGCCTCGAGGGCGAGACGGGCATTCACGTTCTTGAGCAGCCGTGCACGCGCCGTGGCCAGGCCGCCCACGGCCTGCCCGGCCTGCCCGGCAGAGACGCGCTCTGCGGCGCGGGCCACCGCCTCGGCGCGGTCCAGATTGACCACCAGGTCGCCACAGCCCAGCGCGGTGAGCTGCACATCGCGCCACCACACCTGCCACAGGGCCAGCAGGTCTGACAGGTCGTCGCGCCTGGCGAGGCGCTCGGCAGCTTCGAGCCGCTCCCAACGGCCGGCCTGCACCAGCGTCTGTAGCAGGTCGAGGTCGGCGGCTCGCGAGTCCAGCAGCGCGGCATCGTCCAGCGCCCTGAGCGCCCAGCCAGGCCGCCCGCCCGAGAGGCGCGCCACCATGTGGGCGCGCTCGGCATCGACCCCCTGGCGCGCCTGCAACGCCTCGGCCAGCGTGGCCACCGGCACCGGCCGCAGGGCCATCAGGCGACACCGCGACACGATGGTGGGCAACAGCAGATCGGCGTCGCTGGCGGTGAGCACCAGCGTGGCATGGGGCGGCGGCTCTTCCAGCGTCTTGAGCAATGCGTTGGCCGCCTCGCGCGTAGCCGCTTCGAACCGTGACAGGATGGCCACCCGCTGGCGCCCAAGCACCGGCGACAGCGCCAGCGTGCGCTGCAACTCGCGCACCTGGTCGATCTTGAGCCGGGCGCCGTCGGGCTCGATCAGCATCACATCGGGGTGCTGCGCTCTGGCCACCAGCCCGCAGGCTCGACACCGGCCGCAGGGGCGCTCTTGCCCTTCGCAGTTGAGGGCCGCGGCCAACCTCCACGCCAGGTGCGTCTTGCCCACGCCGTCGGGGCCGGTCAGCAAGACGGCCTGCGCACTGCGCTCGTTGGCCAACGAGCGCTGCATCAGCTCGACGGCCCATTCGTGCCCGATGGTCTGCCACATGTCGTGTCGGCCTGAGGATTGCATGTTATGATGGTCATGCCATTCTACCACTGGCTACCGTACTGCGACAAATGCCAGCCGGCCCTACCAGCCGGCCCTGCCGGCCGGCCCTGCCGGCACGTTCTGCTCAAAGGACGATCTCTATGGCAAGCAGGATGACTGCCCATGATGTTCGCTCGGGCACACTGAACGATATCGACTCGTTGCGCGCGCAGTCGACGCGCACCCTGACCGTGGCCACAGTGGCCGGCGCGGCGGCGTGGCTCAGCGCGCTGGCGCTGCGCGTGCCCAACGAGGATCCTCATATGTGGGCGCTCCCCGCGAGCCTGGCGGCGATGGGCCTGCTAGCCCTCTGGCTGCAGTCATTGCACGAACAGGCCGGGCGCATGGTGTATCTGGCGGGGCTGGTGGCGGTGCTGGTGCTCAACCTGCACCTCGACCCAGAGCTGCAGAGCGCCTACTTTATGGTGCTGGTGGTGCTGGCGTCCAGCGCCGTGGCCGGGCCCAGATCGACGCTGGCGGTGGCGGTCGGAGTCTCGCTGGCTATCGTCGTCACAGCGCGGCTCTGGGGGCTCTGGCCGCTGCCAGCGACCTATAGCCGCGCCATCGTGTTGGCCTGGATCACCTGCGCCCTGGCGTGGCTTTCCACGCGCAATCTGCACCTGGCCGTCGAATGGGCCAACCAGGCGCAGGCCGCCGCCCAAGAGCGGCTCGAAGACCTGCGCTCGCGACGCGCCGAACTGCGTCAGCTATCCGACATGCTCCGCACCAACCAGGAGCGCCTGCACTATCTCAACGTGCGGCTCGAGCAAGCCAAAGTGGCCGCCGAAGAAGCCTTTCGCACCAAGCAGCACTTTGTGGCGAACGTGAGTCACGAGCTGCGCACGCCTCTCAACCTGATCACCGGGTTTGCCGAGCTGATGGCCTTTTCGCCCGAGAGCTATGGCGGCGTGCGGCTGCCGCGCTCGTACCGGCAGGACATGCTCGAGATCTATCGCAGCTCACGGCATCTGGTCAGCCTGGTCGAGGACGTGCTCGCCCTGGCGCAGCTCGAGGCGGGGCAGATGCTCATCCGCCGTGACTGGACGCAGGTCGACGCGCTGCTGCGCGATGTGACCGACACGATGCGGCCACTCATCACCGCCAAGGGCCTGGCCTTTGATCTGCAGGTCGAGGCGTTGCCGACGGTGTTCGCCGATGGCGGGCGCATCCGCCAGATTCTGCTCAATCTGCTCAACAACGCGTACCGCTACACGCCAGAGGGCGCCATCACCGTCCAGGCGGCCTGCGAGGACGGCGAGGTGGTGGTCCGCGTGCGGGATACCGGCGTGGGCATCGCCGAAAAAGACCTGCCGATGATTTTCCAGGACTTTTACAAGCTCGGTGAGGGCGCCGCCGCCCAGCGCACCGATGGCTTTGGCCTGGGCCTCTCCATCAGCCGGCGCCTCGCCGAGGCGCATGGCGGCCGCCTGTGGGCCGAAAGCACACCCGGCGTCGGCTCCACCTTTTGCCTGGCGCTGCCCACCGAGAACATCCCCGGCGCGTCGGTGTACCCCACGCTGGTGCAGACGACGGCCTCGACGCACCGCTCGCGCACGTTGCCCGTCATCATGGCCATCGCTGAATCGCCCGACGACCTGCTGGGGGCCTACCTCAAGGACTATGAGGTGGTCTACGCCACGCCTGACGGTTGTGCCGAGGCCTTTGAGGACTATCAGCCCACAGCGTTGATTGTCAACGATCAGCCCACAGGAGACGGCGCCCGGCCCGAGTTGGCGCCGATCTTGAGGCAGGCGCCCAGCCTGCCCGTGATCACCTGCCGCCTGCCCACCCGCGCCGATGCCGCCCGCTCATTGCGCGCCCACGCGCTGCTGGCCAAGCCGATCGCGCGGGCCGACCTGCTGGGCGCCATCGAGCGTCTGTCGGCCGAGGCGGCGATCCGCTCGATCTTGGTGGCCGACGATGACACGGCCATGCTGCGCATGCTCTATCGCACGCTGACGGCCGTCGACGAGGGCCGCTACACGGTGACCGAGGCCTGCGGTGGCGCCGAGGCCATCGCCGCTCTGCAAGAGGGGCTGCCTGACCTGTTACTGCTCGATATGGGCATGCCACAGGTAAGCGGCTATGACGTGCTCGAGTGGCTGCACGCGCAGCCGGGCGGCGCCAGCACCCGCGTGATCATCATGACGGGGCTGCACCTGGGCGCCGACGCAGCGCGCGTGTACGACATCGGCCTGCACCAGGCAAACGGCTTTGGCCTGCCCAAGGCGCTGCAGATCGTGTCGGGCATGATCGAGCAGTCATTGCCGCGCGCGCCCGCCGAGGACTGAGCGCACCATCTGCACCAGTGCGTCTTGGGCGACCGGCTTTTTCAGATAGCCGGCCACCCCCAGCGAGCGCGCCAACGTCTCGTGCGACAGCACACTGCAGATGACCACCGGGATCTGCGTGAGGTCGGGCGCGGCCTGCAGCATGCCTAGCAGCTCCCAACCATCCTGTCGGGGCATCATGATATCGAGCATGATGAGGTCGGGCAGGTGCCTGCGCGCCATTTCCAGGCCCTCGGCTGCGCTCTGCGCCCCCAGCACCGCATAGGGTAGCCCCGTCAGATAGCGCCTGAACAGGCGCTGCAGGCTCTCGTTGTCATCCACCACCAGCACCGTCCGCAGCGGCGCCGGCTCGAGCCAGAGCTGGTATTGCGGCTGGCCGCTGGCCGCCCGCACCGCCTGAACGTCGGCGTGCAGCGCCGCCAGCAGCGGCGGCGAGACGAGGTCAAAGCGCGGCTCCTGCGTCGGGGCCAGTTGCGTGAGGGGCGACATCCAGAAGAGCACTCGCCGGTCTTGCCTGGCGCCCAACTGCACAGTGTCGCCGGGGTGCAGCGCGAGCACCTCGCTGAACATGCCAAGCAGCGCCTGCCGCAGCAGCACGCGGCTGGCGCGCACCAGCAGGCTCTCGGGCAGCTCGGCCTCTACGAGTGTCACGCCGCTCTCGCGGGCCAGCGGCGTGGTGAGCAGCATCAGATCGCGCACCTCAGCGGCGAGGTTCGTGGCCGCTTCCGAGCTCTCCTCGAGCTGGAGCGCGTCGAGCTCCTGGGCCTCTTGGGGTGCGGAGATGCCGTCGGGCGGCGCCTGTAGCATGTGGGCCACGGCCTCGATGCCGGCGCGCAGCTCACGGCGCAACTGCCGCTCAGAGATGCCCATCTCTTGCGCCAGCTCGGCCATGCTCACCTGTTCGAGGTAGCGCCCCTGCAACGCCACATAGGCGCGTTGCTCGTCAGAGCGGGCCGGCAGGCCGTTGGCGGGCTTGAGCGCCTCGATGGCCGCGATCAGCGCCTTGCGCAGCGCCCGGCCATCGCCGCCCGGCAACGCCCTGGCCAGAGGAGAACGCTGCAGATAGACCAGGTCGTACAGGTGCGACAGGGCTCGCCGCGCCTCGGCATATAGCTCGCTGCTCATCTTGTCTGACGCCCCATTCGTTGGGCCATGGCGCAACTTTGCGTGTGCCTTCATTATAGCCTCAGCGATGGAGGGGCCTCAAGCGAGGCCGCGAGCAGCGGGTCAGGCCGAGCCCCCGAGACAGGCGTTCTGCTCGGGAGCCCGGGCTAGGTGAACTGGGGGTTGGGCGCCTGAACGGCTCAGCCGCCCCAGGCCGCCCGCAGAGCCGAGAGCGCCTTCAGCGTGTCGTTGAGGCAGGCGCCCGGGCCCACCTCAAAGGTGCGCGCGCCCTGAAAGCCGAGTTCATCCAGCGCGCGGCGAAAGGCGTCCCAGTCGGTGACGCCATCGCCGGGCATCAGGTGCTGGTCGGCGCCGCTGCCGTCGTTGTCCTGGATGTGCAAGGCCATGAGCCTGCTGCCGGCCTGCAGCGCCTCGATCGCCGGGCTGATGCCGTTGGCCGTGCTGTGCCCCGCATCGAGGCAGATGCCCACGTGGTCGCCCAGGCCGTCGATCATGCAGAGCAGCTCGCGCACAAACATGCCGGGCCGCCAGGTACCGTGAGCCGGCAGGTTCTCGGCCGCCAGCTTGATGCCGATCTGCCCGGCCTGCTCGGCGAGCCAGGCCAGCGAATCGCGCGTGCGCTGCCAGCTGGCGCCATAGTTGTCGGCATAAAAAGCCAGGTGCGCCCCGTTGGGGTGGCAGATGGCGATCTCGGCGCCCAGTTGCGCTGCGGTGCGCATGGCCCGCGTGCAGGCCTGCAGGGCCACCTGCCGCAAAGCCTCGTCGGGGCTATCCACCTCCCAGCCGATCGCGGGCAGGTGCACGGTGCGCACAGTGAGCCCGTGCGTGCGCAGAGCGCGCCCCGTGCGCATCGGGTCGTCCAGCCAGTCATCGGTTCTGGCGCGGTCAAAGATCTCGATCTCGGCAAAGCCGCAGGTGGCAAGCCCCTCGGCCGCCGCCTCGATCGTCGCGTCGCGGAGCAGCGACGTGGAGCTCGAAAAAGTCGGCACAGCCCCTCCCTGGTTGCAGATGCTAGCGAGCCCCAAGGGCGCGTCAGCCCTTGATGCCCGTGACGGTGATGCCCTCGACCAGCGTGCGTTGCGCGATGTAAAAGATGATGATCACCGGAGCGATAGTCGTCGCACTGGCCGCCATCATGTACTGCCAGAGATGCTTTTCCCAGAACTCGCTCTGAAAGCCGCGCAGCGCCACCGAGAGCGGGTAGAGCTTGGCGTCGTTGAGATAGATCAGCGGGCCCAGGTAGTTGTCCCACGAGCCCATGAAGGTGAACAGCCCCACCACTGCCAGGCTCGGTTTGGCCAACGGCATCACGATGCGCCAGAAGATGACCAGCTCGCTGCAACCATCGATGCGCGCGGCGTCTGACAGCTCCTGCGGGATGGTCATAAAGAACTGTCGTAGCAAAAAGATCGGGTAGGCGCCGCCGAAAAAGGCCGGCACAATCAGCGGCTTGTAGCTATTGAGCCAGCCCATGTTGCTAAAGCGGATGTAGAGCGGGATCATGCGCACCTGGAAGGGGAGCATCATGGTGGCCAGGCACACGAAAAAGAGCACCGTGCGCCCGGGAAAGTCGATGCGCGCAAACCCATAGGCCACCAGCGAGCAAGACAGCAGGGTGCCGATCACCACCGGCACGGCGATCTTGAGCGTGTTGAGCAGATGCATCCCAAAGGGGATGATCGTCAGCGCCTCGGGAAAGTTCTGCCAACGGATGGGCTTGGGAATCCACACCGGCGGCAGGCGAAAGACGTCGGGGTCATCCTTGAGCGCCGTCACCAGCATCCACAGCAAAGGCAACGCAAACGCCAGGCTCAGCACCACCACGGTGAGATAGAGCGCCGTGCGCGACAGCAGCCGAACCGTTCTGGCGTGCCGTTTGGCCCGCAGCGCCTCTTCGGTCAGTCCCGCAACGATGTCGGTCATCGTGTCCTCCCGCGCCCTGCGCTATACGCCGCCATAGTAGACCCAGCGCTCTGACGAGCGAAAGGTGACCACCGTGAACAGCATGATGATCAGGAACAGCACCCACGAGAGCGCCGAGGCATAGCCCATCTTGAAGTACTCAAAGGCGTTGCGATAGAGATAGATGCTAAAGAACTCGGTGGAAAAGTTGGGGCCGCCCGAGGTCAGCAGCCAGCCCATGGTGAAATACTGGAACATGCCGATGAGGTGAGTGATCACCAGGAACAGCATGGCCGGCGTGGTCATGGGCACCGTGACGTACCAGAAACGCTGCACAGCGCTGGCCCCGTCGACCTCGGCGGCATCGTACAGCGCGCGAGGCACATCTTGCAGCGAGGCCAGAAAGACCATCATCGCCTGCCCCTGCGCCCAGCAGTGAATCAGGATGAGCGTGTTCTTGGCCCACCCCTCAGAGGACAGGAACGGAATCACCGGCCAGCCCCGGGTTTTCATCCAGGCGTTGATGAGGCCCCACTGGGCATTGAGCACCCAGCGCCAGACCTCGGCCGCCGCCACTGCGGGCACCAGTGCCGGCAGGAAAAAGATAGTGCGGAATATCGGGCGCAGCTTCATTTCGTTGTTGAGCAGCAGCGCCAGCAGATAGGCGACGATGATGCCCGCGGGCACGCCGATTACCACCAGGTAGATGGTGTTGCCCATCACTCGGCGAAAGATCAGGTCCTCGGTGGCCAGGGTGACATAGTTCTCGAGCCCGATCCAGCGCGGCGCACGCACGATGTCATAGCGCGTGAAACTATAGTACAGCGAAGCGATGATGGGATAGATGGTGAACAAGGCCAGGCCGATGAGCCACGGCGAGATGAACGCATAGCCATTGACGGCGTTGCGGGTCGTCTGACGCGACCAGCGTTTCATCGCCAGATCCCCCTTCCCTGTGCAATGCAGACTCAGGAGCGACGGTCTTGCCGGGGCAGGCGCGTGGGCCTGCCCCGGTGTTGCGCTTTGGTTATGCGCCCCAGCTACTTGAGCAGCAGCTCGGGGAACTCTTTGGCCAGATCGTCGGTGACCTCTTTTTGCAGGTCGGCTGCGGCCTGCTCGGGCATCTTTTCGCCGTACTGCAGGGCCGAGACAGCGCGCTGGTATTGCGTGGTGGCAAAGGCCTGGTTGGGGATCACCGGCCCGGACACGAGTTCGTCGGCCGTGTTGACCGACTCCAGATACCACTTGAGCGCCGGCAGATGGCTGATGTCGGGCCGATTGGGGTCATAGCCGACCTTGCGACCGCCGAGCCATGCCGTGGCCTTGAAGATGATATCGATCGCCTCTTCGCTGGTCACATACTCGATGAACTCGAACGCCTGATCGCGCACCTTGGAGGCCAGCGGGATATAGATCGGGTGCCCACCAACGTTCTGGTAGCGGACGTTGCGGCGCGACTCGGGCCTGGGGCACCAGCCAGCCACCCATTTCTTGTCTGGCGCGCTCACATACAGCTCGCCCGGCGCATAATACCCGACGAACTCGGCGGTCTGCAGACCGGCAGGCATGGCGCCCGTGGGCACATAGCGGCCGCCGGGGTTGGCCTGGCTAAAGGCATCGAGCTTTTCCACGCCGATGTCATCGTACATCTTTTTCAGCCAGGTAAAGGCCTCGACCATCTGCGGGTTGTCAAAGTTGAACGTCATCGTGTCGCCATCCCACGGCGAAAAGCCCCACGACGTGGGATACAGCGAGGCGCAGTTAGGGGCCAGTGCCGCCGCCGTGGTGGACCCAAAGAACGGGTCGAGGAACAGTTGCGCCAGGTTGCCGGCATCATCCTTCTTGGTCAGCTTGGTGTGCCAGTCCCAGGTCTCATCCCAGGTCTGCGGCAGGTTCTCGGGGTCGAGGCCAGCGTTTTCGAGATGCTCGAGGTTAAAGATAAACCCAAAGCGGGGCCCGCACTCGCAGGCCGGCACGCCATAGGTCTTGCCGCGCCACACCATCGACCCGAACAGGCCGGGAACAAAGTCTTCGCGCTTGATCTTTTCGCTGGCGTCGAGATAGTCGTCCAGCGGCGTGAACACACCGCGCACATAAAAGCCGACGTACTGAATGCAGCAGACGCCGACGTCGGGCGGGTTGCCACCGGCCACGGCCGCCAGCATCTTGTCCTGCATCGTGGGCACCTGCAGCGCCTCGACGGTGATGCCGTTGTCCATCTCTGAAAAGTTCTTGGCGATGGTGCTGAACGCCTCCATCTGAGCCGGCGCGTTCCACTGGAACCACCACACCACCTTGGCCGGCTCGCGAGCGGGGGCCGCCGCCTCTTTTTCGACGACCACCGTCTCTTTGACGACCTTCTCGACAACCTTGGGAGTGCCCTCGATGATGACCGTCTCTTTGACGACCTTTTCCACCACCTTCTCCACAACCTCGGGTTGGCAGGCCGCCAGCAGCCCGGCTGCACTGGCCAGGGCAGCGCCCTGCAACAGTCTGCGACGGGTGATCTTGCTCGTGCTCATCTTCCTCTCCTTTGAGAAACCGTAACCGACCGCCCACGTTTGGATAGGTGTTGCGCCTTGTGCCGCTAGGGACCTCCTTCCCTGCCTCGCCGACACAATCACACAACCTACACATAGCACATTCCGCGGCGCATGGAGCATGGCAATGGCCATATTCGGGACAGATTTCCGCCAACTGAACGGATTGCGCAACGCGCACCCAGGTTGACGTTGCGGGTTATCTGCGTAGACTGGGCCTGCCACGTCTACAAATCACCGCGCCTATGCGCACGCCCTCGGAGTTCACCATGGCCATAGCTGACGATCGCGATCTCTACCCGGATTACGGCCGCAATTCCCTGGCCCTGGCGCTGGACACAGCCTTTTTCCATACGGCGCTCAACTTTATCAGCACCACCACCGTGTTACTCACGTTTCTGGCCACGCTGGTGAACAATGAGGTGCTGATCGGGGTGGCGGCGGGCATCATCAACAGCGCCTGGCTGCTGCCGCAGTTGCTGGTGGCGGGGCTGGCTGCGCGTCAGCCCCGTATGAAGCCGTTGCTCGTGAAGGCGGTGTGGTATACGCGACCGGTGCTGCTGCCGCTGGCGTTGGCCATCTGGTGGCTCACGCCGCAGCACCCGGGGCTGACGTTTGGCATCACCGTCGCGGCCATCTTTGTCTTTTTCGTGGGCGATGCCTTTGCCAGCGTGCCCTGGTTTGCGCTGTTGGGGCGGGTGCTGCCGCCCACGCGACGCGGGCGCGTGATCGGCGCCGGCCAGGTGGCGGGGGGTCTCGGCGGCGTGGTGGCAGGGCTGGCGGTGCGCAGCATCCTCAGCAATAGCGAGCGCTTTGCCTACCCCGGCAACTATGCGTTGCTGGTGATCATTGGCTGGCTGATCTTTTTCGGATCGGGCCTGGCGGTGCTGTTCATCCGCGAGCCCGAACGGCCCGCGCCCAAAGAGTCGCCGCCGTCGGTCGGCCAGGTGTTCAGGATGATGCCGAGCCTGCTGGCCAGCGATCACCCCTTTCGCAAGCTGATCATCACGCGGCTGCTGCTGGGCTTTAGCGGCATCGCCAGCTCTTTCTATGTGCTCTATGCCACCCAGAGGTTGGGCTTTCCGGCCGCCGACATGGGCTACTTTATCACCGCGCAGGTGATCGGGAGTGTGGGCTCGGGGCTGCTGCTGGGCTATGTCCAGGATCGCTGGGGGCCGCTGCGACACATGCGCATCAACATCGCCATGGCGATGTTGCCGCCGGTATGCGCTCTGCTGGCGGGGCTGGGCCAACGGGCCTGGCCAAGCGCGGTCATCCCGCTCTACCTGGCGCTCTACTTTTTCTTTGGGGTGGCCTGGAGCAGCGTGAGTTGGCCCTTTTTCAACTGGATGCTCGAGTACGCCCCCGACGAGCGTCGGCCGCTCTACATCGGGCTCACCAACACGCTGGGCGCCATCACCATGGTCGCCCCGACCATCGGCGGGCTGTTGGTGCGCTCGGTATCCTACCCGGCGGCGTTCATCGTCTCCATCGTCTTTGCGCTGGCCGCCATGGCGCTCTCGTTCAGGCTGCCCTGCACTCGCCGCGATGGCGCCAGATATCAAGAGGCCGACTGACGTCGGTCTCTCTGGTGGCAATCAGTCTCCTCAGCCAAAAGCGACGTCGAGGGTCATCATCAGGGCAAAGCCCAGCATGGCGCCTCCCGTGAGCAGATGCGAGTTGCCGGCGCTGTGGCCCTCGGGCACCAGCTCCTCGACCACCACAAAGATCATCGCGCCGGCCGCAAAGGCGAGCGCATAGGGCAGAATCGCGCGCATCGAGACGACCAGCCAGGCGCCCAACACGCCGGCGATCGGCTCGACCATCCCCGAGAGCTGTCCGTACCAAAAGGCCTTGCCCCTGGAGATGTTCTCGCGGCGCAACGGCATGGCCACGGCCAGGCCCTCGGGCAGGTTCTGCAGGCCGATGCCCAGCGTCAACGCCAGCGCTCCGCCCAGCGTCGCCCCGTGCAGCCCCAGCGACGCGGCGCCAAAGGCCACGCCCACGGCCAGGCCCTCGGGAAAGTTGTGCAGCGTCACCGCCAGCACCAGCAAGATGCTGCGCCGCCACGATGTGCTCAGCCCCTCGACCTCGTCGCTGACGCCGAACCAGCTATGGATGTGCGGCAACACGCGGTCGATGCCGCGCAACGCGATGCCCCCCAGCAGAAATCCCACCGTCGCAGGAACCCACGAACCCTGCGACATCTCAATGGCGGGCGCTAGCAGCGACCAAAAGCTCGCCGCGATCATCACGCCGGCGGCCAGGCCCAACATGGCGTCGAGCATCTTGCGATTGACCGTCTTGGTGAAGAGCACCGGCAGGGCGCCGGTGGCCGTCATGAGCCAGGTAAACAGCGTGCCCAGCAACGCCTGCACCACAGGGCTCAGCCCTTGTAGCAACGTCACCATCTCCCCTCCTGCAGCGCATCTCAAAGTGTTAGCGCCTATTGTACCAGATAGGGCCTGTCGCCAAACAACGCCTCGCGCCGAGCCGCACAGGCCGGTTTGTCAGCCGCGAGCGTCGCGGGCCGCCTGCAGCAGCGCGTCGATGTTCTCGTGAGGCGTCTCGGGCGGCAGATCGCACGCCGAGCTGAGCACAAAGTTGCGATGCGGGGCCATGGCCGCGATCAGGTCGCTGGCGGCGCGGTAGACCTCGCGCGGGCCTTTTTGCCCCAACACCTGCACTGTGTCCAGGTTGCCGATCAGCACCAACTCAGAGGGCAGGCGCGCCGCCGCATCGGGCAGCGACACCATCGCGTCGAGGCTCAGCCCCTGCGCGCCGGTGGCCGCCATGGCATCGAGCAGGTGGGTTGTCTGCCCGCAGATGTGCAGGATCGACGCGCCCTGCATCTCGGCCACGATCTCGCGCACATAGGCCCCGCAGCAGGTCTCGAACTGGTAGGGCGCCAGCAGGCTGCCGCTGGGCTCGAGGATGGCCACCATGTCTGCCCCCGCCGCCTCGAGGGCCCAAACGTAGGGCTTGATGGCATCTGTGGCCAGCCGCAGCGTGGCCTGCAAGAGCTCTGGCTCGGTGATGGTGGCCATGACCGCCTCGGTGGCCCCCAGCAACAGTCCCGCTAGCGAAAAGGGGCCGATCACATAGCCGCCCACCAGGGTGTCGAGCTCCACGGCCATGTGCCCCACCGCTGCAACGAACCCCTGCAGCCGCGCATCAGCGAGGATGTCACACCCTCTGAAGCGCTCCAGGTCAGCCGCCGTCTTGACCGGGTGCTCGCTCACCGTTGGCGAATCCATGTCGGCGAAAAGCACGTCGAGCCCCAGCGCGCCCGCCTCGACGGAGAGATCCATCAGACAGAACAGCCCATCGGGTTGAAAGCGCTCGTAGAGCGCCTGCATCGTCTGCCAGTGCACGGCGGGCTGCTGCACGTTCTGCTTGATGGTCGTGCCCGTGAGGTGCACGCCGGGGTAGCCCACCAGCGGTATGGCCAGCACGCTCGGGCGCGCTGTGCAGAGGTCGTAGAGCGTCAAGGCTGATCTCCTTTCTTCAGGGGGGACAGGGCGTGGAGCGCGTCGCCGTCAGCGGCGCGCCGTCAGCGACCAGCACCGGTATCTCGCTGTCGAGCCACACCCCCGTGGTTGCCACCCGGCAGCGGTAGGCCCGCACCTGCACGCCGGCAGCGGCCGCCTCGGCCAGGGCCGTGGCAAAGGCCGGGTCGTTCTCGGCGTAGGGGCGAAAGGCATGGGCATCGTCGCGCTGCACCACGAACACCATCGCCGCGGCCTCACCGGCGGCCACGGCCGCCTGTAGCTCGCGTACGTGGCGGGCGCCGCGGGCCGTGGGCGCGTCGGGGAACATGGCCACACCGTCGCGCACCAGCGTCACCGACTTGACCTCGACCCAGCAGCGGCCGGCCGTGCCTGTCAGGCAATAGTCCAGCCTGCTCGAGCCCAGCGGCGCCTCGCGCTGTACCTGGAGGACACGCCCGCAGGCCTGCCAGTCTGCGGCCAGCGCCTCGCCGAACAGGGCGTTGGGCAGGCGCGCATCCACCGACACCAGGCGGCCGGCGTGCTCGACCAGCGCCAGGTCGTAGGCCGTGCGGCGGCCTGGCCGCGCCGCAGGGGCCAGCCAAACCCTGGCGTCGGGCACGAGCAGCTCGCGCAGGCGGCCCGAGTTGGGCACATGGGCGGCCACCGGTTCGTCGGCCAGCAACACGCGTGCGCGAAAGCGATTCTCGCGTAGCGCCAACCTGCCCTGCACCAGGCCTCGCAGTTCCAAGGGCGCCTCCTATAGCCGTTCAGCGGTCATTCTACCTGCAGAGACCTGCTGCACAAACCACCGCGCTGGTTGGGCAGACTCGACAGCGTGGAGCGATGGTCTACAATGCATGACATGCCCCTCGAGGCGCGGCTGAACCATACGACAAGATAGGAGCTGCATGGCTGAACCGCTCGACGCCTGCGTCACGCCGACAGGCGGCCTCAAACGCCTGGTTGGCTGGTCGCAGCATCCAGGCATTCTGTTGGCCATGATGGGCCAGACCTTTATCAACATGCTGGGCGCGGGCATCGTGGGGCCGGTGCTGCCGCTCTATGCCAAGTCGTTCGGCGTGGGCGCCACGATGGTGGGACTGCTGATGGCAATCTTTGGCATCGCGCGCATCCCCGTCAATGTGCCGGCGGGCAGCCTGGCCGAGCGCCTGGGCCGCAAGCCGCTGCTGGTGGCCGGGCCGCTGGTGATGAGCGTGGCCGCGCTGCTCACCGGCCTGACCACCACGTTTGGCCAGTTGCTGGCGTTGCGTCTGCTGCAGGGCGTGGGCTCGGCCATCCAGATGACCGCCGCCATGGTGGTCATGGCCGATATCAGCACCCCTCGAGATCGTGGGCGGACCATGAGCCTCTACCAGGGCTCGCTACTGCTGGGCACCAGCGTGGGCCCCGTCATCGGCGGCTTTGTGGGCGAGCACCTGGGCTATCGAGCGCCCTTTTTTGCCTACGCCTTTTTGACGCTTTGCGCCGCCTGCTGGGCATACTTTGCCGTGCAAGAGACGCGCACCATGGGCCACGCCGTCGTCGCCGAGCCGGCCCCGGGCACGGGCCCCAACAGCCTGCCCCGATCGCGGTTTGCCGGGCTCAAGTTGCTGGCCAACCGCGATTTCGCGCTGGTCAGCCTGGTCACGCTGATGGTCTTTTTCACGCGCACCGGCAGCCAGAACACCATTCTACCGCTCCTGGGCAGCGACCGCCTGGGCATCGGTCCGGCCAAGCTGGGCTATGCTCTCACGGCGGTGGCGCTGCTGAACCTACTGACCATCAACACCGCCGGCCACCTCTGCGACCGCTATGGCCGCAAAGTGGCCATTGTGCCCAGTTGCTTGCTGTGTGGCATGGCTATCGCCAGCTTTACCATCGGGCAGACCTATCTGCACTTTTTGCTGAGCTGCGCGCTGCTGGGCATTGGCACCGGCATCGGCGGGCCGGCGCCGGCGGCCTATGTCTCCGATCTGGAGCTGCCCGGCGGGCGCGGGCTGACCATGGGCGTCTATCGCACGGTGGGCGATATCGGCATCTCGATCGGCCCGGTGCTATTGGGCTGGATCAGCGATCGCTTTGGACACGACAGCGCCCTATGGACCAACGCCCTGATGTTCATCGCCGTGAGCCTCGCCTTTGGCTTGTTCGCGCGCGAGACGGCCACGAACCGGCCGCGGCTGCGATCGGCGCAGGCCGACTGAGGGGCTCTCGCGACGCGCAGCCGACCTGGTCTTTGCCTGGGCCTGCACGTCACCGCCAGACGCTGGGCGCCGCCTCGGCCTGAGAGGCCGAGGCTCGAAAGGAGCCGCGATGGACAAGCTACATGTGGCGAGCTGTCAGTTTCCAGTGAGTGGCGATGTGCGGCGCAACGCGCGCTATATCCGCAGCTACCTGCGGCGGGCCGCAGAGGCCGGCGCCGACCTGCTGCACACCTCAGAGGCCTGTCTGTCGGGGTATGCCGGCAGCGACCTGCCCTCGTTTGAGGGCTATGACTGGTCGCTGCTGCGCAGCGAGACCCAGCGGCTGCGCCAGCTCGCATCCGAGCTGCGCCTCTGGCTGGTGCTGGGCTCGGCACACTTTTTGGACGAGCACACGCCACCGACGAACTGCCTGTACCTCATCGGGCCCGATGGCGCCATCGTAGACCGCTACGACAAGTGTATGTGCACGCTCGGCGACCAAAAGCACTACTCGGCGGGCGACCGCCTGGTGACTCACACCATCAAGGGCGTGCCCATCGGGCTGGCCATCTGCTACGACGTCTGCTATCCCCAGATCTATGCCGCCTACCGCGAGCTCGGCGTCCAGGTGATGCTGCACTCGTTCTACAACGCCCACGACAGTGGGCCCAGCTGCCTCGATGTGCTCAACGGGCGCCAGGTGCCCACGCGGTGCGCTGACAACCGCATGTGGGCCGTCGCCAACAACTCGTCGCGCCCCTACTCTCACTGGGCGAGCTTTGTGGCCCGGCCCGATGCGACCATCGCACAGCAGCTCAAGGTCAACCGCGCCGGCATGCTCGTGCACGCCTTCCCCGATGGCCTGTCAGAGGGCGGTTGGTTGCACAACCACCTGCCGATGAAACTGGCGCCCGACGAGGCCATGCACTTTGGCGCGCCCAGCGGGCATGCGCGCCAGGCCGACGGGCAGGCCGAGCCGTAGGGGCACAACCTCTAGCGGCGGTGCCCAGCCGGCTGCGTTTGGCTGCAACGGGGGCTTTACCCCGCTGTCCGTTGAGGGTAAGATAGCGTTGAGAGCGCTCACCGGCACGATGGGGGGCCATGATGCACGAACAGCAGCCGCGCTCTCAGCGGCCGGCGCCCAAGAGGCGCCTTCGCGGGAGCCAGGACCACGGCGCTGACCGCCAGACGGCGGGCCTGCGATTGCTCGGCGCCCTGCAAAAGGACGAGGCGGGGCGCGTGGGCGCCGCCGCCATCAAGCAGGGCGGCATGTTGCGAACGTGGGCCGGCGCACTGGGCAACCGGGCGCTGGGGCAGTTGGTGCGGGCCGATCGTCCGACGCCCGCTGATGCCGTGGCGGCTCGCTCGCCAGGCCTATCCGAGTCATACGCCCTCGATCGGTCGGCAGATGGCGCCCTCGACCTCGAGAGCGGGCCCACGCCGGGCGTGGCCGCCGCGCTAACGGCCGCTGTGTCGCCCGACCTGGTGCAGAGAGCGCCGCGCCGCACCAACCTGGCCGTCTCCCTCTCGTTCGACGAGACGGCCATGCAGCCGTACGAGCTCAACAGCGAGACCATGCAGGGCATCGATGAGGAGCTCCCCGCCGATGTAGGCCAGTTCAACCATGTGGTCGTGCCCACCTGGAGCACCAAAGAGACCGACACGGGCGCAGATGTCACCGCGGTCAGGCTGCCCGTGCAATATAACTACATCATGCCGGAGTGGACACGCCTGTCAGAGCAGCCGCGCGTGGTGCGGCAGGCCTGGCAGCGGTTCTATGGCGACGTGATGACCCACGAGCGCGAGCACCTGAGCGTGTGCCGACGGTACTATACCGAGCTGCAGAGGACGCTGCAGGCGTTGCCGCCAGAGGAGCGGTCAGAGAGTCGCGTGCAGCAAGAGATCGACACCTCGATCGAGCGGCAGAACGAGGTCCACCGGTCGCACGCGGGATTTGCCACGCCCGCAACGATCGTCTTTAGCGACTATATCCCCGAGAGCGAGCGTGAGAGCGAGGGCGGCGCTGAGGGCGGGCCAGAGGCCGCTCCCGAGTAGCCTGTTCGTGGGCGACTGCCGTGCTGGCGACCGGGCAGCACAAGCCTGGTCATCTTGCGCCGCCAAGCGCCCCACCACAACCTGCAGTGCCATCGTCCGCACGACCCACCAGGGGCTGCCTAGCGCCCCAGCCAGGAATCGAACCTGGGGCCAGCTGCTTAGAAGGCAGCTGCTCTATCCGCTGAGCTACTGGGGCGAGCAGGCACTATTATAGGGCCGGGCCCACCAGCGTCAAAGGTGCGCTTGCGCAAAAGCTCGGTTGCGCCTATCCTGCCGCTGCCGCACTCTCGATTTCGAACTGGAGGGAGAAAGAGATGGTCAAGATCGCATTCATCGGCGCAGGCAGCTTTGGCTTTACGCGTGGCCTGGTGAAGGATATCCTCACCTTCCCGCTGCTCGAGGATGCCACCCTTGCTCTGATGGATATCGACGACGAGCGCCTCGACTATATCAAGCGCGCTTGCGATCGCATCGTCAAAGAGGGCAACTATCCTGCCACGGTGGTGGCCACCAAAGATCGCGCCGAGGCCCTCAAGGGCGCCGACGCTGTCATCTGCACCATCCTCGCCGGCGGCGTGGATGTGTGGAAGTATGACATTCTCATCCCCAAAAAGTACGGCATCGACACCAACGTGGGCGACACCCGCAGTGTCTCGGGCGTCTTTCGTGCCATGCGCACCATCCCCGTGATGCTCGACATCGTGCACGATATCGAAAAGTACTGCCCCAACGCCATCTTCCTGAACTATACCAACCCGATGGCCATGCTGTGCCGCGCCATGCAGCGCGAAAGCGATGTGCTCGTCTCGGGCCTGTGCCACAGTGTGCAGGGCACCGCGGCCATGCTCGCCCGCTGGATCGGCGCGCCCGCCGAGGAGATCGACTATACCTGCGCTGGCATCAACCATACCGCCTTTTACACAAAGTTCGAGTGGAAGGGCGAGGATGCCTACCCGTTGCTGCGCGAGGCCGTGAAAAAGCCCGACATCTATAACGAAGAGATCGTGCGCAACGAGATGTTCATGGCGCTGGGCTATTACGTCACCGAGTCGAGCGGCCACAACTCGGAGTACAACTGGTGGTTCCGCAAGCGCCCTGAACTCATTGAACAGTACTGCACTCACGGCACGGGCTGGAACCCGGGCGTGTACGCCTACATCCTCGACCACTACACCAAGCGCGCCCATGACTGGAAGGACGACATCATCGCCTGGCTCGAGAACCCCGAGCCGCTGGACCTGAGCCGCGGGCACGAGTATGCCTCGTCCATCATCAGCGCCTTTGTGGGCGGCGACCCGTTCAAGTTCAACGGCAACGTGCCCAACAAGGGCATCATCACCAACGTGCCCGAGGACGTCTGCGTCGAGGTGCCGGTCTACGCCGAGCGCGGCAGCCTGGCCTCGGTCCATGTGGGCGCGTTGCCGCCGCAGTGCGCGGCGCTGGTCAATGCCAGCGTGGCCGTCGAAGAGATGGCCGTCGAGGCCTGCTTGACGGGCGATCCCACCCTGCTCTATCAGGCCATCTGCTTTGACCCGCTCTCGGCCACCATGCTGTCGCTGGCCGAGATCAAGGAGATGGTCAACGAAATGCTCGAGCAGAACCGCAACTATCTGCCCACGTTCAAGCATTTCCGCGTGTAGCACACCGCACATGGCAAGAGGCCCTGGCATGCGCCAGGGCCTCTTGTTCTTTCGCAGCGACGCTCAGCCCTTCATCACGCCGAGAGGCCGCGTGCGGGCCACACGGCGCGCCATGCCGTGCTGGTGCACCACCTCGACCACAGCGTCCACATCCTTGTAAGCGTGTGGCGCCTCTTCGGCCAGCCCCTTGTCAGAGTGCGCCCGCACCGCGATGCCGCTGCTCTCCAGCTCGCGTCGCAGCTCGCGCCCGCTGACGCTGCGCATGGCGCCGTGGCGGCTCATGGTGCGGCCGGCGCCGTGGCAGGTGCTGCCAAAGGTCTCGGCCATGGCCTGCGCGGTGCCCAGCAACACATACGACCCGGTGCCCATGCTCCCGGGGATCAACACCGGCTGCCCCAACGCACGATAGGCCGCCGGCACCTCGGCGCACCCGGGCCCAAAGGCGCGCGTGGCGCCTTTACGGTGCACGCACACACGCATCGCCCGGCCCTCTACCGTGTGCGTCTCGAGCTTGGCGATGTTGTGGCACACGTCATACACCATCGTCAGCGTGGGCGCACCCAGCCGCCCCTTGAGCACCTGCTCGAACGCCCGCCGCACAAAGTGGGTGATCACCTGACGGTTGGCCCAGGCATAGTTGGCGGCGCAAGCCATCGCGGCCAGATAGTCGCGCCCCTCGGGCGATTCCACCGGCGCACATACCAGCTCGCGGTCGGGGAGGACGATCTTGTAGCGGCTCACCGCCGGCTGCAGCGCCCGCACATAGTCGGTGCACACCTGGTGCCCCAACCCACGCGACCCGCAGTGGATCCACACGCACAGGTCGCCCTGGCGCAGGCCCAGCGCCGCTGCCGCCGCCTCGTCATACACAGCGGTGATCTCGTCCAGCTCGAGAAAGTGGTTGCCCGAGCCGAGCGTGCCCACCTGGTCGAGCCCCCGCTCCAGCGCCCGCGGGCTCACCTTGGCCGGATCGGCCCCGGCCAGCCGGCCGCGGTCCTCGGTGTGCTCGAGATCGGCCGCCATGCCCATGCCCTTGCCCACGGCCCAGCCGGCCCCCTCGACCAACACCTTGCGCAGCTCCTGCCGGTCGACGCGCACCTCGCTCGAAGAGCCCACGCCCACAGGCACCGCGGCAAAGAGGGCCGACATCAGCTCGTTCATATGGGGCGCCACATCGCGCGCGCGCAGATTCGTCGCTAACAGGCGCACGCCGCAGTTGATGTCATAGCCCACGCCGCCCGGCGACACCACGCCATCGCTGACGCGCGTGGCCGCCACCCCGCCGATGGGGAACCCATAGCCCTGATGCACGTCGGGCATGGCCATGGCATAGCCCACAATGCCGGGCAGGGTCGCCGTGTTCACCAACTGCTCCAGAGATCGGTCGCTCAATGCCTGCTCCAGAATGTTTGCATCGGCATAGAGCCGCGCCGGCGCCCGCATGTCCTCGCGAAAGGATGCCGGCACTTCCCACACCCAGGGCGAAACCTGGCGCAGATCTCGTCTTGTTGGGATTCGTGTCGTGCTCATGGTTACCTCCTGATGGCGACGCGCTCACACGTCCAGCGTAATGGTCGCCGTCCAACGGCCCTGCGCCTCCTCGACGACCTCGAGCCCGGCATAGGTGACAGCCTTGACCTCGCGTCGTGGCCTGGCCGGGCGCACGCCCTGCACCGTGGCCTGCAGTTCAGTGGCCGAGAGGTGGTGCAGTGTGCAGGTCTGCCAGCAGGCCTGCTGTCGCTCGCCCTGGTACAGCAGTTCGCCGAGCCAGTCGACCAGCAGGGTCTCGGGGTCGGGGGCATGCAGGTGGATCTCACTCGTGGCAGCCTGTCCTTCGGGCGCCACCAAACAGTCGAGCGCCTCGAACAGGGCCAGCGCGGCATAGCGGTACAGCTCGGCGCGGCTCTCGCCCCACACCGCCAGGCATAGGTCGGCGGGGTGCGGCAGCTCTTGAAAGCCCCCGGGCGCCATCAGCTACCTCGCTCGGGCACCTCGGCGCCCAGAATGTGCGCCGCACGCACGATGTCGCGCTGCACCTGCGCCTTGAGGGCTTCGACATCGTCAAAGGCCATCTCGCCGCGCAGCCGCTCGACAAAGCGTACGCGCAGGTCGAGGCCGTACAGATCGCGCTCCACGCCCAACAGGTGCACCTCGAGGAGCACCTCACCGGCGTCAAAGCTGGGGCGAATGCCCAGGTTGGCCACACCGGGCAACTGCTCGCCATCCAACTGCACCCGCACGGCATAGACGCCGTTGGGCGGCCTGGCGCGCTCGGGGGCGATGCGCAGGTTCGCCGTGCGAAAGCCGAGGGTGCGGCCGCGTTGCGCTCCGGGCACCACCACGCTGTTGACGCAATACTCGCGCCCCAGCAGCGCCGTGGCCTCGCGCATGCGCCCCTCTTCCACCAGGGCGCGGATGCGCGTGCTGCTCACCGGCTCGCCGTCGAGCGTCAACGGTGGGACCACCTGCAGTTGGTAGCCGAGCTCGCCGGCCAGCTCGGCGAGTGCGAGGCGGTCGCCGCCCCGGTCGCGGCCCAGGGCAAAGTCCTCGCCCACCCACAGCTCGGCCATGTTCAGACAGCCCGCCAGATGGCGCACAAACTCGCGCGCGCCCGTGGCCGCCAGTTCTCGGGTAAAGGGCAACAGAATCAGCAGATCGAGCCCCAGCGCGCCAAAGATGGCGTCTCGTTCTTGCGCGCTGCTGAGCAGTGCCAACCGTCGCTCGGGCATCAGCACCTTGCGCGGATGGGGATCAAAGGTCAGCGCCGCAGCCAACAGGCCGGCGTCATGGGCGTGCTGCACCAACTGCCGGATGAGGTGCTGGTGGCCGATATGCAGCCCGTCGAACGCGCCGATGGTCAGCGCCAGCCGTTCATCGGCAGCCAGACAGTCTAGGGTGGTGGCGATACGCATGCTTTGCCCCGCATTGGCTATGGCCTCGGTGTGCGCCGCGAGTGGCGCTGCTGCACTCTCTATTCTAGCTGCAGAGGCGCGCCTTGCCAACCGCCGGCCTTCCGGCCCGTTAGAGCGTTGCCAGCACCTTGATGGGGCGCCAGATGCCGGGCGCGTCGCCCGGGGCCAGCACCGCCACCACCTCTAGCCCCTCGTCAAAGGCAAAGCACGGGCCTTCTCCCGCTACAGCCAGGGCAATGGCGCGGCCCAGCAACAGCTCGGCCCGCTGTTCGGCGGTCACGATCGCCCGCTGTTGGTCGGCCAGCACCTGCCACGCTGAGAGCAGATGTGCGCGCCAGTTGGCGGGCCTGAGGGCGTCCAGGGCAACCGCGCTATCGACCTCGATGCCGCCCGAGCGCAGTCGCCGCAGCGCCGCCAGATGCGCACCGCAGCCCAACGCCACGCCCAGGTCGTGGGCCAGCGCGCGGATGTAGGTACCCTTGCTGCAGGTCACGTCGATGGTGGCCAGTGGGGGCGTGAACGACCGCAGTGCGATGCTATGGATGGTCACGGGCCGCGGATCGACCCGCACCTGCTCGCCGCGTCGCGCCAGCCGGTAGAGGGGTTGGCCATCGCGCTTGATGGCCGAGTAGAGCGGCGGCGTCTGCTCGATCTCGCCCACGAACCGGGCGCAGGCCGCCTCAAAGCGCGCCACGTCCACGCCGCTGGCGTCGCCCTGAGCCACCACCCGCCCGTCGGCATCCCACGTATCGGTCTCGACGCCGAGGCGCAGCGTGGCTTCATAGCGCTTGTCGCCCGCCATCAGATACTCGGCCAGACGGGTGGCCGCGCCCACGCACACCACCAGCACCCCGGTGGCCAGCGGGTCGAGGGTGCCGGCATGGCCGATGCGCCGCACCCCGGTGATGCGCCGCAGCCGCGCCACCACGTCATGAGACGTCCAGCCGGCCGGCTTGTCGATGTTCAGAATGCCCACATCGCAGGGCGGCATGGCGCGGCCGGCCTTACGCCTCGGCGGCGGCCAGCGCCTGCTGCAGTGCGGCCAGCACGCGCGGGCGCTCTGCGGCCAGAGTGCCGGGCAACTGGCAACCTGCTGCCTGCGGATGGCCGCCGCCGCCCAGCGCCAGGGCCACGTCGGCCACATTGATGCCCGGCCGCGAGCGCAGGCTCACATCGATGCCGCCCTCGGGCAGCTCGCGGAAAAGCGCCGCGATGCGCGCCTCGTCAAAGCTGATCAGCAGGCCGATGAGCCCGCGTGTGTCGGGCTCGCCGTCGCCGAGCGAGTCCAGCAGAGCGAGCGGCAGGTCGACCCACAGAATGCCGTCGTCGAGCTGCTGCTCGGCCAGCGCAACGCTCCACAGCTTGCGCGCCGCCGCCGAGACGCGGTTGAACAGCCTGTCGGTCACCAGGCCCAGGTCGCCGCCGGCCGACACCAGCGTGTGGGCCGTAGCCAGGCTCTCGGCAGTGGTGCTATTGGTGCGAAAGCCTCGCGTGTCGCTCACCAGGCCGGTGAGCAGGCAGGTGGCCATGCGGGCGTCGAGGGGCGCCTCCAGCGCCTGCACCAGTTCGAGCGCCAGCTCGGCCGTCGATGAGCTGTGGCGCACATAGTTCAGCGCCGCAAAGCCCTCGTTGGTGCTGTGATGGTCGATCTCGGCAAAGACGATGCTCTCGAGGTCCACGCCCGCGACGATGCTGCCCAGGCGGCGCAGGTCGCTGGCATCGACGCCCAGCACCACCTCTTCGCCCGCGTAGGGCTCGCTGCTGTAGAGCTCGGCGCCCGGCAGAAAGGCCGCCTCTTGCGGCACGGGGTCATCGCAAGCCACGCGCACCGGCACGCCCAGCGCGTGCAGCGCCCACAAGATGCCCAGCGTCGATCCAACGGTGTCACCGTCGGGCGACACATGCGACACCAGCAAGACACTATCGGCGCCGGCCAACAGCTCGGCGATGCGTTGTAGATCATTCATCGCTCGCGTCGTCCTGCTGGTCGGCCGTGGCGTTGTCCTCGCCCTGCTCTTGCTCGAGCTGCTCAAAGAGGGCGTCGATGTGCTCGCCGTAGGCCCAGGCGCGGTCGGGGTAGAACCCCAGCTCGGGCGTGAACCGCCAGGTGAGCACCTGGCCCAGGTGGCGGCGCAACGCGCCCCTGGCGCTCTCGAGCCCGGCCAGCGCCCCCTGCAGGGCCTCTTCGCCCTCATAGTGGGCCACAAACACCCGCGCAAAGCGCCGGTCTCTGGTCAACACCACTTCGGTGACGACGAGGCCAGCGAGGCGGGGATCGCTTAGCTGGTCACGAATCGCCAGCGTCAGCTCCTCGCGGATAAAGCTGTCGCCCCGTTCACGGCGAAATGCCATCTCGTCCTCGCTTACTGCTTGATCTCCATCGTGTAGAACTCGATGATATCATCGGCCTGCAGGTCCTTGGCGTCGACGATGCCCACGCCGCATTCGTAGCCGGTCGCCACCTCGCGGACGTCATCGGTGAACCGTTTGAGCGAACTCACCTGGCCCTCGTGGATCTGTCGGCCATCGCGCAGCACGCGCGCCTTGGCGCTGCGCAGCGCCCGCCCTTCGATGACGCGGCAACCGGCAATGTCGCCCACCCGGGGAATGCTGAACACCTGGCGCACGGTGGCCCGGCCTTGCAGCTTTTCCTCATATTCGGGCTCGAGCATGCCTTCGAGCGCCTTTTGCAGGTCTTCGATCAGCCGGTAGATGATGCTGTAGGTGCGAATCTGCACGCCATCGGCCTCGGCCTGGCGCTCGGCGGCGGCGTCCACCGTCACGTTGAACCCGACGATGATCGCCTGCGAAGCCACGGCCAGCATCACGTCTGACTCGGTGATGCTGCCCACGCCGGTGTGGATAAAGTCGACCTTGAGGTCGCCCACTTCGAGCTGCTCCAGCGAAGAGCGGATCGGCTCGATGCTGCCCTGCACGTCGGCCTTGAGCACCAGGTTGAGCGACTGTACGGCGCCAGCCTGGGCCTGCGCATACACTTCCTCGAGGGTCATGGCGCCCACCGGACGCGCCTCCTGGTCTTTGGCCGCCAGCAGCCGCTCCGCCACGATCTCGCGCGCCTTGCGCTCGCTCTGCACCACCTCAAACGCCTCGCCAGCGGTGGGCACCTCGCGCAGGCCGGTGACCATCACCGGCGTCGAGGGCGTCGCCTTGTCCACAGGGTTGCCCTGAAAGTCGTACATGGCGCGGATGCGGCCATAGCTGGTGCCCGCCAACACCGTATCGCCGACCGCCAGGGTGCCTTCGCGCACCAGCAGCGTGGCCGTGGCGCCCTGGCCACGGTCGAGGCGCGACTCGAGCACATGCCCCGACGGGCTGCGCTGGGGGTTGGCGCGCAGGTTCGAGAGCTCGGCCACCACCAGGATATTGTCGAGCAGGGTGCTGATGTTGAGTCGCATGCGCGCCGAGACGGGCACGCAGATCGTCTCGCCGCCCCACTCTTCGGGCACCAGGCCCAGGTCGGCCAGTTGGTTCATGGCATGGTCGACGTTGGCCGTGGGCAGATCGACCTTATTGATGGCGACGATGATGGGCACATGTGCCGCCCGCGCATGGTTGATGGCCTCACGCGTCTGGGGCTGCACGCCGTCGTCAGCGGCCACCACCAGCACGGCGATGTCGGTGACGTTGGCGCCCCGGGCGCGCATGGCCGTAAAGGCCTCGTGGCCGGGCGTATCGAGAAAGGTGATGCGCTTGCCGTCGATATCGACCTGGTAGGCGCCGATGTGCTGGGTGATACCGCCGGCCTCGCCCGCCTGGACGTTGGTCGCACGAATGACATCGAGCAGCGAGGTCTTGCCATGGTCGACGTGGCCCAGGATAGTGACCACCGGCGCCCGCGACTCGAGCTGCGCCAGCTCTTCTTCCGAGTACTCGCGCTGCTGCACCATCGTCACGGTGGCGGGGGCCTCTTCTTCTGCCGCCTCGACCTCGGGCGCCTCGGGCTCGACCACGGTAAAGCCCATATCCTCAGCCACGATGGTGGCCGTGTCGCGGTCGATCACCTGGTTGATGTTGGCCATGATGCCCGCGTTCATCAGCTCTTTGATCAGATCGATGGGGCTGCGCTTCATCAGGTTGGCCAGATCATGCACGGTGATGGCGTCTGGCAGCACCAGATCGCTGACCTGAGGCTCGGGCTCGGGGGCGGGTCGACGGCCTGGCGCGGCAGGCCGGGCAGGGGGTCTGGAGGAACGGCTGCTATCAGGGCGCTGGCCGCCGCGGCCCGGACGGTTTGAGGAACCTCCCCCACGTCGGCTACGGGCCTGCGCGCCAGCGGCGTTCATCGAGCGTGAAGGTGCGCCCATGCGCTTGCTCCCGGCACCTGATCTTGCGTCCATGTGTCCTCTCCTTCCGAGCTCTATGGCTCTATTCGCCCGGAGGCCCGCGCCGTGTGAGGGTGCGCGGCCATCCAGAGCGTCATAGACCGATAGCCTGCTCTGCGAGAAGGGCTTCTGGGGCGCTGCAGGCGGCTGCACCGCCGGGCATCAGCGTCGGGCCATAGGCTCCTTCTCCAGATTCTTGGCGACCGAGTCTTGCTTATACATCCTGATTCGTGATTGTGGCAGTGTCGGCGCTATCGCCAGCCGTCATGTCGCCGGCGGCCTCGTAGGCCTCATCCGGCAGATCGCGAGCAAATGCGGCCAACCGCTCGTTGGCGGCAGAGTCCAGTGTGACCTTGAGGGCGCGATCGAGCGCCTTGCGCTTGAGCGCCAGCTCCCAGCACGATCGCCGGGCGCACAGATACGCCCCGCGCCCCGCCAGCCTGCCGGTGGCATCGATGGCCACCTCGCCGGCAGGGGTGCGCACCACGCGTACCAAGCCCCGCTTGCCGCTCACCTGGCGGCAGGCCACACAAGTCCTCTGCGGTTGACGTCGCGGTTTGGGCGGCATGGACAGCCTCGCCTAGTCCTCCCAGTCCGTCGACCAGTCGCGGCGGCCGCGCTGCTTGTGTTGCTTGCGCGCCACCACACGACCCAGCTTTTCGTCATACTCGAGCCGGCGGCCCTTCTTGCGGCCTCGACCGCGGTCCGAGTCCTCTTCTTCCTCTTCGGTGGCATCGTCGGCCGCGGCCTCACGGTACCACTCCTCATCGCCCTCGGCCGGAGCCTGGGCAGCCTCGGGCTCTGCCTGCGCGACAGGCTCCTCTTGCGCCTCGCCCAGCTCCGGTTGGGCCAGCTCTTGCTGGGCCAGCTCCTGCTGGGCCAGCTCCGGCTGGGCCAGCTCCGGCTCGCCCTCGGCCGCGCCCTCTGAGAGCTCGGCCTGTTCAAGCGCCGGCGCCTCCTCAGGCAGCTCGCCGGGCTCGCTCGGCTCGCTGGCGAGATACTGGTCTTCAGCCCAGGCCACGCCCTCCTCGAGCTCTTCGAGCTCGGCATCTTCCTCATCCATCAGCGCCTCGGCCTGCGACAAGAGCTCGGCTGCGGCCCGACGCTGCTCTTCGAGCTGGCGGGCGCGCTCTTCGGCCTCGGCCAACTGCCGCGCCAACGTCTCGGCCTCTTCGGCCGCCTCGGCCTCGCTCTTGATGTCGATGCGCCAGCCGGTTAGCTTGGCGGCCAAGCGTGCGTTCTGCCCCTCTTTGCCGATGGCCAGCGACAGCGCACGGTCGGGCACGATGACGATGGCCAGGCGCTCGGCGTTGTCGAGCAAGACCTGCACCGCCTTGGCCGGGCTCAGGGCGTTCGAGATGAACTCGCGCTCATCCGAGGACCATTCGACGACGTCGATCTTTTCGCCGCCCAGCTCGTTGACGATGTTCTGTATGCGCACGCCGCGCATGCCCACGCACGAGCCCACCGGGTCGACGCCGCTCTGCAGCGCCACCACGGCGATCTTGGAGCGATAGCCCGGCTCGCGCGCGATGCGCTTGACCTCGACGATGCCGTTGGCGATCTCGGGCACCTCGAGCTCCAGCAGGCGCTTGAGCAGGTCAGGATGGGTGCGCGAGACGGTGATCTGCGGGCCACGAGCATCGCGCGACACGTCGTCGACATAGGCGCGCACGCGCTGCCCAAAGCGATAGTGCTCGCCGGGAATCTGCTCGGTGCGCGGCAACACCGCCTCGGCCTTGCCCAGGCTGATGGTCACGTTGTGGGTGCGCGCATCCACATTGCGCACCACACCATTGATGATCTCGCCGACGCGGCCCTCGAACTCGGCATACACCGTGTCGCGCTCGGCCTCTTTGATGCGCTGGGTGATCACCTGCTTGGCGGTCTGCGCTGCGATGCGCCCAAAGTTCTCGGGGTGCTCCTCGACCTCGACCAGATCGCCCAGCTTGGCGGTGGGCTGAAGGGCTCGCGCCGCGGACAGGTCGATCTCCACCATGGGATCCAGCACCTCGTCCACAACCTGCTTGGCGACATACACCTGGGCCGCACCCGTGCGCGGGTCGATCTTGACCACGACGCTCTGGGTGGCGCCAAAGTGTTTCTTGTAGGCAAGCACCAGCGATTGTTCAATCGCTTCGAGGATCACCTCAGGCGCCAGGTTGCGGTCTGCGCTGAGCTGCGTTATAGCGCGCTCAAACTCGCTCTTCATGCTGCTCCCTTACCTCCAGGCTATCAGCCGCTAACAGAAAAAAAGTGGGACGACCGCACCCACTTTCCCTGGAAAGTCTTTGACAATAGTATATCATTCCGCGCCCCGGACTGCAAACTTACGTCTACTTGACCATGGTTCGGCGCGTGCTATCATCGCCGCGCAGCATCTTGTGGAGGCGCCCCTATGACCAAGATCACCATCATTGGCGCGGGCAGCGTCGTCTTTACCCGCAACCTCACCAGCGACATCTTGCTGGCCCCTGCTCTGCACGATTGCACCATCGCCTTGATGGACATCGACGCCGGCCGCCTCGAGACGGCGCGCGCGCTGGTGCAAAAGATGATCGACGACCGGGGCCTGCCCGCCCGCGTCGAGGCCACCCTCGACCGTCGTCAGGCCCTCGACGGGGCCGACTTTTGCATCACCACCATCCAGGTGGGCGGCCTCGAGGCCTACGAGCTGGACATCGAGATCCCCTTGCGCTATGGCGTGGGCCAGTGCGTCGGCGATACGCTGGGCCCCGGAGGCGTATTCCGCGGCCTGCGCACCATCCCCGTCCTGCTCGACATCTGCCAGGACATGAACGAGCTCTGCGATGATCGGGCGCTGCTGATCAACTATAGCAACCCGATGGCCATCAACAGTTGGGGCGTGGCTGCCGGCGCCGGTCGCCCCTATGTGGGCCTGTGTCACAGCGTGCAGGGCACAGCGGCCATGCTGGCGGGCTTTATCGGGGCGCCCTTTGACCAGGTGCGGTATCGGGTAGCGGGCATCAACCACATGGCCTGGTTCCTCGAGCTCACCTGGAACGGCCAGGATGCCTACCCGCTGCTGCGCGAGGCCGTCAGGGATCCGCTGCTGCGCGGCCAGGAGCCGATCCGCATCGAAGAGTTTGAGCAGTTTGGCTACTTTGTCACCGAGTCGAGCGGCCACGCCTCCGAGTATGTGCCCTACTTTCGCAAGTCCCAGGCCATGATCGAGCAGGAGCTGGTGCCCCGTTTTCAGGACCCGCGTGACCACTGGATCGCCTTTGGGGGCAATGCCGGCTACCTGCACCACTGCAAGGCGCGTCTGCACGACTATCTCGACGAGGTGCACCAGCAGATCGCCGGCGCGCGTCCGTTGCCCACGCAGCGCTCGAACGAGTACGGGTCGTACATCATCGAGGCGATGGTGACCAACACGCCCGCCATCATCTATGGCAACGTGCCCAACACCGGGCTGATCACCAACCTTCCCGAGGGCTGTTCGGTCGAGGTGCCCTGCGTCGTCGACGGCAACGGCATCCAGCCCTGCCACGTGGGCGCCCTGCCCTCGGTGCTGGCGGCGCTGAACCGCAGCAACATCGCCGTGCAAGAGCTGGCCGTGTCGGGCTCGCTGGCCGGCGACCGCGAGCTGATCGTCCACGCGTTGATGCTCGATCCGCTCACTGCAGCGGTGTGCACGCTGCCTCAGATCCGCGCCATGGCCGCCGACCTGTTCGCCGCCGAGGCGCGCTGGCTGCCGCAGTTCAGCTAGGCGCAAGCCCATCAAGAGGCCCCGCCGGTTGTGGCGGGGCCTCGTTGCTGTCAGCCCAGGGCCTCGAGCAGTTGCTGCTTGAGCCTGCCGGCGGGCATGGCCCCGCTAAAGCGCTTGAGCTCTTGCCCGTCGCGAAAGAGGATCATCGTGGGGATGTTCAGCACGCCCAGGCGGGTGGGCGTCTCGGGGTTGGTCTGCACGTCGAGCTTGACGATGGTGACCTGCCCGGCCAACTCGGCCGCGACCTTCTCGAGGACCGGCCCCAGCATCTTGCAGGGCACGCACCAGTCGGCCCAAAAGTCCACCAACACGGGCCCCTGCGCTCCGACAACGTCGGACGCAAAGGTGTCGTCCGTCACATTCTGCAGGGCCGCCATCACACCTCCTCGCCTTCGATATCCGCTGCCGGGCCAGACGCAAACCGCATAAAGAACGACACCACCCGGTTGAGCTGTTGCTGGTCGGTGCGCCCCTCGCCGCCCACCAGGCATTGCTCGATATGGTGGCTCATGATGAACACGCTGGCCTTGTCGAGGGCGGCGCGCGCCGCCAGCAGCTGGGTCGCCACCGCTTCGCAATCGCGCCCTTCCATAATCATGCGCTGGATGCCGCGTATCTGGCCCTCGACCCGGCGCAGCCGCGCCAGGGTCTCTTCTTGCACCACCAGGTCGGGCCGCGTCTCTGCTTGCCCTTCGGTCATGGCCTGCCTCGCTTCTGTGATTGCTCATACCCAGTATAGGTTTGCAGCGCCGCAGGTCAAGCACACCCCGCGGCGCGCTGGCTTTGGCCCTGGCTGGTCGTTGTGGTACACTCGCAACACCATACGAGGTGTAGAGGACATTCTCATGCTCAAACGAGCATTGTGCACGTTGGCGTTTGTGGCTGTTATGTTGGCCGTGGCCCTGCCGGTCGTGGGCCAGCAACTGGTGGTGCAGGTCACCTCGCCCGAGATGGGCCAGGAAGTGCGGGGCATGGTGCCCATCATCGGGTCGGCCTCGGTGCCGAGTTTCCAGTTCTACAAGGTCGAGTTCGGCGTGGGTGCCAACCCGAGCGAGTGGGCCGTGATCGGCTCGCTGCACGAGCAGCCGGTCATCAATGGTCAGCTCGAGGTGTGGAACACCGCCGCCTTGCCCGACGGCGTCTACACGTTGCGCCTGCAAGGCGTCAAACAGGACGGCAACTGGGAAGAGTTCTTTGTGCGCAACCTGGTGGTGGCCAATGCGCGGCCGGTGTCGACGCCGACGCCCGAGGTCACCGAGACGCCCGCCCTCGAAGAGCCCGAGCCAGAGGGCACGCCGCAGGCAGCGCCCACCCCGACGCCGGCCATGACGCCGACGCCCATCGTCATCGCGCCCACCCGCGCCCCCGCGCAGGGCACCCCTACGCCCACGTTGACCGCCCCCGAGGCCGAGAACGAGTCGCCCTTTGACGTCAAGTCGTGGGGGCAGTCGGCCATGTATGGCGGCATCGCCATGGGCGCCGTGTTCGTGCTCGTCGGCATCGTATTCGGCATTCGCCGCCTCTTGTAGGCGCCAGGTGCACGCAGAGGGCTGGCCCGCACGGCCGCGGCCCTCTGGTGTTGCCCACTCTGGGTGCATGGTGCTCGACCTCGAGGAGCTCGTGGAGCGTTATCTGATCGTCGGCCTGGGCAATCCAGGCCGTCAGTACGCCGGCAACCGACACAACGTCGGCTTTCAGTCGGTCGACTATATCGCGCGCCTGTATGACATCCCCCTCAACAAGCGTCGCTTTCGCGCCACCTTTGGAGAGGGCGCCATCATCGGCAAGCGCGTGGTGCTGGCGCAGCCGCAGACCTTTATGAACGAGAGCGGCCAGGCTGTGGCGCCGCTCGTCCGCTGGTTCAGGGTGCCGCTAGACCACCTCATCGTCATCTATGACGATCTGGACCTGGAGCTCGGACAGGTGCGCATACGGCCCGAGGGCAGCAGCGGCGGACACAACGGCCTCAAGAGCATCATCGCCATGCTCAAGTCGCAGGCCTTTGGCCGCGTGCGCATCGGCATCGGCCGCCCCACGGTGGGCGATCCTGCCGACTATGTGCTCAACGATTTCGGCCGCGATCAGGAGCCGGTGATCGTCGCCGCCTATCAGCGCGTCGACGAGGTGCTGCGCGCGCTGCTCGAAAAGGACGTCCACGAGGCGATGAACCTCTACAACGGACAGCCGCTGTTTCCCCTCTAGACGAGGGCTAGGATGAAACTCAACCTGCTGACGCCGCTGCGTGAACACCCCACCTATCGCCAACTGCTGACCCAGTTGGCGGCCGTGCGCGATGAGCGCCGCTTTGCCGCGCTAACGCTCGACGTTCTCGAGGCCGCCCGCCCCTATCTGCTGGCCGCACTGCATGCCGACTGGGGCGGCCCGATCCTCTTTGTCACCGGCACGCCGGCCGCCGCGCGCCAGCTCGCCGAGCAGGTGCAGAGCTATGCCGATGACCCCGCGATGGTGCGCCACCACCCTGCGCCCGATACCATCTTTTACGACCGCACCCCGTGGGATCGCGAGACCATTCAGGCGCGCGCCACACTGCTCACCGAGCTGGCCGCGCAGAACCGCGGCGCGCAGAGCCGCGGCGCGCAGAGCCGCGACGCCGAGCGCCGCAGCGACCCGGCAGCGCCGGGGCTGTTCGTCACCGCCTCTATCTGGTCGCTGATGACCAAGACGGTCACGCCCCGCGCCTTGCTGCGAGCCCGGCAACGCCTGGCCCAGGGGCAGGTGGTGCCGATGTACGCGGTGATCGAGGGGCTGGTGCGCGCCGGCTATGACCGTGTGCCGGTGGTCGAAGAGCCCGGCACGTTTGCCCACCGCGGCAGCCTGGTCGATGTCTATCCGCCCGGCCAGCGCTGGCCGCTGCGCATCGACTTTTTCGGGGACGAGATCGACTCGATCCGCACCTTTGACCCCAGCACGCAGCGCACCCGTGAGGCCCTCGCTGAGGTGCTGCTGCCGCCCGCCAGCGAGGCGTTGCCCGAATGGGGCCTGGCCGCGCGCGCCGCGCTGGAAAGCTGGGAGCTGGGCAACTGCACCGGGGTGGCGCGGGCGCGCTATCAAGAGGACCGCGAGCACCTGCTGGAGCGGGCCTATTTCCGCGGCATCGAGTACTATGCGCCCTATCTGTATCCCAACGCCGCCACCCTCACCGACTATATGCCGGCCAACGCACTGGTGCTGGTCGACGACCTGCTCACCCTCGAGACGGCCGCCCTGGGCCTGGAGAACCAGGCCACCAGCCTGCGCGCCGACATGATCCGCGACGGCGACCTGCCGGCCAACTTTGCGGTGGCCCACTTTACCTGGGAAGAGCTCAAGGCGCGCCTGGCCGGCGCCGTCAGCCTGGGCTATGGCCAGCAAGACCCCGAGACCCCCATCGGCCGCCTGTTCGTGGCCGCGCCGCACTTTGGCGGGCAACTCGAAGACGGGCTGGCCGAGGCCGTGCGCCTCAGCCGCCAGGGCCAGCGGGTGGTGATGGTCTCGCGGCAGGCCGAGCGCCTGGCCTCGCTCTTACAGCAGCAACAACTGTCGGTGGCGCCGGCGCAAGAACTGCCCGCCCTGCCCGCGCCTGGCAGCCTCAGCCTCATCGACGGCGTCCTCAACGAAGGCTGGGCCCTGCCCGCGGCCGACCTGCTGTTGCTCACCGATGCCGAGATCTTTGGCTGGGTGCGCAAACAGCGCCGTCGCGAGGTGGCCCCGCGGCAGGCCGCGCCTGAGGCGCTGTTTGCCGACCTGCAAGAGGGCGACTATGTGGTGCATCTCGAATATGGCATCGGCGTCTACCGCGGGCTGGTGCGCAAGAGCATCGGCGGCGTCGAGCGCGAGTACCTGGAGCTAGGCTATGAGCAGGGCGACCGCCTGTTCGTGCCCATCCACCAGGCCGACCGCGTCAGCCGCTACCTGGGCGCCGATGAGCGCCAGCCGCGCATCCATCGCCTGGGCGGCACCGAGTGGACCGCCGTCCGCGAAAAGGCCGAGCAGGCCATCCGCGACATCGCTCGTGACCTGCTGGAGCTGTATGCGGCGCGCGAGGTGACCCCGGGCATGGCCTTTGCCCCCGACACCGAGTGGCAGCACGAGCTGGAGGCGTCATTCGCCTACGAGGAGACCGACGACCAGCTCCGCGCGCTGGCCGAGATCAAGGCCGACATGGAGCGCCCCAAACCGATGGACCGCCTGGTGTGCGGCGATGTGGGCTATGGCAAGACTGAGGTGGCGCTGCGCGCCGCCTTCAAGGCGGTGATGGACGGCAAGCAGGTGGCCGTGCTGGTGCCCACCACCATTCTGGCCCAGCAGCACTATTACACCTTCAGAAACCGCCTGCGCGCCTTTCCGCTGCACGTCGAGATGCTCTCGCGCTTTCGCAGCCCGGGCGAGCAAGACGACGTCATTCTGGGGCTGATGGACGGCACCGTCGATATCGTCATCGGCACGCACCGCCTGCTCTCGCAAGACGTCTCGTTCAAGGACCTGGGGCTGGTGGTGGTCGACGAGGAGCAGCGCTTTGGCGTCACTCACAAAGAGCGCCTCAAGCAGCTCCGCCGCGAGGTGGACGTGCTCACCATGACGGCCACGCCCATCCCGCGCACGCTCTACATGTCGCTCAGCGGCATCCGCGACATGAGCATCATCGATACAGCGCCCGAGAACCGCCTGGCGGTGCGCACCGTGGTGCTGACCTATGAGGAGAGCGCCATCCGCACGGCCATCCTGCGCGAGATCGACCGCAACGGCCAGGTCTATTTCGTGCACAACCGCGTGCAGGATATCGACCTGGTGGCCGCTGCGCTGCACCGCATTGTGCCCGAGGCCAGCGTGGTCATCGGCCACGGCCAGATGGACGAGGATGAGCTCGCCCAGGTGATGCTCGACTTTGCTCAGGGGCAATATCACGTGCTGCTGTGCACCACCATCATCGAGAGCGGCCTCGACATCCCCAACGTGAACACCATCATCGTCGATGACGCCGACCACTTTGGCCTGGCGCAGCTCTATCAGCTCCGCGGCCGCGTGGGCCGGGGGATGAACCGCGGCTATGCCTACCTGCTCTACCGGCCGCCGCTCACCGAGATCGCCACCAAGCGGCTGCAGGCCATCCAAGAGGCCAGCGAGCTGGGCGCCGGCCTGCGCGTGGCCATGCGCGATATGGAGATCCGCGGCGCCGGCGAGATTCTGGGGGCCGAGCAGCACGGGCACATCAATGCCATCGGCTTTGACCTGTACAGCCGGCTGCTGCGGCGGGCCGTCCAAGAGATCCGCGACGCCTCAGGCGAGTCGCTGGAGGCGGTCATCCGCGCCCAGCATCGCGCCGCCGTCGAGGCGCTCAGCCTCGACCTGGGGCCCAGCATCGACCTGCCCCTGTCGGCCTACCTGCCCGACGGCTTTATCCCCGACGCCCCGCTGCGGCTGCGGCTCTATCGTCGCCTGGCCCACATCAAGACGCTGGATGACGTGGCCCAGATTCGCGACGAGTTGCGCGACCGCTTTGGCGCCCTGCCCGAGCCGGTCGAGGACCTGTTCTACCTGCTCGAGATCAAGGCTCGCGCCGAGCAGGTGGGCGTCATCCAGGTCAAGAGCGCCGACGACGAGATCGCCCTGGTGCTGCCCGTTTTGCTGACCGACAGCGCCCTGGCGCGGCTCAACCGGCAGCCCAACGTGCGCGCTCGAGGTTCGCGGGTGTGGCTGCAGGTCGACGAGGACTGGCGTCAGCGCCTCACGGCCACGCTGAGCTTGATGGATCGTCTCGAGCTGGCCCCACTCACATCAACGAGGAGCGGATCATGAACACCAGCAGTTACAGTGCTCTGGCGGCCCGCCCGGCCCATGCCGGCACCATCCTGGCCATGCCGGTGCTGCCCGAGGGCGTCAAAGCGCCCTTTGGTCACGCCTGGGGCCACCTCAACCCGGGGGGCGAGATGGAGCCCCACACGCACCCCACGCAAGAGATCTACTTTTTCCATGCAGGGCACGGTCAGGTGGTGATCGGCGATGAGGTCGCCGACACCTACCCCGGCATGGTGGTGGATGTGCCCCCTGACGTGCTGCACACCGTGCGCAACAATTCGGACGGCGAGCTGCTCTGGTTCGCCCTCTGGTGGCCGGTCATCGAGTAGCCACGCTGCAAGAGACTCGTGGAAAGAGCGACAGCGCCCTCAGGGGCGCTGTCGTTGCATCGAGAGGCTGGTGACAGGCTAGGCAAAGATGGCGTCGATGGCGGCCACCACGTCGGGCGTCAGCGCCACGCCGGCCGCCCTGGCGTTGCCCGCCACGTGCTCGGGCTTGGTGGCGCCGGTGATCACCGCGGTGACCTCGGGCTGGCGCAGAATCCAGGCCACGGCCAGTTGGGCGCGGGTGATGCCCAGGTCGTCGGCGATCGGCTTGAGGCGGCGCACCTTGTCCAGCAGGTCCTCGGTGAGGCGCCCGCGCAGGTGCTCGTTGCGTGCGGCGCGGCTGTCGTTGGGCACGCCCTGGTCGTACTTGCCCGTCAGAATGCCGTTGCCCAGCGGGCTAAAGGTCGTCAGGCCGATGCCGTGCGCCCGCACCGCGGGGATGATCTCGCCTTCGACGCGCTCGCGGTGCAACAGGCTATAGTGCGGCTGCTCGACGCTGGGCGCGTACAGGTTGTGCTGCCGTGCCAGGCCCACCGCCTCGGCGATCTGCGCCCCGCTCCACTCGCTGGTGCCCCAGTAGAGCACCTTGCCCTGATGCACCAGGTCGTCCATGGCGCGGACGGTCTCCTCCAGCGGCGTCTCGGGGTCGAACCGATGGCAGTAATAGATGTCCAGATAGTCGGTGCCGATGCGCTGGAGCGATTTGTCCACCGACTCGAGGATATGCTTGCGCGAGAGGCCGCGGTCGTTCACGTCGTCGCTCATGGGCCAGTAGAGCTTGCTCGAGATGACCAGCGTGTGCCGGGGAAACTCGCGCAGCACCTGCCCCATCATCTCCTCCGAGCCGCCGCGGGCGTAGGCGTCGGCGATATCGAAAAAGTTGATCCCCTGCTCGTAGGCGGCGCGAATGATATCGCGCGCCAGAGCGCGGTCTTGAATGCTCTCGCCAAAGGTCGTCCAGCCGCCCAGCCCCACGGCGCTCAGCTTGATGCCGGCCTTGCCCAGTCTCCGGTATTCCATCTCAGCCTCCTTGTAGCCGATCACATTGTTTAGCGTTACGCTCAACATTATAACATACCCCAGGGGGGTGTCAAGTCTGGCCGCGAGATGACAAAGGGGCCTGTGCCTCTCACAGGCCCCCACAGACGACAGCGCAGCGCGCCGGTCAGCTCAAAGACTGCAAGCGCGCCTCGAGCTTGTCACGGCGCTCGCGCAGGTCGGCCAGCTTGTCTCGTTCGCGCCCCACCACGGCCTCGGGCGCCTTGGCCACAAAGCCCTGATTGCCCAGCAGCTTTTCAGAACGCGCGATCTCGCCGGCCAGCTCGCCGAGCTGTCTGCCGATGCGCTCGCGCTCCATGTCGAGATCGACCAGCGCCGCCAGTGGCAGGTAGCACTCGAACCCGGCCACCACCAGGCTGATGGCCCGCTCGGGGTGCTCATCGAGGGCGGCCACCAGGGTAAGCTGCGCCGGATCGATGCGCGCCAGTTGCAGCAGCGCCTCACGCTGGGCCTCCAGCAGCGCCAGTCGCTCGCCCGCCACCACCACCGCGCCGATGCGCCGGCTCGCCTCCACTTCGTACTCGCTGCGCACGTTGCGGATGGCGCGCACCAGCTCCATCAACCCCGCCAGGTCGGCCTCGGCCTGGGCGTCTTGCGCGCCGCCCGCCGGCCAGTCGGCCACGATCAGCGCCTCGCCGCGATGCGGCAGATACTGCCACAGTGCCTCGGTGACAAAGGGCATGTAGGGGTGCAGCAGCTTGAGACAGCCGTCGAGCACATACACCAGCACCCGCAGCGCCTGGGCGGCGGCCGCTCCGCCGTCGCCGCGCAGGCGCACCTTGGTCATCTCGATGTACCAGTCGCAGTACTCGCCCCAAATGAACTCGTAGATCTGCCGGCCCGCCTCGCCGATCTGGTAGGCGTCAAAGAGGCGGTCCACCTCGCTCACCAGGCCGTGAAAGCGGCTCACGATCCAGCGATCGGCGGCGTCGTCGAGCGTGGCCGGGTCGATGGTCTCGGGCGGCACAAAGGCCGCGGCGCCCTCGCCCAGGTTGCCCAGCACAAAGCGGGCCGCCTGCCAGAGCTTGTTGCCAAAGTTGCGGTTGCTCTCCACGCGGCTGAGCGAGAGCTTCATGTCGTTGCCGGGCGTCGAGCCGGTGAGCAGCGTGTAGCGCAACGCGTCCTGGCCATACTCGGCGATGATGTGCAGCGGGTCATAGCTCTCGGCGTTGGGCAGCGACTTGCTGATCTTTTTGCCATCCTCGTTGCGGATGAGCCCGTGCAGATAGACGGTGTCAAACGGTACCTGGCCCGTCATGCGCAGGCCCATCATGATCATGCGCGCCACCCAAAAGAACAGGATGTCATAGCCCGTCTCGAGCACCGACGTGGGGTAAAAGTAGTCTAGGTCGGGCGTCTGGTCGGGCCAGCCCAGCGTCGAAAAGGGCCACAGCCCCGATGAGAACCAGGTGTCCAGCACGTCGGGGTCTTGCTCCAGCGCGCTGCTGCCGCACTGCGGACAGACGGTCGGGTCTTCGCGCGCGCAGATCTCGGCGCCGCAGTCGGCGCAATACCACACCGGTATGCGGTGCCCCCACCAGAGCTGTCGCGAGATGCACCAGTCGCGGATGTTCTCCATCCAGTTGGCATACACCCGCGTGAATCGCTCGGGCACGATGCGAATGCGCCCATCATCGACCGCCGCCAACGCCTCCTCGGCCAGCGGTGCGGTCTTGACGAACCACTGCGTAGAGATGCGCGGCTCGACGATGGTGCTGCAGCGCTGACAGTGCCCCACCGCGTGGCTCAGCTCCTCGATCTTGATCAGGTCACCCAGCGCCTCGATGTCGGCCACCAGATTGCGCCGGCACTCGAAGCGATCCTGGCCCTCATAGGGCCCGGCGTTGGCGTTCATGGTCATGTCGTCGTTCATCACGTTGATGGCCGCCAGCCCCTGGCGCTGCCCCACCTCATAGTCCACCGGATCATGCGCCGGGGTGATCTTGACGGCGCCGGTGCCAAAGGCGCGATCCACCGCCTCGTCGGCCACGATGGGAATGGCGCGACCGATCACCGGCAGCACCACCTCGAGCCCCACGAGGTCGGTATAGCGCTCATCGTCGGGGTGCACCGCCACGGCCGTATCGCCCAGGATGGTCTCGGGGCGCGTGGTGGCCACGGTGATCGAGCGGCTGCGATCGGCCGTCCAGTAGCGCACATACCACAGATGGGCCTGCTCGTCCTCGTGCTCCACCTCCAGGTCAGAGATGGCCGTGCCACAACGCGGGCACCAGTTCACCAGGTAGGCCCCGCGGTAGATCAGCCCATCCTCATAGAGCCGCACGAACGCCTCGCGCACCGCCCGCGAGAGGCCCTCGTCCATGGTAAAGCGCTCGCGGTCCCAATCGCACGAGACGCCCAGGGCATAGTGCTGCTCGGTGATGCGTTGGTGATAGACCTCTTTCCACTGCCACACGCGCTCGATGAACCTGTCGCGGCCCAGGTCGTGGCGGGTGAGCCCCTCTTTGGCCAGCTCGCGCTCGACCACGTTCTGCGTGGCGATGCCGGCATGGTCGCTGCCGGGCACCCACAGCGTGGGGCGCCCGTGCAGGCGATGGTAGCGGATCATCGCGTCCTCGATCGAGGCGATGATGGCATGCCCCAGGTGCAGCGCGCCGGTGACGTTGGGCGGCGGCATCGAGATGACGAACGGCTTTTGCGCCGGGTCGATGCGCGGCTTGAAATCGCCTCGCGCCAGCCACCAGTGATATAAGGGCTGCTCGATGGCCGCAGCATCGTACGTCTTGGCCATCTCTTGTGGCAGCGGCATCTTGTCCATGTGCTCCCTCCCCGAACCGATCCCTGACAACGTAAAAGCGCCCTCTCGTCTCCAGGAGACGAAAGGACGCCTGTTGCGCCTTCCGCGGTACCACTCCACTTTGGCCAGCGACACGCCGACCACGCTCGAACGCTGTAACGGGCGCACCCGAGCTGGCTTACTGTGCTTCAGCCACCTGGCTCACGGACGACCTTCACCGCCCTGTGCTGTGAGGGGCTCTCAGCCGGTGACCCCTCGTCTCTTGCAGCTTGGGAGCGGCTACTCCTCCCGATCATCGCCTATAAGCCTATGATAGCAGCATGAGCGGCGCGCGTCAAGCTTGCGGGCGCGGCGCCGTCAGCGCGGCGCGGATGGCCTCTTCGAGCCCCTCCAGCGGCACGAGCTGTCGCTCTCGTTCCCAGCGCAGCTTGCACTCGACCACTCCCTGCGGCACCGTGCGGTCGCTCACCGTCAGCCGCACGGGCAGGCCCAACAGGTCGGCATCGTTGAACTTGACGCCGGCGCGCTCGTTGCGGTCGTCATAGAGCACCTCGCATCCCGCTGCGCTCAGCCGCTCATACAGGGCGTCAGCCGCCTGCTCCACCTCTGACCCGGGCCGCGCCAGTGAGGCCAGGTACACCTGATAGGGCGCCACGCTCGCCGGCCAGATGATGCCATACTCGTCATGGTGCTGTTCGATGATGCAGGCCAGCAGCCGCCCCAGGCCGATGCCATAGCTGCCCATGATCACCGGGTGCGGCCGCCCCTCGGCGTCGAGGTAGGTGGCGCCCAGGGCATCGCTGTAGCGGGTGCCCAGCTTGAACACGTGCCCCACTTCGATGCCGCGCGCGAGCTGCAGCGCCGCGCCGCAGACGGGGCAGGGGTCGCCTGCGCGCGCCAGGGCAATGTCGGCCAGTCGATCGACGGCATAGTCGCGAGGATAGTTGACGTTGATGAGGTGATAGCCCGGCTCGTTGGCCCCTGCCACCAGGTTGGGTGCGCCCACCAGCGAGTCATCCCCGATGACCAGCACCGCCTCGCTCGCAGCGCCCTCTTTGACGCCCACCGGCGAGGCATAGCCGGCCACCAGCCCGGCGCGCTGCAACTGCTCGGGCGTGGCGGCGCTCAGTTCCTCGCCGCCCAGCAGCGCCGAGACCTTGGCCTCGCTCACCTCCAGGTCGCCGCGGATCACGCAAAAGATCACCCGCCCGGCCGGCGTGGCCAGGAACACTGCCTTGGCGGTCTGGTGCACCGCCACCCCCAGAAAACGCGCCACCGCCTCGATGGTGGTGGCGCCGGGCGTGGCCACCCGCTCCATAGCGCGCAGTGGCTCGGCCGCGGCCTGGCCCTTGGCGATGGCGGCGGTCTCGGTGTTGGCGGCATAGCCGCAGCCTGGGCAGAGGATCAGCGTATCCTCGCCCAGCTCATTGAGCGCCATGAACTCGTGCGATGCCGACCCGCCCATGGCGCCCGTGGCCGCCCGCACCGCGATCACCTCGAGCCCGCAGCGTCGATAGATGCGCAGGTAGGCCGCATAGATGGCCTCATACTGCGCGTCGAGCTGCTCGGCGGTGGCGCTGTAGGTGTAGGCGTCCTTCATGGTGAACTCGCGCACCCGCACCAGCCCGCCGCGCGCCCTTGGTTCGTCGCGGAACTTGATCTGGAAATGGTAGGTCATCAGCGGCAACTGCCGGTAGGAGCTGATTTCGGTGCGCGCCAGCTCAGCGGCCACCTCTTCGTGCGTCATGGCCAGCACCATGGGGTGCTCCCAGCGATCCTCGAACCGCAGCAGATTGCGGCCCGGCGCCGGGGCGTCGTAGCGGCCCGTGCGCTGCCACAGCTCGGCGGGCTGCACCACGGGCATCAACAGCTCTTGCCCGCCGATGGCGTCCATCTCCGCGCGGATGATCGCCTCGATCTTGCGCATGACGCGCCAGCCCAGCGGCAGGTACGAATAGATGCCCTGAGCGAGCTGGCGCACCAGCCCGGCACGCACCGAGAGCTGGTGGCTGGGAAGCTGGGCATCTGAGGGCGCGTCGCGCAGGGTGCGCCCAAAGAGGTGGCTCATGCGCATGGTCAGGCTCCTTTCGCTCGCGACCATCGCCGCGGTTGACGCTGTGCCCGCCGCTGGCTAGGATCGACCCCAGCAACAACGACAGGAGGCGGGCTTTGCTGCTCAAGACGCTGGCCCTCGGGCCGCTGCAGACCAACTGCTACCTCGTGGCCGATGGCCAGGGCGGGCCGGCGGCCGTCATCGACCCAGGCGCCCAGCCCGAGCGGGTGCTCGCGCTGCTCGAGCGGCAAGGCCTCACGCTGCAGCATATCTTGCTGACGCACTATCACTTTGATCACGTCGGCGCCGTCGATGCGCTGCGCCAGGCCACCGGCGCGCAGGTCTGCATTCACGCGCGCGACGCCGAGCACCTGGCCGAGCCGCCGGCCGTCTTTAGGCTGTTCGCGCCGGGCGGCGTCGAGCCGGTCACGGCCGATCGCCTGCTCGCCGACGATGAGATGCTGGCGCTGGGCGCGCTCACCATCGCCTGCCTGCCCACGCCCGGCCATTCGCCCGGGGGGCTATCGTTCTACATCGCCAGCGAACAGGTGGTCTTTAGCGGCGACGCCCTCTTTGCTGGCGGCATCGGCCGCACCGACCTGCCCGGCGCCAGCCACCGCGTGTTGGCCCAGGCCATCCGCGAGCGCCTGTACACCCTGCCACCCGAGACCGTGGTCTACCCGGGCCACGGCCCCGACACCACCATCGCGATGGAGCGCGCCGGCAACCCCTTTGTGCGGCCTTAGGGCCGCACGTAGATGGCGCCAATCTCGCGGCCCACGCGCGCGCTCAGGGCCAGGCTGGTCAGCCGCAAGGCGCCGCCATCGGCCAGGCCCTCGCTCGAGACGGGCATCACCAGCCACAGGCTGTAGCGCAGGGGATAGCCGCCCCGCTCGATCTGGCTGCGGGTGGGCAGCCGGTCGTCCAGCGCCACCACGCGCACGCGCTCGTCCACCTGAACGGCGGGCGCATAGCCCAGCGCGCCCGGCGTCGACGCCACCAACGCCAGCAGCGCCGCGTTGTGCGGCGCCACCGCCGCCGCTGCCGAGATCGGGCGCTCGCCCATGATGGCGCCCTCGAACACCTGCCGCAGCACGGCGCCGCGTTCGCGAGTGACAAAGGTGGGCTGCCCCTGGCCCGCGCCCAGCTCGGCCCAGTCGACCACGCGGCCGGCATAGAGCCGCGCCAGGTCGTCGGTGGCGATGTTGCCCAGAGGCACGTCGGGCGAGGCCACCAGCGCAATGCCATCCACCGCCAGCTCGCGGGCGATCCAGCCTTCGGGCGTCTCGGGCGCCCGCCCGGCCGGCGTCGCGATCAGCCCCACCACGGCCTCGCCGCTCTGCAACAGCTCCATAGCGTGCTCGCTGTTGGTCAGGGTCACCAGGGCCGTCGCTTCGGGATGCTGCGCCTCATAGGCAGAGCGTAGCAGGTGGGCCAGCGGCTCGGCCTCCCAGCAGGCCGCCACGCGCACCAGCTCGACGTTGGCGTTGCTGGCCGGGTCGGCGGCCGGCAGCTCGCGCTCCAGCGGCGACACCAGCGCCCGACAGCCTGCCAGCAGCAGGACGGCCGTCAGCGCCCCCAGCCACCGCCAGCGGCGCATCACCGCACCGCCACCATCACCAGGCTAAAGAGGCCCATGGCCCAGCAGTAGATGGCAAAGGGCCACAGGCTGTGCCGTCGCACCAGGCCCAGCAGCAAGCGCAGGGCCACATAGCCGGTCACCGCCGCGACAGCGAACCCGGTCACCAACAGCCCACTGGCGACCTGCCCGCCCTCGCCCGACAGGCCGAGCAGCTCGTAGGCGGTGGCGCCCGCCACCAGCGGCAGCACCATCAAAAAGCCAAAGCGAGCCGCCGCCTCACGGTCGAGCCCGCGCAAGAGCCCGGCCGAGATGGTGGCGCCCGAGCGCGAGATGCCCGGCAGCAGAGCCACGCCTTGGGCCAGGCCGATGGTCACCGCATCGCGCCAGGAGAGGGCCGCCAGCGGCCGCTCGCGACGCCCCAACCGCTCGCTCATCGCGAGCAGGGCGCCAGTGACCAGCAGCAGCACCGCCACCACCTTAGGGGCGCCAAAGGCCGCCCCCAGATAGTCCTCGAGCAGCAAACCGGCCAGTCCGGCGGGCACTGCGCTGACCGCGATCATCAGCGCCAGCCGCCCCTCGGGCGTCAGTTGGCGTCGCCGCCAGCTCTGCCACAGGCCAGCGAGCAGCGCCAGGATATCGCGCCAGAAGTAGACCACCATGGCCAGCAGGGTGCCCGCATGCACGATCACGTCAAAGGTTACGCTCGGGGCCGAGCGGCCCAGCAGCCACGGCGCCAGCACCAGATGCCCCGAGCTGCTCACCGGCAGGAACTCGGTCGCACCCTGCAACACGCCCCAGAGCACCGCTTCCCACATCGTCACCGTGTCGAGCCTCCGTCACCACGTGATGTCGCCACATCGTTGGCGCCGCCGCGGCGGGCGCGGCCGTTCCAGCGCGAGCGGTTCAGCTCGCGGGCCTCGGCATTGGCCACCTGATAGCGCTCCCAAAAGTGCTCGCGAAAGGCCTCCATCTCGCCAGCCAGGATGGCGACGCGCATGCGGCGCATGAGGTCGAGCAAAAAGTGCAGATTATGCAGCGTGTTGAGCCGTGCGGCCAGCATCTCTTGCGCCACGATCAGGTGCCGCAGGTAGGCCCGCGAAAAGTGCTGGCAGGTGTAGCAGGTGCAGTCCTCTTGAATGGGCCGCGGGTCGTCGCGGTGCACGGCGTTGCGCAGGTTGAGCCGCCCCTCGGGCGTGAACACAGCGCCGTTGCGGGCCAGGCGGGTGGGCAGCACGCAGTCAAAGATGTCTACGCCGCGCGCCACGCCCTCCACCAGGTCCTCGGGCGAGCCCACGCCCATCAGGTAGCGCGGCCGGTCGGCCGGCAGCAGCGGCGTGACGAAATCGAGGATGCGCAGCATGTCGGCCTTGCTCTCGCCCACGCTGAGCCCGCCGATGGCGTGCCCGGCAAAGCCCATGCTGCCGATCGCCTCGGCGCTGGCCCGCCGCAGGTCTTGGTGGATGCCCCCCTGCACGATGCCGAACAGCGACTGGTCGGGGCGACGGTGCGCTGCCAGGCAGCGCTCGGCCCAGCGATGGGTGCGCTCCATGGCCCCAGCCAGATAGTCATAGTCGTGGGGCTCGGCGCACTCGTCCAGCACCATGGCGATGTCCGAGCCGAGCTTTTCCTGGATGTCCACCACCAGCTCGGGCGTGAAGGTGTGCAGCGAGCCGTCGATGTGCGAGCGGAACACCACGCCGTCGTCGCCGATGCGCCGCAGCCCCTCCAGGCTGAACACCTGAAAGCCGCCGCTGTCGGTCAAGATCGGTCCGTCCCACCCCATGAAGCGGTGCAGCCCGCCCAGCTCGGCGATGAGCTCGGCCCCAGGCCGCAGATAGAGGTGATAGGTGTTGCCCAGGATCATGCTGGCCTGCAGTTCGTGCAGTTCGCGCGGCGTGATGGCCTTGACGGTGGCCTGGGTGCCCACCGGGCAGAACACCGGGGTGGCCACAGCGCCGTGGGGGGTGTGCATCACCCCCGCACGGGCCAGGGTGGCGCCATCGGTGTGCTGCAGGTCAAACCGCACGGCCCAGTCAGGCGTGGTCATGGCGTGCCACCAGCACACACAAAAACGGGCCGCACCCTGGTCTGTGCAGCCCGTAGATCAACGGGTGCCAACTCAATGGCCGCAGCTCGCACAATTCCCACCGGCGCAGCCCGCGCAACCGCCTCCGCCGCCCACCGAGTGGGTCTCGCCGCCGCTGCCCTTGGCCATGCAGGCAAAGGTGGCAAAAGCGCGCGTCGTATCGTCGCTCTCGCAGCTCGGGCAGGGCGCCGGCTCTTTGGCGGCCGAGAAGGGGCGACGCACCGTAAAGGATTCGCCACAGTGGTGGCAATGGAACTCGTACAGCGGCATCTTGACCCTCCCTGTATCTCTGCTATCGATTCTAGCCCGTTCGCGGCTGAGGTCAAGCTTTTCGGCTATGCGTCAGCGGCCGCTCTGCAGGTGCGCCTTGAGCACCTCGCCCACGCGCCGCACCCCCTCGCGGATCGTCTCGGGCGGCACGCTGGCAAACGACAGGCGCATGGTGTTGGCGCCGCGCCCATCGACGAAAAAGGGCTGGCCCGGCACATAGGCCACCTGATGGGCCGCCGCCTCAGGCAAGAGTGCCACGGCGTCGAGGCCTGCGGGCAGTGTCACCCACAAAAAGAGCCCCCCTGCGGGCCGATAATAGCTCGCCCCGGCGGGAAAGTGCTCATCGATGGCCGCGCACATGGCGTCGCGTCGCAATCGATAGGTGTCGCGGATGCGCGCCACCTGGGCGGGCAGCCAGCCGCGCCGCATGAACTCGGCAGCGATCTCTTGCGAGAGCGAGCTGGTCATCAGGTCGGTGCCCTGTTTGGCCATCACCAGTTGCCGCACCACGTCGGCGGGCGCCACGGCCCAGGCCACGCGCAGCCCGGGCGTGAGCGTCTTGGAAAAGCTGCTCAGGTAGATCACCGTGTCGCCCAGGCGCGGTGTGTCGCCCGAGCAGCGGGCGCCGTCGAGGGCGGCCAGCGTCGGCAACGGCTCGCCCGAGTAGCGCAACTGGCCGTAGGGATCATCCTCGACGATGGGCACGCCCAGCTCGGCGGCGATCTCGACAGCGCGTCGGCGCCGCTCCAGGCTCAAGCACACGCCCGCCGGGTTGTGAAAGGTGGGCAGCAGATAGATCAGCTTGGGCCGATGGCGGGCGATCAGTTCGGGCAACTGCTCGACGCAGGCGCCGTCGCCATCGAGCGGCAACGGCACAAAGCGAGGCCCATAGGCCCTGAACGACTGCACCGCCCCCAGAAAGGTGGGCGCCTCGACGATGACGGTGTCGCCCTCGTCGAGCAGGATGCGCCCCAGCAGGTCGAGCGCCTGCTGTGAGCCTGAGGTGATCAGGATGTTCTCGGGGCCGGCGGGCACGCCCTGAGCCTGCATCTGCTCGGCCAACAGCCGGCGCAGCCCGATAGAGCCATCGGTGAGGCCGTACTGCAGCGCCTCGCGGGGCGTCTGGCGCATCACGTGAGTGGCCACTTCTTGTAGCTGCTCGATGGGAAAGAGATCGGCCTCGGGCCACCCGCCCGATAGCGAGATCACCTCGGGCGACTGGGCCACCTTGAGGATCTCGCGGATGACCGACGTCGTCATGCTGCCCAGGCGCTTGCTGTATAGCTCGCCCCAGTCTACGGCCATGGCCACACCTCCCTGCATGCGCAAGCGCGAGGGGCGCGATCTCCTCGCGCTCGCTCCCTCGCGCTCGTCAGCGGCACTATAGGGTCACCGGCCATGCCTGTCAATCGGTCGGGCGTCGACGCCTCTCTTGCCAGGCCGCCAACAGTATGCCCGCCAGGATCAGCGGCCCACCGATCCACACGCCCAGCGGCGGCGCCTCGCCCAGCACCAGATAGGCCAGCAGCGAGGCGCCGAGCGGCTCGCCCAGCAGGGCGATCGTCACCAGGATCGGCGCAAAATGGCCCAGCGCCCAGTTGTACGACGAGTGGCCCAGTATCTGCGGGCCGATGGCCAGCAGGGCGAACATGCCATAGGTCCGCAGGTCATAGCCCAGCAGCGGCTGGCCCGCCGCCAGCGTGTAGGCGAGCAGCAGCACCGCGGCGATGGCATAGCAGGGCCACACATAGGCCAGCGTCGAAAGCTTGCGCCGCACCGCGCGCCCCAGCAGCAGATAGGCCGAGCCCGCGATGGCTCCCAGCAGCGCCAGCAGGTCGCCCAGCAACGCCCGCGGCGAGATGCTCAGGTCGCCGGCGCCGATGATCGCCGCGCCCGCCAGCGCCACGACGATGGCCACCACGCTGCTCGCCGGGATGCGCTCGCCCAGCACAAAGCGCAGAATCAGCGCCACCCACAGCGGGTTGGTCGACACCAGAATCACCGAGCTAGAGACGCTGGTATAGTCGAGCGAGCTGATCCAGAAGGCGAAATGCAGCGACAGGCACCCGCCCGCCGCCAGCAACAGCCGGCGTTCGCGGCGCGACAGGCCAGGCCACTCGCGCCGTAACGGCCCCGCCGCCAGAGGCGTCAGCAGCAGCGACGCCAGGCTCAGGCGCCAGGCGGCCACGGCCAGCGCCGGCGCGTGGGCCAGCCGAATGATAATCGAGCCGGTCGAGGTGGCCACGATGCCCAGCAATAGCGCCAACCAGCGCGTATAGCGGCGCATCGGCGCCCGGCCCTCGGCCTCGGTCGACATGGTCACCTCCCAGCCAGCATCACGCGAGCATAGCGGCGCGGCCCTGGGCCGTCAAACCGCGCGCGCCGCGTTGTGGTACAATGACGACAGCCAGCGCCGCAAAGGAACCGCCCACCATGCCCATCCGCGTGCTCCCAGCCGAGATCGCCGCCAAGATCGCCGCCGGCGAGGTGATCGAGCGCCCGGCCTCGGTGGTCAAAGAGCTGATCGAGAACGCCATCGATGCCGGCGCCGCCCAGGTCGATGTCGACATCGTCCAGGGTGGCAAGCGGCTGATCCGCGTCAACGACGACGGCGCCGGCATCGCGGCCGATGAGGTCGAGGTGGCCTTTCAGCGGCATGCCACCAGCAAGCTCTCCTCGGCCGAAGAGCTGTATCACCTGCGCACGCTGGGCTTTCGTGGCGAGGCGCTGGCCAGCATCGCCGCCATCTCTCACCTGACCCTGTCGACCTGCGCCCGCGACGCCCAGGTGGGCGTGACGCTGCGCCTCGAGGCCGGCCAGGTCGTGCACCGTTCGGCCCAGGCCCGGCCTCACGGCACCATGGTGCAGGTCGAGAACCTGTTCTACAACACGCCCGCCAGGCTGCGTTTTCTGTCGAGCGACCCCACCGAGGCGGGGCACATCGGCCGCCTGCTGTCGAGCTATGCCCTGGCCTACCCCGAGCTGCGCCTGCGCCTGCAGCACAATGACCGCCAGATGCTGCGCACCGACGGCACCGGCTCGCTGCCAGACGTGGTGCTGGCGCTGTTTGGCCTCGACGTGGCGCAAGAGATGCTGCCCATCGACGCGCCGCCCAGTGCGCCCGGCGGCATCGTTGTGAGCGGCCTGGTGGGCGCGCCGGCGGTGCACCGCTCGAACCGCAACGACATCGTGCTCTTTGTCAACCGTCGCTGGATACAGGACCAGACGCTCTCCTTTGCCATCCGCGAGGCCTATCGCACGCTGTTGCCGCAGGGGCGCTTTCCCATCGTCATCCTGAACATGGGCATCGACCCCGAGCAGGTGGACGTCAACATCCACCCCACCAAGCGCGAAGTGCGCTTTCGCGACCCGCGGCTGGTGTTCGCAGCCGTGCAGCGGGCGGTGCGCGCCACCCTGCTGGCCCAACACCCGGTGCCGGTGGTGGCCGTGCCGGGCATGCCCACCGCCGCCTGGCGTCGTGACGGACTGTCGCGCGTGGTGGGCGTCTACACCCCCGAGCAGCATGAGCTGGCGCTCTCGCGGGGCGTGACGCCCGAGACCCGCCACGACGACGCCGCCCCGGCCATCGTTGCGCCCACCGAGCGGTTGCCCATGCTGCGCGTGGTGGGGCAGATCGCTCAGACCTACATCGTGGCCGAGGGGCCCGGCGGCATGTACCTGATCGACCAGCACGCCGCCCACGAGCGGGTGCGCTACGAGGCGCTGCGCGCGCAACGCGCCGCCCTCAACGTCCCCGGGCAGGCGCTGCTCGACCCTCTAGCCCTGGACCTGACGCCACAGCAGGCCGCCTTGCTCGAGGAACACGCCGCCGAGCTGGCCAACTATGCCTTTGAGATCGCGCCCTTTGGGCCCAGCACAGTGCTGGTCAAACGCATCCCCGCCAGCCTGGTGGGCTATGACGTGGCCGCGGCGCTGCTCGAGATGCTCGATGCCGCCGTCGAGGGCGGCGAGGGCTTTTCGTGGCAAGACCAGGCCCTTTTCACCATCGCCTGCCACTCGGCCATCCGCGCCGGGCAGACGCTCTCGCCCGCCGAGATGCGCGACCTGGTCGGCCAGCTCGAGGCCACGGCCTTGCCCCACACCTGCCCTCACGGGCGCCCCACCATGGTGCACCTGAGCGCCGCTCAGCTCGAACGCGAGTTCGGACGACACTGACCGAGCAACCCTCGCCGCTCAGGCGCGTATAAGGGGTGAGAGCGCGCGGGCCAACCCGCAGCCATTCACCCTGAGGAGCATACCATGGACCGTCTCTATCGGAGCAGCACCAACCGCGTCATCGGCGGCGTGTGCGGCGGCCTGGCCGAGTATTTCAAAGTCGATGCCGAAATCGTCCGCATACTGTTTGTCACGCTGGCCATCATGTTCTCGGGCACGGGCCTGCCCGTGTACCTGTTGCTGTGGCTGTTCATCCCCGAGCGTGAGGCTGCCTTTGCCGACACCGACGACTCGATTCGCCACAACGTGGACGATATCAAGAGCACCTTTGGCGAGTTTCGCCAGCGCCACTGGGGCAATGCCAACAGCAGCGACCGCCTGTTGATCGGCGGCGCCATTCTGGTGGGTGTGGGCCTGCTGCTGCTGTTGCGCAACCTCAACGTGCTCGGGTTCTTCAACGACCTGTGGCCGCTGGGCGTCATCGCCGTGGGCATCTTGATCCTGATCCAGAACATCAAAAAGTAGCCCTGGCTGCCGAAGCACAGAGGGGCCGGCGCTCTGCCGGCCCCTCTCTTGCTGCCCGTGACGCTCGCTCAGCGCTGCGGGCCGTCCTCGGCGGCGCGTTGCCGCGAGCCACGCAGGAACATCACCAGGCCGGCCACGATGAGCAGCGCCGGCAGCAGATAGCGCAGCAGCGGCGAAAAGACCGCGCCAAAGACCATCAGCATCACCAGGCCGATGCCGCCCACCACGGCGGCGGCCGTCAGCAGCCCCCGGTCGCGCGGGCCCAGCGCATAGATGGCCAGCAGGCCCAGGCCCACCGACAGCGGCTCGATGGTCCACAGATAGGCCCACGAGCCCCAGTTGCCGGTGAGCGACTGGTAGAGCAGCAGCAGGCCGTTGGCGGTAATAATGGTGGCCGGCATGGCCAGGCCATAGATGCTGGCGCGTCGCGGCCACCACAGCAGCAGCGGCAGCCAAAAGGCCAGGCCCACGAAGAGGATCAGCAGCGGCCACAGGCGCTGCCAGCCCAGCAGATGGGGCATCACCCCCTGTGTGAACTGGATCAACATCAGGATGACGCCCAGCGTCACGAGCAACAGCCCGACGAACAGCGTGCCTCGGTTTCTCATCTCGGTCTCCTCCCGGCGCAATAGGCCTCCTGGCTACCGATACGCAGCAGCGCGGCCACAGTTACGCCGGTGCGGTCATTTCGCACGATATCGCACAGTATCCCACAGGCGGTGTGGGATTGTGTGCGATACCTCACGGCTCGCGCCGCGCGTACACGGTGCCGCGCTTGGCGCCGATGCGCAACAGCACGCCCCGCCGCACCAGGTCGGCCAGGTCACGGCGCAACGTTTCGGCGCTGACATCGGGGCACAGTTCGCGATACTCGCGGTTGCTGACATATTCGTGGGTGTCGAGGTAGGTCAGCAGCGCGGCCTGACGCGGGTTGTAGCCCGCGTGTCGCCAGCCCGCGGCCGGGTCGGGCGCCGCGAGCAGGGGCTCGGCCGCGCTGCGCAGAGTCACCACGAATCCGCCCGCAGTCTCGCTGAACTCGGGCGGCGGCAGCCCGGCGCCGGCCAGCAGGTCGATCATGCGGTCGATGCCATAGCCCAGGCGCTCGATGAACCCCAGATCGGCCAGCACCTGCACAATCACCTCGTTGCGCGAGCAGCGCTCTTGGCGGATGTTGTCCACCGTCACGTGCCCGGGCAGGCGCCCTGGCGAGTGCACCTCGAGCCGATCGCTGAACATCAGCAGGCGGATGCCATCCCCCGTCAGGCCATAGTCGCGGTGCGCCACGGCGTTGACGATGGCCTCGCGCACCGCTTCCTCGGGGTACTCGGTGGTCTCGACGCGCTCGACGCCGGTCAGCTCGACGGTGCGGCGCATGTTGCCCAGCGCAAAGGCCACCGCGCGGTGGATCTGCTCGGGCAGAGGCCCACGGATATCCTCGCGCACAAAGCGGTCGCTCATGCGCTGGCCCGCATAGCGCACCGCCACGATCTCGCTCGAACGCACCCAGCGCTCGGGGTGGCGCCCAAAGAGCAGCACGCCCGCCACTGTGGGCGCGGCGCCGGTGGGCTCCAGACAGCCCCGCTGCCGTAGCAGCTCCTCTGTTGGCAGGCCACGCGGGTTGCCGATGCGTGCCACGTAGGCCGCCAGCGCCTCGTCATCCAGATCATCCAAAGCGGCGCCAGGCATCGGCTCGGCATCATAGCTGGCCTGGCCGCGCGCCACCAAGAGCTGCTTGAGCGCCAGACTGCTCAGGGGCGCGATGCGCGCCCCCGCGCGTGTTGGGTAGCGCCCGTCCACCGCATACACATGGCGCAGGCCCGCCGGTATCTGCATCAGCACCGCCTCGGCCCTGCCATCTGCGCCCACCAGCGCGGGCACGGGCGCCACCAGCGCCGGCTCGCACAGTAGCAGCGCGTCGAGGGCGCGCTCCAGCGTGGCATCGCCATCCAACAGCGGCCGGCCGGGGCGGGCCGAGCCCAGCACAATGGCGCCGCCGTGACCATTGGCCAGCGCGGCCGCCAACTCGGCGATGCGCCGCGACGCGGTGGCCTCGGGCAGCGTCACCACGTCGGCCTCATCCAGAGAGCCCAACAGGCCATCGGCCTCGTGCCAGTCCAACTCGGGCCCCTCCTCTTGCTGTTGCGGCCATTATACCCGCAACGCAAAAGGGCCGCGCCTATGCGGCACGGCCCTCTGTTGAGCGTCCTGTGCTACTGCAAAAAGTGGTTGCGCGCCCGCTGGTCGGCCTGAGCGCGCAGGGCCACGGGCACCACCTGATCCATGTTCTCGACGAACACAAAGCGCATGTTGCGCGTCAGGTTCCTGGGCACCTCGACCATGTCGCGATCGTTCTGCTTGGGCACCAGGATCGTCTTGAGCCCGGCGCGATGCGCCGCCAGCGCCTTTTCGCGCAGCCCGCCAATGGGCAGCACGCGCCCGCGCAGCGTGATCTCGCCCGTCATGGTCACCTGATGGTCGACCGCGCGCCCGCTCAGCGCCGAGATCAGCGCCGTGGCGATGGTGATGCCCGCCGAAGGCCCGTCCTTGGGCACTGCGCCCTCGGGCACATGCACATGGATGTCGATCTTGTCAAAATCCACGTCATCAAAGCCATACTCTTCGGCCCGCGAGCGGGCATAGCTGAGCGCCGCCTGGGCCGACTCTTGCATCACCTCGCCCAGTTGGCCCGTGAGCAGCAGCCCGCCCTTGCCCGGCACAATGCTCACCTCGATCGAGATGGTGTCGCCGCCCGACTCGGTCCACGCCAGGCCGGTGGCCACGCCGATCTGATCCTCATGCTCGGCCACGCCAAAGGTGTAGCGCGGTGGCCCCACCAGCTTGGTCAGCGACTGGGTCGTCACATTGCGCTGCGGCGGCTTGCCCTCGGCGATGCGCAGGGCGGCCTTGCGGCACAGCGTGGCGATCAGCCGGTCGAGGTTGCGCACGCCGGCCTCGTTGGTGTACTCGCGGATCAGCGTCTGCAACGCCCCTTCCGAGAACTTGAGCTGGTCGAGGCCGTTCTGCTCGATCTGCTGCGGAATCAGAAACTTGCGGGCGATATGGATCTTCTCGTATTCCATATAGCCCGGGAACTCGATGACCTCCATGCGGTCGAGCAGCGCCGGCGGCACCGGGTCGAGATAGTTGGCCGTGGTGATGAACATCACGTGCGACAGGTCGAAGGGCAGCTCCAGGTAGTGATCCGAAAAGGCATAGTTCTGCTCGGGGTCCAGCACCTCGAGCAACGCCGAAGCGGGATCGCCTCGAAAGTCCATGCCCAGCTTGTCGATCTCGTCGAGCATGAACACGGGGTTGGCCGAGCCGGCCCGTCGAACGGTCTGGATGATGCGCCCCGGCAGCGCGCCCACATAGGTGCGGCGGTGCCCCCGAATCTCGGCCTCATCGCGGATGCCGCCCAGGCTCACCCGCACGAACTTGCGGCCCAACGCCTCGGCGATCGAGCGGCCCAGCGACGTCTTGCCGGTGCCCGGCGGCCCTGCAAAACACAGGATCGGGTTCTTCATCTTTTCGCGGGCCAGCGAATAGACCGCAATGTGCTCGAGGATGCGCTCTTTGGCCTTGGGGATGCCATAGTGCGAGGACTCGAGTGTCTCCTTGGCCCGCGCGATGTCGAGGTTGTCCTCGGTCTCTTGGCCCCAGGGCAGCGAGATGATCCAGTCCAGATAGGTGCGGATCACGCCCGTCTCGGGCGACATGGGCGACATGCCGTTGAGCCGCGAGAGCTCCTTGTCGGCGCGCTCGCGCACCTCTGCGGGCAGCTCCATCTCGGCCAGCCTGGTGCGCAGCTCTTCGACCTCTTGCGTGTAGGGGTCGCCCTCGCCCAGCTCTGACTGGATGACGCGCATCTGCTCACGCAAAAAGTACTCGCGCTGGCCGCGGTCGATCTCTTGCTGCACTTGCGACTGCAACTGGTTCTCGAGCTCGAGCACGTCCTGCTCGGCCGCCAGAATGCGCTGCACCGCCTTGAGCCGGTCGTAGCAGTCCAGGTTGGCCAGCACGTCCTGCCGCTCGGCCACCGTCAGCCCCAGCACCGAGGCCACCAGGTCGGCCAGCAGGCCGGGAGCCTCGGCGTTGACGGCCGCGACATAGGCATCTTCGGGGATGTTCTGGCTCAGCTCCTGGACGCGATGGAAACTGCGCAGCACCGCCCGCTTGAGCGCCTCAGTCTGCACATCCGAACGGGTGGTCTCTTCCACCGGCTCGACGGTGGCGGCGATGTGGGGCTCGGTCTGCACAAACCGGGCCACCTGCACGCGCCTCTGCCCTTGCACCCAGATGCTCAGGCTGCCGTCGGGCATTAACAGCTTGCGCCCGATGACGACCTCGGTGCCCATGCGGTAGAGGTCGCTGACCTCGGGCACCTCGATCTCTTCGTCGAGCTGCGCCAGCGCCAGCAGACGGCCCTCACCTGCCATGGCCGCCTCGACCGCGCGGATGGAGCGGTCGCGCCCCACCAACAGCGGCACCATCATATGGGGGAACATCACCGAGTCGCGCAGCGCCAGGACGGGCAGCGTCGGCAGCTCGTCATAGTCGGGCGTCGACGTCTCCAGCCACTGGTCGAACTCGGGCGATTCGCTCTTGGTCTCGTGAGCCATCAGGCCTGCTTGCCTCCGGGAATGCTCAATCATCAGGGGTGTAGGTCACCCAGGCATCGGGTGACTCGAATACCTGCACCTGGTGGATGGGCCCGCCCAGGCGAACGGTCATCTGATCATGTATGTAGGTGGCCAACCGCTCTGAGCTGGGGTTCTCTGCGTCGAACGGTGGCACCTCGCTGAGGTTGGTGTGATCCAGCGCGGCCAGCACGGCATCCAGCGCCTGCTTGATGATACCATAGTCCAGCGCCAACCCAATCCTGTCGAGCTCGCGGCGCTGAACCGAGACGACCACCTCAAAACGGTGGCCATGGAGTCGCTCGCACTTGCCGCTATAGCCGCGCAGAGCATGGGCGGCGTCAAAGTGACGTCGTACGGATACAGTGTACACGCGGTGCCTCCATGGTGAGCAACCCATAGTATACCCAAGGCCCGATGCTGACCAAAGCCACAGTGCAGGGTATAATCGGGTCAAATGTCACCCGTCGTGGAGAGGAAAAGTGACCCAATCTCGCCCACCTTTGCGCCTGCTGATCGCTTCGACCGAGACCTCGACGGAAGACGAGCCCCTGGCCTTTGAGCGCGCCGCAGCGGTGCTGTCTGCGGCCGAGGCGCAGGGCGGCCAGGTCGAGATCGTCTGGCTGCGGCCTGCCACGCGTGCAGCCCTGGCAACGCGTCTGCAGGGCAGCGAGCCGGCCTTTGACATCGTCTGCCTGCTGGCGCCGCAGAGCGAGGGCCGCATCATCTGGCCCGACGGCGCGGCCGCGCTCGCCGAGCTGTTGGCCGGCGCCGATGTGGGCCTCACCGTCTGGGTGACGCGCGGCGAGCCAGCACTGCCAGACGGGCTCGCCACGCTGTGGCTCGATGGCGGCATGGCGCCGCCCGAGTTGCATGCTGCACTGCTGGAGCTGCTCAGCGAGCTGCTCGCCGGCGAGCCTCTGGCCGCCGCCTGCGAGAGCGCCCAGCGCGCCCTCGCGCCGGCCGTCGAGCGCGCTCGTTTAGCGCTGGGCGCCGCCGGCGCCCACCCGCTGTGGCGCCCCCAGCCCGAGTCAACGGGCGTGGCGCGCGTTGTGCCCCTGCCCCAGGATGGCCTGCGCCCGGCCTGGCAGCGCCTGCCCCTGCAGCCCACGCCCGGCGGCCTGGCGCTAGACGCCGATGCCCCTCTGATCGGGCGGGGGGCCCAGCGGGCCGCCCTCGAGCAGGCGTTGACGACCCCCGAGCCGCGCATCGTGTGCCTGCACGGCCCTGTGGGCCGCGGCAAGACGGCCCTGGCCACCGCCACTGCACGCTGGCTGGTGCGCACCGGCGCCTTCGATCGCGTGGTCTACACCGGCCTCTACAGCGGATTGCTGCCCGATACGCTGGTGCACGACCTCACCTGGCAACTGCTGGGCGCTGAGGCGACGCCGGGCGCTCCCGAGGCCGGCGTTCGCCTGCGCGAGGCGCTCGCGAGTGGGCGCACCCTGCTGATCTGGGACAATGTCGAGGCGCCCTTTGTGCCCGACAACCCGGACTATGACGACGAGGCGCGCCAGCGGCTGCTGGCCCTGGCCCGTGAACTGGCGCATACGCCCGGCTGCCGGCTGCTGTTGGTGGCCGACAGCGCCACAGCGCCGGCCGAGCTGGCTACCCTCGAGCCCCAGACGCAGATGCTGCCCGAGCTCGGCCTCGCTGAGGGCGCCGCGCTGCTGCAGGCGCTGGCCGGGCTGCCGCCCGATCAGGCGGCCTCGTGGCGCCGCTTGCTGGGCGGCAGCCCGCTGGTGTTGCGCTGCGCCGCTGCGCGCCTGCGGGCCGGCGCGGCTGAGGCGCTACGGGCCGATATCGAGCGCACCCTGCCCAACGCTGCACAGCAGTGGGCGCGTTGGGCCGAGCAGGGCGGCGAGCTGGCCATCGAGCTCTTGCTGGGCGACCTCTCGCCCGACGAGCGGCTGGCCTTTAACGGCCTGGGGCTCTATCCGCAGGGCTTGCTCGAACCGACGACACTGCGCACCATCGACCTGGCGCCCGAGCCCTGGGGCCGCCTTAGGGCGCTCCTGGCCTCGGCCGGGCTGCTGGCCGTGCAGCCGGTGCAGGGGCTGACGCTCAGTCGCATTGCGCTGCAGCCGGCGCTGGCGGGCCACCTGGCCCGGCGCATCACGCTGCGGCAACGGCAGGCGCTGGCTCAACACCACGCCAACAGCACCCTGGGGCTGTTGGGCTGGCTGCCCCGCGGCGAAGAGCGCGCGCCAGGCATTGCGCGGCGACTGCTGCGCCTCGAGCTGGCCAACATCGTGCAGTCGGTGGCGCTGGCCGCCGAGGCCGACCTGCTGACCCTGGCCGCCGAGCTGGTGCAGACGGCCGTGCCTCTGCTGGCGGCAGCCGGGCTGGGCGAGACCGCCACGGCCCTGCGCCGGCGCGTCGACCGCGCAGCCGCCAGCGCGGTGCCCGCTGAAGGCCCCTTGAGCCGGGCGGCGGTGCGCTTTGTGCTGGGCCAGGCCGAGCGCATCCTGCAGAGCGGGCGCATCGACCAGGCGGCGCCCCTGCTGCAAGGGCTGGTCAAGCGCATCACCGCCGAAAAGGGCCAGACCTATGCGCCCCCCGAGGCCACCCTCGACCAGGGCCTGGCGCTCAAACTGCTGGCCAGCCTGCTCAAGGCATCGTTGCGGCCCGATCTGGTGGCCGGCACGCTGCGGCAGGCCATCGCCTTGCTGAACCAGGCTCGCAGCCTGCCCGAGGCGCGCTCGGCCGAGGCACAGGCCTGGCGCGAGCTGGGCGAGGCGCTGCTGCTGACGCGCCAGCCCGATGCCGCTCACGAGGCGGCTCAGCGTGGGCTCGAACTCGCCCAGCAGCTCGACGATCTGGAGCTGATCGGCCTGTTGCAGGCGCAGCAGGGCGGCGCCCTGGCCGCCAGGGGCGAGGCCGAGGCTGCACTGGCGAGCTTTCAGCAGGCCGCCGACGGCCTGCAGCAGGCCAGCGCCTGGCCGGCCCTATGTAACCTGTGGGAGCAGGTGGCGCTGTTGCACGAAAGCCAGCGCCACGACCTGCCGGCGGCCATCGACGCGCTGAGCCGCGGCCTGGCCGTGGCCTCGGCGGCCGAGCTGCTTGCTCTGCGCGGCAACCTGCTGATGCGACGGGCGCGCCTGCAGGCGCTGCTCGAGCAGCCCGGGCTGACCACAGCCGATCTCCAGACCGCCGTCGACGCCTATCGTCAGGCCGGCGAGCCCCAGGCGCTGATGGGCGCGCTGCGGGCCCTGGCCGAGCATCATCTCGGGCAGGGCGAGCTGGACGACGCTGCGCTGCAGGCCACGCGGGCCCTCGAGGTGAGCCAGGCGGGCGGCCAGAACGCCGTGGCCTGGGAGATCTATCACCTGCTGCAGCGCGTGGCCCACGCCAGGGGCGACGCCGAGCAAGAGGCTGCCTGGCGCCAGCGCACGCAGCGCGCGTTTGCCCTGTCGCCCGCGGCGGCGACCGTGCTGCAGCAATGGTTTGGCCTCATCCGCGCCATTGCCGAGAGCTGCCGGGGCGCGTCTCTCTCGGCCGAGGCCGCCGAGGCGGTGGAAAAGATCGAGGCTGATGCGCAGGGGCGCATGCTGGCCGACGCCATCTGGGCTGTGCTCGGCGGCGCCCGCGGCCCTCAGGTGTATCGCGACCTCGATCACGCCTCGGCGTTGATCGTGCGCACCATTCTGCATGGCATCGATCACCCCGAGATGTTCGAACGGGCGCCTGCTGGCGACGAGGCGCCCCACGGCTCTGCTTCTGGAGGCTGAGCATGGATATCGCCAACAGCATTGCACAATGGGTCATCGCGCAGCTCGAGTCGATCCCATCCGAGTACCTGGGTCGCAGCCTGGGCAAGATCAGACCTTACTTTTGGGTGGAGCTGATGATGAGCGAGCGCGAGGCCGCCGAAGTGCGCGCTCTGCTCGACCGGCCCCCGAGCGACCGCCCGCGCAGTGCCACGGTGTTCATCCCCGGAATCATGGGCTCGCAACTGACCAGCGTGCGCGGCATCAGCGCCCTGCTGTGGCCCAACCCGCAGGTGCTGCTCGACGGACACCTCAACCTGCTCGACCTGGACGATGACGGCGTCAGCGACCGCGTTCCCGACGTCGAGATCATGCCGCTGGGCCTCGAGAAGTTGTCGTATCTGCAGATCGTGCTGGCGCTGGCGCGCGAGACGCGCCTGTACGAGTTTCCCTATGACTGGCGCCATAGCATCCTCACCACGGCGGACGCGCTGGCGGCCTCGCTCGATCGCTGGGCCTCGGCCATGCCCGAGCGCCGCTTTACGCTGGTGTGCCACAGCATGGGCGGGCTGGTGGCCCGTGCCTATCTGGCCCGCTATCCGCGCGAGGCCGAGCAGCGTGTGGCCCGCGTGATCATGCTGGGCACGCCCCTGCAGGGGGCCGCCGAGGCAGCGCTGCTCTTTGCGGGGCAGGCGCGGCCCGTGCGGATCATCAAGCACCTCAACGCCGACAACGATGTGCTCGGCTTTGCCCGCAACCTGCCCTCGGCCTACCAGCTCTTGCCGCCTCCGCCCGAGCTCTTTGTGGGACATCGGCCCTATCCGCTGGACTGGGATCCCTACGACGGTGCCGCCTGGCAGGGGCGGCCCGTGCGCCTCGACCTGCTAGAGCAGGCGCGGCGCCTGCATGAGCTGGTGCTGAACGGCCAGCCCGACGTGGAGCAGATCGAGATCGCCGGCTGCCACTATGAGACGATCACCGACGTGCGCCACAACGACGACGATAGAGAGCCCTGGCTGACGCCCGAGTATCACGCCATCGGCCCCGAATCTGGCGATGAGCAGGTGCCCCTGTGGTCGACGCGGCTGCCGGGCGTGGTCACCCACTATGTCGAGCAGAACCACCACGGCCTGGTGCAGAACGGGCAGGCCCTCGATGCCGTCACGGCCCTGGTGCACGGAGACGCCGTCGACCTGCCCACCGAGGTGCCGGCATTCGTAGAGCGGCGCGGCCCGCTCGAGGCCATTCCTCTGCTGCAGCAGATGAGCGAGCTGCGCAGCCGCCTGGCCTCGGGCAAGGTCACTCGCGAGGACATCCAACGCATCTTTTTCGCGGGCTGACGGCGCCGGGCCGTAACCTTTTGACGCGGCGCGCCTTTTCTCTATAGTGATCGCCGACGTGTCGTTCGAGATAGTCGCCCGGAGGTTCCCCATGGTGTCACGCGCTCTCCATCGTGTCGACCATCGTCCGTGGGTCCGCGTACTGAGCATCGCGCTCTTTGCCCTGGCCACAGCCATCAGTGCGCGCCTCAGCGTGCTGACGCCCTTTTCGCCGGTGCCCCTGACGCTGCAGGTGCTGGTGGTGCTGCTGAGCGGTCTGCTGCTCGGCCCTCGCGACGGCCTGCTGGCGCAGCTCGCCTATCTGCAGGCGGTGTTGCTGGGCGCCCCCGCCACGGCCACAGGCCTGGTGGGCCCGGCCGCCTTTGCGGGCCCCACCGCAGGCTATCTACTCGCCTTTCCCGCCGCGGCGTTTGCCGCCGGCTGGCTGGCGCAACGCATCAGCGTGCGCCTTGTGGGGCGCGCCCTGGGCGCTCTGGCCGGCATCGTGGTGATCTATGCCGTAGGCACCGCCTGGCTCTCGGTCTATCTCGGGTCGCTGCCCTTGGCCATCAACGCGGGCGTGCTGCCCTTTGTGGGGGCTGACCTGCTCAAGGCCACCATCGCCGTCGGCGTGGCCAGCGCCCGTCAGCGGTAAACCCGGGCTAACACGAATGCCCCTCTCGAGTGAGAGGGGCGTTTTGCTATCCACATTCTGCGCAGGTTATCCACAGATGATACTGTCCTGGGTGCAGTTCCTGTGGAGAACTCTGCACACCCTGTGGACAGCTCAGACCTCGCCGCTCGCTCTGAGCATCTCGCGCAGCTTGGTCACCACCAGGTCGATGGCCACGGTGTTATAGCCGCCCTCGGGCACGATGATGTCGGCATAGCGCTTGCTCGGCTCGACAAACTCCAGGTACATCGGTCGCACCGTCTCCAGGTATTGCCGCACCACCGAGTCGAGGGTGCGGCCGCGCTCTTCGAGGTCGCGCTTGAGCCGGCGGATAAAGCGCACGTCGGCATCGGTCTCGACGAACAGGCGCAGGTCCATCAGCTCGCGCAGGCGGGCATCCTGGAACACGAGGATGCCCTCGACGATGATCACCTCTGCAGGGGCCAGGCGCTCGGTTTGCGTCAGCCTGGCGTGCCGGCTAAAGTCATACACAGGCACCTGCACCGGCTCGCGCCGCAGCAGCGCCTGTAGATGCTCGATCATCAACTCGTTCTCGAGCGAGTCGGGGTGGTCATAGTTGGTGGCCTGGCGCTGCTCCAGCGTCAGGTCGCTGCGGTCGCGGTAGTAGGCATCGTGGTGCAGCACGGTGACATCGGGCGCGCCCAACGCCTGGATGATCTGCTCGACCACCGTGGTTTTGCCCGAGCCACTGCCCCCGGCCACGCCCACAACGAACGGCCTGCTGCGCATGCCCCCTCCAGCCTGTGCAGAGCTATCGACGCCATCAGTCTAGTCCGGTCGTCGGGGCAGGCCAACTGCCCAGCCACCAGAGGTCTCAGCGGTGATAGAACAGCTACGCATCACGCCCGAGCTGACGGTCCCCTTGAGCGAGATCGAGCTACGCTTTTCGCGGAGCGCCGGGCCGGGCGGGCAAAAGGTCAACAAGACCTCGACGCGCGTCGAGCTGCGTTTTGACGTGGCCCGCTCATCGGCCCTCACCGAGGCGCAGCGCGAACGCCTGCTCGAGCAACTACGCGGCCAGCTCGAGGGCGGCGGCGTGCTGCACCTCTCGTCCAGCAGTTATGCCAGCCAGTGGCGCAACCGCCTCGACGTGCTCGAGCGGCTGCGCGTGGTGCTGGCCAACGCACTGCACGTGCCCAAGCGGCGCATCCCCACGCGGCCCACGCGCGGCTCCATCGAGCGGCGTCTGGCGCAAAAGCGCCGTCGCACCGCCATCAAGCGTCAGCGGCGCGTCCAGCCCGACGATTGGTAGCTAGCGACGACCTCAGGTAAACTAGAGCAACTCTTGGAGAGGAGTTGCATGCCTGCGTTGGTCGCCTTTGCCAGCCTGCCCTTTGGCATCGCTGGCGGTCCCTATCAGGTCAACACCGTCTATGGCATGCAGACGGTGCACGTCACCGCCCAGACGTACACGCCCTTTCTGACCATCGCCTCACACCCCGCCGCCACGCGGGTGCTGGCCGCGCAAGACCAGGCCGAGGGGCTGACCTCGTATAGCTGGTACGACCACCCCTTTGTGCTGCGGGTGGTGTTCGGGCGCAATATCGCCTCGCTGGGCTCGATCAACTCCAGTGGCACCATCGTGCTGCCGCTCGAGGCCGACTGCGACTGGCGCGCCGGCGCCTTTGACGCGTTGCGCGACACCTTTGCTGGGCAGGCGCTGGCCGCCCTCAACAACCTCATCGCCGTGGTGCGCGGCAAGGCCAAGCTCTATCATGTTTTTGACCTGCGCCGCGACGATATCGACGTCACTGTGCGCGCCGATGACGGCTCGGTGTTGGCGCCCGACCCCTTGCAGGCCGAGCTGATCGAGCAAGAAGAGGCCCTGGGCGAGCGCTTTGACCTGGCCCGCGAGAGCGAGCAGTGGTATGAAGAGCTGCGGCTGGGCCTGGAGCGCGAGGAGCCGGTGGGCCTGGCCGACGACCTGCTGATCGAGGCCGAGCGCGCGCTGGCGCAGCGCTTTCCACGGCAGGCCATCGCCACCTGCCACACCACCATCGAGGCCGCCGTGTCGGTGCTGCTCACCCACGGCATGCAGCGACAGGGGCTCTCTGACAGCGAGATCGACCATGCCCTCTCGACGCGCAGCCTCACCTCCAAGCTCGAGGCGCTCTTGAGGCGCTACTCGGGCTTTAGCCTCAAACGCGACAACCCCGAGCTGTGGCAGCGCTTTAGCGAGATCAACGATCTGCGCAACGACATCGTGCACCGCGGCCTGCGCCCCACCGACGCCGACGCGACCTATGCCATTCAGGTCACGCGCAGCATCCTGCGTTGGCTCAAAATGGTGCGCGGCCGCAACCGCTGACCCTGCCCCGCGGCCGGTTTGGTCCAGAGCCGTGGCGGGCTTACAATAGCCTCAATTCCCTTGCGATCTTGGGGGCTCTAGTCGATCGGCCCTCATCGCGGACGAATGCTCGTCTGTAGACATACATAGGAGGATGGGGGCTATGTCACAAGCCGTACCTTTGCAGGCCTCGCCGCGCCAGAGCGCCAAGCCCAGGGCGCTGAGGCGTGCGGGCTGGGTGCCAGGCGTCATCTATGGGCGTGGGTCTGCGGCCACAGCGCTGCAGTTTGCCGAGGCGCAGCTCGAGCGGGCTGTGTTGCACGCGGGCACCAACCGCTTGCTCAGCCTCAGCATCGAGGGCGAGGCCGATGCGCAGATGGCCCTGTTCCGCGATGTGCAGCGCGACCCGGTGTCGCGGGCCATCTTGCACGTCGACCTGTACAGCGTGGTGGCCGGCCAGGTCATCACCAGCACCGTGCCCATCGTGCTGGTGGGCGAGGCGCCGGTGACCCTCGAGGGCATGTCGGTGACGCAGCTCGTCTCTGAGCTCGACATCGAGTGCCTGCCGCAGGATCTCCCCAACGCCATCGTCGTCGATGTGAGCGTGCTGGTCGACGAATCCTCGGCCATCGCCTTTGAAGACCTCGACATTCCTCTGGGCGTCACGGTGCTCGAGCCGCCCGAGAGCGACATTGTGCGCGTGCACGTGCCTCGTGCGGTTGAGGAAGAGGAAGAGGTCGAGGAGGCCGTTTCGGGTGCTGCTGCCGAGGCTGAAGAGGGCGAGCAAGCCGACGCTGAGCACGGAGCCGCATAGGCGGCCACCTGACCCTGCATTGCCAGAACAGGCCCGTAACGGGCCTGTTCTTTTTTTGCGCTGGCGCCCGGGCTGTGCGGGCGACATGGCCCCTCACAAAACCAGGGCCAATTGCCGGGCGATGCCACCGCGTGCTATAATGGGATGCAGGGCAAGTCGCTGTCAAGTCAGGAGGAAATCGATGTCTGGTCATAGTAAGTGGGCCACGATCAGGAGGGCCAAGGGAGCCAACGACGCCAAGCGCGGCGCCATGTTCACCAAACTCGGCCACGAGATCGCACTCGCGGCGCGAGAGGGAGGGCCTGATCCGGACAGCAACTTTCGCCTCAGGATCATCCTTGACAAGGCTCGCTCAGCTAACATGCCCAAAGATAATATCGAGCGCGCCATCAAGCGCGGCGCAGGCGACGGTGGCGAGGGTGGCGGGCTCGAAGAGCACATCTACGAGGGCTATGGCCCCAATGGCTCGGCCATCATCCTGCAAACCCTCACCGATAACCGCAACCGCACCGTGGCCGAAGTGCGCCACGTCTTTTCGCGGTTTGGCGGCAACCTGGGCGCGGACGGTTGCGTGGCATGGATGTTTGAGCGCAAGGGCGTGATCCTCATCAACGCCCAGGACGAGGACCCCGACGAGATCATGCTCGTGGCCATCGACGCCGGCGCCGACGACGTGCAGGTGAGCGACGGTGAGATCGAGATCACCACCGCCCTGCAGGATTTCAAGGTGGTGCTCGACACTCTTAGCGAGGCGAGCTATGCCATCGAGAGCTCGTCGGTCGAATGGGTGCCCAACAGCCGCATCGACATGTCAGAGGCAGAGACCATCCGCAACCTCAAGCTCGTCGAGGCCCTCGAAGACCTGGACGACGTGCAAGAGGTGTTCTCGAACCTCAACATCTCTGACGAAGTGATGGACAAGTACCAGGCGGCCTGAGCCACATGCTCATCGTGGGCCTGGATCCTGGGCTCGCCACTACCGGATATGGCTTCATCGAGGGCGACGGTGGCGACATCCGGGCCGTCGCCTACGGCGTCATCACCACGCCGCCGGGCATGGCCATCGGAGACCGGTTGGCCAAGTTGCATGGCGAGATCATGGCGCTCCTCGAACGCTATCGCCCCACAGCGGCAGCGGTCGAGGAGCTTTTCTTTGCCACCAACGCCCGCACGGCCATCGTTGTGGGCGAGGGGCGCGGCGTCATCTTGCTGGCGCTGGCCCAGGCCGGTGTGCCGGTGGCCGAATACACCCCGCTGCAGATCAAGCAGGCCGTCACGGGCTATGGCCTGGCCGACAAGGTGCAGGTGCAGCAGATGGTGCAGCTCCTGCTAACGCTCGACGCCTTGCCGCGCCCCGACGACGCCGCCGACGCCCTGGCAGCCTCTATCTGCCACTATCATGCGTTGCGCTATACCGAGTTGGCGCAGAATGCGGAGTAGAGCATGATCGCCAGCCTCAGCGGAGCGGTGCAGGTGCGCGAAGAGGGCGCCCTGGTGGTGGCGGTGCAGGGAGTGGGCTTTCGGGTGCAGGTCACCGCGAGCGTGCTCGACAGCGTGCCCCATGTGGGCATGCACGTCGAGCTGATCACCGAGCTGATCGTGCGCGAGAACGACCTGGCACTGTATGGCTTCAAGACATCCGAAGAGCGCGACCTGTTCAGAATGCTCTTGACCATCAGCGGCGTGGGGCCCCGCACGGCTATGGCGGTGCTCTCCACCTTTTCGCCCGAGACGCTGCGCGGCGCAGTGGCCCACGACGATGTGGTCGCGCTTACGCGCATCCCGGGCGTCGGCCGCAAGACGGCGCAGCGGTTGGTGCTCGACCTGAAGGATCGCATCGGCGTGCCCACCCAGGCCTGGCAGCCCGCTTCACTGGCCCAGGGCGATGTGGATGTGATCAATGCCCTCACGGCGCTGGGCTATAGCCAGGCTGAGGCGCAGGCCGCCCTGGCGGCTATTCCACCCGATGCCGAGTCGCTCGACGCGCGCATCCTGGCGGCGCTGCGCTCGCTGGGCGCCTAGCTAGCGAGGCTGGACAGCCAGGCGACGACGTTGGGCCATATGCCCCCCGCCAACAGCGCCAGGCCCGTCACCAACAGCAACACCCCCAGCCACAACGGCTCACGGCGGCTGCCAGGGGGCGGCGTGGGCCCCCACGAGGCGATGACGATGCGCGCCAGCCCCCATACCGGCCCCAGCGTGCCCAGCGCCCACAGTGTCGACCACCATGGGCTGGCGCTCGTCAACCCCAAGATGGCGCTGCGGCTGGCAAAGCCCGCCATGGGCGGCAGCCCCGATAGCGACATGCCGCCGAGCAGCACGGCCGTCAACGTCAAGGGCGCACGGCTAAACGCGCCGTTCAGCGAGCGCAGATCGTCGGCCCCAAAGCACTTGGCCAACACGCGCGCCGCCACCCACAGCAGGGCGCAGGCCACCGCGCGATAGGCCAGGTGTTGCGTCGCCAGATCGACGTTTTCGAGCGGCGCCACGCCCATGGCCAGCGCCGCTACACCCAGGTCGGCCATGGCCGCGTAGCCCACCACGGCGCTGAGCCGGTCTGGCAGCAGCGCTCCCACGGCCCCAAGGCAGAAGGTGATCAGCCCGCCCCAGCGGAACACCGTTGGCAAGAGCTCCTGGCCAACCAGGCCGCTCAACTCGGCCATGCGCAGCGACGCCACCAGCCCTATGGCGCACACCGCCAGAAAAGCGCCTGTGGGCCGTTCGACGCGGCCCAACGGTGGCGCCCAGAACCCAAACGGGAATAGGCCCAGCAGCAGCCCCATGCCGATGAGGGCCGCCCCTCGACCGATGGGACTCAACGAGAGGGGATGCTCGAGCTGCGAGGACTGCGCCGTCCAGCCGGCCAGCAACACCAGCAACGTGCCACAGAGCAGCACAATCACCGTGCGCATGGCCAGCTCGCTCGTATCGGGCGCCAGCAGGCAAAAGGCCACGCCGATCGCTGCCAGGCTCAACAGCGCGCCGGCCAACTGCGCGCTGCCGGCGCACAGCGCGCCCAGCATAAAGCCAAAGGTGGCCAACGAGCCCGGCCACACCAGCGCACTCTCTTGCACAAAGGCGCCGCCGGCCATCAGCAAGGCCAGCCCCACGGCCAAAAAGCACACATAGGGAGCCTGTGCGGCGCTGAGGTCAAAGGCCCGCCCCAGCACGTCGATGGCCTCGCTACGTGCCACGAACGGCGCCGTCGCCGCCAGCGCCAAATAGACCAGCGCCGCCAGCGGTGCAGCGATCTGTCGCACACGGCGCACTGGCCACAGCAACAGCGCAGCCACAAATGGCACGGCCAGCCAGGCAGTGAGCGGCATCATCGCCCCTCGTCCTCGGCCAGCCGTTGGAGCTGTTGCTCTGACAGCACCGCGATGGTCAGCACCAGGCCGATCTGTAGCAGGCTGAGCAGGGCGATCATCAGCAGGCCGTTGTCGAGGCTCAAGAAGGCCACTTCGAACCCGTTGAGCGCCGTCATAGCGGCCAGCCCCTGCCCCAGCACCGTGGGCTCGATGGCTGTGAGCAGCAGGCCCGCCAGCAGCAGCCAGTAGCAGGTGAGCGTGACGCTTGCCGACAGACCCGGCAGCGGAAAAGAGCGGTACAGGCCGAGCGCCAGAAAGCCCGCCAGCGCGACACAGAACAGCCCATAGAGCCCGCCCATGCGCGCCAGCGGGTCAAACCCCTCGCGCAGTCGCCGCCGCTGCATCTCTGCCAGCGTGCTGGCCGAGACGTAAAGGATCAGCAGCGAGGCCAGCGCCAACGCCACCTGGCCATAGAGCACCGGTCGCAGCAATAGCGGGCCCACCAGCAGCAGGCGCAGCCCATACTGGATCGCCAGGCCCAGCACTCCAGCGCGTCGCGCCGTCACCGCCACCAGGCCGGTGGCAACCCCCAGCAAGAGGGCTAGCTGCGTGATGCTCAGCATCATGATCCGCTCACAGGCCGGCTTCCAGGGCCACCAGCACGAGCGCCAGGGCCCACAACAGACCCCATACCATCAGCAAGCGCTCTTCGACCAACTGGCCCAGGCCATACAGACATTCAGCGCCCCGCTGTCGGGCCATATCAAACCAGATCACTGCGCCTTCCCACGATCCTTGCCAGGTGGGCCGCACCCACTCACGCCAACGGCTGGAGCGCGTCTCGGCTCGCACAGCCGCCGGCCAAAGTGCCAGGCCAATGCCTAACAGAGCAGGCAGCAGCGCCAGCACGAGCCCCCACAGCACGGGCCCCTGTTGCCGCCCGCCAAACCAGCCCAACCCGGGCGCTACCACAAAGGGCGCCACACCCAGAGCCAGGCAGAGCAGGGCCAACAACGCCCCCAACCCCCACGCTGTCCAGTCGCGCGGCCGCATCGAGGCGCCCCGCACCCACGCCCAGGGTATGGCGATCTTGGCAGCCACCCAGCAGGCCAGCACGCTCGCCAGCACCTGCCAGAACACCAGCCAGCCATCGCCCAGCGCCAGGCTGGCCGTGAGCACGCGCCAGCGCGCCACCAGCAGCCCCCCCGGCAAAAGCCCGGCCAGGGTGGCCACGGCGACCAGACGGGGCAGCTCATACCAGCCAAGCCCCTCAGAGCGCTCGAGCGCCACCAGCGCCGAGTAGGCCAGCACGGCGCCCAACAGCGCCACCACCGACGTGCCGCTGTGCGGCGTGGCATCGAGCACAGCCGCCAACAGCGCCAGGCCAAAGGCCAGGCTATAGAGCGCATCGAGAGCGCGCCCGCGCGGGCCCCACAGCGCTGTCGATACGCCGGCGATGAGCACCGCCAGGCCGCCCACGGCCAGCGCCAACGTCATCGAAGCCTGAGCGACGCCCGGCGGGGTATACAGGCGCTGCAGCAGATGCGCCGCCGTGACGGTGCAGGCCGCCATCGTGGGCCAGCGCAAAGCGGGGTAGCCCAACAGCAGCCCGCCAAAGCCCAGACCAAACACCACGGCGCCCGCCACCCAGGAAGGCGTCGTCAGCCCGCCGGCCGGCCGTAGCGAGGCGGCCGCGATGAGCCCCAGCAGCGCAAGAGCCGCCAGCATGGCCATGAGCCCCAAGACGGCAAAGGGGCTGCGCGAGCCGGCCGGCAGGGCGCCCTCGACCCAGACGATGACGATGCCCAGCAGGCCTACCGACAGGCCCAACGCCTGCGCGTTGGCAGCCGCCAGGCTTGCCAGCGACACCGCCACCAGCAGCGCCTCGGGCGCCACACGCTGGTCTTCGCGCGGGGTGACCTGGTGCGCCAACGTGGCCAACAGCAACGCCACCGCGCCCTGGCGCGACGCGCCTCCCCAGGCCAGCTGCAGATGGGCTATAGATGCGCCGCCAGGCGTCAGAATGGCCTCAGAGTCCGGCAGCAGCAACGCCACGATCAGGGCCATCGCGTTGGCCCCCAGATAGGATCGGCGTGCCCAGGCTGCCTGACCGCTGCGCCTGACCGCATACCAGGCGGCCACCGACAGCACCGACAGCATCGCAGGAAGCAGTGGAAGCAGCATCCCACCTCGGTCTTTGAACTGGCGCGATTCTAGCACGGTTCAGCGCCCGCCAACAATCCATGTCAGAGCCTATGCTGGCACGCCTTGCATGCCCTTCTCAGCAGAGTATAATACATGGGCTTGGAGCGAACCGCTCCCCTTGATCCATGGCCCAATGAGGAGGATGTAATGCGCACTAGACTATTCGCTGCGCTGAGTGTGCTACTGGCACTGGCGATGGTGCTCAGCGGCTGCACTCAGCCCACCCCGACGCCGGTGCCTGCAGCGCCGACGGCCAAGCCGGAAGCCGCCGCTGAGGCCCCCGCCGCCACACCCGAACCTGAGGTCGTCAAGGTTGGCTTGGTGACCGACATGGGTGGCGTCGACGACCTGTCGTTCAACCAGACCTCGTGGAAGGGCGTCCAAGACGCCATCGAGCAGCTTGGCATCGAAGGCAGCTACCTCGAATCGCAGCAGCAGACCGACTATGCCAAGAACATCACCGAGTATCTGCAGCAGGGCGTCGACCTGATCCTCACAGTAGGCTATCTGCTGGGCGAGGACACGGCCAACTTTGCCAAGGCCAACCCCGACGTCAAGTTCGCGATTGTCGACTTTGGCTACGACGAGCCCATGCCGAACGTGCTGGGCCTCACCTACGCCACCGATCAGGCCACCTTCCTGGCTGGCTACCTCGCCGCAGGCATGACCAAGACTGGCGTGGTGGGCACCTTTGGTGGCATCGAGATCCCCTCGGTAACCATCTTTATGGACGGCTTTGCCCAGGGCGTGTGGCAGTACAACCAGGTGCATGGCACCAACGTCAAGGTCCTCGGCACCGACTATTACGTGGGCAACTTTGAGTCCACCGATGATGGTCGCCGCGCGGCCGAGAGCCTGATGGACGAGGGCGCTGACATCATCATGCCGGTGGCCGGCCCTGTGGGCAACGGCACCGCAGCCGTGCTGCAAGAGCGCGGTGGCATGCTGATCGGCGTCGACGCCGACTGGACCATCACTGCGCCGCAGTATGCCAACGTCGTGCTCACCTCGGTGCTCAAGAACATGGATGTCTCTGTGGTGGGCGTCGTCGAGCAGGTGGTGGACGGCACCTTTGCCGGCGGCACCTATGTGGGCACGCTGGCCAATGACGGCGTCGGCCTGGCCCCTGGCACGATGGAAGACCAGATTCCCGCCGAACTCAAGGCCGAGCTCGAGGATCTGCGCAAGCAGGTCATCGCCAAGCAGGTTTGGACCGGCTGGGGCGAGGCGCCCACGGGCGTCGAGACCGGCGTGGTGCTGGGCGAAGCGGTCAACCTGGTGTTCTGGCACAACCAGGCGCCAGACAGCTTCCGTGGCGAGTTGCTGGACGAGATCATCGCCGACTTTGAGGCCAAGTATCCCGAGATCAACGTGATCGCCACCTATCAGGGCGACTATACCAGCCTCTACAAGAAGCTGGTGGCCGCCATCGCCGCTGGTGGCACGCCCGACCTGGCCGTGTCCTATCCTTCGATGGTCTCTGACTATCTGAAGGCCGGCGTGGTGCAAGAGCTGGATCCGTATATCAACGATCCCGATCTTGGCCTCACCGCCGAGGACCTGTCAGACATCTACCCCGGCTATCTGGCCGAAGGGCGCTTCCCCGCCTATGGGAACAAGTACTTTACCTTCCCGTTCGCCAAGAGCGCCGAGGGTATGTGGTACAACCTCGACCTGCTGAAAGAGGCCGGCTACGACGCGCCTCCCAAGACCTGGGCAGAGTTCGAGGAGATGTGCCTTGCCGTCCACGACAAGACCGGCAAGATCGGCTACGCCTACTATGAGAACGCCTCGACGCTCGATAGCTGGCTGTTGAGCCGCGGCGCCTCGCGCACCAACGCCGATCAGACCGAGGCCATCTTCAACGGCCCCGAGGCCGTCGAGGCGCTCGCGATGATGAAGCGCCTGATCGACGCCGGCGCGGCCGTCAAGCCGGAAGGCTCTTACGCCGACCAGGCCGAGTTCGGCAAGGGCAACGTGGCGTTCACCTTTGGCTCGACCTCGGGCACCTACTACTACCAGCAGGCCGTCGAGGAAAGCGGTGGTTTGGTCAAGGAATATGGCCACACACTGCCGCCGCAATCGAACCCCAGCAGGCCCGGCACGGTGCTGTATGGTGGTAGCCTGGTGATGTTCAAGACGACCGAGGCCAAGCAAAAGGCCGCCTGGTTGTTCATGAAGTTCTTTAGCTCGACTGAGCAGACCGCCAAGTGGGGCAGCGCCTCGGGCTACATGCCGGTGCGCGCCTCGGCGTCGGCCCTGTTGGACGACTACTTTGCCGAGAACCCCATCGTCAAGGAGCAGGTCGAGGTCATCATGCCGGCTGCACAGCCAGGCCCCGCCGTCGCAGGTGAGCAAGAGATGCGCACCTACGCCGAAGAGGCCATGACCAAGGTGTTCGAAGGCATCGCCGATGCCCAGACCGCCCTGGACGAGGCCGTGGAGCTCTCGAACGAGGCGCTGGCGCGCGGGCGCGAATAGCCTTCGTCGCGATCGGCACCCAAGAGGAGCGGGCTTGCGCCCGCTCCTCTTTTCATTTCGTGCTCCTTGCGCCTCTTGAGCGGCCGCTTGCCATGGCACCGCATGGGCGAGTAGAATGCCCCCAGCAACCGGGTCGGCCCGTAGCGCCACAGCGGAGGAGAGCATGGCCCCAATCTTGCAGCTTGAGGGCATCACCAAGGTCTTTCCAGGGGTGGTCGCCAACGACGGTATCGACCTTGCGCTGCACCAGGGTGAGATTCTGGCCCTGTTGGGCGAAAACGGCGCCGGCAAGAGCACCCTGATGAACATCCTCTACGGGCTCTATGCCCCCACCAGCGGCCGCATCACCATCCGCGGCCAAGAGGTGGCCATCTCGAGCCCACAAGACGCCATACACCAGGGCATCGGCATGGTGCACCAACACTTTATGCTGGTGCCACCGCTCACCGTCACCGAGAATGTCATGCTGGGCGACGAGCCGGTGCGCCAGGGCGTGTTCCTCGACCGACGGCGCGCCGCCGTGCGCGTCCGCGAGATCTCTGAGGCCTATGGCCTGGCCGTCGATCCCGACGCCACCATCCGCACCCTGCCCGTGGGCGTGCAGCAGCGCGTCGAGATCATCAAGGTGCTCTACCGCAGCGCCGATGTGCTCATCCTCGACGAGCCTACGGCCGTGCTCACGCCGCAAGAGGTGCTCGACCTGTTCGCCATCATCCGCCGTCTGGTGGATAGCGGCAAGTCGGTCATCTTTATCAGCCACAAGCTCAACGAGGTGATGGAGCTGGCCGATCGCATCGTGGTGCTGCGCCGCGGGCGCGTGGTGGGCGAGACCACGCCTGCCGAGACCAGCGAAGAGGCCCTGGCCGCCATGATGGTAGGCCGCGCCGTCTCTCTGGCGGTGGAAAAGGCGCCCGCTTGCCCCGGCGAGCCGGTGCTCGTGGTTGACGGGCTGGATGTGCTCGACGATCGCCACCACCTGGCCGTCAAGAACGTCTCGTTCGAGGTCTGCCGTGGCGAGATCGTGGGCCTGGCCGGCGTGCAGGGCAACGGCCAAACCGAGCTGGTCGAGGCCCTCACCGGTATGCGGTCGAGCATTGCAGGCCAGGTGCGCATCGCCGGCGATGACGTGACCAACGCGTCGCCGCGCAAGATCGTCGAGCACGGCACCGCCTATGTGCCCGAAGACCGCCAGCAAGATGGCCTGGTGCTGAGCTTTCCTGTGGCCGACAACTTTATCCTGAACACCTACTACCGGCCCCCGTTTGCCCGGGGCATCAGGCTGCAGAGAGAGGCCATCGATGGCTCTGCCCGCCAACTCGTCGACGACTTTGACGTGCGCACCCCCGGCATCGACACCAAGGTCGCCAACCTCTCGGGCGGCAACCAGCAAAAGGTGATCGTGGCGCGCGAGTTCAACCGCCCCATCCAGTTGCTGATCGCCTCACAGCCCACCCGCGGGCTCGACGTGGGCTCGATCGAATACATCCACAGCCGCATCGTTGAAAAGCGCGACGGCGGCGCCGGCGTGCTGCTCATCTCGTCAGAGCTGGACGAGGTGATGCAGTTGGCCGACCGCATCTTGGTGATGTTCAGAGGCGAGCTGATGGCCGACATCCCGGCCAGCGAGGCCAGTCGAGACCAGATCGGCCTGTTGATGGCAGGCGTGCGCAGCGCACAGGCGCGGCCGCAACCAGAGGAGGTGAGTGGCTGATGAACCGATCACCGCGCAAGCGTGGCCGGCGCCTGCAGGCGCTATTGATGCCTGTGTTGGCCATTGTCACCGCTCTCATCCTGGGCGGCATTCTGATCATCGTCACCGACCTGCAGGTCATCGCCGCGTTCACACGCATCCCCAGGCAGGTGGCGGTGCCCTTTACCAACCCCGAAACCGAGATCTCGCTCGAAGAGGCCCTCTGGCGACACCCCAACGAGGTCGTCATCGGCGACGCCGTGGCGTTGGGCCGCAAGAGCCTGCGCGTGGTGGCCGAGGTGGACGACCCCGCGACGCAGATCGGCCTCGACGAGGCGCGCGCCCTGTACCCCGCGCTGGGCCCGGGCGTGACGATCCATTTCAACTTTTTCCAAAAGCCCGGCGTCGGCCTCAAGGCTGCCTGGCGCGCCGTGCGTGTGGCCTATGTGGCGCTGTTCGAGGGCTCGATCGGCAACCCCAAGGAGATGGTGCAAGCCGTGGCCGCCTGGACGCGCGGCGATCCGTCGCTGTTGAACCGCGCCTTTTATTCGCTGTCAGAGAGCCTGGTCAAGTCGACGCCCTACATCCTGACGGGGCTGGCGGTGGCGTTGAGCTTTCGTGCGGGGGTGTTCAATATCGGCGCCGAGGGGCAGTACTTTGTGGGCGGCCTGGCGTCGGTGTTTGTGGGCTATAGCCTCAAGGGGCTGCCCATCTGGGTGCACCTGCCACTGACGTTGCTGGCCGGCGTGGTTGGCGGCGGGCTCTGGGGCTCTATACCCGGGCTGCTCAAGGCCAAGACCGGCGGCCACGAGGTGATCAACACCATCATGATGAACTATATCGCCTTTGCGCTGAGCGACTGGCTACTGAATGGGCCCATGATGCGCCCGGGAGGCTACCGGCCCATCTCGCCCGAGATCGAGGCCAGCGCCCGCCTGCCGCGCTTTTTCGGGGGCGATATCCGCTTTCATGCCGGCTTTTTCGTGGCGCTGGCCATGGCCGCGCTGGTCTACTGGCTGCTGTTCAAGACCACCATCGGGTTCGAGCTGCGCACCGTGGGCGCCAACTCTAGCGCAGCGCGCTACGCCGGCATCAGCCTGACGCGCAACATCGTGCTGGCCATGTTCCTGAGCGGCGGCCTGGCGGGCATGGCCGGCGCCAACGACATCACCGGCCTGATCTACTATATGCCCAACGCCTTTTCGGCAGGCTATGGCTTTGACTCGATTGCGCTGGCGCTGCTGGGGCGGAGTCACCCGGTGGGGGTGGTGCTGGCAGCGCTGCTCTTTGGCACACTGCGCGCGGGCGCCACGCGCATGCAGTCGGTGGCGCAGATTCCCATCGACATCATCTCGATCTTGCAGGCGATGATCATCATCTTTATCGCCGCGCCCGAGATCATCCGCGCCATCTACCGCATCAAGCAGCGCGGCCCTGAGGAACAGCCTCTCGTCGGCAGCGCCGCAGAGGGGGTGCAGGTATGAGCACAACCGCGACGATCATCGATCCGCAGGCCAAACAGCGCAGCCGCACGCTGGGCATCGTGCTCATCGCCATCGGGCTGATCATCTATCTCTTTTTCGTGCGCACCTCGAGCACCGGGCAACTGGCCACCTTTGTGCTCAACCCGGGGCGCCAGACGGCTGCCCTGCGCCTGCCCGATGTGACCCTGCCCGTGTTGGCAAGCCTCTATGCCATGGCGCTCATCTCGGTGGCGTTGGGTGCGGTGCAGCTCGTGCGAGGCTTTGAGCGGGCCCAGGGCCTGGTGCTCGGGCTGGTGGCCGGGTTGCTGGTGCTGGCCTTTTTGACGTGGGCCGCCCGCGACCAAAGCCTGAACCTGATCGGCATCCTCGAGACGGCCGTGCAGCGCGCCACGCCCATCGCGCTGGCCGCCCTGAGCGGCGTCTTGTGCGAGCGCTCGGGCGTCATCAACATCGCCATCGAAGGCATGATGCTGACCGCCGCCCTGGTCTCGGCGGTGTTCGGCAGCCTTTCGGGCAGCCTGTGGGTGGGCCTGCTGGCCGCCGTGCTGTCGTCGGGCCTGCTGGGCGTGCTGCTGGCGGTGCTCTCGATCCGCTACAAGGTGAACCAGATCATCAGCGGCACGGCCATCAACATCCTGGCGACAGGCGGCACCAGTTTTATCAGCGCCAAGTTCTTGACGCAGTACCAGCACCTCAACAACCCGGGCAAGTTCGCCAACTGGCCCGTGCCGTTGCTCTCGCGCATACCCATCATCGGCCCGGTGTTCTTTGAGAACAACCTGATCGTCTACCTGCTCTTTGCCCTGCTCATCGTGGTGCACGTGATGCTCTACTACACCCGCTGGGGGCTGCGCACACGGGCGGTGGGCGAGCATCCGCGGGCAGCCGACACCCTGGGCATCAACGTGTTCCGCGTGCGCTACGTCAACGTCATCCTCGGCGGCATGGTGGCCGGGCTGGGCGGCGTGTTTCTGGTGTTGGGCTCGGTGCCCCGCTTTGACGAACTGATGACCGCGGGCAAGGGCTTTATCGGGCTGGCAGCGATGGTCTTTGGCAAATGGGACCCCTTTGGCGCCTTTGGGGCCTCGCTGATCTTTGGCTTTACCGACACCTTCCAGGCCAAGCTGCAGATCCTCAAGGTGCCCATCCCCTCGCAGTTCATGCGCATGGCGCCCTACCTCATCACCATGATCGTGCTGGCCGGTGTGGTGGGCCGAGCCGAGGCGCCCGCCGCCGATGGCCAGGTGTACGAGAAGCAATAGCGCCGACGCCGCATGCCAAGACGCCGGATCTTGAAGATCCGGCGTCTTTTTCTGACCCCGACTGTGGGTGGTCAGCTCTGCATCTGCAGTTGCACGTCTGGCTGGTCGATGTAGTAGAGGATCAGCGCCGAGAGCACGATCGAGGCCGCAAAGGTCACCGCAACCTGGGCGTTAAAGCCCGTGCCCACCTTTGCTGATGCCACGACATTGCTGACGCCCATCAGCAGACGCACGATGATGTTGAACCCTTGCACAAAGATGCTGGCCACGCGGCTCCAGCCTCGTCGCAGCAACAGGAACACCCCCAGCAGCGCAAAGAGCGCCAGCACGGGCGTCCACAGCTCGACGCCCATGCCCTTGAGGATGTTCACGGGCATGATGACGATGGGGATGAACTGAAAGATCGCGACCAGTACGAGCCCAACCGGGAGCTTTTTCAAGGGGTGCGCCTCCTGAGGCAACGTTTGGCGGCCATTCTAGGGGCAATCCGCCGGTTGTCAACACGCTCCTGTCAGGCCTCGGCGGCCTCGCGCTCGCGCTGCACCTGTCGCCAGTGAAACCGGTAGAGCGGCGCCGCAATGACCAGCAGCGCCCCGTTGCCCACGATCGACAGCACCGCATTGCGCCGCGACCACTGCCGGTCGGCCTCGCGCTGCTCTTCGATAAAGCGCGCCTCGGCCTCGGGGGCGAGCGGCTCTTCGCCCGGCGCCTTGATCGTCACCTGCGGATAGGGCCGCGGCTGCGGATAGGCCATCTCGGTGACCGACTTGATCACATTCACCGTGCCTATGATCATCATCACCAGCGTGATCAGGCACACCACATACAGATAGATGCTGCGCGGCGTCCAGGTCGACTTCATACGGTTACCTCCTCGGGCGCACTGCGGCCCGCTACAGACACGTTCTTTGGCAGCCTGGCGCGCAGGGCCAGCTCATAGAGACGGCTGCGCACCCGCACCGGCGTGGTGGGTGAGATGACGCCGATCAGCTCCAGCGTCGAGAGCGCGGGGTCGCTGCGTACGAACCGCAGGCGCTCGCCCGCCAGCACCGCCTGCATGCGCGCCTGCGCGGTGGCGTCGGCCATCACCCGCTCCACCGTCTCGGCCAGGTGGGCATCCGACGCCAGCATGTTGACCACGGCATCATCGATGGCCTGCGCGTCGATGGCCGACGGCTGCAGCCGCTCGAGCCAGGCGCACAGGCGCATCGTCAGGTAGGGGTGGCCGCCCGTGGCCTCGAGCACCAGCCGTGGCGCCTGTTCGTCGACCGCTATGCCCAGGCGGCCGAACTGGGCCAGCACCCCTGCCACCTGCCAGGCGTCGAGCTCGCCCAGATACACCCGCTCGAACAGGCCGGGCTGCGACGTGCGCTGGTTGAGCCAGCCCTGCAACCGCAGCGAGCCCGCCAGGATGAACAGCACCTTGCCCAGCGGGCTGCCACCGCGGCGCGCCGTCAGCAGCATGCTGCGCAGGGCGCCCAGCAGGCTCACGGCCACCCCTTCGGGCAGGCGATCGACCTGATCGAGCAGCACTGTGATCCGCTCGACGGGGCTGCTGGCCGCCAATACCTGCAGCACGCCCGCCAGGTCGTCGAGGGTGGCCACGCGCGCCAACTGCTCCTCAGACAGCAGTGTGGCCGTCGCCGGGCGGCGCAGCGCTCGGGCAGAGAGTCGCCGCAGAGCACCCCCCTGGCGGGCCACCATCGCGGCCTCGAGCTGCCGGGCGACTTCGAACGCCAGATGGCGGCAACAGGTGGGCAGGTCGGCGTCGTGCAGCGCGGCCAGGTCGCAGTAGAGACAGGCCTGCTCGGCCTGTAGAGCATCTTTGAGCTGCAACAGCAGCGTGGTCTTGCCGCTGTACTGCGAGCCCAACACCGCCACATACTGCGATACGGCCGGCAGTCGCGCCCGTTTGAGCAGGCGCGCCAGCTCATCGCGACGCAGCATCAGGCCGGCATCCTGGCCGGCGCGCAGGGGCCTGCCGGTGAGAAACGGGCTGGCCTGCACCTCGGCGGCCTGCGGCTGGGCCAGAGCGGTGGCCATCGTTGCCGGGCGCGCCTCGGTCTGGGCCGCGGGCAGGCCGGTGTGCACCCACAGGTTGCCCGAGAGAGAGCGCATGAACAGCACCGGCGCGGCCCAGTCGGCCGGCTCGCCGCCGTCGCTGCTCACCGCCAGGCGCCCCTCACACATACACTCGTCCACCGTCAGGTCGTGCGAGATGCCGCGGTAAAAGGCCCTGCCGAACTGCATCGCCGCCTGGTCCTCGACGGGCCATTGCATGGCCACCACGGCGGGCATGTCGCCGCGCATCAGCGCCGAGGCCAGGCCCATCGACTGCCCGCGCGCGGTGTCGCAGGCATTGAGAAAGACGAGCTGGGTGCGATAACGACACAGCAGACGGGCCACAGCGTGGGCTTCGAGCCGGGCGGTGTCGCCATGCGCCGTCTCGAGCAGCAGCGCGCCGGTCTGCCGGGCCGAGTCGTACTCGCCATGCCCCACATAGTGCACCACCTCGGGCCTGGTCTCCATCAGCCGGTCTTGCAGGCGCTGGGCGGTGGCGCGCTCGCACAGGCTCAGCGCGATGCGTCCTTCATCGACCAGGTCTTGCAGCGCCGTCCGCAGCAGCTCGACCTCGCGCTCCCAGTCCAGCGGCGCCTGATCGCGCGGCGAGGCCGCCACCACCAGCACGCGCAACTGCCCGGTGGTCACCGGCTCGGGCTGGGGACTGGGAATGCGCGCATAGCGCACGATCGACACGCGCCGGTCATACACCAGGTACTCTTGCCGCGCGGGATCATAGAGGAGCTCCCAGGGGAGCTGCGCCAGGCGGCCGTCGTCGGTGTGCACGCGCAGGCGCAGGCCGCGGCGGCGGTCGATGGCCCGTTGATAGCTGCGCGCCCAGGCATCGCGAATCTCACCCACCATGACGCTCTGCCACAACTGCTGGCCGAGGAGCTGCGCATTGCCCTCGGCATAGAGGAGCCGTTCGCCCTGCCCTTCGGGGTCGATCTCCAGGCGCACGCGCTGCGGCGGCGCTTCGCCGGCAGGCGAGTTGAGCACCTCGACCAGGGCGCTGCGCGAGGCAGCATCCCAGTCAGAGACGCGCAGGTCCAGGCTCAAGTACAGCATCGGCTCCTTCTGGCGTGTCAGCCCTTGTCGGCCGGGATTATAGCCGCCGGGAGAGCTGAGCGTCAAGCCTGCGCGGCTGGCGGCTGCCGTCGGCGCTGGCTATAATCGCAGCAGTTCGAGGCGAGGCATGAGCGATGGACATCGACGAACTGAAACGACAGGTGGGTGTGTATGCCGCCGAGCTGGTGCAGCACGGCATGGTGGTGGGCCTGGGCAGCGGCTCGACGGCGCGCTTTGCCACGCTGCACCTGGGCGAGCGGCTGCGCCGCGGCGATCTGCGCGACATCGTGGGCGTGCCCACGTCCATCGAGACCGCCACGCTGGCCCAAGAGCTGGGCATCCCCCTCACCGATCTGGACGCCCAGCCGCGCGTCGACCTGACCATCGACGGCGCCGACGAGGTCGACCCGGCCATGAACGTCATCAAGGGGCTGGGCGGCTTTTTGCTGCGCGAAAAGATCGTCGCCTACAGCACCGCGCGCGAGATCATCGTGGTCGACCACCGCAAGCTCTCGCCCAGGCTGGGCATCGTCAGCCCCGTGCCCGTCGAGGTGATCCGTTTTGGGTGGCAGCGCACCCGCGAGGCGGTGGCGCGCACCGGCGCCCAGCCCGTGTTGCGGCTGCGCCAGGGCCAGCCCTACATCACCGATGAGGGCAACTATATCCTCGACTGCCGCTATGCAGAGCCCTTTGCGCCTCACGAGCTGGCCGCGGCGTTGCACGCCATCCCCGGCGTCGTCGAGCACGGGCTCTTTCTGGGCATGGTGAGCGAGGTGATCGTGGCCTCGCCGCAGGGCATCGGCCAGCTTGACGCCCAGACAGGTGAGCTGCGTTTGACATTGTAGGCGCCTCTGTCTACAATCTCGCAGTTTGGCACGAGAGAAGCACAGCGACATGGGCATGACGGCTTGGCTGGAGGTGTTCGCGCCCCTTACGGGCGCGCCCTTGCCATTGCTGTAAAGAGCGGAGACCTGACGGTCTCCGCTTTTTTTTGCGCCCTGGGCTGGTCAGCGCAACGGGCAAGCGCCGCTCTCTCGTGCAAGCAAGCAGTGGGGGCCAATGAAGGCCCGGCAAGGCACGACGGCGTGGTGGGCAAGCGTTTCGAGTTGGTGGAAAGGAGACGTCAGTGGCTACGCAAACCAAACCCATCGGCTATCTTCCTCAAGACCGCCCGCCATTCGCGGCCATGGTCGCCCTCGGCTTTCAGCACGTCATCACCATGTTCCCGGCGACGGTGCTGGTTGCCCTGCTGACCGGTTTCGACGTGGGCGTGACCCTGTTCGCCAGCGGCCTGGCCACGGTGGTGGCCCTGCTGGGCTCGGGCATGCGCATCCCGCTCTACTATGGCTCGAGCTTTTCCTACATCGCAGCCGTGGCGGCCATCGTGGGCGCCGAGGCGGGCGGCGTGCGCGTGGCGCAGGGCGGCATCATCGCCACCGGCGTGGTGTCGATTCTGGCGGGCCTGATCATCCGCGCGGTGGGCAAAGAAGCGCTCGACAAGGTGCTCCCGCCGATCATCACCGGCTCGGTGGCCATCGTCATCGGCATCTCGCTGGCCAAGACCGCCCTCGACATGGCCTCGGCCGGCTGGCTGGTGGCGGCCTTTACCACGCTGATGACGATCGTGTTCTCGGCCTATCTGCGTGGCAGGGGCTTTGTGAGCATGATCCCGGTGCTGCTGGGCGCGCTGTGCGGCTATCTGCTGGCCAAGGGCATCGAGGCCGGCCAGTTCCTGGCCTCGCTGGGCCCCGCCCGCGGCATGATGACCTTTGGCGACGGCCTCAGCACCACCATGCGCCAGCTCTTTGCGCCGGTGGTGGCCGCCGACTGGGCCCGTGTGCCCAGCTTTACCCTGCCCGTGTTCAAGTGGTCGGCGGTCCTGGCCATCGCGCCCATCGCCATCGCCACCATCCCTGAATCCACCGCTCATCTCTACCAGATCAGCCTCTACGTCGACCAGCTCGCCGAGCAACTGGGCCGCAAGCCGCTGAACATCAAGCGGCTCATCGGCCTGAACCTGATCCTCGACGGCATGGGCGACGCCATCAACGGCCTGCTGGGCGGCTGCCCGGGCACCAACTATGGCGAGAACAACTCGCTGATGGCCATCACCCGCAACTACTCGGCCCCGGTCCTCGTGACCGCCGGCGTGATCGCCATGGTGCTCGGCTTTTTCGGCAAGCTCGCCGCCGTGGTCGAGACACTGCCCACCGCTGTCACCGGCGGCCTGGCCGTCTTTTTGTTCGGTGTCATCGGCCTGCAAGGTGTGGCGCTGATGCAGTCCGAAAAGGTCGACCTGTTCGACCCCAAGCAGCTCGCCATCGGCGCAGTGATCCTGGTGGTGGGCATCGGCGGCTCGATGTTCCCGGGCGGCAACCTGCCCCTGGCGATCCCGGGCGTGTTCCCCGATGGCTTGCCGGCCATTGCCACCTCGGCCGTGGTGGGCATTGTGCTGAACCTGGTGTTCCTGCTCTTTCCCACCAAGAACAAGAGCTAGCGTCACCGCTTGAGGTCTCCGGCGGGGGCTGGGCCAGGGCTCAACCCCCGTTTTGGTTCTGCCGCTACACGGCGTAGAGTAAGCGGCAAGACATCACCACAACAGGCGCCGACACATGAGTCCAGACCCGGTATTCCCCACGGGCAAGCTGCCCCTCGCGTACATGCAGCGGCTGCTCTCGCAATACGCCGCCAGCAACGGCCGTCTGATCACCGGCCCCGGCGTGGGCGAGGATGTGGCCGTGATCGACAACGGCGACCGCTACATGGTCATCAAGACTGACCCGATCACCTTTGCCACCGATCAGATCGGCTGGTATGCCGTCAACATCAACGCCAACGACGTGGCCACCAGCGGCGCCCGTCCGCTGTGGATGCTCAACACCGTGCTCTTGCCCGAGGGGCGCACCACGCCGGGGCTGGTCGAGGAGATCTTTCGGCAGATCCACGAGGCCTGCGTCGCCCTGGGCATCACGCCGGTGGGCGGCCACACCGAAGTGGTGCACGATCTGGCGCGGCCCATTGTGGTGGGCGTCATGATCGGCGAGGCGCCCAAAGAGGCGCTGCTGACCACCTCTGGCGCGCGGGTGGGCGACTGTATCGTGCTGGTCAAGAGCATCCCCATCGAGGCCACGGCCATCATCGCCCGCGAGATGGCCCCCCTGCTTCGCAGCCGCGGCGTGCCCGAGGACGCCATCGTGCGCGCCCAGGGCTATCTGTACGACCCCGGCATCTCGGTGCTGGAGCCGGCGCGCCTGGCCGCCGGCTGGCCCGGCGTGCACGCCATGCACGATCCCACCGAAGGCGGCCTGGCCACCGGCCTGCACGAGCTGGCGATGGCAGCGGGCATCGGCCTCGAGGTGCAGCATGAGGCCATTCCCCTGGCACCCGAAGGCCAGATGCTGTGCGAGCTGTTGGGGCTCGACCCGCTGGGCACCATCGCATCGGGGGCGCTGATCGTGGCGGTGGCGGCCGACGAGGCCCAGGGGCTGTTGGCCCGGCTGGCCAGCGAGGGCTATGCGGCGGCGGTCATCGGGCGCGCCACTCCTGCTGCAGATGGCGTCTGGCTGCTGCGCAACGGGCGGCGCGAGCCGCTGCCGCTGTTCGAGCGCGACGAGATCACCCGCATCTTTTAGCGGCGCGGATGTAGCGCCTGCTCGGCCAGGGCGCGGGCCAGAGCCTCTTCTTGCTCGAGCGTGGCGATCTGGCCGTCGAGCAGCGCCACCAGCACGCGGTCGAGGATGGCGCGGTAGATGGGCCCCGGCGGCAGCCCCAGCGAGCGCAAAAAGTGACCATCGACGCGCGGCGCGGTGGTGGCCAGCTCGCGCTCGTAGAGGTCGAGCCGGGCGCGCACCAGGTCTGCGTCGGTCAACACCGACAGCACAAAGCGGGCCTCGCGCGAGTAGGGCTTGAGCAGGTGATAGAGGGTGCTGCGCAGCATGGCCTGCGCGCCCAGGTCGGGCAGGCTCTCGCGCAGGGCGGCCACCTCGCGCAGCAGCCGGGCATCGCGCGTGGAACAGTGCAGCCGCGTCACCAGCGTGTGCAGCTCGGTGGGCGCCATGTTGCTGGTGAGCAGCGCCAGATAGGCCAGGCCCAGCGCCGGCGCGTCATGCTCCTCTTGCTCGGCCGTGAGCTCGGCCGCCTCGCCGGGCGCAGGCCAGGCATCGAACCGCTGCCGCAGCCGCACGAATAGCTCGGCCATGTCGCGGCCGAAATGCAGCGCCGGGTGAATGTGGGCCAGCGCGCCCATGCGGCCCAGCCGCTCCAGCCCCTTTTCGGGCTCGCCCTCGTCGAGCAGCAGGTAGAGCTCGTGGCGCAGCCGCTCGCCGGTGACATGATCGAGCAGCTCGATGGCGTCATCGATCAGCTTGGCCGTGCGCTCTTCGATCTCGAACCCCAGCCGCTGCTCAAAGCGCACCGCCCTGAGGATGCGCGTGGGGTCCTCGACAAAGCTCAGGTTGTGCAGCACCTGGATGCGCCGCTGCTCCAGGTCGCGCTCACCCCCGTAAAAGTCCAGCAGCTCGCCGTAGCGCCCGCGATCGAGGCAGATGGCCATCGTGTTGATGGTGAAATCGCGGCGGTAAAGGTCCTGCTTGATCGAGCTGCGCTCGACGGTGGGCAGCACCGTGGGCCGCTCATAGAACTCGGTGCGGGCCGTTACAAAGTCGAGCGCAGCCGGCACGCCCTGGGCGCGGTCGTCAGGCAGGATGATCTTGGCGGTGCCAAAGCGCCCGTGGCTGCGCACGCGCGCGCCCAGCCGCGGGGCCAGCTCGCGCGCCATGTGGATGGCGTCTCCCTCGACCACCAGGTCCAGGTCGAGGGTGGGGGTGCCCAGCAGCAGGTCGCGCACAAAGCCACCCACCACATAGAGGGCATAGCCCAGGTCGTTGGCCACATCGCGCGCGGTCAGCAACAGCTCGCGCAGGGCCACCGGCAGCGCCTCGTCCATCAGCCGCGGAATGCCGTTGGCCCGCGAAGCGTGCCGGTTGGGCGTCCACAGCTTGATCAGGTCGGTGCGCGTGACGATGCCCACAAAGCGGCCGTTCTGCACCACGGGCACCTGGCCCAGGCTGTGCTCCATCATCACCTGCTGCACCCGCTCCACCGGCATGTCGGGGTCTACGCTCACCGGGCCGGTGTAGAGCACGGTGCGCACCGGCATATCGCCCAGGCGATGGTGCAGTGCACGGTCGATGTCGCTGCGGGTGACGATGCCGGCCAGCCGTTCGTCCTCGCTCACCACGGGAAAGCCCTCGTGCCCGTAGCGCCGCATGAGCTGTGCGGCGTCGCGGATGGTGATATCGGCCTCGAGGGTGTGCACGTTGGTCGACATGATCTGGCGCACGCGCACGGGCGGCGTGGTCGTCTCGGCCAGGGCGGCCAGCAGATCGCGCTCCAGCGTGGCCAGGTCGACCCGCTCGACGCGGCCGGCCGCCGCCTTGTCATGGCCGCCGCCGCCAAAACGGCGCAGCAGGTCGCCCACATCGATGGCGTCGGTGGTGCTGCGCGCAATGATCTGGATGCTCTCTTCGTACTGGGCCAACATCAGGCAGGCTTCGGGCTCGTACATGCCCATCAGCGGATGGATGAGCGACGACAGCTCGTCGACATAGTGGTCGAGGACGAGGGCCGCCACGCACACGCTGCGGCCCGCCACGGTGTACATCTGCGCTGTGGCCAGCAGCCTATCGAGCACGTGGCGCTGTTCGGGCGTCAGGGGCCGCGAGAGGAACTCGTTGAGCAGCGTCAGGTCGGCGCCGGCCTCGAGCAGCCAGCTCGCCGCGCGCGCATCGCGGTAGGTGGTGGTCAGAAAAGAGAGCGCGCCCGTGTCCTCATAGATGCCCATCAGCATCAGGCTGGCGCCCACCCGCGACAGAGTGATGCCCCGCTCACGGATGCGCTCGAACAGCAGTGTGGTGCAGGCGCCCACCGTCTCGCGCAGGATGATGGTGACGTCGCCGGCCGTCTCTTGCAGCTCGTGGTGGTCGATCACCTGGATGCGAGTGCGCGGCGACATGCCGCGCATGGGCGAGATGGCCTGGGTGTCCACCAGCAGCGCATCGGTGATGACGTGTCGCCCGATGCGCTCGCGGTCGACAAAGGGCAGCTCATCCTGATACAACGTGCAAAAGTCGCGCACGTTGCGGTTGAGCTTGATGGGCAGAATCACCTCATGGTCGGGGTAGAGCAGCCAGGCCGCATACATGGATGCCAAAGCATCCATGTCGGTGCGCTCGTGGCTGGTGATGATCTTCATCGCTCGCCCCTGTCTCTCTGGCGGGCCTGCAACGGCCCGTCGCCGATGACCTCACTCGCCCTGCTCGTCGTCGTTCAGCAGCTCGTCCAGCTCGCTCCAGGCCTGGTCGAGCGGCACAAAGGGGCGCTCGACGAAATCAGCGGCGATCGAGGCCAGGTAATCCTTGACGCCCAGCTCAGCGTGCTTGGCGTCCAGCTCGTCGATCTTGGCGATCCAGGCGTCGACCAGGTTCTGGGCGCGCTCTTCCAGGTCCGACAGGTCCAGCCCCAGGCTGAACATATAGTCGATGCGCCGCATCAGGTCATACCAGCTCTTCCAGTCCTCTTCGACGCGCATGGCCTGCACGGTGATGCCCATGCGCACAAACTCGTAAGCAGGCGAAAAGGCGTTCAAGACTACCATCTCGACGCCGCGCAGCTCGGCGCGGTGGGCCATATAGCTGCCGATGGTGGTGCCGCCCTCATAGTTCGAAAAGCGCACCGCGTAGCGGCTCAGCTCCTGACGCAGCCGCGGCAGGCTGTACACGCACGAGACCTCGCGCTCTTTTTCAAAGGGCATGGCGCCATAGACCCCGCCCACGCCCACCACGCGGCGGATGTTCAGCTCCTGGACGAGGTCAAAGAAGGCGTCGGCATAGGCCTTTTCGCTCAGGTGCGGCTCTTCACCCAGGAAGATGAACAGCCCCTTGTCGGCGATATGCGTGAACCAGAGCTCGTTGCGGTGCTCGGACATGCTGACGCAGTGCCCGTTCTTGTGCTTGGCCTGCGGCCGCATCAGGTGATGCGTGCCGGGCATCTGGAATAGATAGCACTCGTCGCACTTGATCTCTGCCACGCGCCGAGCGCCCAGTTGCTCGATCAGGTAGGCGGGCAAGCCTGACGAGTTCTCACCGGCGTCGGCCCACTGCTCCCAACCTGCGATCATGTAGTTGACCTGGTTCAGTGGCCGCTCGTACAATCTCAACATCTCATTCATTGTGCGGCGCCTTTCTGAGCAAGAGCCCGCTGCCATATAATGTGGGCAGCGGTGGTCTATTGTGCCTGTTCTTGGGCCACGGGTCAAACGTATGTCACAGCAACCCCCTGAAGATATTCTAGCGCGTTTTCTGACGCCCGTCGCTGCCTGGTTTCGCCGGCAGTATGCCGAGCCGACGCCGCCGCAGGCGCTGGGCTGGCCGGCCATCGCCGCGGGCGAGCACACCCTGATCCTGTCGCCCACCGGCTCGGGCAAGACCATGGCCGCGTTCTTGTGGGGCATCAACCAGGTGGCCAGCAACCTGCTGGAGAACCCGGACCTCGAGGGCGTGCAACTGCTCTACATCAGCCCCCTCAAGGCGCTCAACAACGACATCGCCCGCAACCTGCGCGCACCGCTGCACGGCATCCGCGAGGTGGCCCACGAGCTGGGCATGCCCATGCCGCCCATCCGCAGCGCGGTGCGCACCGGCGACACCTCGGCCAGCGACCGTCGCAAACTCGTCACCCACCCGCCGCAAATCTTGATCACCACGCCCGAATCGCTCTACCTCATCCTCACCAGCCCGCGCGCCCGCGACATCTTGCGCACGGTGCACTCGGTGATCGTCGACGAGATCCACACGCTGTGCGGCAACAAGCGCGGCGTGCACCTGGCCCTCAGCCTCGAGCGGTTGGCGCACCTGACCGAGGCGCCCTTTCAGCGCATCGGCCTCTCGGCCACGCAGCGCCCGCTCGACGAGGTGGCGCGCTTTTTGGTGGGCCAAGAGTGGGACGAGGACGGCGAGGGCGTCGAGCAGCTCGCTTCGCGGCCGGTGACCATCGTCGACGCCGGCACGCTCAAGCCGCTCGATCTGCAGGTGATCACGCCGGTGCCCGACCTGCGCAGGCTGCTCGGCGGCTCCATCTGGCCGTCGCTCATCCCCGACATCCTGACGCGCGTGCGCCAGAGCCGCACCACGCTGGTGTTCACCAACAGCCGTCGCGGCGCCGAGCGCGCTGCCGACCGCCTCAACGAGCAGTTCGCCCTCGAAGAAGAAGAGGTCGTCGCGCCCGGCTCGCCCAACGCGCTGCTCGAACGGGGCACGCCGCGCGGCGAGGGCATGTTCGGCACCGGCCGCGCCGGCGGGCCCTTTAGGGCGCATCACGGCAGCGTGTCGCGAGAGGTGCGCCACGAGCTGGAAAAGGCGCTCAAAGAGGGGCAGTTGCCCGCGCTGATCGCCACCTCGTCGCTCGAGCTGGGCATCGACATCGGCGCCGTCGACCAGGTGCTGCAGGTGCAGTCGCCGCGCAGTGTGTCGCGTGGCCTGCAGCGCGTGGGCCGCTCGGGCCACCTGGTGGGGCAGACCAGCGTCGGCCGCATCTATGCCACCTACCGCGAGGACCTGCTCGACGCCGCGGCCGTGGCCCACGGCATGCTCAACGGCGACATCGAGCCCACCTACACGCCCACCAACTGCCTGGACGTGCTCGCCCAGCAGATCGTGGCCATGGTGGCCGTCGAGAACTGGCCGGTGGACGATCTCTACCGCCTGGCCTGCCAGGCCTATGGCTATCAAGAGCTGACGCACGAGGCATTCGAGGCGGTGCTCAAGATGCTCAGCGGGGGCTATCCCGCCGAGCGCTTTGCCGAGCTGCGCCCGCGCATCGTGTGGGACCGCGTCAACCAGATGCTCTATGCGCTGCCGGGCGCACGGCTGCTGGCCATCCGCAATGGCGGCACCATCACCGATCGCGGCCAGTTCCGCGTCTACCTGCCCGATGGCAAGACGCTGCTGGGCACCCTCGACGAAGAGTTTGTGTTCGAGACCCAGCCGGGCGACGTGTTCACCCTGGGCACCGGCACCTGGCGCGTGACCGAGATCACCGAAGATCGCGTGGTGGTGGCCGACGCCGCCGGCAACATGCCGCGCATGCCGTTCTGGCGTGGCGACGCCCCCCGACGCGACTATTATCTAGGCCAACGACTGGGCGCCTTTCGCCGCGAGCTGGCAGCGCGCGTGGCCACGCTCGACAGCCTGCCCGAGAGCCCCGAGGGCGAATGGCCCGCCGAGACCGCGCCGCTGGTGGCCTGGCTCTGTGACGAGTACGCCCTGGACCAGAGCTCGGCGCGCAACGCCATCCTCTATGTGGGCCAGCAGATGGCCGTGTTGGGCGCCATCTCTGCCGACGACACCGTTGTCGTCGAGCTGTTCAACGACGCCCTGGGCGACCAGCGCATGGCCGTGCATTCCTGCTTTGGCGGGCGTGTGAATAGCGCCTGGGCGCTGGCCCTGGCCCACGCCATGCGCGACGACTATGGCCTGCAGGTCGAAACGCAGGTCAACGATGACGGCATCCTCTTTCGCCTGCTCGAGGCCGACCGCGAGCCGCCCACCGGCCTGGTGGCCCGCCTGGGCCCCGAAGAGGCCCGCGAGCGCCTGCTGCTCGAGCTGCCCGGCTCGGCCGTCTTTGGCGCCCACTTTCGCATGAACGCCTCGCGGGCGCTGCTGCTGCCCTCGACGCGCGGCGCCAGCGGCCGCACGCCCTTTTGGCTGCAGCGTTTGCGCGCCCGAGACCTGTTGCGCGCCGCCCGCGGCTATGATGACTTTCCCATCGTGGCCGAGACCTATCGCGATTGCCTGCGCGACGTGCTCGACCTGCAGAGCCTGATGGACGTGCTCGGGCGCATTCAGCGCGGCGAGACTCGCGTGGTGGTGGCCGAGACGGTGGTGCCCTCGCCGCTGGCCGCTGGCCTGCTCTTTGAGTTCGCCGCCGTCAACCTGTACGAAGACGACACCCCCAAAGAGGTGCGGCAGATGCAGGCGTTGGCCGTCAACCGCGAGTTGTTGGGCCAGCTCCTCGACGAGGGCCTGTTGCCCGACCTGCTGCGGCCCGAGGCCATCGCCGCCGTCGAGCAAGAGCTGCAGCACCTGGCCGATGGCTACCGTGCTCGCAGCGTCGACGAGCTCGACGCCATCTTGCGCGACCTGGGCGACCTCACCGCCGACGAGGCGGCCGCGCGCAGCCTGGGAGACGGCCGCGCCTGGCTGCTGCAATTGGCCGCACAGGGCCGCGCCCTGCAGGTGCCGATGCCTGTCGGGGCCGGCCAGGCCACACGCTGGATCTCTGCCGAGGTGTACGGCCTCTATCGTGACGCCTGGTCGCTGCAAGAGCCGCCCCCTGCCTGGCTGCCCGCCGAGCTGCTCAACGGGCGGCGTGACCACCGCGAGGCGCAAGAGATCATTCTACGGCGCATGTTGCGCACCCACGGCCCGCTCACGCGGGGCGACCTGCTGGCTCGCTACCGCCTGCCCGATGACTGGCTCGATGCCTGCCTAGAACACATGGCCACCGAGGGGCGCGCCGTTACCGGCTACCTCTCGCCGGGCGCCGCCGAGCGCCAGTGGTGCGACCGGCAGGTGCTCGAGCGCATCCACCGGCGCACCCTGGCCGTGCTACGCAAAGAGGTACAGCCGGTCTCGATCCCCGCGCTGGCCGATTTCGAGCTGCGCTGGCAGGGCCTGCACCCTGCCCACCGCCTGCGCGGCAGTGCGGCGCTGCAGCAGGCTCTCGACCGCCTGCGGGGCAGCCTGCTGCCGGCCGAGGTGTGGGAGCGCGATGCCCTGGCGTTCCGCATCGCCGACAGCCCGCCCCCCACCCTCGACGCGGCCATTGCCGCCGGACAGGTCTTTTGGCTGGGCCAGGGCGGGGCAGCGCGCCATCTGACGGTGCGCCTGGTGGAGCGCGGCACGGCGGGCATCTATGCCCGGGCCGAGGTCGACGAGGGCGCCCTCAGCGCCGAGGCGCAGCAGGTGCTGGCGTTCTTGCGGGCCGAAGGCGAGTGCTACCCGCACGATCTGGTGGTGGCGCTCGGTTTGGGCCGCCAGCAGGTCGAGTCGGCGCTGGTCGAGCTGGGGCTGTTCGGCCTGTGCACCGGCGACCGCTATGAAGATGTGCGCGCTATCGTGGCGCAGGCCAGCCGCTTTGCGCCCGCCAGCGGCGGCATGCAAAGCGCCCTCGAGCAGGACCTGGCGGCCTGGCGCGCCAGCCGTCAACAGCCCGAGCAGCCCACGCCTGCCCGCAACGGCTGGCTGGCCGCCTATCAGCGCGAGGCGTCTCTGCGGCGCGGCCCGGCGCGAGAGGCCGAGGGCGAGCCCGTCGGCGTGCTGATGGGGCGCTGGGGCCGCACCGAGCGCTTTGGCGTGCAGGGGCCGCAGCGCACGGCGGCCGAGGTGGCCGACCATCAGGTGCGCCAGCTCCTCTGGCGCTATGGCGTGCTCTGCTACGAGCTGTATACGCGCGAAGAGGGGCTGCTCCCCTGGAGCGAGCTGCAGCGCGAGCTGCAGATGCTCGAGCTGCGCGGCCAGGTGCGACGCGGCTACTTCGTGCGGGGGCTGAGGGGCATCCAGTACGCGCTGCCAGAGGCCGCGCAGCGGCTCCGCGAGTGGGCCGGCGACGATGCGCCCGGCCGCGGGGCGCTGGTGCTGGTCAACGCCACCGATCCCGCCTACCTCTATGCCACGCTCGAGCCCGAGCAGGTCGAGGTGTTGCGCTGCGCACGGCTGGCCTCGAACTATGTGGCGCTGCAAGACGGCGTGCCCATCCTCATCTATGAGCACGGTGGGCGCCGCTGGCGCTCTCTGGCGCAGTGCCCCCCAGAGGCGCTGGCGCGCGCGGTGCAGATGGTGCGCGATCATCTCACCGCGCCAGGCGGGCTATGTCACCGTCCGCGGCGCGTGCTGGTCGAGGCCTGGGACGAGCAGCCTCCGCAAGACGGCCCTGGCGAGGCGATTCTGCGGGGGCTGGGGTTCAGGCGCGAGGGCCTGGCCATGATTTGGGACGGCCTGTAGACGGGCCATTGACACGATCGGTGCAGGGGGTATACTAGTCGGCATGGTCACCCCGAGACGAATCGAGCTCCACAGCCATACCCTGTATTCCGACGGCCAACTGCTGCCTTCAGAGCTGGCGCGCCGGGCCGCCATGTGCGACCACGCCGCCATCGCCATGACCGACCACGCCGACGCCAGCAACCTCGGCGAGCTGATCGAACGGCTGCACCGCTTTGTGGTGCAACAGCCCGCCGACTGGCCGCTGCAGGTGCTGGTGGGCGTTGAGCTGACCCATGTGGCGCCGACGTCCATCGCCATGCTGGCGCGCCAGGCCAGGCGTTTGGGCGCCGAATGGGTGGTGGTGCACGGCGAGACCATCGTCGAGCCGGTGGCCGCAGGCACCAACCGCGCCGCCATCGAGTGCCCCGAGGTCGATCTGCTGGCGCATCCAGGCTTTGTCACCCTCGAAGAGGCGCGCCTGGCCGCCGAGCGCGGCATGGTCATCGAGATCACGGCGCGCAAGGGCCACTGCCTCACCAACGGCCACGTGGCGCTGGTCTGTCGCGAGGCGGGCGCCCTGATGGTGGTGGACACCGACACCCACACCCACGACAACCTCATCACTCTGGATGAGGCGCGTCAGGTGGCCCTGGGCGCGGGTCTGACGCCCGCCGAGGCCGACGCGGCCGTGATCACCACGCCGCAGGCCATCGTGCAGCGGATTCTGATGCGCCGTCACACTCTGTCTGCCTGATCGTTTGCGAGGAAGCCCCATGCTATATCCCGTCATCCCCACACAGGTCAAGTGTCCGCAGTGCGGCCGCAGCTTTGTGGCCGAGATCACCACCATCATCGATGTCGGCGAGGACCCCGCGAGCAAAGAGCGGCTGCTGCGTGGACAGATCAACCGCGCCGTGTGCCCCGATTGCGGCGCCGGCGGGCTGCTGAGCTCGCCGTTGCTCTATCATGACCCGGCCAAAGAGCTGCTGCTGACCTACATGCCGCCCGAGCTGGGCCTGTCGAGCGACGACCAGGAGCGCTTCCTGGGGCGCCTGGTCACCACGGTGATGGACAGCCTGCCGCCCGAGCAGCGCAAGGGCTACTTTTTGCGGCCGCGCACGCTGCTCACCTTTGAGAGCCTGCTCGACACCATCCTCGAGGCCGACGGCATCTCCAAAGAGGCGCTGCAGGCGCAACGCAGGCGCATGACGCTGCTCAACCAGTTCATCGCCGCCGTCGACGATGACGCCACCCTCGACCAGTTGGTGGCCGAGCACAAGGCCGAGCTCAACTACGAGTTCTTCTTGCTGCTGGCCGAGCTGATCGAGGCCGAGCGCGAGCAGGGTGAGACGGACGATGCCATCGAGCGGCTCCGCAGCAAGCTGCTCGCGCGGGTGGACCTCGCCGTGCCCCACGCCGCGCCCGCCACCGCCAGCTACGACCAGGTGGCCGACCTGCTGCTCGAGTCGCTGGGCAGCGATGCCTGGCGCGCCAACGTGGCCCTCAACTTTGAACGGCTGGACTATGGCTTTTTCCAGCGGCTGACAGCGCGCATCGACGCGGCCGAGGGCGACGAGCGCCAGCGCCTCACCGAGCTGCGCGAGCAGCTGCTGCAAGAGCTCGACGCTATACGCAACGCCTCGCAGCAGGCGCAAGATGAGGCTGCGCTGCTGATCATGCAGTTGCTCGAGGCCGACGACCTGGCCGCCACCGCGGCCGAACACCTGCGCGAGTACGACGAGGCCTTTTTCGTGGTGCTGCAGCGCTATCTACGCGCTGCCCAGCAAAAGGGCGATACGCGCCGCGTCGAGCGACTGCAGGCGCTGATGGAGGCGGTGCGCGACGCCATGGAGAGCCAGTTGCCGCCCAGCCTGCAGCTGATCACCCGCCTGGCCCGCACCAAGACGCCCGCAGAGAGCAACGATGTCCTCGAGGCGCAACGCGCCCTGCTCGATGACGCCTTCCTGCAGCAGTTCGACGCCTACCTCGACTCGGTCAAAGAGCACCTGGCCGGTGAGGAGCTGGCGCGCCTGCAACAGGTTCGCGAGCAGGCCCAGGCCAAGATGGCCATCCAGCGCGGCTAGCGCCCCGCCTCTACCGCAAGAACGCGGCGAACACGCGGTTGCCCAACAGGCGACCGCGTGGCGTCAGACGCATACCGCGCTCGTCGACCGCCAACAAGCCCAGCGCCTGCTGCGCGGCGATGGCCTCGGCGTACTCCGCCCGCGCGTCCACGCCAAAGCGCGCCGTGAGCGCATCCCAGTCAACGCCGCGCGTGAGGCGCAGCCCCAGCATCACCGTCTCGTCGAGCCGCGCTGTGGGCGGTAGTGTCTCCTCTGAGGCCACCACGCTGCGCCCGGCGTCCAGCGCCGCGAGGTAGGCCAGCGGATGCGCGACGGCCACGGTGCGGCGCTCGCCGTCGAACGAGGCCGCCGCCGAGCCCAGGCCCAGATAGCGCGCATTGTGCCAGTAGAGCAGGTTGTGGCGGCAGGCCAGCGCGGGATAGTCGCGCTCATCGTCGCCCGGCGAGCGGCGCGCCCAGTTCGACAGCTCGTATTGCAGATAGCCGGCCGCGGCCAACCGCTCGCCTGCCCAGGTGTACATGTCGGCCGCCTCGTCGGCGTCTGGCTCGGGCAACAGCCCCTCGGCCACGCGCTGCGCCAGCGGCGTGCCCTCCTCGAGGCTGAGGCCATAGAGCGAGAGGTGCTCGGGCGCCAACGCCAGCGCCTGCTCCAGAGTCGCCTGCCAGTGCGCCAGGCGCTGGCCGGGCAACCCATAGATCAGGTCGAGGTTGACGTTGTCCAGGCCGGCGTGACGCGCCGCCGCCACCGTGCGCACCGCCTCGGCGGCCGTGTGGATGCGCCCCAGCAGCGTCAGCTCGCCATCGTCGAGGCTCTGCACGCCCAGGCTGAGGCGGTTGACGCCCAGTGCGCGCAGCGCCTGCAGATCGCCGGCGCTCACCGTGCCGGGGTTGGCCTCGATGCTGATCTCGGGCGCGGGCCCAAAGGGGAGCAGCGCGCGCAACGCGGCGATGATCCGCCCGAGCTCGGCAGACGGCAACAGTGTGGGCGTGCCCCCACCGATGAACAGCGACCCGAAGGGCCTCGCCTGCCAGGCGGGCGCCTCGGCGCGGGCCTGGGCGCACACGGCGGCCACATAGCGCTCGAAATGGGGCTCGAGGCCACAAAAAGAGGCGAAATCGCAGTAGTCGCACTTGAGCGCGCAAAAGGGGATATGCACATACACGCCGGCAGCAGACGGTTGCATCAGGCGCCGCCGGTGGCGTCGGCCTCTTGGGCGCCACGGGCGCGCTGGCAGGCGCGCTCCCAGCAGGTGGCCAACAGGGCCACGGCCTCGTCCAGCCGGCGGTTGGCGGGGTGCTCGACATCGAGCGACGCCAGCACATCGCGCACGCCGTCGCTGAGCAGCCCACGGGCCACAGGCCAGGGCGCCCCCAGCAGCGCCTGCTCGATCTCGGGATAGCGCTGCGGCGGCTCGCGGGCCACGCCCAGGGCCACGGCAGCCCAGCTCACCACGGGCCAGGCCGTCGGGCTGGCGTCAGGGGCCAGCTCGACGATGGTCACGCCCACCAGATCGGCGCGCCCGGGGCCAGCGCTCGCCTCGAGCCGCACCAGCGCGCTGCCCTGCCCTCGGTCTAGCGGCCGAAAGCGCAGCGCCGAGAGCACCTCGCGGGTGGCGTCGACGCGCGAATGCCCCCCACCCACATAGAGCGAGCGGATGGGCACCCATTGCGCCCCCATGTAGCCGCTGATCTCCGCCTCGGCGTCGAGCGCCAACAGCGCCAGCGCCACATCGCTGTTGCCCCAGCCGCAGGCCACGTTGCCCCCCGCGGTGGCCAGCCGCTGCAGGGCCGGCGTGCCGATCGAGCGGGCCGCGACGGGCAGCAGCCTGCAGCGTGCGTTCAGCTTTTCGTGGGCCGCCAGGCGGCTCAGCGGCGCCGCGCCGCCGATCACCACCTGATCGGCGCCCACCGCCACCCTGCGCAGCGCCGCAATCTGGCTCACATCCACCAGATGGCCGGCCGCCAGCTCTCCGCGCTGAACCTGCGGCAGCAGCTCGGTGCCGCCCGACACCACCCGCGCCTCGCCCTGGTGCGCGCCGAGATAGCTCACCGCCTCTTCGACCGACGAGGCCGCATAGTAGTCGAACAGCACCCGTGGCGATAGCTTGATCTGCAACACGGCTCTGGCCTGCCCCTATGAACGTCGCCGTCGCTGCGCCAGCCGTATCTCGGTGTACACCCGCTCGATGCTCTCGCGGCGGCGGCGCTTCATGCGCGTCTCTTGGCCCTTGGGAACGGCATAGTGCTCTGACAGCGCGACCTTTTCCACGCATTCACGCCGGCTGGCCCCGGCCTCGAACAGCTCGGCCGTCAGCCGCCACATCTCGTCGATGTAGGCCGCCAGCGGCGCCAGGGCCTCTTTGCCGCAGGCGTCGCCCGCAGCCGGCACAATGACGTCGATCTCCAGCGCCTCGATGCGCTTGATGGTCTCGATCCAGGCCAGCGTGTTGGCCTGCGCCAGAGCCGGCGGCTCGCGATGCGTGACCGTATCGCCGGCAAACAGCACCCTCTCGGCCGGCAGGTAGACGCCCAACGACCCGGGCGTGTGCCCCTCGAAATGGATGATGTGCACCTCGCGGTCGGGCGCGTGGATCACCAGCCGATCTTGCACCGAGATCTCGGGCACGCGCAGCACGGCCGCGACGATCTCCTCGGCCACACCGACCGGCAGGTCGCGAAAGCGCCCCGCAAACTGCTCGAGCACGGTGGCAGAGTATTTGCTGATCGGCTTGGCCGACGACTCGTGGCCAAAGGTGCGCAGCCCGGCAAAGATGCTGTTGCCCAACATGCGCTCGAGGTGACAGTCGGTGTTCACCAGGCCATACAGGGGCAAGGGCTGCATCTCGAGCACCTGCGCCTGCCACTCGCGCGTGCGGTGCGGTAGCGGCGGCGAATCCACCAGCAAGCCGCCCAGCGCCGTGCTGATATAGCCGACATTGCCGCCTTCATAGCCGCTCTCGTAGAACACGCCAGCGGCGATCTCTGTGCGCATAGTGTCTCTCCCGTTCGCTCAGGATGCAGCCAGGATGTCTGCCGCGCGCTGCAACAGGGTTGTCAGGTCGGCCGGCGCAATGCCCCCACCCTGGGCCAGGTGCGGTCGGCCGCCGCCACGGGCATTGAGCGGCTCGCCGGCCTGCCGCAACAGGCGATGCATGTCGATGTCGAGGTCGGCGCTGCGCCCAAAGCAGAACTGCGCCGCGGGCTCGGTGACGCCGAGCAGCACCACCAGGCCCGACTGTTGCAGCAGTTGCTGGGCGATATAGCGCATGTTGCCGGCGTCATAGCCTTCGAGCACGCGCACCAGCAGCCGATAGCCGCCGCGTTGCTCGGCGCTGGCCGCCAGCCCGGGCAACTCGCTATCCAGCAGGCGCACGCGCAGCGCCTCGACCGTCTTGCGCGCCGCCTCTTCTTGCTCGCCCAGCCGCGCGATCCGCTCGGGCAGCTCGGCCCAGCCCACGCTGAGATCGCGCGCCAGGCCACGCAGCAGGGCGTCTCGCGCTGCATAGTCGCGCAGAGCGCGCCAGCCGCACAGGAACTCGACCCGGGTGTTGCCACGCTGGGGCTCGCAGCGGGCGATGTGGATCAAACCCACCTCGCCGCTGTTGCGCACATGGGTGCCGCCGCAGGCGCAGCGGTCGAAGGCCGCCACGTCTACCACTCGCAGCGTGCCCTCGACGTCGGGCTGCTTGCGCAGGCCCAAGGAGCCGATCTCGTCGGCGCGGTGTTCAGAGATGCTCACCGGCCGCGCCGAGGTGACCACCTCGTTGGCCAGCCGTTCGGCAGCGGCGACCTGCTCTGGGGTGAGCGCAGGCACGTGCACGTCGACCGTCACCGAGTCGACGCTCAGGTGAAACGAGACCGTCTCGGCGCCCGCCACCTGCACCAACGCCTGCGAGAGGATGTGCTGGCCGGTGTGCTGCTGCATGTGATCGAACCGTCGCTGCCAGTCGATCTCGCCATGAACCGCGTCGTCGGCCAACGGCCCGCCCAACACGTGCACCACGTCACCGCCCTGCTCGATCACGTCGACGACGGGCACGCCGTTGAGGGCGCCCACATCATGGGGCTGCCCGCCCGAGGTGGCGTAAAAGGCGGTGCGGTCGAGCACGACGGTCGGGTTGCCCTGCAGCTCGCCCCGCGACACTACCGCGGCATCGAACGATCGCAGGTATGGGTCCTGCCAGTAGAGTTTGGTGGTCAACGGCCTTCCCCCCGGGGTGGTTTACGGCGAGATTATAGCACAGCGCCGCGCGCCGGGCCATCTGCGGGGCAGGCGGCGAGAGCATTGACGTTTATGTCTGCATCCGTTAACATGGGGGCGCCAAGGTGCAAGGGGGGGAGCGATGAGCGTCCTGGGGCTCGACATCGGCCCAAACCTCTGCCGTGGGCTGGCCATCAACGCCAGCGGCGGCGTGGCGGCACGGGTCCAGCGGCGCTATGCCGCCAGCGGCACCTCGGGCGACTGCCAGTTGGATGCCCGCACGGTGTGGGAGGCCGTGCGCAAGCTCATCGCCCAGGCGGCCGACCTGACCCGCCAGGACCCCATCACGGCGCTGGCCATCTCGGCCTCGGGCGAGGCCGTGGTGCCGCTTTCGCTCGAAGGCCAGCCGCTGATGCCCTGCATCCTGGGTGGCGACGTGCGCGGTGCCGGCTATGCCGAGCAGGTGCGCGCGCTGCTCGGCGTGGAGCGTTTTTACGACCTCACCGGCCGGCTGGGCGGCCAGACCAGTGTGCTCAACAAACTCTGCTGGATCCGCGACCATGCGCCGGGCGTCTATCGCGAGACGGCCCGCTTCTGTACGCTGGGTGGGTACATCGCCTATCAGTTGGGGGTGAGCAGCGCCACCGACCGCACCCAGGCCAGCGCCACGCATCTGCTCGACGTCAACCAGGCCGACTGGTCAGACGAGGTGTTGCGCGCCTGCGACCTGGCAGCGGCCAAGATGCCCGAGGTGCGCCCGGCGGGGACACCGCTGGGCCCTGTGGCCGGCGCCACCTGCCGCGAGCTGGGCTTGAGCGGCCGGCCGCTGGCGGTGCTGGGCGCCGATGACCTGGCCTGCGCTGCCATCGGCGCCGGCGTGGTGCGGCCCGGCCAGACGCTGTATCATCTCGGCTCGCAGCTCCATCTGGCGCCGCTATACGAGGCCACGCCCATTCGCCGTCTGCTGTATCTGCGCGGCCTCGAGACCTGGCAGCACCTGCCGGTGGGCCTGCTCACCAGCCCGGTGCGCTATGCGGTGGGGGGCAACGCCCTGAGCTGGTTCCTCGACGTGCTGAGCCCGCTGGAGCGCCGCGAGGCCCTGCGCGCCGGCCGCAACCCCTATGATCTGTTGCTCGGCGAGATGCCCGCAGAGCCCGCCGGCCCGATGGTGATGCCCGGCGACGCCGACCATCTGGGCGGTGTGGCCGTGGGCCTGGGCCTGAATACGTCACGGGGCGAGCTGGTGCGCGCTCTGCTCGAAGGCCTCGCGCTGCAGACCCTGGCCGGCCAGCAGAGCCTGCTCGAGGTGGGCATCGCCGTCGAAAGCTATCGCGCCACCGGCGGTGGCTCGCGCTCGGCCCGCTGGCTGCAGATCGCCGCCGATGTCATGGGCCTGCCCCTCGAGCGCACCGGTGAAGAGCAGAGCGCGGCCCTGGGCGCCGCCATCATCGCCGCCGCCGGCGTGGGGCTGTTTGCCGACCTCGCCTCGGCGGCCGACGCGCTGGTGCGCGTGGTCGACCGCTACGAGCCCGACCCCGCCCGCCACGCCCACTATCTGGCCCGTGAAGCCCGCTTTCGCGGGTTGCAGACGCCCCCTGCCCAGGAGCCCGCCGCCAACCCTTGACAGTCCAGAACAAATGTGCTATTCTACCCGCAGAACATATGTTCTGCGGAGAGTGGCATATGGACCTCTGGCAAAAGGTCGACCTCTTGGGCAACGCCGCACAGTGGGACACCTGTCAGGGCTGCGGCACACAGATGCACCGACGCGCCGATGATATCGGCCGCTGGATCTATCCGGCCGTGCGGCCCGATGGCCATCGTGTGCGCCTGCTCAAGGTGCTCCAATCCAGCGTGTGCCAGAACGATTGCCGCTACTGCGCCTTTCGCGCCGACCGCGACCAGCAGCGCACGGCCTTTACACCCGACGAGCTGGCGCGCCTGGTGAACGGGCTCTATCGCGCGGGCCGCGCCGAGGGCGTCTTTCTGAGCTCGGGCGTGTGCGGCAACCCCCAGCGCGCCGCCGAGCGGATGCTGGCCACCGTCGAACTGCTGCGTCAGCACTACCGCCTGAGCTGCTACATCCACTTCAAGCTGCTGCCCGGCGTGCAAGATGCGATCATCGAGAGCGCCATGCGCTGGGCCGACCGCGTCTCGGTCAACCTCGAGGCGCCCAACGCACAACGTCTGCAGGCCCTCTCGGGCGCCAAGGAATTCGACGGCCAGTTGCTGGGCACTTTGCGGCGCGCCCACCTGATGCGCGAGCGCCTGGGCAGCCGCGTCAGCCTCACCACCCAGTTTGTGGTGGGCGCCGCCGGCGAGACCGATGCCGAGCTGCTGCAGCGCGCCGCCGCGCTCTATGGCGAGCTGAGGCTGGCGCGCGCCTACTATTCCGCCTTTCAGCCTGTGCCCAACACGCCGCTCGAAGGACACGCGCCCACGCCGTTGTGGCGCGAGCATCGCCTCTACCAGGCTGACTTTTTGCTGCACACCTACGGTTTTGGCGCCGATGAGCTGGTATTCGACAGCCGCGACAACCTGCCCCGCGAGGCCGATCCCAAGCTCACCTGGGCGCGGCAGCACCCCGAGCGCTTTCCCATCGAGGTCAACCGCGCCAGCCGCAGCGAGCTGCTGCGCATCCCCGGCATCGGGCCGGTGACGGCCGACCAGATCATCCGCCGCCGACGGCTGGGCCAGTTGCGAGACATGCGGCACCTGGGGCTGAACAGCCTGGGCGAGCGCCGCGCGGCGCCCTTTGTGCTGCTCGAGGGCCGACAGCCGGCGCACCAGCTCGAGCTGTGGTCTGCCGCGCTGCCGGCCTGATGGGCCAGCCCTCTGCCCGGTCTGTGGCGCGGGTGCCCGCGCGGCATCGCCTGGCGCGGTCGCAGCGAGCCGCAGCGCCGCCAGAGTGAGCGCGCTGTGCCCCACTCGCCAGCCCTGCCCACGCGCCGCGTTCATCCTTGGATGACAGCGCCACCCTCGCTACAATACGGCCATGCGCGCTGGTTTCCGGCTACTCGGCACCATCTTCACACTGGCCACCCTGCTGGGCGGCTGTGCGCGGGCGTCGGTGAGCGAACAGGCCGCTGCCTGCCAGGCTGTGCTGACGATCGATTCGACCCCCCGTGACGCCGCCGTCACCATCGACGGCGCCCCCCAGGGCACAACGCCTTTGCGCCTGCTGCTGCAGCCCGGGGCGGCCACCGTCGAGCTGGCACGCGAGGGCTTTGCTCCGGTGCACCGCTCGGTGCGTCTGTCGTGTGAGCAAGAGACCGCCCTGGCCATCGACCTGCAAGACGTGCTGCCGCCGCAGGTGGCCCTCGACGCGTCGGCCGGGCCCATTGCGCCCAGCGACGGGCTCAAGGTCACCGTCACCGCCCACGACGGCGCCGGCATCGCCCGCCTGGCGCTGCTGCTGGATGGCGCGCCTGTGGCCGAGGCCGCCGACGCCATGCTGCGGCACAATGTCGACACCCGCGAGCTGACGCCCGGCGTTCACCAGCTCGAGGCGCGCGCCTGGGACACATCGGGCCTGGTGGGCAGCACCAAGGCCGCCTTTGTCGTGTCGGCGCCCACCGCCACGCCCATGCCAACGGCCACGCCCACCCGACCGGCCACCATCACGCCGCGCCCCACGTTGACGCGCGCACCGGGCGCCACGCCACCGCCCAGCCCCACGCCTGCGCCGGTCGAGCGGGTGGCCGTCTCGCGGCGCAGCGTCGACATCGCCACCTATGCCTATCGGCAGGCGCTGTACGTCGATGAGGTCACCGCGGGCCACCCCTACCCGCTGCTGGGCAACGGCTGGGGCGCCGTCAACCCCCAGAGCTATGAGCTGATCGTGCTGCGCAACGCCTACCTCGAGGTGGAGCTGCTGCCCGAGCTGGGCGGCCGCATCTACCAGATGCGCTACCTGCCCACCGACCAGACGCTGCTCTACAACAACCGCGTCATCAAGCCCACGCGCTGGGGGCCCACCGATCAGGGCTGGTGGCTGGCCGTGGGCGGCATCGAGTTCTGCCTGCCGGTGGATGAGCACGGCTATGTGACCGCCGAGCCCTGGACGGCCGACGTGGCCGAGCTCGAGGATGGCAGCGCCAGCGTGACGCTGCGCTATCTCGAGCGCACCCGGCAGGTGGCCGTCGAGGTGACGGTGACGCTGCGGCCGGGGCAGGCGGCCCTGGAGCTGGCCACGCGGCTCACCAGCCAGAGCGCCCAGCCCGAGTCGCTGCAATACTGGATCAACGCCATGGTCTCGCCCGGCAAGCACGGCGTGGGGCCGGGCCTGCGCTTTGCGCTGCCCGCCGACCAGGCCCTGGTGCACAGCACGGGCATCGCGGGCATGCCCGCCGCCTACGAACCCTTTAGCTGGCCGGTCTATCAGGGGCGCGACCTCAGCCGCTATCGCAACTGGGATAGCTACCTGGGGTTCTTTGTGCCGACGCGCACGGCCGACTTTGCCGCGGTGTACGACGAGGATGCCGACATCGGGCTGGTGCGAGCCTTCCCGGGTGCGGTGGCCAGCGGCGTCAAGCTCTTTGGCTTTGGGCGCGGCTTTGACGCCAACCTCTACACCGACGACGGCTCGCAGTATGTCGAGCTCTGGGGCGGCTGGACGCCGACCTTTCGCGATGCTGCCAATCTGGCGCCGGGCGCTTCGGTCTTTTGGCGTGAGACGTGGTATCCTATTGTACAGATGGAAGGCCCCAGCCAGGCCAACGCTCAGGTGGCGTTGTGGGTCGAGCGCAGCGCTGACCGTCTGACGCTACAGGCCCACAGCACCCGTGAGCAGCAGGCGGTGTTGATCGTGATGCAGGGCGAAGAAGAGCTCTCGCGCCAGCCGGTGTCGCTGGCGCCCACCCGTCCGTTGCGCTTTGAGCTGGGCTTGCGCGGGAACCTGGCCCAGGCGACGCACGTCCTGATAGCGCGTCCAACGGGCGAGGTCATCATCGAGTATACGATTGCCCTTCAGGGAGGTTAGGCGCATGCGCTGCCCCCGCTGCGACTATAACATACATGGCCGAGCGTTATTCTGCCCCAACTGCGGCGCCAAGCTCGAGCAGCCGCCCGAACAGCCGCAGGCGCCTGCGGCCCAGCCGACGCCGTGGACGCCTCCACCCGCCGCCCCTGTCGAGGGCAAGGGCAACGGGCTTACCTGGCTCGTCGTTGGCGTGGCGCTGCTGGTGCTGCTGTTGATCGCAGGGCTGGGCTATGGCGCCGTGCAGGCCGGCCGGCGCGAGCGCGTGCGCCAGATCGAGAACACCGCCGAAGAGCTCTATCAGCGCGGCGAGGGCTATCTGCGCGAGGGCCAGCTCGAGCTGGCCGAGGCCGCCTATGAGCAGGCGCTGCTCTATGTGCCCGACCACGAGGGCGCCAATAGCCGCCTGGCCCAGGTGCGCCAGGAGCTGACCGTGCAGCCAACCCCCACCGCCTTTTTGCAGCAAGAGACCAAGCAGGCCTACTGGAACGAGCTGATGGCCGCCTACGAGACCCGGGCCTGGCAGCTCGTCATCCAGACGGCCGACAAGCTGATCGGCGTCGACCCGGCCTACAACCGCGGCCAGGTGGACGATATGCTCGTCGAGGCGTTCTACGAGCTCGGTCAGAGCCTGGTGGCCGAGGACAAGATGGTCGAGGCCGTGCGCTACTTTGACAGCGCCCTGGTCATCGCGCCAGACAACGCCCGCATCGCCCTGGCACAAGACCTGGCCACCCGCTACATGACCGGCATGGGCTACTGGGGCGCTGACTGGGAGCAGACCATCGGCCATCTCAGCGCCGTCTATGCGCTCGATCCGCAGTACAAGGACGTGGCGCAGCGCCTCTATACGGCCACCGTGCAATATGGCGACACGCTGATCTTGAGACAGCAATGGTGCGAGGCAGCACAGCAGTACACCAGGGCCCTGGCGGTCAGCTCTGACAGCGAGACGGTGGCCAAGAACCAGGACGCCACCCTCAAATGCGCCCAGACGCCCACCCCTGGCCCCGAGAGCGAGGCGCCCAGCACCAAACCGGTGCCTGCCGGCACCTTTGTGGGCCATCTCGAGCGCGTCCAGGACGTGCCCTCGGGCAAGATGTACATTCGTGGCCAGGTGCTCGATAGCGGCCAACAGGGCGTGGCCGGTGTGGTGGTGCGCATTCAGGCGTTCGATTGGTCGACCACTGCCACCACCGACGGTTCGGGGCTGTTCTCCTTTGACGGGCTGGCCAATGCGGTCGTCTATACGCTGACGCTGCCCGACCTGCCCTCAGAGCCGGTCGATGTCGAAGGCCAGTGGGGCAAGCTGAGCTGGGTCGAGTTTGTGCAGGTCAGGTGACGCCTAGAACGGGAGCAGCATGGTAGAGAACCTCGAGACGGTCGTCGAGCGCATCGTGGCCGACTGGGCCAGCAAGAACGGCATCCGCGACGCCAGCCTGGAGCGCTCGCGGCAGGTGATCCGCTCTTGCGCCAACAGCATCCGCGCCACCCATCGACACGAGTTCGACAAGGCCCGCGAGCTGCTGGGCGAGGCTCGCGCCGGCGCCGCCGAGATGTGCGCCGAAGCCGAGCCCTATGCCGACATCTACTATTCGGGCTATGTGCAAGATGCCCTCAAAGAGGTGGCCGAGGCGGCCATCTCCATCGCCCTCGTCAAGGGCGAGCCGGTGCCCGACCCCGAAGAGATCGGCGTGCCCTATGCCGCCTATCTCAACGGCCTGGGCGAGGCCATCGGCGAGATGCGCCGCTTTGCCCTCGATGCCATCCGCCGCGACGATGTGGCCGAGGCCGAGCGCATCCTCGAGATCATGGACGAGGCCTATGGCCTGCTGGTGACCATCGACTTTCCCGATACGTTGACACGCGGCCTGCGCCGCACCACCGATATGGTGCGCGGCGTCACCGAGCGCACGCGCGGCGACCTGACCACCGCCGTGCAGCAAGAAAAGCTGCAAGAGGCCCTGCGCGACTTTGAGGCGCGGTTCCAGCAGCAGCTCGGCGCGTGATACGCCGGCCGCAGGCCCTTACCGTCTTTGCTGCAGGAGATTAGCCATTGATGACCCGCAATCACTTGCTCTTTGTGTTGGCGCTGGTGGCCGCCCTGAGCTATGGCCTGTTGCAGAGCGAGCAGGCGACGGTGGCCGAGGCGCCCACGCTGGCGGCCGCCTCAGGGGGTGCGCCAGCGCCCGTTGCGGCGGCGCCTACGGCGACCCCGGCTGCCGCCTCGGCCATCGAGCCGGCGCAGCCGGCTTCGCGCCCCACCTTGACGCCCTGGCCCACGCCCACGGCGGCGCCCACGGCCGCGCCCACCGAGGCGGCCACACCCACCGTGGCGTCAGAGCCGACGCAGCCCGCCGAGTCGCCCTCGGCAGGGGGCGCCGTGGCGAGCGCCGCGCCCGCGGCAGACCCCAGCCCCTACGGCTTTGACACCCACCCCGAAGAGCCGCGCTTTATCTATGTCGACCAGGCCACCCAGCGGTTGTACATCTTTGAGCATGGCGAGCTGCTGCGCGAGATCCCCTGCAGCACCGGCCTGCCCGAATCGGACAAGTACACGCCGGCGGCCTCGGGCCGCGTGGGCGACTACTGGCCCACGTTCACGTCGTTCGGCGTCGAGGCCGACGATGCCTGGTACCTCTTTCGGTCCAGCGGCAACATCCTCATCCACAGCCTGCCCTACCTGCGCGATGAAGAGGGCAACAAGCTCTATCAGGATGGCGACATGCTGGGCGTCAGGCCGTCGTCGCACGGCTGCATCCGCATCGCCCCCGAAGATGCTCGCTGGCTGACCGATTACAACCCGCGAGGCGCCCTCTTTGAGGTCACCGAGCCCTACCTCGACAAGTGGCTGGCGCTCAACTGAGCGCCCGCCCGCGTGGCGTGCGGCGCGCCAGATAGACGCGCCGCCTCAATGGGGTATAATCGCTGGTGCCAACACGCCCACGGAGGGGTCTCATGTACACCGCGCCCCGCGGAACCATCGACATTCTGCCCGAAGACCAGCCCTACTGGGACCTGCTGCGCGCCGAGATTCAGCGCGTCACCGAGCAGTTTGGCTACCAGCGCATCGACGTGCCCTGCTTTGAAGAGACGTCGCTCTATGTGCGCGGCGTGGGCGAGGGCACTGACATCGTCGACAAAGAGATGTACTCGTTCCAAGACAAGGGCGGGCGCGACATCACGCTGCGGCCAGAGTTCACCGCCGGCATCGTGCGCGCCTACATCGAGCACGGCATGCGCACGCTGCCACAGCCTGTCAAGCTCTATACCATCGGGCCCATCTTTCGCTACGAGCGCGTGCAGGCGGGGCGCTATCGACAGCACACCCAGTTCGACATCGAGTGCATCGGCGAGCAGGACCCCGCCGTCGACCTCGAGGTCATGTCCCTCGCCTGGCAGCTCTATGCCAACCTCGGGTTCAAGGGGCTCGCCTTTCAACTGAACAGCACCGGCTGCCCCAGGTGCCGCCCCGCCTACGTCGAGCGGCTGGTGGCCTACTATCAGGGGCACGTCGACGACATCTGCGCCGACTGCAAGCGGCGCCTGCAGCGCAACCCGCTGCGCCTGCTCGACTGCAAGAATGCGAGCTGTCAGCCGATCATCGCCGGGGCGCCGCACACCTCGGATTACCTCTGCGACGAGTGCGCCGACCATTTTCGCACGCTCACCGGCTACCTCGACGCCCTGCAGCGCCCCTACACCATCAACCACCGGCTGGTGCGTGGGCTCGACTATTACACCAAGACGGTCTTTGAGGTGTGGGCCGAGGGCATCGGCTCGCAGAATGCCGTCTGCGGCGGCGGCCGCTACGACGGCCTGGCCGCAGAGCTGGACGGGCCGCCCACGCCGGGCATCGGCTTTGGCTCGGGCATGGAACGCCTGGTGCTGGCCATGAAAGAGCAGGGCCTGGCGGCGCCGTCGACGCCCGCCCCGCAGGTGGTGCTGGTGCACCTGGGCCCGCCCGCCAAGACGGCGGCCGTCGTGCTGCTGCAGCAGCTCTTGAGCGGCGGCGTGCGCGCCCAGATCGGCTTTGGCGACCGCTCGATGCGCTCACAGATGCGAGGCGCCAACCGCCTGGGAGCGCGCTATGCGCTCATCATCGGCGAGCAAGAGCTGCACGAGGGCGTGGCCGTGCTCAACGACCTGACCGGCGAGCAGCCCGAGCGACGCCTGCCTCTGGCCGAGGCCGCGGCAGCCGTGGCGGCGCTGCTCTAGCATGGCGGGCATCCGGCGCGTCGGCGTCCTCTATCAGGCCCACCGCCCCGAGTCGGTGGCGCTGGCCGACTGGCTCTGTGGCGCCCTCGTCGAGCGCGGCGCCACGGTGTGGCGCGGCAACGCCCCAGACGAGGCCGCCCTGCGCAGTGCGGCGTCGCAGCTCGACCTGCTGATCACGCTGGGCGGCGATGGCACCATCGTGCGCGCGGTGCGCGCCTCGGCGCTGGCCGGCCTGCCGGTGCTGGGCGTCAACCTGGGGCGGCTGGGGTTCTTGGCCGAGATCGACCCCGAGCAGCTCGAGCCCGCGCTGCCGCGTCTGCTGGCCGGCGATTTCCGCGTGGAGACCCGCCTGCTGCTGCACGTCGAGGCGCGCCGCGCCGATGCGCTGCTGCTCTCGGCCGAGGCGGTCAACGAGGTGGTGGTGTCGCGCGGGCGCGTCTCGCGCACCGTGCGCGTGTCGGTTGAGGCCGACGGCCGCCATATCATGACCCCCACCGCCGACGGCGTCATCGTCTCGACGCCCACCGGCAGCACCGCCTATGGCCTGTCGGCCGGCGGCCCCATCGTCTCACCCGAGCTGGATTGCCTCGCCGTCACGCCGGTGGCGCCGCATCTGGGGCACGCGCATTCGTTCGTGCTGCCGGGGCGCTGCCACGTGACGCTGACCCTGGTGCGCGGCGAAGAGGCCACGCTCACCGTCGACGGCCAGCTCGACCTGGACCTGGCGCCGGGCGACCGCGTGTACGCCACCGCCAGCGAGCATCGCGCTTGCTTTGTGCGGCTGGGCGGCGATGGCTACTATGAGACGGTGCTGCGCAAGCTCGGCTGGCCCGACCCCGTCTGATGCACCGCCGCTATTCCATGGCGCGGGTGTAGCTGCCCGAGCGCGCGGCGCTGTTGAGCCGGGCGCGCTTGAGATAGAGCGCCTGCGCCGCGCCCACCTGGCTGGCGTCTCCCGCCCAGGCCTGCAACGAGGGCTGCTGCAGCGCGCGCCCATATGAAAAGCTCAGCTCCCACGGCGTGGGCCCCAGCCGGTTCATCGCGTTCAAATGGGCCGTAGCCAACTCGGGGCTCTGCCCGCCCGAGAGGAACACGATGCCCGGCACGGCCGCCGGCACCGTGCGCAGCAGGGTGCGCACCGTCGCCTCGGCCACCTCGCTCACCGGGTTCTGCACCGGGCACTTGATGCCAGCGATGACCATGTTGGGCTTGAGCAGCATCCCTTCGAGCATCACCCGGTGACGACGCAGGGCGCCAAACACCGCCTCGAGGACCGCAGTGGTGACCGCCTCGCATCGGCCGATGGTGTTGCTGCCATCCATCAGCACCTCAGGCTCGACGATGGGCACCAGGTCGGCCTCCTGGCACAGGGCAGCATAGCGCGCCAGGGCGTGCGCGTTGGCCTCGATGCAAAACTCGGTGGGCAGTCCGTCGTCGATGGTGATGACCGCGCGCCACTTGGCAAAGCGGGCGCCCAGCTCGTCATAGGCCACCAGCCGGTCGCGCAGCCCGTCGAGCCCCTCGGTGATCTGCTCGCCCGGAAAGCCCGCCAACGCCTTGGCGCCCAAATCCACCTTGATGCCCGGGATGATGCCCACCTGCGCCAGCACCTGTGGAAAGGGCACGCCCGCCAGCGACTCTTGCCGCAACGTTTCGTCATACAAGATGACGCCGCTGATATACTCTTGCGCGCCGGCCGCGGTCAGCAGCAGGTCGCGATAGGCGCGCCGATGCGCCTCGGTCGATTCGACGCCGACGCTCTTGAGCCGGCGTGTGATGGTGCCGGTGCTCTCGTCGGCAGCCAGGATGCCCTTACCTGGGGCCACCAGCGCCCTGGCTGTGGCCGTCAACTGCTCTTCGTTCATCGCCCGACTCCTTTCACTCTCACGGGGCGAGGTTGAGGCGACGCAGCACCATGATAGTCGGGCAGCGCCGCCCCGGTCAAGGGCTGGCGCTTGACGGACGAGCGCTGCTGTGTCATAATCATACCGACCAGTCGGTATGATTCAGGAGCGAGGCCGTGCAAGAGCGGAGCGCAGAGACTCGTGGACGGCTGCTCGACGCAGCCATGTCGTGCTTTGGCGAGCGCGGGTATGACGGCGCCAGCGTGGCCGATATCTGTGCCCGCGCCCAGGTCAGCAAGGGGGCCTTTTACCACCATTTCGCCTCCAAACAAGACGTCTTTCTCGAGCTCATGCAGCGCTGGCTGACCGGCATCGACACGCAGATCGCCGCGCTGCGCGCCCAAACGGCCACAGCGCCCGAGGCGCTGCTGGCCATGGTGGCGGCGCTGCAACAGGTGCTCGACAGCGCGCAAGGCCGCCTGCCCCTCTTTTTCGAGTTCCTGCTACAGGCGCAGCGCGACGCCACGGTCTGGCGAGCGACGGTCGAGCCCTTTCAACGCTATCACCTGCTCATCGCCGATCTGCTGCGCCAGGGCATCGCCGAGCACAGCATCGAGGCGGTGGACGCTGACGTGGTGGCCCGTATGACCCTATCACTGGCGATAGGGGTGCTGGTGCAGAGCCAGCTCACCGCCGAGCCGGTCGACTGGGCGTCGACGGTGCGCGAGAGCCTGCGGCTGGTGCTGGCAACCCTCGAGCCGCGCGGCGAGCGCGCCGCGCCCACAAAAGAGGTGTAACGATGCGCGTATTGGTGACAGGGGCCTTTGGCAACATCGGCGCCAACGTCGTTCAGGCGCTGCTAGAGCGCGGCCATCGGGTGCGCTGCTTTGACCTCGGCACGCCCGCCAACCGCAAGGCCGCGGCGCGTCTCGCGCAGCAGCATGGCGACCAGATCGAGCTGCACTGGGGCGACCTGCGCGACACCGAGCAGGTGGCCGGCGCCGTCGCAGGGCAAGACGTCGTCGCCCATCTCGCCTTCCTGCTGCCCAAGCTCTCGGCCACCGGCCTGAGCAGCGAAGATCGGCCCGACCTGGCCTGGGCCGTGAATGTGGATGGCACCCACAACCTGCTCAATGCCATGCGCGCTCAACCCCGGCGGGGGCGCATCCTGTTCACCTCGTCCTACCACGTCTATGGCCCCACCGAGCACCTGCCGCCCGGGCGCACAGCCGACGAGCCGGTCAACCCCGTCGAGCACTATGCCCGCCACAAGGTGGCCTGCGAGTGGCTTGTCAGGGCCTCGGGCCTCGAATGGACCATCCTGCGGTTTGCGGCCGCCTTTCCGTTCTCGCTCAAGCTCGACCCCTACATGTTCCACGTGCCCCTGGCCAACCGCATGGAGTTCGTCCACACGCGTGACGCCGCCACCGCAGTGGCCAACGCCGTGACCTCTGACGCGGTGTGGGGGCGGACGTTGCTGATCGGCGGCGGCCCTCGCTGCCAACTGACCTATGGACAGATCGTCAAGACCATCCTGAGCGCCGTGGGTGTGGGCATGTTGCCTGCAGAGGCCTTTGACACCACGCCGTTTCCCACCGATTGGCTCGACACGGCCGAGAGCCAGCGCCTGCTGCATTACCAGCAGCGTTCGCTAGACGACTATGCCCGCGAGTTCCGCCAGAACCTCGGCCTCAAGCGCTGGTTGATCGTCCTGGGGCGGCCCATCGCGCGGGCGATGCTCCTCAAACAGTCGCCTTTTTACCGCCAGCGGCGCTCCAGGCGGCCGGCGCTGGCGGGCGCTCCCTCGCGGCCGTTGGCCCCGGAGGCTAGCCGCTGACACCTCTGCCGCACGCATCGCATTGATAGCATCCTGGCGATCTTTGACACCTCTCACTCTGCTGCTATAATACGTGGCAGTCTTTGTGAACTGCTTCACAAACTCGTGATAGGAGTCATGGATGCGGCTATCCGTGGTCGATACCGAGCTGTGTGTGGGCTGCCAGTGCTGCATGTTCGCCTGTGCCCGTCGCAGCGGGCTGGGCGGCCTGGCGTCGAGCGCCATCACGGTGCGCTCGATGGGCGGCATGGAAAAGGGGTTCAAGGTCATCGTCTGCCGCGCCTGCGAGAACCCGCCCTGCGCTCGTGCCTGCCCCACCGGCGCCCTCACGCCCAAGCCAGGCGGCGGCGTGCGCCTCAATGCCAACAAGTGCATCGGCTGTGGGCGCTGCGCCCAGGCCTGCGTGCTCAGCGCCGTGCAGTGGGACGATGACGTCAACAAGCCATCCATCTGCATCCAGTGCGGATACTGTGTGAGCTACTGCCCACACGGTGTGCTGGCCATGGAGGATCGCTAGCCATGCTGCCTAACGACCCCATCTCGCGCGTTCTGTATATCGACCTCACCAAAAAGACCTCGCAGGTGGTCGATCGCAGCGACCTGTTCGATGCCTACATCGGCGGCGCCGGCGTGGCCGCGCAGCTCTTGCTCGAGGAGTGCCCGCCAGGCATCGACGCCTACGACCCGCGCAACCCCATCATCCTGGCCGTGGGGCCGCTGGTCGGCAATCTGCCGCTGGCCTCCAAGACGGTGGCCATGTTCAAGTCGCCCCACACCGGCAACCTGGGCGAGAGCCACGCTGGGGGCCGCAGCGCCGTGGCCATCCGCATGGCCGGTTATGGCGCCATCGTCATCAAGGGCGCCAGTGAGACGCCTCTGTGGGTGTCTGTCGACGGCGACGAGGTGCGCCTGCGCGATGCCACCACGCTGTGGGGCCTCAGCAACACCGTCACGGGGCGCGTGGTACGCGAGAACGAGAGCGGCGCCGGCCTGCGCACCATTCTGCGCATCGGGCGCGCGGGCGAGCAGTTGGTGCCCTATGCCAACATCATGTGCGAGACCTACCGGCACTTTGGCCGCATCGGGCTGGGCGCCGTCTTTGGCAGCAAAAAGCTCAAGGCGCTGGTCGTCTCGGGCAAGCATTCGCTGCCGGTGGCCAACCGCCGCGCCTATCGCCAGCTCTATGACGAGATCCATCAGCAGGCGACCACGTCCAAGCTGATGAAAAAGTACCACGACCTGGGCACCGCCTCCAACATCCTGCCGCTCAACGCCATCGGCGGGCTGCCCACGCGCAACCTGCAGGCCACGCGCATCGTCAACGCCGAGCGCATCTCAGGCGAGGCCCTGGCCGAGGGCTATCTGGGCCGACGCCTGGCCTGCACCCACTGTCCGGTGGGCTGCATCCACATCGCAGCGTTGCGCGAGCCGTATGAGAACGAGCCCTACTATATGCGCACGCGCATGGTGGCCTATGACTATGAGGCGATCTTTGCGCTGGGCTCGATGCTGGGCATCAACGAGCCCCGCAGCATGTTGCGCCTGCTCGACCGCGTCGACGACTATGGGCTCGACTGCATGAGCGCCGGCGTGGTGCTGGCCTGGGCCACCGAGGCCGTCGAAAAGGGCCTCATCCCCACCGACGAGCTGGATGGCGTGCGCCTGCGCTGGGGCGACTATCAGGGCTATCTGGCCGCCGCCGAGCGCCTGCTCACCCAGCCCACACCGCTCTATCAGGCGCTGGCCCGCGGCGTCGACCACGCCTCGTCCATCTATGGCGGCCGCGAGTTCGCTCTGGCCTATGGCGGCAACGAGATCCCCGGGTACCACACCGGGCCCGCCGCGCACCTAGGATTCTTGCTGGGGGCGCGCCACTCGCACCTCGACAACGCCGGTTACAGCGTCGACCAGAAAGAGATGCTCAAGGGGAATGTGACGCCCGAGCGGCTGGTGGACATGCTGCTCGAAGAAGAGGGCGCCCGCCAGATCCTCTCGAGCCTGGTGGTCTGCTTTTTCGCGCGCAACCTCTACAGCGATGACATGATCCTGCGCGCGCTCGAGCAGGTGGGCCTGCCCATGTCGGCCGAGCGCCTGGCCGAGATCGGCCGTAGCATCTGGCGCGCCAAGTATCAGTTCAAGCTGCGCGAGGGGTTTGACCTGCTGGCCCAAAAGGTGCCGCAGCGCGTGTACGAGACCGCCTCGGCGCTGGGGCCCATCGACGAGGCCTATATGCAGCAGGCCATCGCCTACGCGGCCGGCCTCATCGGCCAGCTCGCGCTGCAGCCCTAGCCAGCACGCCAACCATCACAGGGGCATGGTCGCCGCATGCCCCTGTTTTGCGTCGGCAACGCCCCTACCCTATGATGGGGGACATCCATCCTGAGGCGGCCAAACGAACCATGCTCGAGCCCACACAGATCATCTACCTCAACCCGCGCGATCTCTTGCCCAGCCAGCCCAGCGTGCGCTCTGACCCGGGCGACCTGGCCGGCCTGGCCGAGACCATCCGCGAGCACGGCATCTTGCAGCCCCTGGGCGTCACGCCTGAGGATGACACCTACCGCATCGTGTATGGCAACCGTCGACGCGACGCTGCCATTGTGGTGGGGCTCGACCGGGTGCCCTGTGTGCTGGTGGCGGCGGGCAGCGCGCGCGACACGCTGGTGCAGCAGGTGCTCGAGAACCTGCAGCGGCTCGACCTGAACGATCTGGACAAGAGCCGCGCGTTTGAGCAACTGCTCGCCTCGCTCACCGAGGCGGGCCAGAGCCAGACCGAGGCGCTCGAGGCCGTCTCGCGCACGCTGGGCCTGTCGGGCCGACAGATCCAGCGCTACTTGCGGCTGCGCCAACTGCCGCCCGACGTGCAGCGCTATCTGGCCGCCGGCGAGCTCGGCGTGACCCATGCCCAGCACCTGGTCGATCTTACGCCGCCAGGCCGCCAGCAAGAGGTGGCCGACCTGGCGGTGGACGAGAGCCTCTCGGCCGCCGAGCTATCGCGCCTGTGCGCCGTGCTGCGCCACAACGCCAACATCGAGCCAGCCCTGGCGCTGGCCATGTTGCGTCGCGGTGAGCGCGTGCCCACCATCGAGGCCCCCGTCCACGAGCCGCTGCACGGCGGCCTGGCGCCGGTGGCCCCCGGCGAGCGCCAGGGCGACGACGAGGCCTGGCTCGACGACGAAGAGGACGCGACGGCCGCAACCGGGGCCGCCGCTGGTGGGCTATCATCGCAGGACACGCCGCCGTGGGAGGGCGCATCGGCCTTTGAGCACGAGCGCTTTGGCGGGCTAGAGCCCACCACCCGCGACGGCCATCGCGTGTTCAAGATCGGCTCGCTGGATGCGTTTATGGACGAGCTACAGCGCCTGACGCGCTGCGTGCAAGATGGCGACCTGCAGCGCCTGATCGAAGATGACCCGGCCGCCGGCGTCAAGCTGGGGCTGGCCAGCCGCCAGCTCGCCTTCTTGAGCGAGGCGGTGTCGGCCCTGGCCCACACGGGCGCCCGCTGAGCCACAGGAGCAGCCGTACCATGGATCAACCTGTCGTCGCGCTGGTGGCCTGTGCCGACTATGACCAGGCCGCCGTCGATGCCGCCGTGCGCCGCAGCATCGACCTGCTGGGGGGCATGGCCGCCTTTGTGCAGCCCGGGCAGCGCGTGTTGCTCAAGCCCAACCTCGTGCGCGCCATGGCGCCCGAGCTGGCCGCCACCACCCACCCTGCCATCGTCAGCGCCGTGGCCCGGCTGGTCATCGAGGCCGGCGGCCAGCCCATCATCGTCGAGTCGCCCGGCGGCCCGGCCACCCTGGCGTGGGTGCGCAATGCCTACCGCAAGTCGGGCATCGCCGACGCCGCCGCTCAGAGCGGCGCCCTGCTGAATGAGGACCTGACCGGCGTGCAGGTGTCGCACCCCGAGGGCTTGCTGTTGCACCGGCTCGATCTGCTCAAGGCGGCCACCGAGGTCGACGCGATCATCAACCTGCCCAAGCTCAAGACGCACAACCTGACAACCCTCACGCTCGGCGTCAAGAACCTCTTTGGGCTGGTGCCAGGGGCCATCAAGATCAGCTACCACTCGAAACTGCACGACCGCGAGCGCTTTGCACAGGCGCTGGTCGATATCTACACCTACGCGCGCCCCACCCTCACGCTGATGGACGCCATCGTGGGCATGGAAGGCAACGGCCCCACCGGCGGCACGCCGCGGGCCATCGGCGCGCTGGTGGCCAGCAGCGATACCCTGGCCTGCGACACCGTCTCGGCGGCGCTGGTGGGCGTCGACCCGCTGCGGGTGCTCACCACGGCGGTGGCCGCGGGGCGCGGACTGTGCTCCGGTCGCCTGAGCGACGTGCGCGTGGTGGGCGACGAGCTATCGGCGCTGCGCCTGGCGGGCTATCGCCTCGGCATGGAGATGGACTTTGACCCCGGCCTGCTGCCGCCGCTGGCGCGCTGGGTGGCGGCGCCGCTGTTGCGGGCCAGCCAGCCGCGCACACAGCCCACCGCCACCGCCGAGGGCGAGGCGCCGCGGCCCGTGGTCTCGAACAACTGGGTATTCAGGCAGTTGGTGGCAGTGCCCTATGCCACCGAGACCTGCATCGGCTGCGGCTTTTGCGCGCGTCACTGCCCGGTGAACGCCATCACCATCGTCGAGCGCAAGGCGCAGATGGATTATGGCGCCTGCATCCGCTGCTACTGCTGCCACGAGCTGTGCCCCGAGACGGCCATCGAGTTGAAAAGGCCGTGGCTGGGCAGGCTGCTGATCGGCAGCTAAACCCAGCCACGTCGAGCGCTCGATGGAGCGGCTCTAGGTCGAGCGCACCTTGAGCTCGGCCACGATCTTGCCGACGCCGACGCGCAGGTCGGCGAACACGGCATCGATGGGCCGCGAGGCATCCACCACGTCAAAGCCGAACTCGGCGCTCAGCTCGTCAAAGGTCTGCAGCATGCGCTGCTGATAATCGACATAGCTCTGGTAATAGTCCGAGGACGGCAAAAAGTCCATCCCCGCCTCCCAGTAGTCAAAGCCCCGCGTGCTCAACACGCGCGGAATCAGGTCGTGCACCGTGGTCTTGAGGTAGAAGACGGCATCGGGCACCAGCGCGATGCCCATCAGCGACTGCAGCCAGTGCTTGTCGACGCCGCGCACCATGTAGCGCGCCATCAGCGAGTAGATGTAGCGGTCGGTGAGCACCACAAAGCCCGCGCGCAGCATGGGGATGATCTCGCGCTCCAGGCGGTCGCAAAAGTCGGCCGCATAGAAGAGCGCCATGGTGATGTGCCCCAGGGTGTGCCCCTGCTTGGCGGCCTCGATGCCCGCGCTGGCCAGCTCTGAGCGGCGCAGGCCGCTGGTGAACACCGCATAGCCCTGCGCCTCGAGCCACTCGCGCAGCAGCGCCACCTGCGTCGAGCGCCCCACGCCATCGGGGCCCTCGAGCACGATGAGCTTGCCGGGCAGTCTCAGCGCCTCGACGTTGGGCAGGCCATGCCCGTAGAACTTGACCTCGGTCATGATGTCTGCCCTCCAGGGTGCGCAAGGCTATCGAGGTAGCGGCCAGAGAGGTGCTCTTTGCCCAGCACGTCACGCCAGGGGTTGGGCTCGATGCGCAACGCGCCCTCGAGGTGCGGCTCGATGATCTGCCGCACGATCTCTTGCTGTTGCACCAGCGGCGCCGCCGCGTCGATCACCGTCAGGCCAAACTCGTCGACCATGGCGTCGTACTCGCGCAAGATGCGCCCCTGAAAGATGCGGTAGCACTCGTAGGGGTCATCCGAGAGGCCCAGGTCGAGCCCGGCCTCGTAATACTTGAGCGTTGGCCGCCCCACGATGATGCGGCGCAGCGACTCCTCAAGGGGCACGCGAAAGTACAGCGCCACCGTGGGCCGGGCGGCGAACGAGTAGGCCTCGCGCACCCACTCGCGGTCGATGCCCCGGGCGGCGTCGCGGGCAAAGGCGGTGTAGATGTAGCGGTCGGCCAGCACAATGGCCCCGGCCCGCAGCGCCGGCAAGATCTGCTGCTGGTAGCGCTGCGAGAAATCCACCGCGTGCATCAGGCTAAAGGTGGTGGGCGTGAGCAGTTGCTTTTTCTTGCCGCGCTTGGTGGCCTTGGCCACCAGTGGCGACGAGTTCCACTCGGAAAAGGCCACCATATAGCCCGCCGTCGTCAGCCACTTGTGCACCAGGTCGAGCTGCGTGCTCTTGCCCGACCCATCGATCCCCTCGACGATGAACAGCTTGCCAGGCAATCGGGTTCCATCGGGTAATGTGGCCATCGCTACACCTCGGTCGCGAGTCTGGTCGGCCACTCGATTCTAGGGGCGACTCGCCATTACGTCAAAGCAAACCGCGCTTATTCACGCTCGTTGCCGACGCGCGCAAACAGGTATTCGCGGCTCGCCTGGCCGGCCAGGTGCAGGCGCCCGGCCTGCCGCAGACTGTAGGTGATCTTGCCGGCCAGCCGGCGCCCCACGCCCAGGCTGCCGGCAAGCTGCCGGTTGGTGAACGGGTCGGGCAGCTCGGCCGGCAGCACGGCGGCGAGCCCATCTGGCCCGGCGAACCGTTGGGTGGCCACCAGCCGCAGCAGATGGCGCTGATCGATGCTCACCCCTTTGCGCCGCCAACTGCCGCGGCCATCGTCGCGGCGCACCTCTTCGACCTCGACCAGCGCCACCTCGTACGACAGGCCCGGGTGCGCCAGCAGCTCGCCCAGATACACCAGCTCGGCGAACAGCTCCAGCGGCTGCCCGCGTCGCGGCGAGCGTCGGCGCCGCAGCAGCCGCTCGCCCGCGGCGTCATACAGTGCGATCCATTTGCTGCTGGCCACCGGATAGACGAGCAGCACGCGGTGCGTCGCGAGCAGCGCCGCCAGCTTGGCCCTGAGCGCCCCAAAGGAGCCGGTCTGCACCTCGATGCACAGGTCGCCCCGCAAGATGTCGGCCACATAGCCGCCCACCGGCGCCTCGATGCGATCGCCGGGCTCGGCATAGGCGGCCTTGAGCGCGGCATGCAGGTCGCTCTCGCGGTAGATGTTGATGCCCTGCGCCTCGCCGCACCCGCCGTTCACAGGTGGGCCTCGCGCGGCGCCAGGGTGATGAGCGTCAGCTCGGGCGGGCAGTTGAGCCGCACCGGCGGCGCCGTCACGCCGATGCCGCGCGTCACATAGAGCTGCGAGCGCCCCAGCGGGTAGAGCCCGGCCACATAGCGCCTGCCATAGGGCGGCAGCACCGGCGCGCCGATGCCCGGCAGGCGCACCTGCCCGCCGTGGGTGTGGCCGGCCAGTTGCAGCAGCAGGCGTTCGTCGTCGGCGCGCAGGGCAGCCGGGTCGGGCTCGTGCTGCAGCAGCACGGTGGGCACGCCGACGCGGCGGCCTGCCATGGCCTGCACCGCGTCGGGCCGCCCCTGCCAGGCGTCATCGAGGCCGGCCAGGTGGAGCGGGCCGCCGACGGTGGCCAGCTCTGCGCCGGCGTTGACGAGCACCGTCACGCCCGCCTGGCCCAGCCAGCGGACCACGGCGTCGGCATCGGTCCAGTAGTCGTGGTTGCCCAGCACGGCATAGGCGCCCAGGCTCGACTGCAGCCCGGCCAGGGCCTCGGCCAGCGCCGGCATGCCCGCCGTCGACCCGGTCACATAGTCGCCGCCCAGCAGCACCAGGTCGACCTGCTGCGCGTTGACAGCCGCGATGACCTGCCGCACCCAGGCGATGTCGACGTGCGGCCCCACGTGCAGGTCGCTGATGAACGCCAGCCGCACCGGCGCCGTCAGCGGCGCGGCAACCGTGACGGCGCTCACCTGCAGTTGCCGGGGCTCGACGCGCAGGGCATACTGCGCCAGCCGCCAGCCGCCCAGGCCCGCCAGCGACGCGCCCCCCAACACGCCCAGCAGCGCGCGCCGCGTGAGGCCGTCGCCGCCCGTGTGGGGCTCGACGCGCCGGGCGCGAGGGCGTCTTTGCGTGTCATCGGACTGTGTCATACTCTATCGCCTATGCTTGCCGGCCGGGAGTATCGATGAGCATCACTGCGCTGCTGACCCCCTTTGCACGCCTGTTCTTGCTGCTGGCGCTGGGCGCCCTGCTGGGCCGCCTGCACGTCATCACCGCCGAGGGCTCGGGCCAGCTCTCGGCGCTGATCATCAACGTGACCATGCCGGCCGTCACGCTCGTCGCCGTGGCGCGCGACCTCTCGCTCGACATGCTGCGCATGGCGCCCTGGGCCATGGTGCTGGTGGTGGTGGTGGGCCTGATCTTGTGGGCGACGGCGATGCTGGCCGGGCGCGCTGCGCGCCTGCAGCCGGGCACGCGCGGTGCGACGGCCCTGGCCTGCGGCTGTTTCAACACAGCGTCGCTGGGCATCCCCGTGGTGCAGACGGTTCTGGGGCCGGTGGCGGCCGTATACGCCGTGCTGGCCGACATGGGCACCAACATCAACCTCTTTACCTTTGGCGTGGCGGGGCTGGCCAACGGTCGCAGCGGCCGCTGGTATCGCCCCATCCTCAAGGCCCTGCTCAGCCCCATGTTCATGGCCCTCTTTGTGGGCGGCGGCTGGTTTGCCACCGGCTGGGAGCTGCCCCCGCTGGTGGCCGACGCGCTCGACCTGCTCGCCGGCTGCAACGCGCCCCTGTCGATGCTGCTGCTGGGCTATCTCATCTACAGCCGGGCGCGCACCGGGCTGGCCTTTACCTGGCCGCTGCTGGGCGTGGTCGTCACGCGGCTGGTCGCCTCGCCGCTGCTGATGCTCGCCCTGACGGCGCCACTGCCCCTCGAGCCGCTCACGCGTGCCACGGTGATCTTGCAGGCAGGCATGCCGGCGGCCATGCTCTCTCCGGTGCTGGCCAAGGAATACGACGCCGACGTGGCCCTGGCGGTCACCGCCGCGGTGGTCAGCACCGCGCTGGCCATGTTGACGTTGCCCGGCGTGGCCTGGCTGGCGACGCGCGGCCTCTAGCCCAGCTCGCCCAGCGCATAGAGCACGGCGCTGAACGCCACCAGCGCCGCCGTCTCGGTGCGCAACACCCGCGGCCCCAGCGAGATGGGCAGCACCCCCGCCTGGATGGCCAGGGCCACCTCTTCGGGCGCAAAGCCGCCCTCGGGGCCCACCAGCAGGGCCACCGTGGCCGGCGTCCTGTCGAGCGCCCCCAGAACCGACCGCAGCGGCCGCGCCTCGGCCGACACCGCCGCCATCAGCGCCAGGTCGGCGCCCATCGCAGCCGTCACCGCCTCGGCCAGCGCCAGCGCCGGAGCCACCTCGGGCAGCAGCACCCGCCCCGACTGCTCGGCCGCCTCGGCCACGATCTTGCGCCAGCGGTCGAGCTTGGGCTCGTCCAGGTCGGCGCGCGCGAGCCCCTGGCAGCGCGCGGCGATCACCGGCACAAAGGCGCTCACGCCCAGCTCGGCGCCCTTTTGCAGCACCCACTCGATCTTTTTGGCGCGGGGCACCGCCTGGTAGAGGATCAGCCGCACGCGCGGCTCGACCTGCGGCTCTGTCCGTTCGACGACCTCGGCCGTCACTTGGCGCGGCGAGACGGTCAGCAGGCGCGCCGTGTAGGCGGCGCCGCTGTTGTCGAGCAGGGTGATGACGTCATCGGGGGCCAGGCGCAGCACGCGCGCGATCTGGTGCGCGAGGTCGCCCTGCAGGCGCGCCGGCCGTGCAGCCAGCGCCCGGGGATCCACAAAAAAGCGCTGCATCGTCAGGGCCTGGATGCCACCAGGGCGGCCCAGCCGTTCTCGAGCAGGCGGTCGTCGAGCTGCAGTCCCTCGGCCTCGAGCGCCTCGGCCACGTCGGCGGCCTTTTCGGCCAGGATGCCCGACACCACCAGCCGGCCGCCGCGGCGCAACACCCGGGTGAAATCGTGGGCCATGTCGATGATCACCTCGGCCAGGATGTTGGCCAGCACCAGGTCATAGCCCGTCTCTTGCACCAGGGGCACGCGTGGCGCCCCACCCGTATCGAGGGTGCCCGCGGCGGCCGTGACGCGATCGGCCACGCCATTGAGGCGCGCGTTCTCGGCCGTCACCTGCACGCAGATGGGGTCCACATCCACCGCCGACACCGCGCCGGCGCCCAGCAGCGCCGCGGCGATCGACAGGATGCCCGAGCCCGCGCCCACGTCGAGCACGCGGTCGCCCGGGCGCACCAGCCCCTCGAGCGCCACCATGCAGAGCCGCGTGGTGGCGTGCAGGCCGGTGCCAAAGGCCATGCCGGGGTCGAGGCGCACCACCACCTCGCCGTCGGCGGGGGTGTGCTCGCGCCAGGTGGGCGCCACCACCAGCCGTTGGCCGATGCGCAGCACGGGAAAGTGCTCCTTCCAGGCCTCGGCCCAGTCGCGATGTTGCAGCAGGCGCGTCAGCGGCTCTGAGATGGAGCCATCGCGCGAGAGCAGCAGCAGGGCGATCTCGATCTTTTGCTGGGTGGCCTGGTCGTCGGCGGGCACAAACCCCTTGACGCGCCAACGGGCCTCGATGTCGCGGCCGTTGGGGTCGGTGCGCAATTGCTCCACGGCGGCGCCGCCAGCGCAGTAGCGGCTCAGATACGCCGCCAGATCGTCGGCCGCGGCGCTGTCGCAGGCCACGCTGATCTCGACCCAGTCGCCCATGGCCATGGTCACAACCCCAGGGTGTCTTTGAGCCTGTCGAAAAAGCCGCGCTCGGTCTGCGGCGAGACGTCCGAGCCCAGCGTCTCGCCGAGCTCGGCCAGCAGCTCGCGTTGATGCTCGCTCAGGCGCGTGGGCACCTGCACGTTGATCAGCACGATCTGGTCGCCACGGCCCGCGCCACGCAGGCGCGGCACGCCTTTGCCGCGCAGTCGGCTGGCCGAGCCAGGCTGCGTGCCCGCCTCGATCTTGAGCTCGGTCTCGCCGTCGAGCGTGGGCACCTTGATCACATCGCCCAGCGCCGCCTGTGAGATGTTGATGTTGATGTTGAGCAGGATGTCGTTCTCGCGCCGCTGGAAATACTTGTGCGGCCTGACGTGCAGCATGACGTACAGGTTGCCGGCCGGCCCGCCATAGAGCCCCTGATCGCCCTCGCCCGCGAGGCGCACGCGCATGCCATCGTCGACGCCGGCGGGCACGCTCACGCGCAGGGTGCGTTCGACATCCACCTGCATGGCGCCGTGGCACACGTTGCAGGGCGTGGTGATCACCTCGCCGGTGCCGCCGCAGCGGGGGCAGGTGCTCACATTCACGAACGAGCCAAAGATCGACTGCTGCGCCCGGCGAATCTGCCCACTGCCGCCGCAGTCGCTGCAGCGCACGGGCGTGGTGCCCGGCTCGGCGCCAGAGCCCTGGCAATGATCGCAGGTCTCTTTGCGGTAGAGGCTGATGTCGCGCTCGACGCCAAAGACGGCCTCTTCAAAGGACACTTCCAGGTCATAGCGCAGGTCATTGCCTCGATACGGCCCACGCCTGGCGGGGCCGCTGCGCGCACCGCCAAAGCCGAACATCTCGGCAAAGATGTCCTCAAAGGGGCTGAACCCGTAGCCACCCATGTCGGCCTGGTTGAGACCGGCATGGCCAAAGCGGTCATACTGGGCGCGGCGCTCGTCGTCGTTGAGCACCTGATAGGCCTCGTTGATCTCTTTGAAGCGCTCCTCGGCGTCATGGTCTTTGGAGACGTCGGGGTGATACTTGCGGGCCAGGCGTCGGTAGGCCGCACGCAGGTCCTCTTTGGACGCATCGCGCGATACGCCCAGGACCTCGTAATAGTCGCGCTTGGTTTCCGTCGCCATCGTTGCTCCCCAGGGTTATTCTGGCCAAGTGTAGTGTCTGCCATGGGCAGCGTCAAAATCGCGCGGCCGCACAGACAAAGAGGGTTAGGAGGCTCGCGCCCCCTAACCCTCGCCGTTCAGCGACGGTCGCTAGACCTCGCGGAACTCGCCATCCACGGTCTCGCCGCCATCATCGCCAGGGCCCTCTTGATCACCACCCGGAGGCGGCGTGCCAGCCTGCCCTTGCTGATAGGCCGCCTCGCCCAGCTTTTGCAGCTCTTGCGAAAGCTCTTCGGTGCGACGCTTGATCTCAGCGGTGTCGGCGCCGTTCAAGACGTCGCGCACGGCCTTGATCTTGTCCTCGACCCGCGAGCGCACGTCGCCGGGCACTTTGTCACCCAGGTCGCGCAGCGTCTTTTCGGCGCTGTAGGCCAGGGTGTCGCCCTCGTTGCGGGCCTCGACGGCCTCTTTGCGGCGCCGGTCGTCGTCGCTGTGCTGCTCGGCCTCGCGCACCATGCGGTCGATCTCGTCCTGCTTGAGGCCGCTCGACGCGGTGATGGTGATATTCTGCTCGCGGCCGGTGGCCTTGTCTTTGGCCGACACCTTGGCGATGCCGTTGGCGTCGATGTCAAAGCTCACCACGATCTGCGGCACGCCACGCGGAGCGGGCGGAATGCCATCCAGCGTAAAGGTGCCCAGCAGCTTGTTGTCGGCGGCCATGGGGCGCTCGCCCTGCACCACATTGATCTGCACCTGCGTCTGGCTGTCTGACGCGGTCGAAAAGGTCTGTTCCTTGTGGGTGGGGATGGTCGTGTTGCGCTCGATCAGCGGCGTGGCCACGCCACCCAGCGTCTCGATGCCCAGCGTGAGCGGCGTCACGTCGAGCAGCACGATGTCGTCGACATCGCCGCCCAACACGCCGGCCTGAATGGCCGCGCCCACGCCCACCACCTCGTCGGGGTTGACGCCCTTGTGAGGCGTCTTGCCAAAGAACTCTTCGACGCGGCGCTGCACCAGCGGCATGCGCGTCTGCCCGCCCACCAGGATCACCTCATCGATGTCCTTGACGTCCATCCCGGCGTCCTCGAGGGCGCGCCGGCAGGGGCCGATGCTGCGCTCGACCAGGTCGTCCACCAGTTGCTCGAGCTTGGCGCGAGTCAGCGTCAGGTTCAGGTGCTTGGGGCCGCTGGCGTCGGCGGTGATGAACGGCAGGTTGATCTCGGTCTGCTGCGTGGTCGAGAGCTCGATCTTGGCCTTCTCGGCGGCCTCCTTGAGGCGCTGCAGGGCCATGCGGTCGTTGCGCAGGTCGATGCCCTGATCCTTGCGGAACTCGTCCACCACCCACTCGATGACGCGCTGGTCAAAGTCGTCGCCACCCAGGAAGGTGTCGCCGTTGGTCGAGCGCACTTCGAACACGCCGTCGCCGATGTCCAGGATCGAGATGTCAAAGGTGCCGCCGCCCAGGTCATAGACGGCGATCTTTTCGTCCTTTTTCTTGTCCATGCCATAGGCCAACGACGAGGCCGTGGGCTCGTTGATGATGCGCAGCACGTCCAGGCCGGCGATGCGGCCGGCATCCTTGGTGGCCTGGCGCTGCGAGTCGTTGAAATAGGCCGGCACGGTGATGACCGCCTGGGTCACCGGCGTGCCGAGGTAGGCCTCGGCGTCGGCCTTGAGCTTGCCCAACACCATGGCCGAGATCTCGGGGGGCGAGTACTCCTTGCCGCCCATCACCACCCAGGCGTCGCCGTTGCCCCGCTCGACGATCTTGTAGGGCAACACGTGACGCGCTTTTTGCACCTCGGCGTCGCCGAACTTGCGGCCCATCAGCCGCTTGACCGAAAAGATGGTGTTGTCGGGGTTCGTCACCGCCTGGCGGCGAGCCACCTGCCCCACCATACGCTCGTTGGTCTTGGGGTTGATGGCCACCACTGACGGGCAAAGGCGCGAGCCCTCAGCAGTGGGGATCACGGTCGGCTCGCCGCCCTCCATCACCGCCACCACCGAGTTGGTTGTGCCCAGGTCTATGCCAATGATCTTGCCCATCTGTATCCTCCTAAAGCGTCATTTATGACGATGATTGCACGGTTGCCGCGGCGTCGCGCGGCATCAGGCGGCCTACTGCTCGTCGCCCTCGGGCGTCTCGGCGGGCGCGCCGGCTGAGACGATCACCTTCGCGGGCCGCAGCACCTCATCTTCGAGCACAAAGCCGGTCTTGACCTCTTGCACCACATAGCCGGCCGGATGTTCATTGCTGGGCATCTGCAGCACGGCCTCATGCAGGTTGGGGTCGAATGGTTGCCCCAGGGCCGCGATCGGCTTGATGTTGGCGTCCTCGAGGATCTTGATGAACTTGCGCTCGATCAGCAGCACGCCTTCGACCCAGTTGTACTGGGCGGCGTCTTCGGGCGCGTGCTTGACGGCGAGCTGCAGGTCATCGAGCACGGGCAGCACGCTGCGAAAAGCGGCCGCCTTGAGCCGCAGCGCCGTCTGCTGCGCATCGCGCTCCTGGCGCTTGCGATAGTTGGCAAACTCGGCCACCGAGCGCAGGTACTTGTCTTTGAGTTGCTCGATCTCGGCCTGCGCCGCAGCCAATTGGTCGGCCAGGGGCTGCCCGTCGGGCTGCGTCTGCTGTTCTCGGCTCTCGAGAGGCTGTTCGGCATGGGTCATATCAGCTATAGCTCCATCGCGGTGATGTTACGGCGGCCTCAGCCATACACCTCGGCCACCAGGCTGTTGAGCATCTGGGCGACATAGCGCACGGCCGAGATGGCGCGACCATAGTGCATGCGCGTGGGGCCCAACACGCCCAGCACGCCGCTGGCGCGGTTGGGGATGCCGTAGGGCGAGAGCACCAGGCTCACGTCATACAGCTCGTCATAAGGCCCCTCGCCGCCGATGATGATCTGCACTCCGTTCGTGTCGAGGGTGCGCCGCAAGATGCGCTGCAAGAGCTGCTGGCGCTCGATCATCTCGACCACCTGCATGGTGCGCGCCACATCCTGAAACTCGGGCTCGCCAAAGATGTTGACCAGCCCGTCGCGGTAGATCTGGTTGACGGCCTGTTGCTCGGCCACGTGCATCAGCTCGATGACGCGCTCGAGCACCTGCTGCTTCCAGCCGCTCAGGGTGGTCAGCTCGGGGCTGGGCCGCGCCACGATCTCGTCGGCCGACAGCCCTGCCAGCAACGCGTTGAGCTGGTTCGAGGCCGAGCTGAGCGTCTCCTGGTCCAGCTCGGGCGTCACGCTCAGCATCTCTTGATGGACGCTGCCATCTTGCAGCACCAGAATCATCAGGCAGAGCGTGTCGTGGGTCGAGATCAGCTCCAGGTGCTTGAACTGGGCGCGGGTGGCGTGGGGCGGCGTCACCAGCGACGCAGCCTGCGAGGCCTGCGCCAGCACGGCGGCCGTGAGCTCCATCCACTGGTCGAGGTTCAGCCGAATCTGGTGGAACTGGTGCATGATCGTGCGGCGCTCGGGCGCGGGCAGGTCTTGCTGCTCCATCAACTGCTCGACAAAGTAGCGGTAGCCGCGCACCGAGGGCACGCGCCCCGCCGAAGTGTGCGGCTGCTCCAGATAGCCCAGCTCTTCGAGCAGGGCCAGCTCGCTGCGCAGGGTGGCCGAGCTCACGCCCAGGTCGCCGACGCGTCGCAGGGTGCCCGAAGCCACCGGCGTGGCCGTGGCCACATATTCCTGCACCAGCACGCGCAGCACCTCGCGCTGGCGCGGCGTGAGCTGCGGCAACTGGGCTGCGTTTCGGTTGTCCAGCGGATTCGCCAGCATCATGGTTAGCACTCGACCAAGCAGAGTGCCAACATACTACCACGCCGCGGACGTTTTGTCAAAGCCACAGGGCATCGGTGAGGCTGTTTTCTCGCCTTTTGTGGCGTTATGGTCCGGTATTTGGCAGATGATCCCTATGACTGCTAACGCCGCATGGCGCTGCCCGGCGATGTCCAGCCACATTTGCACCGCCGGCGCACCTGTGCTATACTGTCGGCATCGTTGAGGGATCGTCCAATGGTAGGATACCTGACTCTGAATCAGATGATCGGGGTTCGAATCCCTGTCCCTCAGCCAACATAAAGAGCCGGCGCGCTGTTGCGGCCGGCTCTTGGCTTTTCGTGGCGGGGCGCCTCTGTGCGGCGCGCTTGAGCGTCTGGCCGCCTGCTGGTATCATCCGGTCAGTGAGCACTGGCGCCTGACACGCGCCCATCCCCTGGAGGTGAACGATGAAACTGGGTTTCCTGACGGCGATCGTCCCCGACATGTCGCTCGAAGAGGTGCTGACCTTTGCCGGCGCCGAGGGCTTTGACTGCCTCGAGCTGGCCTGCTGGCCCAAGGGCAAGGCCGAGCGGCGCTATGCGGGCGTCACCCATCTCGACGTGGCCGAGTTCACCCGCGACGACGCCGCGCGCATCAACGACCTGTGCGCGGCCAAGGGCGTGAGCATCAGCGGCCTGGGCTACTATCCCAACCCGCTCTCGCCCGATGCCGCCGAGGCCCAGGTGGCCGTGGCGCACATCAAAAAGGTCATTGCGGCCGCCGCGCTGCTGGGCGTCAACCAGATGAACACCTTTATCGGGCGCGACTGGACGCGCACGGTGGACGCCAACTGGCCGCGCTTTCTCGAGGTGTGGCGCCCGCTGATCGCCTACGCCGAGGACCAGGGCGTGCGCATCGGCATCGAGAACTGCCCCATGTTCTTTACCAACGACGAGTGGCCCGGCGGCAAGAACCTGGCCCACTCGCCCGCCATCTGGCGGCGCATGTTCGCCGATATCCCCAGCCCCAACTTTGGGCTGAACTATGACCCCTCGCACCTGGTGTGGCAGTTGATGGACTATGTGCAGGTGATGCGCGAGTTCGGCGACCGCATATTCCACGTGCACGCCAAGGATGCGCGCCTCGACCGCGACCGCCTCAACGAGGTGGGCACGCTGGCCACCCCCAACAGCTATCACACGCCCAAGCTGCCCGGCCTGGGCGATATCGAGTGGGGCCGCTTTGTGGCCATGCTCACCGAGACGGGCTACAACGGCCCCGTGGTCATCGAGGTCGAAGACCGCGCCTACGAGGGCCCTCTCGACCGTCGCCAGGCGGCCATCATCCAGAGCGGGCGCTACCTGCGCCAGTTCATCGCCTGAGCCGCAACCCTGCTGCATAGCCAGAGGCCGCCTCGATGAGGCGGCCTCGGTGGTCTCTGGCGGTGAGCAGTGGCTAGCGCCCCTGGATCTTGGCCCACGAGTCGCGCAGGGTGATGGTGCGGTTGAACACCAGCCGCTCGGGCGTCGAGTCGGGGTCGACACAGAAATAGCCCAGCCGCTCGAACTGGCAGCGGTAGCCGGGCTGGGCGCTCGCCAGGCTCGGCTCGACGTAGCAGGGCCGCACCTCGAGCGAGTTGGGGTTGAGGTTGTCGACGAAATCGTCGCCCTGGTAGGGGTCTTCGACGTTGAACAGCCGGTCATACAGCCGCGCCTCGGCCTCGATGGCGTGGGGCGCCGACACCCAGTGCAGCGTGCCGCGCACCCTGCGGCCGTCGGGGGCGTCGCCGCCGCGCGTGGCCGGGTCGTAGGTGCAGTGCACCTCGACGATCTCGCCCGTGGCGGGGTCTTTGACCACGCCGGTGCAGGTCACCAGATAGGCATAGCGCAGCCGCACCTCGGCCCCCGGCGACAGGCGATAGTACTTTTTGGGGGGCTCCTCCATAAAGTCCTCGCGCTCGATGTACAGCTCGCGGCTAAAGGGCACCCGGCGCGTGCCGGCCGCGTCGTCCTGCGGGTTGTTGACCGCCTCGAGCTCTTCGGTCTGCCCCGCGGGGTAGTTGGTGATCACCACCTTGAGCGGGTCGAGCACGCCCATCACCCGCGGCGAGCGCTGGTTGAGGTCGTCGCGCACAGCGTGCTCGAGCATGGCGATATCGACCTGGCTGTTGGCCTTGGAGATGCCCACCATGTCGATCAGGTTGCGGATCGACTCGGGCGTATAGCCGCGGCGTCGCAGGCCGGCCAGCGTGGGCATGCGCGGGTCATCCCAGCCGGTCACATAGCCCTCGGCCACCAGGCGGCGCAGGCGGCGCTTGCTCAGCACGGTATAGTTGAACTCGAGCTTGGCGAACTCGATCTGCTGCGGGTGATGCACGCCGAGCTGGTCGAGGAACCAGTCGTACAGCTCGCGGTTGTTCTCGAACTCGAGCGAGCAGAGCGAATGGGTGACGCCCTCGAGCGAGTCTGACAGGCAGTGGGCAAAGTCGTACATCGGATAGATGCACCACTTGTCGCCGGTGCGGTGGTGGGGCACCTTCATGATGCGGTAGACGACCGGGTCGCGCATGACGATGTTGGGCGCGGCCATGTCGATCTTGGCGCGCAGCGTGCGTGCGCCCTCGTCGAACTCACCGGCGCGCATACGGCGGAACAGGTCGAGGTTCTCCTCGACGCTGCGCTCGCGGTAGGGGCTGTTGCGGCCCGGCTCGGTGAGGGTGCCGCGATACGCGCGCACCTCTTCGGGCGACAGGTCATCGACATAGGCCTTGCCCAGCTCGATGAGCCGCTCGGCATAGTCGTACAGCGCATCGAAATAGTCCGAGGCGTAGAGGATGTGGTCGCCCCAGTGAAAGCCCAGCCAGCGGATGTCCTCGGCGATCGCCTCGACGTACTCGACATCTTCCTTGGTCGGGTTGGTGTCATCCATGCGCAGGTTGCAGATGCCACCATACTCGTCGGCGATGCCAAAGTTGATGCAGATGGCCCGGGGGTGGCCCAGGTGCAGATAGCCGTTGGGCTCGGGTGGAAAGCGCGTCTGCACGCGGCCGCCAAACCGGCCCGTGCGGTTGTGCTCTACGATGATCTCGCGGATGAAATCCAGCCTCTTGGTCTCGTCGCTCATCTCGTGCTCCTTTGGCCCACAAGTGCTGGCCATCAGACAGAAAGACGACCGCACAGATGCGGCCGTCTTGGGGCTCTTGCGCCATCGCAAGAGCCGCTATCGCTGCTGCTGGTTCCAGGCGCTCAAGGTGATCATAAGATCACTATAGCAGATGGCCCCCCTGCGGTCAATCGGCATTTCGCTACCCCAACTCCACCGGCTGGTGCAGCTCGCCCGAGCGGTAGGCCGCCAGTGCCACCGCCAGGGCGTTGCGCCCGTCGAGGCCCGTCACCGGCGGCGCGCAGCGTGCGCGGATGGCCAGCACGAACTTGTCGATCAGCGCGCCGCGGTCGGGCGCGGCGGCGCCCAGGTCGAGCGGCAGCCACTCGCCCGCCGGCAGCAAACCCTCCGCCGTCTCAACCGGCTCGCGCAGGTAGACTGTCACCGGGTCGCCCAGCACGATCTGCCCGCGGTCGCCATAGATGCGGTCTTTGGGCTGGGCGGGGTCTCTGCCCGGCAGCGCCGAGCCCGCCTCGAGGGTGCCGATGGCGCCGTTGGCATAGCGGATGGTGACGGCGATATAGTCCTCGACCTCGACGGGCGTGGCATAGTTGTCGTATTCGGCATAGACGCGCACCGGCTCGAGCCCCGTCAAAAAGCGCAGCGTGTTGAGGTCGTGGATGGTGTTCATGATCAACACGCCGCCGCCCGAGGTCTCGCGTTTGGTGCGCCAGTCGGTCTGCACGCGGCCGGTGTAGCCGCCCGTCCAGTAGCTGGCCGCCTTGTCGCCGCGATAGACGATGCGCGTGCCGGTGATGCGCCCGATCAGGCCGGCGGCGATCAGCTCGCGCAGGCGCACCATGCGGTCGTCATACTGCGCCTCAAAGGCCACCGAGAGCACCCGCCCGGCCTGCGTGGCCGCAGCGATCATCGCGTCGGCGTCGGCCAGGGTGGTGGCGATCGGCTTTTCAACCAGCACGTGCTTGCCCGCCGCCAGCGCCTGCACGGTCAGCGGCCGGTGCAGGTAGTGCGGCACGGCGATATAGACCGCCTCCACCTCGGCGTCGCTCAGCAGCGCGTCGACGCTGGCCGTCCAGCGAGCGCCATAGCGTGCGGCGATATCCTGCGCCAGCTCAGGGCGCGCATCCATGGCCACGGCCAGGCGCGCGCGCCGCGACGCCGCGATGCCGGGCGCGGTGGCCTTCATGGTGATCTCGCCCGACCCGATGACGCCGATGCCCATGCGTTCACTCATCGTTGTGCTCCTCACATGCTCAGGGGCGGTAGCGCCCCAGGGATTGGATGGCGTGCATGGCGCCGCGCAGGCCCGCCAAAGTGCTGCCGGGGTTGACGCTGCCGGCCGTATCCACCACCAGGCCGCCGTCATAGCCCACCTCGCGGATGTCGCTGGCCACCGCCGCGGCGATCTCGGCGGGCGTGCCGCGCGAAAAGGTGAACGGCGGCAGCTGTCCATAGATGAGGGCGCGCGGCAGGTGCTGGCGGATGAGCCCCGGCCGCACCGTGGGCCCCAGGTTGCAGCCGGTGAGCTGGCAGCGCGCCAGCAGGGGCAGCAAGTGCGCCATGTCGCTGTCGGAATGCTGGTAGCGATGGTCGCCCTCGTCGGGGCTGAACACGCTGAACACGTGTTGCAGAATGGGCAGCCCAAAGCGCTCGTACAGGCGGGCGTTCAGCAGGGCGCAGTTGTCATCGGCAAAGGAAAAGCCGCGCCACGGCGCCCCGGTGGCGCGGCGCAGCAGGGTGCACAGCTCGACGATCTTGGCGGCGAACAGGTCGCGAAAGCGCTCCATCACGACGGGATAGTCGTACAGCCACATGATCAGGTTCTCGACGCCGCAGATCGACATGGCCGCCGTCACCGGGCCGCGGATGTGGCCGCCCAGTTGGGGGTCGAGGCCATACTGCGTGCGCAGCCGCTGCAGCGCCGGCTGGAACCCCGGCGGCAGCACCACGTCGTCGAGGCGCAGCGCCGCCACCTGCTCGATGCGCTCCTCGAGCTGGGCGATGGTGTGCACGCTGGGCAGCACCCAGTCGGCCTCGCCGATGGCGCCCGAGCCCGCCACGCGCACGATCTGCGAGCCAAACACCTCTTCGATGCGCAGCGGCCGTGGCAGCTCGTGCTCGGGCGGCACGATCTGCTCGGGCAGCAGCCGCCGCCCCACGATCTCCTCTGCGCGATCGTTGTAGCGCCGGTTCAGCTCGGCGTGGTAGGCCGCGTCGCGATAGTAGCGCGGGTCCTCGGCCAGGCCGAGCTCGTCCCACAGACAGCCCTCGGTGGTGGTGAGCGCCATCGCCGCCTGGGCGTTGTCGCTGCAGAACGGGTCGCGCAGGGCCTGCGCGTTGTCGGCCCAAAAGCGCTCCAGGTCCACCGGCAGCAGCGTCATGCTCGCTCCTTGCGCCTGCTCAGAGGCTGGCACTGCCCGGGGCCATGCCAGCCTCTCGTGAAGCCGTCAGCGGCGCGCCTACACCGTGAGGTCGGCCCAGGCCTGCCGCCAGATGCGGCGCGTGTTGGCCAGAATCAGGTCGGGGTCCTCGCCGCCAAAGGGCTTGACCTCGAACCCCACCCACGGCTTGGCGCCGGCCACGCCCTCGCGCAGATAGCCGATCTCGAACAGGCCCTTGAGAAAGCCGGTCAGCTCGGGCACGTCGTTGCTGCCCCCCGGAAAGCCAAAGCGCGGATGCAGATCGCCATAGCCGGGCAGGCCCGCCTGCACCACGCCATTGCCCACGTGGATATGCACGATGTGGTCTTTGAGCACCTTGAGCGAGCTCTCCACGTCCTCAAAGAGCAGCGGCATGTGCGAGAGGTCGTACAGCAGGCCAAAGCTGGGGTGTCGCTCGCGGATGCGCGCCGCAAACTCGGCCGCCAGCGCCGACGGGCCGATGAGGCTCTTCTTGTCGATCTCGCGGTCGAACGTCTCCAGAGTCAGGCCGATGCCGCGCTCCTCGCCATAGGCGCACAGAGTGAACAGCGAGTCGGCCAGCAGGTCGAGGGCGCGCTGGCGCTGAGCATTGCCGGGGTCGGGGCCCGCCAGAAAGGCCACCCGCGCACAGCCCAGTTCCACCGCCTCGTCGATGGCGCCCTCGATGGCGGCCACCGCGCGGGCGCGGCCGACGTCGTCCAGGTCGTTCAGCGAGAGCTTGGGGCCCAGCAGCGTCGGCTGCGCAGCATAGCCCAGCTTGAGGCGGGCCTGCTCGGCGATGGCGCGCACCCGCTGGCGCACGGCCGGGTCCTTGATCCAGCCGATCTCGATGGCCCCAAAAAAGTCGTCCCTGGCCAGTTGGGTCACCGTCTCGACAAAGGGGCCCTCGCCGCTGGCGCAGGCGGGGAACGCCATGCCATGCACCATGCTCAGGGTGAGGTAGGCCTCCCAGGGTCTCTGCATGCTCGCACCTCCTGATGGGGGTCGCCTGCGGGCGGCAGGCGCGCCGAATTCGTGCCTGGCCAGCATAAGGCGACGACGGGCCGCTGTCAAAGCGCGCCAGTAGACAGCCGGGCGCCGTTTGGCTACATTCAGGCTATCGTCGATCGACAAGGAGCGGGGGCCGATGAGCGCAGCGGTGCGGATAGGTTTCAGCGGTGGTGGCCGCCTGGCGCGCCGCGCCAACCGCACGGCGTGGCTCACCCCATGCGCAGGCTGAACCCCTGCCTCGCCGTCGCGCTCGCGCTGCTGCTGGCCACGGCGGGGTCGGCGCACGCCGCAGGTGGAGCGGACCTTGAGCCCAACGCGCCGGTCGACGAGGCGGCGCCGACGGTGCTGGTGCGGTTCGACGAGCCCCTGCCCGACGCGGCAGCCCGCGAGCGGCTGCGCGCCGCCGGGCTCGAGCCACTGCGGCGCATCCCACGCATCGACGTGTGGGTGGCGCAGCCGGCCACCCGCGGCGAGGTCGCGGCGGCCGCGGCTGCCCTGGCAGCCCAGCCGGGCATCGACTGGGTCGAAGAGAGCGTCCCGGTCCAGGCCGTCGATGTTGTCCCCAACGACCCGCGCTACAGCGAGCAGTGGCCGCTGCCACTGATCGGGGCGCCCGCGGCCTGGGGGCTGGCGCGGGGCATGAGCGCGCCCATCGCCATCATCGACTCGGGCATCGACCTGGACCACGTCGACCTGCAGGCCAAGCTGTGGACCAACCCGGGCGAGACCGCTGGCAACGGCATCGATGACGACGACAACGGGTTTGTCGACGACGTCTATGGCTTTGACTGGTACAACCGCGACGCAGAGCCTCAAGACGACCACGGTCACGGCAGCCATGTGGCCAGCATCGTCGCGGCCGCCGGCAACAACGCCGCCGGCCTGGCCGGCCTGGCCTGGGGCACGCCGCTGATGGCGCTCAAGGTGCTGGGCAGTAGCGGCAGCGGCCGTGTCGAAGACCTGGCCGAGGCGCTGATCTATGCCGCCGACAACGGCGCGCGCATCATCAACCTCAGCCTGACCTATGACCACACCAGTCCATCAGAGACCGTCGAGCTGGCGGTGGAGTACGCCCTGTCGCAGGGCTGCCTGATCGTGGCGGCCACGGGCAACGACGGCGGCGCGGTGGATTACCCGGCGCGGCTGCCCGGTGTGCTGGCGGTGGGCGCCACCGATGCCGCTGACAACGTCTGGATTAGCAGCAACCGTGGCCCCGAGCTCGACCTGGTGGCGCCCGGGGTCAACGTGTTGGGCTGCAACCACCTTGGCGGCTGGGTCTACAAGACCGGCACGTCGATGGCGGCGCCCCACGTGGCGGGCACGGCGGCGCTGGTGTGGGGTCTGCGGCCCGACTGGCGCTATGACGAGGTGGCGAGCCTGCTGACGGACACGGCGCTCGACCTCTCGCCCGCTGGCTATGATGAGGCCAGCGGCGCCGGGCGGTTGGACGCCGGCGCCGCGGTCATGGCTGCGAGCCCCCGGTATCGACACTGCCTGCCCATCGCCGCTCGCGCACGCTAGGCGCTTGCGGCGCGGCACGCTGGCGCTAGCTGCCCAGTTTGCCCAGCCGCGCCATGATGGCCAGCGCCGGATCGACCGGCACCGGCGCGCGCTGCACAGCGGGCGGGATCGAGATGAACGGCGTGGGGCGCACGCTGCGCCCCTCGAACTGGGGCAGCCAGGCGCGCTCGGCCTCGAGCAGCTCGGCCGTCATCGCGCGGATCTCGGCCAGCGTCAGCACCGCCGCCGTGAGCGGGTCCAGCGCGCAAGCGTGCACCAGCGCCTCGGTGTCGCCGGTGAGCGCGGCCTGCGTCGCCAGCCGCTGCACGTTGATGTTGGTCAGGTTGAGCGCGGCGCACTGCGGCGGCAGCTCGCCCACGATGGTGCGGTGCAGGCCGGCGCCGTCGGCGACCATCGGCCCCTCGGCGCAGCAGTCGGCCGGCAGGTTGGTGATCATGCCGCCGTTGATGACGTTGCCGTTAAAGTGAAAGGGCCGGCCGGTGGCCAGCGCCTCGATGATATAACTGCCATACTCGATGCTGCGCCCGGGCAGCGCCAACGGCTCGTCGGCCAGCATGTCGCGCCCCTCGTAGCGCGCGGCCACCCGCTGGCCCCACTTGAGCGCCGCGCCGCTCTCGCCACCGAACTCGGGCTCGTCGCAGTAGGCGTCGAGGGCGCGCTGGTTCTTGCGAAAATAGGGCAGATACTCGGAGAGGTGCCCGCTCGACTCGGTCATGAAATAACCGAAATGGCGCAGCACCTCGCCGCGCACCTTGTCGTTGACATAGTACTCGGGCTGCTCAAAGCGCTCGCGCAGCCGCGGATAGAGGTCCACGCCGCGATGCTCGAGCTTGAGGAACCAGGCCATGTGGTTGATGCCCGCGCAGATATAGTCGATCTCGGCCTTGGGCACGCCCACATAGCCGGCGATCAGGTCCATGGTGGTCTGCACGCCGTGGCACAGCCCCACAAAGGGCACGCCGGTGGTCCCCAGCGCCCAGCAGACGGGCGCCATGGGGTTCACATAGTTGAGCAGCGTGGCACGCGGGCAGAGCGCGGCCATCTCTGCGGCCAGCCCCACGGCCACGGGGATGGTGCGCTGGGCGCGGAACACGCCGCCCGGCCCCAGCGAGTCGCCGATGCACTGGTCGACGCCATAGCTCAGCGGAATGCAATAGTCGGCCCCGTAAGCCGCGAGCCCGCCGATCTGGAAGGTGGCGATGACGAAATCGGCCCCGCGCAGCGCATCTTGCTGGCTGGTGGTGACATAGACGCTGGCCGGCAGGTCGTTGGCGGCAAACACGCGCTGCGCAAAGGCCTCGACCTGCGGCGTGTGGCGACGGCTGGGGGCCATCAGGGCGAACTCGGTGTGCTCGAGGCCGGGCGTCTGCACGATGTCGAGCAGCAGCGTTTTGCAAAAGACGATGCTGCCCGCGCCGATGATTGCGACTTTCATCCTCGTTCATCCTCCCACAGGGGTTCGTCGTCTGTGGCCGGCCTGGCCGCCGGCTCGTCGCGCAGCGCCTCGTCGGCCGCCGCCTCGGCTTGGAGCGCCACATGCGCCTCGCCGCCATCCACCTCTGCGCTCAGCTCAAAGGCCAGCCGGCGCACGCTGCTGAGCGCGGCGGCGGCCTCGGCCAGATTGGCCGAGAGGGCGCTGCGGCTGTTTTCGAGCAGCACCATGGCGCGCGACAGGCGGCCCTGCACCTCGTCTTGCGCGGCGCCCAGGCTGTCGAGGCAGCTATCGAGGGCGGCGTTGAGGCGCTGCAGGTCCACATCGCGGGCCGCCGCCAGCACGGCCTGAAACACCAGCAGCAGGTAGGGCAGCAGCAGGCTCTGGCCGATGACCACCACCCGCTCGCGGATCAGCTCGGCCTGCGCCTCGCGACAGTGGGCATACACGCCGTCGGGCACCACGGCGATGCCCAACCCGGCCGTCGTTTGCGGGTCAACGTACTTGGCCACCTCGCGTGCACGCTGCACCACCGTGGCCACCAGCCGCTCTTTGGCGCGGCGCGCCTCGATGGGCGTCTGGGCCGCGTCGAGCCGTTCGAGCAGCTCGGCGCCCGTCCACTTGCAGTCGATGGGCAGCACGGCGCCGTCGGGCAGGCGCAGGCCGAACTCGACCACCTTGTTGCCGCTGCGCCAGTTGCGCACCTGCCACTCGGCCGGCAACTGGGCCAGCAGGTGCTCGACGGCGTTCTCACCGGCCGCGCCGCGCGACTGGGAGCCCACCAGCACCCGCTCCAGGCGGCCCACCGCGTCGGCGGCCTGCTGCTCTACGCGGGCGCGCGCATCGAGCTGCCCCTGCATGCCCGCTACCGAGCTGCGCAGCGCCGTCAGCGACTCGGACAGCGGCGTGAGCCCGCGCAGTTGCTGCGCCATCTCGGCCGACTGCACCTGCCCCTGTTGCACCGCTCCGGCCACGTGCCGCAGCAGCTCGGCCGACGACTCGGCGGCCCGCACCCGGCGCGTCAGGTAGTAGGTGACGCCCACCAGGCACAGCGCCTGCACAACGATCATGATCACCAGCAGCGTCTCGACCAATCCCGCTCCTTTCCGGCTCTGCCGAGAGTATACCCGCTCGCGTGGCCGCCGCACAGCGCCGCTTGGTGACCGGCCTGCCGCGGGGTAGAATGCGCCCTCGAGACGCACCGCGACGGGAGTGACCATGAACAAGGCGCTGTTGTGGGATATGGACGGCGTGCTCGCCGATTCGGGCGACGCCCACTTTGTGGCGTGGCAAGAGATGTTCCACGAGCTGGGGCGCGAGATCAGCCGGCAAGAGTTCGACGACACCTTTGGCATGGCCAACACCGCCATCCTCGAGCGCTGGCTGGGCGCGACCATCTCCCCCGAACGCAGCGCCGCGCTGGCGCGCCGCAAAGAGGCCCTCTTTCGCCAACACCTGGACCGCGTGCGCCTCTTGCCCGGCGTGCTCGACTGGCTCGCATACGCCCGCTCGCAAGGCTACTATCAGGTGGTGGCCTCGAGCGGTGAGATGGCCAACATCGTGGCCGTGGTGCACGCGCTCGGCGTGGGCAACTACTTTCACGGCATCGTCTCGGGCGCCTTTTTGCCGCAGAGCAAGCCGCATCCGGCGGTCTTTTTGCAGGCCGCGGCCGCCGTGGCCGCCGAGCCGCAGCACTGCCTGGTGCTCGAGGATGGCATCGTGGGCGTGGAGGCGGCACGCCGCGCCGGCATGCGCTGTATCGCCGTCACCACCACCCATGCCGCCGAGCGCCTGGCCGGCGCCGACCGCATCGTGAGCAGCCTGGCCGAGCTGCCGCCCGCCACCATGGACGCGCACCTCTAGCCCCGCTGACAGCAAACGGGGAGCCGCAGGGCTCCCCGTTGTGGCCTCAACGTCGCATCAGGCGCGCGCCTGGCGGGCCCACTCGAGGCACTGGGCCGTCAGCTCGGTCAGCGCCTGCCAATTGCCAGCTTTGATCCAGTCGCTGCGCACCAGTTTCGAGCCCATGCCCACGCAAACCACGCCGGCATCGTACCAGCCCTTGAGGTTCTCATAGGTCGCGTCGACGCCGCCCGTGGGCATGATCTTGCTCCACGGGCACGGCGCCAGGATAGCCTTGACAAAGCTCGGCCCGCCCAGCTCGCTGCCGGGGAACACCTTGCAGATCTCGACGCCCAGCTCCTCGGCGTACGACACCTCGGACGCGGTGGCGCACCCGGGAAAGTAGGCGATCTTGCGGCGGTTGCACAGTTTGGCCACCTCGGGGTTGGTCACCGACCCCACGATAAAGTTGGCCCCCAGGTTGATGTACAGCCCGGCGGTGCCCACGTCGAGCACCGAGCCCACCCCCAGCACCAGCTCGGGATCGGCCTTTTCAAAGTGCACCACCAGCTCGCGGAACACCTCAAAGGCGCGGTCGCCGCGGTTGGTGAACTCGATCACCTTGGCGCCGCCCGCAGCGATGGCCGCCGCCGTCTCGATGGCGCGCTCCACATCGCCGTCATAGAACAGGGGCACCACCCCCAGTTGCTCCATCTGCGTCCACACGTGCAGCCGCGAAAACCTGGCCATTGTTCGTCGCTCCTCTCGTTAGCTCAGCGCGAGACGCGCCCCGAGGCGTCGCCGCCCATCAGCTTTTCCACCTCGGCGGCCGTCACCAGGTTAAAGTCGCCAAACACGGTGTGCTTGAGGCACGACGCCGCCACGGCAAAGTTCAGCGCCGCCTGACGGTCGGCGCCATAGTGCAGCAGGCCATAGATCAGCCCGCCCATGAAGGCATCGCCGCCGCCCACGCGGTCGACGATGTGCGTGATGTCGTAGGTCGGCGCGGTGTAGAGGGCGCCCGCAGCCCACAGAAGGCCCGACCAGGTGTTGTGGCTGGCGCTAAGCGAGCCGCGCAGGGTGATGGCGATGGTCTTGAGGCGCGGAAAGCGCGCGTTGAGCTGCTCGCACACGACACCGTACTTGCTGGCATCGATGGCGCCCGAGGTCACGTCGGTGTCGGGCGCATGGATGCCAAACACCCTGGCGGCGTCCTCTTCGTTGCCGATGGCCACATCGCACAGCGCGACGAGCTCGGGCATCACCTCGCCGGCCTTTTTGCCCCACTGCCACAGCTTGGCGCGATAGTTGAGGTCGCACGACACCGTCAGCCCGTGCCGTCGCGCGGCCTGCACCGCCTCGAGGCACGCCGCGGCCGCGCCGGCCGACACCGCCGGCGTGATGCCCGTCCAGTGGAACCAGGTGGCATCGGCAAACACGGCGTCCCAGTCGATCATGCCCGGCGCGATGCTGGCCAGCGAGCTGTTAGCGCGGTCATACACCACCTGCGAGCCGCGGGCCACCGCGCCCATCTCGAGAAAGTAGATGCCCAGGCGCTCGCCGCCAAAGACGATCTTGTCGACGCCCACGCCCGCCTCGCGGATAAAGCGCAGGCAGGCCTGGCCGATCTCGTTGGCGGGCAGGCGCGTCACATAGTCCACCGGCACGCCATAGTTGGCCAGCGACACGGCGACGTTGGCCTCGCCGCCGCCATAGACCACGTCGAACGAGCGCGCCTGCACAAAGCGCTGCATGCCCGGCGGCGAGAGCCGCATCATGATCTCTCCGAACGTCACCACCCGATTCACGCGAACCTCCTTTGCCTCGCCGTTATCCAGCGCCATTCTAGGCGCGGCCTGGCCCCGGCGCAACAAAAAAGGGCGAGCCCAGGCCTCGCCCTCGAGCAGCGCACGGCGCCTCACCAGACCATGCCGAGCAGCTTCCAGCCGACCACCATCACGGCCAGCACCACCACCCAGGCAAAGTAGCGCCTGAGCCGCGCCGCGCCCGTGCGGTCGGCGATGGCCACGCCCACCTGCACGCCCAAGGTGCCGCCCACCAGCAGCGGGATCGCCAGGTCGAGGCGCGTGTTGCCCGCCAGCGTGTGGCTCACCACCGCGATGGCCGCCGAGAACCAGACCATCACCAGGCTGGTGGCCGCCGCCGCGTGGGTGCGCAGGCCCAGCAGATAGACCAGCGCCGGCAGCAGCACCACGCCGCCGCCCACGCCCAGCAGCCCGGTCAGGTAGCCCAGCACCAGGCCAAAGTACGACAGCGCGGGGATTGACAGCGGGTGGCCCGGCAGCGATTCATAGGTGGTGTAGGGCGGAATGCGGACGCGCGCAAAGGGGCTGCGCTCGCCCTCGGGCGGGGGCGCCTTGCGGCCGGTGTCATAGAGCATGTAGGCTGCGATGCCCGCCAGCAGCACCACATAGATGATCAGCGTGTAGAGATCGGCGGCCGCCACCACCTGGCCGCGCACATGCACCTCGGCAGCGCGCTTGAGGCTATTGAGCGTCTCGGCGCCCAGCCACACGCCCACGGTGTTGCCGCCAAACAGCGTCACCGCCAGCTTGAGGTCCATCAGCCCGCTCTTGCGCCGCAGGTAGATGCCGCTGCTGGTGGTGCCCAGCACCTGCAACAGGCCGGTGCCCACCGCAAACGGCATGGGCACGCCCAGCAGGACGTTGAGCAGCGGCGTCACCAGAAAGCCGCCCCCCACGCCAAACATGCCCGTCAGCGCCCCGATGCCCAGCCCGATGGCCAGCGCCCCCAGGTAGACGGCCGGCGTAAACCAGCTCATGCGCGCCCCTGGCCGCCGCGGCCCTTGTCGGCCTTGAGCGCGGCGCGGCGAGCGTTCAGCCGCTCAAAGAACCAGGCGGTGCCCACGCCCCAGGCCACCGGCACCGCCAACGCCACCACCACGCGGAACCAGGCCGCGCTCAACAGCTCGCTCATCTCTCCTCCCAAGGCCGCGGCGACCGCTATTCGGCCGGAGCAGCCGCCATCTGCGCCTCGCCGTCCGGCATGCGGATGGCCAGGGTAAAGGGAATCGACAGCAGGATCAGCAACGCTGTGCCCGCAAACACGCCCTGATAGCCCACCAGGGGCAGCATCAGGCCGGCCACCATGGGCATGCCCACCGAGGTGATGTGGTTGATGCTGATGCCCGCCGACAGCGTCGGGTCGAGCTCCTGGCGCGGCGCCACGCGGTTGACGTAGGTGTTGAGCCCCATGCCCAGCAACACCAACATGCGCATCAGCACAAAGAGACCCATCAACAGCAGCGGCTGCTCGAACACCGCAAAGGCACCGCAACAGAGCACCAGGGCGGCATAGCTGCCCGACAGGGTCTTGCGTTCGCCCAGTCGGTCGACCAGGGCGCCCAGCAGCGGGCTGGCGGCCAGGTTGACCACCGAGCTCACCACCAGCAGTGCGCTGATCTGCCAGACGGGCAGCTTGAACTGGTCGACGAGGTAGAGGGTGCCAAAGGTGTGCAACACCTGCTTGCGCGAGCCCTCGAAAAAGGTCAGCACATAGTAGAGCCAGTAGCGCGCCTTGAGCACCACCCGCGGCGGTCGCTCGGCGGTGGCGCCCAGGCTGCGCGGCAGCCTGAGCAAGAGCACGGCGCCCAGCACGATGAACGCGCCGCCAAGGACGAAATAGAGCCGCAGCGAGATGCTGCTATCGAGGGCCGACACCAGGCCGATGGCGCCCATGCCCACGATCGAGGCCAGCGAGGCCACCGCGCCCAGCACGCCCAGCGCGCGCCCCGAGTAGCGCCTGGGCACCACGGCAAAGCCGAGCACGCTCTGCAGCGGCATCCACACGTGCGTGCCGGTGCTGGCCACCACGGCCATGGCCACCAGCCCCCAAAAAGAGTGGGTGGCCGCCTCGAGCATAAAGCCCACGCCCATCACCAGGATGGCCACCGCTGCGCGCGTGGTGGCGGGCAGGTACATCAGCGCCGCCGCGATGACGATCAGCAGGATGCCGGGAATCTCGCGCAGGCCTTCGAGCCACAGCACCTGGCTGCCGCTCAGCCCGATGACGTCGACGAAAAAGTTGGCCCGAGCGCTGTTGATGATGCCCTCGCCAAAGGCCACGGCAAAGCCCGAGGCCGCCAGCAGCAACAGTTGCGCGCTCCAGAACTCGCTGCTGCCCAGCGCGCTCTTGAGGCGGGCAGTCATGGTGGGGCGGCTCATGCGGCGCTGACCGCAGCGGGCTGCGGCGTCGGCTTGGGCAGCCGGATGGCCAGGGCAAAGGGCACCGAGAGCAGGATGATCGCCGCTGTGCCCATAAACACCCCCGGATAGCCAATCGCCGGCAACAGCACGCCCGCGACGATCGGCATGGCCACCGAGGTGATGTGGTTGATGCTGGTGCCTGCCGAGAGCGTGGGGTCGAGCTCTTCGCGCGGCGCTATGCGGTTGACATACGTGTTCAGGCCGATGCCCATCAGCACGAGCATGCGCATCACCACAAAGATCGCCGCCAGCACCATCGGCTGCCTGAACACGCCGAAGGCGACGCAGCAGAGCACCAGGCCCACATGGCTGCCGGCCAGCGTCTTGCGCTCGCCCAGCCGATCGACCATCGCGCCGATCAGGGGGTTGGCCACCAGATTGACGATGGAGCTGGTCATCAGCAGTGCGCTGATCTGCCAGACGGGCAGCTTGAACTGGTCGACGAGGTACAGCGTGCCAAAGGTGTTGAGCACCTGCTTGCGCGAGCCCTCAAAGAAGGTGAGCACATAGTAGAGCCAATAGCGCGCCTTGAGCGCGATACGCGGCTGGCGCTCCGCCGGGACACCCAGGTTGCGCGGCAGCTTGAACAGCACCACGCCGCCGAGCACGACCAAGACGCCGCCAACCACAAAGTACAGCCGCAGTGGGATGGCGCTGTCGAGGCCAGAGACGAGGCTGGTGACGCCCATGCCCAGGATCGAGGCCAGCGCGGCCACCGCGCCCAGCACGCCCAGCGCACGGCCCGAGTAACGCATGGGCACCGCACCAAAGCTCAGCACGCTCCGCAGCGGCATCCACACGTGGGTGCCCGTGCTGGCAATCACCGCCATCGCCACGAGCGGCCAGAACGAGCTCGTGGTCGCCTGGAGGACAAGGCCCACGCCCATCAGGATGATGGCCGCAGCCGCCCGGCGTGTGGCGGGCAGATACATCAACGCCGCAGCGATGACGATCAGCAGGATGCCGGGGACCTCGGCCAGCCCATCGAGCCACAGCACCTGCGTGCCCGAGAGACCGATGACGTCTACGTAAAAGTTGGTGCGAGCGCTGCTGATCACGCCATCGCCAAAGGCGGCAGCAAAGGCCGAGGCGGCCAGCAGCAGGAGCGACGTGTTCCAAAACTCGCTGCTGCCCAGCGCGCTTTTCAGGCGGGCATCCATGGTGGGGCGGCTCATTCGGCGGCGGCCGCAGCGGGCTGCGGCGTCGGCTTGGGCAGCCGGATGGCCAGGGCAAAGGGCACCGACGCCATGATCAGCACCGCGGCGCCGTAGCAGAGCGCCTCATAGCCCAGCCGTTCGAGCAGCACGCCCGCCACCAGCGACATGCCCACCGACGTGATGTGGTTGATGCTGACGCCGGCCGATAGCGTGGCCGTCAGCTCGCGGGCCGGCGAGATGCGGTTGACATAGGTCTGCAGGCCCATGCTGAGCAGCACCAGCATGTTGATGCACACCAACAGCATCGCCAGGGCGATCGCGTTGTGAAAGGTCGCATAGCCCACAAAGCATATCGCCAGCAGCACATAGCTCACGCTCAGCGTCACGCGCTCGCCCAGGCGGTCGAGCAGCTTGCCCAGATAGGGCGAGGCGAACAGGTTCACGATGGCGCTGGCCAACAGGATGAGGCTAATCTGGGTGACGCCCAGCCCATAGTCTTGCACCAGCACCAGCGTGCCAAAGGTGCCAAAGACCTGCATGCGTGAGCCCTCGAAAAAGGTAAGCACATAGTAGAGCCAGTAACGCGGGTGGATCAGCATGCGCGGCAGCTCGCGCTCGTCGACGCCCACGTTGCGCGGCAGGCGCAGCAGCCAGATGGCGGCGCTGAGGATAAAGAGGGCGCCCACGGCGAAATAGTAGCGCAGGTTCATGGCCGGCAGCAGGGCCGAGATGCCGGCGATCACCGCCATGCCCGCGATGGCGGCCAGCGAGCGCACTGCGGCGATGGCCCCCATCACCTCGCCCGAGCGGTCTTTGGTGGTCAACGACATGGCGATGGCGCTCTGATAGGGCTGCCAGGTGTGAAAGCCGAGGCTGGCCACGATGGCCACCGCCACCAGCGCCACGAACGAGTCGATGGTCACATAGAGGCCATAGCCCACGGCCATCAGCAGCACCGAGATAAAAGCCCGACGGCGCAGCGGCCAATGCATGATCAGCGCCGCGATAAAGATCAGCGCCAGGCCGGGCACCTCACGCAGGCCCGCCAGCCAGAGCACCTGCTGGCCCGTCATGCCCAGCGTCACCACGAAAAAGTTGGTGCTGGCGCCGTTCAGCAGGCCCGAGCCAAAGTTGAGCAGAAAGGTCGCCACGGCCAGCGTGATGAGATGCTCCGTCCAGATGCCCCCACGCAGCCGGCGAATCACCGTCGCCATGAGCCCGCCCTCCGCCATTAGCTGGCGGGCATTCTAACACAGCGGCCACACGGCGCCAATCGCCGCCGGTTGACGTCGACGGTTGCCTGGCTATGATGCGCACATCGCTGCGGAGGTGAGGACGATGACACTGTTGGCGCGCGACGTGGCCGAGCTGCTGCAGTCGCAGGGCACATGGGTCGACTGGGAGCGCTCGGTCGATGCCTTCAAGGCGGGCTCGCCCGACACGCCGCTGACGGGCATCGCCGTCGGCTGGCAATCGCTGCAGGCCGCCCTCGAAGAGGCGCACGCCCTGGGCTGCAACCTGTTCATCACCCACGAACCCACCTTTTACGATCACTGGGATCGCGACCCGCAGGCCCTCGGCAGCCCGCCCGCCCGCACCAAGCGCGCCTGGCTCGACCGCACCGGCATGGTGGTCTATCGCTGCCACGACGTGTGGGACCGCTTCCCCAAGATCGGCATCCCCGACGCCTGGGCCGACTTTTTGGGGATAGGCCCGGTGGTGGCCGCCGACGACTATCACCGCGTGCTGGCCATCCCGCGAGTGACGGCCTGGGAGCTGGTGACCATGGTGCTCGAGCGGGTGCGCAATCTCGGCCAACAGGCCGTGCTCTTTTCGGGGGCCAAAGACCAGTTGGTGTCGCGCGTGGGCATCGGCACCGGCGCCATCACCAACGTGCGCGCCATGCTGGCGCTGGGCGCCGACGCCATCTTGGCCACCGACGACGGCATCTCGCAGTGGCGCGAGGGGGCCTATCTGGCCGACCTGGGCGTGCCGCTGCTGGTGGTCAACCATGCCGTGGCCGAGATAGCCGGCATGCGCGCCCTGGCGGGCTATCTACAGGCGCAGTATCCCGCTGTGCCGGTGCACAGCGTGGGCCGCACGTGCACGTTCGAACTCCTGGCGCATCAGCAGTCCAACGAGCAGGGGCTGCGCATGTTGCGCCCAACCCTCGACGACCTGCCGCCGGTGGAACTGCCGGCCGGCTACACCCTGCGCGCGATGGGCGCCGACGAGCTGTGGGCCTACCTCGAGGTGATGAACGCCTCGTGCTTTAACGGTGGCGCCGACGAGGCCTGGTTCCGCCAGGCGTTCAACGACCCCATCTTTGAGCCGTCGTTCATCCAGATCATCTGGCGAGGCGAGCGGCCGGTGGCGGCGGTGGGCGCCTGGCAGAGCCGCGACCACGCCATGGGCATGTTGCACTGGCTGGGCGTGCGCCGCGACGAGCGCGACGCGGGGCTGGGCAAGGCCATCACCCTGGCGGGGCTGCACCGGCTCAAGGAGCGCGGCTTTGAGCAGGCCATGCTGCACACCCAGAGCTGGCGCAAGCAGGCCGTGGCCGCCTACCTGCGCATGGGCTTTGAGCCACGCCCCGACGAGCTGGCCTCGGCGCAGGTGTGGCAGAGCGTGCTGGCCGAGCTCGAGGCCTGGCGCGCCGCCAACGGGCGCGGCTAACGCCCGGCGTCCTCGGCTGCGCCGCCCTCTGCGGGCGTGGGCCGCTGCAGCCACGTCAGCAGGCTGCGCCGCTCGACAGACGTCGTGTAGGTCTGCAGCGAGGGCGCCGGCAGGCCGTCCTCGCCATAGTCGACGCGCACATAGGTGAGCTTGCGCTGCGCGGTGTAGGTCTCGGGGAAGCGGTAGAGCCGCCGCCAGGCCTGATAGTCCTCGCCTGCAAAGTCGCGCAGCCACGTCCAGGTGCCGCAGTTGAGATAGGCGCGGCCCTCGCCCAGGTCCTCGTGGCAGGCCTCGTGGGTGTGCCCCATGATGACGACGCGCACATCCTCTTGATGCACCTTGCCGCGGGCCACGTCGACGAGCCGCGTGCGTTGGGCCGCCTCTTCGGCGCAAGCGCGCGGCAGCGCCGTATAGTCGTTGGGATCTGCCGCGGCCTGGGCCAGCCCGCGCGGCACGCCATAGAGCGCCAGGGCATCTGAGACGCGCGCATAGAACTCGCCGCGCCGGTCGGTCTGCCGCTCGAGGGCGCCCATCTCCAGCGGGTTGGCCAGGTTGGCCTGGATGTCGTCCAGCGCCTCAACCTGGTTGGTGACCGCCCAGGTGACGGGCAGGCTGCCCAGCACCAGCGAGGGCGCCTCGCGCACCAACGCCCCCAGCGCACTGACGGCCAGCGGAAAGTCGAGCGCAAACAGGTACCAGATCATGGCCGTGAGCGGCTTGGCGCCGTCGAGCCAGTAGTGGCGGCGCTCCAGCCGATTGAAAAAGCGGCACACAAAGCGCGAGCCGGCCGGCAGATAGAGCTCTTCGGGGTGGTCGGGGTCGTGCGGCTCGGTGAAATCGGGAAAGCAGTTGACGCGCTCGAGGTACTGGTTGCCGTGCTCGATATAGACCCCGTCGCGCAGCAGCCGCCGCTCGAGAAAGCGCACGCAGGCCGCGCGACGGCCGGCGGTGGCATCCAGCGCCTGGCGAATGGCGTCTTGCACGCCGACCCAGTGCAGATTGACGTCGTGGTTGCCCTTGATAAAGCTCACGCGCCGCACGGGCGCGCGGTCACTGATAAAGCGCCGCAGAGCGCTGAACCAGGTGGGGTGCCCGGCGATCACCAGCCCCATCTTGAGCCGCGACGCCACGGCCGAGCTGGCCAGGTAGACGTTGGCGGGCTGCGTCACGTCGGGCGCATACTCGTCGAGCGGCAGCGCCGGCACCTGTAGCAGGTCGAACGTATCGCCCGCCAGCACCAGCTCCAGGCCCTGCCCGTTGGCATCGCTCTCGTCGACGAGGCGCCCCAACAGCGCGGCAAAGTGGTCGTCCTGGTCGAAATCCTCGAGCCAGTTGTGCCCATCGTGCGGGCCGGCGCCCAGGTGCAAATCGCTCAAGACGATCTTGGTGTCGGGCATGCGTCCCTCCCCGTGCAGTTGCAGCGGGATTATAGAGCGCCAACAGGGGGCCGACAACCGCCGCTGGTGAGCGCAGCGGGCGAGCGTGGTATACTGCAGGCACAATCGACAGGAACGAGGACCATGCTGAACCTGCTACAGCGCGCCCGACGCGTGCACGCCATTGAACATGCCACCCTGCACCTGCTGCCCCGTCAGGCGGTGCGCGGTCGGCTGCTGGGCCGCAGCGACCCGGGCGGCTTTACCCTGTATGGCGACGCCGACACCGCCGCCGTCGACGCCGCTGCCCACCAGGCGCTGGCGCGGCTGCAGGGCGGGCAGGCGGGTCTGGCTGTGCACCCCAACTGTGGCACTAACCTGGCCGTGGGCGGATTGCTGGCCCTGCTGGCGGGCTGGCTGGCGCTGATGGGGCGCCGTCGGGCCGGGCGCGGCGCGCTGGCCGCGGTGCTGCTGGTCGCCGCCATGGGGGCGGCGCAGCCGCTGGGCGAGCTGGCCCAGGCGCGCCTTACCACCAGCGCCGACGTGTGCGGCCTGCAGCTCGCTCCGGCGCGGCGCAGCGTCCGCCATGGCCTGGTGCGGCACCGCGTGGGCATCCGCGAGGGCTAGGCGATGCTGTACGTGATCCACGGCCAGGACGAGTATGGCCGCGCCCAAGAGGTCGCGCGACTGCGCGAGCAGGCCGTCCAGGCGGGCCTGGGCGAGCTCAACGTCACCCGCCTCGACGGGCGCAAGGTCGTCATGCGCGACCTGTTCAACGAGTGCAGCACCCTGCCCTTTCTCACCGACCGGCGGCTGATCGTCGTCGAGGGGCTGCTCAAGCGGCTGGGCTATGGCCGCGCCGAGGCGGCCAACGCAGCGTCGGGCTCGCCAGGCGGCGAGCTGGCGGCGCTGCTCGACTATCTGCCCACCCTGCCCCCCACCACCGACCTGGCCCTGGTCGAGGAAGAGCGCCAGCCCGCGCAGCATCCGGTGGTGGCGCTGGCGAAAAAGCTGCCCCAGGGCAAGGTCGTCCTCTGCGAGCCCATCGACCTGCGCGCCGCCGACGGCCGTAACCGGCTGCAGCGCTGGCTGGCCGAGCGCAGCGAGGCCCTGGGCGTGCGCCTGGCGCCGGCGGCCGCCGCGCTCTTGATGGAGCAGGTGGGCGTCGACCGGCGCGCCCTCGACCAGGAGCTGCTCAAGCTGGCCGCCAACCTGGGCTATAGCGGCGAGATCACCCCCGAGACGGTGCGCGCCCTGACGCCGGCCTCGATCGAGGCCAACATCTTTGCGCTGGTGGATGCCCTGGGCCAGCGCCGTTCGCGCCAGGCACTCGACGAGCTCGAACGCCTGCTCGGTTCAGGCGCTAACGAGCTCTACATCCTCACCATGGTGGCGCGGCAGGTGCGCCTGCTGATCGGCGCGCAGGAGTTGAGCCACGACGGCCTGACGCGCGAGGCCATCGGCGAGCGGCTGGGCGTGCGTCATCGCTTTGCGCTCGACAAGCTGCTGGCGCAGGTGCCGCGCTTTGCCGTCGAGGAGTTGGACGACATCATGGAACGCATCGCCCAGACCGACGAGGAGATCAAGACCGGCAAGATGGACCCGCCTCTGGCGCTAGAGCTGCTAACACTGCGCATCTGCCAGCGCTCGGCCGGCTCCCGTCAGTAGCCCAGCAGCCGCTCGCGCACCTGTTGCGCCAACGCCAGCTCTTGTTCGTCTCCCGAGCCCAGATCGAGGTAGAGCTGCAGCGGGTCGACGTTGACGATGCCGCTATCGTCGGCCTGCGCGCCCCACAGCAGGCTCTCGTCGTAGGGCTGAAAGAGGAACAGGTAGCTGCTGCCCACGCGGCGGTTGAGGCCCAACAGCTCTTCGGCGGCGGCCGTGGGCCCCGCCCAAAAGAGGGCCACATAGCGGGTGCGGACGCCCTGGCCCATCAGGCGCCGATAGGCCGACCAGAGCGTGAGGGCGTAGGGCGTCGCATGCTGCTCGCGCAGCCGCGCCTCGATCTCGGCCGCGGCGAGCGCCGAACGGTAGATCACAAAGGGGCTGCGGCGCAGGTCATAGGCCTCGGCCCAGGCGTCGAGCAGCACCGTGGGGTCGTGGGCGCTCAGCCCCTGCCGCGACTTGGCCACCAGGCCCTGTTTCGCCAGGGCGGTGGTGGTCATACTGGCCAGCCCCAGGCTCGTCTCGGCGGCAGCGGCCAGCTCGCGCATGGTCCAGGCGCGGTCGCGCTCGAGCAACAGGCGCCTGGCGATGCGTTCGGCCTTGCCGCGGAAAGGTGCGCTCACATCGCGCTTGCGCCCGCCGGCCTGCTCGCGGCCCAGCACGCAGTAGTAGAGGCCCGGCGCGTCGAGCAGGGCGTTGCCGGCCAGGTCCATCGTGCCCACGCCAGCCGCCGAGCAGAGCGCCAGCGCTTCATCCTCCAGGTGCGGCGCCAGCAGGACCCGCAGCGCCGCCCGGCCGTCGGCAGCGGCGGGTGGCGCCTGAATCTGCCCCAGCACGCGGCGCACATCGTCGGGGTGGCCCTCGCCCAGCACCGTGATATAGAGGTCGGCCTCGCGTTGCGCCTGCCCCAGAGCCACCCGCAGCACGAGCTGATAGGGCGGCAACAGATCATCGCGCAACTGCCGCATGCCCTTAAAGGCCAGCTGCGGATGCTGCCTGGCAAAGCTCTTGAGAAACTGCGACAGCACCACGGCCTGACGCACGGCTCTCGACCTCCCGGTGGGCGTGTGCCTCGATTCTAGCCCCCGCCGCCCTGGCCGGCAAGGACGCGTCGGTGGCCGGGCGGCGTTTACGATCGCCGCCGCCCTATGATATACTCTGGGCACACAGACGATCTCAGGAGGCGACACTGGAAGCTCTGGAACTGGCACGCTACATCGTCGACACTCTGGCCGGCAAGATGGGCGCCGATATCCTGCTGTTGGACATGCAAGAGGTTACACTGATCACCGACTATTTCGTCATCGCCACCGCAGCCAGCGAGCGGCAGATCGGCGCGCTGAGCTCTGACGTGGTTGAACAGACCAAGCGCGAGTGCGACACAGCGCCGATGAGTGTCGAGGGCACGCCCGCCGGTGGCTGGGTGCTGCTCGACTATGGCAGCGTGGTGGTGCACCTCTTTTCTGAGGAGCAGCGCGCGCACTACCAGCTCGAAGAGCTCTGGGAAAAGGCCCGCACGGTGCTGCGCATCGCCTGACAGACACAGGGGCCGCTCGCTGAGCGGCCCCTGCTGCATACCGGTCTCGCTAATCCAGAATCCAGGGATCGGTGCTGCGATCCCACGCCACGAGTTCCTCGGGCGCAAAGTAGAGGTCGATCTCGTAGGCCGCCGTCTCGGGGCCGTCAGAGCCATGCACCAGGTTGCGCCCCACCTCGACGCCATAGTCGGCGCGGATGGTGCCCGGCGCGGCCTCGGCGGGGCGCGTCGAGCCCATGGTGCTGCGGGCCACCGCAATGGCCTGGCGCCCCTCGAGCACCATCACCACCACCGGCGCCGAGGTGATGTAGCGGATCAGCCCGTCGAAAAAGGGCTTGCCCTCGTGCACGGCATAGTGGCGCCGCGCCAGTGGCTCGCCGATCTGCAGCATCTTGAGCCCCACGATCTTGAGGCCGCGGCGCTCGAACCGCGCCACAATCTCGCCGATCAGGCCCCGTTGCACGGCATCTGGCTTGACGATGATCAGTGTCCTCTCCATGAATCAGCTCCTTGTACTGGTGCTCACACCGCCTGGGGCGGCGCCTCTGATGGGCTCGCGGCGTCGTCGGCGCGCAGATAGGGCAGGTCGATATCGGGCGCGTCGTCTTCCTCAAAGGGCAGGCGGATCACGCGCGGCGGCAGCGGCGAGCGCGCGCCAAACAGCGCCTGCGCCACCACGTTCTCGGGATCGAGCGCCTGCGCCCGCTGCAGCAGCGCGCGCGCCTCTTCGTCGCGCTCGCCATCGAGCCAGAGCTGCCCCAGGATCAGGTTGGCTTTGAGGCAGTTGGGCAACTGGCCCAACAGGCCCTGGCACACCCTGGCCGCCTCGTCGTGCAGCCCCTGCTGCCAGAGCGCCTCGGCCAGCATCACCTGCAGATCGTAGCGGTCGGGCAGCTCGGCCAGCAGCGCCCTGAGCTCGGCCACGGCATGCTCGTACAGGCCGCCGCGCAGATAGGTGCGCGCCAGCCCTGCTCGGGTGGGCTTGAGCCGCGCGACGTCAGCGCCACGCTGCCGATAGAGCCGGCGCAGCTCGGCGCGCACCTCGGCCGCATACTCGGCCCGGGCCGGCGCCAGCTCAAAGGCGCGCTCCAGTTGCCAGATGGCCTCGTCGACCTGCCCGCGCTCGCCATAGATGGCGCCGAGGCCGGCATAGGCCAGCGCGCTCTCGGGGTCGGCCGAGAGCAGGCGCTGATAGAGGTCCTGAGCCACGCTGTGCAGCCCGGCCTGCAGATAGATGCTCCCCAGCACGCCATAGGTGCGCAGGTGCTTGGGGTAGGCCTTGAGGATGCGCTGGCACTCGCTCAGAGCCTGACCCAGGCTGTGGCCCTCGGCCAGCCGGCGGGCATCGCGATAGTGGCCACTCAGCGTGAGGTCTGTCACCGCTGCCTCATCCTCGTCAGCTCGACGCCCCCAGCCGCGCGATGGCCGCCTCGAGGCGCCTGACGCTGCGCGCCTGGCCCAGGATCGCCAGGCTGCCGAACAGCGGCGGCGCCACCGACTTGCCCGTCACGGCCACGCGCACAGCCCCAAAGAACTCGCGCGGCTTGAGCCCCAGCGCCTCGGCCTGGGCGCGCAGGGCCGCCTCGATCTCGGGCTCGCCGAAATCTGGCAGCGCGGCCAGCGCCTGGGCCGCCGCCGACAGCGCCGCGCCGGCCTGCTGAGGCGTCAGCCGCTTTTGCAGCAGCTCCTGGGGGTCATAGGCGATGTCGTCGACGTAGGCAAAGTCGATCCACGCCTGGGCATCGCCGAGCACCTTGATGCGCTCTTGGATGTGCGGCACAAAGGCGAGCACCGAGTCGAAGTCGGCGTCGATGCCGCCCTCTTTGAGGATGGGCAGCAGCCGCCCGGCCAGGTCGTTGTGCCCCAGCCCGCGGATGTAGGCCGCGTTCATATAGTCGAGCTTGTCGTACGAAAAGGCGCCCGGGCTCTTGCTCACCCGCGTGAGATCGAACAGGCGGATCAGCTCGTCGCGCCCAAAGAACTCTTGCTCGCCGTCGTATGACCAGCCCACCAGCGCCAAAAAGTTGACCATCGCCTCGGGCAGGTAGCCCTTTGCGCGGAACTCGTGGATGTAGGTGAGCAGCTCCTGGCCGTCGGCGGTCTTTTTCTTGCGTTTACTCAGCTTGCCCTTGCCCGAAGGGTCGAGGATGGTGGGCAGGTGCACCTGCACCGGCATCTCCCAGCCAAGGGCGTCATACAGCAGCACATGCTTGGGCACCGAGGCCAGCCACTCGTCGCCGCGCAAGATGTGAGTGATGGCCATCAGGTGGTCGTCGACCACGTTGGCCAGGTGATAGGTGGGAAAGCCATCTGACTTGAGCAGCACCAGATCGTCGAGCTGCTCGTTTTGCACGGCGATGTGGCCGCGCAACAGGTCATCGAACTCGGTGACGCCCTCGAGGGGCACCGCCAGGCGAATGACGGGGCGAATGCCCTGCGCCTCGTAATCGGCGATCTGCGTGGCCGTCAGATAGCGGCAGTGGCGGTCATAGCCGGGGGTGCCGGTGGCGCCGCCATGGTCATCGTCCTCGCGTTGCCTGGCGCGCTGTGAGGCCAGCCGCTCGGCGCTGCAATAGCAGCGGTAGGCGCGGCCCTCGCGCAGCAGTTGCTCGGCATACTCGCGATAGAGGTGCACGCGATCTGACTGGTAGTAGGGCCCATACTCGCCGCCGATCTCGGGGCCCTCATCCCACCAGAGGCCCAGCCAGCGCAGCGCCGCCAGCAGGTCGGGCAGCGCCTCGGGGTGGTAGCGAGTGCGGTCGGTGTCTTCGATGCGCAGCACGAACCGTCCGCCCTCGTGGCGGGCAAAGAGATAGTTGTAGAGCGCCGTGCGCGCACCGCCGAGATGCAGGTAGCCGGTTGGGCTGGGTGCAAAGCGCACCCGCACCGTCTGAGATGTCATAACGATCTCCCCTGGATAGATGAACGAGGCAACAGTGGCTCGGGCCGCTCGCGGCGCAGCGCCACACTCTGCGCCAGGCCCAGCGCGGCCAGCGTGGTCACCAGCGAGCTGCCGCCATAGCTCACCAGCGGCAGCGGTAGGCCGCTCACGGGCAGCAAGTTGGCGTTCATGCCGATGTTGATAAAGGTCTGCAATAGCAGCATGGTGGCCACGCCCCCCACAATCAGCCGGCCGCCGGCATCGCGCGCCTGCAGCGCCGTGCGCACCAGGCTGGCGATCAGCAGCGCGAACACGCCGATCAGGGTGGCAGCCCCCACAAAGCCCAGCTCCTCGGCCAGCACTGAAAAGATAAAGTCGGTGTGGCGCACACGCAAAAAGTAGAGCTGCGTCTGCGTGCCCTGCAAGAGCCCCTTGCCCCACAGCCCGCCCGAGCCGATCGAGATCAGCGCCTGGTTGATGTTGTAGCTGTCATCCGAGGCGTGGGCGCTGGGCATGAGGAACTGCAAGATGCGCCCGCGCATATAATCCTCGAGCTGGAACCAGATCAGCGGCGCAATGGCCGCCAGCACGATCAGGATCAACAGCAGATGCCGCCAGCGCACGCCCGACAAAAAGATCATGCCGGCGGCGGTGGCCAGCAGAATCATGGCCAGGCCAAAGTCTGGCTGCACATAGATCATCACCACCGGCGGCAACACCATGGCCAGCGCCTCAAAGAGGGGCAGCGGGCTCTCGAGCCGCGCCTGGCTACGCCCCAGCACGCGCGCCAACACCAGGATCATGAGCACCTTGCACAGCTCGCTGGGCTGCACATCGAACAGCGCAAACTCGAACCAGCTCTGGGCGCCAAAGCGCGATTGCCCCAGCAGCAGCGTGCCCGCCAGCAACAGCAGCACAAAGCCATAGATCCAGCGATACAGCCGCAGCCACACGTCATAGTCCACCAGGGCCAGCAGGGCATAGATGGCCAGCCCCATGCCCGCAAAGGCCGCCTGACGGACCACCGAGTTGCCCCACACGAACTGGCCGGCCGTCGGCATCGAGATCTCGTAGGCCGAATAGATCATGACGCAGCCGGTGACCACCAGCAGCAAGGTCAACAGCAGCGACAGGCCATCAAAGGTGCGCCAGATGGCCCTAGGCTTCATGGTGACGCGTCTCTCTGCGGCCCAGGCCCAGCCGCTGCCACCAGGGGCGCCGGCCCTCTAGCAGCGGGATAAAGGCCACCTGCTCGCCCAGCAGCCGCCGAGCGATGTTCTGATAGGCCTGCCCCGCCAACGTCTCGGTGGCGTGAGCGACAGGCACGCCGCGCACGTTCGAGGCGATGACATCGACGCTCTCGGGCACAATGCCCAGCAAGTCCAGCCCGAGCACATCGAGCACCTGCGCCACCGTGAGCGACTCTCCGCGCCGCGAGAGGTCGGGGCGCATGCGATTGATGATCAGCCGCGCGCGATCGCGCCCTTCGGCCTCGAGGATGCCCAGCACGCGGTCCACGTCTTGCAGAGCGGCATACTCGGGCGTGGTCACCAGAATGAACTCGTCAGACGGGGCGATGGCGTTGCGAAAGCCCAGCTCGATGCCGGCGGGCGAATCGACCAGGATAAAGTCGCACTCGCCCTTGAGCTGGTCGCAGATGCGCACCATGTCGGCGGGGCTCACGGCGGTCTTGTCGCGGCTCTGCGCGGCGGGCAGCAGGTAGAGCTCGGGCACCACCCGATCGCGGATCAGGGCCTGCCGCGCCCGGCAACGCCCCTCGACCAGGTCGACGATGTCATAGATGATGCGGTTCTGCAGGCCCAGGATCATATCCAGGTTCCGCAGCCCGATGTCCGAGTCGATCACCACCACGCGCTGGCCCATGCGCGAGAGGGCCACGCCCAGGTTGGCCACCGTGGTGGTCTTGCCCACGCCCCCCTTGCCCGAGGTGACGGTGATGATGCGTGCGGTCATCGCGCTGCGCCCTGCCGGCGGGCCCGGTCCCACGGCTCGACCACGATGGCGCCATCGGCCACTCGCGCCACCTCGGGCTCACCGCCCGAGCGTGTGCCGTCCTCGGCGGGGCGGGCCACGTGCTGGGCAATGCGCAACTGCTGCGGCGTCAGCTCGAGGGCGCACACCAGCGCCGCCTCGTCGCCATAGCAGCCGGCATGAGCCAGGCCGCGCAGTCGCCCCCACACCACGATGTCGCCGCCGGCGAGGATTTCGCCGCCCACGTTCACGTCGCCGATCACCACCACATGGCCGGCGTGGCGCACCGTTTGCCCCGAGCGCACCACCCGTTTGACCAGCACACCGCGCATGCCATCGCCCGCGCCGGCGGTGGCGTTCTCGCGCACCTCACGAGGCGGCACGTTGCGGGCTGGCGTGCGCGACAGCTCGCCGTCGACCACCTTGATGTCGAGCTGCGCCGCCGCCTGGCGCGTCACATCGTTGCTGGTGACGATGGTGCGCAGCGTCATGTCATAGTCGGCCAGCAGGTCGCGCACGGCGGCGATCTCATCGCGCGTCAGCGCCCGCGTGGTGGCCTGCAGCGCCACCGCGCCGCCCCTGAAAAAGGCGCCCTGGGTGCGCAACTGGTGGCCCAGGTCTTGCAAGACGTCAGGCATGCTGCTGGCGCCCAGCGTGATGGTGAGCCCTTCGCGTGTACCTTTGATCTGTATCGCCTTGTCCATAGACGCTGCTCTCTACTGCTGCGTGTCGGCGACGGCTTCAGGGGCAGCCGGAGCCACGGCCTCGGCCGCAGCCTCGCCCTCGGGCGCAGGCGCGGCCACGTCGGGCGTCGGCGTGGGCGCCGCGGCCCAATCCAGTTGGAAATAGTGCCGCAAGATGCGCGAGGCCACCGGCACCGCGGTCTGCGAGCCCTCGCCGCCGCCCTCCAGGAACACCACCAGCGCGATCTCGGGGTCCTCATAGGGCGCGAACGCCGTGAACCAGGCATGGGTGGGCAGATAGCCATGCTCGTCCACCAGCAGGTTGCCCTCTTCGTCAAAGGCGGCATACTCGGCCGAGCCGGTCTTGCCCGCCACCGCCACCTCGGGGATGCGCATCAGATAGGCGGTGCCGCGCGTCACCGCCTCGCGCATGCCCTGGCGCACCAGCTGGATGTAGGCGTCATCCACCGGAATCTCCCTGATCGGCTCGGGCTGCAGTGTATGCAGCACGTGGCCCTCGGGGTCGAGCACCTCATAGACGAGTTGCGGCCGATAGAGCGTGCCGCCGTTGGCAATGGCCGCCGTGGCGTTGAGCACCTGCAAGGGCGTGGCCAGGATAAAGCCCTGCCCGATGGCGGCGTTGTAGGTGTCACCGGTGAACCAGCTCTCGCCATAGTTCTGCCGCTTCCACTTGTCGCTGGGCAGCAGCCCCGCCAGCTCGCCCGAGAGCTCGATGCCCGTGGGCGCGCCAAACCCATAGGCGCCGGCATACTGAGCCAGCCGCTCGATGCCCAGCCCGTGAAACTGCCCATAGCCGCCGGCCGCAATGTAGAAAAAGATGTCGCACGACTGGGTGATGGCCTCTTGCACCGTGATGTTGCCGTGGCCCGCCCCCCGCCAACAGTAGAACGGTGTGGCCTGCGCCGGATCGTTGGGAAAGAGCTTGTTGGGCAGCCACAGCATGCCCCCACAGTGCAAAGCGGTGCGCCGGTCGATCACACCCTCTTGCAGCGCCGCGGTGGCCGGCACGATCTTGAACACCGAGCCCGGGGGATACTGCCCGCTGACGCCGTGGTTGACCAGCGGCAACGCCGGGTCGCTGCTCAGCCGCACAAGGTCGTCGTGCGAGATGCCCCCCGAGAACAGGTTGTTGTCAAAGTTCGGCAGCGAGACAAAGGCCAGCACCTCGCCGGTGCGCGGGTCCATGGCAATGGCCACGCCCACCCTCGAGCCGGCCGCCGCCATGCCCTCGCGCAGGGCGTTCTCGGTGGCCTGCTGCAGGTCCAGGTCGAGCGTGATGACGATGTTGTTGCCGGGCCCGGGCGGCTGCGAGGCGATCACCTGCACTTCGCGCTCAAAGGCATCCACCTCGATGTGCTTTTGGCCCTTGCTGCCCGCCAGCGTCTCCTCTTGGGTGTACTCGAGGCCCACCAGGCCCACCAGGTCGCCCAGATCATAGCCGCGTTGGCGATAGGGCTCGACCTGGTCGTTGGGGATGTGCCCCATATAGCCCAGCACATGCGCCGTGAGCGCCCCATCGACGTATTGCCGCACGGGCACGGCCTCGATCACGGCGCCCGGCAGCGTCAGGTGCTCTTCTTCGATGATGAACGCCGCCGGCCGTGAGACCTCGTCGGCCACGCGCACCGGCGCATACTGGTTGACAAAGCGCGCCGCCAGACGTTGCTCCAGCTCGTCGGCGCCCTCGGGGCCCATGTCCAGCAGGTCGGCCAAGCGCTGCATCATCGCCCGCCGCGCGCCCTCATCTTCGGGCAGGCCGGCCGGCACCAGGCTCAGGGTAAAGCTGGGCACGTTGCGCACCAACATGCGCCCGGTGCGATCATAGATGATGCCCCGCGGGGCGTCAATCGACACCAGCCGAAACCGGTTGGCATCGGCCGAGGCGCGGTAGGTCTGCGAAGACACCACCTGTAGCTGCCACAGGCGCGCTGTGATCATGCCCAGGCACACAAAGGCCACGATCTGAAAGATGATGAATCGTCGCCGTGGGATGCCCATGCTCAGCCCACCTCGCCGCGACGGCGACGGCGCCAGCCCGCCCAGGCTCGCGCCAGCTCATAGATGCCCGCCATCAGCACCAGGTTGGCGGCCAGCTCGGGCAGCACTGCGTGGAGCATGCTCGGGCCAAAGGGCGCCAGCCGCCCCACGGCCTGCAGCGCCATGATGCCCAGCGCGCCATACAGCAGCGTGCTCACCGTCACCGACAGATAAGGTAGATACCACGCCGCGCGAAACAGGTTGGCCCCCACCAGCCCGGCCAGCAGGGCCACGATCGTCAGGCCCGCGATGGCCAGCCCAAACGGCGCGCTCGAAAGGGTGTCGAGGGCCACGCCGGCCGAGAGGGCAAACACCACGCCATCCTGAGTGCGCACCAGCAGCACCCAGGTGATGAGCACCACCAGCACCAGGTTGGGCGCGGCGCCAAAGATGCGCAGGTGCGGCATCAACGCCGACTGCAGCACGGCGCCCACAATGCCCGCCGGGATGGCCAGGTAGACGCCCATGGCCTACTCGGCCGCCTGCGGCGCAGGGGGCGCCGGCTCTTGCGCGGGCTCGGCCAGCTCGTACTCGGTCGCGTTCAGCAGCACCATCACCTCTTCGAGGCTGCGCAGCACCTGCGGCGCCACCACCTCGGCCTGCTGAAACATGTCCACGTCCGAGTAGGACACGCTGGTCACCTGCCCGATGTTCAGGCGTCGTGGAAAGTTGCCCCCCAGGCCCGAGGTCAGCACCACATCGCCCGGCTCGACCACGTCGCCCGGTTGCAGGTAGTACATCGTCAGCCCGCCATCCACATTGCCGCGCACCACGCCGGTGGCACGCGTGCGCTGGATGATGGCGCTCACCGACGAAGAGGGGTCAGAGATCAGCATCACCTTGGCCGAGTTGGCGCTCACCTCGCTGATGCGGCCCACCAGCCCCGTGTGGGCCAGCACCGGCATCGCCACCGCCACGCCATCCTCGGCGCCGCGGTCGATGATCAGGTATTGCAGCAGGGCGTTGGGATCATGGCCGATCACCTCGGCCGAGAGCAGTTGATAGCTAGGGACAGAGCTCTTGAAGCCGAGCTGCTTGCGCAGCGTCTCGTTCTCGATCTGCGCCTCTTGCAGTTGCGCCACCTGGCTGCGCAGCTCGGCCAACTGCTGCTTGAGCAGCTCGTTCTCGCGGCTGAGGGTGGCGCGGTCGGTGAACATGGGCTTGAGGCCCTGCAGCCGGCGCGCCCCCTGGGCGGTGGTGAACTGCAGGGGCGCCAACACGCCATCGAGGGCGTCGCGCAGGGGGTTGCGATCGGGCTGGGTGCGGTCGAGGATCAGCCAGGCGAGAATGAGCGCGAGCACCAGAATGAGCGCCACCGGCCAATGGCGTGAGCGGCTCATGTTCCGACGCTCCCCCTATCAGGCCGTGCTGCTGCTACGGCGCGCCTGCCCCAGAGCGTTACGCTGCGTCGTTGCCAACACCTTGTAGTAGCGGTCGAGGTCGTTCACAATGATGCCCGCCCCGCGCACCACGCAACTGACGGGGTCCTCGGCGCGGTAGACGCGCATGCGGGTCTCTTCAGAGAGGCGATCTGGCAGGCCCTGCAGCAGCGAGCTGCCGCCCGCCAGCGCAATGCCCTGCTCCATCAGGTCGGCCACCAGCTCGGGCGGCGTCTCATCGAGGGTGGCCCTCACCGCGTCGACGATCAGGCTGACCGGCGCCGAGAGCGCCTCGCGGATCTCGACCGAGCTGACCTCGACGGCGTCGGGCAGGCCGGTGATCAGGTTGCGCCCGCGAATGGTGATGTACTGCTCTTCGGGCAGCGGGTAGGCCGAGCCGATGGCGATCTTGGTGCGCTCGGCCATGCGCTCGCCCACCAGCAGGTTGTAGCGCTGTCGCGCGTACTGGATGATCTCGTCGTCCATCTCGTCGCCGGCAATGCGGATCGAGCGGCTCACCACAATGCCGCCCAGCGAGATCACGGCCACCTCGGTGGTGCCGCCGCCGATATCGACCACCATGCTGCCCAGCGACTCGCTGACGGGCAGCCCGGCGCCCAGCGCCGCGGCCATGGGCTCTTCCACCAGATAGGCCTCGCGGGCGCCCGCGCTGAGGGCGGCGTCATGCACGGCGCGCTTTTCCACCTCGGTGACGCCGCTGGGAATGCCGATCACCACGCGAGGGCTGGGGCGCAGCAGGCGCTTGCGGTTGTGCACTTTGTGGATAAAGTAGTGGAGCATGCGCTCGGTGATGTCGAAATCCGAGATCACCCCGTCCCGCAGGGGGCGCACCGCGATGATGTTGCCGGGCGTGCGCCCGACCATCTCTTTGGCCTCGGCGCCGATGGCCAACACACGACGCGTGTCTTTGTCGATGGCCACCACCGAGGGCTCGTTGATGAGCACGCCCTCGCCCTGCACCATCACCAGTGTGGTGGCAGTGCCCAGGTCGATGCCGATATCGCGGGAAAAGAGGCCGAGAAAAGCGCTGAACGGCTTGAACAAGACAGACCTCACTGGCTGATGGAAAGCTCGCGTGCGATTATACCACAATAAGGGGGCTGTCAAAAGGCCGGTGGCGGCGGGCCGCCGGCAGGCGCTGGCCAGCAGGCGTTCGCAGGCGCAACCTGCGCGTCAGGAAGGGTGTCCAAATGATTGAGCAAGCTGCAGGAGGCTCTGTGACGGTGACTTTTTGGTTTCTGTTCATCTTTCCCTTTGCGCTCACGGCGGTGGTGCTGGTCTTTGTGACGCTGAACCGCTACATCCGCTACAAGGAGCGTGTGGCGCTGGCGCAACTGGGCTATCCCCCCGACCAGAACAACCTGCACCCCTCGCAGCGCAGCGGCAACCGTGGCGTGTTGTGGGGCGGCGTCATCACTGCGGCGAGCGGTCTGGCCCTGTTGCTGGGCCTGGGCACGCTGGGCGCGGGCGCCTGGCTCATCGCCGGGCTGCTGCCGTTGTTCGTAGGGCTGGGCATGGTGCTCATCTACTATCTCACGCTGGGCACCGCGCGAGAGCACCACACCGCGGCCCCGGGTGAGGCAGACGCTACAGAGGAGGCTGCGCCAGAGGCGAGCGACGCGGTGGCCCGTTAGCGTGGTGTAGCGGGGCACGGTGGTGCAAGACCCCCTCGATATCTGGGTGGCGCAGGCGCGCAATGGCAGCCAGGATGCCTTTGCCGAGATCGTGCGCCATACGCAGACGCAGGTGTACAACCTGGCCTATCAGATCCTGCGCAACCCGCAAGAGGCCGAGGATCTGTCGCAGGTAGCCTATGTGCGCGCCTGGCGGGCGCTGCCGGGCTTTCGCGGCGACAGCCGGTTCAGCACGTGGCTGTATCGCATCGTCACCAACACCTGCCTCAACCGGCGCAGGCAGCTCGGCCGCAACGTCGAGCTGAGCGATGAGCAACTGGCGCTGGTGGCCGATGACCGGCCGCAGCCCGAGGCCATCGCCATCGAGCGCCTCACGCGCCGCGAGCTGTGGCGCACTGTGGCCGAGCTTCCCGAGCGCTATCGGGCGGTGCTGACGCTGTTCTATCAGGCGCAGCTCAGCTATGACGACATCGCCGAGAGCCTGGCGCTGCCTCTGGGCACCGTCAAAGCGCAACTGAACCGCGCCAGGCGAGCGCTGGCCGGGCTGCTCGAGAAGGAAGAATCATATGACTGACTGCCGACGGTATGACGACCAACTGGCCGAGCTGGCCGCGTCGGGGGCCGACGCCCCCACAGATGCCGCTCTGCAAGCGCACCTGGCGCTGTGCCCGCGCTGCCGAGCCGAGCTGGCCCGTCTGCGCTGCGCCGAGCTGGTGCTGCGCGCCTGGCCGCTGGCGCCGCTGCCGCGCGATCTGGTGGCGCCGGTGCTAGCGCGCATCGCCCCGGCGCCCGCTGAACCTGCCTGGCAACTGCTGCCCTGGACGGTGTGGGTGCCGGCCCTGGCCATCGCCCTGACGGTGGGCATCGTCTTGGCCGCCAACCTGGTGGGCCTCAGCCTGCCCGAGAGCGCGCCGCTCGATGTGGCGCTGACGCCACCCACCCTGCCCACCATGGCCAGCCTGCGACAACCCCTCAGCGCCGCCGGGCGCGACCTGTTCTGGTCCATCTGGTTCGGCCTCTTCTTTACCATGGCCGGCGTGGGCGTCAGCCTGGCGCTGATGGCGCGCCCGCGACAGCTCGACGACCTGACGGCCGACCTGCGCGAGCGCTGGCAGGCGCTGCGCGAGGCCGCTCACCTCTAGCCTCGCGCTCTGCGACTGCGACTGGATCAGCTCTGGCCCGTGAGCCCTGTGGACGCTGCGGTGCCGCCCGATTGACAGCCGCACACACCGGGCATATACTTTTGAGTTGCAGCCCTGTGGGAGTCGCGAGCGATGCACATATTCCCGTTCACCGCCATCGTCGGGCAAGAGCGCATGAAGCGCGCCCTGGTGCTCAACGCCATCAGCCCTCTGATCGGCGGTGTGCTCATCCGCGGCGAGCGCGGCACGGCCAAATCGACGGCCGTGCGCGCTCTGGCTGCCCTGCTGCCCGAGATCGACGCCGTGGCCGACTGCCCCTTTAACTGCGACCCACACCAGCCCGAGCTGATGTGCGATGGCTGCCGCGACCGGCTGGCCGCCGGCGAGGCGCTGCCGGTGGCCCACCATCGCACCCGCTTTGTCGATCTGCCCGTGAGCGCCACCGAAGATCGCGTGGTGGGCACCCTCGACATCGAAAAGGCCATCAAGTTCGGCGAGCGCCGCTTTGAGCCCGGCGTGCTGGCCGCCGCCAACCGCGGCGTGCTCTACGTCGACGAGGTCAACCTGCTGGATGACCATGTGGTCGACCTGCTGCTCGATTCGGCCGCCATGGGCGTCAACGTCGTCGAGCGCGAGGGCATCAGCTTTTCGCACCCGGCGCGTTTCATCCTGGTGGGCACCATGAACCCCGAAGAGGGCGAGCTGCGCCCTCAACTGCTCGACCGCTTTGCGCTGTGCGTCGATATCACCGGCATCGCCGACCCCGATGCGCGCGTCGAGATCTTGCGCCGCCGCGTCGAGTACGAGGCCGATTCAGACACCTTTGCCGACCAGTGGCAGGGCGCCGAGGGTATGCTGTCAGAGCGCATCGCCCGGGCCCGCGAGCTGTTGCGCAAGGTGACCTACGAATCGGGCGACCTGTACATGATCGCCCAGCTCACCAGCGAGATGGATGTGGACGGCCACCGCGCCGACATCGTCATCCTCAAGACCGCCCTGGCCCACGCCGCATTTGAGGGGCGCGTCCGCATCTGCGAGACCGACATTCTGCTGGCGGCCGAGCTGGCCCTGCCGCACCGCCTGCGCCGCAAGCCTTTTGAGGACACCGAGGCCAAACTCGAAAAGCTGACGCAGCGCCTCGAACAAGCCCGCTGCGAGGTGGGCGAGCCGGACCCTCAGCAGGCCGGGCAAGCCGGCGCACCGCTCAAAAAAAAACTGACCCTCTGACCTCGCCCGAGCAACAGCCCGCGCCTGGCCAGGGCACGCCCATGCGCGGCGCCCAAACCGATGCCCGCTCGACCAGCACGCCCCAGCCGGGCGGCAATCTGGTCAACATCGGCGCCATGTTCAGGCCAGCGCGCCTGGCCGCCCAGGCCGATCATCAGCAGCGCCGCTCGGGCGGCAAGCGCAGCTACACCGTCAGCACGCGCAAGCGCGGCCGCTACATCTATGCCCGCCCTGCCAACGGCCGCTACGAGGATATCGCCCTGGACGCCACCGCCCGCCAGGCCGCGCCCTATCAGCGCGAGCGCCAGGATGAGGGCATGGCCATCTCGATCCACGATCAGGATATCCAGCGCAAAGTGCGCGTGCGCAAGACCTCGAACCTGGTGCTGTTTGCGGTGGACGCGAGCTGGTCGATGGCCGCCGCCGAGCGCATGGAGGCCACCAAGGGCGCCATCATGTCGCTGCTGGTCGACGCCTATCAAAAGCGCGACCGCGTGGCCATGGTCTCTTTCCAGCGCGACCGCGCCTCGCTGGTGCTGCCGCCCACTTCGAGCGTCGAGATGGCCAAGAGCGCGCTGCGCGATATCCCCGTGGGCGGCAAGACGCCCCTCTCGGCCGGGCTGGTGATGTCGTTCGATGTGATCCAACGCGAGCTGCTGCAAGATGACGAGCTCGTGCCGATGATGATCCTGCTCACCGATGGCGCCGGCAACGTCTCGCTGACGGGCATGCCCCCGCGCGAAGAGGGGCTGATGGTGGCGCGCATGTTCGCCGAAAAGCAGATCCACTGCGTGGTGATCAACACCGAGCACGAGTCGCTCGACCGCGGCCTGGCGCAAGAGCTGGCCGACACGCTGGGCGGCCCCTGCTACACGCTGCGCGACCTGCGCGCCGACAGCCTCTATGACATGGTGCGGCAGGAGCTCAAGGGCTGAGATGAACGCGCGCCGGCAGCTCTGGGCCGACCTGAGTCTCCTGTTCGTCACCCTGGTGTGGGGTGGCACCTTTGTGATGGTCAAGGGCGCCACCGAGAGCTTTCCCGTATGGGCCTTCCTGACGCTGCGCTTTGGTCTGGCGGCGCTGGTGCTCTTGCCCTTTGGCTGGCGGCGGCTGTTGAGGCTGGGCTGGCGCGGCTGGGCCGCGGGCGCGCTGATCGGCCTCGCCCTGCTGGCCGGTTATGCCTTTCAGACGCTGGGCCTGCAATACACCACCGCCTCCAAGGCGGGGTTCATCACCGGGCTGTCGGTGGCCATCGTGCCGCTGCTCTCGGCGCTGATGCTGAGGCAGCGGCCCCGCTACGCCGCGCTGGTGGGCGTGGCGCTGGCCGTGGCGGGCCTGGCGCTGCTCTCGCTCACCCATGCAGGGGCCGCTGCGGCGAGCGAGTTGCAGCGCATCTCTGAGGGCGACGTGCTGGTGCTCTTGTGCGCCGTATCGTTCGCGCTCCACATCGTGGCCGTGGGCGCGCTGGGCCTGCGCCACGACTATATGGCGCTGACCATCGTGCAGGTGCTCACGGTGGCGCTGTTGAGCGGCGCTGTCAGCCTGTTTGTCGACCGGCCCTGGCCCGCAGTGCAGCCCGACACCCTCTTTGCCGCCATCTTTACCGGCGTGCTGGCCACGGCCGTGGCCTTTTTGATGCAGACGGCCATGCAGCGCTTTACCACGCCCACCCACACGGCGCTGATCTTTGCCGCCGAGCCGGTGTTTGCAGCCGTCTTTGGCGTGCTGCTGGCGGGCGACGTGCTGACGCCGCTCGGCATCATGGGCGGCATGCTCATCCTGCTGGGCACGCTGATCTCGGAACTGCCGTGGGACGAGCGCGCCGCCAGGCTGATCTCGCGCTTTTTGGCGCCGCACTATGTCAGCATCGTCATCCTGCTGGCGCTGGGCCTGCTCGACCCGCACGGCTGGTGGTATGGCCTGGCCTGGGTGCTGGGCCTGGCGCTGCCCGTGGTGGGGCTGGCGCTGCTGGTGCTCAAGCGGGCGCTGCGCCAGGGCCGCATCAGCGACTGGCACATCACCGAGCGCACCGAGCGGCTGCAGTGGCGGCTGGTGGCCTCTTCGTTGGTGCTATCGGCCCTGCCGGTGGTGGTGCTGGCAGCCCTGGACGGGCCGCGCTACCTGCTGATGGCCTTTGGCGCCACGCTGGTGCTGGTGCTGGTCAACACGGCCATCACCGTGTGGTGGAAGGTGAGCCAGCACGTCTCGGGCATCGCCCTGGGCGCCACGCTGATCGCCGGCGTGGTGGGGCCCACGCTCATCCCCGTGCTGCTGCTGATCCCCCTGGTGGCCTGGGCGCGCGTGCGCGGCGAGGCTCACACCGTGCCCCAGACCATCGCGGGGGGCGCCATCGGCGTGAGCGTGGCGCTGCTGGCGTTGCGCCTGTTTGGCCTGGTGTAGCCGCCTGCCGCGGCGCGCCCATTGCCGCCCCCTCTGGCTTGACCTATAATGCCTCTGCCGAGGCGGCAGAGCCCGCCGACCGAGGCCCGCGTTGCGCCACGGCCTGTTGCGAGCCTCGAGTGAGCGTTGCGAGAGGAGCGCCCCCATGCGCAGCCAGATGCTATTCACCGTGCTGCTGGCCACCCTGATCGTCCTGAGTGGCTCGACGGCGTTGGCCCAGATCCGCGTGGCCCCCACGCCCACACCCACCGCCGCGGTGGAAGAGGAGCCGGAGGCGCTGACGCCAACCCCGGAGGCGCTGACGCCAACTCCGGTGGCGCTGACGCCGACTCCGGCCGAGGCCGCCCACGCTGCGGCGGCCACAGGCGTCGAGGTGACGGTCTATAACCAGAACCTGGGGCTGATCAAAGAGGTCCGCACGCTCGAGCTCGAGCAAGGCATCAACGAGGTGCGCTTTAGCGCTGTCGCGGCCGCCATCGACGCCACCAGCGTGCACTTTCAGTCGCTCACGGCCCCCGACGACACCCTGGTGCTCGAGCAGAACTATGCCTATGACCTCGTGGGCAGCGCCAGGCTGCTGAGCAAGTACATCGATCGCGAGATCACCCTGATCACCGAGCAGGGGCAGACCTACACCGGCACGCTGCTGTCGGCCGCCGATGACATCATCCTGGCCACGGCCGACGGCATCAAGATCGTGCGCACCGACAAGGTGCTCGAGTATGGCTTTCCCACGCTGCCCGAGGGCCTGATCACCAGGCCCACGCTCATCTGGCTGCTGCAGGCGGCCGCGGCCGGCCCCCAGGATGTGCGCGTGACGTACCTGACCAACGACATCAACTGGCAGGCCGACTATGTGGCCGTGCTCGCGCCCGATGACAGCGCCGTGGCCCTCACCGGCTGGGTAACCGTGGACAACCGCTCGGGCGCCAGCTACGCCGACGCCCGGCTCAAGCTGGTGGCGGGCGACATCCATCGCGCCGCTCCTCTGGAACGCAAGGTCTACCAGACGGAGATGCTGGGTGGCGCGGCCGCGCCGCAGGTGCAAGAGCGCGCCTTTTTCGAGTATCACCTCTACGAGGTGCAGCGCCCGGTGACCCTCGCAGACCAGCAGACCAAGCAGATCGAGTTCGCCGCCGCGCCCCAGGTGGCGGTGCAAAAGGTCTTTGTGCTGCCGGGCGGCGGCTATCCCTGGGGGGGCGGCCCCTACACCGACCCCGCCGACCCCAACGCGGGCACTGTCAATGCGCAGGTGCAGCTCCGGCTGGTGAATGACGAGCCGAGCGGCCTGGGCATGCCGCTGCCGCAGGGCCGGGTGCGCGTCTACAAGGCCGATGTGGACGGCGGCGCCGAGCTGGTGGGCGAGGACAGCATCGAGCACACGGCCCGCGACGAAAAGGTGTCGCTGGTGCTGGGCAGCGCCTTTGACGTGGTGGGCGAGCGCGTGCAGACCGAGTATCGCCAGGTGGACAAGCGCGCGGCCTCAGAGACCATCCAGGTGACGGTGCGCAACCACAAGGATGAGGACATCGAGGTGCACGTGCTCGAACATCTCTATCGCGCGCTCGATGCCACCGTGCGCGATGCCTCAGCGCCCTTTACGCAGGTCGATGCGCAGACCATCGAGTTTGTGGTGGCGGTGCCCGCCGACGGCGAGGCGGCCATCACCTACACGGTGGACTATCGCTGGTAGCCCGGACGGCCAGCGCAGCAGAGGCCGGAGCATCTGCTCCGGCCTCTGGTCGTTGAGTCGGTCGCCACCCTAGAGGTGCAGGTCGCGCAGGCTCGAGCCACCGATGAACTCGCGCAGCAGCGAGTTGTGGGGCACCAGGCTGGCGTCGCAGGGGCGAAACCAGCGCAAGAACGACAGCAGCCGCCCCGCCTCGACCCACTCCATGGTGCCGTGGGGCACCGTGCGCAGCAGCGGCTCGGCGTAGGGCCTGAGCACCGAGAGCTCATAGACCAGCGCGGTGTTGAACATCACGTCGGCGCGCTCTTGATAGGGAAAGATGTTGCGCTCTTCGCCGCGCCGCACGCTGGGCCAGCGCGCCAACGTCGTCTGCGCCGCATAGTTGCGATACTGGGCGTCGCGCACCATGCGCCGCAGCAGCCGCGTGTCGGTGGTCGAGATGCGGTTGTGGTGGTCGAGGTTGAGCTGCGTCAGCGCCGAGGCATAGATGCGGAACAGGCGCTCGGGCGGCAAGCCCTCGACCAGGCGCGGGTTGAGGCCATGGATGCCCTCGACGATGATGACCGCGTTGGGCGGCAGTTGCACGGTGCGGCCGGGCACGTTCCTGCCGGTGGTAAAGTCGTAATGGCGCAGCGTCACCTCTTGGCCCGCCATCAGCGCCATGAGCTGCTCGACGAACAGCTCGCGATTGATGGCCTCGAGCGCCTCAAAGTCATAGTCGCCCTGCTCGTCGCGCGGCGTCAGCTCGCGGTCGACGAAATAGTCGTCCAGCGCCAGGGCAAACGGCCACACGCCATTGACCATCAGTTGCACCGCCAGCCGCTTGGAGAAGGTCGTCTTGCCCGATGAAGACGGCCCGGCCACCAGCACCATGCGCACCTCGGGCCGGCCGGTGATCTCGTCGGCCACCTCGGCCAGGCGCTTTTCGTGGAGCGCCTCGGACACCAGCACCTCGTGGCGCAGGCCATCGGCCGCGGCCTCGTCGTTCAGCGAGCCCACGTCCTCGATGCCGAGGATGCCCAGCCATTCGCCATATTCGCGGAACACGCCCATCAGCTTGGGATACTCGCGATGCGAATGCAGCGGCAGCAGGTGCAGGTCGCTGGTCAGGCGCAAGATCATGCCGGGCCCATAGGACTGCAGCTCAAAGCTGTTGAGCAGGCCGGTGCTGGGCAGCATGTAGCCATAGTAATAGTCCAGCAGGCCACGCAGCCGGTAGACGCTGATCTGCTCTTCCTCGCGATAGGCCAGCAGGCGCACCTTGTCGTCATAGCCCTGCTCGGCAAAGAGCCGCCGGGCCTCGGCGGTCGACAGCGTCAGCCGCTCGATCGCCTCGTCGGCGGCGATGATCTGGCGCATGCGCTCGGCCACGGCCGACAGCTCCTCGGGGCCAAAGCGCGCGCCGCCCAGCAACTGGCAGTAAAAGCCGCCCAGCGTCACCGAGTGATCGACGCGCAGGCGCACATTGGCGAACAGCTCGTGCATGGCCGTGACCAGCACGAACAGCAGCGAGCGCTGATAGATGCGCAGGCCATCGGTGCTGCGGGTGTCGATGGGCGTCACGTCAATGTCGCACCTGACGGGGTAGGTCAGCTCTTCCAGCTCGACGCCCACCAGCGCCGCCACCACCGGATACTGCGTGGGCTGCGGAAAGGCCGCCGCCATATAGTCGGCCAGCGGCGCGCCCACCGGGCCCTCGAACACGCGCCCATCGCTCAGGCGCACCTGCGCCGTGCCGCGGGGTTGCGCCTCGCAGATCGCCATCGTAGCCCTCACTTTTGGCCGTACTGGGTGAGGTAGCGCTCGTGGCCGCGCGCCACCTCGTCGGCGGGTATCTCGAGCGGCTGCCCGAGCTGCAAGGCATAGAACACCGTGCGCGCCACATCCTCGGTCATCACCGCCGCCTTGACGGCCGCCATCACCGACGCGCCGATGGTGAACACGCCGTGGTTCTGCATCAGGATGGCGCAACTAGCGCCGATCGAGCGCACGATCTCCTGCCCGATCTGCTCCTCGCCGATCTGGGCATAGGCGCCCACGGGGATCGGCCCGCCGAACTCGTCGGCGAGGGCGGTGAGATAGACGGGGATCGGCCGGCCCACCGCGGCAAAAGCGGTGGCAAAGGTCGAGTGCGTGTGCACCATGCCCAGCACGTCGGGGCGGTGGCGATAGACGTACAGGTGCGTGGGCGCGTCGACCGAGGGGCGCAGGTCGCCCTCGATCACCCGGCCGTCGAGGTCGAGCACCACCATGTTCTCGGGGGTCAGCGCCTCGTAGCGCACGCCGCTGGGCTTGATGACCACCAGGCCTGTGTCGGAGTCGCGCCCCGAGACGTTGCCGCTGGTCCAGGTGACCAGGCCCGAGGCGGGCAACAGCAAGTTGCCCTGGCACACGGCCTGGCGCAGCTCGGGTAGTCGCATGTTGGCCTCCCTGTACAGTCGCGCAACGTCGATTATGCCCTGGCAGCGGGTCGTGTCAAAAGATGGCCGTCGCGGCGCGTTGCCGCGCAGGCGCTCGAGGTGGTAGAATGCCCGCAATCCACCCAGAAGGAGGCGCCGATGCGCGCGATCAAGGGCATTGTGGTGCCGCTGGTCACCCCGTTCAACGCCGATGAATCGCTCAACGAGGCCGCCCTGCGGCAGATCGTCGACTATCTCGTAGAGGCCGGGGTGCACGGCCTCTTTCCGTCGGGCAGCCAGGGCGAGCTCTTTGCCCTCGACAAGGGCGAAAAGATGCGCACCATGGACGTGGTCATCGAGCAGAACAACGGCCGCGCGTTTGTCATGCCCTCGACCGGCGCGGTGACCACCCGTGAGAGCATCGAGTTGACCCGCCATGCCGAGCGCGCCGGCGCCGATGCCGTCTCGGTCATCACGCCCTACTTTATCAAGCCGTCGCAAGACGAGCTGGTGGAGCACTTTTGCCGCATCGCCGACAGCGTCGCGATCCCCGTGCTGGGCTATAGCAACCCCGACCGCACCGGCGTGAGCCTCACGCCCGAGACGGTGGCGCGCATCAACCGGCGCTCGCCCAACTTTTGCGGCATCAAGGATTCCAGCGGCGACCTCTCGAACACCATGCGCTACATCGCGCTGTGCCCACCCGATTTCGTCACCTTTATGGGGCGCGACACGCTGATCTATGCCGGCCTGACCTATGGCTGCGCCGGCGCTGTGGCCGCCACGGCCAACGTGGCCCCCGAGCTGGTGGTGGGCATCTATGAGGCCTATCAGGCCGGCGACCTGGCCCTGGCGCTGCAGCGGCAGCGGCAGCTCGAACCGCTGCGGCAGGCCTTTGCGCTGGGATCCTTTCCAGTGGTGGTCAAAGATGCCATGGAGCTGCTGGGCCTGCCCGCCGGCCCCTGCCGTGCGCCCATCCGCTCGCTCGAGGGCGCGGCTCGCGAGCGGCTGATCGCCATCCTCAAGCAGATGGGCAAGCTGTAGGGGGCGCCATGCACAACTTTATGCTGCTCGAGCCGATCCACGAGGCGGGCCTGCGCGTGCTCCAAGAGGCGGGCAACGTCCGCATGGCCAACGGCGCCGACGAGGCCACCCTGGTGCGCGAGCTGGCCGACATCGACGGCCTGGTGATCCGCACCAAGGGCCGCATCACCCGCAGCCTGCTGGCCCAAACGCCGCGGCTCAAGGTGGTGGGGCGGCATGGCGTGGGCGTGGACAACGTCGACCTGGCCGCCGCCACCGAGTTCGGCGTGCAGGTGGTCAACACGCCGCTGGCGGTCATCGAGGCGGTGGCCGAGCACACCCTGGGGTTGATGCTGGCCCTCTCGAAAAAGATCGTCTATCTGCACGAGCACCTGCGGCAGGGCGATTTCAGCGTGCGCTACCGCGTGTCGGGCCGCGAGCTGCGCGGGCGCACACTGGGCATCGTCGGCCTGGGCAACATCGGCCGGCGCGTGGCGCAGATCTGCCGCCTTGCCTTTGGCATGCAGATCCTCTACTATGACGTACGCCCTGCGCCCGAGCTCGAGGCCGAGCTGGGCGCGCGCCAGGCGCCGCTCGACGAGCTGCTGGCCAGCAGCGACTATGTCACCATCCACGTGCCGCTGCTGCCCGAGACGCGCCACCTGATGGGCGTGCGCGAGTTTGGGCTGATGCGCCCCGACGCCTTTTTCATCAACGCGGCGCGGGGCGAGGTGGTCGACGAAGCGGCGCTCTATCGCGCCTTGCGCGACGGGCAGATCGCCGGGGCAGGCCTCGACGTGTTCGCTCAAGAGCCCACGCCCGCCGACAACCCGCTGCTCAAGCTCGACAATATCGTCTTTACGCCCCACGCCGCCACCGCCACCGAGGAATCGCTGCGCGACATGTCGCTGGTGGCGCTGGACGTGGTGCGCGTCGTCCGCGGCGAGCCGCCCGTTCATCCGGTGAACCGGCTGCGCGGCTGAGCCGCCCCAAGGAGGTCTCTATGGCAGAGATACGGCTCGAGCATGTCACCAAGGTGTTCACCAGCGTGGGCCTCAAGCTGCCCTTTGGCGAGCCCGGCGTGCGTCGCTCGATGCAGAACTATCAGGATCAGGCCTTTGTCGAGCGCGTGGCCTCGCACGAGACGGCCACCGCCCGCGGTGCCGGGCCCGTCAAAGCCCTCGACGATCTGTCGCTCACCGTCCACGATGGCGAGACGCTGGCGATCGTGGGGCCGTCGGGCTGTGGCAAGAGCACGCTGCTGCGCGTGGTGGCAGGCCTCGAGCCGCTCGATGGCGGCCGGGTGCTCTACAACGGGCAGGATATGGTCGACGTCAAGCCGCGCGACCGGGGCATCGGCATGGTGTTCCAGAACTATGCGCTCTATCCCCACATGAAGAGCGAGGGCAACCTGGGCTTTTTCTTCCGGGTGCGCCACCGCCCCGATGAGGAGATGATGGAGCGCATTCGCATCACCTCCGAGATCATGGGCATCGGCTTTGAGCAACTGCTGGCGCGCAAGCCGGGCACGCTGTCGGGCGGGCAGCAGCAGCGCGTGGCCATCGGGCGCTGCATCGTGCGCGACCCCAGCCTGTTCCTGTTCGACGAGCCGCTCTCGAACCTGGATGCCAAGCTGCGCACCGCCACGCGCATCGAGATCAAGCGGCTGCTGCACCGCTTTCACATCACCGCCATCTATGTCACCCACGACCAGACCGAGGCCATCACGCTGGGCGACCGCATCGCGGTCATGCGCGCTGGGCGCATCGAGCAGCTCGGCACCTACCAGGAGATCGTCGGCGACCCGAACACGAGCTTTGTGGCCGGCTTCTTGGGGCTGCCGCCCATGAACCTGCTGCCCGGCTGGGTGGCCGGTGGCGACGGCAGCGTCTCTGGGCCCATGGGCACGGTGCGCCTGCCGGCCGCGCTGGCGGCGCGCGTCGAGCCGCGGCAGGGGCTCACCATCGCCTTTCGCAGCGCCGAGGCGCGCCTGGCGCCCGCCGATGAGCCGGCGCCGGCCGACACCATCGCCATCCCTGCCGAGGTGATCAACGCCGAGCCCGATTTTGCGCAGCGGCATCAGCTCGTCAATGTCGAGGCGGGCGGGCGATTCTTTGGCGTGGCCGTGCCGCTCGACGAGCCGATCAATGCCGGCTGGCGCGTGCAGGCGCTGGTGCCCCACGAGGCGGCCTACTTTTTCGACAGCTATTCCGAGCGGCGCATTCGCCCCTGACGACGACCTGGCCGGCAGAGCCCGCGCCGTGGCGCGGGCTCCCACTTCTGGCCCGTGACAGCGCTAGCCAGCGGCAGCGGCGGCCGCCACCGCCATGCCCTCTTGCTCATCCACGCGGCTGAGCAGCAGCGCCCCCACCACGAAAAAGATGATCAGCGAGACGATGCCCACCCGGCCGCCGCCGCCCAGCGAGCCCGCCACCGCAAAGAGCAGCGGCCCGGCGATGCCGGCGAACTTGCTCGAGATGTCGTAAAAGCCAAAGAACTCGGCCGAGCGGCTCTTGGGGCACATGGCGCCAAACAGTGACCGGCTGAGCGCCTGACTGCCGCCCTGCACCGTGCCCACCATGCCCGCCAGCACCCAAAAGTGCCACGCCTTGGTCATAAAGTAGCCGGCGATCGAGATGCCGGCGTAGACCAACAGCGCCAGATAGATCGAGCGCTTGGTGCCCAGCCGCCTGGCCAGCCGCCCAAAGAGCAGCGTGAGGGGAATGCCCACGATCTGCGTCAGCAGCAGGGCGCCGGCCAGGTCGCCCGTGCCGATGCCGATCTCGGCGCCATAGATGGTGGCCATCTTGATGATGGTGCCGATGCCATCGGCATAGACCCAAAAGGCCACCAGAAAGAGGAACAACTGCCGATAGTGCCGGACCTCGTGGAACGTGTGCGCCAGCCGTTGGAACGCCTCGCGCACGGGGGCATGGCGCACTTGCGACGCGGCCGGCGGCTCGGGCACATGGCGAAACAGCGGCACCGAGAACACCGCCCACCACACCGCCACGCTCAAGAAAGAGGCGCGCACGGCGGCGCCGCTGTCGCGAAAGCCAAAGGTCTCGGGCATCAGATACCACAGCAGGTTGATGGCCAGCAGCAGGCCGCCGCCCAGATAGCCCATGGCATAGCCGCGCGTCGATACCTGGTCGATCTCGTCATCGCGGGCCACGTGCGGCAGTAGCGAGTCGTAAAAGACGTTGGCGCCCGAGTTGCCGATGCTCGCCAGGATGTAGAGGATCACCGCCCACTGCCAGTCGCCCTGGCCGATGAACACCAGCAGCCCGGTAAAGACGATGGCGGGCGTCAGGAACCCCAGCAGAAAGCGCTTCTTGGCGCCGGTGTAGTCGGCGATGGCGCCCAGCACCGGCCCCAGCACCGCCGCAATGACCATGGCGAGCGATACGCCATAGCCCCAGATCGACGTGGCGCGGCCCTCGGGCAGGCCGGCGGCCGCCACCGTCGAAAAGTAAGGCGGCAGCAGCGCCGCCATGATGGTGGTGGCAAACGCCGAGTTGGCCCAGTCGTACATGCACCAGGCGTTGACGATCTTGCGGTGGAGCCGGCTTGCATCCATCTGCGCACCTCTCTGGCATGAGCTCTGATCAATGGAGAACCCCTTGCGGGGCAGAGCGATTCTAGATAGCGTTCGAGGCGCGGTCAAAGCATACTCCATCGTTGGGGGTCTGTGCTCGGCTTTGGCTGGCGCTTATGGGGAAGAGGAAGCAGCAGAGGAAGCAGCTAAGCCTCTTCTGCTTCTGCTGCCTCTTCTTCTTCTTAGCTTCTTTCTTCTTCTTAGCTTCTTGCCTCTTTTTGCTAGATATCACGGTCGCGAAATCCGGTCGTGAGATTCCTGGGCCCAACTTTACGCTCATTTCGTCCCGCCTGGGCGCTGCGTTTTGCGATTGCGACTGCCTGTTGGCGCTGGGCGGCCCCTGCCGCTATAATGGAGTGCGTTGACTCGTCAGAGGACAGTTGCCCATGGTGTTTCGACCCGATCGACGCGCCGGCATCATCGCCGGCCTGGTCATCCTGGCGACCATTGTCAGCATACAGGGGCTGGTGTTGGCCAACGTGGTGCGGCAGGGGCCGGGCCTTGGCCAGTACCTCACCGCCGTGCTGTTTGTGGCCACGCTACCGGCGCTGGCGCTGTGGGCGCACTGGTTCCACGAGCTGGTCACCCTCTCCTATCGGCTCGACCGCGACCGGCTGGTGATCCGCTGCGGCTGGCTCGAGCGCACGGTGCCGCTGCGGCTGGTCGAGCGACACCTGCTGGGCGCTGAGGTGGCCGCTGGCGCCCAGTTCCACGGCATCAGTTGGCCTGGCTTTACGCGCGGGCACCTGCACCTGCGCGACGTGGGCCGGGTGCGCGTCTATAGCACGGCACCGCTAAAGCGCCACCTCATCCTGGTCTGCCAGCATCCGCCCGAGGGCGAGATCGCCGAGGCCGTGCTCTCGGTGGCCATCTCGCCGCGCGAGCAGGCCCTGTTCATCCGCACCCTCGACGCCCGCGACGAGGCGCACCCCTTGAGCACGCCCGAGCCCGCACTGGCGTGGCACGGCATCGGCGCGTGGCCCGTGTGGCGCGACCGCGCCTTTTGGACGCCGGCGCTGGCGGCGGTGGTGTTGGGCGTCGCCCTCTATGGCTTGCTGGCGCTGCGCTACAACGCCCTGCCCACGCGTCTGCCGCTGCACTATGGCCCCGACGGCCTTGCCGACCGCATTGCCCCCAAGGGCAGCCTGCTGGTGGTGCCCGCCATCGGCACGCTGGTGACCGGGATCAACGGCCTGCTGGCGCTGCTGCTGCACCGTCGACAACGCCTGGCTGCGCTGCTGCTCAACAGCAGCACGGTGGGCATTGTGGCGCTGTTGTGGGCGGCCCTGGTGGGGCTGGTCTACTGATGGCCCCGTTGGTGGTCGAGCTGCTGTGGAGCGCGGGCGCTGCCCTGCTGACGGCCGCCCTGGCGCTGGCCGGGCGCGTGGCCACGGTGGGCGGCGCGCTGACGCTGGCCATCCTGGTTGGCACCATCACCGGTTTTGGTGGCTGGCCCTGGGGCGTGGTGGCGCTGACGCTGATCGCGTGCCTGGCCCTCGCCGGGCGCTATCGCCGCGCCGACAAGGCCGCGTTGGCCGAGACGATCGGCCGCGCCCAAACCCTCACCTGGCTCGATGCCACGGCGCGCCTGGGCTGGGCGGCGCTGTTGGCCATCGCCTTTCAGCGCCACAGCTCGCCTTTGGGCTATGCCGCCTTTGTGGGCGCCATCGCAGCCTCGGCGGCCGATGTGGTGGCCACGCAGCTCGGCCTGCTGAGCGCTCAGCGCCCGCGGCTCATCACCACCTGGCGCCCGGCCATGGCGGGCACGCCCGGGGCCATCTCGGCGCTGGGCACGCTGGCCGCCGTGGGCGCATCGTGGCTCGTCGGCCTCACCGGCCTGGCGACGCAATCGTTGGCCGCCTGGCTGCAAGACGCGCCCGCGCCCCAGGCCTGGGCCTGGCTGCCTGTCGCGGCGCTGGCCGGTGGCATGGCCGGCTCTCTGCTCGACAGCCTGCTGGCGGCCACGGCGCAACGGGTGTACTATGACCCCCGTCGGCAAGAGCCAAGCGAGTACGAGGCCGACGCCGATGGACTGCCCAACGAACCCGTCAGGGGCTGGGCCTGGCTCACGGGGCAGGCCATCGATCTGGTGGCTGCAGCGGCCGGCGCGGCCTGCACCGGTGCGCTGGTCACATGGCTTGCACATTCATTCGGTCACTGGTAGAATCCTGGCCATCTGCTGAGACTGGCTCGACAGCTCGTCGTCAAGAGGAGGAGTCGGAATGGGTCACAAGGAAACCATCTATCAGGGCATCCTGGATGGCGATCGTGAAGCCGTCGTGGCGGCAACCAAAGCGGCCCTCGGGGCCAAGACGCCGGCGGGAGACGTCCTCAATGAGGCGATGATCCCGGCCATGGCCGAGGTGGGGCGCCTCTTTGAGATCAACGAGTACTATGTGCCCGAGCTGCTGATCGCTGCGCGCGCCATGCAGGCCGGCCTCGATCTCCTCAAACCCGAGCTGGTGGCCGAGGGCGTCGAGCCCAAGGGCAAGGTCGTCGTGGGCACCGTCAAGGGCGACCTGCACGACATCGGCAAGAACCTGGTGGCCATCATGGTCGAGGGCGCCGGCTATGAGGTGATCGACCTCGGCGTCGACGTCTCGCCCGAAAAGTACGTGCAGACGGCCATCGAGAGGGGCGCCGACGTCATCGGCATGTCGGCCCTGCTGACCACCACCATGCCCAGCATGAAGGCCACGGTCGAGGCTCTCAGAGAGTCTGGTATGCATGGCAAGATCAAGATCATGATCGGCGGCGCTCCCGTCACGCAAAAGTACGCCGACGAGATCGGCGCCGACGGCTATGGTCGCGATGCCGCCGCGGCCGCCAGGCTGGTGAGCCAGCTCATCGGCAAGTAGCCCTCGACGAGTGCCCCTGGCGCCCGTGTCTGTCGATGCGGGCGCCTTTCTGTTCACTGCCAAAGGGCGCAGGGTGTGGTATAATGCTGGCCACGCTGATCCACCCCAGAAAGGCGTCGCCGTGACCGAACGCGTCATCTCACCCAAGATCGACCCCGAGGATGCCCCCGTCGAGCGCAGCCTGCGCCCAGCGCGCCTCGCCGAGTACATCGGCCAGGAGCGCGTGGTCGAGAACCTGCGCGTGGCCCTCGAGGCCGCCAGCGGGCGCGGCGAGGCGCTCGACCACACGCTGCTCTATGGCCCGCCGGGCCTGGGCAAGACCACCCTGGCCTATGTCATCGCCGCCGAGATGGGCGTCAATATCAAGACCACCTCGGGCCCGGTGATCGAACGGCCGGGCGACCTGGCGGCCATCCTCACCAACCTGCGCCAGGGCGACGTGCTGTTCATCGACGAGATCCACCGCCTGAGCCGGCATGTCGAAGAGGTGCTCTACCCCGCCATGGAGGACTATTGCCTCGACCTCGTCATCGGCAAAGGCCCCGGGGCGCGTAGCATTCGGCTCAACCTGCCGCACTTTACCCTCATCGGCGCCACCACGCGCATCGCCCTGCTGACATCGCCACTGCGCGACCGCTTTGGCGTGGTGCACCGGCTCGACTTTTACAGCCTCGAGGCCATGACGGCCATCGTCGTGCGCTCGGCCTCTATCCTGGGGGTGCCCATCGACGGGCAGGGCGTGCACGAGATCGCCAGCCGTGCCCGTGGCACGCCGCGCGTGGCCAACCGCCTGTTGCGCCGGGTGCGCGACTTTGCCGAGGTGCGCGGCTCGGGCGTCATCGACGGCGACACGGCCCATCAGGCGCTCGGCATGCTCGAGGTGGACGCGCTGGGGCTCGACAGCTCTGACCGCCGCGTGCTCGAGACCATCATCGTCAAGTTCGACGGCGGCCCGGTGGGCCTCGACACCATCTCAGCCGCCCTCAATGAGGACGCCGACACCATCATGGATGTGTACGAGCCCTATCTCATTCAGCTCGGCTTTGTCGAGCGCACTCCGCGCGGCCGCATGGCCACCCGCCGCGCCCACGAGCACCTGGGCCTGCCCTACAGCGAGCGGCCCGGCGAGCAGGCCACCCTCTTCTGATGGTCGCTCGCGTCCTCGATGCCCAGGGCCGAGAGCTCTCGCCCTGCCCCGCCGAGCGGGCGCTGGCGCTGGTGGCCCGCGGCCAGGCCGAGCTGGTCTCGCGCGAGCCGCTCACCGTGCGGCTGCTGCGCGCCGTCGATATCCCCGCGCCCCAGCCCGAGCGGCCGCCGCTGGCCGGCCAACGCCTGTTGCTGCATGTGTGTTGCGCGCCCTGCGCCACCTACAGCGCCCGTCGCCTGCAAGAGCAGGGCGCCGAGGTGACCGCCTTCTGGTACAACCCCAACGTGCACCCGTTCAGCGAGCACGAGCGGCGCCGCACAAGCCTGGCTCGCTATGCCGCCGAGGTGGGCCTGCCCGTGGAGTGGGAGCCGGGCTATGACATGGTCACCTTTTTCAGGCGGGTGGCCGGCCACGAGCGCCCGGGCGAACGCTGCGCCCTGTGCTATGAGCTGCGGCTCGAACGCACGGCCAGGCGCGCCGCCGAGCTGGGCATGGATGCCATCTGCACCACCCTGCTCATCAGCCCCTACCAGGATCAGGCCCTCATCCACCAGGTGGGCCTGGCGGCCGCCGCGCGCCACGGCGTGGCCTTTTACTTTGAGAACCTGCGGCGGGGCTTTGGCGAGCATCATCGTCTGGCGCGTGAGCACGGCCTCTATCGCCAGAGCTACTGCGGCTGTGTCTATAGCGAGTGGGAGGCGCTGCTCAAGCGAGGCCACAGCCCTGCCAGTGCGTCTGACTCTACCCCGGCCGAGGAAACGCCCCTTGCTGACCCGTGATTTCGACTATGACCTGCCCCCCGAGCTGATCGCGCAGCAGCCCATCGAGCCTCGCGATGCGTCGCGGCTGCTGGTGGTGCACCGCGACGGCGGCCGGCTCGAGCACCTGCGCTTTGGCGACCTGCTGGACTATTTGCGCGCGGGCGATGTGCTGGTGGCCAACGAGACGCGCGTCATTCCGGCGCGGCTGCAGGCGCGCAAGCTGCCCAGCGGCGGCCGGGTGGAGCTGCTGCTGTTGGCGCGGCGCTCGCCCACCGTGTGGGAAAGCCTGGTCAAAGGGCGGCGCGTGGCCCCGGGCCAGCGTCTGGCGCTGTGGCGCGCCGACGACCAGGGCGGCGCGCCCGTGGTCGAGGGCACGGTGCAGGCCATCTCGCCCGCGGGCGGGCGCATCATCGCCTTTGAGCGCCCCATCGATGACCTGCTCGACGCTCTGGGCAGCGTGCCCCTGCCGCCCTACATCCATCGGCATCTCGATGATGCCGAGCGCTATCAGACCGTGTATGCCCGTGAGCGTGGCAGCGTGGCCGCGCCCACCGCGGGCCTCCACTTTACGCCGGCCCTGCTCGAACGGCTGCACCAGCGTGGCGTCATCTGGACGTCGGTGGTGCTGCACATCGGGCTCGACACCTTTAGGCCGGTGACCGAGGAGCAGGTCGAGGAGCACCGCATCCACACCGAGAACTGCCGCCTGAGCGCCGACTGCGCCGCCGTCATCAACGCCGCCAAGGCCGAGGGCCGCCGCGTCATCGCGGTGGGCACCACCGCCGTGCGCGTGCTCGAGACGGCCGCCCGCGGTCAGGCGCAGGGCGTGGCCCCGTGGGAGGGCGACACCGACCTGTTCATCTACCCCGGCTATCGCTTTGCGGTGGTAGATGCGCTCATCACCAACTTTCACCTGCCGCGCTCTTCACTGCTGATGCTGGTGTCGGCTTTTGCCGGGCGCGAGCTGGTGCTGCGCGCCTATCAGGCGGCCATCGACGAGCGCTATCGCTTCTACAGCCTGGGCGATAGCATGCTGATCATCTAGCGGCGCGTGTTTTGCGCCTTTGCCGTGGTTCGGCTATAGTTTATGTCATGCGGCAGAGAGGGGCCGTTCGGGCGGCCTCAGTTCACAACAAAGGAGACGAACGATGGGTCTGTTCGGCAAACGGAATAAAGGGCAGCGCTGCCCCGACTGCAAGCATTACGTGATGGTCGAAGGCTATGGCTACTGCGCAAAGGCCATTTCCGATAGCGTAAACGTACGTATGCTCTCCGGCGCCGGGCTCAAGCGCCAGTGCCCCCGCTGCCCCGACCAGATGACCTGCTCTGACTGGACTGCCAAATAGGGATCGCTGCAATTATAGGCGGGCACACGCAATTGTGTGCCCGCGTTAATGTTGTGGGATTGGCGGCTATGCACGTTCCGTGTAGACTACGGATACGTTCGGTCGACGCCGTTGTTGAGCAGGGTTCTGGATGAATAGCGCCGTCCCTATAATCGAACGCAAAATCCATCCGCCGCGCCTCGCCAAAACCTTTTGTTCACGGCGTCGGCTGGTTGACCTTGTCCACCGGCATATCGACCGCAGGCTCATCGTCTTGAGCGCGGGCGCAGGCTATGGCAAAACGACGCTCTTGGCCGACTTTTGCCGTGACACCGACCTGCCCATCTGCTGGCTGACGCTCGACCCGTATGATGCCCGCCTGGCCACCTTTGTCACCTACCTGATCGCCGCCATTCGGGTGCACTTTCCCGACTTTGGCGCCGACCTGGAGCTGCCCGCTGCCTATGGCGATGTAGAGCTGCTGGGGCGGCTGCTGATCAACGCCATGGAGCGCCTCGACAGCTACTTTGCGCTGGTGCTCGACGACTATCACGAAGTGAACACTTCGGTGGCCGTCAACAGCCTCATCGATCTGCTGTTGAGCTATCTCCCCGACAACTGCCACCTGCTCCTCGCCTCGCGCGGCATGCCCACACGGCTCAACCTCACCCGCCTCGCTGCGCGCCAGGAGAGTTTTGTGCTCACCGCCCAAGAGCTGGCCTTTACCCGCGACGAGCTGCGCGAGCTCCTGGTCAAGCTGGGCCATGCCGAGATCACCGACGAGCAGCTCGACAGCCTGCTCGAACGCTCAGAGGGCTGGGTCACCGGCGTGCTGCTGGCGGCGCAGGTGGAGCTGAACTCTTCGGTGCAAGACATCATCCGCCTCACCGGCGCCGGCCACGCCGTATTCGACTACCTGGCGGCCGAGGTGCTGCAGCAGCAGCCGCCGGCGGTGCAATCGTTCTTGCTGGGCAGCAGCCTGCTCGAAGAGATGACCCCCGCCACCTGCAACGCGCTGCTGAGCATCGCCAACTCGGCCGAGATGCTGGCCTCGCTGGTGCGCCAATCGCTGTTCACCTATCCCACGGCGGGTGGGCGCTCGTACTCCTATCACCATCTCTTTCGGCACTTTTTGCGGGCACAGCTCTCTGAGGAGCCCGATCGCTTTCGCGAGTTGAGCCTCATTGCCGGCGACCTGGTGGCTGCCGAGGGCGACTGGGCCGCGGCCATCGAGCGGTATCTCGAGGCCGAGGCCTATGGCCGCGCGACGACGCTGCTCGAGATGGCCGCCGAAGAGGCCTTTGAGCAGGGCCAACGCGGCGAACTCTCGAGCTGGATCGACCGCCTGCCTGACGAGCTGCTCGAAGAGCACCCGCGGCTGCTCTTTTACCGCGCCAAGGGCCTCACCGAGCTCGGCGACTGGGGCGCTGCCGTAGAGGTTTTGCAGCGCGTGCAGGCCATCGGCACGCGCACCGGCGACGCCTATAGCACGGCGCGCGCCCTGGTGCAGTTGGCGGTGGTCGAGCGGCTGCAGCTCAACCCGGCGGACGCCATCGAACACTGCGAGCGGGTCCTCAGGCTGGCGCACGGCGACGACAACTGGGCGCGGATGATGGCGCTGCTCAACCGTGGCATCTGCCGGCTGATGGAGGCAGACGACCGCGGCCTCGGCGACCTGTTCAGCGCGCTGGGCATCGCCCGCACCGAGGGCGACGAGACCAACGCCGCCTACATCGCCCATGATCTGGGCAACGCCCTGGCTCGCGCCGGCCGGCTGCGCGAGGCGCTGGCCTCGTTCCACGAGGCTTTGCTGCACTGGCGGCAGTTGGGCATGCCCTCGGCCATGGCTCTGACGCTGCAGGGCCTGGGCGTGGTCAACCATCACCTGGGGGAGTATGCCGAGGCCGAGACGCGCCTATCCGAGAGCCTGGCCGAGGCCGTAGAGAGCCAGGACCATCGCCTGCAGGCCTATGCCCGTGCCAACCTGGCCGAGCTGTTCCGCGATCTCGGCCGCTACGACGACGCCCTGGCGCACGCCGAACAGGCGCTGGCGCTGGCCGGGCATGCCTCGGTGCACGACCTGATGGTCTACCTGGTTGGCCTGCAGGCCGATATCGTGCGGCTGCAGGGCGACGCGCGCCGCGGCCGGCTGCTGTCGCGTGAGGCGCTCGACCAGGCCAGGGCCGCTAATCTGCGCCTCGAGGCCGCCCTGGCGTCCACGGTGATGGGCATGGCCAGTCTGCAGCAAGGCGACCCCATCGCCGCGGCCGCGCTCGTTGAGCAAGCCTTGCCAGACCTGCGCGCCGTGGGCGCCCCTCGCGAACTGGCGCGGGCCTATCTGCAGCTCAGCCTCATCTATCTGCGGGCGCAAGATCAAGAGCGGGCGATGCAGCATCTCGAAGCACTGCAAGAACTGGTGAGCACCTTTGAGTCGGACGAGATCCTGGTCACCGAGGGCCCCGAGGCGCTCGCCGAGCTGGAGCGCGCCCGCAGCGCCGGGCTGTGGAGCCTCGATCTGACGGCCGCGCGCGCCCTCTCGCACCGCGTCTCTTCGAAGGTAGACGGCGATGAGAGGCAGGCCGATCTGGCGTTCTATGCGCTCGATGGCGGGCAGGTGCTGGTGTCGGGGCAGCCGGTGGCGCGGTGGGAGTCGAGCGTGGCCCGCGAGATGGCCTTTTTGCTGGCCGCCAACCCACGCGGTTTGCGGCGCGACACCATCATCGAGGCCCTGTGGCCCGAGAGCGAGCCCGACAAGGGCAACAACCTCTTTCACTCGACGCTCTATCGCGTTCGCCGCGCGCTGGGGGGCGATGCCGTCGTGCGCGTCGCCGACCGCTATGGGCTGCATTGCGACCTATCGATCTTTTGCGATGCCACCCTGTTTGAAGAGCTGGCCAAGCGCGCCCTCGAGCAGCCCGACGATGCCGAGTCGCGGCGTAGAGCGTTGGCGCTCTACCAGGAGCCCTACCTGAGCTGGTGCGACCTGGACTGGTGCTATCAGCAGCGCGAACGGCTGCGCCGCCTGCTGCGCGAGCTGCTGCTGGTCGAAGCCGACCAGCAGGTGGCCAGCGAAGACACCCACGCCGCCGAGGCCGCCTTTGGCCGCCTGCTGCAGATGGACGACCTGGACGAGCGCGCCTACCGTGGGCTCATGTGGTGTCGCTATGTGCGCGGCGACGATGCCGGCGCTGTGCGCGCCTACATGCAGTGCCGCCGGGCGCTGCGCCGCGAGCTGGGCGTAGACCCCGAGCTGGCCACCCGCCAGATGTGGGATCGCATCCGCCGCCACGAGTCTCTGCCCAGGCCATGACCCGTTTCTCATCCTCTGCGAATGTGGGCAAATCACCACTTCCGTGACAATTTCGTAAGAGTCACCAGATAGAATGGGGCCAGATGTGTGAGTTGGGAGGCATGCCACATGAAACGGACGTACTGGCTCGTCGTCTATGTTGTGCTGACGGTCGTGTCAGCAGTGGTCGCCATCGGCGCACCGATCCCCTGGAGCACCTCGGGCGGCGGCGGCTGATCTGGACCACGGCTGGGTAGGCCGTGATCCTCCTGGCCGTCCTGGCTCTCTCGCTCATCGTTGCGCTGGCCCGTGGAGGAAGGTTCTCACAGTTAGAACACTGGCAGCCGCTGCATGGCTGGTTGCCTGGGCTAGCGCTCCTGATTCAGGTTCTGGTGGTGGTGTTGCACCCACCTTCGAGCGGTGCGGTGGTGGCCCTGCTGGGCCTCTCGCTCGCGCTGCTGTTAACATTTACGATACTGAACCGCAGGTTGCCCGGCATGGCCTTGCTGGGCCTGGGCCTGGCGCTGAATCTGGCAGCCATCGCCGCCAACGGCGGGTGGATGCCCGTCAGCCCCGCCGCCCTCGAGCGAGCCGGCTTGCACAAGCTGGCCGCGTTGCCCGAAGGCAGCCTGCTGGAAGGTTCAAAGGATATCCTGCTCAAAGCCGAGCACGCCAGGCTCTGGTGGCTGGGAGACATCATCCCCCTGCCCCCACCCATCGCAGTGGTGTTGAGCGTTGGCGATTTGCTCGCAGCGGCTGGCGGCGGCTGGTTTTGGCAGAGGGCCATGTTCCCTCGGCCCGCCACCGACAGCAAGTGAGGGTTGACCGCCGTCCAGGCGGAGCAACCCGCAACGTTCCTTTACATAGGGATCAACAGGTCGGTTGTCATCTTGTGGCGAGATGGCCATCTACCTGATCCATTCCCACCCACATCCGGCGCGCAGCGATCCCCCCCAAGAAACGCTGCGCGCCACCCCTTTTTTGGGCCCCGGCGCGCCGCGCCTATAGTGGCGTTGCTGACGCGGGCGCCATGCCCCATCATCGCCGAGGAGCGCACCCCATGAGGCTACTCATCGCCACGGGCAATGCTGGCAAGAAGCGCGAGTTCGCCAGGCTGTTGGCCACGCTGCCAGTCGAGGTGGTCGGGCTCGATGATCTGGGCCTTGCCAACGACGTCGAGGAGAGCGGCGCCACCTTTGCCGAGAACGCCCTGCTCAAGGCGCGCGCCTATGCCGCTCGCTCGGGCCTGCTCACCCTGGCCGACGACTCGGGCCTCGAGGTCGACGCCCTCGGCGGCGCACCCGGCGTGCAGAGCGCACGCTATGGCGGCCCCTGCCTGGACGATCGCGGGCGCTACGAGCTGCTGCTGGCCAACCTGCGCGCCGTGCCCGACGAGCGCCGCACTGCGCGCTTTCGCTGCACCATCGCGCTGGTTGCGCCCAACGGCCGTGAGGCCACCGCCGAGGGCGCCTGCGAGGGGCGCATCGTCCACGCCCCACGCGGCGAGCATGGCTTTGGCTATGATCCCGTTTTTTGGGTGAACAATGAGGGCTGCACCATGGCCGAGCTGCCGCCAGAGCGCAAGAATGTCATCAGCCACCGCGCCGTGGCCGCGCGCCAGGCGCTGCACATCTTGCAGGCCTGGCTGCACGAGCCCGCCTGAGGGCGTCAACGAAACAGGGGGAGGCCGCTATGGGCCCCCCCCTGCCTGCAAACTGACGAGCGCACTCAGGTCTCGCGAATATCCACCAGTTCGGCGCCCAGGTCGGCGATGATCGCCTCGATCGTGGCGCGGTCGATGCCCTGCACCTTGAAGGCGATCTCGCGGTTGGTCACGTCATCGCCCCAAAAGGTGCCCAGCGCCACAAAGTCGGCTCCACGATCCGAGATCTTTTGCGTGAGCCTGGCCAACACGCCATGCCCCTCTTGCACCCTGATGGTGACCCGCAGGCCCCAGGTGCGCGCCCCCAGCAGCTCGGTGAACACCTTGAACAGGTCGCTTTCGGTGATCATGCCCACCAGCACGTCGCCGCGCATCACCGGCAGGCCGCTCACGTCGTTGTCCTCCATGATGCGTGCGGCTTCTTCGAGGGGGCAATCCTCGGGCACCGTGACGACCTGGCGCGTCATGAGGTCGTCCACCGTGATCTTGGCCATCAGATAGTTCATCTCATAGATGCTCAGGCTCGTGGCCGGCGACGGCGAGGCATACAGCAACTGCTTCTCAGACACGATGCCGACGAGCTTGTTCTTTTCATCCAGCACCGGCAGGCGTCGCACTTTGTTGTCGCGCATCACGCGCAGAGCGTCATGCAGCGACGTCTTGGAGCGCACCGTGATCGGGTGCCGAGACATGCGTTGTTTAACCAGCATATTGTCCTCCTGACTCGTCATCGAGTGGGCCGCTCAGGTGCACTGAGCTGGCTGCGGCCCTATTATAGCAGCGGCCTCAAAGACTGTCCACGGCGGGGCGGCTTGACAGTGCCCGGCGCCTGTGCCATACTTTTGACATCTGACTCTCAGGTGCGACAGGATGAAGCGCGAGGTGCCGCTGCAACAAGCGCATCGACTCCTGGCAACGCGGCCAGTCTGCCTGCTGACGACGATGTCCAAAGGTCAGGTCAATGTGATGACGTTGGCCTGGCACTGCCCTGTGAGCCTTGACCCGCCTCTGCTGGTCATGGCCGTTCATCCCTCGACGCTCACCCACGAGTTGCTCAGACAACGCGAAGAGTGTGTGCTCAATATCCCTGGCCGCCCGCTGCTCGAGGTGGCATTGGCCTGCGGCAGCCTCACCGGCCGCAATGAAGACAAGGTCGCCAGGCTAGGCCTCAAACTCGAGACCGGCCAGGCCGTCGACGTCCCCTGGATCGATGGCTGTCTGGCCCATTTGGAATGTGTGGTGGTCGATCGCGTGCAGCCGGGAGATCACATGGTCTATATCATGCAGATTGTGGGCGCCTGGGCTGAGGAGGAGGCCTTCACTCAGACCTGGATTGCGCCCCCCGCCGCCGACGAGCTCGCGCCGCTCTTACATCTGGGCGGCGCTGCTTTTGCCACCCTGGGCAGCCTGCAAGTCCAAACCGAACGAGACACGGAGCACGAGTGACCGAGCGCACCATGAGCATCACCCTGTACACCACCAGTCCTGAACAGACACGCTCTCTGGGGCGCTCTCTGGGCAAGCTGCTGCAAGCCGGAGACATCGTCTGCCTGCAGGGCGATTTGGGCAGCGGCAAGACCTGCATGGCGCAGGGCATCGGCTCGGGCATGGGCGTGGCCGGCGTCATCAACAGCCCCACGTTTGTGTTCGTGAACGAGCACGCGCCCGTCACCCGAGGACCCTACTTTTACCACATCGACCTCTACCGCATCTGCGACCTGACCGAGGCGCTCACGCTGGGGCTCGAAGACTATATGTACGGCGACGGCGTCACCGTCATCGAGTGGGCCGATCGCGCCAAGGAGATGATGCCCAGCAACTGCCTGTGGGTGCGCCTCACCTACCGCGACTATACCGAGCGACGCCTGACCCTCGAGGCCATCGGCGAACGGTATATCGCGCTGCTCCAGGCCCTCGTCCAAGACCCCGCCGTGGCCTCGGCGCAGATCGAGGTCTCAGCCTGATGCCCAACGGTGTTCTGCTGGCCATCGACACGGCCACACGCATGCCCAGCATCGCCCTGTATGCCGCCGAGGGTCTGTTGGGCGAACAGAGCTGGCTCTCGGGTCGCAACCAGTCGGTCGAGGTGCTGCCGGCCATCGAACGCCTGCTGGGCCTTGCCAGCATCAGCCGACAGGACCTGGGCGCGGTGGGCGTGGCCAAGGGGCCAGGCTCGTTCACCGGCCTGCGCATCGGCCTGAGCCTTGCCAAGGGGCTCTGTCTGGCGCTCGGCCTGCCCGTCATCGCCGTGCCGGCCCCCGAGGTGAGCGCCTACTCGGCCGGCGACCCCGGCGGCCTGGTGGTGGCCGTGCTCGAAGCGGGCCGCAGGCGCATTGTGGTGGGCGCCTACCGCTTTGTCGACGGCCTGCCCCAGTTGCAGGGTGAGATGAGCCTGCACGACACCGATGCCTGGGTGCCGTCGACGGCCGAGCCTGTGTTGATCACCGGCGAGGTGTCGCCTGCGCTGGCCGAGCGCCTGCTGAGCCTGCCCCAGAGCGACGCGATCTCGCTGGCCTCGCCGGCCGGCTCGGTCAGGCGGGCCGGTTTTTTGGCCGAACTGGCCTGGTATCGCTGGCAGGCGGGCCAGGTCGACGACCTCGACCAGCTCAGCCCCATCTACCTGCAGCAGCCCGTGTCGGGGACGGCCTGAGGGTGCAAGCCAGCGCCCCCAGGGCCCTGCTCGAACCGATGGAGTTGACCGATGTGCCCACGGTGGCGGCCATCGAGCAACGGGTGTTCACCTCGCCCTGGTCGCCCTATGCCTTTGTGTATGACCTGCGCCGTCGCCGCGAGGCGCACTATCTGGTGGCGCGCTACGGGCCCTGGGCGTTGCGCCAGGGCTCGCCGGTGAGCGAGTTGGGCGGCATCGACCGCAGCATCATGGGCTATGCCGGCGCCTGGCTGGTCATCGACGAGTGCCACATTGCCACGCTGGGCGTGCGCCACGAGTGGCGCGGTCGCGGCGTGGGTGAGCTGTTGCTGGCGGGCCTGCTGCGTTGGGCGGCCGCCCAGGGCGCCCAGTATGCCACCCTCGAGGTGCGCGTGAGCAACCAGGTGGCCCAGCGGCTCTATGCCAAGTATGGGCTCGAGGTGGTGGGCCGCCGGCGACGGTACTATGCCGACAACAACGAAGACGCCCTGCTCATGACCACCGACCGGCTCGGCGCCGCCGAGTATGCTGCCCTGCTGGATGAGCATCAGCGCACCCTGCAGGCGCGCCTGGAGCAAACCCTTGCCAACCCGCCGGCGCTGCAACCGCTAGAGCCGGTGGCCCTTTCAGATTGAGGCTCGACATGAACCCACCCGTGCAACGACCGCTGGTGCTCTTGACCAACGATGATGGCGTGCATGCGCCCGGCCTGGCCGCCCTCTATCGCGCCGCCTCGGCCTGCTTTGACGTGCAGGTGCTGGCCCCCGAACACAACTGGTCGGCCTCGGGCCACTCTAAAACCATGCACAAGCCGCTGCGCGTCACCCACACCGCCCTGGCCGATGGCAGCCCGGCCATGGCCCTCAGCGGCTCGCCCAGCGATTGTGTGGCCGTGGCGCTGCTGGGCCTGTTGCCGCGCCGGCCCGATCTGGTCATCTCGGGCATCAACCAGGGCGCCAACGTGGGGCACGACCTGACCTATTCGGGCACCGTGTCGGCGGCCATGGAAGCGGTGATCGGCGGCGTCTCGGGCATGGCGCTATCGCTCGATAGCTTTGAGTGGACCGATTTCGACGCGGCCGCCGCCTTTGCCTGCGACCTGGCCCGCCAGATGATCGCCAACCCGCTGGGCCGCCCGCTGCTGGTCAATGTCAACGTGCCGGCGGCGCCCCTCGAAGAGATCAAAGGGGTCAGGATCACGCGACAGGGCACGCGCATCTATCGCGACGAGCTGGTGGAGCGGCGCGACCCACGCGGCCGCGCGTATTACTGGATCGGCGGCGAACCGCCCGCAGGGGTCATCGAGGCGGGCACCGACATCGGGGCGCTGGCAGAGGGGTACGTCTCGGTGACGCCGATCATGCTCGACCTCACCGACCACGAGGCGCTGCCCGCGCTAGCGAGCTGGCCGCTGTGGGCGCCCGGCGCCTAGCGGGCGCCTGGGGCGCAGTTGACGAGGGCTCAGAACCACCCCATGGCGTCGGCCGGCAGCGTCACAGCGTAGGGCTGCGGAACGTGGCCCGTCGGCTGCGTCGAGCCGCCCATCCCGGGCACCTTGAAGCCGCACATCCGCAGAGCCGTCACCAGCACCATGACGGCCACCGCGATGTAGAGCCAGGTGCGCGCACTGGCCTGAGGATCACGCGGCTTGCGCTCCACCTGCCTGGGCAGCTCGGCGCCACAGCGCCAGCAGTGGTCACGGTCCTCGGGATTGTAAACGCCGCATTTGGGGCAGTCCATCCTCGCCTCGCTTGTCGCTGATCGCGAGCATTATAACATGGCAGCGCCCTCGCACCAATCCCCTTTGGCCAGGGCGACGTTGCCCGCGCCTCTGTCGCTGTGCTATAATCGGGGCGTACCAATGCAAACAGGGTGTGCTCGTGATACACGTGGAGGTCTATGCGGTGCTCTATAGCCTCTTGAGCCGCCACCGTGTGGTGTTGCTCAAAGAGAGCGAGGGCCCGCGCTTTTTGCCCATCTGGATCGGCCAGAACGAGTCAGAGGCCATTGCCATGCGCCTGCAGGGCGCCAGGCCGCCTCGCCCCCTCACGCATGACCTGCTCAACATGGTCATCACCGAGCTGGGGGCCCAGGTCGAGTATATCGTCGTCACCGATCTCAACCAGGGCGTCTTTCGGGCCGACCTGGCCCTGCGTCGCGACGGCGCACGCCAACTGCTGGACCTGCGCCCCAGCGATGCCATCGCCCTGGCGCTGCGCGCCGAGGCGCCCATCTATTGCGAGGCGGCCGTCCTCGATGAGGCCGGCATCGTGCCCTCGCCCGACATCCGCGGCCGCGGCGCCGAGCCGCCCGTCGATGGCCTGGACGTCTTTCGCGACGCCTTTGACTCGCTCGATCTTGACGATCTCGGAGACTGACCTTGGCAGAACGGCTCCCGCCCCAAAACATCGAGGCTGAACAGTCGGTCCTCGGCAGCCTGCTCATCGATCCCGACGCCATCGTGACGGTGGGCTCGTTCTTGCGGCCCGAAGACTTTTACCGTGAGACCCACGGCATGATCTATGCCGCCATCCGCGCCCTCAACGAGCGCCACATCGCGGCAGACTTTGTGACGGTGGTCGACCAGCTCGAGCGCAGCGGCGAGCTCGAGACCGTCGGCGGCGCGTCGTATCTCTCGTCGCTGATCAACGCCGTGCCCACCTCGGTGCACGTCGAGCACTATGCGCGCATCATCGAGCGGCAGAGCACCATGCGGCGCCTCATCTCGGCCGCCGGGCAGATCGCCGCGCTGGCCTATGAAGACCAGGGCGAGGCCGACCAGGTGGTCGACCGGGCCGAGCAACTGCTCTTTGAGGTGTCGCAGCGACGCATCAGCCGCGAGCTGGTGCACATCAAAGAGCTCATCGCCGACTACTATGACCATGTCGAGTTCATGCTCGAGCACCCCGGCGAGAGCTTTGGCCTGCCGGTTGGCTTTGCCGACCTGGACCGCCTGCTGGGCGGCCTGCAAAAGTCTGACCTGGTCATCGTCGCAGCGCGCCCCTCGATGGGCAAGAGCAGCCTGGCCATCACGATGGCCGTGAACGCGGCCACCAAGAGCAACGCCGTCATCGCCATGTTCACTCTCGAGATGTCGGGCGAGCAGGTGGCCCAGCGCATGTTGCAAGGGCGCGCCGGCATCCCCTCTGACAAGCTGCGCAAGGGCAATATCAGCGAGCTCGAGTGGGACCACTTTACCAAGGCCAGCGCCGACCTCTCAGAGGTGCAGATCTTTATCGACGACACGCCCTCGCCCTCGCCCACCGAGATCCGCACCAAGGCCCGCCGCCTGATGGCCGAAAAGGGCCTCGACCTGATCATCGTCGATTATCTGCAGCTCATGCAGGCCAGCGACCGCCGCTCAGAGAACCGCGTCCAAGAGATCTCGTACATCACGCGTGCGCTCAAGGGTGTGGCCCGTGACCTCAACGTGCCCGTCATCGCCCTGTCGCAGCTCTCGCGCGCCGTCGAGTCGCGCGAGAACAAGATGCCCGTGCTGTCAGACCTGCGCGAGTCGGGCTCTATCGAGCAGGATGCCGACATCGTCATGTTCATCTACCGCGAGGCGATGTACGACGAGCACACCGAGCGCGGCCAGATCACCGACCTGCGCATCGCCAAACACCGCAACGGCCCCACCGGCCAGGTGCAGCTCTACTTTGACCCCGGCACCGCGCGCTTCTCAGACCTGCAGACCGTGGCGCTGGAAGACGAGTTCGCGGCCGGAGACATCTTCTGATGCCCGCCTTTGAAGGCTTTGTGGCGGGCAAGACCCGCTTGACGCCGCTGCCCGACCAGTTCTTTGGCCAGCTCTTGCCACAGGTCGACGACCTGGACGAGCTCAAGCTGACCCTCTACATGTTCTGGTTCGTCAGGCGCATGCGCGGCTATCCCCGCTACATGACGCTGGCCGAGCTCGAGGCCGAGAGCGTGCTGCTGGCGGCGCTGAACGACGACTCGGCCGACGTGGCGCTGGCCCGCGAGCGGCTGCATCGCGCCGTGGACCGTGCCGTGGCGCGCGGCACGCTGCTGCGCCTGCAGGTGGGCGCCGACGCGTCCGAGTCGACCTATCTGTTGCTCAACGCCCCCGAGGGGCGCCGCGCGGTGCGCGAGGTGCAGCAGGGCGAGCTCGAGCTCGAGACGCGCGGGCGGCCCCTGCCCGAGCCGCAGCTCGAGGCCGAGCGGCCCAACATCTACCGCCTGTACGAGCAGAATATCGGCCTGCTGCAGCCGCTGATCGTCGACCAACTGCGCCAGGCCGAGCAGGACTATCCCCCCGAGTGGATCGAGCAGGCGTTCCGCATCGCCGCCGAGCGCAACGTGCGCCACTGGCGCTACATCGAGGCCATCCTCGAGCGCTGGGCGCGCGAGGGCCGCAACGAACACCCCGAGCGAGGCCCCGCATGACGCGCGAGCAGACCCTGTCGCCCGAGCCAGATGCGCTGTCTGGTGCCGAACAGCCCTGCCCCATCTGCGGGGGCGCTGGCTTTGTGCGCGTCAACGTGCCGCCCGAGCATCCCCTGTTCGGCAAGGCCGTGGCCTGTCGCTGCAAGCGCCTGGAGCTGGCCGAGCAGCGCCAGCGCCGCCTGCGCTCAGAGAGCAACCTGCGGCACCTGGTGCACATGACCTTTGACACCTTTGAGACCGACGTCTACTCCTCGCCGGCGGTGTCCTTTAGCCTGCAAGATGCCAAACGCCTGGCCATGGACTTTGCCGCCGAGCCCGACGGCTGGCTGCTCGTCACCGGCGACTTTGGCTGCGGCAAGACGCACCTGGCCGCCGCCATCGCCAACGAGCGCATCCGCCTGGGGCGGCCGGTCTTTTTCGAGGTGGTGCCAGACCTGCTCGACTACCTGCGGGCCACCTATGCGCCCGATTCGCCCGTCAGCTATGGCGAGCGCTTTGACCATGTGCGCAACTGCGAGCTGCTGATCCTCGATGACCTGGGCACGCAGAACGCCACCCCCTGGGCCATGGAAAAGCTCTATCAGATCATCAACTATCGCTACAACGCGGCTCTGCCCACGGTGATCACCACCAACCAGACGCCCGCCGACATGGACCCGCGGCTGGCTTCGCGCCTGCTCAACCAGGACCTGGTGCACAGGCTGCACATCTATGCCCGCGACCGCCGCATCAAGGGCCAAGACGACACCTTTGGCAGCCTACGCCACTATGCGCGCTTTACCTTTGAGCGCTTTGAGGTCAACGGCCCCTCAGCGACGGCGCTGAGCGCGGCGCGTTCGGCGGCGACGGCCTTTGCCGAGTCGCCCGTGAACTGGCTGCTGTTGCGCGGCGGCTATGGCGCCGGCAAGACCCACCTGGCGGCCGCCATCGCCAACCGCGTCTCGCAGAGCGGCCTGCCCGTCATGTTCGTGGTGGTGGCCGACCTGCTCGACTATCTGCGGGCCACCTTTCAGCCCGGCACGCCTGCCTCCTACGACCGCCGCTTCAAGGCGCTGCAGCGCGCCAGCCTGCTGGTGCTCGATGACCTGGGCGCTCAGAACACCACGCCCTGGGCGGCCGAAAAGCTCTTTCAGATCCTCAACCACCGCTACATCAGCGGCCTGCCCACGGTGTTCACCGTGTCCACCGATAACTGGGAAGGGCTCGACGAGCGACTGCGCAGCCGCCTGCTCGACGCCCACGTGTGCACCCTCATCGAGCTGAACGTGCCCAGCTACCGCGAGCCGGCGGCCCCGCGCAAGTCCACCCGCCGCCGCTACTAGGCGTCATGCGTATGCCCCACGGAACCCGCCCGCTGGCCCCACCGTCTCACCGGCGAGGTGAGATATGAAGCGTACGTGGCTAAAGGTCCTGCTGCTGCTGGGCGCGGCGGCCCTGCTGACGCTGCTGGGCTGGCAGCCGTTGCGCCGCCAGATGGAGCGCTGCACCGGCGAGCAGGCGCTGGTCGAGCAGGTCAAGGGCGTTGGCGCGCTGGCGTTGCTGCGGCTCACCCATCGCCCGCCCGAGACGGCGCCCTATGCCCCCGTGCGCCATGTGGGGCTGTCGCCCTACGGCGTCAACACCTTCTTTGAGCAAGAGGCCGACCCTGCGCAGGTCGACCGTGCCATGGGCATGATCCGCGCCGCCGGCATCACCTGGATTCGCCAGCAGTTCCCCTGGGAAGACATCGAGATCGCCGCCAAGGGCGACTTTTGGGACCACCGCTGGGATCGCGACGCCTGGGAAAAGTATGACACCATCGTGGCGCTGGCCGAGCAGCACGGCCTCGAGATCATCGCGCGGCTCGACAATCCGCCGGCCTGGTCGCGCGCGATGGGCAACGCCGAGGGCTGGTCGCTGGCCCCGCCCGACAACCTCGATGACTATGGCGACTTTGTGGCCGCCGTCGTGGGGCGCTATCGGGGGCGCATCCGCTATTACCAGATCTGGAACGAGCCCAACATCTACCCCGAGTGGGGCGACCAGCCCGCCGACCCGGTCGGCTATGTGGCGCTTCTGCAGACGGCCTACACGCGCGCCAAGGCCATCGACCCCGACTGCGTGATCATCGCCGCCGGCCTGGCGCAGACCACCGAAGAGACCCCCTGGGAGTTCGGCCCGCGCAACGTCAGCGATCTGATCTACCTGGAAGAGATGTATCACGCCGGCGCGCAGGGCTATTTCGACGTGATGGGCGCCATGATCTATGGCCTGTGGACCGGCCCCAACGACCAGCGCGTCAGCCGCGACCGCTCGAACTTTGCGCGGGTGCAGCTCTTGCGCGAGATCATGGTGCGCCACGGCGATGCGGCAGTGCCCATCTGGGCCACCGAGGTGGGCTGGAGCGCACTGCCGGCCGACTGGCAGGGCGCCGCGCCCTATGGCCGCGTCACTGCGGCGCAGCAGGCGCAGTACGCCGTGCAGGCCTATGCCCGCGCCGGGCGCGACTGGCCCTGGGTGGGCGTGATGAACTACTGGTTCTGGCGGCGCCCCAACGAGAGCGAGCGCGACCAGGCCTGGTACTATTTCCGCATGGTCGAGCCCGACTGGACCACGCTGCCCGTCTATGCTGCCATCGAGGAGTATGCAGCCCAGCCGCCGGTGTTGCAGCGCGGCTTTCACCAAGAGGACCACCATGCGCTGCACTATGGCGGCCAGTGGGCGTGGGTGGCCGATGAACAGGCCGTGCTGGGCGGCGTCGCCCGGCTCGAGCAGGGCGCGCAGGTGACCTTCAGCTACCAGGGCGCCGGCCTGAGCCTCAAGCTGGGCGACGCGGCCTCGGCCGAGCGCCTCACCCTGCTCGTCGACGGGCGCGCACGGCGCCTGGGCCGCAGCGAGGCCGTCCCCGACACGACGATCACCGCGCAGCGCGTGCTGCGTTCGGCGCGCCGGGGCCTGCACAGCGTCACGCTGGCGGCGACGGGCGGCCCCGTGCTGCTCGACGGCATCATCGTCTACAGCGAGCCGGCGCGTTGGCCCTGGCTGCTGGCGGGGCTGCTGGTGGCGCTGTGGGTGGCGTGGCGGCTCGTGCAGCGCCGCCGGTGGGCGACGCCGTGAGGCGCACAGACTGGCGGGCGTTGGCGCCCTGTCTGGCCGCCGTGGCGATTCTGGCGCTGGCGGCCGGGCTGCGCTTTTACAGGCTCGATGCCCAGAGCCTGTGGAACGACGAGGGCACCGCCGCGGCCTTGGCCTGGCGCGATCTGGCTACCATCGCGCGCAACGCCTCAGACGACATCCACCCGCCCCTCTACTACTGGCTGCTGTCGTTGTGGGTGCGGCTGGCGGGCGATAGCGAGTTCGCCCTGCGCAGCCTGTCGGCGCTGATGAGCGTGGCCACGGTGGGGCTCACCATGCGGCTGGCGCGGCGCTGGTTCGGCAGCGGCACGGCGCTGCTGGCCGGCCTGCTGCTGGCAGTGTCGCCCTTTGCCGTCTATTACGCGCAAGAGGCCCGCATGTACGCCCAGGTCACCTTCATGGGCGCGGCCGCCATGCTGGCGCTCACGCGCGCCCTGCCCGCCAGCGAGGCCGAGCCCGCGCTGCAGCCCGGTCGACTGCTGGTCTATGGCCTGGCCATGCTGGCCACCGTCTACTCGCACTATTACGCCGCAGCGCTGCTGCTGGCCCACAACCTCGCCTTTGTGGCCTGGCTGGGGCTGCGACGTCGACCGGGGCGCTGGCCTTGGCGCGAGCGCCGCTGGCCCTGGCGCGAGCTCGGCCGCTGGGCGCTGACCCAGGCGCTGATCCTGGCGCTGTATGCGCCCTGGCTGGCCTTGGCCTGGCACACCATCCGCCACTGGCCCAGCATCAGCGCCCCCTTTACCTTTGGCGAGCTGGTGTTGCGGCTGGCTCAGGCGCTGCCGCTGGGCATCACTGTGCACACCGCCCCGTGGACGCTGGCTGTGGGCGCGGCGCTGGCCGCGCTGGCCGCGCTCGGCCTCAGCCGCTCGGCCGAGGGCCTGGCCGGCTCGCGCGGTCGCTGGTATCCGGTGATCGCGGTAGCGCTCTATGCGGGGGTGCCGGTGGGGCTGATGTACGCCGCCTCGCTGCAGCGGCCCATGTACAACCCCAAGTTCCTGCTGCTGGCCACGCCCGCCTACCTGCTGCTGTTGGCGCGGGGCCTCGAGACGCTGGCGGCGGCGGCCGGCCGCTGGCTCGGGCGCAGGGCGGCCCCGGCGACGCTGGCCCTGGCGCTCCTGGCGGTGCTGGCGCCGCTGGGCGTGTCGCTGCGCGGCCTCTACAGCGACCCCGCCTTTGCCCGCGACGACTATCGTGGCATGGTGGCCTACATCGAGGCGGCCGCGCGCCCCGGCGACGCACTGCTGATCAACGCCCCTGCGCAGATCGAGACGGTGCACTACTATGACCACGGCGCGCTGCCCACCTATCCTCTGCCGCAGACGCGCCCGGCCGACCGCGCCGCCACCGAGGCCGAGCTGGCCCACATCTTGGCGCGCCATCAGCGGATCTATGCCATTCTGTGGGCCACCGACGAGAGCGACCCCGAGGGCATCGTCGAGGGCTATCTGGCCGCCCACGCCTACAAGGCGCTGGATAGCTGGCATGGCAACGTGCGCCTGGCCGTGTATAGCAGCGCCCGCCAGGCCCCGGCCACGCCCGCGGTGACCACCGCCTGGCGGCTGGGCGACGCGCCGCTACAAGGGGCCATCGCGCTGGAGGGCTATGCGCTGCTCACGCCCGAACTGGCGGCCGGCGATGTGGCCCAGGTGACCCTCTTTTGGCGGGCCGCAGAGCCCGTGAGCGAGCGCCTCAAGGTGTTCGTGCATCTGGTCGACGCCCAGGGCCACATTGTGGGCCAGCACGATGCCGAGCCCGCCGGCGGCGGTCGGCCCACCACGGCCTGGGCCGTGGGCGAGTTGGTGCGCGATAACCATGGCGTGCTGGTGCAGCCGGGCACGCCGCCGGGCGAACTGACGCTGCGGGTGGGCCTCTATGACGCGACCACCGGCCAGCGCTGGTCCGTCTCGCGCGACGGCCAGGCGCAGGGCAACGCCATCGATCTGGCCACCCTGCCCCTGCGGGCGCCGGCCGAGCCGCTGCCCATCGAGGCGTTTGACGTCGAGGTGCGGCGCGAGGTCGAGCTGGGCGAGGTGGCCGTGCTGGGCTATAGCCTCTATCCGCTGGGGCTGCGCCACGAGGCGCGCCGCACGCTGCGCCCTGGCGAGACCGCCGAGCTGGTGCTCTATACGCGGGGCGCGGCCGAGCCGCTAGAGGTGTGGCTGTTGGGGCGCGGGCGCGTGGTGGCCACGGCGCGCCTCGCTACGCCGGGCGCCGACCTGCCTGCCGGGCACATCGCTCGCTCGGTTGTGCCGCTCGCCATCCCTGCCGATGCGCCGGCCGGCCGCTACACCCTCGGCGTGAACCTGGGGGGCCAGAGAGCGCGGCTCGGCAAGGTGCAGCTCACGCCCTAGTCGACCTTGCCCTGGTCGACGCGGCACTCGCGCGCGTACACCCACCAGTAGAGCGCGCCCACCAGCCCCGACCCACCCACGATGTTGCCCAGCGTCACCGGCAGCAGGTTGTTCCACAGAAACTGGCCCACGCTGACGTCGGCGCCGTTGAGCATGCCCAGCGGGATAAAGAACATGTTGGCCACCGAGTGCTCAAAGCCGATGGCCACAAAGGCCATGATGGGGAACCAGAGCCCCCACACCTTGCCGATGACGTCGTCGGCGGCCATGGCGATCCAGATGCCCAGCAGCACCAGCCAGTTGCAGCCGATGGCGCGCAAGATCAGCGGCCCCCAGCCAAGGCCCACTTTGGCCTCGGCAATGGCAGCCGCCGCCTGGCCCACGCTGCCCCCGCGGATGAGGCCCGACCAGTAGGCCAGCGCCGCCGCCACAAAGAGCGACCCCGCCAGGTTGCCCACATACACCAGGCCCCAGTTGCGCAGCATGGCGCGCCACGGGGTGCGCCGCGACAGGCAGCCCGGCAGCATGATGCCGGTGTTGCCGGTGAACAGCTCGGCCCCGTTGATGACCACCATCATGATGCCCACCGGAAACACGGCCGCGAACACCAGCTTGGCCAGGCCCGGGTTGGCGGCGGCCAGGGCCGGGTTGTCTTTGCCGATGACCATGGCGACGACGCCGCCCAGCGCGATATAGGCGCCCGCGAAAAAGCCCAACACCAGCGTCCTGGCGGTCGAGAGCCGCACTTTGGCGACGCTGGCAGCGCAGGCGGCCTCGACGATGGCTTGAGGGGTCTTGAGTGGCATGGCAGGCTCCAGCGAACGGTGTCGAACAACACTGGCCCCACCGCCTGGCGCGTGCGCCAACGATGGGGCCAGCCTGATAGGCTAGGCTCGGCCTATTGCTTCCACGTGCCGATGGGCATCAGCTCGGTGGGCACCTCGACCGGCTCGCCCGAAACCTTCAGGATCGAGTCGAACGGGCAGACCTCGAGGCAGGTGCCGCACTTGATGCAGCCTTCCTGGTCGATGATGTGGATCTGACGACGGCCGCCCTCGATGACGTTCACGGGGCAGTTGCGCGCGCAGATGCCGCAGCCCTTGCAGGTCTCGGGGTTGACATAGTATTGCACCAGCGCCGTGCACTGCTTGGCCGGGCAGCGGCCCTCGGTGACGTGCGCCACAAACTCGTCGCGGAAGTAGCGCAGCGTGCTCATGATGGGGCCAGGCGTCAACTGGCCCAGCGAGCAGAGCGAGCCCGCGGTCATGCCCTCTGCGAGCTTCTCGATCTCATCGATATCCTCGAGCGAGCCCTGGCCCTCGGTGATCTTGGTGAGCAGCTCGAGCATGCGCCGGCCGCCCATGCGGCAGGGCACGCACTTGCCACAAGACTCTGCGGTGGCAAAGGTGAGGAAGTACTTGCTGAACTCGACCATGCAGGTGTCTTCGTCGACGACGATCATACCGCCCGAGCCCATCACCGCGCCGGCCTGGCGCAGCGAGTCAAAGTCGACCTTGAGGTCGAGCTGCTCTGCGGGCAGGCAGCCGCCCAGCGGGCCACCGGTTTGCACAGCCTTGAACTTTTTGTCGCCCTCGACGCCGCCGCCGATGTCATAGATGATCTCGCGCAGGGTGATGCCCATGGGCACCTCGACCAGGCCGGTGTGGCGCACCTTGCCCGTCAGGGCAAAGATGGCCGTGCCGGGGCTGCGCTCGGCACCGATCTGCGAGAACCACTCGGCCCCCCGCAGGATGATCTGCGGCGTGTTGGCATAGCTCTTGACGTTGTTGAGGTTGGTCGGCTTGGCCCACAGGCCCGACACCGCCGGGAAGGGCGGGCGCGGGCGCGGCTCGCCACGACGCCCTTCGATGGATGCCAGCAGAGCGGTCTCTTCGCCACACACAAAGGCACCGGCGCCCTCTTTGATGTGTAGGTGGAACGAAAAGTCGGTGCCAAAGATGTTGTCGCCCAGCAGCCCATACTCTTCGGCCTGCTCGATGGCGATCTTGAGATGCTTGATGGCCAGCGGATACTCGGCGCGGCAGTAGATATAGCCGTCAGACGAGCCCACCGCATAGCCGCAGATGGCCATGCCCTCGAGCAGCGTGTGCGGGTCGCCCTCGATCAGCGAGCGGTCCATAAAGGCGCCGGGGTCGCCCTCGTCGGCGTTGCACACCACATACTTGGGGCTGCCGGCGGCCTTGGCGGTGAACTCCCACTTGAGGCCCGTCAAAAAGCCGGCGCCACCGCGTCCGCGCAGGCCCGAGGACTTGACCTCGTCGATCACCTGCTGCGGGGTCATCTCGCCCAGCGCCTTGCCCAGGGCCTCATAGCCGCCGCGCGCGATGTACTCGTCGATATTGGTGGGGTCGATCACGCCGCAGTTGTGCAGCGTGACGCGTTGTTGCTTTTGGTAAAAGGGGATGTCCTCATAGTAGGGCACCGTCAGCTGGCTCTCGGTCTCGGTAAAGACCAGCCGCTGCACGATGCGCCCCTTGAGCAACGTCTCCTCGACGATCTCGGGGATATCATCGGCCTTGACCTGGCAGTAAAAGACCCCCTCGGGGTAGATGATCATCACCGGCCCCATGGAGCAAAAGCCACGGCAGCCCGTCTCGATGATGCGCACCTCTTGATCCAGCCCGGTCTTGGCCAGCTCTTCGGTCAGGGCAGCCAGCACCGAGCGTGAGCCAGACGACTCGCAGCTCGTGCCAGCGCAGACCAGTACGTCTGCACGATAGATCGGTTCCGACATGACATGTCCTCCTGGACGGTGTTGGTATCAGCCGCTTTGCTGGCAGCCTTACAGGCCGATCTCGTCGGTGGTCTTGCGGCCCACCACCCACTCGTTGACCACGTGGCCGTTCTTGAGATGCTCGTCGATCAGGCGCGAAACCATCTCGGGGGTGACGTTGCCGTAGGTGACACGCGGCTTGCCGGCCTGCTCGATATCCACCAGCGGCTCACGCGAGCACATGCCGATGCAACCCACCGTGCGCACATGGGCATTGATCTGCCGCTTTTCCAGCTCTTGCATGATGGCGTGCATCGTCTCGCGAGCGCCAGCGGCGATGCCACAGGTGCCCATGCCCACGATGATGGTGGTGCCCGTCTCGATGCGCGTCGAGATGTCGTCTTTGACCTGCTCACGCAGCTTGCGCAGTTCGTCCAGAGACTTGACCTTTGGCATTTGATCTCTCCTTGCCAGCCTTCTCAGGGCCACGCCAGCTTATGCACCGGCGCCGTTGAGCCCGTCCAGTCCTTCGCGAATATACCCTTGCACCCAGGGCCGCACCTGCGGGTGGCTGAGCGGCACCCCGTCCAGCACCTCGCGCAGCTCGGCCGTATCCAGCTCAAACAGCTCATCTCCCCGGCGATGCCGATAGAGCAGCTCGCATTCGTGCTCTGATAGCAGCACGCCCATCAGGGTGATGGCCATATCGCCCAGCGGGGCGCGGTCGATATGATCGCGCACCAGGGTGGCCGTGACGGTGGTGCCCTGCCCCGGCGTCGACGAGATGGTCAACCCGCCGCCACACCGTTCGGCCGCCGCCTTGAGCAGCGGCAGGCCCAGGCCCACATGTCGCGTCGTTCGGGTGGTAAAGAACGGGTCGGTGACCGCTCTGACGGTCTCGGGCGTCATCCCCCGACCATTGTCGCGCACTCTGATCGTCAGCAGGTTGGCCCGCTCGTCATCATCGATGTCGAGCTCGAGCCGGGTGGCCCCGGCCTCGATGCCGTTCTGCAATAGATCGAGGATGTGCTGCGACAGCTCGCGCAATCTAGTCCAGCTTTCGCACCAGTTGCACGGCCTTTTGCGGCGACAGCCGCCCCACAATCTGCCCGTCGATCACGGCCACGGGCGCCAGCGCGCACGAGCCCAGGCAGAACACCACATGGAGCGTCACCCGGCCGTCCTCGGTGGTGTCGCCCGCCTTGACTTTGAGATCGTTCTCGAGGGCGGTGACGATCTGCGGCATGCCACGCACGTGGCAGGCCGTGCCGTCGCACAGGTCCACCGTGTGGCGGCCCTTGGGCGTGAGCGAGAACTGGGCATAGAACGTCGCCACGCCATAGAGCTGGCTCAGCGGCGTGCCCGTGCGCTCAGCAATGCGCCTGAGTGCAGCCTCGGGCAGATAGCCATAGATGCCCTGCGTGCGCTGCATGATAGGGATGAGCGCCCCATGCTCGTTGACATACTCGTCGAGCATCGCATCGAGGGGAGCCAGATCCAGTTCCTGCTCGGCCACCTTGTTGTCTTGAACTACCAGCACGATGTGACCCTCCCACAGAGTGGTATTCGGTTGACCACGTATCGTCACGCCAGAGCAATGCTGCGGCCCTGCGCCCCTGCCAGGGCCAATGTCAACTCGTCTAATATGCGCGCTTTGACCTGCAGACGCAAGCTGCGCCGCATCTCTTCGAGGCGGTGGGCGTCGCCGCCCCGCACCAGCGGCCAGGCCTTGAGGCCCCGATGCTGCCGCAACAGAGCGTCGATGTCGCAGCGGCGCGAAACCTCGATCGCCGCCAGACGCAGCCCCGGCGGCACAAAGCCCAGGCTCGCCAGCAGGCTGAACGACGGCCGATCGACATGGGCCGCGATGGGCAGGCCGCCCAGCGCCCGCACGCCGGCCACCACCTCGTCTACGCTCAGCGCGAGCGAGGCCTGCAACAGCCGCTCGTTGCTCTGTATATAGTCGCCGGTCTCGTCGACCACATACTGCGCGCCAAAGACCTCTTCAGGGTTGCGCTGCTCTGGCAGGTGGGCATACACCACCTCTTGCCAGGCCAGCGCCCTCTCCATGTCGGCGAACAGGCACACCAGATGAGCCTCTTCGCGCGTCTGCACCTCCATGCCCGGCAACACGCGGATGTCATACTCGGCGGCCGCCCGCTGCACCGCCACCACATTGTCCACCGTGTGATGGTCGGTCACAGCCAGCAGCCCCAGGCCCAGCTCATGGGCGCGCCTGGCGATGAGCGGCGGGATCATCTCGATCTCGGCGCACGCCGACGCCACGGTGTGAAGGTGCAGATCGGCCCAGACGGTCTTGAGCTCGCTCTGGGCCGCAGGGGGCTCCATGCGGCGGCCCCGCTCTACCTGGCCGACTCGATGCCCAGCTTGACGAGCTGGCTGACCACCCTGTAGGTGGTGCTCGACGACACCAGCATCGGGATGCCGCGCTCCTCGGCCCTGGCCACGGCGCCCGCGTCGGGCTCGGCGCCTTCGGTGACGATCACGCAGGCCAGCCCCAGCAGCTCGGCCACTGCAATCACGTTGGGGTGCGCCTGCAGAGTGACCCACACGTCGCCTTTGTGGGCGCCGGCCATCACACAACTGAGCAGATCGGCGGCATAGCCCCCTTCGATCTCGCGCCACAGGTGATCTTGAGCGGCCGCAACGCGCAGGCCCAACGGCTCGATGAGATCTCGAACGATCATCTGGCTCCCCTGTCTTGAGTGAAGAACACCATCTCGAGGCGCGTGCCCGCGCCCAGCTCTGACGTCAGGCTCATGGTGTCGCAGCACGAGCGGATGTTGGACAGCCCCATGCCGGCGCCAAAGCCCAGCTCGCGGATCCAGTCGGGCGCCGTCGAATAGCCGGCCAGCATGGCCTGCTCCACATCCTGGATGCCGGGGCCGCGGTCTTGCGCCACCACCACGATGCGCTCGGGGCTGAGTTCGGCGGTCAGCTCGCCCCCCTCGCTGTGGATCATGATGTTGATCTCGGCCTCATAGGTGGCCACGGCCACCCGTCGCACCGTCTGAGGGTGCGCACCCAGGCGTTCGAGCGCCCGCTTGATCTTGCTCGACGCCTCACCGCCGGTGTCAAAGTCATGCTGGCGCACCTGATAGCGCAGGGTCAGCGTGGTCTGGTCTGACTCGATATCCTCGAACATGCGCTGGTATTGATAGCGGCGCTCTTCCTCGGCGTGCCACAGCAGCTCCATCTGCTTGAGCAGGCCTCTGACGATGTCGCTCTTGGTCAGCAAGCCCACCAGGTCGTCCTGAGCATTGAGCACCGGAAAGCGCCCATAGCCATAGTGCGCAAACTGGTTGATGGCGCTGATGACGGTCTCCTCTTCGTGCAGCGCCCGCGGGCTGATCGTCATGCGATCGCGCACGCGAGCATCCATCTGGCCGCTTTCGAGGGCGCGGATCACCTGCTCGAGGCTGACCATGCCCACCAGCTTGCCGTTCTCCACCACCGGAGCGCCCGAGATGCGCCTGGTGCGCATCATCTCCTTCACCTGCGCCATCGGCCAGTCTGGCTCCACCATGATCAGCTCGCTGCTCATCACCTGCTTGATGCGCAACTCGTATACCAGCTCCTGAACCTTGGTGGGCGTCCTACCGATGCGCTCCATGGCTGCCTTCTATGCGCCGTCAAAGCCCTCGCCCCAAGTCTCTGAGGCAAGGTCGAGCAGGCCGCCGCTGCGGAGGCCCGCTTCATACAACCGCCCGCAAGTCTCGTACATCGTGAATGGCGACCACAGCAGGGGAATCTGCTTCTCGGTGGCCAGGGTGATGGTGGGCGCGGGCGGGTACTTGCCGCGCACGAACATGATCGCGGTGATGCCCGCCATCTCGGCCGTGCGCACCACCTGGGGGTTGGTCAAGCCGGTGAGGAGCATCGTCCCCGAATGCACAAAGGCAAGGACATCGCTCATCAGATCGGCCCCAAAACCCGTTTCGACGATGGTGGAGAGATCGACCTCTGCCGAGATGACCTTGCCCTGGACGATCTTGACGATCTGCTCTAGTGTCACAATCCTTCATTCGCTCGCTGTAATAGACAAGACGGCCCCCGCGGGAGCCTTGTGAATTATATCACAGGCATTGAGCCTGTCAAACCGCCTCGAGCCCTGGCCAGTTGGCGCCTGGGCCCGACTCGGATACTCTATAGCAGTTTGTACCGTGCCTGGCAAGCCCGTGACCGGAGCAAGAGTATGCCTTTGACCACCGTCCAGATCGGCCACCTGGCCATCTCGCGGCTGTTGATCGGCGGCAACCCGTTCAGCGGCTTTTCACACCAGTCGCGCCAGCGTGACGCCGAGATGCTGGCCTGGTACACCGACGAGCGCATCATCGCCACCCTGTTCGAGGCCGAGGCGCTGGGCCTGCGCACCTGCCTCATGCGCGGCGATGACCACATCACCCGTGTGCTGGCCGAGTATTGGCGTCGCGGCGGCGCCATGCAATGGGTGGCCCAGACCAGCTCCAGAGCCGATAGCCCCGCCGAGGGCGCGCGCTATTGCATCGAGCATGGCGCCTCGGCCTGCTACCTGCACGGCGGCGTGGCCGACCACCTCATCGCCCAAAGGCAGTACGAGCCCTTTTACGCCTTTCAAGAGACGGTGCAGTCGGCCGGCCTGCCGGCCGGCATCGCCGGGCACATGCCGGCCGATTTCCTCTGGGCCGAGCAGCACCTGGCGCTCGACTTTTACATGGTGAGCTACTATAACCCCTCGCCGCGCGACCAGGTGCCCCACCACGACCCGGCCACCATCGAGCGCTATGCCGACGAGGACCGCGACGAGCGGGTGGCCATCATCCCCGGGCTGCGGCGGCCGGCCATCCACTACAAGGTTCTGGCGGCCGGGCGCACCCCCGCCGATGAGGCCTTTGCCTTTGCGGCGGCGCATCTCCGCCCGCAAGACGCCATCTGTGTGGGCATCCACACCGGCGACAACCCCCACATGCTGCGCGAGGATGTGGAGCTCTTTGTGCGCCTGACGGGCGCCGCCTGAGTGAAACGCCCCCTCTCTCGAGGGGGCGCTTGCGGCCGGTCAGCCGGCCCAGGTCATCAGCCCGGGCGGGCAAGAGCCCGGCAGGTCGGCATGGCGCGGCACGATGCGCACGGCCAGCCCCTTGAAGCCGGTCTCGTCGTAGGCGATGTCGGCGGCATAGCGGCAAAAGTCGCCCTCTTCGCAGACCACCTGCCCCGCTTCGACGATCTGATAGTCGTGCAGCGAGCCGTCGGGGCGGGCGTTGCCATAGCACACCTGCACGCTCAAGTCGTCGGGGTCCAGGCCGTCGAGCCACACCCGCGCCTCGACCCTGATCGCCTCGCGAACGCGCGCCTCGTCGCCCACGTTCACCTGCACGGTGTCAAAGCGCACGGCCGACCAGTGCCGCCGGACCCTGCCCAGCCACTCGGCATAGGCCCTGGCGCGGGCGGCGCCGTCAGCGCTCAGTGCCACGGCGCGCCGGCTCACCGGCAGGTACATCCGTGTGGCATAGTCTTTGACCATGCGGTGGGTGCTGAACTCGGGGCTGAGCCTGGAGATAGCGTGGCGCTGCCGCGAGATCCAGCCGTGGGGCAGGCCATCGTGGCCGCGGGTGTAAAAGAGCGGCACCACCTCGTGCTCGAGCAACTGGTACAGCGACTCGGCGCCCACCTCATCGCTCAGCGCCTGGTCGAGTATCTCGCCGGAGCCGATGCGCCAGCCCACCTCGGGCGAATAGCCTTCGCACCACCAGCCGTCAAACGTGCTCAGGTGCAGGCCGCCGTTCATGCCCACCTTCATGCCCGAGGTGCCGCTGGCCTCTTCGCCTTCCAGCGGCGTGTTGAGCCACACATCCACGCCCTGCACCAGATAGCGCGCCAGCGCCATGTCATAGTCTTCGACAAAGACCACCCGGTTCTTGAAGCGGTCCTCGCGCGTATAGTGCACCAGTTGGCGCAGCAGCTCTTTGCCCGGGTTGTTGTTGGGGTGCGCCTTGCCGGCATAGATGACCTGCACCGGCCGATCGGTGGCGTTGAGGATACGCGCCAGCCGTTCGGCGTCGCGGAAGAGCAGCGTGGCGCGTTTGTAAGTGGCAAAGCGTCGCGCAAAGCCGATGGTCAGCGCGTTGGGGTCGAGCAACTGCTCCACCTCGGCGTCCACGTCGCGGCCGTTGGCATAGCGCGCCAACTGCGCCCGCACACGTTGCCGCACAATCTCGATCAGGCGATGGCGCCGCTTTTCGTGGGCGGCCCACAGCTCTTCGTCTGACACCTTTTCGATGCTGTGCCAAAAGCGCGGCTCGGCCGCATCATGGCTCAGCCTGCGCCCCGAGGCCCGCTCCAGCGCCTCGGTGAGGGGGCGCGAGAGCCAGGTTTGCGGGTGCACGCCGTTGGTCACGTGGGTGATGGGCACCTCTTCGGCGGGCACCGACGGCCAGAGGTTGCACCACATGCTGCGAGCCACCTGGCCGTGGCGCTCGCTCACGCCGTTAGAGAGCGCCGAGAGCTGCAGCGCCAACACCGCCATCGACACCGGCTCGTTGGCCTGATGCTGTGGCGGGCGGCCGAGCTGCAAGAAGCGCTCCCAGTCGAGCCCCTGCTCGCGGCAAAAGTCGGCGAAATAGTACTGCATGTGGCCGGCGTCAAACAGGTCGATGCCGGCGGGCACCGGCGTGTGCGTGGTAAAGATGTTGCCGGCCGAGGTCAGCTCGATGGCCTCATCGAGCGCGAGGCCCAGGTCTAGCCGGGCCTGACGGATGCGCTCCAGCGTCAGGAACGCGGCGTGCCCCTCGTTCATGTGATAGACGGTGGGCGCCAGCCCCAAAGCCCGCAGCGCCCTGATGCCGCCCATGCCCAGCACGATCTCTTGCCGCAGGCGCATGTCGCCATCGCCGCCATACAGCTCGGCGGTGGTGGCCTGGTCAAAGTCGCTGTTCGGCGGCACCCTGGTGTCGAGCAGGTAGAGGGGCACGCGGCCCACCTGCACCCGCCAGATCTGGATGTACACGTCGCGGCCCGGCATGGGCACCGACACCATCAACGGCTGGCCGTCGTCGCCGGTGACGAGCTGCACCGGCAGATCGTCCACGTCGATGCTCTCGCCCTCTTCTTGCTGCCAGCCATCGGCGCTCAGGCGCTGATGAAAGCGCCCCTCACGGTACATCAGCCCCACGCCCACCAGCGGCATGCCCAGGTCGCTGGCCGATTTCAGGTGCTCGCCGGCCAAAATGCCCAGGCCGCCCGAGTAGACGCGCAGGCACTGGTTGATGCCATACTCCATGCTAAAGTAGGCGGCGTTGAACCCTTCGGGAAAGCGCGCCTTGACCGACTCGAACCAGGTGTCGCGCGAGGCCATATAGTCGCGCAGCGCGCGCTGCACGCGCCGCAGATGCTCCATAAAGTGGTCGTCTTGCGCCACCTCTTCGAGGCGCTTTTGCGAAACGCGCTCGAGCATCATCACCGGGTTGTAGCCGGTCTCATCCCACAGGGCGCGGTCGAGGCTGCTGAAAAGATCGATCGCGTCCTGGTTCCAGGCCCACCAGAGGTTGTAGGCGATCTCTTTGAGGGGAATCAGGCGTTCCGGCGAGGCCGGCACCACCTGAAAAGTGCGCAATGACTTCATTCATCCTCTCCTTGTGCGAGTCACGCCTCCCCGATTATACGAAACCGCGGCCTGGCTCAAACTTGCATTATCTGTCTAGTTGACCCAGCGCCCGCCCAGCATGACGCGTCGCGGTGAGAGGGTGTCGGGCGCCAGCGCCAGCAGGTCGGCGTAGGCGCCGGCCGCCAGACGGCCGATATCGTGCCGGCCGATGATGCGCGCCGGCGTCACCGTCGCCATGCGCACGGCGTCCAGCAGCGAGACGCCCACCACCTGCACCACCTGCTGCAAACACTGGCCCACGGTGCTGACCGAGCCGGCAAAGGCGGTGCGGTCGCTGAGCACTGCCACGTCATAGCCCGGCTCGACCACCGCGCTGAGCCCCCCGATGTTGTACTCGCCCGGCCCCAACCCCGAAGCCTGCATGGCGTCGCTCACCAGGCACAGCTTTTCGGGGCCTTTGAGGCGATAGGCCATCTTCATCAGGCTGGTGGGCAGGTGATAGCCGTCGGCGATGATCTCGCCGGTGAGCCCCTCTTCGATCAGCCCCGCCTCGAGCATGCCGCTGTAGCGCTTGGGGCCGATGCGCCGCACGGTGGACATGCCGCTCCACAGGTGCGTGAGGTGGCGCAGGCCGGCCTCCATGGCGCGGCACACGTCGGCATAGAACGCATCCGAATGGCCGCCGCTGACCAGCACGCCGCGCTCGGCCAGGGCGCGCACCAGCTCGAGCGCCCCCGGCAGCTCGGGCGCCAACGTCACCCGGGTGAGGTGCGCCGCATACGAGAGCAGCCGCTCTTGCACCTCGGGCGTGGCCGGCGCCAGCAGCTCGGGGGCATGCGCCCCGCGCTGCGACAGGGCGAACCAGTTGCCCTCAGAGTGGATGCCCAGCAGCCGGGCGCCATCGCCCCGTTGCTGCCCGTGCGCCGCAATGATGGCGTCATAGGCGCGCCACACCCGCTCCAGCGGCGCGGTGGACGTGGTGGGCAGCAGACTGGTGGTGCCGGCGCGCAGGTGCCGTCGTGCCACGGTCAGCACCGCCTCGGGCGTGCCATCGTTGCAGTCGGCGCCATCGCCGCCGTGGGCGTGGATATCCACCAGGCCCGGGCAGAGGATGGCGTCGCCCAGGTCATGCCGCTCGGCGGCAGCCGGAAGGGCCAGCTCGTGGCCGCCGCCCACCGCCACAATCCGCTCGCCGTCGATCAGCACCACCCCGTTGGGGATGATCCGTTCGCCGGTGATGACGCGCTCGCTCGTGTAGGCTTGCATGATGATCACCTCAGCCAGAGATTGACCGGGCCGCGCTCGGGCGCCGACGGCCCGAACCTGCCACTATCCGCCTTGGCGTGACGTGCGGCTCTGCCTCTCGACAAAAGGACAGGGCGGCCCAGGCCCGCCCTATGGGGTGTTGATGCCGCTACCACCTAGGGGTGATGGGCATGGTCGTGGTCGTGGCCATGCTCCTGCTCGTGCGCCCGGCGCAACTCATCGAGCAGGTCGTCGACGTCTTGCTCGGTCATGACGCCGATGGCCTGCAGCACGCGCGCCAAAAAGAGGGGCTCGGGCGCGGCGCCCTCGAGGAAGGTCGTCTCGTTGATGACCGTCTTGGGCACGCCCTGCACGCCATACTTGTTGGCCAGATGCGGAAACTCGACCGACTCGACCATCGCTGCCTTTACCTGATCACTGGCGACCGCCAGTGCGTGGGCCATATAGACGGCCTGCGGGCAGTACGGTCAAGTGGGGGTGACGTACACCTGAATGTCCACTGGCTTGTCGATCTTGGCGATCATCTCTTGGGCGGCCGGCGAAAAGTCGGTCTCGCCCTTGGACACCATGAGGATATCCTGCACCAGGGTGGTGAACTCGTACCCCGAAGGGATGCCGTAGAACCGGACGCCATAGTCCTTGTCGCCAGCCATCACGATGGTGGCAGGGATCTTGTCGACGCCCAGCGCCTCGGCCTTGGCCTTGTCAACCACAAAGTTGTTGACCTCGACCTCGATCTTGTCCGACAGGCTGGCCACCTCTTCGAGGATGGCCTGCGTCTCGCGGCAGAACTGGCAGGCGACCTCCTGCCCAAAGTAGACCAGCTTGACCGGCTCGACCAGCTCCTGGGCGAACATGCCCGTGAGGGTCTGACGGTCTTTTTCCGACAAGAGCGGCATAAAGGCACCTCCTGTAAGCGGCAATGTCACTCTGCTGAGATTCTAGCTATCGCCAGAGAATGTGTCAATGGCGCGGGGCGCGGCGCCTTGACAGCGCGTGCGCGCCCTCTATAATGGAGTCATCTTGTGATGCACACGAGGGGGCAGATGAACGAGAACGGCTATGCGGCGGCGCCTGGAGGAGCCGGTCGGCCTGTCTGATGCCTGACCTCTCGCTCTGACGATAGCGCGCGCCGCGGGTTTTGCCCCGGCGTTTTTGTTTACCACCTATCGAGGAGAACGACGCACGTGAGCGTGCAGGCTTTTGTGTTCGATTGTGGCGGTGTGATCTTGCGCGACGGCAACCCTGGGCCCTACCAGCAGTGGGCCGCGCGCCTTGGGCTGACCGTGGCCGAGCTACGCCAACGACTGTGGGGCGGCGAGGCCTGGACGCTGGCCGAGCTGGGCCACATCTCTGAGGACGCGTTCTGGCGCCAGGTGGCGCCCTCGTTGGGCCTCGACGATGAGGCCGCCATCCGCCAACTGGCGGCCGACATCTGGTCCACCTGGCGGGTGGATGCCGATGTGCTCACCCTGGTCGACGACCTGCGCCAGACCCATCGCGTGGCCATGCTCAGCAATGCCACCGACGCCCTCGAGCTCAAGCTCGCCGAGACCTATGGCGTCGCCGATCGCTTCGACCCGCTGCTGAACTCGGCCCGCCTGGGCGTGGCCAAGCCCGACGAGCGCGTCTATGTCGAACTGTGCAACCAGTTGCAGCTCGAGCCGCGCGAGATCGTGTTCGTCGACGATCGCGCCGACAACATCGTGGCGGCGGCGGCCTTTGGGCTGCACGTGATCTGGTTCGTGAGCCCCGACGAGCTGTCGCGCCAGGTGGGCACCTTGCGCCGGCCAGCGCCGGGCAGCTAGAGGATCGTTACGGAGGTTCCGATGCGCAGAGCAGGCTAACAGCGAACTCGCCTTCGCCTGGCGCCCCCCTTTGGGCGCCTCACCTGCCTGCAAAGGAGCCTGGCTGTGCTACACGTCTCGAACCTGTCCAAACGCTATGGCGAACTGCTCCTGTTCGAAAGGGTCAGTTTTGACCTCAACCCCGACGATCGCATCGCGCTGATCGGCCCCAACGGTTGCGGCAAGACCACGTTGCTGCGCCTCATCATGGGGCTGGAAAGGCCCGACAGCGGCAGCGCGCGCTTTGATGTGCCGCTGGCTCGCGTGGGCTATCTGCCGCAGGCGCTCGAACTCGACGTCTATGCCACCGTCGAGCAGGCGCTGGCGGGCCTCGATCAGCAGCCGCTCTCGCACTGGGAGGCCGAGGTGGAGCGCCTGGCCGTGGAGCTGTCCGACGCCACGCCCGACGAGGCGCCCGCGGTCGAGCGCGCCTATGCCCAGGCCCTCGACCGCCTCAGCCACGCCGCCGCAGCCCTGCCGCCGCACCGCCTGCAGCAGGTGCTGGCCGGGCTCGGCCTCGAGCACTTGCCTCTCGACAAGCCGGTGAGGCTGCTCTCGGGCGGGCAAAAGACGCGCCTGGGCCTGGCGCGCCTGCTGCTGCAGAACCCGGCCCTGCTGATCCTCGACGAGCCCACCAACCACCTGGATATCGCCGCGCTCACCTGGCTCGAAGGGTACTTGCAGGCCTATGAGGGCGGCATGTTGCTCGTCTCGCACGACCGCGCCTTTCTCGATCGCGTGGTCAATGGCGTCCTCGAGATCGACCCGCTCACCCGCGCCGTCAGGGCCTACCCGGGCGGCTACAGCGACTATGCCCGCGCCAAGGCCCACGAGCGCGAAGAGTATCTGCAGCGCTATCAGGAGCAGCAGGCCAAGATCGCCGATCTCGAGGCGGCCGCCGACCGCTGGAAGACCCACGCCAACAGCATCCAGAACGAGACCATCCACTTTCACTATCGCAAGCGCGCCAAGAAGGTGGCCCGTCAGGGCGTGGTGCGGCTCAAGCGGGTGCAGCGCCTGCTCGAATCGGAAGAGCACCTGGCCAGGCCCCGCACGAGCTGGTCGATCAAGCTCGACCTGGGCGAGGCGCCCCCCAGCGGCCAGGACGTGCTGGCCATCGAGGGGCTGAGCATGGCCTTTGGCCCGCTGGTGCTGTTCGAGGATGTCAACCTGCTGCTGCAGCGCGGCGAGCGCATTGCGCTGGTGGGCCCCAACGGCTCGGGCAAGACCACCCTGCTGCGCCTGATCACCGGCCGCCTTGCGCCCACGCGGGGCGTGGTGCGGCTGGGCAGCAATGTGCGGCTGGGCTACCTGGCCCAGGAGCAAGAGACGCTGGCGCAGTACGCCTCGCCGCTCGACGCCATCATGCGCAGCAGCGCCCTGCCAGAGACCGATGCGCGCACCTATCTGCACCAGTTCCTCTTTGCGGGCGACGAGGTGCACACGCCCATGGCGCTGCTCTCCTTTGGGCAGCGCTCGCGGCTCAACCTGGGCCTGCTGGTGCTGCAGGGCTGCAATCTGCTGCTGCTCGACGAGCCGATCAACCACCTCGACATCCCCTCGCGCGAGACGTTCGAGCAGGCGCTGGCCGGCTTTGAGGGCACCGTGTTGGCGGTGGTGCACGACCGTTACTTTATCGAGCGGTTTGCCACGGGCGTGTGGGCCCTGCGCGATGGCGCCATCGGCCGCTACCCTGATCTGCGGCAGGCGCTCGAGGGCGCCAGCGCCATCTGGGCCCCCGATGGCGACACGCCCGCCGAGCAGGAACCGCCCGCGTTGGTGTAGCGTCTTGAGAGGCGTGAGGCGTACCTCGATGTGAAAGGCAAGATGAACCCCTACCACTATCCATCGTCTGCCCCGCAAAGCAGGCCCTCGGTGGGCCGCGCCATCGGCCAGGGGCTGGCCCTGGGCCTGCTGCTGCTCGCGTTCACCGGGCTGATCGCCCTGGCGGCCGGCCTGGGCATCTATGCCACCTACGCCGCACGGCTGCCCCTGCCCGAAGAGCTGCACCAGCGCGCCAACCGCTTCAAGACCATGCGCATCCTCGACCGCCAGGGCAACCTCTTGTACGAGGTGATCGACCCCACCGGCGGCCGACGGCGGCTGGTGTCGTACAGCGACCTGCCCCAGCACCTGGTGGATGCCGTCGTCTCGACCGAGGACTCGTCCTTCTTTGTGAACCCCGGGTTCAGCCCGGCGGCCATCGTGCGGGCGCTGCTCGCCAACCTGCGAGCAGGCGGCATTGCCCAGGGCGGCAGCACCATCACCCAGCAGCTCGTCAAGATGACCTTTCTCACCGACGAGCAGACCGTCGAGCGCAAGGTCAAAGAGGCCATCCTGGCGGCCGAGATTACCCGCCGCTATTCCAAAGAAGAGATCCTGGAGATCTATCTCAATGAGGTCTACCTGGGCAACCTCTCTTACGGCGTGGCGGCCGCTGCCGAGACCTACTTTCGCAAGGATGTAAAGGACCTCACCCTGGCCGAGTCGGCCCTGCTGGCGGGCATGCTCCAGTCGCCCCCCAGCTATGACCCCTACACGCAGCCCGAGAGGGCGCGCGGTCGCCGCGCTACGGTGTTGCGGCTGATGCTGCTCGACGGGCGCATCACCATGTCCGAGTTCGACGAGGCGGCCAACTCGCCGGTGTCGGTGGTGCCGCCCACGGCGGTGATGCGCGCGCCTCACTTTGTGATGCTGGTGCGCCAGGAGCTCGAGCGGCAGTATGGCAGCGAAGAGCTCTACACCAGCGGCTGGGATGTCTACACCACCCTCGACCTGGCCCTGCAGCGCGAGGCCGAGCGCGTGGTGGCCGAGGGCGTGGCCGGGCTGGCCGCCCACAACGCCAGCAACGGCGCTCTGGTGGCCCTCTCGCCCGCCACGGGCGAGGTGCTGGCTATGGTGGGTAGCGCCGACTTTTGGAGTGAGGCCATCTCGGGGCAGGTCAATATGGCCGTCAGCCCGCGTCAGCCGGGGTCCACCATCAAGCCCATCACCTACATGGTGGCGCTCGAGCGTGGCTGGACGCCGGCCACGATGCTGATGGACGTGGCGCAGCAGTTCCCCGACGGCGCCAACCCGCCCTATGTGCCCCGCAACTATGACCAGCGCGAGTGGGGGCCTCTCTCGCTGCGCTCGGCGCTGGCCAACTCGCGCAACATCCCCGCGGTGTCCACGCTGCAGTTGGTGGGCCTGCCCGACATGATCGCGGGCGCCGAGCGGTTGGGCATCACCACCTTCACGCGGCCCGACTATGGCCTGTCGCTCACGCTGGGCGGCGGCGAGGCCACCCTGCTGCAGATGACGGGCGCCTATGCCGTGTTGGCCAACGGCGGCCGTCAGGCCACGCCGCAGGTGCTCTTGCGCATCGCCGACCGGCAGGGGCGCACCGTCTGGGCGCGACCTGCCGGCGCGCCGCGGCAGGTGGTGGATGCGCGCATCGCCTACCTGCTGACCGACATTCTGGATGACGACGCGACGCGGCAACGCGCCTTTGGCGCCGACAATCCGCTGGCCCTGCCCTTTCCGGCCGCAGCCAAGACCGGCACCACCAACGACTATCGCGATAGCTGGACCATCGGCTACACGCCCGACCTGGCCGTGGGCGTGTGGGTGGGCAACAGCGACTATGCCGCGATGGACGAGCTATCGGGGGCGCGTGGCGCGGCGCTCATCTGGCGCCAGGCGATGCTGACGCTGCTGGGCGACAGCGAGCGGCCGACGTTCCAGCGCCCCGAGGGGTTGGTCGAGGTTCAGGTGTGCACCGTCTCTGGGCAGCGCCCCACAGCGAGCTGCCCTTCGAGCCGCATAGAACTCTTTATGACCGAGAACACGCCCGGGGCCTGCACCGTGCACCGCGCCGTGGCCGTGTGCAGCGCCTCGGGGCAACTGGCCACCGAGCAGTGCCCGCGCGACCAGGTCCGCGATGTGCAGGTGACCGATCTGGGCCCCGAGTGGGACGGCTGGGCGGTGGCCAACGGCCTCACGCCGCCGCCTCGCCAGGCCTGCACGGTGCATGGCAGCGCCCCCTAGACGGGCCGCGTGACGCCGACATCAAACAGCCCCTGCCATCTGGCAGGGGCTGTTGCGTTGGCCCGACGGGCTCACGGCAAAAAGTTGAACGGGTTGTGGCGTGCGCTGCCCTGGAGCACCTCGAAATGCAGGTGCGGGCCGGTCGAGTTGCCCGTGCTGCCGCATTTGCCGATCTGTTGCCCCTTGCTCACGCTCTCGCCCACTTCCACCGCGATCGAATCCAGGTGGGCATAGAGCGTGCTGTAGCCGTTGCCGTGGTCGATGATCACCATGCGGCCATAGCCGGTGCTGGCCCACTGCGTGGCCGACACAAAGCCCGAGTCGGCCGCATAGACGGCCGTGCCGCGCGAGTTGGCGATGTCGATGGCGCGGTGGCCCTCCCAGTAGCGCTGCGAGATGGAGCCGCTCATCGGCCAGGCAAAGCTGCCGCTGCCGCTCTTGGCATCCTTGGGCGCCTGCGCCGTGGACACCAGCACCTGGCGCGGCACATACGGCTTGGTGCCGCCAGGGATGATCAACTGCTGGCCCACGGTGAGGGCATAGGGCGCAGAGAGGCTATTGCCGGCATAGCCGGTGATGGCGCCGACATCGACCTTGTAGAACTTGGCCAGCGATTCGACGGTGTCATTGCGCGCCACCGTGTGGTAGGCGCCGTCGATGGGCAAGATGTTCAGCTCCTGGCCCACCTGCAGAAAGTCGGGGTTGTCCTCGAGCTTTTGGTTGGACCACAGCAGCGTCGCGCCCTCGAGGCCAAAGCGCTGCGCAATGCCCAGCACCGAATCGCCGGGCTGCACCTCGTAGGTGATGACCGTGGTGCGCGCCTGCCGGCTGGGCGCCGCAATGGGGTTGATGTCTTCGCTGAGCAGCCGCACGGTCAGCGGCACGGCGCCTTGCTCGAGATAGTGGCCGGCCGCTTCAGGAGCCATGGCGGGCGCCCACTCGCCCGCTGTGGCGTCGCTGACCAGCGCCAGCTCGAACGACGGCGCCCGGGGTTGCTGCACGGTGACGTTGCGCACCACCAGGGCAAAGAGAACGACCAGGAGCAGATGGCCGAGGTAGCGCGAATAGATGGCCAGATGGCCATTCGGGCTGACCGCTGTCTTGTCGTTGGAATCGGTGTGGGGGGCCACAGAGGGCCGGGCGCGCACCCCGACTGCCATGGGCTAGACTTCCTTGTTGAGTGTCTGCAAGAACTGCTCGTTGGAGCGGGTCTTGGCCAGGCGATCGAGAATCGGCTCGACCGATTCGATCCCGCCGATTGTATCGATCATGCGGCGCAGTGTCCAAATCCGGCTGAGCGTGTCTGCCGAGAGCAGCAGCTCTTCGCGCCGGGTGCCCGAGCGTTGGATGTCGATGGCAGGGAACACGCGGCGCTCGGCCAGGCGACGGTTCAGGTGCATCTCCATGTTGCCGGTGCCCTTGAACTCTTCATAGATGATGTCGTCCATGCGGCTGCCGGTGTCCACCAGGCAGGTGGCGATGATCGTCAGGCTGCCGCCCTCTTCGATCTTGCGGGCGGCGCCATAGAGCTTTTTCGGGGGGAACACGGCCGCCGGGTCCAGGCCGCCCGACAGCGTGCGGCCGCTGGGCGGCACGATCAGGTTATAGGCGCGCGAGAGCCGCGTGATGCTGTCGAGCAAGATGACCACGTCGCGGCCGATCTCGACGAGCCGCTTGGCGCGCTCCAGGGCCATCTCGGCCACGCGCGCGTGGCTCTGCACCGGCTCGTCAAAGGTCGCGCTGACCACTTCGGCTTCCACCGACCGATCCATGTCGGTCACTTCCTCGGGCCGCTCGCCGATCAGCGCCACGATCAGGTGCACATCGCTATGGTTGGCCGAGATGCCGTTGGCGATCTGCTTGAGGATGGTGGTCTTGCCGGCCTTGGGCGGCGACACGATCAGGCCGCGCTGGCCGCGCCCGATGGGCGCCAGCATGTCGATCAGCCGGGTGGAAAAGACGTTGGGCGTGGTCTCGAGCTTGAACTGCTCGTGGGGAAAGATGGGCGTGAGACGCTCGAACACGGGGCGGTACTTGCTCTGCTCGGGGTCGAGGCCGTTGATCGCCTCGACACGCAGCAGCGAATAGTACTTTTCCGAGTCTTTGGGCGGGCGCACCTGGCCGATGACCTGATCGCCGGTGCGCAACCCAAACCGGCGCACCTGCGACTGGGACACATACACGTCTTCGTCGCCAGGTATCAGGTTCTCGCGCCTGAGAAAGCCCATACCGTCCGACATCAACTCGAGGACGCCACCGCCAAAGATGTTGCCGCGCTCCTCGGCCTGCGAGCGCAGCAGCCGCAGGATGAGGTCCTGCTTCTTGAGGCGGCTGTAGCCCACCACCTCTTTGCTGCGCGCCATCTCGCGCAGCTCGCCCAGGGTCATAGTCTCTAGTTCGACGATGTTCACATTACGGCTGGTTGTTCGGGTCACTTGGCGGGGAACCTCTCGGGTGTGCAGATAAGCACATAGGGAAGCAGGATGACAGCATGGCAGGAAAACTGGTGCTCTGACGCAAGAAAACGGGACGGCAGCCGGGGTAGAACGCTGCCACAGTGACCGAGCCGGGCCTCGATCTCGCAGCCATTATACCAAGTGGCCATCAGCGTGTCAACTGCCGCGCGTCGCGCCTCGATCGCCCTCAGGCGGCCGCTCGGCGCCATCACGCTCTTCGCGCGGGCGCGCCTCGAACTGCCGTTGCAGCCGTTGGCGCTCCACCTGCCAGCGCTCGGCCAGCCCATGCCACTGTGCAACGATGCGCCCGGCGAGCGTCGGCTCCTGGGCGGCCTCGAACCCCCCTTCCTGGAACAGCGCGTTGGGCGTCCACCGTGGCACCACCACCTGCAGCGCCCGCGGCACCACCTGGATATTCACCGGCGTGCTGCCAAAGGGGTCGCCATCCAGATGCACCGGCAGGGGCCGCTCGGGGATGACCGTGACGTGACGCGCCTGGTAATACTCGATCTGCGGATCGACCCCCTGGTTGCCGGCCATCAGGGTGGCAAGGTGCCGAAAGGTGTCGATGGTGTTGGTGCCCTTGAACAGATAGACGTCGAGCAGGCCGTCGTCGAGCTGCGCCTGCGGGGCCAGCTCCCACAGCGGGCCATAGAGCCGCGCGTTGGAGACGATCAGCATCATCAGGCGCTGGCGAAAGACGCGCCCATCCACCACCACCGTGGTGCGCTCGCCACGCATCACCAGGCTCTGGGCCAGCGCCGTCACCAGATAGGCCCAGTTGCCCAGGCTGCGGCGCACCTCGCGGTGCGGCTCGATCTCGTGGGCCACCTGCGCGTCAAAGCCCAGCCCAGCCCACAGCAAAAAGTGGCGTCCGTCGGCCCAGCCCAAATCCACCCGGCGCGTCTCACCCTGCGCCAGAATGCGGGCCGCCCCCATGAACGCATCGCGGTTGGTGGCGCTCCACACGGGGATGCCCAACATGCGCGCCCAAACATTGCCTGTGCCCACGGGGATGACGCCGAGCTGCGTGGGGCTGTTCACCAGTCCATCGGCCACCTGGCCGATGGTGCCGTCGCCGCCGACGGCCACCACCATGTCTACGCCCGCGTCGCGCGCCTGGCGCGCCAGTTGGCCGCCATGGCCCGCGGCCTCGGTGCGACAAACTGTGACCTGCCAGTCGAGCGAGCGCAGGTGCTCCACCGCCTTGGTCACCTCGACCTGAACATCGCGGTGCCCGGCGACCGGATTGTAGATCATCCACACCTGCATAGCGCTATCATACCCCCCGCCTGGGCTCGTGTCCACTCTTGACAGGCCGCCCGCCCGGCCAGACAATCATGCCATGTTGGTATGGGATGCTCACACGCACATCCTGCCCTCAGAGCTGCTGGCCCGCCGCGAGCAGCTACTGTCGCGCGAGGCGCACTTTGGCGCGCTCTATGCCGACCCCAGCGCCCGGCTGGCCACGGCCGCAGACCTGCTGGCCGCCCTCGACGGCGCCGCGGTGCAGGGCGCCGTGGCCTTTGGCTTTGCCTTTGACGACGCCGGCCTCTGTCGCCTGTGCAACGACTATACGCTGGCCAGTGCCGCTGCGTCGCGCGGCCGCATCTGGCCCTTTGCCGTGGTCAACCCCGCCTCGGCCACCGGCCTGCGCGAGGCCGAGCGCTGCCTGGCCGCCGGCGCCCTGGGCCTGGGCGAGCTCATGCCCGTGGGCCAGGGCTATGACCTGGACCACCCCGGCCTCGACGCCCTGCTCGAGCTGGCCCGCGAGGCGAGTGCGCCGGTGCTGTTGCACATCAACGAGCCGCTGGGCCATGCCTACCCGGGCAAGGGGCCGCACGGGCCCGCCGAGGCGCTGCGCCTGGTGGAGCGCCACCCTCACACCGATCTCATCCTGGCCCACTGGGGCGGCGGCCTCTGCTTCTACGAGCTGATGCCCGAGGTGCGGCGAGCCTGCGCTCGCGTGTATTATGATGCCGCAGCGTCCGGCTATCTGTATGACGACGCCATCTATGCCTGTGCGCTCGCGTGGGCGCCTGGGCGCGTGTTGTGGGGCAGCGACTATCCGCTCATCTCGCCCCGCAGGGCCCTGGCTCGCGTGCGCGCCCTCGCACTGGCGCCGCAGGCCGAGCGCGACTTGCTGGGCGGCAACCTGGCGCGCCTGTTGAGGAGAGAGGAGCAGGGCTGATATGACGCCGATCCGCACCTTTGTCGCCATCCATCTGACACCCGCGCTGATCGCCGCGTTGCAGCAGACGCAGGACGCCCTGCGCGCCACCTCGGGCGGGCTGGCCGGCCGCTGGGTGCCCGCCGACAACATGCACCTCACGCTCAAGTTCCTGGGCGATGTGGAGAGCGCGCGCCTGGCCGAGGTGCACGCCGCCGTCGACGGCGTGGCCGGCGAGTGCGGCCCCCTCACGCTGACCCTGCAGGGCATGGGCTGCTTTCCCAGTGCGCGGCGGCCCCGCGTGGTGTGGGCGGGCATCCACGAGCCGACCGGCCGCCTGCCACGCCTGGCCGAGGCGCTCGACGCCGCCCTGGGGCGGCTGGGCTTTGCGCGCGAGCAGCGCGCCTTTCGCGCCCATCTGACGCTGGCGCGCATCCGCGAGGGCGCACCGGGTTGGCAGGTTGAGGCGTTGGGGCAGGCCGTCGAGAGCCACCAGCCGCCAGAGGTGAGCATGGTGGCGCACGAGCTCGCCGTGGTGCGCAGCGACCTGCGTCCTCAGGGTCCGCTCTACAGCGACCTGCACACCGCCGCGCTAAGCGGGCCTAACGCTGGCTGAGCGCCTCGTCGTGGCCAGTCGGGGCCGCCTCGGGCGTGGCGGGCTCGGCCGGCGGCGCCACGGCGAGCTCGGCAGCCTGCGGCGCGTCGGCCGGCTGGGCCGCCGCCATCGCCAGGCGGAGCCGCTCTTGTTCGGCGCGCTCGCGCAACTGCCCGGGCAACGCCGCCACGGCCCGCACCAGAGTGGTCAACGCCCAGGGCAACACCCCGCCCCACAGCGCCAGCGCCAGCAGGCCCAGCAGTTGCGCATAGAGCTGCGCACTGCCATGGCCCGTCAACAGGCCGCCGCTGGCCCCCAGCAGGCCCGGCGCCAGCAACGCCAGCGCCCCCAGCACGCCCAGCAACGCCAACAGCCCGCTCTGCTCGCGCAGGCGCAGGCTGCGATCGAAAAGATAGATCAACGGCGCCAGCGAGAGCCCGCCCAGCGCGCCCAGCGCGAACGCCGCCAGCAGCGATAGCTCGCCCGCCGGCGCTGCGCCCACCACCAGCGCCCCCGCCAGCAGCCCCCGGCCGATCAGCCCCGGTTCGGCGGCGCCGCGCGACAGCCAGCCGTAAAAGGCGGCGAACAGCACCGCTCCGGCAGCCGCCCACAGCACCGTCATGGTGAGCCGCAGGCTGTCACCGCTGCCCAACAACAGCGCCAGCCAGCCCAACAGCGCCAGCACGCCGCCCAGCAACACGTGCAGCGGCAGATAGGCCGGCCGCAGATCGGCCTCGTCCTGGCCAGCCTCGGGGCGCGGCAGGGCCAGCGCCACGCCCAGGGTGGCCAGCGTGGTCACCAGCGGCAGGCTCACCAGGCCGGCATCTACAAAGCCGGCGCCCAGCCCGAGCGTAGCGCCCAGGCGGGCCAGCCAGCCGCCGCCATCGACCCAGTTGCCGGCCACAGGGTAGAGCAGCAGCCCGCAGACCAGCGCCACCGCATAGCGCACCCAGGGCTGCGCTCGCCCGCGCAACACCACCAGCGGCGGCAACAGCGCCACGGTCAGCCGCGGCAAGTCGTAGAGCAGCCCTGGCGAAGCCACCTCGCTCGACGCCAGCAGGCCGGCATGCCCCAGCAGCCCCCAGCCGGGGCCGAACGGCTCCCATTCGGCGCCCAACAGCGCGCCGCCATAGTGCAGGCCAAAGGCGCTGCACGTCTCGGCCAGCACGGCCAGCGCCATGGCGATGGGCAGCATGGCCGCCACATCGCTGATCGACCAGCCCTCAGAGATGCCCACCAGCACCAGGGCGGCGCCCACCGGCCACAGCCACGCCAGCAGATAGACGCCCATGGCCAGGTCGCTGGCCGACACGGGCGCAGCCGGCGCCGCCAGGGCGGGCGTCGTCAGAGCCAGCATCAACGCCGGCGCCCAGAGGATCGTCGTCGCGCGCTTCACATTGCCTCCCCGCTGCGAGTGCCGCCATGTTAGCCCAGCGGGCCGGGCCGGTCAAAGTGCGCGTCGTTTGACCGTGCGCCGCACTTGCGCTATGATGGGGCCAATCTAGAACAGCCTTCGGGGCAGGGTAAGACGCAGTCGATCCCTACCGGCGGTATGGTGGCACAGACCACCGAGCCCGCGAGCCAGCCATGGCAGATCCGGTGAGAGGCCGGAGCCGACGGTTCAGTCCGGATGAGAGAAGGCACTGACAGTGTCCGCGTTGCCCCGAGGCGTTCTGCTCGGGGTGTTTTGTTTTGGACGCAAGGCGCAACTCACCGACCAACCTGCGCGCCCAGCATCGCCGCTGGGCCCTGACGCTGGCGCCCATCGTGCTGGCCGCCCTGCTGGGGCTGTGGCAGCTCATCGTGACGCTGGGCGGCTATCCCACCTTTCTGCTGCCCACCCCGGTGCGCGTCTGGCTGCGCCTGGCCGAGGTGTGGCGCGACGGCACCCTGCTGATGCACACCCTGGTGACCTTGCGCGAGGTGCTCGGCGGCCTGGCGTTGGGCCTGACGGTGGCCGTGCTGCTGGGCTATGCGCTGGCCAAGTCGCCCCTGCTCGAGACCATCCTCTCGCCCTACCTGGTGGCGTCGCAGGCCATCCCCATTGTGGCGCTCGCGCCCCTGCTGGTGATCTGGTTTGGCCCCGGCAGCCTCTCGAAGGTGCTGGTCTGCGCGCTGACGCTCTTCTTTCCCGTGCTGGTGAACACCGTGGTGGGCGTGCGCAGCGTCGATGTCGAGCTGCGCGAGCTGCTGCGCTCGCTCGAGGCCACGCCGGCCCAGGTGGTGCGCTATCTGGAGCTGCCCGCCGCGCTGCCCGTCCTGTTCGGCGGCCTCAAGGTGGGCGCCACCCTCTCGGTGATCGGCGCGGTGGTCAGCGAGTTTGTCAGCTCTGACCGCGGCCTGGGTTTTCTGGTGAACCTGGCGCGTGGCCTGTTCGACACGCCGCTGATGTTCGTGGCGCTCTTTACTCTGATGGCCATGGCGCTGGGCTTGTATGGTTGCGTCTCGTTGATCGAGTCGCTGGTGTTGCGCTGGCGCGTGCCGCGCCGACAGTCCCCATTGTGAGGAGGCAAGGATGAGCAAGAGATGGCTGCTGGTGACCCTGGCCCTGATGGTGGCTCTGCTGGGCATGGCGGGTTGCAGGCCGGCGCCCAAGCCTGAGGCGGTCACCGTCGCCATGGGCTTTATCCCCAACGTGCAGTTCGCGCCCATGTATGTGGCCATCGAGAAGGGCTACTTTCGCGAGGCAGGGCTCGAGCTGACGCTCGACTATGGCATGGAGACCGACCTGCTGCAGCGCCTGGGCGCCGGCGACATCGACTATGCGGTGGCCTCTGGCGACCAGGTGGCCCTGGCTCGGGCCAGCGGGCTGCCGGTGCGCTATGTGGCCAACTGGTACCGGCGCTTTCCGGTGTGCGTGGTGTCGATGGCCGACGCCGGCATCGACAACCCCGCCGATCTGGCGGGCAAGACGGTGGGCGTGCCCGTGTTGGCCGGCGCCAGCTACATCGGCTGGCTGGCCTTTGCCGAGGAGGTGGGCCTGGACGCCAACGCCGTCGACCTGCAGGCCATCGGCTACACCCAGGCGGCCAGCCTCATCGAAAGGCGCGTCGACGCCGCCGTGTGCTATGCCGTCAACGAGCCGGTGCAACTGCGCGCCGCCGGCGAGCAGATCAACGCTTTCTACCTGGACGAGTACACCGCGCTGGTGTCCAACGGCCTCATCACCAGCGACCGGGCCATCGCCGACCGGCCCGAACAGGTGCGCGCTCTGGTGGGCGCGTTCATCGAGGGGCTCGAGTACACCATCGCGCAGCCCGACGAGGCGTTCGAGATCGTGCGCAAGGTGATTCCCGAGATGGATGACGAGACGGCGGTGCTGCAGCGGGCCGTGCTCGAAGAGTGCATCCGCTTTTGGCAGGCCGACCGCCTGGGCTATAGCGACCCCGCCGCCTGGCAAGAGTCGGTGACGCTGATGCAGCATCTGGGGCTGCTGGGCGACGTGTCTCCCGAGGACCTCTACTCGAACGAGTTTCTGCCGTGACGGCATCGTCGCACGCTGCGGGGCCCGCCCTGACGCCGACTCACGTCGGCGCGAGCGCCTATGCCGGGCCCGTGCTGGCGGCGCGTGGCGTGCAGGTGACCTTTGCCTCGGCCAGCAGCCAGCTCGAGGCCCTCGCCGAGGCGAGCCTGGAGATCATGCCCAACGAGTTCGTCGGGCTGATCGGCCCTTCGGGCTGCGGCAAGTCGACGCTGTTGCGGGTGCTGGGTGGGCTCATCAAACCGACGGCGGGCGAGGTGCTGTTCGAGGGCCAGCCGCTCGCCGCCCCACAGCGCAAGATCGGCTTTGTGTTCCAAAAGCCCAGCCTGATGCCCTGGCGCAGCGCCCTGCGCAACGTCACCCTGCCGCTCGAGATCGCCGGCGTGCCGCTGGGCGAGGCGCGCGCTCGCGCCCGCGAGATGTTGACGCTGGTGGGGCTGGCCGAGTTCTACGACGCCCGCCCCCACGAGCTGTCGGGCGGCATGCAGCAACGCGTGGCCCTGGCCCGCGAGCTGGTGTACGACCCCGACGTGCTGCTGCTCGACGAGCCCTTTGGCGCCCTCGACGCCCTCACCCGCGAAAAGATGAACGCCGAGCTGCTGCGCATCTGGCAAGCCCGGCTCAAGACGTGCGTCATGGTGACGCACGACATTCAAGAGGCGGTTTTCTTGTGCGACCGCATCATCCCCATGACGCCGCGGCCCGGCCGCCTCAAAGAGCAGATCGTGGTCGACCTGCCACGCCCGCGCAGCCTCGATCTGCTCGCGAGCCCGCGCTTTGGTGCGCTGACGGCGGCGTTGCGGCGCTCGCTGGGCTAGGGCGTCACTCGGCGGCGCCCATGCCCACGCCGGGCGCCTCGTGGCGCGGCTCGCGCACCAGCCAGTGCATGGCCGCCCAGCCCGCCACCGCAAAGACGGCCGCCACCACGAACATCAGGGCATAGCCCCCGGCGCCCTGCATGGCCGCACCGCTGGGGGTGGCCTTGCTGCCCACGTCTACCAGCCAGCCCGCCAGCAGCGGGGCCAGCATGGTGGGTACAGCGCTGATGGTGCCATCGAGCGCCGCAAAGGTGGGCACGTCGTCGGGCGTGCTGAACTCCATCGACATGCCAAAGCCGGCGATGCTCAGGGCGGCGGTGGCGCCATACACCAGCACAAACACGCCATACAGCCAGGCCTGCGCCGGCGCCAGCAACACCAGCACCATCGCACCCAGGCGCAACAGCGAGGCCAGCTCGAGCAGCCACTTGTTGCCGCGGTGATCGCCCAGCGCGCCCAGCAGAGGCGTCAACAGCGCCTGGCTGACCAGCGCCGCCATGGTGAGCTCGGCGGCAAAGGCGTCGTGCACGCCAAAGCGCTGCCGAGCATAGACCATAAAGAACGAGGTGCTCATGGTGCCCAGGATCACCAGCGCCCGCGCGCCCAGGTACCGGCAAAAGTTGGGGTTGCGCTTGAGCACCAGCGGCAGCCGCCGCCAGTATTCGCGTGCGTCGAGGGGCGGCCGCTCGGGCTGCCGTGGGGGCTCGCGGTTGAGCGTCACGCAGACGTACGAGATCACCTGAAAGCAAAAGCACAGCCCAAAGCTGTAGGCAAAGGAGCGCGGGTAGCTGTAGGTGGCCAGCAGATAGCGCGACAACCACGCCCCCGCCAGGCCCAGCACGCTGCCCAGCGCGCTGCTCAGCCCGAACATAAAGCCGCGCCGTCGCGGCGGGATGACCTTGGAGATCATCGCCTTCCAGGCGGGCGCACCCAGGCCGCCAGCGCCCGTGCCGATAAAGAGCGACACCAGCAGGACGACCAGCGAGACCTGGCGCGGCAACTGTGGCGCCAGCAAGATCAGCAGCGCCAGCCACAGATAGGGCAGGCGCTCGACGATGCTGATGCGCACCACCAGGTCCTTTTTGTGAGCGCGCTGCTCGGCCTGCCGCGACAGGAGCAACTGCGGCACAGTGAACCCCAGGCTCTGCACCGTGGGCACCAGGCCGATGACCAGCGCCGAATCGGTGAGGTACGACGCATAGAGCGTCAGCACCGTGGCGCCAAAGATAAAGCTCATCGCCAGGTGGTAAAAGGTCAGGTCGAGCAGGTTGACGGTGAAATTCCAGCGTGCATGCCGCTGGATGTAGCGCTCATAGTCACTGGCCTCGAACTGCATCGCGCCCTCTTGGCGGCGGCCGTGGAGCCGCCCGCCTGACCGTTTTATTCGGCGCCGCTGATGCCCACGCCGGCCGCCTCATGGCGCGGTTCGCGCACCCACCAGCGCATGGCCACCAACCCCGCCAGGCTGAACAGTGCCGCCACCACAAACATCACCTGAAAGCCGGTGGCGCCCGCGCGCCCGGCGTGGTCCACCAGCCAGCCGCCCAGCACCGGCGCCAACATGGTGGGCACGGCAATGATCGTCCCCTCGAGGGCGGTAAAGGTGGGCACGTCTTCGGGGGCGCTGAACTCCATCGACATGGCCATGCTGATGATCATCATGCCGGCGGTGGCCGCATACACCAGCATGAACACCAGATAGAGCCACTCGTGCGCGGGCGCCAGCAGCACCAGCACCATGGCCGCCAGTTGCAGCGCCGTCGACAGCTCGAGCAACCACTTGAGCCCCTTGCGGTCTGAAAGCACGCCCATCAACGGCGTGAACACCGCCTGGCTCAGCAACGCCGCCATGGTCAGCTCGGCGGCAAACTCGTCGGGCACGCCAAAGCGCGACTTGGCATAGATGACATAGAACGCCGTGGCCATGGTGCCCATGACGATCAAGCCGCGCGCCGCCAGGTAGCGCGAAAAGTTGGGGTTGAGCTTGAGCACTTTGGGCAAACGCCGCCAGTAGTCGCGAGCCGAGACCGTCTTGGCCTCGGGCGCGCGCGGCGGCTCGCGGGTGAGCATCAGAGAGCCGTACGAGGCCAGTTGAAAGACAAAGCAGAGCCCAAAGCTGTAGGCAAAGGTGCGGGGGTAGGCATAGGTGGCCAGCAGATGGCGCGACAGCCAGGCGCCGCCCAGGCCCAGCACGCTGCCCAGCGCGCTGCTCACGCCAAAAAGAAAGCCACGGCGGTTGGCGGGCACCACTTTCGAGAGCATGGCCTTCCAGGCGGGCGCGCCCAGGCCGCCGGCCCCCGAACCGATGGCCAGCGATACGAGCAGGATGCCATAGGCCAGGCCCGGGTGCATGTCGGGCACCAGCAAGATCAGCAACGCCAGCCAGGAATAGGGCAGACGCTCGATCAGGGTGACGCGGGCCACCAGCCATTTCTTGACGGCCAGGCGCTCGGCCTGCCGCGACAGCAGTAGCTGCGGCACATGAAAGCCGAGACTCTGCACCATGGGCACCAGCCCGATCAGCAGCGCCGAATCGGTGAGGTGCGACGCGTACAGCGTCAACATGGTGGCGCCAAAGATAAAGCTCATCGCCAGGCTGTAGAAGGTGACGTCCATCAGGTTGACGACGAGGTTCCAGGTGGCGTGGCGCTCGATGTAGCGCTCGTATTCGGCAGTGGGTAGGTCCATAGCCCGCTCACGTTCCCGGCGCAGCGCCAGCGGGCGCCGCCGATAGGGTGCAAACCGTGCCATCATAGCACACGCTACGAGGTTGCCACAAACAGGCCTAGCCGTTGGGCGTGAGCACCGCCTTGATGACGTCGCGCTCGCCCACGGCCTGCAGCGCCGCGGTGGCCTCTGCCAGGGCGAACCGTCGCGACACCAGGCCGGCCAGCAGCGCGCCGTGCTGACGCGCCAGGCTCACCGCGCGCAGCGTATGCGCCAGGTCGCTGACCCAGACGCCCTGCACGCGCACGTTCTTGCGCACGATGGTCTCAAAGGGGGGCAGCGCCAGCTCGCCCACCGGCTCGCCAAACCCCACCAGCGAGAGAGCGCCACCGTGGCGCAACAGGTCGAGCCCCTCGCGGGCGGCGGCCAGGCTGCCCGAGGCCTCGATCACCAGATCGGCGCCCAGCCCGTGGGTCAGGTCGAACACCGCCTGGCGGCGCTGTTCGGCGGTCAATGCGTGGCGGTTGAGCACGGTCGTGGCGCCCACCTGCCGGCAGAAATCCAGCCTTGGGCCGGTGCCGCCGATGACGATCACTTGTTCGGCGCCGCTGGCGCGGGCCAGCAGCGTGGAATAGATGCCCACCGGCCCGGGGCCGTACACCACCACCGCGTCGCCGATCTCGACGGGCGAGAGTGCCAGCCCGTGCGCGGCCGTGGCCCCCGAGCAGACCGCCGAGGCCAGCAGCGCAGGGTCATCGCCGGGCTGCAGGGCGACCAGGGGCGTGCGGGCGTCGAGCACCAGGTGGGTGGCATAGCAGCCGTTGAGGTATGGCGGCTCGAGCAGCGAGCGGTGGATGCCATAGGCCCAGCGCTGAGAGCAGAGGGCCGGCTCGTGCTTGACGGCGCAATAGTAGCATACGCCACAGGTCACGCCGCGCTCCCACAGCACCAGGTCGCCCGCAGAGAGCGGCTGGCCGTACACGTCGCAGCGTGGGCCGTGGGCGTCGACCAGGCGCCCCACGCCCTCGTGGCCCAGAATCATGGGTAGCGGCGTGCGCGGGTCGCGCCCCTGCCACATGTGCACATCAGAGCCACAGACGCCCGCAGCCACCACCTCGACCAGCGCCTGCCCGGGCAAGAGCGGCGGCACGGCCAGCACTTGTAGGCGCAGCGGCTCGCCGAAACGGTGCAGAACGGCAGCTTGGGCCAGCATGGTCACTCTCGGTGCGCCCGCGCTAGGGCCTGCCGGTGAGCAGGCGTCTCCAGGCGAGCCAGTTGGGGTTATCGCCAAAGACAGCAGGCAGCAGGCTGAGGCGCGGCGCCTGCGCTCTGCTCGGCCGGAACTGCTGGCCGCCCACCTCAGCCTGCGGCGGCGCGGGCGCCTCAGCCACCGTCTGCACGGCATAGGCGTTGGGCGGCAACAGGCCGGCCTCCACCGCCGCCCGGCTGATCCAGGCGTCAGTCTCGCGCAGGGCGATCTGAGCATCGAGCTCGGCGCGCTGGCGTTCGAGGTCGCTGATCTCAGCTGCGAGTTGACCGCGCCAGCTTTCGAGCCGGGCCAGCTCGACGGCCTGCGAGACGAACGAGGCCAGGAACATGACCGCAAAGGCGATCGACAGCATCAGCATGATCTGCGTGCGGCGCTTTTCGCGGACGACATTGATGCCCATCGCGCACCCCACCAGGACGAATTTGGCATTCACGTCCACAAGTGAACTTCTTGTGAACCGACTTGAGTGCTATAATAGCATAAACGAGAGTTGGTCAGCAGGCAACTGGCAGAACAAGGCAGGAGACAAAATGGCACAGGATATTCTGATTGTTGACGACGATCGACAGGTGGCAGAGGCGATGCAGCGGGCGCTCGAGCCCGAGTTCGACGTGCGCATCATCACCGAAGCAAGCCAGACGCTCGAAGCCTGCCAGGCGAAGCGGCCCGACCTGATCATCATGGATATCACCTTTCCCGAGGGGCGCAGCGGGCTGAGCGCCACGCAGCAGGTGCGCAATACCGAGGCGCTGGCCGATATCCCCATCCTCTATGTCTCTGGCTGGGACGAGATCGAGGATAAAGAGGACTCGTTCGCCTCGGGCGGCGACGACTTTTTGTCCAAGCCCTTCCAACAGCGCGAGCTGCAGCTCAAGGTCAAGGCGCTGCTGCGGCGGGTGGCGCGCACCAAAAAGCATCCCGTCGTCGAAGTGCTGCGAGTGGGCCTGCTCGAGCTCAACGCCCGCAGCTTTGAGATCACCACCGACTCGAAGAAGGTGCTGTTGACGCCTGTCGAGTTCGAGCTGATGCGCTTTTTGATGACCAACCCCGATGAGGTCTTTTCGGCCGACCAGCTCTTGCAGCGCGTGTGGGGCTATCCACCCGGCATCGGCATGCCAGACCTGGTGCGCGTGCACGTCAAGAATGTGCGCGAAAAGATCGAGCCCAATCCGCGCAAGCCCATCTTTTTACGCAACGTGCTACGGCGTGGCTACATGGTGCCCACCACCACCGTCGAAGACGTCGAGCGCGTGACCTCTGGCTGATGGTGGCGTGTAAAAGCAAGAGAACCCCTCTTTCGAGGGGTTCTCTTGTTTGGGGTGTCCTAGCTAATCACCCATCGGAGGTGATGCTAGGACACCGCGTTGACTGCTATAATCCATTGCACATCACCTCCCTTCCTTTAGGATGGCTTGGTTGGGAGAGCCGCGTCATTGCTGGCTTTCCGTGACATCATATCAGAGTTAGCGGCAAATGTCAAAGCCCCACAGCCCTGACCCGCACCCCAAAGGAGCAACAGTGTGACGCACTCATTCGGCCAACAGTCGGTGGACGAGCTGCTCGAGACCCTGGCCTCGTCGGCGCCCGCGCCCGGCGGTGGCGCCGCCTGCGCCCTGACAGGCGCGCTGGGCGCCGCCCTGGTGAGCATGGTGGCCAACCTCACCCTCGACAAGGCCAGCGAGCCGCCGACCGAGCTGCTAGAGGCGCGCGCCCAGGCCGACGAGTTGCGCTCGACGCTGGCCAGACTGATGGCGGCCGACGCCGACGCCTATGACGCCGTGATCGCGGCCTACCGCCTGCCGCGCGCCACGCCCGAGCAAAAGGCGGCCCGCCGCCAGGCCATCCAAGAGGCGCTGCGCGTGGCCACGCTGGTGCCGCTCGATATCGCCGCCAACTGCGCCAGGGTGCTGGCGCTGACCGAGCCGGCGGCCCGCCTGGGCAGCCGCTCGGCCGTCACCGACGCCGGCGCAGCCGCCTATCTGGCCGCGGCCGGCGCCCGCGCGGCGCTGCTCAACGTCGAGGTAAACCTGGCCAGCATCAAAGACGAGGCATTCAGCGCCTGGGCCCAAGAGCGCGCTCAGGGGCTCGAGGCGTTGCTGGGGTCTGCTCAGCAGGTCAGCCTCGCTGCCATGCGCCAGGCACTGCGGCCCCGCGCTCAAGGAGGATGAGACCATGACGCAATGGCTCGATGGCCGCGCGATCGCCGCGGCCGTGTTGGGTGAGGTGGCCGAGCGCGTCGACGCGCTGCAAGCCAGGTTGGGTCGGGCCCCTTCCCTGGCGGTGGTGCAGGTGGGCGCCGACCCCTCATCGGCCTGGTATGTGCGCCAGATCGAGCGCACCGGCCGGCGGGTGGGCATCGACGTGAGGGTGCAGGCCCTCGAGGCCACCTGCGCTGCCGACGCGCCGGCGCGGTTGGTGGCGCAGCTCTGCGCCGACCCGACGGTGCACGGCGTCATTGTGCAGCAGCCGCTGCCCTCGCATACGCCGCTGGCCGGGGTGCTCGCAGCGCTCGACCCGCGCAAGGACGTCGACGGGCTGCACCCCTACAACGCCGGCCTGCTCGCTCAGGGCCGCACCGAGGGCCTGGCGCCGGCCACGCCGCTGGGCGGCGTCGAGCTGCTGCGGCGGGCAGGGCTGCCCATCGTCGGCCAACACGCCGTTGTGGTGGGGCGCAGCGCGGTGGTGGGCCGTCCACTGGCGCTCTTGCTGCTCGCCGAGCACGCCACCGTCACCGTGTGCCACACGCGCACCCGCGATCTGGGCGCCATCACGCGCCAGGCCGATATCCTGGCGGTGGCGGCCGGCCGGCCGGGGCTGATCACGGCCGAGATGGTGCGGCCAGGGGCCGTGGTGCTCGACTTTGGCGCCAACGACGTCGGCGGCCAGATGACCGGCGACGTGGCGCCCAACGTGGCCGACGTGGCCGGCTGGCTCACGCCGGTGCCCGGGGGCACCGGCCCCATGACCAACGCCATGCTATCGCGCAACCTGGTGGCGGCCGCAGAGCAACAGCTCGCCTGACCACGTTGCTCGCTGGGGCCGGCTGTGGTAGAGTCCCGCACATAGATTCGCCTTTCGGAGGAGCACGATGCTCAGTGACCTGCAGATCGCCCAGGCGGCGACCCTGCGACCCATACTCGATCTGGCCAACGACCTCGGTCTGCGACGCGAGGAGCTGGACCCCTATGGCTGGTACAAGGCCAAGGTGCACCTCAGCGTGCTCGACCGTCTGGGCGATCGCCCCACGGCCCGCTACATCGATGTGACGGCCATCACACCCACGCCGCTGGGCGAGGGCAAGACCACCACCACCGTCGGCCTGTCGCAGGCGCTGGGCAGCCAGCTCAACAAGCGCGTCTTTACCTGCATCCGCCAGCCATCGATGGGGCCGACCTTTGGCATCAAGGGCGGCGCCGCCGGCGGCGGCTATTCGCAGATCGTGCCGATGGAAGACTTTAACCTGCACCTCACCGGCGACAACCACGCCGTGGGTGTGGCTCACAACCTGATGGCCTCGGCGGTGGACGCCCGCATGCTGCACGAGTCGCGGCTGGGCAACCGCTCGCTCGAGGCGGCCGGGCTGCGCCGGCTCGACATCGACGCCGACACCATCCAGATCAACCGCGTGGTCGATCTCGAGGATGCGCCCTTGCGGCAGATCATGATCGGCCTGGGCGGCGACCGCAACGGCATCGAGCGCCAGACCGGCTTTGACATCACCGTGGCCAGCGAGGTGATGGCCATTCTGGCCCTCTCGACCAGCTTGCAAGACATGCGGCAGCGGCTGGGGCGCATTGTGGTGGCCACCAACAAGCGTGGCGAGCCGATCACCACCGAGGACCTGGGCGTGGCCGGCGCCATGGCGGTGCTGCTCAAAGACGCCCTGATGCCCAACCTCATGCAGACGCTCGAGCAGACGCCTGCCTTTGTGCACGCCGGCCCGTTCGCCAACATCGCCCACGGCAACTCGTCGGCCATCGCCGACCTGATGGCCACCAGACTGGCCGACTATGTGATCACCGAGTCGGGCTTTGGCGCCGACATCGGCATGGAAAAGTTCATGGACATCAAGTGCCGCGTCACCGGCCTGCAGCCCGACTGCGTGGTGCTGGTGGCCACGGTGCGCGCCCTCAAGATGCACGGCGGCCTGGGGCAAATCGTGCCAGGCAAGCCCCTGCCCCCCGAGCTGACCGCCGAGAACCTCGAGTTCCTGCAAAAGGGCTGCGAGAACCTGCGCGCGGTGATCCGCATCGCCCGGCTGTTCGGCGTGCCGGTGGTGGTGGCCATCAACCGCTTTCACACCGACACCGACGCCGAGATCGAGCTGATCCGCCAGGAGGCCATCGCGGCGGGGGCCGAGGATGCCGTGCCCAGCGAGCACTGGGCCCACGGCGGGGCCGGCGCCCGCGACCTGGCCGAGGCGGTGGTCAGGGCCTGCGAGCAGCCCAAGGCCTTCCGCTACCTGTACGAGCTGGGCCTGCCCATCAAAGACAAGATCGAGCTGCTGGCCACCCAGGTGTATGGCGCCGACGGCGTGGACTATGCCGCCGAGGCCGAGGCCAAGGTCGAGCTGTTCACGCGCCTGGGCTATGGCGAGCTGCCCATCTGCATGGCCAAGACGCACCTGTCGCTGTCGCACGATCCCACGCTCAAGGGCGTGCCCAAGGGCTGGCGGTTGCCCATCCGCGACATTCGTGCCAGCGTGGGCGCGGGCTTTCTATACCCGCTGTGCGGCGACATGCGCACCATGCCCGGTCTGCCGCGACGACCATCCTTTATGGATATGGACCTGGACGCCAACGGGCAGGTGTTGGGGCTGTTCTAGCCGCCCCGGTGAGAGGTCACGAGGCCGGACGCACGTCCGGCCTCGTATGCTACACCTCGCGGTCGCGCGAGAGGCGATAGAGCCGGCTGCAGAGCCACACGCTGACGGCGCACAGGCCCAGGTTCACCAGCTCGGCGATGCCAAACCCCAGCAGCCGCGCCAGGCCGGGCACCACCACCGCCACCGTCAGATGGTAGAGCACGGCGAACCCGAACCACCGCTTTTGCCGCGAGACGAGGCTCTCCATCACCAGCAAGGTCCAGGCCACCTGGTGAGGCAGCGCCATCAGGCGCTCGGCAGCCACCACCATCGGCTGCGTCCAGTCGGTGGCCATGATCGTCTCGAGCTCGCGCACAAACTCGCGCGTGACGGCCGGGCTGGCCGCCAGGGTCGCGTCGGGCAGGCCAAAGGCGTGCAGCGCCAGATAGGCCAACAGGTAGACAAAGGTGAGGCCGGCGATGAGGAACATGGTCTCGACGGCCGCATAGCCCAGGCCGAACCCCAGCCCGTGCAGCCAGGTGAGCTTGAGCCCACCCCGCGGAAAGAGATAGCGGAAGGCGAGCCAACGGCTGCCCTCTTCAACCACGGCCGTGCCCAGCGCCAGCGCCAGCAGCCACACGAAGGAGAGCTCGGGCGAGCTGAGGCGCGCACCCACCACCACGTCCAAAAAGACGCTCAGTGGCAGCCAGCTCAGCAGTTGAAAGAGGCCATAAACCAGCGCGCCGTAGGCAAAGGGCTTCCAGCGGATGGGCCCCCGGCGCCGCGCCACAAGGACCGCTGCCAGGGGGGCCGCCACCTGAATCACCAGCGAGAGGGCAAAGGCCAGCACGGTGCTCGGCTGCACGGCGCCTCCAGTCGTTGATGTGTAAACGCCTCTATTATAGCCGCCCGCGGCCGCCCGCCAACGCCGCCATCGGCGGTTGCTTGTCGGGCCATCGCCGCGCGGCTAGACTGGAGCCACTCGCCGCAGGAGGTTGACCCGATGAAACTGTCTCTCTCTTACCACCGCTACCTGGATGCCATCTGGGGCGGGTGGATCGGCAAGTCCATCGGCGGCGCCATCGGGGCGCGCTTTGAGGGCTACAAGGGGTGGATCGAGATCGACCCCCAGAGCCTGTTCCCCGAGACGATTCCGCCCAACGATGACCTTGACCTGCAGGTGCTCTGGCTCAAGGTGCTCGAAGACAGGGGCGCCGCCCTGACCTCGGACGACCTGGCCGCAGCCTGGCTCGAGCACTGCTGGTACCCGTTCAACGAGTACGGCATCTTGCGCCGCAACTGGCGGCTGGGCATCCACCCGCCCGACTCGGGGCGCTATGGCAACGCCTTCTGGGAGACGGGCGAGGGCTGCCCCATCCGCTCTGAGGTGTGGGGCTATGTGTTTCCCGGCGCGCCCGACCTGGCGGCCGCCTATGCGCAGCGCGACGGCCAGCTCGACCACACCGAGCAGTCGATCGGCGGCGAGCGCATGTTCGCCGGCATGGCAGCGATGGCGTTCTTTGTCAGCGACCTGCGCCGCCTGATCGAGATGAACCTGCACTATCTGCCGGCCGAAACGCCCATCGAACGGCTGTGCCGCGCCGCGCTGGCCGCCTATGACGAGGGGCTGCCGCTGCGCGCCGCCCGCGAGCGCCTGTTGGTGCTCGAAGGGGCGCCCGAGGCCTGCGACGCGCAGATCAATGTGCCCTTTACCCTGCTGGGGCTGCTGTATGGCCACGGCGACCTACAAGAGACGTTGCTCTGCGCCCTGCGCTGCGGCTATGACACCGACTGCACCCTGGCCAGCGCCGCCGCGTTTGTGGGGCAGATTCTGGGGGCGGCGGGCATCCCCGCGGCGCTCAAAGAGCCCATCGGCGACCAGTTGGTGATGGGCATCTCATATCACCGCCCCGAGATGACGCTGCGGGCCCTGGCGCGCGACACCGCCCGCGTGGGCGCGCTGCTCTGTGAGCAGCTCAACGGCGCCTGCGAGATCACCGACCGCCCGCCGTTGGCGCCCTTGCCGGCCGCGCCCGAGGCGCCACGCTTTGAGGTGGCCTACGAGGGGCTGCCCTGCGCCGCGCCCGGCGAGACGCTAGGCGTCAAGGTGCACATCGCGGGGCCGCTGTCGGGCGCGCAGACGCTGGCGCTGACGCCGCCGCCCGGCTGGGCGTGTCTGCCCGCCGTGGCCACCGTGGCGCCCGACGCGCGCTGCGCCCGCTTTGCCCTGCACGCCGACCCCGCCGCGGCGCACATGCCGCAGGCCAACCTGTTCACGCTGCGCCTGGGCGCGCTACAGCACACCTTTGGCGTGGCGGGCGCGGGGCTCTACCGCTTCCTGGGCGTCTATTTCGACCCGCTGCCGCCCGAGGGCGACGCCCTGGCGCGCCGGCGTCGCATGAACCATCATTTCATCACCTGGGGCAAGGACTATACCGAGGGCGCCGACGCCGATGCGCTCTTCGCCCGCTGGTCGCAGGTGCTGGGCCGGCCGGCCGTGCTCGTCTCGCGCGAAAACGAGCTCGACCTGCGCCAGATGACGGGACTGCAGGGCGCCTGCGTGGCCTACCTGGACCGCACCCTCTACTCGCCCGAGGAGCGCGACGTGTTCCTGGTGATCGGCAACACCGATGGCTTTCGCCTGCGCCTGAACGGCGTCGAGCTGGCCGCCACCGACGAGCGCCTGGCCTGGTCGCCGTTTAACACCGTGTTGCCGGCGCACCTGCGCGCAGGGGCCAACTACCTCTGGCTCGAGCTGGCGCGGCCCGGCGATGAGATGCGCTTTACCCTGGGCATTCGCCACAGCGGGCCGCGCGGGTTCAACGGGCATGACTGGTGCACCGACCTGGCCGACGCCAATCCGCTGGCGCGCTGAGCGGCCCACAGACAAAGAACGGGGAGCCCTGTTGGGCTCCCCGTTCTGTTTGCTCGGCTTGAACGTTACAGCTCGTACTTCCACACCAGCCCGCCGAGGCTGAGAGCGAACAGGGCGCCAGAGCCATTGTCGCCCGCGTGCACAATGCTGATCAGGCTCTCGGCCGAGAGGCCCTCGGCAAAGCGCTCCCAGGTGCGGCCGGCATCGATCGACTGATAGATGCCGTTGCCGGTGGCGGCATAGACCACGCCGTCGCCGTCCAGCTCGCCCAAGATGAGCAGGCCCAGCGTGTTGGCGCCGCTGGGGTCCACCTTGGTGCTGATCCACACATCCTTTGCGCGGCGCAGCGGCCGCAGGCAATAGGGCCCGGTGACCAGCACGGCCTGTGCGGCCACGTCCTCGGTCACGCCACGCGGCATGGCGATGTCGATCCAGCGCGCATCGGTGACCTGGGTGGTCACCTGCCTCCAGTCGGCGCCGCCGTTGGTCGAGCGCCACAGCACCACCCGCGGCTGCAGGTTGGCCGTCTCGCCCTGGGCCGAGCCCAGGTAGACGGTGTGATCGCGATCAAAGCTGGGCGAGGGCGCGATGGACAGGATCTCTTGCGATAGGCAGGGCGAGTCGATCTCGAGCCACGACCGGCCGCCATCGACGGTGGCGAACAGCTTGCCCTGGTCGGTGCCGGCCCAGCCGGTGAGGCCATCGGGCGCCATGCCGATCGCCTGCACGCCTGGCTCGGACAGCGCCAGCGTCCAGTCGCCGCTCTCCTGGCTGCGCAGCACGCCCTGCATCTGGCCAGCCACCAACATGGCGCCCTCAGGCAGAGGCGCCAGCGTGGTGACGGGCGCATAGCCCTCGAGGCCTGCCAGCGGCTGCCAGTCGAGCTCGGCGGGATCGGCCACCCAGACGCCCTCTTGCGGGCCCATGGCGTAGAGCCGCCCCTGATACTCGAGCAGCCGCGCAAAGCCGCGCGCATTGATGCCCTCGGCCGACGGCGCCCAGGTCTGCCCGCCATCGCTCGAGCGGAAGATACCCGCGCTGTGCAGCCCGGCCAGCACCACCTCTTCGTCGCCGGCCAGCGCCAGGATCACCCCGGGCAGCTCGGCCGCCTGCGCCCAGCTCTCGCCGCGATCGGTGGAGCGGTAGAGCGCGCTGCCCACGCCGGCCAGCATCACGCCGCTCTCGGCAAAATCGCGCGCCAGCCAGAGGCAGTTGACGGGGCCTTCGCCCATCGGCTCGGCCAGCACGTCCCACTGGCGGCCGCCGTCGTTCGAGACCCACAGCACCCCGCCCTCGGTGCCGGCATAGATCGTCCCGTCAGTGGCAAAGGCGGGGCTGACGGCCAGCACATCGACGGGGTCCTCGTCGGTGCTCAGGTCGGTCTCGCGCCAGGCACGACCGCCATTGCGCGAGATGTACACGCCGTTCAGGGTGGCCGCAAAGATCACCTCGCGCTCAGACCAGTCTGGCGTGGTGGCCAGGGCGAGCACGGTGTCATCATCGAGGCCAAAGCTCGAGTCTTCCCACACGTCGCCCGAGCTGCGCGAGACCAACAGGCCGGCGCCATCGGTGCCCGCAAACACGGTGCCATCCTTGCTGAAATTGGGCGAGGCGGTCACCACCGTGACCGTGGCGCGCCCCTCGGCAGGCACGCGGCCCTGCTCCCAGGTGTGGCCATAGTCGAACGACGCAAAGAGCCCGCCGCCCAACGCGCCGGCGAACAGCGCGCCGTTGGTGGCCACCGTCACAGCGCTCAACAGCGGCGTCGACAGGCCCGCCAGGCGCTGCTGCCACGATTCGCCGTCGCGGCTCACATACACGCCGCAGCCGGTGACGGCCCAGTAAAAGCGCGAACCCTGCTGCGCCGAGGCAGCCAGGCCAAACACAGTGCCACCGGCGGTGATGGGGCCCAGATTGGTCCAAACGCGTTCTTGCACGCTGGTGCTCATGGCGTAAAACTCTCCTGGGGTTTTCGGTGCAGTACGAGCGCATCGGTGGTCAGCAGCATCACGGCGCCGCTGACGCCCTGTTGCAGGGCGCGCTTGGCCACCACGGCTGCATCGGCGATGCCGCTCGCGATCATGTCGGCATAGCGCTCACTCTTGACATCATACCCAAAGCCATGGCCCAGACGCTGGCTTTCAGCGATGACGAGCGGGGGATGGACGCCGGCGTTCGCGGCGATGCGGCGCATCGGCTCTTCGAGCACCTGCGCGATGATCTCTACGCCCAGACGCTCGTCGCCCGAGGCCTCGATAGCGAGCACGGCGGGGATGCAGGCCAGATAGGCCGCGCCGCCGCCGGGCACAATGCCCTCTTCCATGGCCACGTCGACGGTCTTGATGCCCTGCTCGGCCACCTCGGTGAGCGCCTTGCGCTCCTGGCTGGTGAGCGCGCCGATGCGCAGCTCGCCGATGCCGCCCGAAAAGTGCGTTAGTAGCGTGCGCAGCATCTCGCGCTCTTCGGGTTCGTGCGAGGCGCGCATCTTGGCGCGCAGCTCGCGACGGCGCTCGTTCAGCACGGCGCGATCGCCCTGGCCGCCGGCGATGGTAAAGTTGTCGCGGGTCACGGTGACGCGCTCGGCGCGGCCCAGGTGCTCCAGGCGCACATCCTGCTCTGACCAGCCGTGCTTGTCATCGATGATGCTGGCGCCCGTCAACAGCGCCATGTTCTCAAAGGTGCCACGGCGCTCGTCGCCCACCGGCTTGAGGTTGGCGGCGCATGATTTGATGATGCCACGCTCGTTATTGGCCACCAGCATGCTCAGCGCCTTGTCTGACATGCCGCGCACCGCAAAGAACACCGTCTTGCCGCCGGCGTTGATCACCTGCTCGAGCACGTTCTGGATGGCCTCGGTGGTCTCGAACCGCATCTCGCCCACCAGCACATAGGCGTCGTCGAGCACCGCGATGCGACGCTCCTGATCGGTGATCAGGTAGGGCGAGAGATAACCGCCGCGAAAGCGGGCGCCCTCGTGATAGACGCGGTCGTGGTAGGTGGCCACATAGGGCTCGATGACGATGGCCGCGTTCTCGCCCAGCACGTCGTACAGCTCGCCCAACAGCTTGCCGATCTCGGCATCGCCCATGGCGGCGGTGGCTACGGCGGCGATGCGCTCCTCGCCTCTGAGCGGCACGGCCAGCCGCTGCAGCTCGCCCGTGGCCACTTCGACCGCCTTGTCGATGCCGCGGCGCAGGATCATGGCGTTGGCGCCAGCAGCGATGAGCTTTTGCATCTCGCGCGCTGTGGCCTGCGCAATCACCGCAGTGGTGGCGCTGCCATCGCCCACCTGGTTGCGCATGTGCCAGACGATGTGGCGCATCATCATGGCGCCCACATCCTCTAGCCGGTCCGGAAGTTGCAACACACGTCGAGCGATGGTGGCGGCGTCCTTCAAGAGCTCGGTCTCGTTGGTGCCCTCGCGCTGATTGCCGATCTGCCCACCGATGGGCCCCAACGTCAACGCCACCAGACGGCCAATCGAGTTAAAGCCGCGCAGCATGCCGACGCGACACTCTTCTCCCAGGATCAGGTCGGGTTTGGGCATAGCGACCTCGTTGTTGCCTCCTATTCACCAGATCTGACACCGAACCTGAGCGCGAGTATACCATCATTGACAAGGTCAACCAATCTAGGCCAAAATGCTGATATGCCGGCCCGAGCCCGGCAGCAACGCTGCGGCCGCCTGTGCTATAATGGTTGCATTCCGGGTCACACCCCTTGGAGGCAAGTTACCGTGAGCAAGCGAGTCGAAATCCGTTACTGCACCTCTTGAGGCTACCTGCCGCGTGCCGTCAGTTTGGCGGACAAGATGCTGAACCAGTTCAAGAATGCGGTGAGTGAGGTCGCGCTGGTGCCCTCGAGCGGCGGCGCCTTTGAGATCTCGGTGGACGGCCTGCTGGTCTACTCCAAGCTCGAGACGGGACGCTTTCCCAGCGAGAGCGCCGCCATCGGCGACGTGACTGCCAAGCTCTAGCCCCATCAGGGCCGGCGTTGGCCGGCCCTCTCTTTTGAGCTCATCCCCGCGATTGGTGGCGCCCGCCTTTCATGCTAGACTGGGCCGACCTCAGCCTGCACGGAGGTGGCGCCTCATGAAGACGATTCGCGTGGCCCTGATCGGCCTGGGCAACATCGGCCGCAACCTGCTCGACATTCTGGTGCATCGCCAACAGGCGATCGCCGACGCCTACCAGTTGCGCCTGGCGCTGGTGGCAGCCGCCGACTCGCGCGGGGCGGCCATCTGCGCCGAGGGGCTCGATCTGGCCCAACTGCGCGACCTCAAGCTGGCCCGCCAGAGCGCCGCCGATCTGCCAGGGTATGGGCGCCCCGGGCTCACCGGCCTGGAGATGCTGTCGCAGATCGAGGCCGACGTGCTGGTCGAGGCCTCGCCCACCAACCTGGTGGATGGCGAGCCTGGCATGAGCTGCGCCCGCGCCGCCCTCGAGCGCGGCATGCACCTCGTGTTCGCCAACAAGGGCCCGCTGGTGCTGGCCTATGACGACCTGATGGCCCAGGCGTCGCGCGTCAAACGGCAGGTGCTCTTTAGCGGCACGGTGGCCGGCGGCCTGCCCACGGTGAACATCGGCGTGCGCGACCTGGCCGGCAGCGGCGTCACGCGCGTCGAGGGCATTTTCAACGGCACCACCAACTATATCCTCACCCGCATGGCCGACGAGCACCTGAGCTATAACGAGGCCCTCGAGGGCGCGCAGGCCGCGGGCATCGCCGAGGCCGACCCCACCCTCGATGTGGACGGCTGGGACGCCGCCAACAAGCTGGTCATCATCGCCAACAGCGTGCTGCGCCGCCCCACTCGCCTGCAAGACCTGACCGTCAGGGGCATCCGCGACATCACCCTGGCCGACCTGGACGCCGCTGCGGCGCAGGGCCAGGCCATCAAACTGCTGGCCATCGCTGAGAAAGCGGGGAACGACTATGCGCTGCGCGTCGAGCCCACCTGGCTGCCCTTGAGCCACCCGCTGGCGCGCACCGGCAAGTGGGATATGGCGGTGGTCTACTATACCGACTATATGGGCGTGATCAGCGCCATCATCGAGGAAGAGGGCCCCGTGCCCACCTCGGCGGCGGTGCTGCGCGACATCATCAACCTCTACCGCTGAGGCCGGTCGAACAGCCGCACCGTCACTTCGCCGACGGCTGTGACGATCAGGCCCCACGAGGCCATCAGCAACATGACCAGCCCCAGATAGAGCAAGGGGCTCTGGTCGGCGATCTCGACGTACAGGCGCAACAGTGAGACATACATTGGGCCCCACCCCCTGGCTGTTGGGGGCAGTATAGATGGCCTCGCGGCGCGCGCCAAGCCCGGCCACAGCGCTCATCGCGCCCGAGGCGCTCGAGGCGGCCGTGGCGGCCCTGCTGGCCTGGTATGATGCCGAACAGCGCGACCTGCCCTGGCGCCAGACGCGCGACCCCTACCGCATCTGGCTGTCAGAGATCATGCTGCAGCAGACGCAGGTGGTCACCGCCATCCCCTACTACCGCCGCATGTTGGAGCGCTTGCCCACCATCGAGGCGTTGGCGGCCGCAGAGCTGGACGAGCTGCTGGCGCTGTGGCAGGGCCTGGGCTATTACGCGCGAGCGCGCAGCCTGCATCGAGCGGCGCGGCAGATCGTGGCGCAACATGGCGGCCAGCTGCCGCAAGAGCGCGCGGCGTTGCTGGCCCTGCCCGGCATCGGCGACTATACCGCGGGGGCCATCCTGAGCATCGCCTTTGGGCAGCCCACGCCCGCCATCGACGGCAACGTGCGGCGGGTGTTGGCGCGCCTGTTCGACCTGGAGATGGACCTGCGGCCGCCCGAGGCGCAGCGCTGGCTGCTCGAGGCCTCGCTGCTGATGCTGCCGCGCGAGCGCGCCGGCGACTATAACCAGGCGATGATGGAGCTGGGGGCCAGCCTCTGCCGGCCGCGCAACCCCGACTGTGGCGCCTGTCCGTTGGGCAACGTCTGCCTGGCCCGCGCCCGCGGCACCGTGGCCGAGCGCCCGCTGCGCCCGCCCCGCCGCCAGACGCCGACCCAACAGCGCGTAGCGGCCCATTGCGAGCACGAGGGGCGCTTGCTGATCGTGCGACGGCGGCCCACCGGCCTGCTCGGCGGCCTGTGGGAGCTGCCCAACTGGGAGCTGCCGCCCCACACCGCCCCGGCTCAGGCTCTGCAGGCGGCTCGGGCCGCCCACGCCCCTGGCGCGCAGCCGGGCCAAGAACTGACGGTGGTGCGCCACGCCTACACCCACCTGGCAGTGCGCGTGCATGTGCTCGCCTGCACCCTGGTCACCTTCACCCCGGGCGGCGAGTGGGACGCCGCCCACTGGCTCGCGCGCGACGAGCTGGACCGCTACGGCCTCACCGGCGTGGCGCTCAAGGCCCTGCGGCAGGGCCCCTGGCTGGCGCCGCGCCTGCTATAGCTCCCGCCCGGGGATGCCCGGCTCGGTCATGGTGTAGGCATCGAGCACCGCATCGAGCTGCTCGCCCGTGAGATAGCCCAGCTCCTCGGCCACCTGCCGCAGCGGCACGCCGCGACGCAGCGCCTCTTGAGCCACCCTGGCCGCCGCGCTGTAGCCGATGTAGGCGTTGAGCGCCGTGGCCAGCCCGATGCTCTTTTGCCCCAGCTCGGCGCAGCGCGCCTCGTTGGCCTCGATGCCGCGCACGCAGCGGTCGGTGAACGCCGCGATGCCGCCGGTGAGCACCTCTAGCGACTGCAGCAGGTTGTAGGCGAGGATGGGCACCATCACATTCAGCTCGAGCTGCCCGGCCTGCGCACAGGCCATGATGGTCAGATCGTTGCCCATCACGTGATAGCAGACCATGTTGAGCAGCTCGGCCATCACCGGGTTGACCTTGCCTGGCATGATCGACGAGCCGGGCTGCACGGCGGGCAGCACGATCTCGGCCAGGCCGGTGGTGGGGCCCGAGCTGAGCAGGCGCAGGTCGTTGGCGATGCGCGTCAGCGTCACCGCCAGGGTGCGCAGCGCCGAGGAGAGGTCGGTGAAATCGGCCGCGCTCTGCATCGACTCGAACAGGTTGCCCGAACTGGCAAAGGGGATCCCGGTCAGCGCGCTCAGCAGCGCCACCATCGCTTGATGGTAGCCGGGGTGCGCGTTGAGGCCGGTGCCGGCGGCCGTGCCGCCGATGCCCAGCCGGCGCACCCGCGCCGCCGCGGCGGCAATGCGCTCGCCATCCAGCCGCACGGCCTGGGCATAGCCGCCGAACTCTTGGCCCAGGCGCACCGGCACCGCATCTTGCAGGTGGGTGCGCCCCGCCTTGAGAATAGAGTCGAACGCCGTAGCCTTGGCCTCGAGTGCCTCGGCCAGCCGCCCCACCTGCTCGAGCAGCGGCCCCACGAGCTGCAGGGCCGCCACGCGCGTCACCGTGGGGATGACGTCGTTGGTCGACTGAGCCATGTTGACGTGGTCGTTGGGGTTGACGGGGTCATACACGCCGCGCTGGCCCCCCAGAGCCTCGTTGGCCAGGTTGGCGATCACCTCGTTGGCATTCATGTTGTGCGAGGTGCCGGCGCCCGCCTGAAAGGGATCGACGACGAACTGGTCGTGCAGCTCGCCATCCACCAGCCGTTGCGCCGCCGCCACAATCGCCTCGCCACGCCGCGCGTCGAGCTGGCCGAGGGCCATGTTCACCTGGGCTGCGGCCAGCTTGACCAACGCCGTGGCCGAGAGGTACACCGCCGGCTGCTTGAGCCCGCTGATGGGAAAGTTCTCCACGGCGCGCTGCGTCTGCGCGCCCCACAGCGCGCCATCGGGCACCTGCACGGGGCCGAGAGAGTCACGTTCGGTTCGCATCGTCGTCCTCCTCGTGAGGTAGGCGGCCGGCATGCGCCATGCCCAGCAGAAACCCCCTGGCGCGTTCGGCCAGCGGATAGCGATCGACCAGCGCCCAAAAAGCCGCCGAATGGTTGGGTTCGAGCAGGTGGGCCAGCTCGTGGATCAACACATAATCGAGCACCCAGGCGGGCGCGCTCTGCAGCCGACCAGAGATGCGGATGGCGCCTTCGCCCGGCGTGCAACTGCCGTGGCGGGTGCGCTGGTTGCCCACAAAGCGCACGCTGCGCCAGACGAGCTGCCCCTCAAAGTAGCGCTGGTTGAGCTGCTGCGCCCGCCGGTCGAGCTGCTCATCTGACGGGGGCAGGCGTCGCGCGCGGGCCTGTTCGAGCCGCGGCAACAGCCCGGCCACGGCCCGCTCGATCTCGCGCGCTGGCGTGTTCAGGGGCGCGCGCGCCTCGACGAGCCCTGGCCCCGCCCAGCCCACACCGATGCTCTTGGTGCGACGTGCGCTGCGCACCACGCGCACCTGCACGCGGGCGCCGCCGGCGGCGGCCACGGTGAGCATCTCGGGGGCATCGGGCTTGCGCCGTGACGAGGGCATACACTCCTCTGGAAAGAGGAAACCCCAGCGCTCGCGCGTTGGGGTTCCAACTGGTGCCGAGAGAGGGATTTGAACCCTCACGGGTCTGTTACCCACTGCGCCCTGAACGCAGCGCGTCTGCCGTTCCGCCATCTCGGCTCAACGCGAAAGACTATACACCGATAGGCAGCGACTGTCAAAACGCCAGCCAGGCCCTGACCGCCCGTCAGCGCTCGTCGACCAACCCCTGCTCGCGCGCCTCAGTGTAGAGCATGCGTTGGGTGGCGGTATACCACCCGGCGATGTTGCGAAAGCGATCAGAGGCCTCGCTGATCATGCCGATCTGCACCCCCATGATGTCGTCGTCCACCGCATAGGAATAGACCGGCTGATAGAGCAGCAGCGAGGGCACGTCTTCGGCAAAGTAGCTCTGGAACTCGGCATAGAGCGCGGCCCGCTCGGCCTCGTCGGGGGTCAGGCGAGCGGCCGCCAGCACGCGGTCGCTGTCGGCGCTCACATAGCCGGCAAAGTTGAGCCCGTCCTCGGTGGCCTGGCTCGAATGCCAGTAGGGATAGGGGTCGGGGTCGGGCGGCAAGGTTTGCCAGCCGGTGAGCACCGCGTCAAAGCGGCGCAGCCGCAGTTGCTCGCTCACCAGCGTATCCCACGGCACCAGCGTAGGGTTGGCCTGAATGCCCACCTCGCGCAGTTGCGCGCTGATCGCCTCGATCAGTTTGGCGCGCACCGGGTCGTCATCGTTGGTGGCCAGCGCAAACTCGAGCTTGAACGAGCCCTGTTCGCGGATGCCGTCGCCGTCGTGGTCATACCATCCCGAATCATCGAGGATAGTGCGCGCCTTGGCCGGGTCGTGGGCATACCTGGTCACGTTGGGGTCATAGGCCCACGAATAGGGCAGAATGGGGCTGTGAATGACAATGCCCTGGCCGCCCAGCACCTCGTCCACCAGCGCCTGCCGATCGAGGGCGTACATCATGGCCTGGCGCACGTCGACCGACTGAAACACGGGGCGGTCGAGGTTGAGGATGACCAGATTGTACCCGGCCAGCGGCCCGCTGTAGAGCGCCAGGTCGTCGTCGCGGCGCACCGCGTCAAGGTGTTCGGGCAGCACGCGCGCCACCCCCTGCACCTCGCCACGTTTGCGCCCCTCGAACACCGAGGGCGTGTCGGGGTAAAAGCGGAACTCGAGCTGCTCGAGGTAAGGAGCCTGCCCATAGTAGCCCTCGTAGGGCGTCAGGACGATATTCAGCGCCGTCACATCCTGCACGCGGAACGGCCCGGTGCCGATGGGCGCGCCGTTGAAATCGCTCTCGGCCAGGCGGCCCGGCTCGGCAGCGCGCAAGATATGCGCCGGCAACAGCCCGATGGTCGTATAGTCGAGGAAGGGCGCATAGGGCTCGCGCAGCGTAAAGCGCACGGTATAGTCGCTCAGCGCCTCGACCGCCACGTTGTGCCATAGGTCAGACAAAAAGGCCGTACCCTGAAAGGCCGGATCCTGCATCAGCCCGACGGTGAACACCACATCGCGCGCGGTAAAGGGCGCCCCATCGTGCCAGGTGACGTCTTCGCGCAGGTGAAAGGTGTAGATGGTGCCGCCGGCCGAGATGTCCCAGCTCGTGGCCAGGTCTGGCTGGATGCGCCCGCGCTCATCGGCCCGCGTGAGGCCGCTAAAGACGAGTGCCACCAGGTCCTGGTCGACGGGGTTGGCCTGCGAGAGCAGCGGGTTGATGGTCTGGGGCGTGCCGGCCAGGCCCTCGACATAGATGCCACCGGCCTCGGGCACCGTGACCCGGTTCATGCGAAAGGCCACATAGGCCAGCACCAGGGCCAGGCCCAGAATGGCTACCAGCGCAACAATGACCTGGAAGCGAACCCTCCCCATTCAGCGCACTCGTTAGGCGACGAGAACGCTGATGAGCGAGATGACGAAAAAGACGACGGCCAGGGTGATGGTCACGTTGTACATCGTCTTTTCGACGCCGCGCCGCGTGCGCTGCACCGAGCCGGCGCCGCCGAACGTGCTGCCCAGGCCGCTACCGCGCCCCTGAATGACCGTCAGGGCAATGAGTGCTGCCGAGATGATGATCTGCACGATGTTGAGAATGATGGACAAGGCCGTGGCCTCCTCACTGGTCCAGGTCGGTTGAGCGTCAAGAGAGCTTGACGGGCGCTATTATAGCACTGCCGCGTGTCTTTCCACAATCGGCGCCACGTTGGCTTGACAAGCCCCCGGCTTTGATGTAGACTCCCCTGTGCCCGAAAGGGTTGGGCCGAGGTAGCTCAGTCGGTAGAGCACTTGACTGAAAATCAAGGTGTCCCCAGTTCAAGTCTGGGCTTCGGCACTGGCGGCGTTGCCGCTGTCACCAGCGGAAGTGGCTCAGTGGTAGAGCATCTCCTTGCCAAGGAGAGGGTCGCGAGTTCGAATCTCGTCTTCCGCTCAACACGTCGCGGTTCCACTGCCTGGTGAGGGGAACCGTGATGTTTTTGGGCGACGTAGCCAAGTGGCAAGGCAGAGGTCTGCAAAACCTTCACCATCGGTTCGAATCCGATCGTCGCCTTGGTTCGTTTGCATCCTGCCGGAGGAACTAACGTTGGCCAACACCAAATCTGCTATCAAGCAAACGCGTCAAGAGCCCAAGCGAACGCTGCGTAACCGCATGGTCAAGACGAAAATGCGCACCTACCTCAAAAAGGCCCAGGTTGCGGTGGCGCAGGACAACAAGGAGGCCGCCGAGGCCGCCGTGTTGGCCGCCATCTCGCAGATCGACAAGGCTGCGCAAAAGGGCGTCATCCATCGCAACAATGCGGCGCGCCACAAGGCTCGCCTGATGAAGCACCTCAACGCGCGCTAGTGCTCTGCGCGGCCGTCAGCGGCCGCAGCCAGCGTCAATGAACCCAGAGACACTGCCTCGACGGTGGTGTCTCTTTGTCGTTCACGGCTGGCATTGCAGCAGGGCCAGGCCCTCGCGCTCTAGCGCAGGCTGACACCAGGGCGCCCAGCGCGCCGCGGAAAGCGCCTGTTCGCCGTAGCGCTCGCGTTCGCAGGGCCCTAACAGCACCCAGCGCACGCCATAGCGGCGCAACACCGCCCGCAGCTCCTCGTCGTCCGCCGTCAGATAGGCCGCGTCGATAGCGGCCTCGCGCTCGGCCAACAGCCGAGCGCTGCGCCCCCACTGACGCTCATGGTCGGGCCAGCCCAGCACCATGGGCACGCCCGTCAGGCTCGACAGCCTGACCGCGGCGGGATCGTACGTGGCGCCCGGCGCCGCCAACAGCACGTCGCCCGGGGCGGCCTGTGCGCGCAGCCAGACGACCGCCGCGGCATCGGCAGGCGCGAGGTCGGTCAGCGCATCCAGCGACCAGCGCTCGCCGCGCGGCGGCATCGCCAGCAGCGGGTAGGCGCTCAACAGCGCCCACAGCAGCGCCGTGCCCCCGGCCGCCCAGCGCTGCCAACGGCCGCCGCGCCCCAGGCGCACCAGCGCCACGACCGCCACCGCGCCCAGCAGCCACCAGGCCTGATAGTAGAACTTGAACAGCGTGTTCATGCGCGTGCCGAACAGATCGCGCAGAAAGAGCAGCTCGCAGGCATAGGTGAGCGCCAGCGCCAGCAGCAACAGCAGCCGCGGGCGTGCGGCTGCTGCTCGATCCAGCCACAGGCGTTGTGTCAGCGCGGCCAGGGCGAGAGTCAACAGCAGCGCCAGCGGCGCCCCGCGCGCCAGGCCGATCAGCGACAGCGCCACCTGCGCCGCGCCGCCCACCAGCCACACGGCCAGCAGCGACGCGCCCAACCACCCCAGCCACCAGCGCCACAGTCCGCGTGAGGCCAGGCCGCGCCATCGGGCCGGCGTCGCGATGGCCAGCACGCCGATGGGCAGCAGCCAGGCCCCGAATACCAGCAGGTAGCCCCGCAGCGGCGTCCTGGCGAGCCAGCTCACCTGCAGGCCCGTGACCTGCGTCGAGAGCCGCAGCCAAAAGGGCGCATAGGGCAGCAGCGCCGCGCCCAGCGTGGCCAGCCACAACCCCGCAGCCTGGCGCCAGTGCGCCTGCCCTCGACGCACCGCTAACGCCTGCCATAGCGCCGTCAAGGTCAGCAGCGTGGGCAGCTCCCAGCCGTTGACAAAGGCCGCGCCCCCCAGCAGCCATCCCAGGGCCGCCGCCCGCGGCCAGCGCCGTGCTGCCTCGCCGTCGGTGAGGGCCAAGCCCACGGCCGCCACGCTCCAGGGCAGCGCCATCAGGTGCGGGTGCAGGTCGCCCAGGATCAGGCTAAAGGCGGGGAACTCGACGATGATGGTGCCGTCGCCCAAGAGGGCGCTGTCGAGCCAGGGGCGCGACGCCCGCCACCACCAGTTGCCGCCCGGCAGCGGCGAGCCCGTGACCGGCGCCTCGGCCAGGCCGGGCACGCCCAGCCAGCTGGCCACCCCATGGGGCAGTGCACCCAGCGACCGCAACCCCTCGGCCAGCACAATGAGGTTGCCCGCCGCCACGATGACGCCGGCCCCCAGCGCCGCCAGCAGCGGCCGCCCCCAGCGAGGTGTGGCCGGCGCTTCACCCGGCCAGAGCAGTAGCAGCAACCCATAGAGCGCCTGCGCCCCCAGCCCGGCCGTGGCCGCCAGCGCCAGATGGTAGGCCACGGTGGGCGCTGTGCCCGTGAGCCGCGCCAACAGCCCCCAGATGAGATAGCCCAGGTAATAGTAGTTGAGCGGCTCGCCCGCCAGCCAGGGGTCGGCGGGCGGCATGCGCGCAGCGCGCGCACAGCTCGCCAAAAACGCCATGTCCATCGGCTGCTCGGTGTGGGCAATGCCCGGTGCGCGGCCACGCAGCAGGGCCACCCCTGCCAGAGCGGCCAGCAGCACTGCCTCGCCCACCAGCAGCGCGCGCCACTGCCGGCGTAGGGCCCGAACGCAGGCCGCTCGACGGCGCCACAGCGCCCAGCCCCCGCTCAACGCTGTCACCGCCAGCGCCAGCCCCAGCGCCAGCGGCATGGCCAGCAGATGCCCCAGCAGCCAGGCCAGCCAGGCCAGCGCCAGCAGGCCCAGCGGCCGCGCCCAGGCCGCCAGCGTCGGCTCGCCCTGCCAGCCCAGCGCCAGCAGCAGCCCGCCACCGGCCAGGCCCAGCGCGGTCAGCGCCAACCACCAGACGAGCACCGTGAACAGCATCGCGCCTCCGGCCGCATTATAGCGCGGCCCAGGCAGCAGCGCCCGCCTTGCCTCTGGGGCCGGGCGGGCGTATCATCAGCCCTCGAGGTGCAAACGTGGTAGACGAACAAGGGGCAATCACGCTGGGGCACCCCAGCTATGTGTGGCGCGAGGGCCAGGAGCGTCGCCTGCAGTTGGTGCGACGCTACGCCCCCCTCGAGGGCGCGCGCATCCTCGATGTGGGCTGCGGCCTGGGCCTGTATGTGCGGGCCCTGCGCGCCTACAGCGACGATGTGCACGGCGTGGATGTGGACCCCGCGCGCGTGGCCGAGGCCAGCCGCAGCCTGCCCAACATCCGCGTGGGCAGCGCCGAACAGCTCCCCTACCCCGACGGACACTTTGACGTCATCCTGGCCAACGAGGTGTTCGAGCACGTGGGCGATGACCGCGCTGCCACCCGCGAGGCCTGGCGCGTGCTCAAGCCCGGCGGCAGGCTGGTGCTCTATGTGCCCAACCGCTGGTATCCCTTTGAGACCCATGGCATTTACTGGCGCGGGCGCTACCACTATGGCAACATCCCCCTGGTGAACTATCTCCCCGATGTGGCGCGTCGACGGCTGGCGCCCCATGTGCGCGCCTACACTCGGCGGGGGCTGCGGCGGCTCTTTGAAGGGCTGCCCGGGCAGATCGTCGTGCACCGGCAGGTGTTTGCCGGCTATGACAACATCGTGGCGCGCTGGCCGCGAGCGGGCCGTGCGCTGCGCACGGTCAGCTATGCGCTGGAGCGCACCCCGTTGCAGGTGCTGGGCCTGTCGCACCTGCTCGTGTTCGAAAAGGCCGCCACCACAGTTTGATGGGAGGGTCATGCGCATCCGATTCCAGCCCTATGGTGTGCGAGCAGAGGTCGAGCGAGAGGCCACCATCTTGCAGGTGGCGCAGCAGGCCGGCGTCGAGATCGAGGCGGTCTGCGGCGGGCGCGGCACCTGTGGCAAGTGTCGCGTCATCGCGCGCGGGCCGCTGGGGCCGCTGACCGAGCGCGAGCTGCACGCTCTTTCGCCCACCGAGATCGAGCAGGGCTATCGCCTGGCCTGCCAGGCCGTGGCCCTGGGCGATCTGGACGTGGTCATCCCCGAGGAATCGCGCCTGTCGCGCGTGAGCATCCTCTCGGCTGGCGCCAGCGAAGAGATCGAGCTGGATCCGTGGGTGCGCCGCATTCCCCTGCGGCTGGCCGCGGCCACCCTCGAGGACCAGCTCCCCGACCTGGAGAACGCGCAGCGCGCCGCCGAGGCGTCGCTGGGCCGCCGCCTCAAGCTGACGCTGGGCGCGCTGCAGCAGTTGCCCGGAGCCCTGCGCAACGATGGCGGCCAGCTCACGCTGATCGAAGTGGACGACGAGGTGGTGATGGCGCACCCCGGCGCCGGCCCCGACCGGCTGTTGGGCGTGGCCTTTGACATCGGCACCACCACCATTGTGGGCTACCTGCTCGACCTGGAGACCGGCGAGCAGTTGGCCGTCGCCTCGCAGCTCAACCCGCAGACGCGCTATGGCGACGACGTCGTGTCGCGCATCGCCCACGCCAGCTCGCCCGCAGGGCTGAGCGACCTGCAGCAGGCGGTGCTGGGCGCCATGCAAGATATCATCGCCGCCGACACGGCCGAGATCGGCGCCACGCCGCGCGACGTGCTGGCGGTGGTGGTGGTGGGCAACACCACCATGCAGCACCTGCTGCTGGGCATCGACCCGACCGCGCTGGCCCAGTCGCCCTACGTCCCGGCGGTCACGCCGGCGCTGCGCCTGCGCGCCTGCGAGCTGCACCTGGGCATCTATCCCGACGCGGCCATCTGGCTGCTGCCCAACATCGCCGGCTGGGTGGGCGCCGACACGGTCGCGGTCATCCTGTCGAGCCGTCTGTATCAGCAGGACGAGCTGGGCCTGGCCATCGACATCGGCACCAACGGCGAGATGGCACTGGGCTCGCGCGAGCGGCTGTTGACGTGCTCGACCGCGGCGGGCCCGGCCTTTGAGGGCGCCCAGATCAGTTGCGGCATGCGCGCCGCCGATGGCGCCATCGACCGCGTCGAGATCGACCATGACGTGCGCTGGCACGCCATCGGCGAGGCGCCGCCGCGCGGCGTCTGTGGCAGTGGCCTGGTCGACCTGGTGGCGACCATGTTGACGTCGGGCGTGTTGCACCCTTCGGGGCGCATCGAGGCGCCGGAGAAGCTGGCCGATGCGGGCCGACCGGCGCTGGCACGGCGCATTGTGGGCGCCGGCCGCAGCCGTCAACTGGTGCTGGTAGAGCCCAACGACGGCGCCGGCGGCCGCGGCCTCACCATCACCCAGCGCGACGTCCGCGAGCTGCAGTTGGCCAAAGGGGCCATTCGCGCCGGCATCGAGATCCTCATGGAAGAGCTCGGGGTGAGCCATGAAGAGGTGCGCGTGGTCTATCTGGCCGGGGCGTTCGGCAACTATATCTCGCCCCAGAGCGCACTGACCATCGGGCTGATGCCCGCCTTTCCCAATGCGCGCCTGGAGCCCATCGGCAACGCGGCCGGCACCGGCGCGCGCATGGCCCTGCTCTCGCGCACCGAGCGCGAGAACGCCACCCGCATCCTCGAGCACGTGCAATATCTCGAGCTGTCTGGGCGGCCCGACTTTCAGGCCCAGTTTGCCGAGGCGATGCTGTTCTAGGGCGGGTCGAATTCCTTTGACGCGGCCGGGCGCATTCGCTATACTGAATACAGTCATCAAGTGACGGGTAACTGCGGTTAGCGTGCCGTGAGCCGCCTGCCACATCTTGATTTGCCTGGCAGGCCCCGCCTGCCGCATTCGTGTCTATGAAAGGGGTTTCATCATGACGCTCAAGGTTGGTATCAACGGGTTCGGCCGCATCGGCCGTCAGGCCTTTAAGGCCATGGTCGACAACTATCCCGGTGAGATCGAAGTCGTCGGCATCAACGACCTGTTTCCGCCTTCGTCCTTTTCGCTGCTGCTGCAGTACGACTCGATCTATGGCAAGCTGAATGCCAGCGTCACGGCCGACGAAGACGGCATTTTCTACAACGGCAAAGAGATCAAGTTCTTTGCCAAGCGCAACCCGGCCGAGATCCCCTGGGGCGAGCTGGGCGTCGACGTCGTGCTCGAGTCGACCGGCTTTTTCACCGACGCAGAAAAGGCCAAGGCCCACATTCAGGGCGGCGCCAAGAAGGTGGTCATCAGCGCGCCGGCCAAGGGCGAGGACATCACCATCGTGTTGGGCGTCAACGAGGAGCTGTATGATCCCGCCAAGCACGTGATCATCTCCAACGCCTCGTGCACCACCAACTGCCTGGCCCCCGCGGCCAAGGTCGTCCACGAGAAGTGGGGCATCGTCAAGGGCCTCATGACCACCATTCACGCCTACACGGGCGACCAGCGCCTGACCGACCTGCCCCACAGCGACCCGCGCCGTTCGCGCGCCGCGGCGCTGAACATCATCCCCACCACCACCGGCGCCGCCAAGGCCGTCGCCCTGGTGATCCCTGCCCTCAAGGGCAAGTTCGACGGCATCTCGATGCGCGTGCCCACGCCCACGGTCTCGATCGTGGACTTTGTGGCCGAGGTCGAAAAGTCGTTGACCAAGGATGAGCTGATCGCCGCCTTCAAAGAGGCCGAGGCCGGTGCGCTCAAGGGCATCCTGGGCGTCTCAGAGGAGCCGCTCGTGTCGATGGATTTCAAGGGCGACACGCGCTCCAGCATCATCGACGCCGATTTCTGCGCGGTCATCGGCGGCAACATGGTCAAGGTTGTGAGCTGGTACGACAACGAGTGGGGTTACTCGAGCCGTATCGCTGACCTGCTGGCCTACATGGGCAAGAAGGGCGTCTAGCGCCCGCACGATCGCACAGAGCGCGGAGGGCCTCGGCCCTCCGCGCTCTTTTCTATGGCACCCGTCAGGCGGCGTCGCCAGCGGCTAGCCCGTCGGGGCCGCCCCCGAACGCAACCGCCAGGCCAGCTCGACGCCGCGACAGAGCAGCGGGCGGTAGGCCCGGTCGTAGGCGCCCACAAAGCGCACCTCGTCGCCCCCAAAGCCCGCCTTGAAACGGTAGACGCCGGCCAGCGGCGCCGTCTCGGGGTCCTCGTGCACATCGGGGATGCCCCACAGGTCGTAGGCCGTGCAGCCCAGCGACCGTGCCCACTGCATGGCCCGCCACTGCAGCAGATGGTTGGGCATCAGGTTGCGCTGCTCGTTGCTCGAGGCGCCGTACATGTAATAGGCGCGGCCGTTGAACTGCATGGCGATCAGCCCGGCCAGCAACTGCCCCTCGAACGAGGCCAGCAGCAGCCGCGCGCGGCCCTGCGGCGCCAGCAGTGCGAGCGCCGACCGATAGTAGGCGGCGCTGTGCACGCCAAAGGTGTCGCGCTCGCCCGTCACCTGCATCAGGTCGTGAAAGGCGTCCACGTCCTCGACGGCGCCCACGCCCACGTCCACGCCCCTGCGTTCGGCCAGGCGCGTGTTATAGCGCCACTTGGGCTTCATGCGGGCCAGGATGGTCTCTTCATCGGCCGCCAGGTCGACGATGATGGTATGGCGCGGCTGGATGGTCCGCGGGCTGGGCGTCAGCCCCTGCTCGCGTAGCCAGGCGTGGCGCCAGGGCTCATCATCGCGCCAGTCGGGCTCGACCTTGAGGGCCACAGCGCGCAGCGGCCGCGCCAGCCGGCCCAACCCTTGCCACAGCGCCCGCGCCGCAGCGGCGTCATCGTCGACCAGCACGGGCCCCTTGGGCACATAGGCGAGCGTCAGCGGCCCCAGCCCCCTGAAGAGCACCTGCGCCCCCGCCACCAGCGCGCCGTCGCGCTCGACGGCGGCGCGCACCGCCCGCCAGCCAAAGCGCCCTTTGAGCTCGCCCCAGGCCCAGGTCTGCAGCAAATGCCCGCCCGGGTCGCTGGCCACAAAACGGTCCCAGGTGGCAGCGTCGAATGGTTGGTCTTGCAGGCTGTGCAAAAAGCGCATGGCACCCCCTCTGTTGACAGCGGGCATTATACCACCCCTGAGCAAGCGCCCAAGCTTTGACCGGCATCTACCCGTCTGCTATACTGGCGCCGATCTCACCCCCACGAGGCAGGCCCATGCGCATTCTCATCACCGGCGGCGCGGGTTTCATCGGTTCGCACCTCTGCGATGTGCTGTTGGCAGACGGCCACGAGGTGATCGCCATGGACAACCTGATCACCGGCAGCCTGCGCAACATCGCCCACCTCAAAGACACGCCAGGCTTTGCCTTTGTGCATCACGACGTCACCGAGTACATCAGCGTCGAGGGGCCGCTGGACGCCATCTACCACCTGGCGTCATTGCCCAGCCCGGTGGACTATCTCGGCATGCCCATCAAGACGCTCAAGGTGGGGGCCATCGGCACGCTCAATGCGCTGGGGCTGGCCAAGGCCAAGGGCGCGCGCTTTTTGCTGGCGTCCACCTCTGAGGTGTATGGCGATCCGCTGATCCACCCCCAGCCCGAGAGCTACTGGGGCAACGTCAACCCGGTGGGGCCGCGCGGCGTGTATGACGAGTCCAAGCGCTTTGCCGAGGCGCTCACCATGGCCTACAACCGCACCCACGGCGTGAACACCCACATCGCCCGCATCTTCAACACCTTTGGGCCGCGCATGCGCCTCAACGACGGCCGCGTGGTGCCCAACTTTATGGCCCAGGCGCTGCAGGGCGCGCCGCTCACCGTGTATGACGACGGCTCGCGCACGCGCAGCTTTTGCTACGTCGGCGATCTGGTCGCTGGGCTGGTGCGCCTGATGAACTCGGACGAGGCCATGCCCGTGAACCTGGGCAACCCGCGCGAGATGACCATCCTGCAGTTTGCGCGGCTGGTGATCGAGCTGACCCACTCGCCATCAGAGATCGTCTTTATCGCGCCCACCGACCAGCGCACCAAGGACGATCCTCAGATTCGCCAGCCCGACATCACCCGGGCGCGCACTATTCTGGGCTGGGAGCCCCAGGTGTCGCTGGAAGAGGGGCTGCGCCTGACGGCGGCCTCGTTCACGCAACGCCTCGGCGTGGCCTAGCCGCCACCGCCATGCAAGCCCCGTCGCTCGCGCAAGGTCGCCTGCAGCGGCCGCCTCTGGAGCTGACCGCCCTGGCGCTCTTGGCGCTGGTGCTGGCCGCGTTGCTGGCCGCCCTGCCGCTGCGCACCGCACTGCTGCTGGTGGGCGCAACGCTTGGCGGGCTGGCGCTGCTGCGCTGGCCGCCGCTGGGGCTGTGTCTGCTGGGGCTGGCGGTGCCCTTTGGCTCGCTCTACGAGCTGCACCTGGGCGGCCTGACGGTGGGCCCCAGCGAGCTGCTGCTGGCAGCATCGCTGGGCGCGTTTGCGGTGCGTTGGCTGGCCTATCGCCGCTGCCCGCGGCTGCCCTCGCGACTGTGGCTGCCCATGGCGCTGTATACCCTGTGGCTGGCGCTGTCGCTCTTGCGGGTGATCTCGCTCACCGTGGCCCTCAAAGAGCTGGCCAAGTGGGTCGAGCTGCTGCTGCTACTGTGGATGGCCGCCACGCTGGTCGACCGGCGTTGGCGTCTGTGGCTGGCGCTGGGCTTGCTGACGGGCGGCGCGCTGCAGGGGCTGCTGGGCATCTACCAGTTCCTGTTCGGCGTGGGGCCCGAGGGATTCCTGCTCTTTGGCCGCTATATGCGCGCCCATGGCACCTTCTTGCAGCCCAACCCCTACGGCGGCTATCTGGGGCTGCTGCTGCCGCTGGCCTATGGCGTCCTGATCGCCGGCTGGCGGCCGGCGCGCCACGATCGCGGCGCTCTGCTGCTGCTGGTGGTGGCCGCGCTCAGCGGCGCCATCATGGCCACAGCGCTGGTGATGAGCTGGTCGCGCGGGGCGTTGCTGGGCGCCGCGGCCGGAGCGGCGCTGGTGGGCCTGTGGCTGGCGCGCCGCTCGCCGGGCCTCATCGCGGCGCTGCTGCTGCTGGCGCTGGCGCTCATCCCGCTGGCGGGCCGCCTGCTGCCGGGCGGCTATCTCGACCGACTGGCCGGGCAGAGCGCCTACCTGGGCCAGGATCTACGGCTGGTCGAGGTCAACGATGACAATTTCAGCACCATCGAGCGGCTGGCTCACTGGCAGGCCGCCTGGGCGATGTTCGCGCGGCGGCCCTGGCTGGGCGTGGGCGCCGGGCAATATGCCGTGGTCTATCCGCAGGTGGCGTTGCCTCGCTGGCAAGACCCGCTGGGCCACGCCCACAACTACTACCTCAATGTGTTGGCCGAACTGGGCCTGGTGGGCCTGGGCCTGTTCCTGGCGGTGTGCACGGCGGCGCCCGTGGCGCTGTGGCGCCGGCTGCGAGGCCTCAGCGGCTACGAACGCAGCCTGGCGTTGGGCGCCCTGGGCATGTGGGGCCATCTGCTGGCCCACAGCCTGGTGGACAACCTGTTCGTGCACGAGATGTACCTGCTGATGGCCCTGCTCATCGGCATCGCCCTGGCCGCTGCGGCCACACCCAAGGAGGCCGCCCATTGATCGCGCGCCTGCGTCACCTGAGCGACGGCCAGCGCAAAGAGCTGACCCGCTTTCTCAAGTTCAGCGTGGTGGGCGCCATCGGCGCCGTGGTCGATTTCAGCGTGCTCAACCTGGGCATGTGGGCGCTGCAGCTCCTCAACTGGCAGGCCAACATCATCTCCTTCAGCGCGGCGGTGTTCTCCAACTTTATGTGGAACCGCCACTGGACCTATCCCGAGTCCAAGGCGCACCCCTTTGGGCCGCAGCTCGCCCAGTTTGCGTTGGTCAACGTGGCCGGCCTGGCCATCAACACCGGCATCCTGGTGGGGCTCGATGACTATGTCTTTCCCGATGCCTGGGGGCGCTGGGGCACCAACCTGGCCAAGGCCATCGCCATCGGCGTGGTCTGGTTCTGGAACTATGGCGTCAACCGCCTGTGGACCTACCGCAAGGTGAAATGATGCGCATCGGCATTGACTACACGGCGGCCGTGCGACAAGGCGCGGGCATCGGCCGCTTTTGCCGCGGGCTGATCGGCGCGCTGGCCGAGCTGGACCACAGCAACGACTATGTGGTGTGGAGCGGCGGCCGCGGCGCTGCTGAGCCCCACTGGCCGCCCAACTATCGCCGCCTGACGCTGCCGCTCTCCGACCGGCACCTGGCCCTCATCTGGCAGCGGCTGCGGCTGCCCCTGCCGGTGGAGTGGATCACCGGGCGGCTCGACCTGTATCACTCGCCCGATTTCGTGCTGCCGCCGGTGCGGCGCGCTCGCACCCTGCTCACGGTGCACGATCTCTCGTTCATGCGCCACCCCGAGTGCTCGTCGCCGGCGTTGTACGACTACCTCATCAATGCCGTGCCGCGCTCGGTGGCGCAGGCTGACCTGGTGCTGGCCGACTCGGCCCACACGCAGCGCGATGTCATCGAGCTGCTGGGCGTGCCCGCCGAGCGCACCCGCGTGGTCTACGCCGGGCTCGAGCCGAGCTTTCGCCCGGTGCCCGACGGCCCCGCGCGACAGGCCGCCCTGGCGCGCTATGGCATCGAGCCGCCCTACGTTCTGGGGGTGGGCACGCTGCAGCCACGCAAGAATTTTGCCCGGCTGATCGCCGCCTTTCGCCTGGCCCGCGAGCGACATCAACTGCCCCATCGGCTGGTGATCGCCGGCGGCAGGGGCTGGCTCTATGACGACATTCTGGTGGCGGCGCGCGAGGCGGGCGACGCGGTGCTGCTGGCCGGCTATGTGGACGACAGCGACCTGCCCGCGCTCTACTCGGCCGCCGACCTGTTCGCCTTCCCCTCACTCTACGAGGGCTTTGGCATCCCCCTGCTCGAGGCGATGGGCTGCGGCACGCCGGTGTTGACGGCGCAGGCCTCGTCGTTGCCCGAGGTGGCCGGCGACGCAGCGCTGCTGGTCGAACCCACCGACATCGAGGCCATCGCCGCGGGGCTCTGGCGGCTGCTCTCAGACGAGGCGCTGCGCCAGCAACTGCTGCGGCGCGGCCAGGAGCGCATCCAACGTTACACCTGGGCGGCGGCCGCCCGCGAGCTGCTGGCCGCCTATGATCAATGTCACGCTATGGGAGGTCGTCGCAATGCAGTTGGCTGAGCGCATGTATCGGTTGGGCACCGAATCGGCCTTTGAGACCGGCGCGCGCGCTCGCGCCCTGGAGGCTGAAGGGCGCAGGATCATCCACCTCGAGATCGGCGAGCCCGATTTCGACACGCCGCCGCACATCGTCGAGGCGGCCTGCGCCGCCCTGCGCGCCGGTCACACCCACTATACGCCGCCCGAGGGCATTGCTCCGCTGCGCGAGGCCATCGCCGCCAGCCTGTCGGCCACACGTGGCCACGAGATCGATCCGCGGCAGGTGGTGGTGACGCCCGGCGCCAAGCCGATCATGTTCTTTGTGCTGCTGGCGCTGGCCGAGCCAGGCGTTGAGGTGCTCTACCCCAACCCGGGCTTTCCCATCTATGAGAGCATGATCAACTTTTGCGGGGCCACGCCCGTGCCCCTGCCACTGCGCGAAGAGTTCGATTTTCGCTTTGACGTCGACGAGTTCCGTAGCCTGATCACCGACCGCACGCGACTCATCATCCTCAACTCGCCGCAGAACCCGACCGGCGGCTATCTGCAGCGCAAGGAGCTGGCTGCCATCGCCGAGGTGTGCGTCGAGCGCGACATCATGGTGCTGGCCGACGAGGTCTATGAGCACATCCTCTACGAGGGCGAGTTCGCCAGCCTGACCACCTTCGCGGGCATGTCGACGCGCGAGCGCACCATCATCCTGCACGGCTTTTCCAAGAGCTATGCCATGACGGGCTGGCGGTTGGGCTTTGGCGTGATGCCGCTGGCGCTGGCCGAGCAGATCAAGCGGCTGGAGATCAACTCGAACTCGTGCACCTCGGCCTCGAACCAGTACGCCGGGCTGGCGGCGCTGCAGGGCTCGCAGCAGTGCGTGCTCGACATGGTGGCCGAGTTCAGGCGGCGGCGCGACGTGATCGTGGCGGGGCTCAACGCCATTCCGGGCATCACCTGCCGCAAGCCGCTGGGCGCGTTCTATGTGTTCCCCAACATCACCGGCACCGGCATGACGAGCCGCGAGTGCGCCGACTTTTTCATGCAAGAGGCGGGCGTGGCCTGCCTGTCGGGGCGCTCGTTCGGCGTGCATGGCGAGGGGCACGTGCGCATGTCCTACGCCAACTCGGTGGAGAACATCGAACAGGCGCTGGCGCAGATCGCCGCGGCGCTGGCGCGCCGCTAGCCTGTGCGATCAGCAGCGAGGCTGGCGTCGCGGCGGCGGCGTCAGTCTCGCTGATACACCTCGGGCTTGAGAATGCCGATAAAGGGCAGGTTGCGATAGGCCTCGGCATAGTCGAGCCCATAGCCCACCACAAACTCGTCGGGGATCTCGAACCCCACATAGTCGACGTACAGCTCGATCTCACGGCGCGCCGGCTTGCTGAGCAGCGTGCAGATGCGCACCGAATGCGGCCCACGCGAGCGCAGGTTCTCGAGCAGGTAGGCGAGGGTGCGGCCGGTGTCGATGATATCCTCGACCACCAGCACGTCTTTGCCGTTGATGTCGGCATCGAGGTCTTTGAGGATGCGCACCACCCCGCTCGACTCGGTGGAGCGGCCATAGCTCGAGATGGCCATAAAGTCGACCGAGTGGCGGATGCTGAGGGCGCGGGTGAGGTCGGCCAAAAAGAGGTAGCCGCCTTTGAGGACGCAGACCAGCGCCGGGGCGCGCCCGGCATAGTCGGTCGAGATCTGCCGCCCGAGCTCCTGGATGCGCTCGCACAGGCGCTCTTGCGAGATCAGCACCTCGGCAACATCATTGACCAACGCGTCCACCGTCCGCCTCCCTGCCGCCTCTGTCTGTCAAGAGATGATTGCTCTATTCTAGCGACCTCGGCGCGCGCCGCAAGAACGCACACTGCTACGTGGGGCGTCAGCTCACCACGGCGATGACGCCCTTGAGATAGGCCGCCTCGGGAAAACTGAGCAGCAGCGGGTGGTCGGGGCCCTGCGCCAGCCGTTCGAGGACGCGCACCTCGCGGCCCACGTCCAGCGCCGCGCCGTGCAGGATCTTGAGGAAAAAGCCCTCATCGATGGCGCCGCTGCACGAAAAGGTCGCCAGAATGCCCCCCGGCCGCAGCAGCCGCAGGCCCAGCATGTTGATATCCTTATAGCCGCGCGCGGCCGCCTGCACCTGCGCCTGCGAAAAGGCGAACTTGGGCGGGTCGAGGATCACCACGTCATACTGCTCGCCGCGGTCGCGCAGACGGCGCAGCTCGACAAAAGCGTCGCCCTTGATCTCGCTCAAACGCTCGGGGGGCAGGCCGTTGAGCGCCCAGTTCACCCGCGCCGCGGCCAGCGCCTGCTCAGAGCTGTCGAGGTTGACCATGGCCGCCGCCGCGCCGCCGGCATACACGGCAAAGCCGCCGGTGTAGCTAAAGGCGTTGAGCACCCGCGCGCCGCCGCAATAGGCCGCCACGCGCTGGCGGTTGACGCGCTGGTCGAGATAGAGGCCGGTCTTTTGCCCCTGCGCCAGGTCCACCTCGAACAGCAGGCCGTTCTCGCGCACCCGCACGGCCGCCGGCGGCGTTGCGCCCGCCAGCGGGCCAGTGACGTCGTCGAGCCCCTCGCGCGGGCGCACGTCCACGTCGCTGCGCTCATAGACGCCGCGCGCGCCGGTCAGCTCGAGCAGCACCGCGGCCAGCTCTTGCTTGCGCCGATCGATGCCCAGCGTCAACGCCTGCAGCACCAGCCACTCGCCATAGCGGTCGACCACCAGGCCGGGCAGGTCGTCGGCCTCGGCATACACCAGGCGATAGCAGTCGGTGCTCTCGTCGGCGGCCAGCCGCCCGCGCCGCGCGATGGCGGCCTGCAGGCGTTCGCGCCAAAAGGCCGCGTCGATCTCGCGCTCTGCCCAGGCCAGCAGCCGCACGACGATCTGCGAGCGCGGGTTATAGTAGCCCACGCCCAGCGCCTCGCCCGTGGCGCTGCGCACCGTCACCAGATCGCCCGGCTGCGGCTCGCCGGCCAGATGGTGCACCGCCCCCGAAAAGAGCCAGGGGTGCCGGTTGAGCACCGAGCGCTCGCGTCCCCGTTTGAGCCAGACCTCAGCCATCGTCGCCCTCGCTCTCCTCGTCGATTGGCGGCACGGCCGCGAGCACGGCCACCTGAGCCGTGTCGGCAGTCACGGCAAAGCGCTGGCTGCTGCGCACGCCCACCACCCAGGCGATCTCGTCGCCGACCATGAGCAGCGGCAACGCGTCGCGGCAGGCGGCCGGCACGCGGGCGTTGATCAGCAGGTCGCTCACCTTTTGGCGGCCGGCCATGCCCAGCGGTTGCAGACGGTCGCCCGGCCGCCGCGGGCGCAGCCACGCCTGTGGGCCCAGCGCCGGCGCGTCCAGATAGGCCGTCAGCGGCCGCACGGCCGACGCCCAGTCTGCCGGCAACGCCGCCCGCGGCGCCACTCGCGCTCTCAGACGCCAACCGCTGGCCAGGGCCGCCTCGCCGGGGATGTCGAGCCAGCAGGGCGCAGACACCGCCGGCCACCGGCTCGGCGCCCGGGGCGCGTCACGGGGCTCGACCCACAGCCAGTCATAGTCCACCCGCAGGTGCAGGCCATGGGGCAGCTCGGCGCAGGCGCCGGTGCGCCCCTGCCGGGCCACCCGCAGCGCCGCGGCGATGTGCTCCCACGACAGCTCTGAGCGACCGGCCAGCGCCGCCACAGCCCGCCGCAGCAGGCGCCGCTGCAGCGCCACCGGCTCGAGGGCCAGCGCGCCGCGCTCCAGGCGCACGCTGGGCCCGTCGACGCAGGCCAGGCGCTGCCAGGCGCCATCCTCGAGGGGCTGCAGCAGGGCGGCCTCGCCGCGCACGATCTCGGCGGTGCGTCCCAGCGCCGCTACCACGGCCGGGTTGAGCTCGCGCAGCAGCGGCAGCAGCTCCAGGCGCAGACGGTTGCGCGTATAGACGGACGCGTCGTTGCTCTCGTCGAGCCGGGGCGCGAGCCCGAGCGCCGCGCAATAGGCGGTGGTCTGCGCCCGCGCCACGGCCAGCAGCGGCCGCAAGACGGTCAGGGCGGCGCCGCGCGGATCATCGGCCAGCGGCCAGGGCGAGGCGCACGCCATGCCCGCCAGCCCATCGAGGCCTGCGCCGCGGATCAGGTGCAGCAGCACCGTCTCGGCCTGGTCGTCGGCGGTGTGGCCCACGGCCACCGCAGCCGCGCCCGCCTCGGCGGCCACCGGCGCCAGAAAGCGGTAGCGCGCCTGCCGGGCGGCGTCCTCCAGCGAGCGGCCCTCGGCGGCGGCCAGGGCGCGCACATCGGCCCGCCCCAGATGGCAAGGCAGCCCCCAACGCCCGCACAGGGCTGCCACCCAGGCGGCATCGTCGGCGGCGGCAGCGCGCAGGCCATGGTCGAGGTGGGCCACCTGCAGGCGCAGCCTCAGCTCGGGGGCCAGGGCGTGCAGCGCGTGCAGCAGGCAGAGCGAGTCAGCGCCGCCCGACACGGCCACCAACAGCGGCCCGCCCGCCGGCAGCGCAGCAGCCATCGCCTCTGCTACGACCGCCTGGACTGTCTCGATCGCGCTCATGCCCGCATTCTAGGCCGGCTTGGGCGCGGCACCAACCATGGAGCGTGAGCAAGGCGGGGGCCGCCAGTCGACGCTGTCATCGCAGCATCGACCGGCGGCCCGGCACGTTGTCGAAGGGCTATTCGGCCGCTGGCAGCTCTTGACGGGCCAGCATCGCGGGGTCATCGCCCGCGGCCAGGCCGCGCAGCCGCACGCGGAAGGTCATCGGCAGCGCCGGCAGCAGATACTCGGGGCGGGTGCCCGGCCCGCAGCTCGCGCCGCCCAGGCCGCACTGACGATAGTCCAGGTTGAGCGTCACCTCGGGCTGCCACTCGAGCTCGTTGAGGTGCTGCGCCGCGGTGAGGTTCTCGGTGCTATAGTGGTGCGCGCTGGCCTCCATGGTGGGCTCGGCCACGGCCAGCAGGCCCGTGCCGCCGCTGTCGGTCAACGACAGCCAACGCACGTCCACCTTGTTGCCGTTCTCTTGCGGCACCACGTAGGGCACGTACTGCTCGTCCACCGAGCCGCGATACAGGCCCACCTGCGCGCTCGCCTTGCGGTCGATATAGCACTCGTGGGGGCCGCCGCCGAACCAGGTCATGGTGTCATAGGCGGCGTTGAGCTTGAGCTCGAGGCCAAAGCGCGGCAGTGGCGGGCGCTGGTAAAAGGGATCGATGGCCGTGTCGATCAACACATCGCCGCTGCCAAACACGGTGTAGCGGTAGCTGCACTTGAAGCCATCGCTGCTGTCGGCCGCGTGGGCGCCGAAATCGACGCTGACGCGCACTGCCTGCGGCGTCAGCCGCTCGACGTCGACGCGGCGCACGGGGTGCAGCAGCCGATCATAGCCGGCGTTGCGCCACTGCTCTTCCATGCGCACGCGCCAGCCGCCCTTGTCGTTCTCGGTGGGGGCGCGCCACAACTGCAGCGTGGGCGCAGCCGCCAGCAGCTCTCTGCCGGCGCGCACAAAGGAGCTGATGACGCCGCTGGCCTTACAGATCACCAGGCTGAACCCGTCGGCCGAGAGGGTGACGGCGTCAGCCGTCTCTACACAGGCCAGCTCGGGCATGTGATAGACCGGCGTGGCCGGCGCGGCGATGGGCAGCTTGAACTGCTCCCACGCCACGATGTGACCGGCCCTGGCCCACAGCGTGTCCTCAGCCAGGCCAAAGTTGACGGTGAGATAGTACTCGGCGCCCGGCCTGGGCGTCACCGGTGCAAAGGGCACCGTGAAGGCCTCGCGCTCGCCGGCGGGGATGGCCATGACGGGCAGCTTGCCCGACTGGAGCTCGACGCCGTCCTCGGTGAGCGTCCACGACGCGGCCAGGCCCGAGGTATCGGCAAAGAACTGCTTGTTGCGGGCGCGCAGCTTGCCCGTGGCCAGGTCTACCGCCTCGACGGCCACCGGCTGGATGAGCTTCTTGTACTCGATCAGGCTGGGGTGCACGTAGCGGTCGGGGCCCACCAGACCGTTGCAGCAAAAGCTGCCATCGTTCACCGGGTCGCCATAGTCGCCGCCATAGGCCCACCACTCGGCGCCATCGGCGTCGCGACGGCGCAGGCCCTGGTCGACCCAGTCCCAGATGCAGCCGCCGATCAGGCGCTTGTTGCCCTCGATGGCGTCCCAGTACTCTTTGAGGTTGCCGCAGCTATTGCCCATGGCGTGGGCATACTCGCACATGAACACCGGCCGGGTGTCGTCGTCGTTAGCCAGCTTTACGATCGCCTCGACGGTGGGATACATGCGCGAGACCATGTCCAGCTCGGGCGCCTTGAACCCCGACTCATAGTGCACGGGCCGCGAGGGATCGTTGGCATGCACCCAGTCGGCCTGAGCCGCATGGTTGGGCCCCCAGCCAGACTCGTTGCCCAGCGACCAGATGATGATCGACGGGTGGTTGCGGTCGCGCTGCACCATGCGCACCACGCGCTCCATAAAGGCGGTGCGCCACTGCGGGTCGTGGCTGGGCTTGGACCAGAGGCCGTGCGACTCGAGGTTGCCCTCATCGATGACGAACAGGCCGTACTCGTCGCACAGGTCGAGCCAGCGCGGATCGTTGGGATAGTGCGAGCAGCGCACCGTGTTGATGTTGTGCTGCTTCATCAGCACGATGTCCTGCACCATCGACTCGTAGGTCACCACCTTGCCCCCATCGGGATCGTGGTCGTGACGGTTGACGCCGCGGATCTTGATGGGCACGCCGTTGACCAGCAGTTGGCCGTCGACGATCTCGACCTTGCGAAAGCCGACGCGGCAGGTCTCGACCTCGAGCGGGTCGCCGCAGGGGTCCTTGAGCGTGAGCAGCAGGCGGTAGAGGTTGGGCGTCTCGGCCGTCCACTTCTTAGGGTTGGCGATGGGCGCCGACAGCGACACCTCGACGCGGCCGCCCTGCGCCACCGTCACCGGCGATGACTGGGGCGCGATGGCGTCTTGGTCCTGGGCATCGAGCAGGCGCGCCTCGACCGTCAGCCCCTTGGCGACCTCAGCGCCCTTGTTGGTCACGGTCGCGCGCACGCGCAGGGTCGCATGGCGATAGGCTGCATCCAGGTCGGTGTCGGCCTGAAAGTCGGCCATGTGCACCTGCGGCGTGGCATAGAGGTAGACGCTGCGGTGGATGCCCGCCATGCGCCAGTGGTCCTGATCCTCGAGATAGACGGCATCAGACCAGCGATAGACCTGGGCTGCCAGCACGTTGCGCCCCGGCTGCACAAAGGGGGTGATGTCGAACTCGGCGGGCAGGCGGCTGTCCTGGCTATAGCCCACCTGCTGGCCGTTCACATAGGCGTAAAAGGCCGACTCGACGCCGCCAAAGACGACATAGACGCGCATGCCCCGCCACTCGGCGGGCAGATCAAAGGCAGTGCGATAGGTGCCGACCTCGTTGGTCTCAAAGGGCACGTTGGGGATATCGTCGGGCGGGAAGGGGTATTGCACGTTGACGTACACCGGGTTGCCATAGCCGTGCATCTGCCAGTTGCTGGGCACGGGGATGCGCCCCCAGCCCGAGACGTCGTCGCCCGCCGACGCAAAGTGCCTGGGGGCCTCGCCAGGGTTCGCCGCCCAGTGAAAGGCCCAGTCGCCATCCAGCAGGCGGTACCAGGGCGAGCGCGCCCAGTCGCCGCTGATGGCGCTGGCGATGTCGGCAAAGGGCAGCAGCGTGGCGTGCCCCGGCTCTTTGTTGCGGCCGACCACCTGTGGATTCTCCCAGTCGTTGATCTGCTTTGCCATGACAATGCCTCCTTGCACTGACACTTATTCCAGCCCTGCCTGTTGTCGCAGATGCCGCAGACACGGGACCACCGTGCGGCCCGACACCAGGCAGCCGTTCTGCACAAAGCCTTCCTCGCGGCCGTCGAGCGCAGCCACCAGCGCCCGGCGCCAGCGGGCCAACTCGCGGGCGTGCCCGCCTGCAGCGGCCAGGTCGTGGCGCTCTTGCGGGTCGTTCTGCAGGTCAAAGAGCTGCTCGTGGCCGTCGCTCGAGAACCAGACATACTTCCAGCGACCATCGGTGACCCACTGCATGCTCATGCCCAGCACGGTGTGCTCGCCGTGCAGGTGCTCGCGCCAGGGCGTGGCCTCGCCGCGGGCCAGCGGCAAGAAGCTGCGCCCTTCCACGGCCTCGGGTATGGGCAGGCCGGCGCAGTCGAGCAGGGTGGGCATCACGTCGCGCAGCTCCACCGGGGCATCCACCACGCCGCCGGCCCCAATGCCACTGTCGCGCGGGCCCGCCAACAGCATGGGAATGGCGGCCGAGCCCTCGTAGGGGTAGGCCTTGCGGAAGAGGTTGTGGTCGCCCAGCATCTCGCCGTGGTCTGAGGTGAACATAAAGTAGGTGTTGTCGCGCAGGCCGAATTCGGCCAGCCGCTCGATAAAGCGGTTCACCTGATGGTCGATGTGCGTCATGTGCCCATAGTAGCCGGCGCGAGCGCGCTGCAGCACATGCGGGTCGATGCGCCCGTAAAAGCAGTCTGGCCGATAGGGGTCGGCGGCGCCATCGAACACCTGCTGCCAATCGCCCACGGGCGGCTCGGGCATCTCGCGGTGCAGGTACTGCTCGAACGCCCAGGCGGGCGGGTCGTAGGGCGGGTGCGGCCGGTGAAACGACAGGAACAGGAAAAAGGGCTTGCGCGGGTCGCGCCGCTTCAAGAACTCGATGCCCTGCGTCATCACCCAGGTGGTGGGGTGCACGGCCTCGGGCTTGTCCCACGGGCGGGCCACATACGAGTTGCAGTTGACGCCGTGGTCGAAATAGTCAGCGTCGTGGCCGAGCTGCTGCCGCAGCCAGGGCATATAGTCGTCGACCAGGTCGAGGTTGGCGTGGTGGCCGCGCGCGTGGTGCAAAAAGCCGTCGTGCAAGATGACATTCTGAAAGCCCACCTGCGAGCGCTCGGGGTAGACATGCATCTTGCCGATCGCCAGCGTCTGGTAGCCGTGGCCGGTGAACTCGCCGGCCAGCGTGGTGGCATAGTCCCAGTTGACGCCATCCTGGTAGCCCACGCGGCCATGGGTGGCCTGCGTCTGCCCGGTAAAGAGCGCGGCGCGCGCAGGGATGCAGGTGGGCGTGGCCGAGTAGGCGCGGGTAAAGCGCGCGCCGTTGAGGGCGAGCTGATCCAGGTAGGGCGTGTGCACCACCGGATGGCCCGCCACGCTGAGGCAGTCGCCTCGCCACTGGTCGACCATAATCAGCACAATATTCGGTCGCTCTGTCATCGCGTCCACCTCTCTGCGGCTAGGCGCCGTCACGCTGACGCTGTACACGCTCGGCCTCTTCGGCATTGACACGCTGCGCCCGCACCTCGAGCGCGATGGGCTCGTCGGGCGAGGGCATCGGGGGATAGTCTGGCAGGCCGATGCCGCTCACCAGCTCGTCGATCTGCACCGGCCGATGGGTGGCCATGGCGCGGTTGGCAGCCACCCCTGTGAGGATCGAGTAGGCGCCGGCGCGCTGATCGGCGGCGCGCAGATAGCGATCGGGCTCGCGCTGGACCGCAAAGACGTCGGCCAGCAGCAAGTCATCGCCACCGCCGTGACCGCCCTCGGCCTGCCACGCCGGCACGGCATAGCCCGAGCCGAAATGCGGAAAGATGCGGATGGTGGTGCCTTCAGGCTTGAGCTCTCCCGGCACCGAGCCGTCGCCGTTGATGTAGACGGTCTCTTCGCACTTGTGCTCCAGGCGGCCCTTGGTGCCGTTGAACACGACCGTATAGCCCTCCCAGGGCATAAAGGCGTTCAGCGAATAGCTCATCTTGACGCCCGAGGCATAGCTCACCAGCACATTCATCGTGTCGGCGATGTCGATCTGGTCGCTGAACACGCAGCGGTCGCGCCAATAGCCGTCGTAGGCCTCATGGTCGAGATACATCTCGACCAGCGACGGGCTGGCGCGCAGGTCGAGGCGGAAGGGGCAGCCCATCTCGGGGCAGTCGAGGCAGCGCTCGGTGCGCCGCGTCAGGCCGTAGCGCTCGGCCTGGTGAGGCGTGTAGAAACGGCGCTGGCCCATGGCAAACACCGTCTCGGGCACGGTCGAGAGCCACCAGTTGACCAGATCAAAGTGGTGGGTGGCCTTGTGCACCATCAGGCCGCCCGAGTTGGCCAGGTTGCGGTGCCAGCGCCGGAAATAGTCGGCGCCATGGTAGGTGTCTAGCATCCAGTGAAAGTCGACCGAGAGGATGTCGCCGATGACGCCCGACATCAGCAGGTCTTTGACCTGCGTGCGCGGCGGCGAGTAGCGGTAGTTGAACGTGACGGTGAGCTTTTTGCCGGTGCGCCGCTGGGTGTCGATGATGCGCTGGCACTTGAGCTCGTCGGTGGTCATGGGCTTTTCGGTGACCACGTCGCAGCCCAGCTCTAGGGCGCGGCAGATATAGTGGTCGTGGGTGCAGTCTTTGGTGGTGACGATCACCGTGTCGGGGCGCGTCGCGGCGATCATGCGCTCGAAATCGGTGTGCAGATAGCCGGGCACGTCACCGCCGCCATGGTCGGTGGCCCAGCGCTGCCGCAGCGCCAGCCGTCCGGCGTTGAGATCGCACAGGCCCACCAGCTCGGCGCTGTCGCGATACGGCTCGAGGATGGCCGCGGTGTACATCAACGAACGGCCGCCCAGGCCCACCTGGGCGTAACGCTTTTTCGACATTCCTGCTCTCCCTGTGAGGCTGGGGCAGATGGCGACCCTCTGCATCCATCGAGAGCATAGCCCAACCGCCCTGGCCGGGCAAAGGCGACCGTCGGTGCAGGCTAGTAAGAGGTGTCGGTGGCCAGCACCATCACGGCCAGCGAGAGCATCTCGCCCACGTCCTGCAACTTGCTCGCGTCGATGCTCTCCACGCTGTCTGTGGGCAGGTGGCTCACGTCGTCGGCGCCCGCCCACGAAACGGCGACGCTGGGCAGAACGCCCTTGGGGCGCGGCCACAGCACCGGGTCGGCATGCAGCCCCGCCTCGCGGGTGCTGACGCGGGTGCCCACCTTGCGGGCCGACCGGGCAAAGACCTGCGCCAGCCTTTCGCGGCTCGAGAGCCACACCACCGCGCGGTCGCCCGAGCCCGCGCCCACGCCGCTCACCTGGATGGCCGCCACCACCTCAAAGGCGTCGAACCCCAGGCGCGCCTGCAAGAACCGTTCGTAGTCAAGGGCGCGATGGCGCTCGCCGTCGGTGTAGGCCACAAAGATCAGGCTGCGTTTGGGCCTAAAGCCCTGTGCGCGCAAGGTGCGCACGACCTCGAGCATGGTGGCTACGCCGCTGGCATTGTCGTTGGCGCCCGGGTAGAGCGTGCCGTCGGGCAGACGCCCCAGCCCATCATAGTGGGCGGCCACGATGACCGCCTCGCCATCGAGAGATACATCCTCGCCCGGCCAGTAGCCGATGACATTCAGCCCCGCCGCCTGGCGGCGCTCCTCGTTGGGCAAACGCAGCTCGGCATCCCACCCCGTGTCGAGGAACAGGGGTTGGCCGGCAGCATAGCTGGCCCTCAGGTCGTCGATGGTGTAGCCCGCCCCGGCCAACAGGCGCTCGACCCAGGCTGCGCTGAGCTCGACGGCGGGCACGGCCTCGCCTGCGGTGCGGGGGCTGGCCGCCAGCAATTCGTAGCGCGACGTGGGCTCTTGGGCTGTCAGCAGGCGGCCCGAGTAGCCCACATACCAGCTCGCGCTCTCGAACTCGGGCAGTGGCACCAACAGCAGGCGCTCCTTCGAGGCCAACGCCTCGGGCGAGAGGCTATAGAGCGAGGCGGCCGTCTCGGCGTTGAACATCCAGCGGTTGCCATCGAGGGCGATGACCACATCGCCCGCGCCCACGCCGCCCACGTCATACTCGTCATGGTGCCGCCAATAGTCGTGGTTGAGCGTGGCCGTCAGCGTCTCGCCGTCTGGGCCGGTGAAAACGAGGCTGGGCATGGCGATCAGGTCGCGGTGGTAGCCACTGACGGTCTGCGTATAGTCCTGCGTGGCCTGGCCGCCGAACTGCAGGCCAGCGCCCTTGAACTGCTCGACGAGCCACCCGGCCACGCGGTCGGCATCGGGCGTGCCGCTCAGGCGGCCGTTGAGCTCGGCGCTCGACAGCGTGGCCACATCGGCCAGGGCGCGCTGGCCATCAAAGGCCAGCGCCCGCGAGCGGTACTGCGAATAGGGGCTGGCCTCGTTCAGAATGCCGATCACCAACGCGGCCGCCACGCCCGCTGCCACCAGGGTGTAGCGGTTGAAGAGTCCCTTGACGCTGAGGGTCAGCCGCTCGCTCAGCCAGCGTAGCCCCTCGCCGATGAACGTAAAGGCGAGGATGGCGACAAAGAACGCCAGCGCCGGGTAGAGCATGGCCCACGGGTAAGAGCGGAATGACGACCAGGAGTTGGCCAGCATCACCGACCACTCGGGCACGTCATAGTAGATGAGCGTGGGGAACTCGTCGCCGCCCGCCGCGAGCCCGCCACCGATGAACACCCCCAAAAAGCCCAGCTCGCCCAGCAGCATCAGCACGCCGCCCATCTCGAGAAAGGCGAGGCTGACGATGGTGGGCCACACGTTGGGCAGCACGTGAGCGGTGAGGATCTGCCCCTCGCGCAGGCCGGTGGCCACCGCGCCCTCGATATAGTCCATCGGCTTGATGGCCATCACCTGCGCGCGCACGGTCTGCATCACTTCGCCCCAGCCCACAAAGGCCAGCCCGGCCACAAAGGCCACGAGCCCCTGGCGGATGCCCACCGCATACACCACCAGCATGGCCAGCAGCAGCGCCGGAAAGGCCGACAGCGCCTCGACGATGCCCATCAGCGCCCTGTCGAGGGCCGAGCCCGAGAACCAGCCTGCCACAAAGCCGAGCAGACTGCCCACAGCGATGCGCGCCAGCATGGCCAGCAGCGCAATGCCCAGGGTGCGACGCGCCCCCACCAGCACCAGGCTCAGGATGTCACGGCCCTGCACGTCGGTGCCCAGCATGAATCGCTCGCTGGGCGGAAAGGGCGGGCGCAGCTCTTGCGCCTCGAGATAGTGCGAGGGGTTGGTGCCCACCACCTGATAGGGCGCCAGCGCCGGGCCGAACGCCACCACCCCCAGCAGCAGCAGCCCCAACACCACCCCGATCAGCAGGCTGGGGTTGCCCAAGAGCCCCCACAGCCACTCGCGCGGCCGGCCGAGGCGCGGCGCAGCCTGGTCGGCGCGGGCCGCATCGAGTTGCGGCGTGGCGGCCGACAGCGTGGCGGCCAGGGCTGGCACGCTCTGTTCGAGCTGCGCCTGCCGCTCGCGCCAGCGGCGCAGCGTGAGCACCGCCCAGAGGTCGCTCAGCAGGCCACCGAGCCACTCGGTCCAGCTCTCGCGGGGGCGCGCCTGGATTTCGGGCGAGGCCAGGCGGGGGTCGATCAGGCGATAGGCGATGTCGAGCAGCAGGTTGACCACCACGAACAGCGCGCCCAGCGTCAGCAGCAGCACGGTGGCCGCCGCCATCTGCGACGTGTTGAGGGCCTCGAGCAGCGCCCTGCCAGCGCCGGGCCAGCCGAACATGTACTCGATCACCGGCAGGCTGCTGAGGGCAAAGCGCATCGACGTGCCCATGGCGGTCAGCACGGTGGTGGCGCCGTTGGGCGTGATGTGCCGCAGCCACACCGCCAGCGCCCTCAAGCCCTTGGCGTTGGCCGTGCGCACATAGTCGGCGGCAAACACCGTGGAGAACTGGGCATAGGCCAGGCGCGTCACCTGCGCCACCGGGCGCGCGGCCAGCACCAACACCGGCAGCACCAGGTGGCGGCCCCAGCCAAAGCCGCCCACCGGCAAGAGCTGCACGCCGGTGGCGCGGTAGAAGGTGATCTCGAGCCACTGCAGCAGCGTGCCCAAGAAAAAGCTGGGCGTCGAGATGCCGATGATCGAGAGGATCAGCAGGCCAAAGGTCACGCCTCTGCGCCGCCAGCCCGCAGCCAGCAGCCCTACCGAGCCGCCCACCAGCCCGCCCAGGGCCATGGACAGCGTCAACAGCGCCAGGCTGCGCACAAAGTAGGGCCCCAGGAGCTCGCCAAACTGCTGGGGGGTGCGCTGCCGCCACACGCCACGTGCGACGACCACGGCGCCCAGGTCGCCGCGCAGCAGGTTCCGCCAGAGGTCAAACGTCTGTTCGGCGGCCTGCCGCAGCACCTCAGGGGCCGGGGCCGCCTGATGCATGCGCGAGTGCAGAGAGAGGTCTTGCGCCAGAAAGGCCAGGTAGCTGATGACCAGCAGCACGGCCAGGGCGCCGAGAACCCGGCGCAACACCAGACGCAGCATGGATACTTCTCCTGCAGGCCACGCAGGGCGCTCTGGGGCGTCGCTGCGGGCCGCGTAGCAATGAAAGCGCCCCAGAGGTCAGGCGCGCCAAGCGCGCCGCTTCTCTGGGGCTTGAGGGTGAGCGGTGGGATTCGAACCCACGGTCTTCTGGGCCACAACCAGATGCCTTGACCACTCGGCTACGCCCACCACGGCACAGCGATAGTAGCACAAAGCCGTCAGGCTGGCAACTCAGGCCAATGGCTCATCGCGCACAGTGCGGTACACGTGCCACATGCGCTGCCCGCTGGTGAACCAGGTGCCCACCATCAACACCCACAGCGCATAGGGCATCACGCCGGCGATGAGGGCGATGATGGTCAGCAGGCTGCGCTCGACACGGGTGAACCAGCCGACCTTGCACTCGACGCCGAGGCCCTCGGCGCGGGCGCGCGTGTAGCTCACCAACACCGAGCCGGCCAGCGCCAGGAAGGAGAGCAGCGCATAGAGCGTCTGCCCCTGGGCCATATAGTGCCACAGCAACCCGCCAAAGATGGCGATCTCTGAGACGCGGTCGAGGGTCGAATCGAAAAAGGCCCCAAAGCGCGTGGGCCGGCCCAGTTGCCGCGCCATAGCGCCATCGAGGGCGTCAAAGCCAGCGGCCACGATGAGCAACAGCCCGCCCAACGGCAGGCGGCCCAGAGCGATCACCACGCCCACCACGATGTTGAACAGGCCCCCGATGAGCGTGACGGTGTTGGCCTCGAGCCCGACGCGGCACAGCGCCCGGGATACCGGATCGACGAGGCCCCGCGAGATGCGTCGCAGCCAGTCGCTGAACATGCGGCCCTCCCCTAGCAGATGGCCTGCATGTTAGGCTTGCGGGCCTGGCCTGTCAATGTCACAGCGTGTTTGGCAACGCCGGCCCTTTGCGGCTACGATGGATCAACCTGTGTAGAGGTGCGCCCATGTCCATCGTTCGCGTGCAGCCCGGCGTGTGCGGGTTCGAGACCGAGATTCGCGCCAGCGCCGATGACGCCCTGAACGTGCGCCTGCAGCTGAGCTCGGCCTGCCCCCAGATCATGCGGCTCGCCCAGGCCCTGCCCGAGGTGTCGGCGCTGGAGCTGTTGCGCCAGCCGATTCACGAGACAAGCGTCTACCGCGCGGCAGGCGCCGCCCGCACCCACGCCGCCTGCCCGGTGCCTTGCGCCATTCTCAAGGCGATCGAGGTGGCCGCCGGGCTGGCCTTGCCGCGTGACGTGCACATCGCCATCGAGCGCCAGGCGCCCCAGGCTGGCGGCTAGAGACCGGCGACCTCGACCGGGCAACAGCAGATGGACGCGGTGCCCGGGCCCACGTGAGCGCCCAGCACCGGCGGCACGTCGCCGATGCGCATCTCGGCGACATTGAGCGCCTCACAGGCCATCTCGGCGAGCTGCTCGCCCCGCTCGAGCGCCGCCGCATGGATGACGCGCGCCAACACCGGCGTGTCAGCGCCCAACCACTCGACCATCACCTCGATCGAGCGACGCAACGCCCGCGCCGAGGTGCGCACTCGCTCCAGCGCCGTGATCTTGCCGTCGACAAAGTGCAGCAGTGGCTTGAACTGCAAGATCGACCCCACCAGCGCCGCTGCACCGCCGATGCGGCCGCCCTTGTGGAGATACTCGAGCGTGTCGACCGCGAACACGGTGCGCTGTTGCGTGGCCACGCGCCGCGAAAGCCGAGCCACATCGGCCAGCACCGCCCCGCGTTCTGCGGCCCGCACGGCGGCCTCGGCCGCAAACAGGCTGGCCGACGCCGCACAGGGCGTGTCGACGATCTCGACCGGAATGCCCACTTCGCGCGCCGCCAGCTCGGCCGAGGCGCAGGTGCCGCTGATGCCCGACGAGAGGTGCACCGAGACGATGCCGTCATAGCCATCGCTGGCGAGGGAGCTGTAGACCCGCATAAAGTCCCCGGCCGCAGGCTGCGAGGTCGTCGGCAGTGGCGAGCAGTTGGGCAGCAGCTCGTAAAAGCGCTCGGTGGTGATATCCACCCCGTCGCGCAGGCTCTGACCTTGCATCTGGATGGAAAGGGGCACAACCTGGACGTTGTGCTCGGCGGCATACTCGGGGCTCATCCCCACGGTGCTATCGACGACGACCGCGATGCGGGGCATTGGGGTCCTCCTTGCAGTGCTGCATATGACACGCGACACGTATGTTAGACACTGCTGCGGACCCCGAGGTTGCATCGAGGGGCAGCAGTTAGGCTGCCGCCCCCCTTTTTGGGCTAAAAGCCCTCGATCAGCGACAGGTCGACGATGCCCTCGGGCAGCGCGCTGATGGCCTGCAGCAGGCCCAGGCGGCTGCGGCGCACCGCTTCGTCCGGGTCCATCACCAGCACGTCGTCGAAAAAGCGCGAAATGGTGGGCCGCAGCCCTTCGAGCGCCGCCAGCAGCGTGGGCATGTCGGGCTGCGCCGCCACCTGCTGGTAGGCGCGTTGGTAGGCCTCGATCAGGGCCAGCTCGGCGGGCTGCTGCAGCAGGCGTTGCTCGATGGCGTAGCGAGCCGGCTGGTCGCGGGTGATGCGCACGCAGCGGGCGTAGGCATCGAGCAGTTGCTCCCAGCCCTCGGCCTCGACGCGCGGCGCCAGCGCCTGCAGCGCCAACAACGCCGCATAGGGGTCATAGTTGAGCTCGGCCAGCACCGCATCCACCAGGTCATAGCGGTAGCCCAGGTCGCGCAGATAGCCCTGGTAGCGCCGCGCAATGAACTCGCCGGCGTCGCGCAGGGCGTCCTCGGTCACCTCAACGGGCAGGCGCTCGGCCGCCAGCGAAAGAGCCTCGGGCAGGGCCAGCCGCAGGCGCTTTTCTACCAGCAGTTGCAGCAGGCCCAGCGCCGCGCGGCGCAGCCCCCAGGGGTCGGCGGCGCCCGACGGCCGGATGCCCACCGCAAAGAGCGCCACCAGCGTGTCGAGGCGGTCGGCCAGGCCCACGGCGAGCCCGGCCGCGCTGGTCGGCAGGCGGTCGCCCACATAGCGTGGTAGATAGTGCTCTTCGATGGCCAGAGCCACCTCGGGGCGCTCGCCCGAGCGCTCGGCATAGTGCCGCCCCATGATGCCCTGCAGCGAGGTCAGCTCCACCACCAACTGGGTCGACAGGTCGCTCTTGCACAGGGCGGCGGCCCGCGCGGCGGTGGCGGTCTGCGTCTCGTCCAGGCTCAGCAGCCCGCACAGATCGGGCACGAGCGACTGGAGGCGCTCGACCTTGTCGAGCATCGAGCCCACCTGCTCCTGGAAGGTGAGGGTGCTCAGCCCGGCAGTAAAGGCTTCGAGCGGCTGCCGGGTGTCGGCATCGTAGAAAAAGACCGCATCGGCATAGCGCGCGCGCAGCACCTCTTCATTGCCAAAGCGCACCGCGTCCACAGCGAGGGTGCGACCGTTGGCCACGGCGATAAAGCAGGGCAGCAGACGGCCCTGCCTGACGACGGGCAGATAGCGCTGGTGTTTGCGCATCACCGCCAGCAGCACCGCATCGGGCAGGCGCAGGTAGGCCTCGTCAAAGGCGCCGCAGATGGCCAGCGGATCCTCGACCAGGTTGGCCACCTCGCGCAGCAGGTCGGCATCCACGGCCAGCTCGCCACCGGCGGCCTCGGCCAGGCGCTGCGCCTGCTCGAGGATCAGCGCCTCGCGACGCGACACCTCGAGGGCAACGCCCCATTCGGCCAGGGCCGCGTCATAGGCGGCGGCCGAGGAGAGCTCGATCTCGGGCGAGCCGAGCGAGCGGATGCCCCGGCTGCTGCGTCCGCTGGGCACGCCGGCAAACGCAAAAGGCACCACCACTTCGTCGAGCAGGGCGACCAGCCAGCGGATGGGCCGCGAGAAGGCCACGTTGCTGGCATTCCAGCGCATGCCCTTGCCAAAGCGCAGACCGCCCAGCACCTGCGGCAGCACCTCGGCCAGCACCTCGGCCGTGCTGCGGCCGTGCTCGACGATCACCGCCACCACATACTCGCGGCCCTCGATATCGCGCCGCTGCAGGCCCTCAACGGGCACGCCGCGGCTCTTGGCAAAGCCCTGCGCCGCACGGGTGGGCTGGCCGGCCTCGTCATAGGCGATGGCAGCGGCCGGGCCGCGCACCACAGTCTCGTGGTCGGGCTGTCGCCCGGCCAGCCCGTAGACGCGCACCGCCAGGCGCCGCGGCGTGCCATCCACCTGCACCGCATCGTAGGGCAGGCGGGCCGCCTCGAGCGCCGCCGGCACGCTCTGGCGTAGCTGCTGCAGGGCATCGTCCAGGTCGGCCACGGGCAGCTCTTCGACGCCGATCTCAAAGAGCAGCGTGTGGGGCGCCTGGCCCCGCGGCTGCGAGAGCGGCGCCATGGCGGCCACAGGCGCCGGCTGCACGTTCACTTTGTTCATCAGCGGAAAGCCGAGCTCCTGGCGCTGGCGCAGCATCAGCGCCGCGATGGGCCGCGCCAGGTCGCGCATCCGCCGGAAATAGCGCGCCCGTTCGGTGACGCCCACGGCGCCACGTGCATCGAGCACGTTGAACAGGTGCGAGCACTTGAGCATATAGTCGTGGGCGGGCAGCACCAGCCCGCGATCGAGGGCGTTCTTGGCCTCGGCCTCGCACAGGTCGTACAGCGCGCGCACGTTGTCGACGTTGGCCACCTCAAAGTTGTAGGTGCAATGCTCGACCTCGGGGCGCAGCAGCATGTCGCCATAGGTCACCTGGCCGCCCCAGGCGATCTCGGTGAAACCGCGCACCCCCTGCAGCACCATGATGATGCGCTCGAGGCCATAGGTGATCTCGACCGAGATCGGGTCCAGGTCCATGCCGCCCGACTGTTGGAAATAGGTGTACTGGGTGATCTCCTGGCCATCGAGCCAGACCTCCCAGCCCAGCCCCCAGGCGCCCACCACGGGCGACTCCCAGTTGTCCTCGACAAAGCGCACATCGTGTCTGGCGGTGTCGATGCCCAGCGCGCGCAGGCTGTCGAGGTAGAGCTCCACGGGGTTGCCGGGATCGGGCTTGAGGATCACCTGATACTGGTAGAACTGCTGCCAGCGGTTGGGGTTCTCGCCATAGCGCCCGTCATCGGGGCGGATGGAAGGTTCGACATAGGCCACGTTCCAGGGCTCGGGGCCCAGCACGCGCAGCACGGTGGCGGGGTTCATGGTGCCCGCGCCCACCTGCACGTTGTAGGGCTGCCAGAGCAGGCAGCCGTGGTCGGCCCAGAACTCGTTGAGTCGCATGATGGCTTGTTGCAGATCCATGAGGCCCCCTATCGCCGCTCGCAGTGCACCAGGGTGTGACCCCCAAATCTAGAGGCAGCGGCGGCAACTGTCAAATGATCAGGCCTCATCCTCGGCGAGCAAAGCCTCTTCGGGGGGCGCGGCCTCGTCCATGCCGGTGACGCCCAGCTCGCGCCGCATGCGCCGCAAGAAGGCCGTCGTCTGCAGCTCGCGCTCCAGGGTGTACTCGAGATAACGCCAGAGCAACCCCTCGAGCTCGCGTGCGGTGGCGGGGCGCACGCGCAGCCGCGCGATGGCCTCTTCATCGTGCGTGGCCAGATAGCGCAGCACCTTTTGCGCCGCCAGCGAAATGCCGGGCGCCGACGGCTCGCCGGGGCCGCAGCGAGCGCACACCACGCCGCCCTCGCCCGCCGAGAAATAGTTGCCCACCGGCTCGATCTTGCGGCCGCAGCGCACGCAGTCGAAGAGCTCGGGTTGATAGCCAGACATGGCCAGCAACCGCAGCTCAAAGTAGCGCGCCCAGATCCACAGGTGGCTACGGGTGGCCATCCAGCGCAGGCCGGCGGCCAGCAGGTCATAGAGGGGCTGGCTCTCTTCTTCGGGCTGGGCAAAGCGGTCGCACAGCTCGGCCAGATAGGAGGCGTAGGTGAACCGCAGCAGGTCGCCGTGCAGGCCCTCGTGCTGATCGAGGTTCTCGGCCTGCGTGACGGTCTCCATGTTACGCCCGCGCGCCAGCAGCAGGTTGGCGCGCGCGTAGAGCCCGAGCTGGCCCGCCTTGTGGCTGGTGGTGCGGCGGATGCCTCGCGCCAGAGCGGTCACCTTGCCGCCGGCCGTCAGCAGCGTCAAGATGCGGTCGGCCTCGCCATAGTCCTGCTGGCGCAGCACGATCGCTTCGACGCGGTAGAGGCGCGGCTGGGGCATGATCTGGCCTAGGCCGGCGCGCCCTGGACGATCTTGATGCTCGACGAGGCACCGATGCGGGTGGCGCCAGCCGCCACCATCAACGCGGCCGCCTCGTAGGTGCGGATGCCGCCGGCCGCCTTGACGCCCAGCTCGGGCCCCACGGCGGCGCGCATCAGGGCTACGTCGCGGGCAGTGGCCCCGCCGGTGCTGAACCCGGTCGAGGTCTTGGCAAAGTCGGCGCCCGCCCGCACGATCAGCGCGCAGGCCAGCGCCTTCTCGACGTCGCTCAAGAGCACAGCCTCGATGATCACCTTGAGGATGGCGCCAGAGCCGTGGCACACGTCGGCCACCGCGGCGATGTCGTCGTGCACAAAGGCGTACTCGCCGCCCTTGAGCATGCCGACGTTGATCACCATGTCGATCTCGGTGGCGCCCTCGGCGATGGCGAGGTCGGCCTCATAGGCCTTGGCCTCGGTCAACGTGGCGCCCAGCGGAAAGCCCACCACGGCGCACACCGCGGGCCCGGCGGCCGCCAGCAGGCGCGCGCACTGGGCCACATGGCAGGCGTTGACGCACACCGAGGCAAAGCCGTGCGCGCCGGCTTCTTGGCACAAGACGGCCACATCGGCCGGGGTCGCCTCAGGCTTGAGGATGGTGTGGTCGATCATCGCCGCCAGGGCAGGGCCGGCGATGGCGGCCGGCTGCGGTTCGCGATAGGTCTGCTGAAAGGCGCTCACCAGCGCCTCGGCCTTGCTCACCAACTCGTGGAAAACGCCTTGCGGTTGTGGGCTCATCTCTGGCTCCTCGAGCGCTCGTCCGCTCGCCACTCGTCATCGTCTCCATACAACACACGCGGAAAGGCATCGGGCAGCAGGGTCTGCAGGTCGGTCAGCCAGGCGCGGCCGGCCGTGTCGGCCACCAAGATGGGCAGCTCGGCGGCGAACTCGATCAGCACCTGCCGACAGGCGCCACAGGGCGTGGCCCCCGACGCGCTGATGACGGCCAGCGCCTCGAACTCCCGCTCGCCGGCGGCGATCGCCTTCCAGATGGCGACGCGCTCGGCGCACGCCGTCAGGCCAATGGAGGCGTTCTCGACGTTGCAGCCCGTGTAGAGGTTGCCGCTGGCGGCGCGCACCGCGGCCCCCACTGCAAAGGACGAATAGGGCGCATAGGCGCGGCGACGCGTGGCCGCGGCGGCGTCGAGCAGGGTGCGCCACTCGGGCGACAGTTGGGCCTGCGAGCGGGTCTCGGGCCTCATCATTCTGCACCTCGCAACGGCCGCTGGCGGGCGGGCACGCCATAGACCAGCCCGCCAGCGCGCACGTCATGGGTCACCACGGCGCCGGCGCCCACGCGCGCGCCCTGGCCGATGCGCACCGGCGCCACCAACATGCTGCCCGAGCCGATAAAGGCGTCGTCCTCGATCACCGTTTCGTGGCGCGTGGCGCCGTCATAGTTGCACGTCACCACGCCCGCACCGATATTGACGTTGGCGCCCACGTGCGCGTCGCCCACGTATGAGAAATGGCCCATTCTGGTGCCCGGCCCCAGGTAGGCCTGTTTGACCTCGCCATAGTCGCCCATGTGCACGCCCTCGCCCAGGTATGCGCCGGGCCGCAGGTGGCCAAACGGCCCCACCTCGGCGCCGCGCTCCATCACCGCCCCCTCGACATGCGAGGCCTCGACGCGGCAGCCATCGGCGATGGCGCTGTCGCGGATGACGCAGTTGGGGCCGATGTTGACGTGGCGGCCGATGCGCGTGGCGCCCTGCAACGCCGTGTTGGGGTGGATGACCGTGTCTTGCCCGATCTCGACGTCGGGCTCGATGTAGGCGGTGTCGGGATCGAGCAGAGTGACGCCGTTGAGCATATGGCGCTCGTTGATGCGCCGTCGCAGGATGCGCGCCGCCTCGGCCAGATGCACGCGTGTGTTGATGCCCTGCACCTCGCTGACGTCGTCGATGTGCAGCACCTCGACGGGCAGCCCGTCGGCGATGGCCAGCGCCACGGTGTCGGTGAGATAGTACTCGCCCTTGGGCATCGTTGGCGGGATATCGGGCAGGCGTCGCCACAGCCAGTCGGCGTCAAAGCAGTACACGCCGCAGTTGAGCTCTTTGAGGGCCATGATCTCGGGCGTGGCGACGGCCTCTTCGACGATGGCCTGCGCGCGGCCCTGTGCGTCGCGCACCACGCGCCCAAAGCCCATCGAATCGTCGGAGAGCACGCTGAGCAGAGTGACGGCGGGGCGCCGCTCGGCGTGTAGCGCCACCAGCGCCTGCAGCGTCTCGAGGCGCAGCGTGGGCATATCGCCATAGAGCACCAGCACGGTGCGGGCCCGCCCCTGGAGCGATTCCTTGGCCTGGAGCACGGCGTGACCGGTCCCCAGGCGCTCGGCCTGCAGGGCATAGTCGACGCCAGGGCCCACCTGGTCGACGACGGCCTCGGCGTTGTTGCCGATCACCAGCGTGACGAGCCCGGCGCCCACCTGGCGTGCCAGCCCCACCGACCAGAGGATCATCGGCCTGCCCAAGACAGGGTGCAGCACCTTGTTGAGGTCAGAGCGCATGCGGGTGCCCTGCCCGGCTGCAAGGATGGCGACAGCGAGTTCGTGCACAGACACCTCCCACAAGGCAAAAGCCAGACCCGTGAAGGATCTGGCTCATTCTAGGTGCAGGGCAGGTTCCTGTCCATTATCGGCCTGAGGCTGGGGTGGAGGGATTCGAACCCCCGAATGGCGGCTCCAAAGGCCGCTGCCTTACCGCTTGGCGACACCCCATCGTGGCAGGATTCTAGCACAGGCCGGGCGTCGCTCAAAACCGCTGCGCCTGTCGCCCCTGGGGTGTCAGGCGACGCAAAAAGCGGACAGGTTTCTTGGCGATGACCTACTCTTCCAGCCCGTTACCAGGCAAGTACCATCGGCGCTGGAGGGCTTGACTGCCGGGTTCGGGATGGGACCGGGTATACCCCCTCCGCTCAGATCACCAAGAAACCTGTCCGCTTTTTAACGTCCACCTTTGTGCCCTCAAAACTGAACAGAATGCGCTCTGCCATCGCTCTAGAACAGTCAAGCCCTCGATCATTAGTACGGCTTTGCTCAAGACATTGCTGCCCTTACACATGCCGCCTATCAACCTGGTCGTCTTCCAGGGATCTTACTTGCTTGTGCAATGGGTGATCTCATCTTGGGGCGGGCTTCCCACTTAGATGCTTTCAGCGGTTATCCCTGCCAAACGTGGCTACCCAGCTATGCACCTGGCGGTACAACTGGCACACCAGTGGTTTGTTCACTCCGGTCCTCTCGTACTAGGAGCAACTCCCCTCAAATCACCTCCGCCCACAGCGGATAGAGACCGAACTGTCTCACGACGTTCTGAACCCAGCTCGCGTACCGCTTTAATGGACGAACAGTCCAACCCTTGGGAACTTCTCCGCCCCCAGGATGCGACGAGCCGACATCGAGGTGCCGAACCTTGCCGTCGATGTGAACTCTAGGGCAAGACTAGCCTGTTATCCCCGGGGTAGCTTTTGTCCGTTAAGTCACGACCCTTCCACGCGGTGTCGTGAGATCACTAAGCCCGACTTTCGTCCCTGCTCGACTTGTGGGTCTCGCAGTCAAGCTCCCTTCTGCCTTTACACTCTGCGGCTGGTTTCCATTCAGCCTGAGGGAACCTTTGGGCGCCTCCGTTACCTTTTGGGAGGCGACCGCCCCAGTCAAACTGCCCACCTGACACTGTCCCCCAGCCGGTTCACGGCCTGGGGTTAGGGTCAAAACTCAATTAGGGTGGTATTTCAAGGCTGACTCCGCCGAGGCTGGCGCCCCAGTTTCTCTGTCTCCCACCTATCCTACACAAACTGAGCCCTAACTCAATATCAGGCTGCAGTAAAGCTCCACGGGGTCTTTTTGTCCTGCTGCGGGTAAGACGCATCTTCACGCCTATTTCAATTTCGCCGGGTCCCTTGTTGAGACACTGCCCCACTTGTTACACCATTCGTGCGGGTCGGAACTTACCCGACAAGGAATTTCGCTACCTTAGGACCGTTAGAGTTACGGCCGCCGTTCACCGGGGCTTCGGCTCAAAGCTTCGCTTGCGCTAACCTCTCCCCTTAACCTTCCGGCACTGGGCAGGTGTCAGCCCCTATACCTCAGCTTTCGCTTTCGCAGAGACCTGTGTTTTTGTTAAACAGTCAGTAGGGCCGATTCACTGCGATCTCCGGCGGCTCCGCTGGCTCGCAGCTTCACCACCAAAGACCCTCCTTCTCCCAAAGTTACGGAGTCATTTTGCCTAGTTCCTTAACAAGGGTTCTCCCGATCGCCTTGGTATGCTCTACCCATCCACCTGTGTCGGTTTGCGGTACGGTCACGTGTGGCTCACTAGAGGCTTTTCTCGGCAGCTTGGGCTCAACCACTTCTGGGCTCTGGGCCCCGCCATCACCCCTCAGGCTCCCCGTGCGGCTTTCCCTGCACAGCTCATCACCCTACAGGCTTGGCACCGGAATCCGTTAACCGGCTGGCCTACCCTCCTGCGTCACCCCTTCGCTCAATCACCACGACGTGGTACGGGATTATTAACCCGTTGTCCATCGCCTACGGCTCGCGCCCTCGGCTTAGGCCCGACTAACCCGACGCGGATTAACCTTGCGTCGGAAACCTCGGATTTACGGCGAATGTGTTTCTCACACATTTCTCGCTACTCATGCCAGCATTCTCACTTCTGAGCAATCCAACACGCCTCACGACGTGCCTTCGACTCGCTCAGAACGCTCCCCTACTACCCCACGGGCCTTGCCCGTGAGATCCGCAGCTTCGGTATCAGACTTAGCCCCGGTATATTGTCGGCGCAGGATCACTCGACCAGTGAGCTATTACGCACTCTTTCAAGGATGGCTGCTTCTAAGCCAACCTCCTGGCTGTTTGGGTAACCCCACTTCCTTTTCCACTTAGCCTGATTTCGGGACCTTAGCTGGCGGTCTGGGCTGTTTCCCTCTCGACAATGAAGCTCATCCCCCACTGTCCGACTGCCGGGATCTAAATACTGGTATTCGGAGTTTGATATGGTTCGGTAAGCTATACGCCCCCTAGCCAAGTCAGTGCTCTACCCCCAGTACTCAACTCCCAACGCTAGCCCTAAAGCTATTTCGGGGAGAACCAGCTATCTCCAGGTTCGTTTGGCATTTCACCCCTACCCACAGCTCATCCCTCGCTTTTGCAATAGTGAAGGGTTCGGTCCTCCACAAGGTTTTACCCTTGCTTCTTCCTGGCCATGGGTAGCTCACCTGGTTTCGGGTCTACTCCTTGCGACTAAGCGCCCTGTTCAGACTCGCTTTCGCTTCGGCTCCGGGTGTACGCCCCCTTAACCTCGCCACAAAGAGTAACTCGCTGGCTCATTCTCCAAAAGGCACGCGGTCAGTCTTGCGACCTCCCACTGCTTGTAAGCACACGGTTTCAGATTCTATTTCACTCCGGTTACCCCGGTTCTTTTCACCTTTCCCTCACGGTACTCGTTCACTATCGGTCGCCTGAGGTATTTAGCCTTGGAGAGTGGACTCCCCAGCTTCCCACAGGATTAGCGTGCCCCGTGGTACTCAAGGTCTCGTCAGGAGCCGCTCGCTTTTCGGATACGGGACTCTCACCCCCTCCGGTCGGCCTTTCCAGTGCCGTTCTCCTAAGCCAGCGGTTTCTTACTCCTCGAGGTAGGGTGGCTACCTCTGACCAGCCTTACAACCCCCCATGCGCAACGCCCACCGCTTACACGCATCGGGTTTGGGCTCTTCCCCTTTCGCTCGCCACTACTCAGGGAATCTTTTCTGTTCCTGAGGGTACTTAGATGTTTCAGTTCCCCTCGTGCCCTGCGCCATGGCTATGTGTTCACCATGCGCTGCCCGGGCATTCCCCCGGGCGGGTTCCCCCATTCGGAAATCTCCGGATCATCGCTCGTTGACAGCTCCCCGAAGCTTATCGCAGCCTGCCACGTCCTTCTTCGGCCTCATGCGCCTAGGCATCCGCCGTGTGCTCTTACTATCTTGACTCTTCCCGCGATCGCAGAACTCGCATTCTGTTCAGTTTTTAAGGTACAAAGGCCGCTCTGGGGCCGCTCTCACGCCCTGCCCCTTGCACCCCTGTGGAGATGAGGGGATTCGAACCCCTGACCTCCTCCGTGCAAGGGAGGCGCTCTCCCAGCTGAGCCACATCCCCATCGCCTTGTGGGCCTTTCTGGACTCGAACCAGAGACCTCTCCCTTATCAGAGGAGTGCTCTAGCCGGCTGAGCTAAAGGCCCGACCTTGCGGCGTATCCCTACGCCGGGCGTACCTCGACGCCTAAAGAGTGACAAGTCTCCCTACCCAAGCGGCCTCGAGCACCACCGCTGATGCTCTCTTCCCTAGAAAGGAGGTGATCCAGCCGCACCTTCCGGTACGGCTACCTTGTTACGACTTCGTCCCAGTCACTAACCCTACCTTAGGCGGTTGCCCCCTCGCGGTCAGCTCACCGACTTTAGGTATTGCCAGCTCCCATGACGTGACGGGCGGTGTGTACAAGACCCGGGAACGTATTCACCGCAGTATGGCTGACCTGCGGTTACTAGCAACTCCGACTTCATGCAGGCGAGTTGCAGCCTGCAATCTGAACTGAGACCGGCTTTCTGAGATTCGCTCCGCCTCGCGGCTTGGCTGCCCTCTGTACCGGCCATTGTAGCGTGTGAGTAGCCCTGGATATAAAGGCCATGCTGACTTGACGTCATCCCCACCTTCCTCTGGTTATATGCCAGCAGTCTCGCCAGTAACATGTAACTGGCAACAAGGGTTGCGCTCGTTGTAGGACTTAACCTAACACCTCACGGCACGAGCTGACGACAGCCATGCAGCACCTGTATACGCTCGCCGAAGCGTCGGTCCCCTTTCGGTTCCCTACTACGTATATGTCAAACCCAGGTGAGGTTCTTCGTGTTGCATCGAATTAAACCACACGCTCCGCTGCTTGTGCGGGTCCCCGTCAATTCCTTTGAGTTTTAACCTTGCGGCCGTAGTCCCCAGGCGGGATACTTAACGCGTTGGCTTCGGCACCAAAGGCCTTGACCCCTGATACCTAGTATCCACCGTTTACTGCCAGGACTACCGGGGTATCTAAGCCCGTTCGCTACCCTGGCCTTCGCCTCTCAGCGTCAGGTGCAGACCAGAAAGCCGCCTTCGCCACTGGTGTTCTTCCTGATATCTGAGCATTCCACCGCTACATCAGGAGTTCCGCTTTCCTCTTCTGCCCTCTAGTTGCCTAGTTTTGAACGACCTCTCCTAGTTGAGCCAGGAGATGTCACGCCCAACTTTGACAACCGCCTACTTGCCCTTTACGCCCAATGAATCCGGATAACGCTCGCCTCCTACGTCTTACCGCGGCTGCTGGCACGTAGTTAGCCGAGACTTGTTCCTAGGGTACTGTCCTTCCTCTTCCCCTAGAAAAGGGTTTTACGACTCGAAAGCCTTCTTCACCCACGCGGCGTTGCTGCATCAGGGTTTCCCCCATTGTGCAATATCCCTTACTGCTGCCTCCCGTAGGAGTCTGGGCCGTTCTCAATCCCAGTGTGGCTGATCATCCTCTCAGACCAGCTACCGATCGTCGCCTTGGTGGGCCTTTACCTCACCAACTAGCTAATCGGCCGCGGGCTCATCTCCAGGCGGTCTTCCGACCTTTCTTCCTCACGGACCACATGCGGTATTAGCTACCCTTTCGAGTAGTTATTCCCCACCTAGAGGCAGATTGCCCACGTGTTACTCACCCGTCCGCCACTGACCAACACCAACCTCTCCCGGTCCGCTCGGGCTTCTAACGATTTCTCATCTTCCACCCTCACTCGCCCTTCCAGGTCTAGTCGATCCGTTCGACTTGCATGTATCAGGCACGCCGCCAGCGTTCATCCTGAGCCAGGATCAAACCCTCCGTGAATATCTTACCTCTTCACGAGGCTCCGTTCCTTACTCGCCTATCCGGCCGCTCTCAGGACACTTGTCACTCTTTAGTTGTTAAGGTGCCGCTCCCCCTGGGGATTCCCTCCCCCAGAGTGCAGGGGATAGTATATCGCCCCCGCTTCCCTTTGTCAAATCGCGACGCTGTGCTGTTTTTTGGTTCCCTCTGCGATCCCTCTCGGTCTCGCTCAGTTTCCACAGCTCCTTCGCCAGGCGCCCTTCGCAGGCGCAACAGGGGAGGATTCTAGGCCGCTCTCTGCACTTGTCAAATCCGTCTGTTGCACCGTTGCCTGCGGGCACCGGCCCAAACGGCGCCGAATGAATCGTACGATCCCTAACGGCAAAGACTAGTATATCGCACCGGCAGGAGGCTGTCAAGTTTACGCGAGGCCAGAATCTCGGTGTGTTTGTGCCCGCTATCGCGTGCTTTCTTGCAAGATTTGCCCTTTGCCCCGCCGCGTCTAGACTAGGCGCAGCATTCGCATGACGCTGTCGGAAGCGATTGCGGGACGGCGCGAAATGTAGATTTGACAGGCTCAGCGAACAGCCTAGAATCGAGCCTTGTCGCGCCCGAAAGGGGCGCGGAAGCGACAAAAACTGGAATGGGGAGCAGTGCCGCGTGTCTATCGCCATCATCCTGGGGGTTGGGTTTATTGCCGGCATCGTCACGGGGCTCATCGGCGCGAGCGGGGTCATGGTTATTGTCCCCGGCCTCACTCTGTTGGGCTATTCGGCCTTTGACGCTATTGGGGCGAGCCTCTTTACCGACACCATCGCCTCGTTCGTCGTGAGCTGGACCTACTATCAGGCGGGCCATCTCAATCTGAAACAAGGCTGGTGGATCGCCGTGGGCTCAGTGCTGGGGGCCCAGTTGGGCAGTCTGCTCTCGCCCAAGATCCCCGAATCCGGCTTGAGTGGCTCTTTCGGCATCTTTTTATTTCTCACCGCGGCCACCTTCTGGCTGCGCGGCCACCGAAAGAAGCCGGCGCTGTTGAGCGAGGCACCGGCCTCACAGGCGCGCAGCGAGAATGCACTGGTCAAGCTGTTGCGCAAGAACGTGGTGCTCTCGAGCCTCGGCCTGGGCATGTTGGTGGGCATCCTCAGTGGCCTGTTGGGCGCCGGTGGAGGTGTGCTGATTCTCCTTATCCTGGTCTTTGTGCTTGGCTACAAGATGCACGAGGGCATCGGCACATCGACCTTTATCATGGCCTTCACCGCCGCCTCGGGCACGGTGGGGCACGCCCTGACCGGGAACCTTCCGATGAAGGCGGCTGCTTTCAGCGCTGTGGGCACGGTGGTCGGCAGCAGATTGGCCGCGCGCTATGCCAACCGCGTCGATGAAGCCTTGCTGAGCAAGATCGTGGGTGTGGTGTTTGCCGTCTTGGGCATCGCCATGCTTATCCTGAGCTAGGTGACCAACGCCGGCCTGCTGACCAAGCGTTCGATCGCCTGGACAGCTTCGCTTATTTGACATCCCCTCGTCACTGCCTATGCTATGCACACGATTGCATCAAAAGGCGCCTTTGCAGCGCCTTTTCTCCAGATCATCCTGCACACGTGTGCAAGGCGGAGCATGAGCGTCTCGATCAAGGATATCGCCCAGGCGGCCGGCGTTTCGCATTCGACCGTCTCGCGGGCGTTGGCCGATAGCCCGCTGATCAGCGAGGCCGCGCGTCAACGCATCCAGGCGCTGGCTGAGCAGATGGGCTATGTGCCCAACGCTCAGGCGCGCGGTTTGGTGCTGGGCCGCACCATGACCATCGGCGTGGTGGTGACCACTATCGCTGACCCCTTTGTAGCCGAGGTCGTGCAGGGCATCGAGTCTACCGCGCACGCCAACGGTTATAGCGTCATCCTCACCAGCTCGGATAACGATCCCGAGCGTGAGGTGCAGTCGGTAGAGATGCTGCGGGCGCGTCGGGCCGACGCGGTTATTGTAGCTTCGTCGCGCATCGGCGACCTCTATCAAGACGACCTCGAAGAGACTGGTGTGCCGGTGGTGCTGATCAACAGCCATAACGATCAAGGCAGAGCGCGGGTGGTCTCGATCTCGGTAGACAACCGCCACGGCGGCTATCTGGCTACCCAGCACTTGCTGGGCCTGGGCCATCGGCGCATCGCCTACATCTCTGGGTTGCCGGGGCATAGCGACGACAGCGAGCGCCGCGCGGGTTATGCCCAGGCCTTGTATGACGCAGGCTTGCCCATAGATGACACGGTGATCCTCTCTGGCGATGGCCGCGCCAGTGGGGGCGAACAGGCCCTCGACGCCCTGCTCGCGCTGCGGCCTCGGCCTACGGCGGCTTTTTGCTACAACGACATGACGGCCATCGGGCTGGTGTCTGCGGCGCAGCGTGCGCGACTGGCCGTGCCCCGGCGATTGGCCGTGGTCGGCTTTGATGACATCCCCTTTGCGGCGCTGATGCACCCCTCGCTCTCGACCATCGCTCAGCCCTTGTCAAATCGCGGTCTGCGACCTCACTGTGCTCTTTTGCATTCTGCTGCACTCGAGCCCGGTGCTGTGCACCCGCCTTTGCCGCCCCGGTCAGAGGCGACAAAGAGGCATTCTAGACCACTCTCTGCTCTTGTCAAATCCGTCAAAAAAGGCCGATGCCGGAGGGCGCCGACCCAGACGGAGCGCCATGCTCAAGAGCCTACACTGACTCTCAACTGCAGCGGGCAGTATAGCACGCCCGCCCGAGCCTGTCAAGCGCCGGAGCTAGGCGTTTTTGCTGATCTATTCGCTGTCTGCGGCCATGCGGTCGAGGAGCGCCTGCAGCTCCTCTTCAGAGTAAAAGTGGATCACCACGCGGCCGCCCTTGCGGCTGCGGAACAGGTCCACCTTGGTGCCCAGCGCCTCTCGTAAGCGCCGCTCGAGTGCCTCGGTCTCGGCACTGCGCCGCGAGCGCTGCCCGGTCTGCGGTGGCGGGCTCTGCAGCCTTCTGACCAGCTCCTCGGTTTGCCGCACCGAGAGCGCCCGCCGCACCACGCTGCGATAGGCCAGCGTCTGCTCGTCGGCGTCGTCTAGCATCAGTAGCGCACGAGCATGCCCCTCGCTCACCTCGCCGCTCAGCAACCCTGCCCTGATCTCCTCGGGCAGACGCAGCAGCCGCATGGTGTTGGCCACGCTGGCGCGGCTGCGCCCCACGCGGTCGGCGATCCTGTCTTGCGTCAGCCCAAACTCGTCGGCCAACTGCTGATAGGCCGTAGCCTCTTCGAGGGGATTGAGGTCTGCACGCTGGATGTTCTCCACCAGCGCCAGCTCGAGCATCTCTTGCGGCGTCACATCTTTGACCACCACCGGCACGCGCTCGAGCCCTGCCAGCCGCGAGGCGCGCCAACGCCGCTCGCCGGTGATGAGCTGATACCGCTCGGCCTGCCCCGCCTCAACGGGCACCGCCTGCACGATCAAGGGTTGAATCAGCCCCACCTCGCGGATCGAGGCCGCCAGCTCTTGCAGCTCAGCCTCATCGAAGTGGGTGCGCGGCTGCAGCGGGTTGGGCGCAATGGCGTCCACCGAAGCTTCGCGCAGGCCGCCGGGCTGCGCTGGCGTCTCGGGGATCAGCGCATCGAGCCCGCGGCCCAAAGCACGTCTACGTCCCATCGCTGCCCTCCGCTTGCTCTATCCGCCCATCGCCATCGCCGGCCAGCAACTCGTCGCACAGCGCGCTATAGGCCGCGCTGCCGTACGAATCGGGCGCATAGAGTATGATCGGCTCGCCATAGCTGGGCGCCTCGCTCAGCTTGATGCTGCGCGGGATGATGGCGCGGAATACCGTGGCCGGAAAGTGGCTGCGCACGTCTTGCACCACCTGCCGCGAGAGGTTGGTGCGCGTGTCATACATGGTAAGCAGCAGCCCACGCACCACCAGAGCGGGGTTGAGCCGCTGGCGCACCAGCTCGATGGTGCGCAAGAGCTGCGCCAGCCCTTCGAGCGGCAAATACTCGCACTGCACCGGGATGATGACACCATCGGCGGCGGTGAGAGCGTTGAGCGTCAGCAGGCCCAGGCTGGGCGGGGTATCGATCAGCACATAGTCATAGCGACTGCGCAAGCCCGCCAGGCCCCGCCTGAGGCGCTGCTCGCGAGCGTCGGCCTCTACCAGCTCGATCTCGGCGCCGGCCAGGCCGGGGGTTGCAGGGATCAGGTCGAGCCCCATAAAGCCCGAGAGCATCACCAGCGAGGCGGCCGCCTCGGCGTCGATCAACAGCTCGTACACCGAACGCGCCAACACATTCTTGTCGACGCCCAGGCTGCTGGTGGCGTTGGCCTGCGGGTCCAGGTCTACCAGCAACACGCGCTGGCCGCGCTGCGCCAGGGCTGCGGCCAGGCTGACGGCCGTCGTCGTCTTGCCCACGCCCCCTTTTTGGTTCGCAAGCGCATATACGCGGCCCATGGTCCTTCCCTTCAGACGAGCGGGCTACTTTCTGAGTGTGCCGTGCGCCAACCGCTGTTGCACCTGCTCGCGTGTGGGCACGTTGGCCGGCCCCACGCTCTCGATGACAAAAGAGGCCACACAGTTGGCAAAGGTCGCAGCCTCGAGCGGGTCGCCAGTCTCATGGTAGCGGATCATAAAGGCCGCTGCAAAGACGTCGCCGGCGCCGGTGGGGTCGGCCTCGGGCACCTCAAAGGCAGGCACGCGCGTCTCGCGCCCCTGCTGGATGAGCATGGCGCCGTCGGGGCCCAGCGTCAGCACCAAAAGGCGCGACAGCCGCACATAGTGCTCCAGCGCGGCGCGGTCGTCGCCCAGGTCCTCCATGCTGAGCACCACCACGTCGGCAGCGCCGATCAACGCGGGATCGCAGGCATAGGGGTTAGGGTGCACCAGGCCATCGCCATCCCACGTACGCAGCCAGCCCTGCGGGGTGATGCCCAGCAGCTCGCTCTGCAGCGCGTACGCCAGCGCGGGGTCGCATTCGTGGGCAATTGGCCCCAGGTGCACGATGGGCGTGCGCCGCCAGGCAGCCGGCAGGTGAGCCGGCCCCAACACGGCGGCCTCAGAGCGGATGAACTGCCGCCGCGACCAGCCCGAGTAGATGTTCTCAAAGGTGGTGGTGGTGGGCCAGGGCACCCGCTGCACCCGCACGCCGGGCTCGTTGGCCAGCGGCGTCAGACTGGGCTCGCAGCTCGTGAGCACCGCGGTGCGCAGCCCGAGCCGCGCCGCGGTCAGCGCCGAGTAGGTGGCCGTGCCCCCCAGCCTGAACGAGCCATCGGCAACGAGGTCTTTGGTGATATTGCCGATGACCAGGTATTGTGGCGCCCACTCCACGGCTCGTTACCGCTCTCTCTTGGGCAGAATCTGCACCTTGCGCGCCTCATCCTCGCCCGTGCTCTCGGTGAACACGTCAGGGTCATCGCGCAGCGCCAGATGCACAATGCGCCGCTCGTTGGGGGGCATCGGCTCGAGCACCACCGGCTGGTGGGTGCGCCGCACCTGATCGGCCATGCGCTTGGCCAGCGAACGCAGCGCCGTGGTGCGTCGAGACTTGTAGCCCTCTACATCGATGACCAGGTTTGGCCAGGCGCCCATGCGGCGGCTCACAATGAGGCGCGTGAGGAATTGCAGGTCGCGCAGCGTCTCGCCGCGCCGGCCGATGAGCACGCCCAGGTCGTCGCCCACCAGGTTGAGCACCAACGGCGCAGCCTCACCATCGGCGCCGCCCGTTTGCCCGCCCGGGTCAGAGACCTCGACTGCGGCCAACACCCCCATCTTGTCGAGCAGAGTGGCCAGCACCTCAGTCGCCACCGATTCGGCGTCGTCGGCCTCGCGGTCGCGCTTGCGTGCCGGGGCCACCGGTGCGACGACCTCGCCCTCGTCCTCGTCGTCAAAGGGCTCGAGGTCTTGTTCATCCTCGTCGCCCTCTTCGTCGCCCCAGTCCTCGTCCTCTTCGTCCTCTTCTTCCTCGGTCGCATCATGGGCGGGGGCGGGGCGCGCCGGCCAGTCGCTGCCCGAGAGGAGTCGGTCGACGGCCTCGGCCACCGCCGAGCTAGAGGGGCCCGGGCGCACAGAAACACGCACTGTCACGTCGCCAGTGCGCACCAGGCCAAAAAGAGAGCGCGTAGAATCGCGCACCACCTCATAGTCGAGGCGAGATTGGGGCACGCCCAAACTCTGCGAGGCTGCCGCCAGGGCTTCCTCCAGAGTCTTGGCCGTGAACTCGACGCCGTCAGTCTGTCTTGGTGCCATTGCCAGCCTTCTTTGTTCTGGTGACCTGGCCGGCCGCTTCACCCTTGTCGCCCGCGTCGATGATCTTTTGGACGATCCACTGGATGGCGATGCCGACCACGTTAGAGATGACAAAGTAGAGCGCCAGGCCCGATGCGAACTGGGTGGTAAAGTAGCCAAACATCAGCGGCATCATCAACTGCATCGTCTGGTTCATCGAGGCCTGCTGCTGATCGGTGCTCGGCTGGGTCATCATCTTTTGCTGCAACCACATGGTGGCGGCCACCAGAACAGGTAGCACCAGGCGCGTCGGGTCGGGCTTGGCCAGATCCATGCCCAGGAACACCGACTGCAATGGGATGACCTCGATCGCCTTGCTAAAGCCGATATAGATGTTCTTGCCGAGGCTCATCAGCTCGAGCGGCGTGTCGGCCAGCACCGAGTTGATGCCCTGGTAGAGGCTAATCCAGATCGGGAACTGGATCAACGTGGGCAGACAGCCGCCCAGCGGGTTGATCTTGGCCTCTTGATAGAGGCGTTGCTGCTCTTGGGCGATCTTTTCCTTGTTGCCCGCGTGCTTTTTCTGGATCTCGGCGATGCGCGGTTGCAGGTCGGCCATGCGCTTGGTCGAACGAATCTGCTTGACCTGCAGCGGCATGGTGATGAGCCGGAGCAAGATGGTGATGGCCGCGATCGACGCGATAAAGCTGCGCCCCAAATAAGCGTAAAAGAAGAGCAGCGCGTTCAGCATGGGGCGGATGATGCCTTCGTGCCAGATGGTGCCCCAGCCGATCTGAGAGCCCGCAATGACCACCGCAGCGACGATGCCCCACGTCAGAAGCGACTTGCGCAACTGCTTGGGATCGACCTGCGGCCTTTGTGCAGCCTGCTGTGCCAACGCTAGACCTCCTGGGCCCTATTTCGATTCGACTGGCGGATAGACCCACAGCATCGGGTCGCGCAGGGTGAGATCGAGCGCCACCACGCGGCCTGCTGACGTCGTTACATAGACCAGGTTGCCCTCGACGACCGGCGTAGAGAGCACCGGCCCCAGCTCTTCGTCCTCGCGGTTGCCAAACAGCAGGCTGCTGGCGCCATCGGCGAGGCCCACGGTGTAGACATAGCCCTTTTCGGTGCCCACCAGCAGCGTGTCACCGGCCAGGGCCGGCCCGGCGCGGATGGCGCCCTTGAGAGGCACATCAGCCCACAAGGGCTGGCCGTCGTCCACGTTGAGGGCATGCATCATGCCGTCGAGCGAGCCGAAATAGACGCCGTCGCCCACCACCAACGCCTCGCCCCACACCCAGCCGGCGTACTGCGGGCTGCGCCAGAGTTCGCTGCCATCGTCGGCGCTCAGGCAGGTGAGATAGCGGTCGACGCTGCCCACAAAGACGCGCCCATCCGTCAGGGTCAAGGCGCCCGGCGCCGAGGCGCCCAGGTTGTGCTCCCAGATCAACTGCCCGCTGTTGCGGTCGATGGCATAGACCGAATGGTCCATCGAGGCCACATAGAGGCGGTCGCCATCGATGGCGGGCGCGCCCCACACGCGGTCGCGCGTGCTGAACGGCTGGGCCCACGCCGGCTCTTGCGTGGCCGCATCGATGGCATAGACCTTGCCATCCGAAGAGCCAAAGTAGAGCACGCCATCGGCCTCCACCGCCGCGCCGATGATGGCCTGCTCGGCCGCATAGGTCCAGGCGGGGGCGCCGCTGTCGCGCTTGAAGGCTTGCAGCTTGCCGTCGAACGAGCCCACCACCACCACATCGTCCAGCACCAGCGGCCGCCCATAGACGGCGTCCAGTGGGCTGTCGCGTTTTTCATCAGACGGGCGGGCGATGCTGCACCCGATGCCGGTCGAGGCCTGCGTCTCGGGGTATTGCCAGAGGAGGGCGCCCTGCTGCGAGGCATCCAGGGCCAACACATAGCCGGTGGCCAGCGCGGCATACACAGTGCCATCGCGCTCCGCGGCCACCGTCCAGCCAGCATTCATCACACTGCCGCGGCCCATGCACCCCGCCAGCATCACCGCGAGCGCCATCAGCACCAGAGCGACTGCTCGACGCTTGATCATACTATGAGAGACCTCCCTGCGAATTGCAGACGCTTTGGCGCCTCGTCATGGCACCGGATCATAGCCACCGGCGTGCAATGGGTGGCAACGCAAGATACGTTTGAGGCCCAGCCAGCTCCCGTGAAACAGCCCGTAGCGCTCGATAGCCTCGCGGGTGTATTCCGAGCAGGTGGGGGTGTAGCGACAACTCGGGGGCAGATAGGGCGAGATGGCGCGCTGGTAAAAGCGGATGCCAGACATCGCTGCACGCCTGGCGAGGCCCACCCTAGGCGCCATCGACGCCTGCCTTGAGCAAATGCGCTCGGCCACAGAGCTGGTCCAGCTCTGCGCTCAACTGCGCTCCCGTGGCATTGCCGGCCGACTGCCGCGCGATGACCACCACGTCCCACCCGGGGACGAGCGCCTCGCGCAACGCATAGGCGCTCGCGCGCAGGCGCCGCTTGACGCGATTGCGCACCACCGCCTTGCCCACTCGTTTGCTGACCGAAAAGCCAATCCGCACCTGCTCGGCGGCGCTGTGTTGACAGCACAATACCAAACGCCTGCTGGCAAAGCAATCGCCCTGCTCGCGCACGCGCTCGAAATCCTCAGAGCGGGTCAGACGGTATCTTTTGGGTAGCACCGAGCTCCACGGGGAAGCGTTGACTAGAGCTTGACCGTGCGCTGCACCGTCAGCTCACGACGACCCCTGGCGCGACGTGTCTTGAGCACGCGGCGGCCATTGCGGGTGGACATGCGTTGACGAAAGCCATGGACGCGCATACGGCGGCGCTTTTTCGGCTGCCAGGTTCGCTTGGTTGACATCGCTGGATCTCCTCAAACACCGTTTGCACAACAGAACGGGACCCGCAGGCCCCGATACACGGCTGCCGATTATACCCTGTACCGACTGTTGGTGTCAACTACAGCGCCCGCCGCGCCACGCTCGTCTGCGCGCCTAGAGCGCCAACAGAAACAGCAGCGCCGTCTCGCCCTCGCCAAAATAAGACTCCATGAATCCCCTGAAGGCATAGCCGCGCTGCATCAAGAGCTGGATCAGCGGATCGTTGCGGCTCTGAGTGGGCACGGTGATGCTCACCAGGCGCTGTCGACGGGCCCATGCCTCGGCGCCCTCGAGCAGCCGTGTGACCGCGTCGGACCGCTCAAAGCCGGCCGCCACCAGCAGATGGCTCACCCAGCCCTCGGCGCTGCCCTGGCGCGGATAGAGCACCAGATAGCCCACCACCATGTGCCCGTCTTCTGCCACCAAGAAGCAGCGGCTGCGCTGCCACAGGGCAAACAGGTCGTCGCCGCCATAGGGCGCCTCGACGGGCAGCTCTTGCGGCAGGCGAGCGCGTCTGAACGCCACCGCAAACAGCCCCTCGCCCGCCTGATGCTCCACCTTCCACACATGACGGGTGCGATAGGTCGGCTCGATGCGCTCGCACAAAGCCACATCGGCCACCGTCGCGCTGCGAATCTCGATCAACCCCAACGCCTCACTGACGGCTGCCGACGCGCGCCCGCGTGCCAGGCACCGCCTCGGCAGACACGATGTTCTCGACCACGGTGCGCGTATCCACATTGCGGATGCGCGCCGAAGGGCTGATGATCATGCGGTGCGCCAACACCGGCACGGCCAACAGCTTGATGTCGTCGGGCATCACATAGTCGCGCCCCTGCAACGCCGCCCAGGCCTGCCCGCACCGGTAGAGCCCCAACGAGCCGCGCGGGCTGGCGCCCAGGTAGACGTCGGGATACTCGCGCGTGGCGTGCACCAGCGCCACGATATAGTTCTTGACCAGGTCGTCCACATAGACGTCGTGGACCTCTCGCTGCGCCTGCAGCAGCTCTTCGACCGACACCACCTGCTCGATGGTTTCGATGGGGTGGCGATAGCGCTGCGCATCCAGGATCTCGACCTCTTGCTCTTTGTTGGGGTGCCCCAGGGTGATGCGCATCAAAAAGCGGTCGAGCTGCGCCTCGGGCAATGGAAAGGTGCCCTCATACTCGATGGGGTTCTGCGTGGCCATCACCATAAAGGGCTCGGGCAGCCGATAGGTGCGGTCATCCACCGTCACCTGGCGCTCTTCCATCGCCTCGAGCAGGGCTGACTGCGTCTTGGGCGTGGCGCGGTTGATCTCGTCGGTCAACACCAGTTGCGCCATGACGGGCCCCGGACGAAAATAGAACTCGTGGGTGCGCTGGTCGAACATCGAGATGCCCGTGATATCGCTGGGCAGCAGGTCGGGGGTGAACTGGATGCGCTGAAAGGTGCAGCCCACCGACTTGGCGAGGGCCTTGGCCAGCATGGTTTTGCCCACGCCGGGCACATCCTCGATCAGCACGTGCCCCTGGCAGAGCAGCGCCACCAGCGCCAGGCGCACCTCGTCATGCTTGCCGATGATCACCTTTTCGACGTTGCTGACGATCCGCTCGCCAACATCCTGAATGATGGGCATGGGGCGTGCTCCTACCCAGACAAGGAACATGCTACGTTTGTGAGGATACATGCAACGCCGACGCCTGTCAAAGCCACGCGCAACAAGATGCGCCTATAACGCAAAGCAACGTACTAAACAGTAATACCATGTTTGCCAGGCCGCTCGCAGGCGGCTATAATCGACACGAGTCAGCGGCGACGCTGGCTCGTGCTGTTTCGTCCCGGTCTGCACTCTAGTCAGGAAGCGACCCCATGACGCTCAAGCCGATTTACCTTACCGTAGAGGGCATTGCTCAGCTAGAGCAAGAGCTCCAGCATCTAGAGACGGTGCGTCGCCGCGAGATCGCGGAGCGGCTCAAGCGCGCCATCCAAGAGGGCGACCTCTCAGAGAACTTTGGCTACGTCGAGGCCAAGCGCGAGCAGGCCATGCTCGAAGGCCAGATCGCCGAGATCCGCGCCAAGCTCAAGGCGGCGCGCCCCCTCACCAGCAGCGATAGCGGCCGCGTGGCCCTGGGCTCGACGGTGACCGTACAACAAGAGGGCTACCCGCCCGAGACATACCAGATCGTGCACGTGGCCGAGGCCGACCTCAGCCGCGGGCGCATCTCTGATGCGTCACCCTTCGGCAAAGCATTGTTGGGGCATGGCCAAGACGAGGTCGTCGAGGCCGTCACGCCGCGCGCCACCGTCTGCCTGCGCATTCTGCGGGTCGAATAGGCGCACAGGAGCAGCACCATGACCGAGACCGACGAACGCCGCGCTCAGCGGCTCCTCAAGCTGGCGCGCCTGCGCGAGCTGGGCATCGAGCCCTATCCGCCGCGCGCTTGCTACACTCACACCGCCGCGCAGGCCCTGGCGGCCTATGCCCCCGATGCCGAGCAGCAACCGACCGTCACCGTGGCGGGCCGGCTCCTGTCCATCCGCATCATGGGCAAGTCGACCTTTGCGCACCTGCGCGATGGCTCGGGGCCCATCCAGATCTATCTGCAACGCGATGTGCTGGGCCAGGAATCGTACGACGTCTTTCGTCAGCAGGTGGACCTCGGCGACTTTTGCCAGTGCACCGGCGAGCTGTTTGCCACCCGCACCGGCGAGATCACCGTGCGCGTGACCGCGTGGACCTTTTTGGGCAAGGCCCTGCGCCCGATGCCAGAGAAGTGGCACGGTCTGCGCGACGTCGAGACGCGCTACCGACAGCGCTATCTCGACCTGCTGGCCAACGACGAGGTGCGCGACATCTTTGTCAAGCGCACGCGCATCATCTCGGCCGTGCGGCGCTTTCTCGATGCGCGCGGCGGCCTCGAGGTCGAAACGCCCACGCTGCAGCCGATCTATGGCGGCGCCAACGCCCGGCCCTTTGTCACCTACCATAACGAGCTGGAGCGCACGCTGTATCTGCGCATCGCCGACGAGCTCTATCTCAAGCGGCTCATCATCGGCGGGTTCGACCGCGTGTACGAGATCGCCCACAACTTTCGCAACGAGGGCATCTCGACCAAGCACAACCCCGAGTTCACCGCCTGCGAAGTGTACGAGGCCTATGCCGACTATCACGACATGATGGCCCTGGTCGAGCAGATGTACAGCCAGGTGGCCACCGAGGTGCTGGGCTCGTCCGTGATCAGCTATCAGGGCCAGGCCATCGACCTGACGCCGCCCTGGCGTCGCGTCACCATGCGCGATGCCATCCTCGAGGGATCGGGCATCGACATCGAGGTGCAGCGCGATCTGAGCAGCCTGGTGGCCGCGGCCCGCGAGCGAGGCGTCGACCTGGCCGCCCAACCCACCTGGGGCAAGGCGGTCGAAAAGCTGTTCGACCAGTTCGTCGAGCCCGAGCTCGTGCAGCCGACCTTCATCATCGACTATCCCATCGATATCTCGCCGCTGGCCAAGAAGAAGGCCGCTGCGCCCCACCTGGTGGAGCGGTTCGAGTTCTTTATCGGCGGGCTCGAGTGCGGCAATGCCTTTACCGAGCTCAATGACCCGCTGGATCAGCGGGCGCGCTTTGAGCAGCAAGCGCAGGCTGCGGCCAGTGGCGAGGATGAGACGCAGCCGTTGGACGAGGACTTTATCCTGGCGCTGGAGCACGGCATGCCGCCCACCGGCGGACTGGGCTTTGGCATCGACCGCATGGTGATGCTGCTCACCGATCAGGTGTCGATCCGCGAGGTGATCCTGTTTCCGCAGTTGCGCGACTGAGCCGCGCATTGCCTGGAGGCGCAGCCATGACCTTTGACGAGCTCTACCAACGGGCCAGGGCGGTGGTCAACCCCCGCAAGCTGTCTGACATGGCCGATGCAGGCGGCGTGGGCGCCGCTCTGCTGACCCCAGATGGCGTGGTGTACACCGGCGTGTGCATCGACACAGCCTGTTCGATGGGCTTCTGCGCCGAACATGCGGCCGCGGCCGCCATGGTCACGGCCGGCGGCGGGCGCGTGCTCAAGATGATCGCCGTGGACTGGGACGGCAGCATACTGCCACCCTGTGGCCGTTGCCGCGAGTTCATCAGCCAGCTCCACCCCGACAATCTCGATGCCGAGGTGATGGTGGCCGAGAACACCGTGCTGCCCCTGCGGGCGTTGCTCCCCTACGACTGGAAGAGCGCCTAGCCACAGCCTGAACGATGGCAAAAGCCCCGCCGGCGGACCGGTCCGCCAGCGGGGCTTTGCATTGGCCTGAGCTGTTAGTAGACCGGCCCCTGGCGCAACATCATAAACTCGCCATGCTGCAGCACCTCGGCAGCGGTCTGCTCGCCCGCGATGACGCGCAGCGCCAGGTCGAACAAACGCTGGCCCATCTGGGCCACCGTCTCCTCGCCCGAGACAATCGGGCTGGCGTCCAGATCCATGTCCTCTTGCATGCGCTGGTAAGTGCGCGCATTGCCCGTCACCTTGATTACCGGCGCGATGGCGTTGCCCATCGGGTTGCCGCGGCCGGTGGTGAACACCACCAACTGGCTGCCGGCGGCCACCAGCCCCGTCACCGAGCTGAGGTCGTTGCCGGGGGTATCCATGAACGACAGGCCCGGCAGCGAGGGCGGCTGCCCATACTCCAGCACCTCGACCACCGGCGTGGTGCCGCCTTTGAGCACATCGCCCAGCGCCTTTTCCTCGACGGTGGTGATGCCGCCGCGGATGTTGCCCGGGCTGGGCTGCTTGTTGATGAAATCCTCGCCGGTGGCCTTGAGAAAGCGCTCGCAGGCGTCGATGACCTCGAGCAGCCGCTCGGCGATGGCCGGCGTGGCGGCCCGCGCCGTGAGCACATGCTCGGCGCCCAGCAGCTCGCTGGTCTCGGCCAGGATGACCCTGGCGCCCGCGGCCACCATCAGGTCGCTAAAGGCGCCCATAGCGGGGTTGGCGGCCATGCCCGAAGTGGCGTCAGAGCCGCCGCATTCCAGCGCCACGGTGAGGGCGCTTAGTGGGCAGGGCTCGCGCTGCAGGCCGCGCCCGGCGGCCACCATGCGCCGCGCCACCTCGACGCCGCGCTCGACCGTCTTGCGGGTGCCGCCCAACTGCTGGATCACCAGCAGCTCGGTGGGCGCCACACCGGTGGCAATGCTCGCCGCCACCTGCTGAGCGTTCATCGTCTCGCAGCCCAGGCTGACCACCACGCTGCCGATGACGTTGGGATGCCGGCCATACTGCCCCAGCAGCCTGGCTGCCACGGCGATGTCGGCCTCGGTCTCGCCGCAGCCGCCGTTATAGTCCAGCAGCACGGCGCCCTCTACCTGCGAGGCGATCAGCTCGGCGGCGCGCCCGGCGCAGCCGCAGGTGGGGATGATGGCGACATGGTTGCGCACGCCCACGGCGCCATCGGCGCGCCGGTAGCCCATAAAGGTCGCTGCGCTCATCGCTGCACCGCCCCGCGCACGCTCACCAGATTATGCGTGTGCACATGCTCGCCGGGGGCGATGTCGCGCGTGGCCAGTCCGATGTCGGCGCCGTACTTGATCACCTGCGTCCCCGCCGCGATGGGCCGCACGGCCACCTTGTGTCCAAAGGGCACCGCCTCGCGGGTGGCCACAACGCCCAGATCGGCGTCGCGGGCCGCCAACGTTTCGCCCGCCGCCAGATCGCGCAAGGCCACGGCGACCGTGTCGTCGGGATGGATCAGCAGTGCATTGACCATGCACACCCCCTGCCTGTGTGAACTGGCGTCGAGTCTAGCATCCGCCGCTGCCCCCGCCAAATGTGCGGGCTTGGCGGCCGGGCCGCGCCGACCCTATAATCGTGCCGCCCGTGTGTAAAGCGAGGTGCCCATGACGTTGGTTCCCCCCGGGTTCGCCGAGCTGGCCGTCGAGATGCGCGCCGCGCATCAACGGCTGCTGGCCGCGCTGCTGCGCCACGGCTATGTGGTGCCGCCCTATCCCGCCGAGCGCCTGCCGGGCAGGCCCGACGGGCAGGCGGCCGCATTGGCCTACCCCATTCAGGGTGTGCTCAAGTACCACGGCCTGTCAGACTGGGCGCAGCGAATCGCCTATCTGCCCTCGATCTCGGTGAACAACGATGCCGCCCACACCGTGACGCTGGTCTCGTTTCAGCCGTCGCTGGCGGGCGACCGCCTGATCCTCAACGGCCAGCAGGTGCAGGGGCGCCCGCTGGCGCGCGTATCGGCCACGCTGGATGCGGTGCGGGCGTTGGCGGGCATCGCCAGCGCCGCCACCGTGGAGACGCGCAACGTGGTGCGCGCCAGCCGCACCGGCAAGGGGCTGGGCACCAGCGCTTCGGCGTCGGCGGCGCTGGCCATGGCGGCGCTGGCGGCTGCCCTGGGCGAGGCGGCGGTGGCCAACACGCGCTTCTTGAGCTGTATGGCGCGCCTGCTGGCGGGCTCGGGCTGCCGCAGCGCCACGGGCGGCGTGTCGCTCTGGCTCTCGTACCCGGGCGCGGCGCACGAGGATAGCTTTGCCCTGCGCCTGGACGAGCACGACGAGCTGGCCGACCTGGCGCTGCTCACCGTGCCGCTCGACTCGCGCATCGGCCTGGCCACCGAGCAGGCGCACCGCGACGCGCCCCACAGCCCCTTTTTCGCGGCGTGGATGCGCCAGCGCGAGGCCGAAGTGCTCGAATGCCTGGCCGCCGTGCGCTCGGCAGACTGGCGCACCCTGGGCCAGCTCGCCGAGCTGGACAGCATTCGCCTGCACGGCGTCACCATGTCGGCCGACCGCGAGAGCAAGCTCTTTGCCTGGGAGCCCGAGAACATCCCCCTCTTTCGCCTCTGTAACCGCCTGCGCGCCGAGGGGCTGCCGGTCTACTTTTCCACCGACACGGGGCCGACGACGGTGCTGTTCACGCACCGCGACCACGCCGACGACGTGGCCCGCGAGATCGACGCGCTGGGGGGCTATGAGCTGGTCTCTGGGCGGCTGGCCGGCCCGGCGCGGCTGCTGTCGCCAGACCAGGCGCGCGAACGCCTGCGGTGAAAAAGGGGCCAGCGATGACCATGGACCTATCGGCAGAGGCCATCCGCGCGCGCCTGCAGACGCGCCTGCTGGGCCGCGAGCTGCACTATTACGACGAGATCGGCTCGACCAACGACGAGGCCGTGCGCCTGGCGCGCGCCGGCGCGCCCGACGGCGCCCTGGTCATCGCCGACCATCAGGTGGCTGGCAAGGGGCGCCTGGGCCGACGCTGGTTTGCGCCGCCGGGCTCGGCGCTGCTCTTGACGCTGCTGTTGCGCCCGCCGCTGGCGCCCACCCTGGCGCAGCGCGGCACCATGATCTGCACGCTGGGGGCCGTGCGCGCCATCGCAGCGCTGACGGGCGTGCCCGCGCAGATCAAGTGGCCCAACGACCTGGTGGTGCAGGGGCGCAAACTCGGGGGCGTGCTCACCGAGCTGGGCCCGGTGACGGCGGGCCGGCTCGACTATATGGTGGTGGGCATGGGCCTCAACGTGAACCTGGCGCCCGCCGACCTGCCCGAGACCATGACGCCCCCCACCAGCCTGCTGGCCGAGACGGGCGTGCCGGCGTCGCGGCTGGCGTTGCTGGCGCGCCTGCTGGCCGAGATCGAGGCGCTCTATCTGCCGCTGCGCGCCGGCTGGTCGCCCCACGAGGCCTGGCGCGCTGCGCTGGCCACCATCGGGCAGGCGGTGCAGGTGGGCACCGTCGACGAGGTCATCAGCGGGCAGGCGGTGGATGTCACCGATAGCGGCGCGCTGGTGGTGCAAGATGCCAACGGCGCCCGCCACACCATCCTGGCCGGCGATGTGACCCTACGGGGCCACCGGCTGGGCGCGTGACGGGCGCCGGCAAAAGCACCAGGCGCGGCTAGAACAGCTCTGCGCCGTACACCTTCATGGTGGTGCGGTGGATGGGCTGCAGGCCGGCGGCCGCATCCTCTGCGGTGGGCAGCGAGGCCTCGTCGGGCTTGTCAGAGATGGCGAACACCAGCGCGCCCCTCTGGCGCAGCAGCCGGGCCAGCGAGGCCACCTCGGCGGTGATGACGATCTCGCGCGCCAGCACCTGCTCGACGCTGGCGTCGTCGGGCAGCACATCCATGCAGGCCACCGTCTCGCGGTACTCGACGCGCCTAAAGCTCTTAAACGGCGTGGGGTCATGGGCGGCCAGGCCAGCCTGGAGCTGATCTTGCGCCTGACGCAGCGCGGGCCACATGGCGTCGCGGCGGCGCTCACAGGCGTCGCTGAACTGCTCCAGCGTCTGCAGCTCCCCCGAGGCCAGGTGGGCCCACAGCGGCTCGGCCGCATAGATCCCCGCCGCCACCATCAGGCAGATGTAGGCGAGATAGTCCTGGTTATCGCCGGTAAAGCGATGGAAGGCCGGCTGGTTGAGCCGGTCATACACCGCGCGGAAGGATACCTCGTCGAACCGCTCGCCCAGCGCCGTGGTGAGGGTGCGTTTGACGGCGGCCACGCGCGCTGCGTCGATGACGAGGTCGTTGCGGCCGCGCGCGCCCAGCGAGGTCTTGTCCAGGTCGATGAGCAGCGCCGTGCGCTCGTCGCCAGCAAAGCCCTCGTCGGCCGCCCACGCGCCAAAGTCGGCCAGCGCGGCCCAGCGATTGGCCAGCAGCAGCTCGCCGTCGCGGGTGATGGCCGGCGCTTGCTCGAGCCGCTCGGCCCCGATGAACCCGCGCATCGGCCAAAAGCGCCCCAGATTGCGCGCTGCCTGGCCGTCGTTCATGGCGGTGTCGCCCACAAACAGCAGCCGCTCGATGGGCGCCAGCCCGCGCAGGCGCTGCGCCTCATCGATGAACCGCCGCAACGCCAGCGCATACTCGGGCGTCGTCTTGCGCGGCACGGCCGGGCTCGACAGCCCCAGCTCGCGCCACACGGCCGCCAGGCCCGAGATGCGCCGGTCCTGCGGCTCGAGGTTGCGATAGACCACCTGATCGCCAAAGAGGTCGGCCAGTGTGCCTCGCTTCCAGCTCACGCGATCATCCCCCTGGCCACCATGATCTCGGCGTTCAAGATCGAGCCGCCCGCCGCGCCGCGGATGGTGTTGTGGGCCAGCACCACCATCTTGTAGTCAAACACTTCGCAGGGGCGCACGCGGCCCACCGTCACGGCCATGCCGTGGCCCGCATCGCGATCCTTGAGCGTCTGCGGGCGGTCGGGCTCGTCGCGCACGATGATGGTCTGCGCCACCGCCGAGGGGCAGCCCAGCGCATAGGGCTCGCTGGCAAAGCCGCGCAGCACGTCCTTGACCTCGTCGGCCGAGGACGGCCTGCGCTCGAACTCGATGGCGAGGGTCTCCAGGTGGCCGTCGCGGGTGGCCACACGGTTGCAGGCGGGGCTGATGCGGATATCGGCCATGGCGATGTGATCGCCCGCCAGGCGGCCCAGCAGCTTGCGCGGCTCGCTGGCCAGCTTGTCCTCTTCGTTGCGGATAAAAGGCACGACGTTGTCGAGGATGTCGAGCGAGGGCACGCCGGGGTAGCCCGCGCCCGAGAGCGCCTGCATGGTGGTGACGATCACCCGGCGCACGCCAAAGGCGTCGTGCAGCGGCTTGAGCGGCACCGTCATGCCCACGGTCGAGCAGTTGGGGTCAGTGACGATAAAGCCGCGATCCCACCTGCGGTTGCGCCGTTGCACCTCGATCAGCCCCAGGTGGTCGGCATTGACCTCGGGGATCAGCAGCGGCACGTCGGGGTCCATGCGGTGTGCGCTGGCATTGCTAAAGACGCCATAGCCGGCGGCGGCAAACTGTTCTTCCACGTCGCGGGCGGCAACAGGCGGCAGCGCCGAAAAGACGATCTGGCAATCGAGCCTGGGCGTGCAGGGGTGCACCTGCATGGCGCGCACGGCCGTGGGCATATCGCCCGAGATGCGCCAGTCGCAGGCCTCGGCGTAGGTCTTGCCTTCCGAACGCTCCGAGGCCGCCAGCGCGGTGATCTCGAACCAGGGGTTGCCGTTGAGCAGCTCGATAAAGCGCTGCCCCACGGCGCCCGTAGCGCCCAGAATACCCACGCGGATCGGTTTCATGCCTCCACCCCCTCGATCTGTTGCAGGTTGAACTGGCGATGCACGGCCCGCACGGCGCGGTCGACATCGCCATTGGCCAACACCAGCGACATGTTGCACTCTGACGAGCCCTGCGCGATGGCGATGATGTTGACCTGCTCTGGGCCCAGCGCGCCAAACACGCGCGCCGCAATGCCGGGCTGCCCACGCATGCCGGCCCCCACCACGGCCACGATCGACACGCCATCCTGATGGTTGACGCCATCGATATCGCCACGCATCATCTCGAGCGCCAGCTCTTCCTCGACATAGGCCACCACCGCCGGCGTGTCCTCTTCGCGGATCAAAAAGCAGATGCTCTGCTCAGACGACGACTGGGTGATCATCAGGATGCTGGCGCCACAGCCAGCCACCGCCGTAAACACGCGCCCGGCCACGCCCGGCACGCCCTGCATGCCGCGCCCCTCGACGGTGACGATGCTCAGGTCGCGAATGGCGGTGATGCCCTTGACCACCGGCTCGGCCACCGGCTCGGTGGTGATGAGCGTGCCCGGGTGCTCGGGGTTGAAAGAGTTGCGCACCCGCACCGGAATGCTCATCTCGGCCACCGGCTGAATGGTGAGCGGGTGCAGCACTTTGGCGCCAAAGTACGAGAGCTCGGCCACCTCTTGGTACGAGATGCCCGGCAGCGTCTGCGCCTCGGGCACAATGCGGGGATCGGCGGTCATCACGCCGTTCACGTCGGTCCAGATCCACACCTCTTCGGCGCCCAGGCTGCGGCCCAGGATGGTGGCTGAAAAGTCGCCGCTGCCGCGGCCCAGGGTGGTCATGACGCCGTCTTGCGTGGCGCCGATGAAACCCGTCACCACCGGGGTGATGCCCTGCTCGATCAACGGCAGCAGCCTGGCCCGCGCCCTGGCCTGCGTCTCGTCGAGCAGCGGCGAGGCGCTGCCATAGTTGGCATCGGTGACGATCAGCTCGGTCGCCTCGATCATCTGCGCTGCATGGCCCTGACTGCGCATAGCAGCGGCCAACAGGCGCGCCGAGAGGCGCTCACCGGTGCCCGAGACGGCATCCATGCCGCGCTCGGTGAGCTCGCCCAGGGTGTGGATGCTCTGACAGAGGTGCTCAAAGCCGTCGAGGAGCAGCTGCACCTCGGCCCGCAGGCTGCGCGCCGCGTCGACGTCGGGCACGCAGGTGGCGATAGCCTCCAGGTGGCGCAGCTCGAGCTCTGAGCGGGTGCGCACAAAGGTCTGATAGTCGCCCGTAGCGGCGCGGGTGGCGGCCTCGCGCAGGGCGCTGGTGACGCCGGCCATGGCCGAGACCACCACCACCGGCGGAGTGCCCCGGTCGATGGTCACCTTACCGGCCAGCCTGGCCGCATTGGCAATGCGCTCGCCCGTGCCAACTGAGGTGCCGCCGAACTTGATGACGATCATGGCCCGCCTCCCCATGCACTGCAATCATTTCAAAGACAACCGCGGCGGCGGCGCCGGGCGAATTCGTCAGTGAAGAGGGCGGCATTGCCGTAACTCGCACCCGCGCGGGCGGCGAGTGAGCGCCATTATACGCCCGGGCCAGGGCGAGGGCAAACAAAAAGCCGCGCTGCAATTGAGCGCCGCACTTGACGGTAGTATAATTGCCGGCAAATCCTGCTCACGCCGTCAGCTCAGGAGATACCTATGCGGACACCGCCTCGCGCGCAGATCATGGGAGCGTTGCTCTTGCTGCTGACCGTGGCTCTGGGTGGCTGCTCACAGCCGCCCGAGCCCACCGCCCGGGCGACGCTTGGCCCGCCGCCGCCCCCCACGCTCGAGCACACGGCCACGCCGCACGTGGACGTGGCGGTGACGGCCACTCCCAGCGCGGCGCCCACAACCGCGGCGCCCGCCGCTACGCCCACGCCAAGGCCACGCCCCAACGAGGGCATCGCCCTCACCGTGCTGCACAGCAACGACGTCAACGGCTACATCGACCCCTGTGGTTGAGGCGTGCCCAAAGGTGGGTTGGCCCGTCGGGTCACCTGGGCAAAGCAAGAACTGGCCGCGGCCCAAGGCCCGGTCGTGGTGGTCGATGCCGGCAGCTCGCTGCTCGGCGAGTATGTTGCGCTCCAGAGCGAGGGCCGGGTGCTCGTCGAGGGCATGAACCTGGCGCACTATGATGCCATGGTGGTGGGGCGCATGGACGTGTTGCTGGGGTTTGAGGTGCTGCGAGAGCGCGCCGCCGAGGCCAGCTTTGCCGTCCTCTCGGCCAACATCGTCGACCCTGACACGCAAGAGCCTCTCTTTGAGCCCTATGTCATCATCGAGCGCGGTGGCGCCACCATCGGCATCGTGGGCATCTCAGACCAGGACGTGGTGTCGATGCCCGAGACGCGCTCGGGCGCAGTCTATCTCGACGCCGTCGAGACGACGCGCCGCTATGTGGCCGAGCTGCGCGACCAGGTGGACGTGCTGATGGTGCTGTCGCGGTTGGGCAAGGCAGACAATGTCGCGCTGGCGGCCCAGGTGCCGGGCATCAACGTCATCGTGGGCGGCAAGACGCGTCGGCTCACTCAGGAGCCCGAACGCGAGGGCGACACGCTCATCACCGAGATGTCGTACAACGGCGAGCGCTGCGGCAAGCTGACCGTCTTTGTGGGCGCCGACGGCGCGCCCTATGACTATGTGCAGCAGGTCATTGCGCTGACCGGGGATTGGCCCGACGACCCCGAGGCGGCGCAGATGCTGGCGGCCTATCGCGAGCGCTACCCCGAGCCGGCCCAATAGCAACAAGAAGGCCGCCCTTTCTGGGCGGCCTCTATATTGTCGAGCGGCTCTGACGCTAATCCACGTCCTCGGGCGTGGGCAACCCCGACACCTGCGCGTACGGATCGGGCACGAACAGGTTCTCGTTGTACTTGCCGGCCGCGTTCCAATAGGTCCAACCGGCGCCACCGGCATCCTCGGCGCCCTTGCGCTGCTCGAGCAGCTCGGGCAGATCGTACGACACGCCCAGCGAATAGTGCTGCAGCCAGGCGCGCACCAGCGTATCGGTGCGCGTCTTGGTTTTGCGCACGCTGCGAAAGACCACTTCGTAAGGGTAGAGCTGCGGGTTGTCATAGCCCAGGTTGCCGCGACCAAAGGTCTGGGGATAGAGCATCGGGCAGAAATAGTCGACATAGGGCGCGATGTCCTCGACGCGCTGGCCGATGCCCATGTCGCGGTCCTCGTCCATCCACACCACCAGGCCAAAGACGTCGGCCGAGAAAAAGGCGCGCGTGGGCTCGAGCGCCGTGCCGGCCTGCTGGAAGAACTCGGCCATCAGCGCGGTGCGGTTCTCGAACACGGCCTCTTTCTCATACTCGAGCGTCTTGGTCTCGCCGTCTGACGGAAAGCGCACATAGTCGAACTGCACCTCATCAAAGCCCATCTCGGCGATCTCTACCGCCAGGGCCACGATATAGTCGCGCACCCCCTGCTCAAAGGGATCGAGCCAGTGCAGCCCCTCGCCATCTTTGTAGAGGCTGCCATCGAGCCGCTGCACGCCCCAGTCGGGCTTGGCCGCCGCCAGGATGCTGTCTTTGAACACGACCATGCGCGCCACCGCGTACAGGTTGCGCTCGTGGCACATCTCGAGGAACTCGGGCAGGGGCAGCAGCTCCTCGGGAGAAAAGGCGCCGATCTCGCGAGCGATGGGGTTGGTCGAATCCCACGCCAGGTAGGCCCAGTCTCCCTTGACGTCGACGGTCACCATGTTCAGCCCTCTGGCGGCAGCCATGTCGAGCAGCGCCTCGACGCGGTCGGGCAGGGCCAGCAGCCCAAAGGGGATGTAGATGCCGCGCGCCTCAAAGGGCTCTATGGCGAGCTCGAGCCGGCCGATGCGCTCGATGGGCTGGTCCAACAGGCGATAGCCGGGCTGCTTGACCAGCAGACGGTCGTATTGCAGGGCGTCGTCGATGCTCAGGTGTCCGCGATCGTCGCTGCGCATCACCACCGGGTCGCCGTCGGGGCGATAGAGGATCACGCGGGCGTTGGCCAGCGGCTCGCCGCTGGCACTGTTGGCCAGCACCAGCACCAGGCGCGAGGGCTTGAGGGTCACCGTCAACGGGTCGCCCGCAAAGGCCACCTCGACGCCATGGTAGCCCTCGGCGGTCACCTGGAGCATGGCGCCGGGCTCGGCGTGCACCTGGGCCAGCCCGTCGGCGGCGCTGCTGGCCTGTGCCGCGCCTGCCGTCACCAGCGCCTCGGGCACGGGCAGGCCGCTGTCGGCATCCAGCACGGTCACTGCGGCGATCCAGGGGGTGATGACGATGTCGGCCTGCGTCTCGCCGGCATAGGGCAGCGGCTGGGCAGCGCGGTAGCCGGCCGCCTGCACGCTGATCTGCCCCTGGGCGGGCAGATAGGCCAGGCTGAAGGCGCCCTGGGCATCGCTGGCCGCGGTGCGCTCGCCCAGCGCCAGGGTGGCGCCGGCCACACCCTCACCGGTGACCGCATCGAGCACGCGGCCCGCCAGCGTGCGCGGCGTCAGCGTCAGGGCCTGAGAGATCGTCTCGGCCTCAGAGGCGAGTGCCGCGCCCAGCTCGTCGGCGCCCAGCGACAGGTCGAGATAGCCCTCGGCCCGGACGGCCAGCGGCTCGGCGGGGGCCAGCCGCAGGCTGGCTGCGCCGGCCGTGTCGGTCTGGGCCGAGGCGGCGCCCCACTGCACCGTGGCGCCGGGCACCGGCTCGCCCGTGCGGTCATCGGTGAGGGTCAGTTGCAGCTTGCGTGGCGCCAGGCGCACATCCATGCGCTTGATGAGCTGCATGCGCGCCAACGACACGCCGGCCGCCTGCGACACGTACGCGGGCGCGTCGAACAGCAGCTCATGGTCGCCCGCGCCGAGATAGAGGGCATAGCGCCCCTCTGCATCGGCCTCATAGACCCCGTCGGCGGCGTGAATCTCGGCGTGCGCCAGCGGCTCGCCCGTGTCGGCATCCAGCACGCGCCCGGCCACTTTGGGCGTGAGCATCTGGCAGCCGGCCAACAACGCCAGCGCCAGCGCCAGCATGACCGCGGCCCAGCGTCGCATTCGCGGCATCCTCTTCTCCTCGGTGACAGACAGAGTGCCGCGATTATAGCATGGCGCCCTGCGGCCACCAACGCCCTCGCAGCCCGCCCATTGTGAGCACGACACGGCTGTGGTATGATAGCACCATCTCGCAGGAGGGCCGCAGTGAACGCAGACGCCGCTGCAACGGCGCCAGATCTGGAACGCGCCGAAGTAGCCTGGCTGCAGGGCCTGGCCGCGCCGCACCTCGACATCCTCGAGGTCACGGCCGGTGCGCTCGATGGCCGTGCCATACGCCTCAGCGGCGAACTGCGCTCGCCCCCAGACGTGCTCTATGCCGCCCTGGCCGAGCCCTTGCGCCAACGCGGCCGCACGCTGCTGTTGCGCCAGGAAGATGGCCTGGCCGTGGTGCTGGCGGTGCGCGGCGTGGTGCGCCCGCGGGCCAACAACCGCTGGCTGCCCGCGTTGCTGGCAGCGCTCACGTTCGTGTCGATGGTGTTCACCTACGCCATCATGCACAATCCCAGCGAGACGCTCACGTGGAGCGGCATCAGGGCGGGCATGGGCGATGCGCTGGCCTTTACCATCAGCCTGCTGGCCATTCTGGTGACCCACGAGCTGGGCCACTATCTGATGGCGCGGCGCTTTGGCGTGGCCGTATCGCTGCCCTTTCTGATTCCGTTGCCCATGAGCCTGCTGGGCACCATGGGCGCCATCATCCGCATGAAGGACATTCCGCCCAACCGCAGGGCGCTGCTGTTCATCGGCGCGGCGGGCCCGCTGGCCGGGCTGGCGGTGGGCGTGCCGATTCTGGCGCTGGGCATCGCGCTGTCAGAGGTCACCGCCCTGCCCAGCGGCCCGGGCTTTATGCTCGAGGGCAACTCGCTGCTCTATGGCGCGCTCAAGTACCTCATCAAGGGCGAGTGGCTGCCCTCGACCACCCACGACATCATGCTGCACCCCGTGGCTCTGGCGGGGTGGGCGGGCGTGCTGATCACATCGCTGAACCTGATCCCGGCCGGGCAGCTCGACGGCGGGCACGTGGCCGCGGCGCTCTTGGGGCGGCGCGCGCAGACGTTGACCTGGGTGATCCTGGCAGTGTTGCTGTTACTGGGCCTGGTGTGGCAGGGTTGGCTGTTGTGGGCGGTGCTGGTGTATCTCTCATCGCGGGTGCGCGCCCAGCCGCTCGACGACCTGACCGCGCTCAGACCCGGCGAGGTGCGTCTGGGCCTGGCCCTGTTGCTGCTGTTCATGCTGACGTTCACGCCTATACCCATTCGTTTGCTCTAGGCAGGCACGCGCGAGGATAGACCATGCGAGATCGTTTTCCGTGGAAGACAGCTCTCATTGCCCTGGGTGCGCTGGTGCTCTTTGTGGGCGGCCTCAGCATCGTGGTGGTCAACATTGCGCGCAGCCGCGTGCGGCCGCCCGAGAACGGCGAGATCGTCTTTCTGACGGCCACCGCCCCTGCGACGCGCACGCTGCGGCCGCTCGTGCCCACGACGACGGGCACGGCCGGCCCAGACGAGCCCGATACGGTGGTGGGGGTGGTGCGTAGCTATGAGCCGGGCGGCCTGATCATCGTGATCGTGCCCACCGAGGGCGAGGCCGACCAGGTGATTGTGCCCGAGAATATCGAGGTGGTGTGGCTGAGCGGGGTGCGCGCCTCGCCGCGCGAGATTGTGCCCGGGCAGACCCTCTACGCCGAGGGCGAGCTGGACCCGCTGGTGCGCCTGGTGGCCCAGCGCATCGTCATCGTCGAGGATGCGCCGGCCGGCACGGCCACGCCCATGAGCACCAACACGCCGACGCCCACGGCCGCCGCGGGCGTCGAGGTCCCGCTGCAGGCCTGGGAGGGCGCCTACTATGCCAACAAGGGGCTGTCTGGCCAGCCCAAGGTCACGCGGCTCGACCGCGTGCTGAGCTTTGAATGGGGGCTGGGCTCGCCTCACCCCGATATCCCCGTCGATGGCTTTTCGGCTCGTTGGCGAGGGCGCTGGCCCTTTGAGAAGGGCCTGTACACCTTTGCGGCGCGTTCGGATGACGGCATCCGCGTCTACCTCGACGGCGCGCTGATTCTCGACAACTGGCGCGACCAGGAGGCCGTGCCCGCCCGCGTGGAGCTGTACGTAGAGGCGGGCGAGCACTTTATCCAGGTCGAATACTATGAGAACGCCGGCGATGCCGCCGTGTCGCTGGGCTGGGAGCTGCAGGGCCTGTACCCGGCCTGGAAGGGTGAGTACTTTGGCAACATGGCGCTGACCGGCCAGCCGGTGTTGGTGCGCAACGACAACGAGATCTCGTTCAACTGGGGCACCAACGCGCCCGATCCGCGCCTGCCCAACAACGGCTTTGGCGTGCGCTGGTCGCGGTCGCTGCTGCTGCCCGAGGGCGCCTATCGCTTCTTGGCGCGGGCCGACGACGGCGTGCGCGTTTGGGTGGGCGACCGTCTGATCATCGACGAGTGGCACGAGGCCAGCGCCGACACCTACGAAGGCTATATCTGGCTCGACTCGCAGCCGCAAAAAGTGCGCGTCGAGTACTATGACAGTGGCGGCAATGCCAACGTCAACGTCTGGTGGGAGCAGGTGACGCGCTTCTCGGGCTGGCGAGGCGAGTATTACGGCAACCGCGACCTAAAGGCGCCGCCCCACTTTGTGCGCAACGACGACGAGCTCGCCTTTAACTGGAACACGGGCTCGGTGGGCTATGGCCTGCCGGCAGACAACTTTTCGGTGCGGTGGACGCGCACCATGCGCCTGCAGACCGGCACCTACTACTTTGGGGTGCAGGCCGACGATGGCGTGCGGCTGTACATCGATGACCGCCTGGTGATCGACGAATGGCACGATTCGGCGGGCGTCCTCTACGATGCTCTGGTCAACATCAAAGACGGCCAGCACAAGCTGGTGGTCGAGTACTATGACCGCGGCGGGCATGCCGTGGTGCAGCTCGCGTGGCGACTGATGGGCACCGCCACGCCGACGGCCACCGTCACGCCGACGCGCACGCCGACGGCCACCATGACGGCGACCTCGACCGCCACGGCGACGGTGGGCGCCACCACGGCCGTGCCGCCCACGGCGACGTCGACGTCGACATACACGCCCACCGCCACGGCAACGGCAACGGCAACGGCCACAGCAACGGCCACCGCCACCGAGACGCCCACCGAGACGCCCACCGTGGCCGAGACTGTGCCGGGCCCGCCAGGACCTCTCGTCGGCGCAAAGTGACGGCTTGAGGATGCCGGCGCTGCGCATTGCGATGTTGGGCCCCTTTGGGCTGCGCCCCAAGGGCACCATGGCCGTGCGCGCGCTCCCGCTGGCGCAAGCCCTGGCCAACCGCGGGCACAGCGTCAAGGTGATCATGCCGGCGTGGCACACCCCCCACGAGGCGCCACGCACCTGGCAAGAGGGCGACGTCGCGCTCGAGTATGTGCCCCTGGGGCCGCTGCCCGGGCACGCAGCGGCGCCGTGGATCGTGCGGCGTATGCTGCGCTCGGCGCTGGCCTGGAGCCCCCACGTGGTGCACGCCTTCAAGCCCAAAGCCTATGCCGGGCTGACGGCCTGGCGCCTCTGGCAGCGACGCCACCGGCCAGGCGCGCCCGCGCTGCTGGTCGACGAGGATGACTGGGAGGGGCGCGGTGGCTGGGAGGCTGTCGAGGCCTATCCGCCCGCGCAGCGCGCCCTGTTCCGCTGGCAAGAGCGCTGGGGGCTGACGCATTGTCACGGCGTCACCGTGGCCAGCCAGGCGCTGCAGACCCTCGCCTGGAGCCTGGGCGCGCCCCCCGCTCAGGTGACCTATCTGCCCAACGGCTCGACGCTGCCCCCTCTGGATGCGCCGCCCGCCGCTGCGCCGCCCGTGGTGCTGCTCTACACGCGGTTCGCCGAGTTCGACCCGGCGCGGCCGGTGGCGGTGCTGCAGGCGCTGGCCGAGCGCGTGCCGGCGGTGCGCCTGCGGGTGGTGGGCCAGGCGCTCGACCCCGCCCGCGATGCGGCCTTTGACCGGGCCGTCGCCGCCGCCGGGCTCGAAGCGCGCGTAGAGCGCTGCGGCTGGGCGCCGCTGGAAGAGCTGCCCGCGCTGCTGGCGGGCTGTCGCCTGGCCCTGTGGCCGTTCGACGACGACCTCATCAACCGCTGCAAGTGCTCGGTCAAGCTGGCCGATCTGCTGCGGCTGGGCCTGCCGGTGGTGGCCGATGCAGTGGGCGAGGTGGGCCGCTATGTGGCCCACGGCGAGACCGGCTGGCTCACCCCGCCCGGTGATGTGGCCGCCATGGTCGAGCGTGCGGCGCAACTGCTGGGCGATGCCGCGCTCGCCGAGCGCATGGGCCAGGCAGCGCGCCGCCGCTATGAGACGCTATTCGACTGGAACCACCTGGCCATCACGGCCGAGGCCGCCTACGAGCGCGCCCTGGACCTGCTACAGCACGCCTCAGGAGAGTGAACACCGTGAACAACTATCCGCTGCTCAGCCATGAACGCCTCATCGAGCGCCTGGCCCTGCCCGCCGGCCCCGCCGACGTGGTGATGGACACCGACACCTTTAACGAGATCGACGACCAGTTCGCGGTGACCTATGCGCTGCTGTCACCCAACCTGAACGTCAAGGCGCTCTACGCTGCGCCGTTCTACAACGCCAACTCGACCGGCCCCGCCGATGGCATGGAGCGCAGCTATCAAGAGATCTTGCGGCTGCTCGACCGCCTGGGGCGCAGCGCCGAGGGCCTGGCCTTTCGCGGCTCCACCAGCTATCTGCCGGCCAAGGGCGCGCCCGTGCACAGCGCCGCCGCCGAGGACCTCATCGCCAAGGCGATGGCCCAGGGCGATAGCCCGCTCTATGTGCTCGCCATCGGCTGCATCACCAACGTCGCTTCAGCCCTGCTGCTCGAGCCGCGCATCGCCGAAAAGATCGTCATCGTGTGGCTGGGCGGCCACCCCACCTACTGGCAAGACGCTCGCGAGTTCAACCTGATGCAAGATGTGCCCGCAGCGCAGGTGGTGTTCGACAGTGGCGCGCCGCTGGTGCTGCTGCCCTGCATCAACGTGGCCGAGCACCTGCGCACCACACTGCCCGAGATCGAGGCCTACGTCAAGGGCCGCGGCCCCATCGGCGACTATCTCTACGAGACCTACCGCAACTGCCACGACGACCATTTCGCCTATTCGCGCGTGATCTGGGATATCAGCACGGTGGCCTTTATGAACGAGCCGGCGTGGACACCCACGCGGATCGAGCCCTCGCCGGTGCTGCGCGATGACATCACCTGGGGGCCCACCGACCCCTCGCGGCACCCGGTGCGCATGGCCTACCGCGTCAACCGCGACGCCGTCTTTGGCGACCTGTTCCGCAAGCTGGCCGCTAACGCCTAGCCGCGCAACCGCAACGGGCGGCCCCGTCAGGGGCCGCCCGCGCTTGAGCGCAGACGCTAGAGCGCTGTCACCTCGACGGCGTCGATATTGAGCCGCCCCTCTGCGATCAGCAGCCCGATGCCGCCGCCGTCAAAGGGGTCATCCACCGTCACGTCGAACAGCGGCTGCCCGTCGATGCTGGCCTGCAGCCTGGCGCCCGTCACGGTCAGCTCCAGGTCATACCAGCGATAGAGCGCCCAGTCGTAGGGCGCCTCGGCCAGCACGCGGGGCTGATAGCGCATCTCTACCAGGCGCGCCACGCCTCCCTTGACCAGCTCCAGCGCATAGTAGCGCTTGAGCCCCTGCACCCTGGCCGCCAGCCCGAACGACGCGGCCAAGTTGGCCTGGCAGCGGGCGTGCACCGCATAGTCGCGCCAATCGCGGGCGCCCTGCAGCACCATGCCCAGGCCGCGGTTCTGGATGGCCGTATAGAGGCTTTCGCGGCCGCTGGCCAGGTCGGTGCAGGCCACGGCCCAGGTGTCGAGCCAGTGCCGGCCTGCGTGGCCCGGCGGGTCAAAGCGCACGGTCGGCGCGCCGTCCCAGGTGAGCCAGTCGAGATAGACGGCGCCATCGACGCGCGCTTCACTCGCGAACTCGAGCCCCACCGCCGCAGCCGGGCAGCCGACGGGCAGCGCTACCGTCCACTCGAGCTCGACGGCCGCGCCCGGCGCCAGCGTGATGGCCTCGCCGCCGTGCGGCTCGAGGGCATCGGCCTCGCCATAGGCCAGCACCACCAGCCGCGCCTGCACCGGCCGGCTCAAAGCGGCGTCGGCCTCGAGGCGCGCACGCACCGTCTGGCCGGGGTAGAGCGTGGGGCAGGCCACCATGCGATAGCCGCCCGAGGCCGCCATCGCCGGCAGCGTCTCGGTGAGCACGCGCGCCAGGCGCCCCGTGGCTAGGCCCGAGAGGTGGATCGCCAGGCTGCGTTGACCGGCGGTGCTGTGGCCGCTGACATTCTCTACACGCGTCGTGCCGCGGCACAGCGGCGAGTCCTCGGCCTGAAAGCCCTGCACCGCCCCAGGCAGCTCAAAGTGATAGCGCGCGTTCTGCTTGGGCGCCCAGGGCGCCGCGCCGTCGAGCGCCCGACGGATGTTGATGACCTGCTGAGCCTCGAGCACCGCATCGCTGACGGTGCGGCCTGCCTCGGCGGTGGCCACATACATGCGATCGGCCACCGGGCCACGCCAGTCGGGGCCGTCGTCCAGGCCCGCCAGCCCATTCTTGATGCCCATCAGGCAGCCCACATTGCCGGCGTTGCAGTCGGTGTCCCAGCCGGCGGTGTTGACGATGCTCAGCGCTCGCGAGAAACTGTCGTCGCTGTAGAGCAGCGCCAGGATGATGAGGGCATGGTTGGGCACCATGTGGCAGTTGCCGCCGTACCTGTCATAGCCATAGCGCGCAGCGATCTGCGCAAGGGCGTCGCGCCAGTCATCAAAGCGCACGCGCCAGCCTCGCAGGTCGGCGATCAGGCGGTTGATGAGCGAGTCGGCGGGGATGACGCCCTGCCCCACGTCGAGCAGGCGGTCCAGGTCGGGCTCGACAAAGGCCTGCGCCTCCATGGCCGCCACCACCTGCGCGCCATGGATGGCCACGCCATCGTGGCTCACGCTGGCAGCGCGACGGGCCAGGTCGGCGGCCAGCTCGGGGTCGCCGGGCGCGATCATGCCCCAACCATCGATAAAGATCTGCGCGCCGATCTGCTCGGCCACCAGTTGGCCGTTGGCCGCGATCGAGCCGCTCTCGGGGGCGCGCATGCCCTGGGCCAACCGCAGGTAGGCGGTGTTCTCGGTAGACATGCCCAGCCCGCCCCACCAGAGGATGGTCTTGTTCTCGATGAGATAGTTCAGCCAGGTGTCGCCGATCTGACCGGGGGTGAGGTCGAGGCTATTGCCAAAGTCGGGCATAGCCCGCAAGAAAGCAAAGGTGCCCGAGATGTCGTCATCGACGACGATCAACGGCTTGCCCAGCCGTTCGTGCACATAGTACTTGACCTCGCCCAGCCGCGCCATGATCTGTTCATGGGTCCAGCCCTCAAACGGGCGCCCCAGATATACGCCGATGATCTTGCCGAGCACGCCTGCATAGACGCGCTCACGGTAGGTCTGTGCATCCAACATATCGCTCCTTTCGTCGAGCCTGCGGCGATCGACGGCGCCTCGAGGTGCACGCCTCTTGTACTCGACAACGGCCCGCGCGGCAACAGTGTGCGAGTTGTGCACCGCAGTTGGGCTGTTTTCCCCAGGTTATCCACCGTTGTGCACAGGCTGTCCACAGCCTTCTGCGTGCAACGAGAGCTCGCGTCTCGACGAACGGGGCTTTTGCCCCTGATAGGGCCCTTATGTACAATGGTGACGCTTGCCCGGGGACCGGGCTCAGCCGGCGCGGCGCCGGCACGACCCTACGCCAACGGCGAGAGGAGATCCTGCATCGATGAATCGACTGAAATCATGGCAGATTGTGACGTTGATTGGGGCGCTGGTGGTGATCGCCAGCCTGGTATTCGCGCGCTTTCCCCTGAAATCGGCCCCCAGGCAAGAGGTCGTGGCGCAGGCAGCGCGTGCCACGCGCACGCCCACGCCCGTGCCGCCGACGCCCACGCCAGTGCCAGCCACCGAGACGCCGGTGCCGCCCACCGCCACTCCGGTGCCGCCCACGGCCACGCCGGTGCCGGCCACGCCCACGCCTGAGCCTGCGACGGCCACGCCCGTGCCGCCCACGGCCACAGCGGCGCCCACGCGCCCGCCGGCCACAGCCAGGCCGCCCACAGCCACTCCCGCGCCCGTGCAAGTGCTCAGCTCCATCGAGCTGCCCAATGTCGAGGGCGGCAATGGCATTGCGACCATCAACTATGAGGAATGGGGCGCCACCAACAGCGAGTACTATGTCACGGGGAGCGACGGCCATCGTTACCGTTGCGAGCTCGGCTTCTGGAGCAGCCCCGCTGCCGTGCAGCGCGCCCAGGATTACTGGAAGTGGGCGCAGCGCGGCGGCGGCGCCTGGAGCTGGGTCATCCGCATGCGTTACAAGCCCAACTGGACGGCCTGCTCGAGCAAGGCGGGCGTGTGCTACGAGGGCAAAGACAACAGCGCCCAGTTGCAGGTCAACTCTGAGATCTATATCAAAGACTGGGCCTGGCAGTCGTTGCTCAACGACTATCTTGCCGGCGGCTGGGCGGCCACCACGCGCAACGGTCACTATGGCGAGATCCAGCGCGGCATCTTTAGGTACGTCATCAAGATCGACCCGCCCGACATCCCGGTGATCGGGTTCCGCTTTACGCGCGTCGACTAGCGCCGGCCGCCAACGCAAACGCCCGCACCGAACGGTGCGGGCGTTTTGGCTCTTGCGGGCAACTAGGCCTCGCCGGGGCCAGCGACATAGCGCTCGCAGATGCGGCGAAAGTGAAAGCCATAGATGGCCAGCGTCACCGCCTGGCCAAAGACGCGCGGCCGCCTGACCGCCGCCCACAGCAACAGCTTCCAGTACTCCACGCGCTCCTTGCCCTTGATGCCCAGCTCGACCATCGATCGCAGCAAGGCCCTGATGTGTTCACGGCTGAGCACGTGCCGCACCGAGGCGGGCGGCTCGTAGGTGGCCAGAAAGGTGCGCACCCGCTGATAGTAGGCCTTGGGCGCATAGATGGTGGTGAGGATGCGTCGGTAGCCCTCGTGGAGCAGGTCGGTGTCCATTTTGGGCTGAAAGTTCATCGTGTTGTCGGTGTTGTTGCCCGAGAACTCGTCGAGCAGCCGGCCCTCGCTCTGCAGGCGCTCGTAAAGCCGGGTGCCGTGGGGCGCCTGCAACAGCCCCACCATCGCCGACACAATGCCGCTGCGCTGGATGAACTGGATCTGCCGCTCAAAGATCGAGGGCGTGTCGGCGTCAAACCCCACGATAAAGCCGCCCTGCACCTCGAGCCCGGCCTGTTGCAGCGTGCGCACGGTCGCGATGAGGTCGCGCCCTTCGTTCTGGCGCTTGTTGCACTCGGCCAGGCTGGCGTCGTCGGGCGTCTCGATGCCTACGAACACCTTCTCAAAGCCGGCCGCCACCATCAGCTCCAGCAGCTCGGGGTCGTCGGCCAGGTTGACCGACACCTCGGTGTGAAAGCCAAAGCCCTTTTTGCCCTGGCGCCAGGCGATCAGCGCGGGCAGCACCTCTTGCTTGAGCACCCGCTTGTTGCCGATAAAGTTGTCGTCGACAAAGAACACGCCGCCACGCCAGCCCAGCGCATAGAGACCGTCCAGCTCGGCGATGACCTGCGCGGCGCTCTTGACGCGCGGGCGGTGCCCGAACATAGCGGTGATGCTGCAGAACTCGCAATCAAAGGGGCAGCCCCGCGAGAACTGGATGCACATGTCCGAGTACTTGCTGAGGTCGGCCAGCTCCCAGCGCGGCAGCGGCGTCAGCGTCAGGTCGGCATAGCCGTCGGCGCGATAGATGCGCTCTGGCGTGCCGGCCTCCCAGTCTCGCAGAAAGCGAGGCAGAGTGCACTCGCCCTCGTCGAGCACAAAATGATCGACGCGCGCAAAGCTCTGGTGCTCGCCCAAGAAGAGCGGCCCACCCGCCACGATGGTCAGGCCCGCCTTGGAGCAGCGATCGATCACCGCGGTGGTCGAATCGCGCTGTGCCACCATGGCACTGACCATGGCCATATCGGCCCAGCGCAGGTCGTCCTCGTGCAGCCGCTGCACGTTGAGGTCGACCAGGCGCAGCTCCCAGTCGGCGGGCAACATCGCGGCGATGGTCAGCAACCCCAGCGGCGGAAAGCTGGCCCTCTTGCGGATAAAGCGCAGGGCATGCTTGAAGCTCCAGAAGGTGTCGGGGAACTCGGGATATAGCAATAGAACGTGCATCAGACCTCCACCGCAGCAGCAATCATCTATAAGACACGCCAACTCGCCCAGGGTTGCGCTTGACGTCTACGATCGGCGCGCTATACTGCCTTCCGCTGTTCTGGCATCTCGAGCCATCGTTGCTCTCGCGCGATTGTCCGTCTGACACCGCTCTATCCCGCTGCAGGGCGCTGCCTCGTCTCGACCGTGTGGTCACTGGCCAAGGCTCGGCGCCGCTCCCACAAAGGCATACGACGATGCGAGCACTCTGGCGCTCTCTGCGCTATCTCAAGAGCTACTGGCGGCAGACCGCGATCATCGTCATCGCGCTGCTGATCGGCTCTGGCGCCATGCTGGCCCTGCCCAGGCTGGCGCAGACCATCATCGACGACGGCATCGCCGGGCACAACGCCAGCCTGGTGATCAGGCTTGCGTTGCTGATGGTGGCGCTGGCCGGCGTGCGCGCCCTGTTCCAGTTCACGCAGGGGGCGCTGTCGGCGCGCGTGGCCCACGGCATCGCCTACGACCTGCGTAACGATCTCTATGCCAAGATTCAGTCGCTCTCGTTCAGCTACCATGACCGCAGCCATACGGGGCAGCTCCTGACGCGCGCCACCTCTGACGTGGAGCTGGTGCAGGGCTTTGTGGGGCGCGGCGCCACCATCTTTCTGTCGTCGCTGGTGATGATCGCCGGCGCGCTGACCTTTCTCTTTGTCACCGACCCGCGCCTGGCGCTGATCATGCTGGCCATCTTGCCCACCACGCTGCTGCTCTTTGGCGCCTTTGCACGGCCGGCCATGCCCCTGTTCAAGCAGATACAGGAAAAGCTCTCGGCGCTGAACACGGTGCTGCAAGAGAATTTCAGCGGGGTGCGCGTCATCAAGGCCTTTGGCCGCGAGGCGCACGAGCAGGCGCGCTTTGACATCACCAACGTCGAGTACATGGCGCTGGCCCTGCGCGTCAACCGCCTGATCTCGCTCGCCTTTCCCACCATGTTCGGCCTGTTGAGCCTCGCCACCCTGGCGGTGTACTGGATCGGCGGACGTCAGGTCATTCTGGGGAGCCTGACCCTGGGCGAGCTGGTGGCCTTTGCCAACTATATCACCATGGCCTTTTTCCCCATCCTCGCGCTGGGCGGCATGATCGCCTTTGTGGCCACGGCGGGCGCCTCGGCCACGCGCATCTTTGAGATCCTCGACGCCACCGTCGATATCGCCGAAAAGCCCGACGCCATCGATCTGCCCAGGGCCGAGGGACGCATCGCCTTTGACAATGTCACTTTCCGCTATATCCAGGACGGCGACCCGGTGCTGTGCGACGTGAGCTTTGCGGTCGAGCCCGGACAGACGCTGGCCCTGCTGGGCGCCACCGGCTCGGGCAAGTCGACCATCATCAACCTGATCCCCCGCTTCTATGACGTCACCGCGGGGGCCGTGCTGATCGATGGCCATGACGTGCGCGACGTCACCCTCGACTCGCTGCGCAGCCAGATCGGCATCGTGCTGCAAGAGACCACGCTGTTCGAGGGCACCATCCGCGAGAACCTGGTGTTCGGCCGCCCTGGCGCCACTCAGGAAGAGGTGGAGCAGGCGGCGCGCGCCGCCGAGGCCCACGAGTTCGTCATGTCGTTTGCCGATGGCTATGACGCCCATGTGGGCGAGCGCGGCGTGACGCTCTCGGGCGGCCAAAAGCAGCGCATCGCCATCGCTCGCGCTCTGTTGCGCGACCCGCGCATCCTGATCCTCGATGACGCCACCTCGAGCGTCGACCTCTCCACCGAGTTCCGCATTCAACAGGCGTTGGAGCGGCTGATGGCGGGGCGCACCAGCATCGTCATCGCCCAGCGGGTGGCCACGGTGCTCAACGCCGACCAGATTCTGGTGCTCGACAACGGCCGGGTGGCCGCGCGGGGCACCCACGAGGAGCTGCTCGAGGGCAGCGAGCTGTATGCCGAGATCTATAGCTCGCAACTGGTGGATGATCGTGTCGTCGACGGGGTGGACGAGGCCGGCGCCGCGCAGGGGGTGGCTTGATGCACTATCACGGCAGCGCGACTGAAGGCGCCCCCACCCAGAGCGCGGGCGCGATTGTGAAAAAGCTGTGGCCCTACTTTCGGCCGCACCGCACCCGGCTGCTGGTGGTGAGCCTCATCGCCGTGGTGGCCACCCTGGTCGAGCTCGCGGCGCCCTATCTGATCGGTGTGGCGGTGGATGGGTTCATCGACGCCACCAAGGGCGCCACCTACCCCTGGCTGCGGCTGCTGCTGGGCCACGACCCCGACCGGCTACGGGGCCTGTCGACGGTGATGGGGCTGCTGGCCGCCTCGTACGTGCTCTCGTGGGGTCTCAACGTCGTCCAGTTTCGCGCCATGGTGCGCGTGGCCCAGAGTGTGTTGCTGCACCTGCGCGCTCAGATCCTCGCCAAGCTGCACGGCCTCTCGCTGGACTTTTACGACCGGCACGAGGCCGGCGACCTGATGAGCCGCCTCACCAACGACACCCAGACCATCAACGACGTGTTTGGCGTGGGCATCACCCGGGTGATCCGCATGGTGCTGGGCATGGCGGGCATCATCGCGGCGATGGTGGCGCTCAACTGGCGGCTGGCGTTGGCCTCGTACACGGTGCTGCCCATGATCCTGCTGCTGACCATCTTTTTTACGCGACGCGTGCGGCGAGCCTATCGCGAGGCGCGCAGGACCATCGGCGAGGTGAGCGCCGAGCTGCAGGAGAATATCGCCGGGGTGCGCGAGGTGCAGGCCTTTGCGCGCGAGGACGAGACCATCAGCGAGTTCCGCGCTGTCAATGCGCGCAACCGCGCCGCCAACGTGCGCGCCGAGACGCTCAGCGCCCTCTACTCACCCGCGCTCGACGTGCTCAGCATCGTGGCCCTGGCCATTGTGGTGGGCTATGGCGGCTACCTCTATCTGCACACGCCGCCGCTGGTCACCATCGGCACCATCGTGACCTTTTCCACCTATGTGCCGCGCTTTTACGACCCCATCCGCGAGCTGGCGATGCTCTTTGCGCAGCTCCAGTCGGCCATCGCGGGCTCTGAGCGCATCTTTGACCTGCTGGAGCAGACGCCGACGGTGGCCGACCGCCCCGACGCCGACGTGCTCGAGGATGTGACCGGGCGGGTGACCTACGATCGGGTGTCGTTCCGTTATGTGGCCGACGAGCCGGTGCTCGACGAGGTGTCGGCTGCCATCGAGCCAGGCCAGACCATCGCCCTGGTGGGGCCCACCGGCGCCGGCAAGACCACCTTTGCCAATCTGCTGCTGCGCTTTTACGACCCCCAGGGCGGGCGCATCCTCATCGACGGCCGCGACATCCGCGAGGTCACCCAGGCCAGCCTGCGCGCCCACATGGGCGTGGTGCCGCAAGACACCTTTCTCTTCTCGGGCACGGTGATGGAGAACATCCGCTACGGGCGGCTCGAGGCCACCGATGAAGAGGTCATCGCCGCGGCCAAGACGGCCAACGCCCACAGTTTTATCGAGCGACTGCCCCAGGGCTATGAGACCGAGGTGGGCGAGCGCGGCGCCACGCTCAGCCAGGGCAACCGCCAGCTGCTGGCCATCGCCCGTGCGGTGCTCAAAGCGCCGCCGATCCTGATCCTTGACGAGGCCACCAGCTCGGTGGACACGCGCACCGAGCGACTGATCCAGGCGGCGCTCGACAGGCTGATGTCTTGCTGCACCAGCATTGTCATCGCCCACCGCCTCAGCACCATTCGCAACGCCGACCAGATTCTGGTGATCGACGAAGGCCGCATCGTCGAGCGCGGCCGCCACGACGAGCTGTTGGCCGCCGGCGGCGCCTACAGCGAGCTCTACATGAGCCAGTTCCGCCGCCAGCTCGACATCGAGGCGCAGTTGACCTCGACCGGCCCGGCGACGCGAGCGGGGGCAGAGACAGGCGCCCCTGCCCCCGGCGAGCTCTAGTCTAGCAGCACGCAGCCAGCGCCCAGGCGCTGCTGTGGCTCGCCATCGAACTCGAACTTGAGCACCGCGATGCCCACCTCGCGATCGGGGCTGCTGTCAGGCAGGCCGGTCATGATGAGGCGGTTCTCTTGCTGCTCAAAGGCGATCTCCTGGCCGGTGGCCAGGTAGCTGATGCGTTTGACCGGCGTCTGCAGCCCGCCGATGGTCAGCCCGCCACCGGGCCAGCGCTGGCACCAGTAGTAGCCGGTGTTGCCCTTGAGCGTCCACGAGCCGGTGGGCAGCCACTCCATGCGCCCCCGCACCCGATCGACCTGCCCGTAGAACGCCTCGCCGTTGGCGGCCGCCCAGCGGCCCACCGTCTCCAGCCGCTCATAGGCCTCGTCGGGCACCGAGCCGTCGGGCCGCGGGCCGATGTTCAGCAGCAGGTTGCCCCCGCCGGCGGTGGTCTCTTGCAGCATCTGCACCACGCGCCGCGCCGAGTGCCAGTCGATGGCCGCAGGCATATAGCCCCAGGAGCCGTTGAACGTCATGCACGACTCCCAGGCGCGGCCCTCGGCCTCGGCGCTGATGTGCTCTTCTGGCGTGCCGAAATCCTCATCGAGCTGGCAGCGGTTGTTGATGATGATCTCGGGCTGCAGCTCGCGCACCATGGCGTTCATCTCGTAGGTCTCCCAGGCCTCGGGCGAGCGCAACGGCCATGAGACGTCGTACCAGAGGATGTCGAGCTTGCCGAACTTGGTGCAGAGCTCATGCACGCAGCCCTGGGTAAAGTCGAGAAAGCGCCGCCGGGCGGCCTCGTCATAGGCGCAGCGGGCGCCATCGGGGTGGTGCCAGTCCATCAGCGAATAGTAGAACCCCACCCGCAGGCCGAACTCGTGGCAGGCCTCGACATACTCGGCCACCAGGTCGCGCCCAGGGCCGCGCTTGACGGCGTTATAGTCGGTCTGAGCCGTATCCCACAGGCAGAAACCCTCGTGGTGCTTGGTGGTGAGCACCATGTACTTCATGCCGGCCTCTTTGGCCAGGCGCGCCCATTCGCGCGCGGGGCGCGGGCCAGGCTTCCAGGTGTCGGCCAGCGGCTCGTACTCGGCCACGGCGATGCGCTCGCGGTTCATCACCCACTCGTGGCGGCCGAGCTGCGCATAGAGCCCCCAGTGCACAAACATGCCGAACCGCGCCGCATGCCACCACGCCATGCGCTCGGGCCGGGTGGCGGCCGCCGCCTGCAGGTACGCCTGATGATCCATATCCAGACCTCCTGATGGGTGTTGCGATGGAACCTGCTAGACCATACGCCAGATCGGTGGATTTTGGTAGCAGTTCACGGGCAGCGAGAGCTCGGCCGCCAGGCGCTCGGCGAACACCTGCAGGCCGCCGTTCTCTGACACCTCGTGGCTGGTCTCGATCATGGCGATGCCCAGCTCGGCGCCGAACCGCATGCCATAGTTGTCCGACTCGCCCGCGATCAGCACATCGCATCGCAGGGCCACCAGGCGCTGCAGATAGCCCACGTTGACGAACAGCGCCATGCCGCCCCAGGGCAGGCCGACGCGGCTCACCTGCTGCCCCAGGCCGCGAGGAGCGACCACGCGCACCGCGTCCATGCCGGTCGCGGCCTTGACGCGCGTCACCAGCTCGCCCAGGGCGCAGGGCGCGATGGCAAAGACGCGCGCCAGGCCCTCACCCGCCACCGCCTCGCCCAGGCCCAGCCGCCGAGCAAAGTCGTCATAGATGCAGATCTCATCTGCTGAGCCGTGCACCCGCAGCAGGCTCAGGCCGTGCCGCTCGAGTAGCGCGCGCCGCTGCGCGTTGGTGGGCCAGGCCTCCCACCCGGGCGGGTTGTCGCTGCGCACCACGGCGTCATACGGGTAGTAGAGGCTCTCGTGGGCGATGACGAGCTGCGCGCCGAGCTCTGCCGCGCGCACCAGCGCCTGCGGCGTGGCCATCCAGCAGGCCAGAATGCGCTCCACCGCCGCGTCGAGCTGCCCGTGGTGCAGGCCCTCGTCGCGGTTGAGGGGGTGCCCCGCCATCCGCTCCACCGCCGCGATCACATCCCTTACTGTGGTCACCGCTTGCTCCTGTCTGACCGTTGACGAGCTGTTAACTATATGTATATCATAGCAGGGCTAGACCATGGAGTGTGCCATGTTCAGATCGGCCAGGACCTGGACGCTGCCGCTCATCGCGGCCCTGTCGTTGCTGCCGTCTACGGCGCTGGCCAGGGGCAGTGCCAACCAACCCGCCCCTCTCAGCTTGAGTCAACCCGATGGCGCCGTCAAGGCCGCTGCACAGCATGCCCAAGGCACGTCGGCGCTCACCGTCACGCCCGAGGAGATCGTCGTGGCGCTGCCTCTGGGCCAGGCCGCCACCCAGACGCTGCGCGTCGTCAACAAGGGCCCAGACGAGCTGCATCTGACGCTCGACGCCCGAGGCGTTACCGGCCAGGCGCCTGCAAGCGCGATAGCCGCCCCCTACAGGCTGCTGGTGCTGACGCCCAGCAGCGGTGCGACCCTCGATCCCCTGCGCAGCGTGCTCGACGGCCTGGATGACGTGGCCTACACCGTGTGGAACCCGGCTGCGGGAGCGCCGACCGGCGGCGATCTGGCGGGCTATGATGTCGTTCTGGTGGGCAATGGCAGCCAGTGGGAGCCCGGCATCGACCCAGCGGCGCTGAGCCAGGCGCTGGCCGACTATGTCGACCAGGGCGGCAAGGTGATCGATACGCTGCTGGTAACCCATGCGGGCGGCTATGGGCTCGCTGGCCCCTATGTCGAGCGGGGCCATGCGCCACTGCTGCCCACCGACCGGGTGCGGATCGCTCCGCTGCACGTCGCCGTGGTCGATCCGCTGCACCCGCTGATGGCCGGCTTGGCCAGCATGGCCACGGGGCAGGCCCTCGAGACGGCCGCGCGCCCGGGCGCCGCTGTGCCGGCCGTGTATGCCGGCACCGACTGGCCCTATGTGGCCGCCACGGCAGACGTCGTCGCCATCAACCAACAACTGTGCTACGGCGGCTGGGGCACTGGCGACCTGGGGGCGCTGCTGCGGGCGGCCATCGTCTGGCTGTGCGGCGAGCGCTGGCCCTGGCTGCGCGTCGAGCCGGCCGCGGCGCGCCTGGCCCCCGGCGAGGCTCTGGACGCGACCGTCTACATCGATCTGTCGGCGACCGTGGCGCCGGCGGTGTATCGCGGAGAGATCGCGCTGCTGGGCAATGGCCCGGCGACCCCTGTCGAACTGGCCGTGCCCGTGGAGGCAGCGGCGCTGGTCGACCTCAGCATGGGCCGCCTGAGCGGCATGGTCAGCAGCGACCACCCCGGCGGGCCGCTGGCCGGCGTCGAGGTGAGCGTCATCCAGGCGGGCAGCAGGCCCCATGCGACCGGCACCGATGCGCAGGGCGCCTACAGCCTGTGGCTCACGCCCGGCGACTATGCGCTCACCTTTGGCACGCCCGGGTACGCCTCTCACGAGACGGCACTCCACATGCCGCCGCAGGGCCGCGTGCTGATCGATGTCGAGCTGGTGTGCACCAGCCCCAGGCTGCGCCTCTCGCCGCAGCGGGTGGTGATCGCCACGCCTGGCGCCCACAGCATCGAGGCGGCCATCGCCAACGACGGCGGCGGCGTGCTGACCTTTGCCCTCGACAGCGCCAACCTGCCCTGGCTGACACTCGAGCCCGCCAGCGGCGCCGTGGCAGCCGGCGAGAGCGCGTCGCTCCTGCTGCGCCTCGACACGGCCCTCGCTCGGCCCGGCTGGAACGTGGCACGCCTGGCGCTCACGTCCAACGATCCGCGGCAGTCGCCCGACGCGCTGCGGATCTACCTCAAGGCCGGGCAGGCGGTGATGCTGCCCCTCACGCTCAGCTCACCGTAGACAGCTCCCCATGCGCCAGACGGTCAACGTGGTCACACGGGCGGCGCCGCCGCTGGCGAAGACCGCCACACCGTTGCTGTCGCCGCGCTCGGGGTAGGCGCGCGAGGTCAGCGCGATGCGCCCGTTGGCGTAGGTCTCGACCACCGAGCGGTCCACATAGATGCGCAGCTCGAGCCTGCCATCAGGGCCCAAAGCGAGCGCATCGCCGCGCACATCGCGGTGTGTCTCGGCGTTGAGGCTGGCGCGGGTGCGGTCGCAGAGCAGCCGCCCGGCGGCCACGTCGTACACCACACGGGTCACTTCCTCGCCATCGGGCGAACGCAGCACCTCGACGCCCACTTGCCGGGCGCTGCCCACCTCAAAGCGAGCCAGAATCTCGATCTGGTCGCCGGCGCCCTGCGGAAGGGGCGCCGTCTCATCGTCGAGCGGCATGGCTGCGTGGCAGAGCACGCCCTCGCGCAGGGCATCCACCTCAGGCGCCACGGCGCTGCACAGCGCGCCATCATCGGCCAGCGAGAGCACCCGCGGCAGCGACATCACGCCCGACCAGCCCGCCGCCTTGTACTGCACCTCGGGGCGCTCTTCCCACAGCCAGCCGATCAGCAGTCGCCGCCCAAGGGCGTCGATCATGTACTGGGGCGCGTACAGCGCGCCACCGGCGTCCACTTCGCCCCAGCGCGAGGGGACAAAGCGGTGGTCACGGTAGGCCCCCGTAAAGTAGATCGCCCGCGCCAGCGGGATGGGCGCGGTGACCAACACATGCTGCCCGTCGAGCGGGAAAAAGTTGGGGCACTCAAAGATGCGCCCCGTCGCGGCGCTCTCGCCCTCATACAGCGGGTGCAGGTACTCCCAGTGCAGCAGGTCGTCAGAGCGGTAGAGCAACACCAGGCCGTGGCCGCCCTCACGGCCCGAGCCCAGGGTCAGATACCAGCCGTCCGGCTCGCGCCACACGCAGGGGTCGCGAAAGCCGGTGACGGCCAGCCCCTCGGGCGGCGCCGCGATGATCGGGTTGCCGTCGTACTTGACCCAGTGCTCTAGCGAGTCGTCGCCCACCGCCAGGCACTGCTGCTCGGGGAACACGCCCGTATAGAACGCCAGCGGCAGGCCGTCCCAATCGATGGCACAGCCGCTCCACACACCGTCCTTGTCGGGGCCGCCCGGCGTGGGCGAGAGCGCGATCGGCCGCTGCGACCAGCGGGCCAGGTCGGCGCTGACGGCGTGCCCCCAGTGTTTGACGCCATTGCCCGCCGAAAAGGGCACGTACTGGTAAAAGAGGTGATAGACCCCCTGCCAGTGGATCATGCCGTTGGGGTCGTTGATCCAGTTGCGCGGCGGCGCATAGTGATAGGCCGGCTTGTGTCGAACGTCCATCGGGCACCTCCTCACAGGCGCGCTGGGGCGGCTAGCGATCCCAGCGGCGGTCGGGCTGCCAAAAGCCCAGCTTGGGCCGATCCCACTCGGGGGTGGGCTCGAACAGGCCGGGCCAACGCAGGTTGGCGGCGACGCCCTCGAGGTCGAGGTCGACGCCCAGGCCAGGCCTGTCGGGCACGGCCACATAGCCATCTTGGATGAGCGGCTCGTCGAGCCCGGTGGCCAGGCCGCGCCAGAAGGGCAGATCGAGCCAGTGGCTTTCGAGCGCCACAAAGCTCGAAAGCGCCGCGGCGCAGTGCACGTTGGCCATGAACCCGATGGGCGAGCTGGCGCAGTGCAACACGGTGGGCAGGCCGTGAGCTTCGGCATAGTCGGCGATCTTTTTCGTCTCGAGCATGCCGCCCGCCGTGAGCAGGTCGGGCTGGATGATGTCGATGGCGCGCTGCTCGATCATCTCGCGCCAGCCGTCCAGCAGGTAGATGTCCTCGCCGTTGAGGGTGGGCGTGTTGATGGCGCGCGTCACCAGGCGGTTGGCCTCGACGTCGGTCCAGGGGAGCATGTCCTCGAGCCACGAGAGGCTGTAGGGCTCGAGCGCGTTGCCGATGCGGATGGCGTCTTTGACCGCGATGGGGCCAAAATGGTCAATGGCCAGCGGCAGCTCGGGCCCCACCGCCTGGCGCACCGCCGCCACGATCTCGCACATGCGCTCCAGGCCCCGGTCGCTCACCTGAGCGCCAACCAGGCCTCGGGCCTGGCGCCGTGCGGCGTGGCCCAGCGGCAAATCGTGGGGCGAGCGCGAGCCGATCAGCGCGCCCGGCACGTCGCGCAGCAGGTGAATGCCCACATCGAACTTGATCATCGTCAGGCCCAGGTCGGCGCGCCTCTTGACGCGCTCGGCATAGCCCTCGGGCGTGGGCTGTTGAGGCTGGGGCGTGTCGGCATAGATGCGCACCCGGTCGCGATACTTGCCGCCCAAGAACTGCCAGCAGGGCACGCCATAGGCCTTGCCGATCAGGTCCCACAGGGCGATCTCGATGCCCGAGACGCCGCCGCCCTCGCGCCCCCAGTTGCCAAAGGGCTTGATGGCGCTGAACAGCATGTCGATGTTGCACGGGTTCTGCCCCACCAGCATGCTCTTGAACTGCAGCGCGTTCTCTTTGTGGCCGGCATCGCGCACCTCGCCCAGGCCATAGATGCCCTGGTTGGTGTCGATGCGGATCAGCGGATAGTCATAGTTGGCGGCCACCACCGCCAGGCGCAGGTCGGTGATCTTGAGCTGGGCAGGGCGCGAGTAGGTGTTGACGGCGTTCTCGGCGCGTTGGGTGGCACTGAGCTCGGGCATGGTTCGCACTTGCCTCCTCTGATGTCAGGCAGGCCACAGCAGGTAAGGCTGCAGCCGCTCCCAGACACGGTCGATCTCGATCAGGTCGTGGTCGTCGAGCGGACGGCTCTGCAGCCGCACGCGATGGTTGCTGAACACGCCACGGCGCACCATGATCTCCTTGGCAAAGGCCATGCCCATCAACCCTTCGAGGTCGATGGCGGGCAGCGCATGCTCGAACAGATCGCCGGCGGCCTGCTGGTTGCCCGCCTCCAGCAGGTTCCAGATGGCCTGCATGACGTCGGCGATCTCGCAGGCGATGATGATGCCGCGCGAGCCGCGGGCATGCTCGGTCATCACATAGCGCCCCGCGCTGCCGCCCATCACGCCGTGCACCGCCGGCGTCGCGCGCCGCAAGAGGTTGCTGATGCTGTGGGTGCTGGGAGCCACCTCTTCTTTGACCCAGCAGACGTGCTCGATCTCTTCGCAGAGCTGCACCACCTGCTCGACAGAGAGCGCCGCCAGGCCGGCGTTCTGAATCCAGATGGGGACAGTCACCGCATCAGAGATGGCCCGATAGTAGGCCTGCACCGTGGCAAAGTCGGCCCTGCCGATATAGGGCGGCATGGCGATGACGGCGTCGGCGCCCACCTCCTGGCAGTAGCGCGCATACTCCACGGCCAGCGGCGTGTTGACTGCGGCGCAATTGCCCACCACAGGCAGGCGCTTGGCGGCCTGCTCCACGGGCACGCGCACCATCAGGCGGCGCTCGGCCTCTGAGAGGACAAAGAACTCGCTCACCATCACCGGCGTCACCAGGCCGCCCACGCCGCACCCCACACAGAACTCGATCTCGGCGCGCAGCGCGCCCTCGTCGATGCGGTCATGGGCGTCAAAGGGGGTCATGGGGATGGCAAACACACCGCTCCAGGGTTCGGTCATGCCTTCCTCCTCACAAGAGCCTGTCGCGCCACTCGGGCGCAAAGCGGGCCACATCCTCGCGCAGCTTGAGCAGCGCCACGTCGCGGGCCTTGGCCTCGAGCATGATGTCGGTGTCGGGCAGGCCATCGAGCTCGCTTAGCAGGTCGATGAACGCAAAGGGGTTGCAAAAGTCGGCATGCTCGGTCCAGGTGGGCAGTTTCAGGCGCCCCGAGCCCTCGAGGCTGCGCACGTCGGTGCGCGGCGTACTGAAATGCAACTTGGGGGTGACACCCGACGGCCAGGAGCTCAGCGCGGCGGCCAACGCCTGGCGCAGGGCGATGCGCTGGCGGTTGTGCACCTGATGGTGCAGCACGTCGAGCACCAGCGGCACGCCGGTGCGCTCGTGCACCTGCCACACGTCACCCCAGTCATAGCGGCGATCGTCGTTCTCGAGCACCACCCGCCGTCGGACGGCCGGCGGCAAGGCCTCGTAGCGGCGCACAAAGCGCTCCAGCGAGGCCGCAGGGTCCTCATAGACGCCGCCCACGTGCAGCACCACCACCGCCTCGGGCCCCAGCGCCAGGCAGTCTAGCCAGGCCACCAGCGCTGCCAGGCGCGCCAGCGCCGTGACGTACTGCGCCTCTTGCGGTGCGTTGAGCACCACCGCGCTGTAGGGGTGAAAGGTGAGGCGCACGCCCGCCTCGGCGGCCAGGCCGGCCACGTCGGCCGCCAGGCCGCCCGCGCGAGCCAGCTCGGCCTCGAGCGTCACCGCATCGGCCGCGAGCGCCGCCGGGAGCAGCGCGGTGTGCATGCGGTAAAAGCGCACCTGATTGGCGCGCAGGTAGAGCAGGATGTCGCGCAGATACGCCAGGCTGGTGCTCACCGAGCCCGCGTCGGGGCGCGGATCGCACGCCGGCAGATCGGGCACGCCCAGCACGCGCACAGAAAAGCCCAGGCGCATGGCGCGGCCCGCCGCGGCTAGATGAGCTGCGGCTCGCCCTGGACGCTCTTGGCCAGCGCCAGCGCCGCACGCACCTCTTGAGCCGCGCCCGTCAGTAAGAAGCGGATGGCGCCCTCGGCGCCGGCGATGCCGCCTGCAGCCACCGGGAGCGCGGTGGCGCCCGTCAACGCCTGAAACGCCTCGATCTCGGTAAAGATGTCGCCGTACACCGGCCACAGCGAGAGGATCGGCGTCAACGCCTCGTCCTCGCTGGCCAGCAGCTCACTGGCCTCGACGATGTCGCCGGGGATCTCCTTTTCCAGGCCCACGGGAATGAGCAGGCGCAGCTTGCGGCCATAGATAGCGCCGATGGCGCCGCCGATGGTGCCGCCTTTGGGGTGGCCGATGCTGATGCCCGCCACGCGCGCCGCATAGTTGAGGGCGTTGGCCCCCTTGATGAACACATCGCCGGGGCGCATCTTTTCGAGGGCCGAGAAGCGGTCGAGCGAGGGGTTGGGCTCGCCGTTCACCAGCACCAGGTCGCCCATGGGCTGCACCGCCCAGTTGCCCTTGTGGCTGGCGGGCGTGGTGCGGCCCGTGAGGTAGGCGCGCTTGTCGATCTTGAGGCCGGTCAGCTCTTCATAGATGGCGCCGTTGGTGCTGCCGGTGTTGACGACGATGATGCCCTTTTCCAGGCGTTCCTGGACGTACGGGATGGCGGCCACGCCCTTGGCGATCAAACGCTTGGACTCGGCTACGGTCAGGACGACTTCGGCTTTCATCGTTACTCCTTAGTCCACAGTGATCAGATTCTGCAGATCGGCAAAGGTCTTGTCGCCGATGCCCGACACCTGCTTGAGGTCGTCGATACGACCGAACGGGCCCTGGGCCTGGCGATGCGCGATGATGCGCCCGGCCAGGGCGGGCCCGATGTGCGGCAGCGTCTCCAGCTCGGCCTGCGTGGCGGTGTTGATGTTGACCAAACCGCTGCCCACCTGCAGATCGAGGCCCCCGCTGCGCACCGCGATGGGCGTGGGCGCCGCCGGCGCCTGCTCGCCCCGCTGCGGGATGTAGAGCCGCATGGCGTCTTGCAGGTGATCGGCCAGGTTGAGCTGGTCGGCGTCGGCCTCATCGGCGAGCCCGCCGGCGGCCTCGACGGCATCGATCACCCGTGCGCCGGCCGGCAGGGCATAGACGCCCGGCGCGCGCACCGCGCCGGCCACGTGCACCACCAGCGGCGCCGTGGTAGGCGTGGCTGTGGGCGCCAGCGCCAAAGGCGTGGGGGCCGGCGCGATCTCCATGCCCGCAGGCTCTGCCCTGCGCTGGACCAACCAGTAGCCGCCGCCCGCCACCGCGATGGCGGCCGCCAGCACCAGCGCCTTGCGACCCCCGGCGTTCACGCGTAGCCCTCGCTGGCCCCTAGCCCTGGGCCGCCTGCTGGCGCAGCCAGGCGATCAGCAGGCGCACGCCATAGCCGGTGGCTCCCTTGACGAGCCAGCCTTCGACCTTGCGCGAGTAGACCATGCCGGCGATGTCCACATGGGCCCAGGGATAGTCGACAAAGTGCTGCAAAAAGATGCCGCCGATGATGGCGCCAGCTTCGCGCCCGCCCGAGTTCTTGATGTCGGCCACATCGCTCTTGATCTGCTGCTTGTACTCGTCCCACAGGGGCAGGCGCCAGACCTTGTCGCCGCTGGCGCCGGCGGCCCGCTCGAGCTGCGCCGCCAGGGCGTCGTCGTTGCACAGCAGCCCGCTGGCCACGCTGCCCAGCGCCACCACACAGGCGCCGGTGAGGGTGGCCAGATCGACCACCGCCTGCGGCTGGTAACGCTGTGCATAGCCCAGCGCGTCGGCCAGAATCAGGCGTCCTTCGGCGTCGGTGCTGATCACCTCGATGGTGCGGCCCGTCATGGCCTTGATCACGTCGCCGGGGCGGTAGGCCGTGCCCGAGGGCATGTTCTCGACGCAGGGCATCAGCCCCACCACGCGGATGGGCAGGTCGAGCGCTGCCACCGCCTGCATGGCGCCCAGCGTGGCGGCCGCGCCGGCCATGTCGTCCTTCATGTCCTCCATGCCCTGGCCGGGCTTGAGTGAGATGCCGCCCGAATCAAAGGTGATGCCCTTGCCCACCACCACATAGGGCTTGAGGTCGACGCGGTCGGCATTGTGCTCGAGTACGATAAAGCGGCTGGGCTGATCGGTGCCCTTGCCCACCGCCAGCAGCGAGCCCATGCCGAGCGCCTCCATCTGCGGCTCGTCGAGCACGGTGCAGCGCAGCCCGCTCTGGGCGGCCACCTCTTGCGCGCGCGCCGCCATGGCGCTCGGCGTCAGATCGTTGCCTGGCAGGTTGGTCAGATCGCGGGCCAGGCACACGCCCGCAGCAACGACCTCGCCGACGGCCGCGCCCGCCTGCAGCGCGTGCAGCGCCGCCTGGTCGTGGGTCAGCAGCGTCAGCCCGCCCAGCGGCTTGAGGGCGGCGTCATCGTCGGTCAGATAGGCGGTGAACCTGTAGCTGCCCAGCAGGGTGCCTTCGACCAGGGCCTGCGCGGCCGTCTCGGGGTCGATGCCGCCGGCGCCAGCGCCATGCACAATGGTGTGATAGCGCTCGATCTTGAGCTCTTGCGCCTTGCGGGCGGCCGTGGCGGCCACGCGCCGCGCCACGTGGGCGTCAAAGGCGTCGGGCTTGCCCAGACCCATCACCAGCACCCGTTTGGCGGGCACGCCGCCACGCGGGTAGAGCAGGGTTGCCTCGCCCTCTTTGCCCTTGACGTCACCCGCCGCCATCAGCTCGGCGATGGCGCCGTGCAGCGCAGCGTCGACCGCGCCGGTGGCGCCGCCAGGCCGCTCGAGGCCCTCGAAAAGGTTGACCACCAGCAGCTCGGTGGGCACCTGTGTCACAGAACCGATCTGAACCTTGATCTCCATGGTCGCGCCTTTCAACTTGGATTGCCGTCGCCGCAGAACTGGGCGGTGATGTCGTAAAGCATGTCGAACATGAACGGCAGGTGGTCGAGCCAGAGCCGCTCGTTGGCCGCGTGAGCGCCGGGCGCCGTCACGCCGGGCGGCAGCGGCGGCGTGGGGATAAAGCCATACACCGGCACCCCCAGCGGGGTCAGATGCTTGGCGTCGGTGGAGCCGGCGCACAGCCAGGGCACCACCTGAGCGCCATCGCAGCGTTGCGCCACCACGCGCTCGATGGTGTGAAACAGGGGTGTGTCTGCGGTCGCCTCGAGGCCGGGCGAGAACTGCTCGGCATAGACCTCGATGTCGACATCCTCCTGCGCCAGGTCGCGCAGCACCTGCACATAGCCCTCGCGTGTTTGCCCGGGCAAGATGCGCCCGTCCACATAGGCGCGCGCCTGCTGCGGGATGACGTTGATGCTGGCCGGGTCGCCCGCAGCCAGGCCGGTGATCGCGGCGGTGTCGTACAGCAGCGAGCGGGTGCGGCCAGGCTGGTCGGGCGCCAGGCCCGCGGCCTGCAGCGCCTCGTCGAGCTTGCCCTGATCGAGCAGGCGCGCGACCCGCGCCCCCAGGCGCGCCGACTGGCCCCTGGCGATCAGCGTCAGCGCGCGGCGCATCGTCTCGGTGAGGCAGGGCCGCACATAGCCGTCGTTGAGGCGCGCCAGCGCGCGCGCCAGCTTGGCAGTGGACAGGTCGTTGCGGGGCGCCGAGCCGTGGCCGCCGGGCGCGTGCGAGGCCCACACCGTGCGGCAGACGCCCTTTTCGCCCGTCTGGCAGGTGTAAAAGCGCTTGCCGCCCGCCTCGATGGCGCCACCACCGCCCTCGTTGATGGCGCCGGCCACGTCAAAGAGCTCACGGCGCTCGCGCGCCAGATAGCCCATGCCCTGCCGCCCGCCATGCTCCTCGTCGGCCGCGCCGATGAACAGCACATCGCGCTTGAGCGGCGTGCCGGCCTCTTTGAGGGCCAGCAGAATGGTGGCCGCAATGGCGATCATCTGCTTGTTGTCGGTGCTGCCCCGGCCCCACAAAAAGCCATCGCGCACCACGGCCTCAAAGGGGGGCTCTTCCCAGTCCGCCGCGTCGGCCGCCACCACGTCGAGGTGGCCCATCAACAGCAGCGGCTTGGCCTCGCCGGCGCCCCTCAGTCGCGCCACGAGGTTGCCGCGCCCCGGCTGCGCTTCGAGCACCTCGGCCTCGATGCCGGCCGCGCCCAGCTTTTGGGCCAGATAGGCGGCTGCAGCGGTCTCGTTGCCAGGCGGGTTGGTGGTGTCGATGCGCACCAGATCGCGCAGCGTCTCGAGGGCCTGCTGGTGATAGCGGCAGAGTGTCACGGTCACAGCCTCCTTGGCAACGTGCTGGGCCAGCATGCTGGCAGGTTATCACAAGCGGCAGCGGGCAGCAATCGCACAGATCAGGAGCGGGCCGACACTTGCCGTGGGCGCCATTCTAGCCGCAGGGGCGGCGCTGTCCACACGACGGTCACTGTCCAGGCCGCGCGATTGACACAGCCAGGGCCCAACGAGATAATCAGCTTACGAGCCATGGTCTGCGGAGGGCCCGGTGCTGCTAGAGCTGACCATCAACAACCTCGCCATCATCGCCTCGCTGCGCCTCGAGTTCGGGCCCGGCTTTAGCGTGCTTACGGGCGAGACGGGCACGGGCAAGTCGATCATCATCGACGCCGTGTCGCTGTTGCTGGGGGGGCGAGCCTCCACCGAGATGATCCGCACGGGCTGCGAGATGCTGTCGGTCGAGGCGGTGTTCGAGCTGGGGGCAGCGCCCTCGGCCACGCTGCTGGCGCTGCTCGACGAGCAGGGCCTGGCCGACGAACAGGGCACGGTGATCGTGCGGCGCGAGGTGAGCCGCACGCGACGCAGCATCTGCCGCATCAACGGCCACGTGGTGACTCTGGCCGCCCTGGCGCAGGTGGGGCAGCATCTGGTGGATATACACGGCCAGGGCGAGCATCTCTCGCTGATGGATGTGCGCCAGCATGTCGCCATGCTCGACGCCCATGGCGGCCTCGATCCGTTGCGCGAGCGCTTTGGCGCCCTGGCGCGCCAGTTGGGCGAGGTGCGGCGCGGGCTGGCGGCGCTGCGCCGCGACGAGCGCGAGCTGGCCCGGCGCATCGACCTGCTGCGCTACCAGATCGACGAGATCGACGGCGCCCGTCTCTCTGAGGGCGAGGAAGAAGAGCTGCGCGCCGAGCTGCGCCTGTTGGGCAATGCCGAGCGCCGTATGGAGCTGGCCGTCGAGGCCTATGCCCGTCTGTCGCAGGGCGAGGCCCGCGCGGCGCTCGATCAGTTGGGCCGCGCGGCGCAGGCGCTGGGCGAGCTGGCCCAACTGGACCCGGCCATGGCCGAGAGCGCCCAGCAGGCCGAGAGCGCCCTCTATCAGCTCGAGGACCTGGCGCACGCGCTGCGCGCCTATCGTGACGAGATCGAGTTCGACCCCAAGCGCCTGGCCGAGGCCGAGGAGCGGCTGCAGCTACTGGGCAGCCTCAAGCGCAAGTATGGCGCCACCTTGGCCGATGTGCTTGCCTACCGCCACAGCGCCCAGGCCGAGCTCGACGGCATCGAGCACAGCGGCGAGCGCCTGGCCGAGCTCGAAGCGCGCCAGGAGGCGTTGCTGGCCGAGATGGCTGCCGTGGGCGCCGAGCTCTCAGCGCGCCGGCAAGAGGCGGCCGCGCGGCTGGGTGAGGCGATCGAACGCGAGCTGGCCGACCTGAATATGGCCGCGGCACGCTTTGGCGTCGACCTGCGCCAGGAGGCGGCTGCCGACGGCGTGCCGGTTGGCCGCGGGTCGATCGATGGCGGCCGGGTGCGCTTTGACGCCACCGGCCTCGATCTGGTCGAGTTCCTCATCTCGCCCAACCCGGGCGAAGAGCTCAAGCCGCTGGCCAAGATCGCCTCGGGCGGCGAGACCTCACGGTTGATGCTGGCCATGAAGACCGTGCTATCGCGCATCGACCCGGTGCCCACGCTGATCTTTGACGAGATCGACGCCGGCATCGGCGGGCGCACCGGCGACATCGTGGGGCGCAAACTGCGCTCGCTGGCGAGCGATCACCAGGTGCTGTGCGTGACGCATCTGGCGCAGATCGCCTGCTATGGCGATAGGCAATATCGCGTCACCAAAGAGGTCGAGGGCGAGCGGACGGTATCGCATGTAACGCCGCTCGAGCCACGCGACCGCGTCGAAGAGCTGGCGGTCATGCTGGCGGGCGCTGCGACCGAGGCGTCTCGTCGCAGCGCCCGCGAACTGCTCGCCCGCCGGGAGGGCTAGTCTCGTTCCAGCGTCAGTTCGTTGTAGGTCAGGGTCCACACAGTCGACTTGAAGGCGGCCAGCAGGCCGCTGAACCACACCATCACCAGGGCCAGCAGGCCCAGCAGTGGCACCAGAAGCAGCGCCGGCAGCACGGGCGAGCGGCTCAGAGCGAACAGGCCGGCCGCAGGGGCCGCCAGCAACACGCCCACCAGCAGGGCGATGGGCAAGAACACCAGCGCGATGCCCAGCGAGATCAGCGCCATCCACAGCCACATCGCCAGCGACTGGCGCAGCCTGGCGCGCAGCAGCGCCCAGGCGCTGCCCAGCGCATCGAACACGCCCTCGAGCTTGAGCACCGAGGCTCGCAACGCATAGGCTCGCACGACGGTCTGCGCGGCGGCGATGGCCGCGACGACCAGCACGAACCCCACGAACACCACGATCCCCAACAGCACCAGCCAGATGATGCCCAGGGTGCGGCTGATGGCGCCATTGGCCGCGACGGCCACAATGCCAGGCGCCAGTATCAACCCGGCCACGATGGCATAGGCCAGCAGCACGATGAGCGCCACCACAAACGCGATCAGGCCGATGATCACATCCTGAGCAAAGAGCCGCAGGAACCGCTGCCAGCCGCGGCTGAACGCCTCGCGGAACGTGGGCTTGCGCCCGCGGTCCAGGTCGTCAGCGGCGGCCACCAGCGCCCCTTCGCTGGTGTAGCCCACAATGACCCTGACCACGATCCAGACCAGGACCAGCAACACCAGCACGATGATCAGCCCAACGCCCACAGCGGCGAGTTGCCGCCAGGGCAGCATGCCATAGGGCATGGTGCGGCGCCAGCGCTCCATATCTTGCTGGTTGAAGGTGTATTGCAGGCCCTGACCGGCATTGCCGCCGGCTCCGCCGGCGAAAATCGCCACCAGGATGCCAAACACCCATAACAGCCTGTTACGCCAGGTCAACTCGACACTGCGTTTGATGATCGCGCCATAGTCCATCGCTACCTCCCTTGCGGTTCGACATCTCGAACCGGCCAGCACCTGTATCATAGCCTGTCACAGCCCGTCACTCAAGGGCCGCCCGCGCGCCACCGGGCCAGACGGCTGTTATTGTCTACTGTCCGGTCGATCGTTGACAGGCCAGGATCGCAATGCTATCATGCAGCTACTCCATGGCGCGCTGCCAACTATACGAGCGGTGGAGCGCAGAGTTTCCGGTTCCGCCGGCCATTACAGAGAAAGGAGCCGAGATGGAGATCCTGATCAAGGGGCACAACCTCGAGGTGGGCGACGCCCTCCGTGACTATGTGGAGCGCAAGATTACTAAACTAGACCGTTTCCTGCCTCACCTGGGCGAGGCCCAGGTAGACCTGTCGGTAGAAAACGCCCGCCGCTCACAGCAGCGGCAGGTGGCGCAGATCACGGTGCGCAGCGCCAGCGGCATCATCCTGCGTGCTGAAGAGCGCTCAGGCGACATGCGCCAGTCGATCGACGCCTCGCTGGACAAGATGGTGCGCCAGATCCGCAGGTTCAAGGGCAAGCGCTGGGAGTCGCGTCGCAGCGATGGCGGCCCGGAGGAGGAGGCTCCCGTCGTCGAGCTGGAAGAGGAAGAGGCCGAAGAGGCGCGCATTGTGCGCATCAAGCGTTTCGAGACGCGCCCCATGGATGCCGAAGAGGCCATCGAGCAGATGGAGCTGCTGGGCCACGACTTTTTCCTGTTCTACAACATGGCCACCTCGAGCTACAGCGTCGTGTACAAGCGCCACGATGGCGGCTATGGACTGTTGCTGCCCGAAGTGATCTGATCTGAGGGAATGACAAGGGCCGGGTTACCCCCGGCCCTTTTTGCTTGCCCGCCACAGCCGCCCGAGCCGCCAGGTGACCAGCAGCCCATAGTGATAGGCCACCAGGGCGCACAGGCGCAGGCCGGGCCAGCCGTCGCGATAGCCCTGCAGCGTCACATAACGCCGCCAGAACTCGCGCAGCGGCTGCAGCAGATAGGTCCACGGCCGCGGGCGGATGCCGTCCTGGTAGCGAATCTGCGCCTCGAGCGCCACATACTGGCGTTGCTTGGCGGCGAACTGGGCCACGCTGCGATAGTTGTAGTGGAGCAGCGGCTCGTGCAGATAGCCAGCCTGGCCATCGAGCAACACCACCTCGTGCACCTGACGGTGCGGGTCGTAGCGCGCCCGCGAGCGCCGCAGCAGGCGCAGCTGATGATCGGGGTACCAGCCGCCATGGCGGATCTCGTCGCCAAAGATGATGTTGCGACGGGGCACCCACCAGCCGTCATAGTCGGCGCGCTCGGCGGCCTGGCGCAGCTCGAGGGCCAGGGCGGGCGTGCAGCGCTCGTCGGTGTCGAGGAAAAAGACCCACTCACTGTCGGCCTGCTCGAGGGCATAGTTGCGCTGGGCGCCGAAATCGTGAAAGGGGTGCGGCTCGACACGGGCACCGCGAGCGCGGGCCAGCTCGCCGGTGCGATCAGTGCTGCGCGTGTCGAGCACCACCAGCAGGGCATCGGCCCAGGCCACGCTGTCGAGGCAAGCGCCGATGTCGTCCTCGTTGTTGGCCGCCAGAATGGCGGCGGCGATGGCCCCCATGCTACAGCTCCATGACCTGCCGATAGGCGGCCAGGCGCGGTGCGGCCTCGGCTGCCGTCAGCGCGCCCGAGGCCACCTCGCGCTCGGTGGTGCGCTCTTGAGCGCGCATGCCCGCGCGGATGATGCGCCGCGCCAGCCAGCGGTAGAGCGGCGAATAGTAGCGGTCGAACAACAGCAGCCGGCTGCGCCAGAGCGCCACGAACATGCGCTCGCGGAACTGGCGCGTGCTCTGCCCGGCATAGTGCACGATGCGCGCGGCGGGCGCCATATAGATCGACCAGCCGGCGCGCCGGGCCCGCAGGCAGTAGTCGATCTCTTCGCAGTACATGAAATAGCTCTCGTCGAACAGGCCCACCGCGCTCAACACCTCGCGACGGATGAGCATGGCCGCGCCCAGGGGGTGGTCGATCTCAAAGGGCCGCCCGCGGGCATAGCGCTGCCGCGGGTAGCGCCCGTTGAGGGGCGAGTCGAGCAAGCGGTGGTGCAGGGGATAAAAGTCCAGCAGCAGCATGGCCAGCGTGGGAAAGTGAAAGGCGCCATGCTGAAAGCTGCCGTCGGCGTAGGCGAGCTGCGCCCCCGCGATGCCCACAGCGGGCCGCTCGCCCATCAGCGCCAACAGGTGCACCAGGGCGTCCTCGGCCAACACCGTGTCGGGGTTGAGCACCAGCAGCCACTCGGGCGGATCGTCACGCGCCAGCAACGCCCGCAGCGCACGGTTGGCGCCGCCGGCATAGCCGAGGTTGTCGTCGAGCGCCAGCAGCCGGGCCTGAGGAAAGGTCGCGGCCACCATCGCGGCGCTGCCGTCGGCCGAGGCGTTGTCGACCACCCACACCTCGCCGGCCACGTCGGCCCGGCCCAGAGCCGCGTACACCGACGCCAGGCAGCCGCGCGTCAGCTCGCGCACGTTGTAGCTGACGATGACGACCGCCAGCGACATCAAAAGCCCACAGCGATCTGCGTCGGCTCGACGCGATCCTGCACGACCCACACCTGCTCGTGGAGCAGGCCGATCCAGTAGTAGGGCTCGGTGACTACGGGCGCATCGACGACCTGCAGATGCCCGATGACGGTCACGGTTTGCCCGGGCATGAGGTACTTTTGCGGCCCCTGTGTGGTGTTCACCGTGGTCAGCTCATCATCCATGCCGAGCTGCCAGCGGAAAGGATAGCTACGCCCCGAGGTGTTGCCCTCATAGTCGAGCCCGATGCGAAAGATGCCGGGCTCCTCATACTCGCCCAGGGTGTTAAAGTTCTCTGACGTGCTGTAGGTCGTGCCCGGCTCGGGCCCGCGGGTGCGCACCGGCACCCGCCCCTCATTCTTGACGGTGCAGGTAAAGGTGATCGTGCCGCCCAAGGCCACCACCGAGGGCTCGAACTCGGCCGCGCCGTTGACGATGACCACCTGCGGCACGCCGCCTTGCGAAATGGTCAGGCCACCGGTAACGCGGGCGCGGTTGCCCACGGCATCATCGGCCTCGACCACCACGGTATAGTCGCCGTCGGCGGGGGGCGTGGCGCCCAGGTCGATGCCGGCATCATAGTCATGTTCATGAGGGCCGGGCGCGCCCACCTCGCGGATCTTGTCCTCTGGCACGGGGTACTTGAGGCCGTCTGCCCCCAAGAGATAGACGTCGACGCGGGTGGCCTCTTTGTTGAGGGTATAGCCGATCTTGACGCGGTCGGTGATGCCATCGCGGTTGGGCGTAAAGCTGTTGGGCCAGATGCTGAGGCCCTGAATCTCGAGGGGCACCGCGTCGCCGTTAGCGATGGTCAGCGGCAGCTCGGCGGTGTTGGCGCGGCCGCGTTCGTCCACCGCCTCAAAGCGCACCGTGTATTCGCCGTCGGGCAAGAGGCGATCGTTGATCACGCCGCCAAAGAGGGCCGTGCGCTGGCCACGCGAACGGCGCTGCCCCTCGCGGAAGGGATGCCGCGTGCCCTCGGCGTCGACGACATAGATGCTGATGGTCGCCTGGCGCGTGAGGCGATAGGTGATCTCGGCGATGTCGCTGTCGCCATCGGCGTTGGGCGAGATCGTCGCTGGCCTGATGCCAACATCGAGCAAGAAGGGGCGCGCCTGGCACCCTGCGGGCAGTAGCAGTAACAGGGCCAGGGCGAGCCCGGCCAAAGCGCGTTTTGCGACGCGCATGGGACCTCCTGAGTGAGCATGGATAGAAGCAGACTGGCATGGGCGAGTGTAGCCATGGCGCGCGGCAGCGTCAACTGCCGGCCTGCGGCCATCTGGCGGTGGCCGCTCCTTTGCCGCCTGGGGCGCGACGACTAGAATGCTGCACAGCAGAGCGATAGCGAGGCACCATGTTCACGTACGAGCAGGCGTTGCGGCACATCTTTCGACGCACCGACATGGAGCGCGGCGACCGGCCGCCCTATGCAGATCGTGTCTGGCGTCTCGAGCGCGTCTATGAGCTGTTGAGCGCGCTGGGCGACCCGCAGCGGCGCTATGCCACCGTGCATGTGGCCGGCACCAAAGGCAAGGGGTCGACCACGGCCATGATCGCTGCGGCGCTGCGCGCTGCGGGCCTGCGCACGGGCATGTACACCTCGCCGCACCTGCACACCTTTCGCGAGCGCATGCAGGTGGACGGCGCACCCATCGCCGAGCAGGACGTGGCCCGCCTGATGTGGCAGATGGCGTCGGTGCTCGATGCGCGCCCCGAGGTGACGGTCTTTGAGATCATCACCGCCCTCGCCATGCTGTACTTTGCCGAGGTCGGCGTCGACTGGGCCGTGTTCGAGGTGGGCATGGGCGGCCGGCTCGATGCCACCAACATCCTGCGGCCGCAGGTGGCGGTGATCACCTCGATCAGCCTCGACCACATGGCCATTCTGGGCTCGACGGTGGCGCAGATCGCCGGCGAAAAGGCGGGCATCATCAAGGCCAGGGTGCCGGTGGTGTCGGCGCCCCAGCAGCCCGAGGCGCTGGCAGTGATCGCCGAGGTGGCGGCCGAGCGCGGCGCGCCCCTCACCCTCGGCGGGCGAGACTGGCTGTGGCAGCGTCTGCCGCAGAGCGTAGCCCCTCGCAGCCTGTGCTTGCACCGGGCTGGCCACGCCCAGCAGCCCGAATACCCCGCCCTGGCCGTGCCGCTGGTCGGCGACCACCAGCTCGAGAACGCCGCCAACGCCGTGATGGCCCTCGAGGTGCTGCGCGAGCAGGGCCTGGCCATCAGCCGCGCCGAGATCGCCGCCGGCATCGCCCAGGTGCAGTGGCCCGGGCGCTTTGAGGTGCTGCAGCGTGCGCCCACCCTGGTGGTGGATGGCGCCCACAACGTCGACTCGATGCAAAAGCTGCTGCGCACCGTCGCGGCCGAGTTCCCCGGGCAGTGCCCCACGGTGGTGTTTGGCGCCGGGCGCGGGCACGTGCCCACCGAGCTGCTGGCCGTGCTGGCCGGGCAGGTGGGCCCGCTGCACCTGGTGCGGGCCGACCACCCCAAGGCAGCCGATGTGGGCGAGCTGACTGCGGCGGCGTTCAGCCTGGGGTTCGACGTGCGCCCCGGCGCGAGCGTCGACCAGGCCATCGCCACGGCGCTGCAAGAGGCCGGCCCAGACGGGCTGGTGCTGGCCACTGGCTCGCTGTTTGTGGTGGCCGAAGCGCGGCGCGCCTGGATGCGCCTCAAGGGGCTCCCCGAACCGCCCAGCGACCCGCCGGGCAGCTACTAGGCAGAACCAGAGGGGCGAGCGCGGCTCGCCCCTCTGACGCACCGATACTAGAACGCCACCTGAGGCAGCTTTTGCAGCGAAGCTCGGATCAGGTCCTCGGGGTAGGCATAGTCCTCGAGTCTGCCGCCCAGGTAGGCGTCGTACGAGCCCAGGTCGAGAAAGCCGTGGCCGCTCAGGTTAAAGACGATGACCCGCTCTTCCTCTTTGGCCTTGGCGTCCAGCGCCTCGTCGATGGCGGCGCGGATGGCGTGCGCTGACTCGGGCGCGGGGATGATGCCCTCGGCCCGCGCAAACAGCGCCGCGGCGTCAAAGGTGGGCACCTGGTGCACGGCGATGGCGTCGATCAGGCCGAGGTGATGGCCCAGCGCCAGGATGGGCGCCACGCCGTGGTAGCGCAGGCCGCCGGCGTGAATCTTGGGCGGCACAAAGTCATGGCCCAGGGTGTGCATCTTGACGATGGGCGCCATCTTGGCAGTGTCGCCATAGTCAAAGGCATAGAGGCCCTTGGTCATGGTGGGGCAGGCCATCGGCTCGACGCCCACCAGGCGGGTCTTGCTGCCGTCGCGCAAGTTGTTCCGCAAAAAGGGCAGCGCTATGCCACCAAAGTTCGACCCGCCGCCCACGCAGCCGATCACCACGTCGGCCTCGACGCCGGCCATGTCGAGCTGCTTGAGCGTCTCGAGGCCGATGACCGTCTGGTGCATCAGCACATGGTTCAGCACGCTGCCCAACGAGTACTTGGTGTCAGCGTTCTTGATGGCCACCTCGCAGGCTTCGCTGATGGCCATGCCCAGCGTGCCCGGGCAGTCAGGGTCGTTGGCCAGGATGGCGCGGCCGGCCTCGGTCTCCATGCTGGGGCTGGGCGTCACCGAGGCGCCAAAGAGCTGCATCACCGAGCGGCGGTAGGGCTTTTGCTCATAGCTCACCTTGACCATGTAGATCTTGCATTCCATGTCAAAGAAGCGGGTGGCCATGGCCAGCGCCGAGCCCCACTGGCCCGCGCCCGTCTCGGTGGCCAGCTTGGTGATGCCGGCGGCCTTGTTGAAAAAGGCCTGCGCGATGGCGGTGTTGGCCTTGTGGCTGCCGCAGGGGCTGGCGCCCTCGTACTTGTAAAAGATCTTGGCCGGCGTGCCCAGGGCCTTTTCGAGGCGCACGGCGCGCATCAGCGGCGTTGGCCTGTAGAGCGCATAGATCTCGCGCACCTCTTGCGGAATGTCGATGTAGCGCTCCTGGCTCACCTCTTGCTGGATCAGCTCCATCGGAAAGAGCGGCTCCATGTCGGCCGGCCCGGCCGGCTGCATGGTGAGCGGGTGCAGGGTGGGCGGCAGCGGCTGCGGCAGGTCTGCCTGGATGTTGTACCACTGCTTCGGGATGTCGTTCTGCGTCAGGTTGAATTGCGTCTGCATGATGGTCCTCCTCTTATCTTTGCTCGCGTGTCCGAGTTACGACCCTCCGTCCTGTGGCGCCCATCCGCATTCACCTCCCGATAGAGGCGCCGGAAAACAAAACAGGCCCTCATCCCCAAAGGGACGAGGGCCTGTTGCTCCCGTGGTGCCACCCTACTTAGCCTGGCTCTGCAATAAAAAAACCCCGCCGTGATGGCAGGGTATCGCAGGCCAGCCTCACTCTGCGGGTACGGGACGGCTGCGAAAACGCTGCAGGTCCGATACCCTCTGCCCTGATAACGGTGGCGACTCCGTTGCCACCTACTGCCATTTCGGTGGCACAGCTCCCGGGCCCATTCACCGCCGGCGCTGATACCGGGCTTTCACCAACCCCCGGCTCTCTGCATCTCGCTGTGGCGGATACTCTTCCCGATCGACGCTTTTGCGTTTCGATTGCCACCAGTATATGTCCTGGCCTGCCCGTTGTCAAGTGCCAGTTGTCGGGTGCCAGCCGGACGTGCGCAAAGGGATCGGCCACCGCTCAGCGCTCCGTTTGACAGGGGGCTATGGCTGCCTAGAATCATAAGAGAATCGCTATACAATTCCTGGAGGCTTGCTCCGTGGCTGTAAGACCGATCGTGACGATGGAAGACCCGCTGCTCCGCGAAAAGTCGAAAAAGGTGTCGCGCTTTGGCGATGACCTGCGCCGCCTGGTGGACGACATGTTCGAATCGATGCATGCGGCCCGCGGCCTGGGGCTGGCAGCGCCGCAGATCGGCGTGTTGCAGCGCGTCTTTGTCATCGAAATGCCCCCCGAGGTGGACGAGGACGGGCACGAGGTGGAGCCTGGCAAGCGCTATGTGCTGGTGAACCCCGAGATCGTGCGCGCCCGTGGCGCTGAAGAGATGGATGAAGGCTGCCTGAGCGTGCCCGGCTATCGCGGGTCGGTGGTGCGCGCCACTGAGGTGCTGATCAAGGGGCAGGATGTGAACGGCAAGCCGGTGCGCTACAAGGGCTATGACCTGCTGGCGCAGGCCTTTCAGCACGAGAACGACCATCTCGACGGCATCCTCTACCTGGACCGCCTGGAGAGCCCCGACAAGCTCCATCGCGTCGAGCCTGGCCAAGAGGAAGAGTTCGCCGAGTAGCCCTGCCGCCCTCAGGCTAGCTCAGCAGCGCGGCCAGGTCGGCGGCCTTGTCGAGGATGATCTGGGCGCCGCCGCGTTCCAGCTCGGCGCGAGTGCCAAAGCCCGACAGCACGCCCACCGCCAGCGCGCCCGCGCGCCGTGCCGAGCGCATGTCCATGCTGGTATCGCCCACCATGATGCAGCGCGTGGAGCTGACGCCCAGCAGCGCCGCGGCGCGCAGCAGCGGCTCGGGATGCGGCTTCATGCGCAACACATCTTGCCTGGTGATGACCACGGGGAAAAAGCGCTCCATATCCAGCCCGGTAACAAAGGCGTGAGCCTCGGGCCGGGCGCGCGTGGTAACCACGGCGAGCTGAAAGCGTTGCTGCAGCGCCTCGAGCAGCGCCAGGCTGCCCGCCACCACCTCGTGCCCCTCTTGAGTGGCCAACCCCTTGGAGCGCCGAATGCGGTCGCCGATGCCGTTCAGGTATCTCGCCAGCCCCAGGCGCTCGAGCAGCGACACCACATAGTTGCCCGGCGTCTCGATGCTCATCACCAGCGCGTGCGACAGGGCCTCGACGTCGGTCGTGGGGCGCAGGCGTTTGATCCACTGCAGCCGCTGCGCCAGTTGCTCGGCCCAGCGGTTATCGGTCTCGATCAGCGTGCCGTCGAGGTCGAACAGGATGGCGTCATAGCGGCTGGCGTCGATCTGATGCACTGTCATCGCACCTTTCGCGGTCAGTGAAAGCGGCGTCGCAACTCGGCCTCGACATCTTCCCAACGCAGGCCGCGCTCGGCCAGCGCCACCAGCAGATGGTAGACGAGGTCGGCGCTCTCGTACACAAACTGCTCGTCGGGGGCCAGGGCGCCGGCCAGCACCACCTCGACCGCCTCTTCGCCCACCTTTTGCAGCACGCGCGAGCGCCCCTCGGCCAGCAGTTGGCAGGTGTACGAGCCCTCGCGAGGGTGGTCGCGGCGCTCTTGAATGGTCGCCTGCAGGGTCTGCAACACGTCGCTCATGGCCTCTCCTCGTCTGCGGCCAGATCCCGGTGAAAACATGACATGGCGCCGGTGTGGCAGGCGGGCCCGGCGGGCTCGACGCGAAAGAGCACGGCGTCGCCATCGCAATCGAGATGGGCGCTGAGGATGCGCTGTACGTTGCCGCTCGTCTCGCCCTTGTGCCAGAGCTGCTGCCGCCTGCGGCTGTAGAACCAGGTCTCGCCCGAGCAGAGGCTCAGCCGCAGCGATTCGCGGCTGACATAGGCCAGCATCAGCACCTGGCCGGTGGCCGCATCTTGCACCACGGCGGGGGCCAGGCCACGGTCGTCCCAGCGGACATCATCTACATGCGCCAGAAGGGTAATGGCCATGGTCAGCGCCTCACCGACACGCCGCGCTCGGCCAGGTAGGCCTTGACGTCGCCCACCGTCAGCTCGCGAAAGTGAAACAGCGAGGCGGCCAACGCCGCGCTGGCGCCGCCCGCGGTGAGGGCATCGTAAAAGTGCTCGAGCTTGCCCGCGCCGCCCGAGGCGATCACGGGAATGGACACGGCATCGGCCACGGCGCGCGTCAGGGCGATGTCATAGCCGTCTCTGGTGCCGTCGCAGTCCATGCTGGTGAGCAGGATCTCGCCGGCGCCACGCTCCTGGACCTCTTGAGCCCAGGCCACGGCCTCGAGACCGGTCGGCTCGCGGCCGCCGTTGATGAGCACCTCCCAGCCGCCCTCGGGCCGACGGCGGGCGTCGATGGCCACCACCATGCACTGCGCGCCAAAGCGCCTGGCACCCTCGGTGATCAGTTCGGGCGTGCGCACGGCCGAGCTATTGATCGAGGTCTTGTCGGCGCCCGCCAGCAGCACGGCGCGCAGGTCTTCGACGGTGCGCAGCCCACCGCCCACGGTAAAGGGGATGCTGACAGCGTCGGCCACGCGGCGCACCATGTCGATGACGATATCGCGACGCTCGTGCGAGGCAGTGATGTCGAGGAACACCAGCTCGTCGGCGCGCTCGCGGCTATACACCGTGGCATGCTCAACGGGGTCGCCGGCGTCGCGCAGCTCGACAAAGTTGACGCCTTTGACCACGCGGCCATCTTTGACATCGAGGCAGGGGATGATCCGTTTGGCCAACATACTATGCTCCTTGTGTGAGGCGCAGCGCCTCTGCCAGCGAGATGGCCCCCCGGTAGAGTGCCATGCCGATGATCAACCCTTCGATGCCCTCTGCCGCTGCGGCGCAGGCAGCGCGCACGTCGTCGAGCCCCGCCACACCGCCCGAGGCCACCACCCCGACGCCCGCCGCGCGGGCCATGCGTCGGCAGGCGGCCAGGTTGACGCCCGTCAGCATGCCGTCGCGCTGCACATCGGTGTGCACGATGCGCCGCACGCCCAGCGCGGCCATCTCTACCGCCAGCGCCACCGCATCGCGGGCCGAGGTCTCGGCCCAGCCATGGATGGCCACGCGACCCTCGCGCGCGTCGATGCCCACCGCTACGGCGTCGGGGCCGTGCGCCTCGAGGGCGGCGCGCACCACTTCGGGATGGGTCACCGCCACGCTGCCGATGATCACCCGCGCGACGCCCCGCGCCAGCAGCCGGGCCACGTCGTCGGCCGAGCGCACGCCGCCGCCAAACTGAACCGGAACCTGCACGGCGGCGAGGATGCGGTCGAGCGCGGCCAGGTTGGCGCTTACGGAGTCACCGATGGCGCCATCCAGGTTGACGACGTGCAGCCACTCGGCGCCCTCACTCTCCCAGCGGCGGGCGGCGTCGACCGGATCGTCGGCAAAGACCGTTTCGGCCTCAAAGGCCCCCTGCTGCAGGCGCACGCAGCGCCCGCGGCGCAGGTCGATGGCGGGGTAGATGATCATGCCGCGCCCCCATTGCAGGGCATGCCCGCCACCCCCAGAAAGTTGCGCAGGATGGTCTCGCCCGTATCCTGGCTCTTTTCGGGGTGAAACTGGATGGCGAACAGGTTGCCCCGCGACACGGCCGAGCAGAACGAGACGCCATAGTCGGTGGTGGCCGCCGTCCAGCCAGGCTCGGCCGGCTCGCCGTAGAACGAGTGCACAAAGTAGGCATGGCTGCCATCGGGCAGGCCCCGCCATAGCGGCGAGGGCTGCACCTGGTCGATCTGGTTCCAGCCCATGTGGGGCACCGGCAGCCCCCCCGCAAAGCGGCGCACCCGCCCGGGGATCACCCCCAGGCCGCGGTGCTCGCCCAGCTCCTCGCTCACCTCGAACAGCAGCTGCAGGCCTACGCAGATGCCCAGAAAAGGCAGGCCGTCGGCGATGATGGCGCGTAGCGGCGCCTCGAGGCCCAGGGCGCGCAGGTTGGCTATCGAGTCGCCAAAGGCGCCCACGCCCGGCAACACCAGCGCCCCAGCTCGCGCGAGGTCGGCCGCGTCGCCCGTCACCGTGGCCTCGACGCCCAGCCGCCGGAAGGCCATATAGACGCTACGTAGGTTGCCCACGCCATAGTCTACGATGGCCAGCAAGGTCAGAGCACCCCCTTGGTCGAGGGCACGCTGGCGCGGCGGGCGTCAAAAGCCACGGCCTGCCCCAGAGCGCGACCCAGTGCCTTGAAAATCGCCTCGATGATGTGGTGCGTGTTGCTGCCCGCCAGCACCCGCACGTGCAGCGTCAGGCCGGCGTGCTGCGTCAGCGCCCGCAGAAACTCGGGCACCAGCTCGGTGTCAAAGGTGCCCACCTTGGCCGCCGGCAGCGTCGCCTCGTAGGCCAGCACCGCGCGCCCCGAAAAGTCGAGCGCCACCAGCGCCAGCGCCTCGTCCATCGGCACGAGCTGGCTGCCGTAGCGCACCAGGCCCACCTTGTCGCCCACGGCCTGGGCCAGCGCCTGCCCCAGCACAATGCCCACATCCTCAACGGTGTGGTGATCGTCCACCTCTACATCGCCGCGGGCATACACCGACAGGTCGAGCAGGCCATGCAGCGCCACATGGTTGAGCATGTGATCGAGAAAGGGCACGCCGCTGTCGATGTCGGCCACGCCCGTGCCGTCCAGATCGAGGCTGATGCGGACCTCGGTCTCGCGGGTCTTGCGGGTGATCTCTGCCTGCCGTGCCATGCTCTCCTCCTTGCTCTAGGCCAGCTCGCGCAGCGCGGCCAGCAGTGCGTCGGTCTGCTCTGGGGTGCCTGCCGAGATGCGCACATAGCCGTTGAGCGCCGTCCCTGCAAAGTAGCGCAGGATGATGCCGTGTCGTTCCATGGCGCCGCGCAGCTTCGCGATGGCGATGCTGCTGCGTGCCAGCACATAGTTGGCGCTGCTGGGCAGTGGCTGCATAAAGGGCAGCGCCTGCAGCTCGCGATAGAGCCGCTCGCGCTCGGCCACCAGCCGCTGGATGTTGCGCTGGGCCTCGTCGAGCGAGGCCAGGGTGGCCAGCGCAGCCTCTTGCGCCACGATGTTGACATTGTAGGGAGATTTCAGGCGCGTCAAGGCGTCCATCAGAGGCTGCGGAAAGATGCCATAGCCCACCCGCAACCCGGCCAGGCCCGCCCACTTGCTAAAGGTGCGCAGCACCACCAGGTTGCTATGCTGGGCCACCCAGCCGGCCCGCGACGCGCCGCCGAACTCGACATAGGCCTCGTCGAGGATCACCACCAGCGGCAGAGCAAGCAGCGTGCGCAGCGCCCTGTCGGGCAAAGAGCCACCGTCGGGGTTGTTGGGCGAGGTCACGAACAGCAACCGCGGAATGCCATCGGCGCAGGCGGCGCTGATCCATTCCAAATCGAGGCTCAAGTCGGGCTTGCGCGGTATCTCGAGCACGCGCAGATCGTTGGTGGCGGCATAAAAGGCGTACATGCCAAAGGTAGGCGGGCAGTTGATGACCTCGAGCCAGGTCGAGCGGGGCTCGGGCCGGAACGCCTTGAGCACCAGGTCGATCAGCTCGTCGGACCCGTTGCCCACCAACACCGTGGCCGGGTCTACGCCCGCGTAGGCGCCGATGGCCTGGCGTAGCTCGCGCGACTGGGCGTCGGGGTAGCGATGGTACTGGTCAAAGGCGCGCAGCCTGGCCAGCGTGTGGGCCGTGGGGCCGTAGGGGTTCTCGTTGGCGTCGAGCTTGATCAGTTCGTCGACGCTGCGCCCCAGGCGCTGCGCCAGCACCGGCAGCGGCTCGGGCGCATACTCCTGCAGGCTGTTGACCCGCGGGCCGATCATGGCAGCGATATCTAGCATCTCCCCTCCTGCAGCTCGCCCAGGCGCAGGCGCAGGGCGTTGGCGTGGGCGGTGAGGCCCTCCAGATCGGCCAGGGCGGCGGCGGCGGCGCTGGTCTGGCGTGCCGTCTCGGCGCCCACGCCGAATATGCTGGTGATCTTGACGAAATCCCACACCTGCAGGGGCGACGAGAAGCGCGCCGTCTGGCCGGTGGGCATCACATGGGTGGGGCCGGTGACATAGTCGCCCAGCGCCTCGGACGAGAGCTCGCCCACGAACACGCCGCCGGCGTGGCGCACGCGGCCCACAAGCTGCCAGGGGTCGCGCGTCAGCAAGCAGAGGTGCTCGGGCGCGTACTCGTTGGCCAGGGCCAGGGCCGTGTCGAGGTCATCCACCAGCACGATGCCGCCCTGCATCGCCAGCGACTCGACGATGATATCACGCCGCTCGAGCCCTGGCAGTTGGCGCGCCACCTCGGCCTGCACCGCGGCCGTCAACGCCTCACTGGTGGTGATCAGCAATGCCGAGGCCATGGGGTCGTGCTCGGCCTGCGCCAGCAGGTCAGCGGCCACATAGGCCGGGTTGGCGCTGTCGTCGGCCACCAGCAGGGTCTCGGTAGGGCCGGGCAGGGCATCGATGCCCACCACGCCATACACGCGGCGCTTGGCCAGCACCACAAAGATGCCGCCCGGGCCGAGGATCTTGTCGACGCGCGGCACCGTGGCGGTGCCATAGGCCAGGGCGCCGATGGCCTGCGCGCCGCCGATGGCATACACCTCGTCGACCTCGGCGGCATGGGCCGCGGCCAGCAGGGCGTCGTTGAGCTCGCCTCCGCGGGGCGGCGTGGCCACCACCACCTGCTCAACGCCGGCCACTCGTGCGGGCACCGCCGCCATCAGCAGCGATGAGGGATAGGGAGCGCGGCCGTTGGGCGCATAGATGCCCACCCGCTCCAGCGGCAGCACCATCTGGCCCAGGCCGCCGCCGTCGGCGTCCCACTGCATCCACGACTGGCGCGGCTGGCGCTGGTGAAAGGCGCGGATGCGCGTCACGGCCAGTTGCAGCGCCTCGCGGATGGCGGGCGAGGTGCGACGCCAGGCCTGCTCGATCCGCTCGCGGGGCACGCGCAGGTCGGCCAGCTCGGCGCCATCGATGCGCCGCGAATAGTCACGCACGGCATCGTCGCCCCGCGCACGCACGTCGGCCAGGATGCGTGCCACCGCCTGATCGGGCGTCAGCGGCTCGCCAAAGACCGCCTCGATCGAGGCCAGCAGCGCGGGCGGCGCCTCGAGCTCGTCCAGCGCCTTGCGGCGCAACAGCGTCTCGCGCGCGGCCGCTGCGCCGCGCACCACGCGCAGGGTCACAGCGCTCATGCCACCACCCCCTTGCGCCGCGCCACCACCGCCGCCAACCGGTCGACGATGGCCTCGATGCGTGCGAACTGCATCTTGTGGGCGGCGCGGTTGACGATCAGCACCGCCTCGGATGGCAGGATCGTCTGCAGCTCGGCCAGGCCGTTCTCGGTCAGAGTGCGGCCGCTCTGCACCATGTCCACCAGCAGGTCGGCCAGCCCCACCGCAGGCGCCAGCTCCACCGAGCCGTCGAGATAGATGATCTCGGCCGCGATGCCCTGCGCCTGAAAGTAGTCATGCGCCAGGCGCGGGTACTTGCTGGCCACGCGCAAGCCGGGCTGCAGGCGCAGGTTGCGACCGCGCCATTCGACCGGCCCGGCCAGCGACAGACGGCAGACGCCCACGTTGAGGCCGAGCGGCTCGAGCACATCCCAGTTGCCCTCGCGCAGCACATCGAGGCCCACCGCGCCCAGCGCCGCGGCGCCATACTCGACATAGGTGGGCACGTCGGACGGCTTGGCCATGACAAAGCGCAGCGTGCCGCTGCGGTCCTCGAACACCAGCCGGCGTCCCACATCGGCGTCGGTGGGATAGCCCGCCTCGGCCAGCAGGTCGAGCACCTCATCTTGCAGGCGGCCCTTGGGCAGGGCAAAGGTCAGCGGCTCCATGTGCGCACCTCCGCTTTGAGCGCATCGAGGGTCAACTCGCGTGCGTCGCCTGCGCCAGCGTCGACCAGCAGGCAGCGCTCGCCGTCGCACCAGAGGACGACGTGGGCGGCGCCGCGCGCCAGGGCATCGCCCGCCAGGGCCTCACCCGAACGGCCCAGCAGCTCCAACTCTACCCGCAGCCCCAGCGAACGGGCCAGCCGCGCCAGATGTCGACAGGCAGGGTGTTCGCAGGCCGGCAACACCAGATTGGCCCCTCTGGGCGCCGGCTGGTGCGCCACCAGCAGGGCCCGCTCGATGCTCATGGCAAAGCCCACGGCGGGCAGGTTGGGCCCAAAGTGGCCGATGAGCCGATCATATCGCCCCCCCGAGAGCACATGAAAGCCCAGCCCGGCCACATAGCCGTGAAAGCTGACGCCGGTATAGTAGTCCATGCTGCGCACCTCACCCAGGTCGAGGATCAGGTGCGCGGCATAACCGTCGAGCGCCAGCAGCTCATAGACGCGGGCCAGGTGATCCAGCGCCCGGTGCGCCGCCGGGCTGATGGTCAGGCGCCGGGCCTGCTCGATCACATCGGGGCCGCCGCACAGGCCGGGCAACGCCAGCACGGCCTCGGCCGCCTCGCCGCCGAGCTCGATCGCCTCGAGGGTGCGGCGTATCTCGACGCGGCTTTTGCGGTTGATGGCCTGCTCCAGGGCAGACAGGGCTTCGGCCGACAGGCCTCTGCCGTTGAGAATGCCCTTGAGAAACTCGACCTGGCCCACGTTGATCTGAAAGGTGTCCACGTCCAGGGCGCGCAAGGCCTCCATGGCCACCGCGATCGCCTCGGCATCGGCCTCGGCCGAGGCGGCGCCGATCAGCTCGATGCCCACCTGGGTGAACTCGCGGCGCTGCCCCGCCTGCGGCTGCTCGTAGCGAAAGACCTGGCCGGCGTAATAGAGACGCTGCGGCAGCGGCTGATCGTACAGGGTGGTGCCCACCAGCCGCGCTACCGGCACGGTCATGTCGGGGCGCAGGGCCAGCGCGCGGCCATCGCGGTCGAAAAAGCGATAGAGCTGCTCGCGCAAGCGAGGGCTGGCCTGCGTCGAGAGGGTTTCGTCGTAGCCGATGGTAGGCAGCACCACCCGCTGATAGCCCCAGCGCTCGAACTGTTCGATGAGCGTGCGCTCCAGCCCGGCATAGGCTGCGGCCTGCTCACCAAAGAGGTCGGTCAGGCCCAGCGGACGCTGACGTCTGAGTGCAGTGTTGTCCATGCTCGATCCTCTGCCATGGTGCGAGAATAAAAAAAGACCAGTTCTGGTGAACTAGTCTCGTGCGGTGGATAAGCCCCGACCTGCAGCTCTGCAGCAGAGCCACCCACCTATGTCAGATGATGATGATGGAGCGCAGGGGCGCGCCCGGGCGCCAGGTCCCGGTTGCTGCTGTCTATCGTCAGACCGACTGCGTTCACATGCACCCCCGTTACGGGTCTACAGTAGCACAACGCTTGGCGGCTGTCAATTGCGGCGGGAGGCCTCTCGGCCTCCCGCAGTGCGCGTGCGCTCAACCGCGGATCTCGGCGTCGTAGGCGCGCTGCAGCGCCCGCACGATGCGGTTGCGCTGCTGCACTGCCTGTTCGCTGGTCAGCGTCTTGTCGGGCGACTGGAAGGTGAGGCTATAGGCCAGACTCTTTTTCCCTGCGCCCAGTTGCCGTCCGCGGTACACATCAAAGAGCACGACTTCCACCAGCAGGCCGCTGCCGTTTTGGCGGATGGCCGCCTCGACCTCGTCCGATGGCACGGCCTCGTCGACCACCACGGCCAGGTCGAGGTTGAGCGTGGGCATGCGCGAGATCGGGCTGTGTCGCGCCACGGGCTCGGCCGCCGCGATGAGGGCATCGAGGTCCAGCTCGGCGAGGCACACGGTCTGCTCGGGCAGCTCGAACTGCTCTCGCACCGTGGGGTGCACCTCGCCCAACACGCCCACCTCTTGGCCAGCGAGCAGGAGCCGGGCCGTGCGCCCCGGATGCAGCGCCGCGTGCTGGCCGGCCTGATAGGTCACGTTGCTCACGCCCAGGCGGGCGCACAGCGTCTCGACGACGCCCTTGAGATCGTAATAGTCCATGCCCGGGCTCTCGTTGGCCAGCCACGAACGCGGCTCGCGCGGCCCGGTGAGGGCGATGCAGACGCGCGTCGGCTCCACCGGCAGCGCCCGCCCCTCTTGTCGCAGATAGATGCGGCCGATCTCAAAGGCGGCCACGCGGTCGACAAAGCGCAGGTTGCGGGCCACGGCGTCGAGCATGCTGCCCATCAGCGTCTGGCGCAGATACTCGCCGTCGCGCGAGAGCGGGTTGGCCACGCGCAGGTAGCGTTCGGCGTCGGGCAGGGGCGCGCCGACGGTCAGTCGCGCCTCGGTCTCGAGGGCATCCAGCGCGTAGGTGATCAGCTCGGTCAGCCCACAGCCCACCAGCACGTCGCGGGCGCGCTCTTCGAGGGCCAGCCCGGGCACCGGCAGCAGCCGGGGCATCTCGTCGGCAATCAGCGTGGTGGGCAGCCGATCATAGCCATAGAGCCGCGCCACCTCTTCGATCAGGTCGGCGGCGATGGTCACATCCAGCCGGTGGCTGGGCACAGTGACGCGCAACGCCGCGCCCTCGTCGGCCGGCTCGGACGCGAAACCTAGCAGCCCGAGCATCTCGCGCACCTCAGCCGCCGCGAGAGTGATGCCCAACTGCCGCGGCACCTCGCGCAGCGGCAACACCACCTGACGCAACGGCGCCTTGCCCGGGTAGAGGTCGGCCAGGCCGGCAGCCACCGTGCCGCCCGCCAGTGCGCGCATCAGCTCGGCCGCCCGGCGCAGGGCCAGCGGCGTCAGCTCGGGATCCACGCCACGCCCAAAGCGCTGCGCCGCCTCGCTGGGCAGCTTGAGCGCCGCCGAGGTGCGCCGCACCGAGATGTTGTTGAAATTCGCTGCTTCGAGCAGCACATCCACGGTCTCGCTGGTGACCTCGCTCTCGAGGCCGCCCATGACGCCCGCCACGCCGATGGGCCCGCCGCCATCGGTGATGAGCAGCTCCTGGCCGCCGAGGGTGTGCTGGGCGCCGTCGAGGGTGGTCATACGCTCGCCCGGGTGCGCACGCCGCACGATAATGGCGGGCGCGCCGCCCTCACGGCGTGGGCGCAGCAGCCGATAGTCAAAGGCGTGCAGCGGCTGCCCCAGCTCCAGCATCACATAGTTGGTGATATCGACCACGTTGTTGATGGGGCGCATGCCCGCCAGTGTCAACCGCCGCTGCATCCAGTAGGGCGAAGGGCCGATCTTGACCTCTTTGATGAGCGCCGCGCTATAGCGCGGGCACAGATCGGGGTCGGCGATCTCGATCTCCACCTGGCCGTCGATGGCGGGGCCATCGGCCTGCAGGGCATAGTGCGGTTCCACAAAGCGCTGGCCCGTAAGGGCCGCCACCTCGCGCGCCACGCCCACCATGCTATAGCAGCGCGCCAGGTTGGGCGTCAGGTCGAGGTCGAGCACCGTGCCCCCGTAATAGTCGGCGAAAGGCACGCCCTTGGGGGCGTCGCTGTCGAGGATGATGATGCCCTGGTGCTCGTCCGAGATGCCCAGTTCCTTCTCAGAGCAGACCATGCCGGCCGACTCGACGCCGCGGATGCGGCTGCGCTTGAGCGTCTGGTATCTGAGCGTGTCGGCATAGCCGTCGATGAGGCGGGCGCCCTCCAGGGCAAAGACGACCTTTTGGCCCCTGTCGCCCACGTGCAGGTTGGGCGCGCCGGTGACCACCTCGAGTACGTCCTCGCCATAGTCCACCGTCACCAGCACCAGCCGGTCGGCGTTGGGGTGTTGGCGCACCTGCACCACCTCGCCCACCCAGATCTTGGTGCGATCCCACTCGGCGCCCACCTGCTCGACGCCCACGACCTCGAGGCCGCCCAGCGTGAGGCGCTCGCACAGCGCATCGAGCTGTAGATCCCACGAGACGAAATCCTTGACCCAGCCCAGAGGAACTCGCATGTCCTCGTCACCTCCCCATGTATGTCAGACGGCGCGACCTAGGCGAACTGCTGCAAAAAGCGCAGGTCGGCGCCATAGAACAGGCGGATGTCGTCGATGCCATGCTTGAGCATGGCGATGCGCTCGGGCCCCATGCCAAAGGCAAAGCCGCTATAGACCTCGGGGTCATAGCCGCCGTTGCGCAGCACCTGGGGGTGCACCATGCCGCAGCCCAGAATCTCGAGCCACCCGGTGCCCTTGCAGACGCGACAGCCCTTGCCGCCGCACAGCGCGCAGTCCATGTCGGCCTCGGCGCTGGGCTCGGTGAAGGGAAAGTAGCTCGGTCGAAAGCGCAGCCGTCGTTCGGGGCCGAACATCTGCCGCGCAAAGCTCAGCAGCACGCCCTTCAGGTCGGCCATGGTGATGTTGCGACCGATCGCCAGGCCCTCCACCTGGTAGAACATGAACTCGTGCCGCGAGGTCACCTGCTCAAAGCGGTAGCACTTGCCCGGCAAGATCACGCGCAGCGGCTCTGGATAGTAGTGGCGCATGGCGTGGATCTGCCCGGGCGAGGTGTGCGTGCGCAACAGCAGGCCCGGGTCGGTCAGGTAAAAGGTGCTCCACATGTCGCGCGCCGGGTGATCGGGTGGCAGGTTGAGCAGTTGAAAGTTGGTGACGTCGTCTTCGACCTCACGCGAGGGGAACACCTGAAAGCCCAGGCCACCAAAGATCTCATAGATGCGGCGCAGCGTCTGCGAGGTGATGTGCATGGCGCCCAACGACTGGGGCCGGCCAGGCAGCCGCACATCGATGGCGCCAGCGGCCAGCTCGGCGGCCAGGGCCTGCTGGTCGAGCTGCTCTTGCCTGGTCGTCAGCAACGCCTCGAGGGCCTCGCGGAGCTGGTTGGCGCGCTGGCCGACGATGGGGCGCTCCTCGGGCGGGAGCTTGCCCAGCGACCGCAGCGCTGCGGTCAGCGCGCCCTTTTTGCCCAGGTAGGCCTGGCGCCACGAGGCCAGCGCCTCGGCGGCGGCCACCTGGCCCAGCCCGGCCTTGGCCTCGGCCTCGATCCGCTCCAACTCCTGAAGCAGGTTCGCTTCCTCTTGCATGTCTGCCTCCCTTGCGTGGAAAAGAAAACGACCGCAACCCGTCAAGGGACAAAGTTGCAGTCGTCACTTTGCGGTACCACCCTTGTTGGCCCCCAGAGGGGCCCCCTCAGCGTCGGCGGCCTGCACGGCTTACCGACTGCCCGTTAACGGCGGGCGACCGGAGCGACCTACACACCTCTCGCGAGGCTTCAGCCGTCAGCTCCAGAGCGAAATCCTGCGGTTTCGGCCCGAGGAGACTCGCAGTCTCTGATCTCCTCTCCCTGGGGGCCTGACGCCGCACACGTTCTCTTTCACAGCCTTTTCGCGGGCGCTATGCAGTTGTGCTGCCATCATACGACGAACGGCCCGTTCTGTCAATGCTGAGCCCACGGCGGGTAGCGGTGTTGCGCGCTCGGTGAGAGATCCGTGATGGCGGCCCGGTACAATGCAGACAATGCCACGCGAGCTGCGACCCTCGCATGGGCGATGCCGTCATGGCCGCGATCCTCGCACGCCGCGATGACACTCCGAACCGAGCGCCTGGGCCGCGTCCGCGCCGAAGCATAGTGCAAGCCATGGCGAGTACGTGAGAGGTGTGACATGTTCTTTGAATGGTTGCTAAACCGTATCAGACTGCTGCTTATGCTGCTCGGCCTCATCCCCATGACCTACTAGCGTCGGCGGCCGCAGCGAAGGTTCGTTGCGGCCAGGTCGACGACGCGCATCCAGACCGCGAAGCGTCTCAGCAACGCCTGAGGACGCCTCGCGGCCTCGGCCCTACCCGCGGGTGCTCCCATTGCCTCTAGCCTCAGCCATGCCAGGGCGCCTGACGCTTGCGCGGTGGCCCAGCGGCCGCTACAATAGTGCCATCGTCAGCCCAACTTGCGCTTGGAGGCGATCGGATGGTCACGTCTCGCCACGCGTTGGCCACGCTGCTTTGTCTTGCCTCGTTGCTCTGGCCCCTCGGCGTGCGCGCAGAGCCGCCCGCGTCGGAGCAGACGAGCAGCGGCCTCAAGGTCAACATCCTGTTGCTGGGCCTCGATGCCGACAGCGGCGCCCTCGCGCCTTCGCGCACCGACACGATCATCCTGGCATCGGTCGATCTGGGCGCGCGGCGCATGGCGATGGTGTCGATCCCCCGCGATCTGTGGGTGGATATCCCGGGGTACAGCCAGAACCGCATCAACACGGCCTACTTTACCGGCGAGTACAACCGCCTGCCCGGCGGCGGGCCGGCACTGGCCATGCAGACCGTAGCGGCGGCGCTCGGCGTGCCAGTCGACCACTATATCACCATCGACTTTGACGGGTTCGTTGGCGCCGTCGATGCCATTGGCGGCCTGGATATCGACGTGCCCTATGACATCCTGCGCTACGAGTACATCGATGGCAAAGATTCGTCGGTGCTCGATATCCCGGCCGGGCTGCAACACATGGATGGCGCCGCCACCCTGGCCTATGTGCGCTCTCGCTACAACAGCAACGATTATGAGCGCATGCGGCGCCAGCAGCAGGTGCTGCTGAAGGCGCGCGACAAGGCGCTGTCGCTGCAGATCCCGGTGAGTCGCTATCCAGAGCTGCTCGTCTCGCTGGGCAGCGCCGTGCATACCGATATCCCCTTTGTCAAGCTGGTCGCGCTGGGCAGCCTGGCCATGGGGATGGACTCGAGCGACATCACGCATGTGGTCATCGACGAGTCCATCGCTTCCACGGTGATCCGCCCCTCAGGGGCCATGGTCGAGGTGCCAGACTGGGACAAGTTGCATGCGTTGGTCAATGAGGCGCTGTACCCAAAGGCAGAGGAGCCCACCGAGCCAGACCTGCTCACGCGGTTCGTATGGGGGTGGTGAGCTCTGCGCCCGACGCAGCGAGGCTGCAAGCGACGAGCGGCGCATGAGCGCCGCTCGTTCGTCATCCGTGCTGCTGCACGCGCCTTCAGTCTGGCGCCCTCACTTGGATCGTCCGGGCGGCGCGGCTTTGGCCTTGACACGCACCTCGAGCGGCCCGTGCATGTCAGAGTGACCATAGATGTCGAGCGCCTCTAGCCAGTAGTAGTAGACCTTGCTGCCATCGAGCTGCCCGTCGACATAGCTATAGGCCGCGCCCTCGGGGCTGCCCGGGTAGGGTGATGGGATCAGCTCGGCGTTGAGCCTGACGCGCTGTGCGTCGATGCTGCCGGCACGATAGATGTTGAACCCCAGGTTGGTCTCCTCGCTGGCCGTCTCCCATCGCAGGGTGATGGCGGTCTTGGCAACGCTGGCGGTGAACGAGCGCAGCTCTACGGCCGTGGGCTCGATGATATTCACAAAGATAGCGCTAAAGGCGCCCCAGTTGCCGTTGGCGTCCTGCCCGCGCACCAGGATGATGTGGCGCCCCGCGCTCCAGCCGGTGGTGTCCACCGTTGCGACGACGGCCTCGGCGGTGGCATTCCAGACGCCATCGTTGGCCGCCATGGCGTGCGCCGTGCCGCCGTTCCAGGGCGGTACATCGACATAGTACTCGGCGGCGACCACCGCCTGCCGCGGCTCGGTGCCGTTGCGCGCGCTGTAGCGCGTGTCATCGACGGTGGCACGCAGAGTCACGGGCGTGCCCCTCTGCACCTCGGTGCTGTCGAGTGCGAGGCCCAGCGCATCAGGCCCCAGCGACGTCAGATAGGGGGTGCGCACCACCTTGGCAGCATAGATCAGGGCTGGCAGGTTGTTGGGCACAATGGTCGAGTTGAAGGACGTGCAATCCTGAAAGAACTGGGTCCCCACCTCGAACGCAAGAGAGGCGATCCCCAACACGCCGTAAGAGTAGTCCACACTGCCACCGTCAGCCACATACAGGTAGTCGGCGATCTGCGCCGGCACATAGCCGTTATAGTAGGCGAACTTGCGCCCCAACGTCCGCAAGCCGCTGGCGTTGGGCGGATCGGTGGTGGTATAGCCCCAAGGCCAGATCACCAGGCCGGCGGCGCTGTGCAGGTCGATATAGACACCGGTGGCATCGCTGGGCGCGGCGCCAGTGCCGCGCTGGTCGGGGAAGAGGGCCAGTATGTAGCTTTGGATGGCCTGTGTCTCGGGCTCTGACGCTGCGCTGGGGCCTCGATAGGTGGCATCGCAAGGCGCCGGGCTCGAGCCACCACAGCAGCCCCACTGGTAGTTGAAATTGCGGTTGAGGTCGGCGCCGCGGTTCGAGCTGGTCACCCCGCAGTAGTTCTCGTTGGTGTTCTTGCGCCACGACAGCCCCTTCTCGGCCTCTTTGCGGCCATCAGGGTTGGCATGGAACATGACATAGATCTCGTGGTGGTCGAGAATCCAGGTGGCATCGGCGTTCGAGCCATAGCCGCTCACGAGATACTCGGCAAAGCGGGTGGCAAGCTCGGCGGGGGCGTATTCGCGCGCGTGGATAGAGGCCGTGATCAAGAGCCTGGGCTTGTCTCCCGAGATGGCCGTGTTGGTCAGCTTGAGCACGCGCATGTCATAGCCATCGGGCTGGCCGACGCTCAACTCCCACGAGTCGCCGACGTCGAGCCAACTGGCCAGCTCGGGGTGGTTGCTCGCGAGGTCCGCTGCCGTCTGGTAGGTCTCTTCGACGGTGCGATAGCAGCTATAACCGGGGATGGTGAGCGGCCCGGCGGCCGGCGGGGCGGTAACCAGGTTGAGATTGGCCGTCTGTTCCTGGTCGATGGCCAGCCGAAAGCCCAGCGCCGACAGCTCGTCATACTCGGCCCGGCCCACCTCCACCAACAGGTAGCGCTCCTCGTGGTTGTGGTACTCGTAGACATCGAACCTGGCCAGCAGTGCGACCTGCGCGACGTCGTCATAGTAAGCGCGCACCACAAAACGGCCCTCGGGCAGCGAGGCGGCCGCGGGCGCCTCGCCCGATATGGGCGCAGCGCTGCACACGAACAGCGCGATGACCATGCACAACAAGCCAAACGCCGACGCTCGCTGCATCTTTGCCTCCTGATGGTCGCCTGGTGCGCCTAACGGTCGCCACTCGACAGGTTGACGAGCGGGCCCGCTCCCGACAGCACCGGATGGTAGCTGCGCAGACACCACGCCTCAGCGCTGACCGGGCCGTAGCGGGCGCTGGTTGCATCGGCGCCGATCACCTCGAGCCAGTAGTACGAGGTGGTGCACACCTCGGGTGAGGCGTCCACATATCGATAATCGGCGCTACCTGATCCGCCGGGGTTGGCGGCAGGGATCAGTTCCTCGTTGATCGGCCTTGAATCAGCGCCCTGGGGATCGGCGCCACGCCAGAGGTTGAACCCGATGATGTCCGTCTCGTGGGTTGTGCGCCAGGCGATGACGATGTCGTGGCCGTCGGCGGTGGCCGTCAGGCCATGGATGCTAACGTCGGTGGGCACCAACGGCATGCGTGTGGCCGAGTCTCCAAAGAGCATGTAGGTGTCGAGCAGATCGGGGCTCGTGTTCGCCAGAAAGAGCCGCAGTTTGCCGGCGGCCACCGCCTGGCCCACGATGCCCGTGCCAGACGTGAAGAGGGCATCATAGAAACCGCGGTTGAGGTGGTCGTGTCCGCTGGCCACGCCCAGCCCCGTAGGCGACCAACTCGCCACGGCGCCGCGGCCCTGAGCGCGCGTAACGACCTCACCCAGAGCCTCTTCGCCCGGGCTCTCGGTGGTGTAGGGCCCCGGCTCCTGGAACTGGCCCTCGCGACAGGTCATCGCCAACACCACCGGGTGCCTGCCCTCGTTGACGAGCAACGGCACATCGGTGGTCATCAGCAGGTCTTCATTGGCCCAGGCCGCCCGGTAGGCGTGCCCGACAAAGTTCACCAGCAGCTTGCCAGCGATGAACTCGGACTGGATGGCCGCCCGCGCGCTCGCGACCGTCGTATGGGGGGCAATGCCATAGTAGACCTTGATCGCGGTGTAGGGCGAGGGCAGGCAGTCTGACAGCAGGTTGTCTGAGATGACCGGAAAGTTGCCGGCCGAGTCGGCATTGTCGGCCACCGCCAGCACCTGCTGCTGCCAGGCGCCCGGCACAGGGGTCTGCTCGTACGCCAGTATCTTGCTCACCATGGCGCTGGCTTCGGCTGCAGAGTTGACCGACAGGCGGCTGATGATCATATCGGGGAGCCTGTCGGCGCCCGCCAGCGTCACATAGCGGTTGTCGGCCGCTGTCTCACCGATCCAGGGGTCCACCGGCGCCAGGTAAGGCGGCAGGTAGCTGACGCGGTCATAGACATGGTGCTTGGGATCATAGTTGCCGTCGCCCACCAGCACCACATAGGTGGGCGCAGGCGCCTGCCAGTGATCGTAGGTGTAGGCCAAAAAGGCGCGGATGGGCGCCGCCCCGGCAATGCCATAGCCGAACTCGTCATAGACATCCTGCACGTCCACCTGCACGGCGCGCAACCCACCGCTGGCGCGATGATCGTGCAGTGGCGCAACTGCCGCTGCAAAGTCGCTGTGGGTGATGATGATGTGGTCGGCGCCGTTGCTGACGTCTGTCAGGTTTGATGGCGTATCGGCCTCGATCGCCTGCTCGTCCTGGTAGGCGCCCAGCGCCGGGTCCAGCGTCAGCGCCACATACTCGGTCGGCGCGGCCAGCGTGTCTTGGAAGCGAGCGGTGTAGCGCCCGCCACCCGCCGAGACCGTTTCCACATTCGCGATGCGCACCGGCGCCAAAGGAGCGCTCACGTCATAGGCCCCCACCAGATCGCCTTCAAAGCCGGCCACCTCAAACAGCCGGGCGCCGATCTGGTCGTAGGAGAAGGCGAGAGCATTGCCTTCGGCGGCCAGGCTACGGGAATAGGTCAGCGCCATGCGATCGATGTAGATGAGGTCATAGCTCAACCCGGTGTCGGGTTGGGCGGCCACCGTGATGGTGTTGACGCCCGCATGCAGCAGGGCCGCTGGAACTGGCATCTCTGACACCTGCCAGGTCACGCCGTCCCACCAGACATTGCCGATGGTCGCACCATTCAGGCTGATGGTCACGTGGTGATCGGGGTTGATCGCGTTCTGCACATACCCGAGCATGGCCACGGTGAGCGTGCCCGAGCCATCATAGGGCGCCGTCAACGTAAAGGGATAATCCCAGGTCTTGGGCGTCGTGCTGCTGGTGCGGTAGAGCTGCTGCCAGAGCCAGCGCTCCAGATACTCGTCTCCCGGCGCCAGGGTGATGTACTTGAGGCTGTCTTCCATCCAGAGCTCGGCCGCATAGTGATCGGGCGCATCGGCAGCGCCCGGCGTGCCATCGCGCACACCCATGCGCAGGCCGGCCGCGTGGCCGTAGGTGAGCCAGTAGACGTTGTCTGCCGTGTACTTGTCGTCGATGTCCTGCCCGTAAAAGATGACCGCATCGCCACTGTCAAAGCCCCCGTCGCCGGCGCCGGTGACCTCGATGGCCACCTCCTCGCCGAGGTGAAACACCTGCAGCGTCGCGGGGTCGAGCGTATCGACCGGCAGCAGGGCGTCGCGCAGCTCGTCATAGGTCAGCTCATAGAGGCCATCGGCCCTGACGAGGACGCGCCAGCCCGGGTCTGGGGGCGCCCAGGGTGTCGCAGCGCCCGACACCCCCTCTGCCGCCACGCCAAGCGCTGCAGCGCCCGTAGCCACGCGCCAGGCCCGAGCGGCGTCGGCGTTGAGCAAGTTCTGCGTCAGCAAGCCCTCATAGACGGGCGACTCGGCCTCGGCCGACTGCAACATCATCGGCGCGCCGCCAAAGCGGACGGTCACCTGCAGCCACTCGTAGATGGTCAGCTCGCCGCGTGTGGGCGCGTACTGCACCGGCCGGGCCTCGACGCCCAACACCCGTTGCTGCCGCAACATGCCGTCGTTGCTCAGCACGGCCAACGCCTGCGGAAAGCTCGTCTCGTCATCATAGATGGCGGGGTCAGGCTCGATGACCACCCTTGGCGTCGGTTCAGACAGCTCGCCCGTGACGGGATCGGGCAGCTCCCAGTCGAGCTCCTGCCGCGCCGCCGGCATCACCGGGGCGGGCAGCGGCACGATGTGGGCCGGCCCCGGCGTCACCTCCACGGCGACCTCAGCGCCCAAGGGCGCGCCCAGCGCCTCGAGGTGGGCGGGCAGCGCCGGCGCCCCCGGCTGCTGCAAGGCCGCCCAGCCCGGCAGGGCGACGGCCGCATACGTCGCGCCCTCCACAGCGATGGTTTCGACCTGCAGTTGCTGCCAGGGCACCTGCACCCGAAAGGTCACAGCGTCCTCGTCGGCTGCCAGCAGTTGCGCTGTGGAACCGGGCATGCCGGCCTCCACGATCTCCCCCTCGCCGGGAGACTGAGCCAGGGCCGGCGCTGAGGTGACGCCCAGAGAACCGATCAACAGCAGGGCCAGAGTCCATTTGAGCCAACCTGCCATCTCACCAGTCCTTGTCAACGCGCGACGGTAGCCGCCAGGGCCCGTCTAGGTCGCCAGTACGTACGGCAAAGCATCAGTCCCCAAGCGGTAGGATAGGCTCGCGATGGGCATGCGCTCCACCAGCGCGGAGAGCCGCTCGAGGATGGCCTCGACCGCCTCGGGCCGATAGTAGGGGATAAAGGCCGCCTGCAGCAGCCGCGCCAGGGCCCGGCCCGGCGACAGCGGCGCGACACCTTGCGGCGCCGTGCGGTCCAGGCAATAGAGCCGCTCCAGGGGCGCCCCGGCGGGCGAGCACATGGCAGCGTTGAGATGCCAGGGCGTGCCAAAGACCCAGAAACGCCCATCCAGATAGCGCATTGCGATCTGGTCCTCGCCGAGCACGGTGGCGCCATGCGCGGCCTGCAGATGCGCCGCAAGCGTAGACTTGCCCGCCCCCGCGGGGCCCACGAACAGATAGCCCTTGCCACCCAACACCACGCCCGCAGCGTGCAGAATGACATCGCCGCGCCGCGCCAGCCAGTTGGACAGGATGAGGTTGTCGAGCCCCTGTAGTGGATAGAGCCCCTGCTGGCCGTTGGCGGGGCAGCGCACCTCGCCCGCGGCATAGTCGGGCGCCAGCAAGGCCTGACGTGGCGGCGCCTGTCGAGGAGCAGTGTAGACGTCGCGCCCGGCGCCATCTTGCCACAGCTCCCAGATGGGAGTGCGGCAGATGGCCCTCCAGCCGCTGTCGGGGGCCACGATCGGGGCGCTCAGCACCTCCAGGCACAGTGAATCAGAATCGGCCTGAGCGACATCGCTGCAGGCCGACTCGTCGTGGCAAAAGGCGCAGTGGCCCTCGGGGAGCGCGATGGTCTGCGGTCCATCGCGCTGCTTGAGCCCAAAGACCATGGCAGCCACACGCAGGCGCACGCCCTGCTCTGTGACCATCTAGGCCACCCTCACCGTGAGCATCATGTGGGCGGGTTATAGCACCCCAGATTGATCGTGCAGGGCACGTCGCCATCTCTTGGCGTCAGATTGGGACTGCTGTGGCAGACCGCCAAGATGGCGCTTTTGACCTCCAGGCGCACCGCGGTGACCGCCGGCGCTTGATACGGCTTTTTGTTCACGCTGTCTCCTCCTCAATCACGTCGCCATGCGCTCGAGTTGAGCAGCCCGTTGCCGCCCCAGATCGCACACGAACTCGACCGGCGTCTCGTCGTCGCCGTGCACCGCCTGCGACCAGCCGGGGCACAGGGTACAGAGCGCGCCCACCGAGCAGGTGCGGCAGGGCGTGTCGAGGACACGCTTGCGCTCTCGCTCAGCCCCCAGCCGCTGCCAGGCGGCATCAAAGCCCATCTTGGCCAGGTCGAACGCCGGCCGCCGCGCCATCGTACAGATGGACAGGCGCCCGACGCTGTCGATGTGATAGGTGTGCAGCCCAGCACCACAACCGTAGACGTACTCGCTGCGCACCGTCTCGCCGCCGGCCAGGCTGGCCAGGCGACGCCAGCCCGCCTCGCGCTCAGGGTCGTCGCGGTCCAGCGCCAGCAGCTCCTCGACGGGCAACTGATAGGTCAATGGCGCCCTGCTGCCATCGAGCCGCGGCCAGAGCAGGCCGTCGTACCGAAAGCTGGCCCTGTATTCGCGCGCCAGCGCCCGCATCGTGGCCAGCTCGTGGCGGTTGAGCGTCAGCAGCACCGACTTGAGCATCAATGGCAGCGAGCGCTCGCGGAGCAGGTCGAGAGAGCGTCGAAAGCGTGCAAAGGCGCCCGGCGTCTGGGTCACCCGCTCGTAGGTCTCCTCGGTGGCGCCATACATGGTGATCTCGATGGCCCTCGGCCGTAGCTCGACGAACAGATCAGCGATCTCGGGCGTGAGCAGCGTGCCGTTGGTCATCACCGTCACCAGCAGGCCGCGCTCTCTGGCGGCACGATAGATCGCGCCAAAGTCGGGTCGCAGCAGCGGCTCGCCCCCCGTAAGCGCCAGAAACAGCGTGCCCGCAGAGACCATGGCATCCAACAGCGCCGTCACCCGCTCGATGCCCATCTCGCGCGCCCGGGCCACGGCGGCGCCTGCCGGCTGGCTAATGTAGCAGTGCCGGCACGACAGGTTGCAGCGCTCGGTGAGCTCCAGGGTGCCGCCCAGCGGGTAGCGCCCACCGTGCAGAGGCGCCAACAGCCGTACGCCCCAGTCGCTCAGATCGAGCTGAGGACAGATGCCCGACGTCATGCGCTAGACCTCGTGCACTGCGCCGATGGCCAGCAGCGCGTCGACGAACGCGGCTACGTCGCTCGTCACCGTTGCAGCCTCGACGTCATATTCGGCCAACACCGCCACCTGCAGCGCCTCCAGGTTGCGCGGGCCCTCCAACTGCTGCCAGATAAAGGCGCCGACCTCGTTCAGGGTATAGATAGCATCCATGTCAGCCACGTCCTGACGGACGGGCACCAACACCAGCTCGTCCACGATCTGGCGAAAGATATAGTCCGGATTGCGCTGATACCGCACTTCAGCTTGCACCAGCCAGACCCTCCTATGCCAGATAGCGGCGCAGCCCGGGCATGCGCCGCAGCCAGCGCACCGCCAGGGCGCCGAGCGCCCCCGCAGGCAGATCGCCGCGCGAGCGCAGCGCTGTCATCCAGCCCAGCACGCGCAAAGGCACTGCGTCCATGCGCAGGCAGCGTTCGCCGCGCTCGATGAGTGCGACGCGGCCCAGAATCTGGTCGGCCGACAGCGCACCGTCGGGCTGCGACGCCCGGTCGCCCTGCACCACAATCCGCAGGCCGTCCCCAAGGCGCACCTTGCGCAGCACGCGATGCGCCACCACACGGCCCGGCTCTACCATGCAGAGCGCCACATCGCCCACCCAGAGCCGCCGAGCGACCACCGGCTGTACGGTGAGCAGGTCGCCATCTTGCACCAGCGGCTGCATGCTCATCCCGCGGGCGGCAAAGCGCACCCCCACCCCCAGCCGCAGCACGGCCGCACCCAGCTCGGCAAAGGTCGCCGAATCACACGGCACCGAGCGACGAGCCGTCCAGGCCAGAGATGGCTGGGCCCCGCACGCGCTCTCGCTCACGCCAGCCCCTGGCACGGGCGCCGTGTGGCCGCGGCGCCCGTGAGACTCACCACGAACCGTCATCGGGCACGGTGTTGTTCTTGCCTTGTGATGCCGTGTCAGGCTTGCCTTGCGGCGCACCCGGCGCCTTGCCGATCACGGCCGTCACCGCGCCGTGCAGGCCCGCCTTGCCGTAAATGTCGACATCCTCGAGCCAGTAGTAGTAGAGGGTGTTGCGCGACACATTGCTGTCGACGAACTGGTACTGGGCGCCCGTCGTGCTGCCCGGGTCGGCCGGAATCAGGTCAGCGTTGAGCTGCACCCGCTCGGCGTCGGCGGCGCCGGTGGCGCGATAGAGGTTGAACCCCAGGTTATCGGTCTCGCTGGTGGTCTCCCAGCGCAACACGATCTCTTTCTTGCCGGCCTCGGCCGTGAACGACTTGAGCTCGACGGCGGTCGGCTCAAAGTCGCTGATCTGTGCCCACAGGCAGGCGTTGTTGGTCGTGCTTTCGCGCGTCACATAGTTGTTGCTGAGGTTGGCGGGGTTATAGGTCTGCGTCGAGCAGTCGCTGCTGGTGTGCGGCTGAAAGCCCAGCAACGTGATCGTATAGACGCCCTGCACCGGCTCATCGGCGTCATCACAGGTGAACGAGACCGCCGGCGGGGCAGAGGCCACCTGCACGCGGTCGGGGCAGCCTTCGCTGGGGCAGGTGCCATAGTTGGTGTACTTGCACGGATTGTAGGAGCTGCACGCGTTGGGCGTCTCGTCAAAGTTCACCCGGTAGACAAAAGTCAGCGTGCCGCCTTCGTTAGGCGGCTGGCCATTGCTACAGGTGATGCCGCTGACGACGACATCGACATCCACCCAGCGCATATAGGCCCAGTCGCTCGGCGTCGAGCCATCATTGCTCAGCCAGATCGGCCGGTTGTAGTGGGTCAGGCGGCCCAGCCAGAAGGGCGTGCCCTCCAGCAGTGACGAGCCCACGCTGTTGTTACCGTCAAAGCCCAGGCCGCTTTGGTGATCGAACCAGTCGGATGTCACACCGGCGGACGTGGTCGGGCAGTACCCAGTCACGTTCGCTTGTTTGCCATAGTGCACCTGGTTCTCGTCGGTGCCGCCAGTGCCCTGGATGGCGGGGTCATTGCGGCTGCGCGCGGTCTCACTCGTGCCCTGACCGGTGCCATAGGTCACGCAAAAGGCGTTGCTGTTGGGATCGGTGCTGTCTTCCACGTACTCCCACACGCCGTCTACGTTGCCCATGGCAAAGGCCAGTGCCGTGCCCGCCAGGGCGAGCGACAGCGCCCCGGCGATCAGCAGCGATAGATACTTGCGTCTCTTCATGCGTCACTCCCCCTTGTGACCACACCGTGGCGTAGAAGGCAGCCGCGGCAAAGCGAGACGAACACGTGGTGTGCAGGGCAGTTACTGGCGATCACCCCTTTCGGCGGACCGGCTCGCACATCCCGGCCGTGTGGCGTACGGCCCGAAGATGCCCACAACAAAGCACCGATCCGGTTTGCCCAGATATGCAACCCTAGTGTAGCACATTGTCTATCAAAAGCAACCGGTTTTTACGTTTATCGTGCAGGGGACAAGAGCCTGCAGACGCCGCAAGCGTAGCTTGTGTAGCGTCCGTCGCGCCGCTACAATCGCCACGTGAACATGCCACTTTCCGCCCATCAGGCCGTCAACAGATGGATCGCCTCTGCGTGGGACGCAGAGGCCCTGCCCGCCAGCGAGGCCATCCCGTGGGCCGACGCGCTGCCGGTCGTTCTGGCCAGCAATATGGGCGCGCTGGTGTACGCGGTCACCGCGCGCCAACGCGGGGCGCTTCCCGGCGAGGCTCGACAGGCGCTGGCGCAGGCTTTCTACGGCACGGCTGCGGCCAACACGCGCTGCCTGCAGCAGCTTGGCCAGGTGCAAGAGGCCTTGGCCGCGGCGGGCATCCCGTTGCTGCTGCTCAAGGGCGCGGCGCTGGCGCAAACGCTCTACAGCGATGTGGCGCTGCGCCTGATCGGCGACCTCGACGTGGCCGTGCGTCCAGAGGATGTGGCGGCCACACGCCAGGCCCTGCTCGCCCTAGGCTATGCCCCTGGCCAGATCGAGGAGCGAACCGGCAGCCTGCAGGAGTACAGTAACCAGGAGTTGTTCGCGCCGCCCGCGCCCTACAGCGCCCCGCTGGAGCTGCACTGGCACATCCTCGATGTGCCCTACTACCTGCACAGCCTGCCCATGGCCTGGTTCTGGGAGCACAGCCAGCCGCTTTCGCCGCAGAGCGAGTTGGTGCGGGTGCTCGATCCCGTCGCCAACCTGCTGTATCTCCCCGCCCACCTGGCCCTGCACCACCGTTACGATCGGCTGCATAGCTTTTGCGATCTGGCCCTGCTGGTGGCCCGCTATGGCAAGGACCTCGACTGGAGCCAGGTCGCGGCGGTGGCGCGGCGCTTTGAGTTGCTGACCGCGTTCCGAGAGACGCTCGGACGCCTGGCCCAGCGCTGGCCCACATTGCCGCTGGCCGAGGCGTTGGCGGCCGCAGCGGCGCTGGCCCCGACGGCGAACGATGCGCGCCTCTACCGCCTGCTCACCGCCGAGCCGCGCAACACGTCGCTGCACCTGTACACCACGCTGGTCTCTCTGCCCAACGCCAGGGAGCGCGCGCGCTACTTGTGGACGCAGTTGCTTCCCGAGCCGCGCTACATGGTAGCGCGCTATGGCATCAGGGCGCGCTGGCAACTGCCCGGCTGGTACCTGTACCGTCTGGCGGGCGGCCTCTGGCGTCTGCTCGGCAAGGCGCCACGCCTGTGGCGGGCAGAACGCGGCAGGCGCTAGAGGGTGCGAACGTCAGAGCCGCCTGGCAGTGATGCATCGACGGCATCTGCCGGGCTGCCTTGGGCAGCACCGCGTCTGCGCCTGCGCAAGCGGCTGGGCGACGACTCTTTGCGGCCACGATGCTGGCCCCTGGCGCTCTGCCCATAGTAGTGATGGTAGTAGTAATACGAGCCCGACCGGCGCGGCTTGACCCGGTTGAGCACCAGCCCCACCAGGTTGGCCTGAGCGCGGTGCAGTTCTTCGACCGCCTGTTTGGCCATCGATCGCCGCGTCCGGCCCGCGTCGGCAACGAGGATCACGCCATCGACATGGGTGCTGAGCAGGCTGGCATCGGCGGCTGCCAGCACCGGCGCGCTGTCGAGCAACAGTACGTCTGTCTCGGCCCGCAAGGCGGTCAACACCTCTTGCATGCGCTGCGAGGCCAACACCTGCGTGGGATTGGGCGGCACCGCCCCGGCGCAGAGCACGCGCAAATTCTCCACCGGCCCGGACTGCAGACAATCGGCCAGCGCCAGTTCGCGATCGCGCACCAGGTCGCTCAGGCCCCGGTCGTTCTTGAGGCCAAAGATGACGTGCTGCACAGGGCGCCTCAGGTCGGTGTCGGCGATCACCACTCGCTGTCCGGCCTCGGCGTACACCACCGCCAGGTTGGACAGAACGGTGCTCTTGCCCTCTGAGGGGCCGGGGCTGGTGACCAGCACGGTGCGCAGGGGAGCATCGACGGAAGAGTACTGCACATTGATGCGCAGCACGCGAAAGGGCTCCACCGATGGCGAGCCCGGGCTGTGGACCGTGACCAGGCCTTCGTCATGGCCGTTGGCAGGCAGCTTCCAGATCGAGGCCAGCAATTGCAGGCCGGTCACTCGCTGCGCCTCTTCGGCGTTTTCGATATTGTCGCTCAACAGCTCGAGGACCACGGCGCCGAGGATGGCCAGCAAGAGGCCGAGGCCGGCCGATACCGCCACTGTCTGGGGCACGTTGGGGCTGACCGGCCGCCTGGGCACGGCGGCCGCCTCGACCACCGAGACATAGTTGCTGCCGCCCTGGGCCGTCAGCAACAGCGAGGCATAGTTGGACTGGTACGAGACCAGCTTTTGCTGCAACGCCGCGATGTTGGCGCGGTATTCCTGAATAGCGCGCGCGCTGTTGGCGGCGTCGAGCCTGGCCTGCTCGGCGGCGATCTCGGTTCTGGTGGCATCGATGTTGGCCTCGAGGTCGGCCAACTGCTCAGCCACAAAGGCCTGGCGCTGCCCTTCCTCGCCTTCCAGCATCGAGGTCTGCGCCACCAGCTCCTGGGCGATGGCGTCGGCCAGTGCAGCGGCCCGCGCGGGCTCGACGTCGCGCACACTGATGTCGAGCAACTGCGTGCCGGCCACCTGCCGGGTGGTCACATTGCCCGCGTTGGGCACAAAGTCGAGCCCGAGCGACGCGGCCGCCCCCTGCAGAATCGGCTGCCGCGTCACCATCAGCGCATAGGTCTGGGCGAGCTGCTGGCTGATGTAGATATCGGCGCCGCTCGGGTTGGCCATCTGCAGCGTCTGCCCCACGATCACCGTGGTGGTGGCCTGATAGATGCGCGGCATCTGCCGTGTGCCGACATAGCTGAAGCCGCCGGCCACAAGGGTGCAGGTCAGCAGCAGCCACCACCATTTGCGCAGGATGCGCAGATAAGGGGAGAGATCGGTCCTTTGTTCCATGACACCTCAGTGATCAGTGTGGCGTCTGAACGTCGACCAGCGGTGAGGCGCTGTCATTTTAGCATATTGACGGCGCCGCCAAAAGCAGCGACCTGCGCGCCAAGGCAGAGGCCCGCCAGACACCGCGCTGCCACGTCAGGCACATGGTTCGCCCACCACCTTGCGGCGCAGGTCGGCAGGCAGCACGCAGGCCAGGCCCAGGGCGGCAAAGGGCATGGCCGCGGCGTCAACCGGCAGGCGGTAGCGCACCATGGCCCAGGTGAGGATATGCAACATGCAATAAAAGACCATAAACAAGAGCACCAAACCGATGTCGGCTGATCGGTAACGGCGGCAGGCAGCGACCACGCCGACCAGCATAAAGGGCAGGTAGAGGCCGAACGAGAGGACGCGCCCCACGTTGTGCAGCAGCGAGGTGTCGTCGGTGGGCCAGAACTCGAACAGGGCGCGCACGCGGCTCAGAGAGAGCAGGGCATAGCGTCCGGGCTCGTCGAGCACAAACTGGATGCCGCGGCGCATCAGCTCGCGGTTCAGCTCCACTTCGTTGTGGCCCTGCAGGTCGTCGGGCAACGGCGCGGCATCGAACTCGCGAAAGTGCGTGCCGTGCATCGGGTGTTGCGCCGAGTACATGGCATAGCCGGTGTTCGAGTTGAGCAGCAGCAGGCGGTCGTAGACGATATAGTTCCGCACGGTAAAGGGGATGATGCAGGCCAGCAGCAACCCGCCCGTCAGCAGCAACGCCTTGATGGTTGCCCAGGGCAAGGCGCGGCTGCGCAGGCGCCGCCAGCCCCCAGAGCCACAGAAGAGCGCCACGAACAGCACCGGCGCCCAGGGCAGATAGGACTGCCGCGTCAACACGGCCAGGCCCAGGCTCAGCCCTAGCTCAGCGGACACGCGCCAGGGCACGCCCGTGCCGGCCTGTAACGCTGCCCGCAGCCGCAGGCTCGCCTCGAGCGACCAGAGGACGAGGACGATAAAGAGCGTCTCGGTCATGAGCATGGCCGCGTAGAGGGCAAAGTAGGCGTAGCAGGCCGTTGCAGCGGCCGCCAGCACCGCCAGGGCCTCGCGGCGCGGGAAGAGCCGCTGCGTCAGGCGGCAAACCATCCACGGCAGCGCCAGCCCGCCCAGCACCGCCTGGATCAGCCGCACCGCCAGCGGATGGGGGCCAAAGAGCAGGTACACGCCGGCGACCAGAGCGGTGTAGAGGTAGGACCAGTGCGCGGTGGGCGTGTTGGCGGGGGTAAAGGGATACCACCCGCTGTCGAACGAGTAGCCATGGCCCGACGCCAGGCGAGTGGCCAGGGCGTGGTAAGAGACCTGATCGCTCGATGCCCTGGGCATATCGATCGCATCGCCATAGTAGAGGGCGATGGCAACCCTGAGCAGTGCGCTGACCAGCAGGATCGCAACCAGCCACTGCCGCCAGCTCACCTTGGCGCGACCGTTCATTGCGCAATCACCAACAGCGAAATGCCAAATGGCGGGCTGATCTTGCTCTCGATCCACCGCAGTGGCGGCACGAGGGCATTGAAGCGGCGCAGCAGGCTGGGGGGCGGCGCCTCGCAATGTAGCACTCGGCCTGCCACCAGCCAGCCCAGCGCCCCGATGGCGTTGACGTACTGCAGGCGCACGGGCGTCAGGCCGGCGGCGGCCAGCAGCTCTGCCATCGACCGCCTGGTGTAACGCCTCAAGTGCCCGATCGCCGCGTCCATGCTGCCATAGAGCCATCGATGCGCCGGCACCACCAGAATCAAGCTGCCGCCGGGCCTGAGCAAGGCCCGCATGTTGACCAGGGCCACCTGATCGCGCTCGATGTGCTCCAGGACGTTGAGCGATAGCACCGTGTCAAAGCCCTGATCTCTGAGCGCTAGCACGGCCGGATCGCAGATGTCGATGCGGGCTGCGGCCAAACCTGAGCCCAGGTGCAGCGCCGCCAACCGTTCGATGCTCTCCGGGTCGACGTCGATGGCCTGCCACCTTTCAGCGCTGGGCGCGAGCTGCAAGGCCAGGTTGCCCCAGCCACAGCCCACCTCGAGCACACGCCTGCCGAGCCACGGCCGAACCAGATCGACAAGCCACTCATCGACACGATTGATGAGCAGCCGATCCTCTCGGGCGCGTCGCAGCAGATCCTCGTGAGCAGGCCCAGGGGTCGAGCTGGCCCCCTCGCTCACAGGGCGGGGCGGGTGCGCGCCACTCATTCGGCGGCCGCCCTGCGCAGCAGCGCGCCATACACTCGATCCCACTGCCTATACACGGCATGCCAGTCATAGCGCTCGGCCACGGCGCGCTGCCCCGCCCCACGCAGAGACTGTCGCAGCGACGCGTCGCTGAGCAACCGTACGACGGCATCGGCAAAGGCCGGCGCGCTATCGGCGATGAGGATGTCCTCTCCATCGCGCACATCGATGCCCTCGGCGCCGAGCGCCGTCGAGACGATGGGCACGCCCCATCCCCAGGCGTCGACGATCTTGACGCGCATGCCGGCGCCACTGTCGAGCGGCACGACAAAGGCGGCTGTGCGCGCCAGGTAGGGCGTGGGGTCCTCGACATAGCCGAGTACCTCGACACCCTCGATGGCAGACAGGGCCTGCACTTCGTCGGGCGGCCGGCGACCGATGATCGCCAGCGGCGCCTGCGGCAGACGCTCGCGCACCAGCGGCAGCACCTCACGGGCAAACCAGAGCACGCCGCGCACGTTGGGCGGCCAGAACATGGTGCCCAGATGCAGAATCAGGTCCTGCTGCTCGGCCAGAGGCACCAGCGGGCGATCCTCGAGGTCCACGCAGATGGGTATGACCGGCGCAGCCGGCGCGGCCAACGCCTCGCGGTCGACGGGACTGACGCACACCAGCGCATCGAACGCCCGCACCAGCCCGAGCTCATAGCGTCGCATGGCCCGTGCCTCGCGGCGCACCAGCGCCCGCCGCAGGACACTGGGTTCCTCAGCCGCAGTCTGCTCGAGGATACGGTAGAGGGCATTGTGGGCGTCGAGGACCGTCTGGGGACGGCGATGCCCACGCTGCGTCTGCAACTGCTGCGCGGCCAGGGCGTGCTGGGCCATCGAGGTCTGGTCGGCATGGACGATGTCGAACGGGCCCTCGAGCAGGCGCAAGCGGCGTGCCATCTCGGGGGTGGCGTCGCGGACGATGACGGCAGACCGGCCGGTCAGCAGGGCCCGCAGGCCTGCCCAGGCCGTGCGCCACAGCGAGCGCTTCATGGGCACGCACTCGATCTGTCGGCAGTAGCGGCTCAGGTGCGCCACTGCCTCGGGATGGTCCTCGGCACGCACAAAGGAGACCAGCGTCACCTCGTGCTGCTGCGCCAGGTGCCGCAGCACATAATAGGCGCGGATCTTGGCGCCCGAGTCCAGCGGATAGGGTAGCACCTGCGTGAGCACGAGCACACGGGCCATCGCTCAGCCCCCCCTCACGATCAGACGCGCATAGAGCGCTCGCCACATCTCCCACTCCACCCGTCGGGTGGCATCATACCACGCGCGATTCGCAACGCCCATCGCCATCAGCCGATCGGGGTCGCCCAGCGCCGCAACGAGCGCCCCTGCGAGGGCCTCGCTGTCACCCGCCGGCACCACCCAGCCGTTCTCGCCGGGGACGACATCCTCGGCCAGCGCGCCCGAATTGGAGACGACCACCGGCTTGCGAAAGTGCGCCGCAGCGGCCACCAGCGCCGTCTGCGTCGCGCCAGTGTAGGGCAACACCAGCAGCGAACAGCCCGCAAACAGGCCCAGCGCCTCGCGGTCAGCGATGTGCCGCCCCACCACCTCGACGCCAGGGGGCAACGGCTGCCGCCACAAGCGGGCCAGCTCGCCCCTTCCGGCGAGCACCAGCCGCGAGCCGGCCGGCAGCCTGCCGTGGGCCGCCGTCCAGGCAGTCAAAAGCACGTCCAGCCCCTTGTAACGCTCGATGCGCCCAAAAAAGAGCGCCAGTGGCGCCTCGGGCGGCGTCGCTTGCGCCGCGAGCCGGCCGGCCTCTGTCTCGAGCGTGTATCCCCAAAAGCCGTGTAGCAGCGGCAGCGGCGTGACGGCTGCCCGTGCGTCGAGGCGCCGCGCCGCTGCACAGGCGGCCCGCGCGTGGACCACCACCTGGTCAGCATGGCGCAACACCTGACGGTTCCACAGCAGCAGCAGCGAGCCGTAGGGAGAGCCAGGGTGCGGTTGCAGGTCGTGGAGCGTATGCACCGTGGGCACACCGCGGCGCGCGAGCGCCCGCAAGACGGGGACGTTCCAAAGGTGCGGGCCGGTGATATGGACCACGTCTGGGTGCGCGTCGTCGATGGCCCGCATGATGGCGGCCAGCGGCGCCGTACGCGCGCCACGCAGCGAAAAGCCGCTGTCGCGCGTACGGACCGGCGTGTGCACCTGCACGCCGGGCGCATAGCGGTCGGCGGGATAGCCGACGGTGGTCAGCAGATGAACGCGCTCGCCGGCCGCAGCCAGGCGGTTGGCCAGGTCGGCCGTGTACTGGTGCATGCCAAAGGTGGGCGAGAGCAAGAGAAAGAGCATCTCCATGGCGCTATGCTCCAAATCGCTCGTGCAACATGCGGGCATAGAGCTGCACCCGTCTCTGCCAGGCCGGGCTCCAGAGCCCGAACAGCACAGCGACGAGCCACCGTGGGGCATAGGCGATCTTGATGGCCCAGACAAAGCGACGCAGGCCGCGCCGCCCCCAGAACTTTTCCTGGAACTGGCCCTTGCTGCGGTAGAGCTGTAGATACATCTCGTCGGCGAGCTGGCTGGTGCTGCTGGCGCCATAGTGCACCACCCGGCTTTGCGGCACCCACCAGAGCGACCACCCCGCCTGGGCCAAGCGATAGCAGAGGTCCATCTCTTCGGTATAGATAAAGTAACGCTCGTCGAGCAGGCCAACGGCTGCCAGGGCAGAGCGGCGCAGCAGCAGGCAGGCGCCCTTGATCACCTCGACCTCGCGCGGTTCATCGACGGGCCAGCGCGCCATGCGATAGGATGCCAGCGGCCAGACGCGATCGAGCAAGACCAGGCGCCAGAACTCGCGCGAGGTGGTGAGCAGCGGATGGCACGATGGCTGCAGCGTGCCATCGTGGTTCAGCAGGCGCGGACCGCAGGCGCCAGCATGCTCGTTGGCATCCATAAAGGCGACCAGTGCCTGAAACGCCCCTGGTTCGACCAGGGTGTCGCTGTTGAGCAGCAGGGCATAGCGCCCGCGACAGCGATCGAGGGCCTGATTGTTGGCCCTCGCATAGCCCAGGTTGCGGCCGTTCTGGACCAGACACGCCTGGGGAAACCGCTCGCGCACCATCGTCGCGCTGCCATCTGACGAGGCGTTGTCGACGACGAACACCTCGCCGCTCAGCCCCTCGAGGGTGGCGTATACCGACCGCAGGCAGTCGGCCAGCAGCTCGCGCGTATTCCAGTTGACGATGATGATAGAGAGAGCTGGCGCCGCCTGCCGGGCATCCATCAGGCAGCGGCCTCCATCTGCTCGAGAGCGGCCAGCCCACCCATAAAGAGCCACACCAGCACGCTCGCCTGGAATCCCGGAAAGCCGATGTTGTAGACAAAGGGCAGGATCCAGTCGGCCATCAGCATGAGCAGCAAGGCGCCCACCCCGACGGCAGCCATGCCGGCGGCATAGCCGCGCAGAAACCCGCTATGTGCCGCCTGCTGCCCGGCGCGCCAGGCAGTCTGCCCCATGGCCACCGCGACCCACAGAAACAGGCCGAGGCCCAACAGGCCAAACTGGGCGAACAGGTCGACATAGTTGTTGTGCGAGCTGATCTGGGGCGCGAGCCAGTTGGCAGTGCCATAGCGCAGCGGCTGCATGGCCGCATAGTTGCGATACGAGGCCGGGCCCAGCCCGGTGATGGGGTTGCGCATGGCAACGGCGAGAACGCGCCCCATGAGCGCCATGCGCGAGCCGCCACTGAGGAACCATTCGTCGTCGCCGCCCGCAAACTGGTACACGGCGGGGATCAACGTTCCGGCAATGACGAGCCCTCCCAGCAGCAGGGCCACCGGCCAGCGCAGCCGTGGGTAGCGCAGCCATAGCAGCACCGCCAGCGTGGCGACGACGCCCATCCAGTTAGAGGCGGCTGCTCGCTGGGCCACAAAGACATACCACAGCACCGCCGCGAGACAGAGCCACAGAAACGCACGCCGCACGCCGCCCAGGCGCTCATGGTAGAGGAGCTGCCCAGCGCACAGGCCGCCCAGCAGTGTCCAGAAAGGCGCTCGGTCGATGGCAATGGTCGCCAGTGGCAGCGACTGACCGCTGAAGCCAACGATCACGCGCAAGATGGCCAGGCCGCCGCCCAGCCACAGAAAGGTCCAGGTGGCCTGCTCGAGCCAGCGACGGTTGCTTAGCAGGTTGGCGCCCAACCAAAAGGCGAGCGCACTGAGCGCATAGAGGCCCCACTGGGCCCATTGCACGAGCGCAAAGTGGCCCGAGCGAGGCACCGCCGGGTCCCACAGGGCATTGCCGATGCCCAGCGATAGGAGCCCGGCCAGCAAAAAGAACACCAGGGGACGGTTCACGTGCGAGGGAGCGAAATGCAGGTCTCGGCGCAGCAGCCTGCCCAGCGCCCAGGCCACAGCCACCGCCGGCACAAGCAGGGTGGCAAGGTTCAGTGTCACCTCGGTGCCGGTGGCGACCTCGTAGGGCAGCGCTAGAGCCGCGACGACCAGCAACGGCACCCCCAGCCCCGGCCGCGCCAGCAACAGCAGGGCGCCGGCGCCAAGGAGGACCAGGAACGGAAGGAACACCGATCCGCGCAGGCCAACGTAGGCAGCCAGCAACAACATGGCGAGGACGACGGCCGGCCGCAACAGGACGGTCAGATCGATCGACCTGCGACCGCTGCCGCTATCCATGGCTCAGGGCTCGCTGCTTGCGGATCACGGTATCCTCGACCAGATGGGCGAACTCGGCGGCAATCACATTCCAGTCATGGCATCGGACGACCCATTCGCGCGCGGCTGCGGCCAGTTGCTCACGCAGCGCCGCATCGCTGAGCAAGCGCACGGTCGCCTGCGCAAAGGCGCGCGGATCATCGGCGATGAGCAGGTGTTCACCCGGGATCACATCGAGCCCCTCGGCGCCTTTGGTCGTCGAGACCACCGGCGTCCCCAGCGCCATAGCCTCGAGTATCTTGAGACGGGTGCCCCATCCCTGGCGCAAGGGTACCACACACACCGTGCTGCCCGCCACCACCGGGCGTATGTCGTCGACGTAGCCGGTCAGGCGTACCGTCTCGTCCAGCGCCAGGCCGGCCAGATCGACGCCCGTCGTCTTGCCGGTGATAGAAAGGGTCACAGCGGGCACCTCGCGACGTACCAGCGGGTAGATGTCGCCTAAAAAGTAGCGCATGGCGTCATAGTTGGCCGCGTAGGTCAGGGCGCCGTTGTACACGAGCCCGGCGGGGCTGTGGGCGGCGAGGCCGGGCCGATTGCGGTCGCAGTCCACGCCGTTGGGCGCTAGCTGCACGCCGCACGACCGGGGCGCGACGTCGCGAAGGTAGGGCAGCTCGTGCGCGGCCACGGCGGTGCACAGGTCCACCGGCCGCAGCAGATGAGCCTCGGCGCGCCTGGCTTTTTGCCAGCTCGCCCAGGTGCGCCAGCGGCCGAGCGTGCCGCGAGAGCCCTGGTAGCGTTCGAGCGCCTGATAGCTCAGCGAGGTGTCGATATCGAAAACGCGAGCGGTGGCGGTGGGCGCTGAGAGGTAGCGCAGCACTGGCTCACACAGACCCACGACCGCGTCCCAGGCCACGCCGGCGACATCGGCAGCACGCAACGCCGCGCGCATGGCCGCCACGGGCCAGAGCGCGAGGGGGATGGGAGCGGCGAACTTGACCAACGTGGGCAGTCCGACGAGGCGGAAGGGGTTGGCCGGAACGGGCCGCAGTTCGACGCCCGCCAGGGGTGGCAGGCTCCCGTGCCCGCCACGATCGTCCCACCTGAACGCCAGTGCCGTCACCTCGTGCCGCTCGCTCAGGCCGCGCAGCAGATAGTAGGCTCGCAGCTCAGAGCCGTTGGTGGGGGGGTAAGGAAACCAGGTCGCCAGCACCAAAATGCGCATCGGCTATCCTCGGGCAGGCATGCTGTTCGGGTGGCTATCATGGCCTGCATCCAACGCTTCCTGAAGGAACGCCTCGATCTCGTCCACCATTCTGTCCATGCTATACCGCTCGCAGGCGACGCGCTGCCCTGTCCTGGAGAGTGACTCCCAGAGTGCGGGCTCATGGACCAGCCGCATGATCTGGCGAGACAGCTCTCTGCTGTCGCCTACCGGGTAGGTGAGGCCGGTCACGCCCTCGACCAGCACCTCGCCGGTGCCGCCCGTGAGGGTGCCAATCACCACTTGGCCGCTGGCCATCGCCTCGAGCACCACCCTGGCAAAGGCCTCTACGCCTGAGGTGCAGAACAACAGCACGTCATGCTCGCGCATGATGGCGGGCATCCTGTCGCGTGGCTGCCAGCCGAGAAAGGTGACGTATGGCTGCAGCCGCAGCTCCTCGACAAGCTCTTTGAGACGGCTCATTTGGCGCTGCGGCCCATCGCCGACCAGCGTCAAGCTGACAGCGGTGATGCCGGCATCGTTGACGAGATGCCCCAGAGCCGCGATGGCCACCTGCGGCCCCTTGTCCTCGCTCATGCGGCCGGCAAAGAGCAGACGGAGAGGCTGTGCGATCCCAGAACGCTCTGCCCAAAAGAGGTCCGTCTCGACGCCGTTGTAGAGAACGCGCGTGTGCGCCGGCAACGACCCGGCGGCGAGCCCCTCGCGGCGCATGCCTTCGCTGACGACGGCGACATGCGCCATCCTGGGGCGCAGCGGCTTGCCTTCGCGGCGCATCTTGCGTAGCGCCCAGGGGCCCAGGCACCGCCGCAGGATGACCTGGGCAGGGCGCTGGCCGAGCTGTGTCTGCCAGTATTGCCAGTACTCGTCCGGGTCGGCCGGCGAATATCCGGCCAGCCAGTAGGCCACAACAGCGTCGGGCAACGCCTCGGCGGCCAGACACAAGGAGCGTGGCAGGCCGCAGACATTCCAGATGAACACGACCTCTGGATGGAAGGCGGCGCACACCTGGTGGAACTGGTCGAGATTGTGCTTCTCCAGGGCGGCGCGGGTGAACATGAACTGCAGCGCAGGGTGCAGCCGCGAGCCATAGTCGGGCTGAATGCGCAGCACACGGTGCACCTCAGGCTGCGCCGGCGTGGCGGCAGTGACGCCATGGGTGCTGGTGATCACTGCGCAGGCATGGCCCCTGGCCGTCAGCGCCACCACCATGTCGCGGCAGAGCTGCTCATAGCCGCCGACCTCATGGGGGGGATAGTAGTTGTTGACGAACAGGATTCTCACCCGCTGACCTCCTGCAACCAGGCCTCGTATTCGTCCACCATACGCTGTAGCGTAAAGCGCTGCAGCACGGTTTCACGGCCGGCCCGGGCAAGCCGCGCCACCAGGCTGCGCGAGCCCGCCACCGCTGCGATGCGCTCGGCCAGCTCCACGGCATCGCCAGGCGCGTAGGTCAGGCAGTTGACGCCATCCTCGAGCATCTCGCGCTGGCCGCCCACCGGCGAGGCGATGACGCCCAGGCCACTGGCCATGGCCTCCATCACCGTGCGAGCGATGGGCTCCTCCCAGATCGAGGTAAAGAGAAAGACGTCGAACTCGGCCAGCAGTGCTGGCACCTCGCTGCGCGGCACGCGGCCACGGAAGGAGACCACAGCGCCGAGGCCCTGCTGCTCCACCAGATGCCGTAGGCGGGCCTCATAGTCGGGATGGCCCGCTCCCACGATAGTCAGCGTCATGCCCGCGAGCCGGCCCTGTTGCCGCAGCAATCCGAGCGCCTCGATGGCCGTGTGCACCCCCTTGTGCTCGGCCAGGCCGCCAAAGTAGACCAGTCGCAGCGTGTCTGAGGGCTGCCTGGTAGCCCCGGCCTGGACGAATGGCGCCGGGTCGATGCCATTGTAGATCACGCGTGCGCCGTGCGGCAGGCGCCCGGCCTGCGCCATACGATCGCGCACGTGAGCGCTGACCGTGCTGACATGGCGCAACTCGAGTGGATGCTGTTGGCGCTCTCTGGCCAGCATCTTGAGGGCCAGGGCCCTGGCTGGCGCCAGCGCAAGGCGGGGCAGCAGATGGTTGGCCGGTCTGCTCCAATAGGCCTCGTGTACGTTGGGCTCGATGAACCAGTAGCCCGCCACCGCATAGGCCACCCGGTCGGGCCCCATCCACCGCTCGGCCCAGTAGGCGAGTTGCTGCGACAGGTTCCACAGACCCCACACAAAGACCACGTCTGGCTGAAAGGCATCGATGGCGTGGCGCAGCGCTCTGCGGTTGTGGCGCTCGCGCCAGGGGCGCAAGAGGCAAAAGTCGAGGGGGCGATAGTGATGCAGATCGGCCTCCAGATAAAGCGAGCGCTCGATCTCTGGCTCGGTGGCAGATGCGTTGCGCACGCCGTAGTGGCTCGTCAGGACGGCCGCTTCGTGGCCCTTCTTGCGCATGCGCTGCGCCATCTCGGCGCAATTCTGCTCCCACCCACCCATGTCATGCTGTGGGTAAAAGTTGGTCAGATACAGGATCCGCATACCTAACCCCCTGCCATGGCGTGCAACCTTCTGTCCATCGGCCGTCTCGTCAGCATGAGCGCGAGCCAGCGGCGCATGGTGCACGCCATAGCGGCTCGCCAGCACCAGCACGTCGTATCCGCGGCCGCACAGGCGGTCGACGGCCTGTTTGCAGCGTAACTCCATGCCGCCGAGATCGTACGGCGGGTAAAAGTTGGTCAGCAGCAGAATTCGCGTGCGCCACCTCCCCCCGCGCGATGGGCCGCGCCCCAGACCCTCCGCGCCTGGCCCACCAGCCACTGGCCCGCGCACAGCTTGGCCAGGCGGCGACGTACGCCGGGCTCCAGCGCCAGGCGCGGATAGTAGCCCATGGCGCGCCATAGATAGCGGCGAGCCAGACCCCAGTTCCCCGCCTGATCGGCCAGCATGGCCAGCGCGTGGTAGGCCTGGGCATAGGCGGGCCGGCGCAGCTTGGCGAGGGCGTCACCGCCTTGCTCAAACAGGCCATCCAGCCCGGCAATAACCTGCCCGGCGTTGCGCTCCAGGTCCAGCGATGCAGCCTGTCCGCGATAGCCGCGCGGCTGATCCCAGCAGGCGAGTTCGTAGCAGGTATCGAGCTGCGTCAGAATCTCGGGCCAGAGCTCGGCGGCGCGCCCCAGCATGAGCCAGCCCTGCTGGGGGTCACCTTGCGCGATATGGCCCAGCGCGGTGGCGCGAAAGGCATGGCCGTATGCGCGTCGCTTGTCGTTTGACCACTGCGCGGGCTCGCCGTCTGGCGGCCCCAGGTGTTTGGCGAGCACGGCCATGCGATTGCGGTGCATGGGCTCGGCATCCGTCGACATGCTGCCCGTCTGGACGCGGTAGCGCGCCAGGGGCCGATCGATGCCCGCCAGCCCGCCGCGCGCGGCCAGGCGTAGCCACAGGTCCCAGTCCTCGGTGCCGCGACCGTCGAGCTGCCCATCAAAGAGGCCCGCCGCTCTCACGGCCTCGGTCCGCACCACCACGGCGCAGGGTGGAAAGAACCCGCCCTGCAGCAGCCTCGAGTAGAGCCTGTCTGGGGCGAACACCTGTCCGCCCGGCATGGGGAGCTGATTGCCGGCCCCATCGATGTGCAGGTTGCGCGTGTAGACGCCGAGCAGGTCGGCGCGCGCCTCGAGCGTCTCGACACAGGTAGCCAGGAACTCTGGCTCCCAGGCATCGTCGGCATCGAGAAAGGCCAGATAGGCGCCCCGAGCGGCGCCGATGCCCGTACTGCGGGCGCCGGCGAGCCCCTGGTTATCCTGCCGCAGGGGACGGATGCGTCGGTCACGGGCGGCATAGGCGGCAGCCACCTCGCTGGTGCCATCCGAGGAGCCGTCATCCACGACGATAGCCTCCCAGTCAGCGCTCGTCTGCGCCAACACGCTGTCGAGGGCAGCCGTCAGGTAGGTTGCCTGGTTGTAGCAGGGGATGATGACGCTACACAGTGGCTGCAGCATCATCGCGCTCCTGTGATAGCACCGACGCCGCCGGAATCGGCAAGAGATGCCGCCCGCCGGTGAGCAGCACTTTCACCAGCCCGATATTGGCGAACCAGTGTGGGTCGCACCAGAGACAGTGCGCCGCGCAGCGCCGGGCCAGGCCGGGGTGCTCATCTGCGGCCGCACGATGCGCCAATTCGGCGAACACCGTCGCCTGCAGGGCCCGCCGCTCGCCACGAGCCCACCGCATGCCATCGGGTGGGCTGTCCAGTATGGCGCCCAATATGCGCCTGGCATGGCCGATGACATCGTCGGCGCCATCGAGCAGGCTATACGCAGCCACCGTGTTCACGATCTGCGGGCGCACCACCATCGGGTCGCTGGCGTGTGAACGATCGAGGTCCAGCGCCCTGTTCCAGCAGGTGCGCGCGGCTGCCACATCGCCCACGCCGTAGCGCGCCAGGGCCTCGTTCAGCCAGATGTGCGCCATAGACCGGGCCTCGAGCCGCGCCATCTCGTGTGGCTCGACCGGGCCAGCCGCGCCAAACGCTTTGGAGTGAATGGCGCGATGCACTGCGAACAGCCTGTCCACGTCAGCAACACGAGGTGCGCCAGCTCTGAACCCCTGCGGGTTGATCCGATAGAGGACCAGCGGCTCGCGCAACTGTACAACGGTGTGCTCTCTGGCCAGGCGCAGCCACAGATCCCAGTCCTCGCAGAATCGCAGGGCCGGGTCGAAGAGCCCCGTGCGGTCGAGGCACGCCCGGCGCACCACCGCCGCGCTCCCCCCACCGGCCACGCAGTTCACCAGTGTCAACTCGGACCAGGCGATCTCCTCATGCTGGCGATCGTGACCATGCGGGGGGCTGCGCAACAGCCGGCCGCGAAGGTTCATCCAGTAGGCCTGGCACCCGATCAGACTGACCGTCGGGTGCATATCGGCATAGGCTATCTGCCGCTCGAGCTTGCGGGCCAGCCACAGGTCGTCATCATCGAGAAACGCAACGAACTCGCCGCTGGCATGTAGAATGCCCCGGTTGCGCGTGGCCGGGAGGCCCTGGTTGGGCTGTGACAGCACCGTGATCTTGCTGCCGAAGAGGGCATCGAGCCTGTCGAGCGTGTCATCGGTCGAGCCGTCGACGACCACAATGAGCTCGAGGTCGTGATACGTCTGCGCCAGCACACTGGCGACGCTCTGCACCACCAGTTGTGAGCGGTTATAGGTCGGTATGATGGCGGTTACGCGAGCCATGCCCTTGCTCCGATCGGCCTCACGCTCACGAGATAGGCCTCGGAGCGCGTGCCCGGCGATCATCGTTCAGCGTCGGCGTACGAGTAGCACCGCTGCGGCGAGCAAAACGCTCACCGAGGCCATGGCGAGCACCATGGGGTTGAGAGACAGCCTGGCAGAGTACACCAGCTCCGCCTCAGGCTCAGGCAGGCCGAGGCCGGCGCTATGAGCCAACGGCGCCGCCGTCGGCTGCACAACGGGCGCCTGGGCGACAGGGCCCTCGACTGCCCCATCGCCAGCCTGCTCGTCGCGTGTAGGCGCAACGCGCTGCGCCAGGTGCGGCGTGTTCAGCGTTCGATGAGCGTACCACACCGTCGAATCATCGGGATGGCGATCGTCATAGACGAGGTGCAGTTGGTCGCCCTGACAGACCACCATCGACTGGCCGTGCGGGTCGATGTCGCGGTCGTCGATCCACTCGGGCGCAGACCACCTGAAGCCGTCAAAGCTGGCCGACTGCACGGCCCCCTTGGCCGACACGACGGCGCGCAGCGTGCCGGCACTATCTCTGACCAGCACGTTGGCGCTGCCAAAGCCGGCGCCCAGCGGCTCGATCAAGATGGGGCTAGACCAGGTCTCGCCGCCGTCGCTGGACCACATATGCATGCGTCGGGGGTCGTGCCAGGTCAGGTGCACCTCGTCGGCGCCAAACGTATAGGGCGTGATCGTATCCATGTTAGGGGTGCTCACCGTCTGCGTCAGCACAGTCAGGTACGGGTCCCACGATCGGCCACCGTCGAGCGAGCGCAGATAGCCGAGCTCGGAATCCACTCCATACTCTTGCGACCGCCGCGTCACGCCCACGTGCATGCGCCCCGCGCCGTCGATGGCGACCGCGGCCCGCAGAGTGCTGGGCACCGAGGCGAGCACCTCGTAGATGAGCTGCGGTTGCTCCCAGCTCAGGCCCGCATCGCGCGAGGCGGTGTGGTAGAGCGCGTTCCAGAGCCCCTCGCTGTCTGACAGGCTATAGACCAGGTGCAGCGCGCCGGCGGCATCGGCGACGATCTGGACGTTATCGACGGCAGGGATGAGCACAACCGGCTCAGACCAGGCCCGCACGCTCTGAGCTTGGGCGACTGGCGCGCTGGCGTAAAAGACATCTCCTTTGACCCAAGCGCTCAGCCAAACCACGTGCAACGTGTCGTCGACGTTCGAGATGGCGGCGCTGAGCGCGAGCGCCAAGGGCCTGTCGGTGACCGCCACATCGATGGGCGGCGACAGTTCGCCCCCGAGATCGGAGCGGTAGTAGATGGCGGCGCCGCCATCGTAGCCCTTGCCCCACAACACGTGCAGCACCTGGTCGCTGTCGCAGAGCAACACGCCATAGAGGTCCTTGCCTTCGGATGCGGGCGCGGCGATGTCGACCGGCTCGCTCCAGGCAGAGGGCGCCTGAGCCAGCGTCGGCTGAGCGACCAGCAGCCAGGCCAGCAGCCAGGCCAGCAGCGCCGCGATATGCCATCGCCGCGCCATCCGCGCCTTGCCGCTTGCCCTGGCCACTCTGCAGCCGCTCAAGCCAGACACCTCCTTCGCCCGGCCATCACTGCACCTTGCTCACTGCAGCTTCCGGGCTTGTCCAGTTCCGCAGGACAAGCGCCGGGCAGCAAGTTCCCGCCATAGGCTGCGCAGCAGGATGGACCATGTGCCGATCCTCAGGAGCCAGCGTGGGTCCCCCAGTGCAGGTGCAAAGTGCCTCAGAACTTGGGCATAGTCGCCACGGGCCCAGGCTCGGTAGACGCTGAGCTGCGCTGCCCCGGCTGTCGTACGACAGAGCTCGCCTCTTCGGAATGATACCTGCCCGGCAGCCACCTGTGAGGCCTGCCTGAACATGGCATACGGCGCGACCACCCTTGAGTGCCCCATCTCCTTGAGCAGCTCCTGTAGAATCCTGCCCGAGTCGCGGTCGCGCAGAGAGGGTGACACCGCAATTGCTCTGGCCAGGAAATCGCTCGCCGCATCGTTGGCGCCTACCGAGAAACACTGCCTCATCGCTCGCAAGGCGAACATGACGCGGAGCTCGGAAGCACGGCTCAGGACGGTCACAGGCGTTCGCGCATCGTCGAGCACGCGTTCTAGCATGTTCGTGTGCCCGATGGCGCTCTTGACGACATTGCCCTGTTCACCCTTGTCGTGGATGCGATACTCACTCAGGCAAGTGCGGTTCCACATGAGAGGCACCTGAGCCAGCAGCAATCGCAGCACAAACTCCCAGTCCTCGGCCGGAACGAGCGAGGGATCCTGCCCGCCGACCTCGTCGTACAGCCGCCGGTGCATAAGCATCACGCTTGGCATGAACGGCCACTTGATGACGCACGCCTCGATGTCGAGGGTAGGCATCTCCTCCCACAGCTTCATCGCGCCACGCGGTTGGCCAGCCGCATCGATCAGGTACGTTCCGCAGGCAACCACGCCGTACTCGGGGTGGCTCTGGAGTGCTTTGACTTGCTCCGCCAGGTAGGTCGGGAGATACCGGTCGTCAGAATCCAGAAAGGCCAACAGCTCGCCTCTCGCCAGCGCAACGCCATGGTTCCGCGCCAGGGCCTGGCCGCCGTTCTCTTGCCACGCATACCGTATCCTGTCGCCGTACCGCTGGCGCAAGACCTCGCCGGTGTCGTCGGTCGAGCCATCGTCCACCACGATGATCTCATAGTCGGTATACGTCTGCGCCAGGACACTGTCGATGGCCTCTTGCGAATAGGCGCAACGGTTGTACGTGGGGATGATCACCGAGACTGTGGGGGGCATCACTTCCTCCTGTCTCCAGAGCGCCGACCGGTTGCGCCGAGGCCGGCCATCCTGCTTGACATGCCCTTTGCCGCCGAACGACGTGAGTCCACCACCACCCCCTGGGCTTTGCTAGAGCCCGACCTTGCCGTCGCCGCTCCAGGTGGCGCCGATCACCACCGGGAATGTCCTGGGGTCCACCACACGGTCGCCGTTGATGGCCCCCGGTTCCACAGAGATCGACAGGCACTCTTGTAGCCAGTGCGCCGGCGTGTCGCCGACGCCCAGCCAGAGATCCACCCAGTACTCGCCGGCCACCAGAGGCAGCGCTGCGATCTCCATACGCACCTCGGTCACGCCGGGGCCCAAGGAAAAGGCCTCGCCCACGTGGGCCGAGCGCGCCTGCAGGATGTGTGCGCGCTGCATGGTGAGAAAGGTCACGTCCACCTCGGCCAGCAGGTGGGGCGCCCTCGCTGGCCGCTCCACCGAGATCGCCAGTGCAAAGGGCTTGCCCGTCTGGGGCGGGCCCGAGATCACCCGGCAGTCGACGACACGCGCCCTGCCGTCGCCGGTCTGCAACGCGCGCTCAGCATCGAACACGCCAGTGGCGACGCCCCGATTCTGCCTGCTGTAGGCGTCGATGACGGTCGGCGTGTCTGCCAGCAACTCCAGGTGGCCGTTGCTGAGGAGCAGCGTCTGGCGGGTGAGGTTGGCCACCGCCACCATGTTGTGGCTCACGAACAGCACCGTGCGGCCCTGGCCCGCCACCTCGCCCATCTTGCCCAGACACCTCTTTTGAAAGGCCGCATCGCCCACGGCCAGCACCTCGTCCACCAGCAAGATCTCGGGCTCCAGGTGCGCGGCCACGGCGAACGCCAGGCGCACATACATGCCGCTGGAGTAGCGCTTGACGGGCGTGTCGAGAAAGCGCTCGATCTCGGCAAAGGCGACGATCTCGTCAAAGCGGCGCTCGATTTCGGCGCGCCTCATGCCCAGGATGGCGCCGTTGAGGTAGATGTTCTCGCGGCCGGTAAGCTCGGGGTGAAAGCCGGTGCCCACCTCGAGCAGCGAGCCCACCCGCCCGTGGATGGTGGCGCGGCCGGCCGTCGGCTCGGTGATGCGGCTGAGGATCTTGAGCAGGGTGGTCTTGCCGGCGCCGTTGCGCCCGATGACGCCCACCGCCTCGCCGCGCTTGACCTCGAAAGAGACATCGCGCAGCGCCCACAGGTCGCGCTGGCTCTCGGCATGACGCCCGTTACGGCTCCGCGCGACGCCGGCCAGGGCATCGCGCAGCGTGTCGTGGCGCACGCTTTCGCCGATGCGATAGCGCTTGCCCAGGTTCTCGACGCGGATGGCCACGTCAGACATCAGCGCCCCCCTCACACCACATCCGCAAAGGTCCGCTCGGTGGTGCGAAAGAACACCAGCCCGCTGACGAGCACCGCCAACGCAACCGCCACCGAGATGGCCACCAGCACGGGCGACAGCGACACGTCAGACACGCCGGGCCCGAGCAGTGCCCGCCGAAAGCCCTCGACCACGGCCGTCATCGGGTTCAGGCTCAGCAGAAAGCGCCAGCGCTCCGGGATCAAGGTGCTGGCATAGACCACCGGAGTGAGGTACATCCAGAGCTGCACCACAAAGGGCGCCAGATAGCCCACGTCGCGGTAGCGCACGTTGAGCGCCGACAGCCACAGGCCAAAGCCCAGCGCCGTCACCATGGCCAGCAGCAGCAGCAGGGGCAGCAGCAGCAGCGCCACGGTGGGCGCGACGCGGTACACCACCATGAGCGCCACAAAGACCAGCATGCCCACGGCCAGGTCCACCAGCCCCGCCAGCGCCGCCGACAGGGGGATGACGAGCCGCGGAAAGTAGATCTTGCTGACCAGGTTGGCGCTGTTGACCACGCTGCTGGATGCGCGGGTCAGGGCCGTCGCAAAGTAGCTCCAGGGCAACAGCCCCGCCAGCGCAAACACAGGATAGGGCACCTCGCCCGAGGGCGCGTTGAGCAACACGCCAAAGAGCAGGGTGAACACGCCCATCGAGGCGAGCGGCTGCAGGATGACCCATAGCACGCCCAGCGCCGTCCGTTTGTAGCGCACCTTGACGTCGCGCCACACTAAAAAGTAGAGCAGCTCGCGATACTGCCAGAGGGCGCGCAGGTCGACAAAGGCCAGGCCATGCGATGGCTGGATAACGACGGTCGGCGCCGCGTCGAGCGATGCTTCCACCGTCATCTGCTGCTCTGACAACATGCCCCTCACTCCGTGCGCCGGACCTGCAACAGGATAGCGATCACCACCAGCACCCCGCCCAGCCCAAGGCCAGCCAACAGCAGCAAGGGCACCTGCACCACGCCCAGATCGAGTCCGCTGCCCAGCGGCGCCACGGTGGGCGCCGTGCGGCCAACGAGCGGCCGAGGCGTCGCCGTCGGCCACAGAGTGGGCGTGGGCGCCGGCGTTGGCATGCGGATGACGGTGGAAGCTGGCAACACGGGCACCGCGGGCACCGAGCGTAGCGCGGAAACCCAGCCCTGAGCGCCGCCCTGCTCGAGCAGGCGCCCGGGCAACAACACGACCAGAGCGCCGCGCAGCGGCGCGAGCGCAGCCGTTGCTCCCGCGCCGTCGGCGAGCCAGCCCGCGAGTTGCAGCCCCTCGGCGCGCTCCCACTGTCCGGTCGCGTCTCGCCAGGTGAGGGCCACCAGGGCCGGCCCGTCGGCGGTCTCGGCCAGGCCCAACAGGTGCAGGGCGCCGCCCCAGTCGCTGACCAGGCCCACCTGGCCCACCAGGCCCAGGGTGCCGCGCACCTGAGCGGGTTCGCTCCAAGATGCGCCGCCGTCGCGCGAGGTGCGGTGCCACCAGGCATCGGCATCGACATCACGCCAGAGGGCATGCACCACGCCCGGCGCGGAGAGGGCCAGCAGCGGCTGCCCAAAGGCGCCCTCACGGTGGGGCTGCAGCTCGGCCCAGGTGTGGCCTTCGTCGGTCGAATAGGCCATCGACACGCCCTGGGCGGTTACGGGCAGAGTTGGCCCGGCCTGCGCCCAGGCCACATACACGGCGCCATCGGCATCGACGGCCAGAGCCGGCTGCGTCACCATCGGCCAGCCTGCCGCGGCGGCATCAAAGACCCGGCTCGGCGCAGACCAGGTGCTGCCGCCATCTTGTGAGCGGGTGTAATAGACGCCGCGTCCTTCGTTCAGCGGCGCCACATAGACCACGTGCAGATCTCCGCGCAGGTCTGCGACAAGCCGTGGCATAGAGAGGATCGCGGCTGAGGCCGGGACGGGCAGCGGCGCCGGCTCGGCCCAACTGCCGGCCGCATAGGCATCGCGCGCAAAGGCAGAGCTGTGGTAGAGCACGCCCCCGACGCCATCGGCCCACACCGCGTGCAGCTGGTCCGCCTCGATCGCCAGGGCGGGCTCTTGGGCTGAACCGCCCAGTGCGCTCAGCACCGCCACCGGCGCCGACCAGCGCACGCCGTCAAAGCGCGCGTACCGCAGCTCGCTCGCGCCACGGCCATCGGCCTCGCTCCACAACGCATGAAACTGCCCCTCGCCATCGGCCGCCAGGGCCACAGGGCCGCCCATCAGCTCGCCGGCGGTGACGCTCGCCGGCTGCGACCACGCGGGCAGAGGATCGACCAGCCAGGCCAGGTCGCCCAGGGCACGCGTAACAGCCCAGACGCGGCCGTCTGCGTCTAGCCCGATGGCGGCCACCGCTCTGTCGCCGACCGCCACGCGTTGCGCCGTCAGACCAAAGAGGCCGAGCCCCAGAGAGCGCGCCGCCGACCAGCCGCTCTCTGTGGCGGCCGCACGCGCAGCGCTCCAGACACTCAGCGTGGCCTCGGCGCCGCCCTCGCCCAGCACGATCGTGGGCAGCCCGGCCGTCGCGCCGGCAAGGCGCATGGTCATGTCGGCAGGGCGCCCGGCCATGATCCAGGCTGGCGCATCCCAGGTGATGCCGCCATCGCTGCTCTGTTGTTGATACCACCCCGACGGCGCCAGGGCGTCGTCAGAGGCCCAGACCATGGCGTAGGTGGCTGTGCCCAGGGCGATCGCCCGCCCGGCGCGGGGCAGGCGCTCGGCGTCGGACAACAGCGCCGCCGGGCCCCAGGTCTGGCCGCCATCGCCCGAGGTGGCATAGCGCATGCCCAGGGCCGTGTCGTCTGCCCAGGCGGCGAGCAGCGCGCCTGCGCCAGCGCTGGCCAGCGAGAGAGTCTCCCCGGGCGCCAGCGGCAGGTCGTCGTCAGTGCCCACATACACCGTCTGCGGGGGCGCCCACGTCGTCTCGGTGGCCAGCACGTGCGTATAGGCCAGCTCGCCCCGTGTCAGGCCCTCGCTCTCGACGCGGCGCAGCAGGAGCAAATGCAGGGCGCCGCCGCCATCGCCCACCGCGTCCCAGGCCAACACATCGGCAGACACGATGGCTGGCTGCGTCCAGGCTGTCGCGTTGGCGTCCATGGCGCTGTGCAGCAGCGCACGACGCCCGACCGCATCGGGCGCCGACCGCCAGAGGGCGTGCACCCGACCCTGGGCGTCGTCGACGATCAGGGGCGTCTCGGCCGGCGCCTGCTCGGGAGCGGCTGCGGGGATTGTCGCCGCAACCGCAGCACCCCAACCAGAGCCGTCATAGCGAGCCGTCATCAGGCCGGCCGCTGCATCCCACCAAAAGGCCTGCAGGCGGCCATCGCCTGCGGCGACGATGGTCGGCGAGGACGCGCCGCCCGCGGCCAGTGCCACCGGCTCATCCCAGCCGGCGGGCACGACGCTGGCGGCCCCTGCCCTCAGCATCGTGGCGGCCGCTGCCGAAAAGCGCCAGTCGTCGAGGCCCAGATGTCGCACCACCCAGACGTCGTCGCCTGCACCACGGCCGATGGCGGTGATCGCCTGGCCCGATAGCTCCACTCGCCAGGATGAGACCGCCGGCAACGGCTGCTCGGCGTCCACGCTCTGCGCCGCGATGGGGTTTGACCAGCCGGTGGCGCCCGCCGCGGTTACGTGGGCGGCGTCCCACAGGGCCAGCGTCGGTGGCGCGGCCGCGCCACCGGCCAGCGCAAGGATGCGCCCATCGGCCAGTGTGCGCAGGGTCAGGCCCCCCAGGCTGTATCCACTCCACACGTGCTCAGGGGCAGACCAGGTGAGGCCGCCGTCCAGCGAACGCTGCTGCAGAGCGCCCGCCAGTGGATCGGCGCCGGCTGCCTGCCACAGGCGCAACGCCACGCCGCCCTGCCCAAAGGCCAGTTGCGCGTGTGTCGCCTCGAGTTCGTCTGCATCGGCGTCGCTCAACGAGGCCCAGGCCCCTCCGGCATCAACGCTCACGGCGAACTGGGCCAGGCCCGTGCGCGGGTCATCCCACGTGGCCAGGATGCGCCCGCTGTCATCCGCAGCCAGGTCCAGGTGCACGTCGCCCTGAGTGGCCAGGCGCACATAGGGCGCCGCAGCGATGAGCGAGCGCGCCGACCAGGTGGCGCCGCCATCGGTCGAGCGATGGTGATAGACGCCGGGCGCCGCCTCGGCCGTGCGCCCGGGCTCGAAAAAGAGCAGGTCGAGGGCGCCCGTCGGAGAGGCCGTGAGCTTCCAGGCGGTGACCGAAGGAAGCAGCACGATGGGGGCTGACCAGGTCAGCGAGCCGATCTCGAGGGTGCTCCAGAGCAGGGCGGGGAAATCGCCGGTGGAGCGCCCCATGTCTGCCCAGAGGGCGTGCAGTCGGCCGGCGGCATCAGCAGTGAGGGTGGGCGCGCTCTTGAGCTGGTCGATGACCGGCAGGCCGGTGATGTTGTCATAGAGCGGCCGGCCGCCCTGCACCCGGGGCACGTCGATGGGCGCCACCTGCGGCGCCGACCAGCGGCCGCGTGCATAGACAGAGACGGTCACGCCGTCGAACCGATCCCACCAGTAGGCGTAGAGCAGGCCATTGCCTGCGCGCACCAGCAGAGGGTCAGAGGCCGCCGCCGAGTTGCTGAGGTTGACGGGCTGGCCCCACACAGCGAGGCCCGACTGCGCCGCCGCGCCCCCGCAGAGCGTCGACAGCAAACCACTGAAGAGCAGCGCCAGGGTCAAGACCGTCTGGATACGTCGCACCAGCAACCCCCAACGACCCGAGTGTCGGCCCCAACAGCCGGGGCGAGGTGACGCCGTCGGCGCCCGCCGTGACCTCATCATCGTCGACGCGCCCAACCCAGGCTTTCGAGGCCCAGCGCCAGGGCGGGCCGCCAGAGCGACGGGCTGCCCAGTAGCATGCGCGCATAGGTCCACAGGGGACCAGGACGCAACGCCCAGGCGCGAAAGGCCTGGCGGGCCCACGATTCGATCTGCTCGGCGCTCACATCGGGATAGTCGAGCACGGTGGAGCGATCCATATCCACCTGCTCCCAGCGGGTGCCGGGGCGGAACCAGCCCTGTTCGACCACCTCGAAGAAGAATGGCGTGCCCGGGTGCGGCGCGGCGATGTGAAAGAGCGCCAGGTCGAGCGGCAGGCGTTTGGCAAAGGCGATCGTCTCTTGAACGGTCTCCTCGGTCTCGCCGGGCAGCCCGATGACGAAATAGCCCCAGTTCTTGATGCCTGCGCGCCGGGCGGCCTGCAGCGCCTTTGCAGCGGTGTCGGTGGTGACACCCTTGTGCATGCGTTGCAGCATGGCGTCGCTGCCCGATTCGAGCCCCCACGAGATCATCCAGCAGCCGCTCTGCGCCATCAGGTCGAGCAGCTCGTCGTCGACGCAATCCACGCGGCTGTTGCACGTCCAGCGCACTTTGAGGTTGCGCTGCAACAGGCCCTGGCAGATGCCCATAACCTGCTCGCGGCTGACAGTAAAGAGGTCGGCGTACATGTGCACGTGGTGCAGGCCCAGGGCACCAAGCCGCTCGATCTCGTCGAGCACGTTGGCCGCCGAGCGCCAGCGCACCGAGCGACCGTACGAGACATGCTTGATGCAAAAGCGACAGCCGGCAGGGCAGCCACGGCTGGTGACCACAAAGCTGTAGGGGCCACCGACCAGCGGCGCGCGATAGTGCTGCAGGGGAAGCAACTCGTGGAGCGGCATGGGCAGGTCATCGAGGCTGGCGATCAGCGGCCGGTCGGCGTTGACGATCACCTGACCCTCACGGCGCCACACGAGCCCGGCGATCCGCTCGAGCCTGAGGGCAAGCCCACCCGGCGTCAGCCAGGCGGGCCGCCAGCCCGGCTGCGCGCCCTCGAACAGGCGCGCGAGCCGCGCCGCAAAGCTCGGCTGCACGTGGGGCCACCAGGCATCGGCGCCCGGCACCCCGCTGCGCTCGGCCTCGAGCGTGTCCACCAGCTCGCGCAGGGTCAGCTCGGGCTCGCCGCGCAGCCCATAGTCCAGAGCGGGATAGTCGCGCAGCGTCGTCGCCGGCATGGGGGTGATGTGCGTGCCAAAGGCCACCGTGACGGCGCCACGCGCCCGCGCCAAAAAGGCGCCGTACATGTCGTTCTGCAGGGTGGGCCCGGTGAGCTGCGTCACATAGTAGCGTGGGCGGCGGGCCTCGAGCAGCGCTTCAAAGGCCGGCCAGCCCATCCGTTCGGCCACCGCATCTACCACGGCAACGCGCAGGTCTGGAAAGAGCGCTGCCATCTGCGCGAGGCTGACCTGTGGCCACACCATGCCCTCGCGCGAGCGGCGCCCCACACGATGCTGGCTGCGAATCCAGATGCCGCCATCGGGAGCGGGCGGGTTGACCAACAGCAGGTCGGCCTGCTGGTCGTCGGCGGGCGCTGCGCGCAGAGAGAGCGCGCCATCGGCTAACGGCGCCGCGCCGGCCGTGATCTGCTGGCGTGTGCGCGCCCCCACGTTGTCCTTACTCGGCAAGCCTGTCATGGCGTGCGCTCCAGGTCTACCTGGACCAGGACGTCGCGCTGGTTCAGCTCTTCGAGCACGCGCATGATCAGCCAGTAGATCATCATCTGCACACCCAGTAGAAACGCCATGCTGGCCACCAGGCCATAGAACCAGAGGCGTTCGATGGCCCAGCCGCCGACGCCCAGCCCCAGGCTGACCAGGCCCAGTACGGCGCCCGCCAGCGCCAGCCCAAGCCCAACCCAGCCAAAGTACCTGTCGAGGGGCTGCCTGAAGAGCGGCCGCCCAAACAGCCCCTGGTGGATCGGCCGCCGATGAAAGAGCCCGACCAGGTAGTTGAAGGTCGAGCCCAGAGCGAACAGGCTGACGCCGATGGCCCCGGCGAGACCGCCAAGATAGAGGCCAGTGACGCCCCAAGGGCCGAGCGCCGTCACGCCGGCCAACCGCAAGGCCACCAGCACAAGGGCCACCAGCAGGCCCAGGGCAACCAGGGCCAGCCCGATGCCGCCCACGAGCCGTGCCGGGTTGTAGCACAGGACCGTCCAGACGATGGTGTTGAGAAAGCGCATGCCATCGGGCAGGGCGCGCAGCTTGGAGCGCCCCAGCCGCTCGCGATAGGGGATGGGCACCTCGCGCAACCTGACATTCTCGTGGATGGCGCGCGTACTCATGACCGGCGTCAGGTTGAGGCCGTCGGGCAGGGGATAGATGCGCTCTAGAATGTCGCGGCGAAAGACCCGCATGCCGCTGGCCGGGTCGAGCACCGGCTGATCGCCCAGCACCGTGAGCAGCCTCGACCAGAGCGCGTTGCCCATGCGCCGCACCCACGGCATCTCGCTGCTGGCCCCCGAGCGACGCGAGCCGACGACCAGCTCGGCACCGTCCAGCAGCTCGCGGCACAATGCCGGAAAGCTCTCGGGGGGATAGGTGCCGTCGGCGTCCAAGAAGCCCAGCCAGTCGCCACTGGCGGCATGAAAGCCGGTCTTGAGGGCAGCGCCATAGCCCCGGTTGACGCTGTGTCGCAGCAGACAGACCTCGGGGAAACAGCCTGCCTCGGCGCCGGTGGCATCGTGCGAGCCATCATCGACCACCAGCAGCTCCAGGTCGACCCCCATGTCGGCCAGTGCGGGGCGCACGGCCAGCACCCGCTGCACCGTGGCAGCGATGCCATCCTGTTCGTCGTAGGCCGGAATGACCACCGAGAGTTTGTGAGCGAACGTGCCCCCAGTCATCAACCCACCCCCGTCTCGCCGCTCGTATGCACCTGCCGCCCGCGCTGCCCCGCCTGGCCGTTGATCGTGCGCAGCACCCGCGCGGGCACGCCTCCGGCCAGGGTGTGGGGCGGCACGTCCGCCGTCACCACCGCCCCCGCTGCAATGACCGCCCCTCGCCCGATACGCACGCCATCGGTGATCACCGCCCCAGAGCCGATCCAGACGTCGTCCTCGATCACGATCCCTTCAGCGGTGATGCCCTGGTCGGCAAAGGGTCGCGAAGGATCGTCATAGACATGGTTGACGGCCATGATCTGGACCATGGGTGAGGTATAGACACGGTCTCCGATGGTCACACCCCCCTGACCACGGATCACGTTGTACTCGCCGATCAGGCTATCGCGGCCGATGCGAATGCCGGCATGCGGCAGGCGGCGAAAGTTGTAGACATGCAGCACGCTGCCCCACATCACCAGGGTGCCGGCGCCGATGGTGACGCCATCGGGGCAGGCGTGGATGTAGACGCCCCGATCCAGGTAGGCTCCGTGCCCGAGCCGTAGATTGCTGGCATAGGCCAGGCGAACGCCAGACTCGATGGCCGCCAGGCCGCGCATGGTCAGCATGAGGCGGTAGCACAGGGCGCGCAGCCCGATGCCGAGCACCCCGGGCATCCACCCAAACAAGCCTTGCAGCAAGTGTTCGAGCAGATAGCGCCCTGGGGTCGCGGCTTGGCGATGGATGTAGAGGCCCAGAGACCCCGTCACGCGTCGGCTCATGCCGCCCCCCCAGACACGCCTGACGATACATCCTCGGATTGCGTCACGATCCATGCAAAATGTACCATCAACAGACGGGCCAATCAAGTAAAAACACTTTCACACGCACCCGTCGGGCTGGCGTGGCCAGCCTCGTGGAACACCGCAACACATCCCCGGGTAGCGTCGTCCGATCAGGAGCACGCCACGCGGGGGGACGACATTCACCTGGCCGCATACTGGCTACAGAAATCCTGCCAATCGGCCAGTGCCGGGACAACGATGTCGCGCGTCACCAGGCGTGAGAACAACGCCGTGCCCTCTGCATTCGTGTGGTGAAGATCAAAGTAGTGCTCGTCCTCAAGCTCTGCCGTGCGATAATAGTCCAGGACGGGGACCCCATGGGCCGCGCCTGCGGCATGGACAAAGTCGACAAAGCGTTGCGCGTCGCCTGGGGCCGGAAACGCGGATAGGTACTGCTCGGTGACGGGCGTGATGACAAGCACCAGATGGACGCCTGCGGCCCGGGCCTGGCGCAAGAGCCGCAGCAGGTAGTCTCCCTGAACGCCGTCGGGGCAAAAGTCGACCAGATACTCGTCCCGTGACTTGCTGAACTGCTGCTGCAGCGCCTCGGGGCGCATCTTGTCGTGCCAAACCGAACCGCCGCAATCATACGTTTCGCTGCCCCGGATATAGTTCGGCCAACGGCCTTCGACAGTCAGCCGCGAGCGGTGCCGCAAGCGCACCAGGCCCGAGAGCGTCTCCAGGACAGCCGCTCTGCCAGGCGCGCTACGCCAGGTCTCTGGCGCCAGAGGACGAGATAGCCCGCGTAGATTGAGTGGGGGCGTACCGATCCAGGTGCGATCGTTCAGCGCCACATCGGACACGTTCAACAGGACAAGCTCTGGTGAAGGCACGCTCTTGAGCACGACCTCGGTGAGCATCAGGTAGGCGTGCTCCGCCGAGCTGCCATAGGACGCGATGCTGAGCACACTGATGTCACCGCCGGCCTGGGCCTGAACGCTGTTGCGAATCTCGGTAGGCGAGAGGTCGATCACCGCGCGCGAATCGCCCATCACCAGCACAGTGGGCGTGGCCTGAGCATACGCGTAGCGCCAGCGTGCTGCCTCGGTGCTGCCGTCGGCCGGATCGAACAGCCTCTGAACAGCGCCAAGCCGCGACAGGCCCTCTGCCAACAAGAGCAGCCCCAGGACGACCAGAACCGACCGACGTCTGCGAGGCATCTCAGCCATCAACGGCCAGCCCCCTAGAATCGAAAATAGATAAAGGCCGAGGAAGACTGTGGCGGAAATGCCACGGTCGCCACGATGAGAAGCGCATAGAGCATCCCTTCAAGAAGCCATCGGCGGCGGCTTAGCGATGGCCACGCACGCCCTGCCCCGAGCCAGCGATCCAACCAGACCAGAGAGGCATGGCCGATGATGATCAGAGCGGTCTCCACCATCAGGGTCTCAGTGACAGCGCCGCCCATCCAGCCGCCCTCGAGGCTGAACATCTTGCCCAGCATCGCTCCGGCCTGTGTCAGGCTGGCGGCACGGAAAGGCACCCAGCCGATGCACACGGCCACAAAGGTCGCCACCACGCCAGCGGCCTGGGTCACGCGCCGGCCCGCAAGCCGACCGACAGCAGGCAGACGCTCGCTCAGGGGCCGCAGGGCATGGTGCAGAACCAGGAGGAACCCGTGATAGGCACCCCACACGGCAAAGGTCCAGTTGGCCCCGTGCCACAGGCCTCCCAACACCATCGTGACAAAGAGATTGCGGTATGTCTGCCAGCGTGTGCCCCAAGATCCGCCCAAAGGAATGTACACATAGTCACGCAGCCACTGAGACAGGGTCATGTGCCATCGACGCCAGAAATCGGAGATGTTTGCGGCGAGATAGGGCAGACGAAAGTTCTCGGGTATGCTGAACCCCAACAGCATGGCAGAACCACGGCCGATATCGGTGTAGCCTGAGAAATCAAAGTAGATCTGGAAGGCAAACGCCAGCACCGCAGACCAGGCGCCCACCAGCCCGAGCCCGGCCGGGTCGCCAAAGCCCAGATCGGCCGCTGCAGCCAGGGTGTCGGCCAGGATGACCTTCTTGAACAGCCCGCGCACCACCAGGGCGAGCCCACTCGAAGCACGGCCGGCGTCCCAGGTGGGCAGGTGTTCGAGTTGAGGCACAAAGTGCTGATACCGTTTGATGGGGCCTGCTATCTGCGTCGGGAAGAACACCACAAAAAGGGCCAGGTCCAGCAGCGAGCGCACCGGCGCCCCGCCCCGGTAGACGTCGACAAGGTAGTGGATGATCTCGAAGGTAAAGAAGGAGATACCCAGGGGCGTCACGATGCGCTCGAACCAGCCCACTGCGATCGGCAGGCCTAGCGATGCAGTGAGCGCCGACGCGTTCCGTAGAATGAACCCGGTGTACCGAGAGAACAGGAGGAGCGACAGGCTGAGGGCCACCGCCAACACCAAGAGGGGCTTTTTCCGCCCGGCAGCAGCCATCCAGCGCCCGAGGAGGAAGCTGGCCACCGTCATCGCGCCGACCAGCAGGCCATAGAGCGGCAACCAGCTCATGTAAAAGAGATAGCTGGCGACGAGCAGCAGGTGACGTCGCCAGCGACTCGGGGCCAGCCAGTAGAGCAGCACCGCCACCGGCAGCAAGACCAGGTACGTGAACGAGTTGAACAGCATGCCTTCCCTTCCCAGGTCTCTGGCGGGCCGCCGGATGCGCTACGATTGCGGGCCGAGCGGCATGGCGCCGGGCGCCCCCTGCATCTGGGCCTGCCACGAGGCGGCATAGCGGCCCTGCAGAGCCAACAGCTCCTGATGGCTGCCGGATTCGACGATGCGCTGGCCTTCCAGCACATGAATGACGTCAGCGCGCATGGCGGTGGTGAGACGATGCGTGATGACCAGCGCCGTGCGCCCCGCCACCAGCTCGCGAAACCGCCCCATCCAGTCGGCCTCTGCCCACGAATCCATGGCGCTGGTGGGCTCGTCGAGGATCACCAGCGGCGCACGCCGCAAAAAGGCCCGCGCCAGCGCCAGGCGCTGCCACTCGCCAACGCTGAGGTCTGTGCCACCGGCGAACCACTTGCCCAGCAGCGTCTCATAGCGCTGAGGCAGCGCCGCGATCAGCCCGTCGGCCCCGGCGGCTGTGGCGGCCGAGGTCACCGCGGCCAGATCGTCAGCGTCGAGGGCAGCGGCGTCGCCGAGGGCAATGTTCTCGCGCACCGTGGCCTGGTAGCGCATCGGCTCTTGAAACAGCACGGCGATAGCCCGTCGCAGGTCGTCGAGGGGCAACTCATCGAGGGCGCGACCATCCCAGGTGATGCAGCCTGAGGCGGGGTCGTAAAAGCGACACAGCAGCTTGACCAGCGTGCTCTTGCCGGCGCCGTTGGGCCCCACCAGCCCAACCACCTGCCCTGCAGAGATCGACAGGTTCAGCCCCTTGAGCGTCGGCTGGCCGCTGCCCGGGTAAGCAAAGGTGACCTCCTCGAGGCGAATGCCGCGCTCGAGCGTGAGGCGCAGCAAGGCCGCGCCCGCAGGGTCGCCGATGGACGGCGTGAGGGCCAGGAAGGCGAACAGGTCGGCCAGGAAGAGCGTGCTGCTATAGAGCTGCCCCAGGTTCTCGAGCAGCGCCCGCGTCAGGCCCTGGCCCTGGGCAAAGGCCTGGTAGAAGAGCACCAGATCGCCGAGCGTCGCCTGGCCGATTGAGGCACGCTGCAGCATCCAGACCATCGTGCCGCCCATGGCGGCCAGCGCGAGCAGGCTGGCCACAGCGCGTGTGCCGGCCCGCCGGCGCAGCAGGCCAAGCCGCTCGCGGTAGAGACCCTGGCGCAGAGCACGGTAGGCCTGCCGCAGGCGCTCAGCCAGGCCAAACAGGCGCACCTCGGCCGCCGCCTCGCGGGTCGTAAGCAGCCACGAATAGTACCAGGCCCTACGCTCACGGGGCGTGGCCTGTTGCCGCCAGCTGTGAGCCTGCTCATAGTGCCTCAGCACCGTGTACAGCCCCGGCAGCGCCGAGATGAGCAGCACGATGGGCACCCACCAGCCATACCGCCAGAGGATGACGCCCATGCCTGCCAGGGTGATGGCCCCCTGCAAGATCGCGCCCAGGCTCTCGAGCAGCGCGGCAGGCCGGTACACCGCCTCACTGCGGGCACGGTGAAGCTGGTCGTAATAGTCGGGCGAGTCGTAAAAGGCCAGGTCGACGGCCGCAGACTGCTGGTGCACCAGGTCGGCGATATGGTCCTGCGTTCGCTCGGCCTGGGCAGTGCGCACCCACTCGATGGCCCCACGTAGCAGCTCTTGGCCCACCAGCAGCGCCGCGAGCAGGCCTGCCCAGAGAGCCAGCGCCATCGTCAAGGCAGATTCGCCCTGGCCGATGGCCGCCGCGAGCGCATTGACCAGAACGCGGGTGACCCACACGGTAGCCACGGGCAGCAGACCCTGCACGATCAGGAGCGCCGCCCAGGCCACCATGTGGCGGGGCGCAGCACGCCACACCAGGCCCAGGGCTCTTGGCACATAGGCCAGGTGCGCCCAGGCTTTGGCGGCTCGAGATCTGACGTAGCCCAAGCGCGTAGACAATCGCCAGCCTCTTGTGTGAGTGGATGGCGGCAGCGGCTACTCGCCTGCGCCACCCTGAGCCTAGTTGCCCTCCATCCGCAGCACGGTGCGCAGAGTGTGCAACAGGATGAGGATGTCGAGGAACGGCCCCCGGTGCTTGATATAGTAGAGGTCATACTGCAGCTTGACGAGCGCATCTTGGACCGAGCTGCCATAGCGATAGCGCACTTGGGCCCACCCTGTGAGCCCAGGTCGCACCGCGTGTCGCATGTCATAGTAGGGGAGCTGCTCGGTGAGCACGGCCACAAACTCGGGGCGCTCTGGCCGCGGCCCGATGAGCGACATGTCGCCTCGCAGCACATTCCAGAACTGCGGCACTTCATCCAGGCGGGTCTTGCGCAGGAACCGGCCCACGTGCGTCACGCGGGCATCCTTGGCCTGCGCCCACACGGCGTGCCCCTGCACCTCAGCCTGGGGGACCATCGTACGGAGCTTGATGATGTCAAAGACCTGGTTGTAGAGCCCCACTCGCTGCTGGCGGTAGAACACCGCGCCGCGCGAATCGAGCCAGATAGCGAGCGCCACGAACGGCAGGACCGCGCCAAAGCAGAGCAGCCCCAGCACGGCCACGGCTACATCGAGGCCTCGCCGCGTCGCGTTCCACAGGCGCCGGCTGAGGTCATAGTCCGACCTCACGAGCGCAAAGATGTCATGGCCGATGTACTGGGTGGGCGTATAGCCGAGAACCTGCTCATAGTAGTCGACCAGCGAATACACCTGCGCGCCACGGCGCCAGCAATCCACCAGGGCGTCCAGCAGCGGCTGCGGCGTCTCCTCGGCGGGGTCGACGGCGACCACGATGTCGTCGATCTCGCGCTGAGCCACCAGCTCGATCAGGCGCCTGGCGCGTTGCGTCGAGTCGTCTATCTCAGGCGGGTCATCTGGATCGAGCTCCACCAACTCCATAGTGCCAGCGAACAGCCCGCCGCGCAGAGTCGCCGCGAGCTGGCTGGCTGCCTCGCCCGCGCCCACAATCACAGTTCTCCGATAGTACCGTGCCTGCGTCAGGAACTTGCCATAGAACCCACGCCACAGCACCATGCCTCCCGCCGACATAATAACAAACGCGCCCCAGGTGAGGCGCGAGGCTGTCAATGGCGCTGACCAGATCGGTATGATCAGGTATAGAGAACAGACCAGCACGGCAACCAGGGCTGCCGTAGCCGCGCTCCTGGCAGGCAGGCTCGCGAGGCGCACATCGTACAATCTGGCAACATCGGCCATCGCCAGCCAGACCAGGTCCAGAATCACCCACCACAGGGCGCGCATCCCCGCGGTATCGACGAGGGCGCTTCGCAGGCCGACAAAACGCGCCTGCAGCGAAACCGCCAGCGCCAGGCCAAGGATTACGAGGTCGCCCAGAACCAGAATAAAGACGCGGTCAGTGTGGTGAAGCGGCACGCGATGGTTGTGAGCAGCGACTACGCGAGTTGAGCCGGACATGTCTTCCCCCAAGACAAGCCCTGGTGACCATGAGGTCGGCCTAACTGCCGCTGCAATGCCCCGTCTCAGAAGGCATCTGTCCTATACGCTCACCACACAGAGCCTTCTTGCTGGGCGGGGTCTTGCTGGCCCCATTGTACAATAGGAAGAAGCGTCCTGTCTAGTGGTAATCGTCATGAATTTGAGATATAGAACGATAATCGTTGATTGGAGTCTGGCACTGCGAAGCGGCAGGTGGCCGTTACGGCGCAGGGTTGATGGGCCCATGCCAGGAGGTTACAATTCAGCAGCGTATTCGGTCGCTGCGTCGCTTGCTTGGGCGTGGCGCCGATGCTGGAGGTGGCCAAGCCATGAAGCTGATCATCCGGGCAGATGACATCGGCTACACTGACGTCTGCAACATCGGTGCGTTCGAGACGATAGAGCGTGGCGTGGTGACGTCGGCCGACGTCATGATGGACACGCCGGGCACAGAGGATGCGCTGGAGAGGCTCAAGGCATTCCCCTGGATCTCGTTGGGCTGGCACGGGCACATGTGGGGGGCGCCGGTGCTCGATCCGCAAGCGGTGCCCTCGCTGGTGATGGCTGATGCAGGCAGGATCCGATTCCGCAAAGACCTGCGCGCCGCGGCTGATGTGGTCTTTGACGAGGCCCTCGCCGAGTGTCGCGCGCAGATCGAGCGCTGCGTGCGGATTCTGGGCAGGGCGCCTGACACGAGCGGCGGCAGCCGCGCCAACGAAGCCCCCTTTGGCAAAGCCATGCGGCAGGTATGCGACGAGTATGGCATCGCCTACAACGTCACCATCTATCCTGGCCCCAGCGATGGCATGCCGTGGACGGCGCCGGCCGACCCCAGGTGGGCCAGCCGTAAGATCTATCACCTGGGCCCCAGGCATCCGCTGAACGCGAGCCAGGCGCTCCTGACCGACTCTCTGACCGCCATCGAAGCGTACGACCCCGCCTCGTTCTACCTGGATGATCCCAGCCATATGCTGGACCTGGCAGAGGACGAGGTGATGATGACGGCGCTGCATCCGGGCTATGTGGATTATTACGTCTACCGCCTCGGCGACTATGGCCCCGAGGCGCGCAACTTTATCCTCGCTCGCCCGGTGGATGTAGAGGCGCTGTGCTCAGAGCGGCTCAAGAACTGGATTCGTGAGAACCGCGTCGAGCTGGTCAACTTTCGCGATGCACTGTACGGGACCCGCGAGTATCAGAACCACCTGAGGGCCATCGGCAGCGATCTCTGCGTGATCTAGCCGAAAGGGCGCGGCCGGCGGTCGTCACGAGGTGGCTCCTGGGGCCAGCGGGGGATAACTGGCGCGGGCCTGTGCCGTGGCCAGCGCCCCTAGATGGCCACCGCCCGGGGCCACGGCTCGCGTCGGGCCTGCGTCCAGAGGGTGTTGACGTAGTAGAGCGCGAAATAGTTCTGCGCAAGGTGCAGCCAGAACGCGCCTGCGTCGGTGAGGGCGATGACATCGTCACCACGAGCCGCCAGGCCGAGCAACTGCGCTGCCTTGAGCAGGCGCCGAGCCCTGGGGGCATCGTCGCCGAGCGCCGCAGCGAGGCCCGCCAGCGGAATGCGCGTGTCGTAGAGCCGCCAGTATAGCCACCACCAGCCCGATAGCGCCCGCGTGAATGGCAGGCGGAGCGCGACGGTCCCCGTGCCGGCGCAGGCCGCCCGCACCCATTGCTCGAGATCAAAGGTGTTGAGCACGAAACCGTCGGCCAGGTGCGACCCGGCGCCGGGGCCCACGCCGATGTAGCTGTCGCGCGTCACCGACGAGTAGCGCGGGACGGCGCCGCGTCGAAAGCCCCACACCGACACCCGCTCAAACCCGTGCGCCGCACACCAGTCATTGATGGCGCGGTAGTGGGCGCGTCGTCGCCGCAGGTTGGGCAGGCGCACATGGGTCAGCCGCAGGTGCTCGCCCACCGCGCTGTAGGGGAACGTGAACAGGGGATAGGTGGTGATCTGGTTGGCGCCGAGCTCGGCGGCCCGCTCCAGGTCAGAGAGCACCTCGCAGACCGACTGCCCGGGCAGCGCGAACATCAGGTCCACGTTGACCGAGGCAAAACCCCCTTGGGCCAGCAGCCGCAGGGCCCGCTCGGCCACGTCGGGCCCGTAGCGACGGCCGATCCAGGCCAGGCGCTCGGGCTTGAACGACTGCACCCCGAGCGACACGAGCGCGATCCCCAGCTCGTGCAGTTGGCGCACGGTGGCCTCGTTCACGTCGGTGGGGCTGGTCTCGATGCAGATGTCGCCCGTCACCCGAAATCGCTGGCGCACCCGATCGATCACGCGGCGCACGCTCTCCAACGCCAGCGTGGGGGTGCCCCCGCCGATGTAGACGCTGGTGATCTCGGCCGGCCCGATGCGGTCTGCCCACCAATCCACCTCGGCCAGCGCAGCCCTGGTGTAGGGCTCGACGAGCGCGCGGTCGTAGGGCACTTTGGTGTAGGGGCAATAGGGGCAGGCGTTTCGACAGAAAGGCACGTGCAGGTAGAGCGAGGTGCTCTCGACCGGTGCGGGCGTCCAGCCAGATGCGGGCCGCTCGAAAACCCAGCGCTGATCGGCGCACAACCGCCGGCGTAGCGCCCGTGTGGCCAGGCGCACGAGCTGTTGCCCTACAGCGGTCACCAGTACCTGACCATGCCCAACAGGGCCGACGGACGCAGCCGGTGAAACTCGGTGATCTCGGTGCAGGCGGCATAGCCACAGTCGGCGCAGATGTCGTCGGCGGCCCGGCAGCACACATGCTCGCCATCGACATCGGCCACCACGGCGACGGGCACGCGCCGAGGCCAGTCTCCGGATTTGAGCGCCCGCAGGCCGGCGCGTGAATTGAGCACAGGCAGCCCCGAGCGAATGCACGCCTGCAACCGGTCGATGAGCGGCGCCCGCTCGTCGGCGTCGAGATAGAGCTCGTCGCGGCCATAGTACGGGGTGTGAAAGTAGAACATGACGCCCAACACCGGGAACCGGCTGTCGCGCACCCAGCGCAGAAAGGGCTCGATGCCCCGGGCCGTGTGGCGATCGATGACATAGATCACCGCCACTCGCGGATGCTGCCCCTGCCGAACTGCCGCTTCGACCTGGCCAAAGTGGTCGCCGCGGCGCAGGGCAAAAGTGTCGGGCAAGCCATCCATGCTGACCCAGACCAGATCGGCCGCCGTGCCAAGCCCCAGCATGCCGTTGGTGTACAGGTGCACATGGAAAAAGCCGATGCGACGCGCCTCGCTGATGACGTCCTCGAGCGAGTGCTCGCCATCGCTCCAGAGGGTCGGCTCGCCGCCGCTCAGGTACAACTCGCGGTAACCGCGCGCCCAGGCGTCGCACAGAGCGGCGTTCACCTGCATCCAGCTCATGTCGGGGCGCCCCGTGTGGGCCACACGACAGCCATGGCAGTGCAGGTTGCAGCGGTCGGTGAGCGCGAGGCCGTAGATGAGCGGCTCCCAGCGTCCGAGCACCAGAAAGCGCCATGCAAAGGGCGCATAGAACGCGAGCCTGCGCCAGAGCGCAGAGGCAGTGCGTGGGCGAGCGGCGTCTCGCCCCTGTCTGGCAACCATCCTGGCGGCCACACTCCTGGGCACGAATTCGACCTTGGGAAGGCGAGCTGCGGCGGCGCAGGACAGCCTGCGCCCTCGCGAATCCCCCGCTCCTATTGTAGCGACAAACTCTGTCACCGCCATGCCGCGGCCCGCGCGTGCGTCTCTGCAACCTACGGCCCACAACGGGCGGTCACCGGTTCACCGCAGCCCCGCTGTTGACAGCCGACGTGGGCGGCAGCAGAATCCACCCAGTATCGGGGCCGCTGCTTGAGAGCGGTGCTGACACCGCCCCTTAGCATACGCCGCAAACGCCGACCACAGGCCGACTTGATTCTAAGAGGAGGCCATCGGTGGACAGTGCTCGCATCGTCTTTCAGGGTTCGCTCGGCCAGCTCCTGGAGAGGGTGGAGCGCGGGGAGATGGTCCCCAAGCTCCAGGCCTCGCATGCGCCCCCCTGCAAATTCTGGACTGCCTTTCAGGTCATCAACGGCATCCGCCACATGGCGCCGGTGATCCATGGCCCGAGAGGCTGCACCTATTCGGTGGCCAGCTCGTACAAGATGGGCAGTTGCGAGTACCGCGGCGTGCCGTTCGAGCCCACCGCCTGCACGGCCCAGAACGAAGCCGATGTGGTGTACGGCGGCGAGGGTAAGCTCCTGGAAGCGGTCAAAGAGGCCGACCGCCGCTACCATCCCGAGCTGATCGTCGTCCTCTCCTGCTGCTGCTCGGGCATCATCGGCGACGATGTCGAGACCGTCGCCAAGATCGCGACTCAGCAGACCGGCACTCGCGTGCTGGCCATTCGCAGTGAGGGGTTCGGCGGCGACTTTCGTAGCGGCTATGAGGATGCCTTCAGGGCCTTGATGGCGTTGATGGAGCCGCGCGGCGAGGTGCTCAAAGGCACGATCAACGTCCTGGGCGCGCGGCAGGGCCCCACCTACACAGAGTGGACCCAGGACCTGGACGAGCTCGAACGCCTCGTGCATGCCATCGGCGCCGAGATCAACGCCATTCTGTGCGGCGGCTGCACGGTCGACCAGATCCGCCGGGCCCCTGCCGCCGAGTTGAACGCCTCCTGGTGCTTTGACTGGGGGCAAAAGCTGGGCGACCTGATGGAAGAACGGTTCAAGGTGCCCTATGCCCGCACGGGGCAGCCCTATGGCCCCGCGGCGACCGAGGAGTGGATCATGGGGGTGGCCACGCCGCTCGGCCTGGGCGACAGGGCCAGCGAGGTCATCCGCACCGAAACAGCGGCCGTGGCGCGCGAGATCGACACGCTGCGGCGCTGTTTCGAGGGCAGGACGGCGCTCATCGAGATCGCCGAGTTCCCCGGCCCCATTCGGGCGCTCTCTCTGGCGCGCATGGCCGCCGAGTTTGGCGCCCATCCCGTCGTCATCAACCTGCACCCCTACACGGTCAAAGAGCGCATGCCCAGCATAAAGTTCTTGCTCGAACAGGGGTTGAACCCGGAAGTGATCCTGACCAAGGGGCTCTTTTCGCTCGGCAGCTTTAATGTCTCCTCAGAGACACAGGCAGAGATCGAAGCGATCGCCGAGCAGTACGAGGACGCCATCTACCTGGGCACGCCGCTCAGACAGCCAGGAGTGCCCCAGGTGAACATGACCACCATCACCGGCTACCCGCAGTATGGCTACCAGGGGATCAGAAACATGGCCAGACTGATCGAGTCCAGCCTCGAGCACGCCGGCCGCGCGCGGTCCAAGCTGTTCAGGCAGGTGCTGTATGGCGCCTGAGGTGAGGCCAGGCAGACACCACAGGGCAGACGGGCCGGCGGACGAGCGGAGATGCCACGACCCCTATCTGCGCTGCGCGCTCTATGGCGCCGCACAGACCGCGCTCGGCGTCAGGGGCGGATGCGTGCTGGCGCACTCGCCTCAGGGCTGCGCCCAGCTCGTGGACACAGCCTTTGGCTGGCAGGGCGCCGACTATACCGAAACCCTCACGCTGTGCACCAAGCTGTGCGAGGACGAGATCGTCCATGGCGGCGAAGAGCTGCTGGCCCGCACCATCCTCGAAGCGCAGCAACTGCACCCGCCGATCATGTTCGTGCTCACCTCGTGCGGCCCCGAGATCGTTGGTGATGACATCGTGGCGGTGTGCGACGAGATCGGCTCGCAGGTCTCTTTCCCGATCGTGCCCATTCAGCGCGCGGGCTTTCGCGGCGACCAGAACCTGGGCACAGACATCGCGCTCGAGGCCATCCTGCGGCAGGTGGCGCCCGACGGGGGTGCGGATGAGCGGATCGCGCGCTCGGTCTGCCTCGTGGCCCCGCATGCCAATGCCAACCCGACCTGGATGGGCGACCTGGAGTGGGTCAAGCAGGTGCTGGCGCAGTTGGGGGCGACGGTCACCGCGACGCTCACGCACGACACCGCCCTCGCTGACCTGCAGAAGGTGCCGCTGACCGCTGCGAGCCTCGTGCTCAGCCACGATGCCGGGCAAAAGGCGGCCGACCTGCTGAGCGACCGCTGCGGCGTCGAGCAATGGTGCCAGGGCTTGCCGCTGCCCATCGGCTTTACCAACACGCGCCGTTGGCTGCTGGCGTTAGGCCAGAGACTGGGCGCAGAGGACCGGGCCAGACGCCTCAGCGCCCAGGGTGAAGCCATGGTCGTGAAAGCCTGCCGGCTCAAGGGTCTGGAGCAGTCGGCCTTTCACCGCGCGCCAGCGGCCATCGTGGCCGATGCCACGGTGGGCATTCCATTGCTCCGGTTCATCACCGAAGACCTGGAGATGATCCCGCGGCTGGTCTGCCTGCGCTCGGGACAGGCGGGGGCGCCAGAGCTGCTCGCGCAAGAGCTCTCTGCGCTGAGCCTCGACGCCCAGGTGGTGGTCGATGCCGACGTCTACCGGTCCAAGATGGCGCTGGCCGAGGTCAGGCCAGAGATGGTGCTGGGCAGCAACATCGAGCGGCACGCCGTCGAGGAGCTGGGCATCCCCTTTGTGTTCCGGTTGGTTAACCCGGTTTCCGAGTTTCGACTGGTCGACCGCGCCTACCTGGGCTACACCGGCATGCTGAACCTCATCGAAGCGATGCAGAACGACTGGCTGGACAGATACCGCTCCAAACAGCGGCGCTACAAGGCGAGGTGGTGAATGCGACAGATCGCCATATACGGCAAGGGCGGGATCGGCAAGAGCACGATCTCGTCGAATCTATCGATGGCCTTGCGCGAGCGCGGCCTGGCGGTGATGCAGGTGGGCTGCGACCCCAAGCGCGACTCGACGCGGTCGCTAACCGGGGGGCGCATGATCCCGACGGTGCTCGAGACACTGCGCGACCAGTTGCGCGCCGGGCGCGATCAGAGCGCCGTCACGCTGACAGACATCGTCTTTACCGGCGACGGCGGCGTGCACTGCGTCGAATCTGGCGGGCCTGAGCCGGGCGTTGGCTGCGCCGGGCGAGGGGTGTTGACGGCCCTCGAGATCCTCAAGAGCCTGCGCGCGTTCGAAACGTACGGCGTCGACGTGGTCGTTTATGACATCCTGGGCGATGTGGTGTGTGGCGGCTTTGCCCAGCCTATCCGCGCAGGTTTTGCTGAAGAGATCTACCTGCTCTGCTCAGGCTCCTTTATGAGCCTCTATGCGGCCAACAACATCGCCAAGGGCATTCGTCGTCTCGCCCGCATTGGCCAGGTGGGGCTAGCGGGGGTGATCTGCAACAGCTCTGGAGATGAGGCGTTCGAGCGGCAGATGCTCTCAGAGTTCGCCGAGAAGCTCGGCAGCCGGCTGATCCATGTTGTGCCACGCAGCCCGGTCATCCAGGCCTGCGAGGTGGAGGGCAGGACGGTGCTCGAGCACTCGCCAGGGTCGGCGGAGGCGGATGTGTTCCGAGGCCTGGCCCAGGCCGTGCTCGCCAACAGCTCGCGGGTGATCCCCACGCCGCTCGAGGAAGTGGAAGAGCTCGAGGCGCTCTACCGCCGCCATATGCCCGGCGCAGCGGCCACCCGTTCGGCCTCGGCCGATGCCACCACAGCCCAACCGCGCGACCGCCGACAGGCCGGCCGCACAGTCGATCGAGGGCCGGCCGCATGAACAGCTCACCAACGATGCTACCGATGAACATGATGCGGCGCCACCCGTGCTTTGGCGCCGAGGCCCACCAGAGCGTCGGGCGCATTCACTTGCCCGTCGCCCCGCGCTGCAACATCCAGTGCGCCTTCTGCGAGCGCAGGGTGTGCGCCGGTCAAGAGATGCAGCACCCCGGTTGGGCGCAGAGACTGCTCACGCCCGACCAGGCCGCGCTACGGGTCGACGAGCTGGTGGCGGCGCGGCCAGCAGAGACCTTTGTCGTGGGTGTGGCCGGCCCGGGCGATCCGCTGGCGAACGAAGGGACCTTTGAGGCCCTGGCGCGCGTTCACCGGGTGCACCCAGCGCTGCTCAAGTGCATCAGCACCAATGGGCTGTTGCTCGAGGAGAGCTTGCCACGGCTGCTCCAGGTGGGTGTGACGGCGCTGACGGTGACGATCAACGCCCCAGACGGCCAGGTGGGACAGGAGATCTATTGCTGGGTCCGCCACCAGGGGGCCATCTATCGCGGGCCAGAGGCGGCCGAGCTGCTGATCGCGAGCCAGATGCGCGGCGTGCGCGCGGCTCTCGAGGCCGGGCTGGCCGTCAAGGTGAACGCAGTGCTCATCCCCGGGGTGAACGACGCGCACCTGGTGAGGCTGGCGCGCCGCCTGGCAGAGTTGGGCGTGCTGCTGATGAACATCATGCCCTTGATCCCCTGTGGCCGCATGGTCGACCGGCGTGCTCCCACCTGTGACGAGCTGCACAGGGCCCAGAACGCATGCGAGCAGCTGGTGCCACAGTTCCGGTCGTGCTCGCAGTGCAGCGCCGACGTGGTGTGCTTTCCGCTGGGCTCGCGCGCTGCCGTCTAGAGGTCAGGCGGGCGCGGCCCACATCTCGTCGGCAGGCTGTCGCGCGCCCAGGTCGCCCTGGCTATCCCCCGAGAGAGCCGCCGTGCCCTATCACTTGGCGAAAGGCTGATCAGGCCACGAGGGGGCATTTGTCGGCCGCACCCTTCGCGGTTAGCATAGGCCATCAACACGGATCGGCCTCGCGCATCTGGAGGCGCACCACCCCGGCCTGCACGTCGACGGGAGGTCTGTTTGGCTGCCACAACGCGGGCCCTGCGCAAGACGTGGAAAGCCCTCGAGAACCGCAACTATCGCTGGCTGTGGCTGGGCCGCCTGGCAACGTCGGGCACCTTCCACATGCAGAATGTCGTTCAGGGCTGGCTGGTCTATCAGCTCACCGAGTCGGCCTTTGCCCTGGGATGGGTCGGGGCAGGCTGGAGCGTGGCCACGCTGACCTTTGGGCTGTTTGGCGGCACGATAGCAGACCGCGTCGACAAGCGTCGGCTTATCTTTTGGATGCGCACGGCGACGCTCATCAACACGCTGTTGATCGGCCTGTTGGTGGCCACGGGCGTGGTCCAGGCGTGGCACCTCGCCATGAGCTCTTTTGTGAACGGCCTCATCTCGGCGTTCCTCATGCCGGCTCAGCAGTCGCTCGTCTCTGACCTGGTCGAGCCAGACACGCTGATGAACGCGGTCTCTCTCGATGCGGTGGGCATGGGCCTGATGGGGATCGTGGGCGCATCGGTGGCGGGGGCATGCATCGATCGTCTCGGTCCGCAGGCGGTCTACTTCCTGATGGCGACGCTGCATGCGCTCTCGGCCTATGCCATCTTGCGGGTGCCCCGCCCGGCGCGGGCTCCTCGCAGAACGCAGTCGGCCTGGGCCGACCTGGTCGGCGGCGCGCGCTATCTGCGCACGCAGCCGCTGCTGGCTCTGTTGCTGGCGTTCGAGGGCGTGCGGGTACTCTTTGTGATGCCGTCCCAGTCGCTCTTGCCCGCCTTTGCGCAGGACAACCTGGGCTTTGACGCCTCGGGGCTGGGCCTGCTACAGTCGGCTGCGGGGCTGGGAGGCCTGCTTGCCAGCCTGGTCGCCAGCCACTTGGGAGGGCACAAGGGCAAAGGCCGCCTGCTGGTGCGCTCGAGCGTCGTAGCCGGGCTGTGCCTGATCCTGTTCGTCTCGGTGCCCTGGCAACCGGCAGTGTTCCTATCACTGGCTGCCGTGGGCGGCCTGGGCAACCTCTACATGGTGCTCAGTAGCACCTTGCTCTTGACGCACAGCGCGCCTGCCTATCGCGGCCGTATCGTGAGCATGTCAATGATGGCCTGGGGACTGATGCCTCTGGGCACGATGCCATCCGGGGCCATTGCCGACCGCATCGGCGTGCCCTGGGTGGTGGGCTTTCAAGGCGCGATGGTGATGGCCATCTTTATGCTCGTATTGTGGCGCAAGCCCGAGCTCAACGAGCTCGAATAGGCCGGCCTGAGGCCGGCCGCGGCCAGCGCGACACAAGCGCGCCACGGTGACCATGACGATAGCGGCCGTGCGCTCGATGGCGCTCTGCCCTAGGCCTGCCCCGACCGCGGCGGCAGCTCGGCTCGGCTGGCGCCCTGGGGCTGCCCTCTGACGCGCCACTCGTGCAGCGCCCCGCGAAAGCCAAAGTCCCAGAGGCGCTCAAAGGCGGCCTGATCCTCTGGGCTGGCGTTGTAGGCGAGGTCGTGCAGCGCCTCGAGGGCGTGCAGCCAGCCATCCTGATAGCCCCGTCGATAGGCCGCCTCAGCGGTCTCTCGCGCTCTGTCTGTTCCAGGCTCCATTGCCTGACCTCCCTCTGCCCCAACCGCCAACCCCGTCGATGCAGGGCTCTGGCTCAACCTGTGACGCCTGGATTATCGTCGATGCCCAGGGCCCTGTCACGTCAAGCGCAGCGGCCTTGCCCAGATAGCCGGCCACACTGCAACCTCGACAGCTGCGGCCCGGCCCAGGCGTCGGCGTCGGAGAGCTGCCAAAGCACGCCAACCGCCGGCCGCGGTAGTGGCCGGCGGAACTGGCGAGGCTCGAGCCTCGACACCGGGAAATGGTTGGCAGATACTTGGGGGCTCGGCGAGCAGGAGCGAGCCCCTGTCAGTGGGCGGCGGCCGTCAAACGGCCACGTAGCCCGCCAGCGACCGGACCATCAGGCTGACCGCGGTGGCGCCTGGATCCTGGATGCCCGCGGTGCGATCGGCAAACCAGGCCGCCCGGCCGATCTTGCTCTTCATGGGGATCGTCGCACGGGCGCCTTGCTCAGCGGCAACGGCGGCGCGCTCGAGCCCCGCGGGTAGGGTGGCCCCCTCGGCGGCGGCCTGGGCCAGCGCCTGCGCCGCAGGAACCAGCGCATCCAACAGGGTCTTGTCGCCCACGTCAGACTTGCCGCGCTCGCGAACGCCGTCGGCGGCAGCGGCGAACATCTCTGTCAGCGTAGAGAGGTCGATCTCGCTCTTGCCCTTGGCCACGCGGGCGGCGCGCATCATCATGGTCGCAAAGAGCGCCCCAAAGGTTGAGGCCGCTTTGCGGTTAAAGGCCATGCCGCTCTTCATGATGGTGGTGGCGATATCGGCCGTCGCCTCATCGGCCAGCGCCGGCAGGCCCTCGACGACGGCCTGAAAGCCCAGCGTGACGGTGATGCCGAGATCACCGTCCCCGATGGCGGCGTCGAGCGCGCGCAGCGACTCGGCCTCGGCAGAGACATCCTGCGCCATGCGCCGCAGACACTCGATGACGTCGGCGTTGCTCAACGACTCGATCATGAGGCCCTCCCGGTGGCGCCAGGTTATGCCTGAGTGAAAAAGGGCGAGCTCGCGGGGGCATCGATCAGCCGGGCCAGCTCGTCATCGAGTTTGAGCAATGACACCGCGGCCCCGGCCATCTCGAGCGAGGTGGCATACTCGCCCACGTAGGAGCGGTGCACAGCGATCCCCTCGGCATCCAGAATCTGGCGCACGCGTCGATAGAGCACGTAGAGCTCTTCGGGTGGCGTGGCCCCCGCCCCATTGACGAGCACTGCCACGCGGTCGCCGCGAACAAAGGGCAGGTCGCTCAAGATGGTCGTCATCAGGCGCTCGGCGATGCGGTCGGCGCTCTCGAGCGGTCCGCGGTGCACGCCGGCCTCGCCATGGATGCCCATGCCGATCTCCATCTCGTTCTCAGCCAGGTGAAAGGTGGGCACGCCTGCCGCCGGCACGATGCAGGGCGTGAGCGCCACGCCCATGGAGCAGGTTTGCGCCACGGCGGTGCGCGTCACGCGGACCACCTCGTCGAGATCGGCGCCTTGCTCGGCCATGGCGCCCGCCACCTTGTAGGCAAAGAACAGCCCGGCCACGCCGCGGCGCTTGTTCCAGGTGGCGCGCGGTGAGGATGCCACGTCGTCAGAGACCAGCACGGTGGCGACGCGAACGCCCTCCATGTCGGCCATCTCGGCGGCCATGTCAAAGTTCATGATGTCGCCCGAATAGTTGCCATACAGGTAGAGCGCACCCGCACCGCCATGGGCCGCCATCGTGGCCGCGAGCATCGTCTCGGCGCTGGGCGAGGAAAAGACATTGCCGACAGACACGCCATCGGCCAGACCGCGGCCCACATAGCCCAGGAATACGGGCAGGTGCCCCGAGCCGCCGCCGGTGAGGATAGAGACCTTGCCGGCCACGGGCGCATCGGCGCGTACGATGGCGCGGGGGTCATCTGTGGCGCGCAACTGCGTGGGGTGTGCGGCCAGAATGCCCTCCAGCATCTCGTCGACAAAAGCCATGGGCTCGTTGATGATCTTTTTCATGCGGGCTTCTCCCTGCGTGCGTTGGCCTAGACCGGTGCGAAAAGCTTAGCACGCGGCTCGGCCATGTGTCAACCATGGCGGCCGAGCGCTGTTGCGCTACACGATCTGCATCAGCACCATCAGCACCACAAAACCCAGCAGGTAGCCCAGCGTGGCCTCATGCTCAAAGCCATGGCTATGGCTCTCGGGGATCAGCTCGTCTGACACCACATAGAGCATGGCCCCGCCCGCAAAGGCCAGGCTAAAGGGCAGCGCCGGCGCAAAGAGCGTCACTGCGCCCGCGCCCAGAAAGGCAGCCACGGGCTCTGCCAGGCCCGAGAGGGTGGCCCAGCCCACGTATTGCCGACGCGGCATGCCGCAGGCGCGAAAGGGGCCAGCCACGGCGATGCCCTCGGGGATGTTGTGCAGTGTGATGGCCACCGTCAGCAACAGGCCCAGTCGTGGCTGCGCGGCAAAGGCCGTGCCCACCGCCAGGCCCTCGGGAAAGTTGTGCAGTGCCATGGCCGAGAACAACATCAGCCCGCGCCGATAGGCCCCCGGGTTGGTGCAGGCAAAAGGCAGCGACTCGTGCTCGTGGGGCAGCCAGCGATCCATCGCAAAGAGGGTCGCCGCTCCCGCCGCCAGGCCGATGACAGCGATCAGCACGCCGCCCTCGGTCAGCGCCTCGTGCACCAGACCCAGAGTGGCGACGGCCGTCATCACGCCGGCGGCAAAGCCGAGCAAGCCATCATAGGTGCGCATGTCAAAGCTGGGAAAGAGGGCGACGAGCAAGCCGCCAAGGCCAGTGGCCAACCCGGCGATGAGGCTCAACAGCACGGCATTGAGGATCGTCACTGTGGTTCGAGTCTCCCATCGTGGGGGTATGGGCATGGCAGCGCTGACCGGGGTGGTCGCCACGCTTGCAGGTGCCCGAGACGCCAAATGTGGCGCCTGGTCACTCAGGCACCACAATGGTTTGGAGAGCGGGCGACGCGATTTGAACGCGCGACAACCTGCTTGGAAGGCAGGAGCTCTGCCAGCTGAGCTACGCCCGCGCCTGTCGGGGTGAGAGGACTCGAACCTCCGACTTCAGCGTCCCAAACGCTGCGCGCTGCCAACTGCGCCACACCCCGTGCCTGCCAGTATAACCCAACCGTCGGCGCCGTCAAAGGTCAGCCCTTGCTCAGCCAGCCGGTCACCATCTCCCACAGGCCGAGCGCTGTCGACCGCAGGTCCTCGCCCACCACCTGAAAAACGACAAAGAACGCGACGGTGAGGATCAGCGTCACCACGACCCACTCGACCAGGTCTAGCCTGACGTGCGGGTGTTCCTGTTCATACCGGCGTCTCATGGCAGTCTGGTGCCCCGATCTTGGCGCGACGCGCTTGACGTAGGCTTGATCGCCTACTACAGTACCTCACACCGCAGGCGACGCCAAAAGGCGGAGCGCTTGCCTGGTAGTTCATGCACAGCCGCAAGGGATCAGAGACACATGGCCGTGTACAGTCTGCACAGCATGAGTGAGTTCATGGAGCGGGCGCGGCGACGCTTGCGCTCTCTCGAGCCTCGCCCGCAGGAGCAGAGCCTGCCCTGGACAAGCTCGCCCTCTGACGTCGGCGAGGCCGCGCGCGCCTATCCTCTTTCTCCCGAGCTGGCCCAGGCCTGGGATGCGCTCGAGACGCATTTCGCCGACGGCGACACGCTGCAGGTGATCGTCACCGGATGGAACCGCGGCGGCCTGTTGGTGCGCTGGGGCGAGGTGCAGGGCTTTGTGCCGGCCTCGCAGCTCAGGCAGGTGCCCGTGATGGCCGACGAGCAGGAGCGCGAAGAGATGCTCATCCGTTGGGTGGGCGAAGAGCTCGAGGTCAAGGTCATCGAGCTGGACAGCCTGCGCAACCGGCTTGTCTTTTCAGAGCGCGCCACCCGCTGGGGGCCGCAGGATGGACTGCGCTTGCTCAACACGCTCAACGAAGGCGACATCTGCAACGGGCACGTGAGCAACGTCTGCGATTTTGGCGTCTTTGTGGATTTGGGGGGCCTCGATGGCCTCATCCACATCTCAGAGCTCTCGTGGGGGCGCGTCACCAATCCGGCCGACCTGCTGCATATGGGCCAGGAGGTGCAGGTCTTTGTGCTCGCGGTCGACCGCGCCAACCGCCACGTGGGGCTGAGTCTCAAGCGTTTGCAGCCGAATCCCTGGGCCGTGGTCGAGCAGCGCTACAACGTGGGCGACATCGTCGAGGCCACCATCACCAACGTGGTCGACTTTGGCCTTTTCGCGCAGATCGAAGAGGGGCTCGAGGGGTTGGTGCACATCTCTGAGATCGCCGACGAGCGCATCGGCCACCCCGGCGAGGTGGCCAGCCCGGGCGACCGCGTGCTGGTATCGGTGCTCAAGATCGACAGCACCCGTCACCGCCTGAGTCTGAGCATGAAGCGCGTCGACGGCCACCACACCGACGATGCTTCGCCGCGCCAGGATGTGGACATCGGCCCGATGGCTCTGCTCTACTGACGGCGCCCCGGCCCGCCATTCACTTGACGATAAGGCGCGCCCATGCCAAGATAGGGCGTGGGCGCCTGCTGCCCGTCGTCTCTCAACACTGAACGGACCATGCCAACCAAGACCAAGCCTAAACCAACCAGACGCGTGACGATGCCCCTCTGGCTCAAACGCCAGGAGACCTGGGGGCTCGTGTTGATGGCGATCGGACTGATCGTCTGCCTGGCAATCTTTTCAGGCGGCAAGGGCGTGGCGGGCCACCGCATCTGGCTGGCGGCGCGGCGCGCGGTAGGCATCGGGGCCTATCCCCTGGCGCTGCTGGTGATGGCCGCCGGCGTGCTGCTGTATCTGCGGGGCGCGCTGGCGCAAACCTGGCGCGTGCCCTGGCGGGCCTTGCTGGGCGGCGAGCTGGCCCTGCTGGCCTTGCTGGGGTTGGTGCACGTGCTGTCGGGGGCTGAGGCCTATGGCCTGGCCCAGGATGGCCGCGGTGGCGGCTTTGTCGGCTGGTCGGTCTACCAGTTACTGGTGCCGCTGCTGGGCAGGGCCGTAGCGGTGATCTTGCTGCTGCCACTGCTGGTCTGGGGCGTGCACCTGATGGTGCCGCTGCCCTGGCCGCTGATCCTGTGGCGCGTACGCTGGTCGTGGGCGCGGCTGGGCACCGCCATCCGCGATCGCATCAATCGGCGCCGTTACTATGCGGCCCAGACGGCGCGCCCCACGGCCTCGAGCGTGTTGCGAGGTGTCGCCGCCACGCCGCCCACTGGGCGCAGCGCCAGGGCCACGCAAGCTGCTTCAAAGGCTGTGCCGTCGGCCCCGCGCGCTGAGCGCCGCGCCCCCCAGCCTGCTGCTGCCAGGCCCTCGCCCGACCTGCCGCCGCTCTCGTTGCTGGCCGAGGATGAGGTGATGGAAGGCGACGAGGCGCAGACGCGCTATCAGGCCGAGGTGATCGAAAAGACGTTGGCCGCCTTTGGCGTGCCCGCCACCGTGGTCGAGTGGAACCGCGGCCCCGTGGTGACCCAGTACGGCATCGAGCCGGGCTACATCGAGCGGCAAGACGCCGCCGGCAACACCCAGCGCCACAAGGTGCGCGTCAACAAGATCCTCACGCTACACAACGACCTGGCGCTGGCGCTGGCCGCGGCGCCCATTCGCATCGAGGCGCCCATCCCCGGCCGCGGGCTGGTGGGCATCGAGGTGCCCAACCAGGAGCGGGCGCTGGTGGGCCTACGCGGCGTCGTGGCCGCGCCCGAGTACGAGCGTGTGCGCTCGAACCTGCGCATGGCGCTGGGCCGCGGCGTGTCGGGCGAGCCGGTGGTGGCCGACCTGGCGCGCATGCCCCACCTGCTTATCGCCGGCGCCACCGGCACGGGCAAGAGCGTCTGCCTCAACGCCATCATCGCCTCGCTGCTCTTGCAGAACACGCCCGAGGAGCTGCAGCTCTTGCTGGTGGACCCCAAGCGCGTCGAGCTGACGCGCTTTAACGGGCTGCCCCATCTGCTCTCGCCCGCCCTGACCGACATCGAGAAGGTGATCGTCTCGTTGCGCTGGGTGCTGCGCGAGATGGATCGGCGCTACAAGGCGTTTGCGCAGGCTGGCGCTCGCGACCTGCGCACCTACAACCGCAGGCTCAAGGCTCGCGGCGAGCCGCCCAGCCCCAACATCGTGGTGGTGATCGACGAGCTGGCCGACCTGATGCTGGTGGCCGCCGACGAAGTGGAGCGCATCATCTGCCGACTGGCGCAGATGGCGCGCGCCACCGGCATCCACCTGGTGATCGCCACCCAGCGCCCCTCGGTGGATGTGGTCACCGGCCTCATCAAAGCCAACTTTCCGGCGCGCATCAGCTTTGCGGTGACCTCGCAGACCGACTCGCGCGTGGTGCTCGATACGCCCGGCGCCGAAAAGCTGCTGGGCGGCGGCGACATGCTCTTTATGCCGCCCGATTCGGCCAAGCTGCTGCGCATCCAGGGCTGTTTCGTTTCCGATCAGGAGGTGCAGGCGCTGGTGCGGCACTGGGTGTTGGCCGCGCCGCAACGCCCTGTGTGGGCCGACCAGGAGCTGTCGACGGCTGATGCCCCCGCAGAGGCCGCGAGCGACACCCCGCCCTGGGAAGGCATGGCGCTGCACGACGACAGTCTCGAGGACGATGACGGCCTGCTGGCGCAGGCGGTGGCCATCGTGCGCGAAAAGCAGCAGGCCTCGGCCTCGTTCTTGCAGCGGCAGTTGCGGGTGGGCTATCCTCGCGCGGCGCGCCTGATGGATCAGCTCGAGGAGCTGGGCGTGGTGGGCCCCGTGGGCACCGGGGGGCGTTCGCGGACGGTGATCGCGCCTTCAGACGACGGAGAGGGGTCGACCGCGGCATCGCGATGATTCACGTCGGCACCAGCGGCTTTAGCTACCGTGACTGGGTGGGGGTATACTATCCGCCAGAGCTGCCCGCGTCACAACGGCTGGCGTTCTATGGGGCCGAGTTCAGCGCCGTCGAGATCAACTCGTCCTACTATCGCCCGCCCACGGCGGCCAGTCTGCTGGCCATCAGCAAGCGCGCACCCGAGGGGCTGGTCTTTACAGTCAAGGCGCCCGGCGCCATCACCCATCAGCGCGAGGACCTGGCCGCCAACTGCAGGGCCCTGGTTGACGCGCTGCAGCCCTGGCGCGAGCAGCAGCGGCTGGGCTGTGTGCTGGCCCAGTTTCCCTACGCCTTTGGCAATACGCCTGCCAACCAGGACTATATACGGGCCCTGGCCGAACACCTCGCCGCGGTGCCCACGGTGATCGAGTTTCGCCAAGAAGGTTGGGCGCGGCGCAGCGCCCTTGCGCTGTTACGCGAACTGGGCCTGGGCATCTGTTGCGTCGATCAGCCGCGGCTGGCGGGGCTGATGCCGCCCTTTGCGGTGTTGACCTCGCCGGTGGGCTATGTGCGTTTTCACGGGCGCAACGCCGCCAAATGGTGGCGCCACGATGAGGCCTGGGAGCGCTATGACTATCGCTACACCGAGGCCGAGCTCGAGCCCTGGGTGCCGCGCATCCGCCAACTGGCCGAGCAGGCAGAGGTCGTGTTCGTGTTCGCCAACAACCATTGGGAGGGCCAGGCCGTCGATACGGCCCGCCAGCTCAAGCTGAAACTCGGACTGTAAGCGGAGCCAGAGCATGCCAACCGACCGCGTGAACCGTCTGCGACAGCGTAGCTATAGAGCTCGCCCGACCATCTCGACCGAGCGCGCCGGCCTGATGACCGCCTTTTACCGGGAGCACCTCGGCAAACACTCGACGCCGGTGCTGCGGGCGCTCGCCTTCCAGCACCTCTGCGCTCACAAGACGGTCTATATCGGCGCCGACGAGCTGATCGTGGGCGAGCGTGGCCCGGCTCCCAAGGCCACGCCCACCTATCCCGAGCTGACCTGCCACAGCGCCGACGACCTGCGCATCCTCAAGTCACGGCCCAAGACGGCCTACGGGGTCAGCGATGACGACCTCGCCCTGTACGAGCAAGAGATCATCCCCTACTGGCAGGGGCGCTCGATGCGCGAGCGCATCTTTGCCCAGATGTCGCCCGAGTGGCTGGCCTGCTATGAGGCCGGCATGTTCACCGAGTTCATGGAGCAGCGCGCCCCGGGGCACACCGTGCTCGACGACAAGATCTACCGTCGCGGCCTGCTCGACCTCAAGGCCGATATCGCCGCCGCCCTGGCCGCCCTCGATGGCGAGGCAGCCGACCAGCGCGAGCAGTTGCGCGCCATGGACATCGCCTGCGACGCCGTGATCCTCTATGCCGAGCGCCACGCCGACCTGGCCGAGCGCCTGGCCGCCGCAGAGGGCGACGCCACACGCCGCGCCGAGCTGCTGCAGATCGCCCGGGTGTGCCGCTGGGTGCCCGCCCACGCGCCGCGCACCTTTTGGGAGGCGTTGCAGACCTACTGGTTCGTGCATCTGGGCGTCATCACCGAGCTGAACGGCTGGGATGCGTTCAACCCCGGCCACCTCGACCAGCACCTGGGGCCGTTCTACGAGGCCGATATCGCCAGCGGCGCCCTCACGCGCGAGGATGCCAAAGAGCTGCTGAGCTGCTTCTGGATCAAGTTCAACAACCAGCCGGCCCCGCCCAAGGTGGGCGTGACCGCGGCCGAGAGCGGCACCTACAACGACTTTGCCAACATCAATATCGGCGGCATGGACGTGCAGGGCCGCGACGCGGTCAACGAGGTGTCGTACCTGCTGCTCGAGATCATCCCCGAGCTGCACCTGCTGCAGCCCGGCAGCAACATCCAGCTCAGCGCAGCCAACCCCGACGAGTTCATCCGGGCCGCGTGCCGCGTCATCCGCCACGGCTATGGCTACCCCTCGGTGTTCAATGCCGACATGGTGGTGCAAGAGCAACTGCGCGTGGGCAAGACGTTGGCCGACGCGCGCCAGGGTGGCACCAGCGGCTGCGTCGAGACGGGCTGCTTTGGCAAAGAGGCCTATATCCTCACCGGCTACCTCAACCTGCCCAAGGTGCTCGAGCTGACGCTCAACAACGGGCGCGATCCGCGCACCGGCCGGCAGCTCGGCCCGCAGACTGGTGAGCCGAACGGCCTGGCGACCTTTGAGCAGCTCTATGCCGCCTACGAGGCGCAACTGGCGCATGTGATCGGCATCAAGCTGGCGGGCAACGACCTGATCGAGCGGCTCTACGCCGAGCAGATGCCTGCCCCGTTCCTGTCGGCCATCACCGACGACTGCATCGCTCGCGGGCTCGACTACCACGCGGGCGGCGCGCGCTACAACACCAGTTACATTCAAGGCGTGGGCATCGGCAGCATCACCGACAGCCTCTCAGCCATCAAGACCCATGTGTATGACCAGGCGACGGTGACCATGGCCGAGCTGACCGCGGCGCTGGCCGCCGACTTTGGCGGGCACGAGCCGCTGCGGCAGCAGCTTGCCAACCGCTCGCCGCGCTATGGCAACGATCATGACGCCGCCGACGCGTTGATGCAGCGCGTCTTTGAGAGTTTTTACCGGCTGGTGGAGGGGCGCCCCAACCTGCGCGGCGGCAGCTACCACATCGACATGCTGCCCACCACCTGCCACATCTACTTTGGGTCGGTGATGGGCGCCTCGGCCGACGGGCGCCTGGCAGGCCGGCCGCTCTCAGAGGGCATCTCGCCCGTGCAAGGAGCCGATCGCCGCGGCCCCACCGCCGTGGCGCGCTCGGCCGCCAAGATGGACCACGTGCGCACCGGCGGCACCTTGCTGAACATGAAATTCCAGCCCCATGTGCTGGCGAACGAAGAGGGCATCGCCAACCTGGCGGCGCTGATCCGCGGCTATTTCGGCATGGGCGGGCACCATGTGCAGTTCAATGTGGTGGATGCGGCCACGCTGCGCGCCGCCCAGGCCCGCCCCGAAGAGCACCGCGGGCTGATGGTGCGCGTGGCCGGCTACAGCGACTATTTCTGCGACCTGAGCCGCGAGCTCCAGGAAGAGATCATCGAGCGCACGGCCCAGTCGGGGTTCTAGTGTAGCGTCACAGTGTGCCGGCAAACCGGTCAGGGAGGCCGATGCGAATTCGCCCTGTGGAGACGCGGGCCGATCGGCAGCAGTTCGTGGGCTTGCCCTATCGACTCTATCGCGATGATCCCCTCTGGGTGGCGCCGCTGCGCAGCGAACAGCGGTCGCAGTTCGACGCCCGTCGCAACCCGATGCTCGACCACTGCGACTATGCTCTCTTCTTGCTCGAGGAGCGCGGGCGCGCGGTGGGCCGCGTGGCGGCCTTTGTCGACCAGCTCGCCGTCAGGCACTGGGGGCAGCCGATCGGCCTGTTTGGCTCGTTCGAGTGCGCCGCCGGCGATGCTGGCGCGCAGCTCTTGCTGCAGACGGCGGCATCGTGGTTGGCCGAGCGCAAGATGACCTGCATGCGTGGCCCCTGGAGTTTCAGCTCGCAAGAGTGGGGGCTGGTGCTCGAGGGCTTTAGCCCCGCGCCAACGGTGCTGGCGCCGTACAATCCCCCCGTGTACAACGACTACCTCACCCGCTTTGGCCTGCAAAAGGCCCGCGATCTGCTGGTGTACGACATCAACGTGCCTCAAGGTTACGCCTTCCCCGAACGTTACCTCGAGCTCACCGACCGCGTGCAGCAGCGTTATGGCGTCACCGTCCGTTCGGTCGATCCGCGGCGGCTGGACGACGAGGTGCGCACCCTGATGGACGTGGCCAACCTGTCGATCGCTGACAACTGGGGATACAGCCCGGTGACCGCAGCAGAGACCGCAGCGCTGGCCCGTGATCTGCGGCTGCTGGTGGACCCTCGCGCCATACTGATCGCCGAGGATCGCCAGGGGGCGCCCATCGGCTTTGCCATTGCCCTGCCCGACCTCAACGTGCTGCTCAAGGGGCTCCATGGGCGCCTGTGGCCAATGGGCTGGCTCAAACTGCTCTGGGGGCTGCCGCGCCTGCACCAGTATCGCATGTGGGCGCTGGGCGTGGTGCCGGCCTATCAGGGCAAGGCGGTCGATGCGCTGCTCTATCGCAGGCTGTACGAGGGGCTATTCGGGCCCCAACTGCGGATCGAGGTCAACTATGTGCTCGAAGACAACACGCGCATGAACAACGCTTTGGCGCGACTGGGCGCCAGGCCTCTGCGACGGTACCGCGTCTATGAGATGGCGCTGCCGGCCTCTGGCGCTTGACAGGCCGCCAGCCGGCGGTAGAGTTGGGGCACACCGAACGAGGAGCGCCGATGGACAAGCAGCCCAACTCGCACTACTGCTTTTTATGCGGCGTGGCCAACCCCATCGGCCTCAAGATCGCCTTCTACCAGGCGTCAGAGACGCGCGTGGTGGTGCGCTTTGTGCCTCGAGAGGAGCACCAGGGTTACCCGGGCGTGCTGCATGGCGGCATCACCAGCGCCCTGCTGGATGAAACCATCGGGCGCACGCTGGTGCCCAGTGACCGCTGGGCCATGACCACCGAGCTGACGGTGCGCTTCAAGGCGCCGGTGCCCATCGGCCGGCCCCTCACTGTCGAGGGCGAGCTCACCCGGCTGCGCAGCCGCACCATGGAAGGCAGCGGCCGCATCGTGCTCGAGGATGGCACGGTGGCAGCCACGGCCGAGGCCAAGTACATTCTGCTCAACGACCGGCAGACCGAGCTGTTCAAAGAGGAGCTGGGGTTTTGGCAGGTGGTGCCAGACGAGGTGGTGAGATAGCCGACGCAGTGTCCGGCGGCGAGATCCAGGCGATCGCCAGCGTCGCCTCAGCGCTGGGATGGCTGCGCATCGCGGCCAGCGAGAGCGGCATCTGCCGTGTATCGCTGCAGCAAGATCAAGCTGCGTGGCAGGGGCACAGCCTGGTGGCGCGGGCGCTCGCTGCCGATGCCGCGGCGCAGTTGCGCGAGTATTTCGATGGCCGCCGCACCCACTTTGAGCTGCCGCTGGACCTATCGGCCGGCAGCCACTTTCAGCAGGCGGTGTGGCGCGCCACCCAAGAGGTGCCGTTTGGCGCCCATGTGGCCTACGGACACATCGCCGCAGCCATCGGCATGCCTCAGGCTGGGCGGGCCGTAGGCCAGGCCCTCAAGCGCAATCCCCTGTTGATCCTGGTGCCCTGTCACCGCGTGGTGCGCATGCGCGGTGGCCTGGGCGGCTTTCGCGTTGGAGAAGACGCCAAGCTCTGGCTGCTGCGCCACGAGGGCGCTATCTTACTCTAGCCCTGATGCGGCTGAGATAGTGTGAGCGCCGTCGAAGGTGCGGCGGCTCGACGAACCCCATGATGCTCTCGAGCTCGCTGATCTGCCGATCGATCAGCCTCAGTCGACTGAGCCTACGCCGGCGGCGATAGTGCGCCAGCAACCGCGTGAAGGGGCCGAATGGGCCGCGCCGTGGCCGAGCCAGTTGCACGTCGATCTCGGCGATGGCGCGGTCGTCGTCCACCTCGATGAGCAGGCGGTGCCAGTAGCCGGCCTCGTAGCGCGAGGTCATGGCGCGCTCGCTAAAAAAGAGGGTGATCTCGGCCAGCATCTCGATGGCCGCCAGGCGATAGACCTCGGGCAACTGGTAGCGGATGGCCGTGCGCAGCTTGTTGTAGGCAAAGCGAAACAACTCGCTGGTCTCGGCCTCGAGCAGGTCGCGGCGCGGCTCGATGCGTCGCTTGGCCATGCTGGCTACGTTGTGGTGCCCTTCCACAAAGGCGTCTTCGGCGTCTTTGTAGGCATAGAGCATCTCGGCGTCGAACCGTCGGCCGCAGACGTTACAGGCCAGGTCGGGGTGGTCGGGCAGCGGCACGAGCTGCCCGTCGCAATAGGGGCAGTCGTAGACGGGCTCGGCTGCGGGCGGCGCTGCTGTCTCGTTCATCACAGCCCCATTGTAGCGCCGCCCCGCCGGTTCGAGCAAAAGGCTAGTCCAGCAGCCGCTCGTCGAGGCCTAACGGCAGCGGCTGCGGCCGCTCAAAGGTGCTCTCGAGGCGGTGATAGACGCCCGTCTCGGCGCACTCGAGAAAGCCCTGCATCAGGTCGAGCACGTGGTAGGCCTGCGCGCCTGTCTGGCGGTGCGGGCGCCCGCCGACGATGGCATGGGCCATGTCGGCCACCCCCATGCCCCATTGCTGCCGGCCCACGGTGTGCCCGTGGGTGAGGGGCACCTCTTCCCACTCGCCGCGCCCGCGCGCCAGATACACCGGCCCACTCAGCGTGTTGGGGTCGGGCACCTCGAGGGTGCCCTCGGTGCCATAGATCTCGATGCGCGGCAGGCGCGAGTTGTAGGTGGCAAACGTGGTGATGATGGTGCCGATGGCGCCGCTGGCGAACTCGAGGGTGCCCGTCACATGGTCGGGCGTCTCGACGACGATCTTTTGGCCATTGAGGGGCTCGCTGGTGATGGTGCGCTCGCCGATGAGGATGCTGGCGGCGCCGCTCTGGCGCGCCACCGGCCCCAACAGGGTGGTCAGCGCCGTGAGGTAGTAAGGCCCCATGTCGAACATCGGCCCTGCGCCCGGCTTGTAGTAATACTCGGGGTTGGGGTGCCAGTGCTCGTGTCCACGGCTCATCATAAAGGCCGCCGCCGCCACGGGCCGGCCGATGGCGCCATCGTCGAGCAGCTTGCGACAGGTCTGCAGGCCGCCGCCCAGAGGCGTGCTGGGCGCGGCGCCCACGCGCACGCCGGCCTTGCGGGCGGCCGCCAGGATCTCGGCGCCCTCTGACCGGTTGACGGCCAGGGGTTTTTCGGTGAACACATGTTTGCCGGCGGCGATGGCCGCCAGGCTGATGGCCCTGTGGGCCTGAGGGTTGGTGAGGTTGACGACGATGCTGATCTCTGGCATGGCCAGCAGCTCGTCTACGGTGCAGGCGCGCGGAATGCCATACTCGGCCGCCGCCTGCGCCGCGCGTTCGGGCAAGGCATCGGCGCAGGCCACGCACTCCAAGATGTCAAAGTTCTGCGCCGTTCGGAAATAGTTGCCGCTGATATTGCCACAGCCGATGATGCCGATCTTGACGGTTTCCATGTGCACTCCCCTGCCAGATTGCCGGCCAAGACGGGGGCCGCGCCCAGGCTGGCACGGCCCCCGCAGACATTACTCGTTGCAGTGCCTGATGATCACCTGGCCATACAGGCCCCAGTCTTTGAGCACATAGTCGGGCGTGAACGTCTCGTCGGTGCGCCGGAAGGAGCGCCAGTCGGTCCAGCTCTCGCGGCCGGTAGCCAGGTGCAGCGGGCCCAGCATGTTGCGCGGGCTGCTGACCACCTCGATGTCGACGTTGTTGATCCCCGGCCCCAGCAGCGCCGTGATGTCGAGGCCGTTCTCGGCTGCCCAGGGTATGTGCCCGGCGATGGCGCCATTGACGTGCACGGCCACGTCCACCGCCTCATAGTCTTGCAGATAGACGCGCACGCGCTCGCCCAGCTCGGGCCGATAGTCAAAGGTGCCCTTGTAGACGATAGCGCCCGCGTAGTGAGGGTAGCCCTGGCTGGTCCAGTCGCCAAAGTGCAGCGTCTCGGGCTCGGCCACGATGGCACGGCTCATGTCGACCGCAAAGTCGCCGACGATAAAGCAGTCCTCCAGCTCCATGTGGTTGGTGTAGCCACAAGAGAGCTCGAGCACGTTCTCGCCGGGCCACAGCTCGGGCAGGCGCACCTTGTGGAAGGAGCGGTCCAGATACCAGCCTGCGATCTCGTTGGGCACCGGCTCGCCGTTGAGCGTGATCTCGAACTGGGCAGCGCCCTCGAGCAGCAGATAGACGGGCGTGGTGGGCACGTCCAGCACGTCAAAGGCGAACTGCAGCGTCAGCGGCGTGCCATCGGCCGGGTGGGCCTTGGTGGCCCACTTGTAGCGCTGCGGCAGCCCGTTGTAATAGTTCTGTCGCATGCCCAACTGCTCGCGCACCTCGCTCTGAGCGCGCCAGACCTCCATCACGTCGGCATAGTCGCTGCCGTTCAGGCTGTAGCTGCACATGTCGAGGGTCAGGATGTTGGGGTCGGTGCGCGCGAACTGGCTCTCTGGGCCCAAGAACTGGCCGTTGACGACACGGCGCGACACGCGGAACACCGGCAGCACTCGCTCGACGCAACCCTCGACCGGCTCGCCCTGGGGATCGACCAGATAGATGAGCGACCCGGCCGGGCCGATGCTGGCAAAGAACTGCACCTGGCCATCGAGCGCCTCGGCGGGCAGCGGCGTCACCTGGCCGGTGAGGGGATCCCACTGTTCCAGGCGACCAGAGCCCTGCAGGCGCACTTTGAGCTCATAGCCGTTGTGGCGATCGCCGTTGGTGATGAAGTAGGCCTGACGGCCATCGACGTCGCGCTGCATATAGAGCAGACGGGCAGCCTCCTGGCCATGGATAGTGCGCAGGCTGACGCGGCGCGGCACAGCGGCCTCGAGGGCGGCCTGCAACTGGCTCGCGTCGGCGATGCGCACCACGCCCTGCCGCAGCCAGAGCGCGGCCAGCCGACGGCAGGGCTCGGCCTCGACCAGGCTGGGCGGCTCGCCCACCACGATCACCTTGCCGCCCGCCGCCAGATAGGCCTCGAGCAGGTCGACGGTGCTGCGCAACAGCGTCAACGTCTCGGGCGGGATGACCACCACGCGATAGGGCGCGCGGCCCACATAGAGCGTCTGGCCATCGATGCGGCACGCCTCGGCCATGATCTGCTCGTCGCCCAGGTCGCAGTCATAGTGAGTGGCCAGGGCCGCCTGCAGAAACTCGTTGAACCGCTCGCCATAGGCGTCGACCTCGGCCAGGCCGGCGTCGCCCTCGCCCAGCAGCGCCCAGCCGGTGCCGCCCGGGTGCAGCAGCAGCACGTCGCGCACGGCCTCGCCGGCGGTGGTGATGCTGCCCACGCGCGCAAAATAGTCCTCGACCAAGCCGTTATACTTCCACCAGGTGGTGTTATAGTTGAACGCCGGCGGATAGTCGCGCTTGCGGCAGCCGCGCAGGGAGTAGAGCGCCAGGTGCTGGCAGCGCAGGTTGACGCCCAGCACATACTGCCAGTCGCCGACCCACTTTTGCCCCTCAAAGGTAAACTCCCAGCTCGAGCAGCCATAGGTTTCAGAGAGCACCCGCTGGCGGTCGAACTGGTTGGCCACGCTGGTGCACTGCTTGATGGTGATGAACTCGTGGTTCTGCTCGGTGAGCATGTCGATGCCCGGCACCTGCTGCCAGCGATAGTGGGGCATGATGGCCCCGCCCCGCATGATGCCCAGGCCCAGCTCGGCCTCGCATAGATAGTGGCCGGTAAAGGCCAGCCCGTGCTGCTCGCACCACTGGCCCAGTTGCTGGCTGAACGCCTCGGTATAGCGCTGGCTCACGGTGTACCAGTAGTCGTGGCGCGCCTTGAGGGCGCCCTCGCCTGCATAGAACAGCCAGGGGAGCACGTCCAGCAGGTCATAGCCGCGCCGCTCGTGGAAATAGGCGGGCAGCGCATCGGTCCAGGGCAGCGCGCGTCGCCCAGAGCGCACCTGAACGGCGAACACGTTGGGCTCGTCGGTAAAGATGCCCGGCACCGCCCCGCCAAAGTCGCCGCCGATATCCTGACGGTAGGCCTCGTAGGTGATGTCGAGAAAAGCCGCCACGGCATCGGGGTTCATGTTGTCGGCATAGGCGTCGTCGTTGAACCACTCGGACGGGCCCGACACCTCGCGGCGAAAGACGAGCAGCGTCTCGCCGGCCGCCAGATCGGCAGGCCCCGGCAGCCGCTCGACGCTGGCCAAAGCGCAGTCGGCCAGCCCCGCGCGAAAGACGGCCAGCACGTCAGCATCGTCGGTGGGGTAGCAGCAGGTCTCCTCGACGGTGACGACTTTGGCGCGGTAGGCGTCGCCGCCGCGAGCCGGCACCAGGCCGCCCGCCGCACCCGAGGGCCAGCGATCCTCATCGTAGAGCCAAGCGCTCATGCCCTCTTCACGGGCCACGCGCACGCACTCGCGGATGCACTCCATCCACTCGGGCCCCATGTACTCGGTCTCGAGGCCGTCGCGCGAGTGCATAAAGAACCCGCCCATGCCGTGGGCCTTCATGTCACGGATCTGACGTTTGAGCTCGGCGGGCTCGAGCTGGTCGTTCCACGACCAGAATGGCGCCCCGCGCAGCGAGGCGGGCGGGTTGGCAAAGGTCTTGCGTAGCTTGTCCATAGGGGCTTCTCCTTGCGTCCTATTCGGCGATCACCGGATTGCGCAGCACGCCGATGCCGGCGATCTCGATCTCGACGACGTCGCCGGCCCGTAGAAACACCGGCGGTTTGCGGGCAAAGCCCACACCCGAGGGCGTGCCGGTCATGATCACGGTGCCGGGCAGCAGCGTCATGGCCTCAGAGAGATAGGCCACCAGGTGCGCACAGTCAAAGACCAGGTCGTCGGTGCTTGAATGCTGCATCTCGCGTCCGTTGAGGCGCGACATGATCTCGGCCCGATCGGGGTCCAGGTCGGTCTCGATCCACGGGCCGAGGGGGGCAAAGGTGTCAAACGACTTGCCGCGCGACCACTGGCCCGCGTCGAGACGGAGCTGGCAATCGCGCGCGCTGACGTCGTTGGCGCAGGTATAGCCCAGCACATAATCGAGCGCCACCTCGGGCGAGACGTGCCGCGCCGTCTTGCCGATGACGATGGCCAGCTCGCACTCGTAATCGACCTCGTCGGGCGCAATGCGCGGCAGCATGATGGGATCGTCGGGGCCGCACACAGCGGTGTTGGCCTTGATAAAGAGCACCGGCCGCTCGGGGATGGCCGCGCCGCTCTCGACGGCATGGGCGCGATAGTTCAGGCCGATGGCCAGGATATTGGGCGGCTGCACCGGCGCCAGCAGGCGCACGTGGGTGAGGGGATGGCGCTCGCCGGTGGGCCGATGGTCGCCAAAGGGGGTGCCGTCGAGCAGTTCGACGTGCAGCTCGGCGTCCACCCGGGCATAGCTGACGCGATCGCCCAGGGCGACGCGGGCAAAGCGGGTCATGTTACGCTCCTCCTGTGTGCGGGCTGAGGCCGATTCTAGCCCTGCCAGGGGCGGTCGTCAACGAGGCTGACGATCACGGTGCAGGGTGGCGGTTGTGCATTGAGCGCAGTTGGCGTATACTGGTGGGCAATCGTCACCGAGACGGTGACGCTGCAGCGGTTGCCGCAACCAGCGCCGCGCGATGGGGCCGGACCTCGTCGTGCGGCGCGTCTGTTTTTCCAACCGACGTCAAGGAGCGATCCACATGAAGGCGCTAGCGAGGAATGTCAGCAGCATCGAACGTTCACCCATTCGGGCGATCTTTGACCGCGCTGCTGGCTACGCCGACGCCATTCATCTGGAGATCGGCCAGCCCGACTTTTCGCCGCCTGCGCACGTGGTTGAGGCCGCCTGCCGCGCTGCTCGCGCCGACTATACCGGCTATACCGCCAACGCCGGCATGATGTGCCTGCGCGAGGCGGTGTGCGCCAAGCTCGACCGCGAGAACGACCTGCAGGTTTCGCCCGAGAACGTGGTGGTCACCATCGGCGCCATGCAGGCCGTGCACGCCAGCATGTCGCTGTTGCTCGAGCCGGGCGACGAGGTGCTGTTGCCCGAGCCTGGCTATGGCAATTTCACCATGGCCGCGCGGCTGCTGCACGCCGTGCCGCGCTACTATCTGACCGCGCAGCAGCACAACTTTGAGCCCGATTTCGAGCAGCTCGAGTCGCTGGTCAACGAGCGCACCAAGGTGCTGTTCATCACCAGCCCCTCGAACCCCACCGGCGCCGTCTATTCGCGCGAGGTGCTGCAGCGCTGCATGGCCTTTGCCCAGCGCCATGACCTGTTCGTCATCTCTGACGAGACCTATGACCGCCTGGTGTACGAGGGCGAGCACCATAGCCCCGCCAAGTGGGACGAGGACGGCCGCTGCATCTCGATCTTTACGACGTCCAAGACCTACGCCATGACGGGCTGGCGCGTGGGCTATGCCGCCATGCCGCCCTGGATGGCCAAAGAGCTGGCCAAAATCCAGGAGCCGGTGGTTTCGTGCGCCAACACCGTGGCGCAACTGGCCGCCACCGCGGCGCTGATGGGCCCTCAGGACTGCGTCGAGGCGATGCGCCTCGAGTACCAGCGGCGGCGCGACCTGGCCGTGGCGCTGGCGCTCGACAACGAGCTGCCGGTCTCTTTTCCTCACGGCGCCTTTTACATGCTGGCCGACATCTCTGCGCAGCCGGCCGATTCGACCACCTTCTGCCAGCACCTGCTCGACGCAGCCCACGTGGCCGTGGCGCCGGGCATCGCCTTTGGCGAGCACTCGGGCGGCTTTGTGCGCATCTCGCTGTGCGCCAGCGCCGACAGCATCGCGGCGGGCATTCCACGCCTGGCCGACTTTTTGCACGAGACCAGCCGTTAGCCTTGTCGTGGCTGCAGGCCATCTGGTGATGGGTGAGACGTTGACGCCCGGGCCTGTTGCAGGTATGATGGCTCTTTGATGCCTGAGGAGGTCTCGGCGATGGCCATCATAGCGGCGCGGGGGCTCTCGATGCGCTTTGGCGACGTCGAGGCCGTCAGCGATCTCGACCTAGAGGTGCAGCAAGGCCAGGTGTTTGGCTTTCTGGGGCCCAACGGCGCCGGCAAGACCACCACCGTGCGCCTGCTCAACGGCCTGCTGGAGCCCACTGCGGGCGAGGCCACCGTGCTAGGCATGGACGTGCGCACGCAAGGCGCGCTGGTCCGCCGCGAGACGGGCGTGCTGACCGAATCTCCCAGCCTATACGAAGCCCTTACCGCGCGCCAGAACCTGGCGTTCTATGGCGATCTCTATGGCGTGCCCCAAGAGGCCCTGCCTCGTCGTGTGGATGAAGTGCTCGACCGCTTTGGCCTCAGCGAGCGCGCTGACGACAAGGTGGGCGGCTATAGCAAGGGCATGCAGCAGCGGCTGGCGCTGGCGCGCGCCTTTATGCACCAGCCCAAACTGCTCTTTCTCGACGAGCCGACCGCCGGGCTCGACCCTGCTGCGTCGCGCATGGTGGTCGAGCTGATCGCCGAGCAAGCCACCACCGATGGCCGCACCGTCTTCTTGTGCACCCACAACCTCACCGAGGCGCAGCGCCTGTGCGATGTGGTAGGCGTCATCGACCGTGGCCGCCTGCAAGCGGTGGGCGCCCCCGCATCTCTGGCGCGGCAGATGTGGCAGCGCATCTGGGTCGATCTGCGGCTGGCGGCCGCTCCTGCAGCGGCGACGGTGGCGGCCCTCGGGGCACTGTCTGCCAGCAGGGTGCAGGTGGATGGCGCGCGTCTGGCCGTCGAGCTCGATGGGCAAGAGCCGATCGCCGACCTGGTGGCGTTGCTGGTGGCCCAGGGCGAGCGCGTGCTGGCGGTGGTGCCTCGCGAGCACACTCTAGAGGACATCTATTTCAGGCTGCAGAGCCATGGCGAGGGTGAGGAGGCGCAACGATGAACAAGCGGGCTATTCGCGCCATCATCATCAAAGACCTGCGGCAGGTGCTCGCCAACAAGATGATCTGGCTGCCCATGATCCTGGTGCCGCTGCTGATCAATGTCTTGATGCCAGCGCTGCTGACGCTCATCCCCATCCTGGCCGGCTCGGCCGAGACGGACATGGACGACCTGTCAGAGATGCTGGCGATTATGCCGGCGGCCATCGAGCCGGGCCTGGCCGAGATGAGCGGCCTGCAGCAGTGGGTGCTGCTGAGCAGCAGCTACATGTTCGCGCCCATGTTCCTGATCGTGCCCATGATGGTGGCCAGCATCATCGGCGCCGACAGCTTTGTGGGCGAAAAGGAACGCAAAACGCTCGAGGGGCTATTGTACGCGCCCGTGTCGGACGACGAGATCTTCGTCGCCAAGCTGCTCACGGGGCTGATCCCCACGCAGATCGTCAGCCTGGTCTCATTCGTGCTCTACGGCATCGTGGTCAATGCGGTTGGCTACCGTGTGATGGGCGGCCTCTTTTTCCCGCGGCTGAACTGGCTGCCACTGGTGTTGTGGGTAGCGCCGGCCGTTTCGGTGGCGGGCATGGGCGCCACGGTGCTCATTTCGTCGCGCGCCAGGACCTTTATGCAGGCGCAGCAAGCGGCCGGCATGTTGGTGCTGCCGCTGGTGGGGCTGATGATCTCGCAACTGGCGGGGCTGCTCTTCTTGGGGCCCGGCACGTTGTGGCTGGTGGGGGCGATCATCTGGGTGATCAGCCTGTGGATGATCTGGGTGGGGGCCAAGACGTTCCGCCGCGGCAAGCTGCTTGCCAGCATCTGAGCTTGAGAGGAAGATCGATGTACGACACCGGGAATCTGTTGAGCGAATACACAGCGGCCTATCGCGAGCGGTTCAGCCGATCGGCCGAGGCCCATGCCCGCGCCACCGAGGTGCTGGTCGACGGTGTGAGCCATGGCGCGCGGCTCTTTGCGCCCTTTCCCTTTCGGGTGACGGCCAACCACGGCGCCACCATCGATACGCTGGATGGGCACGAGCTCGTGGACTACTGGCAGGGGCACTATGCCAACGTGCTCGGCCACAACGCCGCTGCCATTCGCGAGCCGATGATCGCCCTGCTGCAGGCGGGCGAGGGGTTGCAGACCGGCCACCTGGAAGAGCGCCAGACGCGCTATGCCGAGACGCTGGCGCGCGCCACCGGCGCCGAGCGCGTCCGCCTGACCACCTCGGGCACGCTGGCCACCATGTACGCCATGATGCTCTCGCGCGCCTACACCGGGCGCAGCGTGGTCGTCAAGGTCGGCGGCGGCTGGCATGGCGCCAACCCGTTGGCGCTCAAGGGTGTGGCGCGCACTGCCAGTGGCTTTGATCGCGTCGACTCGGCGGGCGTCAACGGCGGCGCCGATCACAACACCCTGGTGACCCGGTTCAACGATCCTCAGGCGCTGAGCGACCTCTTTGCCGCGCACGGCGATGAGATCGCCTGTTTCATCTGCGAGCCCTGCCCCGGCAATGGCGGCTTTGTGCCCGCCACCGGCGAGTATATGCAGGCCGCCCGCGAGCTTACGGCGCGCTACGGCGCACTGCTGATCCTCGACGAGGTGATCACCGGCTTTCGATTCTGCGCGGGCGGCGCGCAACGGCTCTATGGCGTCAAGCCCGACCTGTCGACCTTTGGCAAGGTCATCGGCGGCGGCATGCCGGTGGCGGCCGTGGTGGGTCGCGCCGACGTGATGGTGCTGTGCAGCGAGGCCGCCGAGCCGCGGGTCTGGTTCAGCGGCGGCACCTATAGCGCCCATCCTCTCTCGCTCGCGGCCGGGCAGGCTGCGCTCGACCATCTGCTGGCCCACGAGGACGAGATCTATCCCTCGCTGGCCGCCAAGGGCGAAATGCTGCGCGCACGCATCGAAAGGGTGTTCAGCGACCGGGGCGTGCTGGCGCGCTGCAGCGGCTGGGGCAACGACGCTTTCCCCGGGGGCTCACTGACCAGCGTCTACTTTCCGCTGCGCGACGACCTGGTGGCCACCTGCGCCGACGACCTCACCGACCCGGCACGCTGCGACCATGCCCTGCGCGAGCAGGTGCTCAAGCTGGCGATGCTGGTGAACGGCGTGAACGTGGTCCACGGCCTGGGCGCGGTGTCGCTCGCGCACAGCGCGGCGCATTTGGAGCGCACTCTGGAGGCGTTCGATGCCTTTGCACAACGGCTGGCCGCGGCGCGCTAGCGCCGGCTCGTTCCTACAGGGCCTGTTGGGCGCCGCCCTGCTCGTGGCGCTGGCCGCCTGCGCGGCGGCGCCCGATCGCGGCGCCGGCGAGCCGCTGCGTCTGACGCTGGTGCATAGCAACGACACCATGGGCATGATGAGCCCCTGCGGTTGACTCGATCCCGTGGGGGGCGTGGCCCGGCGGGCCACGGCGATTCAGATGGCGCGGGTGGCGGCCGAGCATTTGCTGGTGCTCGATGCCGGCCACGCCCTGCTCGACTCGGGCGCTCTCGTGGGCTTTCAGCCCGGCGAGGTGGCCGCCGAGGCCCTCGATCGCATGGGCTATGACGCCGTAACGCTCGGCTCGCAGGACCTGGCCACCCTGGGCCCCGAGGGTGTGGCGCGGCTGCGGGCCTCGGCGCAGTTCGCGCTGCTCTCGGCCAACGCCTACCCTGCCGGCGCCGACACCCTGGCTGCAGCGCCCTATGCCTTCTTTGACCTCGGCGGGCGTCGCGTCGCCGTGCTGGGCCTCTCTGATGCCCGCGAGGCGCCCGGCTGGGAGATCCGCGACCCGCTGCGCACCGCCCGCCGCTATGTGCGCGAGCTGCGGCGGCAGGCCGACATCATCATCCTGCTCTCGCACGCCGGGCAGAACGTGGACCGACAGATCGCGCTGCAGGTCAGGGGCATCGATGTCATCGTGGTGGGGGGCAACCAGCTACTCGACGAGCCGATCCGCCTGGGGCGTGATGACACGCTGCTCATCCACGCCGACCGCTATAGCGATGGCGTGGCCGGGCAGTATCTGGGGCAGGCCGAGCTGACCTTTGACGACACGGGGCGGCTGGCCGACTATCGCTGGGAGCGTGTCAGGCTCGACGTGCGCGTGGCCGAGGACCCCGTCATCAACCGCTGGCTGCTCTGGCTCGAGCCGAGCCAGCCCACCCCCTAGCGGGCGCGGCGCCTAGTAGGCGTTGCGATCGCCCCGCAGCACGTTGAGCACCGTGCGCGCGATGATCTTGAGGTCGAACAGGATCGACCAGTTCTCGATGTAGTAGAGGTCGTACTTGGTCCGCTCGACGATCGAGGTATCGCCGCGCAGCCCGTTGACCTGGGCCCAGCCGGTGATGCCGGCCTTTTCCTTGTGGCGATCCATGTAGCGCGGCACCACCGCCCTGAACTGGTCGACAAACACCGGGCGCTCGGGGCGTGGGCCCACCAGGCTCATCTCGCCCAGCAGCACGTTGATGAACTGGGGCAGCTCGTCGAGCGACGTGCGCCGCAGAAACTCGCCCACTCGCGTCCGCCGAGGATCATCTTGTGTGGCCCACACGGGGCCGGTCTCAGCCTCGGCGTCTACCCGCATCGAGCGGAACTTGAGGCAGGGGAAGGGCTTGCCGTCGAGGCCCACGCGCGTTTGCGCGTAAAAGACCGGCCCCTTGGATTCAATGCGGATGGCCAGCGCGATCAGCATCATCAAGGGCGACAGCAAGAGCAGCGTCAGCGTGCTGCCTGCCACGTCCATCACCCGCTTGGCCGTGGCCTTCCAGCCGCGCAGCGCGATGTTGCGCACTTGCAGTAGCGGCAGCCCATCCAGGTCGCTGATGGCCAGCTCTGAGGCGATGATCTGAAAGAGGTCAGGGAAGATGCGCACCGAAGCACGCTCGGCCTCGCATGCCGAGATCATGTCGAGCAGCTCTTCGTGGGTGGCCTGCGGCAAGGCGATGATGACCTCTTGGGCCCTGTGATCGCGCACGATCCGCCCCAGCTCCGAGCGCCGACCGAGCACCGGCACGCCGGCGATCTCGTTGGCAGGGCTGTCGCCGTCCACAAAGCCGATCACTCGATAGCCCAGGCGCACCTGCTGGGTCTTTTGCAGCACCATCTGGGCCACGTCGCCGGTGCCCACCAGCAGCAAACGCTCGGGCTGACGGCGGTGCAGCAAGTTGCTCACCCACCCGAGCAGGGCGCGGCCAAAGGCGACCAGGATGATCGAGAGCGCCCAGTTGTAGACCACCAGGCCGCGGGTCAGGTCCTGATCGGGGCGCGACACCATGAAACTGAGCGCCGTGGCCACCAGGGCAGTGATCGAGGTGGCCGACAGGATGCGCACCAACAGATCGACCCGCGAGCTGCCACGGTGCACGTGGTAGAGGCGGAAGAAGAAAAAGGTGCCCAGCAGGCTGATCACAAAGATGGCCATCTGCGGCACATAGTCGATGAACGGCCCCAACTTGAGCGCCGTGGGAATGGGCAGCGCGTTGCGCAGCAGATAGGAAAAGTAGAATGCGAAACCAGCCATCACGATGTCGATCGCGATGGTGGCAAACCGCATCCAGACGTCAAGCGGTCTCTCTCTCATCTCTCCAGGTCTATGCTGAGGCCACGCGTCGGCTGCCTTTGGGGCGCAGGCGGTTGCGCGCTTCGGCCGCCCAACGCATCAGCACCACGCCGGCATCCACAGCCCAGTTGACCCAGGCAGGCGACTGGGCGCGATAGTGCTTGTCGTGAAAGATCTTCATCGCCTCATAAAAGGCTCGCGTGGCGCGGGCGGCGTTCTTGCGGCTGGCGGCCCCCTTGAGGTGCAGCACAGTCACCTGCGGATAGTATACCACGCGCCAGCCCAGTTCCTTGATCCGATAGCACAGATCGAGATCCTCGCCATACATGAAAAAGGCCTCGTCGAGCAGGCCGGCCTGCTCGAGCGCAGCGGTGCGCATCAGCATAAAGGCGCCCACCACGCTGTCGACCTCGGCCTGCTGGTCGGGGTCGAGATAGGTGAGATTATAGCGCCCAAAGGTGCGGCTGCGCGGGAAGAGCTTGGACAGCCCCGACAGCCGGTAGAAGGACACTGCCGGCGTGGGAAAACTGCGCCGACAGGCCAGGTCGAGGGAGCCATCTGGCCGCACCAGCTTGGGGCCGAGCACGCCGATGTCGTGCTGGGCATCCATGTAGGCGACCACCGCATCGAGGGCCTCGGGCGGCAGCACGGTGTCGGGGTTGAGCAGCAGCACATAGCGCGGCAGCTCGGCCAGCGGCCGCCCCTGCGCCAGCCCCAGGGCGCGCATGCCGATGTTGTTGGCAAAGGCATAGCCGCCGTTGACGCCCGTCTCGATGGTCTCGGCCACATCGGCGAACGAGGCCCGCGCCAGGGCCGCGCTGCCATCGCTCGAGGCGTTGTCGACCACCAGCGTGCGTCGACTGTAGCGCTGCGCCGACGTGCGCAGCGAGGCCAGGCAGTGGCTCAGGTCATCGCGGGTGTTATAGTTGACGATCACGATGCCGAGATCGGTCATGGTCACTCCAGCTGGGCCGGGCTCGTCCACAGGACGTCTGCCCGCCATGTCGAGTTCCGCGCTAACGCCAGCGGCGCGGCCAGGGCGTGTGGGGCGCGTGGCGATGGCGCCAGATCACGCCCACAGGATAGCCCACCATCTTGGCCACATCGCCGCCGATGCGGATGGCTGGCGCCCAGGCCAGAGCCTTGAACCGCTCTGGCCATGGCTCGCCCTGCATGGCCGGCCACAGCCGCCGTAGCGGCGTGCGCAAGAGCAGGCCCAGCCCCGCCAGCACCGCCAGCCACCACCAGGGGCTCGCCCAGATGGCCAGCACGATCAGCACCGGCAGCGCCACCAGATAGGTGCCATAGCGCGCCAGGTGCCTGAACAGGTACAGGTTCGCCTTGCCGTCGCCGCGGGCATAGCGATAGTACTGCTTGAGAAAGGCGCGCCACGTCTGCCGGGGCCTGAAATGCACCAGAGCCTGCGGCGCAAAGATAAAGCGATAGCCGGCGTCGCGCAGGCCAAAGTCAAAGACCAGGTCCTCGCAATAGTCCAGCCATTCAGGGTAGCCCCCCACGGCCTGCCAGGCGGCCTTGCGATAGGCCACCGAGCGCGAGGAGGGCTCAAAGCGCTCCGGATCGATCTCTTCGAGGCGCGGCAGGGTGATGGCCCCCAGCACTCGTTCGAACAGGCTGCGCGGATCGGCCTGAAAGAACCCGCTCACCACGTCGGGCGGCGTTTCGCCCTCAAAGGGCGCCACCAGCTCGGCCAACCAGTCGGGTTCGAGGCGCACGCCGGCATCCACCGAGGCGATGACCTCGCCGCTGGCGGCAGCGATGGCCAGGTTGCGGCCACGCGAGATATTGGCGCCTGGAGCCGACAGCACGCGCACAGGCAGGCTGGCCTCGGCGGCAAAGGCCTGCAACACCTCGAGGGTGCCGTCGCGCGAGCCGCCGTCGACGATCACGACCTCTTCGGGCGGGCGTGTCTGCGCCTGCAGCGAGTGCAGCAGCTCGATGATGGCGGCGGCTTCGTTCAGCACCGTGGCGATGACCGAGACGCTTGGCATGTCCCCTCCAGCAGCGGCATTATAGCGATGCCCGGCAGGCAGGGCAACCGCCCGCCTTTTGACAGAGGGGGCCTCTGGCGCTAGCCTAGGGTCACCCTATCCAGTGAGGCCTGCATGAGCCCGAGCACCAGCACCTGCCCCATCGGCCAGCCCCCCACTTTTGAGAGCCTGGGGGTGCGCCGCATCATCAACTGCAAAGGCACCTACACCGCCATCAGCGGCTCGCGGATGGTGCCCCAGGCCGCCCAGGCCATGTACGCCGCTTCTGACGCCTATGTGGAGATGGACGAACTGCTCGACCGCGTGGGCGAACGCCTGGCCGAACTGACGGGCGCCGAGTGGGGCCTCATCACCGTGGGATGCGCCGCGGCCATCGCCGATCTCACCGCGGCGTGCATGGCCGGCGCCGATCCCGAGCGCATGGCCATGCTGCCCGACACCACCGGCATGCCCAACGAGGTGCTCATCCAGGGCGCCCACCGCAACCAGTACGATCGCGCCATCGAGCTCGTGGGCGCGCGGCTGGTGCAAGTCGAGACGGCCGCCGAGTATCTGCAGGCCATGAGCCCGCGCACGGCCATGGTGGCCATCATCGGCGACTATGAAGAGGACAGCACGATCCCCATCCCCTGGATGATCGCCCGCGCCCACGAGCGCGGCATCGCCTGTGTGGTGGACGCCGCAGCGCAACGGCCCGATATCCCCAACCGCTACCTGGCCATGGGCGCCGACGCCGTCTGCTACAGCGGCGGCAAGTGCCTGCGTGGCCCCCAGGCCAGCGGCCTGGTGCTGGGGCGCAAGAGCCTGTTGCAGGCGGCCTTTTTGAACGGCGCGCCACACCATGGCGTGGGCCGCCCTATGAAGATGGGCAAAGAAGAGGTGATGGGTCTGTTGGGCGCGGTGGAAGCCTGGCTGCTCTATCGCGACCATGAGGCCGAGTGGCGGCAATGGGAAGGCTACCTGGAAGAGATCCGCCAGGCGGTGGCCGACCTGCCTGGAGTGACCACCCATGTGGTGCAGCCCGGCCTGGCCAACCACGCTCCTACCCTGGTCATCGAGTGGGATGCGGCCACGCTGGGGCACACTCCCGAGGCGGTGCATCAGGCTTTGTGGCAGGGCGATCCGCGCATTGCCCTGCACCTGGAGCCGCGCGGTCTGCGCATCATGCCCTATATGATGGAAGTGGGCGATGCGCCCCTGGCCGCAGCCCGCATCCGCGCGCTGCTGGCTCGGCCGGCCGAGCCGGTCGCGTCGCCCAGGCCGCCCGCCTGCGACCTGTCGGGCGAGTGGGCCGTGAGCCTCGAGTTCGTGCTGGGCGAGGCGCGCCATGCGCTGCGCTGGCAACAGCAGGGCGCCGCGCTGCAGGGCGAGTACGCCACGCCCTACAACCGCGTCGCGCTGCAGGGCACGGTGGCCGGTGAGCAGGTGGATTTCGCGGTGAGGCTGGGGCGCACGACGACCCAGACCTGCTACCGCTTTGAGGGGCGGCTCGAGGGCGAGGCGCTCACAGGCACGGTATCCCTCGGTGAGTATTGGCAGGCCACCTGGCGCGCCGAACGCTGCAGCGCGGCGCCCGACGGCGGCCATCGAGATCGCTAACAGGAGGCACGAGATGAAAGAGATCGTCACACCCCCAGGCACCAGCCCCGCGCTGCCGTTTTCGGCCGGTATCAAGGTGGGCAACCTGTTGTTCACGTCGGGCTATGCCGGGCTGGACGCCAGCGGCAATGTGCCCGGGCCCGATATCGAATCGCAGGCGCGGCAGTGCTTTGCCAGCCTGGGCCAGGTGCTGGCCGAGGCGGGCTCGGACTGGAGCAAGGTCGTCAAAGTGACCTGCTTTCTGACGCATCCCGAACGCGACCTGCAGGGCTGGAACAAGGTGTTCACCGAGTTCTTTCCGAGCAACCCGCCGGCCCGCTCGACGGTGGGCTGCCGTCTGCTGAACCCCGCCTGGCTGATCGAGGTGGAGCTGATCGCCGTCGTCGACTAGGCGCGATGGCGGGCCCCAGGCAGGGCCGCCTGTGCTAGAATAAGAGTGCGTTCCAAGACACCTTTGGGGAGGACGGGGTGAGTTCCTTTGTGCATCTGCACGTCCACAGCGAGTTCTCGCTGCTGGACGGCCTGGCCCGGCTGCCAGATCTCTGCCGACGCGCCGCCGAAAGCGGCATGGAGGCGCTGGCGCTGACCGACCATGGCTCGATGTACGGCACGATCAAGTTCAGCCATGCTGCCAACGCCGCCGGCATCAAGCCGATCTATGGCTGCGAGGTCTATCAGGCCGCGCGCCGCATGCACCAGCGCGATGCACAAAAGGACCGCCGCTCGTTTCACCTGGTGTTGCTGGCCGAAAACCAGGTGGGCTATCAGAACCTGATGGAGCTGGTGACCCGCGCCCACCTGGATGGCTTTTACTACAAGCCGCGCATCGACAAGGAGCTGCTGGCTCAACATGCCGAGGGGCTCATCGCCCTGAGCGCCTGCATCTCGGGCATCGTGCCATCGCTGATCCAGGAAGGCCAGGTCGACGAGGCGCGCCGCGAGGCGGCCTGGTATCGTGACCTGTTTGGCCCCGACCGCTTTTACCTGGAGCTGCAGCGCCACGCAGGCATCGAGGGCATCGATGCCATCAACGATGCCCTGGCGCGGCTGGGCCGCGAGCTGGGCATTCCGCTGGTGGCCACCAATGACGTGCACTATGTGCGGCCTGAAGACGCCCAGACGCAAGAGCTCTTGCTGGCCATCCAGACGCAGACCACCTTGGCCGACCCCGAGCGCATGCGCATGGGCAGCGCCGACTATTACCTCGCCTCGCCCGACGAGATGGCAGCGCTGATGGCCGACTATCCTGAAGCGGTGGCCAACACGGTGGCCATCGCCGAGCGCTGCAACGTCGAGGTGGGGTTCACGTCGTATCACCTGCCGCAGTTCGACGTGCCGGCGCCCTACACGGCCCAGGGCTATCTGCGCAAGCTCTGCGAAGAGGGCCTGCGTCGGCGCTATGGCGAGCCGAGCCAACAGGCCTGGGAGCGGCTGGACTATGAGCTCGGCGTCATCCACGACATGGGCTTTGATGACTATTTCCTCATCAACTATGACCTGGTGAACTGGGCCAAGAACGAGGCCCGGATGCTGGTGGGCCCCGGCCGCGGCTCGGGGGCCAGCAGCCTGGTGGGCTATGCGCTGGGCATCACCGACCTCGATCCCATCGACCTGGACCTGATCTTTGAGCGCTTCTTGAACCCCGGGCGTGTCACCATGCCCGATATTGACCTCGACTATCCCGAGGACCGCCGACAAGAGGTGATCGACTACCTGGTGGGGCGCTATGGCGACGACAAGACCGCGCAGATCGCCACCTTTGGCACCATGGCCGCGCGCGGCGCCATCCGCGATGTGGGCCGCGCCCAGGGCGTGCCGCTCGACGAGGTCGACCGCATCGCCAAGCTGATCCCCCCGGGGCCCAAGCAGACGATCCGCGCGGCGCTCACCGAGGTGGCCGAGCTCAAGACGCTCTATGAGAGCCAGCCCTACGTGCGGCGCCTGGTGGATGGCGCCAGCCAGGTCGAGGGCATCTCGCGCCACTTTTCGACGCACGCCTGTGGGGTGCTGATCACCGACAAGCCGCTGGTGGCCTATACGCCGCTGCAGCGCGCGCCTCGCGGCGAGGGCATCGTCTCGCAGCTCTGCATGTCGGACGTCGAAGAGATCGGCCTGCTCAAGCTGGACGTGCTGGGGCTCTCGACATTGACGATCATCGACCGCGCCTTCCAGTGGATCGTCAGGACGCGCGGCAGCGAGCTGACGCTCGACGCCATCCCCATGGACGATCCCGAGACCTACGCGTTGCTCTCCACGGGCGAGGTCACCGGCGTGTTCCAGGTCGAGAGCTCGGGCATGCGCCGCGTGCTGCGCGACATGCAGCCCAGCGAGTTTCGCGACATCATGGCCATCCTGGCGCTCTACCGCCCGGGGCCGATGGAGTTCATTCAGAACTATGTCGACCGCAAGTTCGGGCGCGAAGAGCTGACCTATCTGCACCCGCGCCTGCAGCCGATCTTGAGCGAGACCTACGGCATCATCGTCTATCAAGAGCAGATCATCCGCATCGCTCAGGAGCTGTCAGGCTTTAGCGCCTCAGAGGCCGACCTGCTGCGCCGCGCGGTGGGCAAGAAAAAGGCCAAGGCGCTCGAACAGCAGCACGCCAAGTTCGTGCAGGGCGCCGTGGATAACGGCATCTCGGCCGAGATCGCCGAGCAGATCTTTGCCGACATCGAAAAGTTTGCCAACTATGGCTTTAACAAGGGCCACTCGGCGGCCTATGCGGCCATCACCCTGCAGACGGGCTATCTCAAGGCGCACTATCCGGCCGAGTTTCTGGCGGCCACCCTGTCGGTGGAGCGCGGCAACCTGGAAAAGGTGACCCTGTTCATCGGCGAGCTGCGCCGGCTGGGCATCGCCGTGCGCCCGCCCTCGGTGAACATGTCGGGGGTGGATTTCGAGCTCGAGCCGGCCGACTGCACCACGGTCAGCGAGCGTTGCCAGATCATGGGCGCCGCCGAGCTCGCCGTGCGCTTTGGGTTGGGCGCCATCAAGAACGTGGGCGACGCTCCCGCCGAGGAGATCGTGCGGGCGCGAGGCGACCAGGCCTTTGCCAATGTCGATGACTTTTGCGAGCGCGTAGACCTGCGCAAGGTCAACAAGCGCGTGCTCGAGTGTCTGATTCGCGCCGGCGCGTTGGACTGCCTGGGCGACCGCGCCGACCTGCTGGCCTCTATCGATCAGATGATGGCCACCAGCCAGCAGGTGCATCACGACCGAGAGATCGGCCAGGGCACGCTGTTCGATCTGGCTGACGTGGGCGGCGCGCGGGGCGGCCTGACGTTGACGCGGGCCAGACAACGCCTCAGCGAGAAGGAGCGCCTGGCCGACGAAAAGGACCTGCTGGGCAGCTACCTGGCCAACCATCCGCTGGACGTGCTCACCCGCTACGAGGACGAGCGTCTCACGGCGTTGTCGGCTGTCGATGTCGGCCGCGACGGCGAGCGCCTCAGCGTGGCGGGGATGATCGAGTCGGTGCGGGTGATCACCACCAAAAAGGGCGAGCTGATGGCCTTTGCACAGATCGAGGACCTGACCGGCTCGCGCGAGTTGGTGGTGTTCCCCAACGCCTATCGCGACGCCCAGGAGCTGTTGACCGACGGCGGCATCAAGCTGATCGATGCGCGCGTGCAGGTGCGCGACGATGACGCCAAGCTGATCGCCGAGGCGATCTCGACCTACAGCGTGCCGGCCGACGCCCAGCGCAAGGGCTCGTCGCGGCCGGCAGCGGCGCGACAGGCCCCCCCGCAGGGCGCCCCAGCGGCCTGGCCTGCGGCCGACACGAGCTCAGAGGCCGACCCGCCAGCGGCCGCCTGGCCGGGCGCCGAGCGGCCGGCGCCTCACGCCACAGCGCCACGGGCGCGACGCCTGCGCGTGGAGCTGCCCCTGGGCGAGGACACGCGGCGCACGCGCGACCTGGTGCAGCAGGTGTTCGAGCTGCTCACGGCCCAGCGGGGCGAGGTGCCCTTTACGCTCTTGCTGCGCGGGCCCAACGGCGTGGTCGAGGTGGACTTTCCCGAGCTGGGCACGAGTGCATCGCCTGCGGTCGAGCAGGAGCTGTCGTCGTTGGTGGGCCAGGGGCACTATACCTGGGCCTGAGCGACGCCCAGCCAAAAGTGGTGGGGCAGCAGACTGGGCAGGCCCTTGATGCGCATCCCGTCCAACACGGGCGTTTCTTGCGTCAGGGCCTGAGGCGGCACGTAGCAGATGTTGGGCGGCTGGCCATACTTGGCGTGATAGTGCGCAGCGGCGCGCGCGATCTTTTCGCCGAGTGTGAGGTCACGTGCGTCATCGTACCAGAGCATGCCCACTTGCAGATCCATCAACGACCAGCCTGTGACGAGAGATGGGGCCCGACGTTTGACAGAACAGCCGGGACAGAGCCGTTTTTTGAGATTGGGACCGTCGGGCCCCATAGAACGTTTGTTCCAACGACATGATAGCAGAACATATGTTCCATGTCAAGCACTCCATTTGACGGTAAGGAGAGTCTGATGAGACGTATCGCCATCGCTGCCGGCGCCGTGACCGTCACGGCCACGCTGGACGATTCGGCCACCGCCGACGCCATCTGGAAGGCGCTGCCCATCGAGGCGCGCGGCAACTCCTGGGGCGACGAGATCTACTTTGGCATCCCCGTCTTTGTCGAGCAGGCGCGCGACGCCAGGGCCGTCGTCGAGCTGGGCGATCTGGGCTACTGGGAGCCAGGACACGCCTTTTGCCTGTTCTTTGGCCCCACGCCCATGAGCCGCGGCAACGAGATCCGCCCGGCCAGCCCGGTGAATGTCTTTGGCAAGATCGAAGGCGACGCGACGGTGCTCAAGCAGGTGGCCAACGGCGCCAGGGTGCGCATCAGCGCCATCGACGAGGCCTAGTCGCCGCGGGCGACCAGCTCGGCCAGCGTGGTTTCGTCGAGGATCGACACGAGCTGTTGTTGGGCGCGCTGCAGCACCGGGTAGAGCGCGCAGGTGGACACCTGATCGCAGGCATTGGCTGCGCCGGCCTCGAGACAGGTGTTGAGGGCCAGCGGGCCTTGGATGGCCTCGACGATCTGTCGCAGCGTGATGGCCTCGGCTGGCCTGGCCAGCGAAAAGCCGCCGCCTGCCCCGCGGTGCGAGCGCACGATGCCGCTGCGCGCCAGCTCTTGAAAGATCTTGGCCAGATAGGATTCGGGCAGCCCCTCGCGCGCGGCGATCTCGCTGACCAGCATGATCTGCCCCTGAGGGGCGCGGGCGAGGCGGATCACGCCTCGCGCGCCATAGTCGGCGCCTCTGGTCATCCGCACGGCGTCAACCTCCCGGCACAATGTCCGGGGCTATTCTAGCACGGAGGCGAAGGCCATACAAGAGCATTGCACTCCGCTTTGGCGCCACCGAGAGCGCAGGGGAGGTCCGATGAGAGTGTCGATGTGCACCATCGCGTGGAAGCTAACCCCCATCGAGGCGGTGCTGCCGACGATCGCAGCGGCCGGCTACGATGGCGCCGAGCTGTGGGGCCCGCACCTGGATCGCTTTGCCGCAGAACATGGCAGCCTGGACCTGCTGGTGCAGCAGCTCGCGGCGCTGGGCCTGCAGGCGCCCATGGTCAGCGCCTACTTTGACCTGCGCAACGAGCCTGACGAGGGCATCGCTGTGGCCACGCGCCACATCCACTATGCGCTGCGTGTGGGGGCGCCGCTGGTGCGCATGTTCACCGGCGGCGGCTCGTCGGCGGCCGAGCCTGAGGTGTGGGCCGCGATAGCCGAGGTGTTGGGCGAGATCTGCGCCCTGGCGGCGCCCTATGGCGTGGGCCTGGCCCTCGAGACGCACCAGGGCCACCTGCACGATAGCACGCCCGGCACCCTGCGCCTGTTACAGATGGTGAACGCCCGCAACCTGGGCGTGAACCTCGACATCTACAACCTGTTCGCCATCGGCGAGGACCCGCTGGAGGCGCTGGCGCAGCTCGAGCCCTGGCTGCGCATCGTGCACCTCAAGAACGGGCGCACCGTGGGGGCCGCCTCGCAGCCCTGCGGGCTGGCCGAGGGCGACCTGGACTATGGGCCCTTTTTGCGGGCGCTGGCCGAGCGTGCCTATGGAGGTTTTGTCTCGGTAGAGTGGTTTGGGCCCGAGCCAGAGCGCGCCGCGATCGCCGAGCTGGCCGCTGTGCGACAGGCGCTGGCCGCGAGCAGAGTCGGGTCGCCGTAAAGAGTTGGTGGCCGCCGGAGCCTGTGGTAACATGGCCTGTAGCACGCGAGAGGAGCCTGCCCGTGCTCAGAGCCAAACGTAACGATCTCTGCCCCTGCGGCAGCGGCAAAAAGTACAAGAACTGCTGCTTGCGTGCCGACCAAATCGGCGCTTCGCGCGAGGTCAACCTCTCCAGCGGCGAGGCGCTGTTGTTGACCGAGCTGTATCAGTTTGCGCAGCTACCGCGCTTTAACACGGCGCTGTTTGCCGCCTTTGGCCTCTATTGGGGCGGCGCCTATGACATCTCGGCGGCAGACGTGCTGGGCCAGGAAAGCCTGCGCGCCATGCTGGAGTGGTTCATCCACGACTATGGCGTGGACAGCAATGGCCGCCACGTGATCGACCTCTTTATCGAGGATCGCGCCGAGCGCTACCCGGCCGAGGCGCGCCTGCTGCTCGATGGCTGGGCGGCCTCGACAATGGGGCTGTGGCGCGTGCTGTCGCTCGACGGCTCGGCCCAGGTGTCACTGATCGACCTGCTGCGCGAGGAACCGCTCGAGGTCTATAGCCCCATGCTGGCGCACCACGCCCGCGTGGGAGACCTGGTGATGGGCCGTCGCGTGCTGGCGGGCGAAACCTATCTGCTGGCGGCCATGGCCTCGCTGCTGCCCGCCGAATACGAGCAGCCGCTGGGCGACTATGTGCGCAATGCCGAGCGCCTCTACCGCGAAGAGCACTATCAGGCCACGTGGGACGCCTTCTTGCGGGCCAACGGGCATCTGTTCAACGCCTTTATGCTCTCGGCGCGCGCCGACGGGTTGCGCAGCCTGATCGGGGCGGGCACGCGCTATCGCGACCCTGCCGAGGCGCGCGACCGCCTGCGGGCTCGCACCGCCGAGCTGCAGGCCGAGGCGCAGCGCAAGGCGCGCCAGGCCGAGCAGACGCGCAGCGGCATCCGCCAGACATCTTCGGGGCTGATTGTGCCCGGCGCGCCCACGCCCACCGACGAGCAAGACGAGGCCCCTCGGCCGCGCATCTTGCTGCCCGGCCGCGATCGATAACACACCACTGCAAGGACTGTGCCAAGCCATGATCCGCGCCCTGCTGCTGGACCTGGATGACACGCTGCTGATCAACGACTGGGATGCCTTCTTCCCGCCCTATCTGGAGCTGCTGGTGCGCCACATGGCGCCGCTGGTGCCGGCGTCGCGCTTTACGGCGGCGTTCGACGCCGGCACGCGCGCCATGATGCGCAGCAACGGCTCGCAGGGCACGCTCGACCGCGTCTTTATGAGCGCCTTCTTGAGCAAGACCGGCTGCGACGCCGCGCAGGCGTGGACGCGCTTTGGCTCCTTTTACGCCAACGAGTTCGACCAACTGCGGTCGTTCACACGTCAAGATCCGGCGGCCCGCGAGTTGGTGGCTCTGGCCCGCGAGGCGAGGCTCAAGCTGGCTGTGGCCACACAGCCGCTCTTTCCCCTCGAGGCAGTGATGGCCAGGCTGCGCTGGGCCGGCGTGCCTCACGAAGAGATTGCCTACGAGCATGTGGCTGCCTATGATGTCCACACGGCCTGCAAGCCGGCGGGCGGCTACTTTAGGACGGTGCTGGCCGACCTGGGCGTGGCGCCGCACGAGGCGTTGATGGCAGGCGACAGCGCCAGCGCGGATATGCCGGCCGGTCGCCTGGGCATCAAGACCTACTATGTGGACCGCGGCCGCGACGGCGACGGCCAGGGTGTGATCTGCGACGCCAGCGGAACCCTGGCGGGACTGGTGGAACTGCTGAGATCGGGGGCCATCCATGAGCTATGAGACTGTGGACGAGCGCGTGCGCGCCCTGCTGAGCACCGTGCAGGCCGCCTTTGAGCGGTCCTTTGGCGCGCAGCCCGAGCTGATCGTCGTGTCGCCGGGGCGCGTGAACGTCATCGGCGAGCACACCGACTATAACGACGGCTTTGTGCTGCCGGCGGCCATCGACCGGCACGTGGTCATCGGGCTGCGGCCGCGCGACGACCGCCAGGTGCGGGTGCATGCGGCTGACTTTGGCGACACAGCGACCTTTTCACTCGACCACCTGGTGCGCACGCAGCACCAGTCGTGGGCCAACTATGTCAAGGGCGTGGCCTGGGCGCTACAGGGCGATGGCTTTGCGCTCGAGGGCTTTGACGCCGCCCTGGCCAGCGACGTGCCGGTGGCCTCGGGGCTCAGCTCTTCGGCGGCGCTCGAGGTGGGCTTTGCCTGCGCTTTTCAGACGCTGTCGGGCTTTGAGCTGGATGGCGTCCGCAGAGCGCTGCTCTGCCAAAAGGCCGAGAACCTCTTTGTGGGCATGAACTGCGGCATCATGGACCAGTACATCGTGTCGCTGGGCAAGGCCGGTCACGTGCTGCTGATCGACTGCCGCAGCCTGGGCTATGAGCTGGCCCCCTTGCCGGCGGGCGTCAGCCTGGTGATCTGCAACACCCGCAAAAAGCGCGGGCTGGTCGATTCCGAATACAACACCCGCCGGGCCGAATGCGAGCGCGGCGCCGCCATCCTGGGCGTCAAGGCGCTGCGCGATGTGACGCCCGAGCAGCTCGAAGCCCGCAAGGATGAGCTCGACCCGGTCACCTATCGCCGCTGCCGGCACGTGGTCACCGAGAACGTCCGCACCCTGCAGGCCGTCGAGGCCATGCGCGCTGGCGACCTGGCGCGGCTAGGCGAGCTGATGAACGCCTCGCACCTCTCGTTGCGCGACGACTATCAGGTGAGCTGCTTTGAGCTGGACATGATGGTCGAGGCGGCCTGGAAGCAGCCGGGAGTGTATGGCGCGCGTATGACGGGCGCCGGCTTTGGCGGCTGTGCGGTGGCGCTGGTGGTCGAGGAAGAGGCCGAGCCCTTTGCCGCCGAGGTGGCCTCGCTCTACAAACAGAACACGGGCCTCGACGGCGAGATCTATATCTGCCGCGCCGACGACGGCGTGCACGTCCTCGCCTGATCTCTGGCGGCGGAAGAGAGCACGGCCAGGGCGCCCTTGCCCTGGCCGTTGGCATGCAGACGCGTCAGAGCGCCAGGCCGCGCAGGTGGGCAATGCCCCGCTGGGCCGCCGTGTCGCCATCGGGCTGCGGCATGAACTCGCCCGAGACCCAGCCGTGATAGCCGGTGGCCATCAGCGCGCTCAAGATGCTGGCGAAATCGAGGTGCCCGGCGCCCGGATGCCAGCGGTTCGAATCGGCCACGTGAAAGTGAAAGATGCGGTCGCCACAGGCCAGGATGCTCTGTTCGATCTGCGGCTCTTCGATATTCATATGAAAAGTGTCGAGCAGCAGGCCGATGTTGGGCGCGCCGACTCGCTCCAGCAACTCGAGCCCCTGCGCCGCATTGTTGATCAGCGTGGTCTCGTAGCGATTGATCGGCTCGAGCGCAATGCGCACGCCCTGGGCAGCGGCGGTCAGCGAGCACTCTTGCAGCGCCGACACCAACCAGTCCATCGCCTGTGCCGGGTCGACGCCGGGCCGCACGATGCCCCGCAGCAGGCCGACGATGATCACCGCCCCAAAACGCGCCGCCAGCGGAATGTGCGCCTTGGTGCGCTCGATCGCTGCGCGGCGTACCGCCTCATCTGGGTCGGTGTACGAGAGGCCCTCTTCGCCCCAGGCCTGGCCTGTGCCGATGGCCGGGATCGCGAGCCCATGCTGCAGAATCAGGGCCTGCAGCGTGGCCACATCCAGGGCCTGCGGGTCGCGTACGGCGATCTCGACGCCATCATAGCCCCATGAGGCGATGCGCGAGATGTTGCGCCCCAGATCCCCCTTGAAGGCCACCGCCTGAAACTGGGCTGGCTGCGTCGACAGCACGATAGAGAGATTCATGGTTGCCTCCGTTCATGTAGAGACCCCCGGCGGCGCCAGGGGTCTCGTGCAGATGGCAGCGCCTAGCGGGTCTCTTGCTGGCCCAGCAGCGGCAGCGCATAGACCGGCTTCCAGCCCGGGCTCATCGGCTCGCGCAAGAAGGGCTCCATCTCGGCGGCAGTGCGCAGCGTCACCTCTTCGACAGGTGGCACGGTGCCCGGCGGGAAGGCGGCCAGGATGTCATCGACCAGCAGCGTCACATAGCGCAAGATGGCCGCCAACGGTCGCTTGGCCTTCCAGGCCTCGGCATCGGCGGCGTTGCCCACCACGCCCTCGGGCGTGGCCGAAATCTCGATGGCAAAGTGGCCTTCACCCTCAGACCAGCGGCTGGGCCGGCCGTAGGGGTCCACCGACTTGTCAAAGTGGCCGTCGGGCAGATAGTTGACGCCCTGCGTGTTGACGGCGTAGGTCATGTCGACCATGTCGGGGAACAGGTAGAGGCCCAGCGAGGTCTCGGCCTCTTCGGCATGCACAAAGTCGCTGCCCCAGTGGCCGCCCTGGGCCTTGGTGTAAAAGAACTCGCGCACGGCGCGGTGCCAGTCCATCACTCGGAAGATGCCGGGCAGCTGGTAGCGCTTGCAGAACTGCTGCACGGTGCTCTCGAGCATCCACAGGTGACCGTGGTTGTTGAGGATGATCTGCTTGCGAAAGCCGTCGTTCCACAGGCCGAGCATCACATCGATGAGCATTTCGCGCGACACATCCTCGCGGATGGGCACGGTGCCGGCCATGCCATAGTGATGGTAGGGATGCGAGCCAAAGTTGAGCGGCGGCAGCGACAGCGCGACCGGGTAGCCCTTCTTTTGCGTATAGCGGCGCACGCCCTCGGCAATCTGGCTGACGAACAGGGTATCGGCGGCGCTGACCAGGTGATCGCCGTGCAGCTCGGTGCAGCCCACCGGGATGATCACCACGTCGTTCTTGCGGCGCTCTTGCACCAACTGGTGGCGCACTGTCGTCTGGATGTAGGACCCGGGCTTGCCCCACTCGACCGACGCAGGAAAGCCGTACTCGGCCAGGATCGCGTCGATCTCGGCATCACTCGCATCCCAGACCTCTTTTTTCATGCGGCCAACGCCGTTGTCCTCGAACAAGACGCCCGGCGTGTGGCTGGCCAGCCAGCCCTTGGGTGCAACTGTCTCGGTCATGTCAGACTCCTCTACTGGATTTCGCTGAGGCGCACCGGCCGCCCCTCGCGATAGGATTTCCACGCGGCGTGGCCCATCACCACCGGCACGCGGCCATCGTGGCCGCTGACGGGCGGCGGCGTGCCATTGCAAACGCACTCGACAAAGGCCTGCATCTCGGCCACATAAGCCTCGGCATAGCGCTGAAGGAAAAAGTAGAGCGGCAGCGGCCCATGCACGCCCTGCGCATCGCTCAACACCGCGCGATGCGGCGTCTCGTTGCCCGCCGCGACCATGCCGGCCGAGCCAAACACCTCGACGCGCTGATCATAGCCATAAACGGCGCGCCGGCTATTCTCGATGACGCCCAGCGCCCCGCTGGCATAGCGCAGCGTGACGATGGCCGTGTCGATGTCGCCCGCCGAGCCGATCGCTGGATCGACCAGCACCGCGCCCGCGGCCGAGACCTCGACGACCTCTTCGCCCACCAAAAAGCGGGCCATGTCAAAGTCGTGGATGGTCATATCGAGAAAGATGCCGCCCGACACCCTGACATAGCCGATCGGCGGCGGCTCGGGATCGCGGCTGGTGATGCGCACCATCTCGGGGCGGCCCACCTTGCCAGCGATCACCGCCTGGCGCACCGCGCTAAAGCCGGCGTCAAAGCGCCGGTTAAAGCCCACCTGCAGCGTGACGCCGGCATCGGCCACAGCGGCCAGGGCGTCGTCGATGCGCGCCAGGTCGAGCGCGATCGGCTTTTCGCAAAAGATGTGCTTGCCCGCCTGCGCCGCTGCAGTGATCATCGGCGCGTGCGTATCGGTGCTCGAGCAGACCACCACGGCATCGACATCGGCGCGTTCGAGCAAGGGCCGGTGGTCGTCATAGGCGTCCAGGCCATACTCGCCGGCCAGGGCGCGCGCAGCGTCGCCAAACACGTCGGCCACGGCCACCAGCCGCGCGCCCGGCACGCGCTGGGCCAGGTTCGCGGCGTGCACGCGCCCGATGCGCCCTGCGCCGATCAGCCCCAGCCGCAACTCCTCAACCATTGCCCCACCTCCCATGCAGCGCGTCAGTTGGGTTTGACCAGCAGCTTGCCATCGGTGCGCTTGGTCGAGGCGGCGATGGCGTCCACCGTCTGGTCGAGCGTGTAGCGCCCGGTGATGATGGGCCGCAGATCGAGGCGGCCCGAGGCCACCAGGCGGATGACGTTGGGGAAGGTGGCGTTGCCCGAGTGCCCCTGCGCGCCAAAGACCTGCGCATGGCGCACCTGGAAGGTCTCGAGATACATGGGCACGCGTTGGGCGGCGCGGCCGATCTGCACGATGCGGCCGTTGATGGCCATCGCCTTTTCCATCTCGGGGACGGTGCGCACCGGCGCGCCGGCGGCCTCGACGAAAAAGTCAAAGCCGGCGCCATCCGACAGCTCCATCAACACCTCGCTGGGGGTCACGTCGACAGGGCTGTAGACGGCATCGGCGCCCACCAGCTTGGCGAGCTCGCGGCGCTCGGGAGTGAGCTCGAACACCACCACCTTGCCGGCGCCCGCTGCGCGCGCAATGCCCGTGGCGGCCAGGCCGATGGCCCCGGCGCCGAACACGGCCACATATTGCCCGGGGCGAAAGCCGCCGGCCCGCTCGATCATGCCATTGTAGGCCACGGTGGTGGGCTCGGTCATGGCGCCCAGCTCGAAAGCCTGCTCCACGTCGCCCAGGCGCTCGGCGATGGCGTCGATCTTCCAGCAGAACTTTTCGTCGACGGCGATATAGTTGGCAAAGGCGCCCGGGATCGTAAAGCCGATCTCTTCGAGGTTGGTGCACTGGTTGGGAAAGCCATTGCGGCAGTTGACGCAGCGGCCGCACCAGATCATCTCCTCGACCGTGACCATGTCGCCCACCTTGAGCGACGTCACCTGCGGGCCGGCGGCGATCACCCGACCGCTGAACTCGTGGCCCAGGATGGTGGGGAACTTGGTCAGGCCCGGGTAGAGGATGTAGTCATCCTTGTCGGTCTCGTAAAAGTGCATGTCAGAGCCGCACACGCCACAGGCCTTGACCTCGAGCACCACATCCTGCGGGCCCGGCGTGGGGTCGGGCCAGTCGGTCACCTGCAACGTGGGGTGCCGCCAGATGCTGTTACCGGTGATGGCCTTGCCCGTCTGCTTTTCCCATTCCGAGACCTGGTAGCCAGGCCGCGGATCCCATTTGGCATCGAGAACCAGACCCTTCATGTGATACGCTCCTTTTTCACTCGACCCGACTGGCGCCAGCGCCAGAGGATTCGCGTACGATGAGCTGCCCCTGCAGGCTGAGGTGGTCGGGCTGCGTGGCGTCGCCCGAGAGCAGCGCCAGCGCTCGCTCCACGGCGCGGCGGCCCATCTCATGTTTGGGCTGCGCCACGGTGGTCAGCGCCGGATAGGTCAGCGCCGCAAAGGGGATGTCATCAAAGCCCACCACCGCCAGCTCTTGCGGCACGGCCAGGCCCGCCCTGCGCGCCGCAGCGATGAGGCCGATGGCCGTCATGTCGTTGTAGCAAAAGGCCGCCGAGGGCCGCGGCGCGAGCGCCAGCAGCGCGGGCAGGGCCCGCTCGCCGCCCGTGGCGCGGCCATCGCCAGCGATGGTGTAGCGCTCGTCGCGGGCCAGCCCCGCGTCGCGCAGGGCATCGCCATAGCCCTGGCAGCGGTCGCAGTCGTCGCTGTGGGCGGGCAGGCCGGCGACGTAGGCGATGCGCCGGTGGCCCAGGCCCAGCAGATGCCGCGTGGCCAGATAGCCGCCGTGGCGGTTGTCCACCGAGATGGACACCACGCGAGCGCCACCCTGGTCGTTGTGGCTGTTGATCAACACCACCGGCACGCCGGTCTCTTGCAGGTCGTCCTGGTAGAGGTCGCCGATGCGCGACGAGGTGACGATGACGGCGTCGGCGCGGCGGGCGCGCAACATCTCCACCGACTGCGCCTCGCGCTCGGGGTCGTTGTCTGACCCGGTGAGGATGACGCCATAGCCGTGAGCGTGGGCGGTGGATTCGATGCCCTGCACCACCTCAGCCACAAAGGGGTCGGCGATGGTAGTGACCACGATGCCGATGGTCATGGTGCGCCCCAGCACCAGGCCACGGGCCTGAGCGTTGGGCACATAGCCCATCTTGCCGGCCAGCGCCTGAATGCGCCGGCGAGCCGCCTCGCTGATCAGCGGGCTATCGGCCAGCGCCCGCGAGACGGTCGAGTGCGAAACCCCCGCCGCCTGGGCGATGTCTTTGATGGAGACGCTCATCTGCCGCCCCTGCACACGTGTGCAGCCCGAGTCTGGAGAGAGGCGCCGGGTAGGGCGCCTCATGCAATCGTGTGCATAGCATAGGCAGATGTGCCCAATCTGTCAAAGAGATGGGCGGTTCGCCGGGCCCGTCGAGGCCCTCACACCTCGCGCCCGCTATAGTGCGCCTGATAGTAGGCGCGATAGTGCTCCCCCGACTTTATCTTGCGCCACCACCACTCATTGTCCACATACCAGCGCACCGTCTTTTCCAGGGCCTCGTCAAAGCCATGGCGCGGCGCCCAGCCCAGCGCCTTGACCTTGTCGATGTTCAGCGAGTAGCGCCGATCATGCCCTGGCCGGTCGGTGATGTATTGCAGCAGCGACTCGGGCTTGCCGAGGATCGCCAGCAGCTTTTTCGCCATGTCGATGTTGCGCGTCTCGTGGCCGGTGCCCAGGTTATACACCTCGCCGGGCACGCCCCGGTGTAGCACCACGTCGATGCCCTCGCAGTGGTCCAGCACGTACTGATAGTCGCGCATCTGGCGCCCGTCGCCATAGATGGGCAGCGGCTGGTCGTCGATGGCGTTGGTGGTGAACAGCGGCACCACCTTTTCGGGATACTGGTAGGGGCCGATGCTGTTCGAACCGCGGGTGATGGTGGTGGCCACCCCAAAGCTGGTGTGGTAGGCCAGCACCATCAGGTCACCGCCGGCTTTAGAGGCCGAGTAGGGGCTGCGGGTGTCAAAGGGGTCGGTCTCGAGCGACGAGCCCTCGAGCACCTGCCCATACACCTCGTCGGTGCTCACCTGGTGGTAGCGCTCCAGACCCAGCTCTTTGGCCGCTTCGAGCAGCACATAGGTGCCGAATACGTCGGTCTGGATGAAATCGCCCGGCCCGGTCAGCGAGCGATCCACGTGCGTCTCGGCGGCAAAGTTGACGATGGTGTCGATCTGATGCGCCTGCAGCGCCGCGCGCACCGCGCCCGGGTCGCAGATGTCGCCGTCGACAAAGGCAAAGCGCGGGTTGCCCTGCAGGTCGCGCAGGTTGTCGAGATTGCCCGCATAGGTCAGCTTGTCATAGACAACGATGTGATAATCAGGATGCTGCTGCAGCATATAGTGGGTGAAATTCGAGCCGATGAAACCGGCCCCGCCCGTTACCAACAATCGCTTCACGTTAGTGCTCCTTTACCCTGGCCCATCCGACTGCCTCTCTGACGATGGCCGGTCGGTTCGAGTTCCTGGCTGCCACCGACGCGCTGGCCGGCGCCCCTGCAGCGAGTATAGCGAGCGGCGTCTCGCGTTGCCAACGGGTGGCGCCAGGCCTAGACTGTGGCATGGTGAACGTGCCCATCGAACGCTTCCTGGCCGAGGTGCAGGCCCAGCCCGACTATGCCGGGCAGATCGCCCATGTGCGCGAGCTGCCCGCGCAAGAGGCCGCCTATGGCGAACTGGAGCGCCCTCTGCCGCCAGAGTTGCAGCGGGCGTTGCAGCAGGCGGGCATCGAACGGCTGTACAGCCACCAGGCCGAGGCCATCAACGCTGCCCGCCGTGGCGAGCATGTGATGCTGGCCACCGGCACCGCCTCGGGCAAGACGCTCTGCTACAACATCCCCGTGCTCGAGGCGCTGCTCGCTGACCCCATGAGCCGCGCGCTGTATCTGTTTCCCACCAAGGCGCTGGCACAAGACCAGCTGCGCGCGCTGGGGCAGTTGTCGGCGGGCCTGCCCGAGCCGGTGCGCTTTGGCGCCTATGACGGCGACACGCCCATCCCCACCCGCTCGCGGCTGCGGCGACAGGCCGGGGTGCTGCTGACCAACCCCGACATGCTCAGCATGGGCATCTTGCCCAACCATGCTTCGTGGACCACGATGCTGCGGCGCTTGCGCTATGTGGTGGTCGACGAAGCCCACACCTACCGCGGCATCTTTGGATCGCACGTGGCGCTGGTGCTGCGGCGGTTGCGCCGTCTGTGCCGTCGCTATGGCGCCGAGCCGCAGTTCATCTTTTGCTCGGCCACCATCGCCAACCCCGACGAGCACGCCGCACGGCTATGCGGCGCGTCGGTGACGGTGGTCGATCGCGACGGCGCCCCTCACGGGCCACGGCAGTTTGCGCTGTGGAACCCCATCACGCCCGACGACCCGGCCCACAGCCACCGCCCCAACACCGACGCCACCATGCTGTTGACCGCCCTGCTGCGGGCGGGGCTGCCGACGATCGCCTTTGTGCGGGCACGGCGCGTGGCCGAGCTGATCTTGCGCTATGTGCGCGAAGAGCTGCGCCGCGAGCCCGAGCTGGCCGCGCGCATCAGCGCCTATCGCGCTGGCTACCTGCCCGAGCAGCGGCGCGAGATCGAACGGCGGCTCTTTGGCGGCGAGCTGCTGGCCGTGGTGGCCACCACCGCGCTCGAGCTGGGCATCGATGTGGGCGACATCGCCGCTGCGCTGCTGGTGGGCTACCCCGGCACCATCGCCAGCGTGTGGCAGCAGGCCGGCCGCGCCGGCCGTGGACGGGCGCCAGCGCTCAGCGTGCTCATCGGGCAAGACGATCCGCTCGACCAGTACCTGATGCGCCATCCCGAGGCGCTCTTTGGTCGAGCGCCCGAGCACGCCCTCACCGACCCGGCCAACCCCTACCTGCTGCACGACCATCTGCTCTGCGCCGCCTACGAGTGGCCGTTGGGCGACGATGACACCACCCTCTTTGGCTCGGCCCTGAGCCCGGCCATCGCGGCGCTGGCCGCCAAGGGCGAGCTAGAGTGGCGTGATCAGCGTTGGGTCTATCCCTACGATGACTATCCCGCCGAGCGCGTCAACCTGCGTTCGAGCGCGGGCGCGCCCATCGTGCTGGCCGACGAGACCAACGGCCTGACGCCGCTGGAAGAGATCGATGTCGCCACGGCGCCGCTGCGGGTCTATCCGGGCGCCATCTACTATCATCAGGGCGAGGCGTGGCGCGTCACCCGGCTCGATTTGCAGGGGGGCCTGGCCCTGGCGCGGCCCGAGGCCGATGCGCCCTACTATACCCAACCGCAAGAGGTGGGCGAGCTGGACATCATCCGCTCGCAGCAGGTGCGTGCGCTGGACGCCTGCAGCCTGTACCTGGGGCAGGTGCGCGTCACCAATCAGGTCATCGGCTATGAGCGCCGCCACCTCTATGACAGCTCGGTGCTGGGGCGCGAGCCGCTCGACCTGCCGCCCACCACGTTCGAGACGCAGGCCCTCTGGTTCGATGTGCCACCCGCCATCCAGCATGCGGTGATGGCCGAGGGCCTGGACGTGCCCGGTGGTCTGCACGCCGTGGAGCACGCCTGCATCGCGCTGTTGCCGCTGCTGGCCATGTGCGACCGCAACGACATCGGCGGGCTGTCGACCGAGCGACACCACGACACCGGCCTGGCGCAGGTGTTCATCTATGACGGCCATCCGGGGGGCGTGGGCATCGCCGAAAAGGGGTTTACGCTCATCGAGCGGCTATGGGAGATGACCCTGCGCCACGTGCGCGAGTGCCCCTGCGAGGCCGGCTGTCCGTCGTGCATCCACTCGCCCAAGTGCGGCAACGGCAACGAACCGCTGGACAAGCGCGCTGCCATTCGCATGCTCGAGCTGCTGCTGGGCTAGAGCTCTTCGCCGTACTCGCTCAGGTCGGTGGCGGGGATCTCTTCGGCCGGATCGGGCTGGCGGGCCACAATGCTGATCTCGCCAAAGGGCTGCGGCTGCAGCGCCCGCACGCGCTGCTGCTTGATCAGCTCGAGCAGCGCCAGAAACGTGACGATCACCTCGATGCGCGACCGGGCGTTGTGCATCAGCGCCGAGAAGCGCACCTCGCCGCGTCGCTCAACGTGCGCCAGGATGTTCTCGATGCATGCGCCGATGCGCACCGTCACGGGCGCCACCACGCGGTCGACGGCCTGTTGCACCGGCCGCTCGGCCAGCACCCGCTGCAGCGCCGCCAGCAGCTCGCTCGGCTGCGCCTCGCCGGGCTGCACGCGCGGCTCGATGTGGGGCAGCGGGGCCAGCCGCGTGTAGGTGCGCTCGCCGGCGTCCTCGAGCTCGCCCAGCTGCGCTGCTGCCTGCTTGAAGCGGCGATACTCTTTGAGGCGCTCGACCAGGTCGTCGGCCTCTTCTTCTTCGTCTGAAAGCGCCACGCTGGCCGGACGGGGCAGCAGCACGCGGCTCTTGATGACCAGCAGCTGCGCAGCCACCACGCAAAAGTCGGCCAGGTGGACCGCCGAGCGCTCGCGCAAACTCTCGAGATAGCGCAGATACTGGTCGGTGACGCGCGCCAGCGAGACGAGGGTGATATCCAGCTCCTCGCGCTCGATCAACCGTAGCAGCAGGTCGAGGGGCCCTTCGTAGACGTCCAGGGCCACCTGATAGGTCATCGCGGTCACCGCTCGCTCCATCTCGAGTTCGCCCCCATTATAGGCTCGCAGGGGCCTTCGTCCACGCTGGCGGTTGAAGCCGCCTCGCGTCTCTGGTACACTGCTGGCACCTTTGCAGGGAGCCGCCCATGTTCACTTTCAAGCCAGACTATGAGCAGGTCAAGGCCCGCATCGAGGCCTTTTGGGAAGGCGAGATCATCGACCGGCCGTTGGCCCAGTTCACGACGCCGAGGCCCTACGAGGAGTGGGTGCCCGAGCCGATCTCGGGGCATGCCACGCCTGAGGATCGCTGGCTCGATGCCGAGTTTCAGGCCGAGCTGGCCCTGGCGCGCTGCAACAACACGCTCTTTGGCCGACGCTCTCCCCATCGCCTGGCCCAACCTCGGCCCCGAGGTGTTCTCGGCCTTTTACGGGTGCCCGTTGCACTTTGGCGACTATGGCACCAGTTGGACTGACCCGGTGCTGCATGACTGGGCCGACGCCGACCAGGTGCGCTTTGACCCCGACAGCGCCTACCTGGCCAAGCTGCACGAGATGACCGACGCCCTCATCGCTGTGGGCCAGGGCAAGTTCATCGTGGGCATGACCGACTGGCACCCGGGCGGCGACTGGCTGGCGGCCATCCGCGACCCGCAAAACCTCGCCATGGATATGATCACCCATCCCGACGAGGTCAAGCGCATGCTGACCATGGCCGAGCGCGACTATATGGCGCTGTATGACCTGTTCTATGCCAAGCTGCGCGCCGCAGGCAACCCCATCACGAGCTGGCTGCCGCTGCTGTGCGACGGCAAGTACTATATCCCGTCGAACGACTTTTCGTGCATGGTCAGCAATCGCATGTTCCGCGAGTTCTTTCTGCCGGGCCTTGTGCGCGAGTGCCAGTTCCTCGATCGCTCCATCTACCACCTGGACGGCCCCAACGCGCTGCGACACCTGGACGACATTCTCGCCATCCCCAGGCTTGGCGCGGTGCAGTGGGTCTTTGGCGCGGGCAACGAGGGGTTTCATCGCTGGGTCGAGGTCTACCGGCGCATCCTGGCGGCCGGCAAGGGCGCCAATGTGATCATCGACTATCCCGAGCTGGACGACGTCATCGCCGCGCTGCCGGCCAAGGGCGTGTATCTATCGATCAGCGGCGTGCCCTCGCAAGAGGCCGGCGAAGAGATCATCAAAAAGCTCGAGCGCTGGGCCGCCGGCAAGGTTTTTGCCGTGCGCTAGCGCGTCTGCAGCGCCTGTGCCATACGCCGCGCCAGGTTGGTCACGGTCGTCAGGCCGAGGCGGTCGGCGGCCGCGGGCCCGACGATGGCCGCGCCCGAATGGCTGAACTGGGGGCCATCGGCGATGGCCATCATATCCTGCTGCAAGAGATAGGTCTGCATGTTCTGCAGGGTAAGCTCTTGCCCGCCGTTGCGAAAGCCCCCGCAGGCGATGCCCGCCCCCACCTTGCCCGAGAGGGCAAAGCGGCCGCCGGTGCGAAAGAGCACCGTACGATCCATCATCGTCTTGAGCAGGCCGGTGACCATGCCCATCCACACCGGCGAGGCCAGGATGATGCCGTCGGCGCGCCGCATGGCGTCATACACCTGCGCCATGTCGTCATCGTGCACACACTCGCCCTCGCGACAGTGAAAGCAGCCCTGGCACGGCCGTATCTCTAGCATCGCCAGCGCCACCGACTCGGTCTCGAGGCCCAGCCTCTCGAGCTCGCTCAGGGCGTGGCGCAGGGCATAGGCCGTGTTGCCATCAACGTGAGGGCTGCCGTGGATGCCGAGCACACGCATGGTCGCCTCCTGCTGCTGGGACGTTTAGTGGTATCATCATTCTAACTGCCGAACTGACATGCTGACAACTGCGAGGCCGACATGATCATACCCTGCGACATGCACGCCCACACCTACTATTCGCCCTGTGGCCGTCGCCTGACGGCTGCCGGCGAGCCCTCTGCCACGCCAGGGCTCTATCGCGGCGATGCGCTGCGCCTGGGGCTAGAGACGATCTATCTCACCGACCACTTTGTCGAGGACCCCACCGACCCTGCGGCGCCGCAGTTCTACAAGGGCTCGGGACCGGCCATCGTGGCCGACCTGCGCCGTGAGCTGGCCACGCTGGGCGAAGCCGATGGCGTGCGCTTTTTGGTGGGCTGCGAGACCGAGACCTACTCGACCGAGCGGGTGGGCGTGAGCCCTGCCATGGCGGCCGAGCTCGACATCGTGCTGGCGCCCACCAGCCACTATCACCTCACGGGGGTGCCCCAGCCTGATGGCGATGCGCCAGCCGACGTGGCGCACCATATGCTCACCATGCTGGCCTCGGTGGTGGCCAAGCCCTGGCTCGACGTGCTGGCGCATCCACTGGCCGAGCGCGAGGAGCTCATCGGCGACCTGCGCGCCATCTATGAGGCCATGGACCGGCGCTGGCTGAGCGACATTCTGGGGCAGGCTGCCCGCGTCGAGATGGCGGTCGAGATCAACGCCGCCTCGCTCAACGACGAGGGCATTCCCCACTATCGCGAGGTGATGGCCGACCTGTTGCCCCTGGCCCGGTCGCTGGGCTGCAAGTTCACCCTGGGCTCTGATGCCCACAGCGTGGACATGCTGGCCTGGCCGTTGCAGGTCGAGGGGTGGATTCGCGCCCTGGGGCTGAACGAGGCCGATTTCCTCACGCCTGACGGCCTGTTGGCGCGCCGACATCGCGTCTAGCCGCGCAGTTACCTACAGATGGCATCTGAGAGGAGACCGACCATGATCGACCCGCGCCGCAGCGGCCGCTATGAGCGCATCTATGCCCAACTCCACGAGCTGGTCGCGAAATCGCCCAGCCTGACGGCCGCGATGGCCACCATCTGCGCCGTGCTGCACCACAAGATGCCGCACCATCTCTGGACGGGGTTCTACCTGACCTCACCAGGCGCTGGCCAGAGGCTGCACGTGGGCCCCTATCAAGGGCTGGTGGCCTGCCAGGTGCTCGAGGATGGCGGCGTGTGCCTGCACAGTGTGGCCACGCGACAGCCAGTGGTGGTGCCCGATGTGCACGCCTTTCCCGGCCACGTCGCCTGCGACGAGCGTTCGCAGAGCGAGATCGTCATCCCACTGCTCAAGGGCGACCGGGTGGTGGGCGTGCTCGACGTGGACAGCGACCGCCTGGCCCAGTTCGACGACGATGACATCGCGCCGCTGCAGCGCATCGTCAGCCTGCTCGATCCCTTCCTCTAGCCCCACCCGGCAGCAAAAAGGGGCGAGCCTTCAGGCTCGCCCCTCGTCACAACCGGCTAGCGCTACTTGATGGCGTAGGTGACCTGCAGCGTCAGGGTCATGTCAAGCTCACCCGGGTTGATGGGACCAGCGCCCCCGCCCAGGCCTGCCGAGGCCATCTCCCTGGCGTTAAAGTTGCTGTAGGGCACCGAACCACCGATCACTTCGCTGATGCTGACCACCGCGCCGATCTCGACGTCGGTCAGGCCGGCCAGCTCCGCAGCCTTGGCGCGCGCATCGGCGACGGCCTTCTCGCGGGCCTCTGATTCGACCTTGGTGGCGTCATCCAGGTAAAAGTTGACGCCATAGACCGAGTTGGCGCCTGCATCGATGGCCGCATCCAGCACGGCGCCCACCTGCTCGAGATCGCGGATCTTGACGTTCACACTGTTCATCACACGATAGGTCACGTCAGTGCTCAGGCGGCCCTCGTTGTCGGGGTTGCGCTCTGACCAGATGCTGAACCCCGAGGTCTGGATGTCGCGCTCGGCAATGCCCAGGCCGGTGAGGGCCTCGATGATCGCCTCCATCGTCGCGCTCGACTCGGAAGTGGCCTCTTTGACGTTGGCGCCCATCGTCTCCACGCCAAGCGTGGCCTGGGCGGTGTCGGGCTGCGTGGTGACCGTGCCCTTGCCCACCACGGTGATGGTGCGGGTCACGTCGATGGCAGGTGTATCAGCGGCGGCCGTGGTGGTCTGCGCCGAGGACGTCCAGGGCAAGGCCCCCTGGCTGACCAGCAGGGCGCCCACCAGCGCCACGGCAGCGATGCCTAACACGGTGTTGCGAATGCGAGAGGTATTCATCTGTCTATCCTTTCTCACAGAGCTTGGACTTTTTGGGCTTGTGCTTATATAGACGCTGCCAGGCGCGGTCAGGTTCCGTGACTGCAGGGGTTTCTTGCCTCGATTCCGGCTGGGCTATAGAATGGCCCCTGCGGCTGCTGGGCGCGTGCGTTGACGGCATGCGCTCTTACGGCGCCAACAACGGCCAATGAGGGCGATATGCACCGTTATTCCATTGCGTCCATCCCTGGAGATGGCATCGGCGTAGACACCATCCGCGAGGCGGCGGCCACCCTCGAGGCGGTGAGCGCGGTTCATGGTGGCATCGCCTTTGCCTTTGACGAGTACCCCTGGAGTTGCCAGTACTATCTCGAGCATGGCCAGATGATGCCTGGTGACGGCCTGGCCATCCTGGCAGACCATGACTGCATCCTTTTTGGCGCAGCGGGCTTTCCCACGGTGCCTGACCACATCTCGCTATGGGGCCTGTTGCTGCCCATCCGCCAGGCGTTCGACCAGTACATCAACCTGCGGCCGGTCAAGCTGCTGCGCGGCATCGCCGGCCCACTGCGCGACAAGGGCCCCGGCGAGATCGACATGGTGTGCATCCGCGAGAACACCGAGGGCGAATATGCCGGCGTCGGCGGGCGGAGCCATCGTGGCAGCCCCGACGAGGTGGCCGTGCAGACGGCAGTGTTCACGCGCAAGGGAGTCGAGCGGGTGCTGCGCTATGCCTTTGAGGTGGCCCGCTCGCGCCCGGCCAAGAGCCTCGCCAGCGCCACCAAGTCCAACGCGCTGCAGTACAGCATGGTCTTTTGGGACGAGGTGTTTGCTGCCCTGCAACCCGAGTACCCCGATGTGGCCTGTCGCCAGTACCACGTCGACGCACTGGCGGCCCGCTTTGTCACGGCGCCCGAATCGCTGGATGTGGTGGTCGGCTCGAACCTCTTTGGCGACATTCTCACCGACCTGGGCGGCGCACTGCAGGGCAGCCTGGGCATTCCGCCCAGCGGCAACATCAACCCCGAGGGGCGCTATCCCTCACTGTTCGAGCCGGTGCATGGCTCGGCGCCCGACATCGCCGGCAAGGGCATTGCCAACCCCATCGCGGCCATCTGGGCGGCCAGCATGATGCTCGACCACCTGGGCCATGCCGATTGCGGCGCGCTCGTGCTCGAGGCCATCGAGAGGGTGACCGGCGATGGGCGCGTGTTGACGCCCGACCTGGGCGGCAAGGCCACCACGCACCAGGTGGGCGAGGCCGTTCGAGGGCAGATCGCCGCCCTGGGGCAGTCGTGAGCGATCAGAGCGAGGCGCCTCAGCGCACCCGAACCAGACTGTTGGCCGACAAGAACCTGCGCAATCCGCGCTATGCGCTGCACCGCCTCTGGGTAGGGCTGCGTCGCGTTACCGGTGTCTCGACGCCCGAACTGCGCAACGAGCGCCTGCTCTACGTCGATATGGTCTTTCAGGCGCTGCTGGGCGCAGGGCCCATGTCTTTTGTGGCGGTCTATCTGGTGCGATTGCAGGCCGCTGACTGGATCGTCGGCCTCGAATCGTCTTTGCCAGCCCTGATCACCCTGTTGGCCGTCTTGCCGGCCGGTGCTTTTGTGCAGGGGCGGCGAGACCTGGTGCGCATGGCCACCCGCTCGCGGATGCTGTATCGCGGCACCGTGGGCCTGATGGCGCTGGCGGCGTTCTTTCCGCCCACCGTCGCCGTCTACATCGTGGTCATCTTGCACGGGCTGACGGCCATCCCTGGCGCCGTGCTGAACGTGTCGATGACCACCATCATCGGCCTGGCCACCAGCGCCAAGCGTCGCCCCACCATGCTGAGCACGCGCTGGGCGGTGCACGGCGTGTTTGCCGCCGCCATCGGGTTTGCCGCCGGCCAGTGGCTCGACTGGGCGCCCTTTCCCATCAACTATCAGTTGCTCTTTGCCTCGGCCATTCTGGCAGGGGCGGGGAGCTGGGCCGTGCTCAGCCGCCTGAACCTGGCCGAGCCGGCCGAGTCGGCTCCCAGGCCAGAGCGCCGCATCGACCTGCGCGAGATGGCCTCGCTGGTCACCGGCACGGTGAGGTTTCGCAACTTTTTGATCGCCGAGTTCATCCTGCGCGTGGGCACCTTTCTACCCAACGCTCTCTTTTCCATCTATCGCGTGCGAGAGCTGGGCAGCTCTGACGCCTGGCTGGGCACGCTGCTGACCGTCGAGCGCCTGTTGTCGGTGCTGGCCTATGTGCTGCTGAGCCGCTACGGTTCGCACCCCAAGGTGCGCAGGTACCTGTGGGTGGGCTGCATCGGCGTGGGGCTCTACCCCGTGGCCACCGCCCTGGCGCAGACCACGCAGCAGTTGCTGCTCTCGGCGGTCATCGCGGGCGTGTTCTTCCCCGCGATGAACATCTTTTTGAGCGACACCCTCTATGTGGTCTCGCCCGAGGAGCATCGCCCGACCTTTATCGCCACCAACTCGTTCGTGATGAACATCACCGCCTTTGTAGGCCCGCTGCTGGGCACCTGGCTGGCGGCGGGCATCGGCATTCGCGAGGCGTTGGCGGTGGCCACCGTCATCCGGCTGCTGGGGGCGCTGGCGATGTGGCAGCTCGGGGTCACCGGCCGGCACACGCGGCGCAGCACGCAAGCGGCCACGTGAAAAAGGAAAGAGCCGTCGCCCAGGCGACGGCTCTCGCGCATCCGCTGCCTACTGTCTGACAAAGGCCAGCACGCGCGCGTTGACAGCGGCTGGGTTAAAGCCGAGCTCTTTGGCCAACACTTCGTAGGGCGCCGAGTGGCCATAGGTGTCCTGGGTGATCATGAGCGCGTCACTGCCCACCACATCGCCCCAGCCAAAGCGCGTGCCTGCCTCGATGACCACCTTGCGGGCCGCCGCCGGCAACAGCGCCTCGCGGAAGGCCGCCTCCTGGCGCATAAACAGCTCGCGTGAGGGCATCGAGACGACCCGGGCGGCATAGCCCTCAGCCTCTAGCGCGGCCATGGCCTGCACGGCGAGCTGCAGCTCTGAGCCGGTGCCCACCAGCACCACCTCGGGCGCTCGGCCGGCCGTCTCGGCCACCACATAGGCGCCGCGGTTAAAGGCCGCGATGCTAAAGGGGGTCTGGCGCGTCACGTCGGGCACCGACTGGCGCGTGAGGATCAGCGCCGCGGGCCCCTGCCGGCTGCGCAGCGCCCACGCCCAGGCTGCGGCCACCTCGGGCCGGTCGGCCGGGCGCAGCACCGTCAGCCCCGGGATCAGCCGCAGCGAGGCGATCTGCTCCACCGGCTCGTGGGTGGGGCCATCCTCGCCCACAAAGATGCTGTCATGGGTAAACACATAGATCACCGGCAGCTTCATCATGCTGGCCAGGCGAATGGGCGGCCGCATATAGTCGGCGAATACCAGGAAGGTGGCGCCATAGGGCCTGAAACCACCATAGAGCGCGATGCCGTTCAGCACTGCGCCCATGCCATGCTCGCGCACGCCAAAGTGAAAGTTGCGCCCCTCAAAGCGGCCCGGCCCGATGCTGTCATAGGCGTCCATGATGGTGTTGGTCGACGGCGACAGGTCGGCCGAACCGCCCACCAGATAGGGCGCCAGCTCGGCGGCGCGCTGCAACACGGCGCCGCTCAGGCGGCGGGTGGCGTTGGTCTTGCCGGGCAAGGCCGCCAGCAGTTGCTCTTCCAGGTCATCGGGGAGCGCCAGGGCCTGCGCCTGGGCCCAGTCTGCGGCCAACTCGGGATGGGCCTGCTTCCAGGCCGCCAGGCGCTGCTGCCAGGCTTCATACTCGGCCTGCAGCACCTCGCGACGCTGAGCGTAGAGCGCCCTGACCTGCTCGGGGACGTAAAAGGCGGGCTCGGCCGGCCAGCCCAGGTTGGCCTTGGTGGCAGCGAGCTCAGCGGCGCCCAGCGGCGCACCGTGCGACTCGGCCGTGTTGGCCTTTTGGGGGCTGCCCCAGGCGATGGTCGTCCTGGCCACGATGAGCGCCGGACGCGTGCCGTCGGCCTTGGCCGCCAGGATGGCCGCCTCGATGGCCGCCGGGTCGTGCCCGTCGATCTGGATCACCTGCCAGCCATAGGCCTCAAAGCGCTTGGCGCGATCCTCGGTAAAGGCCAGGTCGGTGGAGCCTTCGATGCTGATCTGGTTGTCGTCGTAAAAGTAGATCAGGTTGCCCAGCTTGAGGTGGCCGGCCAGCGATGCCGCCTCGGCGGTGACGCCTTCCATCAGGTCGCCATCGCTGACGACGCCATAGATATAGTGGCTGAATAGCGGCATGTCGGGGGTGTTGTAGCGCGCCTGGGTCATCTTGGCGGCGATGGCCATGCCGACGCCGTTGGCAAAGCCCTGGCCGAGCGGGCCCGTCGTGGTCTCGACGCCGGGCGTGTGGTTGTGCTCGGGGTGCCCGGGCGTCTTGCTGCCCCACTGCCGAAAGCGCTGCAGCTCTTCAAGGGGCAGGTCATAGCCCGACAGGTGCAGCAGCGCATAGAGCAGCATCGAGCCATGCCCCGCCGAGAGCACAAAGCGGTCGCGATCGGGCCAGGCAGGGTCAGCGGGATTATGCCGCAGAAAGCGCGTCCACAGCACCGTCGCATAGTCGGCGGCGCCCATGGGCATGCCGGGATGCCCGCTCTGGGCGCGCTCCACCGCATCGGCCGCCAGCATACGGACGGTGTTGGCGGCCAGGGACATCAGCTCATGATTGCTTGTGGCCATGTGTCACTCCTCACGCCGAGAATGAGAAACACCCTGCGCGCCGCCAGCCAGGGGGCGACACGCTTGGTGCAGATGGCGCTAGCCTCTATAATAGCATGCTATGGAGCCGGAAGCCTAACATGTATCTCGAGCCGCGACGTACGCAGACCAGACGCCCCCTCTGGCCCTGGCTGCTGTCGGTTCTGGTGGCCTGTGGCCTGGCCTGGACGCTGTTCAGCCGCCAACGGGTCATCCTCGAGGCGGTGCGAGGCCCTTTGCCCACGCCCACGCCCACCGAGATCAGCCCGCGCGACTATGTAGCCGTAGGCGATGGCCAGTTTGAGGCCGGGCGCTATGATGACGCGCTGCAGGCCTACATCCGCGCCACCGAACTGGATCCGTCGCTGGCTGCGGCCTATGCTCGCTGGGCGCGCATCTTGATGCTGCGCTCGCGCCTGCCCGAGGCCGAGCAGACCGCGCGGCGCGCCATCGAGCTGGATGCCGAGTCAGCCGAGAACCAGGCCATACTGGGGCTGACGCTCGACTGGAACAACAAGGCGTCTGAGGCCATCGGCGTGTGCCTCAAGGCCACCGAACTCGACCCCAACAACGGGCTCGGCTATGCCTGCCTGGCCGAGGCCTACGGCGACTATGGCCGCGTGCCCGAGGCCGTCGAGATGGGCGAGCGCGCCGTGGGCCTGGCCCCCAACGACCCGCTGGTGCGGCGTTCATATGCCTACACCTACGAGGTCAGGGGCATGTATCGCGAGGCCATCCGCGAGTATCAGACGGCCACCGGCCTGAACCCGCACCATGCCGTGCTCTATCTCGATATCGGCCGCAACTATCGCGCTCTCAACGAGCCGGATGAAGCCACCTATCACTTTCAGCGCGCCGCGCAGGTCGACCCGGGCTTTCCGCTGGGCCACGACCAACTGGGCTGGACCTACTACTCGCAGGGGCTCTATGCGCTGGCCGTGCAAGAGTTTGAGCAGGCCATCGAGCTCGACCCCAGCTTTGGGCTGGCCTATGGCCATCTGGGCGTCACTTACTATGTGCAGCGCAACTATGAGGATGCCATCACGAGCCTGAACGAGGCGGTGGCGCTGATGGGGCCGACCGAGGAGTACGCCTATACCCTGGGCTTTGCGCACGCCTACCTGGATGAGTGCGATGAGGCGCTGCGCTGGTTTGAGAAGGCGCTCGAGATCAACCCCAGCTCGTCGGTCGCGCGGCAGGGGCTGGCCTTTTGCCAATGATCGCTTTTAGGAGTGACCGATGAAGCGCTATGACCGCAAGAGCGCCAGGATCATCATCTGGGTGTTGAGCGTCACCATCGCCGTGAGCATGGCGTGCAGCTTTGTGGCGTACCTGTCGCCCCCGCCGGCGCCCGCGCCTGTGGCCACGCCCACGCCCACGTTGACGCCGACGGCCACGCCGCTGCCCTAGGCCGCTTTATGACAAGCGGCGCTTTGACAGGGCAGGGCCAAAACGGTATCCTAGTACACCGTATCCGGAACGTTGAACTGCTATGTCGCGAGCATCCTGGGGGGCCGCGTTGCCGAGCCCGACAGGATGCCCGTTTATGTTAGCGAGGTGACCCGTGTTCTTTGACCATGCCACCATCACCGTGCGTGCGGGCAAGGGCGGTGACGGTTGCGTCTCTTTCCGCCGCGAAAAGTATGTCCCGTTTGGTGGGCCCAACGGCGGCCATGGGGGTGCTGGCGGCGACGTGTACCTGCGCGTCAGTCCGCATCTCAACACGTTGGTCAGTTTCTCGCGCAAGCGCCACTTTGCTGCCGAGGATGGCAAGCCCGGCCTGGGCAAGAGCATGCATGGCGCCTCGGCGGCAGCGTTCTACATCGATGTGCCCGCCGGCACAGTGGTGCGCGAGCGCCCCTCGGGCCTCTTGCTCGGCGACCTGACCGAGGAAGGACAGACGCTGCTGGTGGCCAGGGGTGGGCGTGGAGGCCGTGGCAACGAGGCGTTCAAGAGCTCGACGCGTCAGGCGCCGCGCTTTGCCGAAAAAGGCGCCCCCGGAGAGGAACGCAACCTCACGCTGGAGCTCAAACTCATCGCCGATGTGGGCTTGCTGGGCAAGCCGAATGCCGGCAAGTCTACACTGCTGGCCAGCGTCAGCGCTGCCCGCCCCAAGATCGCCGACTATCCCTTTACCACGCTCGAGCCCAACCTGGGCGTGGTGTGGCTCGATGATCACGAGTTTGTCATGGCCGATATCCCCGGGCTGATCGAGGGGGCGGCCGATGGCGCCGGCCTGGGCCACCAGTTCCTGCGGCACGTCGAACGCACGCGCCTGCTGGTACATCTGCTCGACGGCTCCAGCCTCGACCCGCTGGCCGACTATGCCGCCATCAACGCCGAGCTGGCCCGCTATAGCGAGCGTCTGGCGGCCAAGCCGCAGCTCGTGGTCATCAACAAGATCGACCTGCCCGAGGCGCGAGCTCGTGTGGCCGAGACTCGCGCGGCCCTGGGCCTGCCGCAGGCGCTGGCCATCTCGGGCGCCACGGGCGAACATGTGCAAGACCTGCTCTGGGCTATCGTCCAGCGCCTGCAAGAGCTGCCGCCCGAGCCTGAGCCAGAAGAGGTGCCCGTGCTGCGGCCGCTCGACGAGCGCGAGGACACCGGCTATGCCGTGGCCAAGCTCGACGAGGGGGTCTATCGTCTCAGCGGGCAAGAGATCGAGCGCATTGCCGCCATGACCAACTGGGACAGCGACGAGTCGCTCGAGCGGCTGTGGCGCATCATGGTGGCGCGAGGCATCGCCGCTGCCCTGGCCGAGGCCGGCGTGTCGCTGGGCGACACGGTGCTGATCGGCGACTATGAGTTGGAATGGCAGTGAGCTGAACCATGACGATACGGCTGGGCGTCTTTGGCGGCACCTTTGATCCGATCCACATCGGCCATCTGATCATCGCCCAAGAGGCCTGCGACCGCCTGAGGCTCGACCGGGTGCTGTTCGTGCCAGCGCGAGAGTCTCCACTCAAGGGCGAGAGCACCTTTTTCACCGCCGAGCAGCGCATGGAGATGGTGCGCGCGGCCGTGGCGGCCGATCCCCGCTTTGGCGTCAGCAGCATCGACCTGGAGCGGCCCGCGCCCTCGTACACGGTCGACACCCTGCGCCTGCTGAGCGAGGAATGGGGCCCCGACGCCCGGCTCTATTTCATCCTTGGCGTCGATTCGCTGCTCACCTTTGGCTACTGGTACCGTCCCGAGGAGATCGTCCGGCTGGCGCGACTGGCAGTGATCAGCCGGCCTGGCTACGAGCCGGACCTGATCGGCCTCGATCAGGTGCTGCCCGGGCTGGCGGCTGCCACCGACCTGGTGGAGAGCGTGCACATCGGCATCTCGTCCACCGAGCTACGGCGGCGCCTGCAAGAGGGCGCTTCGGTGCGCTACTTTGTCACCGAGCCGGTGTGGGCGTTGCTGCAGCGCTATCGCGAGGGGCTGACATGAGGCCCCTGCGGTTCAGCCTCTCGACGGCCTGCCTGACGCCGCTGGGGCTGCCGCGCGTGGCGGCCATCGCCGCTGAGGCGGGGTTCGCCGGCATCGAGCTGTTGCTGGGCGTCGAGGACCTGCTGCGCCGCTCGCGCAGAGTGGCTCGGGCTGCCCTGATGCTGCCATTGCCCGTGCTGACCGTGCACCAGCCCATCTATCGGCTGGGGCGCTGGGCGCGCCCAGACGTGCTGATGCGTGACACCCTCGACCTGGCGCTGAGCGTGGGCGCCGAGGCCGTCGTGCTGCACTCGCCCTGGGCGCTATCGTGGCAGGCTCCCGTCGCTCGCGACTGGCTGCAGGCCCTCGACCATGCCGCTGCCCTGGCAGCCGACACCGGCACTCGCCTGACGGTGGAGAACCTGGGCGAGCACCCCGGCCTGCCGAGCCGCACGGTGCTGGGCAGGCTCGACGACCTGGTCGCTTTCTGCCGAGCACGTGGCCTGGGCCTGACCTATGACACCTGCCACGCCGGCACTCTCGGCGCCGACCTGTCGGCAGAGCTGTCGAGCGTGAGCGACCTGGTGGCCAACGTGCATCTCTCGGACTATCGCCCCGGCTCGCGGCTGCGCCACACGCCTATCGTCGACCTGATGTTCGCCAACCACCAGATGCCTGGTGAGGGGGCCCTGGACCTGGGCGCAGCGCTGGTCACTCTGGCGCAGATGGGCTATGGCGGGCCGGTGACCTTTGAGGTGAGCCCCTATGTGTTGCGCTCGTGGCAACCTGTGCGCCGACGGCAACGCCTGGCCGAGGCGCTGAACTATGCCCGCCAGGCCGTGGCCCGAGCCTGCACAGCCCACGCCCAGCCCGTGCCTACGTCTGCTATCGTTGCCGCCGACTAGCCCTTGTAAGCGAGGCCCAACATGCGACTGTATGCCCTGTTCTGCGAGGTCCTGGCGCGCCAGGCCTACTATGCCGCCGCCTTTGCGCCGCACGTGGTCGATATCGAGCTGATCGACAAGGGCCTGCACAACGAGCCCGCCAGGCTGCGCGCCCACCTGCAAGAGCGCCTGGCCGCGGCCGATGGCCAGGGCTATGACGCCATCCTGGTCGGCTTTGGGCTGTGCAGCAACTCGACAGTGGGCCTGTGCTCGCGGCGCACGCCGCTGGTCATCCCCAGGGCGCATGACTGCATCACCCTCTTTCTCGGCTCCAAAGAGCGCTACGGCGAGCAGTTTCGCGGCAACCCGGGCACCTACTGGTACGCGCCCGACTATATCGAGCGCGGCGGCAGCGAGAGCGGCCAGGTGGCGCTGGGCGCCGCCGACGATGCCAAGATGGGCGACGTGTACGCCGAGTATGTGCGCAAGTATGGTCAGGACAATGCCGACTATCTCATGGAGGTGATGGGCGCCTGGCAGCAGCACTATAACCGCGCTGCCTACATCGAGCCGGCTGAGATGCAGATGCCCGATCACCGGCCCATGGTGCGCGAGACGGCCGAGCGACGCGGCTGGCGCTTTGAGGAGCTGGCCGGCAGCATGGTGATCATTCGCGACCTGATCGAGGGCCGCTGGGACGCGGAGCGTTTCGAGACGATTGCGCCGGGCCAGATGGTGGTGGCCACCAACGACGATCGCATTGTGGCGGCGGCGCCCTGTGCCGAGGCGGTCGGCGATGCCACGCCATGAGAGATGGCGCCGCACCCGCGGCATCATCGTCGACTATGCACTGATCGGCCTGGGCGCGGCCCTGGTGGGCGCAGCCGCCGACCTGTTCTTTGTGCCCAACCGCCTGGTGTCGGGCGGGCTGGTGGGCATCGCCACCATCCTTTACCACACCCTGGGGCTGCCTGTAGGCCTCACCACACTGGTGATGAACGCCCCGCTGCTGATCGCGGCGGCCTTCTGGGGCGGCGGCATCAAACGGGTGACGCGCACCCTGTTCGCCATCGGCGTCATGTCGGCCACCATCGACCTGCTCAAGCCCTACCTGCCCGCGGTGACCAGCGACCCGCTGCTGTATGCCGTGTTCGGCGGCATAATGGATGGCCTCGGCGTTGGCCTGGTCTTTCGGGCTGGCGGCACCACGGGCGGCGTCGATATCCTCGCCAACCTGTTGAACCGTTGGCACGGCGTGCGCCTGGGCACCACCATCCTGCTCGCCAACACGGCTATTCTGGCGGCGGCTGCCGTGCTGTTCGGCATCGAGCCGGCCCTGTATGCCCTGCTGGTGACCATCGTGTCGAGCCAGGTGGTGGACCTGGTGCAAGAGGGGGTGTCGCCCACCCGCTCGACGATGATCGTCAGCCGCCGCGCCGAGGAGCTGGCCGAGGCCATCAACACGCGCATGGGCCGCGGGGTGACCATCCTCGAGGGCAAGGGCGCCTACACAGGGCAAGAGCAGCCGGTGCTGCTGTGCGCCATCTCGCAATCCGAGATCGTGCGACTCAAGCGCCTGGTGCAAGAGCTGGACACCGACGCCTTTTTGATCGTGAGCCCGGCGAGCGAGGTGCTGGGGGCCGGCTTTCGCGCCTGGACGCGCGACTAGGCCAGCATCGGGATGGCCACCCAGGCCAGGGCATTGAGGCCCAAGGCCCAGACGATGGCGCCCTTCCAGTAGGGGCCGAGGCCCTCGCGGGCGGCCAGGGCGGTGAGCACCATCAACACAGGCACGAAATCCATCGTGAAACGCTGGGCGTTGATCTGCCACCAGCCGTTGTTATAGTAGCACAGCGTGGGCACGATGATGCCCACGGTCCCCAGCCAGGCCAGAGCCAGCACCCAGCGGTTCCAGCGGGCGCGCAGCGCCAGCAGCAAAAAGGGGCTGGCCACCAGCAGCGAGGTGCCAAAGGGGTTCAGCTCCCAGCCGGCGAGCTGCGCCGGATCGCTGAATGACACATCAAAGCCCTGCACCAGCAGGTGGTAGAGGTTGAACCAGACATAGCGTCGGCTAAAGAGGCCATAGCGCGACACGCGCTCTTGCAGCATACCGCCAAGCCGCAGGTAGGCGTAGCCGGTGTCGAGAGGGTTGCCAAACCGCACCCAGTTGAACCAGAGATAGACCACGCCACACAGGGCGACGCCCGCCGCCAGCGACAGCAGCCTGATCCAGCGGCGCCGCGTGGGCGCCTGCTCGCTACGCCACCAGAGCAGCGCCGCCAGCATCGGCAGGTAGAGCACGGTGAACTGCCGACTGAGCAGGGCCGAGCCCAGATAGAGGCCCACCAGCAGCCCCCGCCGACGGCCCAGCGCCTCGTCGATGGCCAGCAGCAGCATCCAGGCCGAAACGATATGCGCCGTGAACCAGACGCCACGGCTCATGTGCACGCTGCCCCAGTAGCTGGTGCCCAGGAAAAAGGCCGCTATCAGCCATGCCGCCGTCGAACGCGGTATGGCGAGCCGCTGCAGAATCCGCCAACAGACCCGCCCCGTCGCCAACGCCAGCAGCAGGCTCACCAGCACCATGTTGGTGTTGTGCAGCCCAAAGAGCGCCACGATGGGCGTCACCAGCAGCGCCGGAAAGGGCGGAAAGGGCACATAGTAGCGCCCCTCGAACACGGCCGTATCGTGATAGTGCTGTGGCAGATCGAACCGGCCATGCAAAAAGGCGTCGGCCTGGAGCGCGTAGAGGTTGGCTTCGCCCGGGCTATCTTGCAGCGGACCTACCAGGCTGAACAGGGCCAGCAGCAGGAACAAGCCCAACAGCGCGTATCCGCCGATCTGCAGCGTGCGGTCCTTCAATGTGTCCCCTCCTCGCCGGCAGGCGCGCCGCCCTGCGGCGTGGCGCGGCCCCAGACCCAGGTCTGCGCACGTCAGAGGCGCCTCGGCGTGCGATCGTCTGTCGTGTCATCGTCGTCGCCTCACGGCGCGAAACGATCGCCTCATGATAGCAGCACGGGCCGCGCGAACCAACCCGTGGGGCGGCCTCCAGGCGCAACTTTTCGGCCGTCACAGACGTCCGTGCTATAATCGGGCGCGTTGTAGCAGCGAGAGGCGAGCATGACACCAGTGGCACACAGACCCATCTGGCGGGCGGTGAGCACTTTTGTGGCCGTGGTGGTGCTGACGGGAGCGGTGATCTCGGCGGCGCTCTTTTTTGTCACCGTGCGTGATGTGGTGGCGCAGACCAGCGTGCCCTACACCGAACGCGTGGTGCGCACTCGCCCCTCTGGCGGGCCAGGCGAGCAGGCGCCTACGCCGGTGTTTGTGGCCCCCAGCGTGCCCGAGCTGGTGAAAAAGCAAGAGCGCGTCAATGTGCTGCTGCTGGGCATCGACCAGCGCGAGGACGACCCCGGCCCCTGGCGCACCGACACCATGATCCTGCTCTCGATCGACATGGCCACCCAGTCGGCGGCCATGCTCTCGATTCCTCGCGACCTGTGGGTGACCATCCCCGGCTATGGCGAGAATCGCATCAACATGGCCCACTTTGTCGGGGACTATCGCGACTATCCCGGGGGCGGCGTGGCGTTGGCCAAAAAGACGGTCTGGTCGGCGCTGGGCGTGCCGGTGCACTATTACGTGCGCATCAACTTTTCGGGGTTCGAGCGCGCTGTTGACGCCATCGACGGCCTCGATATCGAGGTCAACCAGCGCATCTATGATGAGACGTACCCCGACGGCAGCTATGGCACCATGCTGGTCGACATCCCCGCCGGCCTGCAGCACATGGACGGCAAGACAGCGCTGCAGTTTGCCCGCTCGCGCCATGGCAGCACCGACTTTGACCGCATGGCGCGCCAGCAGCAGGTCATCATGGCCGTGCGCGACAAGGCCATCGGCATGGATATCCCCCTCTCGTCGCTGCCACGCCTGATCGAGATCCTGGGCGACACGGTGCAGACCGACCTGACGCTGGACGAGCTCCTGGCGCTGGCCGACGTCGCGCGAGAGATCGATCGTGCCGACATCCGGCACGGCATCATCGACGACTCGATCACGACCACCGTCATCACGCCCAGCAAGGCCATGGTCGAGGTGGCCGACTGGGAAAAGGTACGCGCTCTGGTAGACGATCTGTTCCCCGCGGCCGGGCCCACGCCCGAGCCCACGCCCGAGATCTCGCCCGAGCGCCTGGCCGAAGAAGACGCGCGCGTTGCCCTGCGCAATGGCACCCTCTCGGCCGGCCTCTCGCGGCAGACGGCCGACGTCTTGCGCAGCGAAGGGTTCGCCATCGTCAGTTTTGGCAACGCCGACCGCTTTGACTTTCAGGAGAGTCTGTTGATCGTCTATGCCGACATGCCCTACACGCGCCAGGCGCTAGCCGCGCGGCTGGGCATCAAGCCCGAGAACGTCATCGAGCGCCCGGGCCAGGACGGCGATGTCGACCTGGAGGTCATCCTGGGCCGAGACTATGCACAGCGCATCGGCAAGGCCGAATAGGGGCGCATACCGCTTCCATAGGAGCATGGCATGATCCTGGACAAGTTCAGTCTGGCCGGCCGGGTCGCGCTCGTCACGGGGGCCAGCCGCGGCCTGGGGCAAGGCATTGCGCTAGGCCTGGCCGAGGCCGGCGCCGATATCATCGGCGTGTCGCGCGGCCCGTGCCATGACACCGCGCAGCAGGTCAAGGCCCTGGGGCGGCGCTTTGTGCACCTGCCCTGCGATCTGGGCGCCGTCAGTGTAGCCGAGCTGCAGGGGCTCGTGTCGCAAGGCGTCGAGGCCCTGGGCCGACTGGACATCCTGGTCAATGCCGCCGGCACCACGGCGCGACACCCCGTGCTCGAGTATCCCGAGGATGACTGGGATCGCGTCATGGACGTCAACCTCAAGAGCCTGATGTTCCTTTCGCAGGCGGCCGCGCGCCACTTTGCCAGCGTTGGCGGCGGCAAGATCATCAACATCGCCTCGGCGCTCTCGTATCAGGGCGGCATTTTGGTGGTGCCCTACGCCGCCTCCAAGCACGGCGTGGTGGGCGTCACCCGGGCCATGGCCAACGAGCTGGCCGCACAGCACATCAACGTCAACGCCATTGCGCCGGGCTATGTGCTCACCGACATGACCGCGCCCCTGGCGGCCGATCCGGTGCGTGGGCCCACGATCATCGCGCGCATCCCCGCGGGGCGTTGGGGCACGCCCGAGGACCTGCAGGGCGCTGCCGTGTTCCTGGCCTCGGCCGCCTCGGACTATTGCCACGGGATGGTCTTGCAGGTCGACGGCGCCTGGCTGATCCGCTGATCGGCGGCTGGTGGCGCTCTTCATCTCAAACCCGGAAAAGGCGATACTGTGAGACATCCCTGGCCCCTGGTGGGCCGCCTGGTTCTGCTGTTGAGCCTCTGCCTGGCGGTCGCCGCCTGCGACATGGACTTGCTGCAGCCCGAGGCGCCGACGGCCAGCCCGACGCCGACCGTTGCCGCGACGCCCACGCCCACGCCTGACGCCACGCCGCGCGAGATCGTCATTCTGCACACCAGCGACGAGCATGGGCACCTGGAGCCCGCCACCTATGGCAGCTTTCTAGAGGGCGGGGCCAGCCTGGCGTCGGCGCTATGGGCCGACGGCGGCCACAACCCCCTGGTGGTCGACGGCAACGTGCTGCTGCTGAGCGGTGGCGACAACTGGACCGGCCCGGCCGTCTCCACCTGGTTCCAGGGCGAATCGACGGTCGAGGTCATGAATGCGATGGGCTATCGCGCCTCGGTGCCGGGCAACCACGAGTTCGACTTTGGCCAGGAGGCGCTGGATGCGCGGCTGGCCCAGGCGCGGTTCCCCTATCTCGCCGCCAACGTGTTCGACGCGGCCACGGGCGAGCTTTCGGAGCGCTTTCAGCCCTACACCATCGTCACGGTGAACGGCATTCGCGTGGGGATCATCGGGCTGGCGTTGCGGTCGACGCCTAGCTCTACTGCGGCCAAGGGGCTCACGGGGCTGCGCTTTGGCGACTATGAGCCGGCGCTGCGCCAGTGGGCGCCCGTGGTGCGCTCCGAGGGCGCCCAGGTGCTGGTGATCGAGACGCACGCCTGCATCGAAGAGCTGCTGTGGCTGGCCCAGGCCGTCGAAGACCTCGACATCGCGGTGCTGCTGGGCGGGCACTGCCACAGCGCCATGCTCAGCCGCCAGGGCGATACGCTCATCGGCACGAGCGCGGGCGAGTGGCGAGACTATGTGCTGACGCGCCTCACCGTCGACCCCACCAGCGGAGAGATCGTGGCGCGCGAACAGGACCTGGTCGACGTGCTCTGGCCCGCGAACCGGCCAACGCCCGCGGCCCCGGCCGCGGTGCAGCAAGCGGTGGACAAGTGGGAGGCGCGTGTAGATCTGGCTCTGGGAGAGGTGATCGGCTACACCGCCTCGGGCTTGGGCCAGCGGGCGCCCGCGATGCACAATCTGCTCGTGGATGCCTGGCTGTGGGCCTATCCCAATGCGCAGCTCGCCATCAGCAACACCGGCGGCTTTCGCGCCGGCCTCGACCGCGGCGAGATCACCCTGCAAGAGGTGGTGGGCGTGCTGCCGTTCGAGAACGAGCTGCTCGAGATCGAGCTGACCGGCGCGCAAATCGTCGAGGCGCTCACGGCCGCGCCCGAAGCGCTGGTGGTGGGCGGCGGCAGGCTGCAGAATGGACGGCTGGTGCTGGCCGATGGCACGCCGGCGCGCGCTGACGAGGTCTACCGCGTACTCGTCATCGACTATCTCTACGACAATGCCAAGTACCCCTTTGCCCGTTATGATCCCGAACCCTACGAGACCAGCATTCACTGGCGACAGCCGGCGATCGACTGGATTGGCGCGCAGCGCACCACGGCCTCGCGGCCGCTAGAGACGCTGCTCGACCCGATGCAGCGCCTGCCCTAGGCGCCAGAAATTGATGTGGAGAGTGCCCGTATGACCGCGACCAACGGCGCCCAGAGCGCACATCGTCAACGTAACATCATCCTGTGCGTCATCGCCGTGGCGCTCTACTGGGTGGCTCTGTACCTCTATCGTCCCACGCTGGCCACCTATGTGCAGAGCCAGGTGCCCAACAACCTGGCGTTGGTGGGCGCCATCCTCTCGATGTATGGCCTGGGGCAGATGATCATCCGCGTGCCGCTGGGCATCGCCTCAGACTGGGTGGGGCGGCGCAAGCCGTTCATCATCGGCGGCCTGGTGCTGGCGTGCGTGGGCGCGGCCATCATGGGGCTGTGGCCCACGGCGGCCGGCCTGCTGGGTGGGCATCTGGTGGTGGGCTTTGCGGCGGGCACCTGGGTGCCGTTGATCGTGCTGTTCAGCAGCCTGTTTCCGCCCAAAGAGGCGGTGCGCGCCAGCGCGCTGTTGACGCTGGTCAGCTCGGTCTCGCGCATGGTGGCCACCGGCGTCACCGGCTCGCTCAACGCGCGCTATGGCTATGCGGCGCCCTTTATGCTGGCAGCCATAGCGGCAGCCGCCGCCGTGGTGGCCATGTTGCCGTCCCGCGAGACGCCCAACGCCCCCCGCCCGGCCAACCTGCGCTCCTTCTGGGCCATCCTCTCGCGGCGCGATGTGCTGGTGCCCTCGCTGCTCAGCATGGTGTTCATGTACTGCAACTGGGCCTCGACCTACGGCTTTGTGCCCATCATCGCGCAAGGGCTGGGCGGCTCGGATGTGACCATCAGCCTCATGTTGAGCATGAACCTGTTGATCACCACCCTGGGCAACCTGTTCACTGGCGCGGCGGTGGTCCGCTTTGGCGAGCGGGCCATGGTCTATCTGACGTTCATCTCGGTGGGCCTGGGCGTGGCCGGCGCCGCCTGGGCGCCGAACCTCACCTGGCTGTTCGTATCGCAGCTCTGCATCGGCCTCGCCCATGGCGTCGGCTATCCGGCGCTCATGGGCCTCAGCATCCGCGACGTGGAAGAGACGCAGCGCACCACAGCGATGGGGCTGCACCAGTCGATCTATGCCATCGGCATGTTCGCCGGCCCCGCACTCACGGGCGTGCTGGGCGCGGCCATCGGCCTGCGGGCCACCTTCTATGCCACTGCCACAGTGGCGCTGGTCCTCGGAATCTTGGGCACCCAATACATGCGCGGTGGGGGGGCGCAACACTCATGAAAGGTATGCTGAGATGCGCCCTCACACCCCCTGGCCCCTGCTGGCCCTGCTGGCGACGACAGCCCTCGCCTTTGATCTGCCCATAGCAAGCGCCGGCGCACCCTATGGGTTGGCCGCCGACCGTGCCACAACCCTTGGCGACGCCTCGCCCGGCATCACCGCCCGAGCCTGGCTGCCCATCTGCCTGACTGGCTCTGGCTGCCAGCCCGTCGTCGGCGTGAGTTACGCTGACACCCCTGCCGGCGGCTATCCTGCGGGCGACCCGCCGGCCGCCGAGCACCCCGACCTGAACCTCGCATGGCGCGGCTGGGAGCGCAACACCGGCGCCTATCTGGGGCTGGTCGACTATAGCGGCAGCACCGACAGCTTGGCCCCGCAGCTCTTGGGCCTGTTCGCCGACCGACGCGCGCCTGCCATCGTGGCCGCCTACCGCGTGTATGACTGGAACTGGGCAGCCGACAGACGTGGCGCGTTGCTCACGCAATACCCGGCCACGCTGATCGGCCTGGGGGCCACCCGCGGCGAGACGGTGCATGTGCCGGCCTCGGGCTATACCATCGGCGACACGGCGGGGTTTGAGGTGCTGGTGCTCTACGCCGACGAGGATAGCGTCACGCTCAAGTACACGCGCGACGACAATGTCGTCCGCGGCTACACCCTGCACCTGGAAGGCCTCTGCGTCGAGCCACGACTGCTGGCGCTGTATGAACGCAACAACGCCGCGGGCAGGTCGCGCTTGCCGGGCCTGGTGGAGTATCAGGCCCTGGGGCGCGCTCGTGACAAAGAGGTGCTCGTGGCGATCCGCGACAATGGCACCTTCATGGACCCGCGCTCGCGCAAAGACTGGTGGCAGGGCGTGTCAGTGGCCAGCGGGGCCGTCGAGAGCGACCGCACCATCCGGCACGACGTGGTTGGCCCTCGCTGAGCCGGCCGTCGGACGCCGCTAGAGGTCCCTGATCAGCCCCAGCCTGTCGACGGGCCAGTAGCGGAACCAGGCCTTGCCGATGATGTCCTCATAGGGCACCATGCCAAAGGCGCGCGAGTCGTTGCTGGCGCGGCGATTGTCGCCCAACACCAACACGTGCTCCTCGGGCACCAGCGTGCGAGCCATCTCGCCCAGCGTGGCCTGGTCGAGATAGGGTTCGTCGAGCTGTACGTCGTTCACATAGACGGCGCCATTCTTGATCTCTACCCAATCGCCGGGCAGGCCGATGACGCGCTTGATGAGGGGCACCCGCGAGCGATGCGGGGGCTTGAGCACGACGATGTCGCCGCGCTCAGGCTTGTGAAAGCGGTAGGAGAGCTTTTCGATGATGAGGCGCTCGTCGGTGTGCAAGTTGGGCTCCATGCTCTGGCCCTCGACCCGCGTGGCCTGCGCCAAAAAGACGTTGACCACCAGTACGATCACCAGGGCGGGCAGCACCGACTCGACGAGCTCGCGGAACCACGACTTGTGCTTGGTCGGCTGTTGTTCCGACATCGGCATGCACCCCAAAAAGACATCGGGCGGCGGCACAGGCCCGCCGCCCTCATTATACGCCTATGAGCCCCGACAGGTTACACCGAGACTGTACGGCTAGCGTCGTCCGCGGTCGCGGCCACCGCGCCCGCCACGGTCGCCCCGGTCGCCATCGCGGCGTGAGCCGCTGGGCGGACGGTCACGCTCGCGCGCCTCTTCGGCGGTCCAACCCTCGAGCACAGCCTGCCGCGAGAGGCGGATCTTGCCGTCGCGCGAGATGTCGGTGATCATGACCATGATCTCATCGCCGACCTTGACCACATCCTCGACGCTGGCCACGTGATAGTCGGCCAGCTGCGAGATGTGCACCAGCCCGTCCTTGCCGGGCAAGATCTCGACAAAGGCGCCGAAATCGGTGGTGCGCACCACCTTGCCCGTGTAGATCTCGCCGATCTCGGGGTCGGTGGTCAAAGCGCGGATGCGCGTGATCGCCTCAGCGGCGCTGTCGCCGTCGGTGGAGCCAACGGTAACGAGGCCATCATCGGCCACGTCGATGGTCACGCCGGTGTCCTCGATGATCGAGCGGATGTTCTTGCCGCCCGGGCCGATCAGGGCGCCGATCTTTTCCACGTCGATGCGCAGCGTGGTGAGGCGCGGCGCATGCTTGGACAGGTCGGCGCGCGGGGCGTCGAGGCAGGCGTTCATCACGTCGAGGATCTTGAGCCGCGCCTCGCGCGCGCGTGCGAGCGTCTCTTCGATGATGTCATAGCGCAGACCCTGGATCTTGATGTCCAGTTGAATGGCTGTGATGCCCTCGGCGGTGCCGGCCACCTTGAAATCCATGTCGCCGAGGTGATCCTCGAGGCCCTGGATGTCGGTGAGCACGGCCCACTGGTCGCCCTCGGTGATGACGCCCATGGCGATGCCCGCCACAGCGGCCTTGAGAGGCACGCCGGCGTCGAACAGCGCCAGGCTCGATGCGCAGGTGCTGGCCATCGAAGTCGACCCGTTGGACGAGGTCACCTCAGAGACGGCGCGGATGGTGTAGGGAAACTCTTCAGCGGCCGGCAAGACCGCCTCGATAGCGCGCTCGGCAAGGGCGCCATGGCCGATCTCTCGGCGGCGCGGGCTGCCGATGCGGCCCACCTCACCGGTGCTGTAGGGCGGAAAGTTATAGTGGTGCATATAGCGCTTGGTGAGGTCGCCGGTGTACCACTCGATCTTTTGCTCATCGCCCGAGGTGCCCAGGGTGACGATGTTGAGCACCTGCGTCTCACCGCGGTTGAACAGCGCGGACCCGTGCGTGCGCGGCAAGAGACTCACCTCGGCGCTCAACGGACGGATCGTATGCACGTCGCGGCCGTCGATGCGCACGCCCGAGTCGAGCACCTGTCGGCGCATCACGTTCTTGAGGATCTCTTCGAACGCCTCGCCAAAGAGGGCCGTGTCGGCCTCTTCGGCCTCGAGCTGCGCCAGAGCCGTGGCGCGGATCTCGTTCTCGCGCGTATGGCGCTCTTCGCGCGGCAGTTGCGCGGCCACCATCTCGCGCAGCGGCGCCTCAACCAGGACGGCCACGCGCGCCAGATAGGCGTCTTCGACCACGTGCAGTGCGGGCTGCTTCTTGGGCTTGCCAACTTCGGCCTGCATCTGCCTCTGAAGCGCCACGATGCCCTGGATGGCCTCATGGCCGCGGTGGATCGCTGCGAGCATCAGCGCCTCGGGCAGCTCGTGGGCGCCCACCTCGATCATCAGCACCGAGTCTTCGGTGCCTGCCAGCACCATGTCCAGGTCGCTGGTGGCCATCTGGCTCATCGTGGGGTTGATGACGAACTCGCCATCGATATGGCCCACACGCACGGCGCCCACCGGCGAGTCAAAGGGGATGTCGCTGATGATCAATGCCGCCGACGCGCCGCAGACCGACATGATGTCCACCGGGTGCTCGTCATCAGACGACATCGGCATGGCCACGATCTGCACTTCATCGCGGTAGCCCTTGGGGAAGAGCGGGCGCAGCGGGCGGTCGATGGTGCGCGCCACCAGGATCGCCTCGGTGGAGGGACGGCCCTCGCGCCGGAAGAACGAACCCGGGATGCGCCCTGAGGCATAGCGCCGCTCTTCGACGTCCGCCGTCAGCGGGAAAAAGTCGATGCCGGGGCGGGGCTCGCCCGAGGTGGCTGTCACCAGCACCATCGTGTCTCCCCAGCGCACGGTGAGAGCTGCGTTGGCCTGTTGGGCGAGCTTGCCCACCTCAAAGGTGATCTCGCCGTTGCCAAAATCGGTTGTGAATTGCCTGACCACTGTCATATTCCTTTCTGGACATGACAGCACTCGGGCTCGGAGCGAACTCTCAGGGACTGGGGCATGCGTCAAAACCTGTGCTTTGGCGCATGCCCCAATTCCCTCAAGCTCACCGAGCCGTGCTGTTCACGCCCCTGACGGGCCGTAGAGGCCCACAAAAAAGCGAGTAGACGAGAATGAGCCCTCATCTACTCGCATTCTACCACAAACCAACCGCATGCGATACGTCAGCGTTCGAGTGCCTAGCGACGCAGACCCAGCCTATCCAGAACCTCACGATACTTGGCCTCGTCCTTACGGCTGAGGTAGTTGAGGTGACGCCGACGCTGGCCCACGAGCTTGAGCAAGCCGCGACGCGAGTGCTCGTCATGCTTGTTCTCTTTGAGGTGGTCGGTGAGCCGGTCGATGCGCTTGGTCAATAAGGCGATCTGGATTTCGGGTGAACCGGTGTCTACGGGGTGCCGGTGGAACTCGCCCATGATGGCATCTTTTTGTTCCTTGGTCAGCGCCATGCCTCGTACCCCTTCTATCTGCTCATAGTTGACGCCGGTCATTATACCACCGGGGCGGTCCTGCTCCAAATCCCGAGCCGTCGACACGATGGCTTCTGTGGCGGCCCTAGACGTCGATATCGAACATGGGCGGCAGGGTGATGGCCGCCGGCTCGAGCTCGCCCGCCTGCACGCTCTGACAGTAGCGTTGCACCACGGCATTGCCCTCATCGAGGACACAAATCATAAAGGCGTCGGCCGTGGCCACCTCGCTGGCGAGCACGCTCAGGCCTGGCGCATCCTTGAGCTGCGGGGCGCTATCGGCGGGCAGCACGAACTCGCCCTCCAGGCGCTGCTGGCGACTGTGCAGGACGTGCCTCAGCACGCCCACCAGATCGTCGGCCACCAGCAGCGCCTGGATGGCCACGGGATGCGAGCGCCCCAGACGCACATACCCGACGGGTTGCTCGTCGCGCACGATCAGCAGTGCGTCGCAGGCGGGCGTATGGCTGCACCAGGCGATGACGCCCTCGACGGGGGCGATGGCCAGCGCGGCGTCCGCGTGTTGCCGCTGCCACAGCGTCTCGAGCCAGGGCGCATCTGCTGCCAGCACGGGGCGGTCGCGATAGGGGTCGAGGCTATCGCCGGCCGTCACCTTGACGCGGATGCATCCCAGAGAGAACAGCCTCTGGCGGTAGCCAAAGCGGGGGTAATAGTCCGGGTGCCCACACAGGAGCGACAGGGCCAGGCCCTTTTGCCGCGCCACCTCGTGCGCGCGCTGCACCAGCGCCCCACCGATGCCCTGCCGCTGCGCCTCGGGCGCGACGCAAAGCGGCGCCAGGATGGCCCCTTGCTGATGCGTGCCCAGCACCATCAGCGGCCAGGGGGTCAGCAGCACGTGCCCCACAAGGCGCCCCTCACGCTCGGCTACCAGCGAGAGCTCTGGGTCGTACAGAGGGTGGTGCCGCAGTAGATCGACCAGGAGCGGCTCGGCCTTGAACCCTGCCGGTTGCCACTGCACAAAGGCCTCATAGGTCAGGGCGGCGATGGCGGCATAGTCGCCAGGTGTCTCGGCGCGGATCGTCACTGTCATAGGGCGCCTCCAAATGCCTGCTCATGCTACCGGGTTCACGTGGCGGCAGCAGGGCAGGCCGGCCAAGTGATGGCGCCTTGTCGAACATGAACTGCTGTGGCCATGTGCCGGCGTGCGGTGGGGGCTTGTGCCCGCATTGCCAGACGGCCTTTATGTGAGCGCCGAGTGCCACTCATCATACAGAGCAGCGATGGACTGCTGGCGCCTGTGGCGCTCAGTGCTGACCGCCCGCCGGGCCACGTGCCATAGTGCTTCAGGGGCCAGCCAGGCCGCAAGGCTTCGATCGCGATTATCTCCCAGCAGCTCAAAGGCTGTGGCGCCCATAGTATATACATTCGTGACCTCGTCGATGGACGCACCCACCTCATGCTCTTCGGGCGACATGAATCTTGACGAGCCCCACAGGCGTCCTGTCTGGTTGACGTAAGGACGCCTGGCGTACAAGTCAATGTCACAGATAGTGGTGCGGCGAGCGACGAAATCGTACATGATGGATCCATCGTAAAAGTCGATGGCCACATAGCCCCTGGTGGCCACCACCAGATGGAAGCTCAAGATGGCTTCGAGACAGGCTAACCTGTCGGCCAGGGGCAACTGCCTGAAGCGAACATTGGGTGATCGTGAGTGCTGGTACTTGGGATAGCGGTCAAAGTTCCAGTGGGCGTGCAGGCATTCGCCCACAGCCCACTCGAACACGCCAGCATAGCCCGCGCCGCGCTCGCCATATTCTGACAACCGTACCAACACGGGATGCGCTAGCTCTTGATACACGGGGATGGCATGCCGTAGGCGCAATACGGCCTCTTGTGGATCCCCTTCATACGCCACGGTGCGAGCACCAGCGTACTTGATGAAACGGCGTTCAACACCATCGGTGACGCCGAAACACAGGTTGCCCGAATCCTGCTGATCATACACGGCAAATACTTGGCCATATGCACGCAACCAACCCAAGTCGTGCGATTCCTTGAGCTGACAGCAGAGCCCGTCTACTCGTTGGATGACCTGTGTCACGCTTGCACCCACCAGCTCATCGTGCGACATGCCCAAACGCCTCGAGATAGCGCATGTTTTCGATCGCGACATTCGCCTGCCACCAGCGCTCGCTGACCGCGAACGCGGCGGGGTAGGCATCCCAGCGCCAGGTGATGTCCCAAATGCCTGCTGCGTTGCGCTGGGCCACGATATAGTCCAGCTCGCGCTCGACCAGATCGCTCAGATCAGCATACAGAGGGTGCCGTGGAGACGTCACAAAGTGCGAGGGACGGCAGGCATAGCCTGCCCAGTCGCCAGCATCGCGCCGGATCATGTCACGCGCCTCGGCATGAGCCATCTGCATCAGCTGATCGCAATCGAACGCCTGCTGCAGCCCCGTGCGAGAGATGGCCGCCAGCAGATCGACCACGCAGAGCAGAGGGTGCATGCTGAGATGGGGATCGGCGCGAAAGGCCGCGGCGAGCTCGCGGGCGATGGTCAACCCACGCAGATAGAGGTCGCTGTCGCGTTCGGCGTATTCCAGGATGAACCCGACCAGGATGGCGGTGGGATTGAACTCGCTATGGCTGCTGCTCTCTGATCCCATGTGCCACCAGGGCGCATGGGGGTGATCGTTGTTGCTGGGCACCGTGTTACACCAGCGGCCGTGCGCCATGTCGCTCCCGCTGTCGAGATAGCGCAGCAGGCCCTGCACCAGCGGATGAGCACATTCGCGCATGCCCACCTCGCGCAGAATGCCCACCGCCGTGCTGGTCTGGATGGGCGCGGAATGGGGGTTCCACGCGTCGGCCTCCAGGGCATGGCCCATGCCGCCATCGGCGTTCTGATAGGCAGACAAGGCCAGCAACACCTCGTCGCTGGCGCCGCCGTCAAAGTGATGGCGCCAGCGGGCCAGGTCGAGGGGGCGGGCATTGCGATAGATCCACCTTCGAACATCAGCGAACTCCTCTGCGGTCAGTCGCCTCATTCGCGCTCCTCTCTCGGGCCTTGGCCGACAAACGTCTGCTGGTAGGGCGCACACGGGGCCAGGGTGCGCCCGTGCGCCGGCGCACCAGGCCGATCGGCTCTCACCTCAGCGTCGTCACCTGTGCGCCGGCCAGCAGGTCGATGGCGGCGATGCCGCTGCAGCGCCCTTCTTCAAACGTGAACCGGACGATCCAGGGCATGAGCCCCTGAATCCGACGAAAGTCGGCATAGCCATAGGTGGGGTCAAAGTGATGGATGATGGTGCTCAGCGCCGTGCCATGGCTGCCGACTGCGATGGTCTGGCCGGCGTGGTCGCGCAGTAGCCTGCCGAGCGCCGCCACGTTGCGCGCCTGCACCTGTCTCAGGCTCTCGCCGCCCGGCAGAGCATAGTCGAAATCGGCCCACTGCCGTCGGGCATAGCCGTCGAAATCGGCGATCCAGCGGCCGGCGGCCACCCCGCGTTCACGAAAAGCATCGTCGGGACGGATGGTCAGCCCGAGCGCGTCGGCCAGGGGGCGCACGGTGTCGATCGCCCGGCGGTAGGGGCTCGAGTAGATCGCATCGAGGCCCTTGCCCGCCAGATAGGCCGCCACCAGCTCGCGATCTTGTAGCCCTTTGGCGCTGAGGGGCCGCGTCTCGTCGGCCGTGTGGCGCAGGTCAGACGCGGCGTGGCGCACAAAGTAGATGGTGGTCACAGGGTTAGCCTCTGCCATGTTCGAGCAGCGCCAAACGAGCCGCTACGCTCACCATCGATCCTTGGCGCTCTATGGGCGCCAGAAGCTCGTGCAGTCCGCCTTGTCGGCGATGTTGAACGCGATGATCCGCTCCAGCAGCGCATAGTCAACCGGCTGGTCCCATCTGATGCGCAAGAGCTTTTTGCTGTGCTCGTAGCCAGCTCGCACGATCTCGTCAGAGAAGCGCACAATGCCCGCCCTTTCGGGGGCGACAGCGAGATGGTGTTTGGCAACGCTAAAGCCGATGATGAACGTGCCGTGGTCGGTGAACATCGGCTGGTTCCACGCGATCCTGCGCGCCAGCCCCGGAAAGGTGTCCCTCACCCAGGCCAGGATCTCGGCGGTGCGCTCTCGATGTCGAGGGGTATCGATCTTGGCCAGGAACTCGGCAAAGACCTCCATGTGCCGGCCTCCTCTGGTCGGTCAAGCCCTGTGACACAGTATACAGGTCATGGCGCGTCGTCATCAACCCTGGCCAGCAGGGCGATCGTCTCCACATGATAGGTCTGTGGGAACATGTCGACCGGCTGCGCCCTCACCAGGCGATAGCCCTCTGCGGTCAGTCGCTTGATGTCTCGCGCCAGAGTCGCCGGATCGCACGAGACATAGAGGATACGGCTGGCGCCTGTGGCGGCGATCAAGGCCAGCGCCTCGGCCGAGCAGCCGGCGCGAGGGGGGTCGAGCACAACCGCATCGCACGCCAGACGACGCCGGCCGAGCACGCGCGCCACGTCGCCCACCACAAAGCGCGCCCGCCCCTCGGCGCCGGCCCATCGAGCGTTCACTCGGGCATCGGCCACCGCCTCGGGCGACGACTCGATGCCCAGCCCCTGGCCATCGGGCGGCGTCAGCGCCAGTAGAAAAGCGCCCACGCCACAGTAGGCATCGAGCAGCCGCTCATCGGCTTGCAGGGCCAACCACTCGCCGGCCAGTGAGACGAGCGCCTCGGCCTGCGGCGTGTTGTTCTGGAAAAAGGACCGCGCCGAGACGCGCAGGTTGAGCCCCAGCAGGCGCTCGTGCAGCCAGGGGCTGTGGCGCAGCGCCCGCACTCTGGCGCCCAACGATTGCACGATGGCGACGTCGACGGGCAGGGCCAGCTCAGCCGGTGCCAGCGCTGCGGTCGCCTCGACCAGGGCCAGCCGTTCGCCGGTGGCCACTCCGGCTCGCAGCGCCAGCCGGGTCACCGTCGCCGGAACCGTCGACGGCCAGATGGCGTCCAGCAAGGGGTGGGAGATGGCGCAGTGCGACACCGGCACCACGGCATGGCTCTGCGGGCGCTGGTAGCCGACGCGCCCCTGGTGGGCGTGCAACTGCACATGATTGCGATAGCCCCAGGGCGTGGGCATGCCCAGCGCAGGCAGCACCTGTGGCGCAGCGACGCCGCCCAGCCTGACGAGCTGTTGGTGCACGATGTCGCGCTTGAGTTCGAGCTGGCGCTGGTAGCGAATGTGCTGCAGATGGCAGCCGCCGCAGTCGTCATAGTAGGGGCAGGGCGCAGCGACGCGGTCGGGCGAGGGGTCGAGCACCTCGATGAGCCGCGCTCGCGCATAACGGCCGGCGTCATGCACCAGCTCGACGCGCACGCGTTCGCCGGGAATGCCGCCGGCCACGAACACGGCCTTGCCATCGAGCCGGCCAACGGCCTCGCCACCAAAAGCCAGCGTATCGAGCTGCAGAATCGTCACAGGGCCTCCCCTTTCATCATAGAGCCTCTGCGCATGGGCGCCAATTCTTTGACACTATACGCCAGCAACGCTATAGTCACCGGGCGGTAGAGCGTGTGCTGTAGAAAGGTGCATCTCGTTGAACAGCATCGGTGAGCAGTTACGACAGGCGCGTGAGGCCAAGGGCCTCTCGGTCCACGATGTGGAGCAGGCCACGCATATTCGCCGCGCCTTTTTGCTTGCCATCGAGGAAGGGCGGCTCGAGGAGCTGCCCGAGCCGATCTATGCCCGCGGGTTTGTCAGGCAGTATGCGCGCCTGGTGGGGCTCGATCCCGAGCCGCTGCTCGAGGCCTTTGGCCGCGCTATCGGCCCGCGCGAGGTGCCCGTTCCCACCATGCTCGACGAGCCCCTGTGGCAGTCTGCCCGGTCGGGCGTGCGGGGCCTCATCACGGCGCTGGTGGTGGCGCTGGTGCTGCTGGTGGCCGGGTGGCTGGTTTACAACTATGCCTATCTGCACCAAACGCCCTGGCCGCTGAACCAACTCGACCTGCGGGTGTTGGGGCTGGGCGCCCCTGCGCCCACGGCCACCATGGCGCCGGCGGCGGCGCCCCAACCTGCGCCCACTGAGACGCCTTTGCCCACGGCCACGCCTGTGCCGGCCACGCCCGCCGCCACGGCCTTGCCTGCGACGTCGACACCGACCCTGCGTGCGCCAGTGACAACGACGCCGGCCGCAGGCACCGCCACGGTGGGGACGCCAGAGGCGACGCGCAGCACCACGGCCACGGTGCCGGCCTCTGAGGGCCTGCCCACCGAGGAAGGCTTTGCCGTACGACTGGTGGCCACCGGCTACACCTGGGTGGGTGTGACCGTCGATGACGAACAGGTGTTTGCGGGCAACCTCGACGCGGGCGATGAGCGCTCGTGGACCGTCGAGAACGTCTTTGAGATCACCATCGGCAACGCGGCCGCGGCCAGCATCGAGGTGAACGGCAGACCTGTGGGCCCCCTGGGCGGCCAGGGCCAGGTGGTGACGCTGCGCTATACGCCCGAGACGTTGCCCCAGTAGCCTACCTGTACGGCGATCGTCTGGCTGGCGAGGCGCGTCTCGCCAGCCCTTCTATTTGAGGAACCATGCGCATTCACATCATCACCCTGGGCTGCCCCAAGAACGAAGTCGATTCAGAGATGATGGCGGTGTTGTTGACGCAGGCCGGCCACCAGACCGTGGCCGAGCGCGAGCGCGCCGACCTGATCTTGGTGAACACCTGCGGCTTTATCGAGCCCGCCCGCCAAGAGACCTACGAGCTGCTCGATGAGCTGACGGCCACGCGGCGTCGCCGCCAGGCGCTGGTGGTGGCCGGCTGCCTGGCCCAGCGCCGCTGCGACGAGATCTGCGAGCGCTTTGACGTGGATGCCGTGGTGGGCACGCGGGCCTGGCCCGAGATCGTGGACGTGGTCGAGCGCCTGGCTCATCGCCAGCGACGGCCCATCACGCTGGCGCCCGAGGCGGGCAACCTGGTGGCCTCGGTGCAACGCCACGCCACCCGGGGCAGCACCGCCTATATCAAGATCGCCGACGGCTGCGATGCCGCCTGCGCCTACTGCACCATCCCGCTCATCAAAGGCAGGCAACGCAGCAAGTCGCCCGACGCCATTGTGCGCGAGGCGCGCGAGCTGGTGGCCGAGGGCGTGCTCGAAGCGGTGCTCATCGCGCAGGATAGCACCGCCTACGGCCGCGACCTGGGCGCAGGCATCAACCTGGCCGCCCTCTTGCGTCGTCTGGATGCCGAGGCATCCGGTCTCGTCTGGCAGCGCGTGCTCTATGCCTACCCCAACCATGTGTCGGCTGGCCTGATCGAGGCGATGGCGACCACGCCGTCAGTGTGCCACTATCTCGATATTCCGCTGCAGCATGGCCACCCCGAGGTATTGCGGCGCATGCGTCGCCCGCACGATCTGCAGCAGGTGCACGACATGGTCGCTGCGCTGCGCCAGGCCATGCCCGACATCGCCCTGCGCTCGACCTTTATCGTCGGCTACCCCGGCGAGACGGAGCGCGAGTTCGAGGGGTTGCTGGCCCTGCTGGAGCAGGTGCGCTTTGACAAGGTCGGCGTGTTCCAGTTCTCGGCCGAAGAGGGCACGCCCGCCTATGACATGCCCGACCAGGTGCCCGCCGAACTCAAGCAGGAGCGCTATGACCGCGCCATGACCCTGCAGCAGACCATCTCGGCCGAGATCAACCGGGGGCTGGTGGGGCGCTCGCTGCAGGTGCTGGTGGAAGAAGTCGGCGAGGGCGTCAGCGTGGGGCGCAGCTATCGCGACGCGCCCGAGATCGACGGCCTGGTGGTCATCGATGCCGAGCTAGAGCCCGGGCGCATGGTCGAGGTCGAGGTCACCGGGGCCGACGAATACGACCTGACAGCACAGGCGCGCTGAGCGTTCATGTCGGCGCTCAGGTGCGCTGCACCACCTCGCGCCAGACCAACTCCCACCAGGCCTCGTCCATCAGGCTGTCGTGCAGCAGGCGATAGCTCAGCGGATCGGTGGCGTTGAGCCGCGTCGGCGCCGTGAGATAGAGCTGCCACACGCCGATGAGATAGCCCTGCGCATCGCTGTTCCCCAGAAGATCGGCAGCATAGCCCAGCGCGATGGCCTGTTGCAGGCGCGCGGCGGCTTGTTGCAGCCGTGGCGTGGCGCCCACGCCCGCCGAGAAGCGCACGCCATCTGGCTCGCCCAGGCTGCCCAACAGATGGTCGCACCAGGCCAGCAGCACCGCCCACATCGGCGCGGCGCCGGCGCCGGCAGCCGTGCCGCCGGCGATGTCGGCGCTGTCGAGCAGGCACATGCCGGTGTAGCTGCGCTCGCGCCAGATATAGGGGCCGGCGACGTAGCGCGACGGGCCGGCGCCAATGAGGATGTGCCCGCGATCGGTGTGCAGCCAGAGGGCCAGCAGGCCAGCCGGCAGCCGCTCGAGGTGCTCTAGCAACCGCTCGCCGGGCTCCCACACCAAAGCCCAAGCCACGCCGACGTGAGGCCGGGCAGCCTCGGGGGCGATGTGCAGCAGCCGCCGCCACATCTGGCGCAACAGAGCGGGCTTTCCCATGGTCTCCACCTCAGACCACGTCCGGCGACACCTGCAGATCGTTGACAGTGCGCCCTGCCGGTGATATACTGGCGTGCGTTGACATATTCACGCCCAACCTCGAATGGCCACCCAGAGCATGAGTTCCGTCCTCGTTTTGAATGCGACCTACGAGCCGCTGAGCGTGGTCAGCACGCGCAGAGCGGTGGTATTGTTGCTCAAGGAAAAGGCCGAGATCCTCGAGGCCGCCGAGCGCGAGCTGCACGCCGCCAACGTGTCGATGCCGGTTCCCCTGGTGATTCGCCTGGTTTACTATGTGCGCGTGCCCCACAGCGTGTTCGTGCCCTTTTCGCGCAAGACGGTGATGATGCGCGACAAGTATACCTGTCAATACTGTGGCGCGCAGCCCGCCAAGTCTGAACTCACCCTCGACCATGTGGTGCCCAAAGTGAACGGCGGCCTCAACACCTGGGAGAATGTGGTGTGCGCCTGCAAGGCCTGCAACCACCACAAGGGCTGCCGCACCCCCGAAGAGGCCAATATGCCGCTGCTGGCCCCGCCCACGCGGCCGCGCTATCTGGCCATCGTGGTGCTATCGGCCCAGGGGCCTCACGAGACCTGGGGCAAGTACATCCCCGAGTTGGCTCGCGAGATGGCGCCCAGCGTCACCTGATCGTCAGCCCGGGGAGCACCAGGCGGTCGCCCAGCGCGGCGCCGTCGACGCCCAGCACCGGCGCTCGCTCGCCCGTCTGCCCGTCATACAGCCCCACCTCGAGCTGATACTCGCCTGCCGGAGCGTCCACTGGAAGGCGGATGATGTGTCGGTCGAGGTAGGTGTCACCGGCGGCCCAGACGTCGGTGGGCCACAGGCCAGCGGCGGGCTGAGCATCACTCTGCCCCCACACCGGCCCGTTGGTGGCCGGGTTAAAGGCCGCGCCCAGCACGTGCACGAACACGGTATAGTCTCTGGGCGGGGTGGTGTCGGCGCGCCATAACAGATCGACCACCACCGCATCGCCCGCTGAGGCATTGCGCGGCGCATGCAGCGAATACGCCTGCAGAGTGAGGCCACCGATGGACGACCCCTGAGGCTCGACCGCGCTCACCGCCGGGCCGCGCCGGCCCACCACTTGCAGTTCGCCCAGGGCTTGTCGTGCGCCCGCCGCGTCCTCCAGCGAGAGCTGCAGGCGAGAGCGCGGCAGACCTTGAGCCAGTGGCAATGGCAGGTGCAGGCGCGTGGCGCCCTCTCCGGCGGGCAGTTGGCGGCGCAGCAGCGTGTGGCCGTCGGCGGTCTGCAGGTGCAGCCAGACGTCCTCGCCGGGCGCCGCAGACCATTGCAGCGCCAGGAGCGCCACACCGCCGGCCGTATGGCGTCGAACCGGCAGGTCATACCCCTGCAGCCGCCCCCCGCCCAGCGCAACCTCGGCCGGGTACTCGAGGGCGTACGAGGCGTTCTCGGGGCGCGGGGGCTGCCCGTCGGCCGTGTAGAGCAGCAACGTGTTGTAGCCAAGGGCCCACGAGGCGGTCTGATGGCGCCGCTCGTCGAGCGCCGCGCGCACCAGGCGTCTCGGGTCGGTCAGCGTCACCTCCACCTCGGCCAGCCAGACGCGGTCGTAGGCGTCGAGGTGGGTATCCATCCAGCCGAGGACCTCACTGGCGCGGAGACGAGCATCGGCCCGCGTGACGACATCGAATGCCGGCCGTGCGGCGCCCGGCGACACTCGTTCATAGTCGTACAGGAAGACGGGGTAGCGGCTGCCCGAGTCGAGCAGGACCACGTCGCCCGGGCGCGCCTGGCTGATGATGGTGCGCACCATGCTCTGCAGGTCGTCGCGCAACAGCCGCCCGCGATAGTGACCGGGGAGATAGGCCAGCGACACCGCCAACAGTCCGGCAGCAAGGGCCCAGCCCAGCCAACGATAGCGCTGGCCGACGATAGCGGCACTCCAGGCCAGCAGCACCCAAAAGGCGGGTGCAAAGGGGTAAAAGTAGCGCGCTTCGACGTGGGGGGAGTAAAAGAGGCCGCGCGGCAACGTGGAAACGTATACGAACAGGGTGGGCACCGCCACGGCCAGGCCCATCGCGGCGACCTGCCAGCCATCGGCCGGCCGGCTCTCGGCCGGCGGCTCACGGCGCCGCCACAGACACCGCAACACCGCTATCGCCAACACGAGCAGCACAGCCGCGGTGACGGGCAGAGCCCGGTCGATATCCACCGACTGGCCCGTCACCACCAGAGTGGCGAACAGGCGCGCCACGAATAGCGGCGACACCGGCTGGGCCACCGACCAGGTGGGCATGCGCTCCCACGAAAAGATCAGCCAGGGGCTGAGCAGCGCCAGCACGGCCACCTGCGCGGCGGCCCAACGCAACACCATGCCCAGGCGTCGGCGCGGTCCCGTAGCCAGCCAGTAGAGCAGCAGCAGCGCCGCCTGCGCCACGAGCGCCGCCGCCGACAGAAAGACGGTGTAGAGGGCGCCCAGTGAGGCCAGAGCGCCAAGAGCCAGGGCGCGTAGATCGGGCCGTTGAGCATGGCGCTCGCTGTCGAACCAGCGCAACATCTGCCGCCACGAAAGGGTGCACAGCAGCCCAGCCAACGCATACATGCGCATCTCTTGGGACCACCAGACGGCAAGGGGCGCCACCGCAGTGAGGGCGGCGGCCAGCAACCCCACGTGCCGGCCACCCACCTGGCGGCCCAGGCCATAGGTGGCCCACACGGTCAACGTGCCGATGACGACCGAGAGGGAGCGCATGGCAAAGGGCGACTCGCCAAAGAGCCGCACCCAGGCCCACAGCGCCCAAAAGTAGAGCGGGGGGTGCACATCGCCGGCCGTCCACACGGTGGCGCCGACGAGCCCTTTGCGCACGGCCCAGATGGCCAGCGCCTCGTCCCACCAGAGGTCGGCCTGACCCAGCCTGAACAGGCGCAGGGCCAGCGCCACAACGAGCAAAAGCCCGAGCCAGAGCCCTTCGCGGCGCCTAGCTGGCGCTGATGGCGTCATCCAGCATCTTGCGGAGCTGCCGCTGTTGCGACGTCGACAGCACCCGGCTCCCCTTGAGGCCATCCTTCATAAAGGCTGCCAACCCGTCGGCCTTGACCACCGCCACCTCGCCCGGCTCGGCATCGAGCTCGACGTTGGCATTGGTGAACACGATCACCCCGGTGACGGGGATATCCTCGCCGGGCAGGTTCTCGTCGATCCAGTCTTTGACACGTTTGATCTCGAGCTTGAGCTCGGTGTGCGGCTTGCCCAGGGCAGGGTCGCCAAAAAGCTGCATCACCTTACGGATGCCCGCCTTGTGGCGCCAGCGGCCGCCGCGATAGCTGACCTGGCCCGTCTGGGGATAGGGATCGAGCACCGTCAGCCCAAAGTGCGAGAGCAGCAGGTGGCTGGTGGCAAAGTAATAGTTGTAGAGGGCATAGCGCTTGTCGAGATTCGCCAGCGCCTCACCCAGCACGCGGTCGGCGCGCGGCTCTTTGACATAGCGGTTGGCGAGATAGGAGCCGATGCTGGCCGCCACCAGGCCGATCAGCAGCATCACATAGGCAAGCCACAACACACGGCTGGCCGACAGAAGCCCGACGAACAGCGAGCCAAAGCCGACATAGCTCGCATAGCGCGCCAGCTTGTTGCGTTTGGCGAGAAACGGCTCGTTGGTGATGTTCTCCATGTATCCTCTTTCGTATGCCCAGACGCCAGCACCGGCTCAGGCGTCATCTCCCTCATCGAGGCCGGCCAGTGTAGCGGCCACATCCTCACGGACGTGCCTCACCAGGTCGTTCTGCACCGCCTCAGCCGCCACGCGCACCATGTTCTCCACGGCCAGGGCGTCAGAGCGGCCATGGCCGATGATCACCACGCCATTGACGCCCAGCAACGGCGCGCCGCCATATTCACGATAGTCGAGCACCTTGGCCACCCGTTTGAGCGCCGGCCGGGCCAGCAGGCCGCCCAGCATACTGATCGGGCTGCTCTTGAGCTCCTGCTTGATCAGGGTCAACAGCATGCCGGCCACACCTTCGGCCGTCTTGATGGCCACGTTGCCCACAAAGCCATCGGCGACGATCACATCGGCCAGGCCGCGCACCAGGTCTTTGCCCTCGACGTTGCCAATGGTCTCGACGCCCATGCGGTCGAGCAGGGCATGGGTGTCCTGCACCAGCTGGTTGCCCTTGATCTTTTCCTCGCCGTTGGACAACAGCGCGATACGCGGCTCGGCGATGCCCAGCACGTGCTGGGCATAGGCGCGCCCCATGACGGCATATTGCGCCAGCCACTCGGGGCGGGCGTCGGTGTTGGCACCGATGTCGAGCACAAAGCTGAACCCCTGCATGTTGGGCAGCACCGTCGAGATGGCCGGGCGCTTGATGCCGGGGATGCGACCGATGCGGCCCTTGCTGGCCAGCGCTGCGGCCAACACGCCGCCCGAGTTGCCCGCCGAGACCAGCGCGTCCACCTGGCCATCGCGCAACAGGCCCATGGCCACCACAATCGACGCATCGGCCTTGGAGCGGGCGGCCTGGCTGGGGTGCTCGCCCATGGCGATCATCTCAGTGGCGTGGGCCACGGTCAGCTTGAGGCCGGCGGTATCGTGTTTGGCCAGTTCGGCCGCGATGGCGTCCTGGTGGCCCACCAACACGATCTCGTGGCCAAAGCGCCGCGCAGCGCGCACGCCACCCTCGACATCAGGCTGTGGAAAGCGGTCGCTGCCCATGGCATCCAGGGCGATTCGCATGGCTGCCCCCTTGGCGTGGGTCGCTCTTGCAACGTATACCGCATTGTACAGGACATGCAGCGCAGTTGACAATCGCGGCCTGTAGCGTATACTAGGCGCGTACCTGCCCCCGTGGTGGAATTGGCATACACAGCAGGTTGAGGGCCTGTGTCCGTACGGACGTACTGGTTCGAGTCCAGTCGGGGGCATAGACTGGCTCTCGTGGGCATACGTCGCTACGGCGATCTCCATCCCACACAGGCAATGACCCCCGGCTCACCACCGGGGGTTTCGTCATCCCCAAACCTGCCGCCCTAGAGGTCAGGCAGCGCCGCTTGGAGCGCATCGATGGCCGCGGCATAGGCATCGCGCGCGGTGCGCAGGCCCACAACGATGAGCGCATGCTCCCCTGGCGACGCCTCGCCCGCCTGGTAGGCAAGGTTGATGCGGTCGCGGGCGGCATCGAGCGCGTCGGCCTCGGCGGCAAAGCGGTCGGCAGCGGCCAGCAGGCACGGCCCACAGCCGCCATGGCGCGGCGCAAGCTCTTGCAGGTAGGCCACGGCCGCGCGATGGGTGCTGGCATACACGTTGGCGCAGTACATATCGCCCTGCAGCGGCGGCACGTGGCTGGCCGCTCGCAGGCCGAAATCGTGCACCCAGCGGTCGTAGGCCGCCAGGCCCTGCAAAAAGACCCAGGGGCCGCTGCAAACGTTGTCCAGGCTTTCGGTGTCGTGGGCGTGGCGCACGGCCTCTCGCAGCGAGTCAACCTCGGCCTGGCGCAACGCCTCGGGCGCCGGCCCAGCCCGCTTGTGGATCAGCATGGCCCCAAGGCACGGAGCGGCGTCTGGGCCGGCGGCACGCCGGTCGTCTTCGTCGGCATAGCCATCGAGCCCCAGGTACGAGCCGCGCCCCAGGAACCTGTTGCCCTCGTGGCCGGCAACGACGTCCCATTCTAGCATGGTAAAGGCGTGCCACAGCAGGAACGGCCGGCCGGCGGCGAGCTCATCGTCGAGGCGCGGCATCGTCGTGGCGAGCACCGCCTGGCGCTCCTCAACCGTCTGGCCCTCAAAGGGCACCCACTCGGCGTCATAGCCCAGCAGTGCCGCCAGTTGCTGTGGCTCCATGGCGCTGGTGCACGTGGGCGCGCAGGGGCAGATGCCGCCGATGCGAAAGGCCGCCCCCGAGAGGCCCTGGACATAGGCGGGCGAGTAGGACTCGCCGTGGTGCGACAGGATGACGCGCAGGCCCTCGAATAGCGGATCCCAGACACGGTAGCGGTCGACGTTTGGGATGATCATCGCAGCCCTCCTCGAGGCGCGGGGCGTTGCCCCGTCAACCGGGCCAGGCCTGCCCGCCGTGGGCGATGCCAGGCTCTGCCAGCTCCGGCGCACGGCCGTCCGACGGCGGCCTGCTATCCAGGATAGCGATCTGTCACCGCGTCGTCAATGGCCTGTGCCAGACGGTGGCTTGACGGCCCCTGTCGCGCAGCGGATAATCGCCCTGCTTTGAGTTGTGTGTGCCGCTGGAGCCCGCCCCTGGTGGAGCCACGCGTAGCAGGCCGTGACTCGCCATCGGTGGCAGACCCGAGAGGAGCCCCGATCATGGTGCACCCGCCCAAGCCTGTCGTACAACCGTCTGCCAGGGCGGCCCGCCAAGATCACCCTCGGCAGACCGCAGTGCTCCTCGCGCGTCGGGTCTGCTCGCTGGCCAACCCTCGTCTCGTGGCTGCCGTGGCGTCTCTGGCAGCCATCGGCTTGATGCTGATCATGCTCACAGGCTGCGACACATTAGCCGGCGTGGCGCCTGCCATCGTTACGCCCACGCTCGTTCGCATGTCGCCGACAGCCCCCCTCGCTGCAGCACAGAACGGTGGGGCGCTGGGCAGCCAGGCCTCGGGCGCCAATGGGCCGCTTGATTTCGTGATCACCAACCAGGCGCTCTGGCAACAGCTCGCCGCTGACGCCTATGCGATATCGGGCGATGAGGACACCTTTGCCTGGTCTCGAGAGCCCATCACAGGCGATTTCGAGTTCAGCGCCGACGTGGAGAGCGCCTGGAGCGACTATGGCGAAGCGATGGTGGTGGTCTATGGCGACGGCCAGGGCTGGTCGCCGGGGTGCCTGATCTTTAACGTCACCGGGTTCTGGCAGTCCATCCGCGCCCACTCGATCTATGATCCCGAGTGCGACTGGGTGGCCATGAACGAGGAAGAGCTCGACCTCACGCGCAACCCCTACCGCATGACGGTGCGCGTCTCTGGGGGCGTGGCCAGCCTGCTGGTCGACGGCCGTGAGGTGGCCTCGACGCCCTTGAGCGGCGACCTGAACCGAGAGGGGTACATCGGCCTGGTCAAGTATGGCGGCAGCGCGCCGGTCACCTTCAGCAACATCGTGCTGCAGGCAGATCGGCCGGTGGCCCTGGCCGGGCATAGCGCGCCCACAGCCACGGCCGCGCCCACGCGTACGCCGATGCCGTCGAGCACGCCCCGACCCACGCACACGCCACGGCCCACCTATACGCCAACCGCGACGCTCACGGCGTCGCCCACAACGCCGCCCACCGCTACGCCGCTGCCCACCCACACGCCGCCCCCACCGTACAGGCCCCCGACCAGCATGCTGGACGATCAGGCCCCGGGTGGGCAGGGAACGCTGTCGATCAAGAACGGCACCACAGCCGATGCCCTGGTGGTGCTGGCCAGCACTGACGAAAAAGGCGTCAAGACGGCCTACATCCGCCTGGGTGAGCAGTATACGATGACGGGCATCCGCGATGGCGAGTATCTGATCTATTACAGCAAGGGCGAAGCCTTTGACAAGGAGACCCGTCGCTTTACCCAGAACGCCACCTATCAGCGCATGGACATCACACTCAAGTTCACCACCACGGCCACTCAATACACCGGCTGGGAGGTGACCCTGTATGCCGTCGAGGGCGGCACGGTCGGCTCGGACCCGGTAGACCCCGCAGACTTTCCCTAGAGCGGCGGTCTCTCTGGCGGCCTGGCCGGCAAGGGCGCTGCGCAGTGGACAGGCGCCGTGTGGGTGACGACAATGCGCTGCGCAGGGCGCCAGGCAGCGACTCGCGCAGGCGATAGAGGAGGCGACATGAGACGCGTCGATCGCGAGGTGACCGATACAGGCGAGATGGAGGCGATCATCCGGCAGGCGGCCTTTTGCACCATGGCCATGAACGCCGAGGATGGGCCGTACGCTGTGCCCCTCTCGTTCGGCTATGCTGAGCGCCGGGTCTACTTTCATGGCGCTGCCGAGGGCGCCAAGATCGAGCTCTTGCGGCGCGACCCGCGCGTCTGCCTGACCTTTGTGGGGCACTGCGAGACGATGCTGCACCAGCAGCCCTGCTTTGGCGTCACCTTCTACAGCTCGGTGGTCGCCAGGGGCGTGGCGCGATTCGTCGATGACCCCGACGAAAAGGTTCGCGGGCTCGACATCATCATGGCGCAACAGGGCGCGCCTGGGCCGCACACCTACGACCCAGGCACGCTCCAGGCCACGCAGGTCATCGCCGTCGACATCGACGTCATGACGGGGAAGCGCCTGCCCCGCAAGTAGGCGCCCCGCTACTCGTCCAACAGCCGCGCGGGAGCATCCTCGGCGCCCTGAGCGGGCTCGAGGCGCGCCTGCACCTCGCCGCTGGCGAGCAGCGCCTGCTTGAGCTCGCCCTCGAGGCGCGTCAGCTCGCGCTCTGACTCGGCGCGGCGCTTCTTGCCCTCTTCGGTGATCTCGATGCTCTCGCGGATGGTCTGCATCAACTGCTCGTTGACCTTGCGGATCGTCTCGACATCAAAGATGCCACGCTCGATCTCTTGCCGCGCCTCGGCCGAGCCCATGCGCAGCAGTTCGGCGTTGCGTTCGAGCATCTCGTTGGTAGTGTCAGTGACCGCCTTTTGCGTCTCGAGCGCCTGCCGCTGGTTCCACAGCGTGATGGCCATGGCGATCTGGCTCTTCCACACCGGGATGGTGGTGAGGATGCTGCTCTGGATCTTGTTGACCAGCGACTTGTCCACATCCTGGATGAGCCTGATCTGCGGCAGCGACTGCAGGGTGACGGTGCGAGTCAGCTTGAGGTCGTGCGAGCGGCGCTCGAGGTCCATGCGGCGCGCCTGCATATCGCGCAGCTCTTGAGCGTCCATCATGTCGCCGGTCTCGTGAGCGCGGGCCTCGAGCTCTGGCAGAATGGTGCTGTCCAGCTCGACCAGCTTGGCGTCAGCGGCGGCGATGTAGAGCTCGAGCTGCGCGAAATAGTCGACGGTGGCGTCATACAGTCGATCGAGCATGGTGACATCGCGGATCAGAGTGACGCGATGGCCATCCAGCTCGCGGGCGATGCCGTCGATCTGCCCCTGCACCGACTCGTAGCGCTGCACGAACTTGGCCAGCGGCGTGGCCGAGCGCGCAAAGGTGCGCTGCAGCCAACTGCCCTTCTTGTCGGGGTCCAGCTCGTCTACGCCCAGGCCACGCACCTGGATCATGAGGTCGCTCAGGTCCTGGCCCACAGGGCCCACGTCCTTGTTGCGCGTCTGCCCCAGCATGCGGTCGGCCGAGTCGGTGACGGCTTTCTGCGCCTCGACGCCGAATGCGAGGATGCTTTGGGTGTCGTTGAGGTCGATCTTGGCCATCAGCTCGCGCGCCTGTTCCTGCTTTTCAGGCGGCAGGGCCTCGAGCGGCACCAGGCCCGCGGCCTCGGGGGCCGCGGGCAGTTGGGCCTCTGGATCGAGCTCGGTGGGCGTCACGTCGATGATATCATCATCTTGTGCGGTCATACGTTCATCCTCCTGCGCTCTGCGCGCACGGGTCGCAATCGTCTGCTCGCGGCTCGCCGCCAGAGGCCGCGGCCATACACACACCAGTATACCCCAGGGTGAGGCCTGGAGATAGCACTAGGCTGGCGGATGGCGGTACCAGTAGCCATACGCCGCGCACATGCCCAGTCGGGCATAGAGCGCCCTGGCTGCCACGTTGGCGGCCGTCACCGACAGCGTCGCGCCGGCTGCGCCTTGCGCGGCGCCCCACGCCAGGGCCCGCCACAACAGCAGCGAGCCCAGCCCCTGCCGGCGCCAGGTGGGCGCCACGGCAACGTCGAGGAGCGAGAGCCAGCCATCGCACAGCACCGCCAGCGCACAACCCACTCGCCGCCCCTCACGCTGCACGGTCAGGCGCAGGCTGTGGGCGGCCACTCGCAGCAGTATCTCACGGTGGGCACCCTGGTCACGCCCATCGCCGGTGATGCTGGCAAAGGCGTCGATCCAATCGTCGATGGCTAGAGCGGCCACGCCATCGGCGGCAGTGTGCGCCTGGGCCGCGGCGACGGCAACCCCCAGAGGGCGCCAGAGCACCAGCGTAGGATCGCGCTGGTCCCAGCCTGCCGCGGCCAGCCAGGAATCGACCTCCTGCGCCGGACCACGGTCGATGATACGGAACACGGGTTCGATGCCTTGCTGGTCATAGCGGCGTTGACAGCAGGCCACCTTGTGGGCCAGCGGCAGCGACGAGGCGGCCAGGGGCGTGATCGAGTTGGCGCGCCGTGTGTAGCCGCGCGCATAGCGCAACACCCAGCCGTCATAGCGCTCGGTCAGCAGCGCCGGCCAGGCGCGCTGCGCCGCCCGTTCGATGGCCAGCCAATCAACCATCGTGGCCCGCCTCGAGCGCCAGCCGCAGCGCGGCAGCGGCCGCAGGTGGGTCGACAGCCTCGATCGCCACCTCGCCACAGCCGGCAAAGGCCGCATAGCGCCAGATAGCCGCGGCCAGCGCGGCCATCAGGTCCGCTGAGAGTTCATAGAGCTGCTCGAACACCAGCCGCCGCAGCCTGAACACGCCGTCCTGGCGATCGGCCTTGGCATCGACCCGGCCCACAAAACGCTGGCGCCATAGAATCGGCAGGCTATAGTAGCCATACACGCGCTTGGCAGCCGGCAGATAGCACTCCAGGCTGTAATCAAAGCCAAACAGCCGGCGCAGCCAGGCGCGCTGGATCACCAGCGGATCGAACGGCGAAAGCAGGTGCGCCGCGTCGTCGCCATCAGTCGGGGGCGGCAATGCGCCGGCCAGGCTGTAGTAGGGCTGCTCTTGCCCCTCGACCTGCACCGGCGTCACCTCGCCCGTCTTGACCAGCGCCTGAAGCGCCTGGGCCGCGTCGGTCCGGTGCATGCGAGGCAGCGTCAGGTCGCGCGGCTGGGCCAACCCCATGCGCCGCAGGTTTTGCAGCACCAGGTGCCGGCCGATCTCGTGGCGGTCGGGCGCACTCTGATCGACCCACGTCGGCAGCACGCGCTCGCGCAGATCATAGCGCCGCTGAAAGCCCTCGCGTGCGCTGATCATCAGGTCGCCCCGCGACAAGAGCATCTCGAGCGCAACCTTGGCCGGCTTGCGCGCCCACCAGCCGGCCCGCACGTGGCCCGGTGGCGCCTCAAAGTCGGACGAGCGCAGCCCGCCTTCGTCGCTGATGCGTCCCAACACCAGCTCGACCAGAGAGGCATTGTCGGCGAACCAGGCGCGCGCCTGAGCGCTCTGGTCAAAGGCACGCATCTGCGCCAGCGAGTAGCGATAGTCGCGCATCGGCAGGTAGCAGGCGGCATGATGCCAGTACTCGAACAGCAGCCGGTCGCGAGCGAGCAGGGCGTCGAGCATCTCGTGGCGATAGGCGCCATAGCGCGACCAGATGGTGTGGTGATGCGCCCGTTCGACCACGGCGATGGTGTCGATCTGCACATAGCCCAACTGCTCGACCACGCCAACCACAGCCCGTGACCCCTGCGGCAGGTGTGTGCCATCGCCCAGGCCATGCCCGGCCAGGGCCAGCCGGCGGGCCTCGTCCAACGAGAGCTGTACGATTGACGACACGTGAGCTCCTCTCGCTCCACTTGCGGCAACTTGCAGGCAGCCAGGCGCTGTGCTATACTGCGGTCGTTGAGGGTGCGTGGCTCAGCTGGTTAGAGCGCACGGTTCACATCCGTGAGGTCGGGGGTTCGAGTCCCTCCGCGCCCACCTGGATCGAGAGGTCATCTGATGCAGATTCAGATGGCCTCTTTTGCTGCTCCTCTATCGGCCGCCATCTGTTCGCAGTGGCGATTGAGAAGGTAGAGCACATAGTCGTCCCTGGCAAACAGCCTCTCGCCGCGCGGGTCACCATGGCGCGCGGCCAGGTAGCACAGATCATCGCGAGTCAGCCGGCCGTTGGGGGCAACGCCCAGCCAGCAATGTCGGCACCGGTTGGGGCAGCCGGCCATGTCTAGGCAGGCCACAAGACGATCGATCCGGCTCATGCCGGGCCCCCGGGCATGGCGCACTCGTCAAGCGCTGCAATCTCTGCCAGCCAGCGGCGCGCCTCGCGCGGTGTGCGCAGCCGCACCCAGCGCAGGTGGGCATAATCCTCGCCGCGCATCAGCCCCTCGAACTCGCGCCGGTAGCGGCCGTGCGTGCGCACCGCCCAGGCCAGCAGTCCGTCTTTGGCCAGCAGGGTGTTGCGCACCGTCTCGCGGTTCACGCCCCAGAGGAGCTCTTTGTTATGCACTCGCCGCAGGGTGCGCCACAGCACGCGCCACAGGCACCGCAACAGGCCATAGTCGAGCCAGACGATGGTATCTGCCAGGGGCCACAACGTTGGGCGCAGTTTGGAGTAGTTGCCATCGGCCACCCAGCCTGGGCCGGCCGTGCGCTGGGCCAGGGCGGCCAGCATCTCGTCGAGGGGCGCTTGGGACCAGTTCTCACGCCACTGGATGGCGTCGATCTCGATGTGGGGCACGCCCAGCGCGCGGGCCAGTGCGGCCGCCAGGGTGGTCTTGCCGGCGCCCGTCACCCCCACCACGACGACGCGACGCATCTCGACGCCGCCCGTGGCCGCTGCAGCCGACGTCACCCGCGCTGCTCCTCGCCGTTGAGGGCATCGAGCACCTGCAAGAGCAGGTCGTTGGGCGAGATATCGCTCATGCTGCGGCCATAGTACTGGTAGCGGATGTGCCCGGCCCGGTCGACGACCAACTGCGCCGGCATACGGCCCAGCTTGAGCAGGTTGACCTCCTGACGGTAGAGCCGCGCGACCATGTGTTCGGGGTCGGGCAACCCCACAAAGGGCATGGCCTGCTCGCGCCAATAGGCTTGAAAGCGCTGCTGCCCCTCGGGGCCAACGGCCATGATCTCGGCGCCACGCTCGACAAACTGCTGATAGTCACGGCGCAACTGCGCCATGTGGGCTCGGCAATGTGGTCAAGAAAAGCCACGGTTGAACACCAACACCACGTGCTGGCGCCCGGCATAGTCCGATAGACGGACCGTGTGGCCCTCGCTATCGGGCAGGGCAAAGTCGGGCGCGATGGCCAGATCCTCGGTCAACAAGACTCCTTCCATCAGCCACCTCTCGGTTGGACGCCAGGCGGGCCGTTCAGGCGGCCGCCTGCAACCCCTTGGCCGTCACCGTCCAGATGCGACGGCCGTGTAGCAGCGCGCAGAGCCCCGCCGACGGGCAGCCGGCGCATCGGCCTTCGCAGGCCAGGTCGGCCGTGGCCACATAGCCGCCTCGCTCCAGGTCGGACAGCATCTGCTCCAGCAGCGCTTCAGAGACATCGAGCGTTGCAGCCAACGACGTCAGCGTGTAGCTGCTGCCCAATGCCAGCAGTCGCAGCAATTGTAACATCATCTCCATAGCGCCCAATTCGCCAGGTGAAAGGCGGCGATGCCGCCCGCCAGCGCCAACAGCGCCAGCATCCCCACATTCACCACCACCCACTTCCACGAGCCGGTCTCTTGCCTGATGACCGCCACCGTGGACACACAGGGGATGAACAGCATCTGCGTCACCAAAAAGGCGAGGCCGGCCGACGCCGACAGGTCGGCCTGCAGGGCTGGCGCGAGCGCGCTGGCGCTCTCGCCCGCATTGTAGAGCACCCCCAGCGTGGCGACCGCGTTTTCTTTGGCCACAAAGCTGGTGAGGATGGCCACCAGCGGCCTCCACCCCAGGCCCATCAGCCGCCCCAGCGGTTCGAGCCAGCGCCCGATGGCGCCCATATAGCTGGTCTCGATCTCGCCGGTGGGCAGCACGGTCAACGCCCACACCACCACTGAGACCGACAGGATGACCGTGCCCGCCTTGTGCAGGAATGACAGCAGCCGTTGCCGGACCAGAATGCCGATGGTGCGCCAGTTGGGCAGGTGGTAGAGCGGCATCTCCATGATAAAGGCGGCCTGCTCGCCGCGGATGACCAGCCGGTTCAGCACCACGCCGAGGAAGGCCAGCACCACCAGCGGCAGCCCTGTCAACAGCCAGGTCATCAACATGGCCCTACCGGGAAAGAACACCTGCGCCAGCACGGTCACCACCGCCAGCCGCGCCGCGCAGGGCACCAGCGGCGCCAGCAGGATGGTGATCAGCCGCGCCCGCCGCGATTCGATGATGCGCGTGCCCATGATGGCGGGCACGTTGCAGCCAAACCCCAGAAAGAGCGGCATAAAGCTCTTGCCGTGCAGCCCGATGGCGTGCATAAAGCGGTCCATGACATAGGCCGCCCGCGCCATATAGCCCACATCTTCGAGCAGCGCCATCGAGGCGAAAAAGATCGCCAGGATGGGCAGAAAGGTCAGCATGGTGCCCACGCCGCCCAACACGCCATCGACCAGCAGGCCGCGCAGCCAGTCGGGGCCGGCGGCCAGCACCCGGTTCAGCCAGGCCGCCAAGCCCTCGACCACGTGCACCTGAATCCATTCCTGCAGCGGGCCGCCCACGCTGTAGGTGAGCCCAAAGATGACGGCCAGCACCGCCGCCAGCACCAAGAGGCCGAGGAAGGGGTGGGTCGCCACCACATCGATGCGCTGCGTGCGGGTGATGCGCCCGGCGCGGGGCCGCCGAAACGCCGCGCGCGTCATGCGCCTGATCCAGTCATAGCGGCCGCTGGCCACCGCAATGATGGCGTCCTCGTGGTTCAGCAGCACGTCGTGGACCTGCTGCCACACTGCAGGGGGCAGCTGGTCGCGCATCAGCGCGGTGATCTCCAGGTCGCCCTCGAGCAGTTTGAGCGTCACCCAGTCGGGCGGGTAGGGCGCGGGCACGTAGGGCTCGACCAAAGCCTGCAGGTCGGCGAGCACAGCGCGGTGATCCTCGCGAATCTCGGGGCGATGCGGCTCGACAGCGACGCCGTTGTGGGCCACCCGCAGGGCCGCATCGATGAACTCGTGCACGCCCTGCCCTTTGGCGGCGACCATGGGCACCACGGGGATGCCGATGGCGGCCTGCAGCACGCCCGGCTCCACCTCAAAGCCCTCTTGTTGGGCCACATCGATCATGTTGAGGCCCAGCACCACCGGCGCGGGCAGCGCCAGCAGCTCGGCCACCAGATAGAGGTTGCGCTCCAATGAGGCGGCGTTGATCACCGCCATGACCACATCGGGGCGCTGGCGGATGATATAGTCGCGGGTGATCGTCTCTTCAGGCGAGGCCGCCGTGAGGCAGTAGGCGCCGGGCAGGTCGACGATGTGCACCTGCTCGCCGTCATGCTCAAAGGTGCCCTCGCGTCGTTCGACCGTCTTGCCTGGCCAGTTGCCCACGTGCTGGTTCAGGCCGGTGAGCATATTAAAGACCGTGCTCTTGCCGACATTGGGCTGGCCGGCCAGAGCGATGCGGATGCCGTTGGGGGCAGCACTCATCTGGCCGCGCCTCGCTCTGAGACCGCGGCGAGCACCTGCACGTGGGCGGCCTGCCCACGGCCCAGGGCGATCTGCGTATCCAACACCGAGACGATGATCGGGCCCGAGCCCGAGTTGCGCATCATGCGAACGGTCGAGCCCGGCGTAAAGCCCAGAGCCGCCATGCGCCCGATAAAGCCGTGGCCGCCTCGCAATGAGAGAATGGTGGCCTGTTCGCCGGTCTGCAGGTCTGCGAGTGTCATGCTGCCGTTGCTGAACACATGCCCTCCAGCCGTCTTGGGGGTTGACGCCTATCCATAGGTTAATCTATAGAGTTAGTATACACTAATCGCTGCCATCATAGCGCGGCATGTCAGCGCTGTCAAGATGGGATCAGCGGCTGCGAGGCGGCTGCAACAGGGCGACGCAGGCCATGAACCAGCCGGCCAACTCGGCTACAAACAGCGAGCTGTCGACCAGGCCGTGGGCCAGCATGGCGGCCAGACCTCCGGCGAGGCCGATGGCCACTGCCCGCTGGGCGCCGGCCTCATGCCCGGCACGCACGACGGCCCGCACAACGCTCCACCCCATGAGCGCCAACAGGGCCAGGCCGGGCGCGCCCAGGCGCAGCCAAAAGTCGAGGGCGATATTGTGGGGATGCGAGAGCCAGCGGTCGACCATGGCCTCGGGCAGGATATAGTCGCCATAGTAGTACAAAAAGTTGTCTGGCCCCACGCCCCACAGGGGGTGCTCGCGGGCCATGCGCCAGGCCGAGCGCCACAACTGCAGCCGCAAGAAGGGGGTGCCCGAGGAGAGGTCGGTCAGTTCAGCAAAGCGTGGCACCCGACTGAGAGGCACCAGCAGCAGCGCGCCGCAGGCGACTGCGGCGGCTGCGAACCGGCGCGTCCGCGGGCCGTGCAGCAACAACACGGCCAGGACGCCGACGGGCACGCCCAGCACCCACGCGCCCCGCGAGTAGGTCAGCGCGATGACGGCGAGCATCAGGCCCGCGGCGCCCAGCGCCAGCCAGCGCTCGCGACGGCCGGCCGCCGCCAGGCCCAGCGCCAGCCCCAGTGGCGCGACCCGCTCGAGCAACAGCGCCAGGTTGTTGGGCGAGCCGAAGAAAGCCCGGGCCCGGCGGGCGCCCTCGGCGACGATCACGCCGGCGGGCGACGCATAGGCCGCCAGCGCGTACAGGGCCAACCCGGCGCCGGCCCACAGCAGCACTCGCGCCGCCTTGCGGGCGTCGGTGGGGCGCAGTCGCAGCAGGGCATAGAGCAGCGCCGGCTCGATGAACACCAGGCGCAGCTCGCGCAACGCCTCGCGCTGATAGACCGCCCGCAGCGCGCCTGCCAGGCCCAGCACCACGTACAGCGCCACCGCCAGATCGAGGGGGCTCTTGCGGCGCCAGCCTTCTGCCAGCGACGATCGCGACACGCCCCGCGTCAACAGCTCCCAGCCCTGGGCCAGGGCGGCAAGCAGTATGGCCAGCTCGGCGATGGAGAACTGCCAGCGGCCCAGCGCGACGTTGAGCGGCGCCGCAAAGAGCGCCGCCAGCGCGCCATAGAGGGCCAGCTCGACGTCGAGCAGCGTCAGGGCGCCATAGGCCAGCAGCGCAGCGGCCCTCACTGCAGAGTTGGGCCCCCACAGCGCCACCGCCGCCAGGCCGGCCATGGCCGCCGCCGGGGCCCAGCGAGGCAGCCGGCGATAGTGCCGCTGCAGCGCCGCCCAGCCCTGGCGCCAGGGCAGCAAGGCGAGGTCACCCGCTGCTTGCAGGCCCAGCAGCGCCAGCCCCGCCAACATCGCCAGCACGCTTGCCCAGGCCGGATGCCATCGCCGGGCGTGGGTCACCACCAGCACATCCAGGGCATCGAGCGCTTCGGGCTCGCCCTGCAGACGCACACCGATGGTGGTCGGCTGGGGCACATGCACCAGCGTGGTCAGCCGCCCATCGGCCGCCACGGTAACCTGGCGTGAGACGGGGTCGAGGGAATGGCTCACCTGCAGCGCCACTGGCCCGGCGCCCGGGCGAGCCCGAGTGGCCAGGCCGGTGCCATAGAGGGTCAGATCGACCTCGCCGCCGGCCCCGTCTGGCCCCAGCACGGCCTGCGCCCGGTAGCGGCCGGCATCGAGCCGGTCCGCCAAGGGCCAGCGGGCGCTGAACGCCTGGGCCAGCCCGGTGGGGGCGCCGGCCGCGTCGAGCCAGGCCAGGCCCCAAACGGGGTCGGTCGGAGCGGCCATCGGCTGCAGGTGCTGCACGCAGATGAGCCCCAGCCAGGGCCATTCCTCACGAGCGCGCTGCAAGGCGTGCACCAGCCGCGCAGCCTGCAGCTCGGCGCTGTCGCTGCCTATGGGCGAGGGGTCGCCGGCCCAAGCGGCGGGCAGCGCCGCCCAACCGCCCTCGACGGCCCAGATGGCCTTGTCGGCGGCGCCCAGGCGGCGCAGCTCCTGGCGGATCAGGATGAGGCGCGACCAGTTGAGCACCTCGATGGAGACACGTCGATCGTATGGCCCCGACCAAAAGCCGTAGGCCTTGACGGCGAGAGCGTCATAGTAGGGGGTGGCGCCGAGCCGGCACAGCTCGCGCACAAAGAGCACATCGCCCATGTTGCGGCCGCGCGTCTCGGTGTTGGGCGCCATGCCGCCTGCCAGCACCAGGGCAGCGGGGTCGGCGGCGCGCACCGCCGCGCTGGCCAGGCGCAGCATGGCCAGGTACGCGCCGGGATCGATCTCGGCCCTGCCCCAGTGCGGCGCGACGTTGGGGCTATCCCAGATCTGGTAGGCCAGCACTCGGCCGCGGTAGCGCTCGGCGGCGGCGCCCACGAACCGGGCATAGTCCTCGTGGTGCATGGCGGGGGCCAGGGGGTTGTCGGCATCCGACGCCTTGCGGGCCCAGGCGGGCGAGGTGTCGAGCACCAGGATCAGGGGCATGCCGGCGGCGTCGGCGGCGGCCACCACGCGGTCCCACGGGGCCCAGTCATACGCACCCTGCCGTGGCTCGATCTCGGTCCAGGGCAGGCGCTGCCGCAGCACCCCCAGGCCCAGATCGCGCACCTGCTGCAGGGCGCGCTGCAGCTCGGCATCGGTGCTGTACTGCTCGAGTGCGACGTTGGCGCCATAGCGCGGCTGCATGATCGGCGCCAGCCGAGCAGCAGCGCCGTTCCCGATGCCTCGCCGATCATGGCGCCAGCGGGCCACATCGCCGCCGGTCAGGGCGAGCAGCAACAGCGCCACAGCAGCGCTGAGCAGCAGCCGCAAGGCGGCGCCCAGTCGGGCACGGCGCGTGGACATCAGGCGCGCCTCGATAGCGTCGTGGGGCGCTGCCTGGCCGGCGCAGATCGAGGCTCTGTGTGCCGAGGGATAGAGTGCTGGGCCATACGCCTCTCACCATAGGGCAGCCCATGGCGGCCGCCTGGCTGCTGGAGCAGACTATAGCACGCGCGGCCGCCGCTCGCGAGTGCCGCCGCCTCGCAGGCGACCATCACCCATGCTGGGCCTGCCAGGCAGAGAGGCGCACCAACAGCACGGCGATATCGGCCGGGTTGACGCCCATGATGCGCGCAGCCTGGCCCACCGTGGCCGGCCGATGCCTGGTCAGCCGCTCGACGGCCTCGGCGCTCAGCCCGGCAAGCGCGCCATAGTCGAGGTCCACCGGGATGGCCAGCCCTTCGAGCCGGCGCATGCGCTCCACCTGCTCGCGCTGCTTGGCGATATAACCCTGATAGTGGAGCTCGAGCTCGACCTGCTCGATGACCTCGGCGGACAGGGGCTGTGGCGACGGCGCCAGGGCGGCGATCTGCGCATAGCTGGCCTCGGGCCGCCGCAGATACTGCCCGGCCGACACCGCCTGTGCAAGGGGCGGCGCGCCCTGGGCCAGCAGCACAGCGTTGACGGCCTCGCTGGCGGGCAGCGTCACCTGCGCCAGGCGCTCCAGCTCGGCGGCAATGGCGCGGCGTTTGGCCTCGACGGCCTGCTGGCGCTCTTCTGAGACGGCGCCCACGCGATGCGCAGCCGCGGTCAGGCGCAGATCGGCGTTGTCCTGCCTCAAGAGCAGGCGGTACTCGGCTCGCGAGGACAGCATGCGGTAGGGCTCGGTGATCTCTTTGGTGATCAGGTCGTCGATCAACACGCCGATATAGGCCTCGTCGCGCCCCAGGATGAGCGGCGCCTCGTCGTGCACCCACTGCGCGGCGTTGATGCCGGCCATCACGCCCTGGGCCGCGGCCTCTTCATAGCCCGAGGTGCCGTTGATCTGCCCCGCCAGGAACAGGCCATGCACCCGGCGCGTTTCGAGCGAGGGGTGGATCTGGTGCGGCAACACATAGTCGTAGGCGATGCCATAGCCCGGGCGGACCAGCTCTGCCTGTCGTAGCGCGGGAATGGTGCGCAACATCTGGCGCTGCACGTCGAACGGCAGCGCCGTAAAGGCCCCTTGGACATACACTTCGCCGGTGGCCCAGCCTTCGGGCTCGAGAAAGAACTGGTGCGAGTCCTTGTCGGCAAAGCGCACGATCTTTTCCTCGATCGAGGGGCAATAGCGGGGGCCGGCATCGCTGAGCACGCCCGGCGCAACTGGCGAGCGCGACAGGTTCTCGCGGATGATGCGGTGTGTTTCCGGGTTGGTGCGCACCAGGTAACAGGGCATCTGGGGGCGCCAGGCCGTCTGATGCGCGATGGGATAGACGGGGTTGATGGGCCGTTGCATAAAGGCGTCGGGCGGGCCGTCAAGTGCAAAGTACAGCGGCGTCTCACTGCCAAACTGCGGGTCGGTGAGGGCATAGTCGATGGTGCGGGCATCCACGCGCGGCGGTGTGTCGGTGATCAGTCGGCCCAGTGAGAGGCCGAGGTCGCGCAGGCTCTGGGCCAGGCCACGCGCTGCAAACTCGCCTGCCCGCCCGGCGTCCATGGCGAACTCGCCCGCCATGATGCGCCCGTTGAGAAAGGTGCCTGTGGCGATGATCACGGCCCGCGCAGACAGCGTCTCGCCGTGGGCGAGGCGCACGCCTGTCGCCCGGTCGCCCCGGATGAGAACTTGCTCGACGGCGCCCTGCTTGAGGTCGAGCCCTCGCTGCGCCGTCAGCGCCGCGCCCATCGCCAGGCCGTAGAGCTGCTTGTCGGCCTGGGCGCGCAACGCCTGCACTGCCGGGCCCTTGGAGAGGTTGAGCATGCGCACCTGAATAAAGGTGCGGTCGATGGCGCGGCCCATCTGGCCGCCCAGCGCGTCCACTTCGCGCACCAGGTGGCCCTTGGCCGAGCCGCCGATGCTGGGGTTGCAGGGCATCTGGGCCACCAGATCGAGGTTCATGGTGACCAGCAAGGCGCGGCAACCGCAGCGGGCTGCGGCCAAAGCGGCCTCACAGCCGGCGTGCCCTGCGCCCACGACGATCACGTCATAGTCAGCCTGACGGTCAGGCATCGTCCTCGCTCAGCAGTTCGGCCAGCAGACGATGGGGCGCCGCCCGGAACCGCCCCCAGTCGATCCACGCCGGGTCCAGCGACGACAGCTCATCGGCCACGGCCAACAGCTCGGGCAGCGTGACGAACTGATAGTCGCTGATGTCCTCGTCCTCGTCGGCGGGCAGCAGCTCGCTGCCATCGTCCGATACGAGAAAGAGATAGCTGGTAAAGGGGATGACCTCGCCGTCATACTCAAAGCGGCTCTCGATGGTGGCCAGGAAACGCTCGATGGTAACCTGCTGTCCTGTCTCTTCCCAGCACTCGCGCCGCACCGCATCGACCAGGTCCTCGCCCTTTTTGACGCCACCCGTCATCAGCCGGTAGATGCCCTCGGGGCAGAAAGACTTGGTCTGCACCGCAAAGGTGCCGTCGGGGCGCCGCAAGGCAAAGATCACCTCGGCCTGGCGCTTGCTGGTGACCAGTCGCCAGTACTGCATCGAGTCGGGGCTCACCTGATAGCGCTCGATACGCTCGACCGGCGTCCCATACCGCCTGACGGCCTCATCATACCCCTGAACGGCCAGCATCTCCGCCTCGCATCCAAGTCTGGCCTAGCATTATAGCACACCCCGAAATGCGCCCTAACTGACACTGCCGTGGCCTTTGCAGTGATTGCGGATGACGTGCCTGTGCAGACACATTACAATGGCCGTGAGCTTTTGCGCGCCAGGCTCTGGCGCGGCGCCACGGACAGGAGGAGGCGAACATGGACTGGTTCACAGCAGGTCTGGGCAATATCCCCTTGCTCACCGATGCGCAGACGCGCTCCATCTCGGCAGAGAACCCCGATGGCTCGGTGGCGGGCGGCGCACACGCCATCCCGGGCCCCAACGATGCCGGCTCGCTGCTGGGCCAGGGCGGCAAGGTGAGGCCGTGCATCACCCTCGAGGCCGGCGCCGTGACCACGTTGGCCGATATCGCCGGCCCCGGCGTCATCTCGCATATCTGGATCACTGCGCGCACCGAGGCGTATCGCAGTTGCGTGCTGCGCATCTACTGGGATGGCGAAGAGACGCCCTCGGTGGAGGCGCCGCTGGGCGACTTTTTCGGGAACTGTCACGGTGTGCGCTACAACATCGCCTCGCTGCCCATCGCGGTCAACCCCTCGGGTGGCTTCAACAGCTACTGGCCCATGCCTTTTCGCCGACACGCCCGCATCACCATCGAGAACGGCTACTGGGACCCGATCCAGGGCTTTTTCTACCAGATCGACTATGCGCTGCAGCCGGTGACCGAGCGGGCCGCCTATCTGCACGCCCAGTGGCGTCGCGCCACCACCTCGCGCGAGGCGTGGGACTATGTCATCGTCGATGGTGTTCGCGGCCAGGGCCAGTATGTGGGCACGGTGGTCGGCTGGAACCAGTACTCGAATGGCTGGTGGGGCGAGGGCGAGGTCAAGTTCTATCTGGACGGTGACACCCAGTTCCCCACCATCTGCACCACCGGCACCGAGGACTATTTCGGCGGCGCCTGGGGGTTTGGTGGCCAGACCTATTCCACGGCCTTTATGGGGTATCCGTTCTACGAAAAAGAGGGCGGGCGCGTGCCCCGGCACGGGCTGTATCGCTGGCACATCATGGATCCGATCCGCTTTCAGCGCGATCTGCGCGTGACCATGCAGGCGCTGGGCTGGTGGCTCAACCACAAGTTCGAGCCGCTGGCCGACGATATCTGCTCGGTGGCCTACTGGTACCAGGCCGAGCCTCATGCGCCCTTCGCGGCCATGCCCGACCTGGCCGGCCGCTGGCCGCGCTAGAGCGCCAGTGACGCCAAGAGGCCAGCCCGCAGGCTGGCCTCTTGCTTCAGGCGGGGCTATTCGCCCTTGGAGAGGGCGATCGAGGTGAGGCTGCTCAGCTCACTGGTGAGGTCAAAGCTGGCCCACTCGCCTTCGGGGTTGCCGACGTTGAACACCGCAAAGCCATAGACGTAGGGATCGCGGCGCAGCTCGTTGTCATACCAGTCGAGGTCGACGAGGTAGTCGTCCAGCGTGATGCGCTGCATCCCCTCGGGCTGCTCGCCCGCAAACGTCTCCCAGCCGGCATAGTCGCCGGGCAGCGAGGTCAACACGCCACCATCGATGCCCGCCTCGGTGATGACCAGCGGGATCACCAGGTCGTTGTGGCGCAGATAGGTCTCGTACCAGTAGCGGTAGCGCAACGTCAGAGCGCCCGCGTCGAGGCTGGCATCGAGGCCCGGGATGCCGTGGCCCAAGCCCTCGCGCATCGAGGGCGCAGCGTATTCATGCAGCGCCAGAATGCCCTGGTTGTTCTTGGCTGCCATGATGGCCGGCACAAAGGCGGCGAACTCGTCTGCCTCGGGCGTGCCCGTGGAAAAGTTGCCGATGGCGGCCCTGAGGCCGATCTCGGCCATGGCCAGCACGCGCTCGCTCTCAAACTGGGCATACCAGGCCATCTGGTCGGGGCCATCGATGCCTGGCTCGTTCCATCCCAGCCAATAGTCCACACCGGGGTTGGCCAGATACTGCCCAGCGTGGCCGTTGACAAACTCGCGGGCGCGTTCAACCGGGTCGCCCGTGAGCGTCTGATCCACCTCTTCGAGGCGACCGATGTTGATGGTGTCGGGCGAGACCTCTTTGACGTCTGACAGCCAGCCGAGGTCGCCCACGGCCACGATGACGGCCGGCTGCGCCTCTTCGACAAAGGCCATGATGGCCGCATCGCTGTTGCGTGTGACATGCAGGCCGAGCTTGCTGCGGCCTCCAGGCTCTGCCAGCGTGAGCGGCTCGCTGGATGGATAGGTGGCCATCTCTTCGCTGGTGACGATCTCCCACATGGTCGAGGTGCCCGTCTCGCCACAGTCCATCAACACGGCGCTCCAGCCCTCACCCCAGCTCATTTCGAGCTGATGGCAGGCGTCGCTGAGCGGGCCCTCCTCGTAGCGCAGAGCGATGCTCGCCGTCTGGCCTGGGTCAAGCAGAGCGATCTCCCAGCTCTGGCTCAGCTCGATGTCGGGATCGGGCGGAAAGTAGCGATCGAGCACGAGGATGTCGGCCAGAGGCCAGGGAGAGAGGTTGCTGAGGGTGAGAACGTAATAGTAACCGTCGGCCAGCCACGAGGTGCCCTGCACCAGCAGTACGGTGTCGCCATCGGGCTCGGGGAAGGCCACGGCGTACACAAAGCCGGCTTCGATAGCGCGCTCATCCCACTCGTCGGCGGCCACAGGCGACGCCAAAAGCGCCAGCAACGCCAACAGCGCTGCCAGCGCAAGGACGCTCCTTGCCACCCGGGAACGGCCGACCGTCACAGATGCTACCCCACGGTGCTCACGGCAGTGATCATGCGGTCACTCATGATTATATACCGGCGTCTGGTGACATGCAATCATTTTCTCGTCCGAGTTACCACGCGCGCCAGGTCTGGGGCGGCCACCGCGCGGGCAAAGGTGAGCGCGGCCACGCGTCGGGCCCCGGCCGCGCGCAAGGCCACGGCGCAGGCCGAAAGGGTGGCGCCGGTGGTGCACACATCGTCGACCAGCAGCACACGCTGGCCATCCAACGGCTCGAGCGGGGCAAAGGCCCCGCCGACGTTGGCGCGCCGCTCGGCGCGTGAGAGGCCCACCTGCGAGCGGGTGTCGCGGGTGCGCTCGAGCAGGGCGGGCCTCACGGCCAGGCCGGTATGCGCGGCCAACGCCTCGGCCAGCAGCACCGCCTGGTTATAGCCTCGTCGGCGGACACGGCGCGGGTGCAGCGGAACGGGCACCAGCAGGTCGGCGTTCGCCAGAACGCCCGGGCAATAAGTGGCCATCAGCTCGGCCATGGGGGCCGCCAGCACGCGCATGCCACCATACTTGAGCTGGTGCACGACGCCGCGTGCCGGGCCGCGGTGAGGCACCACAGCATCGAGGGCGTCGAGGCCCGACGGCGTGGGCAGGGCGTCGCGGTAGGCCTGGTTCAGCGCGAGGATGGCATTGCTGCAGGCGGTGCAGAGCCAAGAGCCCAGCTCGCCACATAGGGCGCAGTGGGGCGGCATGATCAGGTCGAGCAGGCCTCTCGCCGATGGAGAGGCGGCCCAGCGCTGCAGGATCGTGATCGCGCTCATAGCCACATTCTAGGCGTGGGCGGGCGCGCTGCGCAAGGATGGCATTTGCACGCCCCTACCAACCTGATTAGGCTGGCGGTATCTCTGGGATCAGGAGGCCGCGATGGCGCGTATCAGGCTGTTGGTCACCATCCCCCAGCCCTTGCGAGGTCAGATCATGGACGGCGCCACGGTTGAGCGCGCGCGTGCTCTGGCGCAGATCACTTTCAACGAGGATGGCCACAACTGGTCGTCCAAAGAGCTGGCCGCGCACCTGCCGGGGCAGGATGTCATCCTGGCGAGCTGGGGGCTGGCCCCGCTCACCGCCGAGGTGCTGTCGGGCGCCGATCGGCTGGGGCTGGTGGCCTACGCCGCCGGCAGCGTCAAGGGCTGGGCGACGGACGCGCTCTTTGACCGCGGCATCCGGGTGGCCCATGCCGCCAGCCGCATCGCTGATTCAGTGGCCGACTATACGCTGGTGCTGGCCATGATGGGGCTACGCCGCCCGCAGGATTTCGACCGCCAGATGAAGGGCGGTTCGGCCTGGCCCAAGCCAGCGCGCCTCGAGCAGTTCGAGATCGCGGGCAAGCGGGTGGGCCTGCTGGGCTTTGGCTATGTGGGCCGCCGCACCGCGGCGCTGTTCCGCGCGGTGGGCGCCGAGGTGGTGGTCTATGACCCCTACGTGTCGGCTGAGGAGATGGCCGCCGCCGGCGTGGCCAAAGGCGAGCTGGATGAGGTGTTGAGCAGCTGCAAGGTGGTGTCGGTGCACCTGCCGGTGACGCCCGAGACGCACCATGTCATCGGCGCCGACGAGCTGGCGCTGTTGCCCGAGGGCTGCGTGTTCATCAACACGGCGCGGTCGTGGGTGATCGACCAGGACGCCCTGCTGGCCGAGCTGCGCCGTGGGCGCATTTGGGCGGCCCTGGATGTGTACGATCAGGAGCCGCTGCCGCTGGACCACCCCTTGCGCACACTGGACAACGTGCTGCTGTCGCCCCACGTGGCCGGCATGACCGATGACTCGTACCGTGGCCTGACGGCGACGATGGTCGCCGAGATCGAGCGTTTCGTGGCCGGGCAGCCTCTGCGCCATGAGGTACAGCGAGCTGCCCTGGCCCGCATGGCATAGCAGCAGAGGGGCGCACCCCGAGAGGATAGGCGAGCCACATGAACACCCAATCCATCGGCCTGCTCAAGTCAGAGATAGAGACCCCGGCGCTCTGCCTGGACGCCGACGCCCTGGAGCGCAACATCGCGCGCATGGCGGCCTTTCTGGCCGACAAGCCGGCACGCCTGCGGCCCCATGCCAAGACCCACAAGTGCCCCGCCATCGCCTGGAAGCAGCTCGAGGCCGGGGCCATCGGCATCACCTGCGCCAAGCTGGGCGAGGCCGAGGTGATGGCGCAGGCGGGCATCAAGGATATCCTGATCGACAACCAGATCGTCGGCCCCACCAAGATCGCCCGGCTGGTGGCGCTGGCCCGCGAGACGCGAGTGATCACCGCCGTCGAAGACGCCGCTCACGCCGCCGAGCTCTCTGAGGCGGCGGCGGCCCAGGGCGTGCGCCTGCGCACCATCATCGAGGTGGATGTGGGCATGGGGCGCTGCGGGGTGCTGCCCGGCGAGCCGGCGTTGGCCCTGGCGCAACAACTGGCGCGGCTGCCCGGCCTGCAGTTCGAGGGCCTGATGGGCTATGAGGGGCACGCCGTCATGGTGGTCGACCCTGCAGAGCGCCGCCGAGTGGCAATGGCCTCGATGGCGCTGCTGGTAGAGACGGCCGAGCTGCTGCGAGCGCACGGCCTGCCGGTGAGCATCGTCTCGGCGGGCGGCACCGGCACCTGCGAGATCAGCGGCCGCTACCCCGGGGTCACCGAGCTGCAGTGCGGCTCGTATGCCACGATGGATGCCAAGTACCGCAGCGTGGGCATCGACTATGAGCTCGCCCTGACGCTGGTGGCGACGGTGATCAGCGTGCGTGGCAGCGACCACGCCGTGATCGATGCGGGCGTCAAGGCGCTGAGCAGCGATTTTGGCATGCCCGACGTCATCAGCCCCGGTGGCTGGCGCGTGGCACGCCTCTCTGAAGAGCACGGCATTCTGGCGCGACAGGCGGACGGGGAGCCCTTGCGGCGCGGCGATCGCGTCGAGCTGTTGCCATCGCACGGCTGCACCACCATCAACCTGCACGATGCCTACACGGTAACGCGCGGCGACCGGGTCACGGCGAGCTGGCCCATCGCGGCGCGAGGCGCCACGAGGTAGCTCGGCCCCACGGGCGCAAAGCCCTGAACGAAATGAGGTCTCTGGCGCAGGACGATGGGTCTGCGGCCAGAGACCTCGTGTGCTTTAGCCCGGCCTGCGCTCTGAACCGTTCAGGTCATGCAGGCATGGGCTCGCCATGATCGTCGGCTAGTCCATAAAGCCCTCGATCCACGACAGCACTTCAGGCACGTCGACGCGGCCCGAATAACCGATGCCGGCGCAGTTCGAGTTGGTCACATAAGAGTTGACGGCCAGAACGGTGCTCGTACCGCCCAGCAGGTCTGGGCCGCCCGAGTCGCCAAAGCAGCTACCGCCCTTGCCACCGCCGATGTTCATGGTCAGGCGCAGGTACTCGGGGCTGTGCACGAACTTGCCAGAGATCGACTGGCTGGGAGCATAGAGCCGCACCCGGGTGCCCGTCCATTGCGGCGGCCCACCGCCCATGATCTGCTCTTGCACGCCATAGCCCACCAGATCGACCGGCGTCTTGTTCATGAGCGTATCGACGAGGCCGGCGGTGGGCAGCTCGGCATACTCGTCCATAGCGACCGGCTCATCGAGAACGACCACACCGACATCGCGATAGTTATAGGCGGGCAGGCCATTGCCGCCCCCGTAGGGGTTGTCAGGGCTGCGATAGTCAGGGTGCGTGTAGGCGGTGCCCTCAATGGCGCCGCTGCCCGGGCCGCCATACGGGTAGAGCGGGTACGGGATGTTATTGTAGGTGACGTCTTCATCGAACCAGATGCGCGCCGCGACCGCGCCGTCGGTGCAGTGCCCGGCGGTGAGGACGAGGTTGGGCGCAATCAGGGCGCCACTGCAGCGCCAGCCTGGCTCTCCGGGCGCGGCATCAAAGACGAGCAGACCCACATAGGGATGGTCATCGCCATCTGGCTGGCCATTGGTGATGGCCCCGGCATTGCCAGCGGTGACCAGTGCGAAAACCATCAAAGCGGCCATCACAATAAACAACCTGGTGCTCTTCATCATTCCTATCTCCTCATCGACAAACAGAGATCCGATAGCCACCATTCAGTGCCTCGCCATCACTCGGTGGGCATCACCTCGCTCTCCCAAAGACTGCGCCAGGACCAGATGATGGCGTCTATTACACAACAACCTGACAGCGATGTCAACGCGAGTCCACCGGCGCAGGTGACTGTCAGGCAGGGCGTGCTGAGGTCAGAGCCAGGGGCATGTGGCCCTCAACAGCGGCTCTGCAACGATGGATTGCGGACCCGCTGGCGCGATGTTATCCTGCGATCGGGCCCCCGAGAAAGGTAGGCGGCTATGAACGTCCTGCAATCGGCTCGTCCTGAGGATGTCGGCATGAGCTCGGCGCGGCTCGACCACGCCCGTGCGCACGCGCAGCGCGGGGCCGAGGAGCTCGGCTGCAGCGGCGGCGGGGCGGTGGTGATCCGCCATGACCGCGTGGTGGGCGAGTGGTACTGGGGCCGCCGCGACCAGGGCGCCGCCAGCCAGCCGTTCGACGCCGAGACCATGGCGCCGCTGGCTTCAGTGACCAAGGGCATCACTGCGACGGCCCTGGCCATGTTGCTGCAAGATGGCGCCCTCTGGCTCGACGATCCGGTGCACCGCTATATCCCCGAGCTGGTGGACGCGAGGATGTCTGATGCGGCTGCCAATGCCCGCATCACCGTGCGCCATCTGGCCACCCATTCGAGCGGCCTGCCGCGCGGCGACCGTGACTGGTACGATCTATACCGGCAATGCCCGCCCGACGGCGACCCCTATCCCCTGTATGTCGAAGGCGCGCTGCTGCGGATCCAACACGGGCTGGCGTTCGAGCCAGGCACCTCTCACGCGTATTCAGACCCCGCCGTGTGCCTGCTAGGCGAGGTGCTCTACCGCGTCACGGGCCAGCGCGTGCCGGCGTTGGTGCAAGGGCGCCTGTTCGGGCCTCTGGGCCTGCACCGCATCGGCTGGGACTTTGACGAGGCTCTGGCAGGCGATATCTCGGCCAGCGTAGAGCCCGGGTGGGGCCGCGCCCCTGCCAGCACGCCAGCTTTCAGACGGGTTGGCGCGCCCTGGGGTGGCCTGATCGGTTGCGGGCGCGACCTGGCGGCCTTTGGCCTGATGCTGCTGCATGAAGGCACGCTGGGCGGCGTGCGCGTGCTGTCGCCTTTGGCCGTGCGCATGATGAGCAGTTGCCAGATGCCGCTGCCCGCGCGCCCCCTGTATCCGCATCGGGGGCTGCTGTGGTGGATCAAGGCTGCGCCCGACACGCCAGAGCTGGGCCACCTGGTGCCGTTGGGCACCTATTGCCACGGAGGCGCCACCCACTGCGTGTTGGTGATCATGCCTGCCCTCGACATTGTGGCAGTGATGATTCGCAACCGCGCCGGCAACCCGCCCGGGTTCGTCTACAACCGCGACTATCCGATCTTTATGGATGCCGTGGCCGGCGCAGTCGACGATCTCTAGGGCCGGGCAGCAGCGCCGACGGCTATCTCGCGCGGCAGTCTTGGGTTATCCAGGTTGCTGCCGTCGCCTGCAGGCAGAGCGCGGGCCTGGGCTGAGCCCGAGCATGTCCTGTTGGTGGCTTTACGTGGCGAGATCGACTGGAGCCGGGCGTGGGGTTCGGGTACCGCGAAAGGAGACGACATGGCTGGCACTGCCATCGTCACTGACAGCGCTGCCTGTCTATCTGCTGCCTCTGTTCGTGAACACCAGATCGAGGTCGTGCCCTACCAACTCGTGTGGGACGGCCAGGTCTATCTCGACGGGCAGGACCTGACGCCCGGCGAGTTTTACCGCAAGTTCCGTTCGTGCCAGACCTATCCGACCACCGCGACGCCCACCGCAGGCCACTTTGCGGCAGCCTACCGACGCGCCGCCGAACGGGCAGATAGCATTGCGGTGCTCGTATTGCCTCAGACGCTCACCAGCACCTATCTCGTGGCCCGCCAGGCCGCAGAGGGTTTCGACATCCCCATCCAGATCGTCGATGCCGGCACCGCAGCCTGCGCTCAGGGGTTCGTCGTGCTCGCGGCGGCGCGCGCTGCCAACGGCGGCGCCTCGTTGCAGCAGGTGGTCGCTGCGGCTGAAGACTGCCGGGCAAGGGTGGGCATGTTCTTTGCCATGGAGACGCTCGAGCACCTGCGCAGGGGCGGCAGGATTGGCAGGGCAGCCACGTTGCTCGGCGCTCGCCTGAGTATCCAGCCCGTGCTGACCCTGGCGGGTGGACAGGTCCAGCCGGTGGCCGTCCACCAGAGGCGGCGGTCGGCCATCGATCGCGTCGTCAAAGAAGTCCACAGGGCTGTAAAGGGGCGTCCGATCCGTGCCGCCATCTTTCACGCCGACGTGCCCGCCGAGGCTGCTCAGTTGGCGGACAGGGTGCAGCACGAGTTTCACTGCGTGGAATGCGCGGTCTCCGAGTTCACGCCGGTGATGGGGGCGCACACCGGCCCAGGGATCATCGGCATCTGCTATGGCATCGAAGGAGCGCGATGAGCCCAGGGCGGCTGGCGCAGGTGCTGCTCATTCTGCTGGGCTATCTCTGCGGATCGGTGTCATTTGCCTATCTGATCGGTCGTTTGAGGCAGGCTATCGACCTGCGTGATTATGGCAGCCGCAAGTTGAGCGGATCGAACGTCTATCACTTTTGTGGCGTCGGCGGGATGGTCATCGTGGGCATCCTCGATGTGGCCAAGGCTGCTGTGCCCACCTGGCTCTCGATGCGCCTGGGCTGCACAGCAGGCGTGACGGCGATGGTAGGGTTGGCCGCAACGCTGGGGCACAACTGGTCCTGCTACCTGGGATTCAAGGGCGGGCGTGGCATCAGCACGTCGCTGGGGGTGCTGCTGTGCATCCTTCCGTGGGGCGTGCTGTGGGTGCTGGGCTCGCTGGCTGCCGGCCGACTGATGCCGCGCCGGGCCGCCCTGGCCGCTCTGTTGGGGCTGCTGACCCTGCCATTGTTCGCAGTGATGCTGCAGCAGCCCAAGACCACAGTGTGGGCCTGCTGGGCCATCTTGTTGCTGGCGGTGCTGAAACGGCTAGAGGCCAACCGTCAACCAGCGCCTATCGGAGAGACCGTCGGACGAGTGTTGCTGCGGCGGCTGCTGTTCGATCGCGACATCGACGATTTCGACGCCTGGGTGGGCTATCGACCGACTGGGCCAGAGGAGAACCCCCTCGCCGGCGACTAGAGGACCGCCCTACAGCTCAGGCCGCCTGGCGCGGAGTAACGCTCCAGGTCTGAGCGCCGCACGTGCCGTTACAGCGGATCTCCCGATCCAGGCGTGAGCATGCCGCGGCTGCGCCCGCTACCAGCGGCAGCGAGACAGGCTGCTTGGGCGTCAAGAGAGACCGCTCATCCGCTCTGGCTGCGGCGCAGGTGGCAGATCAGCAGAATACCGCCCACGCCAAGCGCCGCAATTGCGAGCATCCGCAGAACCGACTGCGCCACAAATGGCACGGACAGCGGCCAAGAGGCCATGCCCAGGAGCCAGAGCAGCACTTTGACGGCCAGGGCCGCCACGATCAGCCCGCGCCAGCGACGCGCAACCAGCGCCACGATCAGCAGCAGCAGTCCGGCTCCGTAGACGAACAGCCCCGTCAGCACGGTGTTGAGCCAGTCCAGCAGCGGGAGATCCCAACTGTCCCCCCAAGACTCGATGCCCAGCCAGAGGCGCTCGTCGACCGAGGGCCACACGTTGGGCAGAATGTAGAGCGGAAGAATATAGAGCACCAGCAGATAGAACCAGACCAGCACTGTTCCCAGCACAGCCAGCACTCGCAACGACCCGGTAGATCGAGCCATCGCCCCCCCCTTGCGCGGCGCAGCCGCAGACCCCAATCCCCAACTTGATCATAGCACATAGCCGCCCACCTGTAGAGGGATCTGAGCCCTGCTCCCATCATCGACAGGATCGAACGGGCGACCAAGCCAGGGCAGAGTGACAGCCGCAGCCGGTGGCGGCCAGCGCGCTAGCAGAGGGTCAGGGTTAGAGAGCAGGCGGCATTGACGGCCAGAGCCCATCGCGCTAGGCTGAGGTTGACCGTAAGGCGCACGGTCAGAGAGGAGCCTCATGCCTACGTTCATGAGCCAGTGGCGGTACAAGCCAGAGGCGTTGAGTGCCATGTCCAAAGGGGCCATAGACAGCCCAGAGTACGTCGCTCGCATGGTCAAAGCGCTGGGCGGCGAGCTGCTCTGCTACTATCACTGCTATGGACCCTATGACGGCATGGCCATCGCCCGGATGCCAGATGGCGTCACCAACCTCGCCAGCGTGCTGGCGGCGCTGTCGGTGGGGGCCACCCAGACGACAGTGACTACCCAGCTATTCGATGCCGAGGAGATGGCGACCGCCGCGAGGCAGGCCGCCGACGTCATCAGGCAGATGGAAGCGTAGCGGACTCGAGCCGAACGAGCGCTGCGCGGTCGGCCAGGGCGGCTGGGGCCGACGCCTGTTCCTGCCGAGCAAGTCTCAGGCGTTGCCTTTGACGGAGCGCGAGGCAATTGCGGTCTCGTTGCGCTCTGGGCACACGCCTGCTAGCGGAGCTATGCGCGCCGTTGGGCTGGAGAGCAGCCTCGGCGCACACGTATAGAGTGCTGAGACGCGCCGCCGAGATGCCTGTTGCCGGAGGAGGGCCCGCCATGAACGTCGTTCTCATGATCTTTGACTCGTTGCGCAGAGACAGTTGCGGCATCTATGGTGATGGCCCCTGGGGCAGCATCCAGACGCCGCACTTTCAGAGGTTCGCAGACGAAAGCCTGGTCATGACCAACGCCTGGCCCGAGTCGCTGCCCACCCTGCCTACGCGTCGCGCCATCTATACCGGCCAGCGTGTCTACCCCTTTCACGATGCCGACTATGTGCTCAAGGGCGACTTTCACGGGGCGCCGGGTTGGGGCCCCATCCCCGAGGACCAGCCCACGCTTTCAGAGATGCTGCAGCAGGCCGGCTACCGCACCGCGCTCATCTCGGACGTCTATCATCAGTTCAAGCCCTCCAAGAACTTTTGGCGAGGGTTCGACCAATGGACCTTCCTGCGAGGCCAGGAGCAGGATCCCTTTATCTCGGGCCCCCGGCTCACGGAGGAGCAGCTCGCCCACTGGCTACCTCGCGAGATGTGGACCGAGGCCAACATCCGCTTCATCCAGACGTCAATCATGAACATCCACAACCGTCGGCACGAGGAGGACTTTTTCGCGCCGCAGGTCCTCAGAACGGCCGCTCAGTGGCTCGAGGAGAACCAGGATGCAGAGCGGTTCTTTCTCACCATCGAGTCGTTCGACCCGCATGAGCCGTGGCTGGTGCCGCCTCACTACCGCAAGCTGTACCTGCAGGAGGACGGCCAGGAGCAGGTCAAGTCCTCTTACGGTGACTGCAGCCAGCTCGAGGCGCAGTTGCTGACCCGCACGCGCGCCAACTACAGGGGGTCGGTGACGCAGTGCGACCGCTGGTTCGGGCACCTGCTGGAGAGCATGAGGGTGTTGGGCTTGCTCGACGATACGATCATCTTTTTCACCTCAGACCACGGCCACTCGATCGGCGATCGCGGCTACATGGGCAAACGAGGGTATCCATCGGCGCCCGAGGTATACGAAGTGCCCCTGCTGGTGCGGTTCCCGGGGGGCGAGCATGCCGGCGTCGTCAGCGATATGTTTGTGCAGCACCACGACATCACTGCAGCCGTGTTCGAGGCGTTGGGCTTGGCAGTGCCAGGGTTCCTGGACGGCCAGCCCTTCCTCAGCCAAGCCCTGGGCGGTGCGCAGGGGGCCCGCGATCACGTGACGGTTGGCTGGGGCAGCACGCCTACGGTCATCACGCCTGAATGGTGGTTCAACGCCAAGTGCGACGGCACGGGCGCCTTGCTCCACGACCGCACGCGCCAGGATCCGTTTGCGGTCAATGTCGCCACTCAGCACCCCGACGTGGTGGCCCGGGGCTTTCGGCTGGCGGCTGCCGACGCCAAGGGGGGCTATCCCGAATGGCTGGTGGAGTTGGCACAGAGCGAGGCCGACGCGCCGGGCTGCAGTGACCTGGCGGCGCGCGAGTAGACGCGCGCCAGGGGATGCTGTTGCCCCTGACACAGTGGTGATGCACCGCCCGGCCCCAGGGCAGGCCGGCGCCTTGTCGCTGCCCGTCGCGCGCGCTATGATCCGCCCGCCTGGTCCGCGCCGGACAGAGTCCGCGTCGGACAGAGTCCGCGTCGGACAAAGTCCGCGCCGGACAAAGTCCGCGCCCACGCTGTTATATGAGGAGGCCGGCCATGACCACCGCCGCTAGCGAGTACCGCTACAATCGACTGACCTGGCCCGAGATGAACGAGGCCATCGGGCTGCAAAAAGTGGCGTTGCTGCCCACAGGCTCCACCGAACAGCACGGCCCGCACCTGCCGCTCGACACCGACGCCTTTTTGGCCGAGGCGGTCTGCCTGGAGGCCGGGCGGCGCGCGCCAGAGCGCATTCTGGTGCTGCCGCCCATCTCTTACGGGCTCAACCTGCATCACATCGACTTTCCCGGCACCATCCATATCGAGCCCGAGGCGTTCATCGCCTACTGTCTGTGCATCACCAAGAGCCTGGCCTACCACGGCTTTGGTCGCATCCTGCTGGTCAACGGGCACGGCTCGAACGGGCCGCTGGTCGACCTGGTGGCGCGCAAGACGGTGCTCGAAACGCGCTCGCTGTGCGCGGCGGTCAGCTACTTGGCGTTGGGCATGGACGCCTTTCGCGAGGTGCAAGAGACGCCCGTGGTGGCCCATGCCGACGAGATCGAGACCTCGCTGTATCTGCACCTGGCGCCCGAGCGTGTGCGCCTGGAGCGCGCTCAGGCGGGCAACGACGTTGTGGGCCGCTACGTCAGCTCGGACAGCACCACGCCCTATGTGCGCTTTAGCGACTATTGGGGACGGTGGACGACGATCGGCGTGCATGGCGACCCCACGGCGGCGACCGCCGAAAAGGGGGCAGTGGTGTTCGAGAGCGTTGTATCGCGGCTGATCGACCTGGTGGACGAGTGGCGCGCCTGGCCGTTGCCCGAGCGCTCCGATCAGCATACGCACCCGGTGCAGTCACAGATCCGCTGGTAGGGCGCGGAGCGGCTGCGCCGTCAAACACTCGAGGAGCGAAGCGATGAGGATACGGCAGATACGCGCGCTGGGGCTACGAGGCGGCACGCCCGAGGGCGGCTGGAGCAACGAATTGCAGCCCGATGACTGCGTGCACACCCTCATGCTGGTCGACACCGACGCGGGCCTCACCGGCCTGGGCAGCGTGTTTGCCAACGACGAGCTGGTTCGCGCCGCGTTGGCGGTGCTGGAGCCGCTGTATCGTGGCGAGAACGCGCTCGAGCCCGAGCGGGTCAGTGAAAAGCTGCACCAGAACACGTTCTGGCTGGGGCGCGGCGGCTCGATCACCCATGCCATCAGCGGCATCGATATCGCGCTGTGGGACCTGCTGGGCCAGGCCTGCGGCCAGCCCGTGGGGCGGCTGTTGGGCGGGCGCTATCGCGAGCGAGTGCGGCCCTATGCGTCGATCTTGATGCAAGAGCCCGGGGCGATGCGCGCCGAGCTGCAGGCCATCCATGCCCAGGGCTTTAGGGCGTTCAAGATCGGGTGGGGGCCCTTTGGGCGGCAGAGCGATGCGGTGGATGAGGCCATCGTGCGGGCCGCGCGCGACGCGGTGGGCGACGACGCCCAGCTCATGGTGGACGCCGGCGGCAGCGACGCTTTCTGGGCACAGGGCTACAAATGGGCGCTGCGCGCGGCGCACATGCTGGCCGACCATGGCGTCGCCTGGTTCGAAGAGGCGTTGGCGCCCGACGCGCTGGATGACTATGTGCTGCTCCGCCGCAACGCGCCCCTGCCCATCTCGGGCGGTGAGGTGCTGACGCGGCGGCAGGCGTTTCAGCCGTGGATCATCGCCGGCGCGTTCGACATCGTGCAGCCTGACGTGACCAAGGTGGGCGGCATCAGCGAGGAGCGGCGCATCGGCTGGCTGGCGCAGGAGCATGGCCTGCGGTTCATTCCGCATGGCTGGAATACCGCCGTGGGCCTGGCCGCCGACCTGCAGCTCGCGTCGGCCTTTGCCGGCACCGACCTGGTCGAGTACAAGATCGGCTCGCCGTATATCGACGAGATCGCGCTGGGCGGCTGGCAGCTCGACACCGACGGCATGCTGGCCATCCCCGACGCTCCCGGCCTGGGCCTAACGCTCGATGCCGACGCGGTCGCTCGTTATACCGGCGGAGCGCGCCTGTAGCAACGTCGGCCTGGGTTGCGTGGTCCGGCTGTTGCGGCCGCCACTCGACGTTGCCGCCCCAGCCCGGAGGCGGCTGCGGGCCGTGGGCCGAGACGAGCGACGGCCTGGACCTTTGACGGTCGTGGTCAATCAAAGAAGCAGCCATCGATGTGATGGCTGCTTCACTTTTGGCGGAGGGGGTGGGATTCGAACCCACGGTAACGCAAGCGCTACAACGGTTTTCGAGACCGCCCCGATCGGCCGCTCCGGCACCCCTCCGTAGGCGCTGCCAGGCTCTACGCGCCCTCGCGCAGCCCGGCAAAGAACGACTGCATCAGCTCCTGTATCTCGGGCGCCAGCACCCCTGCCACCACCTTGAGCCGGTGGTTGAGCCAGGGCGAGCGCACCAGATCATACACCGAGCCCACGGCCCCCGCTTTGGCGTCGCGCACCCCAAACACCAGGGTGTCGATGCGAGCGTTGACCAGCGCACCGGCGCACATACAACAGGGCTCCAAAGTGCAATAGAGCACGCCGCCGGTCAGCCGCCAGGCTCTCAGGTGCTCGGCGGCCTCTCGCAAAGCCAGAATCTCGGCATGCGCCGTCGGATCGGCCAGCTCCTCGCGGCGGTTGTGCCCGCGCCCGATGATGCGCCCCTGATGGACGACCACCGCGCCCACCGGCACCTCGCCCGCGGCCTGCGCCAGGCGAGCCTCGGCCAACGCCTCGCGCATAAAAGTCTCGTGCTCCATAGGCGGGCCCAGTATAGCATAGCGCCTTGCCGGCGCCAAAGCGCCGCCGCAGTGCCATGACATAGGTTGGCCGGCCGCATACAATGGGCCCATGGTGCTGGTGCTCTTGACTCTCTGCTGGGTGGCCGGCCTGCTGTATGGCCGGCTGCTGCAGGCGCCGTTGTGGTTGGCGGGCGTGCTGATGGCGCTGGGCGCTGCGGGCCTCGTGTTGGCGTGGCGCTGGCGTGGGGCGCGACTGGTGCTGGCCTGTGTGCTCTTTGCCGCGCTGGGCGCAGGGCGCATGGCCTGGGCCAGCGCACGCGGCGCCGCCGAGACGTTGCAGCAGCTCAACGCACAGGGGCAGACGCGCGTCGAGGGCTGGGTCTGCGAAGAGCCCAGCGTGCGCAGCCGGTATGTGCAGGTGGAGGTGTGCGCCACTCGCGCCGCTGGGGGCCAGGGCGCCATGCCGGTCTCGGGCAAGTTGCTCACCACCTTGCCACGCTATGCCGACGTGCACTATGGCACGCGCCTGGCGCTGAGCGGCCAGCTCGAGACGCCCACAGGCTCGCCCGATTTCGACTATGCGGAGCATCTGCTGGCGCGTGGCGTGCGCAGCGTGATGCGCTATCCCAGGTGGGAGTCGCTGCCGGGCCGCGCGGGCTCGCCGCTCGCGCAGATGGCCTACGCCGCCAAGGATCGGCTGCGGCTGGCCACCGAGCGCAGCCTGCCCGAGCCCGAGGCCGGTCTGCTGAACGGCATTCTGTTGGGGCTGGGCCATACGCTCCCCGACGAGCTCTACGAGGGCTACCGTCGCACCGGCCTGGCGCACATCATCGTCATCTCGGGATTCAACATCAGCCTGGTGGTGCAGTTCGTGCTGGCTCTGACCGGCCGGGTGCTGCATCGCTGGTGGGCGCTGTGGCTTAGCCTGGCTGCGGTGGTGCTCTATGCGCTGTTTGTGGGCCCCACGCCGCCGGTGATGCGGGCGGCCATCATGGCCGGACTGTGCCTGCTGGCGCAGCGGCTCGGGCGACGGGCGCATCTGCTCACCGCTCTGGCCGTCGCCTCGCTGTTGATGAGCGCTGGCAACCCCTACCTGCTGTGGAGCACGAGCTTTCAGCTCTCTTTTGCGTCGACGCTGGCACTGGCCCTGCTCGAGCCGCGCCTGGCCGAGGCGGCGGCGACCTTTGAACAGGGTCGCCGCTGGCTGCCGCTGTTGCGCGAGCTGCTGCTGGCCACGCTGGCGGCGCAGCTCGCCACGCTGCCCATCATCTGGTCGGCCTTTGGCGAGGTCTCGCTGATCTCGCTCCTGGCCAATGTGCTGGCGCTGCCGGCGCAGGGCGCGGTCATGGCGCTGGGCGCTCCGGTGCCGCTGGTGGGGCTGATCGCGCCAGACCTGGCGCGAACGCTCGGGCTGCCGGCCTGGGCGCTGCTGCGCTGGACGAACCTGGTGGTCGAATGGCTGGCGAGAGCGCCCTGGGCCGTGGCCACGGCGCCCGCCTTGCCAGGGCCGGCCATCTGGGCATTTTACGGGGCGCTGCTGAGCCTGACGCTATCGCCCGGGCGCCGGCGGGCCGACAGCGATGAGGAGCAAGACGAGACGGCGCCGCGGCAGTTGGGCAGCGCCTGGCGCTACGCCCTGCCGGTGGCGGCGGCGGTGTTGACGCTGCTGTTCACGGCCCTGCCCGACGGCCGCCTGCACGTCTATACGCTGGACGTGGGACAGGGCGATGCCATCTTGCTGCGCAGCCCGCGTGGACGCCTCATCCTCGTGGACGGCGGCCCCGACCCGGTGCTGCTCAGCGCCCGGCTGGGCGAGCTGCTGCCCTTTTGGCGACGGCGCATCGACCTAGTCGTCAGCACCCATGTCGACGGCGACCACCTGACCGGGTTGATGCCGGTCGCCCAGCGGTATAGAGTAAAGGCGGCGCTGGCCTCGCCCTGCGGAGCCGAGAGCGCGCTGATGGTCGCCTGGCAGGCAGCGCTGCGCGAGCAAGGCGTGACACCGCTGACGGCTGTCGCGGGATTACGCGTCGACGTAGAGCCCGGGTTGACGGTGACGGTGTTGCACCCCGGCCCCGGGGCCTACTGTGGCGACGGCGGCGACCTCAACGACCTTTCGGTGGTATGCCTGGTCGAGTACGGCGCGGCGCGCATCCTGCTCACGGGCGACGTGAGCGAGGCCGTCGAGCGCGAGCTGGTGGCCGCCCATGCGCTCCATGACATCACGCTGCTCAAGGCGGGCCACCATGGCTCGGGCGCGTCTTCCAGCGAGGCGCTGTTGAGCGAGGCGCGCCCAGCGGTGACGGCGATCAGCGTGGGCCGCAACAACGGCTATGGTCACCCTGCGCCCGTGGTGCTGGAGCGACTGACGGCGTTGGGCGGCCGGGTGCAGCGCACCGACGAACAGGGCACCATCGAGTTTATCACCGACGGTCAGCAATACTGGGTCAAGACGCGAGGGTCTCTCGCGAGCAAGGTGGGCAGCGATGAGTGAGCAAGCCCGGGCCGAGTGGCGTCAGATTGTGCCGTTGCTGCAGGTGGGCAACCTGGCCGAGTCTCTCGAGTACTATACGGCGGTGCTGGGCTTTGAGGTGGCCGAGCTCTGGCCAGACGAGCGCGACCCCAAGTGGGCCCACGTGGTGCGCGGCCAGACGCGCTTTGTGTTGACCTTTGACCTGGGCACCAGCGACCGGCCTTTCATCGCCGAAAAGGGCAACGGCGTGGTGCTGTATGTGGTCGTCGATGACATCGAGGCCGCCTACGCCGAGCTGGAGGCGCGCGGCGCCATTGTGGTGCAAGAGCTGGCAGAGTTTGGCGGAAGGCGGCAGTTCAGTGTCGGCGAGCTGAACGGCTATGTGCTGGCCTTTACCGAGGGCTTTGACATCTAGAGATCGAGGTGATGCTTGATGGCGACCGACGATCGGCCCCAGGTGGCCCTGGTGGATTGGTCCGACGAGTTCTGGCCGATGGGGTTCGAGCAGGACCGGCTGGCCGCAGTCGGCGCGCGCTGGGTGCAGCAGCGCTGCCTGACCGAGGAAGAGATGCTGGCCGTGGCGCGCGACGCGCTCGTCATCATCGTGCAATCGATCCGGCCATTGCTCACGCGTCGTTCGATCGCGCAGTTGACGCGCTGCCGCTGCCTGGTGCGTGCCGGGGCGGGCTTTGACAGCATCGACGTGGCGGCCGCCACCGAGCGCGGCATGATGGTGTGTAACACGCCCACCTATTGCACCGACGAGGTGGCTGACCACGCCATCGCGCTGCTGCTGGCCTGCCTGCGGCATGTGCCGCGCCTCGATCAAGGGCTGCGCCGTGGCGACCACACCATGACGATCATCGACCACACCCGCCGTGTGGCCGGTTCGACGCTGGGCATCATCGGCTTTGGGCGCATTGGCAGCCGCGTGGCCCAGCGCATGCGCGGCTGGGACCTGCGCATCCTGGCGTGCGATCCGTACGTCGGCGAGGACCGGGTGCAGCGATACGGCGCCGAGCTGGTCTCACTCGACGAGCTGCTGCAGGCCTCCGACTTTATCAGCATGCACGTGCCGCTGACGCCCGAGACACACCACCTGATCGGTCGGCGCGAGCTGGCGCTGTGCAAGCCGTCGGCCATCCTGGTGAACGACGCACGTGGCCAGGTGGTCGATCAGGCCGCCCTGGTCGAGGCGCTGCGCGAGGGGCGGCTCTGGGCCGCCGGGCTGGACGTGTTCGAGAGCGAGCCGCTGCCCGACGACTCGTCCTTGCTGTCGCTCGAGAACGTGGTGCTCACGCCGCACGCTGCGGCCTACTCGCCGCAGTCGCGCGCCGACCTGTACGCGCTGATGTGCGAGATCGGCAGCGACGTGGCGCAGGGACGCACACCGCGCTTTGTGGTCAACCCCGAGGTGCTGGGCTGAGGCCCACAAGAGGGGCCTCAATCGCCGAAAAAGTGCGCCTCGAGCAGCAGGCACAGGCGGTGGTAGAGGAGCAGGTGCAGCTCTTGCACCAGATACGTCTCGCTGGCGGGCGCGCGCAGGGCAATGTCGGCCAGCGCAGACAGCGGGCTGTCGGCCGCGCCGGTCAGGCTGATCACGCCCATGCCCAGGGCCCTGGCCAGGGTGGCGGCATAGATCAGGTTGCGCGAGCGCCCGCTGGTGCTGATGGCCAGCAGCACGTCTCCCGGGCGCGCCAGCGCCACGAGCTCTTGCGCCGGCCCGATGCCGGCCAGGGGCACGTCGTTGGCCACCGCGCTACCCAGCGCCGGGTTGACGCCCAGCACGTGAGCGCGCAGGCCGGCCTGCAGGTGTGCGGCCAGCGCGGCGCCCTCTGGCGTGGCAGCGAGGCGCTCTTGCAGCGCGGGCGAGAGGGGCCGTGGCAACACGAACGATTTGAGCAGCTCGCCAGAGATGTGCAGGGCATCGCTGAGGCTGCCGCCATTGCCGCAGAGGTAGAGCGTGCCGCCGGCCTCGAGTGCAGCGGCGATGGCGCGATAGGCCCGCTCGACCTCTGACGCCAGGCCCCCGATGGTAGGATGGCCCGCCAGCCCCTGCAGGAGCTGGCGGGTCCTTGCGTTCACCGGCGTGGCGCCCGTCACGCCGTTACCTCTTGCACCGGTTGGTCGGCCGCCTCGCGGGCCGCCTCGGCGGCCGCGTCTGCAGGCGCGGGGGCCTCGCCCACCAGCAGGCGATCCTCGGCCGCGTCGAGCTCCACATGCACGGTGCTGCCGGGCGCAAAGGGCGCCTGCAGCAGCCGCTGCGAGAGCGGCGTCTCGAGGTAGCGCTGGATGGCACGGCGCAGCGGGCGCGCCCCAAAGCTGGGGTCGTAGCCCTTGGCCGCCAGCCAACGCTTGGCAGCATCGCTCACCTGGATCTTGAGATCCTGGTCGGCCAGACGCGCCTCGATCTCGTGGAGCTGGATGTCGACGATCTTGACCATGTCGTCCTCGGTGAGCACATGGAAGATGATCGTCTCGTCGATGCGGTTCAGAAACTCGGGGCGGAAGGTGCGCTTGAGCGACTCGCCGATCTCGTCCTCGAACTGCTCCTCGTGCGAGAGGGCGCTGATGCCCGGAAAGCCGATCGGCCCACTCTTGCGGCTGGCCAGTCGCGTGCCGATGTTCGAGGTCATGATGATCACCGTGTTGCGAAAGTCCACCACGCGGCCATGGCCATCGGTCAGCCGGCCCTCTTCGAGGATCTGCAGCAGGGCGTTCCACACGTCAGGATGGGCCTTTTCGATCTCGTCGAACAGGATCACCCGATAGGGCCGACGCCGCACGGCCTCGGTGAGCTGGCCGCCCGAGTCATAGCCCACATAGCCTGGCGGCGCGCCCACCAGCCGCGAGACGGTGTGGCGCTCGCCATACTCGCTCATGTCCACCTGAATGAGGGCATCCTGGTCATCGAACAGGAACTCGGCCAGGGCTTTGGCCAGTTCGGTCTTGCCGACACCCGACGACCCCAGGAAGATAAAGCTGCCGATCGGGCGGCGCGGGTCTTTGAGGCCCGAGCGTGCACGGCGGATGGCATCGGCCACGGCCGCGACGGCCTCATCCTGGCCCACCACGCGCTGCTTGAGCGCCTCTTCCATGTCGAGCAGGCGCACCGTCTCGGTCTCTTGCATACGGCTGACGGGGATGCCCGTCCACGTATGGATGATCTCGGCGATGTCTTCCTCGTCGACCGTCTCGTCGATGCCGTGCTCGGCCTGCCAGGCCGCGCGCTGGGCGTTGTATTCGATCTCTTTTTGGAGGCGGCTCGCCTTGAGCTGCGCAGCCCGCTCATAGTCGCGCTCGTTGCCGGCCTGCTCTTCTTCGTTCGCCAGGCGCAGCAGCTCGAGCTTGAGCTCTTTGAGATCGGGCGGCAGGCTGTGGATCTTGATGCGCAAGCGCGACGAGGCCTCGTCGATCAGGTCGATGGCCTTGTCGGGCAGGCGGCGGCCGCGCACATAGCGGTCAGACAGGCGCGCCGCGGCCACCAGCGCCCCCTCGGTGATCTTGACCTGATGGTGCGCCTCGTAGCGATCGCGCACCCCCTTGAGCATGGCGATGGTGTCCTCAACGGTGGGCTCTTCGACATAGACGGGCGCAAAGCGGCGCTCGAGGGCAGCATCGCGCTCGATGTATTGGGTGTACTCGTCCATGGTGGTGGCGCCGATGCATTGCAGCTCGCCGCGCGCCAGGGCCGGCTTCATCATGTTCGAGGCATCGATGGCGCCCTGGGCGGCGCCCGCCCCCACCACCGTGTGCAGCTCGTCGATGAACAGGATCACGCGGCCTTCGGCCTGCTTGACCTCGTCGAGGACGGCCTTGAGCCGCTCCTCGAACTCGCCACGAAAGCGCGCCCCGGCCAGCATGGCGCCCAGGTCGAGCGAGAGCACACGACGGTTCATCAGCGGCTCGGGCACGTCACCCGCCACGATCTTGGACGCCAGCCCCTCGACGATGGCCGTCTTGCCCACGCCAGCCTCGCCGATCAGCACAGGGTTGTTCTTGGTGCGCCGTGAGAGCACCTGCAGCACCCGCAGAATCTCGGCATCGCGGCCGATGACCGGGTCGAGCTTGCCCTCTTTGGCGGCTGTAGTGAGGTCTCTGCTGTACTTTTTCAGGGTCTTGAGATCATCCAGCGACGCCGGGCTTTCTGCGCCCTTGGCCGGGCCAGCCTGGCGCAGGGCCGCGTCGAACGCCTCGTAGGTGATGCCCGCATCGGCGAACAGCCTGGCGACACGCGACGAACCGCCCTTGAGCAGGCCCAGCATGATGTGCTGCGTCGAGATGAGCTTGTCGCCGAGGCGCGCCGCCTCTTCGGTGGCGAGCTGCAACAGGCGGTGCACCTGCGGCGTGATGTACAGTTGCTGGGGCTGGATCACACCCGAGGCCGAGACCACGCCGGCCTGCAGCAGCTCTTCGAGCTGGTTGCGCAGTTGGTCGCGGTCGACGCTCAGTTCATCCAGCGCCCCGTGTACGGTGTCATCGGGGATCTCGAGCATGGCCAGGGCCAGGTGCTCGGCATCGAGCTGCGCGTGGCGATGGCGCACCATCACCTCATAGGCGCGCTGCACCAGGCGTTGCGCCTGCTCAGAGAATCGCTCAAAGTTGAACATGGTCACCTCTATGTATGGGATGACGGGCCGGCCTGAGCCGGCGTGTTGGCCGCCGCTGGTTCGGCGGCGCGGAATGCAAAGCCATTCCCGTCGTGATCGACGACTATGGTATCGCCCTCGGCATAGCGGCCTTGCAGCAGCTCGAGCGCCAGGGCGTCTTGGACGCGGCGCTGAATGGTGCGCTTGAGCGGCCGGGCGCCATATACCGGATCATAGCCCTCGTCGGCCAGCGCCTGCCTGGCGGCCGGCGTCACCTCGAGGGCCAGCCCACGCTCGCCCAGCAGTGCGGCCAGCCGGTGTAGCTGGATATCCACGATCTGCGCGATGTGTTCGCGCGTGAGGGCGTGAAAGATGATCGTCTCATCGATGCGGTTCAGAAACTCGGGCGGAAAGCGCTGTCGCAGCGCCTCGGTCACCCGCTGGCGCATCAGGGCATCGTCGCGGCCGCCGAGTTCACTGATCCACTGGCTGCCGATGTTGGACGTCATGATCACCACGGTGTTGCTAAAGCTGACCGTGCGGCCCTTGCCGTCGGTCAGGCGGCCCTCGTCGAGGATCTGCAGCAACACGTTGAACACCTCGGCATGGGCCTTTTCCATCTCGTCAAAGAGCACCACCGCATAGGGTCGTCGCCTCACCGCTTCGGTGAGCTGACCCCCCTCGTCATAGCCCACATAGCCCGGCGGAGCGCCGATCATGCGGGCCACGGTGTGGCGCTCTTGATACTCGCTCATATCCAGGCGGATGATGGCGCGCTCGTCATCGAACAGGAACTCGGCCAGGGCGCGTGCCAGCTCGGTCTTGCCGACGCCGGTGGGCCCCATGAAGATAAAGCTGCCGATGGGCCGCTGGTGCTCTTGCAGGCCCGCACGCGACCGTCGTACAGCATTCGACACGGCGCGGATGGCCTCGTCTTGACCCACCACACGGTCGTGCAGGCGCTCTTCCATGTGGATGAGCTTTTCGATCTCGCCCTCGAGCAGGCGCGTGACGGGAATGCCCGTCCAGCGCGAGACGATGTGCGCGATATCCTGCTCGGTGACCTCTTGCTGCAGCATGGCCTGGTCTTGGCTGTGCTGTTCGAGTTGGGCCAGGCGCTGCTCCAGTTCGCGGATGTCGCCATAGCGCAGCCTGGCCGCGAGCTCATAGTTGCCGTCGCGCTCGGCGCGTTCGGCGTCGCCGCGCAGCTCTTCGAGGCGGGCCTGCGCCTCTTGCACCTCGCTGATGGCCTGCCGCTCGCGCTCATAGCGCGCTCGCAGGGCGGCCAGTTCCTCTTTGAGGCCAGCGATCTCCTGGCGGATGCGCTCGAGGCGCTCCTTGGAGGCATCGTCGCGCTCCTGGCTGAGCGCCTGCTCTTCGATCTGCAGTTGCACCAGGCGACGCTCGCGTTCGTCGATCTCGACGGGCGAGCTGTCGATCTCCATACGCAGGCGCGCAGCCGCCTCGTCCGCCAGGTCGATGGCCTTGTCGGGCAGAAAGCGGTCGGCGATGTAGCGGTCTGACAGTGTGGCCGCGGCGATCAGGGCGCCATCCTGGATGCGCACGCCATGGTGCACCTCATAGCGCTCTTTGAGGCCGCGCAGGATGCTGATGGTCTCCTCGACGCTGGGCGCATCGACAAAGATCGGCTGGAAGCGACGCTCGAGCGCCGGGTCCTTTTCGATGTACTTGCGGTACTCGTTGATGGTGGTGGCGCCGATGCAGTGCAACTCGCCGCGTGAGAGCAGGGGCTTGAGCATGTTCGAAGCGTCCAGCGAGCCCTCGGCAGCGCCGGCGCCCACCACGGTGTGCAACTCGTCGATGAACAGGATGATCTGCCCGTCCGAATCCTGCACCTCTTTGAGCACCGCCTTGAGGCGCTCTTCGAACTCGCCACGATATTTGGCGCCGGCCACCAGCGCGCCCAGGTCGAGCGAGACCACGCGCTTGTCGCGCAAGCCCTTGGGCACGTCGCCCTTGACGATGCGGATGGCCAGCCCCTCGAGGATGGCCGTTTTGCCCACGCCGGCCTCGCCCACCAGCACCGGGTTGTTCTTGGTGCGGCGCGAGAGCACCTGCACCACGCGACGAATCTCTTCATCGCGGCCGATGACCGGGTCGAGCTTGTTGCGGCGGGCCTGCTCGGTGACGTCGCGAGCATACTTGGCCAGCGCCTGGTAGGTGCCCTCGGGCGAGGTGTCGGTGACACGCTGGCCGCCGCGGACGGCCGAGAGCAACCGCAACAGCAGCTCGGGCGTAACACCAACGCCGCGCAGGGCCTCGCTGGCGGCGCCAGGGGCATCCATGATGGCCAGCAGCAGGTGCTCGGTGGAGATATAGTCATCGCGCATGCGCTGCGCGTGCTCTTCAGCGGCCGCCATCACCCGCGCCAGCTCGCGCGAAAGATAGACCTGCGCGGCGCCATAGGCCTTGGGCTGGCGCGCCAGCTCTTGGGTTAGGCGCTGCAACAGAGCGCGCGGCGGCACGTCCATCTGCAGCAGTATCTGAGGCACCACGCCGTCGTGCTGCTCTAGCAGCGCCACCAGCAGATGCTCCACCAGCACCTGGCTGTGGTTATCGCGCTGCGCCAGGTCTTGCGCCTGGATGATGGCCTCGCGGGCCTTTTCGGTATAGCGGTTCAGATCCATCGACATCTATGCTTGCTCCAACAGTAGGTTGTCGTCAGTAACGCAATAGGGCGGCCATCCCGCCGGCCTCGTCGAGTTCGGCATTGTTGCGCACAATGTTGACCGTAGCGCCGGTTTCGAGGGCCTTGCGCACGGCCAGGTTGGCCACATCGTCCACCGCCACCACGGCATCGTGGCCGCATAGCGGACACTCGCCAGGCGACGTTGCGGCCGCCTCGACGCTGACACTGCCGCAATGGCCGCACACCTGCGCCTGTCCGTGGAACGTGTCGCTGACCAGCAGCAGCCGCGCGCGGCCCTGATGCAGCGCGTAGACGGTGTCGGCCATGCCGATCACGCCCTGGCCGCCTTTGTTCGCGGCGGTGATGGCCTCTTGGACCAACGCCTGCTCTTGCGCCAGATCGGCCTGCTGCGCCACGTCGAGCGAGAGCTGCAGCGCCTTGTGCGTCGAGGCCGAGATGTCGGCGACGAACTCGCCCACGATCTGCTCTTGCAGGTGACGCGGCAGCACCTCGCGAAACTGCACCAGCACATCGGGGCTGCCGCCCAGCACCAGCCGGTGCACGCCGGCCTGCTCGGTGAACGCTTCGAGCGCCTCGGCGGCCTGCCTGAGGTTGTGTATGGCCAGGTTGTCTTGCCTGCGCTGGTAGATCTGCGCCGACCAACCCCCTTGCCTGTGGCGCTTGAGCGCCTCGCCCAGCGCCTCGGTCTGCGCCTGGATTTCGCCCATGCGCACCGCAAAGACACGCAGGCTCTGGCGGTCGATCAGGGCGACATTGTAGGCGCCAAAGCGGTCGATGACGTCTGACAGGGGCCGCACATAGGCCTGCGCCGCCCACACGGCCTGCGCCGGCACAGCAACCGGCAAGGGCATCACCTGCCACAGCTCCTCGCTGACAAAGAGGGCCAGCCCGCGGGGACGCCAGTCGAACTCAAAGTCGAGATAGTCGGCCAAACGCTGCAACAGCCCGGCTGGCACGTGCTGCTCTATGCCGCGCAGACGATCGCGCAGCATCAGGCGCACGGCCTCTTTGGATTTGCTCCTCAGGTCGGTGTCCAGATAGATGCTTAGAATGTTGTTGACGCTGCGGTAGGCGGCCAGCTCTTGCAGAACACTGTTCGCGGTCATGGGGCATCCTCCTCGACGCCTGCTTTGATCTCGCGGACACGCACATTGATGACAGTCTCTTGTTCTTCCTCATGGCCCAACGCGTCGCGCAGCCGCTGTCGTAGCCTGGCGATCTCGGCCTCGGCCTGCTCGCGCATGCGATCGAGCTCGTTCTGCAGCTCTTCCATGCGCTCGGTCATGTTCAGAATCACCTCGACGCCGGCCAGGTTGACGCCAAGGTCATCGGTGAGCCGGCTGATCTTGAGGAGGCGATCGACATCGCTGCGCGAGTAGAGGCGGGTGCGCCCCGACGTGCGACTCGGCCGCATCAGGCCGATGCGGTCATAATACCGAAGGGTCTGCGGATGCATGCACACCAGCCTGGCTGCAACGCTGATCACATAGATCGGTTCGTCTTCGGGCAGTCTGTTGTCATCCATAGGCTCTTCCTCTGTGTCTGGCTACGGTTGCTAGTCTGACGCCTGCTCGCCCAGCACGGCAGTGGCCTGCTGTTGCTGGCCATCGCGGTAGTAGGTGAGCGTCACCTCATCGCCAACGCGCATCTTGGTCTCGAGCACCTCGAGCAGGGTCTCGTTGCTGTCGATGTGATATTCGTTCAGGCCGACGATGATATCGCCGCCAAGGTAGATGGGCGTGCGCCCCACATAGGCCTGGCGCGTGGCGCCGCGCAGGCCGGCTGCGTCGGCAGCGCCATCGGCGTCGACGCGCACGATCAGCATTCCGTGGTCCACCGGCAGTTCGAACCGGTCGGCAAACTCGGGAAAGATGCTATAGCCCACCGCCCCGATGGAGGGGTGCGGATAGCGCCCGTTGGCGATCAGCTCGGGCACGATGCGCTTGACGGTCGAGATGGGCACCGCAAAGCCGATATTGTCGGCCCCCGAACGGATGGCGGTGTTGACGCCGATGAGCTGACCGCGCGAATTGAGCAGCGGCCCCCCCGAGTTGCCCGGGTTGATGGCCGCATCGGTCTGGATCACGTTATAGACCGTCAGACCGTTGGACTCTTGCAGCGGCCGCCCCAGCGAGCTGATCACGCCCGTCGTCAACGTCCAGCCGAGGCCAAAGGGGTTGCCGATGGCGATGGCGCGCTGCCCCACGCGCAGCTCGCCGTCAAAGCTGGTATCCACGGGCATGAGCTTGTCGGAGCTCACATCCACCTTGAGGACGGCCAGATCGTTCTCCGGATCGACCCCTACCACCGACGCCGCGATGTTGGTGCCGTCGAACAAGAGCACTTCGATGCTGTCGGCGCCCTCGACGACATGGTTGTTGGTGACGATGTGGCCCTGCTGGTCGATCACAAAGCCCGAGCCCGAGCCTTCAGACGGATAAGCGCCAAAGTACCCCATGGTGATGACGCGACTGGTGATATAGACGACCGAGGGGCTGACGCGCTCGTACACTTCGATGGTCAGGAGCTCGTCGGCATCAAACGCCTGGTCGCCCTCCTCGTCGGCTACGCTGGGAGCTGCGCCCTGGCCGGCCTCAACCTGCGCCGCAGGCAGCAGCGGCTGCCTGGTGGGTGCAGGGCTGGGCGTGGGGGGCGCCTGCTGGGCGCTCTGGCCCGTCGTGGCCTCTCCCACCGATGTCGCCAGGCTGTTGGCAAGGCGCAGCGGCAACGTGCACCCAACCAGCGCGATTAGAACCAACACGATCACGGCCACGCGAATGCTATGTGTCATATGTGCGCCTCAACTCGCCGCCTAGGCTCGTAGCCTGGCCAACTGACGAAAGAGATCCTTTTCCTCGTCGCTCAGGTTGCGCGGCAAAGCCGGCGCCACCTCAACAATCAGGTCGCCGAACTCGCCTTCACGGCGTAGCACCGGCATGCCTCGGCCCCGCAGCCTAAAGGTCTGCCCGGCGCGCGTCTCTGCCGGCACGGTGAGCGACACCCTGCCTTTGAGGGTGTCGACGACCACCTCGCCGCCCAGCACCATGGTATAGAGATCGACGGGCTGGGTGACGTGCAGATCGTTGCCCTCGCGGCGATAGCGCTCGTGAGGCAGCACCGCGATGCGCAGGATGATGTCGCCGGCGCGACCGCCGTTGCCGCCTGGCAGGCTCTCGCCGGCCAGGCGCACGCGTGAACCCTCTTTGACGCCGGGCGGAATGCGAATCTCGAGTCGCCGCCCATTGACCTGCAGAATGCGCATGGTGCCCTGATAAGCCTCTTCGAGGCTCACGTCGACCTTTTGCTCCAGGTCTTGCCCGGCCTGGCTGTACGAGGCGCCCCCAGCCCGCGCCCTCGCGCCCCGCAGGTCGCCAAAGATGCGCTGGAAAAAGTCCGAATAGCCGCTGTTGCCGAACAGGTCGTTCAGGTCGAACTGCTCGGTATAGACGCGGCCGCCTCCTGGCGCTGCGCCGGCGCCGCCGAACCACTGGGTCCAGTCAAAGTCGGCGGGGTCGCCGCCGGTTTGCTGATACTGCTGCCAGTTGGCGCCGAGGCGGTCATATTTGGCGCGCTTTTCAGGATCCTGCAGCACCTCGTAGGCCTCGTTGATCTCTTTAAAGCGCTGCTCGCTCTCGGGATCGTTGGGGTTCACATCGGGGTGGTGCTTGCGGGCCAGCTTGCGATACGCCTTGCGGATCTCGTCTTCCGAGGCCCCCTTCTTGACACCCAGGATGCGATAGTAGTCTTTGTAATCCATGCAGAACGACTCCGCAGCTCACGAGCTCTGTATCTCGCAGCCATTATAGCGCATCACCAAGGGTTTCGTCAAGTAAGTTGATAGAGATAGACTCAACTTTGAGATGATTTGCCTATAAGAAGGACTTGACATAGGCTATCACCCCTGGTATACTAGGGGCGGTCGATAACTCATTCATAGTGGAGGTGAACCGATGGAGCGATTGCCTGTTCGTACGCCGTTTGGCAGCCTGTGGACGCTGCAGCGGGCCGTTGATCGCCTCTTTGACGATGCCTTTTACCGCGTCGGTCTCGGCGAAGCCGGCGAGCAGCGCCCTGCCCTGGACCTGTACGAGACCGAAGACACGGTGGTGGTGAGGGCAGCGGTGCCCGGCTTTGCAGCCGAGGATATTCATGTCACACTGCTGGGCGACACCCTCACCATCAAGGGCGAGGCGCGGTCAGAGAGGGAAGAGGAGAAGCGCAACTATATCCACCGTGAGCGCCGCACGGCGAGCTTTCAGCGGTCGATTGCGCTGCCCCATGGCGTGACCGGCGAGGCCAAGGCTGAGTTCGAGAATGGCGTGTTGACACTGACCCTTCCCAAGCCGGAAGAGGTCAAACCCAAGACCGTGCAAATCACTGCCAAGTAGCATTACGCATTGCGGAGGTAACGACCATGTCTATGGTACGTTGGGAGCCATTCAAGGATCTGATGAACCTGCGAGAGGCCATGGATCGGCTGTTTGAAGACAGCATGGTGCGCTCAGGTCCACGGTGGACGGTGGCCGAGGCTCGCTGCGAGCTGCCCATCGATGTATACACCACCGATGAGGAGCTGGTGATCATGGCATCGGTCCCGGGCGTCAAGCCTGAGGGCGTCGAGATCACCATCGAGGGCGAGACACTGACCATCAAAGGCGAGGTGCCCGGCCCGGTGGAGAACGTCGACTATGCCGCACAGGAGCGTCCCTACGGCAAGTTTCAGCGCGTGCTGCGGCTGAACATTCCGGTGCAGGCTGACAAGGCCGAAGCGACCTTTGATCGGGGCGTGCTCACGCTGGTCCTCCCCAAGCAAGAGGAGATGAAGCCGCGCACTATCAAGATCACCACCAAATAGCAGCTGGCAACCTGCGGCCTGCGCCCCAAGGCAGCCACCCGATACAATAAGAGGCCCCCTTGCGGGGGCCTCTGCTATTCACCGGGACTAGTACATCCCGCCGCCTGGCGGCGTGGCCGGAGCGGGGGGCTCGGGCTCGGGGATGTCGGTGACCAGGGCTTCGGTCGACAGGATCATGGCCGCGATCGACGCGGCGTTCTCCACGGCCGAACGGGTCACCTTGCACGGGTCGATGATGCCGGCCGCGTACATGTCCACGTACTCGTTGGCCAGCACGTCGAACCCGATGGCGGAATCGCCCGTCTCCTTCTGGCGGCGGCGGATCTCGGCGATCACCACAGCGCCGTCCAGGCCGGCGTTCTCGACGATGCCGCGCATGGGCCGCTCAAGGGCCAGGCGGAAGATCTGGGCGCCGGTGTTCTGGTCGCCCAGAGGCAGCTTGACGTTGTCGAGCACCGAGATGGCGTTGATCAGGGTCACGCCACCACCAGCCACGATGCCCTCTTCAACCGCCGCGCGGGTGGCCGACAGGGCGTCCTCGACGCGGTGCTTTTTCTCTTTCAGTTCGACCTCGGTGGCCGCGCCAACACGGATGATGGCAACGCCGCCCGAGAGCTTGGCCAGGCGCTCCTGCAGCTTTTCGCGGTCATAGTCGGACGTGGTGCTCTCGATCTGGGCCTTGATCTGCTCGATGCGGCCCTTGATCTCGGCCTCGGAGCCCATGCCTTCGATGACGGTGGTGTTGTCCTTGTCGACGACCACCCGGCGGGCGCTGCCCAGGTCGCTCAACTGAGCGGTCTCGAGCTTGCGGCCCATCTCTTCGGTGATCACCTGGCCACCGGTGAGGATGGCGATGTCGCGCAGCATTTCCTTGCGGCGGTCGCCAAAGGCGGGGGCCTTGACGCCCACGACGTTCATGACGCCGCGCAGCTTGTTGAGCACCAGCGTGGCCAGGGCCTCGCCCTCGATGTCCTCAGCGACCACCAGCAGGTTGCGGCGGCCAGACTGGACCATCTTCTCGAGGAGGGGCACCATGTCAGCAGCAGAGGAGATCTTTTTGTCGTGCACGAGCACGTAGGGGTCCTCGAGCGCGGCCTCGCCCGTCTCGGCATTGGTAATAAAGTAGGGGGAGATGTAGCCGCGATCGAACTGCATGCCCTCGACATACTCGATCTCGAACTCGAGGCCCTTGGACTCTTCGACGGTGATGACGCCGTCCTTGCCGACCTTGTCCATGACCTCGGCGATCAGGTTGCCGATCTCTTTGTCGGCGGCCGAGATGGCGGCGACGTTGGCGATGTCCTCGCGAGTATCGACGGAGCGGGCCGAGTCTTTGATATAGTTCACCACCGCCTCACTGGCGGCCTCGATGCCGTGCTTGAGCAGCATGGCATTGGCGCCAGCGGCGACGTTCTTCATGCCTTCGTTGACGATGGCCTGGGCCAGAACGGTGGCGGTCGTGGTGCCATCACCGGCCACGTCGTTCGTCTTGGTGGCGGCCTCTTTCAAGAGCTGGGCGCCCATGTTCTCGTAGGGGTCTTCCAGCTCGATCTCTTTGGCAACGGTCACGCCGTCATGGGTGACAGTGGGGGCGCCCCATTTCTTGTCGAGGGCCACGTTGCGGCCCTTGGGGCCAAGGGTGGTGCCCACCGCCTGGGCGAGCATGTCGAGACCCTTCTTGAGGCTACGACGAGCCTCGTCGGAAAACTGCAACTGCTTGGCCATTTCCAGCTTACCTCCTGATGATGTGGCTAAGGCTATTCGCCGATGACGGCCAGAACGTCGTCTTCGCGCAGGATGAGCAGCGTCTTGCCGCCCACCTTGACTTCGGTGCCGCCGTACTTGGCATAGAGCACCTTGTCGCCAACCTTGACGTCCAGCGGCTCGCGCTCGCCGCTATCCAGACGGCGGCCGGGGCCAGCAGCCACGACCACGCCCTCTTGCGGCTTTTCCTTGGCGGTCTCGGGCAGGATGATGCCCGAAGCCGTCTTGGCCTCGCCCTCAGAGGGCTCGACAACGATTCTGTTGCCCAACGGCTTCAAGTTCATCGACATGTCTACCAACCTCCCAGTGTGATTCTGCCGTCGCGCGTCGCCAGCCGGCGCGCCACGCTATACCCTGTGACAGTTAGCACTCACCGGCACAGACTGCCAACTACGCACCAATATACAGCATTCAGAATCGAGATGCAAATCGGCCAAACAGCCTAGATGCGATGGCTTCAGGGGATGTCGGCGACGCTGTCGAGGATATGCACGGGGTGGGCTGGGCTGTCGGCCAGCATCTCACGAGTGGTAACGCCGGTGAGCACCAGCGCCGTGTCGAGGCCCAGCTCGGTGCCCATGCGAATGTCGGTGCCGAGACGGTCGCCCACCATCAGCACGGCGTCACGGGGCACGCCCAGCCGGCTCAGGGCGGCGCTGAGGATCAGCGGCGAAGGCTTGCCGGCGATCAGCTCACAGGCGCGGCCAGTGGTGGCCTCCAGAAAGGCGATCACGCCGGCACAGTCGGGAATGGCCCCGCCCTCGATGGGACAAGAACGGTCGCTGTTGGTGGCCACAAAGCCGGCTCCCCGCATGAGGGCCTGGTAGGCCGTGTTGAGCTTGGCGTAGGTGAGGGTGCGGTCAAAGGCGGCCACCACGATGTCGATCTCGCCCAGCGCTTCGGTGAGCACGAACCCCTCAGCCTGAAACTCGGCCAGCAGGGCGGGCTCGCCGATGACATACAGCCGCGCTCCAGGGCGCTCGGCGCGCAGATAGGCCATCAACGCCTGCGTCGAGTTCACCACGTCCTGTTCGGTGGCGCGAATGCCCAGTCGCGTCAGCTTGGCGGCATAGGCGCTGCGCGGCTCCAGGGGCTTGTTCGAGAGGAAGACGACCGGTCGGCCGTGCCGTCGCAGCCAGGCCACCGTCTCTTGGGCGCCTGCGATCAGCTGTTCGCCCAGGTAGATGGTGCCGTCGAGATCAAAGATGTAGCCGCCATAGCGAGGCGTTCGCTCGGTCAAGGCAGCACCTCGATCTCGTGCAGCCCAGAGATGACCAGGTCGGCCAGCGGCGCCAGATCGTCGCGGGTAGAGGCGCCCGTGGCCACCGCCACCGCCCAGCCAAAGCCCGCTTTGCGAGCCATCTGCAGGTCAGAGGTGGTGTCGCCGATCATGACCGCCTCGGCTGGGGCCACGCCCAGGCGTCGGCACACTTCGAGCCCCATATCTGGCGCCGGCTTGACGGCGATGCCATCATCGCCGCACACGACCGTGTCGAACAGGTCGGCGATGTCCAGCGCATCGAGGGCGTGCTGCGTGGGCACGCGCGTGTCGGCGGTGGCCAACGCCACCTTGAGGCCCACGGCCCGCAGCGCGCTCAGCAGGGCGGCGATATCACCGAGCGGCTCGAGCAGGTCCTGGCGAAAGAGCTCGCCACGCGCATCCTGGGCGGCCAACAGCACCTGTTCGAGCGCCTCGTTCCAGGTGAGGCCCAAGTAGCGGTAGAGCTGGCTGGCCACCAGCAGCTCGACCTCGATGGTTGACGCCAGCGTGAGCGGCCCTTGAGGATCCCACTCGCCCGTATCGGCTGCATAGCCCAGCGTGCCGGCCAGGCCCAGGAGCGCCTCAGCCGTGAACGTCAATCGCGACTGCAGCGAGGCGATGAGGCGGTCATACCAGGCGTGCCACATCGCGTCAAAGGCGATCAGCGTGCCGTCTTTGTCAAACACGACGAGCTTGGGGGCCAGACGTTGATCGCCGATACGCAGCATGGGGTCTCTCCGAGCGGTGATGATGCAGCGGCCAGTATCGCATGGCTGGCACAGCCTGTCAAAGATCGCCCGCCAGCAGCGCCCTGACGCCACGCTGCGCCCGGTTGCCGGCGGTTGGTAGGGGCCGCGCGGGCCTGCTATAATCAGCAGGCACTCCTCAGCAAAGATGGATGTCAGATGGCTCAGACCTATGTAGCCCTCGACCTGGAGCTCACTGGCCTCGACCGGCAGCGCGACCAAGTGACCGAGATCGGCCTGGTGCTGTTCCGCGATGGCGAGGTGCTCGAAACCTACAGCTCTTTTGTGCACACCGACCGGCGTATCTCGCTCAAGATCGAGCAACTGAGCGGCATTACCCAGGAGGATGTGCGCCGCGCGCCGGCCCTCGAGGAGCTGCGCGGGCCGATCCTGCGCTTTGTGCGCAGCCATCCCATCGTGGGCCACAACATCGAGAACGACCTGCTCTTTTTGCGCAAGCAAGGTCTGGTGCTCAACAACCTGCCCCTCGACACCTTTGAGCTGGCCACTATCCTGCTGCCCAACGCCCAGAACTATGCCCTTGGCACGCTGGCCGAGATGCTGGGCATCGAACTGCAAGATGCCCATCGCGCTCTGGCCGACGCCGTGGCCACCCAGCAGGTGTTCAGCAGCCTCGTAGACCGGCTCCATGCTTGGGATCTCGACACGCTCGAAGAGCTCGTGCGGCTGGCGCGCCTTACGGGCTGGCCCATGCTGACGGTGCTGCGCGATGTGCTGCAAGATCGCCAGGCGCGCGAGCGCAGCCTGCTCACGGGCGCGCCCCCGAGCGCGCGCCGCGAGACCGCGCTGCGTCGCGAGGCCGATTGGCCGCCGCTCGAGCCGGTGGCCGAGCCGCTGCCCATCGATGCCGACGAGCTGGCCGCGCTCATCTCTGACGGGGGGCCTTTTCACGCCCAGATGCCCAACTATGAGTATCGCCCGCAGCAAGTAGAGATGTTGCGGGTGGTGTGCGAGGCACTCAACATCCCCTCGCACCTGCTGGTTGAGGCGGGCACGGGCACCGGCAAGTCGCTGGCCTATCTGCTGCCGGCGATGCGCTTTGCCGTGCAGAATGGCCACCGGGTGGTCATTTCGTCCAACACCATCAACCTGCAGGATCAGCTCCACACCAAAGACCTGCCCGACCTGCAGCGCATTCTGCAAGAGTCGTTCCATTATGCCCTGCTCAAAGGTCGCAACAACTATATCTGCATGCGGCGGCTGGCCGCCTTTCGCCGCTCGCGCCAGCTCACGGTCGACGAGGTGCGCGTGCTGGCCAAGATCTTGGCCTGGCTGCCGCAGACCGGGAGCGGCGACCGCTCAGAGCTGTTGCTGATCGGCGAAGAGCAGGCTGCCTGGTCGCAGGTGCAATCTACGCCCGAGACCTGCCTGGGCGAGGGCTGCCCCTATAACCGCGCTGGCGACTGCTTTTTCTATCGCGCGCGCAGCCGCGCCGAGCGGGCCCACATCATCGTCATCAACCACGCTCTGATGCTCGCCGACCTCAACATGGAGAACCGCGTCCTGCCCGAGTACGACTATCTCATCATCGACGAGGCCCACCACCTCGAAGAGCAGGCCACCAGTCAGTTCGGCCTCGAGATCGGCCGGCAAGACGTGTACGCCTTTATCAACGGCCTGGTGCACGCCGATCCCGAGTCGCCGGGCGGCTTGCTGTCTCAGGTGCCGGGCATCTTTAGGGAAGAGACAGTGCCCGAGGCCTTGCGCGAGCGCGTTACCGGCCTACTCGAGAGCATCGGCCAGCACGCCGAGGTGGGCGAGCCGCACCTGTACGAGCTGTTCAACGCCATCGGCGCCTTTGTGGTCGAGCACGACGCTACCCCGCAACGTGCACAGAACGACTATGACCAGACCATGCGGCTCACCTCGGGCCTGAGGGCCCAGCCCGCCTGGTCTGCCGTCGAGATCGCCTGGGACAACCTGGCCGCCGACCTGCGCCCCATGCTGCGCGAGCTGGAGCAGGTGAGCAAACTGGTGGATGGGCTCAGCACACCGTCGACGCCCGAGCGCGAGGAGCTCTCGATGGCCCTGCGCACGCAGCTCGTGCGCGGCGCCGAGCTCGTCACCGGCCTCGAGAGGTTGCTGCTGGCCCCCGACGAGGGCGGCATCTACTGGATCTCGACGGCGCGACGCACCGCCGAGATCGTGCTGCACAGCGCCCCCCTGCACGTGGGCGATACGCTGCAAGAGCGCCTCTTTAGCCAAAAGGCGTGCGTCATCCTCACCTCGGCGACACTGCGCACCAACAACAGCTTTGAGTATATCAAAGAGCGCCTGGGGCTCGACGACGTGCTGCAGGTGGCGGTCGATTCGCCCTTTGACTATAAATCGGCCGTGCTGCTGTACGTGCCCAAAGACATCCCCGAGCCCAACGAGCCGTATTACCAGCGCACTGTCGAGCAGGCCATCGTCGAGCTGGTGCGCGCCACCGAGGGGCGTGCGCTGGTGCTGTTCACCTCGAACAGCCAGTTGCAGGCCACCTATCGTGCCAGCCAGGGGGTGCTCGACCGCGACGGCATCATCGTCTACGGCCAGGGCATCGACGGCTCACGTCGCCAGATCCTCGAGAACTTTCGCAACACGCCCAACGCCGTGCTGATGGGCACCCGCAGCTTTTGGGAGGGCATCGACGTCATGGGCGAGGCGCTGAGCTGCCTGGTCATCACCCGGCTGCCGTTCGCGGTGCCGTCTGACCCGATCATCCTGGCGCGCGCCGAGACCTTTGACAACCCCTTTGACCAGTACTATCTGCCCGACACCATCCTGCGCTTTCGGCAGGGCTTTGGGCGCCTCATCCGCAGCAAAGAGGACTATGGCATCGTGGTGGTGCTCGACAAGCGCATCATCACCAAGTCGTACGGGCAGACGATCTTGCGGTCGTTGCCGGGGTGCACAGCGCGCCAGGGTCCACTGTCCACCTTGCCCGAGCTGGCGCGTCGCTGGCTGAACCCATCGCTGCGCCAGGGCGGCGGCCAGTCCTAGAGGGGTCGTCAGTAGGGGATCTGCTCGTGCCCGCCTGTGAGGGGCACAAAGGCCACTCCCATCAGGTCGCGCTGCTGAATGTGCTCACCGCGCCGCGTCACCAGCACCAGACGTTGCTCGCCGCCCACCGGCCCCACCGGCAACACCATGCGCCCCTCGTTGGCCAGTTGGTCGACGAGTGCAGGCGGCACATGGTCGGGCGCGCAAGTGACGATGATGGCGTCATAGGGGGCATGCTCGGGCCAGCCAAAGTAGCCGTCGCCATAGCGCAGCTCGACATTGCGATAGCCCAGCCCCACCAGGCGCTCGCGCGCCGCCTCGTGTAGAGCCAGCACCTGCTCTATGCTGAACACCTGCGCAGCTAGCTCGGCCAACACCGCCGTCTGAAAGCCCGATCCGGTGCCGATCTCGAGCACCCGCGATTGTGGCTGCAGTTGCAGCAGCTCGGTCATGATCGCCACCATGTAGGGCTGTGAGATCGTCTGCCCAAAGCCGATAGGCAGCGGATAGTCGCCGTAGGCCTGCGCCTGATGCCTGGGGTCGACAAAGAGCTCCCGCGGCACCCGATCCATGGCCTGCAGCACTCGGGGGTCTTGTATGCCTCGTCGGGCAAGGTCGTATCGAGACATGACGCGTTCTACCTGCCTTGAACCCTGTGGACAACTCGCCGCCGGCTCAGAACTGCCGTGTGTCCGCTGGCTGGCGCGTGGTTGTGTCTACTGCTTCTACCTATCTTGTTCCCAATCATTATAGCTCTATATATCGTAGCAGTCGTAGGGGCTGGGGAAATGGGGATAACATCGGCCACCCCACTAGATATGGGCGCTAGACGGGTCAACAAGGCCACAGATAGTGTTTGGTTATCCGCAGCGGCTGTGGAAGAGGCTGTGGATCGGTAACCGGTCGATAGAGTCGTGTCGCCTAGGTATTGTGTTGTCGCGCGGACCCCCACAATAGCTGGGCGACACCCCCGAAAGGCGCACGCGGTTGCTCAGTAGTTATCCACAGTTTGGTCGCCGGTTCTCCACAGCTTGTTCCGAGGGGCGAGCTCAGTAGCTGGGCGTGCGTGTAGACGACGCGTTCTGCAGCACGGCGCCCACGATACGCGCCTTGACCTTTTGCAGGCGCTCGATGGCCAGCAGGCTATCTTCGCGCCGCGTCTGGCCGGCGCTGAGCACCAGCAGCACACCATCCACCTGCGTGGCCAGAATGGCTGCGTCGGTGGCCGACATGACCGGCGGCGCATCAAACAACACCAGATCGGCCTGCTGCTTGAGGGTTTCGATCAGCGTGGCCATGCGACGCGAGCCCAGCAGGTCGGCCGGGCGCTGGGGCAACGGCCCGCTGGTGAGCACGCGCAGGTTCTCGATGGGCGTGTTCTGCAGCGACGGCGTTTGTAGCGAGCCCTCGTCGAGGATGGCCGTGGTGAGGCCCTGATCGTTTGGCAGGCCGAAAAGCTGGTGCACCTGCGGACGATGCAGGTCGCAGTCGACGATGATGACGCGCTGCTCGGCCTGAGCCAGTGTGACGGCCAGGTTGGCGAGGGTGGTCGTCTTGCCTTCTTCGGGCCCCACCGAGGTGATCAGCAGCGTATCCAGCGCCTCATCGAGCGAGGCATACTGCAGGTTGATGCGCAGGTTGCGGTAGGCCTCGCTTTGTGGCGAGAGCGGCTCTTGCAGGGTGATCAGGGCCAGATCGTTGGCCATGGCGGTTCCTCCTACAGTTGGCTGGGTTGAGCGCTGGCGCGGCCACGCCGCCGTGAGCTGCTCGCGGTCGCGGGGATGGCCGCCAGCACGCCCAGGCCGAGATGGTCCTCGACATCCTCGGGCGTCTGCATGATCTCGGCCTCGAGCCACTTGAGCACAAAGGTCAGGACGGTGCCTGCCAGCAGGCCCAGAACGCCCCCGGCCAACACGTTGATCTTCCACTTGGGCTTGTGAAGCGCGCCCGGAAGGGCATAGTCGCGGATGTTGACCTCGACGCGGTCGCGCTTGTCCTGGTCGAGCATGTACACCTTGATGTCCTCGACGAACACCTCAGCGGTGGTCTGCGCGACGTCGCGAGCGATGAGCGGGTCCTCGTCGTCGGCATCGATCTGAATCATGAAATCCTCTTCGATCGGCCGGACGGTCAGCTTTTCGCCCATCTGCTCGGCGGTGATGTCGAGCTGCAGGCGGTTGATCACGTCGGTGGCGGTGTCACGTGAGCGGATGTTGCTGGCATAGTTGCGCATCAGCGCCTTGGTGGTGATCTGCAGGCTGTTGTCGAGCCGCGCCGGGATGACGTTCAGATAGATGGTGCTGCGGTACTCGGGCGTCTGCAGCTTGCTGACCAACGCGGCCACGCCCATGGCGACGGCCGTCACCAGGACGATGATCCACACGCGCTTGCCGATGATCTGGAGATACTCTCTGAGTTGCACGGTAACTTTCCTCGCAGTATTGACGGTCGGCCAGCGCCCTCAGGGCAGGCGGCGGTGCAACGGCAGCCAGCGCCACCAGGTGCGCCGTGCCGGTATCTGCCCGATCAGGGGCAGGCCCAGCTCCAGGGCGTCGGCGCGATGTCGAACGGTGGGGTCGATATAGTCAGCCACAAACGCCAGCGCGATGCCCACCAGCAGCGCCAGCGCCAGGCGCAAAGGCAGGTCGAGGCGCTGTCGTAGCGAAGGGCCAACGGGCGCCACGGCCGGCGGGTCGATGACGGCGATGACCGCATCCTCGGTGCCCAGTTGCGCGAAATAGTCGCCGCCCCGTGTGGTGAGCACCTCGACCACCGCGTTGGCGATGCTCTCGATCTCGGCCAGGTTGCCCCACGAAAGGGAGACATCGAGGATGCGATGCAGCTTGCCCGCCGATGTGGCCCCCTGAATGGCGCCCGGCGGCACCGGCAGGCCGGTCACTGTGGCCACATCGTGCGCGAACCGCTGGCTCTTGACGACCTCGGACAGGTCATCGAGCAGATACTCGGCCGTGAGCCAGGTATAGTAGCGGTCATAGGTGTAGGTGCCCAACGGCTGCTGCTCGGGGGCGATGCCAACGACAAAACGCATGTGGGCCGTATAGCCGCTGGGCGGCGTTGGGCGAGCCACCAGATAGCTGAGGCCAAAGGCCAGCAACGAAAGCGCGATCAGCCAGGCCCTCGACCTGACCACACGCCAGTAGGCGACGAGGTCGACCGTCTCCCTCATCTCCACCTCAACAGCGGGCGCACCTGTTCCCACAGCTTGGGGCCCAGCACCAACAGTCCGGTGACGGCCGCCGTGAGCGACGCGATCAGGATAGCGCCCGCCGCGACATCCTTGGCGTGCTTGGCCAGCGGGTTGATCTCGGGCATCATCAGGTCGACGGTCAGCTCGACCACGGTGTTCAGCATCTCGCCGACGAACACCAGGGCGATGCAGGCGATGATCAGGGCCCACTCGATGGGCGTCAGCCCCAGCCAGGCGCTGACCAGCAACACCACCACGGCCGAGATGACGTGCAGACGCGCATTGCGCTCTTCGCGCAACACGTAGAGCAGGCCCTCGGCTGCATGGCGAAAGCTCTCATACAGCGGCTGTTTGATGGCGCGGCCCATACGCCGGGCGACCTCCGCTCTGCTGTTCATCGGCTCCTGCGCTCATTGGCGCGCGATGTCGCCATGGGATACTGGATGCGTGGATGGTAGACTCCCTGCAGCACGCTGACAAATGCCTCTCGAATGCGGTCCAGGTCCTTGAGGGTCAGGTCGCAGTCGTTGAGCTGGCCGCTCACCAGGCGGTTGCTGATGATCTGGCGAATGCCGCGCTCGAGCTCGGCGGCCGAAGCCGGGCGCGAGGCGCGCGTCCAGGCCTCGACGCTGTCGGCCAGCATCACAATGGCCGTCTCGCGCGAGCGGGGCCGTGGGCCGGCATACCGAAAGTCGTTCTCATCCACCTCTTCATCCTCAGCCTGCGTGGCGCGCCGGTAAAAGTAGGTTACCAACGTGGTGCCGTGGTGCTCGGTCATGAAGTTGAGCACTCGCTCGGGCAGGCCGTACTTGCGGCCCAGCGCCACGCCCTCGAGGGTGTGCGAGGTGATGATATCGGCGCTGGTCTGCGGGTCTAGCTTGTCGTGCGGGTTCTCGATATCGGTCTGGTTCTCGACAAAGTAATAGGGGCGCGTGATCTTGCCGATATCGTGGTAATAAGAGCCCACGCGCGTGAGCAACGCGTCAGCATCGATGGCCTCGGCGGCACGCTCCGACATATTGCTGACGATGATCGCATGGTGATAGGTTCCCGGCGCTTTGGTCAGCAACTGGCGAAAGAGAGGGTGGGTGGGCCGCGCCAGCTCGAGCAACTGGTAGGCGGTGGTGATGCCGAACAGGCGCCCGGTAAAGGAATAGCCGATGAAAGCCAGGCTCGTCGAGAGCAAGCCGTGTCCGATGGCCGCTCCGCTCAGCTCCAGCAGGCCGCGAGCGTTGATGGCCGGGTCGTTGACGCGAAAGCTGCCGATCACCGCGAGATTGACCAGCACCAGGATGAGGCCCGCCCGCACAAAGCGCCCCAGTTGCTCGGTCTTCCAGATGACCAGCGCGCTCACCATGCAGCCCACCAGCGTGTAAATGGCCAACTGCATCGACCCGTCAGAGGCGAGGCTGACGATGGCAGTGGCCGCCACCGCGACCAGCGCCCCCAGATCGATCCCCAAGAAGAGCGTCACCAACATGACCACTGCGGCGGCCGGATAGGCGTAGGGCAGCAGCGTGTGCCCCGGCACCAGCCAGGGCGCGGTGATAGCCAGCGAGATGATGGCCAGGTAGAGCAGCAACAGCCGTCTGGGGTGGGGCAGCAGCGCGGTGCGCACGCGCATGATATAGGCGGCCAAGACCGACACCAGGATGGCCGAGAGCGCGCACGCCTTGATGACACTGCGCCAGTCGAGCGAGCGGTCAAGATAGCCCAGTTCGTCTAGCTTCTCGTAGGCCAGCGGCGTAATGACCGCGCCCTGGCGGACGATGGTCTCGCCCTGCCGGATGCGCACCATCACCGACGCCACCGCATCGCGCGCAGCCTGGCGGGCTGACTCGATGGCCTGCTGATCGAGATGGCTGTTGGGCGTGAGCAACCGCCCTGCCATATGCACGGCGAGAGCCGAGTGTTCAGCGGGCAGGCTCTGCGAGGCCAGCAGCTCGAGTGAACGGCGCGCATCGGCCAGGTTGCCCTCGCGCACCTGCTGTCGCAGGCCGATCTCGAGCAGGCGCTGGGCCTCTTGCTGCACGGCCGACCATTCTGCAGCGGTGAAAGCAGAGACGCCTCCCAGCAGGTTGGCCTGCTGGCGGTCCAGCGCGAGCTGGGGGAGCTCGAGCAGCAGCTCGACACGGCGCTCGGGGCGCATAAACGTGTCGCTGCGCAGCATGGTGATGTAGCGCGCGAGCTGCTGCAAGGTGCGTTCTTGGGCGCGGTGCACCTCGGGATCGGGTGCCGTATAGATGTCACTGACCGCCGCGGCGGCCGCCTTGCGGGCGGTCTCGGTCTCGAGGGCGCTCTCGTAGGCGAGTTCGCGGGGCGATTGAACATCAAAGGGCGCGGCGTCGCCGATCTCTTTGTCGAGCGTCTCGGGCGAGAGGAGCCATAGAGTGGCGGCCGCCCAGACGGCCCACAGCGCGACCGAAAGCAGGATGAGGCGCAGTGTAGGGCGCAACTGGCTGGCTGTATGCGCTGTATCTGGGTTGGCAGGGCTGGCCATGGCGTGCCGCTCGGATGTGGCTACCCGCGCTGGAGCCGATGCTCCGCCGGGGTCACTAACTGAGGATCTCGCGCGCGACCTGGTTGACCAGAGAGCCGTCAGCCCTTCCTTTGAGGCGGGGCATGGCAGCGCGCATGAGTTGGCCGAGCTGCGACACCGAGGTGAGGCCCAACTCGCCGGCGATCTCTCGTAGCTCGGCGGCCACTTGGTCGCGAGACAACTGCTGGGGCAGGTAACGTTCGAGGACCTGAACCTCCGCCTCTTCGGCGGCCGCCAGGTCCTCGCGTTTGCCCTGTCGGTAGAGGGCGATGGCCTCTTTGCGCCGCTTGATCTCGCGCGCCAGGATGTCCATCACCTCTTGATCGGTGGCAGTGCGCTGCAGCTCGATCTCGGCATACTGGATGGCAGAGCGCGCCATGCGCAACGTCTCACGCACCACAACGTCATGTTGGCGCATTGCGTCTCTGAGATCTGCCAGCAGCCGATCAGCCAGGCTCATGCCACTCCTTTGCCGGGCCTAGTACTTGCGTTGCAAGTCTTTCATGGTGGTCCGTCGGCTCTTGCGCCGCTTGGCGGCCTTTTCGCGCTTGCGAAGCTGGCTCGGCTTTTCAAAGTAGCGACGGCGGCGGACCTCAGAGAGAATCCTGTCCTCTTGGACGGCCTTCTTGAAGCGCTTGAGAGCGCCCTCAAAGGACTCTCCCTGGTCAATATAGACACGCGCCACGCGAATCCCCCCTTCTTGCTCAGGATTGCATCTCTGGATGCGGAGCACGTCCCGAATTGACCGCCTGATTATAGGCAGGCGCCCCTCGACCGTCAAGTTGACGGCCTGAGAGGCGCCTGCGAGGTGGCGATGGGGGCCTAGCGTCGGACGCGGAAGGCCTTTATGCCGGGGTATGCGGCCGCGCTGCCCAGCTCCTCTTCGATGCGCAGCAACTGATTGTACTTGGCCACGCGGTCGCTGCGGCAGGGCGCGCCGGTCTTGATCTGGCCGGTGTTGAGGCCCACCACGATATCGGCGATGGTGGCGTCTTCGCTCTCGCCCGAGCGGTGCGACACGACGCTGACCCAGCCGGCGCGGTGCGCCATGGTGACGGCGTCGATGGCCTCGGTGAGGCTGCCGATCTGGTTGACCTTGCACAGCAGGGCATTGGCGGCCTTTTCATCGATGGCGCGCTGCACCTTGAGCACGTTGGTCACCAGCAGGTCGTCGCCCACCAGTTGCACGCGGTCGCCGATGCGTGCCACGAGCTTTTTCCAGCCGTCCCAGTCGTTCTGGTCCAGGCCGTCCTCGATTGAGATGATGGGGTACTTGTCGACCCATGCGGCGTAGAACTCGACCATCTCGTCTGACGAGAGCACGCGGCCCTCGCGCGTGAGGTGATACTTGCCGTCATGATAGAGCTCGCTCGAAGCCGGGTCGAGGGCGATGAACACGTCCTCACCGGGGCGCAGGCCAGCGCGCTCGATGGCCTGCAGGATGACCTCGATGGCCATGGCGTTAGAGCCCAGCGAGGGCGCAAAGCCGCCCTCATCGCCCACGTTGGTGTTCAGGCCCTTGTCGTGCAGCACCTTTTTCAGGGCCTGGTAGATCTCGGCGCTCCAGCGGACGCACTCACGGAACGAGGATGCGCCCACGGGCATGACCATGAACTCTTGTAGGTCAGTCGAGTTCTCGGCGTGCTTGCCGCCGTTCAGGATGTTCATCATGGGCACGGGCAATACGTGGGCGTTGACGCCGCCGAGGTAACGGTAGAGCGGCAGGCCGAGGGCCTCGGCCGCGGCCTTGGCCACCGCCATCGAGACGCCCAGGATGGCGTTGGCGCCCAGCTTGCCTTTGTTGGGCGTGCCGTCCAGCTCGCCCATCAGGCTGTCGATGGCGATCTGATCGAGTGCGTCCAAGCCCTCCAGCTCGGGGCCGAGCACGTCGTTCACGTTCTCCACGGCCTTGAGCACGCCCTTGCCGCCATAGCGCTTTTTGTCGCCATCGCGCAGCTCGACGGCCTCGTATTCGCCCGTCGAGGCGCCTGAAGGCACGATCGCGCGCCCGGTGGCGCCCGACATCAACTCAACTTCCACCTCGACCGTAGGGTTGCCGCGCGAATCCAAGACCTCGCGGCCGATGACACCGGTGATGATCGTCATGTGCTGGCTCCTCTCTCTTGCCATCAGGCGGTAGATGCGGCTCTAAAAGAGCCTCTCGGGTGAGAGGCTCTTGAACTGGCAACGTGTGGCCCAGGCCACCGCGCCCCGATCCTAGCTGAGGATCAGGCGCATGTCAACTGCGACGGCGCCCTGGCCGGCCGAGCGCACCAGCAGCGGGTTGATGTCGAGCTCGGCGATCTCGGGAAAGTCGGTCACCAACTGGCTGACGCGCAGGATGGTGTCGACGATGGCGTCCAGGTCTGAGGGCGCCTGGCCGCGCACGCCGGTCAGCAGGCGGTTGGTGCGGATCGAGGCCACCATATCCTTGGCGTGAGCGCGCGTCATGGGCGCCACGCGGAAGGTGACGTCTTTGAGTACCTCGACATAGATGCCGCCCAGGCCGAACATCACCAGCGGGCCGAACTGCGGGTCGCGGTTCATGCCGATGATGATCTCGCGGGCGTCGGTGACCATCTCCTGAATCTGGGCGCCCCAGATGGTGGCGTTGGGCACGTGCTCCTTGGCGCGCTTGATCAGGGTGTCAAAAGAGGTGCGCACCTGCTCGTCAGAACGGACATTGACGATGATGCCGCCTACGTCTGACTTGTGGAGGATATCGGGCGAGGCGATCTTCATCACCACCGGGTAGCCGATCTTGTGGCAGTAGGCGACGGCCTCATCGGGTGTGGCGGCCACCGTGGAGCGCGGTGTGACGATGCCATACGCCTTGAGGATATCCTGCGCCTCTGAATCGCCGATGGTGTTGCGGCCCTCGGCGCGGATGCGCGCGAACAGATCGGCGACGGCGGCCCTGTCGACGTCAAAGGTCTCGACGCTCGACTCGGGGCGCTGGCGCCAGTTGCCGTAGCGATACATGGCGCCCATGGCAGCGATGGCGCGCTCGGGGAAGGGGTAGCACGGGATGCTACTGCGGCTCAGCATGTCCACCGCGCGGCTGATGACGTGGCCGCCCATCCAGCAGGCCAGGACGGGCTTGTCGGCGCCCTTGGTCTCGTCGACCAGCGCCTGCGCCGACTCGAGCACCTCGGTGTTGGACTGGGGCGTGAGGATGACCAGCACGCCGTCGACGTTGGGGTCTTGGAGCACCTCTCGAATGGCGGCACGATAGCGCTCGGCGGTGGCGTCGCCTAGCACGTCCACCGGGTTGTGGGTGCTGGCGGCCGCCGGGAGCCCCTTGGCCAGGGCTTGTTCGGTTTCGGGCAAGAGCTCGGCCAGCAAAAGCTGCTGGGACTCGAGCGCGTCGGTGGCCATGACGCCGGGGCCGCCGGCGTTGGTCACCACGCAGATACGGTTACCCTTGAGCAGCGGCTGGTAGGCAAAAGCAGTGGAAAAGTCAAACATCTCTTGCACCGAGTTGGCGCGGATGATGCCCGACTGCATAAAGGCTGCGTCATAGGCGGCATCTGAGCCGGCCAGGCTGCCGGTGTGCGACGACACCGCCTTGGAGCCAGAGGCCGTGCGCCCCGACTTGACCGCGATGATCGGCTTGAGGCGGGCGGTCTCGGCGGCCTTGCGCATAAAGTCTTTGCCGTCCTTGACGCCCTCGATATAGGAGATGAGGACCTTGGTGCGCGCGTCTTCCTGGCAGTCCTCGTAGAGAGCGGCCTCGTCCACATCAGCCTTATTGCCCAGGCTGATAAAGCGGGACATGCCGATGTTGTTCTCCAGCGCATAGTCGAGCACGGCCGTGCCCAGAGCGCCCGACTGCGACGTAAAGGCGATATAGCCGGCCGAGGTCATGGCGGGCGCAAACGAGCTATCGACGGGGGTCCACATGTCCATCAGGCCGAGGCAGTTGGGGCCTACCATGCGGATGCCATACTTGGACGCGATCTCCAGAGTCCGCTCTTCCAGCGCCCGACCCTCAGGCCCCGATTCGCGAAAGCCCGCGGTGATCACCACGGCGCCGCGAACGCCCTTCTGGCCACACTCCTCCATCACGCTGGGCACAGCCTTGGACGGGATGACGATCACGGCCTGGTCGACATGCCCTGGCACGTCCAGGATCGATCCATAGGCCTTGAGCCCGAGAATCTCATCGGCGCCCGGGTTTACGGGGTAGATGCCGCCCTGGTAGCCGCTCTTGCGAAGGTTGCTGAGGATCTGGTAGCCGATCTTGGACGGGTTGGTCGAAGCACCAATGATGGCGATGCCATCGGGATGGAAGAACATGTCGAGTCTGGACATTACGGTACCCCTTCTAGGTAATTGCGGCCGACATCTTACACCTACTATAGGCTTGGCGCAAAAGGATGGACTGTTACTTGACTAGTATTTGTTCTGGCTTCTGGTCGGTTTCGTTTTCGCAAGTTATTGACATCGTTTTCATTAGTTGCTACACTGGCTCTGGCAGTTCGGCAGGCCATTGGCCATAACGGGGCCCAAGCGGCGGCCTGGCAAGAGGGCCATGAAGTCTCTCGTAAACCACAGGTTTCAGGAGGTTCCTTTCATGCCAGCAGAGGTCGGTCTTGATCGCACCAAGTTTCCCCCGCCGGCAGATTTCGCTGCCAACGCGTTGATCGGCTCGCTCGAGCAATATCAGGAGATGTACCAGGAGTCGATCGAGGATCCCGACGGCTTTTGGCTCCGGATGGCCGAGACCCTGGACTGGTTCAAGAAGCCCACCAAAGGCCGCGAGTTCACCTGGAATACGGAGAATCGCGTCATCGACATCAAGTGGTTCGAGGATGGCCAGCTCAACGTCTCGTACAACTGCCTGGACCGCCACCTGAGCACCTGGCGCAAGAACAAGGCCGCCATCATCTGGCAGGGTGAGCCTGAGGAGGATGTGCGCATCCTCACCTATCAGGAACTGCACCGCGAGGTCAGCAAGTTCGCCAACGTCCTCAAGAGCAAGGGCATCAAGAAGGGCGATCGGGTGGCCATCTACCTGCCCATGATCCCCGAGCTGGCCATTGCCATGTTGGCCTGCACGCGCATCGGCGCCATCCATTCGGTGGTGTTCGCTGGCTTTAGCGCCCAGTCTCTCGCCAGCCGCATCCAAGACTCGGACTGCAAGCTCCTCATCACCAGCAACGTCTCGCTGCGCGCCGGCCGCAAGATCGCGCTCAAGACCACCTGCGACGAGGCGCTGCTGACCTGCCCCACTGTCGAGCACCAGATCGTCGTGCAGCGCACGCCCGATGCCGTGCCCATGACCGAAGGACGCGATTCGTGGTGGCACGTCGAGATGGCGGCCGCTGCGCCGACCTGCCCTGTGGAAGCGATGAACGCCGAAGACCCGCTGTTCATCCTCTACACCTCGGGCTCCACGGGCCAGCCCAAGGGCGTGTTGCACACCACCGGCGGCTACCTGACCTTTGCCGCGGTGACCCACAAGTACATCTTTGACATCCATGATGAGGACACCTACTGGTGCACCGCCGATGTCGGCTGGGTGACCGGCCACACCTACATCGTCTATGGGCCGCTGGCCAACGGGGCCACCAGCCTGATGTTCGAGGGGGTGCCCTCCTATCCCGACAACAGCCGCTTTTGGCAGGTGGTGGACAAGTTCCAGGTCAGCATTTTCTACACCGCGCCCACGGCCATCCGCGCGCTGGCCAGCCAGGGCGTCGAGTGGGTGGAAAGGTGCGACCTCTCGAGCCTGCGTCTGCTGGGCTCGGTGGGCGAGCCGATCAACCCGGCGGCCTGGCTCTGGTACTATGACCATGTGGGCCACGGCAAGTGCCCCATCGTCGACACCTGGTGGCAGACCGAGACGGGCGGCATCTTGATCACGCCGCTCGCCGGCGCCATGACGCTCAAGCCCTCCAGCGCCTCCAAGCCCTTCTTTGGCGTCGAGCCCATCATCCTGCGCGACGATGGCACCGAGTGTGCGGTGGGCGAGAGCGGCAAGCTGTGCATCAAAAAGCCGTGGCCCGGCATGATGCGCACTATGTGGGGCGACCACGACCGCTTCATCGACCTCTATTTTACGATGTACAACGACCTGTACTTTTCTGGTGACGGCTGCATCAAAGACGCGGACGGCGACTACTGGCTGCAGGGCCGCATCGACGATGTCGTCAACGTCTCTGGACACCGCATCGGCACGGCCGAGGTCGAGAGCGCGCTGGTGAGCCATCCCGCGGTGGCCGAGGCCGCCGTGGTGGGGCGCCCGCACGATATCAAGGGCCAGGCGCTCTACGCCTATGTGACGCTGCATAGCGGCGTCGAAAAGACCGACAAGCTCCTCAACGAGCTGCTGAACCATGTGCGCATTCAGATCGGCCCCACGGCCAGGCCTGACTGGATTCAGTTCGCCGATGCCCTGCCCAAGACCCGCAGCGGCAAGATCATGCGGCGTATCTTGCGCAAGGTGGCTGAAGGGGATACCAGCAATCTGGGTGACATCTCAACCCTTGCCGATCCTCACGTGGTGGAACTGCTGATCAAGGGCCGAGTCTAGCATGTGAGCCTAGCGGCGCGCCCGCTGACCTGTCCGGCAAACGGCAGGCGGTCGGGCGCGCCCTGTCTTTCCGCACTCGAGAGGAGCAGGTTCAGCATGGAAGCAGCAATGGCCCCGCGCGTCCGCAATCGCTGGTGGGTGGTGGTGGGCGCCATCCTCATCCAACTCTGTCTGGGCGCCATTTATGCCTGGAGCGCCTTTACCAACGACCTGGTCAAGGAGCCTTTCTCGTTTACCAAGACGCAAACGCAGGCCATCTTTTCAGTGGGCCTGGCGACCTTTGCCATCGTGATGGTGTTGGCCGGGCGCTGGCAGGCTCGCTCGGGGCCGCGCATCGTGGCGTTGACGGGCGGCCTGGTGTTGGGCGCCGGCTATCTGGCGGCCGGCCTGCTCAAAGACGCCCTCTTTGGCCACTTTGTCAATCAGTTGCTCTTTATCGGGCTGGTGGGGGGCGCTGGCATCGGCCTGGGCTATGTGTGCCCCATCGCGGTGGGCATCAAATGGTTTCCCGACAAAAAGGGCCTCATCACCGGCCTGGGCGTGGCCGGCTTTGGCTTTGGCGCGCTGATCTGGATCCAGTTGGCCGGCAGTTGGGGCCACCTGCTCGAGACCATGGGCGTTTCGGGCGTGTTTACCCTGTATGGCGCCATCTTTGCCGCCGCGGTGGTGATAGGCTCCTTCTGGATGGTCAACCCCCCAGAGGGCTATCGGCCCGCTGGCTGGGCGCCGCAGGCCGCCGGCGCCGGCACCAGCAATGCCGACACCGTCAGCCTGACGCCAAACCAGATGCTGCGTCACATCCAGTTCTATGCCATCTGGATCATGTTCATCTTCTCGGCCATGGCAGGGCTGATGACCATTGGCAATATCGCGCTGTTCAGCAAAGAGCGTCTCATGGAGGTGAGTGGCCTGTCAGAGGTGGCGGCCAAGGCCGCCGCTGGCACGGCCATGGCCGTGTTCTATTCGATCGCCAACGGCCTGGGGCGCATCGCCTGGGGCACCATCTCTGATCGCATCGGCCGCAAGACAGCGCTGGTGGTCATGTGCGCCCTGCAGGGCGTGGTGATGTTGCTGTTCCACTGGATGGGGGGCAACCAGTACCTGCTCTGCCTCGGCGCCACCCTGATCGGGTTCAACTTTGGTGGCAACTTTTCGCTGTTTCCCACCATGACGGCCGACCTGTTTGGCGCCAAGAACGTCGGTCTGAATTATGGGTGGGTGTTCACAGCCTATGGCCTGGGTGGCATTCTGGGGCCCATCATGGCGGCGGCGATCCGCGACGCCGGCATGAGCTGGCAGTCGGCCTTTGTCATCGCCGGCGTGGCCTGTCTGATCGCAGCGGCGATCGGCCTTTCGGTCAGGCGGCCCCAGGTCGAGGCATCCTGACGACAGCGATCTCCCGGCGGCCGGCAATGGGCGTGTTTCAGCGATCGAACTGTTGTACACTAGAGATGGGTGAACGGCCTCGTTCGCCCGCTCTCGAGAGCAGATCGCCGGTCGCAGACGAGAGCAGCGATGAGACGAAAGGGGCGCCACAAAGATGCCAGTCGTGAAACAGTGGATCAGGGATTACGCCAAGAAACGCACGTCGGCGACCGACGCCCTCATGCAGATCCGCAGCGGCAGTCGCGTCTTTTTGAGCCCTGGCTGCGGCGAGCCACAGCACCTGCTCGAGGAGCTGGTGCGCCTGGGCGCTGAGGGACGCCGGCTCAACGACGTCGAGATCGTTCACATGCTCACCGTGGGCTCGGCGCCCCATGCCCGCAAGGTGTATGACCAGAACTTTCGCCACAACTCGCTGTTCGTCGGCCCGGGCGTGCGCTCGGCCGTCTCTGAAGGCCTGGCTGACTATACGCCCATCTTCTTGAGCGAGATCCCCGAGCTGTTCCGCAGCGGACGCATGCCGCTCGACGTTGCTCTCATCCAGGTTACGCCGCCCGACCGCTTTGGCTTTTGCTCGCTGGGCGTGTCGGTTGAGGCGGTCAGGGCCGCCGTGGATGCCGCCGATCTGGTCATTGCTCAGGTCAACCCTCTGATGCCGCGCACGCTGGGCGACAGCTTTGTGCACGTCGAGGACCTGGACATCATCGTCGAATACGAAGAGCCGCTGCTCGAGGTCACTTCGCCCGAGCCCGATGAGATCAGCAAGACCATCGCACGGCACATCACCCGGCTCGTCGAGAACGGCTCGACCATACAGGTGGGCATCGGCAGCATCCCCAACGCAGTACTGTATGGTCTGGCCGAAAAGCGCGACCTGGGCGTGCACACCGAGATGTTCACCGACGGGTTGATCGACCTGATCGAGTCGGGCGTGGTCAACAACACGCAAAAGACGTTTCACCCGGGCAAGGTGCTGGCCACCTTTTGCATCGGCACCCGTCGGCTGTACGACTATGTCGACAACAACCCCATGTTCGAGTTCCACCCGGTGGACTATAACTCGTCGCCCATCAACGTCGCTCGCAACGTCAGGATGGTGGCCATCAACACGGCCCTGCAGGTGGATATCACCGGTCAGGTATGCGCCGATTCGTTGGGCTACAAGATCTACAGCGGCATCGGCGGGCAGGCTGACTTTGTGCGCGGCGCCGCGCTGGCGCCGCAGGGCAAGCCGATCATCGCGCTGCCCTCTACGGCGCTCAACGGCACCGTCTCGCGTATCGTGCCGGCGCTCAGCCCGGGCGCAGGCGTGGTGACCACGCGCGGCGACGTGCACTATGTGGTGACCGAGTTCGGTGTGGCCTATCTGCACGGCAAAACGCTGCGCGAACGGGCCACCGCCCTCATCCAGATCGCCCATCCCAAGTTCCGCGAAGAGCTGATGGAGCAGGCCAAGGCGCAGAACTATTTGTTCGAGAGCCAGGTGATCCCCGAGGGCGCGGTCTATCCGGTGGAGTTGGAGCACACCGAACAGTTCCAGGGGCAACCGCTCTTCTTCCGGCCCGTCAAAGCCAGCGACGAGCGGCTCTTCCAAGAGTATCTCTACCGCCTTTCGGAGCGGTCGGTGTATCTGCGCTTTTTCCAGCGCCGCAAGGCCTTTCCGCGAGATCTGGCGCAGGAACTGGTGGCTGTGGACTATCAGGACAATCTGGGCATCGTGGCCACTGCGGGCACGTCAGACACAGCGCCCATTGTCGCGGCGGGGCACTGGATGCTCGATGCTAACGTCAACATGGCCGAGGTCGCCTTTTCGGTGGCCGATGAGTATCAGCGCCAGGGCATCGGCACGCACCTCTTTCGCTTCATGGTGCGGTTGGCGCGCGAGCGCGGCATCCGCGGCTTTCGTGCCACCGTCATGGCGGCCAATGTGGGCATGCGGCACATCTTTGAAAAGAGCGGCTATGTGCAGCACACCTCTTACGACAGCGGGGTGATCTCGCTCGCGTTTCGCTTTGACGAGCCGACCACATCGGTGCCGCGACCCGCTAACGAAGAAGAGGAATAGGCGTTGCCCCGAGGCCGTCGGGGTTTTAGCGTAGCAAGACCGTGCAGCGCGGCGCCCTGGCCTGGCGCCAAGGAGCTAGGATGACCAGCTATCCGCGAACGATCGTGGTTCTGGGGACGGCGCGGAATGTCGGCAAGACGATCACCAGCCTGGGGATCATCGGCAAGCTGCTGTCGGCCGAGCAGGGCTACAGCCTGCATGAGATCGGCTATATCAAGCCGGTCGGCCAACAGACGCTGACCGTCGACCTCGACAATGGTGAGCATATCGAGGCCGACAAGGATGCCGTCGTCATCACCTCGTTGATGGGCACCGACAACCCCGGTTACGAGTACATCAGTCCCGTCATCTGGCGAGGGGGCTTGACTGCCAACTTTATCGATGAGGCCAGCAAGGGCGATCCGGTCGAGGGGCAGCAGGGCCTATTGCTCAAGATCAAAGAGGCCTATGAGAAGGTGGCCGCGGGCAAGCGCGTAGTAGTGGTCGAGGGCACCGGCCAGCCCGGCGTCGGTTCGGTGGCCGGGGTGTCGAATGCCGACGTCATCAACATGCTCCGCGGCCTCGGCGTGCCCGTCTTTGTCATCCTGGTGACCGAGGGCGGCATCGGCAGCACCATCGACGAGGTCTGGCCCTATCTGATGGCCATGGGCAACATGGGCACGCGCATCGACGGCCTGGTGATCAATGGCGTCATCCCCGACAAGGTCGACAAGATCCGGCACTATCTCGAGACCTACTATGACCACATCTTTGTGCCCCTCTACGGCCGTTGCATGTGCTCGCAACCGGTGCCTCCCATCATCGGCTATGTGCCCACCATCTCCGAGCTCGCCCTACCCACCATGCGGCTGATCGTCGAGGATTTCGCCGGAGAGCGCGGCAGCAATGTGCAGCTCATCGCGCCGCCCGATTTCAACTCGCAGGCCAGCCGTCTGGTCAAAGACGTCAAGGTGATCAACCTGCGCTATGGCTATGAGCGCTTTGTGATGCCGGGCGATATGGTGGTGGCCGGCATCAACGCCAACGACAGCGTGCTCTCGGTGGTGATGCACCATCAGCGCCTCATCTCGCAGCACAATGTCGGCCTCTCGGGCCTGATCCTCTCCTGCCGCCAGGTCGGCGGCCTCTCGCAACAGGTGTACAACGAGCTGTTGACGGTGCAAGACCTGCCCACCATCGCACTGGACTATGACACCGCCGAGGTGATTCAGCGCATCGAGCATCTCTCCGTCAAGATGCAGCCCTATGACGTCTACAAGCGTGACCTGATCGCCGAAGTGTACAAGCAGAACATCATGCGGCTCGAGTGAGCGCGCTCTGAGCAGAGGGCGTGGCTGTCGTGGGCCAACACCATCGTGTTGGCCCACTTGTTTTGACAGCCCGCGCGCCCATTCGTATACTAATCCCTACCTTTTGGTAAGGATTTAGTCATGAAACTGTCCGCTCGAGAACGTACCGGGTTGCGTGCCATGGTCGAGCTGGCGAGGCGCTACGGCGAGGGGCCCATCGCGCTGAGCGAGGTCGCCGAAGCGCAGGGCCTGTCATTGCCCTACCTCGAGCGCGTGGTGGCGCCACTGCGCGATGCGGCCCTGCTCTCGAGTGTGCGGGGGGCGCGGGGCGGCTACATGCTGACACGTTCTCCCGAAAAGATCAGCGTCAGCGATGTATTCATCGCTATCGAAGGCAACCTGCTGAGCGTCGACTGCGTCTGTCCTGACGGCTCCTCGTGTGAACGGGAGCCGATCTGCGCCACGCGCGACGTGATGACCACCGTACGCGACTGCCTCTCTGACACCCTGGGCCAGATGTCGTTGGCCAGCGTGATAGCCTGAATCTGCGGCTCGATAGGAGTGCCGTGTTCTCATTACTGCAAGAAGATGTCCAGACTATCTTTCACGAAGACCCCGCCGCGCGTAGCTGGTTTGAGGTGCTCACCTGCTATCCCGGTCTCTGGGCCGTCTGGTCGCACCGCGTGGCCCACTTCCTGTGGCGCCATCGCCTGCGATTGCTGGCCCGCCTGCTTTCGCACCTCACCCGGCGCGCCACGGGCATCGAGATCCATCCCGGCGCCAAGATCGGACGACGGTTCTTTATCGATCACGGCATGGGCGTGGTCATCGGCGAGACCGCCGAGATCGGCGATGATGTGCTCATGTATCAGGGCGCGGTGCTCGGGGGCGTCTCACTTGAGAAGGGCAAGCGACACCCGACCGTGGGCAATGAGGTCGTCATCGGCGCCAATGCGGTGGTGCTCGGAGCCATCGAGATCGGCGCCAGGGCGCGCATCGGTTCGGGCGCTGTGGTCGTCAAGCCTGTGCCGGCAGATAGCACCGCCGTCGGCGTGCCGGCACGCCTGGTGCGCGGGCCCAGCGTGTCGCGTGACAATTGCGGCCTGCTCGACCATGACAACTATCCCGACCCGATTGCCGAGAACTGCCGGCAGATGAACGCTCGCATCGACGAGCTGGCCAAGACCGTGGCCGAACTGCAGGCCTTGCTGCACGAACGCATGCCGGTCGTTGACCCACAGCCGATCGCCGAACGCTAGAGAGGGACTCATGCCAGACCGTAATGTGATCTATCTCGATCATGCTGCCACGACGCCGGTGGATGGGCGCGTGCTCGAGGCCATGCTGCCCTTTTTGCAGGGCGGCTATGGCAACCCCTCCAGCCGCTACAGCCTGGGCATGGAGGCCCTGCAGGCCATCTCGTCGGCGCGCGCCCTGGTGGCAGGTCTGCTGAACGCCGCCAAGCCCCCCGAGATCATCTTTACCAGCTGTGGCAGCGAGAGCGACAACCTGGCCATCCGCGGCGTGGCCCAGGCCCTGCGGGCCAAGGGGCGCCACATCATCACCAGCTCGGTGGAGCACCACGCGGTCAGCCACACCTGTGAGCAGCTCGAGCGCGAGTATGGCTATCAGGTCACCTATCTGCCGGTCGACCGCTACGGGCTGGTCGACCCCGCCGACGTGGCCGCCGCCATTCGCGATGACACGGTGCTGATCTCGATCATCTATGCCAACAACGAAGTCGGCACCATCCAGCCGCTGGCCGAGATCGGCGCCATCGCTCGCGAACGCGGCGTGCTGCTGCACACCGATGCCGTGCAGGCTGCAGGGCATCTGCCCATCGACGTGCAGGCGCTGCAGGTCGATCTGCTGTCGATCTCGGGGCACAAGTTCTATGCGCCCAAGGGTGTGGGCGCCCTGTACATTCGCGAGGGGGCGCTCTGCCTGCCGCAACAGACCGGCGGGGGCCAGGAGTTCGGCCTGCGCGCCGGCACCGAGAATGTGCCCTACATCGTGGGGCTGGCCACGGCCCTCGAGCTGGCCTGCGTCCAGCAGGCGGCCGAGGCCGAGCGCCTGACGGCGCTGCGCGACCGCCTCATCGGCGGCGCGCTGGCCGAGATTCCGCAAGCCTACCAAACGGGGCACCCTACACAACGGCTGCCTGGGCTGGCGAGCCTGGTCTTTGAGGGCATCGATGGCGAGGCGGCACAGTTGCATCTCGACATGAACGGCATTGCTTGCAGCACCGGCTCGGCCTGTGCCTCGAGCGAGGCGCAAGCCTCTCACGTGCTGCTGTCTATGGGGGTCGAGCCGCGCCTGGCCTTGAGCGCGCTGCGCTTTACGTTGGGCCGCAGCACCACTGCGGAGCAGATCGACCGCCTGTTGGAGGTTCTGCCCGGTATCGTCGCGCGTCTGCGGGCGTTGTCTCCCTACTATCAGCCGGCAAAGGCGCACTAGACACTCTACGCCTGGAGGGCGCATGTACAAGCAGATCGTCCTGGAGCACTTTTCGAACCCCCGCAATGTGGGCACCTTGGATGATCCCGACGGTTTCGCCGAGGTGCAGAGCTCGGCCTGCGGCGACATGATGGAGATCTATCTCAAGGTGCAGCAGGGCGTCATCGCTGACATCAAGTTTCGCACGTTTGGCTGCGCAGCGGCTATCGCTTCCAGCTCGTTCACCAGCGAGTTGGTGCTGGGCAAGTCGCTGGCCTACGCCGAGGCGATGACCGATGAGGACGTCTCGCGCGAGCTGGGCCTGCCCGACGCCAAGCTACACTGCTCGCTGCTGGCGGTGACGGCGCTCCACAAGGCGATCGAGGACTATTACGCCAGGCACCCCGAGGCGCACGTGGCCGAGGCCGGTCAGTCAACGGCGTGAGCGCGACAGAGCCTGTCGCCGTCGCCATGAGCGGCGGGGTGGACAGCGCCGTGACGGCGGCGCTGTTGCTCGAACGCGGCCATCGGGTGCGGGGCGTCACGGCGCGCTTTTGGCGCGAGGGCGGCGAGGCCGACCAGGATATGGCCAGCGCCCGTGCGGTCTGTCGGCGCCTGGGCATCGACCATGAGGTGGTCGATCTGGCCGACGAGTTCTATCGAGCCGTGGTGCAGCACTTTGTCGCCGAGTATGCCGCCGGCCGCACCCCCAACCCCTGCATCGCCTGCAACCGCGAGCTCAAGTTCGGGCTGCTGCTCGACCGCGTGGTCGCACGGGGCGAGCGCCTGGCCACCGGCCACTATGCCCGCATCGTAGCGGCGGCGGAGGGCCTGCGGCTGCACGCCGGCGTCGATGCCGCCAAAGACCAGTCGTACTTTCTCTACATGTTGGGGCAGACGCATCTGTCGCGCATCCTCTTGCCGCTGGGCGAGTGGCGCAAGAGCGCCGTGATCGAACAAGCGCGCGCCCTGGGCCTGCCGGCCGCCGAACGGGCCGAAAGCCAGGATGTCTGCTTTATCGCTGATGGCGACTATCGGCGCTTTATCCGTGAACACGCTCCTGGCCTGCTGCGCCCTGGCCCCATCGAGGACCGCAGCGGACGAGTGCTGGGCGAGCATGGTGGGCTGGCGCTCTACACCGTGGGGCAGCGCGAGGGGCTGGGCATCGCCGTTGGCGAGCCGCTCTATGTGCTGCGGCTCGACGCGCCTCGCAACGCCCTGGTGGTGGGCCCCGCCGATGCCCTAGGCCAGCGCGCTCTGCTGGCCGACGAGATGGTCTACGTAGCGGGGGCCGCCCCGGCCGCCGGCATGGCGCTGCAGGCCAAGATTCGCTACCGCGCACGGCAGGTGGCCTGCGCCCTGTTCGACCTGGGCGAGCAGACGGCGCGCATCGAGTTTGCGGCGCCGCTGCGCGACATCACGCCGGGGCAGGCCGTTGTGGTGTACAATGGAACAGAGGTCATCGGCGGTGGCGCCATTCGGTGCGCGCTGGATGACTGAGCTTGTACGAGGTCGAGGCGCACATGCTAGCAGCTCCTGCGTTTCTGTTGGGCGCCACCGTGGCCACCCTGTGGGCGGGCCTTTACCATGTATTGCGCGGGCGCCGCGCCGTCGAGGCGTTGCTGGTATGGGCCATCGCGCTGGCGGGCTTTGGGCTCGGGCAACTGGTGGGCAATGCCGCCGATGCGCACCTGCTGCGCTATGGGCAGGTGCAGCTCTTGTTCGGCTCGCTGGGTAGCTGGCTGGGGCTGCTGATTGCGCATCTACTGCGCCTGTGCTAGACTTTTCAGGTGGTGGGCATTCAGGTCAGGAGGCTGCCTTGGGAGCGCTGGGCGTGGTGCGCGACATAGCGATTGTGCTGCTGGCCATCGAGTCGCTGGTCATCGGCGTGTTGCTGGCCGTGATGCTGCTGCAGCTACGTGCACTCGTCAAGATGCTGCGCGAAGAGGTCCAGCCCATGCTCGATTCTGCGGGCGGCACGGCCAAGCGCGTGCAGGGCACGGTCGAGCTGGTGAGCGACACGATCGTGTCGCCCCTGGTTCGTGTGCAGAGTTGGGTGGCTGGCGCTCACAAGGCGCTGGATACCTTCCTGTTCTTTAGGAGCAAAAAGTCCTCGGGCGATGGCGATGGGCCTGGCGGTCTGGGCGCTCTGTGACACTGGCCGACCTCAAGGAGGTAGACAATGAGCGATCGAGGTGGTTCTGGAGATTTCCTGGCGGGCTTCTTTTTCGGCGCTTTTGTCGGCGCGGCGGTGGCGCTCCTCTTTGCGCCCGAGCGTGGCCAGGAAGTGCGCGAGCAGATCAGGGAAAAAGGCATCGAACTGCAGCAACTGGCGCAGGATTTCAAGGCTGATCCCGCCAGGTTCGCCGAAGATGTGACCTCCAAGGGCAGAGCGGTGCTCGAGGAGCAGCGCGAGCGCTTTCAGCAGGCCGTTGATGAGGGGCGTCGCGCAGCGGCACGCAAAAAGGACGAGCTGCTGTCTCACCTGGGCAGCAGCGAGCCTGAGGAAGCGATCGATCTCGGCGAGATCGACGCCTAGCTAGCCCCGGTCGTTGCCACGAGGGGATGCCGGACGGCGTCCCCTTTGTCGTTCTAGCGCGCGCTGACGCGCCGGCGCGCCTCGGGCAGCAGGTCGCACAGCTCGCTGGCCAGCAAACCGGCAGCTCCGTGCCGCTCAGACCAGAGCGCGCCCGCCAGCGCGTGCAGATAGACCCCTGCCACCGCTGCCTGCAGGCTGTCACAGCCCTGGGCCCGCAGCCCGGCCACGGTCCCTGCCAGCACGTCGCCCGTGCCCGCCGAGGCCAGGGCCGGGTTGGCCATCGGGTTGACCCACACCTGGCCCTGAGGCCCGGCCACCACCGTATAGGCCCCTTTGAGCATCACCGTGCAGCCCCAGGCCAACGCCGCCTCGCGGGCGCAAGAGAGCCGGTCGGCGTTCACCTCTTGAGCGGTGACCCCCAAGAGCCGGGCCATCTCGCCTGGATGGGGCGTGAGGATGGCGCCGGCGGGCAGCCGCTCGGGCCACTCGGGCAGCTCGGCCAGCAAGTTGAGGCCATCGGCGTCGATTGTCAGAGGCGGCAGCTCGTAGCGCGCCGTGGCGGTGGGTCGAGCGGCAAAGCCGATGGGACGGTGCACCTCGCTGCGCCCGCCTGCAAGCAGGTCGGCCAGCAGCTCTCTGGTGCGTTCATCGCGGCCCATGCCTGGCCCCACCAGCAGAGCCTGATAGCGGCCGAGCTCGGGCCCCAGCACGTCGAGTGCGTCGCTCACCAGCGCCCCCAGGCTGTGGGGCAACAGCAGGTGCGTGGCCTCGGGCGCCAGAGCGGCTGTCGTTGCGTGGATGGCCGTCGGCGTAGCCAGCGTGACGAGCCCTGCGCCCGCGCGGTAGGCCGCTCTGGCTGCGAGGCAGGGCGCGCCCACATAGTTGCTCGAGCCGCCCACCACCAGCACGCCGCCAAAGGTGCCCTTGTGCCCGGCCAACGGGCGCGGCGGCAGCAGCGCGGCCACGTCGGCCGCGGTGATGACACGGGGCGCGTCGCTCGGCGCCAGGCCGTCTGCGATGCCGATATCGGCCACCAGCACCTGTCCGGCATACTCGGCTCCAGGCAGGGCCAGCAGCCCCGGCTTGATGTGCGCAAACGTCACTGTGGTGTCAGCGTGCAGCGCCTGCGGCGCGATCTCGCCCGTGTCGGCATCGAGCCCAGAAGGCAGATCGACGGCGACGACCCTGGGGTGTGGACAGGGTGCAGGCTGCCCGGCCGGCCACAGCGGCTGCGTGGGCGGGCGCGAACGTCGCGCGGCGATCTGAGCGTGCACCACGTCCAGCAGCTCGGGCAGGCCGCCGCGTAAGGGGCCGCTGGCGCCGGTGCCCAGCAGGGCGTCGACGAGCACGTCGCAAGAGGCGGCCAGTTCGGCCAGGCGCTCGAACCGTTGATCTTGCGCCTGCCAGGTGAGCGGAATGCCCAGCGCCAGCGCGCGTTCCAGGTTCGGGTCTGGCCCCTCGCCGCGTCGCCACACATAGACCGAGACGGCCAGCCCCCACTCTTCCAGATAACGCGCGGCCACCAGCCCGTCGCCACCATTGTTGCCGGGCCCAACCAGCACCAGCACGCTGCTCTGGCCACGGAGGCAAAAGGCGCGCACCGCTTCGGCCACGGCCTGGCCCGCTCGCTCCATCATCTCGGCATAGGCCAAACCCTGAGCATCGGCGGCGCGTTCGAGCGCACGCATCTGGTCAGCGGTCAGCAACCTGGTCACGGGCGCCTCCTCGCACGGCACTGCCCTCATTGTAGGGCCGCCGGCAGGGCGGTCAACCCTTGGACGTTGCGGCGCGCCCGGCCAGCGGCTACAATGCGCCCAGGTCACCGCCATATGGAGGCAGCATGTCGACTGTGCTTGGGGTTGCCGCGGCGCAGATCGCCGTCGGCGCCGACATCGACATCAACATGGCGACGATTCTGCAAGCCATGGCCACGTGCGCCGCGCAGGGCGTCGATCTGTGCGTCTTTCCCGAGGCGGCCCTGACCGGCTACAGCCCCACACTGCAACGCAGCCGCCCCGCCAGCGACGGCCCTCTGGTGCAGCAGGCCCTCGAGGCGATAGCGGTCGCGGCACGAGAGCATCATATGGGCGTGGTGGTGGGCGCCGAGGCCTGGCATGAGGGCGCCTGGCACAATCGCCTGCTGGCCTATGGGCGCGAGGGCGAGCTGCTGGCGCAGTATGACAAAGTGCACCTCACCCGCCAGGATATGGGCTACTATCGGGCCGGCAGCGCCACGCCGGTGTTCCGCTTTGAGGGCGTCATCTGTGGGCTGCAGATCTGCTACGATGCGCGCTTTCCCGAGGGATATCGTGCGCTGCTGGCGCAGGGCGTGCAGGTGGTCTTGCAGGGGTTCTACGGGGCCGGCAGCGATGCCTGGAAGGTGCCGGTTCTGGGCGCCCATCTGCGCTCGCGCGCTGCCGAGAGCGGCTGCTTTGCTGTCGCCGCCAACGTGGCTGGTCCCAAGCAGATCGTCGTATCGCAGATCGTTGACCCCCTGGGCCTGTTGCTCGCCGAGGCCAGGCCAGACGCCGTGGACCTGATCCGTGCCGAACTCGATATGGCGCGCATTGCTCAGAGTGAGATTCGCGCCGACTGGTGCTCGCGCTTTAGCCATCGCACCCCCTAGAGGAGTCTCGACGGTGAAGCTGATCCGCCTGCTGGGCAACATCGTACTGCTGGCCGTGGTGTGTGTGCTGTGCGCTGTGGTGATGCTGCTGGCCTATGGCCGGGCGATGGTCGGTCCGTGGCAGGGCGCCGGTCTGGCGACAGACGACGCCACCTGGGCCTGGATCGACGGGCAGCCGGTGCATGTGCGCACCTGGGGGCCCGAGACGGGCCAGCCGTTGGTGTTGGTGCATGGCTTTGACGTGGGGGGCGCCGACCTGTGGGCGCCGATCGGGCCGGCGCTGGGGCGCGCGGGCTATCGCGTCATTGCCGCCGACCTACCGCCCCTGGGGCGCTCCTCGCGAGCGATCGCCGCTGACGCGACCGCATTGACCCAGGCCGACCTGCTGGTCGACGTGCTCGATCAGATGGGCGCTCAGGGCGCCACGGTGGTGGCCCAGGGGTGGGGCAGCGCGGTGGCCCTGCAGTTGGCCGTTCAACAGCCGGAGCTCGTGAGGTCGCTGGTGCTGGTGGGACCGCAGCTCGGAGGCGAGCTGCACCGCTACGAACGGTTGGCGGCGCGGCTGCCCTGGGCGGGCGATGCGGTCATCTGGCTGACACGAGGGGGCGGCCCGCTCTGGCCCGGGCTGCTGCGGCTGCAGGTGGCCAGGTCCACCCCTGAGCTCAGGGCCTATGCCAAGGCGGCGCGCCAGGTCAGCCACATCGAGGGCACGGTTGCAGCGCTACGGCCCTTTTATCGGCTCGGCTCGGCAGCCAGCGGCCCCGTGGGCCTCGCCTCGCTCAAAGCCCCGTGTTTGGTTGTGCGCGGGGCGCTCGATCGTTGGGTCACGCCCGAGGCCGCCATGGCTGCGGCCGAGCAAACACAGGCCGACGTCCTCACCATCGAGGACGCCGGCCATCTGGTCGTGCTCGACCAGCCAGATGCGCTGCGCGAGGCGATCCTGGACGCGATCGCTCCCTAGTCGATGCGATAGTGGCAGCCGTGGCTCTCGCGGTTCTCCCAGGCAGCCTGGGCCACCACGAGCGCGGCCAGCACGGCATTGCGCAGCCGAATGATCGCCGGGTTGAGCTTTACCTTGCGGTAGAACGTCTCCACATCTTGCCGCAGGTTGCCGATGTCGCGCAGGGCTCGTTCCAGGCGTTGGCGGCTGCGGATTAGCCCCACATAGTACCACATGGTGTGTTGGATCGTGGCCATATCATGCCGCACCAGGGCCGGGTCGGCGTCCAGCTCGTCGCCGGCAGGCTCCCACGAGGGGATGGTTCTGACATTAGGGCTCGACAGGCGCCCCAGCGACCCTTTGATGTCTTGAGAGGCGCGATAGCCCCACACCAGGCCCTCGAGCAGCGAGGCGCTGCCCAGGCGGTTGGCCCCATGCACACCCGTGCACGAGACCTCTCCCGCGGCGTAGAGCCGTCGCAGGTTGGTCCGCCCCCATTCATCCACCCACACGCCGCCGCAGAAATAGTGCTCGGCGGGCACCACGGGTATCGGCTCCACCGTGGGGTCCACATCGAACTGGGCGCAGCTCTGGCAGATGTTGGGGAACCGCTCTTTGATCTCGTTAGCGGGCATCACCGAGGCGATGTCGAGATAGACGTGCGGGGCGCTGGTGTGCAGCATCTCTTCGTGGATGCTACGCGCCACCACATCGCGCGGGGCCAGGTCGCCCCACTGTGGGTCGTAGCGGTGCATGAACGGCTCGCCATGGATGTTGAGCAGCCGCCCGCCCTCGCCCCGCATGGCCTCGCTGATCAAAAACTTGCTCTGGCCGCGGTGGTAAAAGACGGTGGGGTGAAACTGCACGTATTCGGCGTTGACGATGCGCGCGCCGGCACGGTAGCTCATCGCCAGGCCGTCGCCGGTGGCGCCTTCGGGGTTGGTGGTGTGCAGATACACTTGACCCAGCCCGCCCGAGGCCAGCAACGTCGCCCGTGCCACCACCCGGATCACCGTGCCCGAGGCGTGGTCGAGCACATAGGCGCCCACGCATGAGAGCGGCTCGTAGATGGCCAGACGGTCGGTCGAGTGGTGGGCCGGGGTCAACAGGTCGATGGCGGTGTGCTCGGTGAGCAGCTCGATGTTCCTGCGGGCGTGCAGCTCGCGCACCAGCGATTCCTGGATCGCGCGGCCCGTGGCGTCGTTGACGTGCAGAATGCGGCTGGTGGTGTGCGCGGCCTCGCGCGTGCGCTCCAGTTCGTTCTCCGGCGTCAGGGTAAAGGGCACCTGGTAGCGATCGATCAGCAGCTCTCGCACCAGGCGCGGCCCCTCGGTGGAGAGGATCTCTACCGCCTGACGACTGTTCAGGCCGTCGCCGGCGCGGATGAGGTCCTGCGCCAGTTGCGTCGGCGAATCCTCGGTGCCTTTGTAGATGATGCCGCCCTGGGCATAAAAGGTGTTAGATTCGAGCGGCGTTTCCTCTTTGGTCAAGAGCACAATGCGCAGATGCTCATCCTCGGCCAGTTGCAGGGCCGCGGTGGCGCCGGCAATGCCGCTGCCAATGATCAATATATCGCACTCGATGAGACGGTTGTCGGTCATATCAGGATGCCTCCAGCATCCTTTCGAGCGCCTGGCGCGCCCAGTGAGCGGTCTCGGCATCGACCGAGACGACATTGATGGGCTCGCCGGCCATGATGCTCTCCAGCGCGTGCAGAATGTGAGGCAGGCGGGTCATGGCCATGGTGCTACAGACACTCACGGCCAGCGGCACCACCTGCTTGTCGGGATGCTCAACGCCAAGCCGCTGCACCAGATGGTACTCGGTGCCCACCACGATGGTGGCGCCGGCGGGCGCCCGCTCGACGGCGCGAATGATGCCAGTGGTGGAGCCATACCGATCGGCGGCCACCACCACTTCACGGGGGCACTCGGGGTGCACCACCACGATACAGCCAGGGTAGCGCTCGCGAGCGGCGCGCACATCGTCAGCCGTGAAGCGCGTATGCACGCTGCAAAAGCCCTGCCACACCACCACGCGTGCGTCGGCCAGGCTCTCGGGCGCGGCCGGCCTGGCGGGGCTCCACACGCCCACCTGCTCGGCCGGAATGCCCATGTCGAGAGCTGTGTTGGTGCCCAGGTGCTCGTCGGGCAAGAACAGGATATGTTCACCTTGCCTGAAGGCCCACTCAAAGAGCTGCCGCGCGTTGGACGAGGTGCACACGGCGCCGCCGTGCCGCCCCACAAAGGCTTTGACCTCGGCAGCCGAGTTCTGGTAGGTGATGGGCACGATCGTATCGCCCCAAACGGCGCTCAGCGCGTCCCACGCGGTCTGGGCCTCGGCGGCGGTGGCCATGCGCGCCATCGGGCAGAATGCCTCGAGCACCGGCTGCATCACGATCTGGCCCGGCTTGGCCAACACGGCCGCTGTCTCGGCCATAAAGTAGACGCCGCAGAAGAGGATGTAGCGTGCGCTCGTCTGCGCAGCCTGCTCTGAGAGGCCCAGCGAGTCGCCGCGATAGTCGGCGAACTGGATCGACTCGTCGCGCTGATAGTGGTGGCCGAGAATGGTCAACTCGTCGCCCAGGTGCGCCTTGATCTCACGAATGCGCGCCACCATGCGCTCTTCGGTCCAATCGTGGTAGCGTGCAAGCGTCGTCACGGGCATCGCTAACGTCCCTCCTTGCCGGGCCGCTGTAGGGTGATGTCGAGGCTGATATCGAGCGCCTGCACCGAGTGGGTTAGGGCGCCAACCGAGATGAGATCGACGCCGGTAGCCGCCACCTGGGCGACGGTCTCGAGGGTGATGCCGCCCGAGGCCTCGAGCTCGACGCGGCCTGCGGCCAGTTCCACTGCGGCACGCATCTGATCCAGGTTCATGTTGTCGAGCATGATGCGGTCGACCCCGAGGGAGAGCGCCTCGGCCAACTGCTCCAGGTTGGTGACCTCGACCTCGATGGGCAGGCTGATGCCCGCGGCGCGCACATGCGCCACTGCGGCCGAGATGCCCCCTGCTGCCTCGATGTGGTTGTCTTTGATCAGCACCATGTCATACAGGCCCGCGCGATGGTTGTAGGCGCCACCCAGGCGCACCGCCAGCTTGTCGAGGGCCCGCAGACCAGGGGCGGTCTTGCGCGTGTCGAGGATGCGAGCGCGCGTGCCCGCCGCTGCCGCCTGATAGCGGTTGGCCATGGTGGCAATGCCCGACATGCGCTGCAGCAGATTGAGCGCCGTGCGTTCAACGATCAGGATGCCAGGCCCACAGCCCGACACGGTGGCGACGACGTCCCCCGGTTGCACGGCGTCGCCATCGGCGGCCAGGGCCTTGAACCGGATGGCATCATCCACCTGCCTGAACGCCTCGGCGACGACCTCGAGCCCGGCGACGATCCCCGCTGCCTTGACGAGAAACACGCCTTCGAGCTGCGTGTCGGGCGCGATGATCGGCACGCTGGTGACGTCGCCCGTGCCAATGTCCTCACGCAGAGCGTTGGCGACGATGGCGCTGATCTCTGGATTGGTGGGCAAGGCTTGTTCCTCCGGATGCTGATGGCAGCCATTCTACACCCGACGCAAGACCGCACAAAAGCCCTGGGGATCGGCAGAGTTCAGTTTGAGAGCGCCGCCGAACTGCCCTAGAATGGTGGCACTAGAGGCCAGGAGGGTGAGACGTGAAGATCGCAACCATCGGTGGAGGATCGACCTACACCCCCGAGTTGGTGCAGGGGTTCATTGCGCGTCACGAGCGGCTCGGCTTGAAGGAGCTGTGGCTGGTGGATATCGCTCCCGAGCGGCTCGAGATGGTGGGGGCCTTTGCACGGCGCATGGTCCAGGCCGTCGGCAGTCCCTTTACGGTGCACCTGACCACGGACCGCGCCCAGGCCCTCGACGGCGCTGCCTTTGTCACCACGCAGTTGCGCGTGGGCGGCATGGCGGCGCGGCGCGAAGATGAGTATCTGGGGCGCCGCTGGAACCTGGTGGGCCAGGAGACCACCGGCATCGGCGGCATGGCCAATGCCCTGCGCACCGTGCCGGTGATCGTGGACATAGCCCGCGAGATGCGGCAGCGCTGCCCCGATGCCTGGCTGATCAACTTTGCCAACCCGTCTGGCCTGGTCGCTGAGGCGCTGCAGCGCTATGTGCCCGAGACGTCGTCTATCGGGCTGTGCAACGGCCCCATCGGCTACCAGATGCAGGTGGCGCGCATGTATGACGTGGCCGACCCCTTTAGCATCGAGCTGGACTATCTCGGGCTCAACCATTTGGCGTGGATCCGCGGCGTCCGGGCGCAGGGCCGCGACGTCTGGCTGGAGGTGCTGGCGCGCGTCATCGAGCATGATGCCGAGTCAGAGCACGCGGTGGTGCCGGCGGCCGTGCTGCGCGAGCTGGGCGTGATCTGCACCAGCTACCTGCAGTACTACTATAACACCGAGCGGGTGCTGGCCCAGCAGCGCGAGGGCGGGCCGTCGCGCGCCGAGCGGGTCATGGCGATCGAGGGCGACCTGCTCAAGCGGTACGGCGAGCCCGAGCTCACGGCACTGCCCGAGGAGCTGATGGAGCGGGGCGGCGCCTACTATTCCACGGTGGCGGTGCAGCTCATCGAGGCCATCGTCACCAATCTGGACCAGGTGCACATCATCAACACCCGCCACGGCGAGGCGGTGCCCGGCGTGCCCGCCGATTGGGTGCTCGAACTGCCCTGTCGGGTGGGCGCCCGAGGGCCGCAGCCGCTGCCGGCCGCGCCGCTGCCCACCTTTGCCGATGGCCTGATGCGCGCCGTCAAGTCATACGAGCTACTGACGGCCGAGGCGGCGCTCACCGGCGACCGCAGTCTGGCGTTGCAGGCGCTGTTGGCGCACCCGTTGGGGCCCGATGCCGACGTGGCGCTGCAGGTGCTCGACGACATGCTCACGACCAACCGCGCCCATCTGCCGCTGTTCTTTGGCGAGGAGGGGGCATGATCGTTCTGGGCATGGATGGCGGCGCCAGCAAGACGCACGCTGTGCTTGCCGATGACCGGGGTGTGGTGCTGGGCGTAGGCCGCTCTGGCTGCAGCAACTGGGAGGTGGTCGGGCTCGACGGCGCTCGCGAGGCGCTGCACCAGGCGGTGGATGAGGCCCTGGCGCAGGCCGGCCTGCGCCCCGAACAGGTGGTGGCCAGTGCCTATGGCCTGGCCGGCAATGACTGGCCGAGCGATGAGGGCCGGCTCAGGCCGCTGATCGCCTCGCTGGGGCTGAGCGGGCCCGTTCACCTGGTGAACGACGCTTTTCTGCCGCTGCGCGCCGGCACGCGCGATGGCGTGGGCGTGGCGGCCATCGCTGGCTCGGGAACGGGCGTGGCGGGCTGCAACCGCGCCGGCCAGACGGCGCGCAGCTTTGGCGCCGGCTATCCCTTTACCGATTGGGGCGGCGCCGGTGAGATCGTGGGCGAAGCCTTCTACCGAGTGGCGGCGCAGTACAAAAAGCTGGGTCCCGAGACGGCCCTGGCGCAGGCGCTGGTCGAGGCCCTCGACTGTGGCACCGTCGACGGCCTGATGGAAGGGGTGATGCGCTGGGAGCTCGATCTAGGCGGGCGCCTCGCGCCGCTCGTCTTTGAGGTGGCCCATAGCGGCGACACCGTGGCGCAGGATGTGATCGCCAAGGCCGGCCGCACCATCGGCGCCAACGTGGTGGCCGTGGCGGGGCGGCTGGGCATGCTGGCCGAGCCGTTCGACCTGGTGACGGCCGGCGGCGTCTTTTCGAGCCGCAGCCCCGTGCTCAACGAGGCCCTGCGGCGCACCGTGCAGGCCCAGGCTGCCGGCGTGCGGCTGGTGCACTGGGAGGCGCGCCCCGTGGTGGGCGCCGTGTTGCTGGCCGAAGACCTGCTGCACCTGGCGCAACCGCCCGAGCCGGCCGTGGTGGCCGAGCAGGTGATGCGCGCGCTGGGCGAGATCGAGGCCGAGGCCTAGGGCGAAGAAGAAAGAGGGCCAGCGTACAAACGCTGGCCCTCTGGTGGTTGTGCGGCTATTGCACATAGTCGAGCCAACCGTAGGGATCGGGCGCCTCTCCTTGCACGCGTTCAAAGAACGCCTTCTGGATGGCGGCCGTCACCGGGCCGCGCCTGCCCTGGCCCACGGTCATGTGGTCGACGGAGCGCACCGGCGAGATCTCGACGGCGGTGCCGGCAAAGAACATCTCGTCGGCCATGTATAGCTCTTCGCGCGAGATGGGGCGCTCTTGCACCGTATAGCCCAGGTCGCGCGCGATGGTGATCACGCTGTCGCGCGTGATGCCGCCCAGCAGCGAGGTGCCCACCTGCGGTGTCGAGAGGACATTGTCTCGCACCAGAAAGATGTTCTCGCCGCTGCCCTCGCTGACATATCCGAACACGTCGAGCGCGATCGCCTCAGAATAGCCGTTGTCGGCCGCCTCCATGCGGATGAGCTGCGAGTTCATATAGTGCCCGCCACCTTTGACCATCGAGGGGAAGGTGTCGGGGGCGGCGCGCCGCCACGACGAGACGCCGATATCCACGCCATGTTCCAGCGCGTCGGCGCCCAGATAGGCTCCCCAGTCCCACACGGCCACCATCACCTGCACCGGGCAGGTGCGTGGCTCGACGCCGAGCTGGTGGTATCCGCGCCACACCAACGGGCGGATGTAGCAGGAACGGAGCTTGTTCTTGGCGATGGTGTCCTTGATGGCCTGAGCGATGGCCTCCTGGCTGTAAGGGATCTCCATGCGGTAGACCTTGCAGCCGTCGAACAGGCGCCGCACGTGTTTGCCCAGGCGAAAGACGGCCGGGCCCCGTGGCGTATCGTAGCAGCGGATGCCCTCGAACACGCTCGAGCCATAGTGCAGAGCATGCGAGAGGACATGAACCTTGGCCTCGCCCCAGGGGACGAACTCGCCGTCGAACCAGATGAACTCGGACTGTGGCATCGGCATAACAAAGACTCCCTTCCTGTCTAGGCTGACACGTGCGCGCAGATCAGGTCGCCCATCACTGCGGTGGTGATGACCTCTGTACCGTCCTGGGCGATGTCGCGGGTGCGATAGCCCTCGGCCAGCACCTGGTTGACGGCCCGCTCGACCGCCTGCGCCTCTTGCTCGAGGCCCAGCGAATAGCGCAACAGCAACGCCGCACTCAAGATGGCGCCCACCGGGTTGGCGATGCCCTGCCCGGCGATGTCGGGCGCCGAGCCGTGGATCGGCTCATACAGACCCAGGGCGCCCTCGGCCAGCGAGGCAGAGGGCAACATGCCCATCGAGCCGGCCAGCATCGAGGCCTCATCGGTGAGGATGTCGCCGAACATGTTCTCGGTCACGATGACGTCGAACGTGGCCGGCCGGCGGATGAGGTGCATGGCGCAGGCATCCACCAGCAGGTGCTCACAGGCGACGTCGGGATAGGCTTTGGCCACGGCGGTGGCGGTCTCGCGCCACAGCCGCGAGCTTTCGAGCACGTTGGCCTTGTCCACCGAAGTGACCTTGTGGCGGCGCAGGCGCGCCAGCCTAAAGGCCGCATGGAGCACGCGCTCGATCTCGGCGCGCGTATAGATCATGGTGTCATAGGCGGTGTTGCCGTTGTCGCGGCGGCCGCGCTCGCCGAAATAGATGCCGCCGGTGAGCTCACGCACCACCACCAGATCGGTGCCGCGCAGCGTCTCGGGCTTGATGGTCGAGGCGCCGATCAGCGTCTCGTTCAGCTTGACGGGACGCAGGTTAGCATAGAGCCCCAGCCCCTTGCGGATGCCTAACAGGCCCTGCTCGGGCCGCACTGTCGCGGTGGGATCATCCCACTTGGGGCCGCCCACTGCGCCGAGCAGCACAGCGTCGGCCGCACGGCAGATCGCCAGCGTTTCGTCGGGCAGCGCGGCGCCGGTGGCGTCGATGGCGCAGCCACCGATCAGCGCCGGCGTGAACCGGAACGTGTGGCCAAAGGCGGCGCCCACGCGCTCGAGCACCCGGGCGGCCTGTGCGGTGACCTCGGGGCCGATGCCGTCGCCGCCCAGCAGCGCGATCTCATAGTTCATTCTGCATATCCCCTATCGTCCATTCTCGGTGGGTTTGGCGCGCGGAAACGACCCCAGCACGCGCACAAAGGTGGCCATCTCTTCGAGGTGGCTCAGGGCGCGGCGGCAGCGCTCTTCGTCGGTGCTGCCGGCGAACTCGACGAAAAAGATGTACTCCCACGGCACGCCGCGCATGGGCCGCGATTCGATCTTGCACAGGTCGATGTCGCGCAGCGCAAAGGCGCTCAGGCAGCGAAAGAGCAGCCCCGGCTGGTTGATGCCCGCAAAAGCGATGGCCGTCTTGGCGTCGCCCGTGGGCTGCACCGGCTCGCGCGCAATGGCGATGAACCGCGTATAGTTGCTCTTGTCGTCCTCGAGCTGCTCGATGAGCACCTGCATGCCATAGATCTCGCTGGCGTGCTTGCTGGCGATGGCCGCGGCATGTCGCCAGCCCTCGTCGCGCACCAGGCGCACGCTGCCCGCAGTGTCGTGGGCTGCAATGCACTGCACGCCGCCCAGCCTGGCCAGCGACTGCTCGCACTGCGCCAGCCCTTGCGGATGGGAATACACCTGGGTGATCTCGCTCAAAGTGACGCCCGGGTGCGCGATGAGACAGTGGCTGATGCGCAGGGTGTGCTCGGCCACGATATAGAGCTTGTGTTGCAGCAGCAGGTCATAGTTGCGATGAATGCTGCCGGCCAGCGAGTTCTCCACCGGCACCACGCCCTGATCGTACTGGCCCGATTCGACGCCCTCAAAGACCGCGTCGAACGACTCGCACGGGCAGGGCTGCCCCGCGGGATAGAGCGCCAGCGCCGCCTCTTCGCTGTAGGCACCCGGCTCGCCCTGAAAGGCGACGCGCATGCGGCTAGCCATCGCTTTGCTCGGGGTGCAGTCGACGGCGAGTGTATTCCACCAGCCCGCCGGCGCTGATCAGATCGAGCATAAAGGGCGGATAGGCCGTGGACTGGTAGACGGCGCCCGTGGCCACGCGCCGGATGGTGCCGGCGGCCAGGTCCACCTCCACCGTCTCGCCGGCCTCGATGGCCGCGGCGGCCTGGGGGCATTCGAGGATGGGCAGGCCGATGTTGATGGCGTTCCTGAAAAAGATGCGCGCAAAGGTGGCAGCAATCACGCACGAGATGCCGCTCGCCTTGATGGCCACCGGCGCATGCTCGCGCGAAGAGCCGCAGCCAAAGTTGCTGCCCCCCACGATGATGTCGCCCGGGCGCACGCCGCTCACAAAGGAGGCGTCCCAGTCCTCCATGCAATGGGCGGCCAGTTGGTCGGGGTCTGAGATGTTCAGATGCCTGGCCGGCACAATGGCATCGGTGTCGATGTTGTCGCCGTATTTCCAGACGCGTCCGCTGATTGCCACAGCAAGCTCCTTTATGCGAGGGAATCGAGGTGGTGCGTGATGGCCTGGCGCACCAGGTTGATGTCGGGCGGCAGCTCGACAGGGAGATTGGGGTAGCGCGCTTCCACCTCGTCGATCTGGTTCTGGTGATAGTCTACCTTGAACTGGGTGAACTTGAGCCCGTGGGCCGTCGAGATGACGATCACGCGGTGGTGGCTGGCGATCTCGCCGCGGTCGACCAGCTTGAACAGGGCCGAGAGGGCCACGCCGGTGTGCGGGCAGGTGTACATGCCCGTCAGATCGGCGCGCGCGGCGGCGTTGGCGATCTCGTCTTCGGTGGCCTGCTCGACGATGCCGTCAAAGGCCCGCATCACCTTCACGGCGCGCTCATAGCTCACCGGGTTACCGATCTGGATGGCGCTGGCCAGGGTCTTTTGCGCCACCACCGGCACCAGCTTCTGAAAGCCGCCCTGGGCGCTCAGGTAGAACGGGTTGGCCCGCTCGGCCTGCGCGGCCACCAGCCGCGGCAGGCGGTCGATGAGGCCCAACTCGCGCATCAGCAACAGCCCCTTGCCCATGGCGCTGACATTGCCCAGGTTGCCCACCGGAATGATGATCCAATCGGGCACCTGCCAGTCGAACTGCTGCACGATCTCGATGCCGACGGTCTTTTGCCCCTCGATGCGCAGCGAGTTCATCGAGTTGGCCAGATAGATGCTGTTGTCGCGCGTGATTTCTTTGACGATGGCCATGCAGCCATCAAAGTCGGTGTCGAGGGCCAGCACCAGCGCGCCGTTGGCGATGGGCTGGATGAGCTGCGCCGTCGAGACGCGGTTGCGCGGCAAGAACACGATGGTAGGAATGCCCGCAGCGGCGCCATAGGCGGCCAGGGCGGCCGAGGTGTCGCCCGTGGAGGCACAGGCCACGGCCCGCACCGGCGAGCCTTGCGCCATCATCTGCCTGACCACGCTCACCAACACCGTCATGCCCAGGTCTTTGAACGAGCCGGTGTGGCTGATGCCGCACAGCTTGACCCACAGGTCCTCAACGCCGATCTGCTGGCCCAAGCGCTGCGCCCAAAAGAGGTTGCTGTGCCCCTCGAACATCGAGACGACGTTCTCGTCATCGATCTGCGGGCACACCCACTCTTTTTTGCCCCACACGCCGCTGCCAAAAGGCCAGTCGTTGCTGTGTATGCGCGCATCGAACAGGCGCTTCCACCCCTCGGCGGGCGTCTCTGCCAGGGCGGCCACATCGTGCACCACCTCAAGCAGGCCGCCACAGGTGGGGCACTCGTAGATGACGTCATAGATCGAGTGGCGGCCCGGACAGCCGCGCACACACTCGAACCAGCAGGACAGCTCGCCCATGGCGCTCGCCCTTTCTGCTGCTACAGCTCCTCAGGCCCGCCGATGCGGCCCAGCACAGCGCTGGCCGCCGCAATGGCGGGGCCGGCCAGATACACCTGGCTATCCACGTGGCCCATGCGCCCCACGAAATTGCGGTTGGTGGTCGAGATGCAACGCTCGCCGGCCGCCAACACGCCCATGTAGCCGCCCAGACAGGGGCCGCAGGTGGGCGTGCTGAACACCGCGCCCGCCTCGACAAACACCTGCGCCAGCCCCTCTTGCACCGCACGCAGATAGATCGCCTGCGTGCCGGGGATGATGATGCAGCGCACGTCGGGGTGCACCTGACGGCCGCGCAGCACCTCGGCCGTCTGCACCAGGTCGCTCCAGCGGCCGTTGGTGCAAGAGCCGATCACCGCCTGGTCGATGCGCACATCGCCCACCTGGCTCAACCCTCTGGCGTTGCTGGGCAGGTGGGGGAACGAGACCTGCGGCTCGATCTGGCTGGCGTCGATCTCGATGGTGCGCTCATAGGCCGCGTCGGGGTCCGACGCATAGGCCCGGTAGGCGCGCTGCGCGCGCGGCCTGACATAGGCCTCGGTGGTGGCATCCACGTGGAACAGGCCCGCCTTGGCGCCCGCCTCGATGGCCATGTTGCCCATGGTCAGGCGGCCGTCCATGCTCAGGGCGTCGATGGCCGGGCCCACGAACTCCATCGCCTGATAGCGCGCCCCCTCGACGCCAATCAGCCCGATGGTGTGCAAGATCAGGTCTTTGCCGCCCACCCAGGGCTGCAGCGTGCCGTTGTAGATGAAACGCGTGGTGGCGGGCACGCGCATCCAGGCGCGGCCGGTGGCCATGGCCACGGCGATGTCGGTGGAGCCCATGCCAGTGGCAAAGGCGCCCACGGCGCCATAGGTGCAGGTGTGTGAGTCAGCGCCCACCACCACGTCGCCGGGCAGCACCAGCCCCTGCTCGGGCAGCAGCGCATGCTCGATGCCCATGCGCCCCACCTCGAAATAGTTGCGGATGCCGTATTGCCGGGCGAACTCGCGCATCATCTTGCACTGCTCGGCCGACTTGATGTCTTTGTTGGGGGCAAAGTGGTCGGGCACCAGCGCGATGCGATCCTGATCAAAGACGCGGTCGACGCCCAGTTTGGCAAACTCGATGATGGCCAGAGGCGCCGTGATGTCGTTGGCCAGCACCATGTCGGCGCGCACGTCGATCAGCTCGCCCACCTGCACGGCGGGGCGGTCGGCATGGGCGGCCAGGATCTTTTGGGCCATGGTCATGGGTTGCATCGGGTCGCTCGTTCTCCTTGTCATGCTTGGGCCGGGCCGGCGACGCCGCGCGTGGCCAGCAGTTTGTTGAGGGCGCTCATATAGGCGCGAGCGCTCGCCACGATGATGTCGGTGCTGGCGCCGTGGCCAGAGAACACATAGGTGCGCTTGCCCGTCTGCGGGTTGAGCGGCAGAGAGTCGTCGCCGTTGCCGCCCGCCTCGATGCGGATCGTCACCTCGCCCACCGCATCGATGCCCTCGGTGACCGCGTTGATCGAGAACTCGGTCAGCTCGTTGGGCACGCCGATCAGGCGGTTGATGGCCTTGTAGACCGCATCCACCGGGCCAGCGCCGTGAGCCGCGTCGGTGATCAGGGCGCCGTCGGGCGCGCGTAGCTGCACCGTGGCGGTGGCAATGGCGTGGTCGCCGCACGACACCTGCACCTGCTCCAGGCGGTAGACCTCCACCGGCTGGAACACCTCATCAGACACCAACGCCTCGAGGTCGCGATCGGTGACGATCTTTTTCTTGTCGGCCAGCTCTTTGAAGCGCGCGAACGCCCGGTCGAGCTGATCGTGCTCGAGATGATACCCCAACTGCAGCAGCCTGTCAGCAAAAGCGTGGCGGCCAGAGTGCTTGCCCAGCACCAGGCGGCTCTCGGGCACTCCCACCATCTGGGCATCCATGATCTCATAGGTCAGGCGGTTCTTGAGGATGCCATCCTGGTGAATGCCGGCCTCGTGGGCAAAGGCGTTGGCGCCCACGATGGCCTTGTTGGCCTGCACCGTGAGGCCGGTAAAGTTCGACACCATGCGGCTGCTGGGGTACAGCTCTTGCAGGTTCAGGCCGGTCGCCAGCCCATAGTAGCTCTGCCGCGTGTAGAGGGCCATGGCGATCTCTTCAAGCGCGGCGTTGCCGGCCCGCTCGCCCAGGCCGTTGATGGTGCACTCCACCTGACGCGCTCCAGCGCGCACACCCGCCAGGCTATTGCTCACCGCCAGGCCCAGGTCGTTGTGGCAGTGCACCGAGATGATGGCCTTTTCGATGCCCGGCGTGTTGTCTTTGATGCCCTTGATGAGGCCATAGAACTCGTCGGGCGTCACATAGCCCACCGTATCGGGGATGTTGAGGGTGGTGGCGCCGGCAGCGATGGCCTCGCCCAGCACCTGGTAGAGGAACTCGGGGTCAGAGCGACCGCCGTCCTCGGGCGAGAACTCGACATCCTCACACAGCGACCGCGCATAGGCCACCATAGCGCGCGTGGCAGCGAGCACCTGCTCGCGGCTCATGCGCAGCTTGTGCTGCATGTGAATGTCGCTGGTGGCGATGAAGACGTGAATGCGTTTGCGGGCGGCGTCCTGGATCGCCTCCCAGGCGGCGTCGATATCGCTGCGCACGCAACGGGCCAGCCCGCAGATGACGGGCCCCTGTACGCTGCGCGCCACCTGGCGCACGGCATCCAGATCGCCCGGCGACGAAGCGGGAAAGCCAGCCTCGATGACGTCGACGCCCAGGCGGGCGAGCTGGCGGGCGATCTCGATCTTTTCGCTTGTGTTCAGCGTGGCGCCGGGAGATTGCTCGCCGTCACGCAACGTGGTGTCAAAGATGATGATGCGATCGGTGTCCATGTCTGTGCTCCTTGGCCTCTGATCGTGCTGTCGCCGCTGACCTGCTGCTTCCTGCGGGCCTCCGGGTCACTGAGCCGTGGTCTCGATCGGCTCGGTCACCCCTCTGGCGGAGGCCCGCCGCAGTAGCGGTAGCTCCAGGCTGTCGATCAGCGCCTCAAAGCTGGCCTCGATGATGTTCACCGAGCACCCCATGGTCGTCCAGGTATGCTCGCCGTCGCTGGCATCGATCAACACCCGCGTCTTGGCGGCCGTGGCCGACTTGGGGTCGATGATGCGCACTTTGTAGTCGGTCAGTTGCACGGGCCCCAGCTCGGGATAAAAGGGCAACAGGGCCTTGCGCATGGCCCGGTCGAGGGCGTTCACGGGGCCATCGCCCTCTGAAGCGGTGTGCATGGTCATGCCGTCGACGCTGGCCTTGACGGTGGCCTCAGAGAGGATGTCGCGGCCCGTGCGCTTTTCGACCAGCACCAAAAAGTCGAGCACCTCAAAGGGTGGAAAGTAGTCGGGCTGCCCACGTCGCACCAACAGCTCGAACGAGCCCTCGGCGCCCTCGTACTGATAGCCCTCGTTCTCGCGCTCTTTGACCTGTGTGGCCAGCGCCGCAATGCGCTCAGGGCTCAGCTCAAAGCCGAGGTCCAGCTCGGCCAGTTTGTGGGCGATGTTGCTGCGGCCGGCCAGCTCTGACACCAGCACGCGCGTCTGGTTGCCCACCAGCTCGGGCCGCACATGCTGATAGGCCTCGCCGCTCTTGAGCATGGCGCTCACGTGCAGCCCGGCCTTGTGGGCAAAGGCGCTCTGCCCCACATAGGGCGCGTACGGGTCGGGCAGCAGGTTGGCGATCTCGGTGACATAGAGCGAGGCCTGCGTCAGCAGCGATAGATCGCCGTTGGCGAGGGCCTTGATGCCCATCTTGAGCTCCAGGTTGGGGATCACTGTGTTGAGGTTGGCGTTGCCGCAGCGTTCGCCGTAGCCGTTCATAGTGCCATGCACATGGTCGGCGCCCGCTTCGACTGCAGCCAGGGTGTTGGCCACGGCCACGCCGGTGTCATCGTGGGCGTGGATGCCGATGCTGCGCCCCGGAAAGGCCGCCACCACGGCCGCCACCACGCGCCCCACCTCAGACGGCAGGCAGCCCCCGTTGGTGTCGCACAACACCAGGCGATCGGCGCCGGCCTCGGCGGCGACGCGCAAGGCGGCCAGGGCATAGTCGGCGTCGAGGCGGTAGCCGTCGAAAAAGTGCTCGGCGTCAAAGAGCACCTCGAGGCCACGCGCCCTCAAGTAGGCGACAGTGTCGCCGATCATCGCCAGATTCTCGTCGAGCGTGGTGCGCAACACCTGCGTTACCTGCATGGTCGAGGCTTTGCCCACCAGCACCGCCACGGGCGCGCCACATTCCAGCAGTGCTCTGACGTTGGGATCCTGCTCCACCCTGCTGTCGGCATGGCGTGTGGAGCCAAAAGCAGCGATGCGAGCATGCTGCCAGTGCATCTGCGCCGCCCGCGCAAAGAACTCGGCATCCTTGGGGTTCGAGCCGGGCCACCCGCCCTCGATGTAGGCGATGCCCAGATCATCGAGCCTGGCGGCGATGCGCAGCTTGTCCTTGGCCGAGAAAGAGATCCCCTCGCGCTGGGCGCCATCTCGCAAGGTTGTGTCGAGGACCGAGACGCGATCTACCATACGGTCAGGTTCGCTCCTTGAGAGGCGTCGGCGGCGACGATCCGCCGCCGACGCGGTGCGGCAGGGTCTACTTGGCGTTGAGCCAGGGCATCATGGCGCGCAGTTTGCGGCCCACCTGCTCGATCTGCGAGTCGCGCTCGCGAGCGCGGATCAGGTTAAAGCCGGGCCGCCCAGCCTGGTTCTCGAGCACCCACTCGCGCGCATAGGTGCCATCCTGGATGTCGGTCAGCATCTTTTTCATCGTGGCCTTGACGTGGTCGTCGATGATCTTGGGGCCACCGGTATAGTCGCCGTGCTCGGCTGTGTCGCTCACCGAGTAGCGCATGTACGAGAGGCCGCCCTGGTAGATCAGGTCGACGATCAGCTTGAGCTCGTTGAGGCACTCAAAGTAGGCGATCTCGGGCTGGTAGCCCGCCTCGACCAGCGTCTCAAACCCCGCCTTGATGAGGGCGGTGGCGCCGCCACAGAGCACCGCCTGCTCGCCAAAGAGGTCGGTCTCGGTCTCTTCCGAAAAGGTGGTCTCGATGATGCCGGCGCGGCCGCAGCCGATGGCCGACCCATAGGCCAGCGCCAGCGCTTTGGCATTGCCGGTCACATCCTGGTAGACGGCCACCAGGCCGGGCGTGCCCTGGCCGTCGATGTACAGCTCGCGCACGCGATGGCCGGGCGCCTTGGGCGCGATCATGGTCACGTCTACGTTCTTGGGTGGCACGATCTGGCTATAGTGGATGGAAAAGCCGTGAGCGAACATCAGCATGGCGCCGGCCTTGAGGTTGGGGGCCACGTCGTTGGCGTAGATGGCCGGCTGAAGCGTGTCGGGCGTGAGGATCATGACGATGTCGGCCTCGGCCACAGCCTCGGCAGAGAGCATCACCTTGAGCCCCGCCTGCTCGGCGCGCGCCCACGACGAGCTGCCCTGATAGAGGCCCACGCGCACGTCGCAGCCGCTCTCCTTCAGGTTGAGAGCATGGGCATGGCCCTGGCTGCCATATCCCAGAATGGCGATCTTTTTGCCATGCAGTAGCGCCAGGTCGGTGTCGCGGTCGTAGTAGATCGTTGCCATGTCAAGAGCCTCCTCGTACTGCTTGTCCAGCGGCTCGATGAGCCTGGCTGGCTAGGACCCGAAACGTGTGCCGTTGGCGGCCAGCGAGCCTCGCATCATGGCCACGCGGCCGGTGCGCGTCAGCTCTTTGATGCCAAAGGGCTTGAGAATCGAGATCAGCGACTCGACCTTGCTCTCGTCGCCGGTGATCTCGATGACCATCGAGTCGAGCGCCACGTCGATGATCTGGGCACGAAAGATGTCTACCACCTGCTTGATCTCTGCGCGCTGAGCCGAGGGCGCGTGCACTTTGATCAGGGCGAGCTCGCGCATCACGGCATCCTCGGCGCCCACCTCGCTCACCTTGGTAACGTTGATGAGCTTGTAGAGCTGCTTGGCCACCTGCTCGAGCATGGCGTCGTTGGCATAGACCACCACCGTCATCCGCGAGATGCCCTGGGCCTCGCTGTGCCCAACGGTCAGGCTCTCGATGTTATAGTTGCGGCGACGGAACAGGTTGGAGACGTGGCTCAACACGCCCGGCTTGTCTTCCATCAAGACGACCAGCGTGCGCCGCGAGAACGTGCTGTCTGGCGGGGGCAGGCTCATTGCGACGCTCCTCTCTGTGCCGGGGCCCGCTTAGGCCGACGGATCATCTGGTCGATGGGGTGGCCCACGGGCACAATCGGAAACACGTTGTGCTCACGCTCGATGCGAAAGTCGATCACCATGGGGCCATCCGAGTCGCGCGCCATCCTGACCGCGTCGGCCACGCCTTCTTTGGATTCGATGGTGGCCGAGGCGATGCCATAGGCCTGGGCGAGCTTGGCAAAGTCTGGACCCAGCAGCGGTGACCCGGAATAGTTCCTTTGGAAGAACATCTCTTGCCACTGACGCACCATCCCCAAGAAGCCGTTGTTGAGGATGGCCACCTTGATGGGCAGGCGCTCTTGCACCACGGTGGCCAGCTCTTGCAGCGTCATCTGAAAGCCGCCGTCGCCCGCCACCACCCACACCTGACAGTCAGGGCGCCCCGCCGCCGCGCCGATGGCGGCCGGCAGCGCAAAGCCCATGGTGCCCAGGCCGCCCGACGAGATCAGCCCCCCTGGCCGCACGTGGCGATAGTACTGCGCCTCCCACATCTGGTTTTGCCCCACGTCTGACACCATCAGGGCCTGGCCACCGGTGGCCTCCCAGATGTTGAACACCACATATTGCGGCAACACCTCGTCGGTCTCTTGCCACAGGGCGTCGCGGTCGCGCGTCTCGGCGCGCCAGCCGTCGATCTGGCCCAGCCACTCGTCGTGCTCACGCTCTTGGACCAGCGGCAGCACCTGCTGCAGCACATTCCTGGCGTCGCCCACGATGGGCAGGTCGACGCGAATGCGCTTGGCGATCTCGGCCGGGTCGATATCCACGTGGATGATCCTGGCGTTGGGCGCAAAGGTTCCTGCGGCTGAAGTGTAGCGGTCGTCAAAACGCATGCCCACCGCAAAGATCAGATCGCATTGCTGCAGCGCATAGTTGGCATAGGCCTCGCCGTGCATGCCGCCCATGCCCAGGCACAACGGGTGTGTCTCGGGGATGACGCTCTTGCCCAGCAGCGTCGTCGACACGGGAATGTGAGCCTTGGTGGCCAGCTCGCACAGCTCTTGCTGGGCGCCCGCCACCAGCACGCCCCGCCCCGCGATGATCAGCGGGCGCTGGGCCGCGTTGATCATGTCGGCCGCCTGTTTGACCTGTCGCGGGTTGCCGCGCGTGTGGGGCTTGTAGCCCGGCAGATTGATGTACGTGGGATACTCGAACTCGATCTCGGCTATCTGCGCGTCTTTGGCGATATCGATCAGCACCGGCCCCGGGTGCCCCGTGCTGGCAATGTGAAACGCCTCGCGCACGGCCAGCGCCAGATCGGCCACATCGGTGATGAGATAGTTGTGCTTGGTGATGGGCATGGTGATGCCCGTGATGTCGACCTCTTGAAAGGCATCGGTGCCCAGGGCGCTGGTGGCCACCTGCCCGGTGATGGCGACCATCGGCGAGGAGTCCATCATTGCCGTGGCAATGCCGGTCACCAGGTTGGTGGCGCCTGGGCCCGAGGTGGCCAGGCAGACGCCCACCCTGCCCGTGGCGCGGGCGTAGCCGTCGGCCGCGTGAGCGCAGGCCTGCTCGTGCCGCATGGTGATGTGGCGGATGGGGTAGTTGGGCAGCTCGTGATAGATGGGCAGCACCGCGCCCCCGGTGATGCCGAACACCGTATCGACGCCCTCGCGGACGAGGCATTCCCACAGGATCTGTGCGCCGTTCAACCGCATATGGGTAACTCCTTGCTCGTGTGCCGGCGTGCCTGGCCTAGTCCTCGAACACGGCGCCGGTGCTGGCCGAGGTCACCAGGCGCGCATAGCGCCGCAGATAGCCGCGTGTGACCCTGGGCTCAAAGGGCGCCAGCGCCCTCAGGCGGGCCGACAGCTCCGCGTCAGATAGGGCCACGCTCAGGCTGTGGCCGGGAATATCGATCGAGATCCGGTCGCCGTTGCGCAGGCCGGCGATGGGTCCGCGGGCCGCTGCCTCGGGCGAGAGGTGACCGATGGCTGCCCCACGCGAGGCGCCCGAGAAGCGCCCGTCGGTGATCAGTGCCACCTTGCCGTCGAGGCCCATGCCCGACAGCAGCGAGGTCGGCGTCAGCATTTCGCGCATGCCGGGGCCGCCCTTGGGGCCCTCGTAGCGGATGACGAGCACGTCGCCCTCGTCAAAGGCCATGTCGATGATGGCCTGGGTGGCCGCCTCTTCTGAATCAAAGACCCGCGCCGGGCCAGTGTGCTGCATCATGCTGGGGGCCACGGCCGCGCTCTTGACCACGGCGCCCTCGGGCGCCAGGTTGCCAAAGAGGATCGTCAGGCCACCGGTGGCCGAGTAGGGGCTATCGCCCGAACGCACCACGTTGCGGTCGACGGTGGCATAGTCGGGCGCCCAGCGGCTCTCGGGGGCGAGGTTCTCGCCGACCGTTTGACCGGTGACGGTGATGCAGTCGCGCCTGAGCAGGCCGAGCGTGTCCAGTTCGTGCATGATGGCGCCGATGCCGCCCGAGTAGTAGAGGTCTTGGATGTGCTGGTCGCTGGCGGGCGAGAGCTTGCAGAGGTGCGGCGTGTTACTCGAAAAGCGGTTCAGGTCAGGCAGGTCGATGGTGATGCCGGCCTCGTGGGCGATGGCCAGCAGGTGCAGCACCGAGTTGGTCGAGCCGCCCATGGCCATGTCGGTGGAAAAGGCGTTGTGAAAGGCGTCGGCGGTGAGGATGTCGCTGGGGCGGATGTTGCGCTCGAGCATCGCCATCACCTGCATGCCCGCCTCTCGCGCCAACGCGATGCGCCGCGAGCTGACGGCCGGGGTGGTGCCATTGCCGGGCAGGGCGATGCCCAGCGCCTCGCACAGGCAGGCCATGGTGTTGGCCGTGAACATGCCGGCGCACGAGCCGCAGCCCGGGCAGCAGGCCTTTTCGATGATCTCGACTTCGCGGGCGCTCAGATGCCCCTTGGTGGCCGCGCCCACCGCCATAAAGGCGCTGTTCAGGTCGAGTGTCTCGTTGCCGTGCCGACCGGCGAGCATGGGGCCGCCGGTGACGATCACGGCGGGGATGTCCAGCCTGGCCATGGCCATCACCATGCCCGGGGTGATCTTGTCGCAGGCCGAGACGAGCACCAGGGCGTCAAAGGCGTGGGCCTGTACGACGGTCTCGACCGAGTCGGCAATCAGCTCGCGCGAAGCCAGTGAGTACTTCATGCCCTGGTGGCCCATGGCGATGCCGTCGCACACCGCGATGGTGTTGGCCTCAAAGGGCGTGCCCCCTGCCATGTAGACGCCCTCGCGCACGGCGGCATTGATCTGGCTCAGGCCCATGTGGCCGGGCACAATGTCGTTGTATGAGCTGATGATGCCGACAAAGGGGCGCTCCATCTCTTCATTGGTGCGGCCCAGAGACCATAGCAGCGCACGATGTGGGGCGCGCTCGAGACCTTTCTTGATGACGTCGCTTCTCACAACCTTGCTCCTCTCCATGCACATGGCTGGCGTGATACAGGTCTGAAAGCACAACGCCACAGCCGCATGCCTCCCTGGCATGGGTGTGGCGTCTCTGCACAGGCGGCCAACCGGCCGCCATCGCCCCCAACGTTGCGGGCACGAGACTGCCCAACGACGTTCGTTAGCCCGAGCTATCAAAAAGAGCCTCACCCTTGGTTGGGTGAGGCTCTTTTATGGTTCTCGCTTCTGGCTAACTATGTGCGCTGGCGCGAACCCCCCCAACCGGCATTTGCCCCTCAATAATGAGGAGCCCGACTAGTACGAGCACAACGCCGGCAAACAGGGAGGAGCTCAAAACGTCATCCTCTAGGAATTTTGCTTAGCATAGCACACCTGCGGCGCACTGTCAAACATGCGGCCGCCTTTGCCTGCGCCGAGGCTAAAGGCGCATATGAACGTCCATTTGACGCCGCTTGGTCCCTGTTCTATGCTCGCGCCCTGAGGATGTCGGCGCCCCGGCCCCCACAGGCTATCTCGCATACGGCGCGCTGGCGTCAACCATGTGCCTGGAGGAGAAGTCGACATGACGAGTGCTGGTCCTCGAATCCGTGGTCGGTTCACAGGAACACTGGGCGCCGTTGCAGCCACTCTTGGCTCGGCCGTTGGCCTCGGCAACATCTGGAAGTTCCCCTACATGACAGGTGAGAGCGGTGGCGCCGCCTTTGTCATCGTCTATGTGATCGCCACCTTCCTCATCGGCCTGCCCGTGATGATCTCTGAGCATGTCATCGGCCGCACAGCGCGCTCTGATGCCATCGGCTCGTTGCGCAAGCTGGCCCCCAAAGAGCCCTGGTGGCTCATCGGCGTGGCCGGCGTCCTGTCTGCCTTTCTGATCACCGCCTTTTACACAGAAGTGATCGGTTGGGTGCTGGTCTACATCCTCAAGGCCTTTACCGGGCAGATCGTGACCACCGACCCCGCCGTGACGGGCGCCGCCTTTGGCTCGGTCATCGGCAGTCCGTGGATCTCGCTCATCTCGCAGTGGGTGGTGCTGGCCGGCCTGACGGCCATCATCATCGCCGGCGTGAGCCGCGGCATCGAGGCGATGGTCAAGCGGCTGCTGCCCATCCTGTTCGTCATCCTGGTGGTCATCGCCATCCGCAGCGTCACGCTGCCGGGTGCGTCGGCCGGCCTCGAGTTCCTCTTCAAGCCAGACCTAACCAAGCTGTCGTTGAGCGTGGTGCTGGCGGCCATGGGCCTGGCCTTTTTCAAGCTGTCGGTGGGCATGGGCACCATGATCACCTACGGCTCCTACTATCCCGACGAGCAGAATATCCCGCAGAACGCAGTGCGCGTCATGCTGGGCGATCTGTTCGTGTCGCTGCTGGCGGGCGTGGCCATCTTCCCGGCCGTCTTTGCCTTTGGCGTCGAGAAGGCGGCCGGCCCCTCGCTGATGTTCATCACCATGCCCACGGTTTTCAGCTCGATGCCGGGTGGGCCGGTGGTGCAGTCGATCTTTATGGGGCTGTTCTTTGTGCTGGCGGCGTGCGCCGCCACGGGAGCGGCCCTGTCGCTGTTCGAGGTGCCGGTGGCCTATCTCGAGGATCGCGCCGGCTGGACGCGCAAGAAGGCGGCCATCACCACCGCTGTGGCCCTGGCCGTGGCAGGGGCGCTGCCGGCCCTGGCCGAAAGCTGGCTCTCGGGCGTAAGGATCGGCGGCCTCAACCTGTTCGACGCCTTTGACTTTGCTTCGTCCAACATCCTGCTGCCGGTGGGCGGCCTGTTCCTGTGCATCTTTCTCGGTTGGCGCTGGGGCTGGCCGCAGGTCAAAGAGGGCCTTACCAACAGGGGCACTCTCGGCAATCAGGCCATGGTGACGTTCTTTTACGGCGTGGCCAAGTTCATCTCGCCCGTGCTGATCCTGGTGGTGCTGCTGGGCGGCTTGGGCTTGTTCGGCTAGATTGCGCTTGGGTAGGCTGCGTGGTATAATGCGTATACAGGCGTAGACAGAGACGAGTAGACCTCTTACGGCGTCCAGAGAGCCCGCGGTGGCTGCAAAGCGGGCACGCACGGTGAGGTCCAAGATCCCTCTCGAGCCGACAGTCGAAAGCGCAGGCGAGTAGAGCTGTCCGGAGTCGCCATACGTTATCATGGCGGGCTGCTCGGCCAGGGTTGGCCGGTCGGCACAGAGCGGGCCTTGTGGCCAAGCGGGGTGGTACCGCGCGAGTCTGTCATCAGGCTCTCGTCCCTGTGTGGGGCGAGAGCCTTTTTGTTTACATCAACGTTCGGAGGAAGCTGGCCATGCCATTTCAGTCTGTCCCGGCCACGGTCGACCTGGTCGAGCTCGAGCACGATATCCTCGCTTTCTGGCGCCAGAGCCAGGCCTTTGAGAAGCTGCGCGCGCTGCACCGCGGCGAGCCGCACTGGTCGTTCATCGACGGGCCCATCACCGCGAACAACCCCATGGGCGTGCATCACGGCTGGGGCCGCTCTTACAAAGACCTCTACAGCCGCTTTTGGACCATGCGCGGCCGTGAACTGCGCTATCAGAACGGCTTTGACTGCCAGGGCCTGTGGGTCGAGGTCGAGGTGGAAAAGGAGCTCGGCTTTGAGTCTCGCAAGGACATCGAGGCCTATGGCCTGGCCGCCTTTGTGAACCGCTGTAAACAGCGCGTGCTGCGCATGGCTGCGCTGCAGACCGAGCAGTCCATCCGCCTGGGCTTTTGGATGGACTGGAACGACCCCGATACCCTGCGCGAGCTGGCCGACAAGCTCGATGAGGACCCGCAACAGATCGTGACGCTCAACGGCCCGCAGGGGCCCGTCACCGATACGGTCGAGCGCATCGTGGGCCGGCTGGGCTTGCCCGAGCTGGGCGGCAGCTATTTCACTTTTTCCACCGAGAACAACTATATGATCTGGACCATGCTCAAAAAGTGCTGGGAGCATGGCTGGATCTATCGTGGCGCCGACGTGATGCCCTGGTGCCCACGCTGCGCGACGGCCATCAGCCAGCATGAGATCGTCACCGACGGCTATGCCGAGCTGACCCACGACGCCGTCACGCTGCGCTTTCCGCTGCGCAACCGCCCCGGCGAGTCGTTGTTGGTGTGGACCACCACGCCCTGGACGCTGACCAGCAACGTGGCCGCGGCAGTGGGCCCCGACCTCACCTATGTCAAGGTGCGCAACGGCGACCAGGTCCTTTACCTCTCCAAAGGCACCCTGTCGATGCTGGAGGGGCCGGTCGAGGTGCTGGGCGAGCTCACAGGCGCCGACATGGTGGGGTGGACCTACGATGGCCCCTTTGACTACCTGCCCGCTGCACAGCGCCCGGGTGGCCTCACCCCTGTGCCGGGCGCCACGGCCGACGCAACCCTCAGCGCCGTGCAAGCCCACCAGGTCATCCTGTGGGATGCGGTGGGCGAGGAAGAGGGCACCGGCATTGTGCACATCGCGCCGGGCTGTGGCGCTGAGGACTATCAACTGGGCCTCGAGCTCAAGCTGCCCATGCTGGCCCCGCTCGACGACGAGGGCTATTTCGTCGAGGGCTTTGGCTGGCTCACCGGCAAGCACGTCCACGAGCTGACCCACGACATCTTCCACGATCTGGAGGACCGTGGCCTGCTCTATCATGTGCGCGACTATACGCACCGTTATCCCATCTGCTGGCGCTGCAAGACGCCGCTGGTGTTCCGCCTGGTGGACGAGTGGTTCATCAGCATGGACGAGCTGCGCCACAAGATGATGGACGTCACGCGGCAGATCCGCTGGATCCCCGCCTTTGGCCTGGAGCGCGAGCTGGACTGGTTGCGCAACATGCACGACTGGATGATCAGCAAAAAGCGCTACTGGGGCCTGGCGCTGCCCATCTGGGAGTGCTCAGAGTGCGGCCACTTTCACGTGGTGGGCGACGAGGATGAGCTGCGCGAGCGCGCCGTCGCCGGCTGGGAGACCTTTGAGGGGCACACGCCTCACCGGCCCTACGTCGACGCCGTCAAGATCGCCTGCGACAAATGCGGCGCCGAGATGAGCCGCGTCAGCGACGTGGGCAACCCCTGGCTCGACGCCGGCATCGTCAGCTTTTCAACGCTGCAGTATCGCACCAACAAGGACTATTGGCGGCAGTGGTATCCGGCTCACTGGATCAGCGAGTCGTTCCCCGGGCAGTTCCGCAACTGGTTCTATAGCCTGCTGGCCATGGCCACCGTGCTCGAGGGCACGCCGCCCTTCCTCGAGAACTTTTCGTACGCCACTCTGCTGGCCGAAGACGGCTCGCCCATGCACAAGAGCTCGGGCAACATGATCCCCTTTGACGAGGCCGCCGACCACATGGGGGTCGACGTGATGCGCTGGCTGTTTTGCGCTCACAAGCCCGAGAACAACCTGCTGTTCGGCTACAGCCGCGCCGACGACGTGCGACGACGGTTCATTTTGCCGCTGTGGAACGTCTACAAGTTCCTCACCACCTATGCCCTGCTCGACGGCTGGCAGCCATCGCCAGAGGGGTTTGATCCCAAGCAGCCCGAGGGACGCGCGCCGACGAGCGACAATCCCCTGGATCGCTGGGTTATCGCGCGCATCAACGAGGTGCTGGCCACCTGCACCGACCGCCTCGAGAACTCGGATTCGTTGGGCGCCACCCTGGCTGTCGAAACGTTTGTCGACGACCTGACCAACTGGTACATCCGCCGCAGCCGCCGCCGCTACTGGAAGAGCGAAGCTGACCTCGACAAGCAGATGGCCTATGCCACCCTGTACTATGTGTTCGTCCGGCTGATCCGCCTGCTGGCGCCCATGGTGCCCTTTATCACCGAGGCGATGTATCAGAACCTGGTGCAGGGTGTGCAGCCTGAGGCGTTCGAAAGCGTGCACCACACCTACTGGCCCGAGGTGGAGGCCCCTGTGGTGGACGAGGAGCTGTTGCGCGAGATGGCCCTGGCCCGCCAGATCGCCAGCCTGGGGCTGGGCGCGCGCGGCAGCGTCAACATCAAGGTGCGCCAGCCACTGGCTCGCGCGCTGGTCTATGTCGAGGGGGCGCGCGGCGCGCTGTCGCCCGAACTGACCGCGATTGTGGCCGACGAGCTCAACGTCAAGTCGCTCGCCTTTGTGGCCACAGAGGGCGAGCTGGTCAGCTATCGCCTGGTGGCCGATGGCCGCCAGTTGGGCCCGAGGTTCGGCAAGGCGTTTCCGCAGGTGCGGGCTGCTCTGGCCGAGGCGGATGCCGCCGCAGCGGTGCAACGCATCAACGCGGGCCTGCCGGTCGAGCTCGAGGTGGGCGGCGAGACGGTCTCGCTCGCGCCCGAAGAGATCATCGTGCACGCCGACCCGGCCGAGGGCCTGGCCGTGGCCTCTGAGAAAGGCGTCACCGTGGCCATCGATGCGGTCATCACGCCCGAGCTCGAGGCCGAGGGGCAGGTGCGCGACCTGGTGCGCTATGTGCAGACGCTACGCAAGGACGCCGACTATGACCTCGACCAACGCATCAGCGTGGGCCTGTTTGGGCTGGATGATGCGGCGGCCGAGGCGGTCGAGGGGCTGCGCGACTATATCCTGCAAGAGACGCTGTGCGTCAAGCTGCTGTTGACCGACGACGGCGGCGAGTGGGATCAGCGCCAGGCGTTCAAGCTGAACGGCGAGCCGGTCATCGTCGCTGTGCGCAAATGATGCCACGATAGAGCCAAAAGGCGGCGCCTACGGGCGCCGCCTTTTGGCGTTGGAGCACTATGCGCGGACGTGCAGCGGGGCTACGCCCAGCTCGGCCCCGATCTGGTTCAGCTCGGTCACCACATCGTCGGCGATAGGGATGCCCTCGCGCCGGTACTCGGCGGCCCTGAACAGCTCGGGCTCGCCGGGCACCATGATGCGCTCGAACCCCGGCCGCAGCGCGTTGGCCTTCATGGCCGTCACCAGCTCGTCGACGCGCGCCTTGAACGCAGCCACTGGCCCGAACGCGGCGATGTCCATCGCCCCGACAAAGTGCCCCATGCGCTGTGGCTGGTCGGCGGCCGAAAAGAGATGGCCGATGCCGGCGCTCAGGGCGGCGCCCGACAGCAGCGCGCAAAAGACGTCCACCAGTAGCGCCAGGCCATACCCCTTATAGTCGCCGACCGGCACCATCTGCTCGGCTCTATTGGGGTCGGTGGTGGGGTTGCCATCCTTGTCGAGCGCCCAGTTCGCGGGGATCTCTTTGCCCTCGAGGGCGGCCAACTGCACCTTGCCGCGCGCCACCACCGTGGTGGCCATGTCGAGCGTGATGCCAGCGGTGGACAGGCCCGGCACCGCCACGCAGATGGGGTTGGTGCCCAGCGCCTTTTCGCGGCCGCCCCAGGGCGCCACCATCGCCACCGAGTTGGTGGAGCTAAAGCCGATCATGTCGTGGGCCAGCGCCATGCGCCCGAACACAAAGGCGGGCCCAAAGTGGGTGCTGTTGCGCACAGCCACCCAGCCCGAGCCATGCTCGCGCGCCAGCTCGATGGCCAGCTCCATGGCGAACTTGCCCACCACGGCCCCGGGGCCGTCGTCGCCATCCACCACGGCACAGCCGCGCGAGCGCGACAGCACCTGCAGGTTGGGCTCGCGCTTGGTGCCGCCCTGGCGAAAGCGCTCGACATAGGGCCGCAGCAGCCGCGAGGGGCCATGGCTGCCCAGGCCATGCACCTCGCCCGCCACCAGGTTCTCGGCCACCGTCTGGGCGTGCGCGGGCGGCACATCGACCGCCTCGAACACCTGCCGCGTAAAGCGCAGCAGCTCTGGCTCGTCGACACGAAGATAGACTGTCATACCACTCCTCACAATCAGTCAGGGGATGAGGGGCAGGCTCTGGCGACGGGGCGCGTAGGACTGCAGGAACAGCCCCTTGAAGTCGCCCTCGCGCGAGTGCCAGGCCTCCAGGCCCCAGTCGGGCTCGGCCAGCTCCAGGCTCAGGGTGATCGCCTCACCGGGCCAGTTGGGGTCATAGACGTCGATGCGCATCGTGCCGGCCGCCTCATCTTCATGGTAGCCGCAGGCCACCACCTGATGGTTGGCGGTGACATGCGACAGGTCAGGCGCGCGCACCAGCACCAGCACCGTGGGCTCGTTACGCTGCAGACGTTGCCGCAGGGCGGGTAGCTCTTGCGTGAGCATGCGATGCTCGAGGGCTGCGATGCTCCCCGTTGTCCAGCGCAAGACGCGATAGAGGGCTGCCGGGCTGTTGCTGGCGAGCTGGCGCTGGATCAAGTAGCGGCTCAGAGGCGAGCCCTGCGCAGGAGCGTGCCGCATGCGCGGCACGGGGATGCCCGCGTGGTAATAGTCCAGCGCCGCATAGGCCATGCCGCCGCACAGGCCCGGCTCGACACGCCCCAGGCTCAGCCCGGCGCTCAACCGCACGTCGAACACGAACCAGTTGTGGAAGCGAAAGCCATGCTCGACGGTGAATCCGGTGCGGTAGGTGATCATGCCCATGCTTTCGATGCGGGGGCAGGGCGGCCGGCCACCCTGCCCTCGCATGGTTCAGGCGTCGAGGCGCACCTCGCGCTGCTGTTCGGCAGAACGGTAGATGGCGTCGATGATGCGCATCATTTCCAGGCCGTGCTCGGCGCTGGCGGTGGGCTCGCGGTCGTCGGCTACGCAGTCGATAAAGTCATCTATGGCGCTGGGCGCCTGGCACGGCAGCGTCTGGGGCTCGACCCTGACCATCTGCCCGGCGACGTCGTCCAGGGCCAGGCACTCGAAATCGTAGCCGTGCCCCACATTGCGCTGGATGACGGCGCCGGCCGTGCCATAGAGGCCGGTCATCATGTCCTCGCCGCGATCGGTGCCGCCAGCCCAGCTCACCTCCAGGTTCAGGGAGGCGCCATTGTCGAGCCGCACCAGTGCCGTAACCAGGTCCTCACAGTCGAACTGGGCGCCCTGTTCCTGGGCGATGCGCGCACCCAGCAGGTTGAACGAGGAGGCGCTCACCGAGACCGCCTTCGGGTAGCCCATCAGCCACATCGCCAGGTCGAGGCGGTGCACGCCCAGGTCGATCAGCGGGCCGCCCCCCGAGAGGCGCTTGATGCCGAACCAGCCCCCCAGCTTGGGGATGCCTCGCGCTCGCAGCCAGCGCGTGCGCGCATAGTAGACCTGGCCGAGATGGCCCTCGTCGACATAGCGCTTGAGAAACTGCGACTGGGGGCTATAGCGATAGTTAAAGTGGATCATCAGCTTTTTGCCGGTGGCGCGGGCCGTGTCGAGCATGCTCTGGGCGTCAGCGGCGTTCAGGGCCATCGGCTTTTCGCAGAGCACGTTGACGCCGGCCTCGAGGGCCGCCTTGGCCACGGGCGCGTGCAAAAAGTTGGGCAGGGCGATGCTGACCGCATCGAGCCTGGCCTCGGCAAACATTTCTTCATATTGCGTGTAGGCCACGGCCTGGGGATACTGCGCCTGATACTCGGCCAGCAGGGCCTCGTTCAGGTCGCAGATGGCCACCAGCTCGGCTCGCGGCGAGGCATGGTAGGCGCGGGCATGATTGCGCCCCATGCCCAGCCCCACAACAGCAGCGCGCACGGTCATCGGTTCGCTCTCCTCTGCGGCTAGTCGAGCCGCACTTCGCGGCCGGTCACGCCAGACTCGTAGATGGCGTCGAGGATAGCCTGCACGTCCAGCGCCTGCTCGGGCTTGACGATCTCTTCGACCTCGCCCTTGATGACGGCGACAAAGTGCTCGATCTCGACGTGGTGGCTGTCGACCGTGGGCAATTGCTTGGGGGTGATATCCACCATGGTGCCGTGCATGTCTTTGTAGATGGCCAGCGGTCGCAGGTAGGCGCCGCCCTGCGTGCCCAAGATGCGGGCCTCCATGAACGTCTCAGAGATGTGCCCATCCCACGAGGCCTTGAGCACCAGGCAGGCGCCGTTCTCAAAGCGCACCAACGCCACACCCATATCGTCGACATTAAAGCTGTCCACGTCCCACAGGCCACGCACGGTGGCCAGGTCGCGGCGCTTGCCAAAGTTGGCCCAGGTGACGCCCGAGACCGACACCGGCTTGGGGTTGCCCATCTGCCAGAGGCAATGGTCGAGGGCATGCACGCCGATGTCGATCAGCGCGCCGCCGCCCTGCAGCTCTTTGTGAGTGAACACGCCCCAGGTGGGGATGCCACGTCGGCGCAGATAGGTCGCCTCGCCATAGTAGATGTCGCCCAGCTCGCCCGCGTCTACAAAGCGCTTGAGCGCCTGTGACTCGGGGCTGAACCGCTGGTTCACGCCGATCTGCAGCGTTTTGCCGGCCTTGTAGGCGGCCTCGACCATCTCGCGACCCTCTTGCAGGTTCATGGCGATGGGCTTTTCGCAGAGCACGTGGCAGCCCGCCTGCAGCGCGGCGATGGTGGGCGCCTTGTGAAAGGCGTTGGGGGTGCACACCGAGACGGCGTCGAGGCCCTCTTTGGCCAGCATCTCGTTATAGTCGGTGTAGGCTGCAGGAATGCCATGCAGCCCGGCCGTCTCCTCGGCCTTGCCGGGCGCGATGTCGGCCACCGCGACGAGCTGCACGTCGCTCAGCTTCTGGTAGCCGGGGATGTGGGCGCCGCGGGCGATGCCGCCGCCGCCGATAATGCCAACGCGAATCTTGTCCATGGTTGCTCTCCTCATGCCAGCCGTTCTAGTAAGCGACAGCGCAGCCGTCTTTGCGCGGCTCTGAGCCGCACACCAGGGCGCCGCTGTCTGGATCCACCAGGATGATCTGCGCGCCGCCAAAGATGCCGCCCTCGTCGACGGTGAAGTCGTGGCCCCTGCGGCGCAGCTCGGCCAGGGTCTCGTCGGCAAAGTAGGGCTCGATCAGGTGCGTCGAGCCCGGCTGATAGTAAAAGCGCGGCGCGTCGATGGCCGCCTGCACGTCCATGCCGTGGTCGAGCATGTTGGTCAGCACCTGCACGTGGCCCTGGGGCTGCATCGCCCCGCCCATCACGCCAAAGCTCATGCGCAGGTCGCCGTTCTGAGTGGCCATGCAGGGGATGATGGTGTGGAAGGGGCGCTTGTTGGGCGCGATGCAGTTGGGGTGCTCGGGGTCCATGACGAACAGGTGTCCACGATTCTGCAGGCAGATGCCGGTGCCCTCGGCCACCAGCCCCGAGCCGAACGCCAAAAAGATGCTGTTGATGATCGACGCGGCGTTGCCCTCGCCGTCGACGGCGGTGGCGTATACGGTGTCATTGCCCAGGTCGAGGCCGGGCAGAGGGTTGGGCGTGGCGCGCTGCAGGTCGATCTCGGCGCGGCGGCGCGCGGCATGCTCGGGCGAGAGCAGCTCGTCCACCGGCACGCGCACATGCTCGGGGTCGGCCACATAGCCCAGCGCGTCGGCCAGGGCCAGCTTGAGGGCCTCGATCTTCCAGTGCACGGTGTCGGGGGCGTCAAAGGGCATGCCGGCCAGATCAACGCCCGAGAGGATGTTGAGCGCCTCGAGCGCGACGATGCCCTGGCCGTTGGGCGGGCATTCCCACACCTGCAGGCCGTGATAGTCGGTGCTGAGCGGCTCGACCCAGGTCGAGGTGTGCGCCGCCAGGTCCTCGGCGGTGAGCAGCGCGCCATGCCTGGCGATGGTGCTGGCGATGGCCTGCGCGATGGGGCCTCGATAAAAGGCGTCAGGCCCCTGTTCGGCCAGTAGGCGCAGGCTGCGGGCCAGGTCGGGCTGGCAGAAGCGCTCGCCCAGGCGCGGCGCGCGGCCGTGCACAAGGTAGGTGCGCGCCGCCTCGGGGTCGCTCTGCAACAGCGCCTCGCACGAGCGCCACACACCGGCGATGATGGGCGAGACGGCAAAGCCCTCTTCGGCGTAGCGGATGGCGCTCTGCAGCACCCGCTCAAAGGGCAGCCGCCCGAGCCTGGCGCTGAGCTGATACCAGCCATCGGCCGCGCCGGGCACCGTCACCGCCCAGGCGCCGCGCTCGGGCACGCTCTCCATGCCTCGGGCGCGATAGCCGTCATAGCTCCAGCCCGCGCCCGAGCGGCCGCTGGCGTTGAGGGCATACACCTTGCGCTCGGCGGCCACATACACCAGGGCAAAGAGATCGCCTCCCATGCCGGTGCTCATCGGCTCGACCACGTTGAGGGTGGTGATGGCCGCCAGGGCGGCATCGACAGCGTTGCCGCCCTGCAGCAGCATCTGCAGGCCGGCCTGAGCCGCCAACGGTTGGCTGGTGGCGCAGGCGCCGTTGAACCCCAACACCGGCGAGCGGTGCGCTGCACTGTCTTTCCTGATCATCTGGCCCCTATCGCAGCAACAGCGTCAGACGCTGGCTTGAGAGATCGGTAGAGCGAGCGGTAGACGGGATAGTACTCGTTGTAGATGGCTTCGTTGGCGGCGATGGGCTCGACGCGATCGACGATGCGGATCGTCTGCGCGCAGGCCTCGGGCACCGAAGCAAAGGTGCCGGCCCCCACCCCCGCCAGCAGCGCCGCGCCAAAGGCCGTGCTGTCGGTCACGTTGATGGTGACCAGCTCGGCGCCGAACACATCGGCGATGATCTGCCGCCACACCAGGCTGCGGGCGCCGCCCCCCACCGCGCGCACCTGATTCACAGGGATGGCCAGGTCGCGGAACAGCTCGATGCAGTCGCGCAGGCTATAGGCTACGCCCTCGAGCACGGCGCGCACCAGGTGGCGTTTGTCGTGCCGCAGCGTGAGCCCCACAAAGCTGCCTCGCGCGTTGGCGTCAGCATAGGGCGTGCGCTCGCCGGTGAGATAGGGCAGAAACAGCAACCCCTCGCAGCCGGCCGGCGCCTGGGCCGCCTCGGCCGTGAGGATCTCGTAGGTGTCGACGTCGGTGAGCCGCGCCACATTGCGCTCTTCGAGGCCCAGGGCGTCGCGGAACCAGCGGAAAGACCCGCCGGCCGACAGCGTCACCCCCATGACGTGCCACTTGTGGGGCACGGCATGGCAAAAGGTGTGCAGTCGTCCCTCAGGGTCGCGGCTGGGCTCTTCGGTGTAGGCAAAGACCACGCCCGAGGTGCCCATGGTCACCGACACCAGCCCGGGCTCGACGATGCCGGTGCCCACGCCGCTGGCCGCCTGGTCGCCCCCGCCGCCCACCACCGGCGTGCCGGCCTTGAGGCCGGTCAGCTCGGCCACCTCGGCAGTGATGCGCCCCGTGATGGTGGGCGATTCGACCACTTGAGGCAGCCAGCTGGGGGGAATGCCCAGCGCCTCGAGCACCGGCTCGCTCCAGCGCCGCTGCGACACATCCAACAGCACGGTGCCCGAGGCGTCAGACACCTCGGTGGCATACACGCCTGTGAGCCGGTAGCGGATATAGTCTTTGGGCAGCAGCACCTGCGCCGCCTGCGCATACACCTCGGGCTCGTTCTCGCGCGTCCAGATGATCTTGGGCGCCGTGAATCCGGGCAGGGCCGGGTTCAGGGTGAGCTCGAGAAAGCGCTCGCGCCCCACAGTGCTCATGATCCATTCGCACTGGGCTGCGGTGCGCTGGTCGTTCCACATGATGCAGGGGCGCAGCACCTCGCCCTTGGCGTCGAGCATGACCATACCGTGCATCTGGCCTGTCAGGCCGATGGCATCGATCTCTTCACCCTTGACGCCGGCGTGCTGCAACAGGCGACGTAGCGCATCGACGGCGGCCCGCCACCAGTCGTGTGGATCTTGCTCGGCCCACTGCGGGCGTGGCGTGTACATCGGGTATTCGCTGGTGGCGCTGGCGCGCACGGCGCCCGAACCGTCGATCAACAACGCCTTGGCGCCCGTGGTGCCTACATCCATGCCGATGAGATAGGCCATGGCTCTCTCCTCCTCGCACAGGTGACAGCGGCTCGCAGCCAAGCGCGCCCCATATTAGCCGCCGCGGCGCAGGCTGACAAGTGAGCGCACGCGCCGCGCAGTGTCCACAAGCAAAACGGCGGAGCGAGTGCGCTCCGCCGTTGCAGGGCATGGGTGTTCAGCGCGGGTTGAGCACACGGCCATCGGCCATCTCGTAAGTAAAGTCGGCGTACTCGCGCACCACCGGGTCGTGCGAGGTGGTCACCAGGGTGGTACCCTCCTCGTGCACGATATTTCTAAAGAGCTCAAAGATCGAGCGCCCAGTGACGCTGTCCAGCTCACCGGTGGGTTCGTCTGCCAGAATCAGCCCCGGCCGGTTGACGAGCGCCCGTGCGATGGCCACACGCTGCTGCTGGCCGCCTGACATCTCTTGTGGGCGATGGCTGGCCCAGCGGGTGAGCCCCACCAGCTCCAGGCACTCCATGGCGCGTTGACGTCGTTCCCGTCGCCCGGCGCCGATCAGCCGCATGGGCAGCTCGACGTTCTCAAAGGCCGACATGGTCGGCATCAGCGCAAAAGACTGAAAGATGAAACCGATGCGATGGCGCCGCAGTTCGGTGAGCTGCAAGTCGTTGTAGGCCGCAATGTCGTTGCCAAAGAGATACACGTGGCCCTCGGTGGGGTGGTCAAGGCCGCCCACGATGTTCATCAGAGTGGTCTTGCCCGAGCCCGAACGGCCCATCAGGGCGACGAACTCGCCGGGGCGCACCCAAAAGTCCGCTCCACGCAGCGCATGGACCTCGATCTCGTCCACGTGGTAGATGCGCGTAACGTGTTCGCTCTTGATCACCAGGTCGCCGTTGCTCTCGCTCACAGTCAACCTTCCTACTGTTCTTTTTTCTGGCGCAGCAGGCCACGCAACCCACGGCTGGCATCGGCAACGCGCAGGCGCCAGTCTTTGGATTGCTGCTGAGGCCCCCACGCCTCAGCCACCTCTGAGACGCGCGCCGCCTGCGATGAGGCGTCGGCCACGCCTCTGGCCGGCCGCACCACAATACCCTCGTCGGTCAGGTCGACCTGGGCGCGGTCTGAGATGCCCATGGCCTCCAGATACTCACGGGGGAGCTGCAGGCGGCCGGCATAGTCGACCACCACATACTCGTGATAGTCGACCTGGGGCTCGGCTGCCACAGCCTCTGGCTGCTCAGCGACCACCACGGCCTCCTCGGCGATGCTCTGCTCGCGGAGGCGCCGCACGCGCTCGCTAGAAGTGCGTCCATCGCGAATGGTGACCACACGATCGACCTGGCCAGACACACGCACGTCATGGGTCACCAGTAAGATGGTCAGGCCATACTGCTCATTGAGCAGGCGCAGTGTATCCATGATGACCTGAGCCGTCGAGGTGTCCACCTCTCCGGTGGGCTCGTCGGCCAGCAAGAGCACCGGCTTGTTGGCGAGGCTCACGCCGATGGCCGTGCGCTGTTGCTCGCCGCCCGACAGTTGCGCCAGGCTGTGGTGTCGCCGGTCCCACAGGTTGACGGTCTCGAGTAGCTCCCGAGTCCAGGCTTTGCGCTCGCCATAGGGCATGCCGGCGACGATCATCGGCAGTTCGACGTTCTCCTCCACCGACAGGTAGGGGATGAGGTTGCGCGAGGGCTGCTGCCACACAAAGCCGACCTTTTGCCGGCGATAGCGCGTCAGCGCAAAGTTGGACAGCTTGAGCAGGTCTTGCCCGTCCACGATCGCCTTGCCCGCCGAGGGGCGGTCGAGGCCGCCGAGGATGTTCATCAGGCTGGACTTGCCCGAGCCGCTGGGCCCCACCAGGGCCATGAACTCGCCTCGCTCAATCACCAGGTCGAGACCCTGCAGCGCAAAGACCTCCAGGTCTTGCACCTTGTAGATCTTGACCAGGCTATCACACAGGATCATCGGTCCATTAGAAGCCATATCAGACCGCCTCTCCAAGTTTGACGGCTTCAAAGATGCGCAGGTGCAGCAAGAAGTAGATCATGCTGCCCACAGCCGCCAGGAGCATCACCGCAAAGACCGCATAGATGCGCATGATATCGCCCCAGGCGATCAGCACCACAAAGGGCGGGATGGTGGCATGCTGTGAGCCCCCCACCTGCAAGAAGGGGATGAACAGTCGGCTCACCCACACACCGATGAGCGTGCCCGAAGTGATGCCCGAGACGATCAACGTGAGCTGCTCGATGCCCAGGAAGCCGATCATCTGGCCCACAGACAGCCCGATGGCGCGCATCACGCCGAACTCGATGTACCGCTGGCGGAATGAGATGTAGGTGTGCAGCAAAAAGCCCAGCACGGTCAGCAGTGCCGCCGCCACAAAGCCCACCGAGAGGATGCCAAAGACGCCGGTTCGCTCAGGCTTGGCCTGCTCCTGCTCGATGGCCTTGGAGCTGCTGTAGGCCGACACCACGTTGATGTCGTGCTCTTTGAGGTCTTCGGTGATCTTTTCGATGCTGGCATCGGGCGTGGTGCTGATCCATACCTCGTAGGGATACTCGCCGCCCATCTGCTCAAAGATATAGTCCAGGTTGCCGACGAAAAAGTAGTCGATGTCGTTCTGTTCGTCGGGGTAAAAGGTCGGAAAGTAGTTGATGACGTCAGCGATGACGAAATCGACCTCTCTGCGCTCGCCATAGACCGCCACAATGAGCGGCACGCGGTCGCCGATACTGAGGCTAAAGTCGCGCAAGAAGCCGGGATTGACCAGGATCGCCGAGTTATCGAGAGCGAGCCGGTTCATCAGCGTGCCCAGGCTGCTCCAGGCGAAATCGTCGCGGAAAAAGGCCACTTTGGGGAACTCGATGCGGTCGATGCCATAGAACCTGGCTCGCGCTGAGGCCCTGGACATGCTCACCTCGGTGGGATAGCTGCCCACGCGAATGGCGGCCGTCACGCCCTCGGCCTTGAGGTGCTCGCTGACAGGCACGAACGACCAGCCCTGGAACTCGTTCTGGACTGCGGCGGCCGGCGCCTCGGCGCCTTCTTGAGGCGTGGTGGCCAGCTCGGTGTTCTCGCCGGTTTCGATGAGTTGATAGTCGGCGCCATAGCGATAGCGCCAGGAATCCTGCATGCTCTGGTCGAGCGTGCGGGCCATCGAGGCGGTAAAGGTGGCCAGGCTGAGGGTCAGCACCAGCAACAGGAGCGCGCCGACGTACTGCTTGGAGACGCGCGCCAACTGCCTGAAGGCCAGCACCACCGACACAGCGCGCACCACCTGCCCCGAGAGCCAGGCCAGGGCTTCCATGACCATCGGAAAGATGCGCACCAGCAGCAGCGATACGGCAAAGATCGTGATGGCGGGCACCAGGAAGAGCAGCGGGTCCTGGAAGGGGTTGCCGCCCGCCTGCCCGCCCAAAAGGCCGATGGTGCCGCGATTCCGCAGGGTATAGTAGCCATAGCCCGCCGGGATCAGCAGCAAAAAGTCCAGGAAGTAGCGCTGCCAGAAAGGCTTTTCCATGGCGCGAGCACGGTCGCGCTTGTAGGTGACGATGGTCAGCCGGGCCGCCTGCATGGCCGGCCACAGGGTGGCCACAAAGGCAATGCCCACGCCTATCAGGGCCATGCGGATGGCCCGTGGCGTGATCACCACGGGCAGTGGCTGGCGGTCGCCAAAGGTGAGGAAGGAGATGGTGTTGCCCATCACCACGGCCAGCCAACGCCCCACCAAGAGGCCGCCCACCAGGCCGATGATGCCCACGGCCAGCGCCTGCAGCGCATAGATGCCCACCACCTGCCCGTCGCCGGTGCCACGGCTCTTGAGGATGGCGATCTCTCCACGCTGCCGCTCGACCACCAGCCCCGAGATCAGCCCGATAAAGTAGAGCACCAGCCCCAGGATGGGCACTGAAAAGACATAGAGCACGATCGTCATCACGAAGGTGGTGTAGCGATAGTTCTCGAGCTGCTGCAGAGGCGAGATGTCGAGCACGGTGTGGTTGAGCAGGGTGCTGACGCGCGAGTTGGTATAGTTGATGCGCCCCACCAGCTCGGGCACATCATCGGTGCGCACATCCTCGCCATCAAAGACGATGTACCAGATGGCCGCATAGATCTCGCCCTCCATGCTGGGGGCGACACGAGCGCGAAAGCTCTCTTCTGGCACCACCAGGTTGGTGGCCAGAGACTTGGGGCTATAGAACCAGTAGGGGTCATTCTCGTCGGTGGCCACCCAGATGCCCGCAATATGCACGGTGAACTGGGTCGATTTGACTTCGCCTCCGGCCTGACCAACGGCCGCCTCGGGCCTGCGGAACATGATATAGTTCTCGCCGGGCTGCAAGCCGGTCTGCTCGGCAAACTCCTGGCTGATGACGACGTCGATGACGTCGGCATCGCCCGAGGCCGGCTGTGCATACTGCCCTTCGATGATGTTCACATGCTCTTGAAAGCCGTCGATAAAGCCGATGCTGACCCAGCCGAGAGGTTGTCTGATGCCGATGTAGGCGGCATCCGACATTGGGAACAGCGAAAAGTTGTCGCTCTTGACAAAGCGCGCTGTCGACACGGCCGGCAGGCCGATCGCGCCGGGCGCCGAGTTCGTGATGTACTCGTTGACCGGCTCAAAATCCTCCATGTCGATCGCGCCATGCCAGGCGCCGATGTAGCGGTACATAAAGGCAAAGGGCGGCCTGATGCGTCCTTCACCGGCCTTGGAGAGCTCATCTTTGAGCACTTTGAAGTTGGCGGCGTCGGTGTAGAGCGGAATGCTGCTCATCAACGCGACGGCCGTCACCAGGCCGACGATGAGGCAGAGGGTGAGCCCCTTGTTGTTCCACAGCCTCTTGAAGGCTATGAGAATCACCGAGATAAAGTTCATCAGGATTCCCCTTGCCTATTGACCGACGATGATCTGGCCTTCCTCGAGGCCCTCTTTGATCTCGACGCGGTCGGTGCTCTGAATGCCGACGGTGACGTCTGCACGCCGCTGGACATCGCCCTCTTGCACCACCACAAACGTGCGCCCGCTAAAGGTGCGGATGGCCGCGGGCGGCAGCCACAGGGTGTCGTCCTTGCGTTCGATGACCACGTTCACGCGCACCAGGTCGCCCGGGTTCAAGACCAGGTCGGCCGGGTCGAATGAGATGTGGGTCATCTTATCGGCTTCTTCCAACGATTGGCCACCACCACCGCCATAGGGGTAAGGAAGCTGCACGATCTTGGCCACGAGCTCTTTGCCGGGGTAGGCAGAAAGCACCAGGCTTGCGTCCATCCCCTCTTGCAGGCGCTGCAACTGCGAGCTGAGCGGCTCGGCAGTGACCTCGAGGTCTGACTCGTCGGCCACCACAAAGACCTCGCGATAGGCCTCGGTGTTGCGGCCCTCATAGGCCGACACCGAGGTCACCTTGCCGGGGATGGGCGACACGATCTGCGTCTCGGCCACCTGCGCCTGCAGGCGCTCGACGGCGAGCTTGTTACGGTCGACGTTCTTGGTCAACTGAGGATCGATCTCGGCCTCGAGCTTGGCCACTTCCAGCTCTTTGAGGCGGATGTTCTGCTGCTGAATCTGAATATCGAGGAACAAGCGGCCGCGATCCTGGGTAGCCTTCTGAAGGTTGGCTCCGAGGCTGCGCAGGGCAGCGGCATCAGGCCCGGCGAGCATCTCTTGCAGGCGCAGCTCTTGGATGCGAACCGACTCTTCGGCCGACTGCACGTTGGCCTGGGCCGAATCACAGGCGGCGCCCTTGGTCTGGCCGCAGGTGCTGTCGCGGCTGACCTGCGCTGACCAGAGGCTGTTGCGCGCTCGCTCCAGCTCGCTTTTGGCGATCTGGAGCTCGATCTCGTCGGCGCCGGCACGAGCATCGTCAAGGGCGGCCTGAGCCAGCTCAACATCCAGGTTGGCGCCGGCCAGCGACTGTTGCAGCTTGCTGAGTTGCAGCCGCATGACATCGAGATCGATGGCGGCCTTGTCGATGGTGAACTGCTGCGAAGCGTCTGCTTCCGACAGGTTCAGCTCGGCCGTCTCTAGCTCGATCTGGGCCTGTGCCAGTTGCCTGAGCAGGTCATCGTTCTCCAGCTCGGCTAACACCGTGCCTGCCTCTACCACGTCGTTACGCTCGACATATACCCGTTTGACGCGGCCACCCGATCGAAAATACAGCGATTCTTCGATCACTGGAGACACGCGGCCCGTAAAAGAGAGACTGTCGACGACCTCGCCACGCCTGACGGTGTAGGTGGGCTTTTCGGGGACGACGGGCGGGGGAATGGGGGTCGGCGTCGCTTGCGTGCTGGCGGTTCCGCCTCCTCCTGAAGTGCAGCCGGTGATCAGAACGGCCATCAGGACCAGCGAGGCGACGAACTGACGAGGTTTGAACATCTTGCTGTCTCTCCACTCTGGATTGGACGCAGCACTGCGCCTGCTAGAGGCCATCTTGCACCAGAGCACTATACCGGGCAAGCGCGAATGGGGATGCCGGGCTGGCGAAGGGCCTCATGGCGTCGACCTCGTACGAGACCGACGCCTCAATATACCATAAAGAGCGCATGGCAAACAAGGATGCCACGGTGACGTCGTGGGCATGAACCTGCCTAGGCTTCTGGCTTGACGATGACCGTCACCGTGATGGTGACATCGGGGTGCAACCGCACCTGCACTTTGTGGCGGCCCAGCTCTCGGATGGGCTCTGGCAGGAGCACCCTGCGGCGGTCGACCGGCTCGCCCACCCTGGCCTCGAGCGCGCGAGCGATATCGGCCGAGGTGATCGAGCCATAGAGGCGCTCCGATTCGCCCACTTTGGCGGTGAACTCAAGCTCGATGTCGCCCAGTTCTTGGGCATGGGCATGGGCTACTGCGCGCTCGCGCTCGCTCTGCCGCCGCTGCTCTGCCTCGCGCGCGGCAAACTCTTTGAGCGCGCTCTCGGTGGCAACGACGGCGAGCCCGCGAGCGAGCAGATAGTTGCGGGCATAGCCGTCGGCAACGTTCTTGACCTCGCCGGCCTTGCCCAACCTGCTCACGTCTTTGATCAGAATGACCTGCATGCCGACCCTCCAGGACGGGTTCATACCCAGACATAATACACGCGATAGACAGCCGACTCAAATGGAGCCCTCGGGCCGTTAACGGTACGCGCGGAAGAGTGTGCACCTGTTGGCGACACAATGCAACAGGCGGAGGGCTCCTTGGCCCTCCGCCTGTCCGCGCTCGTCTGAAACCTAGAGGCGCCCGAGGATATCCGCCTTTTTGGCGTCATACTCCTCTTGCGTGATCAGGCCGTTGTCCAGGAGCTGCTTGAGGGTCTGCAGGGCCTGCAGCGGGTCAGCCGGGCCTGCCGCTGGCTGTTGCGCGGCGGGGGCCTGTTGCTGGGGCTGAGTGAACGCCCCGGCGATGGCCTGTGCCGCGGCCATGCCGGTGGCCAGGCCCATCGACATCTGGGCCGTGTCGCCGACGACGCCACCGGGCTGCTGGGCAGCATCGCCCACGGCGCGGGCTGCCATGAACTTGACATAGGCGTCCATATTGCCGATGGCGCCCATCGAGGCCGCCTGGTCGATGGCCTTGCTGGTCTCCTCGGTGGGGCTCACCGAGATGACGAACAAGCGCTTGAGGTCGAGGCCCAGCGCTGCGAACTCTTCGCGCAGCTTGACGCGCGTGGCCGCCGAGATCTCGTCGAACATGGCCGGCAGATCGAACAGCGACTTGGTGTTCTCGCCGAGCATGTCGGTGAGGCGGCTGATGATCATGCTGCGCAGGAACCCGACGATATCCTGCGTGGCATAGTAGCCACGGGTGCCCACCACCTGCCCCACAAAGAGCTGCGGATCGGCCACCGCCATGCTAAAAGTGCCGTGGGCGCGCAGCCGCACCATGCGTAGCACCTCGTCGCGTAGCGTGATCGGCTCGGGCGTGCCCCAGCGCTGATCGATAAAGTCGCGCATGTTGACGAAATAGACTTCGGCCGTAAAGGGCGTGTCGCCACTGAACACGCGCCGCACCAGGTTCACCAGCAACGGGATGTTGGCGGTGGTGATGGTGTGCCGCCCGGGGCCAAAGGTGTCGAGCGCCTTGCCGTCTCGGAAAAAGACGGCCATTTGGCCCTCGCGTACGATCAACTGCGAGCCGATGCGAAAGTCGCCACTGCCCCGCTCGGGTACGCGGTGCACGATCTCGTTGGGTGACGCATCGGGGTATTCAATGACATCGAGAATACGGGCCATGCGAGTGCCTCCTCTTGATAGCTGCTAGCTGAGCAGCACGTCCTGGCGATGGCCAAAGGTGGTGTTGAGCTCGTCGACCATGCGCACGATGGCGTTGGCCTCTTGGCCCACCATGGTCCCCTCAGAAACCAGGCCCGCCAGCCGATCCAGCTCCTGGCCGACGCGGTCGACACCGTCGAGCATGGCAAGGTCAAAGTCATACAGGGCATCGAGGGTGTCGTCGCTCACCTTGACGGCATCGAAAAAGCCACTGTAGCCGTACGAGGCTGTGCGTAGGCGATCGATGAGCAGTTGCAGCTTCAGAGCGGCTCGCTCCAGCACCATCATGCCCTTGAGGTCGCCCTGCTCGGTCAGGGTGAACTGCAGGTCGCCGATGCGTTGTAGCTGCTCGCGGTAGCGACCGGCCACCTGCATGCGCAAGAGCTTGTCTGCATCCCGGCGCAGCTCTTTCTGGCGATAGTCGCCATAGCCGGGGATCTTGTTGAGCAGCGACTCGAGCTTGCCCTGTGAGCCCTGCGCTTTTGCAGTGAGATCATCAACCATGGTGCCTCTCCTTTGACTGGCAATCGATGAGCCCGTCAACACTGGCATCTATACGCCCTGGCGCAGCAACAGTTGCGTCTATCCCATTCTAGAGCAAGCCAGGGCCGCTGTAAACACGCTCAGGGCGTTAACTGGGCCGTGCGCTCGCGCAGGTCATCGCAAATGTCGGCCAGCGCGCACTGCTCGCAGCGCGGACGCCGCGCCACGCATACCTCGCGGCCGTGGCGGATCACGTTGAGGTGAAAGGGGTAATAGAGGCGCTCGGGTAGCAGCGCTTCGAGGAGTTGATGCGCTTTCTCAGCGCTGTCGCGGCGGTCGACCAGGCCCACGCGCTGCGCCACACGGTGCACGTGAGTATCCACCGGCATGGCCGGCTTGTGGAGCGAAAAGAGCAGCACGCAGGCCGCCGTCTTGGGGCCCACGCCAGGCAGGGCCAGCAGATAGTCGCGGGCCGCATCCACCGACAGCGAGGCCAGCAGGCCCAGCGAGAGCTCGCCCTCTTCACGGGCCAGCTTTTGCAGAATGGCGTGGATGCGTGGCGCCTTGACGTTGGCCAGCCCGCCCACCTCGATGGCCGAGGCGATCGCCTCAGGCCCGGCGGCCAGCGCTTCTTCCCAGGTAGGAAAGCGCTCGACGAGCTGCTCGTAGGCGCGCCCCGAGTTCAGGTCAGAAGTGTTCTGCGAGAGGATCGTCAGCAGCAGCTCGCTGAGCGGGTCGCGCTGTTCTTTGAGCCGTGGCTCGCCATAGGCCTCGAGCAGGCGCTGGTGCACCAGCAGCGCCTTGGCAGACCGTTCCATGCCACCCCCTGCGGCCAATCAGAACGGGCTGACGTCAGTCAGCCCGTCTGCTCTGGCCCTGCGCGCCTAGTTCTGCTCAACCGGCGCCACAACGGCGTTTAGGTCTTTGAGCAGCGCGTCCACATCGATGCCGTGGGCCAATGCCCCCTGCTCCAGCGACTCGAAGCGGGCCGCGGCGCAGCCCACGCACATCAGCCCGTGGTTGAGGAACACGCGCACGGTCTGCGGGTGATTCTGAACGATCGTGCCGATGGACATCTCTTTGGTAATCATCTTGCCTGCCACTCCCTGATAGTCTCCGGCCATCAGCCGGCCAGCCAGATCTCTCCTCTGACTCGAATAGTATACAGCACTCCTCAACAATGCGCAAGCGGAATGCCCCGCTTGACAGCCGGGGGCGATGCGCTATACTGGGGATACCGTAGGGGGGTATAGCACTTTGGTTGGGAGATACGAGCGACCATGAGCGACGCGATCACGCACCTGTCAGATGCCACCTTTGCCAATACGATCCAGCAGACCACTCTGCCCGTGGTGGTCGACTTTTGGGCGCCCTGGTGTGGCCCCTGTCGCATGCTGGCCCCTGTGCTCGAGGAGCTGGCTGCCGACTATGCGGGCCGCTTTGTGGTGGCCAAGGTGAACACCGACGAGAACCCCGTCACGCCGGGCAGGCTGGGCATCAGGGGCATCCCCACCCTGATCTTTTATCTCGACGGCCAAGAAGTCGACCGGGTGGTGGGCGTGCAGCCCAAGGCCCAACTCCAGCGTCGCTTTGACGCCATTCTGGCCGGGACGGCGGTCAAATGAGCGGCCTGCAGGCCACCGTGCGAGAGCACTGGCTCACGCTGGCTCTGGTGGGGGCCATGGCCATCGCCTACCTCTTGCTGCGGACGCCGTCTGATGGCCTCACCGAGGCTGCCTTCTGGCAACAACTGGAGACAGGCGATGGCGCCGTGGTCTACTTTTACAGCAACACTTGAAGCGCCTGCCTGATGGCCAAGCCCGTCGTCGACGGGATCGAGCGGTCGCTGAACGAGGAGACGCCGTTACTGCGCATCAACGTGCGCCAGGCAACGGGCGCGGCCCTGGCGGGACGCTTTGGCGTGCGGGGCGTGCCCACGCTGCTGGTGTGGCGCGATGGCGAGGTGCTGCGTCAGGTGGGCCGCCTCGACAAACAGGCCGTGCTCGCCGCCCTGCAACCCTGAGGAGGATGTGATGCCGATCTATGAGTACCAGTGCCAGGCCTGTGGGGCCCACTTTGACAAGCTCGTGCGCTCCATCTCTGCCCAGTTCGTAGTGCAGTGCCCGCAATGCGGCAGCCAGGACTGCAAAAAGGCCCTGTCGCTGTTTGGGACGGCCGGAGGCTCCACGGTTGGCGCCGGCGCAAGCTGCGCCCCATCTGGTTGAGGCCTCAGCAGGGGCTAGTCTAGCCCCTCGGGCCGTGTGGTTGGGGGTGTGCATGTTGTTGCCAGAGACCCGTGAGGAACTGATTCGCCGGTTGCGGCGCATCGAGGGGCAGACGCAGGGCATCCAGCGCATGCTGCAAGAGGGCCGCGACTGCCGCGAGGTGCTCGATCAGCTCGCCTCGGTGCGCGCCGCCACGCGTATGGTCGGCATCGAGTTGATGAAAAGCTATCTCGCCACCTGCCTGAGTGACCCGGAATGCGGCAACGCCTCGGCAGTGGATGATATGATCGGTGTGTTGCTGCGTGTCTAGCGCAAGGGGGGGTGGCCTATGAGCCGAGATCTGATCGTGACCCTGGTGGTGGTGGGCCTGCTGGCCTTTTACCTGTTTGTGGTGCCCAGGCTGGGTGCGCCCACCTGAATGAGCTCCTCTCGCGGTCGGGTCGACCGCGATGACGCCCGGCAAGAGGGCAACGAGGAAGAGTAGCGCGGTTTTGACGCACCCCCTCGGCGACCCTAGAATGCCGCCAGAGGGGAGGAGGCATGACGTCATCAGCGCCGCGCCTGGGGGCGCACATGTCCATCGCAGGAGGGCCGGCCAACGCCCTCTATCGGGGCGCGTCCATCGATTGCGACGCGATCCAGATGTTCGTGGGCAGCCCCAACCGCTGGAGCAGCAAGGGCCTGACCGACCAGGAGGTCGAGGCCTTTGAGCAGGCTGTGGCCTTGACGGGCATCGCGCCCATCGTGGCCCACAGCGCCTATCTCATCAACCTGGGCTCCCCCGACGAATCCCTTTTCGCGCGCTCGCTCGACCTGCTGGTCGACGAGTTGGGCCGCTGCGCCCGCCTGGGCATCGGCGACCACGTGTTGCACCCGGGCGCTCACATGGGCGCTGGTGAAGAGGCCGGCCTGGAGCGCATCGCTGCGGGCCTGCGCCTGGCGCTGGAGCGCAGCGCTGGCGGCGACGTCCGCCTCTTGCTCGAGACCACCGCCGGCATGGGCACGCATCTGGGCCATCGCTTTGAGCATCTCGCCTGGCTAATCGAGCGCGTCGGCGGCGACGGCCGGCTGGGCGTCTGCCTCGACACCGCCCACGTGCTGGCCGCCGGCTATGATCTGCGCAGCGCCCCAGCCTATGAACAGCTGTGGGCCGCGTTCGATGCCACTATCGGCCTAGAACGCCTGCACTGCATTCACCTCAACGACTCGCTCAAGGCCCTCGATAGCCGCGTCGACCGCCATACGTGGATCGGCCAGGGCGAGGTGGGCCTGGAGGCTTTTGCACTGCTGGTCAATGACGCCCGGCTGCGTCATGTGCCCATGCTGCTCGAGACGCCCAAGGGCGAGGACCTGCACGAGGATATCGAGGCGCTGGCGCTGCTGCGCAGCCTCATCCGCCACACCGCGTCTGATTGCTAGGAGGATCGGCATGAAGGCCTTTCACTACACCGAGATCGAGGCGCAGCCCACCGAGGGCGCCCCTGGCGCCAGCATCCGCTGGGCCATCGGCAAGAATGTGGGCGCGCCCAACTTTGTCACCCGGGTGATCGAGATCGAGCCGGGCGGCGCCACCCCCTACCATCAGCACCCCTGGGAGCATGAGGTCTTTGTGCTCGACGGTGCCGGCGTGGTCAAGACCGTCGACGGCGAGACGCCCATCGGCCCGCGCATGTGCGTCTATGTCTCGCCCGATGAAGAACACCAGTTCCGCAACACCGGCAACCAGGTGCTGCGTTTCCTGTGCATCATCCCCTTTGCGCCCTGGCACCAGGGCGACTAGCCCCGACGCGTTCTGCGGGGCAAGGGAGGCGCTCTATGCGCGAGGCCATGCTCTACGAGCCCCTGTCTGAAGGCAGGGTGCGCTGCCAGCTCTGTGCTCACGGCTGCGTCATCGGGCCAGACCGGCGGGGCATCTGTGGCGTGCGGCTGAACCAGGGCGGCGCGCTACAGACGCTGGTCTATGGCCAGCTCGTGGCCGAGGCGGTGGACCCCATCGAGAAAAAGCCGCTCTTTCACTTTTACCCGGGCAGCACGGCGCTCTCTATCGCCACCATGGGCTGCAACCTGTCTTGCGACTTTTGCCAGAACGCCGACATCTCGCAGGCGCCGCGCGAGGGCCGGCCGATCGCCGGACGCTACACATCGCCTGAGACGGTGGTGCGAGACGCGCTGCGCACCCAGAGCCGCAGCATCTCGTACACCTACACCGAGCCGACGATCTTTGCCGAGTACGCCCTGGATGTGGCCCGGCTGGCCCGCCCCGAGGGCATCGCCAACGTGTGGGTCACCAACGGCTACATGTCGTCGCAACTGCTCGACCTGGCGCTGGACGACCCGGCCGGGCCGCTGATCGACGCTGCCAACGTCGACCTCAAGGCGTTCACCGATGACTTTTATCGGCAGCACTGCGGCGCACGGCTGCAGCCGGTGCTCGACAACCTGGTGCGGCTCAAGCGGGGCGGTGTGTGGATCGAGGTGACCACGCTGGTCATCCCCGGGCTCAACGACGGCGATGACGAGCTGCGCGCGATCGCCCACTTTGTGCGCGACGAACTGGGCGCTGAGACGCCCTGGCATGTGAGCCGCTTTCATCCCACCTACCGCCTGACCGACCGGCCACCCACGCCGGTGGAGACGGTGCTGCGCGCCCGCGAGATCGGCCTGGCGGCGGGGCTGCCATACGTCTATGTGGGCAATGTGGCCTGGGTCGACGGCGAGAACACCTGTTGCCCGGCCTGCCATCGCCCGGTGATCCATCGCCAGGGGTTCAGCGTGGGCGCCAACGAGGCGCCCGGAGGCATCTGCGGCCACTGTGGGGCGCGCCTGGCCGGCGTGTTCGACTAGACGCCCCGCGCAAAGGGCAGGCCCGCGCTACAGCGCGGGCCTCTCATCGAAGGCGTTCAATAGGCCTCTGGCGCGTTCGAGCTGGTCGAGCACGGCCGCGCGCGCCGTGCCGCCGCGCACCCAGCGCGCCTCCACCGAGCCCTCAAAGCTGAGCGCCTTGCTCAGGTCGGGCTCGAACAGCGGCGACACGCCGGCATAGTCGGCCAGCGAGAGGCCCGTCAGACCCACCCCGCGTTCCTCGGCCAGCAACACACAGCGCCCCACGATGTGGTGCGCCTCGCGAAAGGGCAGCCCCTTGCGCGCCAGATAGTCAGCCAGGTCGGTGGCCAGCAGGTCATCGCGCAGCGCTGCAGCCGCGCGCTGGGGCTGCACCTGCAGGGTGGCCACCACGCCCGTCACCACCGGCAGCAGTTGCAGCAGCGTGTCGACGGTGTCGAACAGGGGCTCCTTGTCCTCTTGCAGGTCCTTGTCATAGCTCGAAGGCAGGCCCTTGACGGTCACCAGCAGGCGGGTGAGGTTGCCCACCAGCCTGCCCGTCTTGCCGCGCACCAGCTCCATGCTGTCGGGGTTGCGCTTTTGCGGCATGATGCTGGAGCCGGTGGTGTACTGCTCGGCCAGCCGCACAAAGCCAAACTCGGCGCTGGCATAGAGGATCAGGTCTTCGGCCAGTCGGCTCAAGTGGGCGCCGAGGATGGCGCCAGCGCTGAGCAGCTCGAGCACCATGTCGCGGTCTGACACGGCATCCATGCTGTTCTCAGTGATGCTCGCAAAGCCCAGGTCGGCCGCCAGCGCGACCCGGTCGATGCCATAGGCGTTGCCCGCCAGCGCACCGGCCCCCAAGGGACAGGCATCGGCGCGCCGGCGCGCGCCCTCGAGCCGCTCGCGGTCACGCTGCAGCATCCAGAAGAACGACAGCAGCCAGTGCGCCAGGCGCACGGGCTGCGCCGGCTGCAGGTGCGTGTAGCCGGGCATGAGCACATCGATGTGCGCGGCGGCGGTGTCGACGATGGCGGCCTGCAGCCCGCGCAGGCCGGCGTCGAGCGCGGCCAGTGCCTCGAGCACAAACAGCCGCACATCGGTGGCCACCTGGTCGTTACGACTGCGGCCGGTGTGCAGCTTGCCCGCCACCGGCCCCACCAGCTCGCCCAGCCGCCGCTCGACGGCGGTGTGGATATCCTCATCGCCAGGTGCCAGCGCGAACCTGCCCTCGGCGAACTCGGCCGCCACGCGCCCCAGCCCCTCGACCAGCGTGGCTGCCTCGTCGGCGGTGAGCACGCCGGCGCGGGCCAGGGCGCGCGCATAGGCCATGCTGCCGCGGATATCCACCTGCGCCAGGCGCACGTCGAACCCGATAGAGGCGTTGAACGCCCACATCTGCTCGTCGCTGGCGCCGGTGTAGCGCCCGCCCCACAGCGCCCCGGCACGCCCGCCTGTGTCCGCTCCAGAGACCATGTCAGTCACGCGGAAAGTCGCGCAGCTCGGCCGGCATGGGGCCGGGCTTGCCGTTGCCCTCGAGCAGCGCGCGCACCTTCATCGACAGGCCGAAAAGGTTGATGAACCCCTCGGCGTCGGCCTGATTGTAGACGTCGTCCTCGCCAAAGGTGGCATAGTCCTCACGATAGAGGCTATGCGGCGACTTGCGGCCCACCACGCTGCAGTGCCCTTTGTAGAGCTTGACGCGCGTGGTGCCGGTGAGGCCCGCGGTCAGCTTGTCGACGGCGGCATCGAGCGCCTCGCGCAGCGGCGTGAACCAGCGCCCGTTGTAAACCATCTCGGCGTACTTGGCGGCCAGCAGGTCTTTGTAGTGCATGGTCTCGCCGTCGAGCACCAGCGTCTCGAGGCCTTGCAGCGCCTTGTAGAGGATGGTGCCGCCGGGTGTCTCGTACACACCGCGCGACTTGATGCCCACCAGGCGGTTCTCGACCATGTCGGCGCGGCCCACGCCGTGCTTGGCGCCCAGCGCGTTCAGAGTGCTGACCAGCTCGATGGGCCCCAGCGCCACGCCGTTGACCTTGACAGGCACGCCCTGGGCAAAATCGATGGTCACATACTCGGGCTCATCGGGGGCCGCCTCGGGCGACGTGGTCAGCGTGAACATGGCCTCCTCGGGCTCTTGCCAGGGGTCCTCGAGGATGCCGCCCTCGTGGCTCATGTGCCAGATGTTGCGGTCGCGGCTATAGATCGACTTGGTGGACGAGCGCACCGGGATGTTGCGCGCGGCGCAATAGGCCAGCGCGTCCTCGCGCGAGCGAATCTCCCACTCGCGCCAGGGCGCGATGACGGTGAGCTTGGGGTTGAGCGCCTTGAAGGTCAGCTCGAAACGCACCTGGTCGTTGCCCTTGCCGGTGCAGCCGTGGGCCACGGCATCAGCGCCCTCGAGCGCGGCGATCTCGACCATGCGCTTGGCGATGAGCGGGCGCGCAAACGAGGTCCCCAGCAGATACTCGCGCTCGTACACGGCGCCGGCCTTGAGCGTGGGCCAGATATAGTCGGTGATGAACTCGGCCCGCAGGTCCTCGATATAGATCTTGCTGGCGCCGGTGGCCTTGGCTTTGGCCTCCAGGCCGTCCAGCTCTTCCTCTTGCCCCAGGTCGGCGGTCACGCAGATGACCTCGCAGCCATAGTTCTCGATGAGCCACGAGACGATGCACGACGTATCGAGGCCGCCCGAGTAGGCCAGCACACACTTGTTCACTTTAGCCTTGGGCATGTTCGCTCTCCTTCACCAGTTCGAGTTTCATTGCGACCTCGTCGCAATCGGGGTATTTGGGACAGTTGAGGCAGTCGCCCCAGATCTTGTGAGGCAGCGTCTCGTGCGCCACCCGGCAAAAGCCGAACCGTTGGAAAAAGTCAGGCTGGTAGGTGAGCGTGAACACGCCCGGCAGGCCCAGCTCGGCGGCGCGCTGCAGCAGCGCCTCGACGATCATGCGGCCCACGCCCAGGCCCTGCCAGGCGGCATCCACGGCCACCGAGCGTATCTCGCTCAGGTCACTCCATACCACGCTCAGGGCGCCGCAGCCGATCACCTCGCCCTGGGCCTCGGCAACCACAAACTGCTGAATGTGCTGGTAGAACTGGTAGTGCGAGCGGGGCAACATGATGCCCTGAGCCGCAAAACCATTGATGATGTTCGCCATGCGAGGCACATCCTGCACCGTGGCGGCACGGATCTCCACCGGAGACGCCCCATGCGTGGTGGCAGCCATGCTACTGCATCGCCTCGGCAAAGGCCTGGTCGAGCACGGCCAGTGCCTGGTCGATATCGGCCTCATCGACCACCAGGGGCGGGATGAGCCGCACGACGTTGGGGCCGGCATTGATCAACAGCAGGCCCTGCGCCAGAGCGGCGTCGAGCGCCGGCTTGACCGGCCGATCGCACTGGATGCCCCAGAGCAGCCCCCGACCGCGCACCTGGGTGATGCAGTTGTAGCGCGCCTGCATCTTGAACAGGCCTGCCTCGAGCCGAGCGCCCATGGCGCGCACGTGCACCAGAAACTCGGGCGCAGCGATGCGCTCGACGACCTTGACGCCCGCCGCAGCCACCACCGCCCCGCCTGCAAAGGTGCTGGCGTGGTCGCCGGGCTCGATGACGGCCGCCACCTTGTCGGTGAGGAAGGTGACGCCCATGGGCAGGCCGCCGGCCACCGGCTTGGCGAGTGTCATCAGGTCGGGCGCCACGCCGTAGGGCTCGTGGGCCCACAGGGTGCCCGTGCGGCCCAGGCCACACTGCACCTCGTCAAAGATCAGCAAGGCGCCGATCTCGTCGCACAGGGCGCGCAGCCCCTGGATAAAGGCCGGGTCGGCGGGGTTGACGCCGCCCTCGCCCTGCACCGGCTCGACGATGATGGCGCAGGTCTTGTCAGAGGCCAGCGCCTTGACCGAGTCGAGATCGTTGAAGGTGCCGATGCGCGCGCCCGGCATCAGCGGCAAGAAGGGGTCCTGGTAATGATCGCGCGGCGTGAGCGCCAGCGCGCCCATGGTGCGGCCGTGAAAGGCGCCGCTCATGGCGATGAACTCGATGCGCTCGGGGCCACTGTGCACCCGCGCGTACTTGCGTGAGAACTTGATGGCCGCCTCCACCGACTCGGCGCCCGAATTGCAGAAGAACACCTTGTCGGCAAAGCTGTGCTCTACCAGCAGCTTGGCGAGCTGCGCCTGGGGAGCCGTCAGGTAGAGGTTCGAGGTGTGGATCACCTTGTGGGCCTGTTCGGCGATGGCCGAGCAGACCTCTTCGTCGCCATAGCCCAACGCATTGACAGCGATGCCGCTGACGAAATCGAGATACACCTTGCCGTCGGTGTCGGTGAGGCGCGTGCCCTGGCCACGATCGAACACAAAGGGCGCGCGGCCGTAGGTGTGCAGTACGTACTTGTCGTCCCATTCGCGAATCTGCTTGGCGTCCATCTCTTTCTCCTCGGTTCAGGCGATGACGGCGGTGCCGCTGCCAGCGGCCAGGCCGGCCAGGTCGGTGATGCGCACACGGGCCACGCCCGCCATCACGGCCTCGAGGGCCGAGCGCACCTTGGGGATCATGCCGCCCGAGATGGCCCCCGCAGCGATCTGCGCCTCGGCCTCGTCGCGCCGCAACTCGGGCGCCACGGCGCCATCGAGCAGCACGCCGGGCACGTTGGTCAGCATGATCATCTCGTCGACGCCCAGGGCGCTGGCCACGGCCAGCGCGGCGTGGTCGGCGTTGACGTTGTACACATGCCCGTCGCAGCCCAGTGAGATGGGCGACACGACCGGCGTAAAGCCCAGCCGCAACAGGTCGAGCAGGCACTCGGTGTTCACATACTTGATGGCGCCCACATGGCCCAGGTCGCCGGCGCTGTGCTCGAGCTTGGCCGCCAGCAGCAGGCCAGCGTCGACGCCGCTGAGGCCGAGCGCCCGCACCCGCGCCTGCACCAGATGTGCCACCAGGCGCTTGTTGACGCTGCCCGAGAGCACCATCTCGGCAGCCCACAGGCTCTCGTCATCGGTCACGCGCAGGCCTTCGACAAAGCGCGGCTCGATGCCCAGCCGCTGCTGCAACCGGGCGATGTCGCTGCCGCCACCGTGCACGATCACCAGGCCGGTCTGGCGCGCCAGCGGCGCCACGGCCGCGGTCAGTTCCTCGATGGGGCCGCCCGGTTGCAGCTCGGCCCCGCCGATCTTGAGCAGGGTCAGTGCGGGCATGCTACACCAGCCCCATCGTCTCGGGTAGGCCGAACATGACGTTCATGTTCTGCAGCGCCTGCCCCGAGGCGCCCTTGATCAGGTTGTCGATGGCGGTGATCAGGATCAGCTCGCCGGGCACGCCCGCCGAGGCCACCGACAGCGCCACGCGGTTGGTGTGGGTGACGTGCCCCAAGGTGGCCAGCGAGCCCTCGGGCAGCACCTGCACAAAGGGCTCGCTGTCATAGGCCTGCTGCCACAGGGCCACGACGTCGGCCGGCCCGAACGCGGCGGGCACGTCCACATAGATCGATGTGAGGATGCCGCGGTTCACCGGCAAGAGGTGCGGCGTGAACACCGCCCGCAGCCCGCGCCCGCGAAAGACGGCCAGCTCTTGCTCGATCTCGGGCGTGTGGCGGTGCTTGTGGCCCACGTTGTAGGCCGACAGATTCTCATTGACGGTGCAGAAATGCGTGGTGGGCGAAGGCTTGGCGCCCGCGCCCGACACGCCCGATTTGGCGTCGATGATCACCTTCTCGCCCAGCACCTGCCCCGCCTTGAGCAGCGGCATCAGCGCCAGCAGCGGCCCGGTGGGGTAGCAGCCCGGGTTGGCCACCAGGCTGGCCTTGGCCACCTGAGCGCGATAGATCTCGGTGAGGCCGTACACCGCCTGACCGAGCAGCTCGGGGGCATGGTGCACACCATACCATTGCTCAAAGACCGCCTGCTCGCGCAGGCGAAAGTCGGCCGAAAGGTCGACCACCTTGGCGCCAGCGGCCAGCGCCTGCCGGGCAAAGCCGGCCGAGGCGCCGTGCGGCGTGCACAAAAAGACCACATCGACCCGATCGAACGGCGCGGCGGCGCTATCGATCAGTTCGACATCGTAGGGGCACGGGTAGACCTGACTGAAACGCTGCCCGGCATAGCTCTCGCTGGAGGCAAAGACCAGCTCGACCTCGGCATGGCGAGCAAACAGCTTGAGCAGCTCAAAGCCGGTGTAACCCGTGGCGCCGACAACGCCTACCTTGACCATGTTCACCTCCGGAAGCAAAAAGCCAGCCCTCCGTCTGGAGAGCTGGCGTGGCATTCGAACGAATCGAGCCCAGGCAAAAGCAACCAGACTGGCGTCCGGCGACTACCTGCGGCTCCTCCTGGTGACGAGTAACGGCATCTTGCGTGACTTTACCCCGTCGAGACTGTTCACAGTCTAGCCCAAAGAGCAGATGCTGTCAAGAACCATATCCACGCCGCGGCGCCGGCCTCGCTCGTGGCGCCGCGGTGCGCCCGGGCAGAGCGGTTGGCCCGGCAGCGCGCTCGCACTAGACTGAGGCCATGTTTGCACAAGGCAGGCCATATGCGGGATAGGTTTGGGCATCAAGACGATGCGGCCAGTTCAGGCGATGCGCTGGCGAGCGCCCATGTGCAGAGCCTGATCGGCCTCGACATCGGCGGCACCAAGACGGCAGTCGTTGAGGGCACGCCGCAGGCCCATGTATTGCAGCGCGTCGAGTTCGCCACGCGCCCCGAGCGGGGGCTGCAGGCCACCCTGAGCGAGCTGTATGCCGCCGTCGAGCAGGTGTGTGACGAGGCCGCGCGGCAGGAGCGCGCGGTGCAGGCCCTGAGCGTGTCCATCGGCGGGCCGCTCGACATCGAGCGGGGCATCATCTACTCGCCGCCCAACCTGCCGGGGTGGGATGCGGTGCCGCTCAAGGGCCTGCTCTCGGAGCGTTTCGGCCTGCCCGTCTACGTCGAGCACGATGGCAACGCCGGCGCGCTGGCCGAGTGGCGCTTTGGCGCGGGGCGCGGCGCGCGCAGCCTCATCTTTCTGACCATGGGCACCGGGCTGGGTGGCGGCCTCATCCTCGACGGACGGCTCTATCGCGGGGCCAACGACATGGCCGGCGAGGTGGGCCACATGCGCATCGCCGACGACGGGCCGGTGGCCTATGGCAAGCCGGGCGCCTGGGAGGCGTTCTGCGCCGGGCCCGCTCTGGCACGGCTGGCGGCGACGCTCTATCCCGAGCGCCTGGGCGCCGTCAGCACGCCCGAGGTGGTGCGGCTGGCGCTGGCCGGCGATGCTGAGGCCCTGGAGGTGGTGCGGCAGGTGGGCGACTATCTGGGGCGGGGGCTGGCTGTGCTGGTGGACATCCTCAACCCCGAGCGCATCGTTATCGGCTCGATGGCCGTGCGCCTGGGCGAGCTGCTGCTGAGGCCGGCCCGCGAGGCCTTGCAGCGTGAGGCCCTGCCCCGCGCTGCAGCCGCCTGTCAGGTGGCGCCGGCCGCGCTGGGCGAGCGCCTCGGCGATGTGGCCAGCCTGTGCGCGGCCCTCGAGGCGTTGCGCCGCTAGAGGCGAGGGGCATCCCCCGCCTCTAGCGCGAGCGACCAGCCGTCGCCTAGTAGGTGTCGATCAGCGACGACACCTCGAGCTGGCTGCACACCTCTTCCAGCGTGGCCGGGGCGAGCGGCGTCACGGTCACAGTGACCGGGCGGCCCGGCAGCAGATGGAAAAAGGCGTCCGAGTAGCGCGCCTCGAGATAGCGCAGGCTCAGCCAGGCCCACAGGGCCGGCTTTTCGGCCGTCAGCGTCACCGCGAACGAGCCGTCGGCGTTGGCGGCCACGTCATAGGCGATGCCGGGCGTCTGCAGTTCCAGGTGCTTGGGCCGCGCAAACGTGACCAGATTGGTGGACACATCCACTCCGCCCACTCTGAGCGCCAACCACAGCAGCAGTTGCCGCGCGCCGTGCTGCGCCAGGCGCTCGCTCAGGTCGAGGGTGGTGGCCAGGGTGTCGCCGTTGGCGGCGATGTCCATCGCCAGCTCACCGCCGTCGAGGCGTCTCCCCGCGACGTCGGTCAGCAGCCACGAAGCGGTGCCGCTGCAGGGCGCGAGCCGATCGCTGGTGACGTGCACCTCGACGAGGCCCGTGTCCCAGTCCTCGAGCCCCGAGATGAGCAACGGCGCAAAGAACCGGCGCGCCATATAGTGCAGCGCCTTCCAGCGGCCCAGGCTATCCACCGAAGACCAGCTCGCCACCGGCCAGCAATCATTCAGCTGCCAGTAGAGGGTGCCCATGCCCCGCGGCATGCCACGGCGCCAGTGCTCGACGGCGTACTTGATAGCCATGCCCTGCAAGATCTGCGTCAGCCACAGGTTCATCTCAAAGGAGCGCGGCAGCCGGAACCAGTCGCACAGGTACTTCATGATGGTGGTGTTGCCGATGCCACTGCGCTGATGGTGCTCCATCACCCAACTGGTGATGTTGCGGTCCTGCGGCTGGGTGTAGCCATACACGGTGCGCGGCTCGGGGAACGACTGAAAGCCGAACTCGCTGTTGAAACGGTGTGTGCAGCCGCGATACCACTCGAACGGCTCTTGCCCGTGCCACACGCTCCACAGATGGGCATCGCCACAGGTGGGGTTGTTGAAATCCTGACGAGGCCCCAGCGGGCTGTGGGGGCTGCAGGGCCAATACGCCGTCTGCGGGTCGAGCCGAGCCACGATCGCAGGCAGCAGTTGGTCGAACAGCCTGCCATAGTCGTCCCAGCTCATGGTGGTCCTGGTCCAGGCGTCGCCCACCAGGCCCTGCTCCAGCTCGTTGTTGCCGCACCACAGCGCCAGGCTGGCATGGTGGCGGATACGGCGCACATTCTGCTCGGCCTCGACCGCCACGTTGGCCATCCAGGCGCTGTCAAAGGTGGGGTAGGTGGCGCAGGCAAAGATGAAATCCTGCCAGACGCAGAGGCCCATCTCGTCGCACAGGTCGTAGAAGGCGTCTTCTTCATAGATGCCGCCGCCCCACACCCGCAGCATGTTCATGTTGGCCTGGCGCGCATCCTCGAGGCTGGCACGGTAGCGCTCGCGCGTCATGCGCGCCGCAAAGACGTCATCGGGGATCCAGTTGGCGCCCTTGGCGAAAAAGGGCACGCCGTTGCAGCTAAAGTGGAACGACTCGCCCCAGGCGTCGGGCTGGCGCACCAGCTCGAGGCGGCGCAGGCCGATGCGCAGTGCGCGCTCGTCGAGCGCACGGCCGGCGGCATCGTGCAGCGTCACGCGCACCTTGTAGAGCGGCTGTGCGCCCATGCCGTTGGGCCACCACAGCCGCGGCTCGGCCACCTGCAGGGTCGCGACGCCCTGGCCGTCGGCGAGCACCAGGCACGCGTTGTCAACCGCCTGCCCCTCGAAGGTCAGCTCGACACGCGCCGTCAGCTCGCCCGCCGGGGCCTGCTCGGCAGCCACTCGCACCTCGACCTCGACGCTCCCGTCGGCGGCGTGCTGCTGCATCACGTGCACGTCGTCGAGGCGAGCGCAGTCATACGCCAGCAGGGCGATGTCGCGCCAGATGCCGCAGGTGGCCAGCTTGGGCCCCCAGTCCCAGCCAAAGTTGCAGGGCTCTTTGCGAATCCAGCCGCCGCCATCGAGCTTGTGGTCGCCCACGCCCCAGGCCGGCAAAAACCGCTGACCGACGGCCTTTTCGCGCACATACTGCATGGGCGAGCGAAAGGCGATCACCAGCTCGTTCTCGCCCGCGCGCAGCAACTCGCGCACGTCGTACTCCCAGGTGCGGAACATGTTGTCGGCGCAGCCCACCAGCGCGCCATTGAGCGTGAGCGTGGCGATGGTATCCAGCCCCTCGCAGCGCAACCAGACGCGCTCGTGCGCCAGGAAAGTCGCGTCCACGGTAAAGGTGCGCCGGTAGGTCCAGTCGGTCTCACCCACCCAGAGCACCTGCAGCTCGTTGTCGCGAAAGTAGGGGTCAGGAATCAGGCCCTCGGCCAGCAGGTCCAGGTGCACACAGCCGGGCACGCTGGCCGGGATGGCCTGAGCGCCGCCACTGCGCGCCAGCGTCCAGGCGCCATTCAGACTCAAATTCTCCATCACATCCTCCTTGCAGAACGACTGATGACAGGGCGATCAGCGGGGGCAATCTCTGGCGGACGGCGTTACGTGTAGCGGTCGAGGCAAAAGAGCGCCTCGTCCGGCTCGCAGTCACTGAACAGCACCCCCCGCTCGATATTGCCTATGCGCGTGCGCTGCTCTTCGTCGATGTGGTCGGGGTCAAAGAACCAACTGAACTTGCAGATCTGCCGATAGCGCATAAAGAGCGGCACCTTGGCCAGCCAGTAGCGGCTCAAGCTGTTGCGCGACAGGTACCCCCTGACAAAGTTGCGGATGAGGCTGGCAGACAGGTCGTTGGGCACAGGCTTGGCACCATCATGGCGCCCCCACCAGAGGCCGTGATAGAGGGCCACGCCCATGTCCAGGGCGAACCAGCCATACAGGCAATCGTCAAAGTCAAAGACATTGATGCGGTCGCCCTCGAGCAGCATGTTCCAGGGATGCAGGTCATAGTGGATCAGGCCGTATCCGTCGCTCTCGATGGGCAGGCTCAGGATCTCGTGCAAGAGCGCCTGCCCGATAGCATAGACCGAGGGGCACGCCTGTAGCTTGTCGGGGATGGCCTCGCGCTCGGCAAACGTGTCTCGCACGGTGCGGTCATCGGGCGGTGCGTAGGCCTTGGTCAGGCGGTGCATCTCGCCCATGACGCGGCCCCAATTGGTGAACACCGTGGCGTTCCAGCGGGCCTTGTCTTTTCTGTCCCAGAACCTGCCGCCGGCCATGGCAAAGGCGGCGAGGATGTAGCCCTGGCCGTCCTCTGTCACGGCGATGGCCAGCTCTCCAGAGCGGCTGCGCAGCGGCAGAGAGACGCTAATGCCGTGGCGCGCCAAATAGTCCAGCCAGTCCATCTCGGCGATGACCCTGGGGAGCGCCTCGGCAGGCCGCTGCGAGAGCCTGAGGATGTAGGGCGCGCCATCCCTGCAAAAGTGGTAGACCACGTTGGTGGTGGTGCTGATCAAGGCGAGCGTGCTGGCGTCAAAGCCATACGCCTCAGCAGCCAGGCCGAGCAAGCGATCCGAAACCATGCCCTCGAGCTCCTTGGCCCTGTGCCCACGGCCGCCCATGCTGGCGATGGGCGTTGGCTACGCGGCGAATGCGCGCGGTCAGCCCGACGATGCATTCGCCGGCCGCACCCAAACCCGCCAGTGGCCAGCGCCTCGCCGGCCTCTGGCGCTGCGATTGTAGCATGGCGCGGTGGGCCCACCAACCGTCAGCGCCAGCCAAGCAGGCCGGCCAGCTCGCGCGTGCAGGCGAGGTAGTTGGGCCAGGAGATGTCTGGCGGCACGCCATGGTCGCACGAGGGGACATAACCCCCCTCGGCCACGAGCGGCGGCACGATGGCCCGCAGCATGGCCTGCATGGGCGCGCCGCCCTCGGCCAACACGCGCTTGTCGAGCCCGCCGCGCAGCGCCAGGCGACGCCCATATCGCGCGCGCAGGCTCAGGGGATCGTTGCCCGCGGCGATCTCGATGGGGTTGAGGCAGTTAAAGCCGCTCTCGAGCCAGAGCGGCGCCAACTCGCTGATGTCGCCATCCGAGTCCATGTCGAACACGCGGCAGCCGCGCGCCGACAACAGTTCGTGCCAGGCCAGGTAGGTCGGCTGCAAAAAGCGCCGGGCCATGGCCGGCGAGATCATGCTATGGGCCTTGTAGGCCATATCCTCCGAGACCATCAGCACATCGACGCGCAGCGCCCGGGTGATGCGGTCGAGCAGCGCCAGCGTGAACCGTTGCCAGTGAGCGGCCATCTCGGCCACAAAGGCAGGGTCATCAACCATCAGCAGGCACAGGCCCTGCAAGCCCACCCATTCGCGCATCTGCCAAAAGGGCCCGTTGAGCTGCACGGCTACGGCCAGCCCCGAGGCTGCCAGATCAGCGCAGGCCTGCGCCCAGTCCTGGGGCCAGCGCGTCGCATCGTCCGCGCTATAGCGCCAGGCCACCTGTTCCCAGTCGGCGCGCGTTTGCACGGGAAAGCGGTGCCAGCGGCGCGTGACGAAATCCTTGGCCGAGCGGATGTAGGTATAGTCGTAGGTATCGGCGATCTCGGTGATGGCGCCCATCCAGTCTTGCACCAGATAGTGGCCGTCGCGGTGGGCCAGCACCTTTTCCTCAAACGTTGGGATCATGCGCGACGACACCGGCACGCTGATGGTGGTGTCGAACGCCGTCCGCGGCACGCCCACCTCGGCTACCACAGCATCCAGCCAGTCGCAGGCCGGGTCGAGTCCCTGCGTGTGCCAGGCGGCCAACGTGGATTCGCGCGGATAGCCCGGCGTCAGGGGCACGTGGTCAGGCCGCTCGTAGAGCAGTGTGGCCAGGTAACGCTCGCGCGGCGTCATGCCATGGACCTCCCCGCAATGGATGGCTCGCGCCACATCGTGAGCGCCGCCAGCGCCCTGACGTCGACCGGCCAGAGGCAGAGCCAGCCTGGCCCTGCCTCTGGCGGCGGCACGGTGACTACAGGTTGGCGTTGTCGCGCGCGGCCACCAGCGCCTGCACCCGCTCGATAAAGCTCTCGATCGACATGGCGCCCAGGTCCTCGTTGGTGCGCAGGCGCACCGCAACCTGGCCGTTCTCGGCCTCGCGGTCGCCCACCACCAGCATGTAGGGCACCTTTTGCAGTTGAGCGTCGCGGATTTTGGCGTTCATGCGACCGTTCGAGTCGTCCAGCTCGACGCGCAGCCCCGCCGCCTTGAGCCTGGCCAGCGCCTCTTGGGCGTAGGCCACATGCCGGTCGGCGATGGGGATCAACCGCGCCTGCACCGGCGCCAGCCACAGCGGAAACGCGCCGCCATAGTGCTCGATCAGCACGCCGAAAAAGCGCTCCAACGAGCCCAGCAGCGCCCGATGCACCATGTAGGGCCGGTGATCGGCGCCGTCGGCGCCGCGGTAGGTCATATCAAAGCGTTCGGGCTCGTTGAAATCGAACTGGATGGTCGTCATCTGCCACTCGCGCCCCAGCGCATCCTTGATCTTGAGGTCGATCTTGGGGCCGTAAAAGGCGCCGCCGCCCTCGTCCACCTCGTAAGGCACCTGCTCGGCCTCGAGGGCCTTGCGCAGCGACTCGGTGGCCTGATCCCAGCGGGCCTGCTCGCCCACCGAGTGCTCGGGGCGCGTGGCCAGGTAGGCGTTGACGTTCTCAAAGCCAAAGTCGCGCCACAGGGCGAGCGAAAAGCGCAGCACCCCCAGGATCTCGTCCTCGATCTGCTCGGGCGTGCAGATGATGTGGGCGTCGTCCTGCGTAAAGCCGCGCACGCGCAGCAGCCCGTGCAGCACGCCGCTCTTTTCATAGCGGTAGACGGTGCCCATCTCGGCCCAGCGCAGCGGCAAGTCGCGGTACGACCGCGACTGCGTCTGGTAGATCAGGATGTGGAACGGGCAGTTCATCGGCTTGATGTAATAGTTCTGCTCGTCGATCTGCATCGGGGCGTACATGCCCTCGCGGTAAAAGTCGAGGTGCCCCGACGTCTCCCACAGCCATGAGCGCCCGATGTGCGGCGTAAACAGGATCTCATAGCCGCCCTCATAGTGACGCATGCGCCAGAAATCCTCGATGAGCACGCGCATACGGCCGCCCTTGGGGTGCCAGTAGGCCAGTCCGGCGCCGGCCTCTTCGTGCAGGCTGAACAGGTCCAACTCTTTGCCCAGGCGGCGATGGTCGCGCCGCTCGATGTCGGCCAAACGGTCGAGATAGGCCTGCAGCTCCTGTTTGCTGGGCCAGATGGTGCCATAGATGCGCTGCAGCATGGGGTTCTTTTCGTCGCCGCGCCAGTAAGCGCCCGCGATGCTCATCAGCTTGAGCGCGTCCCAGCGCAGTTGCCCCGTATGTTCGACATGCGGCCCACGGCACAGGTCTTTGAACTCGCCGTGGCGATAGATCGAGATCGTCTCACCCTCGGGCAGCTCTTTGATCAGCTCGACCTTGTAGGGCTGGTCGGCGAACTCGGCCAGCGCCTGCTCGCGGGTCACCTCCTGGCGCACCAGCGGCTTTCTGGCCTGGATGCTGGCCTTCATCAGCGCCGTGATGGCCTCGAGGTCATCGGGCGTCAGTGGGCGCGGCAGATCAAAGTCATAGTAAAAGCCGTTCTCGATGGCCGGGCCGATGCCGAACTTGGCCCCCGGAAAGAGCTGTAGCACCGCCTCGGCCATCACATGGGCGGCCGTGTGCCTGATCTGTTCGATGCTCGGTTGTTCTGCCATGATAAGCCTCTCCACTCGTCAGGATGATCCGCAGATGTGCCGATGTGCCCCGGATCTCTGCCCGGGGCGGGCAGTAGTGGTGCGTTGCATGGTCATCACCCCGCAAACAAAGAAACCTCGCGCCCACATGGGGCGAGAGGCTTGCTCACGCGATTCCACCCATTTTCGGCCAGCCAGGCTGGCCCTCATTGTTGCCGGTAACGGCGGCTGCCGTGGGCCCTTACTGCGCTTCGGGGCCCCGCTCACAGGTGGTTTTCGCCGCCCGCTGACGAAGGCGGGTTTCAGTCTCTGCCCGCCCATCCCTGGCGCTGCGCCAGCGGCTACTCGTCCTGCTCAACGCTTTATCCTAGCATAGCACAAGCGAGCCGCGGACGCAACTGCTACGTTGACCCTACGGGCCGCTGATGCTAGACTCGGAGTCAAAGCAATCACAGGCGAGGTGTCTGTTGCGTGTCATCGCCGGCTCTGCCAAGGGCCGCAAGCTGCTGAGTGTGCCGGGAGAGGGCACGCGCCCCATCACCGATCGGGTCAAAGAGTCGCTCTTTGACATCATCGGCGCCGAGATCGAAGGGGCCACGCTGCTCGATCTCTTTGCGGGCACCGGCAGCGTGGGCATCGAGGCCCTCAGTCGTGGGGCGCGCCACGTGGTCATGATCGACAAGGCCCACCAGGCCGTGCAGGTGTTGCGCAAGAACCTGACGCTCACCGGCCTGGCCGATGGCGCCACCGTCGTCAAAGGCGACGCTTTTCGCTATCTGGCCGACCCCGCCGCACAGCGCGGCTTTGAGTACATCTATGTAGCCCCGCCCCAGTATCAGGACCTGTGGGTCAGGGCGCTGCTGGCGCTGGACGAGCACGATCTGCTGGCCGACGACGGCGTGATCATCGTGCAGATTCACCCCAAAGAGGCGCGCCCGCTGACGCTACAGCGCTACCATCTGGCGCGCGAGCGTCGCTACGGCTCGACACTGCTGCAGTTCTGGCTGCGGCGCCAGCCAGAGGACGCTCAGGAACCGGAGCCGGGCGATGGTGTACGTTGAGGTCTATCCCGGCGATCGGGTGCGCATGCGCAAGCCACACCCCTGTGGGTCGTATGAGTGGGCGATCACCCGCACGGGCACCGACGTGGGTATGGTGTGCGCCGGCTGCGGCCATCGCGTGATGATGCCCCGCGGCAAGTTCAACAAGGGAGTCAAACAGGTGATCCCCGGCGAACGGCGCGGCCAGCCGCAGCCAGAGCCCTGACGGGCAGGCGCCATGGCCTACTCGCTCGACGACACCATCGCCGCCATCTCTACGCCCGTCGGCGTAGGCGGCATCGGCATTGTGCGCCTCTCAGGGCCACAGGCGCTCACCATCGCCCGGGCCCTCTTTCGCGGGCCGCGCGGGCAAACGCGCCGCCGCTGGGAGCCGCAGCGGCTCTACTATGGCAGCGTGATCGACCCCGCCGATGGCCGCGCCGTGGACGAGGTGCTGGCAAGCTACATGGCGACGCCGCACTCGTTCACGCGACAGGATGTGGTCGAGTTCAACGTCCATGGCGGGCCGGTGCCCTTGCGCGAGGTGCTGGCCCTGTGCCTGGGCCAGGGGGCGCGCCTGGCCGAGCCGGGCGAGTTCACACTGCGGGCCTTTGTCAACGGGCGCATCGACCTGGCGCAGGCCGAGGCGGTGCTCGATACGATCCAGAGCAAGAGCGCGGCCGCGTTGCGCGTGGCGGTGAACCAGCTGAACGGCCGCCTGTCGGGCCAGGTGCGCGCCCTTCGTCAGGGGCTGCTCGAGGTGCTGGCCTATCTGCAGGCGAGCATCGATTTCAGCGACGATGACATTCCCCCGCGCGATGTGCGCCCCGAGCTGCAGCGCGCGCAGGCTGCGCTGCAGCGTCTGATCCACGAGGCTGACGCCGGGCGGGTGTATCGCCAGGGGGTGCACACCGCCATCGTCGGGCGGCCCAACGTGGGCAAGAGCAGCCTGCTGAACGCGCTGCTGCGCACCGATCGCGCCATCGTCACGCCGGTGCCAGGCACCACCCGCGACACTCTTGAAGAGACGCTGATCTTGCAGGGAGTGCCCTTTGTGCTGGTCGATACGGCCGGCATCAACAAAGCGCGCGACGTCGTCGAGCGCATCGGCGTAGAGCGCAGCCGCCGCTCGCTGAGCGAGGCCGACCTCGTCCTGCTGGTGGTCGATGGCAGCACGCCCTGCGCTCAGCGCGACCACGAGGTGGCGGCGCTGGTCGCTGCCCGCGCGGCCCTGCTGGTGATCAACAAGGCCGATCTGCCGCAGGCCGATGCCTATGCTGGGCTGCTGCCCGGCGTGGCGCGCGTCAGTGTGTCGGCGCTCACGGGCCAGGGCATCCCCGAGCTCGAGGAGGCGATGGTGCAGGCGGTGCTGGGCGGCGCGGTGCAGGCCGCCGAGCCGCTGACGGCCAATCCGCGGCATCGCGCGGCCTTTCAGCGGGCGCTCACACAGGTCGCGTCGGCATTGCAGGCGGCGCACGAGGGCCGGTTCGTCGACCTGGTGGCCATCGATGTGGGCGAGGCCGTCGCGATCCTCGGAGAGATCACCGGCGAGACGGCCAGCGAAGACCTGCTGGCCACCATCTTTGGACAGTTCTGCATAGGCAAGTAGGGTAGGGCATGAAACTCGCCATCGTCTTTTCGTGGCTCAACCAGTACGGCGGCGCCGAGCGGGTGCTCGAGGTGGTGCATGACATGTATCCCCAGGCGCCCATCTACACCTCGGTCTATCGGCCCGAGGCGCTGCCGACACGCTATCGTGAATGGGATATCCGCCCGTCCTTCATGAACCGCATTCCCCTGGCGCGGCGCAAGCAGCAATGGTTTCTGCCGCTCTACCCGCTGGCGTTCGAGTCATTTGACCTGCGCGGCTATGACCTGGTGCTGAGCATCCCCAGCGGCTTTGCCCACGGCGTGCTCACCAGCGAGCACACCCGGCACGTATGCTACTGCCTGACGCCGCCGCGCTTTTTGTGGAACTATCACGGCTATATCGAGCGCGAGGGCGTGGGGCGCCTGGCGCAGGCGCTCATGGCGCCCGCCCTCAAGAACCTGCGGCTGTGGGATCTGGCGGCCGCCAACCGGGTGGATCGCTTTGTGGCCATCTCGCGCACGGTGCGCGAACGCATCGCCAAGCACTATCGGCGTGATGCCGCGATCATCTATCCGCCGGTAGACACCGACGTGGCCGGCGGCGGGGCCGACGTGCCGGTGGGCGACTATTACCTCGTGACGTCGCGGCTGGTGCCCTACAAGCGCATCGATCTGGCGGTGCGGGCCTTTACCGAGCTGGGCCTGCCCCTGAAGGTGGTGGGCGAGGGCCGCGATCGGGCCGCCCTCGAGCGCCTGGCAGGGCCCAGCGTCGAGTTCCTGGGCTTTGTGCGAGACGACGCCGAGGTGCGACGGCTGATGGCCGGCTGCAAGGCCTTTGTCTTTCCTGGCGAAGAGGACTTTGGGCTGACGCCGGTCGAGGCGCTGTCGGCGGGGCGGCCGGTCATCGCCTATGCGGCCGGTGGCGCGCTGGATACAGTGAGCGACGGGCGCACGGGTGTGCTCTTTGACCAGCCTACATCGGCCTCGCTGGCCGCGGCGGTGCGACGCCTCGAGGGACTCACCTTTGATGCCACGCACCTGCGCGCCGAGGCGCAGCGCTTTGGGGTGCCACGCTTTCAGCGCGAGTTGGACATGCTGCTGCAGCGCGAGTTGCGCGCCGAATAGAAAGAGGCCCTGCCAGATCGGCAGGGCCTCTTGGTCAGCGTCAGAGGCTAGTATTTTTCCCAGCGGCCGTCGCTGTAGAGCACGAGCACGCCATAGGTGGGGCTCCACATCATCATGCCGCCGTTGTACTGCTGGAAGGTGCCGTTGTAGCCATACTCCTCGATGGTGGCCCACGAGAGCCCCGACTTGATGGCCGGGTTCTCGCGCCAGACCTTGCCAAAGCCGCGCTTGGGCTGCAGATAGCCTGGCGGCGCCACGATGCCAGGATCGGTCTCGGGCATCGAGCTGTTCCAGGTGTCACTAAAGGCGTACCAGGTGCCATTGCTCAGCAGCGCATAGATCTGGGCCTTGTCCTGGCGCCAGAACATGTAGCCGCCGATAAAGGTCTGCGCGCCGGCCCAAGTGCCCACCTCAGCTTCGGTGGGGCAACCCAGCTTGGTGCGCACATGCGCATAGCCATGCCACACATTGCCAAAGCCCAGGATCGGGTTGATGGCGCAGCCACTGGGCGGCGGTGGCGGCGGAGGCGGTGGCGGTGCCCCACCCGCAGGCACAAAGCGGACCGCGTCAAAGCCCACATAGCGGGTCATGTACGGCTCGCCGGTATTGTCGCCTAGGTAGACATACTCGCTGGGCCCACCGGCAAAGTAGTAGGTGCCCAGATCGACCCACTTGTCGTAGTAGTTGTTCTGGTTGACCCACTTTGAGTGTGACGTGCCACTGTGATAGATGACGTACTTGGCGCTCTTGGTGCCATGGTAGTAGCTGGGGATGTACACCTGCACCTGATAGTTGCCAGGCACCGTCAGGTGCGGGAACCACTTGCCCCAGCTCAGCAGCTGGCTCGTCTGGTTCCAGCTCCAGTAGAGGTGACCGGCATAGCCTACCGAACGGCCGCGCATGCCGCCCGCAGGCCCGCCCCAGATAAAGCCCGCGCTGAGATCGTCGACCACCACGGCGCCACCCGGAGGAGGCGGGGTGCCCCCGCCGGTCCACGAGACGATGCACAACGCAGCGCCGCCCTGCTCAAAGTACTCGACCATGACGGTGTGGTTGCCGGCGTTCAGATACTTGGTGGCCGAATGGGTGGTGCGAGACTGGGGGTACCACTTGTCGATGACCAGGGCGCCGTCGACATACACCCGCACGCCGTCATCGACCGTGGCGCTAAAGGTATAGTTCTGCCTGGCCGCAAAGTTTGCCGTGGTGGTCCACCGCACTGAAAAGTTGTCGGCGGCCACGCCGGGCCCCGGCGAGCCAGCGCCCCAGTCAAAGTTGACTGCGCCGTCGCTGCGCACCAGCGCCGCGGGGCCGGCCAGGAAGATGTTGTTGAAATACTCGCCGTTCCACGCGCCGGGAGGCGTGCCGCCGCCCGCCGTCCACCAGAAGCGGCACAGGGCGTCGCCGCCATTCTCATAGTACTGCACCTGCAACGCATGGTTGCCGGCGTTCAGATACCGCGAGGCCGAGTAGGTGGTGGCCTGCTGGTCCTTCCACTGATCGATGATCAGCTCGCCATCGACCCACACCCGCACGCCGTCGTCGACGGTGACGCTAAACGTGTAGGTGCCGGCGTTGAAATACTGCACGGCGGACCAGTTCACCGAGAACTGATCGGCAGGGATGCCCCCAGCGGGCGCGCTGGTGCCCCAGTTAAAGTTGATCTCCGAGTCGTACCTCACGACTGCGGGGCCGCCGAAAAGCGTCATGTTCGTGTAATAGTCGCCGCGCCACGGGCCAGGGTCGGCCGTTGCGGTTGCCGGCACCGCCAGCGCTCCCACCAGCACCAGGAGCAGCGCAGCGAGGTTGAGCCAACGCGTGCGGGCGCCAGTTCGCGATTGTCGATATCTCACGAGTTCCCCCTTTCCACAACGACCATCGTTGTGCAGCCGAGCTGTTCGCAGTGGCTCTGTTCGCTGTCTATTGGCGATTCTTGCATCCGGTACGAGTCCAGTGCAGCTTCTATTATAGCAGGTTCACAAGGGCATCGCAACGGAACTTGTACTCGGTCAACGCGCCACCACCTGTTCGACGCGTCCAGCCCGAATCGTCGCCCGCCAGGCCGTGGGCGCATCGGCAGGGCCGAAAACCACCGCCTCTGGCGATGCGCTGCTAACCAGTAGACGCATGGTGTCATCGTGCAGTTCCATGGCGGCCAACTGCTCGATGGCGGCTGTGCTGGCCACCTCGGTGGCGTCCTCGCCGGCTCTGATGCGCCGCACCGCTTCGTAGACGAGCGCATAGGGTGTGCGTGTCGTTAGCTCCCAGTGCACGGCGGTCAGGGGAGCATCGGCTGCCAGAGCAGAGGCGCGCACATAGGCGTCGCCGTCGAGCCGCCAGGTGGCCGCGAGCTCACGGAGCGGGCAGGCGGCGCACTCGAAAAAGACGTCGCTGGGCAGCCCGAGCGAGGTGCCCGTCACCCGCAGTCTATCGATGCCCTCGCCCTCAAAGGCCACCGCGCCGGCCGTGGTCACCCAGTCGTTGCGCCCCAACGGCTCCCAGAGGGTGCGCCAGGCGCCATCATCGCTCCGCTCCAAAAGCGTCACCGTCCACTGCTGCTGGCCGCCGAACTCGCCGCCATACACCACCGCCAGGCGCCCGCCCGCGAGGCGCACCTGGCCCAACACCTCTCCCTGGCCAACGATCTGGCTGCCCTGAATCGACGCCACCACGATGCTCGACGGCGGCGTCTGCATGACAAACACCCCGTCGCCTGCCTCGAGCAGTTGGCGTGCGCCCGCTGGCCAGCCCGCCGCGCCATAGTAAGTCTCGAGGCGCGACGCCCGCTCGGCCAGCGGCAGGTCGAGATGCGCCGCGACGAACGAGGCGGCCGCAGCCGACGTCGCTGCGGCGTCGCCGGCCGCGCTCACAAAGCGGCGCTGCCATGGATCCAGCGTGGCAGCATCGGCGGGCAGCGTCGGCCGACGCGCCCAACCCACCAAGTCTGCCGTGCCCTTGATGGCGGCGGCCTCTTGAGCGCCATCGAGAGCCACCAGGGCATAGTAGGCCGTCTCGTTGTCGCGCTGGTGCACAACGAGGCCTTTACCATCGGGCGCCCAACCGGCGATGCGCGCATAGGCCGAGCTCTCGCCCAGCGGGCCGTCGATCCGTCCGCTGGTCAGGTCGAGGGTGTAGAGCCCCAGGTTCTCGACTTCGGGGTCATAGAGCTCGCCCCGGTGCAGGCCAAAGGCCAGCCGCTGCCCATCGAGCGCCCACACGATGTCGGTGGCATAGGCGCCCTCTGGCAGGGCATGAGCGACGGCTGCAGAGGCCTCGTCGAGCGGCGCCGTCACCAGCGCATAGCCGGCCGCGTCACGAGCGAGCCAGGCCAGCTCGCCGTGGGGCCCCAGTGCGATCTCGCCCAGCCCCTCGAGAAGGGCGGCCAACTCGGCCTCGCCGCTCGAGGGCGCGACGGCGAGCACCTGTAGCGCCTCGCCCTCTGGCGCGGGCGCCCATAGCAGCAGACGCTCGCGGGCGGCGTCATAGCCCAGCACCATGGCGGGCGCGCCGATATACTCGACAGGGACGCCTGCGCCCTCGGCTGGCAGCTCGCAGAGCAACAGGCGCAGTTCGGGCTCATCTGAGGCGGGATCAGGCTCGACTAAGCCGACATAGAGCAGCCGCTCGCCGCCTGAGGTCCAGTAGGCCTGAGCATCGATGAGGTCCTCAGACGCCGGCACCCGCGACAGTGCGGCCTGGCCCGTGTCCAGGTCGAGGCGTTCGACGAACCGCCCGCGCACCAGGGCGAGTTGCTGTCCATGCAGCGCCCAGCTCGTGCCGGCCGCGCCGGCGATCAAGGGCAGGGTCTCGCCCGACGCCAGGTCGACCCAAAAGACGCCGGCCTCATCTCCGTAGATGGCCCCGATGGTCGCCGGCGCTGGCGTGGGGGTGCTCAGCGGTTGATCGGCAGGCGACGTCGCCTGCCGCGACGTCGCGGTGGGCGGCGTCGAGGGCGTGGGGGCGCTCGTCGGCGCCAGGGTCGCAGGCGGCTCGGTAGGCTGTGCAGCGTCGGGCGCGGCCGGCGCAGCCGTGGGCAGGGTCGCCAGCCAGCAGCCCGAGAGGGCGATCAACAGCGCCGCGGCGATCAGCAGGTGCTGCAGCGCGCGGCGAAGGGGGCGCAGATGCGTTGGCGACATGGTGCTAGTCTCTCCGATGGGATGTCGCTGATGCGGCCGGCGCTGGCTCTTCGGGGGGCCCCCACCAGGCCTCGAAAAAGGCGCGGATGTTCTCCGTGGGGTAGCCCTGGTTGAGCTCGGCCTGGCCGATCACGCCGCCGCGATCGTCCCACAGGGCGGCGCGCACCCGCTGCACGGCGGCGCGCACATCGTCGGGCGTGCCAAAGGGCAGAATGTGCTGGCGGTCGAGCTCGCCCCAGAAAGTGATCTGCCCTCTAAAGCGCTCGCCGACCGTCTCGATGGGCATGCAAAAGAGCTGTGAGTTGATGGCGTCGACGCCGATCTCGATCAGGTGCGGGTAGATGTCCAGGATGTAGCCGTCCGAGTGCATCAACGCGAACTTGCCGTGGGCGTGGGCCAGATCGACATAATCCTTGTAGAGCGGCTTGAAGTAGGTTGCCCACATGGCCGGCGAGATGAGCAGCGCCCTGGCCGAGCCCCAGTCATCCATGAAAAAGACGGCGTCCACATCGGTTCTGAGCACATGGTGCAGATGCTGCAGATAAAAGTCGTGAATCATCTCCAGCAGCTTGAACACCTCGGGCACGCCCCAGGCCAGGTCCAGGTAAACGTTCTCGCTGCCGCGCACGAACTGCAGCCGCTCAAACGGCCGCGGCAGCCCCAGGTGCACGAAGCGATCGCTGGCGGCGCAGGTGCGGTTGACCTCTTCCAAGCCCTGGCCCAGCAGATGGTACGGTGGTTGCCAGTGGGCCAGGTCGGCCCAGTTGGCCAGGGCGGGGTGCTTGACCTCGCCGATCATGCCGCGCTGGATGTTCTGCCAGGTCGAGCCCCACGGGTCGGTCCAGTAGCCCGGCTCGTAAAGAGGGGACTCGTCGACCGGGTCGCGATAGCCGCTGGGGCCAAAGTCGCTGGGGTATCGATCGAGCAGGGCCTGCAACTCGGCCTCGCGCCCAAAGAACGCGGCCGGCAACGTCCATACGTCGCGAGCGGGGCGGTCGACGCCCTCGAAACGTAGCGTGCGCGTGACACGCTCTCGTGAGGTCATGGCCATGGGCGGTCTCCGATTCGTGCTGCGGACATTGTAGCCACCCGCTCAGCGCCTGCCAACGCCGTGTGTTCGACAGCATCGACCTTGCGGCGTACAATCCCGGCGCTCATTTGTTCGGCTCTACGCGAGGACGTATGCCAGACAAGCTCGTGATCGTCGAGTCGCCTGCCAAGGCCCGCAGCATCGCCCACTATCTCGGCGGCGAGTACGCGGTGGTGGCCTCGGTGGGGCATGTGCGCGACCTGCCTCTCAAGGAGTTGGGCGTCGACATCGAGGCCGACTTTCAGCCCACCTACGTCGTGGCCCCCAAGAAGCGCGAGGTCATCAGCAAGATCGCCGAGGCTGCCCGCTCGGCGCACGCCATCTATCTGGCCACCGACCCCGACCGCGAGGGCGAGGCCATCGCCTGGCATGTGCAGCAAGCGGCCCGGCTCGACCCCGAACGCACGCGGCGCATCAGCTTTGACCAGGTGACGCCGCAGGCAGTGCGGCAGGCGTTGCAGGCTCCTCGAGAGCTCGACCGCGACCTGATCGCCGCGCAAGAGGCGCGCCGTGTGCTCGACCGTCTGGTGGGCTATCAGATCAGCCCGCTGCTGGCCCGCGCCATGAAGAAACGCCTGTCGGCGGGGCGAGTGCAGTCGGTGGCGCTGCGCCTGGTGGTCGAACGCGAACGCGAGATCCTGGCTTTTGTGCCTGAAGAGTACTGGACCCTCGATGCTCTGTTGCAGCGCCAGACGCCGGAACGAGAGCGTCTGCTGGCGCGGCTGCTCAAAGTGAGGGGCGAGGACCCCGGCCTGCGCACCAAAGACGAGGTGGACCTGATCCTGCGCGAGCTCGAGGGCGCGCGCTACGTGGTCACGCGCGTGCAGCCGGGCAAACGCCAGCGCAAGCCACAGCCGCCCTATATCACCAGCACGATGCAGGCCGATGCTGGTGCGCGGCTGGGCTATGATGCGCGCCGTACGATGCGCATCGCGCAGCAGCTCTATGAGGGCATCGAGCTGCAGGGCGAGATGGTGGGCCTGATCACCTACATGCGCACCGACTCGACCCATGTGGCCCCCGAGGCGCAACAAGAGGCGCGACGCTACATCGAACAGCAGTGGGGGGCAGATTACCTGCCATCCACCGCGCCGGCCTATCGCTCCAAGGTGGTCAATGCTCAAGAGGCGCACGAGGCCATCCGCCCCACCAGCGTGTTCCGCACGCCCAACAGCATGGTCGCTTCGCTGAGCGCAGAACAGGCGCTGCTGTATGAGCTGATCTGGCGGCGGTTCGTGGCCAGCCAGATGCCGCCGGCGCTCTACGCCACGCTAACTGTCGACATTACCGCCGATCGCGACTATCTGTTCCGCGCCAATGGGCAGCGCCTGCTGTTCCCTGGCTTTCTGGCGGCCATGCCCGACCGCGAGCAAGAAGAGGCCGACCAGCCGCTGCCGCCCGTGCAGGAACAAGAGCCGCTCGACCTGGTCGAACTCAAGCCCGAGCAACACTTTACCAAGCCGCCGGCACGTTACACCGAGCCGACGTTGATCCAGGCGCTGGAGGCCAACGGCGTGGGGCGCCCCTCGACCTATGCCAGCATGGTGACGGTCATCCGCGAGCGCGGCTATGTGCGCCTCGAAAAGCGCGCCCTGATCCCCACCGAGCTGGGCATGGTGGTGTGCGATGCACTGGTGGCCACGTTCCCCGATATCATGGACGTGCACTACACGGCCGGCATGGAGACCGAGCTCGACCACATCGCGTCGGGCGACCTGGGCTATGTGGGGATGCTGACCGCCTTCTATGGGCCGTTCAGCGAGCAACTGGCGGCCGCCAAGGCCAGCATGAAGGGCGCGGTGGCCACTGCATTGGCTGCAGGGCTGCCCGCCGAGCTCCTGACACAGACTTGCCCCAAGTGTGGCAAGCCGCTGCAGGTGCGGCTGAGCAAAGAGGGCCGCTTTCTGGGGTGCTCGGGCTACCCCGATTGCCGCTACATCCTGCGCACGTCGGGCGAGGCAGCGCCCGAAGATGACGACGTTTTTGCCGAGGGCGAGCTCTGTGACAAGTGCGGCGGTAGGATGCGCATCATCACCCGTGGGAACAGCCGCTTCTTGGGGTGCGAGCACTATCCCAAGTGTAAGAACACCCGGCCGATCTTGTCAGAGCAGATCGTCGCGCTCGCCCAGGCGTCGGCCTGCCCGGCCTGTGGCGCCTCGCCCCTCGAGCCCCGCAGTGGGCGCTATGGCGAATACCTGCACTGCCCGCAGTGCAACAAGAACATCTCGCTGCGGCAACTCTCTGCGCCACAGCAAGGAGAGCATGCGCCGGAGCGCGTGGAGGCGCCCTGCCCCAAGTGCGGCCAGCGCGTCCTCGAGGCGCGGCATGGTCGTTTTGGGGCCTACTATCACTGCGCCGCCTGTGGCGCCAACACGTCAGCGGCCAAGCTCAAGATCGAGGGGTAAGCGAAAGGGGCCGCCAACGACGGCCCCTCTTCGTTTCGGGCTAGGGCGCGGGTAGAGCGAGCGCAGCAGGTGCTAGCGCAGCTCGACGGTGGCGCCGACTTCTTCGAGGCTCTTCTTGGCGGCTTCGGCGGCTGCTTTCTCGACGGCCTTGAGCACGTCAGAGGGGGCCTCGTCGACCACGGCCTTGGCCTCGCGCAGGCCCAGGCTGGTCAGCTCACGCACGACCTTGATGACCTGGATCTTGTTCTCGCCAACGGCCTTGAGCACGACGTCAAACTCGGTCTGCTCCTCTTCTTCGACAGCGGCAGGGGCGGCGGCGGGGCCAGCCACGGCGGCCACGGCCACGGGCGCAGCGGCGCTGACGCCGAACTTCTCTTCGAGGGCCTTGACGAGCTCGGACAGCTCGAGGACCGTCATGTTGCTGATGGCTTCGATCAGTTCTTCTTTAGACACGTTACGTCCTCCTCAGGATACCTATGCAGTTGCTGGTGTAGTGTCCGGCGAGATCAGCCGGCGCCTTCGAGTTGCTTGCGGTGTGCGTCGAGCACATTGACCACGCCACGGAGCATGGCGCCAAGGGTGCCAACCAGGCCGCTGATGGGCGCCTGAATGCCGCCCACCACGCGCGCCAACAGCACCTCGCGCGACGGAAGCTCCGTCAGCGCCTGCACGCCGTCGCTGTTGACCACTTTGCCGCCCACCAGGCCACCGATCACCTGCAGGCGATCGGGCTTGTCGCGCGTAAAGTCGATCATCGCCTTGGCGGCCGGCGCAATGTCGCCGTACACAAAGGTGACCAGGTTGGGCCCGTTCGCAAACTCATCGTTGACGGGCAGGCCGGCCTCTTGCAGGGCGCGGCTCATCAGGGTGTTGGTCACCACCACGGTCTCGGCGTTGGCGTTGCGCAAGGCCGCACGCAGATTCTGAAACTCGGGGAACTTGACCCGCTCGTAGCGCGACCAGATCAACACCTGGGCGCGGGCCAACCGTTCGCCGTACTCTTTGACGATGCGCTCTTTTTGGGTACGTGAGAGTGCCAAGAGATACTCACCTCCTATAGACAAAAAGGTCCTGGCGCGCAAGACGCCAAGACCTCTAGCCCGACCTGAGTCGAGTCAACAGAGACTTGCCTCGGCAGGCATCATTATGCGCCCATGGCGCGCCTGCTGTCTTGAGCAAAATCGTGTGCTATGCGATTGTCAGGGTGTGCGCCCTGCAGCCCGCAGGGTCTAGCGGGCGGTCTGGGTCGCGTTGGTATCCAGGTTGAACCCGGGGCCCATGGTCGATGTCAGCACGACGCGCTTCATATACTGACCGCGCACCGCCGCGGGCCGTGCCCGCATGACGGCTGTCACCACCGCCACCAGGTTCTCCATGATCTGCTCGGGCGTAAAGCTCAGTTTGCCGATGGGCACGTGCAGGTTGGACGTGCGGTCGACGCGAAACTCGACGCGGCCCTGCCGCAACTGCTCGATGGTGCTGGCCACGTCTTCGGGCTGCACCACGGTGCCAGCGCGCGGGTTGGGCATCAGGCCACGCGGGCCCAGCACGCGGCCCAATCGGCCGATCTTGCCCATGGCGCGCGGCTCGGCGATGGCGACGTCGAACTCGAGCCAGCCGTCCTGGATGCGCTGGATGAACTCATCGGTGCCCACATAGTCGGCCCCGGCCTCGCGGGCGGCCGTCGCGGCCTCGCCCTCGACAAAGGCGATGATGCGAACGCGCTTGCCGGTGCCCGCAGGCAGCATCACCGTGCTGCGCACTTGCTGGTCGGCATGTCGGGGGTCGACGTTGAGCCTGAAATGCAGCTCGACGGTCTCGTCGAACTTGGCGTGGGGCATGGCCTTGAGGGCTTCGATCGCCTCTTCGGCCGTGTAGAGCCGAGTACGATCCACCGCCTGGGCGGCCTCGAGATAACGCTTACCGTGTTTACCCATGTTGTCTCCTCGTGGTCATAGCGAGCGCCGTCGAGCGACGCTCTCCCACCGGTGGGGTGCTAGTCTTTGATGACGATGCCCATGCTGCGGGCAGAGCCCTCGATCTGGCGCATGGCGCCTTCGATATCGACGGCGTTGAGGTCCTTCATCTTGGTCTCGGCGATCTCGCGCACCTGCGCGCGCGTGACGGTGCCCACCTTGTCGGTGCTGGGCTTGGCCGAGCCGTGCTGCACGCCGGCGGCCTGCAGCAACAGATCCTTGGCAGGCGGCGTCTTGGTGATAAAGGCGAACGAGCGATCTTGAAAGACCGTGATCTCGACCGGGATCACCGTGCCGATGTTGGCCTGTGTGCGGGCGTTATATTCTTTGACAAAGGCCATGATGTTGACGCCGTGCTGGCCCAGAGCGGGGCCTACCGGGGGCGCAGGGCTAGCCTTGCCGGCCGGCAGCGCCAACTTGACGATTGCCATGACTTTTTTGGCCATCTACTCTACCTCTTCCTAGGTCCTGTCGACCTGCAAAAAGTCCATCTCTACCGGCGTCTCGCGGCCAAAGAACGAGACCAGCACACGCACTTTGCCACGCTCAGCATAGATCTCGTCGACCACGCCCATAAAGTCCGCAAAAGGCCCTTCGACAATGCGCACCGTCTCGCCGATGCGAAAGTTGACCCGAATGCGAGGGGTCTCCTCTTCCATGCGCTTGAGGATCTTGTCAACCTCTTCGGGGCGCAGTGGTGTGGGCGTCGTCCCCGAGCCCACAAAGCCGGTCACGCCGGGGGTGTTGCGCACCACATACCAGGATTCCTCATCCAGCACCATGTGTACGAGGATGTACCCCGGAAAGACGCGCTTGCGGCTGCTGCGCTTTTTGCCGTCGCGGATCTCGACTTCTTCCTCGGTGGGCACCACAACGCGAAAGATCTTGTTCTGCATGCCCATCGACTCGATGCGCTGGCTCAGGTTCTGGCGCACCTTGTTCTCGTATCCCGAGTAACTGTGCACCACGTACCACTCTGCACCCGCGGGGATCTCGACGGTCGGCTCAACCTCATCGGCTGGCTGGGCCGTAGCCTCATCCACCGTCTGGGCGGCCGCGCTATCCAGCTCGGGATCGCGCTCGATTGGAGTTTTCTTGGTCGGTGACATGGTTTTTTTCTCAGCCAAGCATCAGGGCGAAAACGCGGGCGAACACCCAGTCGATCAGGCCAAGCGCGATGCTCATGGCAGCAGTGACGCCCAGGACGATGGCCGTAAGGCGTAGAGTAACCTGACGCGTTGGCCACGTCATCTTGCTCATCTCGGCCCGCACACCCTTAAAGTAGCGAACGAGACGATTGTCCTTCTTTTCCTTTTTCTCGGTCGTCGGCTTGGCCACCCTAGAGTGCTCCTACGAGGCTACAGGGCCTCAATCGAGCATGCCCGGCGCGCGTCATCTCTACGCAAGCGCCCTGACGTTACAGATGAAACGAGGCAGGCGAGGCAGGAATCGAACCCGCAACCTACGGTTTTGGAGACCGTTGCTCTGCCAATTGAGCTACTCGCCTGCATAGAGCCGGTTAGCGCTGCTCGCGATGCTCGGTGTGCTTTTTGCACCGCGGGCAATACTTGTTCAGCGCGATACGGCCCGTGTCATTTTTGCGGTTCTTTTCGCTCGAGTAGTTCCGCTCCTTGCATTCGCTGCAAGCCAGCGTGATCAAGACGCGATTCTCTTTCTTGGCCATTGCTAGCCTTGCTCCTCAGCCCAAAGGCAAGTTGCGAA